>OY968762.1:0-2979520 GCA_963695225.1 Vulcanimicrobiota bacterium | reverse complement strand
CGGCCCGAGGAGCCGATCGAGCAACGCACCGTGCGCCAGTTCCCGGCTCCGCTCGCGCTCGAGGCGGACGCTAGTTTCCCACACTGCGACGCTCCTGGAGCTGCCGGAACGCGTCGACCGCGTCGACTCCGTCTGCAACCGCCGGCGGAGGCGCCGCGGAGCCGTTCGTCGGCTGCTGCGCTGAGGCAACGACCTTGGCGGCCGCAGTTACAGCCCGGATTGCGGCGGCGGCAGCGAGTTGCGCGGCCTGCTCCGGCGTGGGTGACGGCTTCGGCGGCCGCGGCGGCGGCCGCAGGTCGGGTGCAGCCGGCCTTTGCAGCAGACGCTTGAAGCGCGCCTCGCCGAGCTCGGAACGCAAGACCGTGTGAAAGAGCGGCTCGGTCGTCGCGACGTCCGAGCGCTCGACGGCGCCCATCTTGGCGCGCCGGCGAAGCTGCGGCTGCCGGAAGAAGAAGTACTTGTGCGCTCGGATGAGCAAGCCGGCGCAGCGAATCAGAATCTGGGACGGGGGCAGACGCAACACTTCGTTGACCGTGAGGAGTTGGCGCGTCGTAACATCGGCGTTCGCAGAGACGTGATCGAGCGGTGTCGCGCTCCATCGGCTTCCGGAGGACGTCGTGCGAGTGAGCAGCGTCGAGAACTGCCCCAGCGATTCGCTTATCGGCTCGGCCGCCTTCGGCGTCTGGGGCCGACCCCAGATGTGGACGCCTAGATTTTCGCTGAACGACTCCTCCGGGTACAGGCGTGTAAGCTGATTCGTGGCCTGCCAAAAGAGCCACAAAATCACGCCAAACTTGCGGAGGTACCCACCGACGAGCTCGAGTTCGTCGAGCCTTCCGAGGACGGCGGCCTCGTCGAGCGCGAGGATCGTGGCGCGCACGTTGTCGCGCACGGTGCGGCCGTCGCCGTCGGTCCTCGTCTTGCCGATGAGTTCGCGCAGCGCGGCTCGGGTGACGGTGCGCAGGTACGGCTGCAAGATTGGGATGTCCATCGGATGCGCGGCGATGTAGACGACGCCGGCGCGCGCACTGTTCGCAAGCGCCGCGAAGCTAAAAGAGCTCTCGCAAACATTGCGCCGCAGCACGGGATCGCGGTACAGCGAAAGGTGCTGGATGAGGCTCGAAAAGACGCCTCGCCGCTCCTCGGGCGAGTCGCCCTTGTTGCGCATAATGCGGGTCGCGTCGACAATCCACGACCGGTACTTCGTCGGCTTTCCGTCGGCTGTCGTCCATCCGAAGACACCGTGCGGGTCGTGGTACGTCCCCATGACGTCGTCACAAAGGTCCTCGATCGTGTCGAACTGCGAGATGTAATCGGTCAGTCCCGGCAGCGAAAAGAGCGTGGGGTCATTCATGTAAAGGCTCTGGTAGCCGATGAACGCGATCAGCGCGTCGCCAAAGGCGCAGGACTCGCGGTCCCAATACGTGACGAGCCCGCGTCCCTGCGGGTCGATGATGTCGGTGAGCACACGGCGGCATCCCTGCTGCTCGCGGTCGGTGCCGAGCGCGATGGACCAACAGGGGTTCCACTTCGCAAGACCGTCGCCGCTCGAAAGCGGATCGAGCCTGAAAACCTGCTTACCGAGAATATCCCGCTGATAGCGTGAGGTCTTCTCGAACAGTTCGCCGGTCGGATCGAAGATGACCCAACTCGGCTCCTCGCCCCACGTCTCGGCTCGCCGGCGGCGACTATCCCAGGCGCGAGCGCGCCTGTCGCGCAACGGTACGAGCAGGTTGGAGATGAGAAGGAAGCTGCTCTTGCCGTCACCGCTCGGCCCGATGTAGTTTATGCCGAGCGCCTCAGCATAGCGGATCGGCTTGCGCCAGAGCCCGAATGGTCCCAACGGCCACGCGCCAATGATCGGCCCGGCGGCGGCCGTGAGCAGGCCAGCTTCACGCAACTCGGCCGTGTCGGCGAAGTGCGCCGAGTCGACGAGCTCGCCGACATCCTGGCGCCGGCGCCCAAAAATGAGCTGCGCTGCGATCGGCGCGACGATCGTTGCGATCGCACCCGCGCCGAAAACGTTGGGCAGGCGCCAATACACGGCGTAGACGACGTCCGGCCAACGGCCGGCGTGATGCGCGTAGTCGTAGCCGCTGAGCGGGTCAAGGAACATCCATCCCCACACGAGCCACGCCCACGGGGCATAGACGCGCAGCGGGCCGGCACTGAAGACCGCATGGCCAAGCGTCGGATTGTAACGCAGCGCGATCGCGACCACTTCGGTCGCGACTAAGTTCGTGCCGACGATCGCGAGCACAACTGCGAGGATCGCGAATGGATGTAGGCGGCCATCACCGACGGTGCGAGGGAGCTGGTAGAGCTCGAACCCTTTCTTCACCGGCGCAGCCCTTGGCTTTGCGCGCGCCGTTGCGAGAGCTCGTCGTCCGGTTCCGGCGTAAGGTCCTGCGTCCGGCCGAGCGTCGCCGGCGAGAGCTCGAAGCCGGGCTCGAGATGCAGCTTCCCGGCTTGCGAGAGCGTCTGAATGTGCGCGGCGTCGATGTACTGTGCCAGGTAGCGCGTCTTTCCATCGCCGGCAACGTCGAAGACGATCGCCGCGTCGACGAGCCGACCATCGGTATTGAACTGCGCAAGCAGCGGGAACCGCTTCGCCTCGACCACGTATTCCCGGCCGTCGTCCCCTAACGTGCGCATCCGCGCGTCATGGTCGAAGGTGCCGATGATCCGCATTCCGTGTCCCTCTATGGCTCGCAGGGCTGTGATGTGACGCTCGAGGGCTTCCCGGTCAAGCTCGGGGAGCCGATCGAGCGAGATCCCGTCGAGCACGTGGCCGACTCGCAGCCGGGCGTGGTCGGTCCAATCAACCTCTTTTCCGGAAAGCGGGAGGTTGTCGCGGCACACGCGCTCAGCGCGCAAAACCTCCACGGCCGCCGGCGGGATGTGCGCATACTGCCGGAGGCCGCGCAGGAGCGCCTGCAGGTCAGTCGTTTGCTCGCGAAACACCCAACCGCGATCGTCCCAAACGCGACCGAAGTACTCGTCAGCGCTCGGATCGTAACCGCACCACGCGTCAAAACGAACGGGATCGTACGCCGGTACCTTATGAATCGTGGGCCGCCGGCAGCGATCGTCTCCCTCGACGAGGGCACCTGTTGCGCGTCAAGGTAACCTTCAGCGGTGAAACGATCTGCGGGAGCGCTCATGAGGTCCCTCTCTTATGGCTCTATGCGTCGGCCAAAAATATCGCCTCGTGTCGGCAGGCTCAGAGGGTCGGCCGGCGCGCGGGGAACGGCGGGATCGTCCATTGGATGCCGCTTAGCCCCCTCACGCCGCTTGCGCTCGTCGCGCACCTCGAGGACCGTCAGAACAAACTCGACCAGGAACCGCATCATCTCGCGACCCTTCGCATGAGCACCCTTGCCGTCGCCCCGTAGACGTCGCGGAAGATATTGACCCTGGGGACACCAGCGCCAAAGGCGAACGCACCCGAAATGCCGGCGTCCAGCGCAAAGGGGATAGCAGCCGTGAGGCCGCCGACGACGACGATTTCCAGCACGTCGACGAGCCATCCGTAGAGCGTCGTCTTGTAGTCGAGCGGGTTGAGCGCCGCGAGGCCATCGTTGACATGTCCGATAGCGATCACCGCTATGACGGCAATGCCTAACGCGACCGCCAAGCGGAAGACCCGGCGCAGCCAGGTGTGCAGCGCCCCCTCCCAGAGACTCCCACCGACGCCGCCGAGGCAGAAGGCAACCAAGACTAGCGCAAACGGCGTAACCACGAGCGCGTCGACTTCCACGAAAACCAACGTCAGCGTGCACACACATGCGGTCGGTAAGACGAAAAGCACGCAGAGGAAAAAGGCGGCAATCTCTTCAGCCAGGCCGGCTTGCGCCATAGCGGGTACTGCCGTTAGGTCTGAGAGATATTGCCATGAGAAGCTCGGCGGCTGCGTCATCGTCCCGACGAGCTGCGAGAACGGCGCAGCCAACATGCTCCGCATGCATTGTTCGAATGCTCCTGCCATCGCCGACGGCCCGGTCATGTCGTAACCGGTAATGGACGAGCCGAGGCCAAGGCCGACGGAGAGCGTGTTTAGGACGAACGTCGGCGCCGCGTAGACTATAAGAAACGGCGGGAGTAGGTCCATCAGGATCAAGGGCAGCGCGTGCCCCCAGCCGGCAATTGACTGATCCTGCACGGCGCGACGCGCGAGGGCGAAGACGACTACCAGGATGAGGAACACGGCGAAGAGACCGTGCATGATGATTTGGGCGTTCGCAAGCCACGGGTTGACATCGGCGGTCACCTGGTCGACGAATCCGTTCAGCCAGCCGCCGAAGGGCGGAGTCGGAATGGTCGTGGTTTGCGCGAGCAGCATGCGATGCCTTACGGCTCTGGTCCGCGATACGGCTGCGAGAGAGAGTGCGCGGCTTCGACGAGATGCCGCATCGTCGCCGCGTCCTGGGCTTGCCTTTGCCGAATCGCGTCACACTGAGAGGTGAGCACAGACACTTTCGCCGTTAGGGCGGCCATGCGAGCCTCGTCGGCGTTGTGCACGGTGGCTGCAGTTCCAATGCACGCGGTCACGGTGGCTGTGGCCCAGAGGATAGTGCGCCACGTATTCGTCATGGTTTACGGCTCCGGCCCATCGTAGGGCAGCGAAAGAGAGTGAGCGGCTTGAACGAGGTCGTTCATGGTTGTGGCGGCCTGCGTCTGCTGCGCGCTTGAAAGGAGCAGCTGCTTTTGCGCAGTCTCATTCAGTTGCGAGAGGTAGCTATTGGTCGCAATCGCTTCCTGCTGCTCGCCGTTGGCGACGTTCGCGAGTCCGTTAAGGCGCGCGGCTTCAGCGGCATCCTGCTCCGCCTGGTCAGAGATACCTTGGGCTGCCGTGGTTGCCGCGATCTCTTTCGCGATGCTCTTTCCGGTGCCGAGGATCGCGTTGAGGTCGCCCTCGGCATCCTGATACGAGCGAGGCAAGGTCGCGAGGTTCTGCGCCTCGTTCTTGAGCTGCTGGATCTGCCCGATCACCTGCTGAACTGACGCCAGAGCCGTCGACTGCGTGAATTGGATGCAGTGGCCGAAGACGCAGATGTCTGGAATCATGCTTGGGATAGTCAGAAGGTCCGCCGACGCGGGCACCGCCAGGCTTAGAGTGAGACCCGCCAGGCCTGCGATCGCGTAGGCTCTGCGTAGACGCATAGTCATCTCTCCTTCTTGTGCAGAATCGTTTCGAATCGCGCCGCAGCTGCGCGCACGAGCTGTGACGGGTTCGCGCGCAGCATCTCGACCTTCCACCGCTGCGGTCCGTAGCGCTCGACCGGATAGAGCTCGCGGAATCGATCCACGAGCGCGTTCGTTCGACTCGAGCCAAGCACGGCCAGGACATCCTCGTCGAGCCGCAGATCGACTTCGCAGAGGGTGTCCGCCTCGGGCGCGTGCAGAACGATTGCGCGCTCCCCGATCGTGGGCAGCATCTCGATTCCCTGGCGCGGTAGCCCCAGCTGCGCGTAAAACGCGGACGTCGCCGGGTCGAGAGCGCCGGGATCGTGGGCATACATGCGGAGCTGCGAGGCTTTGAGCAAGTCGTCGAGCCGCGGCACGCTGGCGAAGTCCTCGACGGAATTGGAGACCAGCCAGAGGCCGCGGTTGTGCTTGCGCCCCTCCTTTTGCTGCTCGAGGACCCATGTCGCGCCGATCGGATGCCTCAGGACCGCGTGCGCCTCGTCGACGAAATAGAGGGAGTGCAGGTCGTCGCCGAGCTCGCGCTTGAGCCGTCGCTCATGGGCGCCGAGCCGCCAGAAGATGACGCGCAGCACTGGGATCAGGAACTTCGCTCCCAGGCTCGAGACGTGGGCAATGTCGATGACGTTGAAGCGGTTGGTTTCGAACGAGTCCTGCGCCCGATCGAACAGGTCGCCGAGCACGCCCTCCGGGCCGTAGGCGGCAATCGCCGGCTTGAGCACATAGCCGTCGTCGCCCCCGCCGAGAATCTCGGCAAAGGCGAAGAGGTTCCGCTCTCTCTGCGGCCATGACGCGACGGTGCGGATTGCCTCGAGGAGCGCGACGCGGCGGAGCGGCGTGACGGCGACGCCTTGCAGCTCGCACATCTCTTCGAGGATCGTGAGGAGTTCGCGCGCCTCGTCGTCTTCGCGATGAGCGTCGGCGAAGAGGGCGAAGCCCGGCGAGTTGGCACCGAGCACGTCGTAGCAGGTCCCGTCGAGCATGAGGCAGGTGGGCCTCGCCGAGAGCCCGCGATCGATCAACGTCACCGATGCGAGCGGCAGGCGTCCGCGGAACATGCCCGCGAGATACGAAGTGCGCACGCTCTTTCCCGAACGAGTGCGACCGCAGGAGATGCCGTGGAAGACGTCGGCAACGTTGAGATGAAGCCGACGCGGTGAATTGCCGCGAGTCAATCCGTACGAGACGCACGGAACGTCGAGTTCGGCGGGGAAGGACTCCGAGTCGTTGTGGCGCGGCCCCTTCGCCTGCTCGTGCAAGGGCAGGAGCGCCTTTGCGGTCGTCAGGGCGTCGATCGGATGGGTGCGCATCCCGTAGCGGCGCTGCCCGGGGAGGGTCGCAAGCCAGGCGTCGGCGGCTTCGGCTTTGGCGATCGTCGCCGAGAAGCCGCACGCGGCGAGGGCATCCACGATCGCCTGCGCTGCGCCGCTGACCTCGGCGCGCGTCTTCCCTCGCACGACGACTGCCGTCGACGTCCGCCCGACGCGCTGGTACTCGTCGCCGGCTTGCCCGAACGCCTCGCTCATTTGCTCCGCCGCGCGGAGCTCGGCCGGGTTCGTGAGGCTCGCGTGAAAGTCGGCCGCACCTCGGAAGTCCGCGACGCCGTCTTCGAGCACGCGAAGGGACTCTGAAAGCGACATGCCGACGACGCGAACAGCGAGTGCGTGCGGCACCGTGAGCTGCGTGAGCCGCTCGAGGAGCTGCGGCGCGGCGAAGTCAGGAGGCGTGAGCAGCTCGACGATGCCGAGCTCATCGTCGCCGATTCGCACATCCCAGCCGAAGCGGAAGTCGCGAGCGAGCAGCTCGTTGAGGCGCACCGTCGGCGGCGGGACCGCCATCGGATGATCACGACCCGAAACGGTGCGCGCGAGGAAGCGCAGGAGATCCGACTGCCGGCGGCCATCGACGATTGTCTCGCCGAGGCGCTCGACGACGGAAAGCCCGACGCGGAGGCTCGCCTCGATCCGCCGGCAAAGCGACTCGAACTCGGCGAGCATGTCTTCTTCCGATCGATGTCGCGCAGCAAGACCCGACGACGTCGCGGCGCGAAGACTCTCGACGACCTGATTGGGCGGCGCCCACGAAAGCGCGAAGAAGCGTTCAGAGTCGAGGACGGGCGCCCGCCGCAAGAAGTAGTCCTCGCGCAAGTCGTCGAGCAGCTCGAGCACCGGATGATCGCTCCGGCTCAGCCCGCGGTCGTATTCGCGGAAGGGGCTGCGGACAAAGTAGAACTGCCCAACGGCACCGGACCCAAAGAGGCCGAGGGTCGCCGCCACTTGATAGGACGTGTTGACGATCGTCGCCGGCGCCAGAACGTCGGTCGGTGGCGCCGCGACGCGCCAGGCGGCGAGGAGGCATGACTCGCAGCGGATGACGTCGGCGCGCGCAAAGCGCCGATACGGCAGAAAGTCCGCGAGGCCGACGCCCTCTCGCCGCTGCTTCGGTAAGGTATCGCCGCGCGCGAGGAGCTCCGGAACGAGCGAGACGGCGGCGAGCGAGCTGGCGCCGGCGACCAGACCGGCGAGGCCTTCGAACATCAGCGGCGCTCCTTCGTAGCCGGTCCCCAACGCGGAAGGCGCATCTCGATCAGGAGCTTGTCGATGAGCCAGGGATCGTGCTCCCACTGCAGCTTGCCGGCAAACCACACGGCTGCAGCAAGCAGGACGAAGACGATCATCACCAGCCGCCCGAGCGAAAAACCAAAGCCGCCGAGAAGGAGCAGCGGACAGACGACTCCGATGAGCAGGCGCCCATCAATGCCGAACTTGTGCCGACGCTTCCAAGCCGCCTTATTGATCGCGTGCGACCAAGGCCGTTCGCTCATCAGAAGGCGACCGTCGCGGCGAGGGCCGTGCCGATCGCAACCGCTCCACCCGCGAACCCACAGCCGGCAAGCGCGCCGAGCACACCCAGGAACAGCGACCCCCAATCGTGTCGGTGCTGCAGCCAATGCGCGCCGGCGAGGCCAAGCGAGACGACCGCACCGCATAGGCCGATCGCGCAGGCGCCCCACTCGCAGCCCGTGATGATCGGTGTGAGGAACGAGAGCCAAGAGGGCAAGCTACCCGTGACCGCGAGCAGCGGGACGAAAGAGAAAGTCATGCTAACGATCCTCCAAGTGCGGCTTCCAGAAAAATCCCGCGTTCGTGACGATGGGAATGATGCGTCCGCGAATTGACGACAGCGGAACCGGTCCCCAATAGCGTCCGTCCCAACTGTCCGGCGACAAGCCCAAGAGCAACACCCCGCCGCGCGGCACGCGGAATGCACCGTCAGGGAGACGCAAGTCGATGCGATAGCCGTGAGCATCGACTTTCTTGATTGTTGACATCGGCCAAAGGCGTCCGTTCACGCTGACGCCGGAGGCCGATACGGCGACCTCATCCCCGGCGACCGCGGCGACGATCTTGCCAAGCATCATGGCCTGGCCGGGACAGGGCGAATTATTCCATTTCGGCACGATGCGATGCTCGAGCGCATACGCCGCGAGTGCGGGCGGCAAACATTCCTGCGCTATCTGACCGCGAGCAACGTCCACGCCGGGCTCAAACCAGGCGATACCATCGGGCAACGACGAGCCGACGATCGTGATGACGGTCGGCCATCCGAATTTGGCGCTCGCGAACAGATACAGCCCGAAGAGGCCGAGCGTCACGAAGACGAGATACACCTCGCGCCACCCCCGCTTCACGGCTTGGCCTCTGCGATGAACTGCACGGCGCGACGGACAACGATCGGCCGAGCCTGTGCAAGGACAATCGACGCACGACGAGACGGCGATCCGCCGGCGAGAACGTCGGCAACGAACGGCGAAGAGCGCGCCTCGAGCACACGATCGGCATACGCCTGCGACGTCGCGCCGGCTCCGTTGTACGCGACGAGGGCACCCCGCACGTCACCCGATACGGCGAGCGCTCGAGCATAGATCGCGGCGCCGGCACTCAGGTTCGCGCAGGGTCGGAGCATTGCTTCGACTGAGACCACGGGAGCGCCGAGATGCACCGAGTTCACCTGGGCCAGACCGAGGTCGATGCTGTGCCCTTGCTCGAGCAGCTCGTGCGCGAGCGTCACCGCTCGGGAGTAGGTGGGCGGATGATACGACCGGCGCGTCAAGTCGTCGTGAATTGCCCACGCGTCGCCGAGCGACTCGACGGCAACGATGCTCGCAGCAACGGTGCGATCCATGCGCGGCGCGCAACGTTCGAGCAGCACGGCCAGGACCGGCGCGCTAATCATGAGCAATCTCCGCATACGGCCGCATGACCAAAGGCTGCGAGGGATAGACGTGAACGATCGTCCCGGCCGGCAACGTCACGGTCGGACGCAGTGCCTCGGCGTTCTCAAATAAGACCTGCCCGAGCTGCGAGGCGCCGAAGGCGAACGACGTGCCGTGGTTGCCGATGTTCCCGAGCGCCGTGGTGGCCGCGCCGAGCAACGAATACAGCGCCGCCTGACCGAAAGCGCGACCGCGGTGCGTGTTAACGTCGCCAGGGTTGCCTGGAGCGCCCATGGGATCGGCGCCGGCTAGCGATCCAAGCAAGAACCGAACCTGGTTCGGAAAGATCAGTTCGTGAGCGGCGATCAGGAGCCGGCCGCCTTCGGCGCTGCTCGCGACCGCGTTGTAGTCATCGCCTTTCAGCATCGTGCCGGCGGGGATGAGCACCGTCGCGTGAGTCGTCGAGTCGTATGCCGGTACGGTCACGACGCCAAGGACAGCGCCGGGCGTCGAGGAGTCGACGTTCGTCGTGAGCCTGACCGTAATGAAATCTTGCTCGCCGAGCTCGTACCGCGCCGGCTGCACGTAGGCCCCAGTCGCCGGCGCCGGTGCAACGGCGAGATCCTCGCGCGCCTGCGCGTTTTGAGCCTGGTCTCGCTCGTTGGGCGGCGCGAACGTCAGCGTCGTAGGACGTCGGACCGCGACCGGAGCTGCGGTCGCAGCCGCGCTCGAAGCTATCGTCCTCGATGGCACCAGGTTCACAGCGGACACAGCACGTGCAACGGCGGCAATCGTCGGCGGACGTGCCGATACGGGCGTCGGAAACGGCGTCGCTTCCGCGAAGGGGACTTGCTGCTGGTCGGGATTGTAGGCCGAGACGGGATGCAGCGGCTTCTCGTCGAGTCGCGCCACGCTTGACGCGCCATGCGCCGCGCCGATCAGCGCACTTGCACACGAACCAAATGCGAAGGCTACCAGGCCGAAACCAACGACGCCGGCTGTCATGATGGCCCAACGCCCCGTGCCGCGGTAACCAGGATCCGTCATCGCTCTGAGTACCTCGTCGGCTCCGGCGAGGGCTGCACAATACCGACTGAAGGGGCAGGTGTCGCGCCAAGCGCCGGAAAGACCTGGCGCTGCACGCGCATCCGCGTCTGATGCTTCCCGCTCCCCAGCGTCAATGCAAACTCATCGGCGACGAGGTCGATCCCGTAGATGCGCGAGCGCGAATCATATTGCCAGACGACGCTTTGATCGCCACTGGGCGTCGCCAGAAATGGGATCGGCACGTCCACGGGTACGGTCGCGCTTGAAGGAAGCTGCACGAACGTTCGTGAGGAGGAATGGCATACGCGCATCGGTCGCCACTGGACGGGCTGCGCATCGGTCCCGTAGCCCTCGTTCGCCGGCATGGTCGCGCACGCGCGGTCCATCTGTTCGGCGATCGTCCGCGGCGGCTCGACCGTCACATTCGATCGCGATCGCGGGCGCATCGCGACGGCCTGAGGATACTCAAAGCGAACGTACGTCGGCCGCAGAGAGGCCATGCTGTGCAACTCGATTCGATACACCCGCCGGCTCGTGGTGATGACGGCATCGGCCGTCAGTCCTGGCTTCGAGGCAACGAAGGTCAGGTGCGGCGTCTGCTGCACGCCTTCGCCCTCGTACATCGATGAGTGGTTCCAAAGCTCGTATTGTCCGGTTTCGGTGGCACCATTAGCGCTCGACGAAAGCGTCTCGCCGACGAACTCGCCGCCAAGGAGACGCTCCCCGCGCTCGAGCGTGACTTCACACATCACACCGGCGCCGCAACTGATCGTCACCTGTGTGCGGTCGCGGTACGAAACAGAGATCCACCGTGCATCATCCGCAAGGGCCGAGGACGAAACCACGCCAAGAGTCGCGGCGAACGCCAGCACCTTCTTCTTCATCGTCGCCTCAGCACAACGGAACATCGAGCGCTTTTTGCTCGACGTAGACGCCTGCGGGATTCAACACCGCCACCTGCGGATCGGTCGGTATCGCCGCGCTGTTCGCGATCGTGACCTGCCCTGAGTGCTGCGCAGTCGTCACGCCGGCGGTCGTCGTGGTTTGCTCGGCCCAGCGCACGATATACGTGCGCGCTGGAGCCCCAGCTGAGACCGGCAGCGGCGTCACGTCGACGCTCGACACCGCACGAATCTCGTACTTGCCCAGCTTCGCGGCGTTCGCGGCGCACGCGTCAACCTCGGCCCGAATGGGCGCGTTCGCATCCGTCATCGCGAGCACTGTGTTCTTTTGCTCCCGCGCGAGCGCATAGTTGATGCCGGGGATGCTGCGCACGTCCTCGAGCCACGTGCGCACGCCGGCTTGCAGTGCGACGTCCGAGGGAACAGGAGCTTCGCCGGCGCGGCCCAGCAAACGCATCGCTCCGCGATCGTCCTGCGTCAGCACGAGCGCCTCCGCCGGGCCTCGCAGCTTGGCGGTCGTCACGACATTGTTTGCAAGTAGTCCGAGCGAGACGACGAGAGACGCCGTAGCAAGACGTCGCCACGATCGAGCCGTCTTGCGCTCGCGCGCGGCTTCGTCGAATGCGTGGTCGCGCGCAGCGATGTAGGGATCGGCTCCCTCCGCCGATGGTTCCGCGGCGTGTCCGTTAGTGGAGCTAGTACTTACGAAGTGGGTAAGGCGGCCGAGCATCAGAGCCTCCCTGACATGAGCGAGACCATCACGAGACCGGCTTAGACTCGCCGTGCCACGCCATAGAACAAAGCTGGAACGACCTAGAGCATCCGTGGTCCGTGCTGATACGGATGGACTCTAGCACCGTTTCATGACGGAGTTATTGCAGTGGTGTTACGGCAGCGTAACAACAGCAGGCAGGAGAGAGGGTGCGTGGAGCTTGACTGTTTCCGCTCCCCCGTCAGGCCCGACGCGCCAGGTAACTGATAATCGCCTCGTAGGCAATCGGTAGAGCGGCGCCCCCCAAGAAGGGGACGATACCCCACCAGGCGCCGGCCGGCGCTCGCGATCCGAAGAGGCCCCCGAGCACGACCAGCGTCAGCATGAAACATGCGCCAAGCATGAACGCGACGACCACCGGCAAGCCGACGAGATCAGGCGGCAGCGCCGGCGCTCGCGCTTCCTGGTCGAGTCTTCGTTCGAATGCGGCAAGTCTGGCGTCGACGGCTTCGGTCGCGCGCTTAAGTTCGCTCGCGGCCTCTTGGGCCGCGCGGGCAATCAGCCAATCCGGATCGTCGACCCGCACGCCGATGCGCTCTGCTTGCCGCACAACAGCCGCCTGCTCGGCGGGGGGAAGTGCGTTCAGGTAGGCTTCTCGAGCCGCTCGAGCTCGATTGGCGAGCGGCGGCGCCGTTTCGTCGCTTTGCGCCACAAGGGCTCAGCTTGCCGTCGCGACGCGCGGGCGCCGCTCTTTGCGCGCCGGCGGTACGCCGCCTGACGGTGATAGCCACGTCCCTTCAAAGGCCGCCGCGATCTGCTCGAGCCAATCCCGCAGACGCCAGCAGTCGCGCCGGCCGAGTATTTCCGCTCGAGCAACGCCATCGACAAACGACAATCCCTTCAGCTTTACCAACGCCATCGTGCGCGAATCAAGCTTCGGGAGATACAACACCTCGCCACCCGCCTCGCGTACCATGTCCCCCGTATTTCCGAACAGCCGCTGACCCGTTTCCGGGTCCGCAAGGCCGTCGAAAACGAAGAACTCGTCGTCGTCGCCGAAGTATCCGTTCTTGACGACCACGTGGTGAACCGAAGACCCAAACCGCTCGACCGCGTCTTGGGCTGACAGAACGGCATCCACCTCGACGCCGATCGGCGTCACCAGCACGACCTCGCGTCCGGCATCCGTTGCCATTCCCGCAATGGCGCCCGCCCGGCCAAGCACTCCGATCAAGTCGTCGAGCGCTCCACCGGGAACGTCGATGATGACGTCATCGACATCCGTGTAGAGCGCGTTGAGCCACGGCGTCTTGCTCTTTGGGCTGCGCACGTTATCCAGCCCCACGCCGGCCACCGGATCGCGCTCCTGGTACGCCATAGCAAAGCTGCTTGTCGAGCTGTCCAGGTCCCAAGCCGAAACCTTTCGCCCTGCCCGCCGGCTGAGGTCCAGCATAGCCTTTGCAGTCGTCGTCTTGCCGGCGCCGCCCTTTTGCGACGCAAAGATTTCCAGTCGCTTCACGCTCACGCTCCTAACTCACAACTTCCTTGTCAGCGCTTTGTGCTCGTTTTTCGAAACCTGTTTGATTTCCGCATCCGCGCCGAGATCGCCATCGCTTTGGCCACCGTCATGAACCGCAGCCGCCGACGCTTGCTGCTCCGCAGCGGCGCGCCCGCGACCATTCTGCTGCTTCGTTGCTGGACCACGCTGCGCCGTCGTTTTGGCCTTCGCTGCGGGCCGCCGCATCATGGCCGTTCGAATCGTATCCTTCGCGCAACCGATCACCGGATGCAACAGCTCCGCAATCTTCTCCCAGGTCGCGCCACGCATCCGCAAGTCGGCGATCTCCTCGCGGAACTCCATAATCAGCGCCGTCTTCGACCCCGCGAATCGCTTGTGCACGAACTCCGCGTCCTTCGCCGATTCGAAGGCCGCTTCAAGCGCGCGTCGCTTCGCGTCGATGTCCTCATTCATCGTCCACTATCACTATCTGGCAGGCGCTCACGTCGCCTCACTCGGGACCATCCGCTCGTTCTGTCTCTTTCTCGACGCGCTTTTCTCGTCCGTATTTTCTTCCGCTTTCCACTCCGCCGCGGCCTCGCTTTTTCACGCGCTTTTCTCGTCCGTATTTTCTTCCGCTTTCCACTCCGCCGCGGTCTCGCTTTTTCACGCGCTTTTCCCGTCCGTATTTTATTCCACTTTCTATTCCGCTTCTATTCCGCATTGTTACCGTTTGCGTCTTCGTTTTTTCTGACCGCCGTTTACGCTAGAAACGGAGTTTATTGGCAGGATAGGATGTGCCTAGGCACATCGGGAACGAGCGGCGCGACGGAGGCCTAATAATGCCTATCAGGACCACGGTGCAATTGAACTTGACGGTCCCTGCTGAGGTGGCCCAAGAAGTACGACGAAAAGCCAGGCGAGCGGGCTTGACGATCTCGGATTACGTTGCCGCCAGGATTCGAGACGATGCGAGCACGGCCACGTTGCCGGCTGCGACAACCGACGCGCGAGTCGGATACATGATCGTGAGCGCGATAGCGGCGATCGAGCATGGCGCGTTGTCCGAGGCGACGGATCACTTGCGCTTCGCGCAACGGCTGATGGCGGAGGCATTCGCCGTCTCGCACGCCCCCGCTATCGCGCGGGCAACCGAAGACCGCATGAAACGGCTCAAGAGCGCCGACGATTGGTCGGCCTTCTAAAGGCGCCGTGGCCGTAGGCAAGCGGTGCAGAGCGCCACGCGGCGGCGGCTCGGCGCGTCGGGCGATCCGCTACGTGCTCGGCGAAGAGCTGACCGCGAAGGTGAAGCACGAGCGCATCGACGATCCGCTGAAGGCTGTCCAGCGCGACGAGCTCACTGCCCTACTGGATGAGTCGCGGCGACGGCCCGACTTCGGCGTCGGCGTCGTCTGGAGACCGGAGGCCGGCGGCCCGCGGCCGAGCTCCGTGTACGCGCGCGGGGTCGTATCGCTAGCGACGGCGGCGGAAGAGATCCAGGCGATCTACGCGACCCAGCCGCGCGTGAAGTCGCCCGTGGTCCACTACGTCATCTCGTTGTCCGAGGCGGAGTCCAAGACCGTCGACGACGAGCAGCTCATCCGTTTCGCCGAACGCGTCCTCGATCGGGCAGGCTGGGAAGGCCACGCCGGCGTCTTCGCCGTTCACCGGGATCAGCCGAACGCGCACTGCCACGTCGCCATCTCATCGGTGCACAGCGGGACGCTGCGAGCGTACGTGCGGCAAGGGGACTTCGGCCGCTTGCATCGGGCTCTGCGCGAGACGGAGCTCGAGCTTAAGATGGCTCACGATTGGGGTCTGTACGTCGTACGCGACGAGGGCCTGGCGACGCAGCGCGTGGAGAAGGTCCGCACCGAAGATTGGGCCCGGCGCAAGCGCGAGCGTGGACAGGAGCGACTCGAGGAGCAAGGGCGCGCGTTTGTCTCAGACGAGGAAGGGCTCGAGTCCCCGGAGGACCGTCGCGATCGGGTTGTGCACGCGCTCCGCACCTATCTCGAGCGCTGCGCGGAACGCGGGGAGCAACCGCTGCGGGCCGACCTGCATTCCATCGCGGCCCGGCTGACGTCGACGCTCGAGAACGGGGACGGACGCTTGCGGATGCGGATCATGGAACGCGCGCCTCAGGGCTCGGTACGAAGCACGTGGACCGATAGCTTCGGCGAAGTCCACAGCCGAGCGGCAACGTGGGTTCCAACCGAGACCGTCTTCGAGTTGGACCCGGCATGGATTGCGCCGTCGCCGCTCGACGCGTCGTCGGCGCGCGCGAGACCACGAAAGATCCAACTGCTCGAACACGAGGAGGCGCTTCGGCGGCGTGCATGGCTGACCGATCTCGGCGACCTGGAACGATCGGAAGCGGAATACCGTGGCATGCTTGCTGAGGACCCCGGCCGCGTCAGCCGTGACATTGCCGCTTCGGGGCAGGCAACGTTTACCCCGGATGACATCGACGCATGGATCTCCGATCGGCTGACCGATCCCGAGGAATGGTTCGAGCGTGCCAATGAAGTGCTGCGCAAGGATCCGACACTCGAAGTTCTCTCGCTCGACTCCGAGCTGCCGCTGTATGCGACGAAGGCTCAGCGTGGACTCGAGCAACGCGTCGCGGACGACGCCGGCGCGCTCGCCGCGGCTCGCGATCTGAAGTTCGACCGGGCTATGCTCGACCGCGCGATTGCCGACGAGCAGGCCGCGCTTGGCATCGCCTTCAGTGCGGAACAGCTCGCTGCGTTCGAGCTCGTCGAGCATCGATTCGGCGTGCTCCAAGGCAACGCCGGCAGCGCGAAGACGACGCTGATGTCGGTTCTGCGGCGTTACGCGGAGCTCACCCAGCGCCCTATCGTTGGGTTCGCGACCGCGCAGCTTGCCGCCGAGACGCTCGGCACACAGGCGAGGATCGACGCGGTCAATCAGGCCCGTGCGCGCGCCATCGAAGCCGCCGGCGGCTCGGAGATGATCAAACCGCACGCGCTGGTCATCGTCGACGAGGCCTCGATGGTCTCGTTCGAGGCAACGAAAGCCATTTTCGAGCGCGCCAAGGAACAGAACGCGACGGTCGTCGCGATCGGCGACGAAGCCCAACTCCCCAACATCGACGCCGGCGACACGATGCGCGTCCTCGCCGGCATCGCACGTGAGCACGATGCGTATCGTGAGGTGAAGCTCTCGTATCGCCCTCGAGTCGGCAGCGACGTCGAGTGGATGCGCAAGGCGATTCCGCAGGGCGGGCGTGCGATACGCGAGCAGGATGGGGCAGCCCTCCGGCACTACCTGGCCGAATTCTTCGATCGGGGGCATGTGGTCTGTCACGGGAGCCGCGAGGAAGAAATCGCAGCGAAAGCGGCGGACATCGTCGAGGCGACACGTAGAGGCGTTCGCGTCCTGGCCCCGGTTCGCAGTCGGACCGACGCGCTCTACACGAACCGGGCGATCCGCCACGAGCTCGGGCTTGAGGGCACCGGCATCGCGTTTCGCTTCGAGCGGGGCGTGCGCGAGCTGGCCGTCGGTGATCGGGTTCTCTTCGAGCGCAACTCGAAAACACTCGACGTCCTCAATGGCTACCTGGGAACCGTTCGCGCCGTCGCACCGCAAGCGGTCGACGTCGAGCTGGATGGCGGGAGGACGGTGCAGTTCGACCCGCGGCGCTATCGCTCCATCGACTACGGCTGGAGTACCACCACGCACAAGAGTCAGAGCCGGGGCGATCCGCTCGTCGTCCCGACCCTCGGGAAGAACGACGACGCGCGGAGCGCGCATGTCGCGCTGACACGGTGCGAGAGCGGGCTACGCGTGCATACACGGCTGGGGCGCGAGGAGCTCGTCGAGCGCCTGTGCTCGAGCACCTCGCTGCGGCCCAAAGACGATGCCCTCCTCTTCGACGAGCTGGTACAGCGGACCGGAGGGCCCGATACGATGTGGGCGCGCACCGTGCGGCGGGCGCTCGAGCACGACCGGGACCCACTGCGCCAACAGCACCGCGCGGAGATGGCGTGGACGCGCGACGCACAATCACGTGAGCTGCGCCGAATCCTCGGGGGCAATGCTGCAGCGCGGCAGGCGGCCGAGGCGCTACCGGAGTCCAAGCGGCGCAAAGAATTGGCGCGTCTCGAGCGCGTCGAACAAGCCGACGTCGCTGCGGCGTGCGAAAAGTACCGCCTGGTGTCGTTTGTCGCTTGGGCCCACCAATACCGCGAACAGGTTCAACGCGAAGCCGAACTGCAGGAGCGACGCCGCCATTTCGAAGCCGCGGCGATCCGGCGCCACGAGGAGGGCCGACAACGGGAGGCAATGCGGGAGCCGCCGACGCCGGCCCAGCTCGAGCGCTTAGCCTGCGCGTTGCGCGGGTGCGCACCGATCGAACAGACGCCCGGTGAGGCGTATCTGCGCGGACGCGGGCTCGAGACGTTCGATGACGCGCTCTATGCTCCGAGGTGGTATCAAGGCTGCGTGCGCGACGACGGCTACGTCTCGCGCGGTCTCGGTCCGGCGGCTGTATTCCTCGTGCGCGATGCCGCCGGCGAGGTTGTCGCGGCGCAAGGGCGACTGCTCGAGCCGCTAGCGCCTCGCGCGCGGGACGAAGCGCCGCTGCGCATGGTCACGGTCGGCGCCGTCAGCGGCGGAGTGTTCGCGACGCCTGGGGCGTTTGAAGCAGACACCGTCGCGATCGTCGAGGCGCCGATCGACGCGCTCAGCCTCGCTCAGTGTGGGCTGCCCGCGATCGCGACCTGCGGTACCCAGAACCGACCGGAGTGGGTACGACGAGCGCTCGTCGCACGCGAGGTTGTCGTCGCGACTGATGCCGACCGCGCCGGCGACCATGCCGCGGTTGAACTCTCGAAGTGGCTTTGTAGCGACTCGACGCTCGCGCGCCTGCGTTTGCCGGCCGGCGCGAAGGACCCCAACGAGGCGCTCGTGCGGGATCCGGATCAATTGCTTTTGGAGATCGGTATTGCGCTGCACGGACTGCGCAACGATCTCCAGCGGGCATGGCGGGCCGAGTGGCGCAAGGCTCTAGGCGCGGAGCCGCCAGTCGGGCTCGAGCGCGCCATCGATCGCGACGGGCTCGAGAGGACCATTTTGGACCGCGCGCTCGGCTCGCAGGGCTTGCGCCGCCCGGAGCCCACGATCGACTTCGACGCGCCAAAGCGGCGCCGAGGAATGCGCCGCTGACCGAGGTACGCCATTGGTGCCCGATTACTCTTCCGGCTTGCTAAATCGGGTCGGAACGGCTGGCCGAGCCGAAGCGCGCGAGCGCGGCGACGGCCGTGGCACGGCCGCTTCGCACGGAGCCCGCGGCTTTGCACAGGGATCAGCGTACCGCCAATACCGCTGCAGGAACTAATCGCCTACATCCTGGTGCAATCTGGTCCAGCAGCTAGTCCTGATCAGCAACAATATGTTCCGCCATTCGTGCACCTCCCATGACGGCGATGGCAGATCGAGGCCAAACGCCTGTTGGGTCAACGTGAAGATTGATGGGAATCTGTTCCTCGGGCGCGTTCAGAGTGCACTCAACGTTTAGGCCTCTCACACCAATGACTTGCTGCGCGGCTAGAAAGAAAGTCAATGGTGGGAACGATAGCACACTCCCAATGGGCATCGGGAGCGCGTTATTGGGCGTCACGAAATCATGCATCATGAAGATATCATTCCCGGAGTAACACCAGATGTAAAGAAAGAGTGCTCGCCCGGCTGAAACGTTGCCGTCCCGAATGACGGCCCTGATACTTGTCTCGAACACACTGTCCGTCACGTCTAACCGAGACGTCAGGTTGTGAAATAGTATCGCGCGAATTACGGCATCAGGTCGTGCACGAATCGCAATAATGTCAATAATGCGCGGTCTGCTGACTAAACCGTTTCGGGCATTGTTGACGAACCCAATGAGGGCGTCGTCGTCGCCACTTCGCGCACGGTGGCAGTCAGAGCACACCGTCGTAAAATAGACACCGGTACGTGATATCAATTGCGTTGGAATGCGTGGATTCCGATCGACCAGCTGCTCTTGGAGTGGTTGCCGGACGCGGGCCTGCCGTCGACCTCCAATGACCCCGCTAGGGGGAACGTGATCACGAGTCAGGCGCATCTCGGTTCGGAGGCAGACATTGCAACGGCCGTTGACTGCTGGTCGGAAAGGGTTCATGCAGCGGCTTTCTCAATAACAAAGAAATGCGTCGACTTCATTATAGAAGCGAGCGAAGCCGACCATGTGGCCCCGCGTTAGTTGCGCCCGCATGCGCACGCTGGGTCACGATGATGCTGGAAGGCTTGGCCCTCGGCTTGGCAACCCCAACTTGTCGAAGAAAGCACGGTGGCGTTGGCGCGCGGAACTGATGAGACGGTCGAAACTCATGACCTCTATGTAGGCTTCATAGCCGCCATGGTGGCCGAAAAAGCCGAGCGAATCTGGCGTTTCTTTTAGGTCCCATCGACGTGCAAGTGCCCTGACGCCTTCGGTGATGTCGCAAGCGATATAACAAAAGCCTGGAATCTTGTCGGCGTTGGGGATCGGCCGGCCATGTTTGGTCTTAACCTTTCCGCGACGGATGCGATCAAGGTACTCAAGACATTGCTTTATCGGGTCTTCCTCGTCGCTCCCTAAGTCGCCGCGCATTGGGCGCTTTATCTCAATTACCGTTATCGACGCCAGCGGCTCGCTTTCACTCTCTCCAAGCAGCAGCGGTGTATCCGCAACGTTGAGTATCGCAACGTCGGGACGCGCATCGTCGTCCGTGTCGAGGATTTCGAAAGTCGACAACTCCTTGTCAGAAGCGAGAAACTCGTGGAAAGCCAACCTTTCGTCGAGAAGCCATAGGTTTGAGTCCTCGAATTGGTATTCGTCGGATGTCTTGCGCATCGGCACGAGCAGTTCGTGGATGACGTTCTCTCGCGCGTATCTTCCATGCTCGTCTTTACGAAGGGACTGTGCCAAGAAGTCAATGACCATAGCGCGGTGAGCCACGTAACTTGCGAGGTCTGATTTCTTGAAATCGGCGAGCGTTTCGAGGTAAGTGTTCAGGCGCTCTTTATACGAGGCGAAGTCCTCGTTCTTGGACGCTTCGAGTATTTTTTGGCCTTCCTCTATCATAGCTGCCTCCACCGACACGTAGTGTCGGTGGAGGAGCAGCTCGAGATCCTTCTCGGGCATCTGGGGGTCGATGTACAACTCTTCTTCAGGAACGTGCCGGAGGATTGGCCTGTACCGCGGTGTGTTCGAAATGAAGGATTTCACGCGCTCAAGGCCCGCTTTCCGCGCGTTTTCCAGATATGGCTCGAGATAATCGGCTGCAGCCGCGAGCACGGCTGTACGAATCTCCGACATTCCAATATCCGTGGCCTCGAAGAGTTCGCCGACCACTTCAGGTATATTGAACCCGAAGCGTTCGGGGCGAACCTTCTCGTCGAGAAATGACGATGTAACAAAGCACGCGTATGCGAACGAGTCACCGTCTGGTCCTGAGAGACGTCCGTGGAGTCCGGCAATCTTACCGTTGAGTTTCTCCTCGACCACGACACGTTCGTTAGCGCACCAAGATAGCTCGTTTATTGCTCCGGTTCCACGGAACCTGATGTGCGAGATTTCGAAGTCGTGTCCTTTAATGGCGATCGACGAGTGATCGCTCGACGAGAGAACGTATTCATCATACAGTTCGCTGAGAAGAAAGCTCTGACCGTCGTCATCAACGCGGATGTGCGGAGCGCTCCCGCGCCGCAAGAAGTACCATAAACAGTGCTCAAGCAAAGCGCTCGCGATGCTCTGTGCCCCTTTCTTAGCGGCGTCACGGTACTCTCGCGAGAAGCCGGTCATCCGCACCGAGGTCTCGATCGGGGCGTCGCCGGCGTCCTCGGTGACCAAATCGCTAACACCATTCGGCGAGAATGCAAAGGTGCGCCGCTTGCGGCGTCCCTCGGCGTCAGAGAAGACGCTTACGACATCGATCCGATCAAACGCTTTGAGCCACAAGAGGCGCCCAACCCCGCGGCAACCCAAATCGGCCTTGTATTGGGTATCCAGCGTTAGGAACGACTTCAAATTGTCGTCGTTGAAGCCGACGCCGTTGTCGGTGATTGAGAATCCAAGGATGTTCTCGCGGGGTGGTGCGCCGCGACGCGGCTTTTCGAGCAGCAGTGAGGTTTGCGGCTCGCGATCGATCTTGACGGTGATGCGCCGCTCGGTCGGTTCGACGGGCCTCAGGTCGGTGGAATGGATCGAGTTTACGACCGCCTCGAAGAGGGGTAGCAGGGGCCGTGAGAACGGAAGGTCGACGTTCCGAAGGCGACCGGGCAGGTCGGTGGCGATGTGCAGGGGCGGGGTGACGGTCGTCATGTCTGCGCAATTTGATGCACCTGGGTGCCGTGGCCTTCGCAAAACCTCAGAGACTCAAGGCCACTGCCCTGTTGGGGGGAGATCGTCATCGAGGCACGTGCGCGGATGTGATGCTCGATCCAGCGAGGAGAAGGGGAGGGCTGGCCTCGCGCTGTCCTGGCCCAGCAGTTTTCGCACTGCCGACAGGGGCGGCTCTGCCGAAGATACCGCCCTAGAGCTGGGGCTCTCGCTCTCGATACTGCGCAGGCGGCTTGGCGCGGTCGCGAGCCGCGTTGCGCCGTGCTTGCGAGATCGTGCGCCGTCGAGGCGCAGTGGAACGCCGTTGCCAGCCGGTAACATGGTGTTTAGGACAGTGCGCTACTGTTGGGAGCATGCAAAACCACACAACACTCACTGTCACCACCGCGGAAGCGGCGCGGCTGCTCGGGATCAGCCGTAACCTTGCCTACGAGGCTGCCAGACGCGGTGAGATTCCGACGATTCGAATCGGACGCCGTATTCTCGTTCCAATTGCTGCCCTGGAGCGACTTCTTTCCGAGCGAGAAAGATGAGGGATGCAACAACGGAAGAGCCAGCGCCCGTGGACCGCTCATTCGACTCGCGACGCATTCGGCGCGGGCATCTGCAAGGACATGACCGGGACTTTGACCGCCCTAGGGCGTTCGGCCCAGCGGCGTAGCGTACGCGCCCGAGGGTGAGGTTCGTGAGGAGGGAGCGCGGTGGTTGCTCTCTCGCCCTGCTCCGGGTCGGGCGCGGATCGGCAAGGGGCCGCGGACCGCGCTGAAGACGTCGCGCGAGCGGTCGCGAGCGACGGCTACGGGCGCCCCTAGATCGATTCCATCCCAGGCGAACGTCGCCGCCGACCATTGCAGGCCACCCTAACGTGGCCGCCGGCGAGCGAACGGGAGGGGACTAGTGAAGGGCCACGTCGCACACGGCCACGCACCTGGTTCGTGGTATCTGCGCGTCGAGTTGCCACGAAGCGCAGACGGCAAGCGACGTCAGCGACGCGAGGCCGTGCACGGCACGAAGCGCGACGCGGAGCGGCGTCTCCGTGCGCTGCTCGCCGAAGTCGAGACAGGCGGATACGCCGATGGCGGCCGTACCTGATGCGCTGATCTCTTCACCGGATGGCTCGCCGCAACGGCGAATCGAGTCGGCGCGAAGACCGAGCAGCGCTACGGCTCGATCGTCCGCCTCTACCTCGTCGCCGAGGTGCTAGGCCATGCCAAAGCCACCATACTTGGGACGTACGCTCATGTCATGCCCGGGACCGGGGCGCGGGCCGTCGAGGCGATCACCGAACGCCTGGGGCGGTCGGAACCCTGACCCGCTCTGCCACTAAAATGGCCACCGCGCCCCGGGGTTTTCGGGCTTATGGTCACCGAATGGCCACCTCGCACGCTTGCCTTACCCGAAAAATCCTATCAAATTAAGGTTCTTTCAATGGGATGACCGAGACTCGAACTCGGACGCCCTTTCGGACTGCAGATTTTCTTACCACTACCGCTTTCGCGACCGCTTCGAGGCGTTTGTGGTCTGGACTGTGCCTTGACCTTATGACCGTTCACGTAGGCCGCGCCCGTCCAGTCTCTACACCTTCCGCGCTCTCCGAAGGGCGCGCGGCTTGGCTCGGCGTTGTCGTTGAAGAGTCCGCCGAATTTGAGCGCATCCCGCAGGTCGTTTCCGGGCCTGCGGCTCAGAGTTTCTTCAAGTCTGCTGTGTCTACCGATTCCACCATCATCCCGGGCACCGGCCCATTCTTCATGCCGGTCCGGACTTCATACCGGCAGCACCCGCCCCGGTCGAATGCAGCAGGTACCCGAGCAGCAGATCGTTCGTCTCGACGACCGCTTCTTCGCATCCGAGCAGCGCCAGCGCCTCGCTGACGATCAGCGCGCCCCCCGGCAAGATGTCGGCCCGCTGCGGGATCATGCCCGGAAACGCCTTGCGCTCCGCGAGCGGCGCGTCGAGCAGGCGGACGACCAACGCCTCGACCGTCCGGCGGGTCAAGCGGTAGCCCCGCACGTGCTCCACGTCGCTCCCGGTTGCGAGCGCGGCGAGCGTCGCCGGGGTCCCGGCCACGGCGCGCACGAGGGAGGCCGGCGGGAGCGTGCCGAGCGGCTGCAGCGCTCCCCGCGCGTACGCCCGAGCCTCCTCGGCCGCAGCCCCGGCCGCGGCGCCTTGCACGCC
Source organism: Vulcanimicrobiota bacterium (assembly GCA_963695225.1). Lineage (GTDB taxonomy): Bacteria > Vulcanimicrobiota > Vulcanimicrobiia > Vulcanimicrobiales > Vulcanimicrobiaceae > CAVWTN01. The sequence continues at coordinate 2,955,400 of OY968762.1, read as the reverse complement.
GCCCGTGAGCGCGGGGAAGAGCTCGCTGACGCGGACGGAGCCGACTTCACACGATACCGCGGCCTCCAGGCGGCCGGCCGCACCGACCGCGCATTCCGTGCTCCCGCCCCCGACGTCGAGGACGGCGACGCGCCCCTCGGCCGGCGCCCCGTACGTCGCGCCCGCGAAGCTCGCGGCCGCCTCCGTGAGCCCGTCGATGATCGTCAACGGAACCCCGGCCGCCGCCTCGAACTGCGCGGCGAATGCCGGGGCGTCGTCCGCCCGGCGAAGCGCGCTCGTCGCGATCGCGGCGAGGCTCGCCCCATGCCCGCGCGCGACCTCCGCGTAACGCGCGACGACCGAGAGCGTCCGCGCGACCGCTTGCGGCGCGAGCCGCCCGCTCTCGCGAACCCCCTCGCCCAGGCGCGTACCCTCGGCCAAGTGCACGATCGGCTCGACGGCCTCGCCGCTCCCGCCGACGACGAGCAAGCGCACGGTGTTCGTACCGAGCGAGATCAACGCACGGCGCGCGACGGAACTCACCCGAACTGCGTCAGTAGCGCTTGCCGGCCGAAGCTTCGCGCGTCTTTTGGATCAGCGAGAGCGCCCGGTCGTAATCCGCGTTCGCGATGCCCGCGTACAGCGTGTCGATGATCGTCAACTGCGCGATCCGGCTCGACATCGCGTCGCTGCCGAATGCGGTTTCCTTCGCCGCGGTGAACAGCTTGATATTCGAAGCCTTCGTGATCGGCGACGTCGCGCGATGCGTTATGCAGACCGTCGTCGCGCCCGCGCGCTGCGCGTTTTCCATCGCGTCGACGACGTCGCGGCTCGCTCCCGTGTGGCTGATGCCGAGCGCGACGTCGCCCGGCTGCAACAGCGACGACGACATCGCCATCAAATCGCTGTCGTTGAGCCACATGCACGAGATGCCGAGCTTCATGAACTTGTGATACGCGTCGAGCGCGAGCGGAGCGCTCCCGCCGATGCCGTAGACCTCGACGCGGCGTGCCTTCGCGATCGCCTCGACGGCGCGCTGCAGTTCGTCGTCGGCCAAGACTTCGATCGTGTCCTTGAGCGCCTGCGCGTTCGCTTGGAAAACTTTCGCCTTGAGCGTCGGGATGTCGTCGCCCGGCGCGATCTCTTCGTAAACGGTCTCCGTCGGGCCGACGAGATCGCGCGCCAGCATGATCTTGAATTCTTGATAGCCGCGATAGCCGATCTTCTGGCAGAGCCGCACGACGGTCGATTCGCTCGTCTGCGTCCGCTCCGCAAGCTCGGTGACGGTCAAATAGATCAGTTCTTCGGCATGACCGAGGATGAAATCGGCGACGCGCTGTTCGGCCGTGCGCAACGAATCGTACGTGCCGTGGATGCGAACGAAGCATCCCGGAACGTTGACCGGATCCACCCGCCGCTCGCTCGTGGTCTTCACACCTGGCGCCTTCTACGCCGGGCCGCGTCGAGCCTCGAACCACGCAGCGCGTTTTTTCTTGCGCAGCGCGTGGCGTTCCGCGGCGGAGGCGCCGTCGCTTCCCTCGCGTTCCTCGAGCGATTTAAGGTACGCCGACATCGCCGCCTCGAAACCGGCAGGCGCATCGATATCGGGAACGCCGCTCGGTGCGACCGGCTCCTCGCGCTCCGGCGGAGCCTCCGGGTGCCGCACCGGGGTCCGTGCCGCGCGCGTCTCGGCCGGCGCGGGCGCCTCGGCCGGCGGCCGCTCCGTCCCGGACAACCGCGCGATCGCGTGCCCGCCGGGGGCGGACGCGACCTCGAATTCGAGCGGCTCCCGCCGCCGCAAGCTCGAGGTCAAGCGGTTGCGTTGCGCCTGCACGTCGCCGAGTGGAATCGCGAGCAAACGCCCGTCCTCGAGGCGCACGGTCGCCCCGAGGTTATGCACGCTGATGACGATCCCGCGCACGAACCTCAGGGCGTGGGAGCGGGCGTCGGGACGCCGCGCACGAAAATCAACGTTTCGTTCGGCCCGACCATGTGGAGCCTGTCGTGGATCTCGGGAATCGCTCCGGCCGGGTCGCGCAGGCGCCGGATCGCGCGCAACTGTTCGCTGCGGCGTTCCTCCAATTGCGCGATCTGCAGGCGCGTGCGCGAAAGGTCCGCCGCGAGCGAGAGATTGCGCCCGATCACGCGCGCGAACTGCACGGCGACGAACGCGATCACCGCGAGCGCCGCGCACGCCATGCCGATCCGGCTGGCCCGGCGCAAGTGATTCACTGAAGCGCCGAGACCTTTCGTTCGATCTCGATCTGCCATGCGCCGATCCGGCGGTACTTGCGGTAGCGATCGGCGCGCAACTGCTCCGGCGAGACGCTTTCCAGGCGGGCGAGCGCGGCCTCGATCGCGTCGAGAACGCGCACGACGAACGCCGCCGCATCGCGGTGCGCGCCGCCGAGCGGCTCTTTGACGATCTGGTCGACGATGCCGAAACCGGCGAGGTCCTCGCTCGTCAGGCGCAAGTTCTCCGCCGCCTCGTTCGCGCGGGCCGCGTCGCCCCACAGGATCGCCGCGCACCCTTCGGGCGAGGCGACGGTGTAGACGGAATGCTCGGGCATGATCACGCAATCCGCGAGCGCGAGCGCCAGCGCGCCGCCGCTCCCGCCTTCGCCGATGATCGTCGCGACGATCGGGACTCGGGCCTTCGAGAGCGCGACCAGGCACGATGCGATCGCTTCGGCCTGCGCCCGCTCCTCGGAACCGATCCCGGGGTCGGCGCCCGCCGTATCGACGAGCGTGACGATCGGCAGCGCGAAGCGGGAGGCCAGATCGATCAACCGCTTCGCCTTCCGGTACCCCTCGGGGGAGGCCATGCCGAAATTGCGCCGGATGTTCTCTTTCGTGTCGCGGCCCTTTTGCTGCGCGATCAGCATCACGCGCCGCCCGCGCAGGCGCGCGAAGCCCCCGACGAGCGCCGGATCGTCTCGGAAGTGGCGGTCGCCGTGCAGCTCGTCGAACGCGTCGAATTCCGCGATGTAGTCGCTCGCGATCGGGCGCTTGGGGTGGCGCGCCATGTTCACGCGCTCCCACGGCGTCAGGTTCCCGAAGATGTCCGCTTTGAGCTGCTCGTAGCGCTGTTCGAGCAAATCGATTTCGCTCGCTTGAACCTCGCCCTTGCGCTCGCTGCGCCCGCGCAGATCGCCGAGCCTTTGCTCGAGCTCGAGCAGCCGCTTCTCGCGCTCGACGATCACGTTCACGAGTTCACGAGCTCCGGAACGGCCGAGAGGCCGCGCACCATGCCCGGACGGTCGACGGTGTACCGCAAGATCTTCGAGAGCGTCTCGCGCATCGCGGAACGCTCGACGACCATGTCGACGTGCCCTTTCTCGAGCAGGAACTCCGCCGTCTGGAAATTATCCGGAAGCTTCTGGCGGATCGTTTGCTCGATCACGCGCCGGCCCGCGAACCCGATCGCCGCATGCGCCTCCGCGACGATCACGTCCGCCTCGAACGCGAACGAGGCCGAGACCCCGCCGGTCGTCGGGTCGGTCAGGACCGTCAGGAACAGGTTCCCGCCGTCCATGAAGCGCTGCACCGCCTGCGTGGTCTTCGCCATCTGCATCAGCGCCAGCATGCCCTCTTCCATGCGCGCTCCGCCGCTGGCCGTGAACACGATGCAGGGAATCCGGCGGCGCGTCGCCTCCTCGAGCAGGTTCGTGATGCGTTCGCCGACGACGGCGCCCATCGTGCCGCCGCGGAAGCTGAAATCCATCACGCCGAGCGCGACCGGGTAACCGTCGATGGTGCCGAACCCCGTTACGACGGCTTCGCTCAGGTTCGACTTCTCGCGGTCCGAGGCGAGCTTCTGCGGATACGATCGCTTATCGACCCAACCGAGCGGATCGCCCGGCAGAATGTGCGCGCCGATCTCGACGAAATCTCCGTCCACGATCGTGCTGATGCGGTCGTGCGCGTGCATCCGGAAGTGGTGGCCGCAGCGCATGCAGACCCCGAGATTCGCCTCGAGGTCCTTGCGATAGAGCAGCTCGTTACAACGCGGGCACTTCTCCCACAACTTCGCGTCGGGAGAGGGCCCCTCTTTGCTGCGCCGCAGCCTCAGCCAATCCGGCATCGGCATCAGGGAACGACCTTTCCGCCGGTCCGCAGCGCCCCGCCGAGCTTGAGCGCGTAGATCCGTCGCAGTTGCCGCAGGTAGTTGAGTATCTCATTCTGATTCAGCTTCGACTCGCCCGCCACCCTGTCGGTGAAGACGTACGGCACTTCCAGAGCCCGGCCGTAATGGGCCTTCGCGATCACCTCGAGGCCGATCTTGAACCCGATCGGATCGAGTTCGACGCCCTCGAGTGCGTCCCGCCGGACGAGCAAGAACCCGCTCGTGATGTCGCGGATCGGCGTGAGCGGCTTAGCGAGCGCGATCGCGACGAGGGACGTGACCTTCCGCTTCAGGGGCCAGTTCGAGATCCCGCCGCCGGGGACGTACCGGCTGCCGATCGCGAGGCCGTAGCCGTCGGAGGCGAGCGCCTGGACCATCCGCGGCACGATCTTGATGTCGTGACTGAAATCCGCGTCCATCGCGCCGAGCGCTTCCGAATCCGGGCGGGCGAAATGCCAGCCGTCGATCACGCCGCTTGAAAGGCCAAGTTTCCCCGGACGGTGCAGGCAGCGCACGGGATACCGCTCCGCCATCCGGTCGACGATCGCGCCCGTCCCGTCGGGGGAGTTGTCGTCGACGACGATGATCTCGCCGTCGAGTCCGTAGGCTTTGAATTCGTCGGTAAGCGCCGAGATCAGACGCTCGATCCCTCCCGCCTCGTTGTACGTCGGGATCACGATCGAGAATTTCATCGCGCGGCGGGCTCTTCCTTACGGGGCATGCTCATCTTCAATCGACGGCTATACGACGCCCGCGCAGACCTACCATTTATCCACAGGGCTCTCGCTCACAATTCGCCGAGCGCGTAGCGCAGCGCGCTGCAGACCACGAGCCCCGCCGTCTCCGTGCGCAAAATCCGTTTTCCCAGCGAGACGAGCCGCGCGCCGGCGGCGGCGGCGCACTCGGCCTCGCGGTGCGCGAATCCGCCTTCCGGCCCGATCGCGATCAGGACCGATCGCGCACCGGCAACGAGCCCCGGTAGACGCTCGCGCAGCGGAACGCGTTCGGCGAGTTCCCACGGCACGAGAACGCAATCGTACGCGGGGAATCGCGCGCACAGCGCCGTCCATTCGAGCGGCGGTTCGATCTCGGTGGGGCGCGCGCGCCCCGTCTGCGCCGCCGCCGCACGCGCGAGGCGCCGCCAGCGCTCGAGCTTCGCGGCCGATGCGTCGGCGATCGTCCGTTCGGTCACCAGCGGAACGATGCGGGCGACGCCGAGTTCCGTCGCCTTCTCGACGACGTAGTCCATCTTCTGTCCCTTCGGAATCCCCTGCGCGAGAACGAGCGTGCACTCATCCGCTTCCGCGCGCGCCAGCGCCGCGCGCAGCGTCGCCGCGACGCGCGTCCGTTCCACTTCGAGCGTGGCGGCGTACGCGGTTCCGCTGGAATCGATCAGCTCGATCGAATCACCGTCGCGCAAGCGCAAGACGTCCGCGGCCTTGTGCGCGTCCGCTCCGGAGAGCGTGACGGTATCGCCGGGCGCAAAGACGCCGTCGACGAAGAAGCGCGGGGCGCGCACTCCTACTCGGCCTTGAACGCGTCTTTGAAGCGGTCGAAGAACGAGCGTTCGTCGATCCGGTCGCCCCCGGCGCGCGCGAATTCTTCGAGCAGGTCGCGCTCGCGGCGCGAGAGCTTCGTCGGAACGACCACGTGCACGGTCACGAGCTGGTCGCCGCGCCCGGTGCCCCGCACGTGCGGCATGCCGCGGCCGCGCAGACGGTAGACGGAGCCGCTCTGCGTCCCGGGTCCGATCGTCAATTCGACCGGACCGTCCAACGAGGGAACCTGGATCTTCGCTCCGAGCACGGCCTGCGGGAACGAGATCGGGGCGTCGCTCGAGATATCGGCGCCCTCGCGCTTGAAGCTCGGATGCGGCGCGATCGAGAGATACACGTACAGGTCGCCGGCCGGGCCGCCGCGGGAACCCGCCTCGCCGTTGCCGGAGATGCGAATGCGGCTGCCGTCGTCGACGCCCGGCGGAATCTTCACGGTCAGCGTGCGGGGCCGCTCGATGCGCCCGCGTCCGCGGCACGTCTCGCACGGCGACGGGACGACTTGCCCCTCGCCGTTGCACTTCGTGCAGGTCGTCTGCGTGACGAATTGGCCGAGCGGCGTCTGCCGCGCGCTGCGCATCGTCCCGGTTCCGCCGCAGCGGTCGCAACTGACGATCAGCGATCCGGGGCGCGCGCCGCTCCCGCGACACGTTTCGCAGGTCCCGAGATGATTGAACGAGATCTCCCGGTCGAGCCCGCGGAATGCTTCCTCGAGCGTGATCTGCAGATCGTAGCGCAAGTCGGCGCCGCGCGCCGGGCCGCTGCGCTGGGCCGGCCCGCCCCTGGCCGCACCGAAGAACACGTCGAAGAGGTCGCTGAAGCCTTCACCCTGCCCGAAGCCGCCGAAGCCGCCGGGGCCTCCCGGTCCACCCGGGCCCGGCTGGGCGCTGCCGTAGCGATCGTACATCTCGCGCTTCTGCGGATCGGAGAGCACTTCGTACGCTTCGTTGATCTCCTTGAAGCGCGCCTCGGCGGCGGCCTTGTCCTCGGAAACGTCTGGATGGTGGCGCCGCGCGAGCGTGCGATACGCCGTCTTGATCTCAGCCTCGGTCGCGCCCCGCGCGACGCCGAGGGTCGCGTAGTAATCCGCCGCCACGCTTAGCGCGTCTCGCTTTGGGCCAAGTGCCGGTTCAAGGAGCTTGCCGTGCCCGCTGCGAGCGCGAGGAGGCGGCCGTACGGCATCCGCCGCGGCCCGAGGATCGCAAGCACCCCGACGACGTCCCCGCCGACCTTATAGGGGACGGTCACGACGCTGCATTCGATCATCTCCTCCGAGCCGAGCTCGTGGCCGATCTTCACCGCGGGCCCTTCGCTCGAAATGGAGTCGGCGACGAGATCGTAGAGCGTCTTCTGCTCCTCGATGATGCGCAAGATCGAGCGAAGCTTCCGGAGATCCTGGAACTCCGGCTGGTCGACCAAGTGCTGCGTCCCGCTCGAGGCGAGGAGCGATTCTTCGGACGCCGCGGCGCTGCGGAGCGCGTCCTGCACGGCGAGACCCAGCTCCGGCGGAAGATTCGCCGCCATGCACGTGCGGGCGAGATCGGCCTGGGCGACCTCGCGCATCGTCTTTCCGCCAAATTCCGCGTTGAGCCGGTTCGAGAGGTGCGTGAGATCGTCGGCGCCTACCGGGGACGGCAGCTCGAGCACGCGTTGCGTCGCAGCCCCGAGGGAGGTCACGATCACCGCGAGCGCCGTCCGGTCCGAAAGCCAAATCAATTGGAGATGGCGGAACGCCTGCTTCTCGCGGCGCGGCGCGACCATGAAGGCGACGTTGCGCGAAAGCTGCCCGAGGAGCCGGGTCGTCTGCTCGATGACCGAATCGAGCTCGCGGCTGACGGCGCGGAACTCTTCTTGGATCCGGCGCAGTTCGTCCGGGGCGAGCGTCTCGGGGCGCATCAGCCGGTCGACGTACGTGCGGTACCCCGCATCCGACGGGATGCGTCCGGCGGAGGTGTGCGGCTGGACGAGGTAACCGCCGGCCTCCAGCTCCGCCATCTCGTTGCGGATCGTCGCCGAACTGACGCCCAAGTTATACTTGTGCGTGAGCGTGTTCGACCCAACCGGTTCAGCCGTCGCGATGTATTCGTACACGACGGTTGCCAGGATGAAGGCCTTCCGCTTATCGAGCTCGGGTTTCCCGCTGTTCATTAACTTCCGGACGTTAGCAGTCAAAGGGCTAGACTGCTAGATTTATGCGAGCGTACCAGACCCCCTCCGTATCGGTCAAGTTTCCGCCCGCCTACAGCAAGAAAGCAGGTCGGACCATGTCAGCCCGGAGTCCGTCGACGAGTGAGCTTTGCCGCGTAGCCCGCGTCCGGGTCGGGGCGGGGTTCCCCCGCGGGGACGCCCGCGATTTCGCATCCATGCGAAATCGCTACTCGTGCACTTGCCCGCTCCCGCCATCGTGGCTCCGCGGGCAAGCTGCACGCCCCGCGGGGGAACCCCGCCCCGACCCGGACGCTACCTGGGTTCCATGGTCACGTTGGCTCCGCGGGCAAGCTGCACGCCCCGCGGGGAAACCCCGTCCCGACCCGGACGCTACCTGCGTTCCATGGTCACGTTGGCTCCGCGGGCAAGCTGCACGCCCCGCGGAGGAGCCCCGCCCCGACCCGGACGCTACCTGGGTTCCATGGTCACGTTGGCTCCGCGGGCAAGCTGCACGCCCCGCGGAGGAGCCCCGCCCCGACCCGGACGCTACCTGGGTTCCATGGTCACATTAAGCTCGGAAAGCGTGGCTCCACATATATGGAGAACGCAGATAAAGAATGGGCGTGATTTTCGGGAGGTGGAAAGCTCGGTACAAATAACAATCCAGCCCCATGACGACGAACGCAAAAGACGACACGCACGACACGATCGAAGCGCTTTTTAGCGAAGTTCGGAAGTTTCCGCCGCCGCCGGAGTTCGCCGCCAACGCGAACGCGCAGCCCGGCATCTACGAAGAGGCCGAACGCGACTACCAGGAATGGTGGGCGGGGTGGGCGCGCCAACTCCAGTGGAGCAAGCCGTTCACGAAGATCCTCGAGTGGAACGAGCCCTTCGCCAAATGGTTCGCGGACGGGGAGCTGAACGCTTCCGTCAACGCGCTCGACCGGCACGTTCTCGCCGGTAAGGGCGACCGCATCGCGTTCTATTTCGAAGGCGAACCGGGGGATCGCTGGACGATCACGTACCAGCAACTGCTCGACGACGTCTGCCGTTTCGCGAACGGCCTGCGCAAGCTCGGCATCCGCAAGGGAGATCGCGTTGCGATTTACCTTCCGATGATCCCGGAGCTCCCGGTCGCGATGCTCGCCTGCGCGCGCATCGGCGCCGCGCATTCGGTGATCTTCGGCGGGTTCTCGCCGGATGCGATCGTGGATCGCGTGAAGGACGCGCAATGCGTCGCGCTGATCACCGCCGATCAAGGCTGGCGGCGCGGTAAGAAGGTCCCGCTCAAAGCGAATTGCGACATGGCGATGATCCACACGCCTTCGCTGCAGCACTGCATCGTCGCCAAGCGCGTCGGCGATCACGTCGACATGCATCCCGGGCGCGACATCTTCTGGGACGACGTCGTCGCGGGGCAATCGACGACCTGCGAGCCCGAAGCGATGAACGCCGAAGATCTCTTGTTCTTGCTGTACACGAGCGGCACGACGGCGAGCCCGAAGGGCATCAAACATACGACGGGCGGATATCTCACGGGCGTCACCGCGACGCACAAACTCGTCTTCGATTTGAAAGACGACGACATCTTCTGGTCGACGGCCGACATCGGCTGGGTGACGGGGCACTCCTACATCGTCTACGGTCCGCTCTGCAACGGCGCGACCTCGATCCTGTTCGAAGGGACGCCCGACTTTCCCGATAAGGACCGCTTCTGGGAGATCGTCGAGCGCTACAAGGCGACGATTCTCTACACGGCGCCGACGGCGATTCGCACGTTCATGAAGTGGGGCAAGGAGTACGTCGAAAAGCACGACATCTCGTCGCTGCGGCTCTTGGGATCGGTCGGCGAGCCGATCAATCCCGAAGCGTGGATGTGGTATCACGACGTGATCGGCGGGGGCCGCTGCCCCGTCGTCGACACGTGGTGGCAGACGGAGACGGGGCAGATCATGATCACGCCGCTTCCGGGCATCACCGAGACGAAGCCGAGCAGCGCGACGAAGCCGTTCCCCGGCATCGTCGCGGATATCGTCGACGAACAGGGCCACTCCGTTCCGGTCGGCGGCGGGTACATCGTCTTGCGCCGGCCCTGGCCCGCCATGCTGCGCGGCATCTGGGGCGACGATTCGCGGTATTGGAAGACGTACTGGTCGCGCTTCGACCACATGTATCTCGCGGGCGACGGCTGCCGGCGCGACGAGGACGGCTACTTCTGGTTCATGGGGCGCATCGACGACGTGATGAACGTCAGCGGGCACCGCATCTCGACGACCGAAGTCGAGAGCGCGCTCGTCGATCATCCGACGGTCGCCGAAGCCGCCGTCGTCGGCAAGAACGACGACGTCACGGGGCAGGCGATCTGCTGCTTCGTGAGCCTGCGCGGCGGCGTCCCCGGGACGCCCGAACTCGCCGACGAATTGCGCGCGCACGTCGCGACGAAGCTCGGCAAGTTCACGATGCCGAAGTACCTGACGTTCACGCACGAGCTTCCGAAAACGCGCAGCGGCAAGATCATGCGCCGGCTGCTGCGCGATATCTCGGAAGGCCGCACGCTCGGCGACACGACGACGCTCGCCGATTCGAGCATCGTCGGCGAGTTGCAAAGCCGCGCCAAGGCCGAGGCCGGGAAAGAAGACTAGGGACTAACCTACGACGCGAGCGATCGCTTCTACGACGTCCCCATCGAACTGCGTCGCGATTCCGCGGCGCAGTTCTTCTATGGCCTCCTGCGCCGATTGGGAGCGGCGGTAGCTGCGCTTCCCGGTCATCGCGTTGAAGGCATCCGCGACCGAGACGATGCGCGTCGGCAAATCGATCTCGGAAGCCGCGAGCCCGTCGGGGTAGCCCGTGCCGTCGAGCCGCTCGTGGTGCGAGCGCGCGACCGGAGCGAACGAGCGCAGCCCCGGGATCGAGGAAAGAATCGCGGCACCGGCGGCGCTGTGTGACTTGACGATCGTCCATTCCTGCGCCGTGAGCGAGCGCGGTGCGGACAGGATCCCCTTGGGAATCACGACTTTGCCGACGTCGTGAACGAGCCCGCAGCGCGCGACGAAGACGACGTCCTGCCGGCGCAGCGACATCTCGATCGCGATCTGCGCGCAGAGCTCGGCCACGGCGCGCGAATGCGCTTCCGTGAGCGGATAATTCCGGCCGAGATGCTCGAGCAACTCGTGGCTCGAGCGATCGATCTCGTCCAGCGGCAAGAGACCGTTCACGGCCAGCATGAAGCCGCCCGGTCCGTATACCGGTGGTCGAAACTCAGTTCGCGCGGGCGGTTCGGCATGGGCCGCCTCCTGGGAAAGACTCTACACGATACTACGTGATACTAAGAGTAGCGTGAAGTGTGGCCGGCGCTCGCCCCGCATGGAGCTCGCGGAGTGTGACGCACGTCATTAACTCGCGCTCGGTGAAGACGGCCGCTCTATTAAGAAGCGGCTCGACGGCGCGGCGCGACGCTGCTACGGGCTCTCCAAGTCTCCGAGGTCCGTAACGCGCCGGGCCGGCGGGAGCGCATCGACGATCTTCCGCCCGAACGACGTCGAACCGGCACGCCCGTCGAGGATCGCCACGATCCCGCGATCGGATTTCGTCCGAATCAATCGCCCGAAGCCTTGCTTGAGGCGGACGATCGCAGAGGGGATCATGTATTCATCGAAGCTCGAGCGGCCCGCGCTCTCGATCGCCGACAGCTTCGCGCGGACGAGCGGATCGCCCGGCGAAGGAAACGGGAGCCGGTCGATGATCACGCACGAGAGCTGCTCCCCCGCGACGTCGATCCCTTCCCAGAACGTCCCCGTCGCGAACAGCACTGCGTTCGGAGTCGCGCGGAACCACGCCAGCATCGCGCCGCGCGGGAGGTCGCCTTGCAGCTTGACGGGGAACGCGATGCGCTCGCGCACGAGCGCGTGCACTTCGTACAGGCGCGCGTACGAGGTGAACAACACGAACGCGCGGCCTCTCGTGCGATCGAGGATCTCCTCGATCAACGGCGCGACGCGTTCGGGGAAATCCGGGGCCTTCGGATTGCAGGCTCGCGAGGCGAGAAAGAGCGACGCCTGCCGCGCGAAATCGAACGGCGACGGCGCGACGTATTCTTGCGCGGCATCGATTCCGAGCGTGCGCCGCAGAAAAGCGAACGATCCCGCGTCCGCCAGCGTCGCGCTCGTCAGCACGACGCTTTGCGTACGCGCGAACAGCGAGGCGCGCAGGAACTCCGCGACGTCGAAGGGCGCGGCGTTGATTTCGTAGCGCCCGCCTTCTTCGATCTGTTCGACCCAGCTGATCGTCTCTTCGTCGGCGCGAGCCAGCCGCTCGATCGTTTCGATGTGCGCGACGATGCCGCGCATCGCGAGATCCCGGCGGCGTTCGCCTTCCGCCGGGTTCGGGCTCGGCCGTTTGAGCGCGGCTTGCCAGTTCGCGTGCAGCCAGTTCTCGAGCCGATAGAACGCGTTGCGGAGCGCGTCGAGCGCTTGCCCCGCCGTTTCGTTCGCGGCGAGCGGATACCGTTCGCCCGGCACGCGGGCGAGCGCCGCCGTCAAGCCGCGCATCGCCTCGTCGATTTCGGCGTCGTACCCGGCCGGGAGCGCGTAGTTGCGATGCATGCGCCGCATCACGCGGTTGACGGAACCTTGCGAAAGCGTCGCGGTCAGCGCGGCCGTCGCCCACTGCTCGCACTGATGCGCTTCGTCGAGGATCGCGAAATCGTACGGCGGGAGCAGGCTTCCCCCGCCAGCGAGATCGAGGAAGAACAGCGCGTGGTTGACGACGAGCAGATCCGCGTAGCGCGCCGCGTCGCGCCGCTCGAAGAAATGACAATCGCGGAAACGGTCACAGAACTCGCCGACGCAATCGTCGCCGTCGGCATCCAACGCTTCCCATTCGAGCGCGGGCGGGACGAAGGGGAGCTCGGCGCGATCCCCGGTCGTCGTCCGCTCCGCCCAATGCCAAAGCCGTTCCATCGTGGCGCTCTGCGCGATCAGACGCTCCGCTCGCATGCGATCCAGCTTCGCGCGGCACAAGTAGTTGTTGCGCCCCTTGAGCAATTCGATGCGAACCGGGCGGCCGAGCGCCGCGACGACGAGCGGGATGTCTTTGCGAACGAGTTGCTCCTGCAGCGCGATCGTGCCGGTCGAAACGACGACCTTCCGGCCGCTCCGCAGCGCCGGGATCAGATACGCGAGTGACTTCCCGACGCCCGTCCCGGCTTCGACGAGCGAGTGCATCCCTTCGAGGAACCCGCGTTCGATCGTCTGCGCCATGCGCACTTGCCCCGGCCGCGCCTCGAAGCCCGTAAGCGCCCGCGCCACGGGACCTTCCGGCGCGAAGACCTCTTCGATCGAAGCGACGTGAGGCGCGCTCATTGGTGCGGCGCCGGTTCGCCCCCGTCGAGCGCTCCCACGCCGGAGGGGGCTTCCAGGCCGGAATCCGATGCTTCGGCCCCGGCGGCCTCGCTCTCCGCAACGGCTTGCGGGCGCCGCATCATGAAGACCGCGAGCCCCGCGACGAATCCGCTCAGCAAACCGCCGATGTGCGCGGCGTTCGAAATGTTCGGCGTGCTGAAGCCGAACGCGAGATTCAGCCCGACGATCGGCAGCGTCTGCGCGATCAAACCGCGTCCGCGCGCGCCGAGCCGCAAGCCGATCGCGACGAGCGCACCGAAGATGCCGAAGATCGCCCCGCTCGCGCCGACCGTCACGTCGTTCGGCGAGAAGATCACGACCGCAACGCCGGCGCCGATCATTGCGACCGTATAGATCGCGAGCATGCGCGCCGAACCGACGAGCGATTCGAGGTACGTGCCGACCTGCACGAGCGCGAACATGTTCAGCCCGATGTGCAGCAGGCCGCCGTGCAGGAACGCCGCCGTCACGATGCGCCAATACTCGCCGTTCGCGACATGCGGCCCGTCGAGCGCACCGTGCGCGACCAGCGACGGCACGTCGAAGCCGCCCGTGAAGGCGACCCAAACGTACGCCGCGACGTTGAGCGCGACGAGCGCGTAGGTCACGGGAGTGCTCACGCGAGCGCCCGCGCCGGTACGAAGGTTATGGGAGTTCTTCCACCGCGTGCGCACCCGGTGGTCCGAGCACCGTGATCTTTCGCGCGAGCTCGAGCGAGATCGCGTGCCGCCGCGAATCGACGCCGATCGTGACCGGGCCGCCGAGCGGAGCTTTCTCGACCACTTCGACCTTCGCGCCCGGGCGCAAGCCCAACTCGCCGAGGTAGCGGAGAATTTCCGGCAAGTCTTCCGTCACGCCGTGCACGACGGCGTTCTCACCTTGCCCGACTTGCGCCAGCGGCACGCCGGGGCGCGGCGGATCGCTGAGATCGAGCGGCGGGATCGGGTGACCGTGCGGGCAGACCTGCGGATCGCCCAGCACCGCGACGAGGCGTTCTTCGACGCGCGACGAGATCGCGTGCTCGAGACGGCATGCCTCGGTGTGCACCTCGTCCCAATCCATGCCGAGCACTTGCGTGAGCAAGCATTCGGCAAGCCGGTTGCGGCGAATGACGCGAACCGCGATCTCGAGACCCTTCTTCGCGAGCTTCGCTCCGCCGCGCGCCTGATGCTCGATGAAGCCCTCCGAGGCGAGCTTCTTGAGCATCCCGGAAACCGATGCAGGCGCGACGCCGAGCTCGGTGGCGATGCCCGACGTCGTCACGCCGGGGCCTTCGCGTTCGAGGCGATAGATCGCCTCGAGATATTCTTCGGTAGATTCTTCGAAATGGGTGTGGCCAGCCATGATGTATGCTTTCTTGGTCCGCCTAATAATTCCGCGCTACGGAAGCCATTTCTGTCAGAAGCCGAGCCTTCGTGGCGGGGGGCGCGAAGGAGCTATCGACGGCCTGCCGGGCGAAGCGCGCGACCGCGCCGGCGCCGAGTTCGGCCTCGACCAGCGCGTACTCGGCCTCGAGCGTCGTAGAGAACAGCGCCGGATCGTCCGCGTCGATCACGCAGGCGACGCCGCGCCGGTCCAACTCCCCGATCGGGTGCGGGCTGCCGGCGGGAACGGCGCCCGTCAACCGGTTCGAGGTGGGGCAGATCTCGAGCGCGATTCCCCGCCGTGCGAGGTCCTCCACGAGCGCCTCGTCCTCCAGCGCACGCACGCCGTGCCCGATCCGCTCCGCGCCGAGCACCTCGACGGCACTCCGCACGCTCCGGGCGCCCGCCGCTTCGCCCGCGTGCGCGACCGTGCGCAGTCCGTGTTCCCGCGCGAACTCGAACGGCCCGGCGTAGAGTTCCGGGGGATACGCCGCCTCGTCGCCGCCGAGCCCGACGCCGATCACGCCGAACTCCGCGAGCTCCACGGCCTGCCGCGCCGTCAGCGCGGCGCGCTCCACGCCGAAGTTCCGCGTGAGATCGCAGATGAGCCGCACTTCCGGCCCGCCCTCGCGTTCCTCCGCATCAAACGCTTCCCGCAGCGCGCGCACGGCCGCGCGCATGTCGAGGTCGCGGTGAAAGTACGTCCAAACCGACGGCGAGACGAACAGCTCCGCGTAGCGCACGTTCTGCCCGCGCGCGCCGCGCGCGTACTCGCTCGCGATCCGCGCGAAATCGTCCGGCGTTCGCAGCGTGCGGCAGACGTCGGCGAACGTGAGCAAGAATTCGCGAAACGACGCGAACGCATACGTCTCCTCGAGCGGACCGCTCCCGCGAGCGCCGATCTCGACCCCGTGGAGCTTCGCGAGCGCGCGAAATGTGGCGGCGTCGACCGTGCCCTCGAGGTGGCAATGCAGTTGGACTTTCGGCAGCGCGCGGACGAACGGCGAAGGCTCCATGGGGAGCCGCTATTCCCGCATGACGCTGCAAACCTCCGCTTGGGTGAGTCCCCCGGCCGTATAGTGCCGCAGAGCGGCCAGGCGTGCCGGCTCGGTCGTACTCAGGGGTAGCTCCGGCCAAGGGACCGGACATTTCTACTTGGGGGAAAACCGGACATCTCTACTTGGGGCTGATAGAGCTCGTAGCGTTTGACAGACTAGCGTCCTCCCCGTATACTCATGGTCGCCCGTCGCGGGGTGGAGCAGTCCGGTAGCTCGTCGGGCTCATAACCCGAAGGTCCCAGGTTCAAATCCTGGCCCCGCAACCATGCGTGCAAGAAGGAAGAGGCGGCGTCCCGAGAGGGCGCCGCCCTTTCTTTAGCGCCCAGCCCGGATCGTATCGCCCTCCCGGTGCCCGCGTTGAAGGGCGCCCGCGTCAGCGCTCGGCGATGCCGATGTACTCGCCGGCGGCCGGCAGGTCGAACGCCTCCGGCGGCGACACGGCGCTGCCGGCGCGGAAGGACTTCGAGGCGATTGGCCCGTCCGCGAACGAGAGCGTGACCTTCTTCGCGGCCGCGTCGAACGTTAGCCGCTTCGCGCGGAACGCGAAGCGCAGGTGCTTGTCGCCGCTGTACGTGACGACGTGATTCTCCCCGCCGGAGGCGTGCACGCCCGCGCTCGCGCCTAAGACGTTCTCGATCGCATCCGCGCTCAGATCGATGCCCGCGCCGCCCGCGTCGTACGCGACGATCCCGAACTTGTTCGATTTGAGCGTGTCGGTGACGATGAAGATATACTGCGCGCCGGCGATCGACTCCAGCGTCTCCGATTCCACGCTCTTCTCGCTAAGCGCCTTGAGTAGCGGGATCAGGTAAACGCAATCGTGCAGCACGTCGGAATACAGATATTCGAAGGCGGCCGCGTGCCGGTATGCGGCGGACGCCTGCGCCCCGGAACCGCCGAAGGCTTGGAGGACCTTGCCGAGCAGATTTAGGCCGAACTTCGCATCGATCCGTTCGGCGCGCCGGTCCGAGAACGTCGAGGCGGCGTCGTCGCGAAGGATCTCCGGAAGCGCGCCCCCCGGAACGAGAATGTCCTGGAGCGATCCGAAAGGCTCGAGGGCGGTGGGCGATGGCCCGCCGAGGATCGTGAGCGGATCGAACCGTTCGTGAGGAATCTCGATCGGCGCATAGCTCTGCCTATTGAGACATGCGACCAGTGGGTCCTCAGCCATATCCCGCCTCCGAAGCTCACGGCTTCTCGAATCCGTTCGCCGGGCTAGCCCGGCGACGCCTTTCGGGCACTTTCCGGCCGGGTCCGGTGCCGGCCGGCTCAGGACGGCGGCGGCAAACTCCGATACTGGTCGTAGGAGGGACGTCAAACGAAAATGCCCCCGCGTTCGACACGCCCGGTGTTCCAAGGCTCGGGCGCCGCGCGAACGGCAAGCTGCTTACAGAGCGGTTTACCGTTCGATTCGTTTCCGCTCGGCATCGTCATCTTCGATGCCGGCGGGCGGCTCGCCGAAGCGAATCCCGCCGCCGAGCGGATCCTGGGCGTCTCGCTCGACGATGTGCGCGGCCTCACATGGACCGACGCACGCTGGGGCGCCGTCCACGAAGACGGTTCCCCACTCAAGGCGGAGGGCGAGTTCAGCATCGCTGCCCTCCAATCCGGACAATCCGTCCAGGACCTCGTCGTGGGCGTCGTCAACCCGCGCATCAGAGACCGGCTCTGGCTCAACGTTTGCGGCACGCCGCTCCTCGACGAAGCCGGAAACGTGCGCGGCGTGTATCTGCTTCTGCAGGACATCACGCACCAAAGGCGCGCGCAGCAACGGACGAGGGAAAGCGAGGATCGATTCCGGTCGCTCTTCACCGCGATGTCCGAGGGGATGGCGCTCCACCGCGTCGTCTACGACGCATCCGGCGGGCCCGCCGATTACGTCATCCTCGACGTGAACCCCGCGTTCGAAGGCCACACCGGAATCAAACGCGGCGCGGTCATCGGCAAACTTGCCTCGGAAGTCTACGGCACCGGAGAAGCGCCTTACCTCGATGTCTACGCTCGGGTCGCGGAAACGCGCAAACCGTGGACGTTCGAGAGCCATTTCGCTCCCTTGGGGAAGAGATTCCGCATCACAGTCATCTCCCCGCATCCGGCTCATTTCGCTACCGTCTTCGAAGACATCACGGACGGCATGCGCGTGCAGGAAGCGCTCGCCGAATCGCAGGCGCTCCAGAAGTCGATCGTCGACAGCACGAGCGACCTGATCTGCTCCGTCGATCCCACGTCGTTCCGTCTGCTTTCGTTCAACCGCAGCCTCGCGGAGTATTTCTCGAGCGTTCACGGCATTCGCATCGAGCCAGGCATGTGTGCGGAAGATATCTTCCGGAACGAAGAACAGGCGCGGACGTGGCGCGGCTTCCTCGAGAAAACGCTCGCAGACGGCTCGTTTGCGACCGAGTACTCTGCATTCCCCGGTTCCAACGTGCTGCAGTTGACGTGCACCGTCCTCAAGCGAGATTCCACGGCCTTCGCCATCTCGATCTTCGCCAGGGACGTGACCGAACGCAAACGTGCCGAGTCGGACGTTCGGAGCCACCTCGCGCAGATCGAGCGCATGCTGGAAAGCACGATCGATTCGTTTTCGACCTTGGTCGAGTTGCGCGACCCGTACACCGCGGGGCACGAGCGTCGCGTCGGCATTCTTGCGGTCGCGATCGCCGCGGAAATGGGCCTCGACGCAGAGCTCCAGCGCGGCCTGCGCCTGGCAGGCGCCGTGCACGATGTGGGAAAGATCGCGGTTCCGGCCGAGATCTTGGCGAAGCCGACGCGGCTCTCGGAGATCGAGTTCAACATGATCCAGATGCACGCGCAACTCGGCTACGACGTGCTCCGCGATATCGATTCCCCGTGGCCCATCGCGGAGGTCGCGCGACAGCACCACGAGCGCATGGACGGCAGCGGATACCCGCGCGGACTGCGCGGCGACGAAATCCTGCTCGAGGCGCGCATCATCGCGGTCGCGGACGTATTCGAGGCGATCTCTTCGCACCGGCCCTACCGGCCCGGCCTCGGCATCGACGCGGCGCTCCTGGAAATCGAGCGAAACTCCGGCACGCTCTACGACCCGCAGGTTGCCGCCGCATGCCTGCGCTTGTTCAGAGAAAAGGCCTACGTCCTCGCGGACTAAGCCGCGAGAACCCTAGCCGAACCGCCCCGTGATGTAGTCCTCGGTGCGTTTGTCGCGCGGGCGCGTGAAGACTTGCGCCGTCTCGCCGACTTCGACCAAGTCGCCGAGCAGGAAGAAGGCCGTCAAGTCGGATACGCGCGCCGCCTGCTGCATCGAGTGCGTGACGATGATGACCGTGTACTCCTTCTTGATCTCGGAGATCAGGTCTTCGATCTTCGCGGTCGCGATGGGGTCGAGCGCGGAGGCCGGCTCGTCCATCAAGATCACCTCGGGCTGCACCGCGATCACGCGAGCGATGCACAAGCGCTGCTGCTGCCCGCCGGAAAGCCCGGTGGCGGAGCGATGGAGGCGGTCTTTGACCTCATCCCAGAGCGCCGCCCGGCGCAGCGCGCGTTCGCAGATCTCGTCGAGCTTCTTCTGATCCTTCTCGCCCATGAGCCGCGGGCCGTACGTGACGTTCGCGAAGATCGATTGCGGGAACGGATTCGGCCGCTGGAAGACCATCCCGATGCGATGGCGGATCGTAACCGGGTCCATCGAGGGCGCGTAGACGTCGGTATCGTCGAGGATGACCTTGCCCGTCACGCGCGCGCCGGGAGTCAGATCGTGCATGCGATTGAGCGCCCGCAAGAACGTCGATTTCCCGCAGCCCGAAGGGCCGATCAAGGCCGTCACTTGATTCGTGGGGACATTCAGCGCGGCGTTCTTGAGCGCGTGGAAGGAGCCGTAGAAGACGTTGAGTCCGTCGATGCGCATCTTGTCGCCCAGCGCGGGCTTCTCAGTGGCGTTCATCATCCGAATCGACCCGTAATATAGCCTTCCGTCCGTTGATCCTTCGGACGCGTGAAGATTTGCGTCGTCGAGCCGAACTCGACGAGGCGGCCGATCCGGTCTTCGCCCGCGAGCATCAACGCTGTGAAGTTCGAGACGCGCGCGGCCTGCTGCATGTTGTGCGTCACCGCGACGATCGTGTAACGCGACGAAAGCGTCGACATGAGGTCTTCGATCTGCGCCGTGGCGATGGGATCGAGCGCGGAGGTCGCTTCGTCCATCAATAGGATCTCCGGATCCGTCGCGAGCGCGCGCGCGATGCAGAGGCGCTGTTGTTGACCGCCCGAGAGCGAGCGCCCCGGATTCGAGAGCTTATCCTTGACCTCGTCCCACAACGCCGCGAGCCGTAAGACTTGTTCGGCGCGTTCCGCGAGTTCGTTCTTCGCGGTCACGCCGGCGGAGTATCGCAGGCCGGACACGACGTCGTCGAGGATCGTCATCGTCGGAAACGGGTTCGCCCGCTGGAAAACCATCCCGATGCGCCGGCGAACGGCGACCGGGCTCATTTCGGGATCGTAGATGTTCCGGCCGTCGAGGATGACCTTGCCTTCCACGGTCGCCCCCGGCGAAGCTTCGTGAATGCGATTGAGGCAACGCAGGAGCGTCGTCTTGCCGCAACCCGAGGGGCCGATGAGCGCCGTGATCTGGTTGGGAGGGAATGCGAGATTCACTCCTTCGATCGCGCGGCGCTTCGCATAGAGCGCCGAAAGATTCTCGGTGGAGAGCGATGGCCCGGCGCCGGCCGCCGGGCCGCTCGAATCGGGGATCGTCGACCCAATCGGACCGCTCACTTGGAGTTCGTTCGCGGGCGAAGGGCGATGCGTGCGACCAGGTTCAGCACGAAGACGACGGTGATCAGGATGAGCGCGCCCGCCCACGCTTGCCGGTGCCAATCTTCGTAGGGCGAGATCGCATACGTGAATATCTGCAGCGAAAGCTCGGCCATCGGCTTGTTCGGGTCGAGTTCCCAGAACTGGCTGCCGAACGCCGTGAATAGGAGCGGCGCCGTCTCGCCCGTCACGCGTGCGACCGAGAGCAACAGCCCCGTCGCGATCCCGGCGCGCGCCGCGGGGAGCACCACGCGAACGGTCGTGGAGTACACGGACATTCCCAAGGCCAGCGCGCCTTCGCGTACGGCCGTCGGAACGCTTCGAATCGCTTCTTCCGAGGTGCGGATCACGAGCGGCAGCATCAGGATCGCGAACGCGAACGAAGCGGAGAACGCCGAAAAGTGTTTCACGGGAGCGACGAAGATCGTGTACGCAAACAGGCCGATCGCGATGCTCGGCACGCCCGAGAGCACGTCGGCCAGGAAGCGGACGCCTTCGGCGACGGCGCCGCGGCCGAAGAGCGCGAGGAAGATCCCCGTCAAGACGCCGATCGGCGTGGCGATCAGCGCCGCGATCCCGACCATGATCGCGCTGCCCACGATGCCGTTCGCGACGCCGCCGCCGGTCACGCCGACCGGCCGCGGGAGTTCGATGAAGAACGCGGGGTTCAGCGCTCCGATCCCTTTGATCGTGACGTAGGCGAGGATCAGAAGCAGCGTGGCAGCGGCCAGGCTGGCGCAAAAAGCGGCCACGGCGACGCCGGCCGTGCTCCAAACCTTTCTTAGCCGCCAGTTGAGATCGTCGGTTTGCATCACGACAGCGCTTTCAGCGACGCTAGTTCTCGCCGCCATATCAGCGACCTCCCGACGGCTTCATGACGGTCATCGTCAGGAAGCGGGCGGCGCCGTTGACGATCATGCTGACCACGAAGAGGACGAGGCCGAGTTCGAGCAGCGCGCTGAGGTAAACTTCCGAGGTCGCTTCGGTGAATTCGTTCGCGATGACGCTCGGCAGCGTGTAGGACGGGGAGAACAGCGAGGCGACGATCTCCGGCCGGTTGCCGATCACCATCGTGGCTGCGATCGTTTCGCCGAGCGCCCGCCCGAGTGCAAGGATGCAAGCTCCGAAGATGCCGGATTTTGCCGCCGGCAGCACGACCTTCTGCATCGTTTCCCAGCGCGTCGCGCCGAGGGACGCGGACCCTTCGCGCAGATCGTTCGGGATCGCCTCGATCACGTCGCGCGAGATCGCGGTGACGGTCGGGACGATCATGACGGCGAGAATGATGCCCGCCGTGAACAGCGACGTCCCATAGATCGTTCCCTGGAAGATCGGGAGAAAGCCGAGCGTCTTTTGCAAGAACGGCCCGATGTACTCGCGGATGAGGGGCGCGAGAACGAAGAGTCCCCACAGGCCGAACACGACGCTGGGGACCGCTGCGAGCAGTTCGATCATGAACTGGAGCGGCTGCGCCACGGCCTTCGGCGCGAAATCGGCGAGGAACGCCGCGGCGAAGATTCCGACCCCGGCGGCGATGATGATGGCTATCGTGGAACTGACGACGGTACCGTAAATCAGCGGCAAGGCGCCGAATTGATCGGTAACGGGATTCCATTGGCTAGTCCAGAGGAAGGCGAGGCCGAATTTGCCGATCGACAGCCACGAGCCCTGGAGCAGTTCGATGAAGATGCCGACGACCAAAAGGACGAAGAGCACCGACGAGGCGTAAACCGCCCACCCGAACGTACGATCAGCCTGGCGAGCGCGCGAGAGGGAGGCCTCGGAGATCAGGTTCGCCCTGATATGCCGAGCGTCTGGCGGCGCGTTTTCCAACTTGATGCATCCCCTGGAAGAAGCGGCCGAGGAGCGCGCACCGCGCGCCCCTCGGCCACGTATCGGAGCCTGGTGGTACTTAGAGCTTGACCTGGTCGAGCGCCTTCTTCGAGAACTCGCGGACGTTCGTCGGAAGCGGCACGTAGTTCAGGCCGCCTGCGATCGGCTGGCCGTCGGTGACGAGCCATTCGAGCGCATCGACGGCGAGCTTGGCGCGCGCCTTGTCCTTGGGTTCCTGGTACACGAACGCCCACGAATAGCCGGCGATCGGGTACGCCCCGTTTCCTGCCGCGTCGACGATCGAGAAGTCCGTCGCGGAAACGTTGGCCTTCGAAGCGGCCGCGGCCTGGACGCCGTCAGCCGAGCAGGGGAGGAACTTGCCGGCCTTGTTCTCGAGCAACGCTTGGGCCATCTTGTTCTCGACGACGTAGGCGAGTTCGACGTAGCCGATCGAGCCCGGGGTCTGCTTGACCTGTCCGGCAACGCCTTCGTTGCCCTTGCCGCCGACGCTGCTGGGAGCCGGCCACTGAACGCTCTTCCCCGTGCCGACCTTCGCCTTCCACTCGTCGGAGACGTGGCTCAGGAAGTCGGTGAAGATGTACGAGGTGCCCGACCCGTCGGAACGGTGGACGACGACGATCGGCAGGTCCGGAAGCGCCGTGCCCTTGTTCAGTTTGGCAATCGCCGCATCGTTCCACTTCGCGATCTTACCGAGGTAGATGTCGGCGAGCACCTGGCGCGAGAGCTTGAGCTCGCCCTTGAGATCCGGCAGATTGTAGGCGATCGCCACGCCGCCGAGCGTCGTCGGGAACTGGACGACCGCTTCGCCCGCACGCTTGAGTTCGTCCGCGTTCATGGGAACGTCGGAGGCGCCGAAGTCGACGGTCTTCGCGATGAACTGCTGGATGCCGCCGCCGCTGCCGATCGATTGATAGTTGACCGTGACGTCGGCGTGCTTCGCACTATACTCGTAGAACGCTTTCGAGAAGAACGGATACGGGAAGGTCGCGCCGGCGCCCGTGAGCTGGGTGGCGGCGAGCGCCGGGAGCACGCCTGCGCCGATCGTGAACAGCGCGGCGCCCGCGGCGGCGAGCATTCCTTTTCGGGTCATTTGGGAACTCATTGTGGGGAGACTACCTTTCGACGGTGCAGCGGAGAGATCGCCGCTCGAGCTCCGTTTCACGCCACGCACCTCCGGGGTTCGCGCCGCGCGAAAGCGAGAGTCCGAAACGACGGGGAGCATCACTCGAGGCGCGTCACCGGGCCTCGAGTCCACGCGTTTGCGAGAGGTCGAGGCAGCAGAAAAAATCGCCCGCGTCGACTACCTTCGATGTGAAGAGGGTCGTGCGGCCGATCCGCCCGGTGACAGGACGAAATGTGCTCACCGCGACTCATGATGGCAAACGGACCCTAACGGAGACTTAACCCAAGATTAAGAGCCCTTAAGGTTGCAGGGGAGCCCCCGCGCATCCGCCGATAACGGAAGAAGTGCTCCGCCTGCACGCCTCGAGCGGTACGGAAGTCGTCGACGGGCTCCGCGGCCTCGCGGTCCTGCTCGTCCTGAGCTTCCACACCTATCTTTTCTCGTGGTTGACGCCGTCCCTGACGGTGTTCGGCTTCGCCGTTCCCGTCTGGGTCGTGCCCCGGACGGGCTTCCTCGGCGTCGACCTCTTCTTCTTGATCAGCGGTTTCTGCCTGTGCTTCCCGTACGCGCGCGCGCATCTCGAAGGCAAGCGCGCTCCGGAGGTCCGCGACTTCGCCGAACGGCGCTTCGCGAAGATCGTCCCGTCCTATGCGCTCGCGCTGACCGCGACGGCCCTCGTCGCGCTTCCCACCTTCAGCAACGTCGCGGACCTCGGCTTCACGCTCTTCAACCATGCGTTCTTCTTCAACAATTCCTTCGACGACCGGCTCGGGTACACGAACTCCGTCTTCTGGAGCCTCGCGCCGGAAGTGCAGTTCTACGTGCTCTTTCCGTTCCTGATCCGGCCCTTCGTGCGCCGGCCGCTCGTCGTCGCAGGGCTGATGGCCGCCGCCGCCCTCGCTTACCGTCTCTCGTTTGCCGGATGCTGCCTGGCGCGCGAGACCGTCATGCGGCAGCTCCCGGCGTACCTGGACGTCTTCGCCTGCGGCATGCTCGCGGCGTACGCCTTCGTGTACCTGCGCGCCCGCGTGCCCGATTCGCCTCGGACCCGCGCGATCGCCACCGTGCTCGCGATCGGGCTCGTCGCCGCCGCCTGGCAGCTTCTCTGCCAGGCGAACGACTCGCTCTCTCTGCCGGACGGGCATGCGCGCTGGGAACTCGTTCACCGCACGCTGCTCGCGGCCGTCGCCGGCGCGATGACGGTCGCATCGTGCTTCGCCGCCCTCTGGTGGCGCGCGGCGATCGGAAATCCGGCGCTCGTCTTCCTTTCGCTGATCTCCTACAACCTCTACCTGTGGCACACGCTCGTCGAGATCTGGATGCTCAACCATCGCATCCCGGCCCCCGCGACGGCGGATCCGCACGCCGATCCCGCCTGGCAAGCCGTCTACGTGCTCTACGGGGTCGGGGCGTCGCTCGCGATCTCGACGGCGATCACGTACTTCATCGAACGGCCGATCCTCTCGCTGCGAAAGCCGCTGCCGTTCAGCTTTGCGTACCGGCGCGGCCGGGCGATCCCAGCGCCGGACTAGCGGGGATCGCCGCCGGGAACCGGCAGTGGAACGTCGAGCCGACGCCCAGCTCCGAATCCGCCGTCACCCGTCCGTCGTGCGCTTCGACGAACTGGCGCACGATCGCGAGGCCGAGCCCTGTGCCGGCCGACTCGCGCGCCCGCGACCGGTCGACGACGTAGAAGCGGTCGAAGATGTGCGGCAGGTCCTTGTACGGAATCCCGACGCCCGTATCGCGGACGACGAGGAGCACGTCCGGCGGCACGTTGCGCACGGCGACCTCGACGAGCCCGCCGGCCGGCGTGTGCCGCAGCGCGTTGTCGATGAGGTTGATCGCAACTTGCGTGAGGCGTTGCGCGTCTCCGTCCAACGACGCCGGCGCCCCTTCGAACGAGAGCTTCACGCCGAGCGTCTGCGCGCGCGCCTCGAACGACTTGACGACGTCCTCGACGAGGGCCGCGAAATCCAAGCGCTCTCGTTTGAGCACGACGCGCCCGGATTCCGAGCGGGCGAGCTCGAGGAGTTCCTCGACGAGGCGCACCATCCGGTCGACTTCCTTGTGGATCTGCGGCAGGAACAGCTCGCGCGCTTCCTGATCGTCGCTCGCCAGGAGCGTTTCGATCATCAGCTTCATCGAGGAGAGCGGCGTGCGCAACTCGTGCGACACGTTCGTGATGAACTCGCTGCGCGTTCGCTCCAATTCGTGCAGGCGCGTCTGGTCGCTCGCGAGGACGGCCACGCCTTCCCGGTCGTCGCGCTGAACGACGGCGACCATCAAGCGGCGGGCCGGAGCCGCCCCCGCGAGCGAAATCGTGCCGCGCCACGCTCCGCCGCGCATCGCCTCGCGCACGCGCTGATCCAACTCGAAGGACGGCACGACTTCGATCACCGAGCGGCCGACGACGTTCGGGTTCTTGATGCGGAAGATCGAGCGCGCCGCATCGTTCACGAGCGCGATCGAACCGCGGCTATCCACGAAGATGACGCCGATCGCGAGCGCGTCGACGACGCGCGCGACCTCGACCTTGGGATCAGGCAGCGTGCGCGGCGGCGGCCCCGGCGGCGGGGGCGGCTGCGGCGCGACCGCGGGGCGCGCCCCGCTCGCAACGCGGCCGAGGAGAAAGCCGATCCCCAGTCCCACCGCGATGCAGGCCAGGTAGAGCGCCCACGTCACGGCGTGCCGCTCACTCTTTGAACATGTAACCGCGGCTGCGCACGGTCACGATGTGCCGCGGATTGTTTGCATCGACTTCGATCTTCTCGCGCAACCAGCGGACGTGAACGCTGACGGTCTGATGCTCCCCGTCGAAATCGTAGCCCCAGACTTTGTCGAGCAGCATCTGGCGCGTGACGACGCGCCCGCGGTTCTCCATGAGAACGTGGAGCAGGCTGAACTCCTTCGGAGCGAGCGCGACGTCCCGTCCACGGACGGTCAGCGAGTGGCGCGCGGGGTCGAGCACGATCCCCGACGCCTCGAGAACCTCCGACGTGGATTCGTCCTTCGAACGGCGCCGGCGCAGCCGCGCCTTCACGCGCGCGAGAAACTCGTGCAGCGAGAAGGGTTTCGTCATGTAGTCGTCCGCGCCCATCTCGAGCGCGAGGACCTTGTCGATCTCCTGATCCTTCGCAGTCAGCATCATGATCGGGACGTCGCTGCTCTTGCGAATCTCCCGGCACGCGTCGACCCCGTCGAGCAGCGGCAGCATGATGTCGAGTATCACGAGGTCGGGCTGCTCGCGCAGCGCGAGCGAAACGGCGGAACGGCCGTCGCCGGCCGTCACGACTTCGTAGCCGCTGCGTTCGAGATTGAAGCGGAGCGTCTGCAAGATCGCGGACTCGTCGTCGACGACGAGGATCCGCTTGGCGCCCCCGATGTTCCCCTGCTGCTCTATCATCTCACCCTATCGTCGCGACTCGGTCGCGCTCGCCGGCGCTTTCGCGCTCGAACGCAGCTTCCGTGCTGCGAATCGAGATCGGCATGCCGAGCGCCCGCGCCAGCATGTCGGATTTGTAGAGCGCGCTCGCCACCTCCGCGCTCACGTCTTGCTCGGCGGAAGCGACGATTTCCAGCCGCGCGCCGAACGCGCTGACGTCGACGCCGGAGACGATCCCGAGGTGCCTGGAATCCAACCCGTCGGCAATCCGCAGGATGCCGCCGAGGATCCCGATCTTCCTGCGGCGCGCCGCATCGGCGGCGCTGAACTCCGGGTGCGTCGCCTTGGGAAGCGAGCGCCGGTGATAGCGCACGAGCACCGCGATCGCCTCGATCTCGTCGGCGCGCCAGCCTTCGAGCGACGCGTTGCGGACGATGTACGCCCCGTGTTTGTGGTGGCTGCTCTCGTTGATCGAACGCCCGATATCGTGCAGCAGCGCCGCCGCGAACAGGAGATCGCGCTCGGCCGGCTCCAGCGCGTGCACCTCGCGCAACTGATCGAAGAGCTGGAGCGCGAGGTTCGCCACGTGCGACTCGTGCACGCCGTCGTGCCCGAAGCGCCGCCCGAACGCGTGGATCGCGTCGAAGCGGCGCGTCCGCTCGTCGCCGAGCCGGCGCGCGATCGCGACGTTGCGCTCGAGAAAATCGACGACGATCCCCTCCCTCAGCGCCCGCTCGCAAACGACGATCTCGTCGCGCCCCAGGACCTCGAGCGTTTCCATGAGGATCGCGTTCCCGGCGACGATGATGTCGCTGCGGCGCGGATTCATCCCCGGCATCTTCCGCCTCTCGTCGGGCGCCATGCGGAGCATCTGCGCCTGGAGCTTGCGCAGGCGGTCGAGCTTGAGGTGGTAGCCGTGCGTCCGCTCGACCGGCGTCCCGGCGCGCGCCGCGTCGAGCGTAGCGAGCCCCATGATCGTCCCCGAAGTCCCGATGACCGTCTCGAACTGGAACTCCGCGAGCTGTTCGGCGAGCGGGTCGAGCGCCGCGGCGACGCGCTTGCGCATCGCGCTATACCCCGAGCTCTTGCCGTCGCGCAGGTACTCTTCGTAGAGCCGCAGGCTGCCGAGCTTCACGCTGTGCAGGAAGTACGGGCGCGCCTCGTCGGCGACGATCAGCTCCGTCGACCCGCCGCCGATATCGACGATGCAGACGCCGCCCTCGGGGATTTGGAACCCGCGGCTGACGCCTAGGTGGATCAACCGCGCTTCGTCGAGATCGGAGAGGACCTCGACCTTCACGCCGCAAGCGCTGCGCACCGCGGAGACGAACTCGCCGCGGTTCTTCGCCTCACGGACGGCCGAGGTCGCGACGGCCCGGATCTCGACCGCCCCCGCCTTGCGGGCCTCGTCGGCGAAGCGCGCGATCGCCGCGACGCCGCGCTCGATCGCCTTGCGCCCGAGATACCCTTTCGCGAGCGCATCGCCCGCGCCGAGGCGGACCATCTCTCGCGCCTTCAAGATCGTCCGCGACGTCCCGAAACGCGGATCGAGCTCGACGACGATCAGGTGGATCGAGTTGGTCCCGATATCGATCGCGCCGAGCAGCATGGTTGCCCGCTTCTTGCCGCTTCCGCGGGCCGACCCCTCTGTTCGCCGCGAGGATTCGCGGGAGTGCGAGGGGCAACAGGCGGGATGGTTTGTTGCCACGGCTATGCCTTCACGGACGCCGGGGACCGGGCGTTCGAAGTCGATACGTCGCGAATCAAGTACGGAAGCGGGGTCCTGGCGGAGGTCGGGGCCGAGGCACGCGCGCTCGGGATGCGCCGGGTTGCGCTCTTCACGGACGCCCGGCTCGCCCGCCTGGAGCCGGCGGCGGCGGTGACGGCCTCGCTGCGCGCCGCGGACCTGGACGTCGCGCTTTACGACGAAGTGCGGGTCGAACCGACGGACGCTTCGTTCGCGGCCGCGACGGCCTTCGCGCGAGATGCCGGAATCGACGGCTTCGTCTCGGTCGGCGGCGGGTCGGTGATCGACACGGCGAAGGCGGCGAACCTGTACGCGACCTATCCGGCCGATTTCCTGGCCTACGTCAACGCGCCGATCGGCCGGGGCGAACCCATCCCGGGCCCGTTGCGCCCGCACATCGCGTGCCCCACGACGTCCGGAACGGGCAGCGAGGTCACGGGGATCGCGATCTTCGACTTGCTCGAACGCGGCGTGAAGACGGGGATCGCCTCGCGCCGCCTGCGCCCGACGCTCGGCGTCATCGATCCGGATTGCACGGCGAGCTTGCCGAAGACCGTCGTCGCCTGCAGCGGCTTCGACGTGCTCAGCCACGCGCTCGAGAGCTATACGGCGCTTCCGTTCACGCAGCGGGCGCGCCCCGCGAATCCGGCCGCGCGCCCGATGTCGCAGGGCGCGAACCCGTTCAGCGATCTCGCGTGCATCGAAGCGCTGCGCATCCTCGGCGAATCGATCGTGCGCGCGGTGAACGATCCGCTCGATTTCGCGGCGCGCGAACGGATGATGTACGCGGCGACGCTCGCCGGGATCGGCTTCGGCAACGCGGGCGTGCACGTCCCGCACGCGATGTCGTACGCGGTCGCCGGCCTCGTGCGCGAGTATCACGCCCCGGAGTATCCGGGGGAGGAGCCGATCGTGCCGCACGGGATGGCCGTCATCGTCAACACGCCCGCGGTCGTGCGCTTCACGGCGCGGGCGAACCCGGAGCGGCACCTGCGCGCGGCCGAACTCCTCGGCGCGGACGTTCGCGGCGCGGCGCCGGACGATGCGGGCGAGGTGCTGGCGCGGCGCATCGAGACCCTGATGCGCGCGACGGCGATGCCGGGCGGCGTCGGTGCGGTCGGCTTCGGGGAGGCGGACGTCCCCGCGCTGCGCGACGGCGCGGCGCCGCAGCGCCGCCTGCTCGCGAACGCGCCGCTCCCCGTCGCCGAGCCGGAACTCGAAGAGCTTTTCCGCGGAGCGCTCCGCTACTGGTAGGCGGCGCGCTCCGCGGCCGCTAGGCGGCTCGCGAACGCTTCAGACGAGAGCTTCGGCGCTCTCGTATCCGAGTTGCCGGCTCAATTGGCCGGCGATCGAACGGACGAGCGGGACGAATCCTTCGACGCGCTCGACCGTCATGCGCGAGGTCGGCCCCGAGACCGAGATCGCGCCGACGACCTCGTTGCGGCGATCGAAGACGGGGACGGCGAGGCAGCGCACGCCTTCTTCCATCTCTTCGTTATCGATCGCGTAGCCGCGCGCGTGGATCGCGCTCAGTTCGCGTTCGAGATCGGCGCGCGTCGCCAGCGTGTGCTGCGTGTGGCGCGGGAGCGGACCGTCGAGCACCGTTTCCTGCTGCTGGGGCGAACGGAACGCGAGGATCGCTTTCCCCGTCCCCGTGCAATAGAGCGGCGCGCGCATACCCGGAGCCGTGAACATCTTCACGAGATGCATGCTCTCGACCTGATCGAGATAGATCACGTGATCGGGCCCGGCCGTGACGAGATTCGCCGTCTCGCCGACTTTGCGCATCAACATCTCGAGATACGGATG
Source organism: Vulcanimicrobiota bacterium (assembly GCA_963695225.1). Lineage (GTDB taxonomy): Bacteria > Vulcanimicrobiota > Vulcanimicrobiia > Vulcanimicrobiales > Vulcanimicrobiaceae > CAVWTN01. The sequence continues at coordinate 2,925,061 of OY968762.1, read as the reverse complement.
CGCGACGAGCCGTAAATCGAGTTGCATGTCGGCGGCGTTCGAGAGCGAGAAGATGCGCGCCGCCAAGTGATAGCGCGACGTCTCCGGATCCTGGCGGACGTAGCCGCGATCGACGAGCGTCGTCAAGAGGCGATGGACGGTGCTCACGTGGAGATCGACCTGGTGCGCGAGTTCGCTGATCCCCGTCGGACTGCGTCGCGAAGCGAGCGCCTCCAGGATGTCCAGCGCGCGGTCGATCGATTGCACCGTCGGCTTACCGAATTCGGTCCTGCGCCGTTCCTTGGGCATGCCGGACGAATGCGCCGTCCACGGGGAGGGTCCTCCGGCACTTCAGAATCGCCGGGAGGTGCCCTCGCGTATCGCGGCCTTCGTGCGTCTCTCCCGCCTGAAGTTCCTCGCCGGGGGCTTGCTCGCCGGCGCGTTCGGGACGGCGATCGCGGCGTACGAAGGAAGCCGCATCGACTGGGGCGCGTTCGCGCTCGCGCAGGGAACGATCTCGATCTTCCACCTGATGACGCATTACGCGAACGACTACTACGACCGCGAGAGCGACGCGCTGGCGCGGCGCACGCGCTTCTCAGGGGGGAGCGGAGTGCTCGTCGACGGTTCGCTCGAACCGCGCGTCGCGCTGATCGCGGCGTCCGTTTGCGCGGCGCTCGGCGCCGGCGGGGTCGTCGCGTTGTGGTTCGCCGGGTTCGAAACGTCCGCGGCGCTGGCTTTCGCGATCGGCGCTCTCGCGTGGTTCTACTCCGCCCCTCCGCTGCGGTTGCTGGCACGCGGGCTCGGCGAACTCGATACGACGCTCGTGGTCGGCGTGCTCGTCCCGCTCTGCGCCTACGCCGCCCAACGAGGCGCGCTCGACGAACTCGCGCCGGCGAGCACGCTCCCTGCGGCGGCTGCGATGTTCGCGATGATGCTGGCCGTCGAGACGCCCGACGTCGAAGCCGACGCCGCCACCGGGAAACGCAACCTCGTCGTCCTTCTGGGCCGGCGCCCGGCCGCGGTGCTCGCGCTGGTCGCATTCGCGCTGGTCCCGCTCGGCGGCGCGCTCGCGCTCGCGGCAGGCGCACCCGCGACGCTGGCCCTGGCCGGGCTCGCCGTCCTCCCGTTGGCGGCCTGGCTCGGGATATCGCTCTGGCGGCGCCCCGCCGACGCCTCCGGCGACGCCGCGATCGCCTTCCGCGGCGTCGCCTTCTACCTCGTCACCGCAACCTTGGCCCTCGCCGCTTACCTCATCCCCCTCTACCCCAAGCCCCCCTAGCCCGCTCCGATGTCACCCCGGTCTCGCAACGCGGCTGCATCGGGCGAGGTTGAAGTGGAAGATGATCGATGCGGCCGGCCCCCTCTTCCTTCGCGTCAACGCGGCGCTCGACGAAGTGCGCCCGGGCATCCAAGCGGACGGCGGGGACGTCTGGCTGATCCGCATCGACGACGGCGTCGCCTACGTGCAGATGCTCGGAGCCTGCGGCGGCTGCGCCGCAGCGAACGCGACGCTCAAGCACGCGATCGAGCGGATCGTCCGCGAACGCTGCCCCGAAGTCGAGCGCGTAGAGCAAATCTAGGCGCCCGGCAACGCGGCGCCAAACACTAGCCCCGATGAAGACGTTCGTCGCGCGGGGCGGGTTGTGGGTCGCGGGGCAGGGAGCCTTCTTGGCCGCGATCGCGCTCGCGCCGGGGCGGCCGTTCGACGGGCGGAGCCCCGCGCTGCCGGTATTGGCGGCGGGCGCGTTCGTGTTCCTGACCGCGGCCGCGAACCTCGGCCCCTCGCTCAGCGCGCTCCCCGAGCCTACGGAAGGGAGCGAGCACGTCGAGCGCGGGTGGTACCGTTTGGTCCGCCATCCGATCTATAGCGGGCTCCTCCTAACCGCCTTCGGCTTCGCCGGCGTGACGCAGAGTTGGAGCCGCTTCGCCCTCGCCGCCGCATTGGCGCTCATGCTCGACGCGAAGGCTCGCGACGAAGAGCGCCGCCTCGCGAAGCGCTATCCGACGTACGAAGCGTACGCGCTCCGCACGAAGCGCTTCATCCCGATGGTGTACTAGAGCGAGATCGCGCCGGCGTATCCCGTTAGCTCGACGTAGCCGGCGCCGAGCGTTCGGTTTGGAGCCGCCGCGTCGCGCACGTCGACGGCGCCCTCCCAATACGAGATGCTGCCGGCGTTCGTGTTCGCCAACTCCTGATCGGCGAGCGTCGGGGCGAGGACGAGATCGATGCGTTCGCCGGGAATGCGCACGCGCCAGCCGCTCGGATAGCGGCCGTTCGTGTGCGGGCTCGTCCACGAGCCGGTCGCCTCGATCGCGAACGAGGCCTGCGGAAGGTAGCGCACGCGCCCGCCGCGCTCGATGAGGCTCCCGCTCGATTGCGGCGTGATGCCGCCGCCCTTCTGCCGCAAGAGATAGAGCATCAACTCGCGGCCGTCGTCGAGCTGGATCGAAAACCAATCCCAGCCGACCTGATCGCTCTGCAACTCGTCGGAGCCGAACTCGTGGTCCATCCACGAGATGCCCTCGACCTCGAGCTGCATGCCGCCGTACGTGAGCGTCCCGGTCGTCCGCAAGCGGGTGTACGAGTAATAGTGCGAGGCGCACGTCGCGCACGCGGCCTTGCGCGAGATGCCGTCGTGCCCGTGGATCGCCGGCGGTTTGAGCGGCACCTGGACGAGATCGATCGCGATGCGGTCGCTCCCCGCCCCGTCGCTCGCGTGCATCGCCATCCGCTCGAGCGCGGGATTCGGCTGCATGTTTCCGACGAGGCTCCAATCCTCCACGCGCACGTCGAGGCGCCCTTCCGCCGCAGAACCTTGCCCGAGCGCCGCCCGCGCGAAACGCTCCGCATGAAAGAAGCGCCGGCCCGCTTCATCGGTCAGCGCGAAATGCGCCGGATACACTTGATTGCCGCGCCAGCGGCTCTGCCCCGCTGCGGGCGCGCCCTCGCCCGGCGCGAGCCCCGCCCGAAAGAACGTCAGCTCGTACCCGAAGCGCCGCCCGTCCTGCGCGCGCAGGTGCCCCGTATAGTACCACCACTCGCTTTGATACGCCGGATGCGCGCCGTGATCGCGCGGAAACGCGAACGCGTACGGCGCCCCGGCCGAAGCGAACCCGCTCGGCGTGCGCGGCTGCCCGGCCGGTGCGGCCGCAGCCGGACTCGCGACGAGCCAAACGAGCGCTCCGCACAGCACGATCGCGCACGCGAGTGCAAGCCGTATCCGTCGCAAGAGGCTCATTCGGTTCGCACCGCTTCCGCCGTGCGGATGCGCGCGGCGACTTGCGCCGGATAGATGCCCGCCAACACGGCGGCGACGACGACGAGCACGAGCGCCTCCGCCAGAAAATCGTACGGCATGTGGAGTTCGATCAGCCAGCCGAAGGCCTGGCGATTGATCACGTAGATCAGCAGCAGCGCGAGCAGGATCCCCACGACGACGCCGCTCGCGCCGCCGAGAAACCCGATGTACCCGGCCTCGTAGAAGACCATGCGGCGCACGTCCCCGAGCGAAAGCCCGAGATAGCGCATCAGCCCGATCTCGCGCTTGCGCTCGAGCACGAGCGCGAACAGCGTGCTCACGACGCCCAGCACCGCGATCGCGATCGAGATGATGTAGAGCGCGTACGTGATCGCGAACGTCCGGTTGAAGATCGAGATCACGAGCGCGCGCAATTCGCGCGTCGTCTGCACGTCGATCCGTTCGGGCAACACGGCGCGGATCACGCGCGAGCGCACATCGGCGAGATCGGCGCCCGGCGCCGCGTAGATCGCGAGCGAGTTCACCGAATCGTCGCGAAAGAGCCGGGCGAAGGTACGCTTGTCCACGATCATCACCCCGGCGTCGCTCGAGTAGTCGTTGTAGAGCGCTACCGCGTGCAGCCGCACGCGCCCCGAAGGCGTATCGATCGGGATATCGTCCCCCGGCTTGACGCCGAAGCGCGTGGAGAACGGTTCGCTGATCACGCAATCGAGCGTCCCCGGCATCTTCTTCGCGAGCGCCCGCGTATCCACGTTCCCGAGAAAGCGCAGCTTGTTCCGCTCGGCGATCGTCGAGAAATCGGCGGCGCCGAGCGTCGTGAGCGATCCGCGGAACGGAATCGAAATAGCGCGAAACGTATCGACCGCCGCGACGCCGGGGACGGCGCGAACGCGAGCGGCCATCGCCGGCGAGAAACGCGCATCGTACGATGCATCCTGCAGGCCGAGCGGGCGCACGAACAGATCCGCGCGGAGCGTTTCGTCCGCCCAGGCGACGACCGTCGTCCGGAAGGATCCGATCAAGATCGCGACGCTGACCATCATCGCGATCGCGACCATCAGCGAGGCGACCGCGACGCTCGTGCGCCGCAGCGACGAGCCAAGGTTCACCGCCGCGAGCCGGCTCGCGGGCGAGAGGCGCGGCGCGATCGCGCGCGCGGCGCCGGAGAGCCCGACGACGGCGATCGGCACGAGCAGCGATCCGCCGAAGATGATCAGGAGCCCCGCCGCATACCCGAAGACCGGGATCGCATCGATCGCCGGCAGGAACGTCAGCCCGTACGCGGCCGCCAGGCACGCCGCACCCGCGAACGCGAGCCCGACCCCCGGCCGCGCGACGCGCCCTTCGAAGCCGCTCGAACGCATCGTGAGCGCGGGCGCCGTCGAGGCCGCCTCCAACGCCGGCACGAGCGCCGAGATCACGGCCAGCATGAAGCCCACGAGGAACGCCTTGAGCAGCACGAGCGGATCGTAGATCACGCGGTCCGCGTGCGTCCCGACGTACATCGTATCGACGGTTCGCGCGACGGCGCCGACCGAGAGTTGCGCGAGCAGGGCGCCCAGCACGAGCCCGAACAGCGAGCCGCCGGCGCCGAACAGCGCGCCCTCGGAGAGGAACGCGCGGAAGATCGCGCCGCGCGTCGCCCCGAGCGCGCGCAGCGTGCCGATGTCCGGCCGCCGCTGCACGACGGAGATCGCCACGGTGTTGTAGATCAGATACATCCCGACCAGCATCGCGATGTACGAGAGCGCCGCGAGATTGAGCTGGAAGCTGCGCAGCATCCGCGTGATCTCGTTCGTGCGGACCTTCGGCTCGATCGCGCGAGCGCCGGGCGGGATCGCGGCCGCGACCGCCTTCTTCACGTCCGCGAGGCGCGCGGGATCGACGATGCAATCGATGCGATCGAGCCGCCCGACCTTATCGAAGACTTCCTGCGCCGTCACGATGTCGACGAACAGGACGCTCGAATCGATCCCCGCGACCGCGGCCGGCAGGATCAGCCCGACCGTGAACGAGACGGGCTTATCCCCCGCGAGCGCCGCCAACCGGTCCCCGACGTGGAGGTGGAAGCGCTCCGCGATCCGGGCCGAGACGATCGCGCCTCGGGCGCCGATCATCCGCGCCGCGCCGATCGTCTTCGCACCGCCCCCGCTCGAGTACTCGCCGGGCGTTCCGACGCCCGCCCCCTCGCCGCGCGGGAGCGGCCGGAGGAGATCGATGCCGAGCACGTGCAGGATCTCCCCCGAGAACGGATCGCCCGGTTTCGCGCCGACCACGACGGAATCTTCGATCGTCGGGCTCGCGAACGTCACGCCGCCGATGCGTTGCACGCGCAGCAGCGCCCGTTCGTCGAAGCCGCGCCCCACTCCGAGCACCTGCAGGTTCACGTGGTTCGCGACGAGGTTCACGCTCGCCGAGAACGAGCGCACCGCGGTCGAATTCGCGAGGTCGATCGCGAGCGCGATCGCGACGCCGAGCCCGACCGCAACGAGCGTGACGATCGAGCGCAGCCGGTTCGAGCGTAGATGCCCGAGCACGAGCGCCGAGAAGAGCGAAGCTTGCACGAGCGAGTTAGCCGACGATCTTTCCGTCCGCCAGGCGGATCGTGCGGTCGCAGATCGCGGCGGCGTCCGCCGCGTGCGTCGCCATCAAGATCGTCTGCCCCGTCGAGGCCAGTTCCCGAAGCAGGTGCAGCACCTTCTCGCCGTTGTGCGAATCGAGATTCCCCGTCGGCTCGTCGGCGAGCACGACGGCGGGCCGGTGCACGATCGCGCGCGCCAGCGCGGCGCGTTGCATCTGCCCGCCGGAGATCTGCGCGGGGTAGGCGTTCGCTTTCTCCGGAATGCCGACCGCCGCTAGCACTTCCGCGACGCGCTCCGCGATCTCGGCGTTCGGACGGCGTTGCAGCACGAGCGGCAACCCGACGTTCTCCCCGACCGTCAGCGCCGGGAGCAGATTGAAGAATTGGAAGATCGTCCCGACGCGGTCGCGCCGCAGTCGCGTGAGCGCGTCGTCGTCGAGCGCGCTCGTCGAGCGGCCGTCGAGGTAGACGTCGCCGGCGCTCGGCAGGTCGACGCACCCGATCAGGTTCAACAGCGTGCTCTTCCCGCAGCCGCTCGGCCCCATCAGCGCGACCATCTCGCCCGGCGCGATCTCGAAGCTCACGCCGTCCAGCGCGGGGACGTCCTCGTTCGCGCCGGCGTACGTCTTGCGCACGCCGGCGACGCGGACGGGAAACGTTCGCCAGGCCGCCGCGGCCGGGCTCTCAAGCATCCGCACGTTTGAACACCAGCGACGCGTTGATCCCTCCGAAGCCGAACGAGTTCGAAAGAACCGTCCTCGGCCGCAGGGCGCGCGCCTCCCTCAGATAGTGCAGATCGCACAAAGGGTCCGCGTGTTCCAAGTTCACGATCCCCGGGACCTCGCCCCGGTCGATCGCCAGCAGGGCGAGAGCGGCCTCCCAAGCGCCGGTCGCGCCGAGCGCGTGCGCGTGCTGCCCCTTCGTCGCCGTGATGGGAATGCGCTCGGCTGCCCCGTCGAACGCTCGCTTGATCGCGTGCGTCTCCGTCACGTCGTTCAGCGGTGACGAGGAGGCGTGCGCGTTGATCAGCTCGATCTCGCCCGGCGCGAGGCGCGCCTCGTGCAGCGCCGCCTGCATCGCGCGCATCGCCGAGGTGCCGTCCGGCAGCGGCGCGGTCATGTGGTGCGCGTCGCAGGTCAGGCCGAAGCCGACGATCTCCCCGTAGACGCGTGCGTCGCGAGCGAGCGCGTCTTCCAAACGCTCGAGTACGAGCATGCCGGCGCCCTCGGCCATCACGAAGCCGTCGCGATCCCGATCGAACGGGCGGCTCGCGCCGCGCGGATCGCCGTTGCGCGTCGTCATCGCGTGGATCAGCGCGAACGCGCCGAAGACGAGCGGCGAGAGCGGCGCTTCGACGCCGCCGGCGAGCGCCGCGCGGACGTCGCCGCGCGCGACCGCCCGAAACGCATCCCCGATCGCGACCGTTCCGGAAGCGCACGAGTTCCCGTTCGCGACGTTCGGCCCGCGGATGCCGCATTCGAGCGCGACGTTGCACGTCGAAGCTCCGCCGAACACGGAGATCGCGAGCAGCGGGCGGACTCCGGCGAGCCCCTTGGCGAGATAGTTCACGTGCTGCTCTTCGGCGAACCCGAGCCCGCCGAGCGCCGTGCCGATGTAGACGCCGATATCGTCGCCCGAATCCCCGATCTCGAACGCGGCGTCCTCCAGCGCGAGGCGCGCGGAGGCGATCGAGAACTGCGCGAACCGCTCCGTCCAGCGCAGGCGCTTCCCTTCCATGTATTTCGACGCGTCGAAATCGTGAATCTCGGCGGCGACGCGCGTGCGAAACTTCGAAGCGTCGAAACGCGTGATCGGCGCGACGCCGACCTTGCGCCCGAGCGTCGCTTCCCAGAACGCATCGACGCCCGTCCCGATCGGCGTGATCGCGCCGATCCCGGTCACCGCAACGCGATACTCCTCGCGCATCCGCCTCATACGGCGCCCTCCGCGAGCGTCTTCATGCGCGCGAGCGTCTTGGCGGCGACGTTCGCTACGAAGAAATCGCCGACGACGTGCTCGCCGAAGAAATTCGCCGCGATCGGGAACTGGAACGCGAGGTCGTGCAGGATCGTCACGCGAGTGCCGCCTCCGGGCTGAGGTTCGAAGCGCCAAACGACCTCCATGCCGCGCGTCCAACCGCGGATGTGCCGGAACGCGATCGCGGGGAGGATGGGATCGTTCGTCTGCTCCGCGACCCATGAAATGGGAATACCGCTGCGCCAAGCACCCATCTCCACGACGCGCATGTTGCCGTGCTGCTCGAGGACGTGCACGTAGCGATAGTGCGGCAGATACATCGGCCAGCGCTCGGTCGCCGCGGCGAAGTTGTAGATCGTCGCGGCGGGGGCGGCGATCTCGATCGAGTTCTCGGTGTGGGTCATACGATCAGCCGGGCAAACGCGCCGGGCGAGAGCGCTCGTTCCGGCGCGGCGGCGCCCGAGAGGCTTCCGAGGAGCGCCTCGCCGAGTTCCGGAAACCGGGCCAGCCGCGCGGCTGCGCGCCGCGCGAACAGCGGCACGTCGATCAGCAGATTCGTCACCGCGCAGAGGCGCTTGCGCGCGCGCAGGTCGCTCGCGCGCAGCGCCGCGTACATCGCGAACGCGCGCGCCTCGTGCCGCGAATCCGCGAACGCGCTCGCGAGCGTTTCGGCCGCGTCGCGCGCGGTGCGCAACGCGAGGAACACGCCCTGCCCCGTGAACGGGTTTAGGAAACCGGAAGCATCCCCGGCGAGCAGCGCGCCGGGCGCCGCGGCGGAGGCGACGTCGAACGCGAGCGGCCCGATCGAAGCGCGCGGGCCGACTCGTTCCGTCCCCGCGAACGAACGCACGCCGCGCCCGAGTTCGGCCGCGCGGCCCCGCACGCCGTCGTCGATATCCGCGGACCATCCGGCGAGCAGGCGATCCGGGACGACGACCATCACGTTCGCAAGCCCGGCATCGAGCGGATTGATCGCAAAGTACGCTCCGGCCCCCACATACATCTCTACGTACCCACCGAGGGTTCCGAACCCGCGATAATGCCCCCCGACCGCGAACCGGCGAGTCCCGCGCGACGGTTTCGCGAGGCCGAGCTTCCGGGCAACGAGCGAACCGCTCCCGTCGGCGCCGACGACGAAGCGCGCGCGCAGCTCCCGCCGGCCGCCGTCTTCTTCTCGCACGGCGAAGCCCGCCGCGCGATCCCCGTCGCGCAGCACGTCTTCCACGTTCGCACGCAGCACCGCGACGCCGCTCGCCCGGGCGGCATCGAGCAACAGCGCATCCAGCGTCGCCCGCGCGAGCGCGAGCGACGTCCCGGGGAACGGCAACTCTATGCCCGGCGCCCCCGGCGGGACGAGCCGGACCCCGCGCAGCGGCGAAGCCGCGGCGCGCACGGCCTCGCCGAGGCCGAGTTCGTCGAGCGTGCGCACGGCGCCGGCGTTGAGGTACTCGCCGCAGACCTTGCGGCGGGGGAACGCCGAGCGCTCGACGAGCGTCACCGCGAAGCCGCGCAGGGCGAGTTCGCGCGCGCAGACCGATCCCGCCGGGCCGCCGCCGGCGACGACGACGTCATTCTTCATCGACGAGGATCATCCGGAAGTATCGAGCATGCCGAACCGTTGGACGCCGCCAACCCGCCTCGCGCGCCAGCTCGAGCGCCTCGGCCGGCGTGTAGGCGCGCAGCACCGAGAGCGGCGCGTCGTGCCGCGTCAGCCGGTTGCGCGAGGCGAGCCGGACGTACGCGAGCGCGCCCCAGTACGCCGCGCGCGAGCGGCGCAGATCGCAGACGACGGGCGTGCGCTTGGCGACGCGGCGCAATTCGCGCAGGAGCCGTACGGCGGCGGGCGGGTCGAAATGGTGCAGCGCGAGATTGCAGCTGACGACGTCGAACGCACGCTCGCGAAACGGGAGTTCTTCTCCGTCGCCCTGCACGAACGTCAGGGAAGGCTCGCCCTCCGCTCGGGCGCGCGCGATCGCGAGCATCTGCGCGCTACGGTCGAGGCAAGTCACGTCCAGCGCTCGCCCTCGCGCGCGAAACGCGCGGGCGAGCGCGAGCGCGATGTCCCCGCTCCCGCACCCGACGTCGAGCAACGTGCGCGGTTGCAGCGCGAAGACCTCGGCCCGCACCGCGGCGAGGCCCCCGAACCAGCGGTTCGTCCGTTCGATGTCGCGGAGGTTCGCTTCGAGCTCGGCCAGGTCGGGGACCGGATCGTCCATGAGCTCGCGCGCCGTCGATCTGGCAGAAATCCCCATGCCGGCTAGCGGCATGGGGATTCTTTCAGTCTACTGCAGAGCGCCCGGCCGGGCCGGGATCGCGCCGGAGGGCCGTCGCTAGCGGACGCCGCTCTTATAGTACTCCGCGTTGGACTGGATATAGTTCTTCCACTTCTCCGGCACGTCGGCGTCGGCATAGATCGCTTCGACCGGGCATGCCGATACGCACGCGCCGCAATCGATGCAAACCTCCGGGTCGATGAATAGCTGCTTGTCTTCGTCTTTGCCGTGAATGCAGTCGACCGGACAGACGTCGACGCACGACTTGTCCTTCGTTCCGATGCACGGTTCGGTGATTACATAAGCCATGGCTGTGGTTACGAACCTTTCTCGGAGGGCTCCTGTGTCGGCGCCGCCCACACGGAGAGCGCGCACTGCGCCAAGAATGCCGCCTGCAGACCGGCCCTGACGGAGACGGGCAGGACGGTCGCTCGATTTACTCCATCTCTATATAGCGTACCTACCGAGCGCGGGGCGGTGCCGAAACTCTCCGCCCTCGCACCAGGTATTCGAGGCTGACATGATCCCTACGCCATCTTGTGCCGTCTGCGGCAACCGCCCCGGAGTCGTTCGCGACTTCGCCCTGCGCGACGGCGCCTGGGTTGCAGCCGACGTCTGCCGCGAATGCCTGCGCGCGCGCCGCGCCCCCGTGCTGATTCCGATGCTCGGAGCCCTCTCCGGGCTCGCGATGCTCGCGGGCGCCATGATCGCGACCGACCGGATGAATCGCGGCGGATCTCCCGCGGAGGCCCCGCCCGCGACGAGCCCCAAGGAGTGGGCCAAGCGCTTGCGCCCGACGGCGACCCCGACGCTCGAGGCGTTCTCGCGGGACCTCACGGCGGCGGCGAAGGCGGGCGAGTTGGACCCGGTGATCGGGCGCGAGGACGAGGTCGAGCGCGTGATCGCGATTTTGGCGCGGCGCAGCAAGAACAATCCCGTCCTCGTCGGCGAACCGGGCGTCGGGAAGACGGCCGTCGTCGAGGGCTTGGCGCAGCGCATCGCGCGCAACGACGTCCCCAAGGTCTTGCAGGACAAGCGCGTGCTCTCGCTCTCGCTCGGCCCGCTCGTCGCCGGGACGAAGTATCGCGGCGAGTTCGAGGGCCGCGTGAAGCGCATCCTCGACGAGATCAAGCGCAGCGCGCGCGACATCATCCTCTTCATCGACGAATTGCACACGCTCGTCGGCGCGGGCGCTGCCGAAGGCTCGCTCGATCTCTCCTCGATGATCAAGCCGGAACTCGCCCGCGGCGAACTGCAATGCATCGGCGCGACGACGTTCGACGAGTACCGCAAGTACATCGAAGCGGATGCGGCGCTCGAACGGCGCTTCCAGCCCGTGATGATCGACGAGCCGACGATCGAGCAAACGGCGCTGATCCTGCGCGGCTTGCGCGGCAAGTACGAAGCGCATCACGGGGTGACGATCTCGGACGAAGCGCTCGAGCAGGCCGCTGCGCTCTCGGCGCGTTACATCGCCGACCGGTTCCTGCCGGATAAGGCGATCGACCTGATCGACGAAGCCGCGGCCTCGGCCGCGTTGCGCGGCGCGACGGCCGTCAGCACCGGCGACATCTCGAACGTCGTTTCGAAGTGGACGGGGATCCCGCAAGGGACCGTCACCGGCGAGCAGGCGCAAACGATGCTCGATCTCGAGAAGGCGCTCGCGAAGCGCGTGGTGGGGCAGAGCGAAGCGATCCGCATCGTCTCCGAGGCGATCCGGCGCGGCCGCGCCGGCCTCAAAGATCCGCGGCGCCCGCTCGGCGGCTTCCTGTTCGTCGGACCGAGCGGCGTCGGCAAGACGGAGCTCGCGAAGGCCCTCGCCGCCGAACTGTTCGGCACCGACGATGCGCTCGTGCGCATCGATCTCTCGGAATACACCGAGTCGCACACGGTCTCGCGCCTGCTCGGCGCACCGCCCGGATACGCCGGGCACGACGAGCCGGGGCAACTCACGGAGCCCGTCCGCCGGCGGCCGTATTGCGTCGTCCTCTTCGACGAGCTCGAGAAGGCGCACGGCGACGTGACCGCGATCTTGCTGCAGATCCTCGACGACGGCCGCGTCACGGACGCGAAGGGTCGCGCGATCGATTTCCGCCACGCGATCGTCATCATGACGAGCAACCTCGCGAAGGAGGATCTCACGCTGATGCTCCGCGCCGAGTTGCTCAACCGCATCGACGACGTGGTCTTGTTCGCCTCGCTCGGCGAAGCCGAGATCGAAGCGATCGTCGATCTGCAGATGGCCGACGTCGCGAAGCGCTTGCGCGACCGCCGCATCGCCGTCACGCTGAGCGGGGAAGCCCGATCGTTCCTAGCGCAGGAGAGCATCGCAGCCGGGAGCGGCGCGCGCTTCGTCGGCCGGACCATCTCGCGCTACGTCACGACGCCGCTTTCCGCCGCGCTCCTGCGCGGCGAAGTCCCCGACGGCACCTCCACCCGCGTCGAATACCGCAACGACCGAATCGAGTTCGTCGCGGCGTAGCCTCGGCCGTTAGCGTTCCCAGGGAGCGTACGCGAGGAGGAACGCCGTGACGATCGCGGGGAGCGAAATGAAGAGGGTCGCTTGCTGCGCCGCTTTCATCCCCGCGCAAAACGACAGACCCTTGACGCCTTCCGCGTTCGCATCGAGGACTCTGCGGACCGGCGGAATGAGCCACAGGAAGAGATTCCCGAGGAACATCCCGCCCAGCGGCACGCCTGCGAGAAAAGACGCAGCGAAGACCAACGGAGCGACGTCCTGGAAACCCGCGTGGTACGCATCGTGAATGTGCCACGCAGCGCGAAATACTACGAACGCGACGCCGAACGAGAAGGCGAGGAAGACGAACGGCATCGCAAGCGCCAGCCACGGCGGGATCCGGCGCCGCGCGACCTGTCGCGCCGCGAACCCTTCGAGCAGGTACGGCCGGCTCTTCCCCGATTGCATCCACGTGTCTCCCGACAAAGGCTGCCCCAGGTAGAGCATCGGCCAAGTTCGCGCGCGGCTTTACCGCTACAGGATCGCGCGGATCGCCGTTTCGATTTCGGCGGGCGTCATCTCGCCGAGACGCCATAGGCTGACTTTTCCGGATCTCGCGATGAAGACGTGGAGCGGGAGCGAGATCTGGCCGTAGCTGCGGCCCATCGCGCCGTCGGCGTCGAGGACGACGGGGAACGGAACGCCGTGCGCCCGCACGAACGAGAGCCCGCGAGCAGGCGCTTCTTGCTCGTCGACGCCGATCGTCACGAGGCCCTTCGCGTGATACTTCCGATAGAGCGAGACGACGGAACCCGCTTCGTCGTTGCACGGCGGGCACCACGAGGCGAGGAAGTTCAAGTACACCGGCGCCCCGCGATACTGCGCGAGCGAGAGCGCCCCCCCCGCGAGCCGCGGCAACGTGAAATCGGGCGCGGCTTCGCCGGGGCGCAACGCCGCCGAAGCCGGCTGCGCCCCCGCGGCGATCGCGCAAAGTATACCGAAGGCCGCGACGTGCCTCGCGAGCGTTGCAGCATCCCGCGACGCACCAAGCACGCGCAGGGCGAGCGCGCGAAATCTCGCGCTCATACCGCGGGCGGGGTCGTCGTCCCGCTATACGAGGGGAACGGCGCGTGGGCGGCGTCGGCGTGCATTTGCGCGACGAGTTCGTCGACGCTCGAGAACTTGCGCTGATCGCGGATGAAGCGGAAATCGCGCAGCACGAGCTCGTGCCCGTAGATCGTGTGGTGGAAATCGAGCAGCCACGCTTCGATCGTGCGGTTCACGCCCTCGAACGTGGGCTTCGTGCCGATCGAAGCGAGCCCGTTGTAATCGCGACCGTCGTAGCGCGCCACGATCGCGTAGACGCCGTCCTTCGGGACGAGCTTGCCGGGCGGCACGGCGAGGTTCGCCGTCGGAAAGCCGAGGTCGTGGCCGCGCCCTTCGCCGAGCACGACCCGGCCGCTCAAGGTGTACGGCTCGCCGAGCAACACGTTCGCCGTCGCGAGATCGCCCGCGACGAGCGCTTCCCGAACCCGCGTGCTCGAGACGCGGTCGCCGTCGCGCATGAACGGCGGAACGACGTGCAGCGCGACGCCATGCGCCTCGAGCACCTCGCGGGCGAGCGCCGGATCGCCCGCGCGCCCCGCGCCGAACCGAAAGTTCTCGCCGAACACGAGCGCGCGCGCGCGAAGTTTGCCGACGATCGTCTCCTCGAGGAACGCGCGCGCGTCCACCTTCGCGAGGCAGGCGTCGAACGGGATCAGGTACAGCTCGTCGATCCCGCTCGAAGCGAGCAGGTTCACGCGCTCCTCGCACGTCGTGATGAGCGGCGGCTCGCTCCCCGGCCGCAAGTAGCGCGCGGGATGATTCTGGAACGTGATCGCCGCCGCGCGATACCCGGGGCGGCGCTGCTCGAGCAGCGTGCGCAGAATCTGCCGGTGCCCCAAGTGGAAACCGTCGAAGAACCCGATCGCGAGCACCAACGGGCGCGCATCGGCGGGGCGCGGTTCGAACGCGTGATGGATCTTCACGGTCAGACGAACACCTTGCGCGGCGCGAGCAGCACCCCGACCGATTCCCCGACGCCGACCAGCGTGCGCGACGCGTCGCGCACGAACACGTGCTTCCCGGTCGCGCCGGTCGGAAGCGGAACGACGCGCCCGGCGCGAAAATCCGCCGCTCCCCGCACGTCGAGCACGATCGTCGGGAACGGAATGATCGATTCGGGCGCGATCAGCGCGGCCTCGGGATCCTCCGCGATCTCATCGAGCGTCCGGCTCTCGGCCAAGATGAACGGCCCCGCGCCGTCGCGCAGGAGCGCGCCCATGTGCGCGCACGATCCTACGGCCCGCCCGAGATCCTCGCAGAGGCTGCGCACGTACGTTCCCTCGCTGCACGCCACGCCCATGCGCGCGACGTTCCCTTCGATGCCGATGATCCGTAAGCCGTAGATCGTGATCGGGCGCGCCTTCCGCTCGACCGTCACCCCCTCGCGAGCGAGTTCGTACAGGCGGCGGCCTTCGTGATGGAGCGCGCTGAACATCGGCGGAATCTGCTCGATCGGCCCGAGGAATTGCGGCAAGGCCGCGCGCAGCCGCTCGCCGAGATCCTCCGGCACCGGCGCGCGCGCGAGCGTCTCGCCCGTGGCGTCGGCGGTCGTGGTCGAACGTCCGAAGACGACCGTGAACGCGTACGACTTGCGCGTATCTGCGATCAGCGGAATCAAGCGCGTCGCTTTCCCCAGCGCGACCGGCAGAACGCCCGCGGCCATCGGATCGAGCGTGCCGAGATGCCCCGCCGCAACCTTCGCGCCGCCCGAATAGAGCCGGCGCACGCGCGCGGTTACTTGAGTCGAGGTCGGCCCCGCCGGCTTGAAGACGTTGACGAATCCGAGCACGTTACATCCCGAAGAGGCCGGCGCAAAAATCCCTCACAAACCCTCTGCATGCAGCGCGGCGCGGACGGCTTCGACCGCATCCGCGACGGGACCCTCGTACGTCAATCCGGCGGCCCGGAAGTGCCCGCCGCCGCCCAGCCGCACCGCCGCGGCCTGCACGTTGATCTT
The DNA here is from genome assembly GCA_963695225.1 of Vulcanimicrobiota bacterium. Classification (GTDB taxonomy): domain Bacteria; phylum Vulcanimicrobiota; class Vulcanimicrobiia; order Vulcanimicrobiales; family Vulcanimicrobiaceae; genus CAVWTN01. The sequence goes on along the minus strand of OY968762.1, from coordinate 2,909,466 downwards.
GCCGTTGCTGCGCAGGCTGACGCGGACGTCCCCGTCGTACGCCTTGAACAACGCGGCCGCCTCGACGCCTTCGATCGAGCGCAGATGCTGCACGATCTCTTCGGTATCTTCGCCGTCCGCATCGTTGCGCGCGAGCATCGCTTCGTCGACGACCGCCCAGCAATAGCGGCCGTCCTCGCTGAGCCGCGCGGACGACATCGCTTCCCCGACCAGCCGAACCGCGGCAAGCCGCTTGTTCGCGAAGATCTCGTTCGTGATCAGTTCCTTGTCGGCGCCGAGATCGATCAGATCCGCCGCTTCCCGCAGCACGTGGGCCGTAGTGTTGCTATGGATGAAGCCGCCGGTATCGGTCATGATCGTCGTCAAGAGACACGTCGCGATCGCGGGCGTGATCGGCACGTCCATCGCGCGCAGCAGGCGCAGCACGCACGTCCCGGTCGAACATTCTTCGGGGAGCACGTAGTTGAGCTCCCCGAAATGCGAGTTCCCCAAATGGTGGTCGATGTCGAGCATGTTCGCACGCTCGATCGCCGGCAAGAATTCCCCCGCGCGCGACGCGTCGCTCATGTCGCAGAAGACCCACAGCGTATCCGCCGGCAAGTCCGGGGCCTGCTGCCGTACGACGAGCTCCGCATCCGGCAGAAAGCGCAGATTGCGCGGCACGGGATCCTGCTGGAAGTACGCGACCCGCTTGCCCATGCCGCGCAGCGCGAGCCCGAGCGCCAGCCCCGCGCCCAGCGTATCGCCGTCCGGCTTCACGTGGCTGACCATCACGAACGACGAGCGCCGCCGCAATTCCGCGACGACCTGCTCCGTCGTCGCCGCCCGAACCGCCTTGCTGTCAATCATGCGATCCCTCTTCCCCAGGCCCTTCGGCAATCTCGGCGCGAGGAGCGGCAGCCGCCGCATCCTTCGCCGCAGCCGCCGCCAGCGTCCGGCTCAGCGCAATCGCGCGCTCCGTAGTGCGGTCCTCAACGAACGCAAGCTCCGGCGTATGCCGCAGCTTGACCGCAGCCCCCAGCTCCCCGCGCATATACCCCGCCGCCGACTTCAGCGCATCCATGCTCTGCCGGGCGACGTGCCGATCCCCAATGATGGAAACGAACACCTTCGCCACGTGCAGATCCTGCTGCACCTCCACCCGCGTAACCGTAACGAACCCCAACCGCGGATCCTTGAGCTCCGTAGAAATAATCCGAGCCAGCTCCCGCTGAATCTCATGATCGATCCGCTGCTGCCGCTGCTGCTTCACACCATTCCCCCCACAGACGGGAGTGGCGCACTTCCCGCCGGCCTCCCATGACGACAGCCGAGGTGACGGCGCGGTACCCCCGCGGGAACTCCGACGACGAGCGGAGCCCGGAGGGCGGGAGCGAGGAGCGGTGTAGCGCTCGTTTTCCCATGGATGGGAAAACGAGCAGCGGTCCCGCGGGGGTACCGCGCCGTCACCTCGGCCAGCCGTTGGGCATGACCGCGATGATCGTGCGCCACTCCCACCAATTTACGCCGCGTCCGAATCCCGAACGACCATCTCCGAAGCAAACGCTTCGATGACGTCGCCCTGCTTGAGATCCGCGAACTTCGCCACCTGCACGCCGCATTCGAAATTCTCCTGAACCTCTTTGACGTCGTCCTTGAAGCGCCGCAGCGTCTCGATCTCGCTCTCGGCAATGACGGCCGAATCCCGCAGGATGCGGACCTTCGCGCCGCGGACGAGCTTGCCGCTCTGCACGTAGCAGCCGGCGATCGTCCCGACCTTGGAGACCTTGAACACCTCGCGGACCTCCGCGCGGCCGAGCACGATCTCGCGGAACGTCGGCGCCAGCATGCCGACCATCGCCTTCTTGAGATCGTTCTCGACGTCGTAGATGACCTGGTAGAAGCGCAGATCGACCTGTTCGTTCTCGGCGAGGCGCTTGACCGTCTCGTCGGAACGGATGTTGAAGCCGATCAACACCGCGTTCGAAGCACTCGCGAGGTTGACGTCGTTCGGGGTGATCGCGCCGACGCCGGCGAGGATCACGCGAATCTCCACCTCGCCCGTCGAGAGGCTCTCCACCCGCGAGCGAAGCGCTTCGACCGCGCCTTGGCCGTCGGCCTTGAGCACGAGGTTCAGCGTCTTCGGCCCGCCGTCGGCGAGCGTCGACATGAAGCTTTCCAGCGAGACGCGCGGGCCGCTCGATGCGGCGATGCGCACGTCGCGGCGTTTCGTCGAACGCTTCGCGGCCGCTTCGCGCGCGACGCGCTCGTCCGTGACGACCATCAGCGTGTCGCCCGCGCTGGGAACGTCCTGCAAGCCCATGATCTCGACCGGAATCGAAGGCCCGGCCTTCTTCACTTGCTTGCCCTTGTCGTCCACGAGCGCGCGGATCTTCCCGAACGTTCCGCCGACGACGACGACGTCGCCGACGCGCAGCGTCCCGTTCTGCACGAGCACGGTCGCGACGGCGCCGCGCCCGCGATCGAGCGCGGATTCGATCACGACCCCGCTCGCGCGGCGATTCTTGTTCGCCTTGAGTTCTCGCAGGTCGGCTTCGAGCAAGACCGTTTCCAGCAGCTCGTCGATGCCCTTGCCGTTGCGGGCGGAGACGAGCGCCATTTCCGTTTTGCCGCCCCACGCGACCGGCTGCAAGCCTTCGTCCGTGAGCTGCTGCATCACGCGATCCGGCTGCGCGTCGGCCTTGTCGATCTTGTTGATGGCGACGACGATCGGCACGTGCGCGGCGCGGATGTGCGAGATCGCTTCCTTCGTTTGCGGCATGACGCCGTCGTCGGCCGCGACGACCAGGATCGCCACGTCCGTCACCTTCGCGCCGCGGGCGCGCATTGCGGTGAACGCTTCGTGGCCGGGCGTATCGATGAACGTGATCTTGCGGCCGTTGTGATCGACCGTGTAGGCGCCGATGCGCTGCGTGATGCCGCCCGCCTCACCCGCGGCGACGTTCGCTTGGCGGATCTTGTCGAGCAGCGACGTCTTCCCGTGGTCGACGTGGCCGAGCACGGTGACGACCGGCGGGCGCTCCGTGAGCATCCCGGGCTGATCTTCTTCTTGCTCGACGACGATCTGTTCGCCGGCTTCCTTGACGACCGCGTTGAAGCCGAACTTCTTCGCGACCGCTTGCGCCGTGTTGGCCGGAATGTTCTGGTTGATCGTCGCCATCGTGCCCATCTTGATGAGCTCTTTGATGACGTCTTTCACCGGAATGATCATCGAGGTCGCGAGTTCCTGGACGGTCAGGACGTCCGGGATTTCGATCGCTTCGAGCTTGGCGGGCGCGATCGCGGGGGCCGCGTCGAAGGAGCCGCGCTTCTTTCGCTGGCGCTCCTTCTCGAGCAGCATATCCTTTTCGCGATCCTTCTTGCTCCCGTCGTCGCGATGGTGCTTGCGGTCGCCGGGGCGCGCGCCGGAGGTCGGCTGCGGAGAGCCGGGGCCGGCGGCCGGGGGCGTGAGCGGCGTTCCGCCGGGCGGGCGCGGCGTGAGCGGGCGCTGGCCGGGCGGCGTAAGGGGACGGAACGGCCCGTTCGACATCGGGCGGCGCACCGGCTGGCCGGGCGCGGGCGGCTGCCCCGGACGGGCCGGCGGGCGCGGCTGGCCGGGCGCGAGCGGCCGCGGCTGGTAGCCTTGACCGGGCACGCCGGGCTGGCCCGGTCGCGGCGCGAGGCCCGGGCGGCCGGGGATGCCGCTCGAGGGGCCGGGGGTCGCGGAGGCGGCGATGCCGCCGGGCGGCGCCTGAGGCGGGGGCGGGGCCGCGGGCCGCGGCTGGGCGATCGAGGACTGGCCGCGGGGAACCGGGCGCAACGTCGGAATGGGGGCCTCGACGACGGGCGCGGCCGGCGTGAAGGGGCGCGGCCGGGGCCGCGGTTGAACCGGGGGAACCTTCCCTGCAACCGGGGCGCCGGGCGGCTGCGGACCCTTCGCGGCGACGCCCGGGTGTTGCGGCTGCGGGCGCGGCGCGTGCTTGGGCGGCGTCGCGGGAGCCTGGAGCGGGGCGGAAGCGGCGGCAGGCGGCGCCGCGGGAGCGGCCGATCCGTTCGGCGGCGCCGTTTGCGCCGCGGCGGCCGGGGCTTCGGTCCTCGGAGGTTGGGGACGGCGCACCGGCGCCGTGACCGGGCGCAGCGTCGGAATCGGCTCTTCGACCGCCTCGACGGGCTTGGCAGCGGCCGGACGGGCGGGAGCGGCAGGCGGCTCGAGGGGCGGCGTAGCGGGCGCGGCGGGCGCCGGCGCAACAGCTGCGGCGGGCGCGGCCGAAACGGCGGGAGCGGGAGCTACGGCAGGCGGGGCAGGCGGAACGGGAGGCGGCTCCGCGACCGCCACGGAGGCGGTGGGGGCGGCCGGCGAGCCGGCCGCGGCGGCGGCGGCGGGCGCCGGGGCTTTCGCCGCCGGTGCGGGCTTCGCTGCGGCCCCGCCGAGGACGCCGCGGACGAGGTCCGCGATCTTGTCGTCGACGACGCTGAGCTGATTCTTCGCTTCCAACCCGAGCCTATCGAAAAGGCCGATCAACTCCTTCGAGGAGAGACCGAGCTCTTTCGCCAGCTCGAAAATTCGTACTTTAGCCGCTGCCATATCGTCCTTTTATCAAACACTCGAACCAAGGAATTGGTTCGAGCGAACCTGCGCTAGTTCATGGAGAGCACTCCGGTCGCCTGGGGGAACCACCCCATCATACCGTGCGGCGCGTCACGGGGAAAGTGCCGCCTCGGGCCAACGGTGCGCCGCCGCCGCGCCCGCGAGCCCGGCGAAGCGTTTGTTCTTGCCCACCCGCCGCGCGCACGCGGCCGAGCAGAGATAGGCGCCGCGCCCGGCCGCGCGCCGCCTTCCTACATCGCATACCCAGCCCCCGCCGCCGTTGACGAAGCGGACCAGAAGACGTTGCGGAAAGCGGCCGCGGCAGGCGACGCACGTGCGAACGGGGTCGATCGCTAACCTTCGCCCCCGAACTTCTCGCGACGGAACTCCTCGAGCTTGCGGATCAGTTCCGGATCGATCGCCGGGACCGCCGCCTCTTCGGGTTCCGCTCCCTCCTCGACCTCGACGGCCTCGGAGACGGCTTCGACCGCTGCGGGTTCGGCGGTCCGCGCTTCGCGCTCCGCGATGTAGCCCGCCCGGGTCTCCTCCGCCTCGCTCTCGCTCGTGATGTCGAGCCGCCAGCCGGTCAGCCGGGCGGCGAGCCGCACGTTCTGCCCTTCGCGTCCGATCGCGAGCGAAAGCTGATAATCCGGGACGGTCACGAGCCCGACGCCCTCGTCCTCGAACAATTCGACGCCCAGGACCTTCGCCGGCTGCAGCGCGTTCGTGATGAACGTGACCGCGTCGGGCGACCAGCGGATGATGTCGATCTTCTCGCCGCGCAGCTCGTCGGAGACGGCCGCGATGCGGCTCGATTTCGGCCCGAGGCAGGCGCCGACCGCATCGACGTCGGCCCGGTGCGAGTGCACGGCCACCTTCGAACGGTTCCCCGGCTCGCGCGCGATCGCCATGATCTCGACGATGTTGTCGTTGATCTCCGGGACGGCTTGCTCGAGCAGCCGCTGGACGAGCCCTTCCGCCGCGCGCGAGAGGACGATCAACGGCCCCTTGTTGTTCTTGCGCACGTCGAGCACGAACGCTCGGATGCGATCGTTGATGCGGTAGTTCTCGCGCGGCACTTGCTCGGAAAGCGGAAGCAGCGCCTCGGTCTTGCCGAGGTCGACGTACATGTTGCGCTGCTCGTAGCGCTGCACGGTGCCCATCACGATGTCGTGCAGCTTGTTGTTGTATTCGTTGAAGATCGTGTCGCGCTCGGCCTCGCGAATGCGCTGGACGATCACCTGCTTCGCCGTCTGGGCCGCGATGCGCCCGAAGTTCTTCGGCGTGACCTCTTCGTCGTAGAAGTCGCCGGGCTCGTAACGCGAACCCGCGTCCTTCTTGGAGATCTCGAGCTTCGGATCGGTCACTTCATCGACGACCGTGCGCCGGTGGTAGACCTTGTATTCGCCGGTATCGCGGTCGATCGTGACGATCGCGTTCGCCTCGCCGCCGAAATTGCGCTTGTACGCCGAGATGAGCGCGGCTTCGAGCGCCTCCAGCAGCGACTCGAACGAAATCGAGCGTTCGCCCTGGATCTCCTTGAGCGCGGCTTGCAGTTCTTGCGTGTTGATCATGCTTTGCGGTTCTCTCGTTTCTGTTGTTTCTCGCGGCGCAGGTCGGACCGGATATCGTACTCCAGATTCGCCGACTTGATCAAAGCCAGCGGGAGCGGAAGCTCTCCCTTGGGCGTCAAGAGGATCACGTTCGTCTCGCGCACGCCGAGCAGCTTGCCGCGGTGCGTCTTCGCGCCGCCGACCGCCAGCGTCGTCACCACGCGCACGGCGGAATCCCGAAAGCGCTCGTAATCACCCGGCTTCGTGAGCGGCCGGTCGAGCCCGGCCGATTCCACCTCGAGCGTATACAGATCGGTTTCCGCATCGAGTGCCGCGTTCAGCCGGGCCGCAACGCGCTCGCACAGCGCGACGTCGACGCCGCTGGGCCGGTCGACCACGAGCGAAAGCAGCGTGACGCGCCCTTGGCGGCGCGCACCGTGCGTGACGATTTCGACGTCGGCGAATGCCGGATCGTACGGCAGCCCCAGCGCCGTCCGTTCGAACGTCTCGACCAATCCCATGTAGTGCGAAGAATACCCCGTACAACGAGGAAGCGCGGGACTCGCCCACGCTTCATTGACTAACCGCACCCATTCTACCCTAAAACCCCCGCCCGCGCAAACAGGGGGCAAGGGGGTTACGGCAGGGGGTGGATCTTCAGGACGTTCGTGCCGCCTTCGCCGATCGGCATGCCGGAGGTGATGGCGATCTGATCGCCGCTCTTCGCGAAGCCCTCCTGGAGCATCCGGGCTTCGGCGATCTCGATCAAGCGCTCGAAGTGGCGGTACTTGTGGACGATCATCGCCTCGACGCCCCACACCAGGGACATGCGGCGGGCGATCGCGGGGAACGGCGTCATCGCCAGGATGCGCGGGCGCGGCCGAAAGGAGGAGATCAGGCGGGCGGTGTTCGCCGTCGAGGTCCCCGTGACGATGAACTCGAGGCCGAGCTGCTCGGCGCTGCGCACGGCCGCTTCGCTGAGCGAGGTCTCGACCGTCACGTGCCCGCCGGTCATCCGGCGCTCGCGCAGATCCTCGTGCGGATACTGCGCCTCGACCTCGCGGGCGATCGTCGCCATCACTCGCACGGCTTCGAGCGGATGCGCGCCGAGCGCCGTCTCGCCGGAAAGCATCACGGCGTCCGTCCCGTCGAGGATCGCGTTCGCGACGTCGTTCGCCTCCGCGCGGGTCGGGCGCGGATTGAAGATCATCGATTCGAGCATCTGCGTCGCCGTGATCACCGGCTTCGCCGCGCGGTTCGCCCGCGCGATGAGATCCTTCTGCACGAGCGGGACGTGCTCGAGCGGAATCTCGATGCCGAGATCCCCGCGCGCGATCATGATCCCGTCCGCGACGGCGACGATCTCGTCGATGCACTCGAGCGCCTCGTGCTTCTCGATCTTCGCCACGACCGGGATATCCGCGCCGTGCTCCCGGATGAAGCGCTTGACGCGGATGACGTCGTCCGGCGAGCGCACGAACGAGATCGCGACCCAATCGACGGCCGCTTCGACGCCGAACGCGAGGTGCTCGAAATCCTTGTCGGTCACGGCCGGGATGTTCAGCGAACCGTCCGGGTAGCTGACGCCCTGCCTGCCGCGCAGATTCCCGCCGACCTCGACCCGCGTCACGACGCGGTCGGGCGCGGTCTTCTCGAGCAGCCGCAGCGCGATTGCGCCGTCGGCGAGGTAGATCTTCTTGCCGATCTCGACGTCGTCGACGAGGCCGGGGTAGTTGACGCCCGTCCCGGCGGTCGTCCCGAGTTGCGGGGACGTCGTCAGTTCGAAGAGCGACCCGGGGACGAGCCGGATCACGTCGAGCCCGTCGGCAAGCGCCGAAGCCCGAACCTTCGGTCCCGGCAGGTCTTGCAGGACCGCGACCTGGAGGCCCAGTTCCTTCGAGATCCGCCGGACGTCGGCGATGATCGCGGCGAACTCCGCGTGGTTCCCGTGCGAAAAGTTCAGCCTGACGACGTTGACGCCGGCGGAGAAAAGTTCGCGCAACATCGCAGGATCGCGCGAGGTCGGCCCGATCGTCGCGACGATCCTCGTACGTTTCCGCGCGTGCTTCTGCATGTTGTGCCGCTTGCGTTCGGGCGCCCGGTCCCGTTGTCCCTGCGCCCGTCGATGGACGAGCCGCAATGTCACCCTCGCAGGGCGATCTGCAGCGGGTTCTTCTTTACAGGCGTGATCTCGAAGACCCTTAAGTGCAGGATCGTCCACGGACGGCGGTGCGTATCCGCTTGCGCCTCGATTTCCATGCCGGCGCGCACGCGCTGCAACGAACTCCGGCCGAGCCTGCAGGTTTCGAGCGCCGGCCCGGAGGTCTGCGTCGGCCCGTGCGCGATCACGAGCATGCCGCGGCGGAAATCCACGGAGACGATCTGCCCCGCGAACCAAATATCGTAGCCCGGGTCGATCGCCGTCGCAGGCTGCGGCACGATCGCCAGAGCGACGATCAGGGCGAGGAGCGGCCGCAGGACGATCATGCTCCGTTCAACGTTTGCCGGAGACGATGTCGTTCCCGAGGATGACCGTCACGTCTGCCCCCTCGCCGGCGTCCGCAGCGGCGCCGGCCGCGGGCGCGGCCGGCTCGACCAGCGCCGCCGTCGCACCCGGGCCGAGCGCGCTGCGCACGCGATACGAGGCGGAGAGCCCGGCTTGGGCGCTTTGAATCCTCGTCACCGCGACGTCGTGGCTCGGCGCGTCGCCGACGTGCGCGATCGTGTACCCCTGCCGCCGCAGATTCCCCGCAACGCGGTGGGCCAGGCCTACGACCGTCGTCCCGTTCTCGACGCGAATGCGGATGCCGGCCGAGCCGGCCGCGGCGGCGGGCTCCGCCTCGCCCGCGACCTCGTCCTGCGGCGGGAACGCCGCGGCGACGAGCCGCTGCTTCGCCGCCTCGTCGGGGACGAGCGAATCCCCGTAGCCGGGCAAGTCGACGTTGCGCAGATACGGCACCTGCGCCGTTGCGACGTCTTTGGGGGCGAGGTTCGAGAAGGCGACGGCCGTCGAGAGTTCCTCTTGCATCGTGAAGTTCGTATCCACGTCCTTGCGTACGACGCCGAGCAACCGCTGCGCGCTCGCCAGCGTGTTCCATTGGTTGCGTTCGATCCGGTCGAGCACGGCGCGGATCAACTGCTGCTGACGCATGATGCGGCACGGATCGCTGCACCAGTCGTGCCGGAAGCGCGCGTACCCGACGGCGCGTTCCCCGTCCAGCCGTTGCATGCCCGGTTTGAGGTGGATCGAAAGATGGCCCCAGTGGTCCTCGTAATCGATCGGGCCGTTCTTGCCCGTTCCCCGCAGCGCATTCGAGTTCTTGACGTCGATGTCGACGCCGCCGAGCGCGTTCACCAGATCCTTCGCCGTATCGATGCGCAGCACGATGTACCGGTCGAATCCCGGAATCCCCAGCCACTGCGAAACGACGGCTTGCGATTCGCGGATGCCTCCTTCCGATTGCGCTTCATTGATCTTCGCCGTCGTGCCGTTCGGCAGCGTCGCGATCATGTCGCGCGGGATGGAAAGCTCCGCGACGCGCTTGCGGCGGAAATCGAGGTTGAGGGCCATGATGATGTCGCTGCGGGACTGCTTGGACGTCTCTTGGTCCAGCGAGTCGTAATCGTAGTCGAGGCCCACGAGGAGAACGCGAAGAGCGGGTTTTCCGAACAGCGTCTGCGGATCGGGGACGAAGAAGCGCTCGACGGCGCCGATCGGACCGCTCGCGACTTGCGTTGCCTGCTGCTGCTGCGCCGGCGGCCGGAACGCGAAGTACCCGGCAAGCGCAGCGGCTGCGAAACCGCCGACCAGAGCGAGGATCCGGCGAGAACCCATGCGGCCTCCCTCGTCTTGATGAGGCTCGCCTATTTGTCAGGTGGCCCGGAATGTACCTTCCCGCGCGATCATGGGACGGCGCTGAGGATCGAGGCGTCGAGGGCGAGGATCGCTTCGAGCGCCGTTTGGCGCGCGTAGAGCTCGCGCGCGATCGCGCGGCGGCCAGCGGCGCGCTCCCACGCTTCGTCGATGCGCGGCCACGTCTCCGTGATGCCGCGCGCGAAACCCGCCGCGTCGTCCTCGACGAGCAGCCCCGCCTCGCACGCGTGCAACGCGTCGGCGAGCGCTCCGCCGTTTCCGGCGATCACCGGCATGCCCCACGAGAGCGCTTCCAAGAGCGCGTGCGGCTGTGCGTCATCCGAGCGCGGCACGAGCAGCAGATCGATGCCGCCGAAGAGCGCGGCGTTCGTGACGGCGCCTAGAAAATCGACTTTCGCCGTGACGCGCTTATCGCTCGCATGCGACTCGACGAGTTCCTTCGCCGGTCCGTCGCCGGCGATCGCGAGGCGCGCATCGGGGAGCGCTTTCTTCACGAGCGCGAGCGCGTCGATCGCGACGCCCCACGAACGCTCGCCGCGCAATCTGCCGGACCATCCGAGCAGGGGCCCGGGCCTGCGCGGCGGCCGCGCGTATTCGCCTGCGAGCGAGGGCGCGATCCCGTGCGGGATCACGACGATGCTCTCCGCATCGAGCGAGAGCGTCCGCTCGAGCGAGCGCGCCAGCGAAGGCGTCACGCAGACGACGTGCGCGGCCCGGCGCAGGAACGTCGGAAAGCGCTCGATCACGAACTTGTCGGGCAGTTCCTCGCCGCGCAGCAGATCGTGGAAGAACGCAATCGTGCGGTGGGGCAGCGGTTCCGCGAGCGCGCCGAGCGCAAGCGAGATCGCGCTGAATCCGTGCGCGTGCACGATATCCGGCGCGAACGAACCGAGCACGCCGCGCAAGGTCGCAAGCGCGCGTTTGATGCCGCCGTTCCCGATCGGATTCCACTCGTCGACGGCGATGCCCAGCGCGGCGTAGGCCGGGACCTCGTCCGCATGCGAGACGTACCGCAGCTCGTAATGCTCGCGCAGCGCCGAAGCCTGCCACAGCACGTCGCGCTTCATCGCGTCGCCGCGCGGCGAGACGAGCACGAGCAACCGCCGCTTGCTCACCGGCTCACGCTCGCGCCTGCTCTTGCGCGCGCTCCCGGAGCTCGCGCCTGCGCTGCCGCACGTCGCCGAGCAGCGTCGCGGCGTGGCGGCGCGCGACGTCGCCCGTCGAACCCGAGAGCATCCGCGCGATCTCGGCTTCGACCGCGTCCGCCGTCTCCAGCGCGACCAGTTCGATCTGCGTCGCGTCTCCGTCGCCCGTCTTCCACAGCGCGTAATGCCGATCGCCCCAGGCGGCGATCTGCGCGAGATGCGTCACGCAGACGAGCTGCGCCGCGCGCGCGAGCGCTCCCAGGCGCACGCCCACCGCAACCGCCGTCGCGCCGCCGACGCCCGCATCGATCTCGTCGAAGACGAGCGTCGAGCGCTCGCGCCGGTCGGCGAGCACCGCGACGAGCGCGAGCAACACGCGCGAAAGCTCGCCGCCGGAGGCCGTCTTCGCGAGCGGACGCGCCGGCTCTCCGGGGTTCGGCGCGAGCAGAAACTCGCAGCGCTCCGTCCCCGCCGGGCCGCACGCCTCCAGCGGCGCGAACGCGACCTCGAAGCGCGCGGCCCGCATCGCGAGCGCGTCGAGTTCGGCCGCGACCGCGTCTTCGAGCCGCCGCGCGGCCTCCGCGCGCAGCGCAGCCAGGCGGCTCGCGGCTTCGTCGCGGACGGTTCGAGCGCGCGCCCGCTCGGCGCGCAGCCTCGCGAGCACTTCGTCGCGCGAGGCGAAGCGTTCGATCGTCGCGGCGAATTCGTCGCGCGCGGCGAGCACGGCGGCGAGCGAGCCGCCGCACTTCTTCTTCAGCCGTTCGAGCGCGTCGAGCCGTTCGCCGACCGCCTCGCTCTCCGCCGGATCGAATTCCGCGCGTTCGATTTCGAGCGCGAGCGCGGCGGCGACGTCCGTCGCCTCCGTCTGCAGCGCCGCGATCCGGCCGGCGGCGGCGGCGAAGGCGGAACCGTACCGCGCGAGCGGGCGGACGAGCGCCGCCGCGTTCCCGAGCGCTTCGACGGCCGCGCCCTCGCTTTCGACGAGCGCCGCGTGCGCCTGCGCGAGCGCGCTCGCGATGCGCTCGACGTTCGCCAGGAAATCGCGCCGTTCGCGCAGTTCCTCGTCCTCGCCGAGGGCCGGCTTCACGCGCTCGATCTCCGCGAGCGCGAACCGCGCGAACTCGACTTCGGCGAGCGCGCGCCCCTCGCTCTCTTCGAGCTCGCGCGTCTCCCGTTCCAGCCCGAGCGCCACGTCGTGCGCCGCCGCGACCCGCGCGCGCGCCGCGAGCGCAGCCTCCCCCGCGTAGCGATCGAGCACGTCGAGCTGATAGCTCGCCGCTAGCAAGCGCTGCTGTTCGTGCTGGCCGACGAAATCGACGAGCGCTTCGCCGAACGCCCGCAATTGCGCCGTCGTCGCGGCGCGCCCGTTGATGCGCGCGCTCGATTTCCCCGCGGCCGAAAGCTCGCGCACGAAGATCGCGCCCTCGTTCGGCTCCACGTCGAAACCTTCGGCCGCAAAGCGCTCGCGCAAAGCGGCATCGACGTCGTCGATTTCGAGCGCGACGCGCGCGCGCGCAGCCCCGGCGCGCACGACGTCGCCCGAGGTTCGCGCGCCGAGCACGAAGCCCAGCGCGCCGACGAGCATCGTCTTCCCGGAGCCCGTCTCGCCCGTGAACGCCGTGCAGCCGGGCGCGAACGCAACCTCGGCCCGCTCGATCAGGCCGTACGCTTCGATTTCGAGCCGCGCGAGGCGGGTCACTCCTCGGCAGCCTCCTGCGGGGAGCGGTCCTTGATCGGCGCGTTCCAGCGCAGTTTGTTTTCGAGCAAGTTGAAGAACGCGAGCGGGACCCGGCGCGCGAAGCGGACGGAGCGTTCGTAGCGCGAGACGGTGATCCGCGCGCCACCCGAAAGCTCTTCGATGATGCGGCCGTCGGCTTCCAGCGTTGCGTGCGTGCTCTCGCCGTCGCACGTGATCTCGATCGTCGACGTGTTCGGCACGACGAGCGGGCGGGAGAAGAGCGTGTGCGGCAGGAGCGCGACGACGCCGATCGCCGCGAGATCCGGCGTCATGATCGGCCCGCCCGCCGAGAGCGCGTAGCCCGTGGAGCCCGTCGGGGTCGAGATCAGGATGCCGTCCGCCGGAACGTGCGCGGCCTCTTGCCCGTCGACGAAGATCCCGAACGGCGTGAGCCGGGCCGAGCCGCTGCGCCGCACGACGACTTCGTTCAGCGCGAGATGCGTGCGGCCGGCGTGGCGCGCCTCGAGCGCGGTCCGTTCGTCGATCACGAAGCCGTCGCGGAGCATCGCGATCAAAGCGTCGAGCTTCCCGCCTTCGATCTCCGTGAGGAAGCCGAGCCGGCCGGTGTTCACGCCGCAGACCGGGATCCCGTGCTGCAACGCGATCTTCGCCGCGCGCAGCAGCGTGCCGTCGCCGCCGATCGTCACCATCAGGACGGCGTCCTCCACGCGCGCGCCGGGCGTCGTGAGGCCGAGGATGCGATCCTGATCCTCGCAGAGCGCGACGCCGAACCCGAGCTTGCGGAGTTCGAAGGCCGTCTCGGTCGCGGTCGCGCGCGCGTGGTCGCGCTCGAGATCGACGAAGAGCGCGACGGTCCCCGTCTTGGGCTGGACGATCATCATGCGGCACCGCCGGCAAAGAGTGCGTCGATCTGCGTTTCGCCGAGCGGCGTTCCGCTTGCTTGCGCGAGGAGAAAAAACTCGGCGTTCCCGGCCGGGCCGACGAGCGGCGAGCGCGCCAGCGCGCGCGGCGCGAGGCCGAGTTCCGCGACCGCGCGCGTCACCTCGGAGAGGATCGCGCGGTGCACGGCCGGATCGCGCACGACGCCGCCGCTGCCGAGCCGCCGCCGCCCCGCTTCGAACTGCGGCTTCACGAGCGCGACGATCGAGCCGCCCGGCGCAAGGAACGCGCGAGCGCGCGCGATCAGCGTCACGACCGAGATGAACGACGCGTCGATCGTCACGATGTCGAACTCCGGCGCGTATGCATCGTCGGGGAGGAGGCGGAAATTGCAGCGCTCGACGACGGTGACGCGCGGGTCCGTGCGGAGCGGCCAGGCGATCTGCCCGTAGCCGACGTCGAGCGCGACGACGTGCGCCGCGCCGTGCGCGAGCAGGCAATCCGTGAACCCGCCGGTGGAGGCCCCCACGTCGAGCGCCCGCGCGCCGGCCACGTCCAGCGAAAATGCCGCCAGAGCGCCTTCGAGCTTCTCGCCACCGCGGCTGACGAACGGCTTCGGCCGCTCGATCTCGAGCGGCGCATCCGGCGCGACGCCCGCGCCGGGCTTCGTCAGGGCCTGCCCGCCCAGGCTGACGCGCCCGGCCAGGATGAGGCTCCGCGCGCGCGAGCGGCTGACGCCCGCCCGGGCGGCGACCGCTTCATCGAGGCGCTGGGCCGGTTTCGTCGTTGGACGCATCTCCGTTAGCAAAGCGCCTCCGAGGCGAGTCGAGCACCCATCCCACCATCCCGCAAAATCGAGCGCCCGCTAGCCTTTCAGGAGCGAGGCCCGCGATTCCCCGAGGCCGTCGATTTCATCGAGGTGCGTCTGTGGAATGCCGCTCGATCCACTGCGCGAGCGCTTCTACGCTCATGCCCTTCGCAATCCGATTGATGAACAGATCGAGACCTTCTGCATCGTTCGCGCGCATCGTAGAGCCATGGGTTCCCATCGAGGAAAGGCTGATTCTCCGCCAACGACTGCATCAATGCGGCGGCCTTGAGGGCCAACGTCGGATATGCATCTTCGCCAAGGATGGTTTGCTGCGGCCGCGCAAGCGCCGACGCGAGACCATCGGGATACCTCAAGACCGGCTCCCCAATGACCTCGGCGTAGAACGCTAGGACATCTCCTTCGGTGAGATACTGCACTACGCGTCGGCGAGCGCTTGGAGAAGCGAAGCATCCTCCCTGGCGATGGCGCGCACGAGCGCAAGCATGTCGTCCCGAGAGACGGGGTGCGACGTCGCGTACTCTCGGATCGCCGCGTTGATGATCTCGTTGACCGACCTCCGCTCGATCGTGGCTCGCAGCCTCAACTGCTCCGCTAGGGCTTCGTCGACTCGCACGGCGATCTGCTTGCTTGCCATAGTGCTAGCATGATAGCACATCTTGGCTAGAGGAACGCAGCGGCGACGACTCCGGGCAATCTTCGAGGCGGGTGATTCCCTGAGGCGGAATGGCAATCCGATTCTTTGCGTCCTATACCGATACCGTATGTAGAGACCCTGGAGGACCCGGTGCTACCCTCGAGCCGCAACAAGATCGTTACCCCCGACGAAGCCGTTCGCCTGATCTCGGACGGCGATACCGTTGCGGTCGGCGGCTTCATCGGCATCGGGTTTGCCGAAAGCATCGCGCTCGCGCTGAAGCGGCGATTTCTCGAAACCGGTTCGCCGCGCAACCTGACGCTGCTCTACGCCGCAGGCCAAGGCGATATGAAGGATCGCGGCCTCAACGAGTTGGCGCTGGAAGGCCTCGTCAAGCGCGTGATCGGCGGGCATTGGGGCATGACGCCGAAATTGCAGAAGCTCGCGATCGAAAACAAGATCGAAGCGTACAATCTGCCGCAGGGCGTCATCAGCCAGATGTTCCGCGACACGGCGGCGCACAAGCCCGGCCAACTGACGAGCGTCGGGCTCGGCACGTTCGTCGATCCGCGGCACGGCGGGGGCAAGATCAACGCCGTCACGCACGAGGATCTCGTCGAAGTCATGGAAATCGGCGGGCGAGAGTACCTCTTCTACAAGGCGTTTCACATCGACGTCGCGCTCCTGCGCGGCACGAGCGCCGACGGCGACGGCTACGTCACGATGGAAAAGGAAGCGCTCACGCTCGATGCGCTCGCGATGGCGACGGCGGCGCACAATTGCGGCGGCATCGTCATCGTGCAGGTCGAGCGCGTCGCGGAGCGCGGATCGCTCGACGTGCGCAAAGTCGTGATCCCCGGCGTCGTCGTCGATTGCGTCGCCACGGCCGACGTTCCGGAACATCACGTGCAGACGTTCGGCGAGCCGTACAATCCGGCGTTCTCGGGCCAGATCCGCGTCCCGGTTTCTTCGATCCCGCCGATGCCGATGAGCGAACGGAAGATCATCGCCCGGCGCGCGGCGCTCGAGCTGCATGCGAACTCCGTCATCAATCTGGGCATCGGAATGCCCGAAGGCGTCGCGAGCGTCGCCGCCGAGGAGAACGTCTTCGATTTGGTCACGCTGACGACCGAGCCCGGAACGATCGGCGGCGTCCCCGCAGGGGGCTTGAGTTTCGGCGCCGCGACGAATCCCGAAGCGATCCTCGACATGCCCGCGCAATTCGATTTCTACGACGGCGGCGGGCTCGATCTCGCCGTCCTCGGCCTGGCCCAAGCGGACCGCTACGGGAACCTGAACGTCAGCCGCTTCGGAGACCGCTTGGCCGGCGCCGGCGGATTCATCAACATCAGCCAGAACGCGAAGAAAGTCGTATTCGCCGGCACGTTCACGGCGGGCGGCTTGCAGACCGAAGTCCGCAACGGCAAGCTGCACATCCTGCGCGAAGGCTCGCAGCAAAAGTTCGTCGACGAAGTCGAACAGCGCACGTTCTCGGGATCCTATGCGATGCGCCGCGCGCAGCCCGCGCTCTACGTGACGGAACGTTGCGTCTTCCGGCTCGTCGAAGCCGGCATCGAACTGATCGAGATAGCGCCGGGCGTCGATCTCGAAACCGACATCCTCGCGCACATGGGCTTCACGCCGCAGATCAGCCCCGATCTGCGCCGGATGGACGAGCGCATCTTCCGCGACGAGCCGATGGATCTGCGCCCCGACATCCTCTGGATCCCGTTCAACGAGCGCCTCTCGTTCGATGCCGGCGAAAACGTGCTCTTCCTCAACTTCGAGGGGCTCGACGTGCGCACGCGGGCCGACATCGAAGATATGCGCCGCCAGATCTCGGCGCGGCTCGAGCCGCTCGGCCGCAAGGTGCGCGGCGTCGTCAATTACGACAACTTCGAGATCGCGCCGGAACTGCTCGACGAGTATCTCGAGATGGTGCACGGACTCGTCTCGCGCTACTACACCGAGGTGACGCGCTACACCGGCAGCGCCTTCATGCGCAGCCAGCTCGCCAGCGGTCTGCTGCATCACAACACGGAACCCGCACTCTTCGCAAGCTCGAAGGAAGCGCTCGCCCACCTCGGCGAGCCGCACCACAACGGAAACGCCGCCCCGGAGCCGCACACGTCCGCGAAAAGCTGAAGTCCCCACTCCCCGGCGCGCGATGGTCGGGAGAGCGCGCTCGCTTTCATGGAGTACAATTCAGTCTGGAGGATCCGCCCGTGGCCGTATCCATCAGGCAGGCGAAGCCGGTCAGCGACGGCGAGTTGATGGAACTCTCGCGCCTGAACCCCGGCTATCGATTCGAGCGCCGGCGAGAGGGGTGCTTGATCGTGACGCCTTCCGGGAGTGAGAGCGGGCGGCGCGGAGCCGAGGTGGCCGGGCAGCTGCGCGAATGGACCCGCGCGGGTGAACCAGGCATAGTCTTCGACAGCTCGGCGGGCTTTCGGCTGGGCGACGGATCCGTGCTCGCGCCCGATGCGTCCTGGGTGAGGCGCGAACGCTGGGAGAGCCTGACCGGCGAGGAGCGGGAAGGCTTCGCCCCGCTGTGCCCGGACGCGGTCTTCGAGATTCGCTCGAGGACGGACGATCTCGTCGACACCCGCGCGAAGATGCGCGACTACCTCGACAACGGCGCGAAGCTCGCCGTCCTGATCGACCCGTACGGGCGCTTCGTCGAAGTCTACCGGCCCGGCCGGGCTCCCGAGCATTCGGCCGCGGTCGAAGCCATCGCCCTTGACCCGGAGCTCCCGGGCTTCGCCCTCGATACAACGGCTCTTTGGTAGCGCCGCCACGTCGCCCTGACCGTCGAATCGTGAGCCTGCCGAGGCGGGCGTGCCCGAGGAGAGAGGGCCCAGGGCTGGAACCTGGGGCTTGGTGGGATGTTCTTCTCTCGAGTCCAGGCCTAGGCGGCGACGCCTGGGCTTTCGCGTGCGCGCCTAGGGGCCATGGCTAAGATCTTCTACAGCGTGGCCGGGGAAGGGCGCGGGCACGCGACGCGGGTCCGCGCGATCGTCGAGCAGCTGCGCTCCGAGCACCAGTTCGTCATCTTCGCCCCGGACGACGCGCACGACATGCTCGCGCCGCTCTACGCGAACACGCCCGGCGTGCGGGTGGAACGCATCCCCGGCGCGCGCTTCGAGTACACGGCGAAGCGCTCGGTTTCGACCGTCCGCACGGCGCTCGGCGCGTTTTCTTATCTCGCGACGCTGCCGGCGCTGATCGACCGCCTCGAACGGGCGATCGACGAGGAGCGCCCGGACCTCATCGTCACGGATTTCGAGATGTCGCTCGCGCGCGCGGCCGTCAGCCGCGGCGTCCCGTTCGTGAGCCTCGACCACCAGCATTTCCTCGTCGTCAGCGATTTCCGGGGGCTGCCGAAGCTCTTGCAGGCGCGGGCCGCGATGATGGGAGCGGTCGTCGGCCTCTACTACAAGGGGCAGGTCTCGACGATCGTCTCCTCCTTCTGCTTCCCCGGCTTGCGCCCGGGCGTGGGGCGCGTGGTGGAAGTGGGCCCGATGCTGCGGCCGCAGATCCTCGAGGCCGTCCCCGAGCACGGCGAGCATCTCGTCGCCTACGTGCGAAAGTTCGGTTCCGAGCGCCTGATCGAAGTGCTGCAATCGAGCGGCCGCGAGGTGCGGTTCTACGGCCTCGGCGAGCGGCCGAGCATCGGGAACGTCCACTTCTTCGCGATCGACGAGCGGCGCTTCGTGGACGATCTCATCACGTCGCACGCTCTCGTCACCACGGCCGGGAACCAGCTCCTGGGCGAAGCGCTCTACCTGCGCAAGCCGATCCTCGCAATGCCCGAGCCGAACAACTCCGAGCAGTTGCTGCACGGGCACCTCCTCGCCCGCGAAGGAACCGGCGAGTGGGCCGATTTCGAGCGCGTCACCCCCGCGATCTTGCGCAAGTTCCTTTCACGCGTGGAACACTATCGCGTCCGCATCATCCCCGAGCGCCTCAACGGCAACGCCGCCGCGCTCGCGGAACTGCGCCGCTACCTGCCCGCCGCCTCCACGCCGGCCGCCTCCACGCCGGCCGCCTCCGCGCCCGCCGCTTCCATGCCGGCCGCCTCCGCGCCGGCTGCCTCCGCAACCCCCGCGGCTCCCGGCGCATCCGTCATTCCGCTGCGGCCTCCGGTCCGCGGGAGCATTCGCGAAATCGGCTCCGACCGGTTCTCCTCGTGAAGCCGCTCGCACGCGTGGCGGCCTACGCCGACGCCATTCGGAAGCGCAACCGCGAGCAGGCCTGCCTGCCGCGGATGCTCACGTACACCGTCTCGTTCACGTGCAACGCGCGCTGTGCGATGTGCGATTCCTGGCGGAAGGGCTCCGAGGGCGACCTCACGCTCGCGGAGGTCGAGCGCATCTTCGACCAGCTTCCCCAGCTGGATATCGTGCGGCTGACCGGGGGCGAGCCGTTCGTCCGCCGGGACCTCACCGATATCGCGCGGGTCGCGATCGAAAAGCTCACGCCCGCGCTGCTGCACGTCACCACGAACGGCTTCCTGACGGATCGCATCGTCGATTTCTGCGAGCGCCGGCCGAAGGACGTCCCGCTGAACCTGCTCGTCTCCATCGACGGCGTCGGCGATAAGCACGACGAGATCCGCGGCCACAAAGGCGCCTTCCGCACCGCGATGCGCACGCTGGAAGCCCTGGCGCCGCGCCGCAAGGAGCTGCGCCTGAACCTCGCCGTCAACCAGACGATCCTCGACGCCGAAGGCGCCGCCCAATACGGCGAGCTCCACGCGCTGCTGGCGCCGCTCGGCATCCAGAATCAAGTCGTCGTGGCGTACAAGGAAAGCGCAACCTACTCCCGCACGCACGAAACGAACGTGGCCCCGGCGTACCCCGGCCACTTCGAAACCTTCGGCAACCTCTCGCGCGAAGATCTCGAGCGCCTGTTCGCGGCGATCGAGGCCGATCTCGCGACGTACTCGTTCGCCGATCGCGCGGCGAAGCGCTACTATCTCGACGGCATCCGCAACCGCCTGCTGGGCGGCGGCCCGGACCCGAACCCCGCGTGCGTCGCGCTGCACGCGCACCTGCGGATCTTCCCCAACGGCGACGTGCCCGTCTGCCAATTCAACAGCAACCGCCTGGGGAATCTGCGCGAGCAATCCTTCGACGACGTGTGGTACGGGGAGCCGGCCGGGAAATGGCGCACTTGGGTGCGCAACTGCTCCGGCTGCTGGGCCGAGTGCGAAGTCCTGCCGAGCGCCTTCTATTCGGGAGATATCCTGCGGCACGCGCTCGCGGGGCAGGTTTCCCCCGGCCGGGCTAGGAGGAACGGCACATGAGTTTGGCCGCCCCTCCTCCGAAAGCGCTCGTTACCGGTTGCGCGGGTTTCATCGGTTCGCACGTGGTCGAGCACTTGCTGGCCGAGGGCTTCCAGGTGCACGGCATCGACTCGTTCGACGACTACTACGACCCGCGCCTGAAGGTGGAGAACATCGAGACGGCGCTGCACCACGAGAACTTCGAACTGCAGGTGATCGACCTGGCCGACGTGGACGCCGTGCGGGATCTCGCGGCGCGGACGCGGCCGGACGTGATCATCCACCTGGCGGGGATGCCCGGCGTGCGCCGTTCGATCGACGAGCCGGCCCGCTACGTCCGTTCGAACATCGTCGCGACGCAGAACATCCTCGATACGTTCTCGCGCGAGGACGCGGTGCCGATCGTCTTCGCGGGGACGAGCTCCGCCTACGGGAACGATACGCCCGTCCCATTCGATGAAGGCGCCGCGTGCATTTCGCCGCCGAGCCCGTACGCCGCGACGAAGCGCGCCTGCGAGCTGCTCTGTTCCGTGGCGCACGATACGTTCGCGGCGCCGATCACGATCGTGCGGCTGTTCACCGTCTACGGCCCGCGCCAGCGCCCGGATCTCGCGATCCGCAAGTTCGCGATGTCGATGCTGCACCGCAAGGAGATCACGATCTTCGGCGACGGTTCGATGGCGCGGGATTTCACGCACGTGAGCGACATCGTGCGCGGGATAGCGGCGGCGGCGAAGGAACGCGCGGGCTTCCGCATCGTGAACCTCGGCAACTCGTCGCCCGTGACCGTGCTGGAACTCGTCGAGAAGCTGGGGAAGGCGCTCGGCGTGGTGCCGCGGCTGCGCTTCGTGCCGCGCCCGCCCGGCGAGATGAACGTGACGTTCGCGAACATCGCGCGCGCGGCGGAGCGCTGGGCCTGGAAGCCGCGCGTCTCGCTCGAGGAAGGCCTCGCCGATTTCGCGCGCTGGGCGCGCAGCCGCCCGCACGGTGCCGACCAGCGCGTGTGCGCCGGAAAATCCGGCATCCCATGCGGGCTATGGCGATCGGAATTCTGCGCGCTGGACCGCACCGCGCACGAGCCGAAGCCCTGCGCCCTGGAAAACGACCTAGCCGCGCTCAGCGTGTAGCTATCAGCCGGCCGCGCTCGGCATGGCTTCCCAGCGCTGCTTGGGTTCCGGCGGCAGGTTATCCATCTGCTGCAGGAAGAGCGTGACCTGCCAGAGCTGGTTTTCGGTGAGGGACTGCACGAACGCGGGCATCCCGGTGAGCCGGATGCCGTGGGAGATCTTCCAGTAGACGACCGCCGGCGGATCGTTTTCGACGCCGTGCTTTGCCAGCTGCGGCGCGTGCTGGTAGAGGCCTTGCGCGATCGCCGAGGCCTTGCCGTCGGCGGCGCCATGGCAGACGGCGCAATGCGTTCCGTAGAGCTTGATCCCGGCGTCGAGGTTTTCGTCCGTCACGGGGATGGGGTTCGGCGCCGTTCGGGAGGTCTCGCGGAGAATCGCCGCCTTCAGCGAGGTTCGGGCGATCAGCTTCTCCCACGCGGGCGGCGTGGCGTCGGCGTTCGCGGGGATCAGCCCGGTCACGACGGCGACGGCGCCGGCGACGCCCGCAAGGACGAGCGAGAGAACGATTCCCAAGACGATTCCGCGTGCGAGCATGACGCTCTAGGACGCCGCGGTTTTGCGGATTTCCTCCGTTATGGATCGGTTAATCCAGCGATTCGGAGGGAGACTCGCCGTTCGCGATATCGTCCAAGATTGCGGCGAGCGCTTCGGGGTTGGAATAGAACGGCGAGTGATCCGTATCGAGCGAGAAGACTTGCTCGCACGGCATTTGGGCGACCATCAGGCGCTGCAGGCTCAGCGGGATCGCGCGATCGCGCTTGCATTCGATGTAGACGCGCGGGATGCTGCCGAATGCATCGTCCGTGAGCGCAAGCGGCGTCACGAACGAGGCCATCGGTTCGGGGCAGATCAGCGACGCCGCGCGGGCGGCCCACTGCTCGTCGGTCGTGTTGTAGAAGTTCGTACGTACGGCTTCGGGGAGCAGCGACGTGGTCGATTGATCGGGGGAGATCTTCAGGTCGCCGCCGCGCTCGGGATCGCCGGGGAGTTCCTGCAGCGTCTCCCAGAGCGATTCGCCGTTGCGAACGAGGAAGGCGCTGAGGTAGACGAGTTTTTCGACTTGCTCGGGGGCATACTCGGCCGCCTGGCTGATAACGACGCCGCCCCGGCTGTGCCCGACGAGCACGACCGGATCGGGCTCGGCATCGATGAGTTCGGCGACGAAATCCGCCCAGGATTCGAGCGACACCTCGCGCAGGGGCGTGCGGTCCGCCCCCATGCCGGGCAGATCGGGGGCGACCACGCGGTGGCCCTTCGCCTCCAGCAACGGCACGACGCGTTCCCAACACCAGGCGCCATGCCAGGCGCCGTGGACCAGCACTATGGTTGCCATGATGTCATCCCCATCAGACCCGATCGGTCCGGAGCCCGCCAAGGGAGCGCCGCCCGGCCCGCTCTTGCTGCCTCACCATTGTGCGCCTTCAAAGCGGCGCGCTGCGGTCGCCACGGCTACCAGGGCGGGTTCGGCAGTCGCCGTTACAGCTGGATCCCTCCAGGTTCTCGACGCACGCCTCCTTGCAACACCTGATTGTTCATTGCGGCGCTACAGTAACGCGCTGTGCGCGCCCGGCTGCGTAGGACAGAACTGGCCCCAACATTGGCAGCTTGGGCTTTCGGCATAGCTACTACACAACTAGTGCGTCGATTCATACAAGTGATAGGCTTGCATCTTGGAACCATGCAAGGGTCGCTGCTAAACCGACAGTTAGCGGCGTTTGTGAACACCAGTTGAGGCTCGCCGCTCTAGTTGTGTCGGGCCTCCGTCGCTGTGGATCCTGCGGCCGTGACGGCAATTGATGCGTAATTAAATCAACCCGAAAGGCGAGCGCCACTGCGCTTGCAATATCCAGTACGCTCCGCTCATCATCGTTGCCAATGTTTACCGGCTGAAGGATCGTATTCGGGCTTTCGGCAACAAGCAATGTAGCGGCAATGGCGTCGTCTACATAGGTCAGCGACCGCGTCTGTTGCCCATCCCCGTGCACCGGAAGCGGCTCCCCTCGTATGGCCGCACCGACGAGGGCTGGGATCAAGCGACCGTCGCCGATCTCCATCCGCGGCCCGTAACAATTGAAATACCGAACGATTCTTCCGGCAAGACCGCGCCTCCGTACGGCGGCCGCAACCACTGCTTCGCCGAAGCGCTTGCCTTCATCGTAGCAAGAGCGCGGTCCGATCGGATCGACATTCCCGAAATACGCCTCCGGCTGCGGGTGAACTAATGGGTCACCGTATACTTCCGACGTCGATGCAAACAGAAAGTCCGCCGAGTGCTTTACAGCGAGGTCGACCAGGCGCATCGTCCCGATCGCGTTGACCGCCAGAGTACCCCACGGATCCGCGCCGTAGGCTTCCGGGCTTGCTGGAGAGGCGAGATGAAATATCCGGTCAATACGCCCTTCAGTAGCCGATTCGATCGCGGCTTCGATTTCCGACTTCGTTGACGCGAGATCCGCGAATACGAACATCACCTTCCCGCTTAGGAGCGCCTGGTCGAGATTGCTGAGCCGCCCCGTCGAGAGATTGTCAACGACGACGACGTCATCGCCTCGCCGCACGAGCGCATCGACGAGGTGGCTGCCGAGGAAACCGGCGCCTCCCGTGACGACGCTCGTCATAGCTCGGTACACGAGCGCGCACCGCGAAAGCGGAGCTCGCGATCTAAGTGCCCCGTCTCGATGCCGCGGCTAGCTTGTGCGCCGCGCAGCCGTACGAGATTCGATCCCACGCCGATCATCGCCGGGTTAATGGCCACAACGCCGAAGAAGTTGGCTCCGAGGTCGCCCAGGGCTTCGGCCAGGTCCCCATCCTCCGGCTGCCGGCGGCGGCCGGCCCGGACTGCGACTAGAACGGCATCCGCGGAGCTGACGAAATGCGCGGAAAGTGCATTCTTCAAGGCGCAGTCGCAGTCTACAACGATGTAGTCGTAGCCTCCACGAACCACCGTCAGGGCTCGCGCGACGCTTGGAAGGCTCGTCTTCCGTTGAAGCGCGGGGCTCGTAAGCGAAACGATCTTTAGCCCGGGAATCGTGGTCTCGCACGCCGATTCCAGCATCATCTCCTCGATCGATGCGCTCGTCGATGGCTGGATGAGGATTCCGCTTCGCTTCCCCACATCGATGAGCAGCGTCCGGCACCCGATCGAAGCCAGCGCCGCTGCCAATCCATGTGCTGCGACGCTCTTGCCGTCGCCCGCGATCGCGGAGGTAACAACGAGCACACCGGGGCGCCCAACCCTAGCCTCGATTCGTGCACGAAGCACCTCGAACGTGGACTCGTCCTCGCCGGCGCCGGCTTTCTTATCCTTCTTCATTCGTGCTTTCCGATCTCGAATACCGGGCGCCCGTAGAGGTCCTCCAGATCCTTGGAATCCCAGAAGCGCCTGTCCATGCCGTCCACCGCGTATGCCGCCAAGATCGCAAGAGCGCATACCGAGAGCGCATACAGCAGCGGGAAGTATTCGAACAGCAGCTGCCAATGCGAATCGCCAGGGATCGCTCTGTCGACGACGACGAGGGTCCCTAATGAGGCGGCTTGCGCGGCGTCTGCCTGCGCGGCGCTCAAACGCTGGGTCAACGCGAGATACTGCTGCTCGGCGGCATCGCGTTCGGCGCGCAACGCTCCAACCGATGCTCCTGGGCCGAAGGTATCCTTCGCCTGCTGTTCGGCTACGGAGATTTCCGCATCCAGGGCTTGAACGCGCGCCTGGTCACCGGCAGTCTTACTAGCTGCCCTACCCTGCTCGAGCACGTTCGACACATAGGCTGGGCTTGAACCTGAACGGCGCTCGAGCGCGCGAGCCTCCGCGGCTTTGAGTTGCTCGCGCTCCAACGCCACCTTCTCAGCCAAGGCCACGACGGCGGGGTTCGTATCGGTGTACCTTGAGCGCTGTTCCGCGAGGCTCGCCTCATCGCTCGCGACTTTTCCCTGGATCATCGTATACACCGGATCGTTCGCGAGCGTTTCTTGGCGAACGATGCTGGTGATCTTCCATCTCTGTACCCGCAGTGCTCGATCGGTCGCACGATCCGAAATGAGATCCGCATACGCCTGATCGCGAGCTGCGTGCAGCTCGGCAATGCGCGTCGCTAGATCTTCGCTCGCCTTATCTGAATTCGCGTATGCATTCTTGAATGAAGCGCTTTGAAGCCGATTATTTGTTGCGTCTATCTGCGATCGAAGTTGCGCGATCGCATGATTCAGCTTCCGTGTAACGTCGTCGTATCGGTTTGTCGCGATTTCGTGATAGTAAGTGATAGTCTCGTCCGCCACGGCGTTTGCAATTGTCGCAGCGCGTTCTTTATCAACATCCCGGTAAGTGATTTCCAGGATGCTGGAGCGGGGCAAGACTTCCGCCTTGATGTGATGGCGAACGTCGACGTCATTCGAGAGGTTGAGGCGCCGGTTCACGCGATCGACGACTTCGGTGCTCTGCGCGACCGACGGAAGATCGACGCTCGTCGCCGAGGTGTCCTTCGCCACCTCGCTAACCACCAGCAGGCGCGCCGTTGCGTCGTATGATGCGTGGATCAGCCGCGGCAGAAACGGCGACGCCGCGACGCCGCAGATGCAGACGGCCACGATCCAAAGGAGACGCCGGCGCACGACGTGTGAGAATCGCTCCAGCGCGTCAACCACTCCAGATCACCTCCGCGAGTTCTTCTTCTTCGCACTGCTCGGCGGCAGCATACGTCCCCGCCCGCAACGGGCGCCCCACGCCCTGATAGTCGAGTCCGGCCTCTGCGCAGCCGCGCGGGTCCAAAATGTTCCGCCCGTCCACCACGACGCGCCGCCGCAGCCTCGCGGCGATCTCGCGCGCGTCGATGGCGGCGAACTGCGGCCATTCCGTCAACACGAGCAACGCATCCGCCTCCGCAGCCGCGAGAGCCGATCCTACGATCTTCCCGCCCGCGGGGAGTTCGGCAACGTGTACCGCGGGATCGTAGATCCGCATCTTCGCGCCGAGCCGCGAAAGTTCGGCCACGACCCGAATCGCGAGCGAGTCGCGCAGATCGTCCGTTCCTGCTTTGAAGGCCAGGCCCCATACACCGATTACTGCTCCGTCCAAATCGCCGAGCCGCTGCTCCAGCATGTCGACCACTCGGTACGGCTGGCGGCCGTTCACGCGGAGCGTTGCGGAAAAGAGTTCTTGGACGGCTCCGGCCTGGCGCGAGAAGTGCACCACGCCTTTGACGTCCTTTTCGAAACACGGCCCGCCGAAGCCGATGCCCGGCCGCAGAAACTCCCGGCCGATGCGGCGGTCGGCCCCGATGCCGAGCAGCACGTCGTCGACGTGAGTGCCGAGCGAATGGCAAATGTTCGCGACTTCGTTCGCGAAGCTGATCTTCAGCGCCAAGTACGCGTTCGAAAGCGACTTGATCAGCTCGGCGTTGCATCGCGTCGTGGTGATGACGGGCCGGTCGAGCGCGGCGAAGAGGTCGGCATAGGCTCGCGCCGCCTTCGGCGCCTCCGCGCCGACGATGATGCGGTCCGGATTCAGGAAATCCGAGACGGCCGTTCCTTCGCGCAGGAACTCCGGCGCATAGAGGAATTCTCCGAGCTCGTGGAAGCGGCCCGCAAGCCGGTCGCACGTGCCGGGAGGCACCGTCGAACGGATCACGACGCGCGCGCCCTGTCTCAGCTCGACTGCGCTCAAAGCGCCGAGCGCGGCGTCAAGGTGGCGCAGGTCGAGCGATCCGTCGTCCTGCGAGGGCGTCCCCACCGCGACCATGATCCACTCCGCATCGGCGGCGGCTTCGGCCAAGTTGCCGAACACGCTAACGAGCCCGCTCGCGAGGTGGCAGCGCAGGCTTGCCTCTAAGCCCGCCTCCTTATAAGGGGCGATGCCGGCGCGCAGCTTCTCGACGCGGTCGGGGAGGATGTCGTAGCCGCGGACGGTGTGCCCGAGATCGGCGAAGCCGATCAGGCAGGCCATGCCGACGTATCCGGTACCTACTACGCAGATGGACCTTGACCCCGACCTAATCACCGTGCGCCCCTTGCAGAGAAGACCGCTCCGACCGTTTGCATCATGAGCCCGGCATCGAGCGCAGGCGACGCTCTTTCGATGTACTCCAAGTCCAGCATCGTCGCGCGCGGATCGTGCAGCGGCACCGTCGACCGGTGTTTCGTCTGCCAGATGCACGTGAGGCCGGGCTTCGCGAGAAGCCGCAAGTGTTGCCACTTCTCGTACCGGCGGACGATGAACGGCATCTCGGGCCGCGGCCCCACGAGCGACATGTCCCCGCGCAGCACGTTGAAGAGTTGCGGCAACTCGTCGATCGAAAGCTTTCGCAGGATCGCACCGACCCGCGTGATGCGCGAGTCGCCGGCGCTCGGCTTGTATCCATCGCCGCAGGCTGCCTTCTTCATCGTGCGCAGCTTGTAGATGGTGAAGAGCCGGCCGAATCTGCCGACGCGCTGCTGGCTAAAGATCAACGGCCTGCCGTCCTCGAGCAAGATCGCCGCACTCGCCACGGCCAGAATCGGCGCCGCCACGACGCAGAGTGCGATCGCTCCGAGAAGATCGACGATGCGGCGCGCGCGATCCGACGTGGAGCGCTTGTATGCGAAGATCTGCGGGGCCTTGGATTCAGCGGCCGAGTTTGCGCGCTCCGTTTCGGCCGTCTCGCGATCTCTCCGTAGATCAGGAAGCATTACCATCACTCTCAGGATGCGATGAACACTGCGTTTGTACTACCATGTATATGCTTGTCTCTGCGCTTGAGATTAGCAATCGCTGATGCCGCCCGACACGCCCCAAATTGCTCATCTTTTTTATAGGCGCCCCTAAAGGCCAATCAGCGCGCACGAACCCCGCGCAGCGGATGATAGTACCCACCAATGCCAGCCGCATGACATCTTGCAAGAGATCCCGCGCACATTTCGCGGCGTTGTTACTACCCGCGACGCACCGCCCCTGACCTCGGCCGATTTCGAGAGTTACGTCTCTGAGGCGCCGGGGGCTCGTGGCGTCAGCTTCTCCAGAACCGTCCTGACAACCATCGTCAGCTCTTCAATCCCAAGCGCTCGCGAGACACCGAGGAATACGACGGCGGCCACACCGAGAAGGCCCGCCAGGTAGGACGCGCGCGAGGCAAGCGTCGGCTCGGGGGTCACTCCAAGGGAGCCGATCCAATACACGGCGCCCACCAACGCGAACGACGCGAGCGAAACGCGTACAAACGACGAAAGCAGTTGCCTCCATTCAAATCCCCCGATCATTCGCCAAAGAACCGTCGCCAGGAATGCAGTCATGAAGAGCGCGGAAACACCGTTAGCAAGCAACAGCCCGCGGGCTCCGAGATACGGCAAGAACGTAGCCGATAGAACGATGTTGATCGCGATCGCAATAATGGAGCCCACGACGGCCTTGCGCATCTCCTGACAAGCGTAGCACGCTCGCCCAAGCACCAGGGCGTAGGAGTTCGCAACCAATTGGAACGCTCCGAACGGCATGAGGCTCACGCAAAGCGCCGTCGCGGCGGGGCCGAACGCGCCGCGCTCGAAAAGCGTCTGCACGATCGGATGCGCAAGGACGCACAAAGCGGCGGCGCACGGGATGACGATGAAACCAACCATGCGCAACGCAAGCGAGATGCTATGCCGGATCCCCGCCCCATTCGAACTCGCGAACTGGCCCGCGATCACTGGGAAAATCACCGTCGCAATCGCCGCGGCTACGACCTGATACGGCAAGCCTGCGAGCTTTCCGGCGTAGTTTAGGCCGGCCGTGGAACCTGCGCTCAGCGTCGACGCGAAATACCGGTCGAAGGCAAGGTTGATCTGCGCCGCGCTCGATCCAACGACGACCGGCGCCAGAAAACTCCAGGCTCTCGCTAATCCGGGGTGGCGCAAATCTAATTCAAAGCGATAGAGTCCACGCCTCAGGATCTCCGGCGCCTGCACCAGCACCTGCGCGAAAGCACCAGCGACGGATCCCAGAACGAGCGCAAAGATGCCAAGCTCACGATAGAGCGCGATGACGCACCCGATCGTCACGAGATTCGTCGCAATCGGCACAAGCGACGATGACAGAAACCGGTGATTCGCGTTGAGCATCGCGGCGCAAACGCCGGCAAGGGTCGTTGCTACGATGCCCGGCATTAGCCAGCGCACCATTTGCACGACCAGGTCCTGCTCAGCGCTCGGGAAACCGTGAGCGATCACCGGGACGAAGGCCGGCGCGAGGATGCATCCGAGCACGGCGAGCCCGGACATCAGTAGGAGGAGCGCGTTGATCACGGTGCTGCCGAGCTTTCCCACCTCTTCGGAGCGCCCTTGACTCGTAAACTCGCTAAACGCAGGGACGAGCGCGCTGACGAGCGCCCCACTGAAGACGCCGAACAGAATCGTCGGGATCGTCGAGGCATTGAGGAAGGCGTCCATTGCCGAACTCGTACCGTAGAAATGCGCGAAGACGATCTCGCGACCGAACCCTAACAGCGCGGAGAGCGCCGAAGCCGCCATGACGATAAATGTCGAACCCGCGACGGATCTTCGGGCCGGCGGCTCTTGGGTGGTATGGAGTACTTGACTAATCGACGTCGTCCCCGCGAAGAATCGTCATCGGCTTGCAGCGATCAACCAGAACAACTGTGGCAGCGCGATCCTGTGGTGCTGCGGACGCGATGATTCTGATCGCGCTATGGCAGCCCTCACGTCAGTACTGCGCACAACGCGCATAACGCATCCTCTCGAAAAGCGCGGCGAGGCAGCCGTGTGTCGCCGCTTCGTGCGAGCGGGAGGGCGGCCCTTGGCGGGGCCGGCCGGCGCGCGCTAACGCTCCGCAAGCAGCGCGGAGCGGCAGGCTTCGCCGCACCGCCTGGGGGACCCCATATTCTGGCGCGAGGCGCGCGAGAAAGTGCCTCAGGCGGTCGGAGATCTTCGCGCCTCACACGGCGATCAAGCTCGCCTCTCGAAACCAAGCGATGGTTTGCGCTAAGCCGGCCTCGAGCGATGTCTGCGGCGTCCAACCGAGACTCGCCGCACGCGAAGCGTCAGGTCGTCTGCGTTGCGGATCCTGCGGCCGTGGCGGCAAGTGACGCACCTCCAATTCGACGCCGAAAGCGCGCGCGACGGCGCTTGCGATTTCAAGAACGCTCCGCTCGTCATCGTTCCCGATGTTCACAGGTTCAAGAATCGTGTGGGGACTATCGGCAACCAGAAGCGTCGCCGCTACGGCGTCATCAACGTACGTCAGAGATCGCGTCTGCCGGCCGTCGCCATGCACCGGCAGCGGCTCTCCACGCATCGCAGCGTCCACGAGAGCCGGGATCAGGCGGCCGTCGCCGACCTCCATCCTGGGCCCATAGCAGTTGAAGTAGCGCACGATTCTCCCTGCGAGGCCGCGCGAGCGAACGGCAGCTGCTACCGTCGCCTCCCCGAAGCGCTTTCCCTCGTCGTAACAAGAACGCGGCCCGATGGGATCGACGTTCCCAAAGTACGTCTCCGGTTGTGGGTGAATGAGGGGATCACCGTAGACTTCCGATGTCGACGAAAAGAGAAATGCAGCGGAATGCTTCAGGGCGAGTTCAGCGAGACGCATCGTTCCGAGCGCGTTCACCGCGAGCGTACCCCACGGGTCGGAGCCGTACGCCTCCGGGCTTGCCGGAGACGCTAGGTGAAAAATCCGATCGATACGCCCTCGGACCGCCGATTCGATTGACGCATCGACTTCGCGTTTCATCGATGAGAGGTCGGCGAATACGAATCTCACGCGTCCACTGCGCAGCGCCCGGTCGAGATTGCTAAGCCGGCCGGTCGAAAGATTGTCGACGACGACCACATCGTCTCCGCGCTGCACGAGCGCATCGACCAAATGGCTCCCCAAGAAGCCGGCTCCGCCGGCTACGATGCTCGTCATACCTCGCAGCTCATCTCTCCCCACCGGCCGCGGTAGTGCAATGACCTATTGGGTTAGCTCAGCCTCCGCTAAGGCGCCGGCCGAGCGGACCACCAAGCCCTCAGCCGGTCTAGATTCGCAGAGCGCCTTAGGTGCACCGAAATAGCGCACAACTTCACCTGCGTTTGAGCTTAGCAAAGCGCGCATGAGTGCGAAAATACCCCATACAGCCCATTTATCGCGTATCAACCGGCACATGTTGTCCCGGTTTCAAAGACGCATAATGGAGACTAAACTCGTGCTACGTCACACGCTTCACACTCGCAAGGCGCGGCCATGAACCTATCTCCTACGGACTCGGCATCGTGACGAGTATCAACTGCAGTGGTACACACTACGTCAGACCCGCATGCGCGTATGCGCATGCTCGCCGCAGCGCCAGTCAGATTGACTTTCTCACACTTGCCTTGATACCATCGAGCACGCCCCTTCGCCGCACTCACGTCGCGAAGCCGCTCGCACGTCGACGGTTCCCGGCCCGCGGGTCACCGTTTTGCTTTCCCGACCTGCCGCTTATTTTCGCACTTCCTACTCCATGCCCGTGCTCGTTCGATCGATTCGCGGCCTCGAGGCAAGGTGTGAACATCACCCACTTACGGAGTCTACATGTTTGCCGCGCTGCGATCGTACGAACGCCGGCTGCGACTTGTGCTAACCGCCCTCCGCGCGCGCACACATTCTTGAGCCGGCTACGCTCGTCAGCTCAAATGAAGGTCGCCTAATGGGGACCGTCGTTATCCGCGCACTCAACGTCTTACGGCGGCGCTGGATTGCGATCGCTGCGGTCGTTGCCGTAGGGATGTTGATTTGCGGCTATACGCTCACAGTTGCACCGACGTACGAAGCACGCTCCTCGGTCATGTTGCCGCCTACAACCCCTAACGACCCAAACTCCGAGTCGAGCGACGTCATGCAGCTTAGCGCGCTCGCGAGCAGCACGAACATCCTCGGTAAGATTCGCGACGACCTGCATCTGCAGACGCCGGTCTGGGTAATGCGCAAGGCTCTTGCCTCGCCGATATTTCCCGGATCCAACATCTTACCCATCACGTACCGCGATGAGAACCCACAACTCGCAGTGGCAGTCGCAAACGGCGTCGCCGAACAGATCGCAGCCTACTATAAGGAAACTCACTCCAAGCGGTACGACGACCTGATCCAATCGCTGCGCCAACAACGAGACGCCGCCCAAACCCGAGTGGTCGGGCTGGACCGGCAACTTCAGCTGGCCGTGAAGCAGAATAGCGCGTTCGGCATCGCGGATACAACGAGCGCCCTAGCGCAGCGGATGGCCGATTTGGACGCAGCGCGTACGAGGGCACAGACGCAGCTCGACGCAGACGCGGCGCAAGCTGCTTCACAGACTCAAGCCGCATCACAACTCTCTCCGCTATTCAATCAGGAGCAGTTGGACGCTAGCTCCGAGTATCGCGTCCTGTCCACGCGGCTCGCCCAGGATCAAGCAGATCTCACGCGCGAGCGCGCACAATACACGGAGGACTATCCGGGCGTCGTGGCTTTGCGCGAGCAGATCGCCCGCGAGAAGCGCGACCTGGATGCGTTCGTCAAGAATGCCCAACGAAAGGCGCCGACCGAGAGTCACACATACGCCACATCACTTCAGGAGGGCAATAGAGCTCATGCGACTGTAGCAGGAGATCGCGCCGCCGTCGCTCGCATCGACGCCCAAATCGCTGAGACGCACCGCGCGCTAGACACGCTGCCTACCGCCGGTGTCCGAGTCGCTGAGCTTAAGCGGGAACGTGATATCGCGAACGCCAACCTCGCCACGCTTTCCGCAAGCCTCACCAAAGCATTGTCCGACCAGGCCTCGGCAGTCGCGCTCAACTCGGTCCTGGTTGTCGATCGTGCAACGCTCGCCGAAACCGTGCTGCCTCGCCACGTCCGCCTACGTCTGGTCACGGCGTTTCTCGCCTCCCTCGTCCTGGGAATCGCGCTAGCCTACTTTATTGAGATCCTTGAGAAGCGCGTGCGCACTCCGGAGGAGTTGTCGGCACTTTCCGGACGCCCCGTTCTTGCCATAGCTTCGGGAAACGGAGCGGAGTTGGAGAAAACGGCGGCCAAGGCGATCGGCTCAGTGCGTGCCGAGATCGAGGTCGCAATAACGAAGCCGTGGGTCGTTGTGGTCACGTCCGCAGAGCGCGGCGACGGCAAGACTCTCGTTGCGCTCGCGCTCGCGCGCTCGTTTGCCGAGGCCGGCCATAGAACCGCGCTCGTCGACATCAATCATCACCGCCCGGAGGCGACGCGCTCTCTAAACGCAACCGCCGTCGAAGCTCCATCGAATTGGCAGACGTTTACGGCTCCGGGAGTAAATGGACGCGTGCGGAACCTCGAAGCGATCTCATTGGCGAGCACTTCGTTCGCCCGTGCGACGTCGGCGACGCGTATTCGTGGCCTCGCGGATGACCTGCGGGAAAGATATGATGTTTGCATCGTCGACGCGAGTGAAATCGCCGACGACGCTCTCGGCCTTCAGTTTGCTGCTGCAGCAGACGGCGTAGTCATCGCAGTCCGCCTCCATCGCCCGCTCGGATACCGGGACCAGCGACTAGACGAGGTCCTCGCCCGTATTGACGCCCGGGTATTCGGGATCGTCGCAATCGAGGGAAGCGGCGGCTCCAGCAGCAGGCAGCCCATTGCCCCGGCGCGCCCGTCGCAGCAGCATGCCATTATCAAGGGCAGACCGCGGCCGGCCGACAGCCTTGCTCCGGCGACCGGCGCCGATGATCCGACAAACGCCTAAATGCGAGCCGGCCCCGCAATAATGCAGGGCACAGCCGCCCTGGGTTCACGCACAGGAAAGCCGCAGCAGCGAGCCCCGCGCACGGCCGAACTCGAATCGCGCGACGATAGGCTTGGGCGGTTTGCCCTCCAGGGACTCCTTGCGGTATGGATATTCGCGCCCGAGCTTAGGCGCCTAATCGACTGGAAGCACGGGTTCTCTTCCATCAGCGTCGTCAGCGTTTTGCCTATCGTGGCACTGCTGCCGTTCCTGCTTGCGGTTCGCGCTTCAAAACACGCGGCGTCGCAAGCGCCGGTCGGCGCAATCGCCGTCTTATGGGCCGGGATATTCGCGTACGCGCTCGTGTTCGGAATAGCGGCGGGCAACGCAGCTGCAGCGCTTTATGCGTTCACGCTCGCGGTGCTCCCCGCCGCCGCCGGCGTCTGGCTCGGCGGGCGCCGCGCGAACGCTGCCGTTTGCTATTCCGATTTCGCGCGATTCATCTTATGGTCGGCCGCGATCGTCTCGATCTACGGCATCTATCAGTTTGTCGCAGCTCCGCCTTGGGACACCGCCTGGATGCGTAATGCCGACATGAACTCGATCGGGTCGCCTATGCCCTATATGATCCGCGTGTTCAGCGTTCTCAATGCGCCTGCAGCACTAGGCGACTATCTTGTTCTCGCGCTGCTCATCGCATTTCCGATCTTGTCGTGGCGTTCCGCACCTTTGGTCACGGTGATTTTGGCGGCGCTCGCTCTGAGCCAGTTACGCGAGGCCTGGGTCGGGCTTGCGCTTGGACTGGTAGTGCTCCTGCTGCTGTCACCGCGCCGCATCGGTGGTGCGCTCGCGATCGCCGGTTCAGTCGCGGCCTGCGCGCTCGCGCTGTCCTACCTTCCATACGTCACGGGCACTACGGATGTCCAGAACACCATCCTTACCCGCATTAACACGTTTGCGCGGCTCGATAGCGACCTTTCGGCCGTCAACCGCCGCGAACAAATGGACCTTGCCTATCGCGAAGCTCTGATCAATCCGCTCGGAACCGGACTTGGGAAGCTCGGAACTGCTGCGAAACTCAACGGGGCAGCCGGCTCAACGGAAGTTCTCGACAGCGGCATCTTGTCGCGTTTCGTCGAGATGGGCATCCTGGGGACGCTTGCGTATCTTGGCGTGCTGTTCGTGAGCATCGTCATCGCCTTCCGAATATGGTGGGTTGAGCGCGGTCCGGATCGCAGCGCGGCACGTACGGTAGCGGCAGTCGCTCTTGCCGTGCAGATCATGCTGCTTGCCGGTGATTTCTTCGGCGATAAGCACCTTGCCCTCGACGGCCTGCTCTTCTGGATCGTTCTGGGCCTGATGCGTAATCCAAGAGCGGTCCATCGGTGATGTCGGCGGAGGTCGAGCGGCCTGGCAAGCAACCGCGCGACCTCTGCGTCCTGCACGTGCTTGAGGCAACGCTCGGCGGGACACGGGCTTATCTCGACAACGTACGCGTAGCTGTTCGAGGTCGAGGTATTCGTTCTATGCTCGCCTATTCCGAGCGCCGCGCCGATGCCGCATTCCCCGCTCTTTTGGATGCGGCGCAGGCGGACTCATGGATGACTTTCCCCGTCGACATGCTGCGACAAATCACCCTGGTCGACGATCTCCGCGGCATCGTTAGGCTCCGAAACGCAATCGCGTGCCTGCGTCCCGACATCGTTCACGCGCATTCATCGAAGGCTGGAGCGATCGCACGGCTCGCCGCGGCGTCGCTTCCAAAGCGGTCTTTCGTCATCTATAGTCCGCATGCGCTAGCGTTCCGTCTGAACCCGACATATCTCGCGATCGAGAGGATGTTGGCACCCCTGACCGACCGTTTCGCCGCAGTTTCGGAAGGCGAACGCGATGAGATCGTATCCTGCGGCCTCGCCGAACCATCTCGCGTCTCCGTAGTCACCCCCTTCATCGACTCCGTTTATTACGAGCCACGCTGCCGCGATGCAGCCCGGCAGTCACTCAATCTCGGTGAATACCCTCTTCTCGTTGCGGTGGGGCGCATGACCGATCAGAAGGATCCACTTGCGTTCCTCTCTGTCGTAAAGAGGGTTCGCGCGTGCGCCCCGGACACGAGAGCAATTTGGGTCGGGGACGGGGAACTGCGCGGGGAGGTCGAGCGAGAGATCGAGCATCAGGGTCTACGCTCCGTCGTCCAAATCGCCGGCTGGCAACCCGACGTGCGCCCATACGTTGCTGCAGCCGATGTACTCGTGAGCGTTGCGCGCTACGAATCTTTCGGCTACACGGTCGCGGAGGCGCTCGCGATGGAGCGCCCGGTGGTCGCCTCCGCCGTCACCGGAACGACCAATATCCTCACGGGTCCGCTGCGGCTACTTCTGTTTCCGAAAGATGACCATCAGGCAGCCGCGGATCGCATCGTCTCACTCTTCCGATATCCCGCACGTGCAGCATCACTCGCGTGCGCCGGCCGGAAGATGGTTGAAGAGCGCTACTCCTCGGCCGCGATGGGCGAGGCCCTCGAGCAACTCTACGCGAGCGTCACCGCTCCCCGCGGCATGACGGCACACTCCCCAGGAGCCTCGAATTGAGTACCGCGAAGTCCGCGGAGCGCATCGCGGCAGGGCCTGCCGACGCTCGTATGTCTGCCGTGCAGTCCACGGTCCCGGACGTTATCATCGTTAATGACGCCGCCCATATCAACGGCGGAAGCTCCGAAGTTGCCCTCTCCAGCGCGATCGCTCTAGCCGACGCCGGGCATTCCGTCACAGTCTTCGCCGCCATGGAACCCATCATGCCGGCCTTGACAACGAGGCCGAATCTGAGCGTAATATGCACGGCACAGCGCGATATATTGAGCGACCCATCGCGTATTCGCGCCGCCACTCAGGGCATCTGGAATGCTGCGGCGGCAAGGGCCTTCAGCCGCGTCCTCGATTCACGCGATCCCTGGCGGACGATCGTGCATTTTCACGGTTGGACGAAGGCGCTCTCGTCAAGCGTGGTCAACGTCGCCCTTCGCCGAGCATTCCCAATTGTAGTGACGCTGCACGAATACTTCGTCGCTTGCCCATTGGGAAGCTTCTACAACCATCGCAAGGGCCAAATCTGCGGCCTCGTTCCCCTCGGCACGAGCTGCCTTTCTGAGAATTGCGACCCTCGGCGGCATCGCGATAAGATATGGCGCCTCGCACGGCACACGGTACAACGCGCCGCCGGCCAAGTTCCTACCGGCATTCGTCACTTTATCACGATCTCAGACCTGAGCGAGTCGATCCTCGCCCCACTGCTCCCTGCGAGCGCACGGCTCCACCGTGTGCCGAACCCAATTTCGATCGAGCGCCGCGAGCCGGCTCCGGTCGCCGCGAATTCCGCGTTTACCTACATTGGGCGTCTCTCCCCGGAGAAAGGCGCGTCGCTTTTCGCGCGCGTTGCAGCCGATCTCGACCTCCCCACCGTATTCGTCGGCGACGGAGAATGCAGCAACGAAATACGGCGTTGTCATCCGAAGGCTGAGATCACAGGCTGGCTTCCGCGCGAGGCCGTAGTCGAGCGGCTACTTGCGGCGCGAGCGCTCGTCTTCCCATCGCTTTGGCACGAAACCGCAGGTCTCGTGGTCTCCGAAGCCGCGGCCCTGGGCGTTCCGGCTATCGCCGCGGATACATGCGCTGCGAGGGAGCGAATAATGGACGGCCTTACCGGAATACTGTTCCGAGGCGGCGACGCCGAGAGCCTGAGGCAATCGCTTATGCGCCTCAGCGATTTCCGCTTAGCGGCGGCCCTAGGTCGTGAGGCGTACGAGCGGTACTGGGAAGCCCCGCCTGACATGGCTGCACATCTTTCCGAATTAGGGCGCGTATACGAAGCGGTGCTACGCGACGCACGCGGATCGGGATAGGCCGCAATCCCACTCTAGCCCTGGATCGAGACGATCGTCGGCATATCGTTGACGCTAAGCGTATAGTTCTTGCCGTTCGGCGTCACGCTCGTACTCGTCAGCTTTCCGGTCGAAGCGAACGTCTGCGCGCTCACGGTGTGCGAGACGGGGAAAACGAGCGTCACACTCTGCGACCCTACCCCCGCCACGGCCGCGACCCACAGTACGAGATAGAACGTGCCGTCGCGCTTCTGCAGCAGCGTCTGCTGGACGTTCGCGGTGTTGTCCGTAAGGGCGTACGCGAGCTGCCCCCCGCCGTAACTTGAGCCCGGGTCAGCCAGGGTCGAGATGAGGTTTTGCACCGCATAGTAGGCTGGGCGCGGGTTGTAGCTGCCGTCAACGAGACCGAAGTGCGCGAAGTCTGTCCCGTCCGTTGCGTCGTCGATGAGGGCAAAGAGATAAGTGCGTTGGACGCCTTGATTCCAGCCGTTCAGGAGCAGGCGAAGATCATATTCCGCCTGCGTCGCCGTTGAGCCGAGCTTGTCCGCGCCATAGCCCGTCTCGGTCGTCTGTAGCGGAGCGCTCGGCGTTGTCACTCGCGCGATGCTAGTGTATGACGGAGTACCGCCCTGCGAATTCACGAGCGCGCCCTGCTCGGGGATTGTCGTCCAGCCAGGATAGGAGTGCATGTTCCCGACGTTCGCATACGAGAGCGCACCGAGAGCCGTCACGTCGCTTTGGAGGTTCGCAAGACCGGTGCAATTCGCGAGCGATGGAGCGATCATCGGGATTCCAATAGTTGACGAGTAGCCTTGGTCGTACGTCCAGAAGGTCTGCATGAAAGTCCGTTGCTGACTTACCCACGAGTTGTTCCCCGTGCAGGAATAGTTCGGCTCGTTGCTTCCCTCGTAAGAGGCGATGCCGCTCACGCCGCTCGCGAAGGCGTTGGGCGTCGGGTTCCAAGTCGAAGGGTCGCCTCCAAAGTTCGCGAGATCCCAAACGTAATCTCCGTAGATGCCGTTGCTTGCGAGGTAGTTGAACGTCGTCCATGGCGCCTGGAAGTTGCCGTACGGATTGCCCGGTCCGGCAGCCGCGCCGACGCGATAGTAGCGGATTCCTGAGTTCTTCAGGAGCGCGACGGCGGTCGCATTGTCGTAGACGTCGCCGGCCCAATTATAATGAGTAACGACTCCGATGGACGATACAAACGCGTTAGCACTCTTTGCGGCCACGCTGGGGACCGTGCTTGCTACTGGCGCAGGCGTTGCCGTGGCAGTAGGCACAGGCGACGGACGGCGATATCGCCATTGCATGTTTGCACCATCCGAGTAGGTCGTGCCGGATTGCCCGATCGTTGCGGTAGGTGCGGTAGGTGTCAGCGATCCCGCTCCGGTACCACACCCCGCGAGCATTCCAAAAAGCACGACGAATAAGACTCTGCCTGCGTTCGTCAGCACGAGCGAACCTCATCTCACGCATGCGAGCCTATCTACGAGACTCGAGATAATGCGGAAGCACTGGATGCATTCCGCCATGCACCTGAACTATCGGCGCAATGCCGGTCGGACTTAGCTACAACCACGGCTGACGCGGCGCACTGTGATCCGCCTCAATTCTAACGGAGACGGCGGACCTAGTAAGCCTCAACAAGCGCAGCTGCGCAAGCATAGCCTTCGCCCAAAGGCTCCGCAGGCGTCGCAGCTACGAGAGTCTCTTGCCCCGGTGCACGGCGCTCATGATGAGCCGGCTCTTTCCTGCTCGATACGAATGGAGAGAATAGTAGGCGTATCAGTTACGCTAAAACTATATCCGTCCGCACTTTTCGACACGCTGACGGCAGTCAGCTCGCCGTTCGCATCGAAACTCTGCGCCCGAATCGCCGCCGGTCTTGTGAGTTTGAGCAGGACGGATTGCGCTGGACCGCCGGCGGCTTCCGCCACCCAAGCGCACAGGTTGAACGTGCCGTCATGCTTTTGAAGCAACGTGGTCTGAACGTTTGCCGTGTCCCCGCTCAACGAGTACGCCAAAACCCGCGGTTCGAAGGGCGCGCTCGGATCTGCTAACACTGCGATCATGTTCTTGATCGCAAAGTACGCCGGCTTCGGCGTATACGTTCCGTCCACGATTCCGAAGTGCGCAAAAGGGGGACCGTCGGTCGGATCGTCGATGAGCGCGAAGATATACGTCCTCGATATCCCATGATTCCAGGCATTCAGGAGCAGACGGAGCTCGTACTTTGCTTGGGTTGCATTCGAAACCCTATCGCTTCCGTAGCCCGCCTCGGTGATCTGAAGCGGGCCGCTTGGGATGATTTGACGCTCTGCGGCAACATAGGAGAGCCCCCCCGCCCGCGCCTCAGCGAGAGCCCCATTTTCCGGAATAACAGTCCAACCGGCGTAGGCGTGCATGTTTCCGACGTCGGCTGACCCGGATAGATCGCCGAGCTCCACGGAATCGGCGTAAAGGCGCCGGATGCCGGCGCAGTTGCCGAGCGAGGGCGCTAAGATCGGGATCGACCGTGTCGATCGGTGCGCTCGTGAGTACGTCCGGAGCGAATGCATGAAGGCGCGCTGCCGGCGTGCCCAGGCGCGATCCCCCGTGCAGGACACATTCTTCTCGTTGGGGCCCTCGAATGATGCGATGCCGCTGACGCCGCTAGCGATGGCGTCGGGCGTCGGATTCCAGCTACTTGGGTCGCCCGAAAAGTCCGAATCATCCCACACGAGATCGGCATGGACGCCGTGCCTAGCTAGATAGTTGTACGTCAGCCAAGGAGCTTGAAAGTTCCCATATGGGTTGCCTGGGCCGGCAGCTGCCCCGACGCGATAATAGCGAACGCCCAAATTTCGCAACAGATCGACCGCGCGGGCGTTGTCGTAGATGTCGCCCGGCCAATTGTAATGAGCGACTACGCCGATGGACGATACGAACGCGTCGGCTCGCTGCGCTCGCCATTCACGAATCGCAGGTCCCGCTTCTGCCGCCACTGTGAGCGAGTTCCTCGGGCCGCCTCGAGCAGTCCCCGATCCCACCGGACCGGCTGCGCAGCCACAGCCTATGAGCACCACGCAGAACCATGCAAGGACGCGGCTCACCATATGCGGAGACTATTCGATCGGCAAGCGCAATTCCCGCCGTCGCGGCTCAGCGCGCCGGTGTTAGCTCTGGATTGTAATGATCGTCGGTGTGTCGGTTACGCTAAGGCTATATGCCCCCCCGCTTTTCGACAGGCTGACCGCCGTCAGTTTGCCGTTCGCATCGAAACTTTGCGCGCTGAGAGTCGCCGCATTAGCGAGGTTGAGCTGGACCGATTGCGACGGACCGCCCGCCGCCTCCGCGATCCATAAGATCAAGTAGAACAAGCCGTTCTGCTTCTGAAGCAGCGTCGCTTGAACGTTCGCCGTGTTCCCGCTCAGCGAGTATGCGAGGCTTCCCGGTGCGAAGGCCGCTCCTGGATCTGCCAACACTGCAATCAGGTTCTTGACCGCGTTGTATGCCGGCTTCGGCGCGTACGTTCCGTCGACGAGCCCGAAGTGTTCGAAGGAGGCACCGTCGATCGAATCGTCGATGAGCGCAAAGAGATACGTCCGCGCGATGCCCTGGTTCCATGCATTCAAGAGCAGGCGAAGATCATATTTGGCCTGCGTCGCGTTCGAAACTTGATCCGTCCCGTAGCCCGTTTCGCTGATCTGCAGGGGGCCGCTTGGAATGACCTGGCGCGCTGCGTCGACATACGATGGCGCGCCGCCCTGCGCATCGACGAGCCCGCCGACTTCCGGCACAACCGTGAAGCCGGGATATGCGTGCATGTTCCCAACATTAGCTACGTTCGCGAGACTCCCAAGCGCTACCGAGTCGCTGTAAAGGCGCGAAATGCCGTTGCAGTTTCCCAGCGCGGGAGCCAGGATCGGGATCGGAAGCGTCGATGCGTGGGCTTGTGAATACGTCCATAGCGCCTGCATGAAGGCGCGCTCCGGACCTACCCACGAGCTGTTCCCGGTACAGGCCGCATTCTTCTCGTTAGGGCCCTCGAACGATGCGATCCCGCTGACCCCGTTCGCCAGCGCGTCCGGCGTTGGATTCCACGTACTCGGGTCGCCCGAGAAGTTTGAACTATCCCAGACGAAATCTGCATGGATTCCGGAACTCGCGAGGCTATTGTATGTCGTCCACGGCGCCTGATAATTGCCGCTCGAATTACCCGGGCCGGGTGCGGGCGCGTCGCGATAGTAGCGGATGCCCGAGCCCTGTAAGAGGGCGACGGCGACGGCGCTATCATAGATCCCACCAGGATAGGCGATATGCGTAACGACGCCGATGGACGAAACGAACGCGTCGGCTCCTTGCGCGCGCTGTCCTGAGGCCACGGGGCCCGGTGTCGCGCTTGCAGGACTAGGGGGTACGCTTGTGGGCACCGGCGTCACGCTTTGGGGCAGATTCGTCACCGCTCCGCTTCCGCCACCACACGAGACGAGAGCGGCACTAAGAGATGCTGCCAAGGCCCCAAGCCTGCACGCGCCCCAAACGGTTCTCGGAGCGCATGCGGGGCGGCAAGTGGCCCTCAAGCCAGCGCTGAGGAGACGCTCTATGATGCCTTTGCCTATCGACATTTCGGTCCCCCGGCGTCCCCCCGCCCCTGAGTCGTTCCCAAGAATAGCGCGTGATAGAACGTGCGATAGCGCACATTTCCGCAGCCGCCGCGAATCAGATCTCGTGAGGCCTCCGCTCGGCCGAGGGGAGGCTCGCTATAGCTTCCCGCGGAAGGACCGCGACAACGCTCGCTGATCTCTGCACCAAAGAACCGCTCCGTCCCAGTGCCTGCGCGATGTCGCTAGCGGTCCACGGCGGCATCGCCACTGCCAAGGTCAACGCCTTCCTGTGTTCTACGCTTTCGTCGCCGCCCTCTGCATCGCCGAATACTTCCATCTCCTGCCGCCTTGGACAACGGCGCCCTTCGCCGTATGCTCTCCTGAGCGACGCAGGGCGTTCTTCGTATTCGCGCTCTTCTCGCTCCCGCTTGCATTCGCGCTACACCTCGGCATTCTCGGCGAGATTGAAAGGGCGCAACATCTTGCCGGCAGAGTTGCGCTGCCGTTTCCAGTCATTGATTTTTCATCGGCGACACTCATTGCGAGCCGAGCGTGGTTCACTCCGGCGCTGTTTGTCGTAGCCTTGATCGAGACTGTGGCGCTCATCGCCGTAGCGCACCAGCTCGGTGAGGGACGTTTGAGCCGCATCGACGGGTTACTTGTCGGTATCGCCTGCGTGTTGCTGGCGACGGTCGCACTCAATGCGCCCGCTCTTACCGACGGCGACATGTACTCGTACGTCGGCTACGACTTGTTAGGATGGCGGGCATATTCGCCGCCCAACGCTCCGTTCGCCGGTGATTTCTCCGCGATTAACGCTTTGTGGGGCACGCCGATGCCTCCTGCAGCTTACGGTCCGCTATGGCTCGCGTACAACACGTGGTACCTTCACTGGGCCGAAACGCTGGTGGGGAAGATCCATCTGCTCCAGGCGGCAGGCATAGCAGCCATCGCAACGCTTGCCATCCTGCTCCGGAGCTGCGGACTCAAACCCGCGACTTGCGCGCTCGTCCTCCTCAACCCATTCCTTTACCTAGAGTTCGTGACAAACGGTCATAACGATCTATTCCCGGTGATTCTCACTGCAGTCGCCTTCGCAATCGCGAGGCGCACTCCGTACCTCGCGGTCCCCGCCGCTGTAGCCGCCGGTGCCATGAAGGTTCCATTCGTGGTGATCGGGACGCTCGCTTTCGTGATTCCAACCGCGCCCGCGCGGCGCGTCGCCCTCGCCGCATTGACAACCCTCTGCGGCATCGCGATCGTATGCAGTTTTGGCGCGGGGATATACGCGCAGGCGCTCTTCTCCGAGGCATCGGAGGGCGCCACCGCTCCCTGGCTCCGCTTTACGCCCCCGCACATCGCTGCGATCGCAATCGCGCTCGCAGCCATCTGCACCTCGCTGCTCGGGCGACGCACGCTGCGATCGTCCGCCCTCGCACTATCCTCGCTCGCCGCCCAGCGCTCCGCGTATTACGGGGTCTGGTGTTTGCCGTTCGCCCTCGGAGACGACATGCTGATGAAACGGCTGCTCCTCTGCCTGCCTGCGCTCGGCTTCTTCCTGCAGTCGGTCGTCGATGTTCGATGGTACCAATTCTGCATGCTTGCCGCCCTCTTGCTTCTCACCGTTTCCGGCATCATCCGCAGAGCTAAGATCGCTAGGGCTACGAGCCTTTAGCTGCTCGTGTTGTTCTAGTCGCGTCATCTGCGGCTGCGGCCCACCCTCCAGATTAGGTCTAGCACGCACCGAGCCAATCACCCTAGCCGGAACCCCTGCTACGATGCTGTACGGAGGCACATCATCCACAACGACAGCACCGGCCGCGACAACCGCATGCTCGCCAACAATACGCGGCCCGATCACAATTGCATTCGTCGCAATCCACGCCCCATCGCAGATCACAATGTCGCGCCCGCAAGGCTGAGACTCGGTTCGCTCCTTAAGTAGCTTCTCATAGTCATGCGAACCGGCCAGCAATGCAACCCCCGTGCCAAAGAACACATATTCTCCGATAGTGATGGTCCCCGAATGCGTGTTCAACAAGGCATTGCACACTCTCGCCGTCGGCGCTATGACCACCCTCGAGCGATCCCCGAAAATG
This sequence comes from Vulcanimicrobiota bacterium, assembly GCA_963695225.1. Lineage (GTDB taxonomy): Bacteria > Vulcanimicrobiota > Vulcanimicrobiia > Vulcanimicrobiales > Vulcanimicrobiaceae > CAVWTN01. The sequence continues at coordinate 2,864,654 of OY968762.1, read as the reverse complement.
ATCGGTTCCGTCAACGAAAGATCACGAAAGATCGGGCGCAGGAGGGGCTTCAGCAGAGCGCGATAGGCAACCCAGAGGGCACCCTTTGCGATACTCCGTACCCGCTCCATGTTTGCGGCGGCCACCTTTCCGTCGTACGCTGTTAGCAGCTCGGTCGAGCTCCCCGATTATACTGCGGAACGCGAGCGATGCGTAGAGACACGGAGACCCGCGCCGGACCAGCCTGAAGCAGGATTCATCGCATCCCAGGCGCGGTCCCTGCTGCGATTGCGGCGCGGAGCCGAAGCGACGGCGCGTTCATCGTGCACGCTCGCCGTGATCGCTGGCGAGGCCGCACGCAAGGCCGTGCTCGCGCTCTTGGTTGCGAGGCAGGGCTCGAGGGACTCCGCGCGCGACGCGCCGTAAGTGACTTCACGGGGAGCACATGATCGTCCAAATTTTCGAGCCCGGCACTGACGGGCATTTCACCAATTATGTGGGGACTTTGCTCCGCGCTTTGGTCCCTTTAGTGCGGGCGGAGTTGCTCCAAAAGGTCGTAGTAACCACCTCGCGCTCCCACTGGAAGTCTCCGGCCTTTCACGATCAACTCGCGCGCTATGCTTCCACGGTAGAGTTCGATGCCTCGCTGGAGCCTTCGAAGCACCCTCTACGCTCGGCGCAGAACGAAGCGCTAGCGGTACTCGATTCCGTAGCCCGAATCAGGCCCGACTATTTGATCCTGACGTCGGCCGATCACGAGACCGTCGGCCTCGCAATTCTTTCAGCCTTTCGACGCAGGTCGTTGCCAAAGAACGTTTACTCCGTCGCCATCATTCATCGCGGCGACGCCGCCCCGGTAACGACGCTAAAGGATCACGTCAAAGACGAGGTCTTTCGTGTTTCACGAGAACTTGCTCCCTGGTCGGAAGTCCGCATCGTCAATCCGCTTCTCTACGAAGAGTGGAAGCAGCGAGCGTATCGCTCTCGCAAGCGTCTCGAGATCTTGCCCGATCCTGTGGAGCAGGTCGTTCATTCCGATAAAGGTGCCGCGCGGACAGCGCTCGGAATCCCCGTCACCGGACGCTATATCGGCTACATCGGCGCGATAGATCGGCGTAAGGCTCTTCCGGAATTGCTTCAGGCGTTCCGTGCGGCGAACCTCCCTGACACGGATCGTCTCTTGTTGGCTGGGGCCTTGTGGCACCCGTACCGCGAGCTGATCGAGCGCGACTACGCAGATCTTGTGCGTAAGGACCGGATCATCTTGATCGACCGCTACATCGCGCACGAGGAGTTCAGCTTAGGACTATGCGCGCTGGATGTTGCGGCACCACTCTATTATCCGCGGCAAGCATTATCGGCAAGCCTTCTCCGGGCGGCATTCGCTTCTCGCCCGGTGGTCGCGGGAGCTTACGGGTACTCCGGCATGGTAATCGAGCGCTTCCGCCTAGGCTGGTCCTGCGATGTCGCCAACCCCGGCTCACTCGCGGCGACAATTCGCACAGCCATGGAAGAGAGCGCGGATTATCGCCCCGGCGAGGGTCTCGGCCGGCTCATGGCGTTCCACGATCCGAAGAACTACACCGACAGCGTACTGAGCGCTCTCTATCAGCGCATCGGCCTGCCGACTCCGGCAGTCAAGACCTGGGAATGGGTCACGGCTTCAGGCGACGCGGATCGCGCTGCGTCCCTCGGCGGCTAGAGCAAAGACTTCGCGTAGCCGCGCGCACACCGACCCCCAACTGCTATGGTCTAGGGCGAACGCCCGGCAGACATCGGCGCCTGGAAGCGCAAGGGCGCCGGTGCAAGCCCGGCCTAGGATATCTGTGATATCATGCGCGGAGGGCGAACGCGCAATCAAGTTTGCATCGAGAGGCGTGACCGCTTCGGGCATTCCGCCGACGGGCGTAACAAGAACGGGCGTACCGCACGATAGCGACTCGCTGATGGCCGTCCCAAAGCCCTCGAGCGCCTGACTAGGGAGCACGGTCATGTCGGCGGCCTGGTAGCAGCGCACGAGATCCTCGTCGGAAACAAAACCCAACAGTTCCACGATATCGTGCAAATTGAGCCGGTCTATCGAATCCCGAATCTCCTGCGCCAGCGGTCCGTTTCCCGCAATGCGTATTGCGATCGGTATATCAGCGGCTTTCAGGGCCGCGGCGGCCTCCAGCAATTCGGCGATGCCGACTCTGCGCACGAGGCGTCTCGCCGTAAAGATCACTTTCTTGTCGAGAGGCCATCCGAGCGACCGTCGCGTCGCCGCCCGATCGCGCGCCGGAGCAAAAAACGAAGTATCCGTTCCCATTGGAACGACGGTTATCCGATCCTCGGAAACGCCGTACGAATCCCTAAGCACCGTCTTGAACGCCGAGCTCAGCGTCACGAATCGATCCATTCTCCGAAATACAAATCGCTCTACTTGATGCTTAACCGCGGCTGAAAGCGCTCCGGCTCCCTCGACACGGCTCTCTTCCGCCCAGGGGCCATGGAAATGGTACACCCTTGGAGTGCGTTTCGATACCAGCGGTAAAACGGGAAGGGCATTCAGTGCGAAATGAAGGTTGAGGACGTCGTACGGTTCGCGATAGTGTTGCGCAAAGCACTTTCGCGCCTCCATGACACGCCGTAACGCCGTCGCTCGTGGATCGCCGAAACTCCAGACGCGTGCGCGATCGCTCCAGCTTGTCGGTGTTCCCGTGACGAAAAGCGTCACGTCGTCGCCGGAATTCGTGAGCTCACGGCTCATCCCCGAAACGTATTTCTCTAAGCCGCCGATGTTCTGGGGATACCATCCTGTCCCCACGCACGCTATCTTCATCGGTCACGAGCTACTGGCGTCGTCAACATCTTCCACAGCTCACAGGAAATAGGCAGCGCCTAGGGCGCCACGCTTGGATGCGTGGCTAAGTCTAGCAAATTTCCACCCCCTGCAGAAGCGACCAAATTGCCTATCTGGGCACTCAGTCAAAGCGATCTCGGCCCGTTGCTCGAACGCCCCGGCTTGCCACGCCCGTAAACGCGCACGGGAGCGGCCTCAGGCTTCCGCGTAAACGGCGAGCGTATCACGCGCCGCCCGCGAGGCGCTCAGCCACTCCAAGCCTTCGACGGCACGCGCGCGCCAGGTTGCAAGGTTTGCGCGATCCGTGAGCAGGTCCGCGAGCACAGCCGCAAGCGCCGCGGGATGGCGTGGCGCGACCAGGATCCCGCGCGCTCCGCCGTCGATGGTCTCCGGGATCCCGTCGACGGCGCTAGCGACGATCGCGCACCCGCACTCGCGCGCCTCCGGAATAACGAGGCCGAAGGGCTCGCGGTGCGAGGCGAGGACGAAGACGTCGCTGGCAAGCATGTAGGGCCGCGGGTCCCGCTGGAAGCCCTCGAAGTGGATGCGGGCGGCGACGCTCGAGCGCTCCGCTTGAGCGCGGAAGCGCTCGCGGTCCGGGCCCTCGCCGACGATGTAGAGATGCGCCGCGGGCACGGTCGCGGCGAGGATTTCAAAGGCCGCTATGACGTCGGCGATACCCTTGCGTTCGTAGAGGCCGCCGACGGTTAACACCGCCGGACGCTGCAAGATCATCGGCGACGGCGTGCTCGCGCGGCGCGGCGTCTCGAGCGGGCCGTTCGGAACAACGGCGATCTTGCGCGCGCGAATGCCGCGCCGCCGCAGATTCGCCGCGACAGCTTGGCTGACGGCGATAACGCGATCGGCCAAACCCATCAGCGGCGCGCCGCGCTGAAACTCGTTGTGCACCGTACTCACCAGCCGAAACGGAGGGCGCAGGAACCCCAAGCGAACGACGACGAGGCCGGTGACCATGTGCGCGTGCACGATGTCGGGCTTCCAGCACCGCACCACGCGGCGCAAACCGAGGACGCCCTTCGGGAGTTCCGTCGCGCGACCCAAGCGCGCCGCGGAGCAGCCCACCGGAAGCGGCAGTGAAAATATTTCTACGCCGTGCGCCGCGAGCAGCGCCCTGAAATCGCCTCTGCTCGACGCGATCGCGACCGAATGTCCCATTTTCGCCTGTAGGCACGCGAGATCGATCGCCACGTTGACGATGCCGTTTCCCGCGTCCACGTGCGTGTTGAGCAGATGCAGGATTCGCATCAGAGCGCTTCCGCTGGCCGTCCCTCGCCGGGAAACGCATCGAATTCATCCGTTCCAGTAAGTCGCCGCACGATGCCTTGATAGTCGTCCACAGCCGTTCCTAGCGCGCCGCAGACGCTCGCGACTTCGTTCGCAAGAACGTACACGTTCCTACGACGCAGATCGATCCTGATCTGATCACGTTTACCGTGCTCCCCGCGTTGAGAAAACGGCGCCGATCGTCCGCAGGATGAGCTCGGTATCCATCGCCGGCGACGCGCGTTCGATGTAGTCGAGGTCCATCAGCGTCGCCCGAGGATGATCGAGCGGGACCGTCGACCGGCACTTCGCTTGCCAGATGCACGTCAGGCCGGGCTTCGCCAGCAGCCGCAAGTGCTGCCAGTTCTCGTACCGGCGTACGATGAACGGCATCTCCGGCCGCGGGCCGACGATCGCCATGTCCCCGCGCAACACGTTGAAAAGCTGCGGCAGCTCATCGATCGAAAGCTTCCGAAGGACCGCACCGACGCGCGTGATCCGCGAGTCCCCCCGTTTCGGCTTATAAGCCTCACCGCACGTGGCCGCCCGCATCGTCCGAAGCTTGAAGATTGTGAACAGCCGTCCGAACTGGCCGACGCGCTGTTGCCGGAAGACAAACGGCGTTCCGTCCTCAACGTAGATCGCAATGCATGCGAAAAGCAGGATCGGCAATGCAACCATGCCTAGTACTAAAGCGCCGGCGATATCGACAGCGCGCCGCAGGCGACCTTCCGCCGACAATCGCCGGTAGACGAATACGTCCGGCGCCACAATCATGCTTTCCGCCGGATCATCCATCAGCGGGGCCTTGACCAAGCAAGGACTGCGCGCCTGAACCCGATCGCTTCGCAACACATCGAGAAGTAGGACTTACTACCATTTTCGCATCGCCTATGTGACACAACGAATGCCCATACCAAATCACACGCTTATGTCTGGCTCTGAGCTTAACAAACGCTCACCGCGAATCGGAAGGACCCAAATAGCCCATTTTGCTTGTAGGTGCGGTCTATTGCACGTACATGCAACCCGAGCGGCGTGTCACAAGCCTTTGCGAGATTCTCTGAAACCAGTTACTAGGAACGAATGTAGCCAAGTCTTCAGCACTCCGCGGTTTCGGGCGTACCTTCTAAGAAAACGGGCCCACGTGCCCAAGCCCAAAGCGCGCGCAAGATGATATCCGATAAAACTGGCTGGGACCGTCGCAGCCAAGATGAGCAGTGAGATTGGCCCATATCCGACACCGCCGCTCCTGATCGCCGAATAGACCTCGTATTCGCCGACTGCTTCGTAATAGCGGGCGATATACGCGACTGTCTGGTGCGAAGGCGGAACGATGTGCTGGACCCCCACGTCCGGAACCCACCGTCCCTCCTTGCCTGACTCCAGAATCCTCTTGATAACGTCGACTTCTTCCCCGCCAAGGCGACGTCCCGGAGCAACTCCTAGGGAAGGGTCATAGCGATGCTGCTGCTGCTCCGCGGCTCTGACGGCATAATTCGCCCCATATGGTATCTGGTAGTCAATCATGGAAAGGTGAATCGGCTTATCCCCAAGGTTGCGGGCCCCGAGAACATCCGTGAGATACTTCGTTCCACGCTGAAACCAGTCGGGCGTCGGAGGCCGAAGAAGGGGCGTGATCTTACCGCCAAACACGGCGGCATCAGGCCAGCGCCTAAACGCTCTCCCATATCCAGCGAGCCAGTTCGGCTCTACAAGGACATCGTCGTCCGTCCAAACGATATAGCGACCCTTGGCCGCAATAACGCCGGCATTCCTGGCGTTTGAGACGCCTGCAGCCGGCTCCATCACGCGCCTGATCGGAAGCAAACCTTCAAACGATTCCACTACCTCTGCCGTATTGTCCGTGCTTCCGTTGTCGACGACTATACACTCCCAATCAACTCCCGGATGAGCAAGGCCGCACATCGAAGTCAACAACTCGGAGAGCTGACTTGCTCTGTTTCGCGTGCAAATGATGACCGATATTTCCATGCCACCTCTCAACAGCGCAACGTGCGCACACTTTGCACACGATTCGCTCTGCTCACCGCAACGGCCCACCTCACGATCATGTTCATGGTCTGAGGCCACCGATTCTTAACGCGAGGCATCGGAGTCTATCGCAAGAAACTCGCGGACCCTCAAGACTACGCCGGCACACTTCGGATGAAAGCCAGGGCGTCGCCGACGGTCATTACGCGGCACTTTCTCGTTACGATCTTCAGGACGGCTTCGAAGTACGCCGGCGTGCATCCGTAAGGCGAGGGGTTCTCGCAAACCTCATGTCCGTAGAAGATAACCCATCCTGGCCGGTCGCCGCAGTCGTCCACCACTTGCTTCACGTGCCGAAGAGGAACATTCTCAAAAAGGTTCTGGCACAACAAGAGATCGAGGTCCGCCCAACCACGGTTAATCCCGTTATAGGTACTGCGCGAACTATCCGCGTATCGGCGCATCCGCCTCTTTAACCGTAGCGTCAATTCACCGTACGGATAGGCAAAATTGCTCATGGAGCGGCCTGGATGCAGCTCCTCCATGCGTTGGCGGTTCTTAGAAATATCTGATACAAACCCCGCGGTATCCGTGCGCCGCGCGGAAACGTGCGAATAGGTATGGCATCCGATCTCATGGCCGTCGGCGATCAAGATCTCGAGATCGTCGCGGGTCAGCATGGCACCGTGAACGCCTTCCGTGCCGATCAATCCCAGCGCCGCGTAATAGGTTCCGCGACCACCGTAGTGTTGCAGCAGCGGGCTGCCGGCAAGCACCGCGGAGCGGGGAAAATCGTCAAAGGTAAAGGACACGATTGGTTCATTTAGCTTCACGCGAATGGGGCGCCGGAAGATCGCCTTGGGGAGATAAGGGCTAATCCCCGACCGCAATGAAGACCAGCCAGCAGTCATGGGTGTAGTTCCATCTTCACCGAATCAAGTCGAATTGCGGAATATGCACTGCGGTAGACTCCAGCGCCGCGATACCCTCGACTTCTCACATCTCACGGAAGCCGAGATCCGCGAGCACTTTCCCATTGAGAGCGTATCACTCAGTCTTCGTCCAGAGTGCGTGCCGGCCGTGTCGCAGCAAATAGAGAAGTTAGAAGGAGTTAGTACGACCTTCTTGCCGAGTATCCGACATGCGCGTGGTCATACCAAGACGCACGCCTATGTCTGCGTCTGAGCTTAACAAACGCTCGCCGCGCATCGGAAGGACCCAAATAGCCCATTTTGTTCGTAGACGCGGCTGGAGCGGCGACCTGCTACGAGATGGACCTTGACCCCGGGCCCGATCGCCGTGCACCCCTTGCAGAGAAGACTGCTTCGACCGTCCTCATCGTGAGCCCGGCATCCAGCGTCGCGCGGGGATCGTGCAGCGGCAACGTCGACCGGTTCGCTCTGCCAGATGCACGTGAGACCTACCGGGATCAGACCAAAAGAGCGCGAGACGTGCGCCACGAGCTGTCACGTGCCATGGATCAAGGTCCGGGCGGGCGGCGCCGCCAACGGTAGCCCCCCGTGAGCACTGCGATCGAAGTACTTCTTTCCAACGCCGTCATCCACGAGGCCGATTTCGAGGGGCCGCATGCCATCATTCCGGCCCGGCACGTGGCGATCGTGACCTGCATGGATTCCCGCATCGACAACTTCCGCATCTTCGGGCTCGATTCGGGCGAAGCGCACATTCTGCGCAACGCGGGCGGGCTCGTCACTGAAGACGTGCTGCGTTCGCTCGTCCTCTCGCAGCGCGTCCTCCAAACGCGCGAGATCGTTTTGATGCACCACACGGATTGCGGGCTGCACGATGCGGACGAGGAAGCGCTCCGCGCCGAGATCGCGGCCGACGCCGGCCACCCGCCGCCGTACGCATTCGGCGCCTTCCACGATATCGACGAAGCCGTGCGCACCGCGATCGCGCGCGTCCGCGAGCATCCGTATCTCCCGCACCGCGACCGCGTGCGCGGCTTCGTCTACGAAGTGGAGACCGGCCACCTGCGGGAAGTCGTCGTCTGAGGCAACGCCCGGCTCCAACGAAAAGGGACCGCGCCGAAACGCGGTCCCTCTCCTTCTGCCGGGGTGCCGGTTAGATCAGCGTGAGCGTTCCCGTGGCGCTGCAGTTGACCGTGACGTTGTACTGCGGCAAGCGCCCGGAGCTGACGGACGTCTTGCTCCCGAGCGGCAGGATGGAGCCCGGGGTTTGCGACGGCGGAGCGTACCCGGTTGCGACCGGCAGCGCACCGTTGTAGTCGTACCCGTCGACGGGCGTCAGCGGAGCGGCGCCCTGCCCGCTCGTAAGCTGCAGGCCGAGGGTTGCCGTACCCACCTTGTTGCACGTGGCCGTGAAGCGATTGCCGTACTTGAACGTGGATCCCGCGACCCACCCGCTCGAGGGACCGGTCAGGTTGCTGCCCGGCGTCGTGAACGGCCCGTTGTAGCCGAGCGTGACGATGCCGTTGCCGTCCGTTTCGACGACCGAGTAGCCGCCGTTGTCGAACGGGATCCCCTGGTCGACGATGGGGAATCCGTCGTAATCGGCCGCGACCGCGGTGAAGTAGTACGTGCCGTTGCTGTAGTTTTCGCCGCTGTTGCACGTGCCGGCGGGGGTCGCGACGTTCTGCGCCCAGGTATCGCACTCGATGTACCCGCTGCCGATCGCGCCGTTGAGCGCGAGCGTGCCGAGCGCCTGCGGAGCTTGCCCGGTGAACGTCGGCTGCAGCGTGTACGTGCCCTGCCCTTCGGAGAGGACGTACGCCGGCGTGCCGCTCTTGATGACCACGCCGAACTTGTGCGTCCCCGGCGTCGTCACGATCGTGGCGCCGACGGTGAAGTACGCCGGATTCGAACCGTCGTACGAAAGCGTGACGGTCGATCCCGTCGCGGAATCGGTGAACGTGCCGTTGCCGGCAGGCCCCGCGTTATTGAAATTGACGACTTCCTGATCGGCGACGACCTCCTTGCCGTCGAGCATGAAGGCGAACTTGTCGGTCGCCGACGACAGATATTGCGGCTTACGCGAAGAGGATGCGGTCGTCGTCGAGCTCCCGATGTTCGAGCCCGGATCGGCCTTGGCGACGTTGAACGTGATGGAGGCAACGGCTCTCGCGCTGCCGTTCGGCGCGGGATTCGTGGAGGGCAGCGTCGCGGTGCCGGTGGAGCCGCCGCCGCCGCCGCACGCGGAAAGAGCGACCAGCGCTAGAAGCGCAAGCCCGGATTGAATTCGCAAAGAAAGTCCCTTTTCTGGCCCGGAGCCGGCGAGGGGCGGCCCGAGCCTCATGCTGAGTTGGATGACGGGAGCTTAGCGCGGAGTGGCGACAAACGGCTGACGCCGCCGGCTAGCGGACCGCTCTTGGGTTGAGCGGTTCGTAGTAGCTAGCTTGTACTGTACCAACGACCTATCAAGCGCACGACATCATGCAAGTGATTATCGGCACACATTTTCGGCAGGCTGAGCCGACGATCGCCTGGATTTCTTTACCTTAACGGCGCGGCTCTCGGATACGAATTCAGGCGACTTTCCTCGGCCGGCCGCCTTTGCGGCCGTTCTTGCGGGCGGCGGCTGCCTTGGCGCTCGATCGCGCACGCCCGCCGATCTTGCCGAGCGCTCCCGCAAACGCATCGCCGAATATGTCGCGCAACAGGCCCGGAACGGAGATCGCAACGTCGGCGCAATCGAAAATCAGGCCGTCGCCAATCGGCGAAGCCTTCACGTCTCGCAGCCGCGCGATCGGAACGTTCGCGATTTCGTCAATCGCCTTGATCGGGATCGCCAGTTCGACGCCGGCACGAAAACGCAGGCGCACCGCCTTCGCTTCCTCATCGAGCGTTGCGGACGCGAGTGCCGTCGGCAACTTCGCCTTCTCCCTACCGCGCTTTTCGGCAGCCTCGAGTTCGGCATCGGTCGGGATTACGGCCTTGGGCATGACGCCGTCATTATACCCAATCTGGTTGGGTTTATCAAGGATGCTCCGTTCTCGCGCTGTATGCGCCGAAAAGCGCGCGCGTTCGCGAATCTCATCTCGTATCGCGATGATTCAGCTAGTGGGCCGGCGCCGGAAACGCGAGACGGCTCGGGGACAAGCGAGGGAGCAGCCAATGGATAGCAGCGAAAGATCTGTTTTCAAAGCCGCCGTCGTGCAGGCGGGCTCGATCCTTTACGATACCGCTGCGAGCCTCCGCAAGCTCGCGGATCTCACGGCGGATGCCGCCCGGCAGGGCGCTGAGCTCGTCGTGTTCCCGGAAGCGTTCGTCGGCGGCTATCCGAAGGGGCTCGATTTCGGCGCGCGCCTGGGCTCGCGATCGGCCGAAGGGCGCGAGGAGTTCCGCCGCTATTTCGAAGGCGCGATCGAAACGGGCGGCCCCGAGGCCGCGGCGATCGGCGAAGCCGCGCGGGCGAACGGCGTCCACCTCGTCACCGGCGTGATCGAACGCGCGGGCGGGACGCTCTATTGCACGGTGCTGATCTACGGCCCCGAGGGCGCGCTCTTGGGGAAGCATCGCAAGCTGATGCCGACGGCGCTCGAGCGTCTTGTCTGGGGCTTCGGCGACGGATCGACGCTTCCGGTCGTGCAGACTTCGCTCGGCCGCATCGGCGCCGTGATCTGCTGGGAAAACTATATGCCCCTCCTGCGCACGGCGATGTATGCGAAGGGGATCCAGCTCTATTGCGCCCCGACGGTCGACGATCGCGACACGTGGCTCCCCACGATGCAGACGATCGCGCTCGAGGGGCGCTGCTTCGTGCTCTCCGCCTGTCAATACATGACGTCGGCCGCGTTCCCGCGCGAACACGCCGCACATCGCGACGGCGCGGAAGAGCAGGTGCTGATCCGCGGCGGCTCGTGCGCGATCGACCCGCTCGGCCGCATCTTGGTCAGCCCGTCATTCGAAGGCGAACGCATCGCGCTTGCCGAGATCGACCTGCGCGAAATTGCTCGCGGCAAATACGATCTCGACGTCGTCGGACATTACGCTCGGCCGGACATCTTCCAACTCAGCGTCAACGAAGCGCCGTTAAAAGCGGTGGTTCGGGCGCAATAGCGCTGCGCCGCCGGCGGTAGTGCGCGCGGCGCGACAGGCCTAACGACTCACGAGCGAGAGCGTCGAGGGGTCCATGTCGTACTCGCCGGGGCCGACCTGGTCGTTCGGGTAGGCGCAGATCAGGCTGTTGTCCGGGCCGAAGATGACTACGAGATCGGGCGGTCCGCACGGCGTCTGCGTCAAGCCGTAGTTCTGTAGCAAGATCGCACCCGGGCTGTCCGGCTCCGCTTGATACGATTCGTAGGCTTGGTTCGTGTACGGATCGTCGAACGTGCCGAAGAAGATCGCGCCCGCCGCCGCGCCGAGGACGAACGGGCCCCAGAAGCCGCCGCCGTAATACACCGGCGCCGGGGTCCATTGCACGCCGTGATTCCAGCCCCAGGCGGGCTGGCCGTGGTATCTGGGGTTCGGGAAGGCCGTTCGGCGCCCCGGCGGCGGAGCATAGGTGCGCGCGGGCGGGTTCTCCGGGCGCTGCGCCACGGGTTGCGTCACCCGTCGGTTGACGACCGGCTGATTCACGTGGCCGGCGGGCAAGGATTGGATCACCGGGCGGGTTCCGCCGATGTCGCGGTTCAGGTTGAAGCCGCTTGCGGAGGGCGAATGCGAGCCGCCCGTAGCGGGCGGATGCGGCTGCGGGGCGGGCGGACGCGGCTGCGTGGCGGGCGCGTGGTACGCCGGCGCCGCGCCGCGGCGCGAATCGCTGCCGGCATGTTGCGCCGCGGCAGGCAGAGCGAGGAGCGCGACGCTCACCGCGAGCGGGAAAACGAGTGCTTTCATCGGTCGATCCCATCGATGGTGCCGCGCACCGTGATATACGTTCCGCGCGCCGTCAAGAGCGAGAGCAGGATGCCGTGCGGCGGCACTTCCATGGAGGAGCGCGGCAGCTGGTGCGGCTCGTCGCTGCGATTCACGTATTCGGTGCCGCGCCGGAACGAGATCTCGTGGCGCGTCCCGGACTTGTCGAGCACGATCCGATAAGGCAGGCAGCGTTCCAGCTCGCCGGCGTACGTGCAGGCGCCCTTGCTGACCTCGAGCGTGTCCCTGCCGTCCGCCGACGTCACGTGCACCGCCCGATGATCGATCACGCGAATCGAAACGTCCGCATAGTCTCGAATCGCGCCGTCGCTTTCCTGGATTCGCGTCGTTCCTTTGGCCAGCGCGGCCGGGACGGCACTCGCGAGCGCGAGCGCGCACGCAATCGCGACGACTTTCCTGGGAGATGGACGCATCGGATCGTCTTTCCTTACGGCGCACGAACGCTGGCGTGCCGGCTAGTATATCAACTAACAACTTCCCCAAGGGCGTTCAAAATACGCATCGCATCGGACGAGGCAACCGGGGCCCCGATGTTCTCGTCGACCGTCGGCGCCGACCTCGAGAGCGCTGCGCGGTTCACCGCAGGTTCAATGCCGGCGGCGTGCAGCGCGATTGCGTGTTTCGATTGCTTCGTTCGATCGCAGCGCTAGACGCAACGGAAGGACCTCACCCTACCGGCACGAACCGGACCGCGTGATCTTGGCGTCCCTGCGCGGGTTTCGGCTCGCGTGGGTCCCGAACGATTTGCTGGCGGGCCTTATGCTGGCCGCCATCGCGATCCCCGAGCAGATTGCCACGGCGCGGCTCGCGGGCATGCCCGCGCAGACGGGCCTCTACGCTTTCGCCGCGGGTTCGCTCGCGTTCGCGGTGTTCGGCGCGAACCGGTATCTATCGGTCGGCGCCGATTCGACGATCGCGCCGATCTTCGCCGGCGCCGTTGCGGCGATCGCCCTCGGGACCTCGGTGCCGTATCCCGCGCTGGTCGCCGTCGTGGCCTTGCTGGCCGGATTCGTGCTGGTGCTCGCCGGCTTGCTGCGCGCGGGCTGGGTCGCGGATCTGCTTTCGATCCCGGTCACGACCGGGCTCCTGGCCGGCATTGCCGTGCACATCGTGATCGGCCAGTTGCCGCTCGTTCTCGGAGTGCCGGAGAGTTCGGGCTCGCTCCCGCTCCGCTTTGTGGCGCTCGTTCGCGAGCTACCGCAGACCAACGCAGCGGCGCTGCTGATCGGCGGCGGCGTCCTCGCGCTCACGCTCGTGAGCGAGAAAATCAACAAGAAGATTCCGGGCGCGCTGATCGGGCTCGTCGCCGCAGGCATTGCCGTAGCGGCACTCCATCTGGACCAACACGGCGTGGCGGTCCTCGGCGCGCTGCCCGCGGCGCTGCCGAGCGTGACGTTTCCGCTCGTCGATCTGCGCGACATGCTAAGGCTGATTCCGGTGGCGCTCATCGTCGCGACCGTGTGCATGGTGCAGACCGCCTTGGTCGTGCGGTCATTTCCTCCGGACCCGGAATCGCCGGAGGATCCGAGCGGCGCCTTCGCGGCGGTCGGCATGGGCTCGATGGCGGCCTCGCTGCTCGGCGCGTTCGCCGTGAATGCGAGCCCGCCGCGCACGGAGGTCGTCTACTCGTCGGGAGGGCGCTCGCAACTCGCGAGCATCGCCGCCGTCGCAGCCGTCGCTCTTCTCGTCGCGTTCGGGTCGCAGCTCGCGGCGTATCTGCCGCTTGCAGCGCTGGGCGGCGTGCTGATCTACATCGCGTTGCGCATCGTCCACGGCGGCGAGATGGTGCGCATCGCGCAACGCGGCGGCAACGAGATCTGGCTCGTCGTGGCCGCGGCGCTTCTTCTCGTCGTGCTGCCGATCGAAACCGGGATGCTGCTCGCGATCGTGCTCTCGCTCGCTCGAGGCATCTACATCATCGCTCGCCCGCCGAGCGTCGAATTGGCTAATGTCGCCGGCACGACGATCTGGTGGCCGCCGGACGACGCCGAGCCCGCAAAGCGAATCCCCGGAGTCGTCGTGTTCGCGCCCGCGGCGCCGATCACGTTCACGAACGCGGGATACATCGTCGGCCGCCTGCGCGCGTGCCTGGCCGCGGCGCCCGAGCCGGTGCGCGTGCTGGTTATCGAGGGAAGCGGCGTGATCGACGTCGATTATTCCGGCGCGCAAACGCTCAGCAAGGAGATCGCGAAGCTGAAAGAGCGCGGCATCACCGTCGCGATCGCGCGGCTGGCCGACGAGCGCGCGCGAGCTGCGGCATCGCGAACGGGGCTGCTCGCCGCCATCGGCCCCGGCCGCGAGTTCAAATCGGTGCACGAAGCGCTGGAAGAGCTCGGCGTCGCGGACAGTACGCCGGCAGTTCCATAACGCTGTCGCTCACCGCTTCGTGAACGGGATCGGGATCGGGGATCGGGGATCGGGGATCGGGGATCGGGGATCGGGGATCGGGATCGGGATCGGGATCGGGATCGGGATCGGGATCGGGATCGGGATCGGGATCGGGATCGGGATCGGGATCGGGATCGGGATCGGGATCGGGATCGGGATCGGGATCGGGAGCCAGGACCTGCTCGCCGTTCTCGTCTCGCAGCTCGCGCTCGCTGATCTAATATGCCATTATTCTATCACTTTACTAGACTATATGCTAGAATAATAGCATGTCCAAACGCGTCGCTCCGCTGCTTCCACCGCTCGAACGCCGGCTGGCACGCCTTGGCGAACGGATCCGCACGGCCCGGCTGCGGCGCCGCCTCTCGGCTAAACTCGTCGCGGAACGGGCGGGAATGTCCGTGACGACGCTGCGCAACGTCGAGAACGGGGGCATGGGCGTCACGATCGGCGCCTACGCTTCGGTTCTGCACGTTCTGGGGCTCGACGGCGACCTCGACGCGATCGCGGAGGTCGATACGCTCGGCCGGAACCTCCAGGACGCGGCCCTTCCGCGCGCCGGCCGTGCGAAAGGCGAATCTCGATGGAACGCGTGATCGCGGTCTACCGGGATTGGAACGCCGGCGAGCCTCCGAAACAGCTCGGAACGCTGCGCGCGCGCCCGGGGCGGACGGGCGAGATCTTCGACTTCGAGTTCGATAGCGAGGCGCTCGCCGAAAAGGCGCTCGCGAAACAGGTGCTCGATCCGGACTTGGGGGTCTTTCCGGGCCGCCAATTCCCCAAAGCCGGCCGCGCGATCTTCGGCGCCTTCAAGGATTCGAGCCCGGATCGCTGGGGAGAAACGCTCATTCGTCGCCGGTTCGATCGCGAGAAGCGCGCCGGGCTCGTGCCCGCGAACGCGCGCCTCGCCGAATCGGACTATCTGCTCGGCGTGCACGACGCGTTTCGCTCCGGGGCGCTGCGCTACAAACGGGAGCCGAACGGGCCGTTCCTCGATGACCGGCACGTGACCGCCGCGCCGCCGTTCGTTCGGCTCCGCGAACTCGAATCCGCGAGCCGCGGGATCGAAGAAGACCCCGACGGCGACGATCCGGCCGAGGAGGAGTGGCTGCGCCTGCTCCTCGCGCCCGGCGCCTCGCTCGGCGGCGCGCGGCCAAAGGCTACCGTCGCCGACCCCGAGGGGCATCTCTGGATCGCGAAATTCCCCAGCACGAAGGATCGTCGCGATGTCGGCGCGTGGGAGTTTGTCGTTCAGAAGCTCGCCGAGCGCTGCGGCCTGCGCGTGCCGGGAAGCGATGCTCGAAGCTTCGCGAGCACGGAGCATACGTTCATGGTGCGGCGCTTCGACCGGCGCGAATCAGGAGAGCGCATTCATTTTGCCTCCGCGATGACGCTCACCGGCCACGTCGACGGCGACGGCGCATCCACCGGCGCAAGCTACCTCGAAATCGCCGAGGTCATCATGTCGCTAGGGGCTGCGCCGCGCGAAGACCTCATCGAACTCTGGTCGCGCATCGTCTTCAACGTGATGGTGTCCAACGTCGACGACCATCTTCGCAACCACGGCTTCTTGCTCGCGCCGAACGCGGGGTGGCGGTTGTCCCCGGCCTACGACATGAATCCGGTTCCGGGCTCGAGCGGGCTAAGCCTGAACATCGATGAGAGCGACAACGCGCTCGATCTCGACCTCGCGCGCTCCGTCGCGCCGTATTTTCGAATCAAAGCCGCCCAGGCAACGTCGATTATCGACCGGCTCGCAGACGCGGTTCGCGAATGGAGCGGGATTGCGACCGCCCTAGGCATCAAGAGAAGCGAACAAGCCGAAATGGCGGATGCGTTCGCGACGCCCTGAGCTCGTCGACGAGCGAGCCGGCGGAACCCGGCGCGCGCTCCCGAAGCTTTGGACATGCTCGAAATCTTGGAATCGGACGCGGGCGTGGTCGCCGTTCGCGTCAACGGGAAGCTCGATCACGACGCCGTCGAGCACGCCAAGGCGTTCTTCGCGAAGCGCTTCGCGACGGACGAAAAGGTCCACGTGTACGTCGAAGCCGAGAACTTCACCGGCTTCGATATCAAGGAGCTGCCGGGTTATCTAGCGAGCGCCGCGTCGTTCTTGCCGAAGCTCGATCACCTGGGGCGCATCGCGATCGTCAGCGACACCGCATGGATACGCCTGGCGAGCAAGCTCGAAAGCGCGATCCTTCCGCACGTCCACTACGAGACGTTCATCGGCGCGGAACGGGAGCAGGCCCGCGCCTGGGTCGACGGACGTTCGCCCCTTCCGCACCGCGTCGCGACGAGCATCATCGAGACGAGCTCGCCGAACGTCTTCGCCTTCTGCATCGACGGAAAGCCCGGCGCCGCCGAGCAAAAGGCCCTGGCAGCCCGTTTCGACGAGTCGCTTCGGGCGTACCGGCCGCTTCGAGCGCTCGCGCGACTGAGACGATTCGACGGCGCCGCGATCGCGGGCGTGCTCGACAAGGACGTCATCGACCTCAAGCGCCGGTCGCTGGCTCAGGTCGAACGCTTCGCGATCGTCGGCGGCCCGCCGTGGCTCGGCCCGTGGGTCTCGCTCCTCGATTCCGCCTTCAAGATCGAGATCCGGCATTTCGAACTCGCGGACGAAGCGAGCGCCTGGGCCTGGCTCGGCGCGGAGCCCGTATCCGAGCATGCGCTAGTGACGCCGTAACGCTAGCCTGGGCCGCGAAGGCAGCTAATACGGCATCTCTTCGTCGTCGAGGCCGAAGTAGTGGCCCAGCTCGTGGATCACGGTCTCGCGCACTTGGTCCACCGCGTCTCGGCGGTTGAGTGCGACGCGATTGATCGGGCCGCGGAAGATCGCGATCTCGTCGGGCAAGAGCGGCGCGTCATGCGAGCGTTCCGTGAGCGCGACGCCGCGGTAGATGCCGAGCAGTTCGGCGTCGTCTCCGTCCTCCTCCAAGACGTCGAGGTCTTCGTCGGTCGGCTCTTCCTCCACGACGATGATGACGTTGCGGATGAGATCCGCAAACCGCTTCGGCAACGACTCGAGCGCTTCTTCGACGACGCGCTCGAATTCGATCTGCGTCAGATCGCCGCGGCGTCCGCCGCTTCGCCGCGTCAGCGACGAACGGCCGACCTGTGACGACGTAGTCTTGTTCGCGTCGCGCGGCGGCTTCACGCCGGAACTCCGCGCCTCAGAACGCTCAGAACGGCTCGCCGCGCCACGGCATTCCTCCCGGATCAAGGGGCCGAACCTGTTCGCGGTTCGCCGTCCGAGCCCCCCAATGGGAGCCCGCCCGCCCGGCGGCTCGTCATCACTTCGGCAAGAGAGCGCTGCCGCTCCCGGGTTCTTCGGTGACTGCGCCGCGCTGACCGCGCCGGATCCGCACTAGCGTTACGCCGTCGCCGTCGCGATACGAAGCGTGGGCGCCGCGGCTCGGCTCTCCTCGTGGGAACGGGCGGTGAGGCCGTCGCGACGCTGGGAAGAGTCCGGCCTAATCGGGAATTAGCGAATCCTAGTAGATCGCCGGGGGCATCAGGCAATGCAACTCCTCGAACCCGAAATGACTCCGCACCACTTCACCGTCGAGCGGTATATGGCGCTCGATATCCCGGAGCGGACCGAGTTGCTCGGAGGAGTGATCTACGACGTGTCGCCGCGCAACGAGCCTCATCGGTACGCCGTGCGCGCGCTCCATCGCATTCTCGCTCACGGCCTCTTCCATTCACCGTACATCGTCCAGTCTCAAGACGCCGTCGCCGTGCCCGGATGGCAAGCCAACGATGCCCCGGAAGTCGACGTCGCCGTTCTTGCGGACAGGTTCTTTCGCCCCGGCCCAACGTCCGCCGACGCGTTCGCGTTCATTGAAGTCTCCGACACGACGTACGCCGTCGATCGAAACTACAAGATTCCGCTCTACGTGAATGCCGGCGTGCCGGCCTGGATCGTCAACATCCCGTTGCGTCAAGTCGAATGCTACGCCTCGCCCGACGATCTCGGCAAAGAACATGGCCAAGTCTTCAGCGAGCGCGACACCTTCGAAGTCCTCGGCACCGCGATCCCCGTCTCGGGACTATTTGGCGAAGAGGAAAACTCCGATCCGACCTGAGTAGGGTCCTTCTCCAGCATGCCGGCATTTGTCGGGCCTGAAGGCCTTCGGCTTTGCTTTGCCGGCGGTAGTATCCCGGCGAACGGCAGCCCTCGCCGGCGACATGCTCTGCACCCTCGCGCTGTGGCACCGGCCGTTGCCGCCTGACCCGAACGATAGCCAGCGCCCGCTGCAGCGATTCTTTGCTTGGCCCTCACCACGCATTGCCAGGGACCGGCAGCCACAACGAACGTGCGTTCTGCCTGCCTAGCGCCTCGTCTGGTTACTGCTCGACCGCTCTACTTGACTTTTTAATAATGAGGCATATAGACTACGCGTATAGCCGGTTTATGAGTCAAAATACAGCATTTCTTACGATTCGAAACGGCGCTCCGGAGCGTCTTCTCGCGGCCATGCAGGCCAGCGGGGGCGTCATGACACGCGCCGACATCGACCGAGGCGGCCACTCGGATCGCACAATCCGCAAACTCCTCGACCGTGGAGCGATCCTTCGAACCCGCCACGGGATCTATCGACTTGCCGGCCAGCCCCCGGCCGGAGAGTTTGCCTTTGTCGAAGCGTGCCGGATCACTCCACGCGGCGTAGTGTCTCTCGTGTCCGCCCTCAGCCACTACGGGTTAACCACGCAAATCCCGATTGCCGTTGACCTGGCCGTGCCGCCGGGGAGCAATAACGAGGCTCCCGCAGACTTGCCGATCCGTTACGTGAAGATGGCGCAACGCCTCCTTAATCGCGACGTCCTCCGCGTTGCGGCATCGACCGGGGGCTTCTTTCGCATCTTCTCACCGGAGCGAAGCGTCTGCGATGCGTTTCGATATCGCAAGCTCGTCGGCGAGGATATTGCCTACGAGGCCTTGGGCGCACTGCTTCACACAGCCTACGATCGCAAGAAGTTTACTGATGCCGCCCGCGCAACGAAGACGGAGGCCTTTGTCTTGCCGCCGCTCAGGACGTTGGACGCGAACTCATGAATACGTCGGCGGCGGCAATAAAGCAGCGGCTCCTCGGCCTTTCGCCGATCGCGAAACAGCCATACAACTTGCTTCTAATACGGTATGCTCAGGAGCGAACGCTCTACCGAATTTCAAAAAGTCCCCACGCAGCGGCGTTTATGGTCAAAGGAGGAACGCTCGTCACCGCCTTGACAGACAACATGTCGCGAGCGACCGGCGACATCGATGTGCGCGGCACGTTTGGCGGTGATTTCGACACGGTTCGTTCTCTCATCACCGAGACGATCGCCGCCGACGTTGAACCAGACGGCCTCGAGTTCTTGCCCGATGATATCGCACTTGTCCCCATCCGCAAAGACAGCAAGTATGGCGGTATCCGATGCACTGTTCCCATCGTGTTCGGGAAGGAGCGTATTGCCGTCCAAATCGATATCGGGTTCGGCGATCGCGTGTACCAACCCGTTCCCTTTGATTTCCCAACGCTCATCGAGGGCATGCCTCATGCGCGTTTGCGCGCATATAGTCCGGAAAGCGTCATAGCTGAGAAGCTCGAGGCTGCGGCTGCGCTCGGTGATGATAATGGCCGTTCCAAGGATTTCGCGGATATCGCCAGCTTGGCAGCAAGCTTGCCCTTCTATGCCGGGCCCCTCTGGACGGCAATCGATCTGACCTTCACAACACGCGGAACAGACATCGAAACGCTGATCCCGGCCATTGCGGGCGCCGCGGCAACACCCGAACGCGAACGGCATTACAGGGCTTTTCTCAAGCGGGCACACGCTGCTCATGCACCCCCGACTCTCGCGGACTGCCTATCAATCATTCGACCTTTTATAGCCGGCCCGATCGATTTTCGCGTTCGCGGCGTGGAGAAGACGTGGGATTATACGGGCCAATGCTGGCATGAGGAGCCTGTGTGACCGTCGCGGAGATCTCGGCCGACCTTGACGAGGCTCTCAAGAGGCTTGACGCCCTGGCCGCACGTGATCCCTTCGATCCTACGACCGCGGCAAGCTATGTTGCTCGGATCCGGTTCCTCATCTCTCGGGTTCGGCAGAACATCGACATGCTGCCCCTCACCGGATCCTCCGATCTCGTACCCGGCAGCATCGATGCGGCTCTCGCGTACTTCCAATCGCTCGACTTTGGCGTCGAACTTGGAAGGAATGTCTATATCACGCATCTCGCTTTGCCGATTCCCATCGACCGCGATCGACTACCGCTCAAACTGTTCCATACCGATGCGTTTCGGCGCAATATCGAAGCCGCCGTCCTAGCGACGATCAACGATGGCCGCGTCGATGCCGGCTGGATGACGGCGGGAGGTTTCGACTGGGAAGCGAGCGACGGTTGGTTTGAATTTCGCAATAGCGTTCGACGCGGGCCGCCCTGGCAGAGTATCCGCGTTTGTGCGACCGGCCTTGTTGCTTTCCGCGAGCGATGGTCGAACCGGGAAGCCTACCCCGTCACACGCTTTGAGAGGTTCTTCGAGGCGACCCTCTCCTTTTCCGAGCGAGTCTTCGCGACGTTCCCGGGAAATGTTCAGAACATCGCCTTGAGTTCGCACCTATCAAACATGCGCGGCGTCAAGCTTGGCGTGCCCGGCCTATTTGGGCCAGGTTCGACGTTCGATATGCGCAGCCCGAAACAACTCGCTGACGATATCGATATCCCGGCGCGTCCTCAGGTCACTCAGCGCGATCGACTGCGATCCGAAGGCAAAGAACTATCGTCGATCCAGCGGAGGATCCTGGAGTCGAACTATGCGACATCCGACTAGCAACGCGAGCGGACATGGCAAGAGGGACGTTATGCCTATCCGGTGGCCGTTCATTCCATTCGTTGCTCATGCGAATGTACAGTTGTGAACGTGTCTCGCTGCCGCGGCCACCATCCACTTCAGTGCGTAGCGTTGGGAGTACCGAATCTCATGGCGCGAGAGTGGCTCAATAGCGAAAGGGAGCGAGAACGATGAGGCGGGGCCCTGAGTCGACGCACATCAGGAGCGACGTCGTCGAGGTCGGTGAAGAGGCGGTGACGCTCCTGGAAACACTTACGCGGCTAGTAGTAGCTAAGGCACCTCCAGCGGAGCCAATGGACAGTGCGGTTTGGTACCTCACGATTTGCGGCATGCATCTCGCCCAGGAACACGCGCGTGGCGCCGTCGCGGAGTTCTCGGCAGGGCGTTCTTATGCGGGCATCGCGCTCGACCGCTGCCTGTTCGAGGCGATGGTGCGGACGATGGACTGGAATTTGCGTCCAGAGTTTGCCTTCGCGTGCTGGAAGGCGTTGCCCGCGTTCGCGGCTCGCGAAGAAGTGCGTCGCGTCGGTGGCAAACCGAATGCGCCTCTCGTCAAGAACACGGTAGTCCCGCCCGGCGTACAGCGCCACATCGCCGAGTATCTCGCGCAGACGCCCGAGGCCGAGCTAACTCGGGAGGCATCTCTTCTGGCAGCCGCTGAGACGACGTGGGCGACGCTGATCGCTGACGCGACGCAGCTCCGAAGTCTGATATTCAGCCATATCGATACGCCTTCGCTGTTCGTGCACTGCCGCGCACTCGTTGCCGAAGACCTATTCGACGTCTCAAGTGACACAGAGTGGGCGATTCGGGAAGTTTCACTTATGGCCGAACCAAACGCGAGGGTATTGGAAATAGCGCGCCTCCTGATGCATTTCTGCAACTTCGTAGCACCGCGATTCGGCTACGACACTGCGACCGTGGACCGTGTCTTTGGATTATGGAGCATTGCCGTTGATCGACACGAAACCCAACTTGGTTTGTAAGGCGTGGATGCGAGTCGGAGGACAGAGCATGTCTAGGAGTCCAGAGGACGCTAGCGACATTCGGGCTGCCTTTCCGTTGGGAGATCTGCTCGTGTTCGCCAACTTCCGCGATCCCCGCGAAAAAAGGCCGGCCAAACGTGCCTAGAGGGACGCCTTCGAAGAGGATCGCCACCTGTCCTGAGATCGAACAGGAGCTCCGAGACGCCGGAGACTTCCTCGGCGCGGCGATCAAGCAGGAAGCCGCAGTGGCGACGAACTCGCAGAGGGACGGCGACCCCGACGCCAAGGCGGAGAGCGAGCGTCTCTTCATCCGCGACTTCAACAACTTCTTACGTACAGCGAGAACAGCGCGCGAGTATCTCCGGGTCGCTTCGGACGCCTCGAAGTGCGCGGCATGGTTCAAGAGGCGGTGTGATGGCGACCGTGACCTCTTCGACTTCTTCCGCCTTCTCGCCGCCCAGTCAGGTCACCAGTATCGACCGCGCCTCATCAGCAAGACGAATAGGATCCAATACGTCGGCGAGCCTGATTCGGTCCTGATCCCGGCTCCGGGCGGAGGCTTGATGCCTAACAAGATGCGTGTCACCGGCCTCGTGAACCCGACCTACGCCTTCACGCTCGACGGGCTCGAACCCGACACGGAAGAAGCGTATAGGAAACTCGCACCACGCGGCGAGACCGTTGTCGAACTCTCCGTTCGCTATCTCCACGCGCTCAGGCAGATCCTGAAGAACGCGGAGCGTAACCACCGATTCGCCAGTGCCGAATCTCGCAACGAAAGCCAAGCGTCGTGAACCCGCGGCTCGTCATCGACAAGTCGGCCTTGCAAAGGATTGGAGCGGACGCCTTCGACGAGCTGACGATGTGGTTCGACGTCCTAGCGACGCCGACGTTGCTTCACGAGATTATCGTGAATCTTCAGCGGACGAATCCGGTGAAGAAGGGACGACGGCTGCCAACCGACGTCCTCCCCTTTCTGTAAGTTGGTGTCAGAACGGAATCTCTTCGTCGTCGAGCAGGCTTGGCGCGCGTTGCTGGGTCGCGGCTGCCCGTGGCGGGGGGGCTTCTTCTTTCGGCGCGGCGGCGGGCGCTTCGAGCGCGGCTTTCACCGCGTCTTGCGCTTGCTGCAACTGCGCTTGGCAGCGCTTCACGAGCAACTGGCCCTGTTTGAAAAGCTCGACCGATTCGTCGAGGTCGACCTCGCCGGATTCCAGGCGCTTGACGATCTTGTCGAGTTGGTCGATCCCGGCTTCGAAGGTCTCCGAACGCTTCTCACTCATCGCGCATGCTCTCTTCGACCCGCGCCCGCACCGTCCCATGCGCGAGCTGGGCATCGAGCGCGTCGCCCGGGCCGAACTGCGCGGCATCTCGGACGGCCCGGCCGTCCTTGCGGACGATCGCGTAGCCGAGCTGCAGCACCTTGACCGGATCCTTCCCCGCGAGCTGCAGGCGGAGCCGCTCGACTCGCTGTTCGCCCGCCCGCAGCCGCTCCGCGATCGCGCGGTCGAGCGAACGCTCGCGGTCGGCCAGGTCGCGCGTCGCCGCCTTCGCATGGGCCGCCCAATGCAGCGCGAGCGCCTGCTCGAGGCCGGAGATCCGCGCGCCCCGTTGCGCGAGCCGCACGCTCGGATCGAAGCGCGCGAGGCGCCGCTCGATGCCCGCGAGCCGGTCGCTCTTCCGGCGCACGACCTGAGCCTGCGCGCGCGGGACGCCGGCGGCGAGCTGGTCGAGCATTTGCAGCTTCGCCCCTGCGATCCGGTCGAAGCGGTTCAGGAACGGCGATCCGGCGAGCCGCTCCACGCGCTTGCGCTCGCTCTCGATGCGGCGCAGGACGCTCGCGCGCATCCGTTGCTGCGCATCCCGGAAGCGCTGCGGCAATTCCAGGAACTCGCGCGCGATGTGGTTCGCGGCGTCGCGCGGGACGTCGGCCTTGAAATCCGCGACGTCGTCGGCGATGTGATGGTCGGCGCGGTGCCCGATCGCCGTCATCACGGGGATCGGCGAGCGCGCGATCGCGCGCGCGACTTGCTCGTCGTTGAAGGGGATGCGGTCCTCGTCCGATCCGCCGCCGCGCGCGACGACGATCAAATCCGCCCCGCTCCTCCCGGCGCGCGCGAGCGCCTGCGCGATCGCGGGCGGCGCGTTCGCGCCTTGCACGAGCGTCTGCTCGAGCCGCACGTCGAGGAACGGGCAGCGCTCCCGCAGCGCGCCGATGAAATCGTTCGCGCCGTCCGCGCCCGGCGAGGAAACGAGCACGATGCGGAACGGGAAGCGCGGAATCGGCCGCTTGCGCGACGGATCGAACAGGCCCTCCGCTTCGAGTTTCCGCTTCGTGCGCTCGTAGATCTGCGCGAACGAACCCGCGCCGACGAGCTCGACGCGCGTCACGTAGAGCTGGCACGTGCTGCGATTCTCGTAGAACCGCACTTGCCCGTAGACGATCGCTTCGAGCCCGTCCTCGATCTTCGCGAGCGACTGCGCCACCGAACTGAAGGCCACGCACGGCAGCACGACATTGGGCCCCTTGAGCCCGAAGTACATCGTGCCGCTCGCCGACGCGCCGTTCTTCGCGCCGGTGATCTCCCCGCGCACGCCGATATCCGTGAGCTTGGGATCCTCGAATTTGCGCGCGAGGTAGCGCGCGAGCTCGCGCACGCCCCATATGCGGGGCTTCGCGGCCGGCGTGCCCTCGCCGCGGATCAGGGCGTCGGCTCCGGCCCCGGCGGCGCCGGGTCTTGCGCCGGTGCATCCGTCGGCGGCGCCGCGGTCGGCTCGTCCCGCTTCACCTCGGGAAGCGGCGTCACGACTTCGACTGCGGCCGGCCGCGCGGCGGCTGCGGCCTTCGACGCGGCGCCGGGCGGGGTTTGCGCCGCATCGGGCGGCGGCGTTCCGGCGTCGGCGGTGCGCCGCGTGAAGCTCGTCACGCCGCCGCCCGAAAGGCACGAAGCGTTCGGCCCCGTCCCGACGAGAAAGTATTCAAAGCGGTCGGGTTTCCCGCAGATCGCGACGCGTTGCACTTCGTTCGCGGGCTGGACGAAATCGTTCTTCGGCGTCTTCTCGAGCGCTTTGCGCATGAAGCGCGCCCAAATCCGCGCTGGGATGTTTCCGCCGTACGATTCGTTCATCCGCCGGTAGTCGTCGTTGCCGATCCAAACGGCCGCGACGAGATCCGGCGTGAACCCGACGAACCACGCGTCGCGGAAATCCGACGTGGTCCCCGTCTTTCCGGCCGCCGGCCGGTCGATGACGGCGTTCGGATACCCCGTACCCTCGGCGATCACGCTCTCCAGCATCGTCGTCATCACGTACGCCGTCCCGGCGCCGATGACTTCGCTTTGCGCCGGGAAGCGATTGTCGAGCACGATCGTCCCGAGCGAATCCTTCACCGTGCGAATCGGCGAAGGATCGATGTGGATCCCGCCGTTCGCGAGCGTCGAGTACCCCGACGCCATATCGAGCGGCGTCACCACCGAGCTGCCGAGCGCGAGCGAGAGATTCGGCTCGAGCGGTTCCTTGATGCCCATGCGCTTCGCGTATTCGATCACGCGATCGATGCCGATCTTCTCGGCGAGCTTCACGGCGACGACGTTGCGCGATTGCGCCAGCGCGTAGCGCAGCGTGATCGCGCCGAGGAAACGATTGTCGTCGTCCATCGGCTTCCAGAGCGTGCCGTCGCCCATCGGGTACGAAATCGGCGTATCCTCGACGATCGAGGTCGGAGGCTTCCCGTTGTCGACGGCCGCCGTGTAGACGAAGACCTTGAACGAAGAACCGGGCTGCCGGCGCGCTTGCCACGCGCGATTGAACTGATTCTTCAGCGTGAAGCCGCCCGCGCCGCCGACCATCGCGACGATCTCGCCCGTCGAAGGACGCAGCGCGACGAGCGCGCCTTGATGCGCGCCGATCCCCTCCGCCTCCGCGCGGCCGATCCCCCAATCGACCGCATCTTGCGCCGTCCTCTGCATCGCGGGGTCGAGCGTCGTCGTGACCTCGAGGCCGCCCTCGTACGTCGCCTGTTCGCCGAACTGCTGCTCGACGATCTGGTTCACGTACGTCGTGAAATACGGATACCGAAAGCCCGTCAGCCCGGCGGGCCGCTCGCCCACGAGGCCGAGCGGGAGCGCCGCCTCGCGATCGGCTTCTTCTTGCGTGATGAAGTTCGCCGCCACCATGCGCCCGAGCACGTGCGCTTGCCGGTCCTTCGCGTGCTGCAGGTTCACGTACGGCGAATAGATCGAAGGCGCCGCGGGCATCCCGGCGAGCATCGCCGCTTGGCCGATCCGCAAGTGCCCGACGTCGGTTCCGAAATACGTGTGCGAGGCCGCTTCGATGCCGTACGCGCCGGATCCGAAGTAGATCAGATTGAGATACCGCTCGAGGATCTCGTCCTTCGTGTAGGCGCGCTCGATCTCCATCGCGAGCAGCGCTTCCTGGATCTTGCGCGAGAACTTGACCTCGTTCGAAAGGAACAGCGCGCGCGCAAGCTGTTGCGTGATCGTCGAAGCGCCTTGAAAACGCTCGTGGCGATAGTCCGCCCACGCCGCGCGCGCGATCCCGCCGTAATCTAAGCCGTGGTGCGAGTAGAAGTTGCGATCTTCCGTCGCGATGAATGCGTTGCGCACCATCTGCGGAATCTTGTCGATCGAAACCCACGTGCGGTTCTCGTGATAGAGCGAAGCGAGCAACGTCCCGTCGCGTGCGATGATCTTCGTGGAACGCGAAGGCTGCAAGTCCGCCATCCGGTTGAGATCCGGCAAGCGCTTCGAATATGCCGAGACGACGCCCGCGATCGTCCCCGCCGCGAGCAGCACGATCAGCAGCAGCGCGATGCCGGCGGCCCCGAAGAAGCGCGCCGCGAGCGAAGGCTTGCTCGTACGCCGGCGCCGCTTCCCGCTCACAGCAGCCGGCTTGCGGAAGAGAGGACGCCGTTCACGAAGCGCCCGGATTCTTCCGTCGAAAACTTCTTCGCCAACTCCACGGCCTCGTTGATCACGACGGGGCGCGGGGTCTCGGGGTGGCGGCGCATCTCGTGCACGCCCATGCGCAGCACGAGGCGGTCGACGGTCGGCAGACGTTCGATCGTCCAGCCCTCGAGCAGCGGGGCGAGCAGCTTGTCGCTTTCCTCCGCATCCTCGAGCGTTCCGAAGACGAAGTCTTTCACGAACGACCGCTGTTCGTCGATTCCCGGGCGGGCGAGCGTCTGCCCCAGCGCCTCGCCCGGTTCGTGCCCGCCCAATTCGACGGAGAACAGCGTCTGCAGCGCGAGTTCCCGCGCGAAGCGGCGGGTCACGACGCGACGAGCGCCGTCGGCTCCGCCAGCAGCGCCGGGAGGAAATCGATGGAAACGCCGCCCGCCCGGAAGCGCTCGTCGTGAATGATGCGGCGGCAGATGTCGACCGTCGTTTTCACGCCGGCGATGCGCGTTTCGCGCAACGCGGCATCCATACGCTCGAGCGCTGCTTCGCGCGTCGGCGCGTGCGCGACGACCTTCGCGAGCAGCGAATCGTAATACGGCGGCACCATCAAGCCCGCGTAGGCGTGCGTGTCGACGCGCACGCCGAACCCGCCCGGGAACGAGACGTCGGAGAGCATCCCGGCGGCCGGCGCGAAGTTCGAGCCCGCATCCTCCGCGTTGATGCGGCATTCGATCGCGTGCCCGCGCGCTTCGAGATCGTCTTGATTCACGGAGAGCTTCTCGCCCGCCGCGATGCGGATCTGCTCGGCGACGATATCGACGCCGTAGAGCATCTCCGTGATCGGATGCTCGACTTGAACCCGCGTGTTCATCTCCATGAAATAGACATCGTCGCCGCTGACCAAAAACTCGAGCGTCCCCGCGCTCTGGTAGGAAACGGCCCGTGCGGCGGCCACCGCGATCTCGTGCAGGCGGGCGCGAACGCGCGGTGCGATCGCCGGAGCCGGCGCCTCTTCGATCAGTTTCTGGTGCGAGGGCTTCTGCACGGAACAATCGCGTTCGCCCAAGTGCACGACGTTGCCGGCCGAGTCGCCGAGGACCTGAACCTCCACGTGGCGCGGGTGCGCGATCAGCTTTTCGAGATAGAGCCGGCCGTCTTTGAAGTTCGCCTCGGCTTCGGCTTGCGCGGTCGCATACGCGTGTTCGAGTTCGTCCGGCGTGCGCACTTCGCGCATGCCCTTTCCGCCGCCGCCCGCCGTCGCTTTCAAGAGCACCGGATACCCGATTTCGCGCGCGGCGCGCGCCGCGGCTTCGACCGATTCGAGAATCCCGCTCCCCGGCGTGATCGGCACCTTCGCATCGCTCATCACGCGCTTGGCCGTCGCCTTGTCGCCCATCTGCGAGATGACGTCGGGTTGCGGCCCGATGAACGTGATGCCATGATCGACGCAGATCTCGGCGAAGCGCGCGTTCTCGGCGAGGAAACCGTAGCCCGGGTGGATCGCATCGGCGCCGGAGATCAACGCGGCCGAGATGATGTTCGGAATGTTCAAGTACGAACGCGCGACAGGCCCGGGCCCGACGCAATAGGCTTCGTCCGCGTTCTTCACGTGCAGCGCGGACCGGTCGGCCTCCGAGAAGATCGCGACCGTCTCGATGCCGAGTTCGTGCGCGGCGCGATTCACCCGCACGGCGATCTCGCCGCGATTGGCGATGAGGATCTTACGAATCATGCGTACTCGATTGCGAAGAGCGGCTGACCGAAATCGACCGCTTGACCGTCCCGGACGAAGATCTTCGCGACGGTTCCCGGCCCCGTCGTCCGGATCGGGTTGCGAATGCCGAGCGATTCCACGTACGCCAGCTCGCGCACGCCCGGAAACCGGCCGCCCTCGGGAACTGCGGGGCGCGACAAGCGCACGATGCCGACGTTTTCGGCCTTCAGGACGGCGGTCGTCTCGAGCGTCGCAGCCGGCGCCGCGCCGTTCGGCGTTACGACCTCGGCCTCGTGCGACGGCGCCGGCGGAGCCGGATCCGCCTGGCGTCTCGCAACGGGCGCCCTCCGCACCTCGCACCCGAACGACACGTCGTCAATCCGCAAGCGCACGAGCCCGCCGCCCGCACAGGCGGCCGCCGCATCGCGTACCCGCGCGACCACTTCTTCCCACTGCACGCTCCGGAGGTTCGCTCCGCGCCGGAACCAGCCCCGCCGCCTGGGGCAGGCTCAGTGACGCCGTCGGAGGGTGGCGTTGCGTTCGGGGCCCGCGGGCGGATCGGGGCGACGCTCTCCCGCGGGGACGCCCGCGATTTCGCATCCATGCGAAATCGCTACTCGTGCACTTGCCCGCTCCCGCCCTCCTGGCTCCGCGGGCAAGCTGCACGCCCCGCGGGAGAGCGTCGCCCCGCTCCACCCGCTACCTGGGAACGCGTGCCGGTCTGCGCGCTAAAGGGTGAGGGCGCAGGAAAGATTGGGTGCCGGCCCACAAGGCTACCGTATGGTTCCCGATGATGCGCGGCCGGTGCCGCCTAAACTCCCGGTTGATGAACTGCATGAGGCGCTGGGCGATCACCCCGAGGGGCGCGAGGCGCTCGAGAAGCTGAACGCGGCCCTCGGCGAGGAGGCGCCTTCGCATGAGGCGGTCCGGGAGCATGTTGCGACGTTGCAATCGATTCCGGCGATCGGGGCGACGGTCGCCACCTGGCTCGAGTCGCCCCGCACACAAGTCTACTTGAAATGGCTCAGCGACATCGGGCTCTGAGCACCCGA
Organism: Vulcanimicrobiota bacterium; assembly: GCA_963695225.1. GTDB lineage: Bacteria > Vulcanimicrobiota > Vulcanimicrobiia > Vulcanimicrobiales > Vulcanimicrobiaceae > CAVWTN01. The sequence goes on along the minus strand of OY968762.1, from coordinate 2,834,798 downwards.
TATCGCGTGAAATAGTCGCTACCCCGAACTCGACGAAGGGTTGGGCGGCTGGATTGCGGAGACTTCGGCGAGGCTCTCGCGGGTTAGGGCTTCGAGCGCCGGGCGGTAGGATTCGTCGATTTCGGCGAGCGGGACGAGCGCGAAGGCGCGCTCGAAGAGGCGTTCGTGCGGGATCGTCAGATCGGGCTCCCGGAGCGCCAGATCGTCGTAGGCGAGGATGTCGAGGTCGATCGCGCGCGGGCCCCAGCGGGCCGAGGGGACGCGGCCGAGTTCGCGTTCCAGGCGCTTGAGCTCGCCGAGCAGCTCGCGCGGCGCTAGAGCTGTCTCCAGCAGTGCGGCTGCGTTGATGAAGGGGGGCTGGTCGGTTACGCCCCATGGCTTGCTGCGGTAGAGATGCGAGCGGGCGCGTATGGTTCCGAGGGCGGCGAGGGCCGCGAGCGCGCGTTCGATTTGGGCCGGCGCGTCGCCGAGGTTTGCCCCGAGGCCGATTCGCGCGAGCGGCACTGCGTCCGTCAGACGGGCGGGCGGGCGGCGGGCGCGTGCAGGGCGGCCGAGGGGTTTGCCGAGCGGAGCGTGACGGCGGGGGTGGCGCCGTCGAGCAGGCCGGGCTTGGCGAGCGTTAGGCGCGCGGCCACGATGCGCGCGTCGGTGAAGACGTCGGCGAGGATGGCGGCGCCGAGCCGTTCGAGCAGGGCGTACGAATGCGTCCGCACCATGGCGGTAATGGAGAGGTGGAGCGCTGCGTAGTCGACCGTGTCGGCGAGCGAATCGGTGGCGCGGGCCGCCGTTAGGTCGATGTCGACCTCGAGGTCGATGTCGAACGGCTGCGGATGGTCGCGCTCGCCCGGGTTCGCGCCGTGCTTGCCGTACGCCCGGATCCCGCGCAGCGCGATCGTGTCCATCAGCGCCCGCGGTTCCAATCGTCGGGGCGCCGGCCGCGCACGATCGCGTCCGCCACCGCGACGACGTCGCGCATCTCGGCCACGTCGTGCACGCGCACGATGTCGATCCCCGCGCCGATCGCCAGCGCCACGGCCGCGGCCGTCCCGAACGCGCGCGCGCCGACGGGCTTTCCGGTCAACAAGCCGATCGTCGATTTTCGCGAAACGCCGAGCAGCGTCGGAAACCCGAGCGCAACGAGCCGGTCGAGCGCCCCGAGCACCGCGAGGTTGTGATCCGGGAGTTTTCCGAAACCGATTCCCGGATCGAGCACGATGTGCTCGGGCGGGATCCCCGCGCGCATCGCGCGCACCGCCTGGCGCTCGAGATACGCGAGGACCTCGTCGACGACGTCGCCCTCGTAGAGCGCGAGGCGCTTGTTGTGCATGATGACGACGGGGACGGCACATTCGCGCGCGACCTCCAGCAGCGCGTCGTCGAGGCCCCAAATCGAGTTGAGGACGTCCCCGCCGGCGGCGTGCGCGGCGCGGAAGACCTCCGGTTTGAACGTGTCGATCGAAATCGCGGCTCCGGGCGCGAGCTCCCGGACGCGCTCGACGACCGGAACGAGCCGGTGCATCTCTTCGAGGGCCGTGATCGGCGTGTGCCCGGGGCGCGTCGATTCGGACCCGATATCGACGATGTCGGCCCCGAGGCGGACCTCCTCGAGCGCGCGCGCCGCGGCCAGCTCCGGATCGGGGAGGCCGTCGCCGGAGAACGAATCCGGCGACGCGTTCACGATCCCCATCACGTAGGTGCGCTCGCCCCAGACGAAGCGCCGGCCGCGGAGCCTCAGCTCGGCGCCTCGCGTCGCAATCCTCATCGCGGCGCTACCGGGCCTTGTTCAGGGCGTCGACGACGTTCTTGATCCACCACTGCCGCACGGCGGCGACGACGAACGTCGACCCCGTGACGACGACGACGCCGTTCGCGTCCGTGCTGCGGCGCGCGATCGAGAGCGCTTCGACGGGGTCGCCGATCGCGCGCGCCCAGATCCCGGAATGCTCCGCGATGTTCACCAGGCGCTGCGGGCGCGTCGGGCGCCGCCCCGCCGTTTCGAACTGCGTGAAGATGAACGATGCGGGCAAGGCAAAGAGCGGACGGAGCACCTCTTGCGCGTCCTTCGACTCGGTGATCCCGACGACGAACGTGAAGCGGCGCCCCGGGAACGCGTGCAGCAGCGCCCGCGCGAGATGCGCGGCCTTGTCGGGATTGTGCGCGATGTCGAAGACGACGTCCGGGAATCCCGGAAAGTACTCCATGCGCCCCGGGATCACGAGTTGCGCGAAGCCGGCTTCGATCGCGTCCTGCGACGGGCGCAGCGCCGGCGGCAAGTGTTCGAGGACCGCGATCGCCGTAGCGGCGTTGCGCTGCTGGAAATCCCCCAGGATCGGGAGCGAAAGCCGGTAGCGCGCCTGCGGGGTCGTGACGGCGAAGGATTGCCCGTACCGTTCCCCCGCGCCCGGTTCGATCGTCGCGTAATCCTGCACGCTGATCAGCGGCGCCCCGGCCTCCCGGCAGCGCCGCTCGATCACGGCGAGCGCTTCCGGGTTGCGGGCGTCGGTCACGAGCGGGACGCCGGGCTTCGCGATCCCCGCCTTGTCGTTCGCGATCGCCGCGATCGTCTCGCCGAGGACGTCCGTGTGATCGAACCCGACGTTCGTGATCGCGTTGACGCACGGCGTTAGCACGTTCGTCCCGTCCAGCGTGCCGCCCAAGCCGACCTCGACGACGGCCGCCGCGACCGACTCGCGCGCGAAGTACTCGAGCGCGAGCGCGAGCAGCGTTTCATAATACGAGGGCCGCCCGTCGGTGGAGCTCGTCTTCTCGATCGCGGGCATCATCTCGCCGAGCAGATCGCCGAACTCGGCCGCGCCGATCGCCGTGCCGTCGATCCGCGCGCGCTCGGTCATGGAGGTGAGGTGCGGCTTCGTGTGCAGGCCCGTCCGCGTCCCCGCCGCCGTCAGCGCGGTCGCGATCATCGTCGAGGTCGAACCCTTCCCGCTCGTCCCGCCGATCTGGATCGTGGGGTACCGTTCCTGGGGGTCGCCGAGTTCGTGCAAGAGCTTCCGCATCCGGTCGAGACGATTCGGGACGCGCCGGGAGAGCGTCTCATTGATCGTGCCGAGCAGATAGGCCGAAGCGGATTCGAACGTCATGGTCACTCCGTCAACGAATCAGCCGTCGGGAACGGCATCGTCGAGAAGGTCGAGCGCATGAGGGATGGCAGGAAGCACTACCTCGAGCGTTTCGCGGACTGCCCTGGGACTCCCGGGGAGGTTGACGATCAGCGTCTTGCCTCGCACGCCCGCAACCGCCCGCGAGAGCATCGCCGTCTTCACGTTGGACGCCGCGCGCATCGCTTCCGGAATCCCCGGCACTTCGTAATCGAGGATCGCCGCCGTCGCCTGCGGCGTGCGGTCGCGCGGGGCGAGGCCGGTCCCGCCGCTCGTGAGCACGAGCGCGACGCCGTCTCGATCGCACAGGTCGATCAGTTCGGCTTGCAGGGCCGCCGGGTCGTCCGGGAGCACGACCTCGCGCACGATCGAGAACGCACTGCCGAGCAGCTCGCGAACGACCGGGATGCAGGCGTCGGCACGCGTCCCCGCCGCGGCGCGATCGGAGAGGATCACGACCGCGGTGGGGTACGGCCTCACGCGGGCGCCGTCCAAACCCCGCTCTTGCCGCCGCGCTTTTCGACGAGCGCGACCGACTCGATGCGGATCCCCTTATCGACCGCCTTCGCCATGTCGTAGAGCGTGAGCGCCGCGACCGTCACCGCGACGAGCGCCTCCATCTCGACGCCCGTCCGCGCGTTCGTCCGCGCTGCGGCCTCGATCTGCAACAGGGAAGGCTCGGCCCAGGCGAACGAGACCTCGACCTGCGCGAGCGGGACGGTGTGCGCGAGCGGTATCAGGTTCGCGGTTTGCTTGGCGGCCAAAATGCCCGCGAGTTGCGCGGCGACGAACGCATCGCCCTTGGCGAGCGTCGCCTCCCGCACGGCAAGCGCGGCAGCCTCGGACATGCGCACGAATGCCCGAGCGAGCGCGTACCGCTCGCTCGGGACCTTGTTCGAGACGTCGACCATTTCCAGGCCGCCGTCGGGGCGGATGTGGCTCGGGCGAATCGCCGTGGCCCGCGGTCAGCGCGCGGTGCCCGACTCGCTGGATTGGAAGCGCAGTCCGACGAGCGCCACGACGCCGAGGATCGCGAACGCCGCCGCATGCTTGAAGTGCGGTCCGAGCGAGTGCGCGCCGAATTGCAAGACGCCGGCGGCGTACAGACCTGCGATGGCAAAACATGCAACGGCGACGACGATCAGTACGATTTTCATGAGATCACCTTTGAAACGGCGAGACCTAAGCAAAGTGCCCCGATAAGTAAACAGTACCACCCAAACGGGCGCAAGTCGTTCGTCTTAAAGTACCGGGTCAGAAAGGCCACGGAAGCGTACGCCGTCACGCCCGAGAGCACGCCGCCGACGAGCGACTGGACCAGCACGGCATGGGCGTCGGGGGCCAGCAGCTCAGGAATCTCGAGCAGCGCGGCCGCCCCGATCACCGGCGTCGCGAGCAGGAACGAAAACCGCGCCGCGTCGTCGTGGGTGAGATCGAGCAGCAACCCCGCAACGATCGATGAGCCGCTCCGTGAGATCCCGGGGAAGAGCGCGAGCGCTTGCGCGAGGCCGACCTTCACCGCGTCGATCCACGGCAGCTCCGGCAGGTGACGGGCCGGGCGGCTCGCGGGCCCCCGCTCGATGCGCTTGAGCCGCTCGCCCAAGAACATGACGAACGCGTTGAGGATGAGGAACCCCGCGACCATCGCCGTCGAGCCGAAGAACGTGCGGACGGTATCCTGGAACAGCACGCCCGCGAGCCCGACCGGAATCGTCCCGGCGACGAGCAGCCAGGCGATCTTCTCGTTCGGATCGTTCGAGAGCTTCCCGCGCACGACGCTCGCGACGAGCGCGCGCGTGATGGCGACCCAGTCCTTCCAGTAGAATGCCACGAGCGCGAGCGCCGTGCCGAAATGCAGCGCGACGATGAACGCGAGGAACGTCGGCGCCTTCCTATCGACGTCCCAGTGCAGCAGCGCCGGGATCAAGACCGTGTGCCCGAGGCTGCTGATCGGAAATAACTCGGAGACTCCCTGCAGCAGCGCGAGGAGCATGGCCTGGAAGAACGTCATCTCGAGCGATCCGGGCGAACGCTACTGCGCTTCGAACGTTGCGACGAACAGGTAGTCGCCGCCGACCGGCTGGCAGTTGTCGATCTCGGGCTTGTAGGAACTCGAGCGTGCGGCGTGGACAGCCGAGACGTCGAGCTGCGAGTTGCCGGACGTGTGGTAGACGGTGGCCTCCAGCACGGCGCCGGTCGCCGAGAGCGTGACCTTGACGGTCGTCGTCCCGACGGCGCCTTGCTGCCGGGCGATCTCGGGGTAATCGGGCTCGACCTTGTTCGTCGCAATCGCGTCGACGTGCGGGTGCGCACAGGCGGGCGCGGCCGTCGCAGGGCCCGCGGTAGGCGTGACCGGGCCGCTCGTCTCCGTGCCTTGCGGAACGCCCTCGGCCGAACCGGTCTTGGGAGCAACGTACGAGTTCTCGGCCGGTCCGGAGGCGGTCTTCGACGTCGACGTCGTCTTCACGACGTTGAGCTTCAGCCGCGGTTGTTTAGGCGGCGTCGTCGAGGTCTTCGGAGGGGGCGTTTGTTTGGGCGGCGGCGTCGGGGGCGGCGGGGTCGGCGTCGGAGGCGGCGGCGTCGGGACGACGACTTTGACTTTTTTCGAAACCGAGACTTTCTCGACTTGCTGATCCTGCGGCTCCATCGACCGGTACTTGCTGAGGATCGGGAGCGCGAAAGCGTGCAGGACGATCGAGATCACGAACGCGATCCCGAGCCAGTTGCGCACCCGTTCGGGCGTGACGATGGGTGCCGGCGCCGGCGCCGTCGGCTTCTCCGAGCTCATTTAGCGCGCGCCCTCAGGTTCGCCTTGGACGTGGTTCGCGAGGCCGAAGTTCGTGAGATCCGCGCTCTTGGCTGCATCCATCACTTGCAACACGATGCCGTAGCTCGCGTTCGGATTCGCCTTGATGATCACGTTCTTGTAACGGTGGCCCGTGTCTTCGGAGAGCTTGCGGAATGCCGCGCCCGCTTCGTTGATCGTGACCTCGTGCGAGCCGATCGAGATCCTGTCCTTGTCGTCGATGAGGACGACGATTTGCGAATCCTGCACCTTGTCGCGGTTGAGCGCGTCCGGAAGCTTCGGCTCTTTGGTGACCGACGTCAGGATGATGAAGATGATCAAGAGGACCAACAGCACGTCCGTAAAGGGCGTGATGTTGATCGTCGCCATTACGTCTTCATCGCCTTGACCTGTGGAAACCGACATGCTACGAAGTCACGAATCCGACGTCCTCGAGGCCCGAAACTCGCGAGGCGTCGAGGATCTTGATGATGATGTCGTACTTGGCCTTCGCGTCCGCGGTGATCGCAACGTGCAGCCTGCCGCGTTTGCGCACGGTCCGCGCGATCTCGTCGTAGATGCCCTTCTCGTCGGTCTTGCGGCCGTCGACGAAGATGGTGCCCTTCTCCGTGACCTCGACGTCGATCTCTTTCTTCTTCTGATCTTGCTGGTTCTCGGAGACCGGCGGCTTGTTCGGCAGCTCTTTCTGAAAGCCGGGCGGCGTCACGAGCGAGGCGAGGATCATGAAGATGATGAGCAGCACCAACAGCACGTCCGTGAACGGCGTGATGTTGATCTCTGCCATGACCTCTTCGTCTTGGCGGGTAGCGGTAAGGCCCATCCTCGCTTACTTGGCTGGCGCCGCGCCGGCCGTTCCCGTGGGCGGATAGAGATCGGTCGGGATCGGCTCGCCGATGTTGTGGAAGTGCAGCATCTCGGCGAGCTGGTTCGCGGCGACGATCATCTCTTGATTGTACGTCTTGATGCGCGTCTTGAAGTAGTTGAAGAAAATGACCGCGATGACGGCGACGAAGAGGCCGGCGGCCGTCGTGATCAGGGCTTCCGAGACGCCCGCGGCGACGACGGCGGGAGAGGCGTTCCCCTTGAGCGCGATATCGTTGAAGGCGTGGATGATGCCCAAGACCGTTCCGAAGAGGCCGACGAACGGCGCGATGACGGCGACCGTGCCGACGATGCCGAGGTAGCGCTCCAGCGAGTTCAAGTGCTCCATCAAGGCGATCGAGAGCGCGTCGGTGATATCGGCGCGATTCTTCGTGCCGCGCTGCAGGCCGAACGCGAGGATCTTCGGGAGCATCCCCTTCTGCTGGTTGCAGACGCGGATCGCGCCTTGGATGTCGTCGGCGGCGATCTTCACGCCGAGCTGCCGGAGGAGTTCCTTGCTATCCCCGTGCTGGGCTGCGAAGAAGATCAGCCGCTCGATGACGACGGCCACGACGACGATCGAACAGAGGACGAGGCCCGCCATGGCCGGGCCCCCGCGAACGATGAAATCGAAGGGCCCGCTACCGGTCACGTCGGTCCCGGTCGAGCCCGGGGCCGCTTGAGCGACCAGCAAAAATACACGGTTTGAAAGTTCCACGCTCGCCTCGGCGCCTCCACAAGTCCCCAGGGAAAGTTAAACGCTTCTCTCACGAAGCGACGCCGAGGATCGGCGCGAGAACAGGCTATTTACCCCGCTTCTTTTCGAATCCTCGGTAGTCATACCGACTATTTTCCGCCTAATTGCTTAATCGCGGCTTGGATGCTCGCGGTCAAGTTCGCGTCAGTCCCGGCCTTCGCCGCAGCCTCCGCCCGGCGCAGATACGTCATCGCCTCGGCACTCTTTCCGTCGTTGGCGAGCGCGATCCCCGCCGCGAAATTCGCCGGGGCCCCGTTCGCGTCGATCGCGAGCGCCTTGTCCGCGTCGGCCTTCGCCTTGGCGTTGTCGGGCTGGGGCTTCGCGTTCAAATAGCTAAACGCGGCGTTCACGTACATCGTTACGGCGGCGCTGGGGGCCGCTTGGGCTGCCTGCTCGTACCAGCCGGCGGCCTCGATCTGCTTCCCGGCGTCGGCCGCTTCCCGGCCTTTCTGCGCGTAATAACCCGCCAGCGCGACCTGGGCGCCCGTCACCGAGGGGTCGAGCTTCGCGGCCTCGCTCGCGGCGGCTTTCGCGGCGTCGAGATTTCCCGCGCCGAGCTGGGCGCTCGTCAGATTGCTGAGGATCAGGGCCCGCTCGTGGGCGGACACCTTCTCCGCGACCGCCAGGTCGCGCGCCTTTACGAAATCGCGAACCGACCCGGCGAAATCTCCCCCGCCGAGTTCCGCGAAACCGAGCGTATTGTAGGTCGCCACCCCGGGCGAGAGTTCGACGGAGCGCTTCGCCGAGGCGGTCGCTCCGGCGTAGTCCTTCGCGTTCGTCCGGGTCACCGCGTCCTCGGCGTACGCTTTCGCGGCGACGGCGCGGTAGTTCGACGGGATCGTCCCGGAGGCGTCGAACGCGGCGGCCGCGCCGTGGTAGTCGAGCAAGAACGTGTTCGCGATGCCGAGGTAGAGTTGCGCCGTCTTGTCCCCGGGGTGCGCCGCGAGGTAGCCGCCGAGCCCTTGTTTCGCCCCGGAGTAGTTCCCGGCTCTGATCATCCGTTCGTAGCCCGCGAGCGTTCCCTCGTCGCCGCTCGAGGTGACGCCGGAGCCGACGAACTTCAGCGTGAAATCGTAGAACGCGAGGACGGGCTTCCCGCCGCGCTTCGCCGGCCGATAGGTCGAGTTTTGCGCGATCTCCCTCGCCGCAGCGTCGTCGGCGTGGTTCGTCGATTGGATGATGTCTTGGACCTTGAACGAGCCGTCCGGGTTGACCAGCACCTTGAGGATGACTTTCCCCGGGCCCGCGATCGGCGTCGTGGCCGTGCCTCGCTTGACCAGCTGGGGTGGAGTGTAATCGGCGGCGCTCTCTGAGAACGCGGCGGCCGGCAGTGCGACGGCGGCCGCAACGAGCGACGCGGCGATCCAACGATAGGACATCGATACCTCGAAAGAGTGCGGCGGACGATCTCTCAACGGGTCAGGGCGGACCTTCGTTCGAGCGCAGGTCCGCGACGGCCGCAGCCGCCGCGTCGAACCGGCTCGCGACGTGGCCGAGATCGCCCGCGTCGAGCGCAAGCGCGACGTCGGACAGTATGGCGATGAGCCGCCGAACTTCCTGCGCGACCTGCGGCGCGGCCGCGGCGAGCAGCGGTTCCCACATCGCCCACGAAGATCCGCCGAGGCGGGTCATCGAGCGGATTCCCGGCCCGCAGAGCGCCTCGAGCGCAACCTCCCCATGCCGCTCCCGCAGTTCGGCACCGAGCGCGACCGCCAGCACCTGGGGAACGTGCGAGGTGAAAGCGAGGATGCGGTCGTGTTCGGCGGCATCGATCGTCAAGACGCGGGCGCCGAGACGTTCGACGAACGCGCGCGCGCTCCCGAACGCAGCCGGGTCGCCGTCCGGGACGAGCGCCCAGACGCGCCCCGCGAACAGGTCGGCGCGGGCCGCGTCCGGTCCGCTCGCCTCGGAGCCTGCGATCGGATGCGTCGCGACGAAGCCCGGAATCCCGGCCGCCGCGACGACGACCGGCAGCTTGAGGGAGGCGACGTCGAGGACGAGGCGCGGCCGCCCGTGCGTCCTCGTCCGCGGGAAGTTCGCAAGATACGCGCACGTCGCATCGAGCGGGAGCGCGACCACGAGCGTATCGACCGCGGAGGCCAGGGCGGCCGGATCGGCGATCACCGCGTCGAGCGCGCCTCGGGCCCGCGCCCGCTCGGCGCGTTCCGGCAACGCGTCCGCGCCGCTGACGTGGAAGCCGAGCGTGCGCGCGCGCAGGCCGATCGAGGCCCCGATCAGCCCGGTCCCGAGGATCCCGAGGCGTTCAGGCGGCAAAGATCACGTCGTTTCGCCGTCTTTGCGCTGCAGGTCGGGGCGCAGCACGCGTGCCTCGTGGAGGTAGACGTGGACGATCTCGCTCTGGGAGCGATCCGTATTCACGTGCAGCAAGACGCGGATGCAGCGCGGCAGGCCCCCCGGGACGCCGATCTCCGTGAAGTTCAACAGCGGGACCAGCGCCCAGCCGATGCGCCGAGCGGCGGCCGCCGGAAAGACCGCGGTCAGATCCGGCGTGACCGTGAAGAGCGCCGAGGCGATGCTCTCGAGCTCGATCTCGTTCTCGCGCACGATCTCGCGCAAGAGCTCTTCCGTCGCGCTCAGGATCGATTCGGCATCGTTCGCGGCGGCCGACGTCGCGCCGCGCACGCCGCGCAACAGGATGGTACTCACGGTGAGGATTCCTCCGCGGCGCCGGCGATCGCGCGCAACGCCGAGATTTCGCGGGCGGTCGGCTCGCGCGTCTCGCCCGCGGCGAGCGCTCCGAGCGAGAGCGGGCCGAAACGCGTCCGCACGAGCGAGAGAACGGGATGCCCGACCGCTTCGAGCATCCGGCGGACTTGACGGTTGCGCCCTTCGTGCAGCGAGATGTCGATGACCCCGGTATCGCGCCGGGCGGCGACGACGCGCACCTTCGCGGGCGCCGCCGGACCGTCTTCGAGTTGCACGCCGGCGAGCAACGCGCGCACCGCTTCCGGCGAGAGGCGCCCGCGAATCACGGCGCGATACGTCTTCTCGACGCCGAAGCGGGGATGCGTCAGCACGTGGGCGAGATCGCCGTCGTTCGTCAACAGCAGCACGCCGGACGTATCGTAATCGAGCCGGCCCACCGGGACGATTCGCGGACCGCCTTTCGGCAGGAGCGAGGCGATCGTCCGCCGCCCCTGCGGGTCGTGCATGGTCGTCACGACGCCGACGGGCTTGTGCATCACGAGGTACTGCGGAGCGGCGGGGACGGCGCGCCCTATCCCCGCGATATCGACGACGTCGCCTTCGCCGACCTGACGGCCGGGCTCGCGCACGATCTCGCCGTTCACGCGCACCTGCCCGCGCGCGATCAACTCCTCCGCCGAACGGCGTGAAGCAACACCTGCATGGGCAACGTAACGTTGCAGTCGCATCGTGGGCATGCGCAAGATCGTTCCGACGATACCACACGCCCACCCCCCGGGCAACGACGTCGGGCGCCCGGCGCTTCGCGCTCGAACGTCAGTCGAGCTTGCGTCCGCTCACGAGCGGATTCGCCCGCTCGTAGAAACGCCAGGCCGGTTCCGGCGCGCGCGTCAGCCCGATGCGCGGCGACGTGCCGATCTCCGCCGGCGCAGCGCCCCGCGCGAGCCACAGCGGTCCCTCGCCGCGGCACAGATCGACGCCGTCGAGCTCGCGATCGATCGCGAGCCCGGCGCAGAGACGCCCCGGGCCGCGCAACAGGTCGCGCCCTCGATCGCCGCCGCGCAAGCGCACGATCTCGTCCCGGCCTGCGAGCGGCTCCGCCGCGCGCAGGAGGACTGCTGCGCCCGTGCCCGGCGTCTCGGACGAGACGTTCAGGCAATACGAACTTCCATAGATGAAATAGACGTACGCAAAACCGCGCTCGAGGAACATCGCGCGATTCCGTGCGGTTTCTCCGCGATACGCGTGCGAGGCGGGATCGTTCGGCGGATACGCCTCCGTTTCGAGGATGCGCACCGCGATCGCACCCGCCGCGCTCGCGCGCACGAGCGTCGCGCCGACCAAGAGGCGCGCGAGCGAGAGCGTGTCGGCCGGGAGGTCGGCGCGGGAGAGCGGTTGCAGGGTGGAGATCAGGCGGCGAGGTTGAGCGTGACTTCGGCTCGCGCGCGAGCGGCGAGATCGCGCCCGCGCTCGTCGTCGCCGAGGGCGACCTCGGCGAACGCGAAGCGATTGAGCGCGCAGCGGACGGCGACGTACGGCACCGTCAGCACCGTGGGGAGATCGCGCCGTTCGCGGATGTCGCGGACGAGTTCGGCATCGTCGACGCGGAGCGAGACGGCTTTCACGCCGCGTTCGCGTAATTCCGCAGCCACGGCGCGCAAGGCGGCGTATCCGTTTTCGCGGCCGCCGAGGCCGGGGACGGGGCGGACCCGGAACGGAACCCGCAGGACTCGTTCGCGTTGGGCGCCGCGCACCAGGGCATATGCGAGGCCGGTCCCTTGCGCATCGGCCGCGTAGGCGACCGTGACGGCGATTGGAGCGGGGGCGGCATCTTTGTTCGACATCGTGCTTCCCTCCCTCACGTCCATTCTATATCGAACAGACGTTCGATGTCAACGGTGTGCCAATACGCGTTCGTACACTTCGATCACCCGCGAGCCGAGGTGGTCCCGCTCGAAGCCCGCGGCGACGGCTCGCGAGCGCCCGGGATCCTTGGCCGCGAGCGCCTCGAGGATCGCGGCGGCGAGCTGCGCCGGGTCGGGGCCGGCGAGCGTTCCCGCGCCGCCCAAGACCTCGCGGGTCGGCGCGCTCTCGACGGCGGCGACGGGCAAACCGGCCGCCATGGCCTCGACCAGGACCAATCCTTGCGTTTCGCTGCGGCTCGCGAACGCGAACGCATCCGCCGCGGCATACACCGCGGGGAGTTCGTCGCGCGCAAGTTCGCCCGCGAAGACGGTCCGCGCCGCGATCCCGAGCCGCTCGGCCTCGTGCTCGAGCCGCTCGCGTTCGGGGCCGTCGCCGGCGATCGCGAGGCGCATCCCGGCGGCGGGAAGGCGCGCGAACGCTTGGAGCACGACGTGCATGTCTTTTTCGCGCGCGAGCCTGCCGACGGAGAGGACGAGCGTCTCGTGCGGCTGCGCGCCGAGTTTCGCGCGCAACGCCTCGCTGCGCGCGGCCCCGCCGAACTGCGCGAGGTCGATGCCGGTCGGGATCACGTCGATCGCGCGCGTCACGCCCAGCTCGCGCAGATGTTCCGCCATCGTCCGCGTCGGCACGATCACGGCGTCCGCGGAATTCGCGTAGATGCGCGTCAATTCGCCCGTCGCGCGCCGCGCCGCGTTCGCTTCGATCGGGACGTAATGCACGTATTCCTCGAGCAGCGTGTGATACGTGAACACGAGCGGAACGCCGTAGCGCCGCGCGCAGCTCACGCCCATCCAGCCCGTTACGAACGGCGAATGCGCGTGCACGATCGAGAGCCGCTTCATCGCGTCGCGCCGTTTGCGCGACGGCATCGGAACGGTCAAGCGATACGCCGTGTTCGCCGGGAGCGGCATCGACGGAACCGTGACGACGTCGCGCGATTCGTTGACGAAACCCGGCATCTTCGGCGTGACGTAAACGACCTCGTGTCCGCGCGCGCGCAACGTCCCGGCGAGCGCGTCGACGGCGGCGACGACGCCGTTTCGTATGGGGTGGTAGCATTCCGTGAACAAACCGACGCGCAAACCCGCCACTCCGGAAAAGTTATCCACAAACGAGCGCGCGCCTACACGAAAATGAGACAAAAGTCAAATTGACGGCCTACGAACGCGTGTGCTATCTTCGGCGAAGTCCCGGCGCTTGGATGCCGGTGTAGCACCCGGCGACCGAGCTCAGTTCGTCAACCGCTACCTTACAGAGGCGATTCCGCCCGAGATTCATCGAGGATAGCTGCGGCAGTGCGCCGCCGAAGCTTGTTGTCGTCGTGCGTGCATCCGGAGAGGAGCCGCGTTGATCGAAAGCCACCCATCAGTACGTATTCCGATTCCAATAATGGCCGCGCTGGGCGCGTGCCTATTCGTTGCCCCGGCGAGCGTGTCGCCCGCGTCCGCTAAGACCCACGCAGCCGCGACGCACGCCGTGACCCTCGTCGAGAACGGCACCCCGGCGAAATTCGAGACCCCCGCCGCAACCGTCGAGCAATTCCTCCGGGAACGGAAGATCGCTCCGGCGGACGGGGATATCCTCAACCCCGCGAGGGGCACGGCGCTCGCGGACGGGATGACGATCGAGTATCGAATCGGCACTACGTACCGCGTCCTCGTCGACGGGAAGGAGACGGCCGTCACGACCGTGGCGCAGAACGTCTCCGACGTGCTTGCGGCCGCACACGTCCAACTCGGCCCGCTCGACGAAGTCGAACCCGCGCCGTCGCAACGCGCGGCCGCCGAGAACGCGATCTCCGTGACGCACGTGAGCGCGTGGAACGAAACGCAGGCAAGCGCGATCCCGCGCCGCACGGAGCAGCGCCTCGAAGCGACCGTCGCGCCCGGCCGCACGCAGGTCCTCGAGCCCGGTGCCGACGGCGTGAAAGAGACGGTCTATCATTTCGAACAGCGCGGCACGGATCCGCCGGTGCGCACGCTCGTCGGAACGAGGATCGCGCGCGCTCCGAAAACGCGCGTGGTCGTGCGCGGCCTCGGGGAATACGAAGCGTTCGCGGAACTCGCGAGGGAAGGGATCTCGACGACGCTTTCGATCGCGGGCACGGCGCTGCGGATGATCGCGACGGCCTACATCCCGCAATGCTACGGCTGCAGCGGAATCACGAAGACCGGTTTGCCCGCTGGGCACGGCGTCGTCGCGGTCGATCCGCGGGTGATCCCGCTCGGCACGAAACTGTACATTCCGGGATACGGGCACGCGGTCGCCGGCGACGTCGGCAGCGCGATCAACGGACGCCGCATCGATCTCGGCTTCAACCATCTCGGCGATGCGCTGCGCTTCGGCCGGCGCGAGATCACCGTCTATATCGTTGCGCAATAAGCCCGGCGGCGGCGAATCGATGCACGCGCGCGCACTTCTCGGTGCGCGCGATTTGCGTCCCAAGAAACATCTCGGCCAACACTTCCTGATGGACGGCGGCGCCGCCGCGCGCATCGCGAGACTCTGCGAGGGTTTGCCGCTCGTCGTCGAGATCGGAGCCGGCACCGGCGCGCTGACCGCGCAACTCGCGAAGCTGGAAGCGCGCGTCGCCGCCATCGAGATCGATCCGGATCTCGTCGCGATCTTGCGCGAGCGCGAGGATCTGCGCGGCGTGGAGATCGACTGCGCCGACGCGCTCGCCGTCGATTACGGCGCGCTCGCACAGGGCGGCGCGTGGTGCGCGGCGGGGAATCTTCCCTACAACGTCGCTACGCCGCTGATCCTGCTGTGGCTCGGCCTTTCGAATCCGCCGGAGCGCATCGTCGCGATGGTGCAGAAGGACGTCGCGGAACGGTTCACCGCGAAACCGGCGACGCCGGCGTACGGAAGCCTGACGTTGGCCGTGCAGTACACGATGCAGGTCGAGCGCGCGTTCGCGCTCGGCCCCGAGGTCTTCTACCCGCGCCCGCGCGTCGATAGCGCAGTCGTCGTCATGCGGCGCCGCGCGACGCCGCCGGTCGAGACGCGCGACCGGGCGTTCATGCTGCAGGTCGTCCGCGCCGCGTTCGCGTACCGCCGCAAGACGCTGGCGAACAGCCTGGCCTTGGCGCTCGGCATTCCGCGCGAGCGCACGCAAGCGGCCCTGACGACGCTCGGGCGCGATACGGAGATCCGTGGAGAACACTTCGATCTGGACGCCTTCGCGCAACTCGCCGACGCCCTCGTTCAACGAACGTAGGGGCTTCGACGTCCGGCTCTCCCTGCTCGTGCTGGCGGGGACCCTGTGCACCGTGTTCGCCTCGCAGTTCGTCGCGGTCGCGATCCTCTACGCGTTAGGCATCCACGTCGGCGGGAAGCAGCATCTCACGCCCAGCGCGCAGCTCGTCTTGGCCGGCGCCGGCGATCTCTCCGTCGCCCTCTACCTCCTCGCCACGTTGCCGTTCCTCGCCAAACGCTCCCTCGCCGAGCTCGGCATCCGAACGCCGAAGGTGCGGGAGATCGGCATCGGCATCGCCGGAGCGCTCGCGATGCTGCTCGTCACGAATCCGCTCTCGGCGCTCATGCAGAGCCTCACCCACGCGACGCACCCCGAAGCCGCGCTCGCGCTCTTGAAGGGGCTGCACCAGCCGTGGCAGCTCGCGGCGTTCGTCCTCTTGGCCTGCGTGCTCGCCCCGATCACCGAAGAGCTCGTCTTCCGCGCTTTCATCTTCAACGCCGTCGCCCGCTACGGCGGTTTTTGGGCCGGCGCGATCCTCAGCGGCCTCCTCTTCGGCCTCATCCACGTCTCGTCGTCCGCGCTCGACATCCTCGTTTTCGCGCTCCCGCTCGCGCTCGGCGGCATCGTGCTCGCATTCGTCTACGCGCGCTCGACCTGCTACTGGTCCAACGTGATCACGCACGCGCTCTTCAACTCCGTCTCGGTGATCGCAATCATCGTTTTCCACGTCGACGCCTAGCATGCGCCTCGCGATCGATGCCGCGAACCTGCCGAACGACCGGCGCGGGATGGGCCGGATCGTGCGCGGCTACATCGCGAACTGGCTCGCGGACCCCGCACTCGAGCTGACGCTCCTCGGGCGCTCGGCAGCGGAGGAACGGGCGATCGCCCAGGCGCTCGGCGGCCGGGGCGCGCGCACGGCGCGCGCTTCGAGCGCGAGGGCGGCGCGCGCGTACGATGCCGTCTGGTTTCCGTGGAACGGGATGCGCTTCGATGCTGCGGCGTCGGCGCTGCTGACCGTCAACGACGCGTTCGCATTCGCGTACGCGCATCCGGATCTCGTCGCGCGCTGGCGCGAACAGGCCCCGATCCGGCATGGCGCGCGGCATGCGACGCGCCTCTGCGTCCCCTCGCGCTGGAGCGCGGGGGAGATCGAGCGCCGCCTCGGCGTCGCGGCCGGCCGGATCAGCGTGATCGGGTACGCGCCCGACGCGTTCTGGATGCCGGGCGAAGCCGGAACGATCCCCGAACCCGCCCGCGGACGGCGAACCGTCGTCGCGGTCGGCCTGCGGGAGGAACGCAAGAACGCGCCGCTGCTCGTCGAGGCGTGCGCGCGCGCGCTGCGCGGCCCGGACGAAACGTTGATCTGCGTCGGCGACGTCGCGGACGGTGCGAAAGCGCAGCTGCAAGCGCGCGGCGTCCCGCACGCGATCGTCCGCGCGAGCGACGAGGAGCTGCGCGCGCTCTACCGCACCGCGACGCTCGTCGCGGTGCCGTCGCTCGCGGAAGGCTTCGGGCTCGTCGCGGTCGAGGCGATGGCCTGCGGCGCCCCGGTGCTGGCGGCGAACGCGGCCTCGCTCCCCGAGGCGACGGGCGGCGCCGCGCTGCTGCTCGATCCGCGCGACGCCGAAGCCTGGGCCAAGGCCATCCGCCGCGTCTTCGACGACGAAGGCTGCCGCGCGCAGCTCGCGGCGCAGAGCCGCGCGCGCTACGCCGCCGCGGATCGCGATGAACCGGCGCGCCTCACGCTCGCGCTGTTACGAGCGCTGGCCGAGCGCTAACGCCGGGGAGCCCGGGCGCGCGCCCGCGCGCACGTCTTCGACGAGCGCGCGCAGCCGTTCGATGAACTGGGCCGGCGCGAAGGATTCCGCATGGGCGCGCAGCGTCGCCGCGTCGTAGCGGGCCGGGTCGAATTCGCGCAACGCTCGGGCGAGCGATTCCGGCGCCGGCTCCGCGAAGAATTCGCCCGTAATGCCGGGCCGCACCGTCTCGAGCGCGCCGCCCCGCCCGAGGGCGATCGCGGGCCGTCCGGCGGCGTTCGCTTCGATCGGGACGAGCCCGAAGTCTTCTTCTCCCGGGAGGATCACCGCCCGCGCCTCGCCCATCGTCCCGCGCAGGTCGGCATCCGAAAGCCCGCCGCAGAACTCGGTCGCCGTGCCGCGCGCGGCCTGCTCGAGCGCCGCGCGCGCCGGCCCCGTTCCGACGATGCGCAGCTTCACGCCGGCGAGCGCACAGGCCGCGATCGCGCGGTCGATGCGCTTGTACGGCAACAGCCGCGAGACGACGAGGAAGTAGTCGCCGCGGCCCGCGCCGATCGAGAAGCGATCGACGTCGACGGGGCAGGGCAGCACGAACGCTCCGCGCCCGTAGTAGCGCTCGATGCGCCGCGCGACGTTGTGCGAGTTCGCGACGAACGCCGTGGGCCGCTGCGCCGCGCGCAGGTCCCAGGCGACCAGCTCGGCGACGACCGGGCGCGCCAGCAGGCCGACCCCGAAACCGCCGATGTAGCGCTCGTAATCGAATGCGAAGCGGCTCACCGT
The DNA here is from genome assembly GCA_963695225.1 of Vulcanimicrobiota bacterium. Taxonomy (GTDB): domain Bacteria; phylum Vulcanimicrobiota; class Vulcanimicrobiia; order Vulcanimicrobiales; family Vulcanimicrobiaceae; genus CAVWTN01. Next base: position 2,816,926 of record OY968762.1, on the reverse strand, counting down.
GTTGATGTAACAGACGTGCGTCGCGTCGGGGCGCGTGATGACGCCCTTCGCCCACGCCGTCGTCGAGCTGACGACGAGATCGTACGAGGAGAGGTCGAAACGCTCGAACGCGCTCGGGTAGAACGGCGCCAGATACCGGAAAGCGCGCTGCGCGAACGGGATGCGCTGCAACGCCGAGGTGTGCACGCGGGCCGCCTCGACGAGATCCCCCGTCTCCTTCGGATCGAACAGCGAGGTGTAGATCGGGGCTTGCGGATAGGCGCGCGCGATGTGCGCGAAGACGCGCTCCGCACCGCCGCGCTGGTTGAGGTAATCGTGGACGAGTGCGACCCGCATCGGTCTCGCGTCAGGCGCGGCGCCGCGCGCTAATCGTCGCGCGGCAAGACGATCGCGACGATCGTGCGTTGCAGATACCGCTTCGCCGCGCGCTGGACGTCGGCGCTCGTCGTGCGGTCGATCGCCGCCATGACCGCATTGAGCGGATCGTCGCCGAGGCCCGCCGCCGCCAACTGGCCGAGCAGCGTGCTGCGATCGACCGGAACGAGCGCGTCGACGACGAAGCTGCCGGCCGCGGCCGACTTGAAGCGCGCGAGCGCCGCATTCTTGAGTTTCTGCGCGGTGAGGACGTGCGTGACCGCGCCGATTTCGTGCATCGCCATCGTCGGATCGACGCGCGCGCCGTTGACCGAGAGGACGAGGCTCGCCGGGAGCACGTCGTAGGAATAGAGCGGCGCGACCGTCCGTTCGATGAAGCGCAGCGTGGTGCCGTGCGGCTGGTCGAACGTATCGGCGAGGATCGCCTGGATCACGAGCATGGCGCCGAAATCGCGGTCCGTCGGGGCCGGTGCGGCGAAGCCCATCACGAGCAACGGCGAGCCGATGCTGCGGTGCGTGACGAGCCGATTCGGGTACTCGGGTATCGGCCGCGCCTTCAGGTGCAAGGGAGCGACGGAACCGGCCGGAAGCCCGGCGACCGCCTGTGCGAGCGCCGCGGAAAGCTCGGCGGACATCGGTCCGACCGCGCTGACGCGCGCGCCGTCGTGCCGGTAGGTCGCAGCGTAGAACGTCCGCAGGGCGGACGGACCGAGCCCGGCGAGCGAGCTCGGCGAACCGATCGTCGCGCCGCCGGTCGCGGGCGCGTACTGCTGCCGGAAGAGCTCGATCCCGACGAGGACCGGATTGTCCTCGACCGATTTGAAACGCGCGCCCTGGGCGGCCCGCGCGGCGGCGACCGTGGCGGGCGAAATGTCGGGCGCCGCGAGCGCCCGGCCGAGCAGGCCGACCAGTTCCGGGAGGCGGTCGGCTTGCGCCTCTATCGAGTATCGCGTTACCGTCGCGTCGACGGCCCAGGTCAGGATCCCGCCGCGTTGCGCGATCGCCTCGCGTAGCGGGAGCGTCGCGCCCTGGAACGGGATCGGCGTTCGGCTCACGCACTCGGAGAGGAGCGAGGCGAGGCCGCCTTCGGAGTTCGTTTGCCGCGCGACGCCCGCTGCTACCGCGAGCTGGACGACGCCGGAGGGCGTGTCGAGCGTTTCGCCGATCCCGCGGACGCCGCCGAAATCGCGGACCGAGGCGGGCGAGAAGCGCTCGCCGGCGGCGAGGCTCGCGCCCGGGGCGAGCAGGGTGAAGGCGCAGGCGAGCGCCGCGATCGTCCGGAGTCTCATGAAGCTCTCGTCGTCTTCGTCGCCTTCGGCGCCGGTTTCTGTTCCGGCGCGAACGTCACGCCGGCGTATGGCCGCCCGAGATACTTGCGCGCCGTCTCGGCGACGAACGCGGGCGTCAGCGAGGCCGCGACCGCGAAATACCCGGCGGAGGGCGCCAGGCCCGGAATGGGCGCGTATTTCGCATTTCCCTCGACCGTATACCAGCCGAGGTTGTCGCTCACTTCGACCGGCGTCTGAACGTCGGTGGCGATGCGCGCCGAGAACGCGTCGAGCACGCGCGCGAACGTCGCCGCGTCGAGCGGCTTCTGCATGTCCGCGAGCGCCCGTTCGATTGTCGCGCGCAGCGCCGGGCTGTCCTTGCTCGTGTACGTGACCAAGAAGATGCCGGGGTCGCGACGTGTGATGAATTGGCCGGTGACGGCGGCCGTGGGCTCGCGCTCCTCGAGCGCCGCGGCGACGAGCCCGCTGCCGGGCCGGAACAGGTAATCTGCGATGAAGTCGAGCGCCGTCGCCGACCGTTCGTCCAAGATCGGGGGGCCGACCCACCCGAGGGCGCCGCCGGTATCGTCGAGCTTGCGCGTCGAGGTCCCGGGTTGGGCGGCGAGCACCGAGGGGACGGGCGGCTCGATCGCCGCCAGGGCGGCGTCCGTCGCAGGCCGTCCGGCGACGACCGCGCTCGCGAGATCCGGCGTGACGCTCCCCGTCGCGACCACGAGCGCGTTTTGGGCCCGGAAAGCCCGTTTCGCAAACGTCCGGACCGCATCGAACGGGATCTGGGCGATATCCCGGGGATCGCCGCCCGGCGGGTACAGCGCCGGCCCGCTCGTGAAGAGCGCCGCGAAGACGGCGTCGCGCCCGACGACTTCGGGGTTGTACGATTCGATCGCGGCCTCGATCGCCACGGCGCGCGCGGCGTCGCGGTAGCCGCTCTCGCTGAGGACGGGGGCGAAATAGGCGCGGGTCATCGCGCCGAGGACCTTGCGGGCTCCGCTCGCCGGGACGATCGCGGTGACCGCGACGGCGTCGCTGAATGCCGAGATCGTCAAGCGCCCGCCGACGTCGCCTACGATGCGGTCGAGAGAATCGCCGACGACCGGCTTCGAGGCCGACACGACTTGGGCCGCGAGCCGGGCGACGCCCGGCGAAAGCTGCTCTTCAAAGCCCGCGGAGGGCGCCCGAAACCAGAGCTCGAGCGCCGCGACGGGGGCACCCGCTACCGTGCGGACGATGATCTGCGGGCCGGCGGCAGCGGCGACGGCCGCCGACGTGGGAGGCGCCGCGGCGGCGCCGCCGGTCGCGGCGGCCGCAGCGGCCGGGGACGGAGCAGCGAGGGTAACGGAGAGGGCGAGCGCGGCCGCGCTCGCCGTCGCGGCGACGCGGCCGAACTCTCGCACTACGCCGGTTCCGGAGAGATGGTCGGCGGGAGGCGCCGGCGGCCGTCGGCGCGGTCCGGGGCGACTTCGATCCCCGGCGCGGACGGCGGCCTCGGCTTCGTGTCGGTGGACGGCCCCGGCACGAAGGGCAGTCCGGCCAGGATCGCCTTGACTTCGTCGCCCTCGACCGTCTCGTGTTCGAGGAGCGCCGCGACCATGCGTTCGACCTTGTCCCAATTGTTCTCGAGGAGACCACGCGCGTTCGCGTAGCACTCGTCGATGATCCGGCGGACCTCGGCGTCGATCTTGCTCGCGATCTCCTCCGAGTAGTTCCGGTCCTCGCCGAAGTCCCGGCCCAGGAAGACTTGATGGTTACCGCGGCCGTACTGGATCGGCCCGAGCGAATCGGACATCCCGTACTGCGTGACCATCCGGCGCGCGAGTTCGGTCGCCTTCTCGAAATCGTTGCTGGCGCCGGTCGTCACGTCGTGGAACTTGATCTCTTCGGCGATGCGGCCGCCGAGCGCCATCGAAATCTGCGCGAGCAGCTCTTCCTTCGTGACGCTGTGGCGGTCTTCGTCCGGATGCGACCAGGTGATCCCGAGCGCCATGCCGCGCGGGATGATCGTGACTTTGTGGACCGGATACGCCTTATCCAAGAGTCCGCCGACGATCGCGTGCCCGGATTCGTGGAAGGCGGTGTTCTCCTTCTCTTTATCCGACATCACGAGCGAACGGCGCTCGGGGCCCGCGACGACGCGATCGATCGCCTCTTCGCAATCGGCCATCTCGATCATCGACTTGTTCTTGCGGGCCGCGAGCAGGGCGGCTTCGTTGAGCAAGTTCTCGAGATCGGCGCCCGAGAAGCCCGGCGTGCGGCGCGCGAGCGTATCGAGCGAGATCTCCTTGGAGAGCGGCTTGTTCTTGGCGTGGACCGCGAGGATCGCGGCGCGCCCTTTGACGTCGGCCCGGTCGACGACGATCTGCCGGTCGAAGCGGCCGGGGCGCAGCAGCGCCGGATCGAGGACGTCGGGACGGTTCGTCGCGGCGATCAAGATGACGCCCATGTTCTGATCGAAGCCGTCCATCTCGACGAGCAATTGATTGAGCGTTTGCTCGCGCTCGTCGTGCCCGCCGCCGAGGCCGGCGCCGCGCTGGCGGCCGACCGCGTCGATCTCGTCGATGAACACGATGCAGGGCGCGGACTTCTTCGCCTGCTCGAACAGATCGCGGACGCGCGAGGCGCCGACGCCGACGAACATCTCGACGAAATCGGACCCGGAGATCGAGAAGAACGGCACGCCCGCCTCGCCGGCGATCGCGCGCGCCAGCAGCGTCTTTCCGGAGCCCGGCGGGCCGAGGAGCAGGACGCCCTTCGGGATGCGCGCGCCGAGCGCTTGGAACTTCTTCGGATACTTCAGGAACTCGACGACCTCACCAAGCTCTTGCTTGGCTTCCTCGATCCCGGCGACGTCGTTGAACGTAACCTTCGTTCGGTTCTCCGACATCAGCTTCGCGCGCGAACGGCCGAAGCTCATCGCCTGGCTCCCGCCGCTCTGCGCCTGGCGCAGGATGAAGAGCAGGATCAGCGCCATCAGCGCGAACGGCACGAACTGGAGGATGACCGAGAGGAACGGGGCCGACTGCTGGTTCTCGACGTCGTACTTGACGTGCTTGCGGCGCAGTTCGGGGATCAGGTCCCGGTCGTCCGGGAGCGTCGTCTGAAAGTGCTCTTGGCCCCGCGGCGTCTGCATGTCGCCCGTGGCATCGCGCCCGATGATCTTGACGCTGACGATCTGGCCGGCGTCGACCGAGTCGTAGAACTCGGAGGAGGTCAAGTGCCGGACCGACGGTTGCGGCAAGACCCAGCGATCGACCGCGAAGATCACGACCAGGAAGATGACGACGACGATCGCGATCGAGCGGAAATGCTTTCCCACGTGGTGCTTTCCCCTATCCCGCAGCCTCGAAGGCGCCCGGGGCGAGCTTCGCGACGTACGGAAGATTCCGGTATTTTTCTTGGTAGTCCAAACCGTACCCTACGACAAACGTGTCCGGACATGTTAGGCCTACGTAGTCGAGCGGCACGGTGATTTGACGACGGAACGGCTTGTTTAGCAACACGCAGGTCCGCAGGCTCGCCGGTTTCCGGCTCCGGAGCAAGCCGAGGAGGTAGTCCAGGGTCAGACCGTTGTCGACGATGTCCTCCACGATGACCACATCCTTGCCTTCGACACTTTCCGTAGTGTCTTTAAGTAAACGCACTTCGCCGCTCGAGCGATGCGAATTTCCGTAGCTGGAAACCGCGATCGTGTCGATGCGCACGTCGATCAGGGGCGATAAGGCTCGAGCCAGGTCCGCAGTAAAGAACAATGCCCCCTTCAACACGCCGATCAGATGGATGGATGCCCCCGGCTTGTCGCGGACGATTTCGTTCGCGAGCCGGCGCACCGTCGCCGCGAGTTCTTCCTCCGAAAAGACGATCGCCTCGACGGCGGGCGGGGTGACGAGTGAAGGGCTCATGCTTTCGTTTTCGACTCCGTCCGTCCCCGTGCCGCCAAATCGATGACGACGCCGCGCTTGATGAAATGGCGCCCCGCTCGCCCCCGCTCGAGCGCCAGCGCGGCGGCTTCGAGGCGCTCGAACGGCACGTCGCGCAGGCCGGGGCCCGCCGCGAGCTCTTCGCGGAGCCGCGCGCGCAACGCCGCTCTCCCCGTCCCTTCGAGCTCGTCGCGCAGGATGCGGGCGCAGCGGGCGACCGCGGCATCCAAGTGCGGGAAGCGCGGGCGCAGCTCGGCGAGGGCGCTGCGCAGCGCGTTTCGCGCGTAGCGCCGGTCCGCATTCGTGGGGTCGAGGACGTACGGCAGGTGCTCCGCCGCGCAGAGCGCGGAAAGCGAGGCGCGCTCGACCTCGAGCAGGGGGCGCACGAGCGAAAGCCCCGCACCGAGCGGCCGCGCCGGACGCATCCCGGCGAGCCCGGCGGGCCCCGTTCCGCGGAACAGCGCGAGGAGGACGGTCTCCGTCTGATCCTGCGCGTGGTGCGCGGTCGCGATCCGGGCCGCGCCGGCGCCGAGCGCGAGCGCTTCGAGCGCGCGGTAGCGGCCCTCGCGCAGCTCCGCCTCCCCTGCCTTCGCGTCCGGGGCGAGGCTCGCGCAGCGAACGGGGAGCTCGAGCGCGGCGCCGAGCGCGAGGACGACCGCTTCATCCTGCCAGGCTCCCGGCCGCGTGCCGTGGTTGACGTGCCCCAGCACCAGGGATGCGCCTGCGCGCGAGCAGACCGTGCGCAGCAGCGCCGCGAGCGCGACGCTGTCCGGGCCGCCGGAGACCGCCGCGAGGATCGTCTCGCCTTCGGCCGGCGCGATTTCGCGCGCCACGATCTCTTCCAGCCGCCGGTGCGGCCGCGAGCCCCTCATCGGCGAACGAGGCGGGAGAGCTCGCGCTTGGTCTCGCGCTCCTTGATGTCGCGGCGTTTGTCCCAGAGCTTCTTGCCGCGGGCGAGCGCGAGATCGATCTTCACCTTCCCGCGCTTGAAATACAGGCGCGTCGGGATCAGCGTGAGGCCCTTCTCCGCCATCCGCCCCGCGAGCCGGTCGATCTCGATGCGGTGCAGCAAGAGCTTGCGCGGGCGGCGCGGCTCGTGGTTGGAAAAGCTCCCCTCTTTGTACGGCGGGACGTGCATGCCGAGCAGCCAGAGCTCCCCGTCCCGCACGCGAGCGTACGCTTCGTTCAAGCTGATCTGCCCGGCCCGGATGCTCTTGATCTCCGTCCCCGTCAGTGCGAGCCCGGCTTCGATGCGCTCGAGGAATTCGAACTCGAAGCGGGCCCGGCGGTTATCGACGGAGGGTTCGGGCGCGCGCGGCTTCTCGGCGGCGTCGCCGCCCTTCGGCTTGACGGGCGCTTTACCGGCCATCCGGTTCTCCCAGCCGCTCGTCCGGCGCGAGGCGCCCGCGCTCGACGAACTTGCCCGTCCCCTCCGCGAGGACCGACCCGTCCGCCGCGAGGACGCTCGCTTCCAGCCCGAAGACCCGCCCTCGCCGCCACGCGATGCGGCCGGTGACGCGCAGCGGCTCGCCGATCGGGACCGGCGCGCGAAAGCGCGCCGTCAGTTCGGCCGTCACGCCGCGATACCCGGCGGCGCCCGCCGCGTGCGCCATGCCTTCGTCGAGCATCGTCATCACGATCCCGCCGTGGACGATGCCGCGCCACCCCTGGTACGGCGCCGGGATGAGCGCCGCGCTCTCGACGCCGCCGTCGGCGGGCGCGAAGCGCAGCCCGAGCCCCGTGGGGTTGAGCGGGCCGCACGCGAAGCAGCGCCCGTCGTCGACGACCCCGTCTTCCGCCGCCGGACGCGCGTTCACGATTTCGCCTTCGGCGGCGCGTAGTCGCCGCGTTCGATCTTCTCGAGCAGGTGCTTCGCGATGATCGTATCGACGTTCGCCGCGAGCGAGCGCTGGAGCGTCTTCTTCGCGCCTGCGAGGTCGCGTTGCCCCAGCTCGATGCGCGCGATCAGCGCGTAGGCGTGCTGCGCTTCGCCGACGTTGCCGGGATCGAGCGCGAGCGCCGCCTCGAGCTGTTCGAGCGCCGCCTGAGGCTGCCCGAGATCGTACAAGAGGGAGCCGATGTGGAACCGGATATCGGCGTAGTCCGGCACGAGGTTGGGAACGTCGATCGCATACGTCAGCCCGCGCTGCGGGTCGCGGAGGTCGCTTTGATACAGGAGCGCGAGGTATTCGCGCGCGAGGACGTCGGCCGGATCGAGCGCGAGCGCGGCCAGGAACTCGGCCTTCGCGCGATTCGCGGAGCGCTCCAAGAAGCGCAGGATGCCCAGCCCCACGTGCGCGGCGGGGCGGTTCGGGGCGAGAGCGAGCGCGGCGTTGAACTCGTCGCGCGCGTCTTGCGAGCGGTCGCGCCCGGCGAGCGAGGCGATCACGTAGGTGAATCCCAAGCGCAGGCGGTTGACGTAATTCTTGGGCGCCCCGGCTGCGGCGTCTTCCGCGACGTTCGCAAGCGTGTCGAGCGCGCCGGGTTGCTGGGCGGCGGCGGCCCCGAGGAACGAGAGCGCGAACGCATTATCGGGGACCACCGCGAGCGCTCGCTCGAAATCTCCTTGCGCCGCTTTGAAATCTCGGGAGTAGAAATGCCGCAGCCCGGCCGCGAGCGGTTGCGAGAACGCCCGGTTCGCATAGTCGTTCGTCTCGCGTACGGCGTTTCCGGAGGCCGGCGCCGCAGCTACCGCGGCGACGCTCGATCCGGAGGCGACGGCAAGCGCGACGGAGAGCGTGAGGCTTCCCAGCGCGAAGGTCCACATGATCGGCCCAACCCCTTCGGCGCTACGGACGCAACTCCGTTGCGCCGCGCCGTCAGGAGGGATGCGAACGCGGCGAGAGGCGCAGCCCGCGGACTCTCGGGGGCTCGCTCGCCGCGACGAACGCCGCGAACTTCGCGGGCGGGAGCGGACGGCTGAAATAGTACCCCTGGATCTCATGGCACCCGACGTTGCGCAGGTAGCCGACCTGTTCGGCCGTTTCGGCGCCTTCGGCGATCACGCGCAGCCCGAGCTCGTTCGCCAAGTAGACGATCGAGCGGACGATCGCCGCGTCGATCGCCGAGTTCGGCGCGCCGCGCGCGAAGCTCTGATCGATCTTGAGCAGCGAGAGCGGCAACTGCTTGAGATAGTTGATCGACGAGAACCCCGTCCCGAAATCGTCGAGCGAGATCTGCGAGCCGAGCCTGCGAATGCTCTCGAGCACGCCGATCAACGCCTCGGAACAATCGACGAGCAGGCTCTCGGTGATCTCCACGTCGATGGAGCCGGGCGGCGCGCCCGTCTCGGCCATCGCGTCGGCGATCGATTTGTGCACGTCCGAGCGAGCGAATTGCACGGGCGATACGTTCACGGAGATCGGGATGAGATCCATGCCCGACTGCGTCCACGCAACCGATTGGCGGCACGCTTCGCGGAAGACCCAATCCCCGATCGGGACGATGAGGCCGGACCGTTCCGCGATCGGGATGAAGTCGGACGGAGACTGTTCTCCGAGGACCGGATCGCGCCAGCGCAACAGCGCTTCGCACCCGATCGTGCGGCCCGTGCCGAGATCGATCTTCGGCTGGTAGACGAGCGAGAACTGACTCCGCTCGAGCGCGTCCCGAAGCCCTTCCTTCAGCGTCACGCGCATCACGCTTTCGACCGTCATCTCCTCGGCGTAGAGGCGGCACTTGGCTCCGCCTTCGGAGCGGGCGCGCTCGAGCGCGCTCCCGGCATCGTGCATCAGATCGGTCGCTCTCGCGCCGAAACGCGTCGGAAGGGCGCAGCCTACGCTCAGCGAGATCTCGATCTCGCTCGTTCCCACGCGGTAGCGCCGGCCGATCTCGTTGAGGATGCGCAGGCCGAACGCGTGCGCTTCATCGACTTCCTTAACCTCGGCCAGGATGCCGAACTTCCGGTCTCCGAGGCGCGCCACGATGTCGTCGCCGCGAACCGCTTCGAGTGCCGCGCCGGAGACGAGCTTCAGCAAGCGATCGCCCGCGTCGACGCCGTGCGCGTCGTTGATTTCGTAGAAATCGTCGATCGCGAAGATCACGACGACGAACAGGCGCTTCTCCGCGGCGTAGCGCTCGACGGCAAGGGCCACGGCCCGTTCGAAGTAATCCCGGTTGTAGAGCGCGGTCAGGGCATCGCGCTCGTGGACGAGCGCGAGCCGTTCGGCGGCGCGCTTCTCCTCGGTCACGTCCAGCAAGACGCCGAGAGAGCTCGCCTCGCGGCCCTCTTCGCCGCGGATCTCGACGGCCGCACGCAGCCAACGCACGCCGCCCTTCGCCTTGACGCGGAACTCCTCGGACCAACTCCCCCGCCCCGCGGAGACCGCGTCCGCGTACGACGCGACGACACGTTCGCGGTCGGCTTCGAACACGACGTCCGGATCGATCACGGCGCCGGCGTTAGGCCCCACGCCGGAGAACCCGAGCAACTCCGCGCCCCGGCCGCCGACGAACGCGTAGTGCCACCCATCCCCGCGCGCCGTGCGTGTATAGATGATCGCCGGGACGGCGGCATCGACTGCGCGGAGCACGTCGTCTTTCGAGAAGGCTCGCCGCGCGAGCGGCCGGCCGCCGGACCTTCTCGCGGCGGCCGCGGCGCGTTTCACCGCATCGCGTCCCGAGCGGGCCGCCGGAGCGGCCTGCGCTCCGGGAAGACGGTGCGAGGCCCGGTTCTACTGAGTCGCTCGTCCAAGCTACGGAACCTCGGTTCCCGAATATCGACAAGGCAATTCGCAAGCCATGCGTGCCGGCGCGGGCTCGTGACATCGCCCTCGGTGGTGTGGCGGACTCACTTTCTTCTTTCGGCAGGATTCGTCCGCGAGCCTAGGTGCGCCTCAGCGTCCGGAAAGCAAACGGCTTCCGAGCGGATCGGGCAAGTGCGCCGCAGCGATCTTTGCGCGGACCGCGGCGACGTCGTAGGGGACGCGCCGCCAGACGAGCGTCCCGGCGGCGCGGTCGAACGTCACGAAGCAGGCCTCCGGATTCAAATCGCGCGGCTGACCGACGCTCCCGACGTTGATCACGTAGCGCAGCCCCGGTTCGAGCGCGAGCGTGCCCCCGCGCTGGTAATGCCGGTGCACGATACCGCCGTCGCGTTCGAGCGCGTATGCTTCGGCGACGTGCGAATGCCCGACGAAGATCAAGCGCGCGTCGGTCGCCGCGAACGCGTGCGCGGCATCGTCGATGCCGAGGATGTACTCGAAGTACGTCACGGGAGCGCCGTGCACGAGCAAGAAGTCGTCGGCTCGAATCTCGTAGCCGAGGCCGTTCAAATAGGCGCGATGCTCCGAGCGCAACACGCCCTGCGTCCACTCGATCGCTTCGGCGGCGAAATCGTTGAAGTACTCCAAGCCGACGCCGTCGAGCGCGGCGACTTCGTGATTGCCGAGGATGCACAGCCGCGCGCGCGCGGCGATCGCGGCGACGCATTCGTTCGGATTCGGCCCGTACCCGACGATGTCGCCGAGACACCAGACCTCATTGCCGGGCGCGACCTCCGCCAACACCGCGGCGAGCGCTTCGGCGTTCCCATGGATATCCGAGAGGATGGAGACGCTCATCGCACCGGCGGGTGGGAGGCGAGCAGGGCGCCGAACGCATCGGCGAACGCCGCGCGCTCTGCCGGAGCGCCGACCGTCACGCGGATGAAGCCGTCGAGCGGCGGCGCACCCGGCTTGCGAATGAAGATTCCGTTCTGCAACAGCGCTTCGACCAGCGCCTCGGCCCGCGCGCGCGAGCCGAGATCGAAGCAGACGAAGTTCGTCGCGGAGGGCAACGTGCGCACGCCGAGCCGTTCGCCGAGCGCCGCGTATTCGGCGCGCCCGCGCGTGACTTCCGCGACGACGCGGGCAACGAACGGCGCCGCGCCGAGCGCAGCGAGCGCGCCGGCTTGCGCGCTCCGGTTCACGCCGTACTGCAGGCGAATCTTCCCGAGCATCGCGATCGTATCGCGCGCGGCGATCGCGTAACCGATGCGCGCCCCCGCGAGCCCGTACGCCTTCGAAAACGTCCGCATGCGCACGACGCGCGGATCCCCGTTCGTGCACGCGAGATCGGCGGCGGCGACGAAATCCGCATACGCTTCGTCGAGCACGACGAGAACCTCCGGACCGAGCGCGGCAAGAAACGCTTCGACCTCCGCAGCCGCGGCAAACGTGCCGCTGGGGTTGTCCGGATTCGCGAGGTAGACGATCCGCGCGTGCTCGCGACCGGCCAGCTGCGCGAGCGCCGCGAGATCGACGCGCCCGTCGGCGCGGTACGGTACCGTTGCGAGGCCCGAGCCGAATCCGACGACGTGGTAACCGAACGTCGGATAAGTGCCGTGCGTTGCGGCGGCGACTTCGCCGTCTCCGAGGTAGGCGCGCACGACGAGGCCGAGCAGTTCGTCGATCCCCGAGGCGACGACGATTTCGTCGACGTCGATGCCGTGCCGCGACGCGAGCGCGCTGCGCAGTTCCGCCGATTCCGGATCGCCGTACCACGAGGCCCGTTCGGCCTCGGCGCGCATCGCCGCGAGCGCGGCCGGCGGCGGCCCGAACGCGCTCTCGTTCGCGCCCAAGCGAATCAGTTCGCGCCGCCCGACGCGGCGCGCCAGCTCTTCCGGCGCGACGAACGGCCGCGACGGCGGAACGGCGGCGACGACGCGGGCGGGCTTCGGCCTCACGCGCTCGGCTCCGGGCGGACCGGGATTCCGCTCCCCGCGTAGGCGACGACCGTCACCGGCGCGCCTGCTTCGATCCGGCCCGGATCCGGCCCGACGACGACGTATCCGCTCGAGCGCGCGAGCAGCAGCGCAAGCGCGGCGCGCATCCGCAGCGGGGAAGCGACGAGCCGGCCGGCGCGGCGGTGGACGGCGGCGGGGATGAAGTGCGTCCACCCCGCGCGCCCCTCGAACGGCGCGCCGGCCTCCGCCGCGAGCGTCGCGGGCCCGTCTTCGGAGGCGCCGAGATACGCGGCCAGGATCGGGCGCACGACCGTTTCCAGGATCAGCAGCGCGGAGGTGGGGTTTCCCGAGAGCCCGATCACGGGCTTTCCGCCGATCGCGCCGAGCATCGTCGGTTTGCCGGGTTTCACGCGTAAACCGTGGACGATGACGCCCGGCGTGCCGAGCCCGGCGACGACGCGTGGAACGAGGTCGCGAGCGCCAACGGAAGAGCCGCCGCTCAGAACGACTCCGTCGTGCTCGGCGAGCGCGCGCTCGAGCGCCGCGCGCAGGCCTTCGGGCGTGTCGGCGCAACGCGGCAGATGGACGGCTTCGGCGCCGAGCGCGCGCAGCGAGGCGGCGATCGCGAAGCGGTTCGAATCGCGGACTTGCCCGATACCGAGCGGGGCCGAAGGATCGACGAGCTCGTCACCGGTCGAGACGATCGCAAAGCGCGGCCGGACGAACACCGGGACGGGCGAGACGCCGAGCGTCGCGAGCGCGCCGATCTCGGCGGAGCCGAGCCGGCGCCCCGGCGGGAGCACCTCTTCGCCCAGCGCGGCGTCCGCGCCGGGCCGCGTGACGCAATCGAAGGCGGGGGGAGCTTCACGCAGGCGAATCGTGCCGCCGGATTCCTCGACGTCCTCCAACGGGACGACGGCATCCGCGCCCTCGGGGAGCACGCCGCCGGTCGGAATGCGCAGCGCTTCGCCGGGGCCGATCGCGCGCGGCGGCGCTTGCCCCATCAGGATCTCGCCCACGACGCGGCGCGGTTGCGCGCCCGCTTCGCTCGCGACGGCGAAACCGTCCATCGTCGAACGGGCATGTTGCGGTATCGGTTCGCGCGCGAGCGCGGGCTCAGCGAGGATGCGGCCGAGCGCATCCTCGAGCGGAACCGTTTCGCGGCGCGGAGCCGCGAGCGCGGTGCGCTGCAAGAATCGGGCAACCGCGAGATCGGGCGCGACGAGATCGCCGGGGAGGAACGGCGCGGTCGGCGGCGGCAGGACGAAATCGCGCATGAGGGCCGGGAACCTTTCGCCGCCGGGCCGTGGGCCCCGCTCGCCCAGGGCGCGCGGAGAACGCGCGCGCGCGGCAAATGTGAACGGTAATGTTAGACATCGGATTATTGCGCCGCGATCCCGAGCGAGTGCGCAGCGCGGCGGCGCGCCGCCCTGCAGGCGCCGGATTCGTCGATCGCGTGCTCGACCTCGACAAAGCGCTGCGCGCCGCCCGCACCGAGAGCGAGCGGCTCAAGGCCGAGAAGAACGGCCTCACCGCTTCGATTTCCAAGGCCGCCGACCGCGCCGCCGAGGCGCAGCGCCTGCGTCCGCAGATCGCCGAACTCGACGCGCGCATCGCGCGCGCGCAAGCGGAAGTGCCGCCGCTCGAAGCGCGGATCGACGAGATCTTGGGGGACGTCCCGAACCTGCTCGACGAGACGGTTCCCGACGGCGCGGGCGACGACGACAACGTCGAAGTTCGCAACTCGGGCGCCCCCGCCGCCTTCGATTTTACGCCGAAGCAGCACTGGGAGCTCGGCGAAGGGCTCGGGATCCTCGATTTCGAGCGCGCGGCGAAGCTCTCGGGGAGCCGCTTCACCGTCCTGCGCGGGAAGGGCGCGCGGCTCGCGCGCGCGCTCGCGGCGTTCTTCCTCGACCGCGCCGCGCAACGCGGCTACGTCGAGATCGCGCCGCCGCTCCTGGTGACGCGCGAGACGATGTGGGCGACCGGGCAACTGACGAAATTCGCCGACGCGATGTTCCGCGACGGCGACGCCGATCTGTTCATGATCCCCACCGCCGAAGTCCCGTTGACGGCGCTGCATCGCGACGAGATCCTCGCGGCGGAATCGCTGCCGCTGCAATACACGGCTTTCTCTCCGTGCTTTCGGAAAGAGGCGGGCGCGGCCGGTAAGGATACGCGCGGGCTGATCCGCCAGCATCAGTTCGAGAAGGTCGAGCTCGTTTGGCTCACCGCGCCCGAGCGTTCGTTCGAAGCGCTCGAGCGCCTGACGGCGGACGCCGAGGCGCTGCTCGCCGAACTCGAACTGCCGTATCGCGTGATGGCGCTCTGCGCCGGCGACGTCGGCTTCAACGCGGCGAAGACGTACGATCTCGAGGTTTGGCTGCCGGGGCAACAGACGTACCGCGAGATCAGCTCGTGTTCGAACTGCACGGATTTCCAAGCGCGCCGCTCGGCGATCCGCTTCCGGCGGGATGCGAAAGCGAAGCCGGAGTTCGTGCACACGCTCAACGGCTCGGGGCTCGCGGTCGGGCGCGCGCTCGTAGCGGTCTTGGAAAACCACCAGCAGGCGGACGGGAGCGTGTGCGTCCCGGCCGCGCTCGTTCCGTTCTGCGGGTTCGAGCGGATCGAAGCCGCTCCTTAGCGGCTCAGTTCGAGAACGTGGAGATGTACTGGGACGTGCACGTCGAGGTGAACTGGTTCAGGTAGATGTTCCACGCGCGGCCGGAGGGCAAGCCGGAGACGGTCGTCGAGTAGAAGTAGTCGGTGTCGGGGAACGGATGCGGCAGCGACGAGCCGTCGATGAGCGTGAGGGCGCTCGTCTCGATGCGGCTTCCGAGGTTGTCCCTTAGGATGAGGTCCCAACTGTTCCCGAGCAGGTCGCTCCGTGCTTCCAGCGCGATGACGATTTGGCCCGTGCCGGGCGCGTAGCTGCCGTTCGCGGGAGTCACGATGGCGCTCGCGACGCCCGGGTAACACGCGTTGACCGACGGCGTCGTGCTGCCGCCGCCGCAAGCGGATATGGCGAAAGCGCCCGTTCCGAACGCGAGGCACCGGAGCACGTCGATGAACCGCAATCTCATGGAATCTCCTTCATCCGTATAGCTATGCTATGCCGAAGTCGAGGCGGCGCGAAACGTGGGCGAGTGCGGGTCCGCGCTATGCGTCGCGGCCGAGCGACGAAAGTTCGTCGAGGAACGCGGGCGCGAAACTCCCGGGGCCGCGCGCGCCCTTCGCCGCGCGCGCGCCGGCGGCTGCGAAGAGCGCGGAAGCGGAGACGGCCGCGCGCAACGGCGTCTCGCACGCGCCGAGCATCGCCGCCATCAGCGCGCCAAGCGCGCAACCGACGCCGGTCACCTTCGTCATAAGCGCGTCGCCGCCCGGGATCTCGAAGACCTCGATGCCGTTCGTGACGAAATCGACGACGCCGCTGACGGCGACGACGGCCCCGGTGCGCTCGGCGAACGCGCGCGCCGAGGGCAGCGCGTCGGCGGAGGCGGCGGTCGAATCGACGCCTTTTCCGCCGCCGGACGCTCCCGCGAGCGCCAGGATCTCCGACGCATTCCCGCGGACGATCGCCGGATGGTGGCGCAGGAGTTCCGTCGCGACGCCCGTGCGGAAACGGAGCGCTCCCGCGGCGACGGGATCGAGCACCCACGGCGTCTTCGCGGCGCGGGCGGCGCGCGCGGCCTCCAGCATCGCCGTCGCGTCGGGCCCTGTGACCGTGCCGACGTTCACCAACAGGCCTTGGGCGATCGCGACGAACTCCGTCACCTCTTCGATCGCGTTGATCATCGCAGGCGAGGCGCCCGCGGCGAGCAGGACGTTCGCCGTGAAGTTCGCCGCGACAATGTTCGTCATGCAATGCGTCAACGGGGCGAGGCGGCGCAGTTCGGCCAGGTCGGCCGCGATATCTGCGTGCGGCCAGGTGCGTTCGGTCGACACGTGCGATGCGATCCTTTCGGGGGAGGTCCTCTCCCGGACGGCGCGGACGGCCGCGCACCGAAGATTAAGCGCCGCCGCAGCGCTTTAAGGCCATCTTAGCTTACCGCCTGTACGCTCTTTCGAGAAGGAGTACAGAGCGTGCGCTTCATGTCGAAGGCGGGCCTTGCCATAATGCTGGGGGCCGTCAGTGCCGTCCTCTCCGGTTGCGGCGGATCCTCGACGTCGTACACTCCGGCGCCGTTGCAGGCCGCCGGGCAGCAGATATCGGGCAGTCCGATCGCCCACATCATCGTCGTGACGATGGAGAACCGGACGCCGGACAATCTCTTCTGCACCGCGTTCCCGGCGCTGGTGAATCCGTCGCTCGCGGGGACGCCGTTCCCCGGCATGGATCTGAACTGCCCCGGAGCGACGAGTTCGGCCGCATGGCAAAGCCTTGCGAGCCCGATCGATCCGGGGCACTCCTATCAGCAACTCGTCGCCGAATGGGATAACGGCAAACTCGACGGCTTCGCCCTGGATCCGGTGTACCAATTCGGCAGCTCTACGCCGGTCACGATTCCAGGCTTTGCGACGACGTACGTTCCGCCGAACGAGACGATCATCTACAGCACGCTCGCGGCGACGTACGCGACGGCCGACCGGATGTTTTCCTCGGGGCTGACCGCCTCGTTCCCCGGCCACCAGTTCATCTTCGCCGGGCAATCGGGTGCGGCGGACAATCCGCAGACCTCCGTGTGGGGCTGCGATGCGCCGGCAAACGCGCTCGCCCCGACGTTCGGGCCGAACAACACGGCGGGACCGGGCGCCTTCCCGTGCTACGACTATCGAACCGTCGGCGATCTGCTGGACGCAAAGGGCGTTTCCTGGCGCTACTACACCGGAACGCCCGGAACGCAAGACGGGAACATCGACGCCGTCGGCGCGATCCGGCATCTGCGCTACGGCCCCGATTTCGGATCGCACGTCGTGAGCCCGCCCGACGCAATCTCGACCGATCTGCAAAACTGCACGCTCCCCTCGGTCGCGTTCGTCAACGCGCCGGCGCTCTCGTCGGATCACTCGGGGACGCTCTCCGCAGGCGGCCCCGGTTGGGTCGGCCAGCTCTACCTGCAGTGGCTGCAGACGAAGTACAACACCATCCCGAATTGCCAGTATCTCAATAATTCGGCGATCGTGCTGACCTGGGACGATTCGGGCGGCTGGGCCGATCACGTCGTGCCGCCGACCGACCCGCAGACGGGGCGGCCGTACGGCTTCCGCGTTCCGTTGATCGTCATCTCCCCGTATGCGAACCATCCGTCGGCCGCTCCGGTCTTCGTCTCGCACGTGCCGTTCACGTTCGGCAGCATCGTGCGATTCATCGAGGACAACTTCAGTCTGGGGTCGCTCGGCGAACAGGACGCCGAGTCCGCGGATCTCAACACCGGCGACCTCACCGGCATGTTCAATTACAACCAGAAACCGATTCCGCCGATCGCCGGCCTCTTGGTGCAAGACTTCCAGCGCCAAGTCGCGACCTCGAAGACGACGATCCACACGCCGCCCGGCACGCCGGTCGACGACGATAAGTAGAACGCCGTAGGAGCTTCTCGATGACCCTGACGCGCGCGCGACGCACGTTCGCGGCGACGGTCTCGTTAGCGTTCGCCTTCGCCCTCGCGGCGCCGGCTTTCGCGCAGACCGCCGCCGCGCTCTCCGAAATCGACGGGCTGATCGTCGACGCCCAAACGGGGCTCGCCCTCACCGATGCGACGGTTGCCGTCATCGATCGCGACGTCACCGTCACGAGCGACGCCCGCGGCGAGTTTCGGCTTAGCAGCCTGCAGCCGGGTCTCTATCAACTGCGGGTCGCGCGGAGCGGATACCAGCCGGCGGAATCCGACACGATCGCACTGACCGCGGGCTCCGCCGCGACCGTGACGCTCGCGCTTGCCGCCGCACCGGCGGCGCGGGAGCTGACGGTCATCGGCCGCACCTCGGTCAAGAGCGGCGACGCGTTGCAACGGTCGAGCACGACGACGCGAACGCTCTCGACGGAGGTGCTGGCCGCCGCGGGCGTCTACCGCGCGGGCGATGCGTTACGTTTGCTCCCCGGCATCAACAACGGGATCAACGGCGACACCGCGGCCCTCGGAGACGATCTCCAACTGAACCTGCGCGGCATCGGAACGCTCGAGACGACCGCAATGCTGGACGGGCATCCGATCGCGTATGGTTTCCCCGGGGGTTACAACTATCAGGTCTCGCCGGTCTTCCCGTTCCGCAGCATCGGCGTCACGTACGGTTCCGGGAGCAACGTCGTCGGGCAGAGCGCGATCGGGGGCATTATCGATTTCCAAACGCTCGAGCCGACGCAAGACCGACGGTTCTCGTTCACGCAAGGTTACGGGACGTTCGACAAAGCCGCGAGCGCGCTGCAAGCGAGCGGTTCGGGCGGGCGCTTCGCTTACGCATTCGCCTATGGAGCCTCGGGGCTCGACGGCCCGATCCACGATTCGGCCTTCTATCAACCCGGCGCGGCGTACGACGTCGCGGCGCCGGCCGGATCGCCCGTGTGGGCGCTCGGCGTCTATCGCGACGACTCGTCGGCCGTTTCGCACAGCGGGCTCGCGAAGCTGCGTTACGATCTGGGGCCCGCCGGCCGCCTCACGTTCACCGCGCTTGCCGGGACGTATTGGAACGATAAGACCGGAAACGGCGACGGCGACTATCTCGATTACGGGACGGCGCTCGCTCAAGGCAACCAACAACTCGCGCAAGCGAACGCAGCGGCGGCGACCACGCCGAACCCCTGTCCGCAGGGCCAATTCCCCGGGACGAACGCGAACGGCGTCCCGTACGGGACGGGGCCGAACGGTTTGCCGGACGGCGGGAGCCTCTGCCAAACGCCCGCCTCCTACGCCGCGGCGAATGCCGGTTTCCAAGGGGCGGGGCCGGCGTGGCAATCGTTCAACTTGAACGATTATCATCTCGGCTTCGAATCGACGCCGGGGCGGCACGACGTGCGCGCCGACGTCTTCACGGATCGCTATCTGAACACGATCAGCCGCGCCGACGCGCTCCCCGCCGGAACGCCGGGGGCCTTTACCGTCAACTGGAACGAAATCGAAACGGGCGCGACCGTCACCGATACGCTGCTCGGCGCGAACAACGATCTCGGCATCGGCTACACGTACCTGAACCTCGCCTACAACCTGAAGTTCGCCACGTACAACCCCTATTCGGCCGCGGTCGGCGCGCCGATCGTTCGCGAGACGGGTTTCATCCTGCACGACGCCTATCACCCGCACGACTCTCCGCTGCGCGCGTTCGCGGACGTGCGCCTCATGCAGGCGAGCGCGACGAAGTCGTCCTACGTCGATCCGCGCCTCTCGATCGCGTACTCGGCGAGCTCGCGCGATCTGATCCGCGCCTCCGCCGGCGCCACGACGACGCAGCCGTCCGGCGACATGATCGGTCAACCGTTCGTTCCGTCGTTCAACAACGGAGCGGGCGGCGGCACCGCGTTCACCTGCGGCCTGAACTCGATCGGCAACGTGCCCTCTTCCGCGCTGAAGCCCGAGCGCGGCGTCGATGCCGAGTTGGCCTACGGACACCGCTTCCGCGGCGATACGCAGGCCCAGATCGTCCTGTACAACGTGAACGTGTTCGACAAGCTCTACAACGCGCTGTTTCCGCTCGGCCGGACCGGGACGTCGTTCATCGACCCGGCATATCTCGCGCAGACGACGGCCACGCTCGCGAGCCTCGCGCAGAGCAACGGTTGCGCGCCCGGCGTCGCGCAGCCCGCCTTGAACGGGTGGCTGAACATCGGGCAATTGCGCGCCCGAGGCCTCATGTTCTCCGGGCGCACCCGCTTCGCGAAGCGGACGTTCGTCGATTACGATTGGGCGCTCGATTCGACGGCGCTGCTCTCGGCACCCGATCTCCTACTCGAACAGAACCCGACGCTGATCGTCGGCTCGCAATTGCAGAACCCGAACGTACCGCTGCACAAGCTCAACGCCGCGCTCGACCAGACGATCGGAGAGGTCGAGGTCCGCTACGGATATCACTGGATCTCCGGGGGGAACACGAAGCACTTGCCCGCGTATGACTTCAGCGACTTGCTCGTCGCCGTCGCGCACGGAAACTCGGTCCTCTCGGTCAGCGTAGGGAACCTGTTCAACCAGGATGCGAGCATCCAAGGCCTGCGCTACGAAGGTGTCCCGTTCGCGCTGAATCAGTACGCGACGGACTATTCCAAGTTCGGCCCGGCGGCGACGGAGCAATTCGGCCTGCCCTATCGCACGGTCCAGTTCAACTACACCGTGCACGTCCGCTAGCCGGGAGACTCACCGGATGAACTTCTTCGCCGCTCTCCTCGCAGCCGGCGCCGCGACGCTCCTCGCGGCGGCCCCGCCCCCGGTCTCCTGGGCGCCCGATCTCGTGCATTCGCGCGTCGAGTTCACGGTCTCGCACATGGTCGTCTCAAAGGTGTGGGGGCACGTTCCGATTCGATCCCTTGCGATCGTGACGCCGTCCGGCAGCGCGATCCCCGAACGGATCGACGCCGTCTTGGACGTGTCGCACGAGGACACGGACAATCACGAGCGCGACACGGCACTGCGCTCCGAGAGCTTCTTCGACGTGGCGCGCTATCCGACGATGACGTTCCATTCCACGAAGATCGCGCCCACCGGGGCGGACGATTTCCTCGTGACCGGCGACCTCACGATCAAGAACGTCACGAAGCCCGTCTCCTTCCGCGGGCACCTCGAGGGGCGCATCCCCGAAGGGAAAGGGACGCGCGCCGGTTACAGCGCGCAATTTCACGTCGACCGGCGGGACTTCGGCATGCTCGACGGGACGCTGACGCCCGCGGGCGTGCTGCTCGTCGGCTACGACGTGACGATCGGCCTCACGGCCGAAGCTACGACGGACGATCCGACGGAGCGGCGCTAGCAGGCGCCATGGAGGGCCCAATTGACGGACGCCGCTTCGATTTCGGCGGGCTGCTCGGGCCGGCGGAATGCTTCAGAAATCCACTCAGCGAAACGATACTTAGCATAGGTCCCCGACCCTCATCACCCTTGCCCTCCACTACAGACTAGGAGAAGCACTCGACCGCCATGGCCATCGTAGTTTTAAGCGTCCTGATCTCGATCGTCTTCATCGCCCTCCTAGGTCTCAGCTTCCAGGTGGTCGTCCTGCATGAGATCGCCCAAAGCGCGCATGAAGCGGTCCAAAACCTCAAGGCCCAACTCGCTCCTCCCGAGGAACGCCCGGTCGTCGCGCTCCCCAATCCCGCTACCGATTACGAAGCGAATCTGGCCGCGCTACGCGCCGCACAAGACGCCTCCGCGAGGCTGGCGGCCGCGGTTGCCAAGTTCGAAGAGATGACCTCCGAACTGATGCGCCACCAAACCGAAACGACGGTTTCTCGCTAACCGGCCAGGACCTCACGCCGCGGCAGATCGCGTCCGCGGCGGAATGCTTGGGGTCCACGCACAGGACGCGGTAGTTCCCGGAGGGCACGTGCCCCGCTTGGGTTTCCACGCAGACCCGGGCGTAGCCGTGCCCGGGACGTGCCCTCCGAGCCCCCGGGACGCTTCGGCCGCTCGGGGGCTGCCGCCGGCGGGCCGCCCGGCGGCGCCTACTCGCTTCTAGGCGTCTCCGACGCCCTCAAACTTTCGTCTCGGCGGAAGGGGACTCTCGTTCCTAGGCTCGGCCACGCGGTCGGGTTACAATGCCGTAGCGTGGATCCGATTTCCCAAACGAGTGTCGTACGACGACGCCCCGGCCTGAACGCCGGGGCTCGCGCCAGCAATTTCGCTCACCAACTCCAGCGACTTGGGCGCAGCGCTCGCGCAGCCGGCCCGGCGACGTCGTCTGATCGCCGGTCAAGCCGCCGGCCGCAGGTCTCCCTAGTAAGCGCGTGCATCCTCGTCGCCGTGCTGCTAGGCGTCTTCTTCCGCTTCTATCACATCGAGCGCAAAGTCTACTGGGAGGACGAGACCTACACGTCGCTCCACGTGCTCGGCGTGACCGAGGCCGACGTCGTTCGACGTTCGGCTCAGATCATCGACGCGTCGGCATTGCGCGCAGTACTGCACCCCGCAGGGCCGCTGACGACGACCGTCGGCGAGACCATCCATTCGCTGGCCGTCGAAGACCCGCAGCATCCGCCGCTGTACTATATCGCCGGGCATCTCTGGGTTAAACTGTTCGGTGATTCCGTGGCCTCGATCCGAACGCTGTCGGCGATCGCCGGCGTAGTCGCGCTGCCGTTCATGTATTGGCTCGGCATCGAGCTTTTCGGCTCGAGGCTCGCGGCGTGGTTGGGCGCCGCGCTCTATGCCGTTTCGCCGATCGCCGTGCTGTATTCGCAAGAAGCCCGCGAGTATATCTTCTGGAGCCTCGCCGTCATCGTCATGAGCGCGACATTCTTGCGCGCACTGCGTTTGATGTCGGCGCGAGCTTGGGCGCTGTATGCGCTCGCGCTCGGCGCGAGCCTGTACGTCTACCCGGTCTCAGGTGTTTTCGCCGCGAGCAACATCCTGGTTGCTTGGAGAGCGAAACGGACCGGCCTGCGCACACTCGTTTCGCCAGCCGTCGCCACGCTCGCCGGGTGTGCCGCCTTCTTGCCGTGGGTCGCGATCCTCTACAGCAACTTTCACACAGTCGATCGCGCCATGGGGCTGACGGACGAAAGGTACGGCTCGAAGCTCGCGGTGATCCCACACTTCGCCGGACTGCTCGACCACAACTTTTTAGACTTCAATCTCGCCGGCCGGAACGCGTTCGCAATACTGACGTCGTTCGCGGCTCTCGTGCTGATCGGCTACGCGTTTTATCGTTTGGTCCGAACGGCACCGACGGTGACGTGGCTGTTCATCGTGACAACGACGATCTTCGCAGCAGCACCGTTTCTCCTGTTGGACCTGTTTCGAGCGAACACGTTTACCACGCAACCACGCTACTTCATGCCGGTTTATCTTGGGATCGATCTCGCGCTGGCCTATCTCTTCGCGTCGACGTTGAAGCCGGGGCGCTTCGGCAGCGCGCAGCGCCGAGCGTGGACGCTGGTGTTCGCCGGTGTACTCGTCGCACGCGCCGCATCGTGCGGCGTCAGCGCGAATGCGGATACCTGGTGGAGCAAATGGGGCGAACGGTCGATCGAGGTCGCGCGCGCCATCAATCAATCGGATCACCCGCTCCTATTGAGCGACGAGTTCGTGGAGCGCCCGTTGTCGCTGAGCAATTACCTCGATCCCAAAGTCGCGCTGCAATTGCGCCCACGCTGCTATCTCTGCCAAATCGATGCTTCCGCAAAGTTCGATCTCGACGCGCTCAAACGTCACAGCGCCTATAGCGACGTCTTCGTGCTCGGGCCGTCGAGCGCGATCGCGCATGAGGTCAAAGCGGCGATTCAACCAGCGGGCGACCGCGAGCGCTATCGCTGCATCGGCGACTTGTTGGACAATCGCAGCAAGTGTGCCGCCGGCACTCTGCATCTCTGGCCGGGAGATTTCAGGTGACCTGAATTCAAGCGCGCAGACCTTGAGCTGCTTCCCCGGCGCTTCCGGCCTTATACAACTCGGCCGACTGCTCGCGTTCACGCGCGGCGTAGGCATCACCGAGGTCCCGCAGTGCCTGAGACCCGTCACCCGTGTAACATGGCGCGTGCATGAGCGCTAGCCGTTTCATTTCAAACTTAGCTAGTCTTCGCAAAGTTGGGCCCGTCTGTGGGGTAAGGGCGGTGGAATGAAAAGCGTCCTCTGCCGAAAGCGCGGGCGTGACGATATCCGCGGCAGTCGTTGCGGGCCCATTGCCTATCGCCGCGAATAGATCGCCCGCGAAAAGCGTCGCCGTTTCGCGCTCATAAATCAACCCGGCATCCCAACCGTGCGGCACGTGGGGCGTTGCGATATAAACGACGCTTCGGCCGCCAAGATCGACCGTTTCTCCGTCGACTAAACTGCGGGGTTCACGGCTCGCCTGATCTGCAACCGAAACCATGACACCGGTTGCCCCGTGCATAACCGTAGCCCGCGGAGCCGCTGCGAGCCAATCGTTCATTGCACCGCACTCGTCCGCTTCATAGTGACCGAAAGCGATCCAGCGCAGGCGAGAGGGGTCCATGACCTTGCGTAACGCATCTCGAACCTGCGGGAATTGATGCTTCATGCCGGTGTGGAAGAGGAGCGGCTCCTCGGCATCGATCAGAAACTGATTGAAGACGATCCCGGCTTGAGGCACGAACGTCGAGAAACGATAGATCCGCTCTGCGATTTCATCGATACGAACTTCCATCCCTCACTCTAGCACTTCTTATACTGCAGAAGCCATCGTCGCTCAAAGTTCGCAATTCGAAACAAATTGTGGGCCGTCGCCGCCGAAGCTGCCGGTCGACTTCGTTCGTTTGACCGAAGAACGCCGGACTCGCCGAAGTTGCTACCAATGTTCACGATGGCAGCGAGCGGGCGCTGAGTATCTGGGATACCAGCAATGCTCGGGATGCAGCCTGGCTTTCGGTCGCGCGTTATCCTCGGCGGGCCATACGACTCACTCCCGGCCTGAGCTGCGCCGTGGTAGCGTAAAGACGATGAACGCACGGCTACGCGCCTGTATAAGCGTGTTCTTAGTGATTGGGCTAACGAGCTGCGCCCCAGAGAACCGGGCCGCAAGTGATCCCACCGTCGTCGCGCGGGGCGTTATGGGCGGGTTGTTCGATCTTGTTAGCGGTCGCAGCCACCACGTCGAAGAGGCTACGACCGAACTCGGCGACTCCTTGACCCTCATCACCGCGCGCGAAGGAACCGAAACGTCCACTCAGTCGCCGGGGCGACAGATCGAGGAAGTGTATCGGAAGGATACCTATCGGCACTACGGCGGCCGCGGCGAGCCCTCGATGCCGCTCTGCAAGGTGGAAGATCAGGATCCGGTCGGCGTGGACGAGATCGGCTCGAACCTCAACGGCGGCCAGCCTACATCGCCCGTGACATGCGCAACCGCCGACGGCACGCGGCTCTACGTCACGGTGTGGTCGCCGTAGTCGGAAGGCCAAGGTCGCGCACCGCGTCGAGGTAGTCGTCGATTACGCCGGGCGCGGTCGCGAGGAGTTGCTCGTGCCGGTCTCCGGCCAAGAGCAAGCCTGGGAGACCCTGTGCTGAGGCGGGCTTGAGGTTCGGCGGCCCGTCGATGGTCGCAGCCGATTCACGCCACCTTCCGAGGACGGCCGCCGAGCTTGCCGTTCTCGCGGGACGACCGCGCTTTCGCCGGCGTCTTCGCGGCCCCGGCCTTACGTGCAACCGCCGAGCGAACAGCGCCAACCAGACCGAGGTATTCCGGGAGCATTTCGGCGACAGAGAAGCTCACGTCGAGGTCCGGCCATTCGATCGTCCCTCCGTCGTCTTCGACGACGACGTTCGTCAACGCAGCCGAGCCGTCGACGATCGCGCGCCGCGGCACGGCGCGACGGCGGAAACTGTCGATCAGCGAGAGCGGGAACGACACCTCGACATCGCGATCGGCCAAGCGCAGCACGAGACGCGGGCGCTCGCCAAGGGCGACAGCCGCGGTGGAGACACGCAGGGGTCTAGTCACGAGTGATACCTCCGCCACATCACGAGAAGTTGGGACCGATGCTCGGCGACAAGCTCGATCGCGCGACGCCGATCGGAAGCCTTCTCCGGCCGCGAATGTCGTCCGCCGGGCGAGAGCCGCGCAGGCAGACGCGCAACTCCGCTCCATCCCGAAATACGTGACCATGCGCGGGCGCACGGTCATCCGTGTAGACGCGAATCACGAACCGTTCGACAACGATTCTCGGCACCGCCTGATCATAACCTATCTTGTTAGGTTTCTCAATCCCGATTCGGCCCGGTCCGGCTCGGATCATGCAACGAAGAAGCCCGCTAATATGGGCTTCTTTCCAAGGAGAGAGTGGGATTCGAACCCACGGAACGCTCATCACGTTCAGCGGTTTTCAAGACCGCCGCCTTCAGCCACTCGGCCATCTCTCCAGACCCGACGAACCCTTATTTCACGCGGCTTGGCACCGCGTCAGCGGCGACCGACTGGTACGGATCGACGCCGTTTGCTCACGTTTGCTCACACGAGAGGTCCGCCCTGCGCCCCTCGAGGATCGACGCCGCCAAGGCGTCGACGGCAGTTCGGCCGGCTCCCGGTCGATGGCTTAGCCGCGGGAGTCACATGGACGACGGTAAGATATCAAGGCATTCAGAAGCGAGCACACCAACGCGATGTGCCGCTTTAGCAAGCTGCACGTCCGTCGTCGCCAGCGAGCCGCCCGTTCGCAATGCGAGTTCGAGATAGGTGGAGTCATAGACGGTCAGGTTATGTTCGCGTGCCAGCTCGAGGTCTCGGCCGAGGGTCGCGGGAGCATAAAACTCGATTGGGAAAGCACGAAGTTCGGCCAGTATTTCGACCGCCTGTGCCGGACGAAGCCGGCCGCGGCGCTCGCTAAGTAGGAGGGCATTCTGAACTTCCCAGCGCCAAAGAAACGGGGCGGCACCGCCTTCGTCGCTAAGCCGCTGCCAAACGCGTTCGTAAAGCGCCTCGCTGGGCAGAACGAAGCTTAGGGCGATGGATGCGTCAATCACCAAAGGCACTTCAATACCTGCGACCTTGGTTGATTAGATCTCGGAACGTCTCGCCGGCGTCGAGAATACTCTTCCCGCCGTTCTCGTCTCTGATGCGCTCGCGCAGCGCCCTGAGGCGTTCGCCTAGGAGGGTCAAATCGTGTCGGACTGGACGCAGTTCGACGATCGGCACATTGTTGCGAGCGATGATGATCGTTTCGCCGTGTTCTGCCCGTTCGATAATCTTAGAGAAGTGTGTCCGGGCCTCGTAGATGTTCATCTGCTCGCTCATTGCGCTCTCCTAGGAGAGGAGGTTGGTCTAGATATAAGACTAGTCTAGCGGATTGAGCAGAATGTGGCAACTGCGGCGCAGGGTTCCGCCGGTGGGAACGGGGATTCGAAATCTTTGCGTCGCAGGAGGGCGGCGCCGGTAAGACGACCCTTTTCGGCTCCATACGCGGGGTCGCAGTCTTGCGTTGACCTCTTCGACGTCGAACGCTTCCGGATCAAAGTCGCGGCGGTCGCGCCGCGACCATTCCCGAAAGTGCGCGTGATCCCGGTGTTTGGGGTTGCGAAGCACGCGGCGGAACTCCGCGTACCCGCCCGCTCCGCCGACGTCTTCCGGCGGGCATGCGCGCGCGCCGGCGACGCAGATCGGATACTGTGCTCCCGGCTGCGGATCGAGTACCTTCTCGACGAGCACGCGATGGCACCAGTTGTCGCCGAAATCGTAGCGGTACTTGAACGACGCTCCCTCGGCGAAATCGAAATCCGAGAGTTTCCGGCCGCGTTCGTTGCGGGTGTCGTCCGGGTATTCCGGGTCCGGGACGCCGTACGAGATGCCGTCGATCTCGAAATCGTGCAGGTGGTAGTCCTCCCAGCCCATGGCCTTCAATATCGTCTTGCTCAGCGTCCCGAGCGTCATTCGCTCGGGGACGAGCAGCCGGCGCCAAACCTGCGGCCTCACTTTCTGCAGCGCGACCTTCACCTGCAAGATGCGATCGCCGGCCCGCGTTCGCGCGCCGCGCGCGTCGCTGCCTCGATTCCGCGAAGGCGACCGAAACGATTCCAGCCAGCTCCGCTGGATCAGGGGAGCCATCGCCTTGAAGAACTCTCGGTCGGAAAGACCGTGCCGTTTCTCCGACAGCGCGCCGTGCATCAGCCTGAGGCGGCTCAGCAAAGCCTCCATCTCCGCACGTGGGAAGGAAACGAGCCCGTGCATTTCGCGCTCGCCCTGCGGACCGTGGACGACCCTGGCACAGATCGTCCCGCCGGCGTGCGCATAGTAGCTTGCGACGCGATCGTTCACTTCGACGGATTCGTCGCGCCACAAATCCCACAACAAGAGGCCCGAATCGCCGCGCACTTCGCGCACTTCGTACGGGCGCAGGTGGCTCTCGCGCATCCGCTCGAGAAAGCGCCGCTCCCCGCGGCTCAGTCCGAACGAATCTCCCTCTAAGAACACGTCGACGAGCGTGTGGCCGTCTTCGGTGATCGGCCGGTCGAACATGAACCACGTGTGGAAGACGCTCTCGAACTCTTCGCTCGCCGTTACGATGCGGACGTCTTCGGTCGGGCAGCCGGCGTCCCCGACGATCTCGAACATCGCTTGCTGCATCGGACCGGCGCACTGCGCGCTGTGGGCGAACCCCATCATCAGATCGATGACCCGCTCGCTCTCGGCTCGGGTGAAGGCCGCAAGCCGTGCAACGCTCCCTGCGCCCGAAATCGGCGGGATCTTCTTGTGCGGCATGGAGCATCCCCGTTAGTGGTTTCGTCCGGCGAACCCCGCCGGTGCCTCGCCCAGCCGAACCGCCCGATGCGGGAGGAGGCATCGCTCGGGAGGCGCCTAAGGCAAGCAGGCGAGGGCGCCGGCTGAAAGGCCGAATCGGCGTAGAGAGAAATACCCGCTCATATGATGTCCAGGGTTCAGAAGTTCGCCGTCCGTTTCAAGACGGAGGTGTCCGTCGCTGCCGTCGCGGCGGCGATTTGGGCTCTCGTGGTCGTGCTCGACGTGTCCTCCGTCGACTTCAGCCGGCACGCACTCGCCCAAGGCCTCGAGTGGACCCTCGGATTCATCGCGGCCGCGCTCTTGGGCGGGCTCTACGGCTTCGCGATCGTCGTCGCGACGCGCTACGTTTGGGCGCGCTCGAAGCCGGTCATCTTCTTCATCCTAGTCCCGGGCGCGCTCTTCTACGCCGCCGGGGCGCTCGTCATCTTCAAGTTCCGGCCTGGCGGCTTCTGAAGCCGAGCGCAACCCGCTGAGCGTCGCGCGCGACGAGATCGCCTCGGGGTCGACGCGCAGTTCGATCAGCGCGGGGCGGCCCGCGGCGAGCGCGCCGTCCAAAGCGGGCGCGAAATCGGCCGTCCGCTCGACGACGGCACCCCAGGCGCCGAACGCCTCAGCGTACTTCGCAAAGTCGGGATTCGCGAGCTCCGTCGCGACGGCGCGCCCCGGGAAGCGCCGCTCCTGGTGCATGCGGATCGTTCCGTACATGCCGTTGTTGACGACCAGCACGACGACGTTCGCACGCTCGTGCATCGCGGTCGCGAGCTCCTGGCCCGTCATCAGGAAATCGCCGTCGCCGCAGACGCCGACGACGATGCGCTCCGGATGCAGCAGCTTCGCCGCGATCGCGGCCGGAAGGCCGTACCCCATCGCGCCGTTCGTCGGCCCGAGTTGCGTCCCGAATCCGCGATACCGGTAGAACCGATGCAGCCAGCCGGCGAAATTGCCCGCGCCGTTCGTCACGATCGCGTCGTCCGGCAACCGCTCGTTCAGCCGCCGCACGGCCGCGACCAGATCGAGCGCGCCCGGGCTCGGCGCGGCGTTCCCGTTCTCGAGAAACTCTCGCCGCGCTTCTTCCGCCCAACGCTTCCGCGGCGCGGCATCGACGGGCTCCAGCAGGCGCGCCGCGGCGGAAAATTGCGGCATCCCCGCGAGGATCGGCAGGTCGCTGCGGTAGACCCGCCCGAGTTCCTCCGCGCCGGGGAAGACGTGCACGAGCCGCTGCGCCGGGACCGGCACGTCCAGCAACGCATACCCGCTCGTCGTCGCCTCCCCGAGCCGCGGGCCGACCGCGAGGATCAGGTCGGCCTCGCGAATCCGCCGCGCGAGTGCCGGGTCGATCCCGATTCCGGCATCCCCCGCGTAGAGCGGGTGCCGGTTATCGAAGAGATCCTGCCGCCGGAACGCGCACGCGACCGGGAGCGTCATCCGCTCCGCGAACGCCTGAATGTCGAGCACCGCCGCGTTCGTCCAGCCGCTCCCGCCGAGGATCATCAGCGGCCTGCGCGCTTCGGCAAGCGCGGCGCGTAGGCGCGCGAGATCCTCTTCACCCGGATGCGCCTGCACGCACGCGTACGGCGGCGCATCCGCCACCGCGACGCGCTCGGCAAGCATGTCCTCGGGAAGCGCGAGCACGACGGGCCCGGGCCGCCCGGAAACGGCGAGATGGAACGCACGGCTCACCATCTCGGGGATGCGGCGCGCATCGTCGATCTGAGCGACCCATTTCGCCATCTGCCCGAACATCCGGCGGAAGTCGATCTCCTGGAACGCCTCGCGCTCGGCGAACGCGCGATCGACTTGCCCGATAAACAATATCAGCGGCGTCGAATCTTGGAATGCGGTATGCACGCCGATGCTCGCGTTCGTCGCGCCGGGCCCGCGCGTCACAAAGCACACGCCGGGCCGCCCGGTGAGCTTCCCGTAAGCCTCGGCCATCGTCGCCGCTCCGCCTTCTTGGCGGCAGCTTACGACCCGAAGTTCGCGGCGATCGTAGAACGCATCGAGCACGGCGAGAAAGCTCTCGCCGGGGACGCAGAAGCTGAGATCGGCTCCGTGAATCGCGAGCGCATCGACCAGGATGCGCCCGCCGGAGCGAGGCGTACGGTGCATCCCCGCCCCTTCGCGTTCGCGTTCCGCGTTTGCTCCAAGCGGCGTCAGCCGCGAATCCGCCCGATCAAGTCCGCCGAGGTGAAGCGCGCCTTCGATTCGATCAACGCTCGCGCCTCATCGACCTTACCGAATATCCCCCACAGGAGCACGCCGCGCACGCGACCGTCGTCCAGGTAGTACACGACGCCGTTGCGATACGGCTCCGTCCAATCCGCGATCGCGTGCGAACGGGCGTCGAGCACGCCGACCGCTTCGTATCCGATATCGAAGATGTCGGAATAGAAGAACGGCAAGTGCCGGTACGGCTGGGCCGCCCCCGCCATGTTCGCCCCGACCGCGAAGCCGTGCGTGAGCGCGTGATCCTCGTGCTCGACGCGCATGCTCCTCTCGAGCGCGAGGTTCGGGAAACGGGCGACGTCGCCCGCGGCATAAATCGGGCCGCCGCTTCCCACCCGGCCGAATTCATCGACGATGATGCCGTCCCCGACCGGCAGCCCCGCGTCGAGCGCCAGCGTAACGTCCGGGTCGACGCCGATCCCGGCGACGACTCCCTCGCATTGCAACGCCTTCCCGTCCGCCAGCCGCACGATCGAAACCTCGCCGGCGCGGTCGATCCCCACCACGCGCGCGTTGACCACGACGTGCACGCCGAAATGCTCGTAGTAGCGCCCGAGGTAGGCGCTCAGATCGCCCGGATAGATGCGTGCGCCGATCCCCCGCTCCGCCACGAGCAGCGTGACGGCGCATCCCGCGAGCGAAAGCGCCGCGGCCATCTCCGAGCCGATGAAGCCGCCGCCGATCACGCAAAACCTAGCGCCCGGGCGGGCGGCGAGCTCGCGCAAGCGACGGTAGTCCCGCAGCGTGCGATAGTAGATCACGTCCGCACCGAACGAAAGCCGCCGGGGGCGGGAACCCGTCGCCAGGAGCAGCGTCTCGAAACCATAGCGCTCCCCGCGATCGACGATCACCTCGCGGTCCCCCGGATGGACCGCAACGACGTGACGGCCGTAATGCGCTTCGACCCCATCGGGCAGCGGCCGCCAAATCGTGTCCTCCGGTTCGCCCTTCCACAAGTTCTTCGAGAGCGGCGGCCGGTTATACGGCGGAAACTCCTCCGCGCCGATGAGCCCGATGCTCCCTCGTTCGTCGTGCAGCCGGATGCCGTCGATCGCCGCGCCGGCGGCCATCCCCGAGCCGACGATCAGATACCGATAGGTCACCATGACGGCCTCCACCGGATTGCTCACGGATCATACTATGTGCATGCCCAACGATCGCCGCGAGAAGCTTCGAACGATTGGGACGTCGCCGTCCAAACGACGTTCGCGCGATCGCGCTCGCGGCCTCGGGACGAAAGTCCCGTAGGAAGTCCGCATTCCGCAAGCGTAGGGTGCGCGAACGCCGGACGCCTGGAGGTTCGAGTGAATCGACCGCTTCTTCGTTTCCTATTGCTTGCGGCGGTCGCACCGCTCGTGGCCGCGTGCGGCGGCGGCTCGCGCAGCGCGCCCGCGGCCCTTCCGCAAAGCGTTCTGCCGAGTGCGCCTCAAATTGCGAACGCGGCGAGCGGCGTGCCGCAGGCGGCAGTGCGCGGCATTCTCGTGACGGTACACCTCCCGCTTCGCAACAGCGCCGAACTCGACGCGCTCCTGGCGAATCAGGCCGACGAGCGCTCGCCAATGTACCGGCATTTCCTAACGCCGCAGCAGTTCCGCGACCGCTACGCGCCGGCGGCGGCCGACTTGGACGCAGCCGCAGCGACGCTGCGAGCGGCGGGTTACGAAACGCACGTTACGTCGCAATCGATCCTCGCCGCCGCCCCGCAGGCGGTCGTCGAGAGCTCGTTCGCCGTGCGCCTGCAGCCCTCGGGCGCGCGCAACCGCACGCTCTTGAACGCGGATCGCGCGCCGACGCTCCCGGCCGCGCTCTCGAAGCTCGGCGCCTCGGTCAGCTTCTCGCGTTTCGTCTACCATACGCATTCCAAGCGCGTCGCGCAGGCGGCGTTCGCTCCGGACAACCGCTACGGCCCCGACGGCCCGTATTGGTTCACCGATCTCAAAGAAGCGTACGGCTATCCTTCGTACCTAGCCCTAAACGGCGCCGGGCGGACGATCGGGATCGTGATCTCCTCCGACGTCCTCGATTCGGATCTCGCGAATTACTTCGGGCACGAACGACTCTCGCCCGTTCCGCTCGTGCAGCGCCGCCCCGTCAACGGCGGGCCGCCGCCGTTCGATGTGAACAACGGAGCTTCCGACGAGGCGAGCCTCGACGTTCAACAGTCGCTCGGCAGCGCTCCGGGTGCGCACGTGCTGCTCTACGACATCCCCGACCTCTCGGACGACAACATCCTGGCCGGTTATCAAGCGGTCGTGGACGAGAACCGCGCCGACATCGTGAGCTCGTCGTTCGGTTTGTGCGAGCTGTACTACACGGCGGCGTACAACGGCGGGACCGACTACACGTCGATCCTGGCGAGCTTCCACGACGTCTTCCGGCAAGGGAACGCGCAAGGCATCACGTTCGTCGCGTCTTCCGGCGACAACGGCGCGAACGATTGCCTCGACCCGAGCAGTTCGTACATCGTCAAGGGCGTCGAGAATCCGGCGGACGATCCGAACGTGACCGGGGTCGGCGGGACGAATCTCGTGACGGCCTCCGTCGCGAAGTCGCGCAAATCGACGTACGTCTCCGAGAACGCCTACTACGACACGTTCGATCCCGCGCAAGGCGCGCTGCCGAACGAGATCTGGGGCTCGGGCGGCGGGATCAGTCGGATCTTCGGCAAGCCGTGGTACCAACAGCTCGTCAACACGCGCGCCTCGACGCGAACGGTCCCCGACATCGCGATGCACATGGGCGGCTGCCCGATCGGATCGGTCCAGCCGTGCGGCCCGGACCGGACGTCCGTCGTCACCGCGATCGGCGGCGACTTCTATCAACTGATCGGGACGAGCGCCTCGGCGCCGGAGTTCGCGGGGCTCCTCGCGGTCACCGAACAGTCGCTCGGCACGCGCCTCGGAAACGCGAACGGGTACATCTATGCGTTGGCGGCCGGCTACGGAAATCGCGTCTACCGGCATCCGCCTGGGAACAACGGGTATCCCACGCGCAACGATTACGATTACGTCCTCGGAAACGGGACGCCCCGCGCGGCGGCCTTCGCGTTACGCCCCGACCTCCCGCTCGCCGGCGACCCGTGGACGCCCTCGAACCCCTAGCCTCATAGCAGCGTGCGCCGCAGATCGGCCAAGACTGCGGCCACGCAGGCATTGAAGCGTGCGGCGGCTGCGCCGTCGAGAACGCGGTGGTCCCACGAAAGCGAAAGCGGCAAGATCAAGCGCGGCTTGAATTCCGAACCATTCCAAACCGGGCGCATCGCGGCGCGGGAAACGCCGAGGATCGCGACCTCGGGGGCATTCACGATCGGCGTGAAAGACGTTCCGCCGATCCCGCCTAGGCTCGAGATCGTGAACGTTCCACCCGCCATATCCGCCGGAGCGAGCTGCCCGTTGCGCGCTTTCTCGGCGAGGCCGGCCGTCTCGCCGGCGATCTCGTAGATCCCCTTCGCATCCGCGTTCTTCACGACCGGAACGACGAGCCCGTTCGGCGTATCGGCGGCGAACCCGACGTTGTAATAGCGCTTGAGCACGAGATTCTCGCCCTCGAGCGACGCGTTGAAATCGGGGTACTTGCGCAGCGCCGCGACCGCGGCTTTGATCAAGAACGCGAGCATCGTCACCTTGAGACCGGCCTTCGCGTTCTCGGCATTCAGTTGCAGGCGGAAGGCTTCGAGTTCGGTGACGTCCGCGTCGTCGTGGTTCGTCACGTGCGGGATCGTCAGCCAATTGCGATGCAACGCCGCTCCCGCGATGCGCTTGATGCGCGAGAGCGGGACCGTCTCGATGGGACCGTATTGCGCGAAATCGATCTTCGGCCAGGGTGCGATGCCTGCGAACGGGCCGCCGCCGGGCACGACGGCCGCACCGGCGAGCGCGCTCTTGACGTAGGCCTGCACGTCTTCCTTCGTGATCCGGCCGTGCGGCCCGGAGCCGCGCACGCGCTCGAGCCCCACGCCGAACTCGCGCGCGAGCCGGCGGATCCCCGGGCTCGCATGCACGTGCCCGTTCGAACCCGCCGGCGCGGCCGGCGCAGCCGGTGCGGATTCGGCCCGCGGCGGCGCGGGTTCGGGCGCGAGCGCGGGTACCGCCGCGCTTCCGGGCGCGCCCCCGGAGGCGAGCGTGACGATCAACGATCCCTGCGAGACCTTGTCGCCGATCTTGACGGCGACGGAGCCGATCACGCCTTCGCTCGGCGAGGGGACCTCCATCGTCGCCTTCTCCGATTCGAGCGCGATGAGCGGGTCTTCTTTCTTGACGCGGTCCCCCGGATGCACGAGCACTTCGATGACGGGGACGTCCTTGAAATCGCCGATGTCCGGGACGCGAATCTCGATCGTCTCGCCCATCGCGCTAGACCGTCACGGGATTCGGTTTGTTCGCGTCGATGCCGTACTTCTCGATCGCCTGCGCGACCAGCGCTTCCGCGACGGCACCTTCGTCGGCGAGCGCGCGCAACGCCGCGAGCGCAACCCAGTAGCGATCGACTTCGAAGAATGCACGCAGATTGCGGCGATAATCGCTGCGCCCGAAACCGTCCGTCCCGAGCACGTGATAGCGGCGGTCGAGGAACGGGCGGATCCCATCGGCGTAGGCCCGGATGTAATCCGTCGAAGCGACGACGGGCCCCGCCCGCCCTTCGAGCGCGCGCTCGACATACGAGCGTTTCCGTTCTTCCGCGGGATGCAGCACGTTCTCGCGCTGCACGGCGATGCCGTCGCGACGCAATTCGTTGAAGCTCGTGACGCTCCACACGTCCGCCGCGACGCCGAAATCCTGCGCCAACAGCTCGCCCGCGGCGAGGACTTCCCGCAGGATCGCCCCGGAGCCGAGGAGTTGGACGCGCGGCGCATCCGCCGCGCCGTTACCTTCGCGGAGCAGGTACATCCCTCGCAGAATGCCCTCTTCCGCCCCTTCGGGCATCGCGGGATGCGCGTAGTTCTCGTTCATGACCGTGATGTAGTAGTACACGTCCTCTTGCTCGTGCAGCATGCGGCGCAGGCCGTCGCGCACGATCGTCGCGAGCTCGTAACTATATGCCGGATCGTAGGAGACGCAGTTGGGGATGAACGAGGCGAAGACTTGGCTGTGCCCGTCTTCGTGCTGCAACCCCTCGCCGTTGAGCGTCGTGCGGCCCGACGTTCCGCCGATCAGGAAGCCGCGACTGCGCATGTCCCCCGCGGCCCACGCGAGATCGCCGACGCGCTGAAACCCGAACATCGAGTAGAAGATGAAAAACGGAATCATCGGC
Source organism: Vulcanimicrobiota bacterium (assembly GCA_963695225.1). GTDB lineage: Bacteria > Vulcanimicrobiota > Vulcanimicrobiia > Vulcanimicrobiales > Vulcanimicrobiaceae > CAVWTN01. The sequence continues at coordinate 2,780,882 of OY968762.1, read as the reverse complement.
TGATCGTGCGTCGAGTACGACGTCGCGGCGGCAATCCAGGATGAGATGCCGCCGGCCTCGGTGATCCCTTCCTGAAGGAATTGACCCGTCTTGTCCTCGCGGTAATACATCAGCTGTTCCGCGTCTTGCGGCTCGTAGAGCTGGCCGTACGGCGAATAGATGCCTATTTGCCGGAAGAGGCCTTCCATCCCGAACGTGCGCGCTTCGTCGGCGACGATCGGCACCACGCGCGGGCCGATCTCCTTGTCGCGCAAGAGCGTGTTGAGCAGGCGCACGAACGCCATCGTCGTCGAGATCTCGCGCTCGCCCGTGCTCTGCAGTTGCGTTGCGAAGGCGGAGAGCTCCGGCACGGCGAGCGTCACCGAGGAGCGGCGCCGGCGCTGCGGCAAGGTCCCGAGTTCGCGCGTGCGCTCGCGCAGGTATTGCATCTCCGGGCTATCTTCGGGCGGCCGGTAGAACGGGATCTTCTCGAGATCGGCATCCGAGATCGGCAGCGAGAACCGGTCGCGGAACGTCCGCATGTCGACGGTGCCGAGATGCTTCTGCTGGTGCGCGATGTTCTGCCCTTCGCCCGCGGGACCCATGCCGTAGCCTTTGATCGTCTTCGCGAGAACGACGCTCGGCGCTCCCTCGTGCTTGACGGCGGCGGCGTAAGCTGCGTACACCTTCGTGGGATCGTGCCCGCCGCGTTGCAAAGCCCAGATCTGCTCGTCCGTCCAATCCGCGACGAGCGCGGCGGTCTCCGGATAGCGCCCGAAGAAGTGCTCGCGCACGTAGGCGCCGTCTCGCGATTTAAACGTCTGATAATCGCCGTCGACGCACTCCGTCATGAGCTGGACGAGCCGCCCGGAGCGGTCCTTCGCAAGCAGCGGGTCCCAGTTTCTCCCCCAGATCACCTTGATCACGTTCCAGCCCGCGCCGCGGAAGACGCGCTCGAGTTCTTGGACGATCTTGCCGTTGCCGCGCACGGGACCGTCGAGCCGTTGCAAGTTGCAATTGACGACGAAGATCAAGTTGTCGAGTTGCTCGCGCGACGCCACCGAAATCGCCCCGAGCGATTCCGGCTCGTCCGTTTCGCCGTCTCCGAGAAACGCCCAGACCTTGCGCCCCGTCATGTCCGCGATGCCGCGGTTGTGCAGGTACTTCATGAAGCGCGCCTGGTAGATCGCTTGGATCGGGCCGAGGCCCATCGAGACGACGGCGAACTGCCAGAAATCCGGCATGAGCCAGGAATGCGGATACGACGAGAGCCCGCGTCCGCCCACCTCTTGCCGGAAGTTGACGAGTTGTTCTTCGGAGATCCGGCCTTCGAGGAACGCGCGAGCGTAGACGCCCGGCGAGGAATGCCCCTGGAAGAAGACGAGATCTCCCCCGTGCGTCGCGGAGGGGCCGTGGAAGAAATGATCGAGGCCGACGTCGTAGAGCGTCGCGGAGGACGCGAAACTGGCAACGTGCCCGCCCAGTTCCGACGAATCCCGGTTCGCCCTGACCACCATCGCCATCGCATTCCAGCGCACGTAGTGGCGGATGCGTTTCTCCAATTCGAAACTGCCCGGCATCGGCGACTGCAGCGCTAGCGGGATCGTGTTGACGTACGGAGTTTGAACGCCGAGTTCGACGAGCGCGCCGCCCTGCTGGGCCCGCTCGACGAGGCGTTCGATCAAGGCACGGGCGCGGGCCGGCCCCTCCCTCTCCAGCACGGCGTCGAGCGCATCGAGCCATTCGCCGGTTTCGTTTGGGTCGGGGTCAGTGAGCGGAAGCATACGCGCAATTTCGTCACGCCTCACTCATTTGCCCACGTTGCTCTCTGTTAAGAGTCGGAAAATGGGGTGGGAAGCAAGCGCGCGCTCCCCGATATCCTCATAGGAACCATTTCCGCACGGTGCGTTTAGACGCGCCGCCGCCATCTATTTGAGACCACGAAGCGAGGCTCTATCATGCCGCAACTCCTGCTCGATCTCTTCATCATCTTCGCCGCCGCCGCGATCGCCGCGCCCTACGAGCAGCATCTCGCCTATCGCACCACCCGCAGCGACCGGCACCGCTAACGGCGCGACCCGTGGCCCGGAGGGCCACATGGAAGCGAGTTGAGCTTCGCCCGCTCCGCTCAGGGTGACACGGAAAACCCCGTCACCCCGAGCTTGTCGAAGGGTTAGGCTGCGGTTTCCATCGCGACGTCGTACCGGCCCAACGCGGCCGCGCTGTTGCAGCGGGCGCGCCTCGCGAGCGCCGCTTGCCCCGCGGCCCAGTTCGCCTCGCTGCCCTTCCATGCGTTCATCGCGGCCTGGTGCAGGGCGCGTCCGTAGGAGAACGTGAGCGCCCACGGGGCACGGCCGGCCGCGAGGACGTTCATTTGGCTGAGGTGCGCGGCGGCGAGTTCGTCGCTCTGCCCGCCGGAGAGGAACGCGATCCCCGGAACCGCGGCCGGAACCGTGCGCAACAGCGTCTCGAGCGTCGCGGCAGCGACCTCCGCGACGGATGCTTGCACGGGGGCGGAAGCGCCCGAGATCGCCATGCTCGGCTTGAGCACCATCTTTTCAAGCACGACGCCCGCGTGCGCGAGTTCCTCGAACGTTACGCGCAAGACGTGTTCGTGGACCTCGCGGCTCCGTTCGAGCGTATGATCTCCGTCCATGAGGACTTCCGGCTCGACGATCGGCACGAGGCCGCCGGCCTGGCAAAGCGCCGCATAGCGGGCAAGGGCCTGCGCGTTCGCGTGGATCGCGCGGTCGCTCGGAATCCCCGCGCCGATATCGATCACGGCCCGCCATTTCGCGAACTTCGCCCCGAGTTGCACGTACTCGTCGATGCGCGCCGCGAGGCCGTCCAGCCCCTCGGTGATCTTTTCACCTTGCGTGAACGGGAGCTTGACCGGCCCCTTGTCGACTTTGATGCCGGGGAGGATCCCCTGATCTTCCAGGACCTTCGTGAACGGCGTTCCGTCTTTCTTGGATTGACGAATCGTCTCGTCGTAAAGGATAACGCCGCTGATCGCTTTGCCGAGATCGTGCGTCGTGAACAGCATCTCGCGATAGGCCTGGCGCGCCTCGACGGTTAGCGGGATGCCGAGTTTTGCAAAGCGCTTGTGGCACGTGCCGGTGCTTTCGTCTGCGGCGAGAATGCCGCGCCCGGGAGCGACCATCGCTTTCGCGATCGCGGTGAGGTCGTTGCTCATGACTGAGATTCCTTCGTCCCTTTCTTGGATTGACCGTTCAAGGTCGGGAGATGCGACAGCGCGTTGAGATCGTGTTTCGATACGACGGTGCGCACGGTGTTCGTCAGCGACGAGATGAGCAACGACTGAGTGTACGCGCTGCCTCGCACGTACGTGACCCCTTCGAGCATTTCGCCGTCCGTCACGCCGGTCGCCGCGAGGATCGCGAGATCGGAGGCACAGAGATCGTCGAGCGTGAGGAGTTTGTTCGGATCGATGCCTTCCTGGCGGCACAGCTCTTCTTCGCCGTGCCCTTCGCGCAACCACAGGCGAGCCTGCATGTCGCCGCCGAGACACTTGACGGCACACGCCGTCACGACTCCTTCCGGCGCGCCGCCGATGCCCATCAGCATGTCGACGCGGCCGCGCTCTTCCTGCACCGCGATGATGCCCTTCGCGACGTCGCCGTCGGAGAAGAGCCGGACGCGCGCGCCTAATTCTCGAATTTGGCGCACCTTCTCCTCGTTGCGCGGCCGTTCGAGCAACGCCACCGTGATCTCGGTGACGGGGCGGCGCATCGCCTTCGCGAGCGCGCGCAGATTCTCTTCGACCGTTGCGTCGAGCGAGATGACGCCGCGCCCCTGCGGGCCGACGACGATCTTGTCCATGTAGGCGACGCGCGTCCGAAAGAGCGAACCGCGTTCGGCCGCCGCGACGACCGAGATCGCGCCGGGGCCGCCCTTCGACGCCAACGTCGTACCGTCGATCGGATCGACGGCGACGTCCATGCTCGGGCCGTCGCCGGTCCCGAGTTGTTCGCCGATGTAGAGCATCGGAGCTTCGTCTTTTTCGCCTTCGCCGATGACGACGAGCCCGTCGATATCGACGTCGCCGAGCACCGCCCGCATCGCGTCGACCGCCGCCTGGTCGACGCCGTTCTTATCTCCAAGGCCGACTTGCCGGCCCGAGACCACTGCTGCCGCTTCCGTTGCGCGCAAGAATTCGAACTCGATTCGCGCGTCGATTCTTCGTTTCATCATTCGCTATGCTACCCGAAAACCGTTTTCATGAACACCTCTCACAGCTAGGCGATACGTTGCTACCGATGTCGTAGCGCGTCGTCGGATTGGCGTTCGCCGAACTCTCCGTCGAACCCCCAGACTCGATCGCCCCGCTCGAAGAATTGGCGGGCCGGCCCCGAACCAAGACCCCACACGCGGCTCACAGAGGGCGAGGTTTCGGCACGATGATGGCGGCAGATCCGGTGGACCGGCCTAGGACGACCGCGGTCGTCACCGGGGGCGCGAGCGGGATCGGGAAGGCTACGTGCGAGGTCCTCGCGCGGGAAGGCTTCCTCGTCGCCGTCGCGGACCGCGACGAAGTCGGCGCGCGCGCCGTCGCCGACGCGATCGGCGGGCACGCGTTCGCCGTCGACGTCTCGAACGAAGCGTCCGTCGGAGCGATGTTCGAGCGGGCCGCTGCGGCCCTCGGCGGGCGCCTCGACGGCCTCGCGACGTCGGCGGGCACGATCGACACGACGCCGTTCTTCGAGTTGGCGCCGGTCACGTGGCGGCGCATCTACGACGTCAACGTCATCGGAACGTTCCTCTGCATCCGCGAGGCCGCGAAGTACATGCGGCCCGGCGCCCGCATCTGCACGGTCGCAAGCGTCGCGGGGCAACGCGGAGGCGACCTGACCGGCACGGCCGCGTACGCCGCGAGCAAAGGCGCCGTGATCGCGCTGACCCGGAGTGCGGCCCGCGAGTTGGCGGGGCGCGGCATCGCCGTCAATGCGGTAAGCCCCGGCCCCGTGCAGACGCCGTTGGTAGCGGAAGCGTTTCGCGACGCGGCCAAGCGCAGCCGGATCGAAGCGATGGTTCCGCTCGGACGTTCGGGCGATCCCGCGGAGATCGCCGAGGCCATCGCGTGGCTCCTTTCACCGCATGCGTCGTTCGTGCACGGAGAAGTGCTCAACGTGAACGGCGGCTTGCTGATGGATTGAGGAGGAGCCGGCGCGAGCGCGTTCGTGGAAGCTCGCATAACTCTCCGATCCGTGGCAGGGACCGCTTAACTCGATCTTAAGCTCGGCGTGCTACGAGGAGGGGAGGCTCTCTTCTTTCCGTTCGGAGTTACGTGCGCTCGATGCGTCTTTATGCTCATTCGCTCGCGATCGTGGCGGCCTGCGCCGCCCTCGCGACGGCGGTCCCGTGCGCCGGGCTCGCCGCAACCTCGCCCGCGCCCAAGCCCGCGGCCAAACCCTCGGCCGCGCCGCACGCCGCGCGCGCGCCCCACAACGTCATCCTCTTCATCCCCGACGGCCTGCGCGCGGTGATGGTCGATGCGACGACCGCACCGACGATGGACCGCGTGCAACGGTTCGGCGTGAGCTTCCCGAACAGCCATTCGCTCTTCCCGACGTTCACGACGCCGAACGCCTCCGCGATGGCGACCGGGCACTATCTCGGCGACACGGGCGATTTCAGCAACACGATCTACTCGGGCTTCCCGGTCCCCGGCGCCGGCAACAGCGTGACGCCGTTCCTGGAGAGCGACCCGGTGCTGGGCGACGTCGACGAACATTTCGCGGGGAACTACCTCGACGAGACGACGATCCTCGCGGCAGCGCGCGCCGCAGGCTACAGCACGGCCACCGTCGGCAAGCTCGGCCCGGCGCTGATCTTCGATCCCACCGAACGGACCGGCGCGCAGACGATCGTGATCGACGACTCGACGGGCTCGCCCGCCGGAATCCCGCTCGACCCGGCGATTGCAGCAGCGCTGCAGAGCGCCGGCCTCGACGTCAAGACTCCCCCGCGCGGCGAGAACGGCAAAGCCGGCGACTTCAAGACCCCCGGCACGCTCCAAGCGAACACCGTGCAACAGTCGTATTTCCTCGACGCCGCGACGAAAGTGATCCTGCCGCAATTCAAGGATCGCAAGAAGCCGTTCGTGTTCGTCTTCTGGTCGCGCGACCCCGACGGAACGCAGCACAACCAGGGTGATAGCCTCAACCAGTTCCTGCCCGGCATCAACGGGCCTACCTCCCTCGCCTCGATCAAGAACGCGGACGACGACCTCGCCGGGCTCCTCGCGACACTGACGAAGCTCGGCCTGCGCGGCACGACCGACGTCATCGTCGCGGCCGATCACGGTTTCTCCACGATCTCCAAACAAAGCGCGACGAGCCCTTCCGCGAACAAGTTCAAGTTCGCGGACGTTCCGGCGGGCTATCTCCCGTGCGGCTTCCTCGCGATCGACATCGCCACCGCGTTGAAGCTGCCGCTCGCCGATCCCGACAAGGGCGAGACGCTCGTCGATCCGACGGCGGGCCAGCACACGTCGCGCTGCAACGGCTTGATCGGCGCCGATCACACGAAGCCCGACGTCGTCGTCGCGGCGAACGGCGGCTCGGATCTCGTCTACCTCCCGCAAGCGAATGCGAAGGACATTGCGCCGCACGTGATCGACGCGCTGCTCGCGCAAGATTACGTCAGCGGGCTCTTCGTCGATGAATCGCTCGGATCGTTCCCCGGGACGCTCCCGCTCGATTCGATCAACCTGAAAGGCTCGGCGCTGACGCCGTTCCCCGCGATCGTCGTCAACTTCAAGTCGATCGCGGTGGGCTGTTCGGAGAAGAGCCTGAAATGCGCGGTCGAAGTCGCCGACAGCGGGCTCCAACAGGGCCAAGGAATGCACGGAAGCTTCGGGCGTAGCGATACGAAGAACTTCATGGCGGCGATCGGCCCCGATTTCAAGGCCCATTTCGCCGACAATCTCCCGGTCAGCAACGCCGATGTCGGTAAGACGATCGCGGCGATCCTCGGGCTCGACATCCCGAACAAGGGGAAGCTCCTCGGGCGCGTCGCAGCTGAAACGATGCCGGGCGGACCGATCCCCAAAGCCGTCAAGAAGTCGATCCAGTCGACGCCCGCGGCGAACGGGCTCGTGACGGAACTGCTCTACCAGCAAGTCGGCGGGACGAAGTACTTCGACGCCGCCGGCTTCACGGGGAGAACGCTCGGCCTATAGGCCGCCTGCCGGCTCGAGCGGGACATCCAACGCCGATATCATCTCGGCATGGATGCGCCCGTTCGAGGCCAGCACGGAGCGCGCTTCGACGGCGAACGAACCGCCGTCGATCGCGCTCACGAAGCCTCCGGCCTCGCGCACGAGGAGCGCGCCGGCTGCGACGTCCCACGGGCTCAAGTCCGTTTCCCAGAACGCATCGAAGCGCCCCGCTGCGACGAACGCGAGATCGAGCGCCGCGGCCCCGTCACGCCGGACGGCCTGCGCGCGACGCGAGAGCGCGGCGAACCGCGCGCCGTTGCGCTCGTAACGCGCCGGCTGGAAGCCCGTGCAGACCATCGCATCGGCGACTGCCGCGACCGGAGAAACCGCGATCGTGCGGCCGTTGCAGGCGGCGCCCGACCCCGCCTCGGCGACGTACAACTCGTCGAGTGCCGGGGCGTAGACGACGCCGCACGCGAGCGCGCCGGCGCGCTCGTACGCGATCGAAACGCAGTACAGCGGATACCCGTGCGCGTAGTTCGTCGTCCCGTCGAGCGGGTCGATGATCCACCGTTCCGCCGCGTTTCCGGCGAGCAGGCCCCCTTCTTCTCCCAGGATCGCGCTCCGTGGGAAGGCCGCGCGCAAGCGCTTCACGATCAGCGCCTCGCTCGCCCGATCCGCCTCGGTGACGAGATCGCCGCGCAACCCCTTCTCGCTGATTTCGAGCGGTACGCCGATCCGGGCTCGCAACATCGCGCCGGCTTCCAGCGCGGCTTCGCGCGCACATTCGAGCGGATTCACGCGAAGTCTTTTGGCCAAGCGGAACGAGAGCTCATCTTGCGCTCGCTTGGGACGTTCGGCTTCGCACCGCCCCCAGGGTTGACGCTCGTTCGAAACGCCGCGTATTATAGGGGAGTCAGTAGACATCTCGCTAGGTGAGGCGTCTGCGCAACACACAGGCCGCTGCCCAGAAACGTCGAGAGACGCCAATCGGGTAAAACAGGCTCCGCCGAGCTAAGGCGGCGCTCAAAGCGGCTGACTCCACGGGGTCTACGGTGCGCAGTGCCAAAGCTCAAAGCGACTGGGATGGGATACTCGTTTTCAGACCTTGGTCTCCTAGCGAATTTCACACCGGTCGCAACGCGTTCGGTGTTTTCATTTTTTTGGGGAGGAGGTGGCGCGCAATGAGCTTTCGTGACGGATACTTGTCGGATATCGTGGGGAGGACGGCCGTCCTCGCCGACGACACGTCGCGCCGCTCCCTCGGCCGCGTGACGGACTTCCTCGTTCGCAACCCGGGCGACGCGTTCCCGAAGATCGACGGCTTCGTCCTCAAGACGTCGGGCGGCGCGCGCTTCGTCCCGATGGCCGACGTGGTCGAGGTCGCCGAGGAGAGCGGCACCATCGCGTTGCGGACGCCCCCCTCGCAGGACCCGGTCCCGGCTGCCGAAGCGCTCTACCTCGTAGCGGATCTCTTCGACAAGCAGATCGTCGACGTCGACGGCCGGAAGGTCGTGCGCATCAACGATCTCGAGATCGCGAACTGCGCGGGCGCGCTCCGCGTCGTAGCCGCCGACATCGGCGTCGCGGGATTGCTGCGCCGGCTCGGTGCGCACCGTCTCCTCCCCTCGCTCGTCGACAAAGTCCCCCGCTCGCTGATTGCGTGGAACAACGTCTCGCCGATCGCGGACCCCAATCCCAACCAAGTCCACCTCGCCGTCTCCGAGAACCGCCTCGCGCGCCTGCACCCCTCCGAGCTCGCCGACATCATCAGCGACCTCTCGGCGAAGGATGCGATGCGCGTGATGCAGTCGCTCGACGACGAGACGGCCGCCGACGCGTTCGAGCATCTCGACAGCGAGACGCAGCGCTCGATCATCGACGATCTCGGCGCCGTCCGCGCGGCCGGGATCATCGAAGAGATGGACAGCGACGATGCCGCCGACCTGCTCGGGGAACTCCCCGAAGAGCAGCAGGCGGAGCTGCTCTCCAGGATGGAGCCCGAGACGGCGGGCGAGCTGCGCGAGCTGGTGCAGTACGACGAAGATACCGCCGGCGGCTTGATGACGACCGACTACGTGTGGATCTATCCGCACCGCACGGTCGCCGCGACGCTCGCCAAGATCCGCGAAATCGCACCCGAACAGGAATTCATCTACTACCTCTACGTGACCGACGAGCATCGCAAGCTGCTCGGCGTGATCTCGTTGCGCGCGCTCCTGCTCGCGCTCCCGACGGCGTTCATCCACAAGCTGATGGATACGGAGATCGTCTCCGTCTCGCCCGACGCGTCCGCCGAGGATGTCGCCTCGACGATCGCCCGGTACGACATCCTCGCCTGTCCCGTCCTCGACGACGGGGGCCGGATTCTCGGAATCGTGACCGTGGACGACGCGATCGACGCGATCATGCCGGAGAAGGTCGCGAAAAATCTCCCGCGCTTCACGCGCCACCACACGAAACGGATCGCACGTGCAGCAGGATAACGCGCTGCCGCAGAGCGCGAGCCCGGCGCCCGCGCGCCGCCTCGGCGGATTGCGCACGAAGTTGCTGCTCTTCTTGAGCATCTTGGGGCCCGGGATCATCACGGCCAGCGCCGACAACGACGTCGGCGGGATCGCGACGTATTCGCAGGCGGGCGCGAAGTTCGGCTACCCGATTCTCTGGACGCTGATCCCGATCACGATCGCATTGATCGTCGTGCAGGAGATGGCCGCCCGGATGGGCGCCGTCACGGGAAAGGGCCTCGCCGGCTTGATCCGCGAGAATTTCGGCGTGCGCTGGACGTTCGCGCTGATGCTCGCGTTCGTCGGTTCGAACATCTTCACGACGGCCGCCGAGTTCGCGGGCGTCGCGACGGCCGCGGAAATCTTCCACGTCTCCCGCTTCATCGCGGTCCCGCTCGTCGCGGCCGCCGTCTTCTTCCTCGTCTGGAAGGGCGATCGCAAGACGACGGAGCGCGTCTTCCTCGGCGCCTCGGCGATCTATTTCACGTACGTGATCTCCGGCTTTCGGGCCCAGCCCAAGTGGAGCGACGTCTGGCACGGCTTCCTGATCCCAACCGTTCAATCGAACCCGGATTATCTCTGGATGATCATCGCGCTGATCGGGACGACGATCTCGCCGTGGATGTGCTTCTACATTCAGGCTTCGATCGTCGAGAAGGGGATCCGGGCGCGGGACTACGCGCTTTCGCGGATCGACGTGATATTCGGCTGCTTGGTCACGGACTTCATGTCGTTCTTCATGATCCTGACGGCGGCGGCCACGATCTTCGTCTTCAACGCGATGCACCCGAACCTCGCGCCGATCGCCATCAATGAGGCTGCCGATGCCGCGCGCGCGCTCGCGCCGCTCGCAGGCCAATACGCGGCGATCCTCTTCGCCATCGGCATCCTCAACGCGGGGATCTTCACAGCCTCGATCCTCCCGCTTTCGACCTCGTATTTCGTCTGCGAAGCATTCGGCTTCGAGAGCGGCGTCGACAAGCGCATCAGTGAGGCGCCCGTCTTCTTCGGGCTCTACGCGACGGTCATCGCGATCGGGGCGCTCTCGGTGCTGATCGTCCACAAGGAATTGCTGCTCAACCTGATCATCTTCTCGCAGATCCTCTCCGGGATTCTGCTGCCGTTCTTGCTCGTCTTCATGCTGATTCTCATCAACAAGGAATCGCTGATGGGAAGCTACCGCAACGGCCGCGTCTTCAACGCGATCGCATGGACGACGGCGGTCCTGGTCGGGGCGATCACGCTGCTCTCCGTCTACCAGACGATCCACGGCTAAGCCGGCGTTGATCCTCTTCGTCCATGCCGCGGCCGTCTCGCGCTCGGCCGTCGAAGCGGCGCTCGCGCGCCGGCCGCTCGCCGCATTCGAAGTGGAGCACGCGCTGATCGCGGGGCTCGTCGATCCGGCAGCCGCAGATTTCGCCGAAGACGACGCGGCGTTCGAGCGGTTGCGCGACGCGGTGCGGGAGCGCCTGCACGGCCGCGAAGAGCGCATCGTCCTTTCGTGCTCGGTCTACAACGGCTTCGCGCCGCGCCTGGGCGAGACGCTCGGGCTTCCGGTCGAACGCTCCGACGATGCCGGCGCGCGCGCGGCGCTCGCGATAGGGAGCCGGATCGCGCTTGCGGTCAGCTACCCGCCCTCGCGCGACGTGATCGCCCGGCACCTGCGCGCGCTCGCCGCAGGCTCCGGGCGCGAGATCGGCCTGCGTCCGCTGCTCGCCGAAAACTCGTTCGCGTTCGCGGACGATCCGGCACGGTACGGCGCGGCGCTCGCCGAGGCGAGCGCCGCCGCGGGCGAGTGCGACTGCCTGTTCCTCGCGCAGTACAGCATGGACCCGTTCGCCGCGGAAATCGGCGCCCGCAGCCGGATTCCGGTCGTCAGCGCGCTCTCTGCGACGCTGGCACGGCTCGCGGGCGAATTCGTGTAACGCTCGGCCGCAGGAATCGTTCCTAGCCGGTCAGGACCCCTTGAGCGTGCTTTGCTGCTTCCTGCCCGAAATAGAAGATCACCGCGATCACGAGCGCTCCGACCGCGGCGAGGGTCGTAACGAGGCGCGCGGACCCTCCCCGTTTCTCGACGATCGAAGCCGCGGCGTAGACGCCGCCGACGAGCAGCGAGAGGACCCAATGGCCCGGAGGCACGCTGTGGTGGGTGAACAGCACCACGGCTCCGATCGAGATCTGGATCAGGAGCGCGTAGATCACGAGACGCCGCACGGGCCGCGAGAAGATACCGGCCGCCGCGGCGACGACGACCAGGAGACCAAAGGCGTAATGCGTAGCGAGCAGAGGATGAACGGCAGTCTCAATCAGCATCGGTCCGTAGGTTCGACTCGGACGCTCGCGCGTCCGTTCCGAGGGGAGACGCGATGCGCGTGAGCGACAAGGCGCTCTACGATCTCGTCGGTTTCGCCGAGCAGCTTTCCCGCATCGCCTGCACCGGGGGCGGCCCGAAGGCGCTCGCGGCGCACCTCGCAACCCACTTGAACGCCGCGGTTCTCGTCGAGGACGTCGATTGGCGGCACGTCGCGCTCGCAGGTTCCGGCGCGCGAACGCTCCCGGCCTCGACGCGCGACGTGCTCCAATCGGCGCCGGCCGGGGATACGCTCGTCGCGTTCCAGGCCCCCGACGGCTCGCGGGCGCTCGCGGCCCGCATCCGCTCCGGCGACGCGCCGCTCGGCTGGCTTGCGATCTTCCCGAACGGTGCTTCCCCGCTCGACGAGGAGCAGCATGGGCCGATCCGGCTGACCGCATCGTCGATCGCCGTCGAGCTCTCGCGCGAGATCGGGGGCGGGAAGAACCGGCGGCGTTCGTTCTGGGACCGGCTGCTCGCGCGCGCCTACGACGATCCGATCGAAGCGAAGGACGACGCGACCTCGCGCGGGATCTCGCTCGCCGCCGGGTACGTCGCGGTCGCGGTCGAGGCCGAGGTGCTCGACGAAGCGACGGCGGCCACGAAGAACGCCGAGCTTCGCAAGATCTGCCACGAGACGCTTCGCTCGGGGCAAGGCGAGATCGTGGTCATCGAGCGCGGCGGAGGCTTCGTGTTCCTCTGTCCCGCGCCGCTCGAGGTCGATGCTGCAAACGTCCGCACCGCCGCCTCCTTGATTCCGCGCGCTGCGACGAAGGCGCACTTCGGTCTGAAGGTCGTCGGCGGCGTCGGCCGCCAGACCGATGCGATCAACGCCGCGCGGACGGTCGAGGAAGCGCGGGAATCGATCTTCATCGTGCGTCGGCTCTTCGGCGGCTCGCGCGTGATGCCGTACGAAGATCTCGGCGTCTACCCGCTGCTGATGCGCGGCGGCATCGGGGCCGATGAATGGCGCGACTTCAGCGAACGGATCCTCTCGCCGATTCGCGCCTACGACGAGAAGCACCAGACCGAGCTGATCCGCACCCTCCGCCTGTATTTCGAGGTCGGGCAAAACGTGAAGACAGCCGCCGCCGAGCTCAGCGTGCATCGCCACACGGTCTTCTACCGCCTGCGGCAGATCGCCGAAATCAGCGGACACGATCTGGACAGCCCCCACGACCAACTCACGCTCCGGACTGCGATGGCGATCGATGCACTCAACGCACGTTAACGAAAAGAAAGCGCCGAACAAGCGCGACATCCTGCGCATCGCGCGCGAGCGCGAAGTGCGCTTCGTGCGGCTGACGTTCGTGGATATCCTCGGCGTCAGCAAGAACGTCACGATCCCCGCCGGCGAGCTCGAACGCGCGCTCGAAGGCGGAGTCACGTTCGACGGCGGCTCGATCGACGGCTTCGTGCGCGGCGAAGAAGCGGACATGGTGCTGCGGCCCGATCCCGCGACGTTCGCGGTCGCGCCGTGGTCGAGCGGAGGCGCCGTCGAGGCGCGCTTGATCTGCGACATCGTGACGGCGGACGGCGAGCCGTTCGAGGGCTGCCCGCGCACGACGCTCAAGCGCGTGATCGAGGATTCGCGTGACGTGCTGCGCGGCGTGCAGAGCGGTCTCGAGCTCGAGTTCTATCTGTTCGAGCTCGAGGGCGCCGGGGATCCGCGCCCGCCGAGCTCCGACTGCGGCTCGTACTTCGATCACTCCGCGATCGATAAAGGCGAAGACGCGCGCATTGCGATCGTCTCGGCCCTCGAGGCGATGGGCATCGGGATCGCGAGCGCGCATCACGAGCACGGGGCCGGACAACACGAGATCGATTTCAAGGACGCCGGGATCCTCGCGACCGCCGACAGCCTGATCACGGCGCGCATCGCCGCGAAGCACATCGCCGGCGCGTACGGGCTGTTTGCGACGTTCATGCCGAAGCCGCTCGAATCGCTTGCCGGGAGCGGCGTCCACGTCTACTTCACGTTGCCGAGCTCCGCCGGCATCGACGAAGCGCCGCTCGCCGAGGGCGAGCTGCACCAAGAGACGCTCTTCGCGATCGGCGGTTTGCTGGCGCACGCGCCCGCGTTCACCGCGATCTGCAACCCGCTCGTGAATTCGTACAAGCGCCTCGTCGCCGCCTGGGACGCGCCGATCTACACGGCCTGGTCCTATCGCAGCGCCAACTCGCTCGTGCGCATCCCCTCCGAGGATCCCGGCCGCCCGCGCTTGGAAGTGCGCAGCGCCGACCCCTCCTGCAATCCGTATCTCGCGCTCGCCGTGCTCGTCACGAGCATGGCGAACGGCATCCGGCAGCACACGCTCCCGGGCGATCCGCTGACGGGCTCGACGTACGATCTCACCGACCGCGCGCGCAGCGAGCGGCGCATCCGCCTGCTCCCGAAATCGCTGCGTCAGGCGATCGTGGAGCTGGATGCGGATCCGATCGTGCGCGGCGCGCTCGGCGACCACATCTATCACGCGTTCCGCGACGCGAAGCTCGCCGAATACGAACGCTACCGGCGCGCCGTGCATCCTTGGGAGCGAGAAGCCTACCTGCGCATCTACTGAACGGCGGGCGCTCCGAGGCGGGCGGCGGCTTCGCGCAGCAATCGCCACGCGAGCGCCACGTCCTCGCGCGTGGTGCGGGCGTTGCCGATCGCCAGCCGCAGAACCGTGCGGCCGTGCAGTTTCGTCGTCGAAAGGAAGACCTCGCCGCTCGCGTTGATCTCGTCGACGATGCGCGCGTTCCACGCGTCGAGCGTCTCCGGCGAGACGCCTTTCGGCGCAAAACGGAAGCACGTGACCGAGAGCGGATGGGGCGCCGCGATTTCCCAATCGGGCTCGGCCTCCACCCAGCTCGCGAACTCCTGCGCGAGCGCGATGTGCCCGCGCAGCGTCGCGCGGATCTCGGCGGCGCCGAAGTGACGCAGCGTGAACCACAGCTTGAGCGCGCGAAAGCGCCGCCCGAGCTGCAGGCCGTAATCCATATAGTTGCGCACGCCGGTCTCGGGCGTCGCGAGGTAGTCCGCGACGAGGCTGAACGCGCGCCGCACCCGCTCCGGCTCGCGCACGAAGAGCACGGAGAGATCGACCGGGATGAACATCCACTTGTGCGGGTTCACGGTCACGGAATCCGCGAGCTCGCAACCGTCGAGCAGCGAGCGAAACTCCGGGAGGATCGCGGCGGGCCCGGCCCAGGCCGCGTCGACGTGCAGCCACACGCCGTAGCGCTTGGCGATCTCGGCGATCGCCGGAACCGGATCCACGGAGGTCGTGGACGTCGTCCCGACGGTCGCGGCGATGCACATCGGGCGCAAGCCCCGCGCGAGATCTTCGCGCAGCGCGTTCTCGAGCGCCTCCGGGATCATGCGGAAGCGCTCGTCGACCGCGACGCGCACGACGTTCTCGCGGCCGATCCCGAGCGCGATCGCGCCTTTCTCAATGTGCGAATGCGTCTCGTGCGTGAGGTACACGCGCAGCGGAGGAAGATCGGCTCGCCCCGCCATCCCCTTCTCCCGGATTTCGAGGCCGAGCGCATCGCGCGCGGTCGCGAGCGCGGTAAACCCGCTGATCGAGGCGGTGTCGTAGATGATCCCGTGCAGGCCGCGGTCGAGCCCGAGCAGCTCGCGCAGCCACGCGAGCACGACGTCTTCGAGCTCGGTCGCGGCGGGCGAGGTGCGCCAGAGCATCGCATTGACGTCGAGCGCGGCGGCGAGCGCTTCGGCTGCAACCCCGGCCTGCGTCGAGCTGATTGCAAAATACGCGAAGAAACGGGGATGATTCCAGTGCGTGATCCCGGGAACGATCAGCCGTTCGAAATCGGCGAAGATATCCTCGAACGGGGCCGGCCCTTCCGGGGCCGTCTCCGGCAGCGCGCGGATCAGATCGCCGGGCTTCGCGCGGGAGAACACGGGGTACTCGCGGCCGTCCTTCAGGTAGCTCTCGATCCAGGCCGTGACGCGCGCGAAATCAACATCGTCGGAAGGCATGGGGCAACGTTTCGAACGCCGGAGAACGCACTCTTTCAATGCCTCTGCCCCTCTTCCTGAGCGGAGCGAGCGAACTCGCCGGGAGCTTAGTCCTTCACCTGCGCGAGGCGCGTGGCGCGGGCGGGCAGAAGTTGTCCCTAATGTCAAAAGTAGGAATGACTCGTGCGCTAGGTCACCGTTCCGAAATGGGCCATACCCCGATGATGTGGTCTATGTACAGCGTCGTACCGTCGTCGCCGTCGCGGGCGAGGTATACGGAGAGGGACCGCTCGGTGAGCAGATCCGTGCGCAGGCGCCCCACGTGCTCGGATTCGTCGTCGAGCCGCACGCGGACGGGGCGCCCCGCGAATGTATGGAGCGCGGCGATCGTCAATCCAATTCCCCTCTTCGGTCCTCGGTGTGACGCCCTGGCTGCGCCGGACGTTCCTTCTCCTTCAGAGTGAGGTTGGCATGAAGTATCGTACGTACCCGAACTCCGGCGTGACCGTCAGCGAGGTCGGCTTCGGGCTCTGGACGACCTCGACCGGCTGGTGGGGGGACATGGGCGACGACGAAGCCGTCCGCCTCCTGCGCGAAGCCCTGGAACTCGGGATCACGCTCTACGACGCCGCGGACACGTACGGGAACGGACGGAGCGAGACCCAGCTAGCCCGGGCCTTCGGCGGCCGGCGCGGCGACGTCGTCTACGCGACGAAGTTCGGATACGACTTCTACAGCCACGGCGGCGAGCGGCGCGGGCAGCAGGCGATCGCGCAGGACTTCTCCCCGGCGTACGTGCGTCGTGCGCTCGAAGAATCACTGCGCCGCCTCGAAACCGAGACGATCGACATCTACCAGATCCACAACGCGAGGCTCTCGGAGGTCGAAAACGACGAACTCTTCGCGCTCCTCGAGCGCTTCAAGGCCGAGGGGAAGATCCGGATGTACGGCGCCGCGTTCGGCCCTGCGATCGGCTGGCTCGTGGAAGGCTGCGAGATGGTCGCGAAGCGCAGGCTCGAGAGCATCCACATGATCTGGAACATGCTCGAACAGCACCCCGGCGATGCGATGGTCGAGGCTTCCCGCGAGGCCTCGGTCGATACCGGATACCTGATCCGCGTCCCGCATTCCAGCGGAATGCTCGAGGGGAAGTTCACGGCCGAGACGACGTTCGACCGCAACGACCACCGGATCCATCGCCCCCGCTCGTGGCTGATCAACGGCCTGAAGAAGATCGAGACGCTCGATTTTCTCGTCACGCCGGATCGGACGCTCGGGCAGGCGGCGATCCAATGGCTCCTCGCCGAACCGAAGGTCATGTCCGTCCTGCCGAACATCTACGACCGCGAACAGCTCGCCGAGTTCGCGCGGGCTCCCGAGACGCCGCGCCTGCGTCCCGACGAGCTCGCGCGCGTCGCCGAACTCGCGAAGGCGAATTTCGGCGTCGTCGAGCCGCCGATGAGCTACAAGGGGACGATGCGCTGGGAGGACCTGCCGACCAGGCGCGAAACCGCGGACGTGTGACACATCGCATCGCCACCGACCAAGCTCCCGCGGCGATCGGCCCGTACAGCCAGGCCGTGCGCGCGGGGAAGCTCCTGTTCTGCAGCGGGCAGATCGCGCTCGATCCCGCCACCGGCCAACTCGTCGAAGGGGACATCACGGCGCAAACGCGGCGCGTCATGCAGAACGTCACCGCGGTGCTCGAAGCGGCGGATCTCTCGCTCGACGACGTCGTGAAGACGACGGTCTACCTCGCGAGCATGGACGATTTCGCCGAGTTCAACGCCGTCTACGGCGAGTTCTTCGCGACGAATTTGCCGGCCCGCACGACGGTCGCCGTCGCCGGCCTTCCGCGCGGAGCCGCCGTCGAAATCGACGTGATCGCGCGCGACTGACGCGCGGCTAGTTGATCTTCGCCCGAAACTTGACCGTGGCCGTTTGCCCCGGCGCGAGCGAACCGCCGGTGAACGTCCAGGTCAGCACGCCGCCCGCCGGGCCCGAGGGCGTGCAGGTTAGGCCGCTCGGGGTCGTCACGCACGCCGCCGAGCCGGCGACGTAGGTCATGTTCGGCGGGACTTGATCCTTCAAGCTGAAGGCTGCGAGCGCGGCGTTCGTCATGTTCGTATACGTGACGACGTACTCCAGCGTATCGCCGGGATTCCCCGTATCGGAGGTCGCGGTCGCGGCCGTTCCCTGCGTGACGTTCGCGACCGTCTTCACGACCGTGTTCGCGACGACGAGCGTCATGGCCGCTGCGGTATACGGCGAACCGCTCCCCGACGTCATCGTCGCGGTGTTAGTCGTCGTCCCGAGGGGCAGGGAGACGTTCTTCGCGTTGATCGTGAGCGTCGCCGAGCCGCCGGGCGGAAGTTTGCCCACCGTCGCCGTCACCTGCTGGCCGGAGAACGTTGCCCCGGAGCAGACGGCTCCGTTCGCCGTGCTGCACGAAACCGAAACGATCGCGATCCCGGCCGGAACCGTGTCGGCGAGCGATAGGCCGGTCGCCGTGACGTTCGCGCTCGCCGAGTTTGCCGCGACGATCGCGTACGACATGAACTCGCCCGCCGCCGTTTGCGTCGGCCCCGCCTTCGACAAGTACGGCTGCGGTGCGAACGGGCAGCTCGCGAAATCTTCCATCTTCTGCTGCGGCCCGAGCGACGTCAGGGCGCCCGTCGTCAGGTTGATCGAGAACAGGGTCCCGTTGTCCCAGCTCGTGGTGTAGAGCGTCCCGTCGGCGCCGAACGCGAGCGAATAGAGATCGGCCTCTGCGTACGAAGTTCCGTTGAGCGTAACTTGCGCGACCGGCGTCAGCAGCGTCGGCGTCCCAAACGTGACGCGGTAGAGATAGCTCAGTTGGGTCGAGTTATTCGACATCACGACCCACCCGTTGTTGCTGAGATCGACCGCCAAATCGCCGCCCGTGAAGGCGCTCATCGCGGGGCCGCTCGTCGTCTGCGGCGCACCGAGCTTCGTGATGACCGG
Source organism: Vulcanimicrobiota bacterium (assembly GCA_963695225.1). Taxonomy (GTDB): domain Bacteria; phylum Vulcanimicrobiota; class Vulcanimicrobiia; order Vulcanimicrobiales; family Vulcanimicrobiaceae; genus CAVWTN01. The sequence continues at coordinate 2,761,914 of OY968762.1, read as the reverse complement.
CGTCGGCGCATCGGTGTAAGAGAACGTCTCGGTCGACGAAAGCGCGTAGGCGGTCCCGTTGATGCCGAAGCCCGACGCGAACAGAAACGACGAGTTCGCGAACGTGCCGACCTGCGTCTGAGTGTTCGTCGACAAGTCGTACGCAAACAAGCGCGAATTCGCGTTCGTCCCCTCCACGACGTAGATCTTCCCGGAATAGACGCCGCGCGCGATCGTGCCGAACGTCACCGTCGGGTTCCCGGAGGGGCGCGTCGCGGCGTACGACGGCGGCGTGAACGCGTAGAGCGCGCCGTTCGCGTCGACGCCGTAGATCTTCGAATCGCAGGCCGCGGCGGCGGGTTCGAGCCCACCGAGCAATGCCACCGCGAGGCACGCGGCGAACGCGGCGATCCATCCGAGCTGTCGTCCAACGCCTCGCACGCCGTTCACCTCACCGTGACGTTGAACGTGATCGCACCGGCATCCCCGGGCTTCACGGTCGCGGGGCTTCCGGTCGCGTTGAGCGTCGCCGTGAATTTCGTGTAGCCCGCGGTGACGGCGGGATACGTGCCGCTCGCATATTGCGTCCCGTTCGCGAGCGCGTAGCTCGTCTTAGCCCCGTAGAGCGAATCCACCGGGACGGCGTTCAATCCGAAGCTCGCCGTCGCCCAGTTGTTCGCGAACGCGGTGCATCCGCTCGAGCACGAGGCCGAACCGTCTTCGGCGATTGCGACGTTCGAGAGGTTGACCGCATTCGTCGTGAAGGCCGGCTGGTTCCCCAGGGCCGCGCTTCCCGGTGCCAAGTAACTCGGAGCGCTGTTCGCGTACGTGAGGACGTAATTCAGCGTCCCGCCGGGGCAGATCGCCGTCTGGCTCCCGTTCGCGACGCCCGCGCAGTTGGTCGTTGATGCGTAGTTGCCTTTTCCGACGATCAACGGACCGCCCGGGTAGAATTCGTCGTACGTCGCGTTGCTCTCGGCGAGCGCGCTCCCCGTCGCGCTGACGAGCGCTCCGAGCACGCCGAACGGCGTCACGGGGGCGCTCGCGGTGAACACGGTCAGGAAGTTGAACGACGCCCCCGCGCCGACGGTGACGGGCGCGGAGATCTGCGTCCCCTTCGTGCACGTGGGCCAGGTCGCGCCGCCGCCCGAGCAGGCGGAGGCGTTGTAGAACGTGACCGTCCAACCCGCGGGGACGGAGCTCGCCGCGAGCGTGAAAGTATCGCTCGCGGTCCCCGTGTTCTGCAGCGTGTTGGCGAACGTCACGCCGGCCGCCGGCACGTTGCACTTGAAGCTCCCGCTGGATTCGGAGGATCCGTTCGCACAGGCGAAGCCCGCGACCGTGAAGTCGTGCATGTTGTCGGCGGTTCCGTTCGTGTAGTTGCCGATCGCCGCAGGCGCGCCGTACGGGCCCGTCACGACGGAGTACATGCAGGCTTCGCCCGGCTGCGCGCCGTCGGGCGCCGCCACCGCGGCCGTCGCGGCGAACCCGCTCGAACCCGGCGCCGCGCCGTAGGCCACGTTCGTGCCGGCTCCGGTGAGGCCGTTCTGACCGCCCGCGACGTTGCTCGTCACGGCCGCCGAGGTAAGGACGACACCGCCGCCGCCGCCGCCGCCCGGCCCGTGATACCCGCTCGTGGCGCCCGCGTTGGCATTCGTTCCCGCCGCGCCGGCGGCGGCGGCGGAGAGGCCGCCGAGCCCGCCCTTGGCGAGCACGACGACGGTGCCGCCCGCGCCGCCTCCGCCGCCGCCGTCGTTCGCGGGCGTGACGCCGCTCGCGCCGTTCGCCGCAATCGTCCCCGTCCCCGAGACGGCCCCGGCCTGGATCAACACGATGCCGCCGCCGGGCCCTCCGCTCGACTGCGGGGGAGCGCTGTTGTTGTCGGTCCCCGCACCCCCGCCGCCGCCCATCACGATCCGATTCGCAGAGGCGGCGAAGGCGTGGCCGCCGACTCCCCCCGTCCCCGTAGAATTGTCCGCGTTGAGCGTCTCGTTCACGCCGGTCGGGTTCGAAGCACTATAGAGCGTCGGATAGATCGGCGACCAATTCCAGCCGCCCTGTCCGCCCGCGCCTCCGTTGCCTCCTCCGCCGCCGCCCGTGTTCTCGTCGTTGGCGGACGGATTGTTGTCCGTCCCGCCGCCGCCGGCGTTCAGCGGCGCCCCTTTCCCGAACGATGCGCCCGTCGAGGGCAGCGTGTCCGTCACCTTGCTATCGCCCGTGCTGCTGTTGTAGACCCAAAGCGGCGTGCCGCCGATGCCTTCGCCCTTTTCCGCGTTCGTCGCGACGGTATCGGAGGTGACGTAATCGGTCAGCAGGCCGGCGCCGCCGGTGTATTCGTTAGCGCCGCCCCCGCGGAAGCCCAACCCGCTGACGGAGACCGTGGCCCCGCCGAGCGCCAACGTCGCCGCCACGTCGATCGCGAGCACGCCCCCGCTCTGCCCGTCCCAAGGTGCCGCAGTCAACCCCGAGGTGAGCGTCGTCGAGCCGTACTGCGGGACGCGAACGATTTGATAGGTTTGGCCTTGTGCCGCGTTTTCCGAATAGCTGTGGAGCAGCGGATTCGCGAGCGTGACCGTCGAGCCCGAAACGCTCTGCGCTCTGGCGTACTCGTAGGTTCCGGCGGCCGTCGCTCCCGTTCCGTACGCGGTGGTGTTCGCGACGCTCATCGAACTGCCGTCCTGCATCTGCATGACGAGCAGCAGGTCGTTCTTGGCAATCGCGGTCCCGCTGCCTTTTGAGTTTCGCGTACCGAGAACGATCGTGCTCGATCCCGCGCTCACGGTGCCTGCAGGCCCGGCGTAATACGTGTTCACGATGCCCGTGATCGAACCCGGCGAGCCGTCGTTCGCGGGCGTTCCGCAATACCCCGCGGTTGCGGCCGAAGCCGGTTGCGGCGCGCCCGCGCATACGGCGAGCACGGCAACCTGCCAGATCGCCAGAACGAGTGCGAAGCTGCGACGAAACGCGCGGCGCGTCCGCGCCTTCACGCCGCTCACTTCGCGCCCCAGCTCGCGCCCTTGCCCCAGCCGAAGAGCTGATCGACGACGCTCGTCGCCGTCAGGTAGAGGCCGCGCCGCGTCGGCGCAGCCGCGAGCGAAGGATCGGGCGATCCGGAGAAGTTGTACCCGGCGGCGAGGCGCATCGCGTCGCCGAGGCTGTAGCCGCTCTCCAGGGCGAATCCCGCTTGGCTCGCGTTCGGGACGTGCTTGACGTCGGCGTAGCTCGTCTCTACGCCGACGTCCAAACGCGCGCCGATCTTTTGCCGCACGCGGAGCGCCGCAAGCGAGCTCTCGGCGGGATAGTACGAATCGCCGTCGAGTTTGTAGGCATACCGGCCGGCGATTTCGAGCCGGTGCGTGGGCCGGTAGAGCTGCTCGAGCGAGAGGATCTCGGCGTGCGTCGCGAGCGGCACGAGCGTACCGTCCTGCCGTTCGTATTCGAGCAGCGTGACGCCGCGATCGTTGTGCGAAGGACGCCAAGCGAGGCCGATCCGCGCGTCGTCGAAGGCGGTTCCGCCGGTGCGCGAGTTGTTCACGGTCGCTTGAATCGAGAGATCCGGCGTGAGCCCGCCGGCCAGCGCGAGCGCCCACGTCGATCCGGGCGTATCGCCGGTGCGAATCTGATAGGACGTCGTCCCGCGCACGCGCGAGCCGTTCGCGTACGTCGCGGAGACGCCGTAGACGTCGAAGCCCGAAAGGTTCGCGCCCGTCGCCGAAGCGTGCTGCACGAACGCGTCGCCCTTGATGCGCTCGCTGAACTCGAAGCGCTGCTTGATCCCCATCGCCGAGTAGATGTCGTTCCCGCTCCCCGTCTGCTCGACGACGTATTCGGAATCGAGCGTCGTCGCCCGTCCGACGAGCCGTTCGAAACCGAAGGCCGTCGAGCGCGTCGCGAGCGCCGTCGTCGTGAGCGCGGAGGTCGAGGCCGCGAAGCTCTGGGTCGGCGCGTCCGACCACAGCTCGCGCACGAAGAAGCGGCCCTTCTTCGGGAAATCGAAATTGAATTGCGCCGAGGTCTGCCCCGGCTGCGACGCGCTGGCGGCGCCGCCGATATCGCTCGTACGGTTCACGGAGAGTCCCGCGTTCGGGAACACTTTCCAATCGAAGCCGAGCTGCGCTTGCATCGTCGTCCCCGTCGCCGGCACGGCCGCCGGCGCCGGCGTCGCGGTCGCAATCGGCAACGCGTTGACGCCGTCGAGCGGGCCCTGATGCGTTTGCACTCCGGCCGTGAAGCTGAAACGCTTCGTGAGCGACTCGCGGAGTTTGAGCGCCAGGTTCGATTCGGAGTTTGCGTACCCGGGCAGCGTATTCTGCTCGTGGTCGAAAGAGAGCGTGAGTTCGGCGCCGCGCCGCTCGAACTTATGCGCGAGCGAGGCGTGATAATCGAGGAGTCCCGGCGTCGAGAGACCGCCGAACGGATTCGAGAAGCCGGGGGTCGACCATTCGAAGCCGAGCGCGATTTGGTTCGGCCCGCTCGTCTGCGAGAGCGCGGCGCGATACGCGTCGCCGCTCGAACTCGGCGAGATCAGCGCGGTGGAGGTTCCCGCGACGACGCCGCTGCTCGCAAGGTGCCCGATCGACCACGTTCCGCCGGGGAGCGCGCCGCTGAGATCTTGCCCGAAGAGCGCAAAGTTGCCGGCTCCGGTCGCGTCGTCTACGTAGCCCATGCCGAAGCGCGTCTTCTGCGCCGCGCCGAGCCCGACTTCGAAGCGCCCGCCGGTCGTCTGCGCGTCGACGCCGGAGCCGTCGTATTCGTATTGCACGAGGATCTGCTGCGGGTTGAAGCGATCGTCGAAGGGGAGCGGGATGTTGACGAAGCGCAGGAACCCCGTCGAGTAATCGAGCGTGTAATCGACGTCGCGCGTCAGCGTCGTCTGGCTGACGATCAGCCCCGTATGGCGGTCGAGCGCGACGAGAACGATCGTCTCCGAGCCCACGACGATCGAAGGATGCAGGAGCTGCGGGAGCGTCGAGAGCCCTTGCGGCGCGAAGATCTGCCGAGCGTACGCGACGTCGTTGCGCGCGTTGAAGACCGTCAGCTTCGACGTCTTCGAAGCGAGATCGACCTTCGCGCCCGCGACGAGCAGGTTGAATCCGCCGAGGCCGTCGCGTCCGCCGGTCTGCGCTTGGAACTCGCCCCACAGCGCGCTGTTCTGCTCGTTGTCGAGCCGCAGGTACAGGTGATCGCGCGAGAGCGCGTCGTCGCGCCGGATGCTCGAATCGCCGTAGGTCGAGTACGTGCGATCGTTCGGATCCGCGACGAACGGGCCCGTCACGGTCGAACTGTGCAGGACGTCGGCCGTATCGTAGGCGAGCGTGCCGAGCGTGTTGCGAGCGACTTCGCCCGAAGCGTAGAGCGCGACGCGCCCCTTGTGCGAGTTCGCGCCGTTCGGCGCGCCCGGATCTTCCGACGGATTCCCCGGCACTTGCCCGACGCCCGCCGTGACGAGCCCGGCGACGATCGGTTCGCGCAGGCTCGGGCGAACGAAGAACGTCCCTTCGCCGGCCGCATCGCCCGCCGCGCTCGCGCGGATGCGCAGCGTCCCCGAACGCAAGCCCGGGACCACGGGGATGACGATCGCGCCGCCGTCGTCGAGCGCGAGCTCGAGCGATTGTTCGGCCGCGAACGTGTCCGTCGTCGCGCGCGGCTCGTCGGAGGGCCGGCTATCGGGGACGGCCGCCGCATCCCGGCGTGCGTGCAGGACTGCGTTGAAGTGCGCGTCGCCTTCCGCGATCGTGACGCGCACGGTCGATCCGGGGAGCGCGGCGTGATTCCAGCGATCGAACCCGGAGACGTGCAGGTTGCACGCCGTGCGGCCGTCGGCCGCGAGCGTGCCGTCGATCGTGACCTCGAAGCGGATCGGCCGGCCGGGGCCGTAGACGCCGAGCGAAACGGTCGCGCCGCGCGCGCCGTTCGCTCCGAGCGGCGTCGCCGTCAACGTATTCGGACCGGGCTGCAACGGAACGCCGAAGTAGGTGTAGCGCGTCTCGCCGGCCTTCTCGTCGACGACGCGCCGGCCGATCTTCTCGAACGGCACGAGCTCGCCGCCGACGCGCAATTCGACGCCGCCGCCGAGGCCCGTCGCGACTTCGACGGCAGTCGCGGAGCCGTGCGAAGCGCTCTGCGGGAGCGGCGAAACGAAGCTTGCGTGCAGCGGTTCCGTCGCGGTGAACGTCAAGTGCGTGAGGTCGCCGTAGACCGGTTCGGAGCTGCCCGCTGCGAACGCGGGCGCGATCGAAAACGCAAGACAGCACGCCGCCGCGAGGAAGCGACGGAACGGCGCGTTCATCGCGCGTCCTCGATCGCGAAGTTCAGGTCTTCGACGGTCATCGCATCGAAGATCCCGTGCACGAGGCGGCGGATGCTCCGTTCGCTGTCGTAGCGGCGGTCCGCGTAGGGGCGCGCGTTCGGCGGCAACGTCGTCGGATCGAGGCGCGCGACGTGCATGCCCTCGCGGACGCACGCGAACGAGAAGCGGCCGTCGGGATCGGTCGTCACCGACTCGCCGCTCTCGAGGAAGATGCGCACGTCCGGGATGCCGCGATCGCCGCGCTCGAAATGTCCGGTCTTCTGCGTGTCGCGGTAGACGCGCCCGACGAGCGTCGTGCAGGACGAATAGATGCCGGCGATGATCCGCACGTCGGCCTGCGCGCTCGCGCTCGCCGTCGCGCCTTGCGCGCCGGGGACGACGGCCGCGATCGACGCGGTGTTCGTCAACAGCGATCCCTCGGAGACGCCCGGCATCAGCACCGTGGCGAAGACGATCGTGTGCGGCTTCGTATCGAGCGTGGGAAACGACCACTCGAGGAGCCGCCCGGTTTGCGCCGGCTCGAGCGGCTGGCCGTCGAGGCGCCCGGTTCCGGGCGCGTAGACGATCCCCGCGGGCAGGTTGTCGACGACCTTCGTGAGGCCGAGCGGGCCCGGCGCGGAATTCGAGTACTGCAACGTCCACACGAGCCGGTCGCCCGCCGCCGCGACTTGGCGGTCGACGCTCTTGGAGATCTGGACGACGGATTTCTGGAAGAGCGGGATGTTCCCGAAGATCCCCGCGACGTTCGCGAGCGTGACCGGCCCCGGCGTGAGCGCGAAGCCGCCCGGGACGGCCAGCGGTTGCGCGTCGAGCGCCGCGAGCGTCGCGGAGTAGAGCAGGCCGCTCGCGTCCGGCGTCAGCGTGACGCCGATCGAGCGGTTCACATAGCCGGGAGCCGTAACGGTCAGCGTGTAGTACGCGGGCGAGCTCGCCGACCCGATTTGGCTCGGCGCGAGCGTGAAATCGTACGTGCCGCCGGAGCCGGAGACGACCGGACTTACGGCCGGCGGGTTCGATAGCGCCGTCGAGGCGGGGAACGAGGTCCCCGGCGGGTTCGACGCGCCGACGAGCGTGAGCGTCGCGTTCGGCAAGGTTTGCGCGGCGCCGCCGTATCCGTCGAAGACGACGTTGACGTTCCCCGGCCAGACGGCTGCCGGCTCGGAGCTGACGGCGGCCGCGTTGTCGGCGGCGACCGAAGCGACGTTGACGATGCTCGCGGCGACGCCGACGCCGCCGACCGTCGCCGCAAAGGAAACGACCTGTTGCACGCCCGGCGCCAGCGTTCCGACCGGAACCTTCAGGACTTGGCCGGCGAGCGTCGCCGGGACGGGCTTGCCGTTCAATTGGACCGAGGAGAGATCGGGAAGGATGCCGGCCGGGAGCGGGTCGTTCAGGACCGCGTTGAGCGCCGGAACCTCGCCCGTGTTCTTGAACGCGAGCGAGTACGTGACGGTCGAGCCGGGTGCGGACTGCACGAAGGTCGTGCCGTCGACGCGCTTGTCGACGAGCGTACCGGGGCCTTGCGGCCCGGCGATCGCCGCCGCAAGCCCTGCAACCGCGCACTGCGCGGCTGAATCGGTCTGGAGGCCGTTCGCGGTTCCCGTGACAGTCGTCTGCACGGCGAGCGAGACGGAAAACTTGCCGCCGGCCGCGACGTTCGGCGCGCTGACGACGACGCGGACGCCGAGCGTGCCGCCCGGCGGCACGGTCGGGGAAACCGTCGAACCGGCGACGGCGGGCGTGGTTCCGCCGGACGTGAAGAAGGCGAGGCTCGTGACCGTCCCGGCGGTCGTCTGCGCCGAGGCGATCGTGTACGCATCGGCGACGTTCGACGAGTTCAGGATCGTGAACGTCTTCGTGACCGGGTTTCCCACGGCGTAGCTGTCGGTCGCTGGATCGCAACCGTTCTCTTTCGGAGTCAGGATCAGGCTGGAAACGGCCGCGACCGTGACCGAGAGCGTGTTCGAAACGCTCGCGAAGTCACGGCCGCCGCCGTCTTGATACGTCGCGGTGACGACGTTTTGAATCTGCGTACCCGCGGCGGTTCCGGCCACGGCCGGGTGGGCCGCCAACGCGATCGCCAGGACGATCGCGGCGACGAGCAGCCACCGCAGGTACGCAGAGTAGCGCACGGGCCTACTTGACGACCACGCTGAACGTGATCGCGCCCGAGCAGCCGGGGTTCAGGACGCCGGCAGCGCCGCCGACCGTCGACGTGAACTTCGACGAACCCACCGTATTCGTGGTGTAGGTGTTCGACGTATTGTCCGTCGCGGCGGCGAAGAGGCCGTTGGTGTAGGTGGCCCAGTTGTTCGGCGCGGCAGTTCCGTCTTCGGTGATGACGAGCGTTCCCGCCTTGGTGACGAAACCGTTCACCGACGCCGGTACCGAACTCAATGCCGCCGGGGTCGTGCATGCGGAGACGGCGTTGTTCTGGTAGTTGAGCGTGTAGGTGATCTTGCAACCCGGTACCGCAAGGCCGCCGGGGCAGGTCGCGCCGTCGAACGCTTGCGTCTTGGTCATGTAGACCGGTCCGCCGAGCACGAGTTCGTGGTGCGTCGTGTTCGTGGCGGCGCCGAGCGTCGCGGTGACGACGGAGTCGTTCACCTTGAACGCCTGCGTGCCGACGGGGGCGGTGTAGGTGACGACGTAGCTCCCCGTCGCGTTCGACGCAACGTTCGAGAACGTCGCGCTCGGCGTATTCGAAGCGGCGCCCGAGAGCGTCCCGCCCGTCGGATTCCCGGATCCGTCCGCTGCGAAGATTTGCGCAGTCCAACCGGCGGGTGCGGCAACCGAGATCACCACGTTCGCGGCGGCGTTGCCGGTGTTCTGGAACGTGCCGTTGACGTTGACGGTCGTCGCCGTTCCGAGCGTATTGCCGACCGGCGTTCCGAGCGTAGTCCCGGAGTTGATCGCCGTGAAACCGGCCGGGATGAACGAGACCGCCGTGAAGTCGTCGCTGTTGTTATTCGCGGCGACGCCGTTGTACGAACCGGTCGCGCCGGCATTGTTGTAGGGGCCGTTCAGCACGCCCGCTGCGACCGGGCTGTTGTTGCCGACGGTGTTCGATGCGCCCGTCGTGCCGGCGGGAGCCGCACCCGGCGCGGCCTGCGTCGGGTAGTTGATGCCTTGGCCGGCGCTGGTGATCGCCGCGAACGAGTCCGCGGTGTTCGCCGCGATGCCCGGGCCGATGACGTTCGCGCCGACGGCGGCGGGGGCGCCTTGATTGCCGCCGGCGACCGCGGTCGCGGCGTTGAGCAAAGCGTTGGGGTTCCCCGAGCCGGTGCCGCTCGGCGGGACCGCTTGGAACGAGAGCGTGACGGCCGGAGCCGTTACGACGCCGTTGCTCGATCCGCCGGGCTTGGAAGCGAGTTCGTTGCCGTTCGTGCCGCCGGTGATGTAGACGCCGACGTACTTCGAATTCGCGGGCGCGTTTCCGGAACCGGTGTAGAGCGTCCAAGCTCCGGCGGCGCCGGTGAGCGACGTGTAGATCTGAACCGTCGTACCTTCGTAGCCGTTCGCCGCACTCGTTACGACGGCGATGTTGTTGATCGTGACCGGCGTGCCGCCGAACGTCGGGATGAGGTCGGAGATGAAGATACCGGGGTTTGCGACGCCGAGCAGCGTCTTGACCGATGCGAGGTCTTTCGCGTCGGCGCCGCCGCCGTTATTCGCGGCGATCGAGTAGTAGATGTTCGTCCCGGACGGGTTCCCGCCGGCACCGGGCTGCAAGCCCGTCTTCTGCAGGTCGACGCGCGCGTCGGCGACGACCGAGTCGTTCTCCGTGCCGCTTTGCGCGCCCGACGTCGCCGCAGGTGCGCCGCCCGTGAGCGGGAGCGTGATCGTCGCCGTCAGGAGCGTCGGCAGCGCCGTCCCCGGCGTGGCCGAGGTTGCGACGGTGTACTTCACGCCGATCGTGACGGTGTTCCCCGCCGCTACGGGAGTGGCGGTCAAGTACGTCTGCAGCGTCGCGAGATCGGGGTACGGGGTCGCTCCGATGAAATACGAAACGCCGGTCGCACCTGCGGGCGGCGTGATCGCGCTGACGGTAAACGTACCGCTGTTGTTGCCGGTGTTCGTCAGCGTGAAGGTATCGGTGACTTGCGCTCCGGGCGCGTACGACGAACCCGCTGCAGGCGTGACCGTCAGCGACGGGACGTTTTGGACGGTCGTCTGGACCGTGTTCGAGTTCGTCGTGTAGGTGTTGCTGTTACCGTCCTGATACGTCGCGGTCGCCGTATTCTGGATCACGGTGCCGGCGGTCGTTCCGGCCGCAAGCGCGATACCGGCGCTCTGCTGCAAAACGAGACCGGTGACGATCGCGGCGGTCGCCGAAAGGCGCAGCAACGTCCGCTTCAGCGAACGTTCCATGGTAAGGGGTTCCTCCGTATGCGTGCGCGGGGCAAGCGAAAAAGTCAGGCTCACTTGACGCGAACCTGATAGGTGTAGGTGCAGGAAGACTTCGGAGCGAGCGGCTTAGCTGCGATCCAGCGAAGCGCGGTATACGTTTGCGGAGCGGCGGGCTTCTCGACGATGCCGGCCGGCGTTTGGACCTTGACCTTCGGGCTCGCCGACCACGTTTGGCCGCCGTCGAGCGAGAACTCGTGCCCGGCGGCGCAGCTCTCGGCCAGGCCGGCAGGCTCGTAGACGGTCCCCGTGGGGACCTTGGCAACCGGCTTGAAGCCGATTGCGGCATCGGTGCCGTGATTCGTCGCCACGATCGTGTAGCGCACCGTCTCACCCGGCTTGAGCGCCACCCCCTCGACGGGCGTGGTCTTCTCCACGCCGGCTGCCGTTCGTTCGACCAGGACCCCTTGCAAGTGGAGATCGACGGCCGGTTTCGCCTCGGCGGCGAGTGCGGAGCAACAGAGAACTAGGGTGAGCGCAATAACGCCCACCAGACGGGAACGCGACATAGCACCTCTTGGTTTGACGGGGGCGGACGTAGTCCGAAGTGTCTTCTAAATCACATTCGGTGAGTGAGTCCGCTCACTTTAGTCAGCGTCATTTAACCGCACAGTCTTTAGTCCCGAAACCGACCAAAGTCGTAGCGGAGGGTTAAGATTGTGTAGAGCCGCGGCCCACATCGTCCGGAGCCCGGCGCCGTCGTTACCTGAGCGACCCGTCGCCCGAGGGCCGCACGGGAGCGAAAAAGCCCGGCCCGCCGCCATGTCACCCAGAGCCCGTCGAAGAGTGGGCCGGCCGCTAGCGCGCCGAGGGAGGCGAGACCCCGAAGCCAAACCCCGCATGGAACAACCATCTTGCAAGTGCAGGTCAGCATGCTCGAAACCGCAGCCCCGGCCGCGATCCACCTACGCCGGCTCTCGCCCATCGATTACCTTGAACGTTCCGCGTACGTCTTTCGCGAGAAGATCGCGGTCATCGACGGCCCGATCCGCAGAACCTATCCGCAGATGCTGGAGCGCGTCTACCGCTTCGCGCACTTCCTGCACTCGCTCGGCGTCTCGAGCGGCGACCGCGTCGCGGTCCTGGCGAAGAACGAATCGGCGCTCCTAGAAGCGCATTTCGCGGTACCTCTCGCGGGCGGGATCCTCTGCGCGCTGAACACGCGCCTGCTGGCGCCCGAGATCTCCTACATCGTCGGCCACTGCGGCGCGAGCGTCATCCTTTATGATGCGGAGTTCGCACCACTACTCTCCGGCATCGCTGCGGGCGTCCGCCGCGTTTGCATCGGCACGCCGAACCCCGGCGCGGAGCTCGATTTCGAAGCGAGCCTCGCCGCCGCGTCGAGCGAACCGATCGTCAACCCCGTCACCGACGAAGACGCGACGATCTCCATCAACTACACGAGCGGGACGACGGGCCAGCCGAAGGGCGTGATGTACACGCATCGCGGCGCAGCGGTCAACGCACTCTCCGAAATCTACCACGCGAACCTGCGCCCCGAGAGCGTCTTCCTGTGGACGCTGCCGATGTTCCACTGCAACGGCTGGTGTTTTCCGTGGGCCGTCACCGCCGCCGGCGCGACGCACGTCTGCCTGCCGAAGGTCGATCCTAAGGTCGTGCTCGACCTCATCGAGCGCGAAGGCGTCTCCCACATGTGCGGGGCGCCGACCGTCCTGATCTCCCTCGCGAACCACCCGGACGTGAAGCCCTTCGCCAAGCCGATCTCCGTCACGACCGCCGGCGCGCCGCCCGCGCCCGCGACGATCGCGCAAATGGAAGCGCTCGGCGCGACGATCACCCACGTCTACGGCCTCACTGAAACCTACGGCCCCATCAGCGTCTGCCAATGGCAAGCGCAATGGGACGCACTCGACGCACCGGCGCGCGCCCGCCTGAAGGCCCGCCAAGGCGTCCCGATGATCACCGTCGGCGCGCACGAGATCCGAGTCGTCGACCCCGAGCTGAACGACGTCCCGAGCGACGGCCATACGCAAGGCGAAATCGTCATGCGCGGCAACAACGTGATGAAGGGCTACTTCAACGACCCCGAGGGCACCGCGAAGGCCTTCCACGGCGGCTGGTTCCACTCGGGCGACATCGCAGCGATGCACCCCGACGGCTACCTCGAAATCCTCGACCGCTCGAAGGACGTCATCATCTCCGGCGGCGAGAACATCTCGACGCAACAAGTCGAAAAAGCGATCCTCGAGCACCCCGCCGTCATGGAATGCGCCGTCATCGCCGTCCCCGACCCGAAGTGGGGCGAAGTCCCCAAAGCCTACATCGTGCCGAAGCCGGGCGCGACGATCACCGCCGAAGAAATCATCGCCCACTGCCGCACGCTCTTACCCGGCTTCAAGACGCCGAAGCAAATCGCGTTCGAAGACCTGCCGAAGACCTCGACCGGCAAAATCCAGAAGTACCTGCTCCGCGAAAAGGAATGGGCCGGCAAAGACAAACGCGTCAACTGAGCCGGCAACAAGCTCGCAATTCGTAGGGGATCGCCGGACCTATCGCGGGGCCCGCGGCCGGGGCGGGACGACACTCCCCCGCGGGGACGCCCGCGATTTCGCATCCATGCGAAATCGCTACTCGTGCACTTTCCGGCTCTCGCCATCGTGGCTCCGCCGGAAAGCTGCACGCCCCGCGGGAGAGCGTCGCCCCGCCCCGCCCGCTACCTGGGGAGCGTGAGTCGCGCGAGATTTACGTCAGGCAGCTGCGCGCCGGCCTGGCGGTAGCGTGCGGTGCGGGACGACAGGGGGCGGCGAGAGCTCCGACCGCCGGCCGCAGCCAAGGACGGCGAGAGGCCGGCGGCGGTCTCGACGCCCCCTGTCGTCCCGCACCGCACGCGGGCCCTGCGACCGGTAGCCCGCCGAGACGCGCGGCTACTTGATTAGCGGCAGAATATCGCTGGGGAAGCGCGGGTAGAGGCCGAGGATGAGCGTTGCGAGGGCGCCGATGCCGACTCCGATCCAGGGGAGGAGGCTGGCGGGGGCGACGTTCTTTTGCAGCGGCGTGCCGAACGAGCGGGCGTACATCGCGCGGATGACTTTGAAGTACGCGTACGCGGAGATGGCGGTGCCCGCGATCAGCAGGCCTGCAAGCCAGGCGAAACCGGCTCCGACGTTCGTTGCGAGGATCAGGACCTTCGCGGTGAAGCCGGCGGTCGGGGGTAGGCCGGCGAGGCCGAGCAGGAAGAACGTCATGCAGGCGGCGAGGATGGGGCGGCGGTAGCCGAGGCCCGAGAAGGCTTCGAGACGCGAGCCTTCGTCGTGCTCGCGCGAGAGCAGCGCGACGACGGCGAATGCTCCCAGGTTCATGAACGCGTAGGCCACGAGGTAGAGCATCGCGTAGCGCAGGCCGAGCGGCGTTGTGCCGGCGAGCGCGGCGACGATGTAGCCGACTTGCGCGATGCCGGAGTAGGCCAGCAGGCGCTTCATGTCGCGCTGCGCGAGCGCGGCAACGTTGCCGACGATCATCGAGAGCCCGGCGACGAGCCAGAGCGGCGCGAGGATCGCTTCGTGGAGCGGGCCCGGGAGCGCTGCGTAGATGAGGCGCGCGAGGACGGCGAGCGTTCCGGCTTTCGTGGCGACGCTCATGTACGCGGTGACGGCGAGCGGGGCGCCTTCGTAGACGTCCGGCACCCAGACATGGAACGGCACGAGTCCGAGCTTGAAGAGGAGCCCGATCAAGAACAGGCCGAGCCCCATCGTGTACCACAGATTCGCGACCGGCGGAAGCTCGAGGGCGGAGAGCGCGACGCTCCCGGTCGCGCCGAAGAGCAGCGCCATGCCGTAGAGCATGAAGCCCGAGGCCATCGAGGAGAGGATCAGGTATTTCAGCGCCGATTCGCGGGCGCCGGTGCGCTTGGAGAAACCGCAGAGGCAATAGAGCGCGAGCGACAGCAACTCGAGGCCGAGAAAGATCGTCATCAAGTTCCCGGCGCCGGCCATCAGCATCGCGCCGCACGTCGCGAAGAGCACGAGCGCGAGCGCGCCCGCGGCTTGGTCGTCGCGGCCGAGCGCGTACGAGAGCGCGACGGTGAAGAGCGCCGCTACGAGCGAGACTTCTTCGAAGACGATCGTGAAGCCGCCGCTCATGAACGCGCCGCCGAACGCGGCGTGCGTTTGGCCCCAGCCGGAGAGCGCGAGCCCGGCGGCGACGGCGAGGCCGAGCGCGCTCGTCGCAACGGCCGTCGCGCGCCGCACGGGCTTCGGTAAGATCAGATCGGCGACCAGCACGGCGAGCGCCGCCGCCGCGACGACGAGCATCGGGATGAGCGGCGCCCAATCGGCTGAGGTGTACGGATTCGCGAGCGTCTGCATCACTTCACCGCCACGTTCGCGGGGGGTGCCGGGGCGGCGCTCTGCGCCGGGCCGGAACTAGGGGGGATCGCGGCGACGAGCGGGCCGGGATCGAAGCCGAGCATCACGATCGCCACGACGAGCGGCGCGAGCGCCGCGAACTCCAACGCGGAGAGATCCGCGCGCACGGGGAGATCGGCGTGCTGCGGGCCGTGCATCATCCCCTGGAAAATGCGCAGCATGTACGCGGCTGCGAGAACGACGGGGATGAGCGCGAGGATCGCAACCCAGGTGGCTCCCGCTTGATAGAGGCCCACTAGAATCAAGATCTCGCCCGCGAACCCGGCGAGGCCCGGTAAACCGAGCGCCGCGAGCGCCATGATCGCGACCGCTCCGGCGAGGCGCGGATTCTCCGTCCCAAGACCGCTGAGGCGGCGCAAGGAACGCGTCTCCTCGCGCCCTTCGACCGCTCCGAGCACGAGGAAGAGGCCGGCGCTGAACAAGCCGTGCGCGACGATGTACACGAGCGCGCCCCCGAGCGCGAGCTGATTTCCGGCGACGATCGCGATCGCGATCAACCCGAGATGCGAGAGCGACGAGTACCCGACGACGAGCTTCGCATCGTCGCTGACGAGCGCGACGAACGCGCCATAGAACAGCCCGACGAAACCGAGCGTCACGACGATCGGAACCGCTGCGTGCACGTAGGTCGGGAACAACCCGAGGCCGATCACCAGCAGCCCGTACAATCCCGCTTTCGATTGAACCGCACTCACGACGGCGACGGCGGGCGCAGGCAGGTCCGTATACGTCGCGGGCATCCAGGTGTGGAAAGGCCAGACCGGCGTCTTGATCGCGAACGCGAGCGCGAAGCCCGCGAAGACCCACGGCCCCCACACGCTGCCGATCTCGGAGAGATCGGGGCCGAACGGCCTGCCGATCACGTCCGTCGTCCCGGCGACGACGCCGAACGCCGCCGTCGCGAGCAACAACGCGAGGCCGCCGGTGAGATTGTAGATCAAGTAGCGCCACGCGCTCGAACTATCGCGGCTGCTTCCCCACGCGAGCAAGATCAAGAAGACCGGGATCAGCATCAGATCCCAGAACAGCGCGAACATCAGGAGATCGCGGGCGAGGAAGACGCCGAGCATCGCGCCGTACGAGATCAACATCTGCGCGCAAAAATCGCGCAAGCGCGGAACCTGGGCAGCGAGCAGCGCGCAGACCGTCGTCAACCCGAGCAGCGACGCGATCCAATACGAAGGCCCGTGTCCGAGCCCGAAATGGAACACCGACGTGAACGGCCGCGAGAGCCACGGGATCGAAATGTCCGGCGCATCGGCGGAGATCGCGGTCATCGCGAAGACCGTCGCCGCGATCGCAACCGCGACCCACTTCGCGACGACCTCATTGCTGCGCGGCAGCGCATAGAGCGCGAGCCCGGAGAGGATCGGAACGAGGACGAGCTCGAGAATCATCGCGCCGCTCCCAGCCATACGAAGTAGCCGAGCACGCACGCGGCGCCGACGACGATCGTGAGCGCGTAACCGCGCAGGAGCCCCGTCTGCAGCGTCCGGAACTCGAACCCGAGCCACACCGCCCCGCTCGCGACGGCCCGGACGATCGCATCGATCACGTTCGGATCGACGAACCGTGAGAACGCCGTCCCAACGGCGCGCGCCGGCCGCACGAAGCAAAGCTCGAGCGCCGCATCGACGTAATACGCGTTCGCGAGCACGGGGGGAACGCTCGCCGTCTCCCGCGCGAGCACCGCGCGATCGTCCGAACGCACGGCGGCCCCCGTGACATACCGCAAGCTCGCAAGCGCGATCCCCACAATAACGACGGCGAGCACGAGCACCGTCGCCGCCCACTCCGGAAGCGCCGCCGTCTCGACCTTCGTCGCGCCCTCGAACACGGGGCCGAGGAACCGCCCCCACGGGCTCTGCTCGCCGCCGACTGAAACCAACCCCGCAAAGACCGTCGGGACGATCAACACCCCGACCGGAAGCTGCGTGAGCCACGCCGGGGCGTGCCCGTGATGCGCGTGATGCGGCTCCGTCCGATCGCTCCCGAAGAACACGATGAAGATCATGCGGAACATGTAGAACGCCGTGATCCCCGCGACGAGCACTCCGACCGCAAACAGCGCCGGATGCCCGTGCGCGAGCGCGCCGTAGATGACCGCATCCTTGCTGTAGAAGCCGCTGAACGGCGGGATCCCGCAAATCGCGAGCGTCCCCGTCAGCATCGCAAGAAATGCAAACGGCATCTTTTTCCTCAGCCCGCCCATCTTGCGCACGTCTTGCTCGTCTCCGAGCGCATGAATGATCAGGCCCGCTCCAAGGAACAGTTGCGCCTTGAAGAACGCGTGCGTGAAGAAATGCAGCACGCCCGCCTCGTACGCTCCGACGCCTACGCCCATGATCATGTAGCCGATCTGGCTCATCGTCGAATAGGCGAGGATCCGCTTGATATCCCACTGCACGACGCCCAGAATCGCCCCCGCCAGAGCCGTGACGGCCCCCACGATCCCGACCATCTCGCGCGCGCCCGGCGACGCATCCCACATCGGCCAACAGCGTGCGATCAAGTACACGCCCGCCGTCACCATCGTCGCCGCATGGATCAGCGCCGAGACCGGCGTCGGCCCTTCCATCGCGTCCGGCAACCACGTATGCAGCGGAACCTGCGCCGACTTCGCAGCACATGCCACGAACAGCCCGAAGCACGCCAAGAACAGCACGCCCGGCGCGAACTTCGAGAGATTCGCAAACGTATCCGCATACGTGATGGACCCGACCGCCGCAAAGATCACGAAGATCGCGAACATCAGCCCGACGTCGCCGAACACGTTGATGACGAACGCCTTCTTCGCCGCCGCCACCGCGCTCGGCCGGTCGATGTAATACCCGATCAGGAAGAACGAGGCGAGCCCTACGAGCCCCCACCCGACGAGCAACCCGATGAAGTTATCGGAGAGCACGAGCGTCAGCATCGCGAACACGAAGAAGTTCAGATACGCAAAGAACCGCGCGACCGCCTTATCCCCATCCATGTACCCGATCGAGTACACGTGGATCAAGCACCCGACGCCCGTGATGATCAGCGTCCACAGCAGCGAAAGCGGATCGAGCAGCAGCCCCAGCTGCCACCCCGGCGCCCACGCCACGAGCGCCTCCTGCACCCCCACCGCATGCTCGCCGCGCGGAGCCCCCGCCGCCGAGAACAGCGAGAGCGCCTCGACGAACGAAAACGCAACGACGCCCGACCCAAGCCAGCCGCCCTTATCGCGCAGCACGGGGCCGAAGCTCCACAGCACGATCGCGCCAATCAATGGAGCTAGCCAAAGCGTGATCAGCATGCTTGGGGTTCTCCTAGACGGTGACGTCCTCGCGGTCGGGGCGACATCCCGTCCCCGGGGCCGCTGTGAGTTTTCGCATCCTGCGAAAACTCACGCTGCACCGCTCCTCGCTCCCGCCATCCATGGCTCCGCTCGTCGTCGGAGCCCCCGGGGACGGGACGTCGCCCCGCCCACGAGGACTGCTGCCGGCTAGCAGTGGAGGCAAAGGCGATAGCGTGCGGATGGCCGTTTGGCGCGTGCCGCGGCTTTCCGCCTGCCTCTAGGTAGCGGGCGGGGCGGGGCGATGGTTTCACCGCGGGGCGTCCAGCTTTCCCGCGGAGCCAGGATGGCGGGAGCGGGAAAGTGGACGAGTAGCGATTTCGCATGGATGCGAAATCGCGGGCGTCCCCGCGGGGGAACCGTCGCCCCGACCCGGCCGCGGGCAACGCGGGCAACATCGAGCAAGCCGAAAGCAAACTCCTCATCCGTGCAAGCTCGCGACTTCATCGACGTCGACGTTCTTCGCGTTGCGGAAGACGACGACGACGATGGCAAGGCCGATCGCGGCTTCGGCGGCGGCGACGGTGATGACGAGGAACGCAAAAATGTGGCCGACGTTCGTGAGCCAGGCGCGCGAGAAGGCGATGAACGCGACGTTGGCGGCGTTCCACATCAGCTCGATCGACATGAGCATGATGAGCGGGTTTCGCCGGACGAGCACGCCGGCGACGCCGATGAAGAAGAGCACGGCGGAGAGCGCGATGTAGAACGAGATCGGGACGCTCACGATTTCGCCTTCACGATCGGCTCGCGTTCGCCGGAACTCGGGCGGCGGCGCGTGGGCAGGCCTTTCACGGGGGATGCGTCGCCTGCGAGGAGGACGACGCCGATCACCGCGACCATCAGGATGAAGGCCGTGATCTCGAAGGGGAGGAGCTGCGTCGTAAACAGGGCCGCGCCGAAGTCCGCGACGCTGCCGAAGACGCCCGCGAGCCCGGGAGCGCCCGCGTTCGTCGCTGCGCCGACGTTCGTGATCTCGATGAACGGCGTGCGCGAGATGCCGAAGATCACGAGCGCGAGCGTGACGAACGAGACGATCGCGGCCGGGATGATGGCGCGCGGCATGCGGTCGGGACCGACGCTGAAGGGGGCGATCCCGCTCGAGAGCAGCGCGATGACGAAGACGAAGAGGACGAGGATCGCGCCGCTGTAGACGACGATCTGGATGACGGCCATGAACTCGGCGGAGAGCGAGAGATAGAGGAGTGCGAGCGCGAGGAAGTGCAGCAGCAAGCCGACGACGCTGTAGACCGGCTTCTTGGCCGTGATCGTGAAGAGCGCGCTGACGATCAGCACGGCGGCGAGGACGGCGAAGAGGATCATCCGGCGAGCCCCTTCCGTTCCGTCTTGAGGATCTCACCGCGGTTCGTCGCGCCGTAACCGGCGGCGATATCGACCGTGGACTTCTGTTCGATCACGGCGCCCAGATCGCCGGGGATCCCGTTCGGGCGCTCGTCGGGAGGCGTGCCGACGCCGGCCTCGGGCGGCACGAGCAGGCGGTCCTTGGAATAGATGAACGCACCGCGGCGGTAATCCGCCATCTCGAAGCGCGGCGTCAGGACGATCGCGTCGGTCGGGCACGCTTCTTCGCAGAGGCCGCAGAAGATGCAGCGCAGCTCGTCGATCTCGTAGCGTGCGGCGTAGCGCTCGCCCGGTGAGTAGCGATGCTCGGGCGAGTTTTCGGCGCCGATCACGGTGATCGCGTTCGCGGGGCAGGCGATCGCGCAGAGCTCGCAGCCGATGCAGCGCTCTTTGCCGTCGCCGTAGCGGCGGAGTTCGTGCAGGCCGTGGAAGCGCGGGGCGTGCTGCTTCTTCACCGACGGGTATTCGATCGTCGGCTTCTTCTTGAATAGGTACCGGAACGTCGTTGCGAAGCCGGCGCCGAGAGCGGTGACCGCGTTGAAAAATTCGCGCACGGCCTATCCCGTCACGGCGACGATCGCCGCCGTGATCATCAGATTGAGGATCGCCACCGGAAGCAGGAACTTCCAGCCGAACGCCATCAGGCGGTCGTACCGCATGCGCGGCAGCGTCGCGCGCAGCCAGATGTACATGAAGATGAACATCGACGCCTTCAGGATGAACCATACGATCCCCGGAATCATCACGAGGCCGAACGGCGCGTTCCACCCTCCGAAGAAGAGCAGCGTCGCCAAGCACGCGATCGTGATCATGTTCAGGTATTCCGCGATGAAGAACAGCCCGAAGCGGAGCCCCGAGTACTCCGTGTGGAAGCCGCCGACGAGTTCCGTCTCGGCTTCGACGAGGTCGAACGGCGTGCGGTTCGTCTCCGCGACCGCGGTGATGATGTAGATCGCGAAGCCGATCAACTGCGGGATCACGAACCAGACGCGCTGCTGCGCGTGGACGATCCCCGAGAGCGAGGTCGTTCCGGCGAGGATCAGGACGCCGACGACCGACATCGTCATCGCAAGCTCGTAGCTGATCATCTGCGCGGTCGAACGGACGCTCCCCAAAAGCGAGAACTTCGAGCCCGACGACCATCCGGCGAGCGAGATCCCGTACACGCCGATCGAGGTCAACGCGAAGATCGCCAAGATCCCGGCGTTGACGTCGGAGATGCCCCAAACGACGCCGTCGCTTTCCGAAAACGGGATGATCGCGAAGGTGGCCATCGCCGTGAACAGCGAGATGAACGGCGCGTAGCGATAGACGAACGGGTCGGCCGTTTTCGGCGTGAGATCCTCCTTGAAGAGCATCTTCGCGGCGTCCGCGGCGGGTTGCAGCAGGCCCCACGGGCCGACGCGATTCGGACCGGGACGCAATTGCATCCAGCCCAAGATCTTGCGCTCGAAGAGCATCAGATATGCGAACGTCGTCAGCACGACGACCAGCAAGATCACCGACTTGATGGTGACGACGAGCCAGAGCGGCGCCGCGTTGAGCACGTCGAGCACCGCGTTCACGCCTTCGACTCCGCGAGATCCCGAGCCGGCCGCACGGCGACGAGCGCGACGGTATCCGCGGGGCCGAGCGCGTTCGCGGGGAATCCGGGCAAGCCGTCGACGATCGCAACCGTCCCCGGCGCGAGCGCGTCGTCTATGGCGACCGCGAGCCCGCGCAGCAACCGTTCGCCGCCGCCGTCGAGATCGACGGCGTCGCCCGCCGCGATCCCCAGCTCGCGAGCGGTCGCCGCGCAAACGCGCGCGCGCGCCTGCGGGCGCAGGGCCGCGATCCGTTCGTCGAACGCGCTCGTCCCGCCGCCGCTGAAGATCGGCGAATCGACGAGGAGCGTCAGCCTCCCGCCGCCGGAGAGCGGCGGGCGTTCGTGCGGCGCGGCCCCGATCGCGCGCTCCGCGCAGGCGAGTTCGAGCACGGCGGCCTCGAGGCGCTCCGGGGCCGGTAGCGCGACGCCGAGTTCCGCGCCGAGCGCGACGAGCATCTCGCCGTCGGAGAGGACGCCTTCGGGCGCGGGGACACCGGGCGCGATCGAAACGAGGTTGCCGCTCAGATTGAGCATCGTTCCGCGCTTTTCGAACGGCCCTGCGGCGGGCAGGACCAGCGTCGCGCGCTCGGCGGTTTCCGTCATGAACAGTTCGCTGACGACCACGAACGGCGTGCGCGCGAGCGCCTCTTCGACGAGCGCGCGATCGGGGAAGCGCAACATCGGATTCGCGCCGAGGATCGCGAGCGTCCGGATCCGTCCCTCGCGCGCCGCCCCGAAGATGCCGAAGCTTTCGAGCCCGCCGTCGCGAGGGAGCATCCCCATCGCCTCGGCGCCGCGTCCGTTCGGCTGCTCGGAAGGGACGTACGCGAAGACCGTTTTCCCGGCAGCCCGGCGCGCGAAGCACCAAGCCGCGAACGCCTCGTTGAGCGGGCCGTCGATGCCGTCCCACACGACCGCGAGACGCGAGTATTCCGCCGGAAGCGCCGCGTCGAGTTCCTCGATCGTGTTCGCGTGCTTCTCCGCGACGCGCGATCCTGCGCGATGCGCGCCGAGCGAGATCAGCGTCGCGCCGGCCCGCTTGACCGCTTTGCGAATACGCAGATCGAGGACCGGGGCGAGCTGCGCGGGCGGGCGGCCGTACGTGACGATCGCGTCGGCCGTCTCGAGGTCCGCCGGGGTTCCGGGGAGCGGCGGCAACGCCATGCGCTGGCGGCCGGCGCGCCAATCGAGATGCCGCGCTCCGGCCGCCCGGTAGACGTGCTGCAGCAGGTACGCCTCCTCGTTCAACAGGCGACCGCCGCCGAGCGCGGCGATCTCCTCCGGCGCGGCGTCGCGCAGCGATCGTGCCCAGAGCGCGATCGCCTCGTCCCAGCCGATCTGCACCCACTCGCCCTCGCGGCGCAACAGCGGCGAGGTCAGGCGCCGCGCGTCCTTCGCGTAGGCGACGTTGTAGCGGCCGCGATCGCAGAGCCAGCCTTCCGAGTTCGCATCGTCGTCGTCGGCCGACATCACGCGCAGCACTTCGCCGAAACGCGCGTCGAGATTCACGCCGCACCCGAGGCTGCACTGCATGCACGACGTGCGCGTCCGGTTCAAGTCCCACGGGCGCGACTTGAAACGATACGTCTTCGAGGTCAGCGCTCCGACCGGGCAAAGTTCCGTCACGTTCCCGCTGAAATCCGAGACGTACGGCTCGCCGGTCGCCGTCGAAATGACGTCGCGCTGCCCGCGGTCTTTGACGACGAGCGAGCATTCGTTCGTGATGATCTCGTCGAAGCGCGAACAGCGTTGGCAGACGACGCAGCGCTCGTCGTCGAGCACGATCGTCGGCCCGAGATCGATCGCCTTGGGCTTGCTCCCCTTCGGTTCGGCAAGGCGCGAAGCGCCCTGGCCGTACGCCATCGCGTAGTCTTGCAGGTCGCATTCGCCGCCCTTGTCGCAGATCGGGCAATCGAGCGGGTGGTTGACCAGCAAGAACTCGAGGACCGCGCGCCGCCCCTCTTCGACCTTCTTCCCGCGCGTCTCGACGATCATCCCTTCAGCGACCGTCGTGTTGCACGCGATCTGCAGTTTCGGCGTCTTCGCGACGTCGACCAAGCACATGCGGCAGAGGCCCGCCGGCCCGAGCTTCTCGTGATAGCAATAGACCGGAATGTCGGTGTGGATCCGCTTCGCCGCATCGACGAGGAGCGTCCCCTCGGGGACGGTGACGGAGACCCCGTCGATCGTGAGCGTGACGTCTTTCGCCACTAGCGCGCCCCCGCGACGGCGGGCGCCGCGCCCTCGACGTAGGCCCGGAATTGCTCGGGGAAGCGCTTGACGACCGAGGCCAAGAACGGCTCGATCGAATCGCCGAGCGGGCAGAGGTTGAGGCCCGTCATCTGCCGGCTGACGGCCAGCAGCATATCGATATCCGAGAGCCGTCCTTGTCCGTGCAGGATGCGCTCGAGCATCGTCTCGAGCCAGTGCCCGCCTTCCCGGCAGGGCGTGCATTGCCCGCACGATTCGTGCGCGAAGAAGCGCACGAGCGCGTGCGCGGCCTTCACGAAATCGGTCGTGTCGTCGAAGACGACGACGGCGCCCGAGCCGAGCATCGTGCCGTTGGCCGCGAGCGACTCGTAATCGTAGCCGAGATCGAGATGCTCCTCGAACAGGCACGCCGACGATCCGCCGCCCGGCTGGATGGCCTTGAACGTGCGACCCGGCCGCAAACCGCCGGCGACCTCGTCGATCAGCGCGCGAATCGGCAAGCCGAGCGGGATCTCGTAATTCCCCGGTTTGCGCACGTGCCCGCTGATCGAGACGACTTTGTAGCCGGTCGAGCGCTCCGTCCCGACCTTCGCGAACCATTCCGGGCCGCGCCGCAGGATGTGCGGCAGATACCCGAGCGTCTCGACGTTGTTGACGACGGTCGGTTGGCCGTAGAGTCCCTTCACCGCCGGGAACGGCGGCTTCAGGCGCGGCTCGCCGCGGCGCCCTTCGACGGCGTTGAGCAACGCCGTCTCTTCTCCGCAGATGTAGGCGCCCGCTCCGCGATGCACGGTCATCTCGAGCGAGTAGTCCGTGCCGAACAGGTTCTCGCCGATGTATCCGGCGCGGCGCGCCTCTTCGACCGCGGCCATGAAGATCTCGTAGCCGCGCTTGAATTCGCCGCGAATGAACATGAACGCGTGCCGCGCGCCGATCGCGTACGAACCGATCAGGATGCCCTCGATCACCTGATGCGGCGTCTCTTCGAGCAGCATGTGATCCTTGAACGTCCCCGGCTCCGCCTCGTCGCAATTGCACACCATGTAGCGCGGGCGCCCGTCGTTCGGCAGGAACTGCCACTTCCTGCCCGTCGGAAAGCCCGCGCCGCCGCGGCCGCGCAAGCCCGATTTCAACGTGGCGTCGACGACCTCTGCGGGTTTGAGCGCGGTCACGGCGCGCTCGAACTGCGCGTACCCGCCCTGCGCGCGATAGACCTCGAGATCGCGCAGATTCAACTCGCCGATCCCGGCCGTGAGCACTTTCTCCAACTGCATGCTAATGCGCGCTCCCGTTCGGCGGGGCGCTCGAGCCCTCCAGGATCGCTCGTTCGTTCGTCGGGCGGGCCTCGACCGGCGCAGGCTCCTTCGCCAAACGCGCGAGCATGCGGCGGCCGCTCGCGTCGCCGATCCCTCCCGCTGCGTTCGGGTCGGCGACGCCCTGCGCTCCCGGCGAGCGCTTCGGCGGATCCTGACCGACTTGCCAGGTCGGCCCCGGCGCGACGCTCTGCGGCATCGGCGCGACGTCGAACGTCCCCGCCCGCATCGCATCGATCATCGCGTCGATCTTCTCCGGCGTCAGGTCGTAGATGAACTCGAGGTTGACCTGCATGCACGGCGCGCGATCGCACGCGGCGAGACACTCGACCTCTTCGTACGAAAAGAGCCCGTCCGCGGTCGTTTCGAGATTCCCGATCCCGAGCTTCTCGCGGAAATACCCCATCGTCTCCTCCGCGCCGTTGATCGCGCAGGCGAGACCGCGGCAGGGCTGCAGCATGTACTTGCCGACCGGCTTGCGGAAGAACAGCGTGTAGAACGAGGCCGTGGATTCAACGACCGAGAGCGGCAGGGCGAGCCACTCCGCCGCGGCCGCCATCGCCTCCGGCGAGACCCAGCCTTCGAGGTTCTGGAAGGCGTGCAGGATCGGCAGCAAGGCCGAGCGCGACTCGGGGTATTGCGCGATCAGGTGCCTAGCCTGCGACTCGACCGTCGTCTTCGTCGCCGCGAAGTCTCTGGATTCAGTCATCTAATCCTCGGGGCTGCGCATCGGCCGCGGCCGGAGGTTCCGCGGTTCAACGCGTCCACCCCAAATGCTTGCCTGAGGGCACAAACAAATCAACGCGTCACCGCCGTGCGGGCGCCGAAGAGGATGACGAGGACGCCGGCGACCCGGTCGATCGCCAGCCTCAGCGAGTCCCCGATGACGTGGCGCATCCGGGAAACCGCGAACCCGAGCCCGATCCACCAGAGCATCGACCCGGCGAAAACGCCCACGACGGAGACGGCGGCCAGGCGCGGATCGAACGAGCCGACCGGCGCGAGCAAGTTGAACGCGGCGGCGTAGGTGAGGATCGTCATCGGGTTCGTCAGCGTCAGGAAGACGGTCTCGAGATACCGGCCGCTCGCGCTCGAGGATTTCGGCTCCGCGCCCGGCGCGAAGAGCATGCGTGCGCCGATCGCGATCATGATCGCGCCCGCGACGAGATGGACGACGCTCGCGTGCGCCGCGAGGAAGGCCGAGACGCCCGCGATGCCGGCCGCCGCAAGCGCCGCGTAGAGAGCGTCGGCGGTCGCGATCCCCGCTCCGCAGACGAACCCCGCGGCCAAACCTTCGACGAGCGTCCGGCGCATGAGCAGGACGGCCATCGGACCGATCGGTGCGGCCAGCGTGAGGCCGAGCGCGAGCGCGCGCCCCGCCGTCAGCGCGACCTCGTTCATCGATCGACCTCGCCGAAAACGGGGTCGAGCGAGCCGATCATGACGACGATGTCGGAGATCAGATTCCCGATCGCGATCTTCTTGAGGACCTGCAGGTTGTACAGCGACGGCGGCCGCGTCCGGACGCGATAGGGCCGGTTCCCGCCGTTCGAGACGACGTAATAGCCGAGCTCGCCGCGCGGCGATTCGACCGCTTGATAGACGTCGCCCGGCGGAACGCGGAAGCCTTCGCTCACGATCTTGAAGTGATGGATCAGCGCCTCCATCGAGACGGCGATCGCCTCTTTCGGAGGAGGCGCGAACTTCGTGTCGGCGATCGCGATCGGGCCCGGCTTTGCGAGCTTCTTACGCGCTTGCGCGACGATGCGCATCGATTCGTCCATCTCGTCGAGGCGCACGAGGAAACGCGCGTACGCATCGCCCTCTTGCCGCACGGGCACGTCGAATTCATACTGGTCGTACCCGGAATACGGATACGCCCTACGGACGTCGTACGAGACCCCGCTGCCGCGCAGCACGGGCCCGGTGCAACCCCACGCCACTGCTTCCGCCCCGGAAAGGATCCCCACGTCGATCGTGCGGTCGCGGAAGATCGGGTTGTTCTGCAGCAGCGCGCGCAGATCGTGCATGCGGCCGGGAAACTTCTCGATCAGGTCGTCGAGTTTCTCAAGGAAGCCCGCCGGAAGATCGCCGTTGAGCCCGCCGATGCGCAGGTAATTCGGATGCATCCGAGCGCCGCCCGCATCCTCGATGAGATCGAGGATGTTCTCGCGTACGTCGAACAGGTACCAGAACGGCGTGATCGCGCCGATATCGATCGCGTGCGTCCCGAGCGAGACGCAATGCGACGTGATCCGCGTGAGCTCGCACATCAAGACGCGAACGTGCTGCGCTCGCTCGGGGATTTGGTCCGTGATGCCGAGCAGCCTTTCAACGGCGAGGATGTAGCAGAGCGCGTTCGAGAGCGGCGAAAGGTAGTCCATCCGCTCGATCACGGTCGAGGCCTGCGTCCAGAACAGGTTCTCGGCCGTCTTCTCGATGCCGGTGTGGAGATATCCGATCTCCATCTCCGCTTTCGTGACGGTTTCGCCGCTGAGCTCGACGACGACCTGAAGGACGCCGTGCGTCGACGGATGCTGCGGCCCCAGGGACAGCGTCATCGAGTGGTCGTCGCGCGCGACGACATCCATGGCGAGCGGCTCGATGCTCACTTCGCGGGCTCCTCGCCGCGCGCGCGCGCGATTCGGCGCTGTAGCGCTTCCGCCACTTTGCTCGAAGGCGGCGTCCCCGCCGGGACGTTGCTCTTGTTCGCGAACGCCGGCCGGGGCGCGCGTTCGCTCGCGGGGCCGCGTAGCGGGTAATCCTTGCGCAACGGATGCCCTTCCCAATCGTAGGGCATTTGCACGCGGCGCAGATCGGGGTGTCCGTCGAACGCGATCCCGAACAAGTCGAAGACCTCGCGCTCTGCCCAATCCGCGTTGACCCACAGGTCGGTCACGCTCGGCAGATGCGCGTCCTCGCCCGGGACGCCGACGAGCAAACGAACGCGCTTGGGAGTTCCGACCTGCATGACGTCGCTCTTCCCCGCCGGCAGCGCGAGGAGATGGTAGACCACGTCGAAGCGCGGGACGCGTTCGAGGTAGTCCACGGCGCCGATATCGAGCAGCATCGTCATCCCCGCTTCGCGCAGTTGCCGCAGCCGGTGGCGCAGGGCATCCCGCTCGACGCGCTCGACGGCGGCGTCGTCGAGGTCGGGGCGAACGCTCGTCGGATCGATCGCGGTGCCGCCGGGGAGCGGCGCTTGAGAGCTAGGCAACGATTGACTCTCCCTTGCGAAGCGTGAGTGAGGCGAAAGGGGATCTTCGGCGAGCGAGTCAGGAGCGGGCGAGGATCCCGCCGCGGCCGCCCTCGCGGATCTGCTGTTGCAGCAGAGTCACGGCGTAGAGCAGGGCATCCGGCGTCGGCGGGCAGCCCGGAATGTAGACATCGACGGGAATCACGGTATCGACGCCCTGCACGACCGCGTAGTTGTCGAAGACGCCGCCCGAACTCGCGCACGCGCCCATCGAAATCACCCACTTCGGGTCGGCCATCTGTTCCCAGAGGCGCCGGATCACCGGTGCCATCTTTTGGCAGAGGCGGCCGGAGACGATCATCAGGTCGGCCTGCCGCGGCGATGCGCGGAAGACTTCGGCGCCGAGGCGCGCGATGTCGTACTGGGGCGCCTGTACGCTCATCATCTCGATCGCGCAGCACGCGAGCCCCATCGTGAGCGGCCAGACGCTCGAGGCCTGCGCCCAGCGCGCGACGTCGTCGAGCTTCGCCAGCATGAACTGCTGGCCCGGCATCATCTCCATTGGAAACCGCCCTTGCGCCAGACGTAGGCGTATCCGATCCCGAGGACGATGACGAACGCGACCATCTCGAGCAACCCGAAGAGGCGTAGCGCGTGCATCTGCACGGCCCACGGATACAGCGAGGCCGCTTCCACGTCGAAGACGACGAAGAGCATCGCGATCAGATAGAAGCGCACGGGGAACCTGCCCGAGACCCCGGTCTCCGAAATCGCGCCGCACTCGTAGGCTTCCGCCTTGACGGGATTCGGTTTCTTGCGCGCGGCGAGGCCCGGAACCACGATCATGGCAAACGATAGAACTGCCGCCACTGCGAGGAAGATGGCAACGGGACCGTACGGATTCATGTGAGCCTCCAGTTTCGCAAGGGTCCTGGCCATCCTCCGCCGCAGTCGCCGTGTATATATGGGTAGACCGTTACATTCTCTCGCGCGTCGCATCGGGCCGGCCGCCGCGGCGCTCTTCTCCCTTGCCGGCTGCGTCAACCCGAACGCGATCGGCGTTCAGGATTACGGCGTCCTGGTCGGGCGGGTGTACAACGCAAAGACGCTTGCCCCTGTCGCCAACGGAATCGTTTCGGTCGGTTCGACGTGTACGGCGCGCCTCGCCCCGGACGGTTCGTTCCGAATCGGAGGGACCGGCTCGTGCGTTCCGGTCGGGAACCAGACGCTCGTGATCACCGCCGACGGCTACGCCGAAACGCCGGGCATCACGGTCGTCGTCGGCACCGGCGAGAACCCGGCGTTGCCGCCGATCGCGCTAACGCCCCTGTTCTAACAGGGCCCCGACGAGGCGGTTGCGGTGGTGCGGCCGCCGGACCACCGCCGCCGGCAACGGCCGGCGGACCGTCGCAGCCGCGCCCGTCTGATTGACGGTCAGCGCGTAGAGCGAAGCGCTTTCGGTCTCGACGACGTACACGTAGCCGCCGGTCACCGCCGGGCCGAACCGGATCTCGTCGCCACCCGAGGTGTTCTTCAGCCACGCTCCGCCGCTGTTGCTGTCCCAGAGCGCGGCGCCCGTCTTTGCGTCCCGCGCCCATAAGATGCCGTCCGGCGTTCCCAAGAACACCACACCGTTCACGACCGTCGGCGTCGAGCGCGGATTCTCGTTGTTCGGCATCGACGGGTCCTGCGAATCCGGCCCGAACGCGGGGTGCGCCACGACGGAGAACGACGTGCAGCCCGCGGCCGGCTGCAGCATCACGAGCCCGGGCGCGAACCCGCTCGCCGAGCCCGCCGTCGCAACGGAAGCGTAGAGGTACCCCGTTTGCGCGGAATAGGCCGGCGCCCCCATGTAATACGCGTTGTCCGAGGTCACGGAGTACTGGTTGACGGAAATCGGCCCCGCTCCCAGGTTCGTCCGGTTGTAGACGAACAGGTACCCCTCTTTCCCTTGGACGGCGAGAAGCGGCGGGCAGCCCGGGGGTTGGAAGAGGACCGGCGTCCCGCTCAGGTCGATGTCGTCCCCCGGCGGAGGGAGCGGCGGCTCGATCGGGAGGTTCGCTCCGAGAACGCTCGCGAGGTCGCCCGAGAGCTTCACGACGTTCTCACCGTAGGCGGCCGACTGCGTCGGAGCACTGATGAAGGAACCAGTCTGCGACGCCGTGTCCGCATTGCCGACGCCGATGTACACGGCGCTCCCGTCCGGTTCGGCGGAGGCGCCGCCCCAGCCCCACACGCCTCCGCCGCTGTACGGTTGCGGATTCGGCGCGGCGCGGTAGACGGGGTAGAACGTCCGCACCAGCGCATGGGTCGCCGTGTCGACGACGGCGAGCCGGCCCCGCCACGGCGTCAGATCGCAGAGGCCCGAGGTCCCCGCGTAGAGCTTCCCGTTCACGAGGTTGAGCCCGGTGTGCAGGAACGCGTGCAGGTCGGCGGTCGAGCCGTCGTCCGAGCCGGGCTCCACGATGTCGACGCTCCACCGGTCCGCCCCCGTCGCGAGGTCGAGCGCGTGGATCCTGTGCACGCCGTCGGGAACGTAGATGACGCCGTTCGCGCGGTCGAGCGCGAACGTCCCCTGCACGCCGAACGGCGCCGGCGGGCTGCCGACGCACGTGTACGAGCCCGCCTGGAAGGCCGCCGTCCAGACCTGCGCGCCGGTCAGCGCGTCGTAGGCGTAGACCGTCCCGGAACCTCCGCCGACGTAGACCAAATCGCGCTTGGTTCCGCCGACCGTGACGTTGGTGGCGACGACCGGCTGGGATTCGAGGCTGAACTCCCCGCCCGAGAGGCCCTGGTGCGCCCAGGCGACCCGCAGCGTCCCGACGTTCGCGGGCGTGATGGTCGTGTCCGGGCTTTCGCCGGTTCGCTGCGCGTTATACCCGTAGGTCGGCCAATCGACGAGCGCCCCCGGGACCGGTGGCGGAGTTCCGGGCGTCGCGCTTCCGCCCCCTCCGGAGCAACCGGCGGCAAGGAGCGCAAAGAGCGCCGTCCCAAACGATGCGAGCGCGGATGTGCACGACCGGCCTAAACGAGCCGTTGGTTCATCTCCCCGGGGCGACGGACGAGCCGCCCGCGTCCTCTTACGTTAGCGCGCCGGCATCCCCCCGTCGAGGGCCGAACGTCGCCTTCGGAGCGCGCTACGGCGCGCGGCGCTGGTGGAGCGCCAGAAAGCGCCGCGCCGCGTCGATCGGGATCGCGAACCCGATCGCGCGTTCGTCGTCAAAGCGCGACTCCGCGAGCCCGAGGACGTCCCCGCTCGCCGGATCGAAGATCGGGCCGCCGCTCTCCCCCGGGATGACCGGCGCGTCGATCTCGAGCGCGTCGTGCCGGACGCTTGCGATCCGTCCTGCGTAGACGGAGGTCGCTAGGCCGAGCTTCTCGTCGTCGAAGGCATCCGGGATCGGGTACCCCGCGAGGCCGATCGGCATCCCCGGCTCGAGGCGAGCCGATGCCCCGAGCGTCGCGACCCGCAGGTCCGGTTCGCTCGTCTCGACGATCGCGAGATCCGCCTCGGCGTCGCTCACCGTCACGCGCGCGGCAACCCGTTTCTTCTCGTTGATGGTCAAGCGGATGACGCGCGCGTCGTGAACGACGTGCTCGACGGTCAGGATACGGCTCCCCCAACCTCCGCTCTCGACGACGATCCCGGTCCCATACGCATCGTCCAGCATCCCCCGCCGTTTGGGATCGTCGCTCGGGACGCGCAGCGTGAAGAGCACGACGGCCGGGCGCAACGCGCGAAAGCTCGCGACGAGCGGATCGGTATCGCGATCGCGGGCCTGCGAGACGCAACCGGCGAGGACGAACAGCGCCGCCGCGAACCACGGGCGCAGAGCGAGGCGCCTCATTCGGGCACGGTCTCGGGGAAGCCGAGCCGCCGCGCGATCGCGGCCCGCAGCCGTTCGAGCCCCTCGCCCGTGCGCGCGCTGACCCCGAGCGCCTCCGGCGGGAGCGGCTGCTCGCCGCGCGCGTCGATCTTGTTCGCGACCAAGATCGAGGGTTTGTTCTCGAGCCCGAGATCGCGCAGGATTGCCTCGACGCCGGCGAGTTGGCGGGGCCAGTCCGCGTTCGAGGCGTCGAAGACGTGCAGCAGCAAGTCCGCGTATTCGAGTTCCTCGAGCGTCGCGCGGAACGCCGCGACGAGTTCCTTCGGAAGGTCCGTGATGAACCCGACCGTGTCGGCGAGCCGGACGAAGCGGTTCGGTGCGATGTAGATGCGGCGCAGCGTGGGATCGAGCGTCGCGAACGGCTGATCCGCCACGAACGCGCCGCGCGCCGCCGCGACGTGCGCGAGCCGGTTGAGCAGCGAGGACTTCCCGACGTTCGTGTACCCGACGAGCGCGACGAGCGGTTCCTTCCCGGCCTCCGAGCGGCGCGTCGTGCGTGCCGTGCGCACTTCCTCGAGCGCGCCGCGCAATACCGAGATCCTCGCTTGAATCCGCCGGCGATCGACTTCGAGCTTCGTCTCGCCGGGGCCGCGCGTTCCGATGCCTCCCCCCAAGCGCGAGAGCGCCGCGCCGATGCCGATCAGATTCGCCTGCCGGTAACGCAATTGCGCGAGCTCGACTTGGAGCCGGCCTTCACGGCTTCGCGCGCGTTGCGCGAAGACGTCGAGGATCACCATCGTGCGATCGACGATCGGAAGCGGAATCGCCTTCTCCAGGTTCGTGCGCTGCCGCGGCCGCAGATCGTTGAAGACGAAGATCGTCGTCGCTTCGTGCGCTTGCGCGAGCGCCGCGATCTCGACGGCCTTTCCGCTTCCGACCAGCGTCGCCGGATCGACGCTCGCGCGCTTCTGCACGACGCGCGCGACGACGCCGGCACCCGCCGCGCGGATCAGCGCTTCGTATTCTTCCAGCTCCGGCTCGAGCGGGCGGCGCGGATCCTCGAGATCGACCGCGACGACGAGGCCGCGCGCTTGCTCGGCGGCGGTCGGAACGCTACCGCGCGGCATCGGCGGCCTTGGGATGCAGCTTCTCGATCAACCACGCGAGCCCGTCGTTGTAGCGCGGGCCCGGACGCTCCAGGAGCGCCGCGTCGTCGAGGATGTAGACGCGATGGTTTCGGACTGCGCGCAGCGCGTTCCAGGGCGGGCGGCCCAGGAAACTCGCGACGCCGCTCGCGCGGTCGGCGACGATCGCATCCGGCTGCGCGCGCAGGAGCGCTTCCTCGCTGTAACGCCCGTAGGCGCTCCTGAGATCGCGGGCCGCGTTCCGCCCCCCGGCAAGCGAGATCAAGTGCGCGATGTACGAGCGGTCGCCGACCGTGAAGATCGGCGCGGTCCCGATCACGACGAAGCACGTCGGCCGATCGTTCTTCGGGACGCGCGCGACGAGCGCCGCCGTCCGCGCCCGCAAGCGCCCCGCGAGCGCGCGCGCCTCGGCAGCATGTCCGCTGACCCGGCCGAGCACGTCGATATCGACGAAGATGTCGTCGAAGGAGTCGTCCGGGACGAGCGTCGGGACGATCCCCAGGCGCCGCACGTCGGCGAGCCGCGCCGCTTGCGCTTCGATCCCCACGACGACCCCGGGCGCCAGGCGCAGCACGCGTTCCGCATCGATCGAGGCAAACGACGAGACGACCGGTAAGGTCGCGGCCTGCGGTGGGTAGTCGGTGTACTGCGAGACGCCGACCACTTGCGGGCCCGCGCCGATCGCGAACAACGTCTCGGTCAGAGACGGCATGAGCGAAACGATGCGCGGGAGCGGCGGGGCGCTCGGAGTCGCCCGGCTCGCCGCGGGGAGGAGCGCGAGGCAAAGCGCCGCGACGAGAACCGGGTTCGAATGGCGGAGGGACGGCACTGCCCGAAGCGTTACGCGTGCCAGGAACGCGGGCCTCCCCGCTGAACAGCGCGAGCCTAGAGTCTCGCGCGGGAACCCGGTGAGAACCCGGGACGGTCGCGCCACTGTGAGCGAGGAGCCGCCGGTCGCCACTGCCCCGCGGGGGTGGGAAGGCGCCGGCAAACGGCGATGATTCGCGAGTCAGGATACCGCCGCGAGCACTCCGACGTCACTCCGCCTCGCGAAAAGGTCGGGACTCGATGCTTTCAATCCTTGCGGTGGAACGCTCGGCGCGATGAACGCGCGATTGGCTCCCCTGGCGTTCGTTCCGCTCGCGGCGCTCGTTCTCGCGACGTTCGCCGGCGGAACGGCGCTCGACCCGCACGCGGTGCTCGCCGCGCTCTTCCATCCGCACGCGAGCAATGACGACGCGCTGATCGTCTGGGAACTGCGCCTCCCGCGCGCCTGCATCGCCGCCTCCGTCGGCGGAGCGCTGGCGGCGGCCGGGTTCCTGTTGCAGGGGATGTTGCGCAACCCGCTCGTCGATCCGTTCCTGACGGGCGTCAGCGCCGGGGCGGGCGCCGCCATCGCGTTCGGGATCGCGTTCGGCCTTGCGGGGCCTTGGCTTCCGCCGCTCGGCTTCGCAGCCGGGATCGCGACTGCGCTGCTCGTCGCGGTGCTCGCCCGGCGCGGAAGCGGCGTCGATGCAGAACGGCTGATCCTGGCAGGCGTCTCGCTCTCCGCGCTCTTCTCGGCGATGATCGCGCTCGCGCTCGGAACGATCGCGCGGGGCGGCTCGGACGCGGTCCTGGCTTGGCTTTCGGGCTCTCTCGCGGGGCGCGGCTGGACCGAACTCACCTGGACCGCGCCGTATCTGATCGCCGGCGCCCTCCTCGCCGCCGCGTGCGTCCCGGCGTTGAACGCGCTACGGCTCGGCGCGCAAATCGCCGCCTCCGTCGGCGTCGACGTGGCCCGGACGCAATGGATCCTGCTTGCCGCCGCGACGCTGCTCACGGCCGGCGCCGTGGCCCTTGCCGGAATCGTCGGCTTCGTCGGCCTCATCGTCCCGCATCTCGCGCGCAAACTCGTCGGCACCGATGCGCGCGCGGCGCTCCCGGCGAGCGTCCTGCTCGGCGCCGGCCTCGTCCCGCTCGCCGACACGCTCGGCAGAACGCTCGCTCCTCCGCTCGATATCCCGCTCGGCGTCGTCCTCGCCTTCGTCGGCGTCCCGACGTTCCTCTATCTCTACTTGCGCCGCCCCAGCGAGGCCCGGCTATGGGGCACCTGACGCTCGCGGACGTGCGGATCGAGCTGGGCGGGCGCACGCTGCTCGAGCGCATCGGCTTCTCCGCGGGGCCCGGCGAACTCGTCGCGCTCGTCGGGCCGAACGGCGTCGGGAAGACGACGCTGCTGCGCGCGCTCGCCGGGCGCATCGTGCCGGCCGCCGGAACGATCTCCGTCGACGGTCTCGCGCCCTCCGCGCTCCGCCCGCTCGAACGGGCGCGGCGCATCGCGGTCCTCGGAGGGGATCTCGAGACGCCCTCGGGCCTGACGGTTCGCGAGGCTGCGCTGACGGGCCGCTTCGCGCATCGCCCGTGGTGGGATTGGACGTGGGGCGAACTCGACGAGATCGCGGTGGAACAGGCGCTCGCGCGCGTCGGCCTCGACGGCTTCGCGGCGCGCACCGTCGAGAGTTTGAGTTCGGGCGAACGGCAGCGCGTCTGGCTCGCGCTCGCGCTCGCGCAGGGCGCGGGGCTCGTCCTCCTCGACGAACCGACGAGCCACCTCGATCTTCGCGTCGCGCTCGAAATGCTGGCGCTGCTGCGCCGGCTCGCGGACGGCGGCACGACGTTCGTCGTCGTGTTGCACGATCTGAACGAAGCGGCGTCGATCGCCGACCGCGTCGCCGTGCTCGGCGAAGGCACGCTGCTCGCGTTCGGCCCGCCCGAGCGAGCGCTGGAACGGACGACGATCCGGCGCGCCTTCGGCATCGAGGTCGATTTCGTCGAGCTCGACGGCATACGGCGGATCGTCCCGCGTGCGGTCGCGTCGCGCGCGGCGCAACACTCGGATCGCTAGCTGCCTTTCGAAGAAACGGGGAAGACCGGAGAGCGCAGCATCCTAAGGGTGCTGCACACCCGGTCTTCCCCGTTTCGAATTGTCCCGTGCCGCGCTAGCGCGCCGGCACGGCGCGTCCCGCTACGCTGCGTTCCGCGCGAGAACGTCCAGCGTCTTCGCCTGTTTGGCTTCGACCGTGCGAGGCGACGACGGGAGAACCATCCAGGCTCCGAAGAGCGCAAAGAACGAAACCAAAGCGACGAGGATTTCCATGTGAGATCAACCTCCTATGAGCTGTAAGCGGGTTCGGCGTGTTGAGAGAGATCGAGACCCATCGCTTCCTCTTTTTCCTCGACACGCAGCGGGACGAAGAGCGAGACGACTTTGAGGATGATGAACGTCATCACCGCGGAGTAGATCCACGAGGCACCGACGGCGATGCACTGCACGACGAGCTGATGCGGATTTCCGTAGAGCAAACCGTTCGCAGCGCCCGAGTTGATCGCGGTCGTCGCGAACAGACCCGTGAGCAGCGCGCCGACCGTACC
Organism: Vulcanimicrobiota bacterium; assembly: GCA_963695225.1. Taxonomy (GTDB): domain Bacteria; phylum Vulcanimicrobiota; class Vulcanimicrobiia; order Vulcanimicrobiales; family Vulcanimicrobiaceae; genus CAVWTN01. The sequence continues at coordinate 2,725,458 of OY968762.1, read as the reverse complement.
GCCGACGCCGTGAACGGCCCACACGTCGAGCGCGTCGTCGACGTTCATCTTGTCGCGCAGGAGCACGGCTCCGTAGCAGACGACCGAGACGATCAGACCGATGATGATCGAGGCTGCCGGCGTCACGTAACCGGCGGCCGGCGTGATCGCGACGAGCCCTGCGACGGCGCCGGCGCAAGCACCGGCGACGCTCGGCGTTCCCTTGTGCATCCAGCCGATCGTCAGCCACGTGAGTGCGGCCATCGCCGCAGCGGTATTCGTGTTGACGAAGGCCGACGTTGCGAGACCGTTCGCTGCCAGCGCGCTACCGGCATTGAAGCCGAACCATCCGAACCACAGCAGCGCCGTGCCGAGGATGACCATCGTGAGATCGTGAGGCTCGCCCGGGGATTCGCCTTCCTTATGGTTGATGCGCTTGCCGAGCACGTACGCTGCGACGAGCGCCGAGACGCCGGAGGAGATATGGACGACCGTACCGCCTGCGAAGTCGAGCGCGCCCAGCTTGTTCAGCCAACCTTGGCTCGCGCCGGCGCCCCACACCCAGTGTGCGATCGGATCGTAGACGAACGTCGCCCACAAGAGGCTGAAAATCACAAACGCCTTGAAGCGCTTGCGCTCGGCGAACGCGCCCGTGATGAGCGCCGGCGTGATGACGGCGAACATCATTTGGAAGACCATGAATGCTTGGTGGGGAATCGTCGCTGCGTAATCTTTATTAGGCAGCAAGGTGACGTTGTTCAGTCCGACCCACGAGAGGTCGCCGATGAAGCCCCAGCCCTTGAAGTCGGGGCCGAAGGCTAGTGAGTATCCCCAAAGGACCCACTGCACGCTGATCAAGCACAGAATGAAAAAGCTGTGCATGACGGTTGAGAGCACGTTCTTTTTACGTACGAGCCCGCCGTAGAAGAACCCCAATCCCGGGGTCATCAACATGACGAGTGCCGCGGACGCTAGAACCCAGGCGGTATCGCCGGCATTGATTTTGTCCATGTCAAAAAGCTAATGGTTGAGAGTGGTTCGCAGTATCGACAAATGGACAAGCTGCGGTAGTGGCGGTTCGCACACCGTGCATCCGCGGGCACCGGCGTTAACGGTGTGTCGAGTCCCCCGGCGCGCTGCTTAACCGCTTGTCCAAACAAGCGGGGAAGCGCGCGCCGATAATGCCGCGGAGACTACAACCGCGCAATACCGTTTGCGGCGGAACCTGCTTGCGCCGGCTCAGCGCGAGGGGTGGACGTCGCCCGAAGCGACCCAGCCGGTACGCCCGCGGAAGGGGCCGCTCGTCATCTTCACGCGGACGGCATCCTCGCTCACTTCCCCGTATTTCGGCCGGATGACGCCGGCGGCGCAAGACAGCACGGTCGCCTGCGTGCCGGGATGGGCGAGGACCGTGTGATCCATCACCGCACGCGTATCGCCCCAGTCCCCGAGCGCGTAGGCGACCAGACGCATCCGGTCGTCCCAGACGAAGACGTCGGGATCCACCGCATCCGCGGAGAGGATCACGCGATCGCGCGGCAGCGCCGTGCATGCCGGGGTGTGGGCGGCTAGCGCACCGGTTCCGGCGCTCGACGCGAACGCGACGAGCGAGGCGAGCCGGATTACGCGGGCGGCGTGCCGGTGCGATGCAGATTCAGCCAATTCCCGAAATCAAGCGCCGTCATCGGATGCGCGACGATGAACCCCTGGACCCCGTCGCAGCCGAGCGCGGCGAGCATCTCACGTTGCGCCGCCGTTTCGACCCCTTTGGCGATGACGCGCCAACCCAAAGATCGTGCCACAAGGACCGTCCCTTCGACGACCGCCTGGGCAGTCCGGCTCTGGGTCAGGCTCTCGACGAGCGGCCGATCCAGCTTTACGGAATCGATCGGATACGGAGCCAGCGCCTGCATCAGGCCGAGGCCCCCGTCGAAATTGTCCAGGCTGATCGTAATCCGCCGCGAGCGGCACAGCTCGAGGAAGCGGGAAAGGGCCGTCTCGTCGCCGCGCAGCAGGGGCGCGGGGATCTCGAGACAGACGTGCGAGAAGTCGATCGTGTGGGTGTCGTCGGCGAGCAACTCTTCGAACTCGCCGGGGTCGAAGCTCGCGAGGTTCACCTCGACGCGCAACGTCTTGCCGGCGAGGTGCCAGGCGCGCGTCTGCGTTGCGGCTTCGCGCACGACCCAGCGGTCGAGGGCGCGGCGGGCCGCCTTGTCGCGGACGCTCGTGAGAATCCGCTCCGGAGCGAGCAGGCCGTGATACGGATGGACGCGCCGGATCAACGCCTCGGCGCTCAAGACGGTGTTCGAGGCGAAATCGAGGACGGGCTGGTAGCACAGCAGATAGCCGATATCGAACGGATCGAACGAAAGCTCGCCATGCCGCCCGAGGGCCGGCGTCGCGAGTTCGTCCGCGCTCAGCTCGTCGTGGAAATGAACGCGCGCGCGGCCCGCTTCCTTGGCGGAATACATCGCCGCATCGGCGCACGCCAAGAGCTCGTCGCGCGTCGAGGAGTCGTTCGGGTAGATCGCGACGCCGATGCTCGCGGAGAGCGCGAAACGATAGTGCTCGACGACGAACGGGAACGCCAGGACCTGCCCGATGCGCTGGGCGACCTGCTCGATCTCCTCGCGGGCGGTAACCTGCGGCAGGATGATCGCGAACTCGTCGCCGCCCAGGCGGCCGATGTACTCTTCGCGCCGGAGCGTCCCGCGCAGGCGCTGCGCCATCTCGGTGAGGACCTTATCGCCCGCGTGATGGCCGACCGTATCGTTGACGGCCTTGAAGCCGTCGACGTCGAGGAACATGACGGCGCAACGCCGGCGGTGCCGTTCGGAGGCCGCGATCGCTTCATCGAGGCGCTCGAAGAGCGCAGCCCGGTTCGGGAGGCTCGTCAGCGCGTCGGAGAAGGCGAGCGCCTTGATCTGGGCATCGCTGTCGCGGCGGCGCACGATCCGGGCGAACGCGTCGACCAAGAACTCTACGTAGTGCTGGTCGTCGGGGCCGAACGGGACCGAGCGAGGCTCGGTCGAGGAGAACGTCAGCAGCCACTGCACCTCGCCGACACGGAACGGAACGGCGACGTACGAGCGCACGCCTTCCGCCGCGACCGACGGGTTGCGCGCCGACTCCGCGTGCTCTTTCGCGTCCGGGATGGCGATCGCGCGGTCGTGCCGCAACGCGTTCGCGCCGAGGACGGTATCGAGCGGTTCGCGCAGGCCGATCGGGTTGCGCACGTCGTTCGAAGCGAACTCCGTGACACTCTCGGCGTCTTCGATCCGGGCCAGGACGCCTGATTCGAAGCCGAGGCCCCGGGCGCCCTCGCGCAGGATCGCCGCCCCGTGCTCGGCATCGTCGAACCCGTTGCGGACGACCAGCCCCCACAGCGATTCCAGGCGTTCCATCCGCACGGATCGAGCCGGCTCCGCGGGCGGCGCAGGGGGCTCGACGGGCGGCGCCTCCGCCTTCGGACGAATCGTAACGAGCATCGCGCCGACGCGCACGAAGGGGCCTGCGCGCAACGGTTCGATCGTGACGTCGACGTCCATCGAGTTGCCGCTGCGCAGCCCGGCGCGCGTCGTGAACCGGCGCGGCGTCATGTCCGCGAATTCGATCAAGATGTCGTCGGCGTCGCGCGTGAGCAACTCGTCTTCGCGGGCTTCGAAGAGCCGCGCAGCGGCCGCGGTCACGTACAACAACCCCCGCGTGGACGGGTTGACGACGAGCAGTGCCTCTGCCGTCGCCCCCTCCTGGGCACCCTGCGCCTCCGCGGCGGGCGGTCGTTGTTCGAACATCTCGACTTCCTAATTGTTACCCGCGTTGGACCGGCGCGGGCGCCGTCCAGATGCAAAATCCACCGATTCTATTATCGGCGGTATTGCGCGGTAAACGTCCGTGTTCCACCGCGGGGGTGCTTTCTCCGAAGTTTGCCTTGCTCGACTCCTTGCCCTGTGGACAAAGGTAGTCGCTTCGACGCGTCGCGGGGGGCCATACGGCCTAGATCGCTCGCGGCGCGCCGCTGACGGAACATAGCACGCGGAGCGTGAAGAGTGTGGTTGTGTCGAAAATTCTTAACGCATTGCGCCGCATAGCCCGGCCTGCCGGCGCACTCGCGGGCCTCGCCGGCGCGGCCGCCGTCGTGAACCGGGGAATCCGGGAAAGCAGCGCGCTCCCGCGCAACCACGTGGGGGGAACCCGCCGGCGCTGGACCTGGCGCGGGTACGAGATTTTCGCGACGGAGTTGGGGAGCGGTCCGCCGGTCCTTCTCGTTCACGGCATATACGCCGGCGCTTCGTCATACGAGTACCGCAAGCTGGCGCCGCTGCTCGCGCGCAAGCACCGCGTGATCGCGATCGATCTGCTGGGGTGCGGGCTCTCCGACATGCCCGATCTCCCCTATACCGCGGACCTGTTCGTCGAACAGATCGTCGACGCGCTCGCCGAATTCTCGGAGGAGCCGCTCACGCTCGTCGGCAGCTCCCTCGGAGCGGCGTTCTGCATCCGCGCGGCGGCACGGGCGTCCGACCGCGTCACGCGGCTCGTGACGATCGCCCCGGCCGGGCTCGCCGGCGTCCTCGACGACTCGCCGACCGCAGCCCAAGAGGCGATCGCCGCACTCGTCCGCACCCCCGTCCTCGGGGAGTCGCTCTTCAACGGCCTCGCCTCTCCCCCGTCGCTGCGCTGGTTCCTCGCGAATTTGACGTACGCGGATCCGGCCTCCGCCACGCCCGAGGTCATCGAGCACTACTACGCCGTGACCCACCAGCCCGGCGCACGCTTCGCCGCGGGCGCCTTCGTCGGCAACCTCCTGAACTGCAACGTCGCGCGGGATCTGCCGTTCCTCGCCGCGCCGCTCCTCGTGCTGTGGGGCGAGCGCTCCTCGCGCACGAACCCGGTCGCGAACGCGCACGAATACCTACGACTTGCTCGCGAAGCGTCGTTGCGTACGTTCCCGAACTCGGGGCTCCTTCCGCACGAAGAAGAGGCCGAAGCGACCGCGGAGGCCATCGAGTCCTTCTTGTCGCGAGAGTGGCCGGCGCCCGCTGCCCCAACGGCTCCGCTCGGAGCCTGAGGTTCCGCCTGGCTCGAGAACGAGGGTCCGGTACCGCTAGCTCGAACCCCCGCGCGGTCATGTCCACACTTCCGGCAATCTTCAAAAGCTACGACGTCCGCGGTCTCTACCCGGACGAATTGAACGACGCGCTCGCCTATGCGATCGGCCACGCATTCGTCGACGAGTTCGGTATGCGCTCGATCGCCGTCGGGCGCGACATGCGGCCTTCCGGCACGGCGCTCTTCGCCGCTTTCGCGCGCGGCGCGAACGATGCAGGCGCAGACGTCACCGACATCGGCCTCGTTTCGACCGACGCGCTGTACTTCGCGGTCGGCAAGTACGGTTTCGACGGAGGCGTGATGATCACGGCCTCTCACAATCCGGCACGCTACAACGGCATGAAGTTCACGCGCGATCGCGCCCAAGCGCTTTCTTACGACGAAGGCCTCTCGGCGATCGAAGCGCGCGTGGCGCGCGGAGACTTCCACGACGCCGAACGGCGCGGAACGATCGTGCGAAAGGACGTCCTCGGAGATTTCGCCGCCCATTGCCTCTCGTTCATCGATCCGAAGGCGATCAAGCCGTTCAAGATCGCGATCGACGCCGGGAACGGCATGGCCGGCGAGATCGTGCCGCCCGTCTTCGCGCACCTCCCGTGCCAAGTGGTCCCGCTGTACTTCGAGCTCGACGGGACCTTCCCGAACCACCCCGCGAGCCCGATCGAACCCGAAAACATGGTCGCGCTGCAGCGCGCCGTGCTCGAGAACGGCTGCGATCTCGGAGCGGCCTTCGACGGCGACGCGGACCGCATGTTCATCGTCGACGAGAAGGGAGCGCTCGTGGGCGGCGACATCGTGACCGCGCTCGTCGGCCTCAACACGCTCAAGCGGTATCCGGGCTCGAAGATCCTCTACAACTTGATCTGCAGCCGCAGCGTCCCCGAAGCGATCGAGCGCGCCGGCGGCATTCCGGTGCGCTCGCAAGTCGGGCACTCGCTGATCAAGAAGGTGATGCGCGAACAAGACATCGTCTTCGGCGGCGAGCACTCCGGGCATTTCTATTTCCGCGACAATTGGTTCGCCGATTCGGGAATGATCGCGCTCGTGCAGTGCCTGGAAGTCTTCAGCGAAGCGAACGCGCCGGTCAGCGAAGTGATCGCGCCGATCGATCATCGCGTTCGCTCCGGCGAGATCAACACGCGCGTCAAGGACATCCCCGCGAAGCTCCGCGAGCTCGAAGCGCACTACACGGATGCGGCGATCGATCACCTCGACGGCGTCACGATCCAGTACCCGAATTGGTGGATGAACGTCCGGCCCTCCAACACCGAGCCCCTCCTGCGGCTCAACGTCGAAGGCGACACGCGCGCCTTGATGGAGGAGCACCGTGATGAGGCGCTCGCGCTGATCCGCCGCTGACGCGATGACGCAGGCCCCGGCCGACCTCCTCGCACTATTCGACCGCGTGCGCGCGTTCCTGGCCTCGGACGCGCGCGACCCCTGGCCGCAACGCGACGCCGAGCTCGCAACGCTCGACGCGGCGCGCGAGCGGCTCGAACGGCGTTTCACGCTGGCGGTGGTCGGCGAGTTCTCGAGCGGAAAATCGTTCCTGCTCAACGCGCTGCTCGGCAAGGCGCGGCGCGACGGCGCGCGCCTTACCGGGCTGCTCGCCGTCGACATCAATCCATCGACGGCGACGATCACGGAGCTCGAGTACTCTCCGGTCGAACGCGCTACGGCGCGCTATGCGTCGGGCCGGGAAGAGCGGATCCCGCTCGACGGTCTGTCCCGCTTCGTCGCCGTCGGGCGGGACGATCGCGGCGCGCTGCACGACGCGACCGCGGACGCCGGCGACGCACCCACGCACGTCGTCGTCGGCGTCGACTCTCCGTACCTCGAACGCGGCTTCGCCGTCGCCGACACGCCCGGCCTCGCCTCGCTCAATCCGGCGCACCGGCGCGCGACGCTCGCCTACCTTCCGCGAGCGGACGCCGTACTCTACCTCATCGATACGCAGCAGCCGTTCACCGACGGCGACGCCGCGTTCCTCGGCCTCGTCGGCGAGCACGTGCGCACGATCTTCATCGTGCAGACGAAGATCGATCTTTGGCGGGCTCCGGAAGCGGACGGGCGGCCGATCTGGGAAGCCGCGCGCGAACGGATCGTCTCGCGAGCCGCTCGCTTCGCGCCGCACGCCGACGTGTTCGCGATCTCGGCGCAAGAATTCGCACTCGGAACGCTCGACGACGATCCGGCGCTGCGCGAACGGAGCGGTTTTCCGGCGTTGCTCGAGGCGCTCGACCGCACGCTGCTCGAGCGCGCGCTCGCGGCGCGCGCCGCACGGGCGACGCAGATGCTTGCGTACGTGCTCGGCGAAGCGCGCGAGCGCAACGAACGCATGGAGACGCTGCTCGCGAGCGAGCCCGGCGCGCTCGCGGAGACGCTCGCGAGCACCGAGGCCGAGCTCGACGAACGGGAGCGTTCGCTCTCGCGCGAGCGCGACGAGATCCTGCGCGCGGGGGAAGAGCGCCGTGCCTGGATCGCGCAGCGCGGCGAAAGCTTGCGCGCCGAGATCGAGCGAGCTCTCGGCGCCGCCCTCGACGTCGCGGACATCGAGCGCATCCGGGATCGCCACAAGCTCCACGGCCTCGTCGACGCGACGATGTCGGCGAATCTGACCGCGTTCGCCGACGAAGTCGCGGGGGACACGGCCCGCGCGCTCGAACGCGCGGCCCGCGAGCACCGCGGTCTGAACGTCTCGGACCTCGTCGCGCCGCGCCTGGGCGGCGAACCCGGCGTCGGGGCCTGGTCGCGCGATCTCGCCGCCGGCATCCGCTCGACGATCGTGCTCGGTGCGCTCGGGGGGCCGGCCGTCACGTTCGTGCACGCGATCGGCCGCGCGTTCGCCGCAAACCCGCACGGTGCGTACATGAAGCGCGAACTCGGGACGGACCTGCGCGAAAACTTCTTCCCGCAACTTGCCGCCGACGTCGAGCGCTTCGTGGCGGAATTCGCCGCCGGCATCACGAGCGCGTACGGCGCGCTCGCGGAGTGCGTCGAACTCGAACGCACGCAATCCCGGGCCGAACGGCTAGACCCGATCGAACGCGCCCTCGCCCTCGACGCCGAGGGGCGGCGGAGGGCCTGCGAACGCCTGGGGGCCGAACGGTCCCAGCTGGGCGCGCTCGCCGCCGCCCTCGTGCGCCGGCACGTCGAAGCGACGCAGCTCCGGCCGCATGCGCGCCCGGCCGTTTCCGCGGCGCCGGCGGAGGCCGATTTCGACGCCGCGGCGTACCGGCGCGGCTTGCGCCCCGAACGCTACCGCGTCGTCGTCTTGGGCGCGTTGCGGCGCGGGAAGTCGAGCCTCATCGACGCGCTCGCCGAGACGCGGCTCCTCGACGATGCGGGGAATCGCGAGGCGCTCTTCCCGATCCACGTGCGCTACGGTGAGGAAGAGCGCGCGTACGCGCTCGAGGCCGGCGGCGAATGGCGCGAGATTGCGGACGGCACGGCGATCACGCAGGCCTCGCGGACACCGGTTCTGATCGAAATCCCCTGGACGCTGCCGCGCCAACTCGTCCTCGTACACGCGCCCGCGTTCGATTCGGGGAACGCGCATGCCGAGGAGATCGCGCTGCACGCCGCGCGCGCCGCAAGCGAGGTCGTCGCGCTCTTCTCGCGACAGCTCTCGGACCGCGAGCTCGATCTGTACGCGCGGGTCGCCGATTACGGAAAGCCGATGCTCTTCGCGCACACGATCGCCGACAACGAGGCGCCTGCCGAACGCCGCACCGTCGTCGAGCTCGCGTCGCGTTACATCCGCGGGCGCGGAATCGCCGCCGGACGCATCTTCACGATCTCCGCGCTCGAGTTCGGGGAGGCGCGCAAGGCCGGGCGCGCTTCGGCTGCTTGGAACGAGCTCGGCGCGCTACGCGAGACGCTCGCCGCGCATGCGGAAGCCCACATGCAACGCCTGGCCGAGCGAGAGCGCCGCGCGCGTGCGGGGACGAGCCCGCCCGCGAGCGCCGAGCCGGGCCCGCAACGCGATCCGGAACTCGAAGCGAGCTCGCGCCCGAACCTGGCGCGGGCGCTCGGCCGCTTCTTCGGGCGTCCCCCGAGGGCGTGACGGGGGCGCGGCTAGGTTCGGCTCCGCGCGACCCCGAATCTCCCGCCTCGTGCAATCCTACGTTCTCGGCCCCGCGCTCCTAGCGCTCGGCGACGGTTCTGTCCGCTCCGGCCGCCTCGCGATCGACGGGGGGCGGATCTCTCAAATCCTCCCACCCGACGGCCCCAGCGATTTCTCGCTCCCGGAGGGGACGATCGTCGCACCCGGGATGCTCGACGTTCACACGAACGGAGCCGGGGACGTCCTGTTCAACCGCGATCAAGGAAACGCCGTCGAAGTCGCCGCGCAGTCGTACGCCGCGCAAGGGACGACCGGATTCGTCGCGACGATCATGACCGCGCCGTGGGAATCGATGCTGCACGCCGCAGGCGAAGTCGCGGAGGCCGCGCACGCGCTTCTCGAACAAGACGAGATCGGCGGCGCGCAGTGCTTGGGGATCCACTTCGAAGGGCCGTTCGTCAACCCGAAGTACCGTCGCGTCCATCGCAGCGACTGGATCCTCGGCGCGAGCGTCGCGCGTGCGAAGGAGATGATCGCCGCCTGTCGCGGAGCGCTCGTCGAGGTTACGATGGCGCCCGAGGTCGAAGGCGCGAGCGAAGTCGTCCGCTTCTTCTACGAACAGGGCATCGTCTGCGCCGCCGGGCACACGTCGGCCAAGTACCGCGACGGGATGCTTGCGATCGGGGTCGGCTTCCGCACGCTGACGCACGCGTTCAACGCGATGCCCCCGCTCGATCATCGCGATCCCTCGATCCTGGCGGCTTTCATCCAAGAACCGCGTACGACCGTGCAATTGATCTGCGACGGGTATCACGTCGCGCCGGTGATGGTCGATCTGCTCTATCGCACGCTCGGCGAGCGGATGATCCTCGCCACGGACTACATGGCGCCGACCGGGAGCGGGTATCGCGTCGAAGGCGGCGTCGTCCGCTCCGAAGACGGCACGATCGCCGGCAGCGCGCTGCACTGCGATCGTGCGGTTCGCAATCTGATGTCGTACGCCTCGATCCCCTTCGAACGGGCGATCGTGAGCGCGACGGCGACGCCGGCCCGCATGCTCGGGATCGAGAACGAGCGCGGCAGGCTCGCACCGGGACTGCGCGCCGACCTTTCGCTCTGGAGCCCCGCGTACGACGTGCTCGCAACGGTCGTCGGGGGCGTCCCCGTCTACGGCGCGCAACACCTCACGCGCGCGCAGGTGAAGTCGAGCTAGCTCCTCAGCTTCGTCGAAGGATAGCCTTCTCGCGTGGCCCGCGTCCGGGCCGGGGCGGGGTTCCTCCGCGGGGACGCCCGCGAATTCGCATCCATGCGAATTCGCTATTAGCTTAGGCCATCAAGAGCATTCTGCCCATTTGGTTGACTATGGCAACTAAATGCTTGATTATCAGCGCTATGAAAGCGCCAAACGAAAAGACGGCCGGTTCTTCCCAAGTCGATCGGCGGGCCCAGACGGTGCGGCGCTTCAATCGCCTCTACACCAAGCGCATCGGCGTGCTGCAGGAGGGGCTCTTGCGCAGCCCGTTCTCGCTGACCGAGGTTCGCGTGCTCTACGAACTCGCGCATCGCGATGACCTCACGGCCACGGAACTGGGCCGCGATCTGAGCGTGGACGTCGGCTATTTGAGCCGCATCCTGCGCGGCTTCGAGCAACGAAGGCTCGTTGAAAAGAGGCCGTCGGCGACCGACGGCCGGCAGATGCTGCTCTCGCTGACCGCGCACGGCCGCGACACGTTTGCTCCCCTCCAGCGAGCCTCGCACGACGAGGCGGTGCACATGCTGAACGAACTCTCCGGCGAGGAGCAGCGCCGGCTGGTCGAAGCGATGCACGCGATCGAACGTTTGCTCGGCGACCCGCCGGCGGCCAACGTTCCCTACGTCATTCGCCCGCATCAGCCCGGCGACATGGGATGGATCGTTCATCGGCACGCCGTGCTGTACTCGCAGGAGTACGGGTGGGACGAACGCTTCGAGGCGCTCGTCGCGCAGATCGCCGCATCGTTCCTCGAGCACTTCGACCCCAAGCGCGAGCGCTGCTGGATCGCGGAGCGCGAAGGCGAAATCGTCGGCTCGGTCGCGCTCGTCAAGGCCTCCGATGAGGTGGCGAAGCTTCGTCTACTGCTCGTCGAGCCTTCGGCGCGGGGGCTCGGTATCGGCCGGCGTTTGGTCGAAGAGTGCATCAGCTTCGCGCGGCGCGCCGGGTACGCGAAGATCACGCTCTGGACGAACGACGTCTTGCGCGCGGCGCGCCGCATTTATGAAGAGGCCGGCTTTCACCTCGTCGAGGAGCAACGGCACGACAGCTGGGGTCCCGAACTCGTCGGCCAGACATGGGAGCTGGACCTTTCGACAAGATCGGGGTCCCCTCAAGAATGGGACTAGTTCACTTGCCCGCTCCCGCCATCGTGGCTCCGCGGGCAAGCTGCGCTCCCCGCGGAGGAGCCCCGCCCCCCCGGACGCTGCCTGCGTTCGATAGTCACGCTTGGGGTTAGCGTGCTTTCACCTCAGTGCCCCATTGCCCCGAGGGCCACGTGGAAGCGGATGAAGATGGCCGGGGTTGGTGTCGGTTAAGCGGCGCCGCCGAGGTAGGCTGCGCGCACGGCTTCGCTCGACATCAGGTTCTTTGCGGAATCCGCGAAGGCGATCTTCCCCACTTCGAGCACGTAACCGCGCGAGGCGATCGAAAGGGCTTGCCGCGCGTTCTGCTCGATCAGCAACACGGTCGTCCCGTTCTTGTTGATGTCCTTGATCACTTTGAAGATCGTCTGAACGAGGATCGGCGAGAGGCCGAGCGAGGGCTCGTCGAGCAACAGCACCCGCGGCCGCGACATCAGCGCGCGCCCGATTGCGAGCATTTGCTGCTCGCCGCCCGAGAGCGTGCCCGCTTTCTGGAGCATGCGTTCACGTAGGCGCGGGAAGGTCGTGTAGACGCGCTCGAAATCTTCCTCGATCTCGGCCTTCGACGTGCGCGTGAACGCGCCGAGCTCGAGATTTTCGCGGACGGTCATGCGCGCGAAGACGCGCCGCCCTTCCGGCGAATGGCTGATGCCGGCCTTGACCACCTCATCGGGGGAGAGCTTGAGCAGATCCTGACCGTCGAAGCGGATCGTCCCCTTCGTCGGCCGGATCAATCCGCTGATCGAGCGCAGCGTCGTCGTCTTCCCGGCGCCGTTCGCGCCGATCAGGGTGACGATCTCACCCTGTTCGACGTGCAGCGTCACGTCTTGCAACGCCCGGATGCGCCCGTACGACGCGTCGAGCCCTTTGATTTCCAGAAGCGCCACTACGCCGCATCCTCCGGCTTGCCCAGATACGCCTCGATCACTTTCTCGTTCGAACGGATCTCGGCAGGCGTTCCCTCCGCGATCTTCTCCCCGTGGTCGAGCACGGCGATTCGCTCGCTGATCGACATTACGAGCGCCATATCGTGTTCTATCAGGAACACGGTCACGCCGATCCCGCGGATGCGCCGGATCAGACCGATCAGATCTTCCTTCTCGCGCGGGTTCATGCCGGCGGCCGGCTCGTCCAACAGCAACAGCTTCGGATCGCTTCCGAGCGCGCGCGCGATCTCGAGCCGGCGCTGGCTGCCGTACGGGAGATTGCGAGCCTCGTTCTCCGCGTCGCGCGAGAGGTTCACGAATTCCAGCAGTTCGCGGGCGCGCTCGCGATACTTCTTCTCCTCTTTCCGCTGGCGCGGCGTGTGAAGCAGCGAATCGACGAGATTCGAATGCATGCGAACGTGACAGCCGGTTATGACGTTCTCGATAGCCGACATCGCGGCGAAGAGCCGGATGTTCTGGAATGTCCGCGCGATGCCCCGCGCCGTGACGCGATCGGTGATCAAACCCGCCAGGCTCTCGCCCTCGAGCGTGATCGAACCGCCCGTTGGTTGGTAGACGCCCGTGATCAGGTTGAAGACCGTCGACTTGCCGGCGCCATTCGGCCCGATCATCGCGACGATGCTCCCCTTCTCGACCGAATACGAGACGTCGTTGACGGCAACGAGCCCGCCGAAGGCCTTCGTGACGTTCTTGAGTTCGAAGAATGCCATCAGATCGGTTCCACGACCGTTCCGCCGTGCAATTCCTCCGCACGTTGCTTGTTCGCGATGAGTCCTTCGGGCCGGAACAGCATGATCATCACGAGAATCGCGCCGTACAGCATGAAGCGGTACAGCGTGAAGTCGACGTTCACGTGCAGAATGTCGTGCGCGAGGTTCGTCGCCTGAGGCAAGATGAAGTTGTTGAGCAACGAGAGCGTGAAGCTGCCGACGACGACGCCGAGAAGGTTTCCCATCCCGCCGAGCACGAGCATCGAGAGCACGAGGATGCTGACGCTGAACGAGAACTGGTCCGGCCCGACCAGTTGCAGCTTCGAGGCGTAAGCGACTCCCGCCAGCCCGCTGAACGAAGCGCCGAGCGCGAAGGCCGAGAGCTTCGTGAACGTCGTGTTGATGCCCATGTGGCGCGCGGCCAGTTCGTCTTCGCGGATCGCCATCCAGGCGCGGCCGAGACGGCTGCTGCGCAAGTTGGTCGAGATCCAGAGCGCGAACGTTATCAACCCGAGCATCACGTAGAAGTACGGAACCGGATTGAAGCCGAACGCATGTCCGAAGAACGAGGGCTGATCCAGCGGACTGATCCCGTTCGGACCATTCGTATAATCGGATAGATTCAAGAACGTCTGCGGAACGATCTCACCGAAGCCGAGCGTGACGATCGCCAGGTAGTCGCCGCGCAGCCGCAGCGTCGGCGCGCCGAGCAGGATCCCGAAGACGGCCGCGATTCCCGAGGCGACGAACAGCATCACCCAAAAAGGTATGTGGATGTTGAACTGCGAGCTCGCGAGCATCGCATAGCTGTAAGAGCCGATCGCGAAGAACGCCGCGTATCCCAGATCGAGCAGTCCCGCATAACCGACGACGATGTTCAAGCCGAGCGCCAGAAGCATGTACGCGCCCGCGTCGGCCAGGAAATTGATATGGGAGATGTTCTTGTCGAAGAGCGGGATGAGCGGGATGAGGAGAACGGGCAGAAACGGGAGCAGTTTACGCCGGTCGTGCACGGATCACACCTTGTCCGGAAGCTGCTCGCCGAGCAGCCCCGAGGGACGGAAGATCAACACGAGCACGAGCACCGAAAAGACCACGACGTTGCTCCATTGATCCGAGATGAACTGCGTCGTGAACGCTTCGATGAGGCCGATCAGGAAGCCGCCGAGCATCGCGCCCGCGATGTTCCCGATTCCGCCCAGCACCGCCGCCGTGAAGGCTTTGAGACCGGCCGAGAAGCCGTTGAAGAACCAGGTCGAACCATAGTAGATGCCGCTGACGAAACCGGCCGCGCCCGCGAGCGCGCTGCCGATCAAGAACGTCAGCGCGATCGTCGTGTTGATGTTGATGCCCATCAGCTGAGCGGCATCGCGATCCTGCGCCGTCGCGCGCATCGCCTTGCCCATCTTCGTGTTTTGCACGAACGTCTGCAGTGCGATCATCATCACGATCGCCAGGACGACGACGATGATCTGCTTGGTCGCAATGCCGACGTTGCCCATATGGATGTACGGATTTGGAATGATATCGGGGAAGTTCACCGGCGACGGCCCCCGCCAGAGCTGCATCACGTTCTCTAAAATGAAAGAGACGCCGATCGCCGTGATCAACGGGGCCAGCCGCGGCGCGTTGCGCAGCCGCCGGTACGCGAGGCGCTCGATCAGGACGCCGACGATCCCGCACAGGATCATCGCCCCGAGGACCGTGACGAGCACGACGCCCACGAGTGGGGCGCCGTGCAACGTCGTCGATACGCCCATGAGCCCGAGGATCATGAGCGAGAAGAACGAGCCGAGCGTATAGACGTCGCCGTGTGCGAAATTGATCAGCTCGATGATCCCGTAGACCATCGTGTAACCGAGGGCGATCAAGGCATAGATCGCCCCCAGCGACAGCCCGTTGACGAGCTGCTGAAAAAGAATCTCCACGACGCCGCCTTCCGCTCGGTTTCCGGGCTACTTGCCGGCGAGGTTGATCTGGTTAACGAAGACGGCCTTACCGCCCTTGATCGAGTAGAGGCTCAGGATCGGCGCGGTCGTGTCGCCGTTCGCGTCGAACCCGACATGGCCGATCGGGGTATCGAGGCTCGTCGCCTGGACGTTCTTGAGCACTTCGGCGCGGGTCGGCTGCTTGCCGCCGTTGTCCTTGAGTGCCTTGAGCGACGCGGCGATGATGATCTTGGCCGCGGAGTAGGCGTTCGCGCTATACGGACCGACGTCGGTGCCCCAACGCTTCTTGTACGCCGCGATGAACGGCTTCGCCGAAGGAAGCTTCGTCGTTTCGGGAGCGGCGACCGTGTAGTACGAACCGTCGGCCATCGGACCCGTGATCTTGATGAACTCGTCGTCGCTGATCCCGTCGCCGCCGAAGTAGGCGACCTTGTCCATCCCGACGTCCGCCATCTGCTTGCGGATCAAGCCGCCGCCGCTCGCGGTAACGCCGCCGAAGAAGATCGCATCGGGATTCGAACTCTTGATCTTGGTGAGCAGCGCCTTGAAGTCTTGCTGCCCCTTCGTCACGTGCTCGTGCCCGAGGATCGTGCCGCCTTCTTTCTTGAAGTCCGCTTCGAAGATGTCGGCGAGACCCTTGCCGTACGTTTCGTTGTCGTCGATGACGAAGATGTTCTTGTAACCGAGGGACTTCGCGAAGTTCGCGCCGGCCGCGCCCTGCTTATCGTCGGTCGTGCAAACGCGGAAGTAGTTGTTAACGTCCGGGTGCGAGGGGCGCAGCTTCTTCGCGTCGTCGCCCTTCGTCAGCGTCGGGTTCGTGTTCGCGGGGCTGATCATGACGAGGCCCGCGTCGTTCGAAACGGGGATCTCGGCCTTGGCGACGTTCGAATTGAACGGACCGACCATGCCGACGACCGCCGCATCCGCGACGAACGTCTTCACGTTCTGCGCGCCTTGCGCCGGATCGTGCACGCCCTGCACGGCATCGTCGAGATCGAACGCGGCGAACTTGAATCCGCCCGGCACCGCCGCGGCGTTTGCCTCTTCGATCGCGAGCACGGCGCCGTTGCGCGTCGGGACGCCTTGCGTCGTTTCCGCGCCGCTGACCGGCAAACTGATACCGATCTTGATGACTTTATCGGCCGCGAACGCCGTTCCGGCGCTCCCGGCAAGGGTCAACGCCGAGAAACCCGCGGCTAGGCCTACCGCGAAAGCCCGGCGCCCAATTTTCTGAAAATCCAAAGTACGACCTCCAACACGTCGACGTGTGTATGACGAGGTTTGATGAAGGATGACGCTATATGACGAAATCCCCCAGGCCGAGTTCACTCGGCGCTGGCGGCTTTGTGTACGCCGGGGGGATGACCGCACCTGCCGAAGGCGGCCTCGTGCGGCAGGGATTCGTTCCTCGCCGAAAAAAGTCGCAAATCGGCCCTCACTTGCCGCTTTTACCGGAGGCAAGCGAGCTAAGGCCGACCGCCGCCCGAACGGGCGCGGGGAAACGTGCTGGCAACTCGGTCACAGCCCCTTTTCACGCGCTCCAAGGCCGGCGACCCCTTCAACATAGGAGGCCTATGACCACGAACAAGATGCTGAAAGCGGTCGGAGCCGCGGCATTGGCGGTTGCAATGAGCACGTCGATCGCCCTCGCCGACACTTCTTTCAGCGACGTCCCCACCAACCACTGGGCTTACACTGCGATCCAGCAGCTGCAGGCCGACGGGTTGATCGAAGGGTATCCGGGCGGCTATTTCAAGGGCAACCGCCCGCTGACGCGCTACGAAATGGCCGTCGCGATCGCCCGCCTCGATAAGAACGTCAAGGACAAGCTCGCGGCGCTGCAGACGGTGACGCCTGCCGACCTCGACGCTCTCCGCAAGCTCGAAGACGAGTTCAAAGTCGAACTCGACGGCGTCAAGAAGGACCTCGCGTCCGTCAAGAGCGACGTCGCGACCCTGAAGACCCAAGTGGCCGCCCAGCAGAAGACGCTTGACCGTCAGAAGTTCAAGCTCTACTACTTCCTCCGTGCACCGGGCACGATCACGGACTACGTCGCAGCCTACAACGCGGCAGGGCTCGCCCTTCCGTCGGGCACGGCGATCACCGGCCCGTCGAACGGCGGCGGCAATCAGGCCCTCAAGACGGGCCAGGCCGGTAACGGAACCGGCTACCAGGTCGTCCGCATCCGCTTCGACGGCGTCGTGGACCCCAACGTCTCGTACACGATCCGCCTGGAAGATCGCTACTATCTGTCCAACGCTCCGGGTAACGGCGCGTACGGCACCAGCAGCGACACTCCGTCGTTCGGCTCGATGCCGAACAACAGCTCTTTCCGTCTGAACTGGGCGAACTTGACGTACAAGGACCCGTCGGGTCTGTACGCCACGGTCGGCCGCTTCGCGGAATCCAGCGGCGACATCGGCCTCGCGTTCTCGGACTACTTCAACGGTGCCGAAGTCGGTTATGCCAAGGGTAAGCTGGGAGCCTTCGTCGGCTACAGCTTCAACAAGGCTGCCGTCAGCAACACCTCGGCGGTCACGAACGCCGCCAGCCAGTCGCTCTTCGCCCGCGCTCAGTTCAACGCGACGAAGGCCCTCACGGTCGGCGCAAGCTGGATCACGGACCTCAGCGACTACGCCGGTCTGACCGGCTACAACCCGGCGACGGGCTTGGTCTCGGCCTACAACCCGAACATCTCGATCGCGTCGGTCGACGCGATCTACGCGTTCAACTCGAAGGCCTCGCTCGAAGGCGAAGCCATGCAGCGCTTCGGCAAGGATCCGTTCACGGGCAACACCTGGGGCGGGAACTTCGCGTACTGGATCAAGGCCTACCTCGGCGACACCGCGCCGAAGTCCGGCAACAGCTACCTCGACGGCGGCTACATCAACGCCGGCCTGAACTCGACCGGACCGCACAACGAAGTCGCGGGCACCCCGGACTACCAGCAGTTCTTCATCGGCAACCCCAACGGCTATCAAATCGGATACGTCGGGGCCCACCACTTCATCGGCAGCAACGCCCAGGTCGGCGTTGTTTGGCAGACGTGGCACCTGAAGAACAGCGTCCTGCCGATCAACTACAGCATCGGCGGCGTCGCCCAGACCAACGGCTACCTCAAGAAGGACGACGCGCAGGCGATCTTCCTCGAAACCCGCCTCGCGTTCTAACCTCGAAACCCACCACGGAAAGGGGACAGCCGGCGACGCGCCGGCTGTCCTTCTTCATTTCTCTGCAAAGGTCGTACGCCGGATGAAACGTTGGACGGCGGCAGCCGCTGCCGTCGCGGCCGTCTTCTTCGCGCTCTCGCTCAGCGGAGCGGTCTACGAGGCGACCTCGCCGAGCTATCTGGAATGGCACGTCATGCTGCGCAAGACCTACAGCATCGTCGCGTTCGCGATCGTCGGCCTCGCACTCGACCGGGCCGCGCTGGAATGGAAGCGGCGCCTCCCGCTGCTCGCCACGGCGGCGGCGGTCGCGCTCTTCAGCGCCGCAATCGAAGCCGGGCAACGCGCCGGCGGGTCGCTCGAGAGCTGGAAGTGGAACGCGTTCGACGTCGCGTGCGGCGCGCTCGGCGGCGCGCTCGCGTGGCTCTTGGACCGGCGCCTCCTCCGCTGAACGCCGCTCCCGCCGCGGCGGGGACCGACGGGCCCGTCAGGCCGGGGAGAGTTGGCGGACGGCGGCCGCGTTGAAGTAGCTCGCCTGGGGATGGTGGATGACGATCGCCGCCGTCGATTGCTCCGGGACGATCTGGAACGCATCCGTCAGCTTCGCGCCGATCGCGCGCTCGACGTCGAGCAGCTCCCAAACGAGCGCGTGCTGCGCGAGATCCGGGCAGGCGCCGTACCCCCACGAATAACGCTTCCCGCGGGAGGGGCCGAGGCCCAATTCGCGCCGGATGCGGGCGTGCACGAATTCCGCGAGCGCCTCCGCCGCCTGGACGGAGAACCCGTGCAGGAAATAGCTCTCCCCGAATTCCCCCGCGGCGTGGAGCGCCTCGATCCGCTTGCCGGCCTCGGAGCCGGCCGTGACGACCTGGAGGGCGACGACGTCGCTCGCGCCGTGCGGCGTGCTCTCGCGCAGGTAGTCCGCCAGGCACAGGTGCTCGCCCCCGGCCTGCCGCGCGCACGGGAAGCGCGCGATCTCGCGGGCGGGGTCCTCCGGCGCGAACAGAACGACGTCGTTCCCTTCGCCCGCCGCCGGGAAGTAGCCGTAAACTGCGCGGGGCTCGAGAATGCCCCCCGCCTCGGCCGCCTCTTGGAAGCGGCGCAGGCGCGGCTCGAATTCCTCGTCGACCAGACGTTCCCACGCCTCGCCTTTCGCATTCGCCCCGCCCCACGAGAGCCGGAAGAGGCTCTTGCGATCGAAGCACGGCCAGAGTTCGGCGATATCGAAACGTTCGAGCGTGCGCGCCCCGAAGAACGGCGCCCGGGGCGGAGCCGCCGGCGCGAGCGCGGCGCGGGCGGAGCCGCCCGGCGCCGGCGCGAGCGCCGAGCGCGCGGCGCTGCGCGCGCGCTCCGCCTCCGCGCGGTGAGCGCGTTCGAACGCGGCCCGCCGCTCCGGGTCTCCCGTGAGCCGGTCGACGATCTCGAGGCCTTCGAAGGCATCCTTCGCATAGAAGACCCCGGGCTCGAAATACCGCGCAGCGCCGTCCTCCGCGTCCGGGAGGAAGCCGATACGGCGGCCGAAATCGCGATTGATCGCCGCCCCGCCGATCAGCACGGGGAACGCGAGGCCCCGGGCCGCCTGCTCAGCGACGCAGACCGGCATCTGCTTCGAGGTCGAGACGAGCAGCGCCGAGAGCCCGATCGCGTCGGCCTCGACCTCGATCGCCTTCTCGAGAATCTTGGCCATCGGGACTTGCTTGCCGAGATCGTAGACCGTGTAGCCGTTGTTCGCGAGGATCGTGTGCACGAGGTTCTTCCCGATGTCGTGCACGTCGCCGAAGACGGTCGCGAGCACGATCTTCCCCTTGCTCGTCCCCTCCTTGCGCTCGAGGAACTGCTCGAGATGGGCGACGGCTTTCTTCATCACCTCTGCGGATTGCAACACGAAAGGCAAGATCAACTCGCCCGAGCCGAACTTGTCGCCGACCTCCTTCATCGCAGGGAGGAGGACGTTGTTGAGGACGTCGACCGCGTCGCGCGCGCGCAAGACGTCGTCGATCTTCGCTTCGATGCCGTCCTTGCGGCGGCGCAGGATCGCGTTGCGGATCCGCATTTCGGGCGTTGCGTCGAGATCGTCGTCCTGTTGCGAAGCGGCGAGCTGCGCCGGGCTCTTCGCGCTCTCCCAATGTTCGATGACGCGCTGCAGCGCATCCGGGCGGCGGTTGAAGACGAGATCGTCGCAGAGTTCTCGCTCGAGCGCGCCGAGTTCGGCGTAGGGCGTGATCTCCTTGGGGTTGACGATCGCCATGTCGAGCCCGGCCTCGACGGCGTGGTGCAGCATCACGGAATTCAGCGCGGCGCGGGCCGCGGGTTTGAGCCCGAAGCTCACGTTCGAGACGCCCAGCGACGTGAGGACCTCCGGAAGCTCCGCTTTGATGCGGCGCAACCCTTCCAGCGTCTCGCCCGCCGAATCGAGGAACTCCGGTTGCCCGGTCGCGAGCGTGAAGACGAGCGGATCGAAGATCAGCGCGCCCGGCGGGATCCCGTATTCGCCGACGACGATCCCGGCGATCCGCTTCGCAATAGCGAGCTTCGACTCGGCGGTCTTCGCCATCCCCCGCTCGTCGATCGTCAGCGCGACGACGGCGGCGCCCGCCTCCTTGACGAGCGGCATCACGATATCGAGCTTCTCTCGCCCGTTTTCGAGGTTGATCGAGTTGACGATCGGGCGGCCGGCGTAGATCTTCAGCGCAGCCTCGATCACCTTCGGCTCGGTCGAGTCGACGGAGAGCGGCGTCTCGACCGATTGCGCGAGGCGTTTGACGATCGTCGCCATCTGCATCGCTTCGTCGGTGCGCTCCGTGAGCGCCGTGCACACGTCGAGGACGTGCGCGCCGCCCTCGACTTGCTCGCGGCCGGCGAGTAGGATCTCGTCGTAGTTCTCCTCGAGCAACAGCCGCTTGATCCTGCGCGAGCCCTGCGCGTTGATGCGTTCGCCGATCAGGAGCGGCGAACCGTCCTGCCGCAGCGCGGTCGCCGTCATCGCGGAGGCGGCGAATTGCAGTGGTTTCGGCTCCGGCGCCCGCCCGTTCAGACCGCGTACCGCATCCGCTAACGCTCTGACGTGCGCCGGAGTCGTGCCGCAACAGCCGCCGACGGCGTTGACGCCGAACTCGCGCACGAACGCGGAGAGCGCGCGCGCCATCTCGGCGGGCGTCTCCGGATAGATCGTCTCGCCTTTCGGCCCCATCAGCGGGAGGCCCGCGTTTGGGATCACGCTCACGAAGCAGCGCGAGTTCTCGACGAGGTAACGAACGGCATCGCGCATGTGCGCGGGGCCGGTCGAACAGTTCAAGCCGATGACGTCGATCGGCAGGGCATCGAGCGTCGCGGTCACCGCGCGGATATCGGTCCCGAGCAGCATCCGGCCGGTGACGTCGAGCGTCGCCTGCGCCTGGATCGGAACGCGCCGCAGTCCGCGCTCGAACTCGCGCACGATCCCCGCGATCGCGGCCTTCATCTCGAGCAGATCCTGCGCCGTTTCGATCAACAGCAGATCGACGCCACCCTCGACCAGGTGCCGAGCTTGCTCGCCGTACAGCGCCGCGAGTTCGTCGAACGTGATCTTGGAAAGCGTCGGATCGCTCGACGAGATCAGCATTCCGGTCGGCCCCAAAGAGCCGGCGACGTAGCGCGGCCGCTCCGGCGTCGAGTAGCGGTCCGCCGCCTCCCGCGCCAGTTCCGCGGCGCGCCGGTTCACCTCCGCCGTCCGCTCGCCGAGGCCGTACTCCTCGAGCTTGAGGCGGGACGCTGTGAACGAATCCGTCTCCGCCACGTCGGCGCCGGCTTCGAAGTAGCGCTCGTGAACCGCGCGGATGACGTCGGGGCGCGTCAGGACCAGCGCCTCGTTGCAGCCTAGCTGCGTCGCACCGCCGAAATCGCGCTCCGCCAGGTGCATCCCCATCAATTCCGTGCCCATCGCCCCGTCGAAAACGAGCACGCGCTTGGAGAGAGCCTGAAGGTACGAGTCCATAGGCGTCGGCTTCGGCGCTGCGGGCTCGAACGTCTCCTTTTAGGAGTCCATTTCGTTCACATTTGCGCTAAAATGGACACGTGAACGAGTCGAAACCGATCCTCGGCCTCGAGTCGGCGATCCATTCCGATGCCGCACGGCTGGAAGCGCTCGGCGCCTCCGGCGGCAGCCTCGATCGGCTCTACCTCGACGAGATCCGTGCCTCGGCTGCGCTTGCCGGAGCGAGCCTCGAGCCCGGCGAGGTCGAGGCTCTCGTCACGCGTGGGGTCGCGCTCGGCGGGCGCCCGCTCGAGGCGTACGTCGCCGTGGCGGACTACGCCGATGCGGTCCGCTACCTGCGGGCTGCACCGCTCCCGAGCCGGCGCAGCCCGTACCTCCGCCTCGAGGAAATCGTCGAGCTTCACGCGCGGGCGACGCGCCGCGCGGCCGGTGCGCATCCGGGGACGTGGCGCGCGACGACGCTCGAACGCCTCGCGGGAGACGTCGTCCCGCCCCCGCCGTGGTTCGTGCCGCGCGAGATCGACGCGTTCGTCGCGCGTTTCGGCCCCGGCCCGCAGGCGGGGGCCTCGCACCTCCTTTGGCTCGCCGAGGCGCACGAGCGCCTCCGCCGGATCCATCCGTTCGCGGAGGCGAACGGGCGGACGGTCAGGCTCGTGACGAATCTGCTGCTGCGACGTCTCGCGCTCCCCCCGTTCGTCGTCCGCGAGCGCGACGCGGAACGCTATCGCGCCGCGCTGCGGCGCGCCGACTCGCGCGATCCGTGGCCGCTCGCCGGCGTCATCGGCCGTTCGATCCTCGCCGGGCTCGCGCAGCTTCTCGCGGCGCTGGAAAGCGGCGGCGATCTCCGCGCGGTCGCGGCCTTCGCCGCGGGCGCCGAACGGGATGCGCTCTACAAAGCCGCGCAACGCGGGCGCCTGCGCGCCGTGCGCAGGAACGGCGCGCTGCTGACGACGCAGGCATGGATCGACGCGTATCGCTCGTCGCGGCGCGTGCGCTAAAAGTCCTTGCATTCTTTCTAGGCGCGCGCCTGCGACGCGGCGAACGAGTCGCCCCCAATGGCAACCATCGTCGAAACGCGCGACCTCATGAAGTCGTTCGCCGGCTATCGGGCGATCGACGGCGTCTCCCTCTCCGTCGAAGAAGGGACGATCCACGCGATCATCGGCCCGAACGGAGCGGGGAAGACGACGTTCTTCAACCTGCTCTCAGGGTTCGTCCATCCGACGAGCGGAACGATCCATCTCGCCGGCCGGGACATCACCGGGATGGACGCACCGCGCATCGCACGGCTTGGGATGGTGCGGAGCTTTCAGATCAACAGCATCTTCCCGCATCTCACGGTGCTCGACAACGTGAAAGTCTCGCTCGAGTCGCGGACCGATTTGCCTTCCCGCTTCTGGCTCGGCGGGCGGGCGATGGATAAGCTCGACGCGCGCGCGCTCGAACTCCTCGCGGACGTCGGGCTCGAGGCGCAGGCGAACTCGCTCGCCGTGCAACTCTCGTACGGCCGCAAGCGCTGCCTCGAGCTCGCGATCTCGCTCGGACAAGATCCGAAGTTGTTGCTCCTCGACGAACCGACGGCGGGAATGGGAACGGAAGACGTCGGGCGGATCGCGCGCTTGATCAAGCGCGTCGCGAAGGGGCGCACCGTCGTGCTCGTCGAGCACAATCTGAGCGTCGTCGCCGATCTCTCGGATCGCATCACCGTCCTGCAGCGCGGCCGCGTCCTGACGGAGGGGACGTACCCCGAGGTTCGCGCCGACAAGCGCGTGATCCACGCATACCTGGGCGGCTCGCATGCTTGAGACGCGCGGCCTCCACGCCTACTACGACGAGAGCCACATCCTGCGCGGCGTCGATCTCGTTGTGCAACGCGGCGAAGTCGTCACGCTCGTCGGCCGGAACGGCGCGGGGAAGACGACCACGTTGAAATCGATCATGGGGATCGTCCGCAAGCGGCAGGGGGAAATCACGTTCGAAGGCGAGTCGATCATGGCGCTCCGCTCGAATCAGATCGCGCGGCGCGGGATCGGCTTCGTCCCCGAAGAGCGCGGCATCTACTCGACGCTGACGGTGGCCGAGAACCTCGCGCTCCCGCCGGTCGTCAGCGATGCCGCCTGGCCCCTCGACCGCATCTACGGCCTTTTCCCGATTCTCCTCGATCGCGCGAAGGCGATGGGGACGACGCTCTCCGGCGGGGAGCAGCAGATGCTCGCGATCGCGCGCGTCCTGCGCAGCGGCGCGAAGTTGATCCTGCTCGACGAACCGACGGAGGGCCTCGCCCCCGTCATCGTCGACGCGATCGGGGATCTGATTCTCGAGATCAAGCAGGCCGGCATCACCGTCTTGCTCGTCGAGCAGAACATCCGCTTCGCGACGCGCGTCGCCGACCGTCACTATCTCATGGTGCACGGCGTCATCGTGGAAGCGATGACGAACGCCGAAGTGATCGAACGCGAATCGGACCTGCTCGCGCACCTCGGCGTCTGACCGCGCGCCGCCCCGCGGCTGAGCGAAGGGTCAGCTCGCGGCCGTCGCTTCGCGGTCGCCGAGGAGTCCGGGCGGATCTTCTTCTTCGGCGACCGGCTTGCGGCGCGTGGCGCGGGCGAGGATCTCGCCGACGATGCCGCGCCGCGCAATGAGGATGACGAGCGCGAAGATCGCGCCCATCACGACGTTCGTCTTGTCGCCGATCGGGGTCTTCGAGACGAAGAACTCGAGCGATTCGAAGAGCGCGGCGCCGACGATCGGGCCGTAGATGGTCCCGATGCCGCCGAGGATCGTCATCATGACGATCGCGCCGGAAGTGTGCCAATCCACGCCGTCGAGCCCCGAGAGGTGATTGCCGATCGCGAAGAGCGAACCGGCCAGCCCCGCGAGCGCGCCCGACATGACGAACGCGCCGAGCTTGAAGCGGGCCGTGTCGTACCCGATGCTGCGCGCGCGCTGTTCGTTCTCGCGCATCGCCGTGAGGACCGCCCCGAACGGCGAGCCGACGACCCGCACGGTGAACGCGACGCCGAGCGTGACGAACAGCAGGACCACGTAGTAGAACGCGCGGTCGTTCTCGAGCGAGAGGCCGAAGAGCGTTCCGCGCGTCGCGATCTGGATGCCGTTCTCCCCGCCCGTGAGATCGACGAGTTGGAAGGCGAGGAAATACTGGATCTGCGCGATCGCGAGCGTGATCATCGCAAAGTAGATGCCGCTTCGCCGCACGGAGATCGCCCCGACGAGGAGCGCGAGGATCGCCGCGTAGAGCACGCCGCAGCCGAGCGCAACGAGGAACGGCGCGCCGGCCTTCCCGCTGAGGATCGTCGCCGCATACGCACCGCCGCCCCAGAACAGCGCCTGGCCGAACGAGAGCAATCCCGTGAACCCGAGCAAGAGGTCGAACGAGACCGCCACGAGAGCGAAGCACGCGAGGTGGATCGCGAAGACGGGGTAGACGAAGAACGGCAACGCCAAACCCGCGAGGAACAGGACGAGGCCGGTGATCCGCCCCGCGGGGCCTTGGATGTAGCCGAGCGTCATCGAGCCTGCTCGGGAGTTCCGAAGAGGCCGGCAGGCCGGAACATGATCACGATCACCATGACGATGAAGACGAGCGTCGTCGAGATCTGCGGGTAGAACACGTTCCCGACGGCGACGATGACGCCGAGTGCGAAGCCGGCGACGATCGAGCCGAGGATCGAGCCGAGCCCGCCGATCACGACGATCGCGAACGTGTTGAGGATGATGCCGTCGCCCATCGTCGGCGTGACGTTCGTGATCGGCGCGTTCAGAACTCCGGCGAGTGCCGCGATCGCGACGCCGACCGCGAAGACGCCGCTCACGAGCTTGTCGGTATCGATCCCGAACGCACGCGTCAGCGTGGGGTTCTCCGTCGCCGCGCGAATCCGCGCGCCGAGCGGCGAACGCTCGACGAGGAAATAGACGCCGGCGCAGATCACGAGGCAGACGACGATCAAGAAGAGGCGGTACGTCGGATAGAGCGTGAACCCGAGGTTCGTCGCCCCGGCGAGCAATTCGGGGGTCTCGTACGGCGAGCCGAGCGCGCCCGCCGCCAGCCGCATCCCGTCCTCGATCATGAGGACGAACGCGAACGTCAAGAGCAGGTTGTAGAGCGGATCGAGATCGTAGAGGCGGCGCAGGAAGAGCCGCTCGAGTACGAGCCCGAAGAGGCCCACGACGACCGGCGCCACGATCAGCGCCGCATAGAACGGGAGATGCACCCACTGCGCCCCGTAGTAGGCGACGAACGCCCCGAGCATGTACATCGTGCCGTGCGCGAAGTTCACCACGCGCAACATTCCGAAGATGATGCTCAGACCCAGCGCCAAGAGCGCGTAGAAGCCGCCGTTGACGAAGCCGTTGAAGACCTGGGTCAGGACGTAGTCGGGCGAGACCGCGGCGAGCAGCGGCACGGCAAGGACGAGAGGCGGGGCCGGCGTCACGCGCCGGCCCCGTCCCGTTGGGATCTAGGGATCGTTACCAATCCTTGTTGCACTTCGATTCCGATTCGGGCCGGAACGCGCGGCTCGCCGGAATCGTTTGGTCGATCTTGAACCAGGCATGGGGCTCTTTGATCTGATCCTTCGAGAGCACGTCGACCACGTACATGTCGTGCAGCACGCGGTGGTCGCGGGCGCGCCATTCGCCGTTGTGCGCGTAGAAGTCGTTAAACTTCCGCCCGTCGAGGTACTGGACGATCTTGTCCGGGTCGACGGTTCCGGTCGCTTTGACGGCGTTGAGCCACTGGGTCGTCGCGGAGTAGTCGGAGGCCTGGATGTCGGTCGGACGGAGCCCGTTCATTTCCTTCGCGAAGCGATCCGCAAAGGCGCGCGCCGCCTTGTCCTCGTTCCAGTACCAGGACGTCGTGATACGCGAACCCGCGAAGACGTCCGGCAGGGCGTCGGCGTCGGAGAGGAACATCAGCCCGACGGCGATCTTCATGCTCTTGTCGATGCCGAATTGCTTGACGGCCTTCATCGTGTTCACGGTGTCGGCACCGGCGTTGAGGACGCCCAGGACCTGCGCGCCCGAGTTCTTCGCGGCGAGCAGATACGATGAGAAGTCCGTATTCCCCAGCGGAATCATATCCGAGTGGACGAAGCTCCCGCCTTCGGCCCCGATTGCGGCCGTGAAGTCGGCCAACATCTGCTGACCGAAAGCGTAGTTCGGAACGATCCCGTACCAGGTCTTGCCGTTCGGCTGGGCCGCGATGTTGTGTCCGGTCGAATTGGCGAGCGCGTAGGTATCGTACGCGTAGTGATAAGTGTACTTGTTACACGCGGCACCGGTGAGCGCCGAACTCGCGGCGCCGGTGGCGATCAGGATCTTGTGCTTCTCCTTTGCGACTGCCGAGACGGCAAGCGCTACGGCGGAATTCGTCACGTCGATCAACAGCTCGGAGCCGCCGTCGATCGCTTCACGCGCCTTGACGGCCGCTTCAGGCCCGTTGTTGCGATGATCGATCGTAACGACCTCGATCGGACGCCCGAGGACGCTCCCGCCGAAATCCTTGACGGCCATCTCCGTCGCCTTGACCGCTCCGGGGCCCGCCAGGGCCGCATAAACCCCCGACATGTCGGTCACGACCGCGATCCTGATCGGACCCGTGTCGGCTGCGACCGCGCGCATCGGCGCAGCCACGGAGAAAGCAATTCCGAACGACGCCGCCAGCGCCGCCGATTGTCTGAGTAACTTCACGCCAGCCTCTTTCTCTACGTGGAAAGTCAACCCGTAATGGGATAAATCCAACGCTCCGTTCCGCAAGAGAAAAGTCTTACCTGCGACATCTGTCGATGCAATTATGGGACCAACGTACTCCAGTTAGGCGACGCAACCAAACCAGCAAGCACGCCCTTCACGTCGTCCCGAAGCCCGCTCATCATGAGCTCGTCGTAGGATGAGCAAGCCGCGTTTCGACCAGCTCACCTCAGCTCATCGAAAGTTGCAATCACACTGACCCCAGGCTGACCATGGAATGCATGGTAGCGTCCGGAGCGGGGCGGGGTTTCTCCGCGGGGCGTGCAGCTTGCCCGCGGAGCCACGGACGGCGGGCGGGGCCCCACGCGCTTTGCGTGTGGGGGCGCGGAGCCGTAGGCGGAGCGCCTGTTCAACTCAGTGGGTCCCCGCGCTGCGCAGCAGCGTGGGAACACGTGCACGAGTAGCCGTTTCGCATGGATGCGAAACGGCGGGCGTCCCCGCGGGGGAACCCCGCCCCCGCTCCGGACGCGGGCCACGCGGAACGCTCACCCTTCGGCGGGCAACAGGCGGGCCGGCCATTTCCATTCGCTTCCATGCGGCCCTTCGGGGCTATGATTTACCGAAGAGAAGACCGATGGTCCGCTCGGAATGACGCGCGTCGACGGGCTCCCGAGAACACGGGAGGCTAGGTCTTCCCGGCGGGCGTAGTCGGCGGGGGCGTCGGCGACGGCGACGGCGACGGCGGCTTGCCGTCGAGCGGGACGAGCGGCGCTACCGGGGCGAGGCCGTGCTTCGCGAAGATGTCGCGGTTCCCGCGGATGCGATCTTCGATGCGCACGAAGATCACGTAGAGGACCGGCACCACGAACAGATTGAGGAACGTCGAAACGATCATCCCGCCGAAGACGGCGGTTCCGAGCGAATTGCGCGCCGCGGCGCCGTCGCCGTTCGCGATCACGAGCGGGAAGATGCCCAGGATGAACGCGATCGAGGTCATCAGAATCGGGCGCAAACGCGTTTCGGAAGCCTTCTGCACGGCATCGAAGGCGTTCAGCCCGGTCTTGCGGAGCTGGTTCGCAAATTCCACGATCAGGATCGCGTTCTTGCTCGCGAGCCCGATCAGCATCAAGAACCCGATCTGCGCGTAGACGTCGCTGATGCCGCCGGATTGGAACGGGAGCATGGCGCGCAGCCCGATCGCCACGAGCGCGCCGAGCATCGCGAGCGGCACGGCGAGCAGGATGATCAGCGGGTCGATGAAGCTTTCGTACTGGGCAGCGAGCACGAGGAACGTGAAGATGATCCCGAGGACGAAGATCAGCGCAGCCTGCGTCCCGCCCTCGATCTGTTCGCGCGAGATGCCGCTCCACTCGAACCCGAGTCCGGGCGTGATCGCCGAGACTTGGTTGAAGATCTTCTGCATCGCGGCGATCGCCTCGGCCGATCCGTGCCCGGCCGAAGGCCCCCCGTCGATCTCCACCGAGCGGAAGAGGTTGAAGTGCGTGATGATCGGCGAAGTCTTGTCCGTGCGCGTCTGCATCAGGGACGAGAGCGGCGTGATCCCGTTCGTGCTCGATCGAACGTAGATGCGCTGGAAATCGTCGAGGCTGCCGCGGAACGGCGCATCCGCCTGCACGTAGACGCGATACGACCGGTTGAGGTAGTCGAAATCGTTCACGTACAGGGAGCCGAGGTAGACCTGCATCGAGTTGAAAACGTTGGCGAGCGGGATGCCGAGGCTCTTGGCCTTCTCCCGATCGATCTGCGCGATCAGTTCCGGCGTGCCGACGCTGAACGTCGTATAGACGCGGCTCAGCGCGGGATCCCGCGCCGCCAGCCCCATGATGCCGTACGCGCTGTAGGCGAGGGGCTTGATGCCGATGCCGCTGCGATCCTGAAGCTGGAACGTGAACCCGCCCTGGAGGCCCAACCCTTGAACCGCGGGAGGATTGATCGGGAAGGCGCTCGTCCCCGGAAGTTGCGAGAACGCGCCGTACAGGCGTCCGATCACCGCACCGACGCTGTGCGGACCGCCGCCGCGTTCCTTGAGCGGCTTGAGCCGCACGAACATCGTCCCCTTGTTCGAGCCGCTCCCGGTGAAGCCGAACCCGCCGACGTCGAAGACGTCGGTGACCTCCGGCTGGCGATTGAGGATGTCCTCGATCGCATACCGCGTCTTGGTCATTTGATCGACGGACGTTCCTTCCGGGTTCTGAGCGCTCACGATCAGGAAGCTCTGATCCTCGTCCGGAACGAAGCCGCCCGGCGTGTGCTTGTAGACGAACCACGTCAGGCCGAGCGCCGCCACGAAGAGCGCGGCGATGAGCGTCCGAGCCCGCAGCACGCGCGGGATGAATGCATGGTACCGGCTGCGCGTCCCGTCGATGACCGAGTTGATCCCGCCGAAGAAGCCGCGGTGGCTATCGACGTGGCTTCGCAAGAAGAGCGCCGATAGTACCGGCGTGAGCGTCAGCGCGTTGAACAGCGAGATCGAGATCGAGCACGCGATCGTCAGCGCGAACTGCTTGTAGAGCAGGCCCGTCGTCCCCGGGAAGAACCCGACCGGAACGAACACCGAGAGCAGGACGAGCGAGGTCGCGACGACCGCGCCCGAGATCTCCTTCATCGCCGCCGACGCGGCCGCCAGCGGCTCCATCCCCTTTTCCCGAATGAAACGAGCGATGTTCTCGATCACGACGATCGCGTCGTCGACGACGAGTCCCGTCGCGAGCGTCAGGCCGAAGAGCGTGAGCGTGTTGATCGAGAAGCCCAAGAGCTTCATCAGCCCGAACGTCCCGATCAGCGAGATCGGGATCGTGATCGAGGGGATCAGCGTCGTGCGCCAATCCTGCAGGAACAGGAAAATGACGAACACGACGAGCGCGATCGCGATGAAGAGCGTCACGATCACGTCGTTGATCGAATTGCGTACGAAATCGGTCGAGTCGAAGGCGACCTTGTACTTCACGCCGGCGGGGAAGCGCTCGGCGAGGCGCTGCATCGTCGCGACCACTTCTTTGGAGACGTCGAGCGCGTTGCCGTTGGGGAGGATCTGGATCCCGATCCCGATCGCCTCGTGCCCGTCGAAGCGCAGGTTCGTCGCGTAGTTCTCCGCGCCGATTTCGATCCGCGCGACGTCTCCCAGCTTCACGAACCCGCCGTCCGGCGTCGCGCTCAGGATGACGTTCCGGAAATCCTCGATGTTTCGCAGGCGGCCCGTCGCCGTGATCGGGAACTCGTACGGCTGGTTTCCCGTCGTCGGCGGGGCCCCGATCTTGCCGGCGGCGACCTGCGCGTTCTGATCCTGCAGCGCTGCCACGACGTCGCCCGCCGAGAGCCCGCGGTCCGCGAGTTTGCGCGGATCGACCCAGACCCGCATCGCGTACTTGCGTTCGCCGAAGATGATCACGTTCCCGATCCCCGGAATGCGCCGCAGCTCGTCCCGAATGTTCAGGTCCGCGTAGTTGCTCAGGTTCAGCGACGAGTAATTCGAGTTCTCCGACCACACTCCGAGCGCCATGATGAACGATCCGGCGTTCTTCGTGACGGTGACGCCGGTGAGGTTCACTTCGGTCGGCAGACGGCCCGTTGCGGTGGAGACCGCGTTTTGCACGTCGGTCGCGGCTTGATCCAAGTTCCGGTCGAGCGAGAAGACCGCCGTGATCGACGTCGTTCCGTCGTTCGACGATGTCGAGCTCAGATAGCGCAGGCCCTGGATGCCGTTGATCGCCTCCTCGAGCGGCGTCGTAACGCTCGACTCGACGGCCTCGGCGCTCGCGCCGGTGTACGTCGCGCTGACGGTGACGGTCGGCGGCGCGATCTTCGGGAACTGGGCGATCGGCAACGTCGGAATCGCGACGAGGCCGCCCAGCAAGATGACGACGGAGCAGACCGTCGCGAAGACGGGGCGGCGCAGGAAGAATTCAACCACGCGAGGCCGCCGGGGATACGCGCTCCGCGCTCGTCGTTCGCCGTCTCTGTAGCATGCGTGATTCGCAAGACGCCTGAAACCGCGGGGAGGTTGCGGCTTGCCGTCCTCGGCTCAACGAGAGAGCCTCAGGCCGTCGAAATCTCGCGCGCGCAATTCTCCGACGACGCGGCCCGCCACGTTGAGGATCTGCGGGCGCGCGAACGAAGCGAGCGTCGCGTCTGCACGGGCATCGAGGGCACCGAGCTCGCGCAACAGCGCAATCGCGGCCGGCGGGACCGCGCGGCGATTCCCGTCGATCACCTTGAGCGCGAGGCCGAGTCCGGGATCGAGCAACGCATCGCCGTGCACTCCCTCGGCCCCCGCTTTTCCGATCGCCCTGCCGCCGCTTGCTTCGATCAGCGCGGAATCGAAGCGGCCCGTGCCGGCTATGTAGAACGGCTCGGCCGCGAGCGCCGCGCGGACGCACGCGAGCGCCTCCGCGGTTTCGTCCGAGACGTGCGAGAGCGTCGCGAACCGCGCGAACGCGAGCGCAGCACGGCGCAGCGGGAGCGCGTAGACCGGGATCCCGCACCCGTCGACGCCGAGCTGCAAGCCGGCCGGATCTTCGCCGGAGAGCCGCGCGCAAAACTCCAGAATGCGCCGTTGCGCCGGATTCGCAGGCTCCAGGTACGTCGCCGGATCCGCGCCGAGCAGACGCGCGAGCGCGAGGATGCCGGCGTGTTTCCCCGAGCAGTTGTTGTGAATCGCGGTATACGGAACCCCCTCGCGCGCGAGCGCGGCCGCCGCCGGCTCGTACGAGGGCGCGTGCGCGCCGCATTGCAAATCGGATTCGGCGAAGCCGGTCTTGCGCAGAATGGAACGGACCGCCTCGACGTGCCGCGGCTCGCCGCCGTGCGAGGCGGCGATGACCGCGATCTCGCGCTGTTCGAGGCCGAAGCGCGCGACCGCGCCGGCTGCGACGATCGTCGCGGCGATGAACGGCTTGGACGCGGAGCGCAGGAAGATCGGGACGTCGACGTTTCCGAGCGCGAGGCGCGGCGGTGCGGCGCCGTCCGGCGAGCACGCGCATGCCGCGACCGCATGCAACGACTCGACGAGCTCGCCGCGCGTCGCCTCGACGAACGGGACCCCTTCCAATGCGTCTACTTCGGCGCCGGTCCCGTGACGATTTGCACGAAGCGCGCGGGATCGATCCAGCGCGCGAACGCGGCTCGAATCGTCTCCGCGTTCATCCCCAAGAAGATCCGCGCCCTACGCTGCGGCTCGTCGAGCGGGAGATCCGCGAGTGCTCGTGCGAGGTAGCCGGAAGCGACCGCGCCGACGTTCGATTCGGCGAGCTCACCGCCGAGCACGGCCGTCGTCTTGGCGAGCCGCAGTTCTTCCGGCGTAACGACCTTCGCTCCCATGTCCCGCAGATCGCGCTCGACGATCGCGCGCGCCTTCGCGACGTTCTGCGGATCGCTGCCGAACCGGACGCTGTACGACGTGCGCGTCTTGCCGGCGTCCAACTCCGCCCCGACCGTGTAGACGAGGCCGTTGTCCTTGCGCAGATCGCGATAGAAGCGCGTCGAATAGAACGCGCCGCCGAGGACGGTGTCTCCGAGCCGCAGCGCGTAGTAGTCCGGGTTCGAGCGCGTGATGCCCACGAGCTCGTCGAGCGTGACGTCGGATTGCTTGCGCCCCGTCGCGGGGACGACCGACGCCCCCGGTTTGTTGAGCGGAACCGGCGGATACTCCGTCTGCGGCTTCGGGCCGCTCGCCGTCCACGCGCCGAACCATCGCTCGACGCTCGCTCTCGCTTGCTCGGGGGTTACCGCGCCGGCGACGACGATCGTCGTCATGTCGGGCCGGAACGTCGCCGCGTAATAGGCCTTGACGTCGTCGAGCGCGAGCGCGTCGACGGTCGCCGGCGTCGCTTCGCGCAGTTGCGGATCGCCCTTGGGATAGAGCCGCCGTTCCAGCGCGATCTCGGCGATGTAATCGGGGCTCTTGAGCTCGCCTTCCAACCCCTGAGACGTCTGCGCGCGGACGATCGCGAACGCATCGGGCGGGAGCGCCGGATGGAGCACGTCGTCGGCCAGCAATTGCATGCCGCGATCGAAACTCGCCGCCGGGACCGCGAGCGAGAACGAGGATCCTCCCGAGACGTCGGCCGCGATGTCGTCGAGCGCCGCCCGGAAGGCCAAGCGGTCGAGCGTGGTCGTGCCGTACGGGAAGAGGGCTCCGAGGACGTCGTCGACGCCCTCCTTCGCCGGCGGAGCCTGCAGGTCGGCATTCTGCTTGACGGCGCCGCGCACGGTGACGGTCGGACTGATCGAGGTCGGCTGGACGATCAATCGGATCCCGTTCGGCAAGCGCATGTCGACGGGTGCGAGCGACGTGGCCGGGACGCCGGGGAGGCGTTCGAGGCCCCGCGCCCAGACCGGCAAGACGACCGGTTTCGAACTGGCCGGTGCAAAGGATTCCTTCCCGCCGTAACCACCGCGGCTCGAGGCGCCGCCCGCGGACTTGGGGATCAGAACCCCGACGACGGCTTGCGCATCGTCGAAATACTGCGCGAGCGCGCGGTCCACGTCGGCTTTCGTCACCTTCTCCAGGCGGGCAGTGCGATCGTCGGGCGATGCGAGGCCTTCGACCGCCACGGCCTGCGACCACTCCGTCGCGAGGCCTTCGATCGAATTGCGGCTGAACAGCGCTTGCGCGATTTCCTTGCGCTTGGCCGCCTCGACGAGTTCGTCCGGGACCCCGTTGCGCCGGTAGTCGCCGAGCGTAGCGAAGAGCAGCGCGCGGGCCGCCGCCGGATCGGCATTCGGGGCGGTGGCGATGTACGCGAAGCCGAGCCCGCCGTGCTGGAACGTCTGCGCTTCCACGCCCACGCCGAGCGCCTTGCCGTCGGCTTGCAGCGCGAACAACTTGCCGCGCTCGCTGTTGAGAGCGTCGATCGCGATCTGCGTGGCGGAGAAATCGGGGCTGTCGTAACCCGGCATACGATAAGCGGCGGCGACGATCGGCACCGGCATGTCGCTATCGAGCGCGATGGTCTCGCCCGTCACCGGGCCGGCCTTCACGGCGGGATGCGCCGGAACCGCGCGCTTGGGGATCGAGCCGAACGTCGCGCGGACCGTGGCGAGCGTCTTGCCCGGATCGACGTCGCCGCAGATCACGAGGAGCGCGTTGTTTGGGGCGTACCACGCGTCGTGGAAGCGGCGCAGATCGGCGCCCGTCGTCTTGTCGAACGACGGGCGCGTTCCGAGCGGGCTGTACTGATAGGGGGTCTGCGCCCACAATCTCGCGAGCGCCGCCTGGTAGTAGCGGAAGAACGTGGAGGATTCGTCACGCGAGACCTCCTGCTCGATCGCGCCGCGTTCTTTCGCCCACTCGGCGTCCGTCGCGAGCAGGCCGGTCATCCTCGTCGCTTCGACCTTGAGGGCGATGCCGAGATACTGGGCGGGCACCGTGAAGAAGTACTGGGTGATCGCTTCCTGCGTATCGGCGTTGAAATCGGCGCCCAGCAACGCGCCGATGTTCGCGAGTTGCGCCGTCGAAAGGCCGGCGGAACTGCGGAACATCATGTGTTCGACCGCGTGCGCCGTCCCGGGGAATCCCGCAGGCGTATCCTGCCCGCCCGTGCCGTAATTGACGACCTCCGTCACGACCGGGGCGAGCGCGTTGCGCACGATGACGACGCGCAGCCCGTTGTCGAGCGTGGCCCGGAGCGTCGACGCATCCGCCGCGGCCCGCGCCGGGGCGGATGCGAGCGCCGAGCACGCGCCGGCGAACAGCAGCGCGGCCGAAAGTAGGCGAGGATTGAACTTCAGCATCTATTTCCTTTTAGCAGCGGAGCGTACCCCGGTTTCAATCGGTTAGTGCCCGCGGTGCCGCATCTCCTCGCCGTTCCCCCAAATCCCGCGCTCGCTAGGCCAGCGCGGGTTCGACGACGTTCGCTTCCTGTTCGGCGAAGACCGGGTTCGAGAGGTAACGCTCGCCGGTGTCGCAGCCGATCGTCACGATCGTCTTTCCGGCGAATTCCGGACGAGCCGCGACGTGCAGCGCCGCCCAAACGTTCGCACCCGCCGAGATGCCGACGAGCATCCCTTCTTCGCGCGCCAGCCGCCGCGCCGTCGCGATCGCATCCTCGTTCGTCACGCGAACGATCTCGTCGTAGACCGACGTGTTGAGGACCGCCGGCACGAACCCGGCGCCGGTCCCCTGGATCTTGTGCGGCCCCGGCTTACCGCCCGAAAGGACGGGAGAGGCGTCCGGCTCGACGGCGATCGCGCGGAAGCTCGGGCGGCGCGCCTTGAGCACCTCGCCGACGCCGGTGATCGTCCCGCCCGTTCCGACCGCGACGACGATCGCATCGACGTTTCCGTCCGTATCGCGCCAGATCTCTTCGGCCGTCGTGCGGCGATGGATTTCCGGATTCGACGGATTCTCGAACTGCTGCGGCATGAAGTACTTGCCGGGGTCGCTATCGTGAATCTCTTTCGCACGCCTGATCGCCCCGGGCATCCCCTCGGCGCCCGGCGTCAGCACGAGTTGCGCGCCGTAGGCCTTGAGCAAGTTGCGCCGCTCGACCGTCATCGTTTCGGGCATCGTCAGTACGATCGGATAGCCCTTCGCCGCCGCGACGAACGCGAGCGCGATGCCGGTATTCCCGCTCGTCGGTTCGACGATCACGGTGTCGGGCCGCAGTCGGCCGTCGCGCTCGGCGGCTTCGATCATCGCGACGCCGATGCGGTCCTTGACGCTTCCGGCCGGGTTGAACGACTCCATCTTCACGAGAACCGTCCCCGGCAGGCCCTTGTTCAACCGTGGGATCTTTACGAGGGGCGTGTTTCCGAACGTATCGACGATATTGTCATAGATTCGCGCCATCGGTCATCTCCCTCAACGAGCGGCGGACGTGCCCCCCATAACCGGCAGGCCGCCCCGAGCGTTGCGCCGCAACGCCTTTCCAATGTTCTCCCTGCGCGAGAGATCGCTGTACGTCGAAGCGCTCGACCTGTGGATCGATTCGATGCGTGCGCGCGAGCGCTGCTTCGTCTCGCACGGGCATTCGGACCACGCGCGCCGCCATGCGACGATCGTCACCTCGCGAAACAATGCCGCCGTGTGCCGCTTGCGCCTGGGCGTCCGGAAAGCGCCGGAACCGGAGTTGCTGCCGCGCCGCCGGCGGACGGCGCCGTGTTCCTTCGAGGAGCACGCGTTCAACGAACCGTGGGAGCACGGCGAACATCGCTTGACGCTGTTCCCGGCGGGGCACGTCCTCGGCAGCGCGCAGCTCGCGATCGAAGGGGAGCGCGGACGCTTCGTCTATACCGGGGATTTCAAGCTCGAGGCGAGCTTCACGGCGGAAGCGGCGGAAGTCAAGCGCTGCGACGTGCTGCTGATGGAATGCACCTACGGCGATCCCCGGTACGCCTTCCCGCCGCGCTCCGAAGTCGCCGCCGCGATGGTCGCCTGGGCGCGGCGTGCGCTCGAGGACGGCGCGACGCCCGTCTTCTTCGCCTATTCGCTCGGAAAGGCGCAAGAAGCGCTCGCGATCCTCGGCAACGCCGGCATCCCGTTGACCGCGCATCCCGCGATCTGCGCCATGACGCGCGTGTACGAAGAATCCGGGGTGGCGATGCCGCCCTACGAAAAGCACGACGCAGCGACGTTCGCGGGCGCGCGGGCGCTCGTCTGGCCGCCCTCGAGCTTCCTCCCGCGCACCGCGCTACGCGGCGCGGTGCGCACCGCCTCGTTGACGGGGTGGGTGGCCGGCGACCGTCCGCGCGGCTTCGGAGCCGGAACGGATGCCGGTTTCCCGCTCTCCGATCACGCCGATTACCCGTCGCTGCTGCGCTATGTCGAGCTCGCGCAACCGCGCAGAGTGCTTCTCAACCACGGCGGGCGCAGTTTCGCCGGCCGCCTGCGCAAGTTAGGCGTCGACGCCGAGTACCTCGAAGAGCGCGCGCAACTCCGCCTCGGAACGTTCTAGGTTCCGATGTCCCAGATCAGCCCGAGATCTTTGCGCGAGAAGGCGCGGAACGCGATCAGCGTTTCCGTGCTCACGATCCCGTCGAGCTTCGCGACGTGTTCGGTCACGAGATCGCTGAGCGCTTCGTGCTCCTTCACGCGCGCGATCGCGACGAGATCGTACGGGCCGGCGACGCTGTAGACTTCCTTGATGCCGGG
The DNA here is from genome assembly GCA_963695225.1 of Vulcanimicrobiota bacterium. GTDB lineage: Bacteria > Vulcanimicrobiota > Vulcanimicrobiia > Vulcanimicrobiales > Vulcanimicrobiaceae > CAVWTN01. The sequence continues at coordinate 2,687,341 of OY968762.1, read as the reverse complement.
GATCTCGAGCAGACGCTCCGAGAGCGCGCCGACTTGCCCCGGAACGACGGTGAACATGACGAACGCGGTGATCATAACGAGAAATCGCCGTCCTTGAGGCCCACGTTGAGCTTCAGTTCGGTAAAATCTTCCTGCTTCACGAGCTTGTCGCCCTCGTAGCGCTCGCGACGGACCGGCAAGTGCGTCGCGTTCGAAAGAAACAGCACGTCGCGTGAGACGTCCCCGTTCGCGACGGGGTCGGCCGGCTTGAGCGTCAGCGTCTCCGTGGGCGCGCCCGCGATCGCGGGGCCGGGGCCTTCCGCGAGTTCGCCCTTGGTCGTGCGGAAGTGCTCGAGTTGCGCGGGGAACGACGCCGAATCGATCGTATCGCCGCGCAGCGAAACGGCCTTCCCGTCGTGGATCCCGACCGTCAGCTTGATGATGGAAAGGATGCCGCCCTGATGCCCGCTCACCGTGTCGCCGCCGTGCCAGACCGCGGCGCTTCCGCGCCCGCGGCCGCTGACCGTCTCGATCTTCGCGAGCGCCGGCTTCTTGAACCAATAGTGGTACACGTTATCCCGGACGTCCGTCCCCTTCACCTCATGCGTGGTGATCGAAACCGTGTAGTCGGCGACTCCGGCGACCGCTTGCGCGAATTGCGTCAACAGCACGTCGGACGCCTGGGCCCGGGGGCTTCCCGCCGACAGTAGGCCGAAAGCCGAGAGAAACGCCGCGACGGCGGTTAGGCGGAAACGTACGGCATGCGTCATGCCGCGAAAATATCGCACGCAAGGTCGCCATCCCTTGGCGCGCGCTCGCACGGGGGAGGCTCGGCCGAAGCTCGGCAGAAGCTCAGGAAACCATGAAGGCGCTCGCCGTCACCGAGCGGATCTCCCTCGTCCCGAGACACCCGAGCGACGCCCTCGAGATGTTCGGCGTGATCGACGCACATCGCGACGATCTGCGCACGTGGCTCCCTTGGGTCGACGCGACGCGCTCGCTGATGGACGTCAAGCGGCACGCTCAGTTTCTGGAGCGTCAGACGGCGCAGGCGCAAGCCTACGACTTCGCGATCCGCGAGGACGGGCGCATCGTCGGCGCCGCCGGGATCCACGCGATCGACCAGGTCGCGCTCAACGCGCGCGTCGGCTACTTCCTCATCCCGCCCGCTCGCGGCCGGGGCGTCATGCACCTCGTGGCGCGCTTCCTGACGGACGCCGGCTTCAACCAACTGGGGTTGCACCGCCTCGAGATCCGCGTCGTCCGCGAGAACGAGCGCAGCCGGGCAGTCGCCGAAAAGCTCGGATACCGCTACGAGGGCATGCTCCAGGAAGCGGAGATCCTGCACGGCCGCTTTCGCGACGTGGCGCTCTACGCCACGATCGCGCCGCGCTGGCAAGCCGAGCAACGCGCAGACTCGCTCCCGTAGCTCAATCGAAGCCGCCGATCGTCGTGCCGCCGTCGATGACGATCGTCTGCCCGGTGACGAACGCACCCGCGCGCGCGGCGAGGAAGACGGCGGCGCCCGCGACGTCTTCGACTTCGCCCAGACGTCCGAGCGGCGACTGCGCGACGGCGGCCGCGTAAAGCGCCGGATCGTCGTACAGCGCCTTCGCAAAATCGGTCTTGATGATGCCGGGGGCGATGCAATTGACGCGCACGTTCGCGTGCCCCCATTCGACCGCGAGGTTGCGCGCGAGTTGGGCGTCGGCGGCCTTCGAGAGCGCGTAGGTGCCGAGCATCCGCGAACCCACGAGCCCGGCGATCGAGGAGAGGATGATGACGGCGCCGCCGCCGTTCGCGGCCATCCCGGGGATCGCGAGATTGCACAGCCAAACGTTGCTGCGCACGTTCGTGTTCATCGTGCGGTCGTAGGCTTCGTCGCTGATCCCGGCGAGCGGGCCGTAATACGGGTTCGCCGCGGCGTTGCAGACGAGCGCGTCGAGCGGGCCGAGCCGCGCCTGCGCCGTCTCGACGAGTGCCCGCAGCGCGGCCTTGTCGGTCACGTTGCACGGTACGGCGATCGCTTCGCCCCCTTCCGCCTCGATCGACGCGCGCGCCCGTTCGCAGGCATCGGCCTTCCGGCTCGAGATGACCACGCGCGCTCCGCGCCGCGCGAAGGCGCGCGCGATCGCGAAGCCGATCCCGCGCGAGGAACCGGTGATCAGCGCGACGCGCCCGGTGAGATCGAACGGGTCGTTCATCGCCGGCCGAACTCGGGCGCGCGCTTCTCCAGGAAGGCGCGGACGCCTTCGGCGTGATCGGGGTCGGCCGCCGCGAGCTCTTGGAGTTCTGCTTCTTCCTCAAGCCACGCCCCGTACCCGGCGAGGACGGAACGGTTGAAGGCCCGTTTCGTCAGCGCGAGCGCGGAAGCCGGAAGCGCCGCGAGTTCCGCCGCGAGCGCCTCCGCCGCGCTCGCCAGGTCCGCCGCGGGGACGACGCGATTGACGAGCCCGATGCGGTGCGCTTCGCGCGCGTCGATGCGCGCGCTCGTCAGCGCGAGCTCGAGCCCGCGCCCGAACCCGGCGAGGAGCGGAAGCATGAAGCTCGCGCCGCCGTCGGGGATCAGCCCGATGCGCGAGAATCCGAGCGTCAACAGCGCGTCGTCCGCCGCGACCCGCAGGTCGCACGAGAGCGCGAGCGACAATCCGACGCCCGCCGCGATCCCGTTCAACGCCGCGATCACCGGCTTCTCGATCGCTCGCAATCGCGTCACCGCGACGTTGTACCCGGTCCGCAGATGTTCGGCGATCGGCATGCGCTCCGGGCTCGCGGCGCGCCGCGCGAACTCTTCGAGATCCTGCCCCGCCGAGAAGCCGCGCCCCGTCCCGGCCAGGATCACGACGCGCACCGAGGCCGAACGCTCGGCCAGATCGAGCGCCTCGATCAGGGCGGCCGTCATCTCGCCGTTGAATGCGTTGAGCTTCTCCGGGCGGTTGAGCGCGAGCGTCAGGATGCCGTCACGCTCGCTGCGAACGATCGTCTCACTCATGCGGGCGCCTTCGCGAAGCGCGCGCCCTTCCCCGGCGGGGCCGGCAGCGCTCTAGCCCGCGAGCCGCACGCGGCGCAGGACGATGTCGCGTTCGAATTCGGGCGAGATCACCACGCGCGCCAATTCCTCCGCCGGAATGTTCCAAGGGACGTGCGACCCGACGATCGCCCGGGTGTTGGGATCGCGCGCGGGAACCTTCTTCCCCGTTGCGAGGCGGAGATTGATCATCGGGCCGAGTTCCGCTGCGGAGAGCGCCTTCGAGTAGAGCCACCCCTGCCCGTGCGTGCAGCCCATCTGCAGCAAGGCGGCGCGCTGCGCCTCCGTTTCGATGCCCTCGCCGACGACCGTCAGATTCAGCGAAGCGGCGAGGTTCAGGATCATCTTGACGATCGGCTCGTTCGCGATCCCGCCTTTCGCGCCGCTCACGAACGAACGGTCCAGCTTGAGCGAATTGATCGGAAACTCGTTGAGGTAACGCAGTGACGAGTACCCGATGCCGAAATCGTCGACGCAGAGCCGCGCCCCGATCGCCTGCACCTCGCGCAGCGTCATCGCCGCATCCTTGTCGCTCCCGAGCAGGAGGGATTCCGTGATTTCGAGCGCGACCTGTTCCGCGGGGACGCCGAGAGAGCGCAAGATGCGCTCGAGATCGCGCGAGGCGCTGCCGTTCGCGACCTGAAGCGCCGAGATGTTGATGTTCATCGTGAACGGGGCATAGCCGTGCACCGTCGCGTCCCAACGCGAAAGCTGCAGGACCGCCTCCTCCATGACGAAGCGGCCGAGGTCGAAGATCGCCTTCGATTCCTCGGCCAGCGGGATGAAGCGGTCGGGGCTGATCTCCCCCAGCACGGGGTGCGACCAGCGCAGTAACGCCTCGAAACCGACGAGGCCGCCGTCCTCGAGCGAGACGATCGGCTGGTAGACGACGCGGAATTCCCCCGCGTCGACGGCTCGGCGAATGTCGCTCAGGAGCCGGACCTTGTGGCGCGCGCGCTCGTGCATCGATTCGTCGAACAGCATCGGCTCGGTCGTCGCGCCGACCTTCCCTTCGTACATCGCGGTGTCGGCGTCACGGATCAATTCCTCGCCGCGGCGGTAGTGCAGGCTCGCCATCGCCATGCCCATGCTCGTCGTGACGCCGATCGCGACGCGGTCGACCGTGATCGTGTTGCAGATGTCGCGCTGCACCCGATACGCGACGGCGCGCGCGTCGGAGGCGTTCGTGACTCCGCGCAGCAGCACGGCGAACTCGTCGCCGTGTAACCGCGCGACCAGATCCCCGGGCCGAACGGCGCCGAGCAGCCTTTTCGAGGTCTGCTCGAGCACGGAATCGCCCGCTTGGTGCCCGTAACTGTCGTTGATCGCCTTGAAGTGGTTGACGTCGATGAACAGGACGACGTAATCGGTCGCGCCGCTACGGCGGCTCTCGGCGATGACGGAGTCGAGCTCCGCGATGAACGCAAGCCGGTTCGGCAGGCCGGTCAAACCGTCGTGCGTCGCCTCGTATTCGAGGCGCCGCCGCGCCTGCTTCTCCTCGGTGACGTCCTCGACGATCGCCATGGCGATCGTATGAGCGCCGGCGCCGCCGACGCGCGAGACCGTTACGTCCATCGCCATCAGTTCGCCGTTCGGCCGCTCGATCTCGGCCTCGAATCGGTAGGACGCACGCGTCCCCTGCATCAACTCGAGAAACTGCTCGGAACCCGTCGGGACGACCTCGCCGACGCGATCGCCGATCATGCGCCGCAACGAAGGGCTTGCGTCGCGCACGCCGCCCAGTTCGTCGAAGATGACGATCCCGAGCTGCGCGTTCTCGAAGACGGTTCGGAACTGCGCCTCGGTCAGCATGCGAGCCTGCTCGGCCTCTCGCCGCGCGAGCTCGGATTGGAGAACGATCTTCTCCTTGGTCACCAGCGCCAGATGGCGGCCGTAGCGCTCCCGTTGGAAGCGCGCGATCAAGAGCACGATCGCGAGGCCGATCAGCGCGCCGACGAGGCCGAACGCGCCGTACTGGACGCGCCGCCCGCGGGCGGCGTCGATCTCGCCGTTCAGATCGGCCCGGAGGACCGAGGCGGCCCGCTGCTGGGCGAGCGCCACGTCCGCGAGCACCGCTTGCACCTCCCCCCGGATGTTGAGGCGGTCCGGTGCGTTCAGCGGGACGCCCGTGCTGAGCCGGTCGAGTTCTCGGTCCAAGGGCGCCATGCGCCGTAGGGCGGCCGTGCCGGTAGAGTAGACTGCGGCCCCGGCCTCCCCGTACTTCGCGCTGCTCAACTCGAGGTCGACGCGGCCGGAGTTGCTTTCGAACTCGTGCTTGCTCAAGTGCCGGGCGAGCTCGACGCTCAGCGCCTGCGAGAGAGGGCCGTCCGGCGCGCCGAGCGCGATGCGCGATGCCTGGACCAACTCCTCCTGCGCACCGGGCAGGTCCGACATATACAGCGTGATCAGATCCGTACGGCGTCCCGGATCGCCGTACCCGAACGAGTAATACTCCGCGATCATATCTTGGAGGTGGAGGAGCTGGCGGCTCGTCCGCGGGAGGGCGCGAGCCGGATCGTGCCGCTCCACGTTCCAGAAGCGGCGTACTTGCAGCACCGAATCTTCCGGGCGGTCCAGCTTCATGTCGGAGAGGCTGGTCTCGTAGGCCGTCAGATCCCGCTCGAAAGCGGCCGCGGCCCGGTCCGCAGGGATGGTCCCCAGTTTATAGGCCGCGAGGCGCGCGAGCAGCCGGAACGTCAGTTCCTCGCGGTCGATCGCTCGAATCTCGAAACTGCGGGCCGCGATGACGGAGTCTTGCCCACGAACGAGAGTCGCCGTCGACCACGCCACCGGTGCGGCCAATGCGAAACCGATCAGGACTAGAACCACGGCCGATAGATCGCGCCGCGCCCCGCTCCGAGTCAACGTTGGATGGTCCCTCCTCCTTAGGAACATCGGTTCGCTCGGCGGCTTATTTGAGGGCTACTCTTCCGCGAGAAGCCCCCGATAGCGCTCGCGCAGCTCCCTCTTCAAGAACTTCCCGACGCCCGTCCGCGGGATGGAGTCGACGAACACCACCCGGTCCGGAATCCACCATTTCGCCACGCGCTCCGCCAGCCACGCTTGAATCGCCGCCTCGTCGGTCGTATGCCCTTCTCGAATGACGACGCAGGCGACGGGACGCTCGACCCACTTCGGGTGCCAGGCACCGATCACGGCGGCTTCCTTGACCGCCGGATGTCCCATCAGCGTGTTCTCGAGATCGACCGACGAGATCCACTCGCCCCCGGATTTCACGAGGTCTTTCGAGCGATCGACGAGCTGCATGTACCCGAACTCGTCGACCGTGCAGATGTCGCCGGTGTGGAACCAGCCGTCCCGGAACGAATCGGCCCCGCCTTCCCCGGCCCGATAATACGAGCCGGTCACGGCCGGGCCGCGCACCCAGAGCTGCCCGCGCGAAACGCCGTCCCGCGGGACCTCGTTTCCTTCGTCGTCGACGAGCTTCCAGGCCACGATCGGCGTGAACGCGCCCTGTTTGAGGCGTTCCGCCCGGCGCAGTTCCGGCGAAGCGCCGGCCAGTTCCGAGCGGAGTTGCGAGACCGTCCCGATCGGACTCATCTCCGTCATCCCCCAGGCGTGAACGACGTGGACGCCGCGCGCTTCGAGGCCGTCGAAGAGGCTCGGCGGGACGGCGGACCCGCCGATCACGAGATGCTTCATCGAAGGGAGGCGCGCGTCGCGTTTGTTCAATTCGTCCAGGAGTGCGAGCCACACGGTCGGGACGCCGGCGCAGACGCTGACGCCCTCCGCGTCGATCAGTTCGATCAAGCTCGCCGGATCGAGCCGGGCGCCCGGCAGAACCAGCTTCGCACCGACGAGCGGAGCGATGAACGGCATCCCCCACGCGTTGACGTGGAACATCGGCACGACCGGCATGAGCGAATCCGCTTGCCCGATATCGAGAGCATCGGGCAGCGCGCCCGCGAACGCGTGCAGCATCGAGGACCGGTGCGAAAACAAGACGCCTTTGGGATCGCCCGTCGTCGCGGACGTATAGCAGAGGATCGCGGCGCTGCGCTCGTCGAGCTCCGGCCAATCGAAGGTCGCCGGCTTCCCCGCGAGCAGATCTTCGTAGGAACGAGAATTCGGCAGCTCGACGATCGGCTCGCCCATCACGATGAACGGGCGCTTGAAGTCGGGGAGTTGCGCGACCCCCCGGAGCGCCGGCGTCAGGGAGCCGTCGACGAAGATGAGCTTGTCGTCGGCGTGGTCGAACGCCCACACCACTTGCTCGGGGAAGAGCCGGATGTTCGCGGTATGCAGGACCGCGCCGATCGAGGGCACCGCGTAATACAATTCCAGATGGCGATGCGTGTTCCACGAGAAGCTCGCGACGCGGTCGCCCGGCCGCACGCCGAGTTCGACCAGCGCATGCGCGAGCTGCGCGACGCGCGCCGCGAACTGCGCGTACGTGGCGCGATGGAGCGGGCCGGCGTCCGAGCGCGAAACGATCTCTCGCCGCGCGTGGTTGCGGACCGCGTGTTCCAGGACCCAGGTCGTGGTGAGCTGGACGTCCATCATCGTGCTGGGAAGCGTCGAGGGCAAGGCGACGCGTTGCGTTGCGGTCACGTCAGTCGTCCGTTTCGTGCAGATGCAAGTGGCAGCCGTCTTCCGCATCGTCGAGAACTTCGCGCGCTTCGTCGAGCACCGAGGGGGAAACCCCGGGCGTCACTTCGATCGAACCTTCGGGGGCGAGGAAATCGGCCTCGCTCCAGTCCTCCCACGTTTCCAGAGGCTCGCCGTCGATTTCGGCCGGAAAGCGAACGCAGAAGCCCTGTTCGATGTGCATGCCCACGACGCTGACCTGCGTTCCCCGCGGGAAGTAAGTGCCGTCTTTCCAGAGCGTACCATACGTCGTCTGGTAGTTCGTGCCGATCCGCAGCGCGTCGTCGATTGGTCGTCGAGCCTCCGTAGCGGGAACGCTAGTTCGGAGAGATTTGCCGCCGGAGGACTTGAGCCCCCTCCCCTCGCGTAGTATCCTGGACCTCGTTGTGAAGAGCGGCGATTCGGGAAAGTGGCTCGTCCTCGACTCGGCGATCGTCATCGAGACGCCATACCTGCGCCTTCGGCGCGACTCGATCGAACTGCCCGACGGCCAGCGGATCCAAGATTACTACGTCCGCGAGAGCAGCGGCTTCGCCGTCGTCTTCGCCCAACGGCCCGATGGGCGGGTCGTCCTCGTTCGCCAATACAAGCACGGAATCGGCGAGAGCGTCCTCGAGCTTCCCGCCGGCGCCATCGACGGCGGGGAGACGCCGGCGGAGTGCGCGCGGCGCGAACTCGAAGAGGAGACGGGGCATATCGGCAACCCCGCCGAGCCCGAGCTCGTCGCGACCTTCATTACGGACCCCACGAATTCGAACGCGCGGTTCCAGCTCTTTCACGTGCGCGACGCGGTAGCGTGCGTCGCTCAGCGTCCCGACCCGACCGAACAGATCGAGCTCGTGTACGCTACGCTCGAAGAGCTGCGCGAGTACGTCCGCGACGGCACCGTCAACGTCGGCTCGCACGTCGCTTCGATCTACACGATGCTCGATCGGTTGGGCCGCCTCTAGTGGTGGTCGGGTTCGTCATCCGGGCGATCGTCCTCATCGCCTTCAGCACGGCGTTCACGTACGCGATCTTGCCGGCCGACAAAAAGTCGCTCTGAATCGGCGTCAGGAGGGGTCGGCTCGCAGGCGGCGCCTAGGGAGCCGCCTACCGGGCCCGCGGCCGGCGACGAGACGGGCCCGCAGCGATCCGAGCGAACCGAAGGGGTAGAGCCGCTCGCTGGTCGCGACGACGACGTGCGCCTCGCCGCGCCGGACGCCCCAAGCGGCGAGCGCCGCCGCGCAGTCCGCCGAAAGGACGTCGAGACCGGTAGAATACGGCGTCAGCGCCGGGAGGACGACGACCCGCTCGCTCGCGACGAACGCGGGGGCGGAAGAGCCGGACGCGAGCCGCAGGCTCGGATGGAGGTGCCCGACGATCGCGCGGGCTGCGGGCGGCAACGGCCGGTCGCCGTGCACGAGCAGCCAGCCGTCCCGTTCGGCCGCCTCGACGGTCGCCCCGAGCACGGCGAACGCTCGCGTGCGGCCCTCGTGGTTCCCGGCGATCAGCGTCAGTTCGGCGACCTCCCGCAGCGCGGCGAGCGCGGAGGCGATCGCGCGCGCCGCCCCTTCGCTCATCGACGCGCCGTGCACGATGTCGCCGACGAACGCGATCTCCCGCGCCCCCGCGCGCCGCGCCGCGATCGTCAGCGTCGCGGCGAGCGCCGCGGTGCTCCAGAGCGGCAAGGCCCCGCCGACGACGTCTTCGTAGCCGAGGTGCGCGTCGGCGACGACGAGCGTCCGGGACTGCGGCAGCCACGCGAGACCCGGGGCGAGCCCGACGACCCCCGCGGCGAGTTCGACGGATTCGGCGGCGGGCGCGGGCTTCACGCGAGCGTCTCGACGACGAGCGGCAACTCGCCTTCGCGCGGCGGCGCCTCACTTTCGCCCGTCAGCGCGAGAACGCGCTCGTGGAGCGCCTCCACCATGCTCGCGCGGTCGTCCATCACGACGGAATCGGCGAAGCTCGAGGTGACGATCCCGAACGAGAACGGCGACGCCGCCGGCGGATGGACGATCCGCGCCTCGCCCTCGAGGCCTTCGAGATAGCGGACGGCGGCCGGGGCGTCGAGCAGATCGCGCGTCACGACGCGGACCGTTTCGCGCAGCAGCGGAAACTCCGGGTCGACCTCCCACAAGCGGTCGAAGATGCGCTCGGCGTTCCAGCGCGACCCCCGGCCGCCCACGTTCCGGCCGCCGGAGCGCTTGAGGACGAGCAAGCCCGCGTTCGCGACGTGGCGGAAGTGGCGCCGCAGCAGATGGGAGGCGCGCAGGCCGTCGAGCAGATCCCGTTCGACGTCGTGGGCGTGGAGCAATTCGCCCCAGGCGGGGTCCGGCAAACGCTTTCCGAGCGGCAGCGCGACGAGGAAGCCGCCGTCGTCGACGGTGATCTGCGAGTTCGCGCGCACGACGCGAAAGAGGCGCGCGGCGACGATCCGGGCCAGCGCTTCGTTCGCGCGGCGGCCCGCGCAGGTGTGGAAGACCGCCGTATGCCTGCGGTCCATGCGATACAGCTCGATCAGCGTTTCGCCGGGAGCGGGGACGTACGAGACGGCCATCTGCTGCGCGACGTAGCGCACCGCGTGCGCCGCCTCGACGCCCTCGATGCCGTAGCGCTCCACGAGCCAGCGCAGCGCGCGCTGCGGGCCGCCGGCTCGCAAACGGTCGGCGAGGCCGCGGCGGAGGCGCGCGATCTCGCCGGCGAGGACGAGCGGAATTCCCTTGATGTGCGAGGCCCACACGGGAACGTTCGGACGCGCCGCGTGCGGCTCGACCGCCAGCGTCCCGCCGCGCAGTTCGCGCACCCGGAACGTCTTGCCGTTCAGGAGGAAGACGTCGTCCGGCTGCAACGTCGAGGCGAAGCTCTCCTCGAGCTTGCCGATCTTCGCGCCGCCGCGCCCGACCACGCCGACGTGCCGCTCGTCCGGAATCGTCCCGACGTTTTCGAAGAACGCGGCGCTCGCCTCGCGCCCCAGGCCGTAGAGCATCTCGTCGTCGCGGCCGATGCGCCGGACGTGCGCCGGGTCGTCGCCGGCGCCGCCGCCGCTCAAGTACGCGACGCAGGCCGCGAAGTCGGACTCGCGCAACGCGCGGTACGGCTCGGCGCGCCGAGCCGCGGCGAGCGCATCCGCGCTCTGCCAGCGGCGATCCGGGCAGACGTTCGCGACGAGCCATTGGGCGAGCACGTCGAGCGGCGCTTCGGGGAGCACGATCTCCTCGAGCGTCCCGTCCGCGATGCAGCGCTTCGTCGCGGCCGCTTCGATGATGTCGTCGCGATCCTGCGCGATCACGACGCCGTCGGCGATCGCGTCCGGCCGGTGCCCGGCGCGCCCGACGCGCTGCAAGGTGGGCGTCATCCCGCGCGCGCCCCCGACGATGCAGACGCGGTCGACGTACCCGATGTCGACGCCGAGTTCGAGGCTCGAACTGCAGACGACGGAGTGCACCTCGCCCGCGCGGAGCTGCGCTTCGACGCGATGCCGCACGCTGCGTTCGAGCGCGCTGTGGTGGATCCCGATGCGCCGGTCCGATCGCGGCCGCGAGCGCGCGTCCTCGCCGGCGAACGTGACGCCCTCCTCCGGTTCGAGGAGCGCCATCTCGTGAGCGAGCCGTTCGGCCTGGCTGCGCACGTTCGTGAAGACGAGCTGCGTGCGGACGCCGCGCCCGAGTTCGACGGCCTCCGCCGCGATCCGCGACATCGGGGCCATCGCGCCGGAGAAGGGAGCGTTGACGCCGAGCTTGATCTTCCGCAAGCCGCGCTCGTCGACGATCGCGCACGGCCGGTCCGCGCCGGCGAGGAACCTGGCGACCCGCCCGAGCGGCGCGACGGTCGCCGAAAGCCCGATCCGCACGAGAGGGCGCCGCACGAGCGCCTCGAGCGATTCGAGGCAGAGCGCGAGATACGCTCCGCGCTTGTTCCCGGCCAGCGCGTGGATCTCGTCGATCACGACGGTCTCGAGCGCGGCGAGTTGCTTGCGATACGTGTCCATCGCGATCATCAGCGCGAGCGATTCGGGCGTCGTGATCAGGACGTGCGGGGGGCGGGCCATCATCAGGCGCCGCTCTTCGACCGGCGTATCGCTCGTGCGGACGCCGGTCCGCACGTACCGCTCGCGGATCCGCCCGCCCCGCAGCGCCGCCCGCTCCGTGTTCGGCCGTTCGAGCAGGCCCATTTCCCGGAGCGGACGGCGGATGTTGTGTTCGACGTCGTAGCCGAGCGCGCGCAGGGGCGACACGTAGAGGACGAACGGCCGGGCGAACAGCTCGTCCCGGTCGCGCCGCTCCGCGAGGCCGCTGAGGAGCGGCAAGAACGCGGCGAGCGTCTTCCCCGTCCCCGTCGGGGAGGCGAGCAGGAAGCTCGCGCGTGCGAGCCCGAGCGGGATCGCCCTACGCTGCGGAGCGGTCGGCTCCGCGAACGTGCGCGCGCACCAGGCCGCCACCTCCGGATGCAGCGCCGCGAAGACGTCGTCCATCGAGCCTGACCTTTGCGGGCCGCGCCGGAGCTCCCCCACGGCCCGCTTCCCGCCCTCGGGGCCGGCGTCGCGTCACGGACGGCGGAGGGGCATCGCGCCTAGGATCTCAAAAAGGGGGATTCGTGTCCGCCGCACTCGCCGAAATGCTCCGCCGCAGCAGCGCCAGTTCCAGCCGCCGCTGGCTCGAGCAATCGAAAGCCGTCCCCAAGACGGAGCCCCGTCAGGAAACGCTCGCGTTGCACGACCGGTATTGGCAGGCGATCGTGCGCGCCGTCGAGACCTCCGAGTTCGAGCATCTCATGGAGTTCGCACGCGACGCGGGACGGCACCAATCCAGCCACGGACACGATCTCTCGGATACGATCGGACGCACGATCGAAGCGACGAACCTGATCGAGCTCTCGCTGCTCGAAGCGAACGAGGGCGTGATGCCGCCGATCGACATCATCAATGAAGTCGCCGAACTTCGCTCGATGATCGTGATGGCCGTCGCCGAGGGATTCAAGGAAGAACAAGAGCGCTCGAGCACCGCCATTCCGCGCGCGGAAGACCGCCTCTACGCCGTGCTGCTGCGCCGCGCGACTCCCGAGATGCAGAAGACGCTCGATCTCGGCGAAGAGATTCCGCCGCTCTACGAAGATACGAAGCGCTTCCACTTCGTGATCGACGGTAAGCTGCGGCTCTACAACCTCCTCCCGAACGGCCGCTGCATCACGCTTTCCATCTTGAGCGCGGGCGACGTCTTCCCGCAATGGGGCGCCGAGTCGCAGAGCCTCTCCTACCTATGTGCGGAGGCGATGCAGCCGACGAGGATCGTCACGATCTCCGAAAAGGACATCGCGGAGCTCGTCTCCGCGCAACCCGCGGCCGCCCTCGAGGTGATCACGAACTTCGCGCGACGCTTGACGGAATCGCAAGTCCTCATCGAAGACTTGATGAACAACAGCGTCAACCTGCGGCTCTACCGCACGCTCCTCGAGCTCGCCAAACAGTTCGGCAAATTCGAAGGCGGCTCGGGCTGGAGCGTCATCGACATCCCGCTCACGCACCAGCGCCTCGCCGACATGATCGGGAGCAACCGCGTCACCGTCACCCGAAAACTGCACGAGTTGCAACAGCGCGGCATCATCGAAACGCGCCGCAACTCGACGATCGTCCTACTCGACCCCGAGCGCCTCGCCCAACTCGCCATCTCCAGCGCCGCAGACTAACGCTCTCCCTTTGCTCGCGACCAGGTAGCGGTTGGGGCGGGGGGACGGTCTCCCGCGCGGCGTGCAGATTTCCCGCGGAGCCGGCAGGCAGTGGGGCCCGCGGGCGGGGCGGGGGCAACAGGGGGCGTCGAGACCGCTGCTAGTTTTCGCATCCTGCGAAAACTAGCGCTGCACCGCCGCCGGCCTCTCGCCATCCTTGGCTCCGGCCGGCGGTCGGAGCTCTCGCCGCCCCCTGTTGCCCCCGCCCCGCCCGCTACCTGCAGGTGTTACGCGCGGTGTCCCGCCGGCTTTCTGGGCGTGGGGCGGCGAAACACGCGCGCTGGGGCGCGGTACATTTTGGCGGAGGGTTTGTCGTGGTTGGTTCGTTTCTTCGGCTTACGGTCTCGATCGCGGTCGCGATTGCGGCGCTGATCGTCGTGCTGTTTCTCGTCAAGATTTTCGTCGGGGCGGCGATCCTGGCGGCGTTGGCGCTGGCGGGGCTGTTCGTGGCGAACTTCGTTCGCTCGGCGCGAGCGCGGCGCAACCCGATCGCCATTCGCTGACCGGGGCAGCGAGGGCGTCCGGCTTGCGGGTGATAGTCGTCACGGAGCGTGCGGACCCGGGGGGCTAGAGTGAGGGCGTCCCCCCCGACCAACAAGGGTGCGCCGCATGATCGAGGAGCCGCTCGCGACCGCCATTCGTTCCACCGACAATCAGCCGCCGCAGGAGTCGCTCTTTGGGAGCGTTTCCAACTCGCGGGTCGGCCGGCACGTCCGGAAGTATTTCGAGACGTCGGGCTTTTCGCGTTGGACGGCGATCTACGGGGCCGGCGAGATCCCGCCGATCTGGAAGGTCATCCGCGACGGGCATCAGCGCTCGCTCGACCAGATCGTGAACTGGGTCAAGGCGGACGATCTGCATAACGCGCTCGACGCCGGCTGCGGCACCGGAAACCTCGCGATCGCGCTTGCGAACCACGGCTACGAAGTCGACGCGTTCGACATCTCAGCGCCGATGATCCATTTTGCGCGGTACATCAACACCGGGCGGACGAAAGGGATCGCGCCGCGCTTCATGGTCGGCGACATCGCGGCTCTCGAAGGGCAGAACAAGCAGTACGACCTCGTCTGCTGCCTCGACGTGCTCTTCCACTATCCGTACGACGAAGTCGCCGACATGCTGCGACGCCTCTCCGCGCTCGCCGGGACGAAGTTCGTCGGCTCGTTCGCGCTGCGCACGCCGCTCAACGATTTCTGGATGAAAGTCGGCGAACGCTTCCACGCGAAGAACCGGATGACCAGGCTCTACATGTTCAGCTACGACGAGGTCGAGCAGATCCTGTATCGGGCCGGCTTCCGCGTCACGCGTACGAGGCGCGTCAAGTTCTTCTTCTACGATTCGTTCATCTTCGAAGCGGTCCGGCGCTGATTTGGACTCGCCGCTCGCCGATCCGGGCAAGCAGTCACTGCTTGCTCCGCGTCTCTATCGCACCGACATCGCAGAACTGAACCGCCTCTCGATCGACTCGTGCCGGGCGGAGTTCGAAGAGTTGCGGCGCGATTTCGAGGCCGATTACAATCGCGCTCACTTCAAGTGGGGTCCCGACGTCAAGGGAATCGATTACCAGCCGCTCTGGGACGAATTCTACGAGTTCCTCCATCGCTCGTCGATCGGCGAGTTCTCGGGCTGCCTCCTCTACGCCGACGTGTACCGTAAGTTGGCGGACCCGACGCTGGCCGCGATCTACAAATGCATGTCGCGCGACGAAGGGCGCCACGCCTCGTTCCTCAATTGGGTGATGCGCGACATGGGCCGCCCGTTCGATCTCGGGCGGCTCCCGAAGATGCAGAAGCTGCAATACATGCACCCGCGCTGGATCTTCGTCACCACCTACCTCTCCGAGCTGGTCGGATACTACCGCTATCAGAACATCAGCGATCATCTCAAGAAGCAGCCCGCGTTCAAGTTCCATCCGATCTTCGACTACTTCGACGCGTGGTGCAAGGACGAGCGCCGGCACAGCCGCTTCTTCGCGCTGATGATGCGCAGCCAGCCGCACTATTACGCAGGCGGGCTCGAGCAACTCGGGGTCAAGTTCTTCACGCTCGCCGTCTACATCACGATGTACCTGCGCGATTCCGAGGCGCGCGTCTACGAAAAGCTCGGCATCGATTGGGAGGAATACGATCTCAAGGTCATCCGCGAGACGGAGATCGCGGCCCGCGGCGTATGGGGCCTCGCGATCCGCACGGATTCCAAGTACTTCCTCGCCTGCTTGCGCGCGATGGCCGAGAACAACCGCCGCAACAAGCGGGGCCGCTCGGCAACGGGCATCGGAAAAGCCGGCGCGACCGTCATGCGCTACGCCCGCTGGGGCAATCAACTCGTGCAGTACGCCAAGTTGATGCTCCAGCCGCACGATCGCGTCGGGCTGCTCCCCCGCGCGCGCTGGATCGAAACCTGCTCCGACCCCGCCGACGTCTCGGGCTTGCGCTTGCGCAACGCCCAGCCGACGATCCTCCCGCGCGTACCCGCCGGCACCGCTTCCGCGTGACGTCCGGCCCCGCCGGACGGCGAAGCTCAGAGCGGCGTGCGCGAAAGCAGCGCGCCGAGCACCGCCGCAAGCGATTCGGGCGCCTCGTAAAGGGGGAAGTGGCCGCAATCCAAGAGCGTGAAGGTCGCCCCCGCGATCTCGTCCGCGACCTTTTGCAGGGACTCGGCGGCGAGTATCTGGTCGCCCCGGCCTGCGACGATCGCAACCGGGATCGCGAGTTCGGCGAAGAGGTCCTCGGGGGAGCGCCGGTGCGCCATCGCGCGCAGCATCGCTGCGGCGCCGCGTGGATCGCAGCCCTCGATCGTCGCCCGCGTTTGCGCGACGAGTTCCGGGTGCGCCTCGGCAAACTCCGGCGTGAAATAGCGCGGCAGAAACGCCTCGACGACGGGCTCCATCCCCTCGCCCTCCGCAACGGCGGCAAGCGCTTCGCGCGTCTCCGTCTCGCTTTCGCCCGCTCCGTCGCAGCGGCCGCAGACGACGGCGAGTCCCGCAACGCGCTCGCGCCGGATCCGCAACAATGACCAAGCGACCATCGCTCCAAGCGAATGCCCCGCGACGATCGCGCGTTCGATCGCAAGGTGATCGAGCACTGCGGCAACGTCCGCGGCGACGTGCTCCAGCGAAAACGCACGCCGCGCGACGCTCGAGCGGCCGAGCCCGCGCAGATCGAGCCGCACGATCCGCGCGCGCCCGCGCAGCAAGCGAACGACCGGATCCCACGTCTCCTTCGCAAGCGGAAAGCCGTGCAACAAAACGAGCGGAGTTCCGTGCCCTTCATCGAGCACGTCGAGAACGGCATCGTCGGCGGCTACTTGCATCGCTCCCGCTCATTCCGCTCCGCCGCGCGATCTCCCGCGGGTCGCCGCGCAGGCGCGCCCGACGGGACGTGTAAGGATGGCTCGATGAAGAAGGACGCTCGCGCGGCGTACGCGCCGTATCCCTTTGCCGCGATCGTCGGGCAAGAGGAAGCCAAGCTCGCGCTCCTCTTGACGACGATCAATCCGCGCATCGGCGGCGTGCTCCTCTCAGGCCCCAAGGGAACGGGGAAGACGACGCTCGTTCGCGCCGCCGCCGAATTGTTGCCGGCGCTCGACCGCGCGACGTGTCCGTACGGCTGCGATCCCGTAGGGACGAGCCTATGCGAGGCGTGCGCGCGATCGCGCGAGCGCGGAGAGCGGATCGCGGCGCGCAGATCGCGCGGCGAGATCGTAGAGCTGCCGGTGAACGCGCAACTCGACGACGTCGTCGGCGCGATCGATCTGCGCGCGGCGCTCGAACGGAGCGAGATCGCGTTTCGCCCCGGCTTGCTGGCGCGCGCGAACCGCAATCTGCTCTATATCGATGAAATCAACTTGCTCTCCGATCTCGTCGTCGACGCGCTGTTGGACGCGGCGGCGATGGGCGTCGTCCACGTCAAGCGCGGCCAGCACGCGATCGATTATCCTTCGCGCTTCACGCTCGTCGGAACGATGAATCCGGAGGAAGGCGAGTTGCGTCCGCAGATCACGGATCGTATCGGTTTGCGCGTCTTCGTGCGCGCCGCGGGAGAGTTCGAGGAGCGGCTCGAGGTCTACCGGCGCAACGCGGCGTACGCGCGCGATCCGTCAGCGTTTGTGGCAAGCCGGCAGACTGAGACGAGACGCTTGCGCGCGAGGCTCGCCTCCGCCGTCAAACGCGTCGATGCAATCACGGTCCCGCTCGCGGCGGAAGCGCTCGCGATCGAAGCCGTCGCGCGACTCGGCATCGACAGCCATCGCACCGAGTTCGTCGCGCTTGAAAGCGCGGCGGCGCTCGCCGCGTGGGAGGGCCGGGATGCCGTCGAACCCTCCGACGTGGCGCGCGTCTTCCCCCTCGCCGCGCGCTTGCGTCGAAGCCGTTTGAAGGTCGAGGCGCTCTCGGAACATCTCGCCGAAGATGCCGCGATCGCGGCGGCCCTCGAAGCCACGCTCGGAGAGGGCGCGAACGATCGCTCGCCGGACGACGGCCGAGACGAGAGTGCGGCGCAGATCGTCGTCGCTCCGGAGTTGACCGAGAAGCGCGCGCTCAAAGCGCGGCCGCAACGCTTGCAAGAAGGGCAGCCCGTCGGGAGCGTTCCGCTCGGCGCGAACGGGAAGCTCGATCTCCCCGCAACGCTCGTCGACCGCGCCGCCGCAAAGCGCGCCGGCATCGGGGCGGAAGCGAGAGCGCCGCTGGAAGCGGCCGCGCCGCAGCGTCTTTCGATTCTCGTGGTCGATGCATCGCTCTCGACGCAGAGGAGCGCCGAACTCGTGCGCGCGGCCGGCCGGGAGTTGCTGCGCCCGATCTATGCGGAGCGCGAGCGGGCCGCGCTCATCTCTTGTTGGGGGCCTAACGCCGAGGTCGTCGTCGACGAGCACACCGGGCGGAACGTCGACCTTGTCGCCTCGCGGCTGGCCGATTTGGAGCCCGGCGCGGTTCGAGCGATGACGCCGCTCCCCGAAGCGTTGGAGCACGTGCGCAGGTTGGCGGAGCGGTTCCGCCGAGCGAATCCAGGTGCCGAGATCGACGTCGCGGTGTTCAGCGACGGACGCGCGAACGTGCCGCTCGGCGGGGAATCCCTTTTGCAACGGGCGCTTGCGGAGCAGCGCGCGGGCGAGCTCGGCGTGATCGCCGCCGAACAATGCCGTCATATCGCAAGCTCGCTCGCCGGACGCGCGAACGTCGCGTGCGTCAATCTCGACGAATACGAGGCGTGCCCCTTGATGCGCGAAATCGCCGAATTGGCGCGCGGACGGTACTTCGCGCTCAGCGACGTTGTTGCTAAAACGCACTAATTAGGGTATAAGGGTCCTAATTACCTGACGATCAGGCTTGCTCCGTCGTCAGACGGGGCAGTCCGAGAAAGGACTCCCACACAGGATGGCAGTGAAGAAAGCTGCACCGCGCAAGAAGGCGGCCGTAAAGAAGACGGTCAGAAAAAAGACGGCCGCCCGGAAGACCGCGACCCGCAGAACCGCGAAGAAAGCGGCGCCGCGTAAGAAAGCCGCGGCGAAGAAGACCGTTCGCAAGAAGGTCGCGCGCAAAGCCGCTCCGCGCAAGAAGGCCACGGCGAAGAAGACCGCGCGCAAGAAGGTCGCGCGCAAAGCTGCTCCGCGCAAGAAGGCCGCACGCAAGGCCGCGGTTCGTAAGACCGCGCGCAAGGCGGCGCCACGCAAAGCCGCAGCAAGGAAGACGGCGTAGCAACCAAGGCGACGTAGACGGACGAGTTCAGGATGACGATGTCATCCTGAACTCGTCGAAAGATGCCGTTTTGCAATGCGTCTATTCATTGTAGCCCTTTGTTAGCAAGCGCGTAGCTAGCAAGCGGGTCGTTCGCATGCGCATCGTCTTCGGCGCGAGCGCAATTCTTCGGCCCCGGAAACTCTTTCATGTGCACGCTAGTCATGCGAAGCGAGACGGGGACGCGACGATGCGCCGCACCGGACCACGCGAAGGGATGCCGACATGGAATTCATCGGAGAGATCGACCGAGGAATGGTGGCCGGCATGAAGCCGATCGCCGAATCCGAGCAGTTCGCGATCTACGCCGTCGGGGATCAGACCTATCTGCTCGTGCAGCGTCACGCGGGGACTCCTTGGGTAGGCCTGCGCCTCTCGGGGGACGGCGTCTGCCGCGTCGGCTCGCTGTTCGTCGAGGCGATGCGGCACATGTACCGCGACCTCGCCTCCCAGCTCTCGCCGCTTCAGCGTGCGGCGGGCGGTAGGAAATTGCGGAGCCCCGCCGCTTCATCGGAGCGCCCGACGGGCTGAGCGCGCCCCGCCCCTCTGAGTGACACCTATCACGGCTCTTCGGAATCCCTCAGCGGTAGCGTGGGGCCATGAAGATCGTCGGGTATTCGTCCTGGGCGCCTGATGAGCGCGCTAATGCTATGCGGCTGGCCTTCCGCCCGCTCCGCGAAAAGACCGGTCAAGATTGGTCGCTGGAGCACTACGGGGCTTCCGACTTCAACGATCCCCGGGCGATCGGGCGCTTCCGCGCCGCGATCCGGGCGGCAGACGTCCTCGTCGGGTGGCAGTCGATGTCCGTCGACATGGTCGAGCGCATCGCGGCGCTCCTGGTCGACATGGACGCGAAGGGGGAACTCGCCCACCTCAAATTCCTCTGGTACGACATCCCCGATCCGCGCTTGCAATCGCTGATGTTCAAATCGCTCGGCTTCAGCTTCAACATGGAAAAATCGAACCCCATGCGCGACATGTCGATGGCGATCAAGCGCTATCGCGCGCTCGCGAAGAACGAGAAGATCGACGTGTTTTGGGAGGCGCGCGAGGGCTTCCTCGGGATGCAAAAGATGGTCGGCGCGGCTCCCCTCATGGCGAAGTTCATGAAGAAGCCCGTCTACAAGTCCCTCGTGATGATCGGTTACTGGAACAACCGCTCGGTCGACAACGTCGCGAACATGTTCCTCTACCTCATGAAGCACTTCATGAACGGCGCCTACGCGGGCGACGTGCCGCTCCCGGAGAAGGTCGAGAACGAGGGCATCTACCACCCCGCGCACGTGGGGATGTTCCAGACCCCCGAGGCCTATCTCGCCTGGTACGAGCCTTGGTACCGTGCGACGTACCGAAAGGCGCCATGGGACCGGGTCGGCTTCATCACGCACGACCTGTTCCTGCCGGATTGGAACCATCCCGTCCTCGACGGCGCGATCGCGGAGTGGGAGGGCCGGGGCCTCGGCGTGATCTGTTCGATGACGGCCGTCTTCAACGCGCACGTCGTCGCACGCCGGCACCTGCTCGGCACGAAGACACACGAGCCGCTCGTTGGCGCCGTCTATCACAACGTTCCGCTCTACCTCGCCGGTTCGATGTTCGCGGGCTCTCCGGACGCGTCGATCGATTTCATCCGCGATCTCGGCAGCCCGCGGGTCTACACGTCGCCGGTGAACGCCGCAATGTCGCGGGCGGACCTCGCCGCCTCGAAGTTCGGCGTCACCTCGCTCGAATACATCGGGAACGTCGTCACGCCCGAGACCGAAGGGATTCAGCCGCTCCCGCCGATCTGCTCGCGCGAGGCGACGGATGCCGACGTCAGCGCGCTCGAGCCCATCCCCGACCGCCTGCGCCTGCTCGGAGACGTCACCACGCGCTGGCTGCGCTTGCGCCGGCTCGCGAACGCCGATAAGAAGGTCGCCTTCTTCGTCTACAACTTCCCGCCCGGGCCCGGCAACGTCGGCGTCGCGTACTTCCTCGACGTCGCCGGAAGCTTGCGCTCGATGCTCGAGACGTTGCGCGCGGAGGGTTACACCGTCGGGGAGACGTGCGCGGACGACGCTGCCTTCTCCCGGAAACTGCAAGATATGTACGCCGGATACTTGACGGTCGGAGCGGTCTCCGGCAGCGAGATCCGCGATTGGGCGAGCGACCTCCCGCCGAAATACGAAGCGCTCTTCTATGAAGCCTGGGGCCGGCCGCCGTCGACGATCCCGATCAAGGGGTTGCGCTTCGGCAACATCCTCGTGCTGCTGCAGGACATGCGCGGCATGGAAGATCTCTCGGCGATCCATGACAAACAGGCCCCGCCTTCTCCGTGGCTGCTGGCGAGCTATCGCTACGCGACGCGGCGCTTCAACGCGGACGCGATGGTCCACGTGGGCACGCACGGCCTCGTCGAGTGGAGCCGCGGAAAAGAATGGTCCCCGGCCGCAGGCGATTATCCGGAGTTCCTCGTCGACGGCTGCCCGCACGCGTACATCTTCAACATCCTCGATCCCGTCGAAGCCTCGATCGCGCGGCGCCGTTCGTACGCGACGATCCTCTCGCACCTCTGCCCGCCGCTGCGCATCGTGGAAGGGAGCGAGGATCTCCGCAACCTGCACCGGCTCGTTCACGACTACTATAACGCGAACTCCGAAGAGTTGGAGAAACGCGCCGATCTCGCGGCCGAGATCGAAGAGGTCGTCGGGCGCACGGGACTGCGCATCGAATCGCCGGGCGGCGCAAACCGCGACTTCGTCGCGAAGGTGCACGACGAGCTCGTCTCGATCGAAGGTGCATTCACGCCGGCGGGCCAGCACGTGTTCGGGCGCGACCTGGCGGAGGCAGACCGCCACGAAACGTTCCTCGCATGCCTCGAGTACTGCGACGTCGATCTCTACCGGCTGCTCGCGAGCTGCTACGGTTTCGACTACGACGCACTCAATCGCCGTCCGGAGAAACGGGCCGAGGACGGCACGTACAATCACGAAATCCTCGAAGCTCTGCGCGAGGCCGGGAAATCGCTCATCTCGGGCGAGATCCTCCGCCCCGCCGGGAAGGTCGGGGAATCGGCGCTCCTCGGCATCCTGCAAGCGCGGCCGATCGCCGGACGCTCGCTGCAAAAGAGCCCGTACGAGCTCGAGCAACTCGCCGGTTTCATCGAACGGGCGCGCGTTCTCTGGCAAAACCTCGGGAGCGTCGCCGCAGCCGAGCGTCGCGGGCTCATCGATTGCCTCGCGGGGAAATACATCGAGCCCTCGCTCGGCGGCGAGATCGCGGGAGATTGGAACGTCCTTCCCACGGGCCGCAACATGGCCTCGACCGACGTGCGGATGCTGCCGCGCGAGGCCGCGCAGCGCAAGGGCAAGCGCACCGTCGAACAAATCCTCGCCGCGGCGGTCGCCGAACGGGGGCACTACCCGGCGGCGGTCGGCGTCGTGCTGTGGGGCTCCGAAGTCCTCGAGAGCGAAGGCGTCGGCATCGCGCAAGCGCTCGACCTCATGGGCGCGCGCGTCGCGAAGGATCGCTTCAATCGCTCCGAACGCGTCGAGCTCGTTTCGCTCGACGAACTCGGGCGCCCGCGCATCGACGTGCTCGCCAACGCATCAACCGTCTTCAAGAACACGTTCCCCGGCGCGATCCGCCTCATCCACGAAGCAGCCGCGCTCGCCGCCGAAGCCGACGAGCCGCCCGAGTGGAACTACGTCAAGAAGCACAGCGACGAGTTGATCGCTCAAGGAATCGAGCCGGCGCTCGCCCGCGCGCGCTGCTTCGGGATGCCCGAGGATGCCTTCATGGGGCAAGTCGGCGCGATGCTCGACACGGGGAACTTCGGCGACTACAACGATATCGGCGGCGCGTGGATGTCGGACAACTGCAACGCGTTCATCCCTCAGTTCGCGCAAGTCTTGGTCACGCCGGCACCCGACGTGCAGCGATACCTCGTGCACAAGGTCGAAGTGATCCAGCAGCCGCTGATCCAGATGGCCGCGGGCGGCCCCGTCAAGGAAGACATGTTCGCCTCCTTCACGTCCGCGTTCGGCGCGGCGAAGCGCGCGATGGGGCACGGCGATACGATGATCGTCGTCAGCGATCTCACGAAGCGCGAACCGAAGGTCCGCAACTTCCGCAACGTCGTCGTCAACGGCGTACTCACGCGTTTCCTCTCGAAATCGTGGCGCGACCGGATGATGGAACACGGCTACTCGGGCGTGATGGAATTCGGCGACATCTTCAAAGCAATGCGCTCGACGGAGGCGGCGCTCGGGGACACGATCGCCCCGGACTTGTGGAAACGCACTGTCGAGACGACCCTCGACGAGTGGGCGCGCATCGCCGAGGCGAACCCGCACAAAACGCGCGATCTCGGCGAGATCCTCCTCGATACGAACCGCCGAGGGATGTGGGCCGACGCCGATCTCGAGCAACAACTGAAGACCAAGCTCAATGAACTCGACGGCGATGTCGAACTGGCGACGTACAAGCAACAGTTGAGCGCTGCGGCGAGCGAGTAGTCAGAAGCGTGGGCCGCGTCCGGAGCGGGGCGGGGTTCCTCCGCGGGGACGCCCGCCGTTTCGCATCCATGCGAAACGGCTACTCGTGCACTTGCCCGCTCCCGCCATCGTGGCTCCGCGGGCAAGCTGCACGCCCCGCGGAGAAACCCCGCCCCGCTCCGGACGCTACCTGCATTCTAATTTCACGCTGAGCGCGTCGACGAGCGAGCGTGCCCAAGGGCTTCCGCGGGGGATCGTGGGTCTACGTTGGTTCGACGCTCGTTCTGGGGGCGGCGGCTACGCTTGCGCGGGGGCGGCCGAAGGCGGGTAACGGTAGGCGCAGCAAGGGGCGTTCGAGCGCAAACGTCGGGATTGCGGCGAGGGCGATCGAGCACGCAATCGCGAGCAGCGCGTAGGCGAGACGCTGCGATACGGGCGCCTCCATCGGCATCGTCGCATGCCATGGGAAGATCGGCTGCGTGCGGAGATAGGACGCGACGACCGGATGCCACAGATAGAGATTGTAGGAAACGACCGATAGGAACGCGAGCGCGGGATTCGCGAGCAGCGCTCTCCACCAGCTCGCTGCGAAGAGCGATCCGATCGTCAGAACGAAGAACGAGAGCGCGAGCGGAGTGCGCCCCAGGACGTACCAGCCGCTCGCCCAATCGGGGAGCGCGCGCCGATTGAACAGGCCGATCGAAAGGAGTTCGGCTGCGGCGCAGCCCGCGAGCGCGACGAGCGTCCAAAGCCACGCGTTGCCGGCGAGCTTGGGATGCCGGATCGAGATCAGGCGGTAGGCGTACGCCGCCGCCATCCCCGCCGCGAACAGGTCGAGCGTTCCGAAAACTTGCGAGACGGCCTGGCTGAGCGGCCCGCCGGCGAGCCCGTGCAAGC
Organism: Vulcanimicrobiota bacterium; assembly: GCA_963695225.1. Classification (GTDB taxonomy): domain Bacteria; phylum Vulcanimicrobiota; class Vulcanimicrobiia; order Vulcanimicrobiales; family Vulcanimicrobiaceae; genus CAVWTN01. Next base: position 2,662,917 of record OY968762.1, on the reverse strand, counting down.
CGGTCCGATACGCTACGGCGGCGAGGCACATCGCTGCGAACGTCGGCCAAGGGAGGCGCATCGCAGCCCAGCACAAGAGCGGGAAGATCGCATAGAACTGCACTTCGACCCCGAGCGACCAGAAGACGCCGTTGATCGATCCGTAGGCGTCCGGAAACCAGGTGTGGAGGAACGCGAGGTGCAGGCCGATGTGGCGAAACGCTTCCTGCCACGAATCGAACTGCGCGAAGCCGATTCCGACGAGGACGGCGATCGCGACCACGTACGAGGGCAAGATCTTCCGCGCGCGATGCCATGCGTAGTCGCCGAGCGTCTGCTTGGCCCGGCCGTCGAAGAGCGTCCGCGCGTAGGGATAGAACAGGCAGAAGCCGCTGATGAAAAAGAACAGGTCGACCCCGATGAACCCGGTCTCGGGGATCCAGTTGAAATTCAGCGTTCGGCCGAAGAGCGAAACGTCCGCACGCAGCCACGACAGCTGCCACACGTGAAACCACAACACCAGCAGAATCGCGATGCCGCGCAGGCCGTCCAGAACGCCGAGGCGGCCGGCATCCTTCGAGCCGGCGGGTACTCCCATGCTGGGGTGTTCGGCAGGAAAGCGCCCCTCACTTGAGGCGGGACTCGGCGAGATCGACCTCCCATTCGAGGCGGCGGTAGATCTCGTCCGTGATCTTGCCCTCCCGCCGCAAGGCCAAGAGCGCGCTCCGCTCCGCGGCGACCGCCTCGTGGTCCAACTCGTGCTCGATCCTGACCGACGCGATCTGCTCGTCGTCGCGGATGCCGTCGAGGTGGGCCTCGAAGTGCGCGATGCGTTGATCGTACGCAGCATAGAGCCGCCCGGCGACCTCCCACTGTTGGACCGACTGGAATGTCGGCTCGAGCGTCGCGATGTGTTTGCGCGCCGCCGTGAGCGCGAAGATGCGCGCTTCCGTCTCCATGCGGACGGATTGGTCCCGCTCCGTTACGCGCAGGGTCTTGATCAGCCAGGGGAGCGTCAGCCCTTGCCCGATCAGGGTGACGGCGATGACGCAAAACGAAAGGAACAAGATCAGGTCGCGGCCCGGGAAGGGGCCTCCATCAGCCGTGACTTGCGGCAACGCGAGCGCGGCTGCGAGGGAGACGATCCCGCGCATCCCGGCCCATGAGAGGACGACGGTCCACTGCCACGGCGCGGCTTCAACCGGGCGCCGCAAGACCGCGCGCACGATCGCGCGCCGCAGATACGCGGCCGGGAAGATCCAGGCGAACCGCAGGACGATCACGAGCACGCTGATCCCGAATCCCCACGCTAGGAGCAGCGAGAGCGGATACGCCGTCAAGCGCGCGAGGATGTCGCGCAGTTCGAGCCCGATCAAGATGAACACCGCGCCGTTGAGCACGAAGAACAGCAGGTTCCAAACGCTCGAAGCCGCGATGCGCGAATCCGAACTCAAGATGATCGGCGCGCGGCGGCTGATGTAGAATCCGCTCGCAACGGTTGCGAGCACGCCCGAAGCGTGAACGGCTTCCGCCGGAAGATAGCTCACGAACGGAGCGATCAGCGTCAACGTCGTGTCGATCAGCTCGTCGGCGAGCCCCTTGTCGTTGAGGAGTTCTTGGGCTCGCACGAAGATCCAGCCGACGAGCAATCCCATCCCGATGCCGACGACGCTCACGTAGAAGAACTGGACGACGGCGCCCGCCCACGAAAACGCTCCCGTGACGACCGCGACGATCGCGAAGCGATAGATGACCAGCGCCGAAGCGTCGTTGATGAGGCTCTCGCCGCTGAGGATCGTCACGATCCGGCGCGGGAGCGTGAGATCTTCCGCGACGGCCTCCGTCGCGACGGCGTCCGGCGGCGAGACGATCGCGCCGAGCACGAACGCGGCCGCGATCGGCAGGCCGATCCAGTAATGCGCGACGTACGCGACCGCGGCCGTCGTGAAGAGCACGCACCCCGTCGCGAGCAGCCCGATCGGTCCGATGTTGGCTTTGAACTCGCGCCAGTCCGTCGTCCATGCGTTCCCGAACAGCAGCGGCGGCAAGAAGATCAGGAAGACGAGATTCGCATCGAGCGAGACGTCCGGCAGCCCCGGGACGAGCGCGAGCACGATGCCGCCGATGACGAACGCGATCGGGTACGGCAGGCGCAAGCGCTTCGCCGCAACCGCCAAGACGGCGGTCGCGAGCAGCAACCAGAAGACGATCGTGTCGCGCTGCATCCGCTAAACGGAGCGCAGCTCGGGGTTCCGAGCGAACGCGAACAGCGCGATCGCCAGTGCGACGAGGCCCCCGCCGAGCGTCGCGCCGGAGAGGCCGAACATCGACCCGAGCGTCCCGAGAATCAGGGCGCCCAGCGGAACGAGGCCGAGAATGACCATCGAGAAGACCGAAAGCGCGCGGCCGCGCATCTCGTCCGGCGCGAGCGTTTGCAAGAGCACGTTCGAGCTGCCTGCGAAGCTCATGACCGACATCCCCATCACGATGAGAATGAGAACCGCACCCCCGAAGGAGCGGGTTGCGCCGAGCGCGATCGCCGCGAGCGACATCGCGACGGCGCTCGCGAACCAGATCGTCCCGCGTTTTCGCGAGCCGACGATCGCCGTCAGGAGCGAACCGAGGATGGCGCCGGAGCCGCTGGAGGCGAGCAGCCAGCCGAGGCCGCGCGCGTCCACGTGCACGACGTGCGCCGCGTAGGCCGGCAGCATCTGCGCGTAGGGCCGCACGAGCGCGGAGGTCGCGAGCAGCACGATCACGACCGAACGCAGGATGCGATGCGTCGCCAAAAACGTGATGCCTGCCCAGATCGAGCGCAGCACGGGCTCGCGCTTCGTCGTCGAGGGCGGGACCGGGCGCATCGCAAAGACCGCCGCAATCACGGCGAGCGTCGAGATCGCGTTCACGTAAAATGCCGAGCCGACGCCCGTCCAGATGATCAGCAGGCCCGCGATCGGCGGGCCGACGACGCTCGGCGCGTTGAAGGCGATCGAGTTCAAGCCGATCGCGCTCCCCAGACTCTCGCGCGGGACGATCAACGAAACCCAACTCTGCCGCGCCGGCGAATCGAACGCGGCAGCCGCCGCGCGTACGACGGAGATCCCCAGGACGAGCGCGAGCGTGAGCCGCCCGGAGGTCGAGAGCACTGCCAGCGCGAGCGCCACGGCTACGAGGACCGCGTTCGTCACGAGGAGGATGCGACGGCGCGGGACTCGATCGGCGATCGCCCCCGCGAGCGGCGAGAGCGTGAAGACGGGGATCGCGACGGAGAGCCCGAGCAGGCCCGTGTACAGGGAGGCGAGCGCCGGCGTCGCCGCCAGGTGCACGACGAAGTAGCCGAGCGTCGTGATCTGCATCCAGGTGCCGACGTTCGAAACGAGCAGCCCGGACCACAAGAGCCTGAAATCGCGAAATCCGAACGGTGCCCACAGGCCCGCGCGCTTGGGGACGCGCGGCTCGGTCCCGGCGGGCGCTTCGCGCGAAATCAACGGGCCGATGCCTGTGCCGTCTGCACGATCAAGCGGGCGGATCCTTCGATGCCGCAGGCGGCGACGTCGAGCGCGAGCGTATACCCGGCGGCATCGCGCCAGTCGGCCCCGTATCGCTCGCGCGTGTATTGAGCGCGAGCAGCGTCGACGCGCGCGATCTCGGAGCGCGCGGTGCGTTCGTTGCAGCCGAGCGAATCCATCACGCGCGCGACGCGCCAGGGCAGCGGAGCGTGAAGGAAGACCGTCACGAGGTCCTGGCGGCCGCGGAGAACGCGCCCGGCGGCGCGCCCTAGGATGACGCAGGGGCCGAGGGCTGCCCGCTCCCGGACGGCCCGCTCGATCTCGCGGACGTAGGCCGCGTCGATTTCCTCGGGCGGGGAATCCTGGAGGGCCTCCGGCGTCCCGGCGGCGAGGCCGCGCAGGATTCGCTCGGCGAAATGCGGCGGGCGCGCCCCGACCGACTCCGCCGCCTCGCGCGTGATCCCGAGGCGGGTCGCGACGACCGTCGGCAGCTCGTCGTGGACGAGCGCCGCGCCGAGTTGCTCCGCGACGATCCGGCCGACCGAGAGGGCGGCGCTCCCGTACTGGCGAGCGATCGTGACGATCATCCCTTCGGCTCCATCCCCGCACGTTCCGGAGCCGGAGCACGGATACTTTCTTCGCGGCGCCCGGCGCCCGCCGGAGGGTGAGGCCGAGGATGCCGTCGCAAGCTCGGCCACGAAAGAGACGCGAGCGAGGAAGGCCGCACGTATGAACACCTATCGCATCAGCACGCGCGACAACGACGGCGCCACGATCGAGGGCGAGAACCTGATCGACGCCTTGGCGCGTTACGTGGACCAGACCAAAGGGGTCAGCGACCTAACATCGGTCACCTTGGTCGAACGCGACCCGAACGTTCGGGAACCGGTCTGCTACAAGCTCGCGACGTCGATCATCTCCGATCTTCCACCCGCCGTGGCCTCAGCGCTCATCGACCTCAACAAGAACGACGAACTCGACTGCTTCGTCTACGTCGCCGTCGAGGAAACGAACGGCGATTGCTCCATCCGCGTCGAGATCGATCGAGACACGATCAGAGCGCTCGTGCCCGTGGTCGGCGCGGACGCCCTGCACCGCTACCAGGGGACGACGAACTTGGCCTCCGGGGCGCGCGGCGATATGTACGATATCGCGAAAGCCTGGGCGCGCCGTCAAAACGCCCTGTATTCCGGCCTCAACGCCGTCTGGCCGCTGTAGAGCCCGGCCGGGACGGTGATAGTCATCACCGTGGCCGCAGGCGAGGGCGGGTAGCCTTGGGAACAGGCCGACAAGCTCAGCCTCGGAGGGGAACTGCATGCTCAAGATCGCGGTTTACGGCAAGGGTGGAATCGGCAAGAGCACGTTCTCATCGAATCTGTCCGCCGCATTCGGGCGCTTGGGCCAGAAGACGATCCAGGTAGGCTGCGACCCCAAGCATGACTCGACGTTCACGCTGACGGGCTACCTGATCCCGACCGTGGTCGAAGTTCTCTCGTCCTACAAGTTCAAGACCGACGAGATCGAGCGCGAGGAGATCATCGTCGCCGGAAAGTTCGGCGTCGATTGCGTCGAGGCGGGCGGGCCGCCGGCGGGCGCGGGCTGCGGCGGGTACGTCGTCGGGGAAACCGTCAAGCTGCTCGAAAAATTCGGCGTCTACAAGAGCTATGACGTGATGGTGTTCGACGTCCTCGGCGACGTCGTCTGCGGCGGCTTCTCGGCCCCGCTGCAGCATTCCGAGCAAGTGATCATCGTCGCCACGAACGATTTCGATTCGATCTTCGCCGCGAACCGGATCGCGACCGCGATCACGATCAAGCAGAAGACCGGCGGCGGCATGCTCGCCGGGATCGTCGCGAATCGCGCGAGCAATGCCGAGCTCGTCGGCCCGTTCGCCGAGCGGATCGGGAGCGTCTGCCTGACGTGCATCCCCGAAAACGACGGCGTCCGCAAATCGCGCCTCACGGCGCAGACCGTCTTCGAACAAGATCCGAGCGGCGAGCTCGGCGCGCCGTGGGTCGAGCTCGCGGAGCGGATGCTCCGCGGCGTCCCGCTCACGCTCCCCACCCCGATCCCCGAACGCGAACTTTTCGGCTTGCTCGGCGCCGACTACGTCCGCCCCGCGAACATTCCGGCCCCCGCGCTCGCGATCTGAGCCGCGCCGGTCCGCGCGATTTCGAGCGGCGGTCCGCGCGACTCGGGCGGCGAAGCGTTCGCGGCGATGCATGATTTCGCGGAGCTCCTCGACGTCGAAAGCGCGGCGGCGCTGATCGCCGGCGAGCGCGATCCGGTCGCGAACGCGGCGAACCTCGCGGCCGCGCTCTACCACGGCTGCCCGGCGCTCAATTGGGCCGGCTTCTACTTCTTGCGCGGCGGCGAGCTCGTGCTCGGGCCCTTCCAAGGAAAACCCGCCTGCGTTCGGATCGCACTCGGGCGCGGCGTCTGCGGGACCGCGGCCGCCGAGCGCCGCACGATCGTCGTCGACGACGTGCACGCCTTCCCGGGGCACATCGCTTGCGACGCCGCCTCGCGCTCGGAGATCGTCGTCCCACTTCTCTCCGGCGGGGAACTCGTCGGCGTGCTCGACGTCGACAGCCCGCAGCTCGCACGCTTCGGCCCAGCCGAGCGCGCGCTGTTCGAGCAGATCGCGGCGCTCTACGTCAGCGGCAGCGATCTTCAAGGCGTCACCGTGTAGCGCGTGACGTCACAGGCCGCCGTACTTCGCGATGAACGCCGACACGTCGAGCGCACGGAAGTCGGGAAGCGCGGCGGCGAGCCGTTCGCGCGGCCAATCCCACCACGCGAGCTCGAGCAAGCCGTCCCGCGCGGCTTCGTCGAAGCGGTAGCGGATGATCTTCGCCGGTACGCCCGCGACCACGGAGAAAGCCGGGACGTCCTTGCTGACGACGGCGCCCGCGCCGATCGCGGCGCCGATGCCGACCTTCACGCCGGGCAGGACGATCGCGCCGTGGCCGATCCACACATCGTGCCCGAGCGTGACCTTGCTCGCGCGGCGCCGCTCGAAGAAGTCGAGATCGTCGTCGTCCGCGAGCCCATAGGAGCGGCTGCGATAGGTGAAGTGATGCAGCGCCGCCCGCTCGAGCGGATGGTTACCGGGGTTGATCCGCGCGAACGCCGCGATCGAGCAGAACTTCCCGATCTCGCTGTAGATCACGTTCGCGTCGTTCGCGGCGTACGAGTAATCGCCGAAGGTTGATTCGACGATCGTCGTCCGCGGACCGACGCTCGCCCAAGCGCCGAGGCGTGAATCCCGGACGTCCGCGCTTGCATCGATCTGCGGTTGCATGGCGGCTAGGCCGGCGTTACGCCTCGTCGAGTTTGGCGGCGGGGGTCCCGTAGAGCGCGTCCAGGATGCGGTCGGGATCGATGGCGGCGGCGGGCTCCGCTTTCGGCGAACTCGGAGCGCCCGTCCTCGCGGAAGCGTTGTTGCCGGCGTACTCGACGTGATAGGCGGCCTCGATTTCGTTCCTCAACGTGTCCAGCAACTCGCGGATCGTTGCAACGGCGATGCGCTTACCGAGCGCCGCATCGAAAGCTTTTCCCGCGATCCCGTAGGGCGGCTGGTACGAACCGGTCAACACGAGGCGGCAGCGCGCCGGGCCGTCGTCTTCGACATCCAGATGCCCCTCGAACGTCGGATACGCGCCGCCGGCCTTCGGACCCCACGTGAACTCGAAGCGGTTCTGCGGCCAGGCGCCCTTCGGCGTCGTGAGCGTCGCGACGACCTCACGATCGAGCTTGACGTCCACGATCGTGAGATGCAGCGTCAGCGTCACGCCCGCTTCTCCCTCGCCCTGGCGATCGAAGTAGGCGGACAAATATCCCGGAGCGCTCCGCACGGGGCAGCGCACCGAGATCGCATCCCGAATCTTGGTCATCTATTCTCCCTTTCGCGCATCCAATGCCGCCCTTTGTACCCGCTTTTCGAACTGATGCGCGCCGGATATTTCGTTGCGAGATACATCTACATGCTATTTTCGACTCTCGCATGCCGCCGTGCGACTTTTGGCGAAACGCAAGGCGAGCCGCAACGCGACGCGCGCCGCGATACGGTTCAAGCGTATTGCCGAAGGCCGCGAAATGCGATGACGTTCGTCGCTCGCGCGCTACCGAGGCAACCGCGCGCAGACCTCGAGCTTCGTGCCGCAGGGATCTTCGAAAAAGATCGCCGGATACTCTTCGCCTTCGGACCATTCGACCGCGTGCGCGCCGATCGCGAGCAGCATCGCGTGCCAATGAATCAAGTCCGCCGCGGACGGGATGCGGAAGGCGATGCGCGTCGAGGTCGGGACCATCGCCGCGTCCTCGATGATGCCGATGAAGAACGAGGCGCGCCCAGCCGAGAAGCGCGTTTCCTCGTGATACTCGACCGCGTTGTACGGACGCGCATCCGAGGCATCATGCCACTCGCCGGAAGCGTCGACGTACGCGTAGCGCTTCTCCGGAAGATAGAGTTCCGGCATGAGACGGTCGTAGAAAGGCTCGACGCGCGCGATCGAGGGGACCCGCGCGTCGACGTGGTCGTACCCTAGAAACGTCATGACGGCCGCTTCCGCGCCGGGCGTGCGCGGCCCCTTCCCCGGCGGCGGGCAGCGAAACCCGGCCGAGCGCGCGAACGGTTGGCGGGAATATGCCGATCATCGAGACCCGCGATCTGCGCAAGGTCTTTCGCTCCGTCAAGCGCGCTCCCGGCCCGCTCGGGGCGCTGCGGACGCTCTTCTCGCGGGACTACGTCGAGAAGGCGGCGGTCGAGGGGATCACGATGTCCCTCGAAGCCGGGGAACTCGTCGGCTACATCGGCCCGAACGGGGCGGGGAAGTCGACGACGATCAAGATGCTGACCGGGATCCTCGTCCCGACCTCCGGCCTGATCCGCGTCGCGGGCCTCGTCCCGAGCGAACGGCGCACGGCCAACGCACGGAACATCGGCGTCGTATTCGGCCAGCGCAGCCAGTTGTATTGGGATCTCGCGCTGATCGAATCGTTCGAACTGCTGCGCGCAATCTACAACGTTCCGCAAGAGCGCTACAAGCGGACTATGGCCGAATTCACCGAGCGTCTCGAGATGGGCGGCTTCCTGCAGACGCCGGTGCGCCAACTCTCGCTCGGGCAACGGATGCGCGGCGATTTCGCCGCCGCCATGCTGCACGATCCGCGCATCGTCTACTTGGACGAGCCGACGATCGGGCTCGACGTCGTCGCGAAGGAGGCGATCCGCTCGTTCGTCGCCGAGATCAATCGCGAGCGCGGCACGACCGTGATCCTCACGACGCACGATCTGCGCGACGTCGAGCGCCTCTGCCGGCGGATCGTCCTCATCGACGAAGGGAAGCTCGTCTACGACGGCGAGATCGAGAGCCTCAAGGAGCGGTACGGGACGCATCGCACGCTCGTCGTCGAGTTGTGCGAAGACGCGCCGGATTTCGCGCTCGAGGGGATCGAGATCGAATCCCGCCTAGGCAATCAGATCCGCCTGCGTTTCGACCGTCGCACGCAGAGCGCCGAGCATTTGATCCGCCGCGTCGCGGATGCGTACTGCGTCAGCGACATCTCGATCGAGGAGCCGGAGCTGGAATCGATCATCCGGCGCCTCTACGTCGAGGGCTACGAACCCGAGCACGCCCCCGAGAACGCCGGCGCTCGCGCATGATCGCATCGCTCGCAGCCGGCGCGCGGATCGAGCCGTACCTCGAGTTCGCGAAGAAAGCGTTCGCGCGCGAGTCGACCTATCGCGTCGAGGTCCTCACGAACGTCGGCTCGCTCGTGCTGCGCGTCTACTTGCTCCGTTCCGTGTGGGTCGCACTGTACGCGCAGAACGTCGCGCCGGCTGGGATCCCGCTCCACCTGATGATCACCTACGCGACGGTCGCGCTCTTGATGTCGCTCATCCTGGAGATCGACGGGACGGGCTCGATCCGCGAGAAGATGCGGGAAGGGACGATCGCGACGGACTTGATGAAGCCGATCAGCCTACCGCTCTACTTTTTCTCCGACGGCTTCGGGCAGACGGCGTTCCACGCGTTGTTGATCGTCCCGTCGCTGCTCTTCGCGCTCTTGCTCGTGCGCATCGACGTGCCCTCGCCCGCAGTGCTCGCGGCGTTCGCGCTCTCGTTCGCGCTCGGGTATCTCGTGAACTTTCTGCTGAACTTCTTGATGAACTCGGTCGCGTTCTGGACGCTCGAGACGTATGCGATCCAGCTGATGATTCGCTGGGCCTCGGATCTGCTCAGCGGGCAGATCCTGCCGCTCTCGTTCTTCCCCGGCATCCTCGGCGCGATCGTCGCGCGCTTGCCGTTCGCGGCGATCTACTCGACGCCGTTGCGCATCTACATCGGCGCGCTCTCGCCGGCCGATTACGCCGGCGCGTTCGCCGCGCAACTCGGCTGGATCGCCGTATTCGCAGCGATAGGTTTCGCCGTTTGGCGCGCGGCTTCGCGCCGCATCGTCGGGCAGGGCGGTTAGGTCCCCGGCACGTCCCACAGGACGAGTTCCGCCTCGTCGCCCGAGAGATCGAGCGTCAGCGGCCCCACGATCCGCGCCGCATCGCCGCCGGTGAGCGTCTCCCCGTTCACCACCGCCGAGCCTTCGCCGACGAACAGGAACGCAAAGCGCCCCGGCGCCACCTCGTGCGTGAGGCGGCCGCCTTCCAGCCGGGCCACGTAGGCCGTCGCGTCTTGCCAGATCGCGATCTTCGAGGCGACGCCCGCCTGCCCGCTCGCGATCGGCAGCCAGCGACCGAGCCGCTCTTCGCGGGTGTAGTCGACTTGGCCGTACTGCGGCTTCAGACCGGAGGCCTTCGGCATCACCCACATCTGGACGAGCCGCACTTCGTGCTCCGCGGAGTGGTTGTACTCGGAGTGGGTGATGCCCGTCCCCGCGCTCAGATACTGCACGCCCCCCGGTCGCACGACGCCGGCGTGCCCCATCGAGTCCTTGTGCTCGAGTTCGCCCCGGAACACGTAGGTCAGGATCTCCATGTCCCGATGCGGGTGCGTGCCGAAGCCCGTCGCCGGCGCGATCACGTCGTCGTTGAAGACGCGCAGCGCGCCCCAGCGGACGTTCGACGGATCGAAGTAGTCGGCGAAACTGAACGAGTGGTACGTGCGCAGCCAGCCGTGGTCGAAGTACGCGCGCTCGTTCGAGCGCTGCACCTCGAACGATGCGATCGATGTCTTCATGCCCCTTAGGACACCGGCGGAGTTGCAGTAGTTCGGCGTGCAAGCCGATAATGGCGGTATGCGCTTCGTCTTTGGCCGGGCATCCTTTCTCACGCTTGCATTGGCCGTGCTCTCAGTCACCCTGCCGGCCTGCAACGGGCAGCAAGCCGCCCTCGGCCACCTCCCCCCGGCGACGCCGACGCCGGCGCCGGGGAGCACCGCCACCCCCGGCCCGGTCGGCTCGGCGACCCCGATCCCGCCGCCCCCGGCGGCAAACGCGCTCGGCATGAACGTCGGCGCCGTCACCGATACCGAGACGAACCGCGCCTTCGCGGACGCGATGAAGACGAGCCGCATCCCCTGGACGACGATCGATTTCACGGCGAACGCCGTCGCCGATCCGAACGGCTGGCCGCTGCAGGACGCAGCGATCCGCGTCTGGTCCGGACGGCCGCGCATGGACGGCGTCTACGCGCTGAGTTTCAGCGGGCAGGCGATCGTGCAAACCTCGCTCGGCACGCTCTCCCCCGTGACGTACTCTCCGTCATCCAACACGACCAGCGCGACGCTGACGATCTCCGACTCCTCGCCGCAAGATCTCACGCTCACGTTCACCTCCACGCGTTTGCTCCCGAGCAGCGCGGCGAACACGGGGGTCAGCGCCGTCAAGTTGATGCGACCGCTCAGCGAAGGCTCGGGCTCGAACTATCCCACCTCGACGACGTTCACGACGGATTTCAAGAGTTCGCTCGCGCCGTTCTCGACGCTGCGCTTCGCGGATTGGCTCGCCTCGAACGGCAACCCGCAGCAGCATTGGACCGACCGCGTCACGCCGACGAGCGCTTCGCAGACGGTCCTCGCGGGGTCCACTTCCCAACTGAAGGGCGCCGCGTACGAGTACGCGTTCCAGCTCTGCAGCGAGACGAACGAGGATTGCTGGATCAACATCCCGGCCGGCGCCGACGACGACTACGTGCAGCACGTCGCGCAACTCGCGCAGACGGCGCTCCCGTCGAATCTGCACCTCTACGTCGAATACTCGAACGAAGTGTGGAACCAAAACTACGCCCAATCGGCGATCAACCATCAAGCGGCGCAGGCCAACGCCTCCGTGCTCGCCTTCGACGGGACGACGAACTCCAATTACATCGATTGGCGGCGAATCGCCCAGCGCGGGGCGCAGATCAGCGCGATCTTCCGCAGCACGTTCGGCGACGCGGCGATGATGACGCGCGTACGCCCCGTGTTGATGACGCAACTCGGCAACGCGGACGGGCCGTTGCAACAGGCCGTCTACTTCATGGAGGGCTACTACAACAATCCCGCGCAGGCGGGCATCTCCACGCCGCACCCCCTCAACTACTACTTCTACGGGCTCGGCGGCGGCGCCGATTACGCGCCCGGCGACGAATCTTCGACCGGCGCGATCCTCGCCACGCTGAGCGCGGCCGTGGGTGCTTCGCCGCAACTGGGATGGGCCGCGAGCTTGCCGAAGGACGCGGCCTACGCCGCCGCGTTCGGCGTGCACCGGATCGCGTACGAAGGCGGCCCGTACTTCGCGCCGACGAACAGCGCGACGACCAACGGATATCTCCAAGCGGCGCACGACAGTCCGCTGATCGCTCCCGAAATCGTCGCGGCGCACAACACGTGGAGCGCGAACGGCGGCGATCTCCTCGTCTACTACACGGTGACGGGGAACTACACGTGGGGCTTCCTCGACGACGTCTTCGATCTGGGCTCGCAGCCGTACAACTATAAGATGCAGGCGATGACGCAACTCGCCGCGGGAACTCGCCCGGCCATCACGATCGGAACCCTCCTCCCGGCCTCGATCCCGGCGGCCTCGTTCGACGTGCCGGCGAGCACGCTCCAAAGCCAGCAAGTCTCCGGTTTCACCCAGGGGACGTGGTTCGGATACCTGACGCGCGTCGACGCGGCGGGGACGTTCACGGTCGGCTTGCACGCCGGTTCGGCGGACGGCAAAGGGGTCGCGGAGATCTGGGTGGACGGAAACGAGCTCGGGACGCTCTCCGCGACGACGACGCTGGGGACGAACGGGGCGACCTCCGCGACCGGGACGCTTCCGGTCACGTTGAACGCCGGGCTCCACGGCATCTTGGTTCGCGGAGCCCCCGCCACGAGCAAGCTCGCCGTCACCTCGGTCGACGTCGCGCGCACGTCGACGTCGTCGGGCTCCCGCCGCCGCTAGGCCGCGGCGCCGTCGCGTCCCGGCTTTTCCCGGCCACGGAGGGCCGCCGTGGGGCGGGCTGAATGAACCAGCATACCGACTTGTTACGAGGATAACGTGCCCGAGCTCAGCCCGTTCGTGCGAGACCTGCATTTCGTATTGCGCACGCTGGCGATTCTCATGGCGGCGGTCGTCGCGCTTTACGTCTTCTGGCAGGCGCGGATCCCCGAGCAGCAGCGGCCGAGCCCCGCCGTGCGGACGTGGATCACGGCCTCGGCGATCACGATGTTCGTCGTCGCCCTCGGCCTCGCGCTCGCGTCGTTCAAATACTAGGCGCGTGAGCCTCGCCGTCTACCTGCAATACTGGCGGATCAACCTATTGACGATGCTCGAGTACCGGGCGAATTTCGTCATGTGGTTCGGGTTTACGATCGTCTACCACGCGACGGCGATCGCGGCGCTCTGGGTCACGCTCCATCAGTTCCCCTCGATGAACGGCTGGGATTTCCGGCAGATGGCGTTCCTCTACGCGCTTTGGATGCTCGGGCACGGATTCCACAACACGTTCTTCTTCACGATCGGGGAAGTGCCGAACATGGTGCGCGAGGGCCGCTTCGACCGCTACCTCGTGCGGCCGCTCGATCCGCTCTTCCAGGCGATGACGACCCCCCAGCAGATTTGGCCGGACGAGCTGCTCCTCGCCTTCGTCTTCTTCGCCTTCGCGACGTGGTACGGCGGCGTGCACGTCGACGCGGTCTTCATTCTGCTCGTCCCGCTCGTGATGGTCGGCGGAGCGCTGATCGATTTCGCGATCAACCTCGCGATCGCGACGTGCGCGTTCTGGTTCGTCCGCATCGACACGCTCCGCTGGGTCGTCATGTCGCTCGAACAGGATTTCACGCGATATCCGATCAGCATCTACACGCGCGGAGTGCGCTTGATCCTCACGTTCGTCTTCCCGTTCGCGTTCATGAACTTCTTCCCGGCATCGTTCCTGCTGCACAAAAGTGATATCGGGCTCGCGCTCTCGCCGCAGATCGGGCTGCTCACGCCGCTCGTCGGCGCCGTGTGGGCCGGCCTCGCTTACGCCTTCTGGCGGGTCGGGCTCGACCGTTATCAGGGGACGGGAAGTTGATCTAGATCACATTTCCCCGGCCGGCCGCCCTCGCCGCGCGGCGCGGCGAGCGAACCGGGGTAAAGACTGGAGATAGAAGCGCCCCGCGCAGGGGGAGGACGATCATGCCGGCCCACTCGTGTACGATCTCGGTCAACGCCGCGGTGCCCACCGCGTACGCGATGTGGTCGAAGTTCGAAGATTACCCGCGCCTCCTCTCGTACGTCCGGCGAGTCGAGCGCATCGACGAGACGCGTTCGCTCTGGCACGTCGAGATGATGGGCAGCTATCAGAACGAAGTCGCGAGCGAAGAGAGCGTCGAACATCGGCGCATCGCGTGGCGTTCGATCCGCGGCCCGGTGAACTCCGGGTCCATCCTGTTCGAAGCGGATCCGGCGCACCCGGGGACGACGCTGCTCACGGTCGACGTATCCATCGAGCCGCCCGAGGGGACGGCGCACGTCCCCGCGGCGGCGGCCGCGGCGCAGGCGGCGTTCGAGGCGCAGTTGCGCGACGACCTCGAGGCATTTGCCGAGACGGTCGAAGCACTCGCGATGGGCCGGCGCCCGCATCGCAAGCCCACGATCGTGCGCGGCACCGATCGCTCCGAGGCGACGGCGTTCGATCCGCTCCGCTAGCGGCGCACCGCGAGGGCGCGCCGGCCTGCGTTTTGAGTTGGTAGCGCAGGCAGCGGCGCGTATGTTTTGCTGCCCGGCGTGACAAGGGGGCCGGGCAAGAAGCCGACTTGGACTCGCTCGTACGTTAGCAAGGACAAATACGCACGTGATGTAAAGCGAAGAGGAACGTATTGTAAGCCTTCGGTCAGACTTAGGAGCTTCGCAATTGACTCCTAGTTTTCCAGACCGTTACCTCATCCGGCGGACGTCCGCCGCGGTCGTGACGCTCGCATTCGTCCTCTCTTCTCTCGGTCGAGCGAGCGGCACACCCGCCGTCATCGTGGTTACGACGACGAAGGGGAAGCTCTCCGTCAAGCCGGAGACCGGTCAAGAACACGAGGTGACGACCGCGCAACGCACGCTGGTCGGCGATACGCTCGAAACATCCGCCGCGTCGCTCGCGGACATCGCGCTCGCCGATGCCGCGCGCATGCGCCTCGGCCCGCTGACGAAAGCTCGCGTGCTGCGGACCGACGGCAGCCTCACGCTCGATCTCGCACAGGGCGGCGTCTGCATCGTCGCAACCTCGGGGCAGGTCGGCGTCACCTCCGGCGTGACCCTGACGACGGCGACGGCGCCCGCGATCTACAGCGTCGCACGCGACAGCGCGGGCGCGACCGTTCTAGCGGTGTACAAAGGCCAAGTTCGGACCGGCGGCGTCACCGCCGAGGCAGGGCAAGCCTACTCTTTCACGCCGGCGGGCGGCGAAACGGCGGTCCCGCTCTCCTCGCTCTCCGAGGGCCTGGCCCCGCTGGAGTGCCCCGACCCGGCGATCGTCGCCGACGCCGTCGCACGCGAAGCCCCAATCCCGAAGCCGGCGGCCGGAGCGAGCGGAGGAGGCGGAGGCGGAGGCGGAGGAGGCGTCCTGGGCATCATCGGCGGGCTCGGCCTGATCGCCGCAGCCGCCGGCGGCGGGGGCGGCAAGGGCGGAGGCGTCCCGGGCGCTCCTGCGCCGGCCGGAACCTCCACCCCGAGCCCCGTTGCGCCGCCCGTAGGGGCCTCCACGGCACCACCCAGCACCGGCACGCTCACGCTAGGGCCGTCCGCGGCGCAGACGATCGGCACGTCCGGCTCACCGAACGCCTTCACGATCTCGGCCTCAGAGCCGGGTTTCAGCGGCACGTTCTCCGCATCGAGTTCGCCGCCGGGCATCGTCAACATCGCGGCACCCTCGCCGGCCTCGGGAGCGGCCACGGTGAGCTTTACCGTCACCGCAGCCTCCCCGGGAACGACGCAGATCACTGTCAGCGACGGGGCCGGGCACTCGGCATCGCTGCCCACGACCACCGTCACCGGAGCGCTCAGCGCACCGCGCAGCCTCACCATCCCCGCGACGGCATCCAGCGGCACGGTAGCGGTCTCGGAGCCGTACTATAGCGGCCCCGTCAGTTCGACGCTCGCGGGCTGCGCGAACGTCGTGACGGCACCGGCCTCTGCGCCGGCCTCCGGCGGCGCAAATTCGAGCGCGGCCTTCACGTTTACGGCAATCAAGGCGGGAACGTGCACCGCCACGTTCACGGACGGCCGGCAGACGACGTCGCAGACGGCGATCGCGGTCGTCGCGGGCCCGTTCACCGCGACCGCGAGCACTGCGGTGATCAACTACGGCGGCAGCGGCACGTCGGCGACGATCACGGCGACGGAGTCGCACGGCGGAACGTTCTCTGCCGTCAGTTCGAATCCCAACGTCGCGAGCGTTTCAGGCCCGACCGGCTCGGGGTCTCCGGTAACGTTCACCGTCGCGCCCGGGCCGCAAGCGGCATCGGGAGGTACCGCGCAGGTAACCGTCTCCGACGGGATCGGACACCATGCAACCGCGCTGACGTTCACCGTCACCGGAGCGCTGACGGCTGCAGCGCAAGTCATCGCGGCGAGCGGCACGCTGACGGCAACCGAGCCGTTCTACGCGGGCGCGATCGCATACGTTCCGGACTCGTCGTGTTCGACCCGCATCGCGTTCACGACGGCTTCGCCCCAGAACGCGATCGGCGGGGCGGCGACGTTCGCGTTCAACGCGATCGGTTTGGGATCGTGCACCGTGACGCTTTCGGATCAGCACGGCCAGGCGGTCGCGGCCACGGTCACTATTTCGACGCTGGCCGGTTCTGCCGGCCGCCGAGCGCAGCGCTACGCACCGATCGGTTCGCTAGCCGGCGTGGTCCAGCCGGTTTCGGCGGGCGCGCTCGCGGCGAGCGATACGAGCGTGCTGCTGCGCATCGCGCCGGGCGCGAACGGGCTGCACACCGTTTCCATCGTGGAGGCGGGGTACGCGGGAGCGTTCACGCTGGTGAACTCCCATCCCGACGTCGCGGCTGCGACGCTCGCCGCTGAAGGAGCCGGCCGCGCGCGACTGACGCTCGCGGCCGTCAGCGCCGGCATGGCGCTCGTCACGGTCGCCGATGCGAACGGCAACCACCTGACGATCCCGGTCACCGTCACGTCGACGCGGGTCATCGACCCTTACGTGCGGCGCCCGGGAACGAACTAGCGGCGCACCGCCGAGAGGAAGAACGCCGTTCGCGCGGGCGCGGTCTTCAGCGCGACGGCGGCCGAGAGATCGCGCTCGGCATCGGCGGGCTCGGAGCGAATCAACGCGATCATGCCCGCGGAAAAGAGCGCGGGCTCGTACCCGGGCGCGAGCGCGACCGCGCGCCGCACCTGTTCGCTCGCGCGCGTTAGGTCGCCCGATTCCAGATCGAGCAGCGCGAGCGAGACGAGCGCCTCCGGGCGCTCCTCGCGCACGAGCGATTGCGAGAACAACTCGCGCGCCATCACCGGGTCTCCCGCAACCCGCGCGACGAGGCCGCTGAGGTACGGGCCGCGCCAATCTTTCGGTCCCGTGCGCGAAGCGTAGTCGAAGGCGCGCGCTGCAAGATCGAACCGCCCGGTTTGCATCGCGGCGGAACCGATCGCAAGCGCGTCGGCGACCGTGGGATTCGAACGCAAGCCTTTTCCGAGCACCTCGGGATCCGATGAGTCGACACGCTGCGGCATCGCGCGCGTGAAGTTGAAATCGTCCGCTTCCCCGAGCAGATAGCTGCGCGCATCGACGATGAGGTCCGGGGAGATCGCGATGGCCCCCGGCGTCCCCGGCTTCCCGGTGGAAACCGGCATCGCCGCGTTGAGCGCGCGCAAGGCGACGTCGCGGCCCTCGAGGGCCGGCCGGAAATCCGGCGAGATGCGAAGTTCCGCATCATAGTTTGCGACCGCGAGCGCGTCGAGCTGCCGGCGATGCTGCACTTCCGCGAGCTTGTAGTGGACGAGCGGGAGCGACGGATGGAATGCGGCGACCGTGCGGAGCTGGCTCTCGGCCCCCTTGAGGTTCCCGCGGCGTACGTACAGATCTGCAAGCGCGAGATAGTTTTCGGCGATCGTCGGATCGGCGTTCTCGCCGTCGAGAAAGGCGCGTTCGGCGACGGCGAGTTTGCCCGCATTCTGTGCCGCGATCCCGGCCCGATACCGGTCGAGCGCGCGCTGCGCGCCGCTCACCGGCGGCGGCGGCGCAGGCGGCAGCGCGGGAGCCTGCGTGGGGCTTGCTACCTGGTGTGGCGGGACTTTCGGTGAAGAAGCCGCGCTGCTCGCCTGTACGTTAGCAAGGACAAACGCACATGTGATGTAACAAGCGAGGACGCACGTCTTGTGGCCCATGGGTCAGGCTTAGGAGCTTCCCATTCTGACTCCTAGTTTTTTCGACCGCATTCTCTTCCGGCGGACGTTCAGTGCCGCCGCAACGCTCGCGTTCGTTCTGTCCTCTCTCGGTCAAGCGAGCAGCGCGCCGATCGTTCCGGTGGTCACGAAGACGAAAGGGACGCTCTCGGTCAAACCGACGACCGGCCAAGAGCACGACGTAACGACCGCGCAGCGGACGCGCGAAGGCGATACGCTCAAGACGTCCGCCGCTTCGCTCGCGGACATCGCGCTCGCGGATACCGCGCGCGTGCGCCTCGGCCCGTCGACGACCGCGCGCGTGCTGCGCACCGACGGCGGCCTCACGCTCGACCTGACGCAAGGCGGCGTCTGCATCGTCGCGACCTCCGGGCAGGTCGGCGTTAGCTCCGGAGTGACGCTGACGACGGCAACGGCGCCCGCGATCTACAGCGTCGCAACCGGCGACGCGGGCGCAACGGTCCTCGCCGTCTATCAGGGCGAAGTCCGTACCGGCGGCGGGGTCACCGCGGAAGCCGGGCAAGCGTACACGTTCAGCCCGACGGGCGCCGAGACGGCGGTGCTGCTCTCCTCGCTGGCGACGGGCCTCGCTGCGCTCGAATGCCCCGACCCCGACGTCATCGCCGCCACGAAAGACGCGCCGCTCCCGAAGCCCACGGCCGGGCCCGGAGGAGGCGGCGGCGGAGCCGTTCTGGGCATCCTCGGGGGCCTCGGCCTGATCGCCGCAGCCGCCGGCGGCGGCGGCGGCAAGGGCGGGTCGTCCGGGCCGGCGCCCGGTGCGCTCGCGGTTGCACCGGGAACGGTTTCGGTGGCAGCCGGGAGCACCGCGACGGTAACGGCGACGGAAGCGGACTACCTTGGCCCGATCACCGCAACTTCGTCGGCGTCCACGATCGCTACCGTCACCGCCTCCGGGTCAGGCCCGAGCGCGACGTTCACGGTGACCGGCATTGCCCCCGGCAGCGCCACGTTGACCTTCGCGGATAATCACGGCCAAAGCCAAACCGTTGCCGTGACCGTCCCCACGCCGGGGACGTTGACGGCAACCCCCGCGACGCTCTCGCTGGCGAGCGCCGGCGCGACCGCGACGGTGACGGCCGCCGAACCGAATTACACGGGCGCAATCACGGCGACGTCATCGGCGGCCGGAGTTGCAACCGTTACCGCATCAGGGACCGGCCCGAGCGCGACGTTCACGGTAACCGCCGTCGGCCCGGGAACGGCCACACTGAAATTCACCGACAACCACGCGCAAAGCCAGACCGTCGCCGTCACGGTCTACGGCCCGCTCACGATCAGCCTGAGCCCTGCGACGTTGTCGTTCAGCGCGACGACGACGGCTCCCCAGACGTTTACGGCGACCGAGGCAAACTACACCGGGGCAATCACGGTGACCGCTTCGACGCCCAACATCGTGAGCGTCGCGCCCGCAAGCGCGAACGGACCCGGACCCGCTACGTTCACGGTGACGCCGCTGAACGGCGGTCAGACGACCCTCACCGTCTCGGACGCCAACACTCCGGCGAAGACGGCGACGATCAGCGTCACGGTCTCCTCCGGCACGATCGCACTCGCCCCGGGTCAGCTGTCGCTCTCGACGGGTAACGGAACCACGCCCAACCATGCGACGTTCACGGCGACCGAAACGAACTACACGGGCCCGATCACCGCTCAAGTAGCGAGCGGAAGCGCGACGGTCACACCCGCTTCCGGAAACGGGCCGGGCCCCGTGACCTTCACGGTGACGGCAACGGCACCCGGACCGGCGCTCATAGCAATCGCCGACACGAACCCCGCCCATAACAGCTTCCTCAACGTGACCGTCACCGGTCCGCTCGCGGCGAACCCAGTGACGATTTCCGGGATCTCGGGGACGCTCACGGCTACGGAACCCTACTACAGCGGCGCGATCGGCGTCGCGCTCGCATCGTCCTGCGCGAACGTTGTTTCGCTCGCCACGGCATCCCCGCAGACCGCGACGGGCGGAGCCGGTTCGAGCGCGTCGTTCTCGCTCGCCGTGAAAGCTCCGGGCACGTGCTCGGCGACGGTGACGGACGACCCTGGCCAGAACGCCGTCGCGTCGATCACCGTCAGCGCGGGGACGTTTACCGTTACGCCCAGCACGCAAACCGTGAACACGGCCGGCAACGGGAACACCGCAACGATCACCGTCACGGATACGAACTACACCGGAACGATCTCCGCCGCAGCGAGCGGCGGCGTCTCGGTCAGCCCTGCGTCCGGGAACGGCCCGGGTCCGATCACGTTCACCGTTACGGCCGGAACGGCAGGAACGGGAAGCGTCACGATCTCGGACACGATCGGGCACTCGACGCCCGTAGCCTTCACGATCACGGGTCCATTAACCGCGGCGAACGCCTCGATCACGGTCCCGGGGACGGGCACGGTCGCGGTCACCGAGCCATATTATAGCGGCACTTTCACGATCGCGCTTAACGCCCCATCTTGTAACGGCGTCGTCACCCTTTCGGGACCCGCCACCGTGACGGCAAGCAACCCAGGAACCGCGAGCGCCGGTACGAGCTACACCTTCACGGGTGTCAGCCAGGGGTCGTGCTCGGCCACAGTGAGCGATCTCCACGGGGCTTCGGACCCGGCGACGATCAACGTTAGTGCCGCCGGCGCGGTCACGCTTAACCCAAGCGCAGCCCAGACGATCAACGCGTTCGGCACCGCGGCCGGCGCCACGACCTCGAATCCGTTCACCGTGAATGCAAGCGAGGCGGGCTTCACCGGTAATTTCACGGCGGTCAGCGACACCCCCGGCGTAGCGACCGTCACGCCGGCATTAGCAGCCGGTCCGAGCGCAAACTTCACCATCACCGGGAAGAGCGGTGGTACTGCGATCATCTCGATCGACGACGCGACCGTCGGACACACCGTAAAGCTGACGGTGACCGTTACCGGCATGTTGAGCCCTCCGGCCGGACCCCTCACCATTACATCGGCTGAAACAACCGGTACGCTGACGGCAACCGAGGTGAACTACGGCAGCAGCATCAGCGCCAACCTCACCGGCTGCACGAACATCGTTTCAACCGCATCGCCGCAAAATGGGCCTTCCGCAACGTTCACGTTCACCGCGGGCACGACGGCGGGTTCGTGCACGGTCACCTTCTCGGACCTCCACGGCCAGACGACCACGCCGGCGACGACGATCACCGTTCAACCCGGGGCGTTCACGGCGAGCGCCGATACTACGACGATCAACTCTGCCGGCACGGGTACGACGGCGACGATCACGGCCACCGAGTTCCGCGGCGCCCCGTTCCACGCCACGAGCAGCGACGGCACGGCGACCGTCTCCGGGCCGAGCGGGTCCGGCTCGCCGGCAACCTTCACCGTCACGGGTAAGAGTGGAGGCACGCCGACCATTTCCGTATTCGACGCACTCGGCAGCCCCGCGAAAACGATACCGTTCACCGTCACCGGCACGCTGAGCGCGCCCGCGAGCCAAACCTACGCTTGGCCGGCTTCCGGTTCCATCATTGCGGCCGAACCATATTTCACGGGCCAGTTCACGATCGCCCTAGCGACACCCGCGCCGGCCGGGCCCTGCACCGCGTTCTTGAACCTGACGTCGGCTGCGTCTTTGGCTGGTAGCGGGGGCCAGAACTCCGGCGCGGCTTTCACGTTCAACACGTTGGGTGACGGCACGTGCATCGCGACGATCACCGATGACCACGGCTCGCCGGCGGTAACCACAACGATCACGGTCGGAACGGGCGTCCCGGCTTCAAATCGGCGCCGCAGCGAGCGCTACGCGCCGATCGGTTCTCGGGCTGGGGTGGCGCAGCCGGTTTCGGCGGGCGGGCTTACGGCGAGCGATTCGAGCGTGGTGCTGCGCATCGCGCAGGGCGCGAATGGGGTGCACACCGTCTCGATCGCCGAAGCCGGGTATGCGGGCGCGTTCTCCGTCGTGAACTCCCATCCCGAAATCGCAACGGCAGCGCTCTCCGCAGCCGGAGCGGGCCGCGCGCAGCTGACGCTCACGGCGCTGACCTCCGGCACCACCCTCGTCACGATCGCCGATGCGAACAACAACCATCTGACGATCCCGGTCACCGTCACGTCGTCGCGCATCACCAATCCCTCGGTCCGGCGTTCGGGAACGAACTAGCGAGGCACCAAGAACCCGCGGCGCATCGGAGGTCAGCGTGCACGTCCTGACGGTCAACGCGGGTTCGACTTCCCTCAAGCTCGAGACGTACGCCCTCGCCGATCCGCTCCCGCCGATCGATTCGCCCCCGGCGCCGCTCGCCTCCGCGGCTGCCGGGAGTGACGGCTGGAACGCGATCCTCGGCCCGGCGCTCGCGGGCGAGATCGCCCTCGTCGCGCATCGCTTCGTGCGCGTTCCGCTCGGCTTGCCGCCGGTGATCCCGCTCGATGAGAAGGCGCTCGCTTCGATCGCCCAAGTCGCGAGCGACGCGCCGCTGCATGCTGGGCCCGCGCTGCGCGCCGCGGCGGAGGTGCGGCGCCGGCGCCCTGAGCTTCCGCAATTCGCCGTCTCCGACAGCGCGTTCCACCGCACGCTCCCGCCCGCTGCGACGACGTACGCGATCCCGCGCGAACTGACGCAGCGCGGCTTGCGCCGGATCGGCTATCACGGCCTCAGCCACGAATACGCCGCGCACCGCGCCGCCGCGCTCGCGGGGATCGACGTTCGCGCCGCGCGCATCGTCACGCTGCACCTCGGCGGCGGCTCGTCGCTCTGCGCCGTGCGCAACGGCGAGAGCATCGATACGACGATGGGCTACACGCCGCTCGAGGGCATCCCGATGGCGACGCGTTCCGGCTCCGTCGATCCCGGGCTCATCCTGCGCCTGCTCCGGATGGGGATGACACCCGAGGAACTCGAGGAAATGCTCGAACGCCGTTCCGGCCTGTTCGGCATCTCCGGGAGGAGCGGGGACGTTCGCGACCTGCTCGCCGCGCCCGGCGATCGCGCGGCGCGGCTCGCGCTCGACGTGCTGGCCTGGCGCGTGCGTTCGGCGCTCGGCGCGATGATCGCGACGCTCGGCGGCGTCGACGCGATCGCGTTCACCGGGGGGATCGGCGAGCACGTCCCCTCGATCCGCGCCGCGGCCTTGGAAGGCGCCGCCGCCTGGGGGACGGTGCTCGACGCAGCCGCGAACGAGGCGCTCGCCGGCGAAGGCCGCATTTCGTCGGCTGATTCGCGCGCCGGCGCCTACGTGGTGGCCGCGCGCGAGAACTGGCAGCTAGCGCGCAGCGTCGCCGCCGCTGCGCGCTAGCGCGCGCCTTTCCAGGTCCAGTCGCGGATTGCGGGCGGGTCGTCTCCGAAGCGCTCGATATAGCGGCGATGGTCGACGAGCGTGTCGCGGATGAGCTGCTGCGCGTGCGCCGCGCGCTCGCGCAGGCGCGGGACGCGATCGATCGCGTCCGAGGCGAGGTGGTAACGGTCGAGCCGGTTGCGAACGGCCATGTCGAACGGCGTCGTGGTCGTCCCCTCTTCGATGTACCCGCGCACGTGCAAGTTATCGTGTCCGTTGCGCCGGTACGTCAAGCGGTGGATCAACCATGGATAGCCGTGGAACGCAAACACGATCGGCTTGTCGGCGGTGAAGATCGCATCGAATTCCGCATCGGCGAGCCCGTGCGGGTGTTCGCCGGGAGGCTGGAGCGTCATCAAATCGACGACGTTGACGACGCGGATGCGCAGTTCGGGAAGATGCTCCCTGAGGAAGCTGACGGCCGCGAGCGTTTCGAGCGTCGGGACGTCGCCCGCGCACGCCATCACGACGTCCGGCTCGATCCCGTCGTCGCTGCTCGCCCACTCCCAGATCCCGAGACCGACCGTGCAGTGCCGGATCGCGGCGTCGATATCGAGCCACTGCGGCGCGGGCTGCTTTCCTGCGACGATCACGTTGATGTAATTGCGGCTGCGCAAGCAATGATCGGCGACCGAGAGCAGCGTGTTCGCGTCCGGCGGCAAGTAGACGCGGACGACGTTCCCCTTCTTGTTGATCACGTGATCGAGAAAGCCGGGATCCTGATGGCTGAAGCCGTTGTGATCCTGCCGCCAGACGTGCGAGGTCAAGAGGATGTTCAACGAGGCGATCGGACGGCGCCACGGCACTTCCCGGCAGATCTTCAGCCACTTCGCGTGCTGATTCACCATCGAATCGACGATGTGGATGAACGCCTCGTAACACGAGAAGAACCCGTGCCTTCCGGTTAGCAGGTAGCCCTCGAGCCAGCCCTCGCAGAGATGTTCGCTGAGCACTTCGAGGACGCGCCCGTCGTGCGCGAGATGATCGTCCGTCGGCAGAATCGTCTCCGTCCATTCGCGGTTCGTCACTTCGAAGAGCGCGCCGAGACGGTTGGAGGCGGTCTCGTCCGGCCCGAACACGCGAAACGTCGCGGAGTTGGCGCGCATCACGTCGCGCAGGAACGCTCCGAGCGCGCGCGTCGATTCGCCGGTCGAGGCACCGGGCTCCGTCACGGGCACCGCATGCGCGATAAAATCCGGCATCGCGAGATCGCGCAACAGCAAGCCGCCGTTCGCGACCGGGTTCGCGCCCATACGTTTTACTCCGGCGGGAGCGAGTTTGGCGAGCTCGGGGACGAATGCGCCGTTCGCATCGAACAACTCTTCCGGCCGGTAGGAGCGCATCCAATCCTCGAGGATCGTGAGATGCTCGGGATGCTCCGCGAAGCCCGTCACCGGGACCTGATGCGCGCGGAACGTCCCCTCGATCTGCTTACCGTCGACGAACTTCGGCCCCGTCCAGCCTTTCGGCGAGACCAGCACGATCATCGGCCAACGCGGGCGCGTCACCGTGCCGCGTTCGCGAGCCTCCGCTTGGATCGCGAGGATGCGCGCGTAGACCGTCTCGAGCGTCGCCGCCATCAGGCGATGCATCGCCTCCGGCTCGTGCCCCTCGACGTAATGCGGCTCGTATCCGTACCCCGTCAACAGAGCCGTCAGTTCGTCGCGCGGGATTCGCGCGAGGATCGTCGGGTTCGCGATCTTGTACCCGTTGAGATGCAGGATCGGCAGCACCGCGCCGTCGCGCTGCGGATCGAGGAACTTGTTCGCATGCCAACTCGCGGCGAGCGGGCCGGTCTCCGCCTCGCCGTCGCCGATGACGCACGCGACGAGCAAGTTCGGATTGTCGAACGCGGCGCCGTACGCGTGCGCGAGGGAATAGCCTAGCTCACCGCCTTCGTTGATCGAACCGGGGGTCTCCGGCGTCGCGTGGCTGCCGACGCCGCCGGGGAACGAGAAGCGCTTCATCATCTTCCCGATCCCCGCTTCGTTCGGGGCGATCTGCGGATAGAGCTCGCTGTACGTCCCCTCGAGATACGCGTTCGCAACGAGCCCCGGCCCGCCGTGCCCCGGCCCCGCAACGTAGAGCACGTCGACATCGTGCCGGCGGATCAGCCGGTTGAGGTGCACGTACACGAAATTGAGGCCCGGCGTCGTTCCCCAGTGGCCGAGCAAACGCGGTTTGACGTGCTCGAGCCGCAACGGCTCGCGCAACAGCGGATTGTCGAGCAGATAGATCTGCCCGGCGGAGAGATAATTCGCCGCCCTCCAGTAGGCGTCGATCCCGTGCAGTTCTTCGGGAGTCAACTCGCGCGGGTCGGTCGCTACGTCGCTCATCCGGAAGCTCCTGTGCTGACGGCGCATCCTTCGGCAAGCTCGGGATGACGTTGCGGCTGCGGCTCGTCTCCGATCTATTTCCCGATCGACGCGGGCTCCAAGCGGGCAGCGGGAGCCGAGGACGGATCGGCCTCGGTCGCGAGCGGTTCGAAGAGCGAACCCGCGTGATCGCCCACCGGAACGATACCACGCGGATGTAAATATCGGATTAACCAGTGCGCGATCGCGCGCAGGCGCAAGACGCGGTTGCGCGGCTTGCCGCTGCGCGAGAGGTTGTGCCCGTCACCCGTGAAGCGCACGAACTCCGCCGTTCGCCCCAGGCGCCGCAACAACGCGAAGATTTGTTCCGCCTGATCGATCGGGCAACGGTAATCCCGTTCCGAATGTTCGATCAAGAGCGGGACGTCGATGCGCCGCGCGGCGCGCATCGGCGAGCCCTCGAACAATTGGCGGCCGTCGTCTTCCCAGGACGCGTTCAATTCGCGCTCGAGGAACCAACCGATGTCGGCGGCGCCGACTTCGCTGACGAAATCGTTGACCGCTCGCATCGAGATGCCGGCGGCGAACCGCGAGGAGTGGCCGAGCAGCCACGTCGTCATGAAGCCGCCGTACGATCCGCCCGCGAGGCCGATCCGCGCGCGATCCCACTCGCCGTGTTCCTCCGCGGCGTCGAGCAGCGCCAGCACGTCGGCCGCGTCGCGCCCACCCCAATCCCCGGTGATCGCGTCAGCGTAGGCTCCGCCGTACGTCTGGCTCCCGCGCGGATTCCCGTATGCGACGCCGATGCCGTGCGCCGCGAGCATCTGGAATTCGAAGAAGAACGCGAAGCCGTAGGCCGTGTGCGGACCCCCGTGAACTTGCAGCACGAGCGGGGCGCCGCGCGGCTCATCGGGCTCCAGCACGAAGAGGTCGAGCGTCGCGCCGTCGTCCGTCCGCGGACGGAACCGCCGCGGCGCGCGAATCGTGCGCTCGTCGAGCCAGGCGTTCCCTCGCGTCAGGCGCGTTTCGACGCCCCGCTCGTCGAGCAGCGCGACGTCGCACGGGGTGAGCGGATCGGAATACGCGAACGCGATCGCACCGCTTGAGTCGCGCGAAAACGCGAACACGTCGCGCTCTCCGCCGAGGACCGTCCGCACGCCGGAACCGTCGCGGCGGAACGCGCGCACGCCGCTCGTCCCCTCGCTGCTGACAAGGACGAACACCTCCGCGTCGTCCTCGGACCAAGCCGGGGGCTGCATTCCCCCCGCACCGCGCATGTCGCAGATGACGAAGTCGCCGACGGGGCGGTCGAGCGCGCTCGAGAGCGAGCGGATCGCTCCGCTCGCGAGATCGACGACGAGCAATTCGGGGTTGAAGCGTCCGCCCGTATCGTCGCCGCGCAGGTGCCCGAGAAACGCGATCTCGCGCCCGTCGTGCGAAAACGCGGGAAAGATCATGGGGCCGAGGCCGCCCGTGACGTTGCGCATCGTTCCGTCGCCGCGGTCGAGGACGTAGATGTCGGAGAAGAACGACCACTCGGGCGCGTCGATTTGCGCGGCGAACGCGAGCTTGCGCCCGTCGGCCGACCAGCACGGAGTCTGCACGTCGAAATCGCCGTGCGTCAGGCGCACGGGTTCGCCCGCGGCGAACGGATCGAGAACGAAGAGGTGCCTGCGCGTGCCGTCGAACAGGCCGTCGTCGTCGCTCTTGAACGGCAGCGCGCGGATGTGCCGCGCCCCGCTCTTCTCGTCGTGGAAGATCCGCGCCGTCTCGCGTTCGCGCTCCGTTCGCGCGGTGTAGGCGAGCAGCGAACCGTCCGGCGACCAAACGAGTCCGCCGATCTCCTTGTGCACGGGGGAGACGGGGCGCGCTTCTCCGCCTTCGAGCGGGAGCAGGTAAATGCGCGTTCCCTCGCCCCGGTCCGCGACGAACGCGACGTCCTTCCCCGCGGGAGACGGGCGCGGCATTCGATCCTTCGTTCCGTGCGTCAGCGCCCGCGCTGCTTCGCCGGCTCGCGCGATCCACACGCTCGTTTGCGCTTCGTCGCGCTCTTCATCCAGCGCGCCGCGCACGTAGACCACGCGCCCTTGGGGCAGCAGGCGCGGATCGCCGGCGAACGCGATGCGGTAGAGGTCGCTCGGCACGAGCGGTCGTTTCATGTGGTGCTCCCGTAGAGGTCGAAGAGCGCGCCGGCGAGCGCCTGCGCGATCCGGTCTTGAAAAGCGTCCGACGACAGGAGCCGTTCCTGCGCCGGGTTCGAAAGAAAGCCGAGCTCGACGAGGACCGCCGGGACGCGCGCTTCGTCCGTCACGGCGAGATCGCGGCGCCGAAATTGCGCTTCGCCGAGGCCGAGCGGCGCGAGGCGCGCGCGCACGGCGTATGCCAGCGCCGTCGAATCGCCGTGCAACCAGAACACGCTCGTCCCGCGCGCCGCCGGATCGAGCGACGAATCGCAATGCAATGCGAGGAACGCGTTCGCGCCGAGGTCGTTCGCGAGCTTCGCCCGCGCGCGGTTGTCGCGCGACTTGTTCGTCGCGACGCGGATCGGGCGCGCGTAACTGCGCGTCAGCACGACGCGCGCCCCGAGCGCGCGCAACCGGGCGGCGAGCTTCTCTCCGACGGCGAGCACGATGTCCCGTTCGGCGATGCCGTGCGGACCGGCGGCGCCCGTATTGAGCCAATCGCCGTTCGGCAGGCGCGTTCCGTGCCCCGGATCGATCACGAAGATGCGGCCCTGGAGCGCGGGCGCCGCATTCGCCGGAAGCGACGCGGCGAAGAGTGTCGAGGCAACGAGGCCGCCGAGCATGCGTCTGCGGGAGACCATCACACCGGCGTTTCCGCGCGAGGGGTCCGGGCCCCCTCGCCCGTAGTCGGACGCGCATGAAACGTGGCGAGTTTCTCGCCGCCGGCGCCGCGGGGCTCTTGGTCCCGGGGCCGGCGCAGGCTGCAGGCGCGCATCTTTCGAGCGAGGCGGTGGCCGCCGCGGCGCGGCTGCACGAAGGCCGGCTCGGCGTATTCGCAAGCCCGCTCGACATCTCGGCCGAGCCGATCGTCCTGCACCCGGACGAAGTCTTCCCGGCCGCCAGCACGATCAAAGTCTTGATCGCCGCGGCCTTGATGCGCGCAGCCGACGCGAACCCGGCCGTGCTCGGCGCGACGGCCGGCATTCGCGCGAGCGACATCGTCGGCGGTTCGCCCACGTTCGGCACGGCGCGCCCGGGGCATTCCTATGCCGTCGCCGCGCTGTTGCGCGCGATGATCGCGCAGAGCGACAACACCGCTTCGAACGCTCTGATCACGATGCTCGGCTTCGGGCCGATCAACGCGGTCGCGACCGATCTCGCGCTCGACCGGACGCGTCTCGCCCGGCACTTCGCCGACGATCCGCCCGTTTGGCGGGTGAGCGAGAACGTGACCTCCCCGCGTGACATGGGGACGTTCCTGATACACCTCACGCGCGGCGCGCGCGGCGAAGAAACGCCGCTCGCCTCGGCCGCGGGCTGCCGCCGGATCCTGCGCATCATGCTCGCGCAAGAGGACCGCACGGGGCTGCCGCGCGGTATCCCGGCCGGGATTCCGATCGCCAACAAGACGGGCGAACTCGAGCGCGTCCGCAACGACATCGGCGCGGTCGATCCGTTCGGCCGCGCGCCGTACGTCGTCGCGGCGCTAGCAAAGAATCTGAACGAGCCTGAAAACGGAGACGCGGCTATCCGCCGCGTCTCGCGCATGATCTACGGCGCGCTGGGCTCATAAGCCGAGGCGCGCTCGTCAAGTACCCAAGGGTTCGATCGTGACCTTCTCCATCACGTCGCCCTTGCGAATCGCGTCGACGACGTCTTGGCCGCTCGTCGTCTGCCCGAACACCGTGTACTGCTTGTCGAGGAAGCGAGCGTCGTCGAGGCAGACGTAGAACTGCGAGCCGGCGGAATTCGGGTTCGTCGCACGCGCCATCGCGACCGTTCCCTTCACGTGCGGCAGCGCGTTGAACTCCGCATCGAGATTGTACCCGGGGCCGCCGGTCCCCGTTCCGTTCGGGCAGCCGCCCTGAATGACGAAGCCCGGCTCGACGCGGTGAAAGCTCAGGCCGTCGTAGAAGCCGGCGCGCGCGAGCTTGATGAACGCGGCAGAGTGCTGTCGCGCCTCGACCGGATAGAAGCGAAAGACGATGTCGCCTTTCTTCGTCGTTATCCGGGCTTGGACGGTTGCGGCTTCGGCGGCGAGCGCATCGAGTTCGGCGCCGGTCGGCGGGGTATACGTGGGCATCGTTCCTCCCTGGCGGCGGCCGCAGTTGGGCCGCGCTGCATATGGTTCGAGTAGCGGGGCCTTGAGCAGCGTTCGGCCGAACACCTGTCCGCTCTCCAGCGTCCCGATCTTTTGAGCCCGCGTCATGCGCTTGAAGCGCGCCTCTTCGCGCATCGCGCTCGCTCGATCCGGCGTCGTCCACCAAGCGAGCAACATGCATGGGAGGCGCGAGCGCGTGTAGCGCGCAGCGGTGCCGTTCCCGTGGCTGCGAAGGCGCGCGGCGAGATCGACTGTCCAACCGGCATAGAGCGAACCGTCCGAACAGATCAGGACGTAGACAGCCGGATCGCCCGTGCGCAGGCGCTAGCCTTTGCCGAAGCCTTCGGGGAGGCCGCGCTTCGCGCGTTCCGCCTGGAGCGCCTCGAACCAGAGCCCTTCAGGTTCCGCATCATCGTTGTACGGCCCGCACTCGTAGGCGTACGCCAACTCGGCGCGCAGGGATGCATCGGTGAGGGCTGCGGCCTTCTGCGACATATCGGGGCTGAGTTCCGACTTGCAGTCGTCGTATAGCGGATCGAGCTTCATCGTGGTGCTTTCGTTCGTCAACGGGGCGCTAGGTTGCCTCCACTCACTAGTATCGGCGTTCCGGCGCGCGGACCCGAAACCGGACGCCGGCCTTGCGGCGTGACTGCTATCACCCCATCGCCGAGGCGCGGGCTGCATCATGGTACGCAGAGCCACGTCCGGAGGTGCCGTAGCCTTGTTCGATGCCCAAGTCGACACCATCGAACGCGATGATTTCTGTTCCCTCGCGCCGATCGGCTGGCTGCATCACAAGATGCAGGACAGCTTCTTTTTGGTCGTGGGAACTGGCTCGTGCCAAGGCTTCCTGCAGACCGCGCTCGGCGTCATGATCTTCGCGAAGCCGCGCTTCGCGACGGCCGTCCTCGACGAGGACGACCTCTCGGGCGCCGATCCGCTGACCGGCCTGCGCCCGCTCGTCGAGGCGATCGTGGCGGAGCACGCGCCCCGGGCGATCTTCCTCGCCTCGACGTGCACGCCCGAGATCCTCAAGATGCACGTCGCCGGGTGCGCGCCGCCGCTCGAGCGGGAGTTCGGCGTCCCGGTCTACCCTTGCCGGCTCGACGGCTTCGACCCGTCCTACACCCAAGGCGAGGACCACGTTCTCACCGCGATGATCGAACGCGCTCCGACGACGAGCGAACGGAATCTCGTCATTCTGGGGTGCATCTCCGCGCTCGAGGAAGCCGAGATCAGGCTCGAATGCTCCCGCATGGGCCTGCCCGTTCCGCGGTTCCTACCCGCCGAGAGCGCGCTCGACTTGCCGCCGATCGGGCCGAACACCGTCCTCGCGCCGGTGAATCCGTTCCTGTACGGATCCGTCACGTACGCGCAGCGCGAGCGCGGTTGCGCGTTGCACAAGACGATCTTCCCATACGGCCCCGACGGCGCGCGCGCGTTCTATGAAACGCTCGCGACGGCGTTCGGCAAATCCGTCTCATACGCCGAGCGCGAGGCCGCCGCTTGGGCCGCCCTCGCGCCCCAAACGGAACAACTTCGCGGCCGCTCGATCGCCTTCGCGTCGGACACGATGCTCGAACTCCCGCTCGCCCGGACGCTCCGCGCCGCCGGTGCCCACATCGACATCGTGGGCACCCCGAACGTCTTCCGCAAGTACCACGCCCCCGAGGTCGAGTCGCTCGCCGGGGTCGAGATCCTCGAACGGCCCGATCGCTTCGCGCTGTTCGCACGGCTCTCGGCTCGGAGGCCCGATCTCGTCGTCGCCAGCCTCAACGTGGCGAATCCGCTCGAGGGGATGGGGTTCAACGTGAAATGGTCGACCGAGCTCTCGTTCCAGGTCATCCACGGCTTCTCGGGCGCGGCCACGCTCTTCGGCATGTTCACGGCCTGTCTGAGGCGGCATGACGCGCTCGCCAAGCGGCGCGCGGCCGACGGGGCCTCGGCGCGGCCGATCGACCTCGAGTTCTTCCGGCCGGAGAGCGCGCATGCGTAGGTCACGGCTGGGTCAGTCCGGGGCGGCGAGGGGCCTTGGCGGGACCGCTGCTGGTTTTCCCATCCATGGGAAAACCAGCGCTACACCGCTCCTCGCTCCCGCCCTCCGGGCTCCGCTCGTCGTCGGAGTTCCCGCCAAGGCCCCTCGCCGCCCCGGACTGACCCGATGGGCATTGACGGCTCGCCTGGTCCTTCGTCACCCTGCGCTTGTCGAAGGGTGGGGCCGGCTGTGAAGCTCGCGATTTGGAGCTATCAGGCTCCGGCGCATGTGGGCGTCTGTCGGGCGGCGGCTTCCATGGCGAAGGTGCATGCGGTGCTGCGGGCGCCCAAGGGCGACGGGTATGCCACGATCATGCTCGCCATGTTCGAGCGGTTGGGGGTGACCCCGCCGATGAGCGTTTGCGGGCTCTCGGAGGCGACGCTGGCGGGGGCGAGCGCGAACATTCCGGCGCTCTTGCGGGAGGTTGACCGGCGCGAGCGGCCGGAGTTGATCGTCGTGACTCGGAGCGCTACGGCGAGCGTGCTGCAGGAGCCGCTCGACGGCGAGATTTCGATGATGAAGCCGGGGGAGGTCGCCGCCGAGATCTTTCAGGCGACGGCGCATCCGGTTCGGGATAACGAGACGAGCGCGTTCGCGAAGACGGTCCGCGAGCTCGTCGCGCATTTCGCGAAGGACACGGCGCGCAGCGAACGGCCTTCCGTCAACATCATCGGGCCTTCGTTGCTGGGGTTCCACGACCACGGCAATATCGAGTCGCTGCGCAAGATGTTCGCGGCGCTCGGGATCGAGGTCAACGCGGTCGTTCCGCTCGGGGCTTCGCCGGCGGATCTGGCGACGCTCGGGCGGGCTTGGGTCAACGTCCCGACCGCATTCGAGTTGGCGCAGCCGACGCTCGACTTCCTTCGGGAACGGTTTGGGACTCCGTGGACGGAGGCGCTGCCGTTTGGGGAAGCGGGGACGACGCGGTTTCTGCGGGAGCTGTGCGCGCTCGTCGAGATTCCGGGCGAGCGAATCAAGGCGGCGGCGAAGGACGCACGCTTGCTCTGGTACGCGCGGACCGTCGACGCGCATGCGCTTTCGGGGAAGCGCGTTGCCGTGTTCGGGACGCCTACGGCGGCGGCCGGGATCGCGCGGGCGCTGCGCGACGAACTCGACATGCAGGTCGACTTCGTCGGGACGTACGTGCTCGAGTATGGGGATTGGCTGCGCGAGCGGGTCGCCGGCGTCACGGAGCGCGTGCTCGTGACGGACGATTACCGCGAGGTCGCGCGCGAAATGGACGCGACGCGGCCGGACATCATGTTCGGCTCGCAGATGGAGCGGCATTCGGCGAGCGGTTTCGGGGTGCCGTGCGCGGTGATCTCGCCGCCGGCACACATTCTGAACTTCCCGCTGGGATACGCGCCGTTCGTGGGCTACGACGGGGCGAACCATCTTGGGGATCTCGTCAACTCGACGCAAGTGCTCGGCCTCGAACATCACCTGATCGAGACGTTCGGGCCGCGCGGGCAGGGGCGCTTCGCGGAGGCGGCACCGGAACCCGAGCGGGAGCAGGCGCCGGCCGCGAGCGCGACCGCCGTCGCGGCGAGCGGGAACGACGGCGGCGGGACGCTCGTGTGGGATGCCGGGGCGGAGCGGCTGATGTCGCGGATCCCGTTCTTCGTCCGCAAGAAGGCCCGCTCGAACGTCGAGAAGTACGCGCGCGAGCACCGGATCGCGACGATCGACGAAGGCGTCGTGCTTCGCGCGCGGGAACAGATCGGGGGTTAAGGGATGTCCACCCCGGATTCGAAGATTTCCACCCTACGCGAGACAGCGCGCTCGACCGTTTCGACGGCCGGACATTTGGGCGCGATGATGCTGCCGTTTGCCAGCCGCGAACACGGCGCGGCGAACATCAACGCCTCGCTGCGCACGTTCATGAAGCCGGGGACATGGTTCGCGCCGATGTGGGCCTGGCTCGTCGGCTGCGTCGCCTCGGGGAACGCGCACTGGGACCTCGGTTCGATCGGACGCATCCTGCTCGGGATGTTCCTCGCCGGCCCGCTACTGTGCGCGCTCTCGCAGGTCGTCAACGATTGGTACGACCGCGACGTAGACCGGATCAACGAACCGGAGCGGCCGACGGCTGCAAACCAGCTCACGCCGGGGATCGTCGCCGCGGTTTCGGGCGTGCTCCTCGCCCTCGCGCTGATCGTCGCGTTCGTGCTGGGGCCCTCGGTCGGATATCTTGCGATCGGCGGCATCGTGCTCGCCTTCGCATACAGCATGCCGCCGTTACGGCTGAAAGCGCGCAACGGGTGGCTCGCCAACGCTGCCTGCGCGTTCTCGTACGAAGGCTTCGCGTGGGTCGCGGGCGCCGCGAGCTTCGGGCACGTCTCGACCGGGACGCTCGTCCTCGCCTCGCTCTATTCGCTCGGCTCGCACGGCTTGATGACGCTCAACGATTTCAAGAGCTACGAAGGCGATAAGCGCCTCGGACTTCGTTCGCTCCCCGTGCTGCTCGGCCGCGAGAATGCGCTCAAGGCCGCGATCGTCTTCATCGACGTCTTCCAAGTTCTCGCGATCGCGTACGTGCTCGCGCATCGCATGTATCTCGCCGCCGGCGTGATGGCGATTCTCTTTCTCGTGCAACTTCCGATGCAGCGTAAGCTCGCCTCGGATCCCGCCAAACTCGCGCCGTGGTATTGCGCCACGGGCATCCCCCCGTTCGTTTGGGGAATGCTCGTCGCGGCGCTTGCCGTTCGCTCCGGAGGATTCTAAATGAAGCATGGTTCGGTCATCGTCGTCGGCGCCAACGTCGGCGGCAGCGTCGCAGCGGGCGATCTCGCGGCAACCGGCTTCGACGTCCTCATGCTCGAGCGCGATCTCAAGCGGAAGAAACCCTGCGGCGGCGCCGTCCCCCCGAAGGCGATCACGGAGTTCGGCATTCCGCCCACGATCATCGAACGGAAGACGAAGCGTGCCGTCGTGATCGGGCCGAGCAACAAGCAGATCGAGATGGACGTGCGCGGGACGATTCCGCGCGAAGACGATTACATCATCATGGTCACGCGCGAAGTGCTCGATCGCGCGATGCGCGAGAAAGCGCAGCAGGCGGGCGCGGAACTCCGCGAAGCGACGTTCGTTTCGCACGAGAACCTCCCCGACGGTACCGTGCGCGTGCGCGTGCGCTACCGCGACGGGCGCGAGGAATTCATCAACGCGGACGCGCTCGTCGGTGCGGACGGCGCCGGCTCCCCGGTCGCGAAATCGTGCGGACGCAAGCCCGCCCGCCACGCCTCGGCGATCCAAGAACGGCTCATGCTCCCCGACGACGCGATGGCGTATTACGAATCGCGCGCCGAACTTTACCTCGGCGACGACGTCTCTCCGGATTTCTACGGCTGGATCTTCCCCAAGAGCGACCACGTCGCGGTCGGCACCGGCTGCCGCCCCGAACACGCGAATCAATCGTACGCGTTCCTCGAGGGCGTCAAGGCACGCGCCGGCGACAAGCTGCGCGGCGCGAAGCGCATCCTGCTCGAAGGGCACCCGCTGCCGATGGGGCGCCACAAAAAGCTCGTCTACGGCCGCACGCTCCTCGTCGGCGACGCAGGCGGAATGGTCGCGCACACGTCCGGCGAGGGCATCTATTTTTCGATGGCGTCGGGACGGCTGGCGGCTCAGACGCTCCACGCGTATTTCGGCGATCACAAGGCGAGGCTCGACCGCTACGAGATGCTCTGGCAGAAGCGTTACGGCGCGATGTTCGACTTCCTCGAGTTCCTCGAGAACATCTCGTACACGAGCCATCGCCGGCGTGAATTCTTCGTCGACATGTGCGACGTCGACGTCGTGCAGAAGCTGACGTTCGATAGCTACCTCTTCAAAGAGATGGCGACCGTGAGGCCGCACCAGCATCTGATGCTCGGGATCAACGCGGCGCGCGCCGCCTTCGCCACGTGGTTCCGGCCGCGCATGCCGGTCTGCACCGAGCCCCCGAAGATCACGGCGAAGCAGGCCGTGCAGCTCGCGCGGGTCGCCGTCTCCGACGGCGTCGCGGCGACGGCCGGCGAGGAGAGTTTCGCCTAGGACTTACGTCCCCCGCGCGTCCCTCGCGATTGGCGGCCCCGCAAGCCGGGTACGAATTTGAATCGTGAACGGAAGAGGAAACATGGAGCGCGTTGCGATCTTCATCGACGGCTGGAACTTCGCGAAGGCGACCTACGAGGGTTTCGGCATCCGCGTCGATTTCAAGCGGCTGCTGACGACGCTTACCGGCTCTCGAACTCTCCTGCGCGCGTACTACTACATCGGAGAATGGACGGAAGAGGCGTACGCGAACCTGCAGAATCTGCGGCGCGCTCGCCTCGTCGAAGGGGGCGTCTTCCAGGCCGATCCGCAAGAGAGCGAACGCAAGCGGGCGCAGCAGCAGGGGTTCATCCGGATGCTGAACCGTAACGGGTATCAAGTCGTCCGCAAGCCCGTCAAAGTCTTCGCCGACGGGAACACGAAGGCCGATCTCGACATCGAGCTCGCCATCGACATGCTCACGCTCGCCGATCGCTGCGACCGGATGGTTCTCGTCTCCGGCGATTCGGATTTCGTCCCGGTCGTCAAGGCCGTCGGGATGCGAGGCGTGCGCGTGCAAGTCGTGGCGAGCCAGGTCTCCCAGGCGTACAGCGCAACCGCGGAGCATCCGCGCGCGTTTCCGGCGCGCGCCTCGGACGATCTCCTGGACGCTGCCGACGAGTTCACCGAACTCAAGGATCTCGTCCCGGAGATCGAACTGCAGGAACCCCGGCGCATGCGCCCCTTCGCCAATTTCCCCGAAACGGTACGCGCGGACGGTTCGCGCATCGAGACCGGCCGCGAGCACGAGCCGATGCGCGACGAGCCGGAAATCTCCGCCTGAGCGAAGCCGGACACGGGCTTGGCAGGTCGGGCCAGTTCCATTGCTATCGGTTAGGCAGCGGGCGGGGTGGGGCGACGGTCTCCCGCGGGGCGTGCAGCTTGCCCGCGGAGCCACGATGGCGGGAGCGGGCAAGTGCACGAGTAGCGATTTCGCATGGATGCGAAATCGCGGGCGTCCCCGCGGGGGACCGTCGCCCCACCCCGCCCGCGGGCCCCGCGATCAGCCCGATGAGGCTAATTTCGCGTGGGGTCGGGGGCTAGTTGGACGAGGAGTTTTCCGCGGTGCTGGCCGCCGCGGAGCACGTCGAGGAGCGCTTGCGGCGCCGCGTCGAGGCCCTGGACGATCGTCTCCAGGACGCCGGCACGGCCGTCGCGGACCGCGGGAGCGAACTCGCGCACGAACTCGCCGTACTTTGAAAGATGGTCGGTTACGATGAAGCCGCGCATCGTCAGGCGCCGGGAGATCAACAGCGCGAGGTTGTCGGGCCCGGCTACCGGCTCGTTGTATCCCGCGATCATCCCGCAGACCGCGATCCGCCCGAAATCCCTCATCGCCGCCAGCGCGGCGCGTAACTGTTCGCCCCCGACGTTGTCGAAGTAGACGCACAGCCCGTGCGGCGAGAACGTGGTGAGGCGCCGGAGTACGTCCCCGTCGTGATAGTCGAACGCATCGTCGAATCCGATCTCGCGTAAGAACGCAACCTTCTCAGGCGAGCCGGCACTCCCGATCGTTCGCGCCCCGCGTAGCTTCGCGAATTGCCCGGCCGCGCTCCCGACCGCTCCCGCCGCCGATGAGACGAAGACGTCGTCGCCGCTCTTGAGCCCGGCGATCTCGACGAGTCCCACGTATGCCGTGAAGCCCGTGATCCCGAGGACGCCGAGGTACGCCGAAAGCGGGGCGAGCTGCGGGTCGCGTTTCGTCAGCGTCTCGGCGCGCGCGGTGAACGCTTCGCGCCACCCGAAACTCGACGACACGAAGGTCCCGACTTCGAGCGGCGATTCCGAGGCGACGACCTGCCCGATCGCCAAGCCCTCGAGCGGAGCTCCGACCTTGAACGGCGGCGCGTACGAACGCACGTCGTTCATGCGGCCGCGCATGTACGGGTCGACCGACATGTAGATGTTGCGAACCGTCGCTTGCCCCGAACGAGGCGCCGGCACGTCGACGGTCGCGAACTCGAACGTGTCGGCCGAGGGCCACCCTTCCGGCCTGCGCGCGAGCCGGATCTCGCGGCTCTTCATGCGGCCGCGGCGACTGCGTCGACCGCCTTGGCCAGCGCGAAATCGCGTTCCGTGACGCCGCCTGTATCGTGCGAACTGAGCGTGACCGTGACGCGGTTCCATGATATGCGAAGATCGGGGTGGTGCCCGGCCGCATTCGCGGCCGCCGCGACGGCGTTGACGAAGCGAATCGAGCCGTCGAAATCGCCGCAATCGAACGTCCGCTCGATCGCGTTGCCGATCAAGTGCCAGCCTTCGAGGCTCGCAAGTCTTGCATGGACCTGTTCGTGCGGGAGCAAGCTCATACGAGTTTCCTTTCACGAAGGTCGCGAAGGGTGGATTCGGCTGCTTCGAGCGTACGGTCGAACTCGCGCGACCCGTGTTCCGTGGAGACGAACATCAGCTCGTTCGGCGAGGGGGCGAGCAGGACGCCGCGCGAGCGCATCCCGTGGTAGTAGGCGGCGAACGCCGTCGCGTCGCTTTCCC
This sequence comes from Vulcanimicrobiota bacterium, assembly GCA_963695225.1. GTDB lineage: Bacteria > Vulcanimicrobiota > Vulcanimicrobiia > Vulcanimicrobiales > Vulcanimicrobiaceae > CAVWTN01. The sequence goes on along the minus strand of OY968762.1, from coordinate 2,624,096 downwards.
TGGCCTCGTCGTAATTGCGCGCGGGCGGCCCCGGCCGGAACTTGAAATCGACCATGCTCCCATGCTGCACGACCGCGTAAGGCAGCGAAAGTTGCGCGAAGATCCGCCGTAACCCCTCCGCGAGCGCGCGAGCCAAAGCCTCGAGCCCGGCGTACAGATGCGGCCGCGCTGCGATCGCGTCGAGCATGCGGTGCCCCATCGCCACGCAGAACGGATTCCCGGAGAACGTCCCCCCGGTGAAGGCCGCGCCAACCGGCGCCAGCGCCGCCATCACGTCGGCCCGCCCGCCGAACGCCGCGAGGGGAAAGCCGGCTCCCATGATCTTTCCAAGCGTCGTGAGGTCGGGGCGGAGCCCGCAGGCTCCCTGCCCGCCCCCAAGCCCCAGCCGCAGCCACGTGATGACCTCGTCGAACACGACAAGCGCGCCGCAAGCCCGCGCCCGCTCAAAGAGCCCCTCGAGGAACCCCTCCTCGGGCAGCACCAAACCCATGTTTCCAACGACGGGTTCGACGAGGATCGCCGCCAGTTCGCCTTCCCGACCCGCGAGCTTGCCGTCGAAATCTTCGAGATCGTTGAATCGCGCAACGAGCGTATCGCGCCGCACCCCTTCCGGGATCCCGCTACGGCCGCCCGCGCCCTGGAGCGCCGAAGCCCCCGCGTCCAGCAGCGCCTGATCGAAGTGCCCGTGATAGTTCCCCGCAAAGCGAGCGATCAGGGGGCGCCCCGTGAACGCGCGCGCGACGCGCACCGCGCTCATGACCGCCTCGGTCCCCGTGCTCACGAACCGCAGCGCCTCGATGGACGGGAGATGCCCCCCGATCCGCTCCGCAAGGCGTTCTTCTTCCCGAGTGGTCGACCCGAACACGCTCCCGCGCCGCGCGATCTCGTCGAGGCCGCTCGTGAACTCGGGATGCGCGTGCCCGAACAACAGCGGCCCGTAGGCCATCACGTAATCGACGTACGCGTTCCCCGCCTCATCATACGCATACGCCCCGCGCCCCTCGGCCTGCACGAAGGGATCGCCGCCGACCGCATACCCCGCCCGCACCGGCGAGCTAGCGCCCCCCGCCAGCCGCGCACGAGCCGGAACGACATCAACCACGAACGACCGCTCCCAATTCCGCTCTCCTGCACCTCTAATGCCGCAACGACTCGCTAATCAGCACTCAGCCGATATCGCTCTTTAGAAACGGAACGTGCCGCGCTCCGTTGCACTTAGACGGCAGTGCGGGGAACAGGCAATGCACGGGGCGTTGCCTGCTCCCGGCACTGCCGAGGCAAGCCGAAAGCCTTGCGCCTCGCGGAGCGGCTACCAGTCGGCTGCTGCGACCGCGAAGCCTCCGGCGCTGACTACGGTCGGCACGAGAAGCTTGTCGGCATCGTCCTCGCTCTCGATGTAGCGCTCGTCGAACTTCCCGCCGTTCGGAATCGCCTCCACCTCGGGCAAGCTCCAGAGCTCGTCGCCGGTGACCGCCGTGCCCTGCATCTCAGCCGCGTTCCCGGACAGATGGCACATGAACTTGTGAAAGTCGACGAACTGCGGATACCGCGCCGGCAGGTTATCGATCGCGTCGATCACCTTCTCGACGGCAGCCGAGATCAGCGGATTGAGAACGCCGTCGACGCGCACTTGATCCTGTGGAATGATCGGCAACGAAGCGAGGACCGGCACGTCGAGGAACTCGGCGAGCTTCGCGGCCTTCCCGCTGCCGTCGTCCTTGTTGACGAACAGCCCGAGACAGCGCGTCTTCCCGCCCTGGTCGGCGAAGTAGCGGACCGCGTTCGCGATGTTGTTGGCGGCGTACATCGACTGGCCTTCGTTGCTGCAGACGATGATCAACTTGTCGGCCATCGAACGCGCAATCGGCGTGCCGAAACCGCCGCAGACGACGTCGCCCAAAAAGTCGAGCAGCATGTAGTTGAAGTTCCACTCCGAGAGGCCCCACTTCTCGAGGAGTTGGAACCCGAACGTGATCCCGCGTCCGCCGCACCCGCGCGCGGATTCCGGCCCGCCGAGCTCGATGCAGTACACGCCTTCACCCTTGAAGATGATGTGTTCGGGAGCGAGCTCTTCCTCGCGGCCGTCTTTCTGGAATTGCGCCCACGTTCCGAGCACCGTCGGAATGAACGCGCCGCCGAAGTGCGTCACGACGCTGTCGTGCTTGGGGTCGCAGCCCATCTGCAGGACGTTCTTGCCGCGGTCCGTCAGCGTCTTCGCGATCGCGCTGGTCAGGAACGACTTGCCCGCGCCGCCTTTGCCGTAGATCGCAACGGTAGAGTTCTTGCTTACACCCATCGGAGAATCACCTTCAGGACGGAGGGGTCCTCGAACGCGGTTCGATACGCTCGCTCGTAGGCATCCACGGGGACGACGTGCTCGGCGAGTGAGCGAACGTCGATGGTGCCGGCTGCGATGGCATCGCGCGCAGCCAACAGATCGGGATGGGACCACTCTCTGGCAACCAGGAGGTCGACTTCCTTTACGAAGCAGTCGACGTATGATGTTACGAGTTCGTCATAATACGACAACAGAACGATCTTGCCGCCCGGCTTACAAGCGCGCGCGCAGGTCGCGATCATGGGCGAGAGGCCCGTCGCCTCGATGACGGCGTCCGCGTCGCGCACGAACCGGTCGAGCGGAGCTTGGGAGAGATCGTGCTGCTCGCCGAGAGACGCATCCAACCGCTCCGGCCGCGTGTCGGCGCAGATGACGCGGGCGCCTGCGGCGCCGAGGAAGCGCGCCGCGAGCTGGCCGATCGCGCCCATCCCCAAGACGGCGACCGTCTTTCCGGAGACGTCGCCGAGGCGCCGCACGCCGTGCAGCGAGGTCGCCGCGAGCGCGAGTACCGGAGCCCGTTCGAGCGGAATCCCGTCGAGCGGGACGAGTTGGGCCGCCTTCTTGATCAAGCGCGAGGATTGCCCGCCGAACACGCCGGCCGCATCGACATAGCACATGCTCCCGCCGGCGAAGACGGCGTCGCCGACGCGAATGCCCGAGACGTCCGGCCCGACCGCACTCACGATCCCCGCGGCTTCGTAGCCGGGGACGAGCGGAAAGCGCAGGTGGGGAAAGCCCGGGAGCTTGCCGCCGAAGATCAGGCGCTCCGTGCCGGCCGAGATCGACGAGAAATGGGTGTCGACGGTCGCCTCGTCCGGCGCGGGCTCGCGCAGGCGCAACGTGCGCATCTCGAGCTTCCCCGCTTCGGCGAAGACCACCGCGCGGACCGTCTCGCTGCTCGCCGTCATCGGCGGCGGCGCGGCGTGCCCGCCCGGGAGGACCGCGCTCACGCGGCCGGCCTCACGTTCTTGAGCCGTTCTCGCTCTTGCTTCATGCGCTGCCAGCGGTGGATATACTGTGCGACGTTACACAAATAGACGACGTACGCGACGATCAGCGTCTGCGTGATCAGGTTCTGGTTTCCCGGATAGACCGCGTGGATCGTCAGATACGCGATCTGCGTCGCGAAGACGAACGCCGTCATGGCATCCTCGACGAAGAACTCCGGAGCAAACCACCAATGCCCGAAAACGTCGTGCTCCCAGAGGGAGCCGGTGATCACCGCACCGACCATCAGCCCGATCTTCAAGAGCACCGAGTAGTGCACGTTCGAAAAATCGGTCGCGCCCCGGAAATACGCGATGAGCAACCCGACGCTCACGAAGAACACCAGCAGTTGCCCGATGGCGAATATGGGGTGGATCTTCGTCCATACACTCTTCGCCCGGCGGGCGAGCATGGCGCGCTGACCGGCGTCCTGCAAGCGTTCTGCCTCCACAGAGGATCGTATCGTCGGCCGCGAGCCCCCTCGGTGATGGCTGTCACGCCCCGCGCCTTCGACGAACTCACCCTTCGGCGAGCTCAGAGGATGCGCTCCCAGCGCGGGCGGCCTAAACGATGAGGGACTCTAATCCGCCGATATTGACGATTTCCAAAGCGTGCCCTTCGGCTTCTCGAACCATGCCCTTCTTGCGAAAGCGCCCCATGTTGCGAGAGACCGTTTCGCGCGCCGTTCCGATCATGTTTGCGAGGTCCTGGTGCGTGACCGGAAGGTCGATGCGAACCCCGTCGTCCGTCGGGACCCCATATTGCTTCGAGAAGCGGATCAGCACGCTCGCCAGGCGCGAGGCGACGTCCCTGCCGCGGAAATCGTCGAGCAGCGTCAGCGCGTCGCTGACCTGCTCGGAGATGCGAACCATGAAACTCGATACGAGTTCCGGACGCGAACGGAGATAATCTTCGAACGCGGCGTTCTCGATCGCAACGATATCGCTCGGTTCCATCGTCTCGATGAAGACGTCGCGCCAGTATCCGTTCAAAACGGCGCGGTCGCTCCAGATCGAACCCGCCTGGAGGATCGTGATCAAGATCTCACGGCCGCTCGCCAGCAGTTTCGTCACCTTGAGCGTACCACTAAGGCAAAGGAACGTTCTTTCCGGCCGAGCGTCGGGATCTGATAGCCGGCCACCCTCGTCGAAGCGACGGACGGGGGATCCGGCAAATAGCATCTCGACCGAGCGATCGTTCGTGCCCGCGATCAGTGAGACGCTTGGAAGGCTCCAAAACAGTTCCAACTACTGAGCCGCCCTCGAAGGAAAGTACACGCCCACAGTAAGGAAAGGGCGCTCTCCCTGCGCTTGGACCGAAGTTCGAGAGAGCCCTGCCATTCCGCCCCAAAGCCGGGCTAAGTGTGCCTCCGCCGGAGCGAATTCCCGGGACCCGAGCGATTGACCCATGCGTCTCCCCTGATTCAGCGAGCCCTTCTGTTCTGCCCTGAGCCGGGGCGGGCGATCGGGGCTGGCGATTCATGTTCTCTGCGGCGGGGGCCTTAATCCCCCTAAGTATCGCCGTGCGCCTCCCCCCGTTCGAAGGCCAGCAATCGGGCCCGCATCGACCCCGGCCCCGCCCCGCGCAGCGAGCCGTCGGCCCCGACCACGCGATGCGCGGGGACGAACAACGCGAGTTGGGAGCGCACCATCGCCGCGGCGACGCCGCGATGCGCTCCGGGCCGCCCGATCGCGCGCGCGACATCGCAGTATGCGACGAGCTGCCCGAACTCGAGTTGCGCGACCACGCGCCACGCTTCGATTTGGAGTGCGGTCCCCGCAAGCGACAGCGGAAGATCGAAGCGACGCAGGCGGCGCTTGAAGTATGCGTTGACTTGCGAAGCAGCCTCCGCCAGCATGGGGTCGGCGATCTTCCCGCGGACCGCCGACGCACGTTCGAACGAGGCGGTGACCAGGCCCGTATCGTCTCGCTCGACGGCGAGCGCGAGCCCGAAGGGCGTCGCCAGACGGACCCGGCGCGTACCCGTTTTCGTTAGCGCGCGAGCGCTAAGGTCATCGCGGTCAGGACCTTCGAACGGAACGGGACGTACGCGCGCTTGCCGAACACGTCGTACCGGTTCAATTCGATTGCGCGCAAGATCCGCGAGTAGAGCGCGAGCGCCAGCCGCACCGTGTAGCGGCTTTCCGGAGCCAGCAGGGCGATTCCGGGCTCCGCGGAGGCATACAGTTTGCGGACGCGCGCGATCTGGAACTGCATGAGCGCGACGAACGAGTCGTCGATGACCTCCTCGAAGACGTTGCTCTCACAGTAGCCGAAGCGCGCCAGATCCTCCGAGGGAAGGTAGATGCGCCCCATGCGCGCGTCCTCACCGATGTCCCTCAGGATGTTCGTCAACTGCATCGCGCGGCCGAGCGCGACCGCGTACTCGAGCGCGCCGTTCGAATAGCCCAGCACCGGCGCGACGAGCAACCCGATCGTCGACGCGACGTGATAGCAATAGTCGAGCAGCGACTCGTACGTGGGATAGCGGCGGATCGTGATGTCCATCCGCAATCCGCGCAACAGGTCGAGCGCGGGCTCGAGCGGCACGTCGAAGTTCTTCGTCGCATCGTGATAGGCGACGAAGATAGGCTCGACCGCATACCCGTGCACCGCCGCGATCAGCTTCCGCTCGAGCTCGTCGATGGAGGCCAGGCGAGCCGCTGCGGGCGTGTTCCGGTCGACGATGTCGTCGGCGGTCCGGCAGAACGCGTAGATCGCCCAAATCGCCCGGCGTTTCTCGGGGCCGAGGAAGAGCGACGCCATGTAGAAGGTCTTCGAAGCAGTCTTCGTCAGCTCGCGGCAGGCGCGATATGCCTGCTCGAGTTCGGGCGTCCCCGCCGCGGTCAGCTCGACGCAGCCTTCGAGCACTTCTTTACGCTCGAACACCGAGAAGCTCCAACGCGGCGTCGGTCGCGATTTGAGCGCTGCGCGTCGCCCCCTCGATGCTCGCCGGGAATTTCATGTTCGTGTAACATCCCGCCAGCAACAGGTTCTTCACGGGCGTACGCACGCCGGGCCGCAGGCGCTCGGCGCCGGGGCTCGCGCGATAGACGCTCTTGGGAATGCGGACGAGCTTCGCCTTGACCAAGTGCTCGCGCGTGGCGAGCGGATACAGGCGCAGCATGTCGTCCATGATACGATCGACGATCGCGTCGTCGTCGAGCTTCATAAGATCGTCGGCCGGGGCAACGCAGATCTCGACGAACGAGCGGTCGGGCCATTCGTACCCGCTCGTCGATTGGCCGAGGTCGGCATGGACCGGGAGCAGCGTGCCCGCGCCGAACACGAGGTTCGAGAATCGCGAGATCTTCCGGTCGAACCAGAGGTGCGCGTTGATGACCGGGCTCGATTCGAGCTTCGCGATCCCCGCGACGAGCGGGTCGCGGAGCATCTCGGCCGGGAGCAGGCGCGCCGCATCGTGGACCCTTCCGGCGAAGACGACGACCTTACCGCCGAACGTGCGCCCGTCGCGCGTCCGTACGCCGACGCAGCGATCGCCCTCGAACAGAAGTTCTGCCGCACCGGCGCCCATCTCGACGCGTTGGCCGCGCTTGCGCAAATGTTCGACGATCGGCTCGATCAGCATCAAGGACGGCGGCCCGTTGAGGAAGCCGGCCCTGCTCGCGTTCCGGCTCGAGGCAAAATACGCGAAGACGCGCAGCATCGCTTCCGCCGAGATCCGATCCGCCGGCGTGAAATTCAGCGCGAGCGCCATCGGCGCGAAGAACGTGCGGAGCATGTGCTCGCTCATTCCTCGCATCCGGTGCCACTGGACGTATGTCAGATCGTCTTGCCGTTCCGCGTAGTCGTGATCGCCGAACAGCACCGGAAGCGTCCCCTTGGCGAACTGGAGCTTCTCAACGGTATTGAAGACGTACTTTCCCTTGAGAACCGCGCCGACGCCGTGAAGCGGATGGGGCGCGTTGACGAATTCGAACTCTTCGAAGATCGGCTGGCCGTTGAAGCGCGAGCTGAAATGCGGCGGCATCGCAAACGTGAGCGTGTGCGGCTGCCAGCGCACGTTGCCCGAGATTCCGACGTCCTCGAGCAGCTGGTGGACGCGATCGTAGCCGCCGAACAGCGAATGCAGGCCGCTCTCGAGCCAATCGCCGTCGCGGTCGCGCCAAGACGAAAGCATACCGCCCGCGATGGGGCGCTTCTCGAGAACGAGCGCGCTCTTCCCCGCGTCGGCCAAATACTTCGCAGTAGCGAGCCCTGCAGGGCCGCCGCCGACGATCAGGACATCCGGTTCCGACGTTGCGATCAATTCATAGCCCCCGGAGATACGATAGCTTTGCTCCCCAGACTCAGCGGGTTCGTCGAAGTAGCTAGGGCGCTCATCGTTCTCCTCTCGATCCTTGCCGTCTTCGCTAGGCTACTCGCCCAACCGAAGTGCAACCGTGATAGTCGGCACAGAGGCTACATCTTCCAGCGGCATTGTAACGAGTGACACGGGGAATGTATGTAGCCCTTGCGCCTGCCGAAGGCGCTGGTCTTGCAGACGTCGACGCCTTATCAGACGTTCGAACCGAGTGTAACGGCACTCGCTTCGACGGTCGAAACGGTTTTCGCGCAGCCGGCCGCGCCCCCCCGCGCGGCCGGTCCGCGATCGCCGATCGTCTGCGAGGCCCCTTTACGCGCCTGCGGCGACGGGCGTCTTGATGATGATGCCGTTCTCGATCAAGAGGCGGTAGATCGCGTGCAGCTTGCCCGTCGTCGGGGCGATCGTCGCTTCGAGGCGCTTGCCGTCGAAGCTCACGTTCGCGATCCCCGGATATTCGTTGAGCTCCTTGACGACCTGACCCGCGTCGACGTCTTCACCGACGAACGTGAAATCCGAGAGGACGACCTTGACGTTCCCGACCTGGATGTTGCGATCCGCGAGCTTCGCAACCAGCGACGTCAGGTTCCCGGGGAACACGATCTTGAACTTCAAGATGGAATTCTCGAGCTCAACGGCGGTCGAGCCGGCCGTATCTTCGGCGATCTTCTTGGCAATAGCGAACCACCGAGCCTCGGGCTCGGGGACTGCTAAGATCGGGATCGTGAGCTCTGCGAAAACAGCCATGGTTTCTCCTTAAGCAGCCGGCGAGCGGTCGGAAACGCGCCTCGGCTCACGGCTAGCCCGCCCGGCACATTGCCTTCGCAACGCCCGGCCGGGACCCCGTGGAGGCGGGGCCGTGAGACAATACTCCATGCAAAGTGTACCGAAAGTGCGCCCCGCCCGTTGTAGCCTCGGCTTCATCGCCCGGCCTTCTCCGCGCACCTGGGGGCTAGGCCGCGGGGCCGCCGGCTCGTGCGCGGTGTTGCCCGCGGCCGGGGCGGGGGACGGTGGCTCCGCGGGGACGCCCGCGAATTCGCATCCATGCGAATTCGCTACTCGTGCACTTGCCCGCTCCCGCCATCCGTGGCTCCGCGGGCAAGCTGCACGCCCCGCGGAGCCACCATCCCCCGCCCCAACCGCTACCTCACGGCATGAGCACGGAGGCGAAACAGACCGCGGCCGCTCCCGCTCCGACGGGCTCAGAGCGGCACTCGAGGCCATGGATCACTGAGGTAAGAATGCAGTAGCCCCCCAAGGTAGCGTCCGGGTCGGGGCGGGGTTTCTCCGCGGGGCGTGCAGCTTTCCGGCGGAGCCACGATGGCGAGAGCCGGAAAGTGCACGAGTAGCGATTTCGCATGGATGCGAAATCGCGGGCGTCCCCGCGGAGGAACCCCGCCCCGACCCGGACGCGGGCCACAAGCGCAGGCTCACCCTTCGCCGGACTGGGAGCCGGACCTAGAAGTGGCCGTGGCCGTGTTCGATGAGTTCTCGGAGCCAGACGCTGATGGCGCCGCTGAAGAGGCCCAGGATGACGGCGACGATGGTGATGGCGATGTAGATGTAGAGCTGATTGCGCGGCACGATGCTTCTCTTTGAACGAGAAGGACCGGACCCTTGCGGATCCGGTCCTCTGCTTTGCGTTGATGTGCGGAGTCGCGATTTACTCGGGGACTCCCATCGAGCCCCAGAACCGGTCGGGGTAGAGGGTGTTCCAGCCGTTGATCGGCTGATGCTGCTTCACGTTGCCGTTCATGTCCACCGGATCGCCGGGATTGTAGTGAGCGGTCGGGTGCGCGGCCACGCTTTCGATCGGGGTCTGGTCGTCGCCGGCCTTCACCAGCGCTGCCGGCCACTTCGCGCCCTGGTGGCACGTGTAGCACGTCACCGCTTTGACCGACGGCGGGAAGTACTTGTGGTTGATGTCGTCCACCATGTAGAACATCCGCAACGCCAGCTTGTTCGTCGGGTAGTACCGCAGGGTGACGAAGTCGGCGGTGTTGTGGCAGAACAGGCAGTTCACGCCCAACGACCGCGCCACGCCGTACATCGCGTTGTATACGTAACCGAGTTGCTTGGTCGTCTTGTAACGATACTGAACGTACTGCACCGGAACGATGTTGTAGTGAACGTCCAACCGCGCAGAACCGCGATGGCACGTCGCGCATCCGACCGCGCCCGACACCGCCTGCGTCGGAACCGCGTTCTTGTCCGGAGTCACCCACGTCGAGTTGATCGCGATCGTCCCCGCAATCATGTTGCGAGCCAGCTTCTTCGTCGGGGTGTCGTACGCGTAGTTCGTCAGATTGTGGCAGTACTGGCACTGCACGCCCAGAGATTGCGCGAAGTAATTCATCTGGTTGAGCACACCAGCGTAGTCATACTTCTTGAGGACCTGGACGTTGAAGAGCTTTCCACCAACGTACGCATGCGGGACCGACTTCGGCTGCGTCGCGTAGTCCATCGGCGCCGATTGATCCACCGGCCCGACCCCCTTGGCCTGGTCCGGAGGAATCGGCCCACCGTACGGGGTGCCCAAGAACGGCGTCACCGACGTCGTGTACTGCTGATTGGGAACGAAGGTCCGAGAACCTTGACCGACCACCGCCGTCGGACGCTGTTGGAACGCCGTCGCCTGACGGTCGGCAAACCCTTCGTAGGGCCGCGTCGTGTTCGGTCCCGGCCCGGTCTCCGCACGCGCTCGTTCGAGTAACGGTTGGAACAGCCCGGCGAACACGAGCGCTGCGATGATGATGAATGGAGCCAATAGGCGCCGAAAGCTCATGATACCCTCTAGTACTGCTAGTACTGCCTAGTACGACAGGTCCTTACGGGCGCGCAAGCCCGGGTTGATCGACTTCGATCGGCACCGCCAACGGCCGGCGAAGAACCTGGTCACGAGAGATCGGACCGTATTCCTTGACCGTCCCGTGGTCGACACCCCAGACATACCAGTTGTCCGTGAACACGCCGCACGCCATGATCCCGCAGAAACACGCGGTCCCAAGAGCGGCCGGGAACGCCCACAGCCAGACGTGGATCGACTTCGGCGTCGCATTGAAGCCCATCGTCCACTTCCAGAACAACATCGCCTTGTACGAACCCGAGTGCAGTTCTTTGATCTCGGCCACTTCGTGATGGCTGCCTTCGGCCGCCGTCGCCAAGATCGTCCCGGCGTGCGCGCCGATCAGCAGAGAACTGCCGAACAAGCTCGCGATCGCCCACTGGTGGAACGGGTTGTAGTAGAAGTTGCCCCAACGGATGCTGAAATTGTTCGCCCAGTCCAAGTCGCCGTACCAGCCCAGCTGCGGTGCCTCGGCCCACGTCCCCATCATCGCCGGATGGAAGAAGTACACCGCCCCCATCCACATGATCGGAATCAGGAATCCGAAGAACAGCCACGGACGCCAGTTATGACGCTTGCAGTGCTCCCAGCAACGACCCAGCCAGCACAGCACCGATAGCGCGAACAGGCCCACGCACCACTGCCACCAGCCGCCGCTCTCGAGCGTCGGAGCATACCCTAGGCCCTGATCGGGCGGCAGGATCTGCACGTTGGCAAAGTACTGGAAGAACAGCGAGAGATGACCGTGAACCTGCGCGAGGCACGCGCCCGCCCACATCGTCAGCCCGGCGAAGAAGAACGCGACCGAGAAGACGCCCCACGTCCCGAGCCATACCGTCCCAAACTGGGAATCCACCAACAGCGTGTCCGCTAGGAACGGAATGCGGAACGCTTTGCCGATCCGGATGCCCAACGGATCGTGATGATCGTAGGGGCTGGGCTCCGCGTATTCGATCGGCTTGGGAGGCAGCGGGTCGCGAGGACCTACCGCGATGCCATAGGGGTCGATGTATGTTGCCATCTGCTATTCCTTCCCGCCTACTGCATCCACGGTACGTTGTGAATCCACGGGAGATGCCACTGCCAGATCGCGATGTAATCCTTCACCAACGGGCCGGCCGTGATGTCCATCAAGTCGCAATTGATCAGCGTGAACAGGCCCCAGTAGTACAGCAACCGGTGGATGCCGTACTCGCCGATCGAGTAGCCGACGTAGTCGCGCCAGAAATTGTCTTCACGCAACATTTCGACTTTCGGATTCTTGTCGGTGTTGAACGTCCCCAAGATCGCACTGCCGTGCATCGAGAGGAACATCGCGCCTAAGAAGAACCCGGCGAGCGCTAAGTCATGCCACGGGTTCATGTACCAGTTGAAGAACCGCCACCCGTAGTTGGACGTCCACGTTAAGTGAGCCGTGAACCCGAGATCCATGCCCTCGCACCAGCAGCCCATCAAGAGCGGCCGCACGAGCTGAACCGAGAGCCACGCTGAGATGGCCGTCGCAAACATCACCGGAATGTGGTAGCCCATCTCGAGCTTCCGGCAAATGTCCACTTCGCGTAACGCCCACCCGACGAACGCGACCGTCGCGAAGATGACCGTGAGCTGCCACGCTCCACCTTCGTAAAACGGCGCTACGCCGAGCCCGTATTGGCGCGGCGGAGAATTGACCGCTCCTCTGAGCAGGTCGTAGTCCCCGGACTGCCACGAACGGAAATCGCCCGATCCGTGAGCAGACAGAAACACGGCGGCTAACGCGGCAAAGACTCCCGCAAGCGAGATCCAGCCCCATACCCCGACGTAGAACCGTCCGACCCACGTGTCGAACAAATCGCCGCCGAAGATCGTACGATCCAGGATCGTCTTCCCAGGCTTGCGATAGTAGGTTTCGATGGATTCAAAATCTGTTGCCATGTTGCCAATCCCTATTAGGCACCGCCCTCGGGCGCAATCGACCGAGGGCGAGCGTTGGCGTTACGACTCGACCCGCGCGCTGGCGTCCTCCGGACGACGAGTAAAGACTACTTCGCGCCGGGTGCGGGAGCGACGGGTGCGGGCTGCAGCTCGGCCTGCGTCGGAGCAGAACCGTCTGCATTGACCGGCTGCCAGACGTTCAGACGCGGCGATGCCAGGCAAACGAAGTGAATCACGAACGCGACGAACGTCGCGCCGACGAGCGAGGCGCCGATGGTGGCGCGGAGATTGTACGGATTGTACGGACGACGTACATACTGGGCCATGAAGCTTTTCCTCTCTAAAACTAAGAGACCGGCGCTCTAGCTACTAGCCGGCGGCGCCGCGATCAAGCGCAAAACCAACGGGTCGAAAAGACTACCAGGGACGTCCCCACCACAGGCTGGTGTGGCACGCGAGGAACGTTGCGACGTAAACCCACACGCCATAGACGGTGAAGCGGTGCACGATCCAATCCGCGTTGTTAAACAAATCCCGATATACCTCGGGGACGAGGTCGTTGCGTTCCTCGTAGACGATCTGATCTTCCAAAGCTGCCACGGAATTATTCCCCCGTTTTCAAGCTGGCTGGCCGCAGTGCGGCTCCAAGCGAGTGTAGCATCCGGGTCCCGGCCGCGTTGTAGCGCGTGTTACCAAGGACGCAGGGCGCCTTTCCTGGGGCCGGCGGGCCGGGCGTAACGCCATCCACCCCGCTCCCGGACCCGCGGATCCGCTCCCGTTTCACCATCGGCTGCCCCTCATGCTGGATGCTAAGAGCATGCGCGAAGACCGCCCTTCCCATGGGTGATGGCGGTCACGCCGGGCAAAAGAGCCGAATTAGGGGAGGCTAGGCCGGGGTGAGGCGCCAGTGACGGGCGCGCTCGCGCTCCCGCCAGAGGCGGGCGTAGACGCCGTCCCGGGCGATCAGCTCGTCGTGAGTCCCGCTCTCCGCCAGCCGCCCCTTCTCGAGCACCAGGATCCGGTGGACGTTGCGGATCGTGGAGAGCCGGTGCGTCACCACGATCACCGTCTTACGCGTCACCAGAGACTCCACGGCGCGGTGGATCTCCGCCTCCGTGATCGGGTCGACGCTGGCCGTGGCCTCGTCCAGGATCACGATCGGCGCATCCTTGAGGATCGCGCGGGCGATGGCGATGCGCTGCCGCTCGCCGACCGAGAGCGTGGCCCCGCCCTCGCCGATCACCGTCTCGTACCCGGCCGGCAACCCCACGATGAACTCGTGGCAGCGCGCCGCCCGGGCCGCCGCTTCCACTTCGGCCGCGCTCGCATCGGGCTTCCCCACCAGGATGTTGTTACGGACGCTGTCTCGGAACAGGTACGCGTCCTGGAACACGATCGCCGCGCAGCGCTGCACGTCCGAGGCCCGCATCGCGCGCACGTCGACCCCGCCGATCTCGACGCTCCCGGAGTTCGGGTCCCAGAAGCGCGCGATAAGCCCGGCCATCGTCGTCTTCCCGGCACCGGAGGGTCCCACGATCGCGGTCACGCTCCGCTCCGGAATCATGCAGGTCACGCCCTTGAGCACCGCGTTCTCCCCGTGCGCGAAGTTCACGTCCTTGAACGCGATCTCGAAGTGCTCGGGGAATGCGCCGCTCGCCGGTTCCGGCAGCGTCGGCGTCGAGAGGATCGCGCCGATCCGCTCCAGCGCCGGGCGAACGGACTTGAGACGGAGGTAAGCGTCCGTGGCCTCGAGCAACGGCTGGTAGAGGCGGATGCTGACGACAAGGAAGACGAGCTCCACCGTCACGGTGATCGTCCCGGTCGCGGCCAGGAACGCCCCCGTCAGCAAGACGGTCGGGAAACTCAGTTCAAAGAAGAACCACGCGATGAACGCCGTGGGCGTCGGCGCGACCACCGTCGAGAACGAGCGTTGCTTGAGCAATTGGAGCGCTCGCGTCAGCCGCACGAACCGCTCCCCCGAGAGGTTGAAGGCGCGCAGCAGCGGCATCGCCTCGACGTACTCGAGGATGCGCAGCATCGCTTCCGTCCGCGTTTCGAGGAGGCGCGGGGCGTAGACCGAGGCGGCGCCCTGCGCCATGAACAGCACGGGCAGCGCGAGCGGCAGCACGACCACGGCCGCCAGCGCCAAGTGCCAATCCAGCGCGAACAAGAACAGCACGACGAACCCGACCTGCGCCAGGCCGCCGGCCAGATCGTCGATCCCTTGCGTGAGCGCGTCCTCGACGAGCGTCAGATCCTGCGTCGTCTTGGCGACGGCTTCGTCAGGGTCGCCTTGCGTGAAGAAGTTCAGCGGCAGCGTGCGAAGATGCCGCGCGACCTGCGCTCGCAACTGGCACGTCATGCGCACGATCGCCAAGCGCGTCTCCCGCGTCGCGCGCTCGGCGAAGTACGCCTGCGCCGCGAGCACGGCCAGCAGCCCGAGCGCCACGAGCGCCGCCGTCCCCGCCGACGCCTTATGATGGAACGCCGCGATCAAGGCGTAATAGATGATCGGAATCGGGAGCGCCGCGCAGAGCGCCTCGAGCACCGTGAACACGAGGCCCGAGCGCAGTTGCGGATCGTTGCCGTCGATGATTTCGGTAGCCGCCGCGCCTCGCCGCCCGCCGGGTGGGCCGTTCAGGCCGGGCGCGACGCGAGCGTCCCGGTCGAGAGTCTGCGCCGTCATCGCGCCGCTCCTTCCGCCGCCGAGCCGGCCGCCGGAGCAGGCGCCGCTTCGGGGCTCGCGATGGCCCATTCGAACGAGGTGGTGTAGTCGTGCCAGAGGCGGCGGTAGTGGTCGCTCGATGCGAGCAGCTCGGCGTGCGTCCCTTTGGCGACGATGCGCCCCGCGTCGAGCACGACGATCTGGTCGGCATCCACCACCGTGGAGAGGCGGTGCGCGATCACCAGGACCGTCTTCTCGCGTGCCAGCGCCACCAGCGCATCCTGGATCATCGCTTCGTTCTCGGGGTCCGTCGAGGCGGTCGCTTCATCTAAGATCAGGACCGGGGCTTCCTTGAGCAGCGCCCGCGCGATCTGGATACGCTGGCGCTCCCCTTGGGAGAGGCGGATGCCGTTGCGCCCGACGACCGTGGCGTACCCTTCGGGCATTGCCGAGATGAACTCGTGCGCGCGAGCCGCTTTTGCAGCCGCCGTCACGCGCTCGTCGCTCACCTCCGGGCGGCCCATCCGAATGTTCTCCGCCACCGTGTCGTCCAGCAGGTACGCTTCCTGGAAGACGAACGAGATGCCGTCCATCAGGCGCTCCAAGCGGTAGTTCCGGACGTCCGAGCCGCCGATTTCGACCGAGCCTTGGTCCACGTCCCAGAAGCGGGCCGCCAAACGGGCCAGCGTCGTCTTCCCGGCGCCCGACAGGCCCACGACCGCGGTCACCTTCCCAGCCGGAACCTCCAGCGTGATGTCCTGCAAGGCGTCCCGGCCGCCGCCTTCGCGCGTGTAGCGGAACGTCACCGCGTGGAAGCCGATCGACGCATCCGCGGGGGTCTCGAGCGTCCCCTTCTCCGCCAGCGCCGTGGAATCCAAGAGTTCCTCCAAGCGGCGAGCGCTCACGCCGGCGGTCACGACGGTCGCCGTCAACTTCGCCAAACGCAACAGCGCGCCGGAGAGGCGCAGGTTGAACAGCCCGAAGAAGACGAGCGTCGCCAGACCCGCCACCCCGGCACCGTTCAACAGCAACGACAGCGGGATCACGACGACGAGATTGCTTCCGGTCAGCGTGCGCACCAAGCTCGCGGGGAGCGCCGTCGCCTCCACCTGCGCGCTGTATGCCTCGCGGTACGCATCGATCGCGGACTCCAGCACGCGCACCGATTCATGCGACTGCCCGAACGACTTATGCAGCACGATCGCGCGCGTAAACTCCGCCGTGGCGGCGTTGACCCGGTCGCGAGAACGCTCGTACTCCTCGCGGAGCGTCCGGGAACGTTCCACCAGGCGCCGCTGCACCATCACCGTGAGCGGGTACGTCACGATCGAGGCGAGCGCGAGCCGCCAATCGACGATGAAGAAGCCCAGCACGATCGCCACGGGGATCACGACGGCCGAAACGACTTCGATGAAATCGTCCGCAAAGAAGGTCTGCACGCCGTCGACGTCCTCGATCGCCGCCTGCTTGAGCGCACCGCTCTGGTGTACGTTGAAGAAACCCAGAGGCACTTTCCCGAGCGTGTCGGCTACCTGGACGCGCAGGCCGTACCCGATCCCCACACCGGCAACGCGCGCCAGGATGCGGCTGAAGAACAGCAGCGCAAAACGGATCTCGACCGAGAGGACCGCCCATAAGACGAACGGGCGGATCAACATGCCCTGGGCGTTCGGACCGACGGTGTTCAGCGCGACCCAGTAGACGATCGCCGCGGGGACCAGGGCCAGCAACGCGCTCACCGCTCCCAGCAGGCCGGCAAACCGCAGGCGTCCATGCGTCGCCGACGCCAAGCGCCATAACGTCGACAGACTTTTGAGGAGCGTTACGTCGTTCAGAATTACTACCCTCGAGTGCGCTCAACGCGGGATGATCGCAACCCCGCTGCCATTATCGCCCCTGCGCGGCTTCCCTTTTTCGAGCGTCCGCCTTGCGACGGGGCCGCCCACCAAAGCATCCACTAGTTCCGGGGCGGGCGGATGTGCTCGAACGCACAGACAAATGCCCCCGACGGCAAGCGCCCGGGGCTAGGACCGTAAAGACGAACGGCAACCCAAATACTACGCCAGGCCTCAGCCGCCCGACCCTCGGAGAGCCCTGAACCGGCCGGAGGAAAATACATTGGGGGGCGGCCTGAAGGCCACCCCCCAATGTATTCGAAGCGTCAGCCCCTGTTGCGCAGGTTGGCGTTTGCTTCCTTATAGGCGTTGCTCAGCCAGCCACTGGCCATTGGGAACACGAGCGCCGCAAGGAAGCCGGGGAAGACTAGGATCCAAAACCATGCCGGCGGCCCAGGATATCCCCCGTAGTAGTAGGGGTTCGGTACGGAGGTATCACCCGCCGCTAGCGCCACCTGTTGGACGACCGCGATCAGGGCGGGGACGAGCGCCCCCGCCAAACCGAGGCCACGCGAGACCGCCCTCGTACGCTTGGACAAAGAAGTCATTCTTCGCACCCCTTCAAACTCAGGCGATCGACGTCAAACGGACTAACGATTCTTGCCGGCGTTCCGAACGCTGGCGTCGGCCATGAAGACCACGACGGCAGCCAGGATGGAGCTGAACGCAAGGATCCAGAACCAGGTCGGCGGGCCAGGATATCCACCGTAATAATAGGGCTTGCCGATGGTTTCTTTGTTACCATCGAGTTCCGTCGCAAGCGCATACCCGTGCACTTGGAGGAATGCGAACAAACCGAACGCTGCCGCTCCCAACGTTGCGATCGCCTTCTTGAACGAACTCATTCTGCGCAACCTTTCATTTATCGTGAAGAGGAGCCGTCGGCGCACCGAGCCTTACGCTGACGGCACCGCCGGAGTTATGCTAGACAGCTCCTAGACGCAGATTAGCATAGCCCCCCCGGTCCGGCCTGTAGCCTGCGCTACCACTCCAGGCCCTTCCACCGCGCAGCAGGCGGCAGGGCCCGCGGGCCCTACCCGCGCCCCCCGCGCGCCTGGCGCGCGCCTATCCTCCCCGGCGCCGCTGCGCGGCAGGGTCCGCGGCTCTACCCGTGGGGGACCCCGCGCGCTTGGCGTGCGCCTATCCTCCCCGGCGCCGCTGCGCGGCAGGGTCCGCGGCTCTACCCGTGGGGGACCCCGCGCGCTTGGCGCGCGGGGGGCGCGGAGCCGCAGGCGGAGTGCCTGTTCAACGAATCCTCCCCGGCGCCGCGGTGCGGCGCCGGGGAGGATAGGCGGCGTCCCTGGGGTAGGTGATGCCGATGCTATCGAGGCTTTCGGTCGCGCTCATAGGACTCGCGCTCGTTCTCTGCGCCCCACTCGCGGGCTGCAACAAGACTCCGCCCCCCGTCAACGCCGGCCCAAAGCTAGGTTTGGTGACCGATTCGAACGGCCTCGGGGACCGCTCGTTCAACGACGCAGCGTACGCGGCTCTGCAAGAGGCGCAACGCCGGTTGCACATCCAAATCGACGTGCTCGAGTCGCGCAGCAGCTCCGATTACTTCTCGAACCTGACGCTGATGGCGACGAAGGACACCGATCAGACGATCGCGATCGGCTTCGACATGGCGAAAGACGTCGCCGCCGTCGCGCGGCGCTGGCCCAAGCGCAACTTCACGATCATCGACGCGATCGTGAATGTCCCCAACGTCACGTCGGTTACCTTTCGCGAGCAAGACGGAGCGTTTCTCGCCGGCGCCGCCGCCGCGATGGTCACGAAGACGAAGACGATAGCGTTCCTCGGCGGCGTCGATACGCCGCAGTTGCGCCGGGTCGAGGCGGGCTACGCTGCGGGCGCGCGGGAGGCCGATCCCGGGGTGAACGTGCTCGTGTCTTACGTCGGTTCGAACTTCGACTACGACGGCGGCAGGCGCATCGCGCGCGATCTCTTCGCCAAACATGCCGACGTCGTGTTCGCCGCAGCCGGCAAAGCGGGGCTCGGCACATTCGAAGAGGTGAAGTCACACAGGGCTTACGTCATCGGCGCGGAGACGGATCAAGATGCGCTCGCATCCGGGAAGGTACTCACGAGCATGGTCAAGCGCATCGACGTCGGCGTTTTCCGAATCTGCGAGGATACCGTTTCGCAGAAGCCGATCAGCGGCCAGCTCGAACTCGGGCTCGAGGAGGGCGCGATCGGCCTCACCGACACGGCGGTGACGCGCAAAGCTCTTTCCGAAACGCAACGCGAGCGGCTGACGGCGATCGACCGTGCGATCGTCGAAGGTGCGATCGCCGTCCCCACGAATCGCGAGCAACTGCGCGCATTCAAACCGGTCGCGCTGGGCGTGTAGCTTCAGCTACACCCCGCGTGTGATACGCTTGGTTACAGACAGGGAGTATCGATGGAAGCAACATTCGGCACCACGCTCATCTTCACGCTCATCATTGTGGGAACGATCATCGCCTCTCCGATCCTCGCGCTGATTCCGTGGCCCTGGATCGATCCTGAGGACGCGCTCTAAGCAGCACGCGGCCCCCTTTCCGACTCGCACGCAAAGCCCGTCGCGGCCACAGAAAGGCCTGCGGCGGGCTTTTTTGGCGTTCGAATCGTGGAACCGCGCGCGCGCATGTAGCCGGGGCGACAATCGGCGGCCCCGGAGGCATCCTACAATCCCAACAGGTCACCCCTTGCCGAAGCCGGGAGTTCCATGGACGATAGCCGGCTCGCGATCGCCCAGCGTCGCGAGGCTACGATTTGGACGAGGATCCATCCGCCGTTTGCGTTCGCGCAACTGGCGGTGTGCGTCGTAAGCGTCATCTTGATCGGCTTCTTCTTCGCCGGTCAGATCTCGTTCAACGTGGTGCACCTCTCCGCGCTGCTGAAGATCGCGTTGATGGCCGGCGCCGTCGTCACGGGCTCGCTCTGGGAGCGGGCCGTCTACGGCTACTGGTGGTTCGCGCCGCAATTCTTCCTCGAAGACTTGATGACGTACGTCGTCGCGCTCTTCCAGATCGGCTACTTGCTCGTGTACTACCATTCGCCCGACAACCTTGCGGCGAACGTCGCCGTGCTGATCGTCTCCTACCTCGCGTACGTCGTCAACGTCACGCAATACGTTCTCAAACACGCCTCGGCGCGACGCGCGATGGCGCTCGTGCGCGAGCAATCGCCGCATGTGGAAAGACGAGGTCGATCCCGCCGTTAGTTAACTGATAACGCCTCTCGCGAATTTGTGTCGAAAGTCACGGCTCCCGGGGACCGTGCGGTGCTGTAATGTCGGCAGCCTACTCGTCTGTCCCTGAGGCTTCTTGTGTCCATTCAGCAGCCCGTCAACGGCTCGTCCCCGTCTCCCGGAACCCGGGCCGTTCTTCCCGTGGCCGTCGCCGAGGAAGCTGCGGCACAGACGAAAGCGAAGCCGAAAGCGAAGCCGCAGCCCAAGCCCGCAGAACGCCGGAACGGCGCCGCCCCGAACTATCCGTTCAGCGCGATCGTCGGCCAGGACGAGATGAAGCTGGCGCTGATCTTGAACGTGGTCGATCCACGCGTCGGCGGCGTGATGATCATGGGCCACCGCGGCACGGCGAAGAGTACCGCGGTCCGCGCTCTCGCGGAGATCCTCCCAAGCATCACGCGTGCCGTGGGCGATGCCTGCAACCGGATGCCCGAAGAATTCGACGAGCCGCACGCGACGAAGACCGAGAAGATCCCGGTTCCCGTCGTGGACCTCCCGCTCGGCGCGACGGAAGATCGCATTTGCGGGACGATCGACATCGAGCAAGCGCTCGCCCACGGGAAGAAGCGCTTCGAGCCGGGGCTGCTCGCCCGGGCCCATCGCGGCTTCCTGTACATCGACGAGGTCAATCTGCTGGAGGACCATCTGGTCGATCTCCTATTGGATGTCGCCGCGAGCGGGCGCAACGTCGTCGAGCGCGAGGGGATCAGCGTCGCCCACCCGGCGCGCTTCGTCCTCGTCGGCTCCGGAAATCCCGAAGAAGGCGACCTGCGCCCGCAGCTGCTCGACCGCTTCGGCCTCAACGTCCGCATCACGACCGTCCTCGACCCGGTGCAGCGGGTGGAGATCGTCAAGCGCCGCCGGTCGTTCGACAACGACCCCCAGGCGTTCGCGGAAGCCTGGGAAGCCGACCAAAAGGAATGGACTTCGCGCATCGCCCGGGCGCGCAAGCGCGCCGGCGCCGTCGCGATGCCCGACGACGTCCTGCTCGCGATCGCGCAGCTCTGTTCCGACTTGGGGATCGACGGGCATCGCGGCGAGTTGACCATCACGCGCGCAGCGTGCGCGCATGCCGCCTACCAGGGTCATAAGCGTGCGACGCTCGGCGACGTGCGCACCGTGGCCCTGATGGCCCTCCGCCACCGCCTGCGGCGCGATCCGCTGGAGACGACGGATTCGGACGAGCGGATCCAGCGAGAACTCGAGAAACTCTAGCCGATGTTGGCGAGCCGGCTCGTCGGACTCGAAGCAGCACTCGAAGCGACGCTCCTCCTAGCGGTCGACCCGGGATTGGGCGGCCTCGCGATCTCAGGCTCCGTCGGTTCCGGGAAGAGCTCGCTCGCGCGCACGCTCGCCCACGCGATCCCCGAGGGCGCCCCGTTCGTTGAGCTGCCGCTCGGAATCACGCAGGATCGGGTCCTCGGCGGCCTCGATTTCGAGACGATGCTCACGACCGGCCGGCGCGTGGTCGAGAGCGGCGTCCTGGCGCGCGCCGACGGCGGCGTCCTGTACGTCGACGCGCTCAACCGGCTCGACCAAGCGGTCGTCACGCAGCTCCTCGACGTGATGTCTCGCGGCAGCGTCGCGATCGAGCGGGAAGGCCTGAGCCTCGTGCAGCCGGCCCGCTTCATGCTCGTCGCGAGCTTCGACCCGAGCGACGGCGAGCCGCCGCGTGACATTCTCGACCGGCTCGCGCTGATCGTCGCGCTGCCCGCCCAGCGGGACCCCGAAGGCCGGGCCGACGTCGTCCGCGCCGTCACCGGCCGCGACCGCCCCGCCTCCGCAAAAGACGACGCCGACGAAATCGCCCTATGGCGCGAGAACGTCGCACGCGCCCGAGCGCGCCTGGCCGCGGTGACGATCGAGGACGAGCAGCTGACCGAACTCTCCCTCGCCGCGCTCAGCCTCGGCGTCGAAGGTAACCGGGCCGACATCTTCGCCGCCCGCGCCGCTATCGCGAGCGCCGCGCTCGGGGGCCGGGCGGCCGTCTCCGACGACGACGTGGCGCTTGCTTGCAAGCTCGTCCTGCTCCCGCGCGCGACGCAAATGCCGAAACCGCCGGAGCCTCCCGAGCAGCAGAAGCAAGAGGAGCCGCAAGAGCAAGCGGCCTCCGAGCCGGACGACGAGCCCGAGAAGGACGACGAGGAACCGCCGGAAGGCGAAAGCGCCGAATCGGCGGGCGAGCTGCTCGTCGGCTCGGTCGCCGTGATCCTGCCGCCGAATCTGCTCAACATGCCCTTCGCGAAGGCCGCCCGCGGATCGGCCGGAAGCCGCGGCGAGACGAAGCACGCCAAGCGCGGCCGGGTCGTCGGCGCCCACCCCGGCTCCCCGAAGACCGGCTCGCTCGCGCTCTTCCCCACGCTGATCGCGGCCGCACCGCGTCAGAAGATGCGCGGCGCGGGGTCCCGCTTCGCGGTCGAGCGCGACGATTTCCGTATCAAACGCTTCCGCACGAAGGCGGGGACGCTCTTCCTGTTCGTCGTCGACGCCTCGGGCTCGATGGCCGTGAACCGCATGCGCGAAGCGAAAGGGGCGGTCACGACGCTCCTGCAGCAGGCCTACGTCCACCGCGACCACATCGGCTTGATCTCGTTCCGCGGGCGCGAGGCAAAAGTGCTGCTCCCTCCCACGCAGAGCGTCGAGCGGGCGAAGCGCGAACTCGACGTCCTTCCGACGGGCGGCGCGACGCCGCTCGCCGCCGCGCTCGTCGCGGCTTGGCAGACCGCGCGCCAAGCCCGGGCCCGCGGCCTGCAGCAATCCGTGTTGATCCTGATGACGGACGGGCGGGGGAACGTCCCCCTCCAGCCGCGTCCCGACGGCGAGCGGGCAAGCGAAGCCGAGATCGACGACGAAGTCCGCCGAGTCTGCGCTCTCATCCGAGCAGACGGTTGCCGGGCGATCGTCGTCGACACACAGGTCGATTATCTCTCGCGCGGCTACGCCCCGCGCCTCGCCGATTATCTCGACGCGCGTTACCTGTATCTTCCGAATGCGAACGCAGCGGACATCGTGAGGCATCTCTGACATGAGCAAACCGCACATCGTTGCCGTCGTCGGCATGGAGCACTATAACGAGGCGCTCTGGCGCGAGGTTCACGAACAGATCGCACCCGACGCCACGCTCTCGCGCTTCACCGAAAAAGATCTGCAAAAGCAGTCTCCCGAGGCGGCGCAGGCGATTCGCGATGCGGATTGCGTCTTCATGACGATGCTCAACTTCAAGACCGAGGCGGATTGGCTGCGCGAGCAAGTCCTGCAATCGCGCGCGAAGACCGTCTTCGCGTTCGAGTCGATGCCCGAGGTGATGTCGCTGACGAAGGTCGGCGAGTATTCGATGGCCGGCAAGACCGGCATGCCCGAGGGCATGAAGAAGGTCGCGCGGATGCTCGTCGGCGGGCGCGAGGAAGACACGCTCTACGGCTTCACCAAGCTGATGAAGTTCACGCGCGTGATGATGCGTTTCATCCCCGAACGGATGCACGACTTCAAGAACTGGATGCAGGTCAACATCTACTGGAACCAGCCGGAAGCGTCGAACATCGTCAACATGTTCCGCTTCATCCTGCGCGAGTATTTCGGCGGGACGGCGCGCGTGGAGCCGGCCTCCGACGTTCCGCTGATGGGCCTCTACCACCCGGACGCGCCGGATCTGTTCCACGATCCGAAGGCCTTCCGCCGCTGGCGCGACCGCCGCGGAAAACCGCAAAACGCGCAGGGCACGATCGGTCTGCTCTTCTTCCGCAAGCATCTGCTGCAGGACAAAGGCTACATCGACGACGTGCTGCGCGCGCTGGAAGCGCGCAAGCTCTACGTCTATCCCGTCTTCGTAACGGGGATCGAATCGCACGTCGCGGTGCGCGAATGGCTCGCGAAGGAGCGCCTCGACGCGCTCGTCAGCACGATCGGCTTCGCGCTCGTCGGCGGGCCGGCCGGTTCGACGAAAGCCGGTCAGGCGGCCGAGATCTCGCTCGAGATCCTCTCGAAGCTCAACGCACCCTACATCGTCACGCAACCGCTCTACGTGCAGGATTACGCGGATTGGAAAGAACACGGCGTCGGCCCGATGCAGTCGGCGGTGCTCTACTCCGTGCCGGAGATGGACGGCGCGATTTCGCCCGTCGTCCTCGGCGCGCTCAAGGACGGGCGCTTCGTCGCCGAGCCGGACCGCTTGGCGCGTTTGGCCGATCTCACGTCGCGCTGGGTCGCGTTGCGCCGCAAGAAGAACTCCGAGAAACGCATCGCGATCGTCGCATACGACTTTCCTCCCGGCGTCGGGAAGAAAGCGACGGCGGCGCTGCTCGACGTCCCGTCGAGCATCCTCGAGCTGCTGCGTAAGCTCAAGGCCGAAGGCTACTCCGTCGGCGAGCTCCCGGCGACGCGCGAAGAACTCTTGCACCAAATCGACGTCGCAACCGATTCGCACCAAGCCGTGACGTCCGGGCAAGCCCGCGTCGTGACGCGCGCGCAATTCCGCGAGATCACCTCGCCGCGCGAACGCGAACGCCTCGAAGCGCGCTGGGGTTCGTTCCCGGGCGAGATGGGCGCGATGGGGCGGGACGCGGTCTTCGTCGGCGGCCTGCAGTTCGGCAACATCTACGTCGGCATCCAGCCGCGCTATTATCTCGAAGGCGACCCGATGCGGCTGCTCTTCGACAAAGAGAACGTCCCGCCGTATCAGTACCTCGCGTTCTATCGCTACGTATCGCGACAGTATCGCGCGGACGCGATGATCCACGTCGGCATGCACGGCTCGGCCGAATGGATGCCGGGGCTCCAGCTCGGTCTGACGAGCGACTGCTGGCCGGACGCGCTGCTCGGCGAGCTGCCGCATCTGTATTTGTATCCGTCGAACAATCCGAGCGAAGCGAACCTCGCGAAGCGGCGCGGCTACGCGACGATGATCTCGCACGCGGTTCCCCCGCTCTCGCGCGCCGGGCTCTACAAAGAGCTGCTGCAACTGAACGATCTGCTGACGGACTACCGCGAGCGGCTCCGCGCAGCCGGAGCGGAGAGCGCCGCCCTCGATCCCGCGATCGAAGAGGCGATCATGGAGCGCGTCGCGCTCGCCAACATCGACACCGACTGTCCGCGCATGGCGGGCGAAGCGTTCGGCACCTACGCGAGCCGGCTCTACGCCTACCTGCACGAGTTGCAAGAGCGGCTCATCACGGGGACGCTCCACGTCTTGGGCGTCGCCGCCGCACCCTCGACGCAGGTCACGCTCGTGACCGAGGCGCTCAAGGCGCACGGCAACGGGAGTTCGGTTGCGAGCCTCGCGATCAAGGCGCTCCAACCCGGCACCGCAGGCGGATACGCCGACATCTCGACGCGCGCGCGCAAAGGCGACCCCGTCGCGCTCGAACTCCGCCAAGCCGTCGACAGCGCGTGCCAGGCGTTCGTCGAACGCTCGATCTTCTCCGACGAGCCCCCCGTCGCCGCGTTCGGCGCCGCCGTCGGCTCGCACCATCACCTCGAAGCCGGCGTCGCCGAGCATCTGCGCGAGGCCGTCGATTACGGCCGGTCCCTCAAGATCGCGCTTGCCGACAACCGTTGCGAGTTGGACGCGATCGCCCGCGCGCTCTCCGGCGGATTCATCGCTCCGGCGCCGGGCGGTGACCTGATTCGCGACGGCGCGAGCGTGATGCCGACGGGACGGAACCTGCACGCGATCGATCCGTGGCGCATCCCCTCGGAAGCCGCGTACCTGCGCGGTTCGAAGATCGGCGCGACGATCGTGAAACGGCATCTCGAAGAGAGCGGCGGGGTCTACCCGGAATCGATCGCCCAAGTCCTGTGGGGGCTGGACACGATCAAGACCAAGGGTGAAGCGGTCGCGACCGTGCTGCATTTCATCGGCGCGCGCCCGGCCTACGACGGGCAAGGGAAGATCAGCCACTACGAGTTGATCCCGCTCGCCGAGCTCGGCCGTCCGCGCATCGACGTCGTCCTGAACCTGAGCCCCGTCTTCCGCGACACGTTCGAAGTCGTGATGGACTATCTCGACAAGGTGATCCGCGCGGCCGCGGCGGCCGACGAACCCGTCGAGATGAACTACATCAAGAAGCACGTAGCCGACGAGATGGAACGCGGGACGACGTTCGACGACGCGAGCGCGCGCGTCCTCACGCAAGCGCCCGGATCGTACGGCACGTACGTCGACGACATGGTCGACGACTCGGCCTGGAAGACGCAAGACGATCTCGAGTCGGTCTACCTGCGGCGCAACTCGTACGCCTACGGAAACGGACGGCACGGGCAACCGGTCCCGCAGATCCTCGATCGCCTGCTCGGCACGGTCGGCCGCGTCGTGCAGGAGATCGACTCGATCGAGTTCGGAATCTCCGACATCGACCACTACTTCTCGTCCTCCGGCGCGCTCTTCATGGCGGCGAAGCGGCGCTCCGGCGCGCCCTCCGGCGTGAAGCTCAACTACGTCGAATCGTTCACGGCGGAGACGACCGTCCGCGACGTCGACCAGGTGCTGCGCACGGAGTACCGCACGAAGCTGCTCAACCCGCGCTGGTACGAGGGGATGCTCGAGCACGGGAACTCCGGAGCGGCCGAGATCAGCAACCGGTTCACGTATATGCTCGGCTGGGACGCCGTCACCTCGGCCGTCGACGATTGGGTCTGGAACGATGCGGCGCAGACGTTCGCCCTCGACGACACGATGCGCGAACGGCTCCAGAAGCTGAATCCGGGCGCGATGAAGAACATCTCGGGCAGGCTCCTCGAAGCAAACGGCCGGGGGCTGTGGAACTCCGACGAGGAGACGATCGCCCGGCTGAAATCGATTTACGAGGACTGCACGGACCGTCTCGAAGGCGCAGGCTAGTGTCCAAAGAACTCGCGAGAATGTTGCGCGACAGTGCCGAGTGGTATGCGGCACGCTGGGTCGAGCGCAGCCAAACCGAGTTCCATACGAAGCCCCACCCGGAGTTCATCAACCAGGGCTACCGCTCGTGGGAAGCGATGGTCGAGGCGGCGCACAACTCGCGCTACGACCACCTCCTCGAATCCGCGCGCGCCGCGGGGAAGATCCAATCGATCACCGGGACGACCTACCCCGAAGCGGCGCGCCGGACGATCGAGATGACGAACCTCATCGAGCTCGCGGTCGCGAACACGCTCGGCGTCCCGCCGATCCCCGTGTTTCGCGAGCTGGTCGAACTGCGGACGCTCGTCTCGACGGCGATCCTCGAAGGGTACAGCTCGGTGCGGGCCGACGCAAAGGCGCCCCCGCGCCCGAAGCTGACGCTTCCGCACTCCAACGACAAACGCGACGCGATCGAGCGGGCGGTCCGGCGCAAGCTGCACACGCAGATCCTCCTGCGCAAAGGCGAGCACATCCCCACGAGCCGGGAGCCGGACACGCGGTTCTACTTCGTCGAGAGCGGGCTGCTGCGGCTCTACGCGACCCACTCCGACGGGCGTTCGCTCACGCTCTCGATCTTGAGCTCGAACGAGCTGTTCCTGCGCTGCGTCGGCCCCGAAGCCGCACTCGTCAGCTTGGGGGGCGAAGCGATGCAGGATACGACGCTGCTCGCGTTCTCGAAGCAGACGCTGGGCGACGTCCTCGCCGCGTCACCCGAGGCGGTGGCGGAATTCGCTTCGAGCTTCGGGCGCCGCTTGAACGAATCGCACCTGCTGATCGAGGACCTGCTCAACAAGAGCGTCGACCTGCGCCTGTGCCGCGCGCTGTTCGAGCTCTCCGAGACCGTCAAGATCGGCGACCGGATGGTGCGACGCGTCAACCAGCCGCTCACGCACAAGCGGCTCGCGGAAATGGTCGGGGCGAATCGCGTCACGGTGACGCGCAAGCTCTCCGAGCTGCGCGAGCTCGGGATCATCGACGTCCATCGCAACGCGTCCTCGATCGTGATCCTGGACGTGGAGCGCCTCGCCGAGGTGTTCCGGAACGGCTCGCTTTCGTGAGATCGGGGACCCCGCTGCGCGCCGCATTCGTCTTTTGGGGCGCGTGGGAGTTGGCGAACGCGGCGCTCGCGACGTTCGCGCCGCACCTCGGCGCGCGGATGGTCGGCTGGGATCCCGCCTTCGGCTGGAACTCGGACGTGCTCGCGATGAGCCAGCAGTACGGGATGACGATGTTCTTGCTCGGCTTCGCGTACTTGCTCGCCGCGACGAACCCCGTGCGCTACGCGGCGTTCGTCTGGGTCGCCGTCGCCGAACAGGGGCTCGGAATCCTGATCGGCTCCTACGACACGTTCGTGGCCCACTCGGCGCCGATGGGGCTGTTCTTGGCGTTCGTCATCACCAACACGATCATCGCCGCCGTCTTCATCTTGCTCCGCCCGAGCGAACGGCCGGAGCACGTCGCGCAGCCGGCCGCGGCGCACGCCGCCCGCGCGCGCGCCGAAGGCTAACGAGGACACGATTGCATGGCCGCTCCCCTCCTGCCGGACATCTTCTGGAAAGGCGCTTCCGGGACGCGCTACGGCTACTGGATCTACGCGCTCGACCGGCCGATGCAGGGCGCGGCGGGCAACTACATCTACGCCAAGCGCGTGAACGGACTTTGGCGGGCGGTCTTCGTCGGCGAGTGCGAAAGCCTGGAGGCGCTCTCCGACGGACCGGAGCGCGCCGCTTGCATCGAGCGCTTCGGAGCGACGCATCTGCACACGCACACGACGCCGGCCGGCGAGCAGAAACGCCTCGCCGAAGCGGCGGACTTACGCAAAGGCCTCACCCCGCCCGGGAACGACGGCGACGCCTTAGGCTAAGAATCCGGCATCCAGCCGCCGGACGCCGGCGAGCAAGACCGCGGATCGGAAGGCGGGAGCGGGCCGCCCCTCGGGAGACGATGGCTCAGGCAGGCGGGCCGCTTTGGGCGCTTGCGAGGTCGGGGGCGGGGACGGGCGGGATCGATCCGTTGGAGTGGGTCGCGGCGTGCGCTGCGGTGGCTCGCGCGGCTTCGGGCGCGTGGGAACCGGCGCCGAGCGGCGGCGCAAGTGTAGCCGGTTCGTCTTGGCGTAGCGTGAGGAAGATCGTGGCGATGATGAGGTTGATGATGACCAGCGCGAAGAATTGCGGAACGGTGATGGTGCGGACGACGAACGTGCCGTTGAAGCCGATGAGGATCCCGAGGCCCTGTTCGGCGACGGCGACCCACACGAAGATCGCGTAGCGGACCGGGTCGGTCGAGGCCAGCAGGTAGACGAAGCCGAGCAGGAACAGGCCCATGCCGTACTGCGCGCTCATCGCGAGGATGTCCGAATTCCAGCCGAACTTGGGGGCCCAGCCGACCATCTCTGCGCCGGCCTTCGTCACGAACGTGGCCAGCACGCCGTTGAGGATCTCCCAGGCGCCCCAGACCGCCAGCGCGATTCGCAGCCCCCGCGTCGAGCCCCTCATCCTCGCGCATCCAGCGGTTTCATATCGGTTCGCACTTCTCGCCGTTTCCACGAATGCCCCGCGACGGCTTCGCCGCCCCGGGCGAACCGGTCGCGCACCGGCGGGGCGATCCGGGGTTCGGCCGGCGGTGCCTACATGAAGGCGGTCCAATAGAGGAGCGGGGAGAGGTTGTCGTCGGCTTGCGCTTGCCAATAGACCTCGGCGGCCTCGCGGGCGGCCTTTTCGAGCGCGGGGCGCTGGCGCTGCGTCTCCAGCGCGATTTGGCGGAGTTGCGCGGCGCCGGCGGCGAGCTGCGCGTGGTTTTCGTTCCGCTCGCGCGTGTGGGCCGATTTGAACTCGCGGACGATCTCCGGGCCTAGGCCCTTCTTCGGCTTGTAGTTGAGCCTGCGTTCGACGGTCTGGCGCCAAGCCAGAAGATAGTACTTCGCGGGCCGCCAGAGCCCCGGGACGCGCTCGAGGTTATCGAACGTCACGTCGGCTGCGGTCTCGATTCCCCACGAGCGCAGGAGCAGCCGCGTCTGCCAGGTGATCTCCGAGATGTTGCAGGCAGCGATCGTGTGGCGCGCGAGGAGCGCGTTGCGTTCCTTGCGCTCCCGGCTCTTCTCGAGCCCGGCAAGCTCCGCGGCGTAGCGCGCGCGCTGGTCCAGCAACCTGGCCTTGATGCGGGCAAGCCGTTCCCGCTCCTCGGCGAAGCGCGTGTTCCGGGCCGCGCGCGTCCACTCGCGTTCCGCGGCCTTGAAGACCCTGCGTGCCTCGGCGTGCCGCTTCGCGCGCTGCGTGGCGACGGTGCGCGCATCCGGCCGAAAGATGAATCCCAGGACGAGCACCGCGAGCACGAGCCCCATCGCGAGCCAAGGCTTGTGCAGGAAGAGCAACGCGCCGGAAGCGGCGATCGTGGCGATGGCGCCGTCGCGATACGATCTGCGGCGATGCTTGAGCCACAGCGCGATGGGCTCGGGCTCGTAGGTGCGCACCGGCTCGATCGTCGGATCGACTTCCGGCGGCGGCTGGACCGCCTCGATCTCGGCCCAGATGCGCTCCACCTCCGCATCGCTGCAACCCTGCCAGATTTGCTCGTCGTGCCCGCTCGCAAGCGCGCCGTCGTTGAAATAGTAGAGTCCGGAGCTCTCGAGATCGCACCACGGGCAGGCCGTCCCGCGCAGATAATGATGCAACGGATTCCAGCGGCAGACGACCGTCTTCGCCTTGAGGTCGTCGAGCGCGGTGCGCCAGGCCGCGGCGTTCGGGCGGCGCATGGGGTCGCCGACGAACGCGCGTTGGAAGAGCGTCGAGAGCTGCGGCGTGATCGCGGTGAGCGCCAGGCTGCCGGGCGGCGGGCGCAGGCCCCGGCGCTGCTCGTCCCCGCCGTAGAAGAAGCGGCGGGCGGCGACGTTCGCTCCGATCGGCATGGCGTCGTGCCCGATCGTCGGAAGGATGCCCGCAAAGGGATGCTTCCCGACGAACAATAGCTGGAAGATCATCACCGCCAGGCCGAAGAGGTCGTGGTGCGGGAGCCGGTCGATCCGCGAGAAATCGCCGCCCTGCAACTCCGGCGGCTGGTATTCCGCCACGCCCACGTTGCAACGAAAGACCGTCCCGTTGCTGCGAATCTGGAAGCTGTCGCAATCGATCAAGCGCGCGGTCGAATCGCGGAAGATGACGACGTTGTTCGAGTTGACGTCGCCGACGACGACGTTGCGGTCGTGCAGCACCTCGAACGCTCGCGATAGGTTGATGCCGGTGTGGACGAGGAAGCTCCAGTGCGCGTTCGGGAAGAGCGCCTGGCGGCGTCTCGGACCGAAGAGATCGTGCAGCGGATGCTGCGAGGTCAAGAGCGGCATCGTGAAGCCGACCGGCTGCGCGCCCTTGTACAACATCGAAGTGGGCCAGGCGGCGACCGATCCGAGCGCGTCGTCACCCGCGTAGACCATCTGCTCGAGCTTGGCGACCTGGAGCGGCGTCAACGGGCGCGAGTAGATCTTCGCGACGACGTCGCTGCGTTCGTTCGTCGTGAAGACGACGCCCTCACCGCCCTCGCCGAGCTTCTTGCCGATCGTGAGCGTCGCGCCGGACGAGTCGCGAAACATCAAAGGCCGCCCCGGCGCCGGTCTGCGGCGCGGAACCGGCGGCGCGGGGGCGCGCAGTCGCGCCCCCGATTCACGCTTGCGTCGTGATCCACCCTGGCGCTTCGAGCGTGACGGCCTGCCCGATGGTCGACCGCGAGACCGTGCGCATCGATTTCGAGAGCCATACGAAGAGTTCGCGGAAACGCAAGCCGTCGAGCTTGACCGGCGGACGATTCACCGGCGCGATCTCGGTGAGCTTCTGCATGTTCGCGTCGCTGACGCCGACCGCGTAGAACGAAAAGGCTCCCCGCGCTTCGCCGGCGCGAACGTCCTTGGCGACGGTAAGATAGTCGTCCGTCGGCTCGCCGTCCGTGATCAGGAAAACCCAGGGGCGATAATACGCGACGCCGTTGCTGCGATACATCTCCTTGCGCGAGGCGAGGCGGCCCAGCGCATCTTCGATCGCGGCGCCCATCGGAGTCTGGCCGGAAGCGACCAGGTGCGGCGGCTCGAAGTTCGCGGCGTCGGTGAAATCGGCGACGAGCTTGGGAGCGTCGCCGAACGTGAGGACCGCTATTTCGACGCGCTTTGCGGCGAGAGCGTCGGAGAGCAGTTCGTCCTTGAACGACCTCAGCCCGGCATTGAGCTGGTCGATCGGCGAGCCTTGCATCGACCCGGATGTATCGAGCACCAAGATGCAGGCGCAGCGCGGTTCGGGATTCTCGGCAAACTCGACTCCGGCGAACGTGCCGGCCGAAGTGACCGGTGCTTCGTCGACGTAGGGCGTCTGCGTATTCTGATTCATGCGCTTCCTCGAACCTGAAATGAAGATACAACAGGCCGGATACCATCGTATGGCGACGCGCGCCCGGGGGTCAAGGGACCAGGTCACAGACGCGGGAAAGCGCGCGAGGCCGGTGCTCTATTGACGCCCGTCGCGCGAATTGCGCTCCCGCCCGCGCGGCGCAGACCGGCGCAGCGCGGAGAAGATCGCCCGCTCCGCCGAGCTATAGAGGCGGGCTTCAGAGCGCCTTGAGCGTGAACCGAAGCATGTGCGAGTAGATGTACAACCACTGCCCGAGCGTGTAATCGTCGCGATCGCGTTGGATCAAGTCGGAGAGCCGCGGCGAGCGCACGAGTTGTTCGAACAGGACGTCGAAGCGGCGCGGCTTCTTCTCGAGGAAGTTCATCAAGTGGTGGCGGTCCCTTAAACGGCCGTAGAAACCCGCCTTGAGGCCGCGCTCGTACGTGCGGCCGGCAGGGCGCGCCCCGCCGCGCTTGGACTGCGCAACCGCCGCCGCGGCGATCCGGCCGCTCGCGGCGGCCTCGTAGATGCCCTCCCCGGTCGTCGCGTCGACGAGTCCGGCGGCCGTGCCGCCGACCATCACGTTGCCGGCCGCGATCCGAGGCCGCGGCGGACCGCCGTAGAGCAGATTCCCTTCGACGCGAACGCGATAACCGATCCCCTTGAACAGACGGCGTTCGACGCTCGCCAAGAAGGCATCGAGTTCGCGACGCAATTCGGCGCCGGAGATCTTCGCCGTCACGCCGAGCCCGATCGTGAGATGATCCCGCTTCGGAAACGTCCAGGCCATCACGGGCCGCGCGCACAGACCGTGATAGTAGTGCATCTCGAGCGTTCCGTATGTTTCGGGGACCGCCGGCTGCTCGAGATAGACCCGATATTGCAGGCACGTGACGAGCCACGCGTTCCACCGCTCGAACGCGAAGCGCGGATCGTTTTCGAGACGCGCCGTCGATCCCGGGGCGAGGAACACGTTCTTCGCGCGGATAGCGCGGCGCTCGCCGGCCGTCACGTCCGCGTACTCGACGATCGTCCAGCCGCCTTCATCGCGCATCGCGCGATAGAGCGAGTTCGTGCGGATCTGCGCGCCTTCGCGCCGTGCAAGTTCTGCGATCGTGCCGTCGAGCTCTTCGCGCGTCGTCGTGTGCGTCGGACCGAAGCGAAGATCGTGCCGGCGCGTCGGCGAGTGCATCGCAATCGTCATCGGATCGCAATGCACGATCGAGCGCGGCAGATCGAACTCCTCGAGAAATGCGGGGCGCAATCCCGCGGCGCAAACGCGGCGTTCGCCGACGACCGGATCCTTCTCCAGCACCAGCGTCTCGACGCCGGCGCGAGCGGCCTCACGCGCGGCGACGCCGCCCGCCGGACCACACCCGACGATCAAGAACTCCACCGACTCCATGCAATCCCTCGCTCCCGTCCGCAACGTCTCGAATCTCGCCGGCCGCGTTCTTCCGCGCGAAGCTCGATTGCGAGCGCGGTCACGCGCTTTCGACGCTACGAGCGAACCGCTCGTTCCACCGCGCGGTTAGTGCCCGTTATAGGGCTTCGAGAAATCTACCGGCCCGTACGCGATCACCCACGTCATCAGCGTGACGATGATCAGCACGACGCTGCCTGCCCGCAGCGAAAACGCGTTCGCGTCGCGGATCGGATCGTGCCCCTCGGTTCCCCACTTGAACTTTTCCACGTACCACGACCACGTGAACAGTGCAACGCCGGCGAGAATGATCGCGACGCGAATCCAAGTGAAGGTCGCACTAGTGAGCACGGACGGCAGCCTATCTAGCGACGCCGTCGCGCGCCGGTCCGCGGTATGCGGCGTACTTGCATCGCGACGCACACGGCCGGCAAGGAGGGGAGACTCGAACGAACGCGTTCGGTTTCATCGCGCCTGAGTTGGTCAGACCGCGACTCCTATCCTTCCCACTTCACTCCACGTACTCTTGCCGATTGCTTCGCTCTTCGACAAGATGGCTCCGAAACTGCCGTCCTCCGCTTGCTCGCGCGGGAACCCGAACGCGCGTTCCCGCTCGACACAAGTCGCAATCCACGCGGCGCGCTCCGAGGAAGGACCTCGAACGCAGGGACTCTCTCGGCGGCGCCGCTCGCCCCGCGGGCCGACGCAAATGACGCCTCTGAACGCGCTTGGCAGAGAGCTCCCGCTCGCTACAAGGCCTTGCAGAATCGAGCGTGAAGGCCACCACGTGGGCGCCTTTACACCGGCCGCGTTACCTCTTGACCTGACGACCGTCCCTTGGGACGCGATCGTCATCGGTTCAGGCATCGGCGGCCTTGCATGCGCCGCCGCTCTCGCGCGAACCAACAAGCGCGTTCTCGTTCTCGAGCAGCAACACGCGCTCGGCGGTTCGACGAATTCGTTCTCGCGCAACGGATATACGTGGGACGTCGGCCTGCATTATCTCAGCGATCTCGGACCCGGTTTGGATGCGGCCGTCCCGCTCGCATGGCTCTGCGACGGTCCCGTCGACGCGTTCGCATTCGGATCGACGTACGATTACGTCCACCTTCCCGGCGGTTTCGAAATCGCGTTCGACCATCCCGAAGGCGCGCTCAAGCGCAATCTCAAGGAGAAGTTTCCGGACTCGAGCGTGCAGATCGACGCATACTTCGACGCGCTCAAGCGGGCCTCGAACGCGCTGACCGCATCGTTCATCCTGCGCGGATTACCCGCCGCGCTCGCGCCGTTCTATGCCGCGCTGAAGCGCCGCGAGATCGCGCGCTGGTGCGGCATCACCGTCCACCAAATGCTCGAGCGCACGATCGGCGACCCGAAGCTCCGCGCCGTGCTCGGAGCGCAATGGTGTGATTACGGTGCGATTCCGTCGGCGGCGAGCTTCGGGCTGCACGCTAAAGTCACGCGGAGTTTCTTCAATGGCGCGTTCTATCCGGTCGGCGGCGGAGCCGTCCTCTGCCGCCGGATGCAGCCCGTCATCGAGCGCGCGGGAGGCCGCTTGCTCGTCGATTCGCGCGTCGAGGAGATTCTGCTCGACCGTGGTGCCGCGGCCGGCGTGAGGACGGCGGACGGCCGAATCTTTCGTAGTTCCCGCGTGATCTCGGACGCCGGCAGCCTGAACACGATCGGCCGTTTGCTTCCCGCGCCGCTGCGCGAGACGGCGTGGGCCCGGGAGATTCTCTCGTTCACTCCCTCGCATAGCGCCGTCATCCTGCATCTCGGATTGGAAGGCGACATCGCGGCACATGGCGCGACGGTTTGCAATCATTGGTTCTACGAAACCTGGGATCAGAACGCGAACCTGTGGAGCGACCCCTTCGCGCCCGGCGACGCGCCCATGATGTTCGTCTCGTTCCCGACGCTGCACGACCCCAAGCACGACGCGGGGCCGGGGAACAAACACACCGCCGGAATCATCGTGATGGCGAGCGCCGACGCGTTCGTCGACGTGATCGAGAAGCGCGACCAAGCCGCACTCGATGCGTACCGGCAACGGAAAGCCGAGTTGAGCCGGAAATTGCTCGCGCAGTTTTCGCGGTATTTCCCGCGCCTCGCGCCGCTGATCTCCTATCACGAACTCTCCACGCCGGCGACCGTCGCCTCCTACTCGAGCGCCCCCCGCGGCGCGATCTACGGAATCGAAGCGAGCCCGCGCCGCTTCCTTTCGCCGCACCTCGGCCCGCGCACGCCGATCCGCGGCCTCTATCTCGCGGGTCAAGACGTCGTGACGCCCGGAGTCTTCGGCGCCCTCGTCGGCGGCATGCTCGCCGCAGGCGCGATCGACCCGAGAGTCCTCGCGCACCTGCCGGTCAACGCCGCGCTCGGCCTTTCCTGAGCGCGCCATCCCCCCGACTTTACCGAAGCGAGCGAAGCCCGCGTCCGGGCCGGGGCGGGGCTCCTCCGCGGGGACGCCCGCGAATTCGCATCCATGCGAATTCGTTACTAGTGCACTTGCCCGCTCCCGCCATCCGTGGCTTCGCGGGCAAGCTGCACTCCCCGCGGAGGAGCCCCACCCCGGCCCGGACGCTGCCTGCACTCGGTGCGTCAGCCTCGGGGCTACGTCATTCCGTAGCGTGTCGACGTGCGGACATAGCTACGCCGCCCGGAGCTTCGAGCTACGGGCGGGAGCGAATGACTCAGCATCCCGGCCCCTGCGGCCGGGTAGCGCGTTTTCCTGGTTAGCCTGCGGCGACGGGCGTCTTGATGATGATGCCGTTCTCGATCAAGAGGCGGTAGATCGCGTGCAGCTTGCCCGTCGTCGGGGCGATCGTCGCTTCGAGGCGCTTGCCGTCGAAGCTCACGTTCGCGATCCCCGGATATTCGTTGAGCTCCTTGACGACCTGACCCGCGTCGACGTCTTCACCGACGAACGTGAAATCCGAGAGGACGACCTTGACGTTCCCGACCTGGATGTTGCGATCCGCGAGCTTCGCAACCAGCGACGTCAGGTTCCCGGGGAACACGATCTTGAACTTCAAGATGGAATTCTCGAGCTCAACGGCGGTCGAGCCGGCCGTATCTTCGGCGATCTTCTTGGCAATAGCGAACCACCGAGCCTCGGGCTCGGGGACTGCTAAGATCGGGATCGTGAGCTCTGCGAAAACAGCCATGGTTTCTCCTTAAGCAGTCACCCCACCGAGCGCAGCCTTCGCGCTCAGGCACGAAGCCCCCGTGGATGCCGACCGTGAGACAAAATACTCCGTCTAGAGTGTACCGGAAGCGCCGCCCCGCCGTTGTAGCCTCGGCTTCATCGCCCAGCCTTCACCCCTGAAAGCTCGGCCGCGGTGTCGGCGGTTTGTTCGCTATTGCCCGCGGTTGGGTCGGGGGACGGTGCCTCCGCGGGGACGCCCGCGAAGGCACCATCCCCCGCCCCAACCGCTACCTCACGGCATGAGCACGGAGGCGAAACAGACCGCGGCCGCTCCCGCTCCGACGGGCTCAGAGCGACACTCGGGGCCGTGGATCGCTGAGGTGAAAAATGCGGTAGCCCCCACGTAGCGGGTGGTGCGGGGCGACGGTCTCCCGCGGGGCGTGCAGCTTTCCGGCGGAGCCACGGAGGGCGAGAGCCGGAAAGTGCACGAGTAGCCGTTTCGCATGGATGCGAAACGGCGGGCGTCCCCGCGGGAGACCGTCGCCCCGCACCACCCGCGGGCCCAGCGACCAGCCCAAGAACCGCAGCGTGAAGACGCCGCAAGCTCTGGGTGACATGGTGACGGGCCGGGCTTAGAAGTGGCCGTGGCCGTGTTCGATGAGTTCTCGGAGCCAGACGCTGATGGCGCCGCTGAAGAGGCCCAGGATGACGGCGACGATGGTGATGGCGATGTAGATGTAGAGCTGATTGCGCGGCACGATGCTTCTCTTTGAACGAGAAGGACCGGACCCTTGCGGATCCGGTCCTCTGCTTTGCGTTGATGTGCGGAGTCGCGATTTACTCGGGGACTCCCATCGAGCCCCAGAACCGGTCGGGGTAGAGGGTGTTCCAGCCGTTGATCGGCTGATGCTGCTTCACGTTGCCGTTCATGTCCACCGGATCGCCGGGATTGTAGTGAGCGGTCGGGTGCGCGGCCACGCTTTCGATCGGGGTCTGGTCGTCGCCGGCCTTCACCAGCGCTGCCGGCCACTTCGCGCCCTGGTGGCACGTGTAGCACGTCACCGCTTTGACCGACGGCGGGAAGTACTTGTGGTTGATGTCGTCCACCATGTAGAACATCCGCAACGCCAGCTTGTTCGTCGGGTAGTACCGCAGGGTGACGAAGTCGGCGGTGTTGTGGCAGAACAGGCAGTTCACGCCCAACGACCGCGCCACGCCGTACATCGCGTTGTATACGTAACCGAGTTGCTTGGTCGTCTTGTAACGATACTGAACGTACTGCACCGGAACGATGTTGTAGTGAACGTCCAACCGCGCAGAACCGCGATGGCACGTCGCGCATCCGACCGCGCCCGACACCGCCTGCGTCGGAACCGCGTTCTTGTCCGGAGTCACCCACGTCGAGTTGATCGCGATCGTCCCCGCAATCATGTTGCGAGCCAGCTTCTTCGTCGGGGTGTCGTACGCGTAGTTCGTCAGATTGTGGCAGTACTGGCACTGCACGCCCAGAGATTGCGCGAAGTAATTCATCTGGTTGAGCACACCAGCGTAGTCATACTTCTTGAGGACCTGGACGTTGAAGAGCTTTCCACCAACGTACGCATGCGGGACCGACTTCGGCTGCGTCGCGTAGTCCATCGGCGCCGATTGATCCACCGGCCCGACCCCCTTGGCCTGGTCCGGAGGAATCGGCCCACCGTACGGGGTGCCCAAGAACGGCGTCACCGACGTCGTGTACTGCTGATTGGGAACGAAGGTCCGAGAACCTTGACCGACCACCGCCGTCGGACGCTGTTGGAACGCCGTCGCCTGACGGTCGGCAAACCCTTCGTAGGGCCGCGTCGTGTTCGGTCCCGGCCCGGTCTCCGCACGCGCTCGTTCGAGTAACGGTTGGAACAGCCCGGCGAACACGAGCGCTGCGATGATGATGAATGGAGCCAATAGGCGCCGAAAGCTCATGATACCCTCTAGTACTGCTAGTACTGCCTAGTACGACAGGTCCTTACGGGCGCGCAAGCCCGGGTTGATCGACTTCGATCGGCACCGCCAACGGCCGGCGAAGAACCTGGTCACGAGAGATCGGACCGTATTCCTTGACCGTCCCGTGGTCGACACCCCAGACATACCAGTTGTCCGTGAACACGCCGCACGCCATGATCCCGCAGAAACACGCGGTCCCAAGAGCGGCCGGGAACGCCCACAGCCAGACGTGGATCGACTTCGGCGTCGCATTGAAGCCCATCGTCCACTTCCAGAACAACATCGCCTTGTACGAACCCGAGTGCAGTTCTTTGATCTCGGCCACTTCGTGATGGCTGCCTTCGGCCGCCGTCGCCAAGATCGTCCCGGCGTGCGCGCCGATCAGCAGAGAACTGCCGAACAAGCTCGCGATCGCCCACTGGTGGAACGGGTTGTAGTAGAAGTTGCCCCAACGGATGCTGAAATTGTTCGCCCAGTCCAAGTCGCCGTACCAGCCCAGCTGCGGTGCCTCGGCCCACGTCCCCATCATCGCCGGATGGAAGAAGTACACCGCCCCCATCCACATGATCGGAATCAGGAATCCGAAGAACAGCCACGGACGCCAGTTATGACGCTTGCAGTGCTCCCAGCAACGACCCAGCCAGCACAGCACCGATAGCGCGAACAGGCCCACGCACCACTGCCACCAGCCGCCGCTCTCGAGCGTCGGAGCATACCCTAGGCCCTGATCGGGCGGCAGGATCTGCACGTTGGCAAAGTACTGGAAGAACAGCGAGAGATGACCGTGAACCTGCGCGAGGCACGCGCCCGCCCACATCGTCAGCCCGGCGAAGAAGAACGCGACCGAGAAGACGCCCCACGTCCCGAGCCATACCGTCCCAAACTGGGAATCCACCAACAGCGTGTCCGCTAGGAACGGAATGCGGAACGCTTTGCCGATCCGGATGCCCAACGGATCGTGATGATCGTAGGGGCTGGGCTCCGCGTATTCGATCGGCTTGGGAGGCAGCGGGTCGCGAGGACCTACCGCGATGCCATAGGGGTCGATGTATGTTGCCATCTGCTATTCCTTCCCGCCTACTGCATCCACGGTACGTTGTGAATCCACGGGAGATGCCACTGCCAGATCGCGATGTAATCCTTCACCAACGGGCCGGCCGTGATGTCCATCAAGTCGCAATTGATCAGCGTGAACAGGCCCCAGTAGTACAGCAACCGGTGGATGCCGTACTCGCCGATCGAGTAGCCGACGTAGTCGCGCCAGAAATTGTCTTCACGCAACATTTCGACTTTCGGATTCTTGTCGGTGTTGAACGTCCCCAAGATCGCACTGCCGTGCATCGAGAGGAACATCGCGCCTAAGAAGAACCCGGCGAGTGCTAAGTCATGCCACGGGTTCATGTACCAGTTGAAGAACCGCCACCCGTAGTTGGACGTCCACGTTAAGTGAGCCGTGAACCCGAGATCCATGCCCTCGCACCAGCAGCCCATCAAGAGCGGCCGCACGAGCTGAACCGAGAGCCACGCCGAGATGGCCGTCGCAAACATCACCGGAATGTGGTAGCCCATCTCGAGCTTCCGGCAAATGTCCACTTCGCGTAACGCCCACCCGACGAACGCGACCGTCGCGAAGATGACCGTGAGCTGCCACGCTCCACCTTCGTAAAACGGCGCTACGCCGAGCCCGTATTGGCGCGGCGGAGAATTGACCGCTCCTCTGAGCAGGTCGTAGTCCCCGGACTGCCACGAACGGAAATCGCCCGATCCGTGAGCAGACAGAAACACGGCGGCTAACGCGGCAAAGACTCCCGCAAGCGAGATCCAGCCCCATACCCCGACGTAGAACCGTCCGACCCACGTGTCGAACAAATCGCCGCCGAAGATCGTACGATCCAGGATCGTCTTCCCAGGCTTGCGATAGTAGGTTTCGATGGATTCAAAATCTGTTGCCATGTTGCCAATCCCTATTAGGCACCGCCCTCGGGCGCAATCGACCGAGGGCGAGCGTTGGCGTTACGACTCGACCCGCGCGCTGGCGTCCTCCGGACGACGAGTAAAGACTACTTCGCGCCGGGTGCGGGAGCGACGGGTGCGGGCTGCAGCTCGGCCTGCGTCGGAGCAGAACCGTCTGCATTGACCGGCTGCCAGACGTTCAGACGCGGCGATGCCAGGCAAACGAAGTGAATCACGAACGCGACGAACGTCGCGCCGACGAGCGAGGCGCCGATGGTGGCGCGGAGATTGTACGGATTGTACGGACGACGTACATACTGGGCCATGAAGCTCTTCCTCTCTAAAACTAAGAGACCGGCGCTCTAGCTACTAGCCGGCGGCGCCGCGATCAAGCGCAAAACCAACGGGTCGAAAAGACTACCAGGGACGTCCCCACCACAGGCTGGTGTGGCACGCGAGGAACGTTGCGACGTAAACCCACACGCCATAGACGGTGAAGCGGTGCACGATCCAATCCGCGTTGTTAAACAAATCCCGATATACCTCGGGGACGAGGTCGTTGCGTTCCTCGTAGACGATCTGATCTTCCAAAGCTGCCACGGTTGACTCCCGTTCTCAAGCTGGCTGGCCGCAATGCGGCTCCATGCGAGTGTAGCATCCGGGTCCCGGCCGCGTTGTAGCGCGCGTTACCAAGGGTGAAGCCCCGCGAGGCCGGTCAGGGCCGGTGCCCGCCGGCGCCGGCGGGCGTCGAACGGCCGGCACGCGCAAGAACGCCTGGGCGACAAACGCAAATGCCCCACGGCGGAGCGCCCGGGGCTAGGATCGGCGAAGGACGGCGAAAGGCACGAAACACTCCGTTATCCGGAGTGCTCCGAGCGGACGAGCAAAAGGGAGCCGCAGTTCGGCGCGTTACGGGAGGCGGCCGGAGACGGCCACCTCCCGAGTGCGACGAAGCGTCAGCCCCTGTTGCGCAGGTTGGCGTTTGCTTCCTTGTAGGCTTTGCTCAGCCAGCCACTGGCCATTGGGAACACGAGCGCCGCAAGGAAGCCGGGGAAGACTAGGATCCAAAACCATGCCGGCGGCCCAGGATATCCCCCGTAGTAGTAGGGATTCGGTACGGAGGTATCACCCGCCGCCAGCGCCACCTGTTGGATGGCCACGACCAGCGCGGGGACGAGCCCCGCCAAACCGAGGCCACGCGAGACCGCCTTCGTACGCTTGGAGAAAGAACTCATTCTTCGCAACCCTCCTACTCAGGCGATCGACGGGGACAAACTAACGGTTCTTGCCGGCGTTGCGAACGCTGGCGTCGGCCGCGAAAACCACGAAAGCGGCCAGGATGGAGCTGAACGCGAGGATCCAGAACCACGTCGGCGGGCCAGGATATCCACCGTAATAGTAGGGCTTGCCGATGGTCTCTTTATTACCATCGAGCTCAGTCGCAAGCGCGTAGCCGTGCACCTGGAGGAACGCGAACAACCCGAAAATTGCTGCCCCCAGCGCACTGAGACCACGCGAGATCGCCGTCTTAATCTGCATTCTGCGCAACCTTTCATTCATCGTGAACAAGAGCCGTCGGCACACCGGGCTTCGAGCCGGCACCGCCGGAGTTTTCTAGATAACTCCTGTAGGGAGGGTAGCACGGCGCGCAAGATTCTCGTGTAGCCTGTGCTACCCGAATGCCTCCCTCGCGAGGGGCGGGCGGGCGCCCTCCCGCGAGTGTAGCCCCGACTACACCCCCCTGTGCTATCCTGGAGAAAAAGAGGGGGAGATCCATGGAAGCCACTTTCGGGACAACGCTCATCTTCACGCTCATCATCGTCGGGACGATCATCGCATCGCCGATCTTGGCTTTGATCCCGTGGCCCTGGATCGATCCCGAGGACGCGCTCTAACCACCTCGGATACCTGAGCAGCTTCGTCGAGCCGGACGCGCGGGGATTCTCCCGGGCGTCCGGCTCTTCTCGTTCTCGCGGACCTAGGCGCCGACCGGGCTCGCCGCGAGGAGCCGCTCGTAGTGCGCGAGCGTCCGCTCGATCACGGTCTCAGGATCGAATTCCTTCGCAGCGGCCTCACGCTGCGCCGCGGCGCCCCGCCAGGCTTCGTCGATATGCGACCACGCGTCACGGACGCCGGCGGCCAACCCCTCGGCGTCGGGCGAGACGAGCCAGCCGGTCTCACGCTCCCCGATAAAGTCGGCGAGCGCGCCGCGGTTCGCCGCAACGACCGGGACACCCGTGACGAGCGCTTCGAGGAACCCGCGCGGGTGCGGATCGCGCGCCCGCGGCACCATCAGCACGTCGATCCCGGCGAAGAGCTCGGCGAGCCCGATATCGCCGTAGAAACTGATCGATTCCAAAATCCCGAGCTCGCGCGCTTCGGCGCGCACCTGGGGCACGAGCGTCCCCTCCCCCGCCATCCACAGC
Source organism: Vulcanimicrobiota bacterium (assembly GCA_963695225.1). GTDB lineage: Bacteria > Vulcanimicrobiota > Vulcanimicrobiia > Vulcanimicrobiales > Vulcanimicrobiaceae > CAVWTN01. Next base: position 2,580,723 of record OY968762.1, on the reverse strand, counting down.
TGGGCTTCCGGCAGGTCCGCTTTGATCTTGGCGAACGCGGGCAGGGCGACTTCCCACGCCTTCTCCGGCCCGAGGCGGCCCGCGAAGCCGACGATCGGACCAGGCCGCCCCGCCGGGCGCATCGCGAGCGCGGGGCCGGTTGGAACGCACGGCGGGATCACGTCGATCGTTTCGGGCGCCACTCCGAGTTGCTCCTCGACCTCGGCGGCGAGCGACGGGCGCGCGCAGATGACCGAACCGGCACGCTCGAACAGCAGCGGCAGCCGCTTCTCGACGAAGGCTTTCGGAAGCTCGGCGCCCCCTACGGGGATCGGATCGTGCAGGCTCACGAGCGTCCGCGAAGCCATCATCCGCGAAACCGAGCCGAGGCCGGCGGCCGCCGCCGTGAAGCCGAACGCGTGGATCATGTCGGGATCGTAACTCTTGACGCTCTTGCGCAGCGCGTCGATCGCCCACAGCATCGTCAGCAGGCCCGTCGGCTTCCAGGTCTTGACCGGAAGGGCCGCCTCTCGCAGTAGCTTCGCTTCCTTATCGGGCGCGAAGATCTGGACGTCGTAGCGCTTCGTCGCGGCCGCTACGACCTCGAACGACGTCCGGCGCATCGACTCGCTACAAGTCGAGAACAGGATCAGGACGCGCGCCCGGCTCGCCATCGAACGATTCAGTGCGGCTTCTCGAGTTTCGGATCGAGCCGAATCGCCTCGTAGAAGTCTTTGGTGGCGAGGCTCTCCTGGCCGTGCAGATGCAGCGCGATCGCGCGATTGTAGTACGCGTGAGCATACTTGGGGTTGAGCTGGATCGCCTTCGTGTAGTCGGCGATCGCCTGTGGTTCGTTCGCCTTGCGGTGGTACGCGATGCCGCGATTGTTGTACGCCTGCGCGAAATCCGGCTTGAGCTGGATCGCCCGGTTGTAGTCGAGGATGGCCCGGTCGTACTCTCCCTGATCGTTGCGCGCGATGCCGCGATCGTTGTAGGCCTGCGCGAAATCCGGCTTCGTGTGGATCGCGCGATCGTAATCCGCGATCGCGTTGACGAAATCGCCCTTGTCGTCGTACACGTTGCCGCGCATGTCGTAGGCGAACGCGAGATCGTCGTTCTTCAACTCGCCCGACCCGATGGCTCGCGAGAAAAACTTGATCGCATCGTCGAGCCGGCCGTCGGCCCGCGCTCCGATTCCGGATTTCACGTCGCCGGCGCCGTTCGCCCAAGCCGGAGCGGCTGAGCCGAAGATCGCGAGTATCAATAAGACGAGCAGGAACCTGCGGATCACAATCTCCCTCTCAATAAAACGCCGCACACCGAATACAACGAAGCCCTTGAACGGACGCGTCGCGGATCGTTCCGCGACTTCACGGCGCGATCTTGGCGATCGCTTCCCGTTCGAAGTCGAGCTCCTTTTGATCGCGCGCAACGCTGTCCAGATGCTTCAGGCTTTGAGCGTGCCAATCTTGCTCGCATTCCTTGGCGTCGGCGGCCGTCCGCACGTTGGGGTACCCGGCAGCTCTTCCGAGCTTGCACAGCGGGACCTGAGCCTCGGCCCCTGCTGCCAGCGATTGCGCCCGCGCGATGCGGCTCTCGAGGAACGATGGAGCGGGAAGATAGCCGGGGAGCGGTTCCGAGACCGGGTAGCCCTGCTTCGCCCGGATATCCTTGGCCCGCTGGATGAGACCGCGCAAATGCTCCTGGTATCCGCCGGGTTCGTCGCCGGTCAGGTACTGCGGGTAGACCTGGTCGCTATCGGGGACGGCCTTCGCATAGGCGAGGTCCGTCTCGCCGGCCTTGACGAGCGATTGATCGACGGCTATCGCCCACCGCTGGTCTTCGGTATACCCCGAGGGCCCGCGATTCGCCGCGACCTCCGCGAGGCTCGCCTTCGCACGATCGATCTGGCGCTGGGCGGTCACCGTCCGCGGTGCCCCCAAGGCGAAGACGCCCTGCGAATACAGCTGCTCGGCGACGAGCGAGGCGATGCCGAAATAAATGAGGCCGCCGATCAGCACCTTCGTCCACAGCTTCGCGTCGATCTCGCCGGTCTGTTTGAACAGGTTGATCGCGACGAAGCCGACGATCGTGGCGCCCCCGAGAAGGAACAGCGTCGCGAGCCAGCCGTACCGCGCGCCCGCGCCGTGCCTGAAGATCGCAAGTTCGATCGAAGCCGCCGCGCCGAGCAGAAAAATCGCGATCGACGCAGCGACGACGCCCGTGTACGCTCCTTTGCCTTGATTTCCGTTGCGATCGGCATCCGACCGCGCCGCTCCGTAGCTCATCGCCTCACTAATCCCCGTGCCCGCAACGTCGTTCCTGCTCCCACCGGCTCCGCCGGAGCGCCCTCACGGGCGGCAGTTATGCGTCCCGCCCGCACCGAACCCACCTCCCGTGCGCCCAGCCGAAGCCGTCCGTCGCCTCCCTTCCGGCGGCGCTCTCCACATACAGATGCCCGAGCGCCGCGCCCCGCATCCGCCGCTGCTGTTCGTCCACGGCGTCGGCGGGGCGGCCTGGTCGTTCGGCCCGCAAGTCGAAGCGTTGGGCGGCGAGTTCGCCTGCTTCACGTGGGAAGGGCGCGGGCACGGCGCGGCCCCCCGCGTTGCGGATGCCGGCCTCGGAGACTACTACCGCGACGCCGTCGAAGCGCTGGCCTACGTTTACGAAACGACGGGCGAACGCGCGCTGATCGTCGGGCACTCGATGGGCGGCTTGATCGCGCTCGCGCTCGCTTGCGAGCGCCCCGAAGCGGTGCGCGGGCTGTTCTTGATCGACCCCGTCTACTCCGACGGGAACGGCGACCGCCACGTGATGCTTCCGAAGCCCGTCATCGCGCTCGTGCGCCTGATCGTCACGCCGATCGCCGGCTCGTACATGCGCGACGGGAAAATCTCACGCGCGATTTCGCGCTGGATCTTCGATCAGGCCTTCGAGGATCGGGTCGCGATGGAGCGAGCCTGGGCTCTGCAATGCACGCAGGTCCCGGTGGAGTATCCGCAGATGCTGTTCGAGGCGTTCGAAGGCGTCTCGAACTTTCCGTTCCATCCGTTCGCGGACGTCGTCACCGTCCCGACGTACCTCGTCGAAGCGGCCTCGACGCGCTGGCGAAAGCAACCGCGCTTCGGCGGGCTCGCCGCGCGGCTCCGCGCGCGGCTGGGGGAGGGCTGCAGGTACGACATCGTTCCCGGCGGGCACTATCTCCAGCTCGACCGGCCGCTGGAGATCAACGAGCGCGTCGCCGCGTTCGCGCGCGGCTTCGATCGCGAGCGGGCCGCAGAGGAGACGCTCAGGGCCGAGTAGCGGCGTCCGGTTCGGCGGCAGCTTTCGCTTCGTGCGCGAGGATCGACTTCTCGATCTCGCTCTCGAGCACCATGCGCTTGTACGTCGACCTGCGCTCGTTCTGTACGTCCCAGGCGAACGCGGCGCCGCCGAGCGCGACGAGGCTCAACATCCAGAGGGCCTGAACCGCGATTCCCGCGAGCGCCGTCGCGACGACGGCCGCAATCCAAATCCACATCTTCCGCGCGGCTCCCGCCCATTCGGCGCGCACGTCCTCGAGGCTCTTGTGGACGTCGGGGAACATCTCGTCCATGCCGTCCATCGCGGCGACGCGGGCGCGCTTGGCGCTCTTGCGCGCGTCGTCCGCCGCGGCGGGATTCTGCTCCGTCATCCCTTATCTGCCGGCCGAGAAGCGCGCGACGATCTCGCGCACGAGAGGGCCGTCGACGTCCGTGCCGCGCTCGCGCGCGAGCGACTCGGCCTCGGCGCGGAGCTTCTTGTTCACGGAGACGCGGACGAAGAACGGGACGCGTTTGAGCGTGGCTTCGGCGAGCGCCTTCGCTTCGTCGGTCCAGGCGATGATGCTGTTGCGGCCCTTCCCGCTCTCGCTGACGATTTCCGCGGCGGTCGCGAGCATCGATTTGGTCGTCGCGTCGGCTCGTTGCGGCGGAACCGCGGAGGTCGGGAGGTTCGCGAAGAGCGTATCGAAGAGCGCCTCGCAGACGACCTGCAGCAACCAGACCGCGCCGGCGTAACCCATGTAGGGCGTCCCGGTCGAGCGCCGCACTACGGCGCCCGGGAAGGAGACTTGCACGTAGAGCGAGGGGAGCTTCTCCTGCTTGAGGATCATTCGCTCGTTGATCGAGCCGAAGACGATCATCGGACTCGGGCTCGCCTCGCAGAGCGCCGCGCGCACGTCGGGGCTCGGCGTCTTCTGGGGGCCGGAGCGGTAGGCGCTGAAGCTTATCGGCAAACCGAGTTCGCCGTGGAGGTAGGCTTCGAGCCCGTCCTTGTACGTCGGCGGGGCGACGATCGCGATCGGCATGTCGGCGAAGAAGTCGCTGTGCGTGGAGCGCCAGATATCTTGCCAGGCGGCGAGCGTCGTCTTCTTCTCTTTCTTGATGAAGGCTTCGGCCTCGGCCTCAAGTCCGAGCGTCGCACCCAGCTCGCGCAGGAACGCCGTCGTGTTCTCGAGCCCGAACGGGGCGTGGAACGTCGGCAGGCCGACTTCGCGCGCCAGCGACTTGCCGTATTCCTGATACATCAGGATCGTGGCGTCGGCGTCCGCGAGGTGCGGCGTGTCGTAGCTCGAGGCTTCGAACGGGAAGACGAGGTTGAGGCTCGCCCCAATGCCCTCGATCAAGCGCTTGATCTCGGCGAGATCGCTGTACGAATTGAAGTTGCCGTACGTCGGGCCGATCACGTTGACCGAGGGCCGCGAGCTCTTGACGCGGGGCGGCACGCCGTCCGGGGGAACGAAGTGGTCGCGATGTTCCCAGAGGAAGAGCAGCGCCCGGTCGCGGGCTTTCCAATCGTCGTCGTCGAGCGCGTGCGCGTCGAAGAAGAGGGCCGATCCCTTGACGTCCTGGTCCGTCGTCGTCCAACTCGCACCGATCAGTTCCGAGACGGGCGTGCTGACGATGAAGACCTGGCGGCCGGAAGCCGCGGCGAGTTCGACCTTCTCCTTGACGGCATCGAGCGTCCCGGAGATCGCGACTTCCTGCTCGCTCAGTTCCGAACAGGTGACGTTCTGCAAATACGGGATGCAATCCGTATAGTTGATGACCGCGACCGCCGGCATCACGTGGCAGCCGACCGGCCCGTCGAGGACGACGTGCCCGTCGCGCAACGCGGCGAAGACCTGCATCGCCCCCGTGTCGCCGCCGGCATGATCGAGATCCGTAACCCGATTCCCGATCGGCGAGTTGACGACGTCGGATTGCAGTTCTTTCGTCTGAAAATTGGCGCGGACTGGACGGGCCACGTTATTCCTGCGCTCCCTGGGCGAGGGCGATCTCGGTCAAATCGATCTTGGAGGCCGGTCTGGATGCCGGATTGTTGAGTTCGCCGTCGTCGCTGAAGAACCGGGCGATCTTCTCGTAGCGATCCTTGCGGCGGAAGGTCTGCATCACGAGCTGCAAGATTTCCGAGGCGCCTTGCGCGAGCATGAGCGACCGGGTCGCGAGCGCGTTCGTATCGTAGATCGCCGGGATGCCGAGCTTCTTGGCGTAGGCGCAGATCGTCGTCGTCGTCCCGACGACCAGATCGTAGGGATGTTCGGTCAGGGCCGCGATCTCGGCGTCGAAGTTCGCCTTGTAGAGCACGGAACAGCCGTGTTCGCGCAACCACGCCTCCTCCTCGCGCGCGAGCGGATTCGTATTGACCGCGGTCGCCAGATAAGGGACGTTCGCACCGGCCTCGATCAGCAGGCGGACGAGCATGAACTCGTGCCCGTCGTACCCCGCGACGAGCATGGTCAGCCCGTTGAGCGGGTAGTCGGCCATCGCGGCTTTGACGGCGTCGCGCTCTTCGCTCGCGACCCGTTCGACCGTCGCGGGATCCAGCGCCAGCGCCTCGCCGACCGCCTTGATCCAGTTGTAGGTGCCGTCGATCCCGACGGGCGCGCCGTCGACGAACGGCAGCCCCTGCTTCATCTTCATCCGCGCGACGCTCTCGCTATAAAACGGATGGAGCGGCGCGTTCAGGGCGCCGTCGACCATCGCGACGTAATCCGCCCAGCGCGGCCCCGGGACGTGCGTGTTCACGTGCGTTCCGACCTTGCGCAGCACTTCGTCGATCTTGATCGGATCGCTCGGGAAGACTTCGCCGATCAAGTTGACGCCCGCGCGCGCCTTGCGCTGAGGGGGCAGCCGCCAGGTGAGCGCGTCGACGACGATGTCCTTCGCCTTCGCGTGCGTGTGGACGCTGTAGGCCGGAAGGGGGACATAGATGATCTCGGTGTTCCCGATCTGCTTGGGCAACAGGTCGAACGGCAGCCCGACGGTATCCGAGACGCAGAGCGAGAGGATCGGGATGATCGCAGGGGAGTGCTTCTCCGCCATCTCGGTCACCATCGCGCGCAATTCGTCGAACATCGTCCCACGCGCCCAGATCTCCGAACTGACGCCGGGGGAGAAGATCGGCCGGTTCGCCACGTAGAAGTGCGCCACGAACGTGTGCCCGTAGAGGCAGCCGTCGCCGCTGGAGATCACGATCGGCATCGCGTCTTCCATGCGCAGGACGTTCCGGATCGCCCCGAAAGCCGGGCACATCGACGACGGTTGCTTGCTCAAAGTGGGGAACCCTCCGCCCGCCGCAGTTCGACGGTCCACGTCAATCTACTCGCCCGAGCCGGGCGCAACCGTGATAGCCGGCACAGAGTCGGGTGAATTGCGTCGGAGAGAGAATAGGAGCCCGCATGCCGATCACCCCCGAAACGAACCTGCGCGACCTCGTCGCCGAGCTGCCGATCGCGAAGGACGTCCTCGCCGCATTCGGCCTGGGCTGCTCGAGTTGCAGCGTCGGCGCCTACGAGACGATCGCCCAGGGCGCCGCGGCCCACGGCCTGCGGGTCGAGCCGATCGTGACCGCCTTGATCCAGGCTCGGCTCTCGGGGCGCGTCCCGCTCATCATGAACGAGGACCGGCGCCCCCAGCGGCGCGCTCCCGGCGCCTTTGCGGGCCGGGGGCGCTTCAAACACGTCGTCCCGGTGATGTCCGGGAAGGGTGGGGTCGGGAAGTCGCTGACGACGGCGCTCCTCGCCGTCGGGCTGCGCCGCATGCACTACCGCGTCGGGATCCTCGATGCCGACATCACCGGCCCTTCGATCCCGCGCCTGTTCGGACTGACCGAACCCCTCGGGATCGAAGCGGACCCGAATGCGCCGCCGAACGCCGCCGGGCAGATCCGCCCGCTGATGCTCCCGGCCGTCACGCGCTCGGCGATCGAAGTCGTCAGCTCGAACCTGCTCACGGATAAGGAAGACACGGCGATGATCTGGCGCGGCCCGGTGCTCTCGGGCGTGATCCGCCAGTTCTACGAACAAGTGCTCTGGAGCGATCTCGATTATCTATTGATCGACCTGCCCCCGGGGACGTCGGACGCTCCGCTGACCGTCCTCCAATCGCTCTCCGTCGACGGGGTCGTCCTCGTGACGATGCCGCAGGCGCTGGCGACGATGATCGTCCGCAAGGCGGCGAACCTCGTCCATCAACTCAAAAAACCGATCCTCGGCGTGATCGAGAACATGTCGTACTTCGTCGCTCCCGACACGGGGCAGCGCTACGACGTCTTCGGGCCTTCCTATGCCGAGAGCGTCGCCGAACTCGCCGAAGCGCCGCTGCTCGCGCGGATACCGATCGACCCCGTCTTAATGGAATTCGCCGACACCGGACGGATCGACGAATTCAACGGGCCGCTCTGCGATACGCTAGCCGGCGCGTTGGTCGCCGCCGTCGCTTCGCGCCCTGCTTCCGCCGAGACGATCTCGATCATCTGAGCGCTCGCCGGGACCGGCGAAAAAAAGGGGCCGAAGAACGCTCCGTGCGGTCCGTCAAACACGTGCGTCCTACGGCAAAGCCATCGTAGCCGGTAACCGTCCGAAAAACGTCCCAAAGATGTCTTCCGCCATCGAAGCGACGATCGCGTCCCACCCGGCGGCTCGTGCGAGCGCGATTCCGCGGCCGATTCGCTGCGGATCGGGCCGGCACGCGGCCGCACACGCTCCAGCGAACGAGGCCGCGTCGTCGGCAAACCGGACCACCTCGCCGTAGCCGGCGACGACGTCCGCGATCGACGTGCTCACCACGGGTTTCCCGCCCGCGAGGTATTCGGGCGTCTTCGTCGGCGAGATGAACGCCGTCGCTTCGTTGCGGGCGAACGGCATGATCGCGACGTCGAAGCCGGCCAAGTGCCGGGGCAGTTCGGAGTACGAGATTTGCCCCGTGAAGTGCAGGCTCGTCTTGCGCGGAAGCGTCGCCGGATCGATCTTCGCGAACGGCCCCACCATCACGATGCTCGCGCCGCTCTCCGCGAGCGCGGTGAGGATCTCGTAATCGATGCGCTCGTCGATGACGCCGAAGTACCCGTAGACCGGGCGGACGAGCCGGCGGTAGAGCGGATGCGGCTCGAGCGCCCGCGCGCGCGCGAAGTGCTCGAACTCGACGCCGCTCGGATAGAGCTTCACCTTCTCGCCGAGCGCGCGGCGCCGTTCGAAGAGCGAGCGCCCGCCGGTGAAGACGAGGTCGGCGCGGGCGAGCAATTCCGCCTCGCGTTCGCGCATCTGCGGCGGGGCGAACCGGAACGCCGCGAGTTCGTCCATGCAATCGTAGACGAGCGGGGCGCCCTCGAACGCGTCGGTCAGGCGCAGGAGCATCGGCGTGTACAGCCACACGAGCGGCCGGCGCGCGCCGAGCCACTGACGCGCGGCCTCGATCGTCGCGTCGTCCAGGTGCGTGTAATCCGCCCGGCGGCGCAACGGGCGCAAGACCGTGAGGTTCCCGTGTTGCGCGAACTCGTTGCGATCTTCGTGCGAGGGGAACTGCTCTTCGACGAAGAGCACCGGCACTTCGCGCGCGAAGCGCGTGAGTATTTGCTGCGGGCGCTGCCACACGCCGTCGTACCGCAGATGCGAGGCGACGACGATCGCGTCGTAGGCTCTCATACGAGCGCCGCCGGCTGCGCGCCCGTTTCCCACCATTGCGCTTCGCCTTCGGGTGCGAGCGCCTCGCCGCGCGCGAGCGCGCGCACGGCTTCGGCGAGCGCCGTCGGGCGCGGCGCCTGGGAGGCGGGCGCGAACGTGAATGCTCCGTCCTCGCGATAGTCTTCGCGCCGCGTCAAGAGCGAATCCCAATCGACCATTCCGAAAACCGCCCAACTTCCGAGCATGCGCACGGGGAGCCCCGCGCGCTCGAGTGCGGCCAGATCGCCGTAGCGCTGCGCGAGCCAGCGGATGCGTCCCTCGACGCTCGCGTTGACGTGCACTTCGCCGAGACCGAACGGGAGGCCGAGCCGTTCGTGCGCCGCTTCGAGCAGCGGGCGCGGAGAGATCGGGGTTTCGAGGACCTCGCGGCTCGGCCGATTGCGGACGATGCCGCGTTCGTCGATATCGAGCGTCCGCTCCGAATTCGGATAATAGTTCCAGCCGATGAGATCCGGCGCGCAAGCGCGCTCGGCGATCGCGCGCAGCCGGCTCGGCTCGATGCCGCAGCGATCGGTCAAGTACGCATGGAGCGGGTGCCCGGGGAGGACGCGCCCCATCACGAGCTCGATCGAGAGGAACGAGCGCTCGCGCTTGTGCGCGACGAACGCATCGGTCGCGCGATCGAGCGATGTGAAGCTCTGGAGATCTTCGGTGACGACGAACTGCGCAGCGGGGACGTGCGCGCGAATCGCCTCCATCCCAAGGAGCATCGCGAGCGCCTCGTTCGTGACGGCGCGGCCGAAAGCGGCGTGATCGTCGCGTCCATTAGGGTACCAATGCCCGTACAGCGTTGAAAAACGCGCCGTCGTCAGCGGCTCGTTGATCGGCGTCCAGCGCCGAATCCACGGGAACGCGCGCGCGACGGCTCCGGCGTAGCGCGCGAAATGCATCGGGAAATCGGGATCGACGAGGCTCGTGTGGGCCGGGCCGCTCCCATGATGGAGGAGCGTGACGACGGGTTCGACGCCGCGCGCGCGCAGCGCATCGAGGCGCTCCCTCGCCCACGAGAAATCGTACGGCGCCGGATCGCGCACGGCGTGCTTTTCCCAAAGGACGGGATAGCGGCTCGCGGCGACGCCGAGCCCGGCGAGCAGATCGATATCTCCCGGGCGTGCTTCGTGCCCCGTCTCGGCGAGTTGATCGCGCCACGTCGCGGCGCCGATCCGGGCGAACGTCGGCTCCGGCGACGCCCAGATCTCGAATCGGTGTTTCACGGCGTATTGCAGCGGAGCCTTAGACGACGATCGGGGAGGGGCGCGTCCCCAGCCACGTCGCGAGATCGGTCTTCACCGAAACGTAGGCTCCGGAGCCGAGTTCCGAGCGGAGCTCGCCGAACGTGCCGTACGTTTCCGCGAACGCATCGTGCTTGTGGATCGATTCGTAGTTCACTTGCGAGGCGAAGATGAACGTATCGTCGCCGAAATCAGCGTAGACGTCGAGCGAGCGGGCGAGGATGCCGCGCACCACGTCTTCGACGAACTTCGGATTGTGATGCGCCTTGTTGACGATGAAGAATTCGTCCGGGCGCTTGAGCAGATCGTACGTCTCGCTCGACATCGAGTTCTCGACGATCTCCACGAGATCTTCGGCGCGAATCTCGCGATCGCGTCCGTCGGTGACGCCGATCAGGACACAGCCGCGGCCGCGCTGATTGTGCGTCGCCATCGGGAGCGCGTCGATCGCGCGAACGGCGTCGCTCTCGCTGAAGCCGGCTTCCATCAGCTCGTGAATCGAATGTTCGCGGACCATCAACTGCGCGCAGGGGCAGGCCGTCATCCCTTCGGCCTCGACGCCGATGACGCGACGCATCCCCTCGTGGTCGGCGTGGGCGATCCCGGTCAGCGTGTAGGTCTCCTCGCCGCGCTTCCCGCTGACCGGCGTCCAGCGCTCGAGCCCGAACTCGGCGCGCAGCCGTACGTCGGCGCGGAGCGCCTTCTGCGAATCGACGATCTCGCGTGCGATCTGACCGACGACGTCTTCGATGCGCCCCGGCTTTTCGTTGCGGGAGAGGACATCGAGCGTCGCCTCTTCGAGCAGTTCGGAGAAGCGCGACATGTGAACGCCGGCTTTGTCCGGCGCGAGATCGGCGACCATCGAGAAGACGCCGTTGAAGACGGTCTCACGGCCGTCGATATCGAGGCGCACCATCCGCTTGACGCCGGATACGCCGGCGCGCGTGATCCCCAGGCGCACGTCGGGCGCTTCCTCTTGCCGGTTCGCGAAGAAATGGAGCGAGCGCGCCTTCTTCGCGATCGCGCTCGTGTCGAGCGCAGCGGCCAGCTCGCGGATCGTCTTACCGGAGCGCGGCTCGATGAGATCCCCCGCGATCTCCGCGAGCGGGACGAGGTTGAACGGGCGCTCCGAGAGGTACGGGTGGGGGACTTCGAAGCGTCCGAAATCGTGCACGAGATCGTCGATCAGGAGAATGTCGATATCGATCGGCCGCGCCTCGAGGTGGGCGAAGCGCTGCCTGCCGACCGCCGTCTCGGCTTCCCGCAGGACCCGCTCGAAGGAGGTCGGCGCGTGATCGGTCCGGACCTTCGCCGCGACGTTGAGGAAGCTCGGCCCCGCGACGTTCCCCACGGGGGGCGTCTCGTAGTACGAAGAAACTGCGACGATCTCGCAGGCCGGACGCAGCTTCTGGAGCGCCTGCAAAATATTCCCTTGGCGCTCCCCTAGATTCGAGCCGATGCCGAGATAGAACGTACGCATACGGCGGCTTAGACCCGCCCAAGCGGATTCGAGTTTCCGCCGGTGGGGACCGGTCCGCAGGCCGTCCGGCCCGCTGCCGGTGCTCGGGGCCGGACCTTCTCTTGACTGTTTGCCGTATATACGCGCCGCGTGTTACCATGCACGCGTGATCCACAGCTACGGCGACAAGGATACGGAGCGGCTGGCGCAGGGTGAGCGCGTCCGCCGATTTGCATCTTTCGAACGTATGGCGCAACGGAAGCTCGTCGCACTCGATGCCGCTACGGCGCTGTCCGACCTGCGGCTCCCCGGCTTACGGCTCGAGTTACTCAAAGGCGATCGCGCCGGGACCTACTCCATCCGCATCAACGACCAGTGGCGCATCGTCTTCGAATGGGTCGAAAACCACGCCGAGCGCGTCACTATCGAAGACTATCACTAAGGAGCCATCACCATGCCCAAGAGCTTACCGCCCGTCCATCCCGGAGAAGTCCTGCGCGAAGAGGCTATGGCGCCCATCGGGCTTTCCGCCAACCGCCTGGCCGCGGAGCTTGGGATTCCGGCGTCGCGCATCCTCGAGATCGTGAATGGACGGCGGGCAATCTCGGCAGATACGGCGCTGCGGCTGGGGCGCTATTTCGACACGACGCCGCAGTTTTGGATGAACCTCCAGACGCGTTACGATCTCGAACTCGCGCGCGAGGCCAGCGGGAAGACCATCGACCGCGTTGTGAAGCCGCGCAAGGCGGCGTCCTAGGCCGGAGTCGCGCCTAGCCGATATCCTCCGGCGGATCTCCGGCGCTTTGTGCCGGAGATCCGCACATCTGAACGCGGATCTCAATAGCCGAGTGAGGTACAAGCACGATGAAACAGAGCGCAACGGGGAAAGGCGAATCCCCTTCTCGTCTGATCGACGCGCGGATTGAGGAGCTGGGCGACTGGCGGGGCACGACGCTTTCCCATGTCCGCGCCCTCATCAAACAGGCTGACCCGGAGGTGGTCGAAGAGTGGAAGTGGAGAGGCGTTCCGGTTTGGTCTCATGCCGGCATCATCTGCACCGGCGAGAGCTACAAGAGCGTCGTGAAGCTGACGTTCGCAAAAGGCGCTTCGCTCGAGGACCCGTCGGGACTCTTCAACGCAAGCCTCGACGGCAACGTGCGGCGCGCGATCGATCTCCACGAGGGTGACGAGATCGATGAGGATGCCTTCAAGACGCTCATCCGCGCCGCTGCAGCCCTGAACGGATCCAAGGCCCGATAGCCGAAGCCGTCTTGCGGCTTCCCGGCGTCCACGCCGCGCACCGGCCGCACCCCGGGTAGCCCCTACTTCGGCATCGCGGATAGCAGATCGAGCGCTTCGCGCGCGGTTGGGCGCACCGCGCCGATCATGCGGCAGAGCGCGACCGTCTCGGCGACGTCGTGGACGCGAACGAGATTCGCGCCCGCGATCACGCCGAGCGCCGCGGTTGCAAGCGAGGGGACGAGCAGCTCGCGCGCGGGCTTGTGGAAGATGCGGCCGATGAAGCTCTTGCGGCTCGCGGCGAACAGGATCGGGAGCCCGAGGCTGCGCAAATCGGCGAACCGGTCGAGGATCTCGCAATCGACCGCGGGCTCTTTGCCGAACTCGAGCCCCGGATCGACGACGAGGCTTTCGCGCGCGATCCCCGCCTCGAGCGCGCGCTCGATGCGCTCGCGCAAGTACGTGACGATCTCGCGCATCGGATCCTCGTAGGGATACTCCGCCGCGCGCACGTTGAGCTCGCCCTTGAGATGCATCACGACGAGCGCCGCGCCGTGGCGCGCGACGACGTCGGCGAGCTTCGGATCGGAGAGGCCGCTGCAATCGTTGATGATGTCCGCGCCGGCGGCGAGCGCGGCTTCGGCGACCTCTGATTTGAACGTATCGATCGAGAGCGGGACGCCGAGCCCGTCGCGCAGGAGCGCTTCGACGACCGGGACGACGCGCGCGCGCTCTTCTTCCGCCGCGACGCGCGGATTCCAATGCGCGTACGATTGCCCGCCGATATCGATCGTCGCGGCGCCGGCCTCGACCATCTCCGCGGCGCGCGCGCGCGCGCTGTCGACCTCGCTGTAACGGCCGCGATCGAAGAACGAATCGGGCGTGACGTTGAGGATCCCCATCACCTTCGCGCCGAACCTGAAATCGAGTTCGTACGCGCGAGCGCGCAGGCTCGTGCAGCGCAGCGCCGTTGCATCGAAGGCGCGCACGAGTTCGGCGAGGACCGCGCGTGCCGGATCGTCGAGCCCCGGCGCGGCGCGCTCGAAGGCGCTGCGCGGACCGATCGCGATCAGGCGTTCCGCATCGAGATGGACGAACGCCCCCGCGCCGAGGAGCGGGCCGACGAGTTCGGCCGCGTGCGGAGGCGGCGCATCGAGGACGAGGATCGGGACGCTCGCTGCATCTACTGCGGCATCGAGCAACCCGGCCGACAGATACGGAGCGAGACGTTCGGCAGGCGTGACGCCGGCTTCGGTTGTGAGCGCGCGGGCGAAAATCGGCGGCTTCCTTCTCAACGGCGTGCGGGGACCACCCCTTTTGACCGCCGCCGCACCGGATTCATCCCGGCGGGGACGGCTCCGCCCAAGATCACGGCGCGTCGAGCGGACAGCTATCCTCGGCAGGCTTCCCCGCAAAGCGGGCCGCCATCCAGGCGATCGCATCGGATGCGCTCTGCACGCCCGCTTGATCGTGCGCCACGCCGGCAAGCGGCTCGTAGTGAACCTTCGCCCCGTTCTTGCACTCCGCGCGGGCGAAAGCGAGCGTCACGCTGGGGAGGACGAGGCGGTCGGCCGTCCCCTGCGCGATGAAGAGCGGCGCGCCGTCCGGGGCGAGCGCAGGCCGATTCGCGGCGAGCAGCCCGTCCCACGGCGAGGCAGTATAGAGGGAGGGTTCGAGGAACTCGCCGCGCAGCGGCAATGCGTTGAGCGCGATGACGTAGCTTTGCAACGTCGTCTCCGCGCAGAGCCGGCCTACGGCGCGAACCGATCCGATCGCCGAAGCCTTCACGACGCCGTCGAGCGATAGCTCGTAGACTTGCGACCACGCGTCCAGCGCGTACGACGCGACCGCGCGCCCGATGCTCTCCCCCGCGAAATGACGGAGCAGATCGGGGAGGTCGGTCGGCGGCGAGATCGCCGCGACCCCCGCGAGCGTGAGTTCGGGCGCGTATTTCGGCGCGAGCTGACCCGCGAACAATGCGGCTTGCCCGCCCTGCGAGTGCCCCCAAGCGACGAATTGCGCTCCCGCCTCGCTCGTCCACTTCCGCGCGGCGCGCACGGCATCGAGCACGGCGTACCCTTCGCTCGAACCGATCAGATACGGATGCGGCCCCGGCGTCCCGAGGCCGGCGTAGTCCGTCGCCGCGACGACGTACCCGCGCGAGATCAGATCGTCCAGGCCCGGGATCGTCGCGTACATCTTCGTTCCGCGCAGCGACGGCGCGCAGCCCTGCGCGATCCCCGTGGTCGGATGCGCCCAGGCGACGATCGGACGGCCGCCGCTCGGGGGACTCCCGAGCGGGACGATGACGATGCCCGAGACCGCGATGCGTTCCCCTTGCAGTCCCGTAGATGCGTAGAGGAGCTTCCACGCGCGCGCGTGGGGCGGGGCCGGCGAGACCGGCTCCGAGCGAATGATCTCGCCCGGTGCGAAGCGCGTGACGTCCTTCGGCGGCGCGTAGAACGCGTCGCTCGCGGCGAATGCGCGGAGCGGCGTTACGCAGGCGAGCGCGGCAAAGAGGAAGATCCGCGCGAATCCGATGCGGCGTAACGAACGCATTGCCCATCCTTTCGAACCGCGGCGCGCAAAGCCGTCGTGTGCCTCATCGGTTCGTTCGAGCGCGAAGGCGGCCCTTGGCGGCCGCACCCCGTTTCAGCGTTCGGCGAGAAGCTCGGCGATCGTCGCGGCGACGGCGGCGGCGTTGCCTTCGCCGATCACCGTAGAGCGCAGCCTGCCCTTGCGGTCGAAGATGAGTTGCGTCGGCCACGCGGTGATCGCATAGGCATTCCAGAGCGTCTCGTCGTTGTCGATCGCGACGGGCCAGACGACGCCTTGCGCGGCGAACGCCGCCTTCACGTGCGCCGCGTCGCGCTCGTAACCGGTCTCCGGCGTGTGCACGCCGAGCACGACGAGATCCGGTTCGGCGCGCGCTTGCAACGCCCGCAGCGAGGGGATCACGTGCTTGCAGTTGATGCAGCCGAACGTGAACACGTCGACGAGCACGACCTTCCCGCGCAGCGACGCCGCGCCGGGCCGCGAGCCGAGCCAGTGGGGTGCATCGAGCAGCGGCGCGAGCGTCTCGGAGCCGGTTCCGGCTCGCGCGCCGAGCGCGAACAAGAACGGCGCGACGGCCGGCACGGCTGCGGCGGCGAGCAGCGCGCGGCGCGTCACAGCGCCTCGAGCTCCGCCCGCGGAACCACGATCGCGCCGTCGCGCAGCACGATGCGCCCGGCGCGCGCCAAGTTCGAAAGCTCGAGCGAGACCGTCTCGCGCGTGCTCCCGATCAGCGATGCGATCTCCGCATGCGTCAGGCGCACGTCGAGCTTGACGGCGTCGCCCGCATCGGGCACGCCGTGCTCGACGGCGAGGCGCGCGAACAGATGCATGAGCCGGTCGGTGACCTTCGCGTACGCGAGATCTTCCATCGTCGCGGAAGCATCGCCGAGGCGCGTCGAAAGCATCTTCGCCACGTTGAGCGCGAGCGTCGGGTCGGCGGAGAGCAGCGCGAAAAGGTCGTCCGCGCGCGCCCAGCAGAGGAGCGATTCCTCCAAGCACTGCGCGACCGTCGTGCGCGCCCCCGTTTCGAAGAGCGTCTCCTCGCCGAAAAAGTCGCCCTCGCCCAGGATCGCGATCGTCACTTCCTTGCCGTCGGGCGTCAGCCGCGAGAGGCGAACCTTACCGCGCTTGATCAGATAGACGACTCGGCCGGAATCGCCCTGATCGAACACGAGCGAGCGCTTCGGGAACAGGCAGGTGACGAAGAGATGCTCGGAGCTGACGACCGAGGCTTCGGGGACTTCGGCAAACAAGCGGCTCCGTTGCAGGTACCAAACCTTGTTTTCCATCCTGCCGCCCTCATCCGGCGCGGCGACCCACTTCACGTCGAGCATGCCGCCAATACTAGCCCCCCTTCGGCGCGACGTCCGTCAGCCCGCTTACCGACAAAGGCCGCAAAGGCAGTATGACTGTGGGATGCAGGTAGCGTCCGGGTCGGGGCGGGGTTTCTCCGCGGGGCGTGCAGCTTGCCCGCGGAGCCACGATGGCGGGCGGGGGTCCCCACGCGCTTTGCGTGTGGGGGGCGCGGAGCCGTAGGCGGAGCGCCTGTTCAAACCAATGGGTCCCCGCGCTGCGCAGCAGCGTGGGAATACGTGCACGAGTAGCGATTTCGCATGGATGCGAAATCGCGGGCGTCCCCGCGGAGAAGCCCCGCCCCGGCCCGGACGCGGGCTAGGGCCGCCGTTCAGGACGACTGGATCGAGCGGGCCGTCAGCGCGCTTTCGACGCGGTGGCGCAAGTCCTCGAGGTGGGCGCGAGTCGCGCCGTCGAGGCGCGGCGAGCCTAGGCGCTCGGCAACCTGCGGCTCCAAGCGCTGCAACGCGTAGCGCGCGAGCGCGGCCGTGTCGCTCGGGTAACCGATCCGGTCGAGCACCGAACTCGGAGCGAGGACGTACGCGATCAGGAGGTCCGCATAGCGGCGCTGGAGCCCTCGCCGGAGCGGGGCGATCGAGCGCAGCCCCGGGTTCTCGATCTCGGCGTAGATCGCGCCGTTCGTCCAATCGAAGAGATCGCCGAGCTTCATCGTATCGGCGCCGCCGCGCCCGAGCGTCTCCTGATCGGCGATGCGCGCGAGCGTCAGCGGGCCGAAGATCTCTTCCAGGACGCCGTCTTGCATCTGCGCGACGAACTCGCCGAGCGGGAAATCCTGGCGGCCCATCCCGCCGCTCGAGTTCCAATGGGAGTAGCGGTCGGCGCCCAGCCGGCGGATCAGTTGCGGGGAGAAGCTGAACGCGTCGTTCGAGAACACGCGAGCGGCCAAGAGATCGAACGCGCGCTTCTGAGTGGCGCGCGGAATGGGGCGGACGGGATCCGCGCCGCCGCGCTGCCCGCGGTGAGAGCGCGAGGTGTAGCTCCCGCCCAAGTACTTGACGATCAACGAACTCGTCCGCTCGAAACTCCCCATCGAGGTGAGGAACGCGCGCCGCTCCTCGTAGAACGGCCGGTCGTCGCGCGGATAGACCCGGTCGAGATCCCGGACGATGCTGCCGGCGACCCGGTACTGACGTTCGTCCCACGCGAGCGGGTCCGACGAGAGATCGAACAGGGCGACGTTCGGATCGAGCGCGTACGGCCCGTAGGCATCTTCATCCGTACTGTACGCGTACTCCGGGCGCGTGCTCTCCGCCGCGATCGCGCGCAAGCGGCCGGCCTCGTCTTCGGGTTTCACGACGTTGCCGAACCTGACGTACCCGTAGAGGATCGCCCAGTAGTCGTAAGGGCCGAGCTGCAGTTGAAAGTAATCCGCTTGCGGCTCGCCGCGCGGCGAGAGGTTGACCGGCGTATAGTCCATCACCGAGCCCACGAGCCCGTGCGCGGTCGTGAACTTGCGGTCCGTCAAGCGGGGGAGCGGGTAGATCGTCGATGCCGCAAAGTTGTGGCGCAACCCCAGCGCGTGCCCGGTTTCGTGCAGCACGATCGAGCGCAGCCACGCCTGGGCGTAATCCCGCGTCTGCGTCGTCGAGGCACCGGCTGCTCGCAGCGAGAGCGTGCCGAGCGCGGCGAGCTCGGCCGACTGCTCTTGGTACTCGCAATCGCTCTCCTCGCATCCCTCCAGGTTTCGGATTCCGCGCGTCGGAACGACGTTCTCGACGTAGCCGCGCTTGATCGAACGCAGCGCCTCGCCCTCGAGCACGATCTCCGCGCGCAGGATCTGCCCGGTGAACGGATTGACGATCGTGGGCGTGTACCCGCCGAACAGCGGCTGATCGCTCGAGAGCCAGCGCACGGTCGAATAGCGGACGTCGTCGGGATCCCAATCCGGATCGTTCGGCGGGTCGCGCACTTCGATCGCGTTCTCGATTCCGAGCTTCGCGAACGCCGCGTTCCACTGCTGGATTCCCGCCCGTACCGCGAGGCGGTATTCCGGCGGGATCTCTTTCGTCAAATAGAACACGATGGGCCCGTTGCTCAAATCCCAGCGGTTGACGTAGCGTACGAACGGCGTCGGCAGCGTGTCGTCGCCGAAACGCTTCACCGCGCTCATGAAGTAGCCGACGCGGTCGTCGGCCAGGCGCGGAACGTACGCTCCGGCCGACGGGAGGTCGACGATCGAATAGTGCATCTTGACGCGCACGTTGCGCCCGTCCGGGACGGCCGGAACGCTTCCCGCCGGCCCCGTGAAGGCGAGATCCGCGAGGATCTCCACGTTCTTCGGCAGCGCTTTCGTCCGCTCGATATACGAGCGGGTAGCGTCCAGCGCGAACGGCGGCCGGACCGTCAGCCCGAAGAGCCCGGGTTGCGGGCGCCCGATCCCCTGCGCGACGCCGAACCCGTCGGTCAAGAAGTAGCTCGCCGAGATGACGATCCGTTTCTTCGCCTCGTCTTCCGCGACGATCGGGAACGATGCGATGACGGAATCGGAAACCGAAATCGCAAGCGACGCGTCGGTCGAAGGTTCGCCCGTCGACGTGAAATAGCGGTTGGGGCTGATCCAGAAGATCCGCTTTCCGACGCGATGGAACTGCACGACGAGCGGGCTGAAGAAGCGGCCCGCGAACGCTTCGTTCCCGCCGCCCGCGGCGGCGACGACCGCCGAGATCAAGATCGGACGATCGAGCTGCTCGCCGGAAAACTCCAAGTAGTAGTCGTCGTCCTTACGCAATACGTCGAGCAACCCGCTCTGCCGTTCGACGCCTTTGACGAACGTCGAGTACTGCGCGGGGGACGGCTGCGTTGAGGGAGCAGGCGCGCCGAGGGGGGGACTCGCCGAGGCCGCGGCGCCCGGCGAATTGCTCGCCGCCGGGGACGGAGCGGGCGCCGGCAATGGAACCGGTTGCGGCGAGGGCGAGGTCTTAGCTGCCAGCGAGGTTCCGCCGCAAAGCAAGAACGCGGCGGAGAGAAAGGCGGCGGCTACGACTCGCACCCCTCCGCGATTCGGCGCGTCGCCCGAGCCGCCTCCGACGGATTCGCAACCACGAAAGGAACTGCAAGGATGGAACGAGCCACGTTTGCCGCAGGCTGCTTCTGGGGGGTCGAGGAGGACTTCCGCGCGATCGACGGCGTCGTCGACGCGCTGGTCGGGTACACCGGCGGGACGACGCCGAACCCCACGTATCAGCAGGTTTGCAGCGACCGGACGGGCCACGCCGAAGCCGTCGAGGTGACGTTCGATCCTTCACGGGTGAGCTACGAGCAGTTGCTCGACGCGTTCTGGGCGATGCACGATCCGACGACGCCGAACCGTCAAGGCCCCGACGTCGGCTCGCAGTATCGCTCTGCGATCTTCTACCATTCGGCGCAGCAGAAAGCGGCCGCCGAAGCCTCGAAGGCGGCACTCGAGCGGTCCGGCCGCTACAGCGCGCCGGTCGTCACCGAGATCGTCCCCGCTCCCACCTTCTGGCGAGCCGAAGACTACCATCAGCAATACGTTTCAAAGCGCGGGCATTGACCGCGCGAAAGCCTCAGCCGCCGGGCTGAACGGCCGAGCCGTTCTGAGCGCGGCGCTTCCGCCGCGGCCGAAAGCGGCGGCGCTGCGCCGTCCCGTTCGCGGGCTGGCGCGGCTTGCCGTTGCGCGGCGGGCCGACCTCCCCTTTCTGGATGCGCTCCTCGGCGACCGCGATCGCCTCCGGTAGGCGCGGCGCCGTCGCGATCTCGATCGGCTGGCCCGTCCCGTTCGTGAGGAGCGCGACGAACTCGTCGCCGCGCCGCGAGACGTCGATCTGCAGCCCTTCTTCGCGGACCGCCCGCCGGTCGACGTTCAGCAGGCGCAGCGCAAACCGGTCGGCGTTTTCGTGCGGCGCGATCTTCTTCGCCATCGACTTGTATTCTTCGAAACGCTCCGCGAAGTGCGGAACCAGGCGCCCCTTCCGGTCTCGAGCGACGAGCTTCGGCGGGCGGATCAGGCGCCAGTGCTCGCTCGTCACGGGCTGCCAGACCGCCACGTGTCCGGGCTTCGAGCGCTCCGCCTCGTCGAGATCGAGCAGCGTCGTTTCGATCTGCTCGGCCGTGCGGACGCGCGCCGCCGCGCGCGGCTCGCGCCGGCACAACTGCTCGTAGCGCTCGGCGACCTGCGAGACCGGATGCCCCTGCACGTCGATCTGCGAGGGCATGCCCCACAGGAACGGCAGCGTCACGATCTGATGGCGCCGCGCCTGGTCGACGATGTCGATCACGAGCGCGTATGGTTTTTCGCTCTGCGAAATCATGATGCGGCGCGATTCCGCCGTGGGCAGGTTCGAGAGCACGAACGCGAACTCGTCGGCCGGCCGCAATCCTCGCCCGGTGATCTGTGTGTACAGCGTCGCGCTCTTCGTGGGCCGCGCGTTGACGATCACCTCGATCCCCGGGACGTCGAAGCCTTCGAGGTAGAGCCCGCAGTTCACGAGCACGTCGAGCGTCTCGCCGCGGAAGTCGCGCACGATACGTTCGCGCTCGGCATCCGGCGTCTCGCCGCTCGCGAATGCCGCGCGCATTCCCGCTGCTTGAAACATCGTCGCGACGTTGCGCGCGTGCTCGACGGAAGCCGTGAAGACGAGCGCCTTGCGCCCGGGGGTGAGTTGCCGGTAGGCTTCCACGATGCGCGCGTTGCGCTCTTCGTTATCCACGGCCGCCGCGAGCGCGCCCAACACGAAATCGCCGCCACGAACGGTGACGGCGTCGAGGCTCGTTTCGGTGGCGACCGCATACGCGCGGACGGGCACGAGATACCCTGCGTCGATCGCGGCGCGCGCGTCCATCTCGTAGACCATCTCGTCGAAGAGATCGATCAGGCGGATCCCGTCGCCGCGCGTCGGCGTCGCGGTGAAGCCGAGAACGAGCGCTTCGGGGCGTTTGGCGACGATGCGGTCGACGATCGCGCGATAGGTCGGGGCCGCCGCGTGATGCGCCTCGTCGATGACGAACAGCGCGATCCGCCGTCCGAAATGCGTGACGAACTCGTTGAGGCGCTTGCCGGTCAGCGTTTGAACGGTCGCGACGACGATGTTGCAGGCCGCGCTCGCGTGCTCTTCCGCCTTTTCGATGCCGATGACCGCGTCGGGGTTCTGCACGCGCATCCGCTCGGCGATCTGTTGGATCAGTTCGTCCCGATGCGCGATGACGAGCGTGATGTCGTTCTCGCGAAGCTGCAGCAGCTCGGGCAACGTCGCGATGACGACCGTCTTTCCGAGGCCCGTTGCGAGCGAGACAAGTTGACGGCGCACGCCGCGCTCGCGCGCGGCGACAATGGCGTTTTGCGCCTCGACTTGATACGGGCGCAACTTGAGCGTGGACGCGAACACAGGTCGGCTTTGCTAACTCACTCGAACGTGCACGTTCCGTCGTCTCGGAACGCGCGAGGGCCGCATGACACGGGTGGCGCCGAGCACCACTTCCATCGGCGAAAGGGCGGGTCACGCTGAGAGACCGCGCCGACGCTTAAAGCCGATGCCGCTCCTATTGGCCGGGGGCGGGGAAACTCCTTACCGGCACGCGGAGCAGCGCCCGGTGAGCGCGACCGAGTGATCCTCGACACTCACGCCGAGTTCCGCCGCGAGCCGGCCGATCGTCTCATCCGGCAGCGCGTAGGGAACGTCCAGCACGGTCCCGCACGCGGCGCACAGGAAGTGGCCGTGCCGGAAGCCGCGCGCCTCGTAGCGGACGCCGCTTTCGTCGGGGAGTTTGACGGCGTTGATCCGGCCGAGACCCACCAGGCGCGCCAAGCCGCGCTGCACCGTCGAGTAGCCGATTTTCGGCTGGAGCTTGCGCACCTGATCGTAGATCTCGGCGGTTGTACGGTGCGAGCCGGGCCCTCCCGACTCGACGACCCGGCGGATCGCCTCGTAGTTCTTCGAGAAGCGCCCCGCACCGTCGCTCTCACCTTTCATATGCTCCCTCCCTTCGGCGCGCCCCGGTCGACGCCTCAGCCTGCGACAAAAGAGGCTTCCACGGGCGTCTAACGATTGACTATGATGTTCATATTCACTAACGACGAAAGGAACTCATGCCCGCACAAGTAGGTAAGCCCGCCCCGGCGTTCACCCTCGCCAGCACGAAGGGCGCGACCAGCGCCGCGAACCTCGGCGCCCCGATCTCGCTCGCGGATTACAAGGGAAAGTGGCTCGTCTTCTTCTTCTATCCGCTCGATTTCACGTTCGTGTGTCCGACCGAGATCCTCGCGCTCTCGGATCGCTACGAGGACTTCACCGTGCTCGGCGCGGACGTGCTGGGCGCCTCGACGGACTCCGTCTACAGCCACTTTGCGTGGATCAACACGCCGCTCGACAAGAACGGGCTCGAAGGGCTCAAGTATCCGCTCGTGGCGGATTACAAGAAGGAAACGGCGGCGGCTTACGGCGTCCTCGACGAGGCCGACGGCAAGGCGCAGCGCGGGCTGTTCATCATCGATCCGCAGGGCGTCTTGAAGTACGCGACGATCACCGCGGACAACATCGGCCGCAGCGTCGACGAAACGCTCCGCGTACTGCAAGCGCTGCAGACCGGCGGGCTCTGCGCCGCGGATTGGAAGCCCGGCAAGAAGCTTCTGGCGGTCGGCTGAGCCGCATGGCGCTTCGCAGCCGCAGCGCGCTGCCGGATCTCGGCGGCGTCGAGGATTGGATCAACGGCGAGCCCGATCTTCCGGGCCTCGCCGGGCGACCCGTTCTCTTGCACTTCTGGTCGCTCACGTGCCCGATCTGCCAGAAGGTCGCGGGCCAAGTCTCGAGGTGGCGCGACACGTACGGCCCGCGCGGCCTCGCCGTCATCGCGGTGCATCAACCGCGCGGGCCCGCCGAACTCGACGTCGCCCGGGTCACCGCCGCGGCAACCGGCTCGACGTTCGGGATCACGCAGCCTTGCGCGATCGACAACGAGCACACGCTCGTCGATCGCTTCGAAAACGCGGCCGTCCCCGCGTTCTACCTGTTCGACCGCAACCACGAACTGCGGCACGTGCAAGCCGGCGATGCCGGGCACGAGCGCATCGACGCCGCGATCGAACTCGTTCTAGCGGAGGCCGCGACGCCCGCTTAGTGCTGGACGGTCCCCGTGGAGACGGCCTCGAAGGCGCTCGCGGGGACCGTCTTGAGCTGGTTGAGATCGGTATCGTTCCAGCGCGTATCGGTTTCGCCGCTGATGTAGAACGAGCTGCCGTTGTCGGCGAGAAACATCCCGTATTTCTTCAGCGCCGTCAGAATCACGAGCGAGTTCCCGTGAAAGCCGCTGATGTCGTACGACGCCTTCAGGCGCAGGCGGAGCCCCATCGGCGGCGCGTTCGGGGTCGTCCCGCCCGCTTGGTGCGTGGCGGGGTGGATGTAACCTTGCGACGTCACCGGGACGGTGAACCGCACGGCGTGGTTGACGGCTCCGGCCTGCACTTCGTCGTAGCGCACGAGGCCCGCCGCGATCGGGAGGCCCGCCGCGTCGGCGGACGTCCAGCCGTCCGGCCGTAACGCGTCCGAGTTCAGATCGAAGACCGCGCCGTTCGCCGCGCTCCAGCCGCCGGCGCTCGAACCAGCCGTCGCGAACGTTTCGTAGAGCTTGCAGTTCGCGTTGTCGACGATCAGCATGTGCGCGTCGGACCCGGCTTCGATCTTCGGGTTCACCGGAATCGGGTATGGGCCGGGATCGCTCTCGGACGCGTACGCGGTGAACGCGATCGGCACGAAGCTCCCGGCCGGGATGGAGACGACGTTGATCGGGATCCCGTAGGTCGGATCGCTCCCGAAATCGGGGTGGACGTGGACGGAGCCGCCCGGGTTCATCTCCGCGAGATAGTTCGCCGAATTCGGATCGACGGGATACGCCGAGACGTCCGTGTTCCAAGCGTTATCCGCCGGAAACGCGCGGCACGAGCCGAGCATCGCGACCCCGGCTTGCGGCGTCGGCGTGGCGCTCCCGCCAGGCACCGGCGTGGCGCTCGGCCCGGGCGCGGGCGTAGCGGTCGAACCCGGGGCCGGCGGCCCGGTTGCCGTCGAACCCGACCCCCCGCATGCCGATAGGAGCGCCGCCGAAACGGCGAGCCCAAACGCCAAAGCTCTCACTCCAATGCCTCCCGCTGCGATGTTCCCACAAACACCCTCAGCGTCACGACACGGCAAGCTCACACTTTAAAGAGCCGCGGCAGCGTCCGGGCGGGCGGGGTTTCTCCGCGGGGCGTGCAGCTTTTTCCGGCGGAGCCACGACGGCGGGAGCGGGCAAGTGAACTAGAACCGAGGTAGCGTCCGGGTCGGGGCGGGGTTTCTCCGCGGGGCGTGCAGCTTTCCGGCGGAGCCACGGATGGCGGGCGGGGGGCCCCACGCGCTTTGCGTGTGGGGGGCGCGGAGCCGTAGGCGGAGCGCCTGTTCAATCCAATGGGCACCCGCGCTGCGTAGCAGCGTGGGAACAAGTGCACGAGTAGCGATTTCGCATGGATGCGAAATCGCGGGCGTCCCCGCGGAGGAACCCCGCCCCGACCCGGACGCGGGCCCCGCGCCGGCCCGCCGCCGAAAATCGTCGAAGGATGAGCCTCCAGCGGGAGGCAAGCTCAGCGCGTGAACGCACCAACGAAATCGTTTCGCTACGTCGTGCTGGACGTCTTCACGCGCGTCGCGCTCGAAGGGAATCCGCTCGCCGTTTTCCCCGACGCGCGCGATTTGGAGGCCGCGACGATGCAACGGATCGCGCGGGAACTCAACCTCTCGGAAACCGTCTTCATCTTGCCCGCGAACCGCGCGGCATGCGCGGCGCGCGTGCGCATCTTCACGCCGACGATGGAGATGCGCTTCGCGGGGCATCCGACCATCGGCGCGAGCGACGTCCTCGTGCGCGAAGGCATCGTGACGCCGCGCGACGGCCGTTTCACGCTCGAAGAACTCGTCGGCGACGTTCCGATTCGCGTCGAACCCGGGGCGCCGCCGATGATCTGGCTGACGACTCCGCCCGTCGAATTCGGCCGCACGTACGATCCGGCGGCCGCCGCGCGCGCGCTCGGCCTCGAACCGGACGATCTGCTGCCCGGCGTTCAGCCGCAATTCCTCAGCGCGGGAAATCCGACCGTCTTCATCCCGTTACGCGACAAGGGCGCCGTCGACCGGGCTTGGATCGAACTCGGCGGGATCCTCGACCTCCATGGCTCCGTCGCCGATGCGATCTGTTTCTTCGTCTTCACGCCGACGCCGGAAGGCGCGTATTCGCGCATGTTCGCTCCGGAGCACGGCGTCGCCGAAGATCCCGCGACCGGGAGTGCGACGGGGCCGCTCGCGGCGTACATGATGCGCTACGGCCTCGTGGTCTCGGCGGACGGCACGCGCTTCGTCAGCGAACAAGGGACGAAGATGGGGCGCCGCAGCTTCCTGCACGTCCGCATCCACGGTCAAGGCGGGAGCGACGGAATCGAGGTCGGCGGGACGTGCGTGCCGCTCGTCGACGCGAGGATGACCCTGCCGGTTTCCTAGCCCGGCTCCCCGTCCGGCCACATGCCCATCGAATGGAAGCCCGCATCGACGAAGTGCACGTCGGAGGTGACCGCCCGCGAGAGGTCGGAGGCGAGGTAGACCGCCGTGTTTCCGACGTCTTCGATCGTGACGTTGCGGCGCAGGGGGGCCCCCGCCGCCGTCTTATCGAGGATCCCCTTGAAGCCCCGCACCGCGCGCGAGCTCGCCGTCGAGATGGGGCCGGCGGAGATCGCGTTCACGCGAATGCCGCGGTCGCCGAGATCGAACGCGAGGTAGCGGACGATCGATTCGATCGCAGCCTTCGCGATGCCGGCGAGATTGTAGTTCGGCACGATCGCCGTGCCGCCGCGATAGGTCATCGCGATGATGCTGGAATTGTCGACGAGGACGTCGACGAGCGCGTTCGTGAGCGCGATCAGCGAATAGGACGAGATGTCGAGTGCGAGCGCGAAGCCGCTGCGGGAGGTCGTGTAGACCTTGCCTTGGAGGTCTTCCTTGTTCGTATAGGCGATCGAATGGACGAGGACGTCGAGCCGGCCGTAATCGCGCCGGACCGACTCAGCGAGCGCCGCGAGCTCTTCGTCGCTGCCCACGTCGCACGGATAGCAGCGCCCGCCCAATTCGGAGGCGAGCTTCTCCACCTCGTCGCGAACGCGATCGCCTTGATAGATGAAACAAAGCTGCGCTCCGTGCGCGTGCAGCGCGCGAGCGATCCCGGTCGCGATCGACCAGCGGTTAGCCACGCCCGTGATGAGGGCGATTTTCCCGTCCAAGAGTGCCACGAGGCAAGAATATGGGACGTCGAACGACGTTAGGCCTTCAGGCGACTTCGCTGAGGAGCTTCTCCACGACGTCCGCGGCGCTGTATTCCAAACCTTCCGCAGGCAAGAAGCGGCCCATTTCGGTGAGGTCGTTCCCGGAGGTCACGATCCCCGCCTCGATGCGGTTCCCCTTGCGGACCTGCGGATGCCCGATCGTCGCGACCAACGCGTTGCAGATGCACTTCTTCCCAACGGTGTTCTCGATCTTGCCGCCCTTCGAGACGTAGAGCGAAGGCGGTTCGGCGGAGCAGCGGTACGCGATCGTGCCACGCTTGGTCTTGTACGCTTCGCGCAAGTATCCCAAATCGCAGATGCGCGCGCGGCTTTCGAAGACGTCGGGCTCCGAGATCGTCCCTTCCAGCCGGGCGACCTTGAACGGGAAGCTCGTCGGCGAGGCGAGCGGATCGGTGAAGACGCTGGCGTCGTGCGCCGCGACTTTCTCCAATAGCGCCTTCTTGTAGTCTTCGCGCATACCGGATTCGGCGCAAAACGCAAAGGCGGTCCCGACTTGGACGCCCTCCGCCCCGGCGTCGAGCGCTTCGCGCACCTTCTCGGGCGTGCCGTATCCGCCGGCGAGCCAGAACGGTTTGCCGAGCTCGCGCATCTTCGAGAGGTCGACCTTGTCGCGCTCGCCGTAGACCGCTTCGCCGGCCTCGTCGATCTGGAGCTTCCCGCGCGGCGGCGCGTTATGGCCGCCGGCCGTGGGCCCCTCGACGACGAAACCGTCGATGCGCCCCTCGGTCCGCTTCAGCATCGAAACGGCGAGAGTGATGCTCGAAACGATCGCGAGGAACTTCGGGCGCACGAGCTCGGGCAGCGCGCGCTCCATGTAATCCAGCGGCGAGAACGTCATCGTCGTGTCGTCGCCTTCCTCGGCGCCGGTGACGTGCAGCGGATACGTCGCGGGTTCGTGATGGACGAACTTGTCGATTGCATCGGGGATCTTGATCGGGATCCCCGCTCCCATCAAGACGTAGCCGACGCCGGCGAGCATCGCGCCGTAGAGCGACGGCAGATGCGGCATTTGGATCTTCTCGAGGTAGTTCATCCCGACGGGGTTGTCGTGCCCTTCGCGGGCGAGATCGACTTCGACGAAGTTCGAAACGATGCAGAGTTCCGCGAGATCGCGCGGGGTCTCTTTTTCGAACATCGGAAGCGTCTTGTATGACTCGTCCTTCCCCTTGCCTTGCGGGACGAAGTACTTGTCCCAGATGCGCTGCGCCATCTTCGGGAACGGAAATCGCTCGATCGCCCGGCGCATGTGTCCGCCGAGGTCGCCGTCCTGCAGCCGCCGCGCGAAGATCTGATCGAGCGCCGTCCCGGAAACCACGCCGAGTTGGCCTATGCGCGACACCGCCTGCGCGAGCCGCCAATTGGAAACGCCGGCACCCATGCCGCCTTGAATGATCGTCGGGGAGGTTTTCATCTAGGAGATTTTCTCATCGGTGGGTCCGTCTTGCTGTGACCTGCCGCCGGAACGGGCAACGGGAGGCGCTCGAGCGCAATTCGACCTCGGACGCGAGGCTCTTCGCGATTCGCCGAATCTTCTTCGGATCGCGCGAAACGCGCGGCGCCGGCAAGGCCGCGTGCGCGCGGCTACGCCCGCGAAACCCGGCCGCCAGGCCGCGCACTTGCGCGCCCGGCGGCCGGATCCGGCCTGCTAGTGCCGCCGGATCGGCTGGTGGATGATCGGCGGGGCGGGGAGCGGTTGGGTCATGATGCCGCGCCGTAGATAGCTGGACGAAGTCGATCCGCTCGCCCTGAGCGCCCAGAGCGTTCCGCTGTTGAGCTCGACGACGTACACCCAGCCACCGGTCACGACGGGCCCCATGCGGATTTGGTCGCCCGTCGCGGACGCGTTCCTAGCCCACGCGCCCCCGCTATTGCTATCCCAGAGCGCCGCTCCGGTCACGGCGTCGCGGGCCCAGAGCACGCCGTCCGGCGTGCCGATGAAGGCGACGCCGTTCGCGACGGTCAGCGCCGACCGCGGGTATGCGTTCCCGGACCCGGCCTCCATGGTGATGGAATCCGGCCCGAACGCGGGATTCGCAACGACTTGGAACGTGCTGCATCCGTTGACCGGCTTGAGAATCACCATGCCCGGCAGGTAGCCGCCGTAGCCGTTCGCGACGGAAGCGTAGAGGTAGCCCGTTCGCGAGGAGTACGCGGGGTTCCCGATATAGTGTGACACGTCGGTGCTCTCCGAGAACTGTGCCTTGAAGATCGGTCCCGCGGTGAGGTTGGTCCGGTTGTAGATCATCAGGAAGCCGGCTTTGCCTTGCACGGCCAAGAGCGGGTTGCACCCCGGCGGCTGGAAGAGCACGGGCGTGCCGCTGAGATCGATGTCGGAAGCGTCCGCCGGATTCGGCACGACGATCGGGATGTTCGCATCCAGCACGGTCGAGAGGTCCGTCGATAGGCGGAGGATGTGCTCGCCATAGCCGACCGTTTCGTCCGACGTATTCTTGAACGACCCGCTCTGCGGGTTCGTATCAGCGTTGCCGACGCCCGCATAGACCGCGCTGCCGTCGTACGAAACGCCGCCCCAACCCCAGACGCCGCCGCCGCTGTAGTTGTTGCCGCCTTGCCCGAAGACGGGGAAGAACGTCGTTTGCAGCGTGTGGCTGGCGACGTCGATAATCGCGACGCGGCCCTTCCACGGCGTCAGATCGCACGTCGACGACGTCCCGGCATAGATCTTGCCGTTCACGAGCGTGAGCGCTGTATGGAGGAACTCGCGCAGGTCGCTCGAGCTGCCGTCGTCGCTGCCGGTGGCGACGAGATCGACCGGCCAGCCGGCCTTTTCGCCGCCCGTCGCGAGGTCGAGCGCGTGAATCTGATGGACGCCGTCCGGAACGTAGATCACGTTCGAGGTTCTGTCGATGACCGGCGTGCCGGAGATGCCGAACGGCGCGGCGGATGCGCCTTCGCAGATCTGCTGGCCCTGCGGTAGCGTTTTCGTCCAGAGCGTAGCGCCCGAGTTCGCATCCAACGCGGTGAACGTGCCGAACTCGCCGACGTAGACGATGTTGTGCGTCCCTCCGTCGGAGATCACGTTCGTCACGTGCGTCGCGACGAGCGGTTGCGTCTCGTACCCGACCCCGGTGCTGTGCCAGGCCACCGCGAGCGTTCCGGCGTTGGCCGGGGAAATCGTCGTATCCGAGCTCTCCCCCGTGCGCGCGTTGTTGTACGCGTACGTCGTCACGTCGAACATCGCGATGGGGCTCGACGTCGAGGACGGCGTCGGGCTGGGTGAGGGTGAAGGCGAGGGCGAGGGCGACGGCGACGGCGACCTCGTCGGGGACGGGCTCGGGCTCGGGCTCCCCGTTTTCACCGGCGTCGGCGTGGCGGTCGCCCCTCCGGTCCCCATCGCCGTCGGCGTGGCAGTCGGCCCTGCGGTCGACGGGCTCCCCGGGCTGCTCCCGCCCCCGCCCCCGCAGCCGGCCGCGACCGCGAGGCTCGTTGCAAGCACCAATGACGAAACGACGTGACGCATACGCATGATCAGACGGAAACCCCGCGATCCTCAAATAACCTACAGATAGGTGTTCTCTCCCTTGCTTGCGTTGCGCGCGCGCACCCGCCGCCGCGTTTGGGAGTTATCGCACGAATTGCATGAGCAAATGGGCCTAATTTCGTTCGCTCGAGCACATGCATTTGCTGCACCTAATCGCGCGCATGTTCCGCGTCGTAGTACGTGTGACGCCGAACGAGAGGGCGCGCACGCGCTCGCTGCAGAATCGGCCCGAACAATCCAGGGAGTCACCTCGCATGATCCGTCAGAAGGTCGAAGAGAAACGATTCCGGTGCGCTCTCACGGGCGAGTTCGTCACCGTTATACAGGCGCTCTCGATCGTCGCCGACGAACGGGGAGTCGTAGGCATCACGGCGCCGCCGACGTATTGCACGGCGCTTTCGACGGAATGCCCGAACGCTTGCCTGCACGGCGCAGGCGATGATTTCGCGAGACCCGTAGATCCGCGAACGGGCGAGCATATCGCCAACCTATAGCGAGCCTTCAACGGCCTCGCGTTGTTCTCACGATAGGCGCCTGCTCGATTCGATACGCGTAGCGAACGAACGAATCTTCAGCAGAAATCGCACGATATTCCCTGGACGCTTTCCGGACGCGCGGCGAGTAGACTGAGCCTGCAACGGAGAGCCCGGCGGGGCTGCGTGCGCCCCGCCGCGAGAGGCAAGCAAAAGAGAGCGGACGTACCGGCGGAAGATCCGGTGAGGAGACTCGGTCCGGGGGTCTAAGCGACGTGGCGCGGCGCGTTACGGAGAACGCGGCGCCGCGGCAGCGCTTCGGATCAATCGTAGCGGAGGTGCGCCGCCATGAACGCACGCGCCGCCTCGGCTTCGCCGGCGACGATCGCCTGCACGATGAGGAGATGCTCGCCGTCATCGCACCAGCTCTTGCGGTGCCGCTCCAACCGCTCCCTGAAGAGATGACGGTCCTCGACCTGCACTGCGAGCATCCCGGCGACGACGCGCTTGATCATAGCGTTTCCGCAAGCGCCGGAAATCGCGAGATGGAACTTGCGGTTCAACTCCGTCAATCGATCGATCGGCGGATGCTCACGGCTCAGCAACGCTTGAGCGCGCTCGCATATCCTGCGTAGCGCCGCCACCTCCGGCCGCCGAATGTGACGCGCCGCCAGCGCAGCCGCCTCCGGTTCGAGGATGCGGCGCACGTTCATCAGATCGACGATTTCCTTCGAGATGGCCGTCGGCGCCGTGGCGGCCGTTCGCGTGAGCGGCGCCCGCACGGGGACGCCCACGACGTATGCGCCGCGCCCGTGCACGATCTTGAGCAGACCCTCGGTTTCGAGGATCCGCAACCCCTCACGGAGCGCGGCGCGGCTGACGTGCAGCGTGCGTGCAAGCTCGCGCTCCGAGGGGACGCGGTCGCCCGGCCGCAGCGAGCCGGCGAGGAACTGCTCGCGAAGGCGTACCGCGATCTGGCGCGGGCGGCTGACGCCGTCGCGCGGGACCGGGGCTATCGACATGCGCAGCAAATCGGGCGAGGGGGACATACTCTTTGGGGAGTCGTCACGAGAGTGATGTTCAGCCCGTTCGATAGCTCGCTCGAATTGTCCTGAGATCATCGCAACCGGGGCCGCTCGTCGGCGAGGCCCTAAAATTAAAGAGAAAAGCCCGCAAAGGCGGGCTTTTTCTGGAGCCGACGAGCGGACTTGAACCGCTGACCTGCTGATTACGAATCAGCTGCTCTACCAACTGAGCTACGTCGGCATCACATCGAGGAAGCGCCGCGGCGGACCCGCAGCGGCTCCTGCGGATTCAACGATCCGCCGTCCGTCCCTTTTGGTAGCTTCGCGAGCGCCCCCTCCCTGCGAGGCGATCGGCCCTCGTCACGAACGCGCCCGCTCGCTCGCGGGCGGCTCGGCACCGCCGGCCTTTCCCGCAGCCGCCGGCACGTCCGGCGCCGCGGGCGGCCCGTTCGGGGCAACTGGCCCCTTCGTGCCGCGGGCCCGGACCTCCGGCGCCGGCGCGGGAGCCGCGGCCGGCGGAACCCGGCTCGGCGGGACCGCGTCGTGCACGACTTGCTGCGGAATGCCGAGCGGGATGTCGCGTTCGTGGAAAGCGAGCAGCACGCGGCGGATAAGCTCGCGACGCACCGCGTACTGCTGCGCCGGGGCGGTGACGATCCACAACCGTAGCGTGATGCCGGCCGGCGAGATCCCGTCGACGCCGAGGATGCTCGGCGGCTCGACGATCTGCGGATACCATTCGGGATCTTCGTAGAGCGCATGCGCGACCTCGGTAAGCGCCTTCAACCCGCGTTCGACGTCGGTATCGCTTGCGATGTCGATCGCAAAATCAACCCGCGACCAGGTTCGCGTCGCGTTCTGCACGATCGTGATCTGGCTGTTGGGGATCGTGATCAGATTGCCGGCAGTATCGCGCACTTGCGTGATGCGCAGATTCAGATTCTCGACCGTCCCCGAAACCGTGCCGATCGTCACGATGTCGCCGATTGCGAACTGGTCCTCGGAGAGGATCAGAAACCCGGTCGTCAGGTCCTTGACGATGCTCTGCGCGGCGAATGAAAGCGCGAGCGCGAGCAGCGCACCCACGGTCAGCACGGAGGCGCTCGGGAGACCCAGCAACTTCAGGCTGAAACCCGTCGCGACGAGATAGATGACGAGCGCCTTGAACCCCTCGAGCGCGCGCACGATCGTCGGGATGCGCAACGCGCGGCGAGAGGAGTCGCTCCGCCGCAGCAAGAGCGCCTGCCATGCTTCCGAGATGCGCGCCATCAGCACGTTCCCGATGCGGTCGAGGAGCCCCGCGACGAACCAGATCAAGACGAGATAGAGCAACTGCGTCCAGAAACGTTGCGCGAGAAACGCCGTAGACGGAAACAGCGACATGATCCACAAGATGCCGCCCAGCCACGTTGCGGCGAGCAACGATGCGAGCGTCCACTGCAGGATGGAGGCCACGTCGAGCCGTTTGTCGACCGCCGCCCGCCCGATCTCGTCGGTCGTCTCGGCTTCGAGGCGCTTGCGCCACGCACGCACGCGTATCCGCGCGAACCACAGCACGAGCGTGAGTGCGAACATCCCGCCGAGGATCCACGGCACGCGCGCGACGTGGCGGCGCACGAGATCCGGCTGGCGGCTCGCAAGCGAGGCGAGCAAGACGTCGTGGAGCTGGCGCTGGAGGCGCTTCGCCAAGTCGTCGGTCGTCGTGCCGTAGTACAGGGCATCGAGCGCCGTCACGGTCATCAACGTGAGGTCGTCGCCGTGCGCGGCGTCCCCCGCGACGAGGACCGTTTCATTGTCGACCTTCTTGATCACCACGTTGAACGTGCGCGGGTCGTACACGGTATCGTACGCGCCGAAAAGCGAGACCGTGCGATTCGGATCGACGATGAGGACCTGCCGGAGATTGTCCTCGATCTGCGCGCCGCGTACTTCGACCGGGACGAGATTTCCCGGATCTTGCCGGTTCCGGACGATCGGCCCCGCGATCGCGAAGAGCGGCTGGTGATCGAACGAAACTGTCGTGATCTCCAGGTTGCCTGCGCGGCGGACGCCGGCGGGGACGTCCGCGATCGGGGTCGGGGGGCCCATCGGGAGAAGCCCGGCCGGAATCTGGGCCTGCGAGGGGCCGGCATACCCGAGAATGGCAACCGTCGCCGCGAGGATCGTAGTCCTAAGGGCAAGGAGGAGGCGGCGCATGGACTCGACGTTCCCCACGTGACCGGCGGATGACCTATCCGGAGGCCTCCTCCGCGCCGACTTTCGTAGGAATCAAGACACCGGCGCTCCGGTACACTAGACGCGATGGCCCGGTCTTACGATGGTCGGTAGTTTGTCCGTTGCACCGTTGAGGAACGGCATCCGCGAGGCGAGCCCCGCGGACGGGCCGGCCTATCGGCAGATCCTGGAGCGTTCGAGCAGCCGGGACCGTTACTATCGTTTCCTGCACTACGTCAACGTCGTCTCCGAAGCCGAACTGAGCGGGTACCTCGGCGGAGCCGACACTCTGGCCTACATCGCGGAGTCCGATGGCGAGCCGGTCGGCGTCATCCACGCGACGGTCGAAGGGGCCGAGGCGGAACTCGCGATCATCGTGATCCCGGAAGCACGCCACCACGGCGTCGGGCACCAGCTCGTCGACCACCTGATCGCGGGGCTGCAGGCGCGCGGCGTACGCGACTTGATCGCCTACTCGGTCAGCGAGAACGAGCCGTTCGCCATCTTGGTCTCGCACTGCGGAATGAAACGCACCGAAACGGACATGGGCGTCGACCGCTGGCACCGCGACCTATGAACGCGCGAACTCACATGCCCTTCGCGAGTTCGCGGTAGCCTCGGCGGGTAGCACGCTCGGGGAGCTTGGAGATGCCCGACAGCCTGGACGAAGCGTCGATCGAGCGCGTGCTGAAAAGCGCGATCCTCGGACGGATCGGCATGCACGTCGCGGGGCGCACGTACGTGGTTCCGATCACCTATGCCTACGACGGCACGAGCGTCTACTGCCACAGCAACGACGGGCTCAAGCTGCGCATGATGCGAGAGAACTCGCTCGTGTGCTTCGAAGTCGACCGCATGCGGGATCTCGTGAACTGGGAGAGCGTGATCGCTTGGGGACACTACGAAGAGCTCTCGGGCGATGACGCGCTGCGCGGCCTGACGATGATCGTCGAACGGATCCGGCCGTTGATCACGTCGGACATCGTGCATCCTTCGCCGGCCAAAGCCGGGAGCGAGCGGAAACCGGCGGGGCCGGCCGTCGTTTTTCGCATCCGCCTGCACGAGAAGACCGGCCGCTTCGAAAAGCGCTGAGGGCCGGGCGCGCCGGGGCGTCAGGCGTCGGCGTCGTGAAACGTCCCGCGCTTCGCACCCTCGTCGAGTTCGAGATCGTCCAGCAGGTAATAGACGATCTTGCGATCGTCGAAGCCGACCTTCGCAAGCTTGCGCCCGCCGATCGTAACGACCTCGTGCACGTGCCCCGCCACGCCGGCGTACGCGTAGTTCACGTCGGAATAGAGCGGATTCCCCGGTGCGGGCCTGGGCGTCGCCTTTACGCCGCGCAGCGCCGTTTGGTGTCGGTGTTCGCTCACGAGGGACCTCCGGCGGCGGGCAGAAATTGGCTCGGGAGGCCGCCTTCACACGGGCTCGAGCATCGATTTCGCCGAGGAGCCGCCATGTTCATCGAGTACCGTGGGAAAGTGCCGCAAGTCCATCCGACGGCGTTCGTCGCGCCGAACGCGATCCTGATCGGCGACGTGGAGATCGGGGAGCATTCGAGCATCTGGTTCGGAACGGTGATCCGCGCCGACAACGGACCGATTCGCATCGGGGCTCGCACGAGCGTGCAGGACAACGCGGTCATCCACGTCAGCGAACACTCCCAGACGATCATCGGGAACGACGTGACGATCGGACATTGCGCCTGCATGGAGGATTGCGTCATCGAAGACGGCGCGCTGATCGGGAGCAACGCGGTCGTCCTCAACGGCGCGCGCGTCGGGCGGCGCTCGCTCATCGGCGCGGGGAGCGTCGTCCCTGCGAACGCGCAGATTCCGGCGGAGGTCGTCGCGGCGGGCGCCCCGGCGAAGGTGAAGAAGGCGCTCGAGGGCGCGGCGGCACACTGGCTCGATATCGCCGCCCCAGAGTACGTCGAGCTATCGCGCTCCTACTTGCACGCGGGGATCGGGGATCCGGAAGTCCACGAACTCGTCGAAGGTTGAGCGCCGCGCGCTCAGGGTCCGCTGAAATGTGAAGCGTCCCCGTACGGGACGAAGAGCGTGTGCTCTTTCAGGAAGCGTAGCTTGACGGTCCCCGTCGGGCCGTTGCGCTGCTTTGCGATGATGAACTCGGTGAGGTCGGGCTCGGGGGAACTCTCCGGATTGTAGTACGCGTCGCGGTAGAGAAACGCGACCATGTCGGCCTCTTGCTCGATCGAACCCGAATCGCGCAGGTCGGAGAGCATCGGCCGTTTGTCGTTCCGCGATTCGACGGCGCGATTGAGTTGCGCGAGCGCGATGATCGGAATGGCAAGATCCTTCGCCGTCGCTTTGAGCGTGCGGCAGATATCCGAGAGCTCTTCGTTGCGATTCTGCGAGCGCGTCGCCGTCGTCGGGCGCACGAGCTGCAGGTAGTCGATGATCACGGCCGCCAAGCCCTCGGCGGATTGCAGCCGGCGGCACCGGCTGCGGATCTCGCTCACGGTCACGGCGCCCGAATCGTCGATGAAGATCGGCATCCGCGAGAGGATGCTCATCCCTTCCGAGATCTTGTCCCACTCGTGATCCTTGATGTTCCCGCGCCGCAGATGTTGCGCATCGATGCGCGCTTCGGCACAGAGCAGGCGCGTCACGAGCTCTTCGTTCGTCATCTCGAGGGAGAAGACGGCGACGGGCTTCTGTTCCTCGCGCGCCATCGCCGCGGCCATGTTCAACGCGATCGAGGTCTTGCCCATCGCCGGGCGCGCGGCGAGGATCACGAAGTTGCCGGGTTGGAAGCCGGCGGTATAGTCGTCGATGTCGCGGTAGCCCGAGGTCAGCCCCGTGCGGTTGCCGCGGCTCTGATAGAGCCGGTCGATCTGCTCGAACGTCCCCTTCAGCAATTTCTCGACCGAGGCGAAATCGCCGCGCGCTTGCCGCCGGCCGACTTCGTACACGATCTGCTCGCTCTGATCGATCGCGCCCTCGACGTCTTCTTCGCTCTCGAAGCCGAGTTGCGAGATGCGCGTCCCGGCGTGGATCAAACCGCGCAATGCCGCTTTCTCGCGCACGATCTTCGCGTAGTACTCGGCCGAGGAGGCGGTCGGAACCGTATCCATGAGCAGCGTGAGGTACGGCACGCCGCCGACCTTCTCGAGCCGGCCGTTGCGCCGCAACTCTTCCGCGACCGTGATCTTGTCGAGCGGTTCGCCACGATCGTAGAGCGCGATCAACGTCGCGAAGACCGTCTCGTGCACGTGCGCGTAGAAATCGGCCGGTTGCACGATCTCGCTGACGGCCGCCATCATCTCGCGATCGACCAGGATCGAGCCGAGGACGGCCATCTCCGCGGAGAGGTTGTTCGGCGGGATGCGATCGACGCCGAGGTTCGCCGTCAGCGTCATCGGCTCGCCCTCCGCCGCTTGGGAACGGCCGGAATCTCGAGTGCGTCGAGCGCGTCCTCGACGGAGGCGAGCGGGACGAGCTCGAGCCCGAGAACGGTGGACGAAACCTCGCTGCGATTCTCGCGGGGGAGCAGCATCGCGCGCATCCCGGCCTGCCGCGCGGCGTAGAGCTTCTCGACGACGCCGCCGACCGCTCGAACCTTCCCTTGGATCGATATCTCGCCCGTGACGGCAACGTCTTGCGGGAGCGGCGTCTTCGTGAGCGCCGAGTAGAGCGCGAGGAAGATCGCGAGCCCGGCGGATGGGCCGTCGATGTTCCCGCCCCCGACGACGTTGATGTGCAGATCGTAATCGAGAGGATCGATCCCCGTGCGCGCGCGAATGACCGCGGCCGCGTTGAAGACGCTGTCCTTCGCCATCGAACCCGCGGTCTCGTTGAAGCGAACCGAGCCCTTGCGGCGCGCAGCCGCGGGAAAGGCGATCGCTTCGATCTCGATCAGGCTGCCGATGTGCTGCGCGACGCCCAGCCCGTAGGCTTTTCCGACCTCCCGCGCGCGACGCCCCTTGACGGGCGTGTGGCGGACGAGGCGGCTCGTCTGGGCGACGAGCTCCACGTCGGCTTCGGAGATCGTCGTACTCGGAGGCTTACGGCTCGTCCCGGAGCGCTCCGTCCGGTCGAGCGCGTGTCCGTAGGCGTCCGCGAGGATCTGCACGGCCTTACGACCTTCCATCGTGTACGAAGCGATCAAGTCGGGGACGCGGCGCGCCGGCTTCGCACCGAGCCGCTTTGCGGCGCCTGCGACGATCTCGCGAATCTGCGCTTCCGTGAGCGGTTCGAAGTAGACTTCCGCGCAGCGCGAGCGGATCGCGGCGTCGATCTCGCTCGGGTCCCGCGTCGTCGCGCCGATCAGAATGAAATCGGCCGGCGCCCCTTCCCGGAACAGCCTGCGAACGTACTCGGGGACGCTCGGATCGCTCTCGTCGAAATACGAGGATTCGAACATGAAGCGCTTGTCCTCGAGAACTTTGAGCAGCTTCGTCTGCAGGAGCGCGTCCATCTCGCCGATCTCGTCGATGAACAGCACGCCGCCGTGCGCCTTCGTGACGAGCCCGAGCTTGGGTTCGGGGATTCCGCTCTCGGCGAACTCGCGACGGCTCCCCTGGTAGATCGGATCGTGGACGCTGCCCAGCAGCGGGTTCGTCGTCTCGCGCGGATCCCACCGCAGCGTCGCGCCGCTCGCCTCGATGAACGGGGCGTCGGCCGCGAACGGCGTGTATCCGCGCGTCTTGGCGACCTCGAGCGCGAGACGGGCGACCGTCGTCTTGCCGACACCTGGGGGGCCGTACAGGATCACATGCTGAGGATACGGCGAGGAGATCTTCGCAAGCAACGACCGAATCGCGTCCGTTTGGCCCACGACCTCTTCGAGCGACCGCGGACGCAACAGCGCGAGCGCGGACGTGGCAAGGCCCCGCTCGTTCAGTGCGACGAGATCGGCGAGCTTCGCCTGCGTGGCGGGCGTCTCGGGGCCGCCCTCTTCGCGCAACGCTTCGAGCCGCAGATCCTTGAGATACTCTTGGTGGCGCTCGGTCATCTTCGCGCCGACCTTGCGCTCCAGGTTCTCCTCGACGGTGCGCTGCGCGATCACGTCGGCAAGCCGGTCTTCGATCTCTCCGAGGGCGTCGCGATATTTCGCGGGCGCCGGCGGCCGGTCGAGCGTCGGGTTCTCGAAGACGAGCCGTTGCAAGGCCAAGATGCGCTCGGGAAGCTGCCCCGACCGCATCATTTTGAGCGCATCCAACTTGCCGGCGCGCAGCACGAGCTTTTCGGAGCCGATCGTCGCCGCGAGCAGGTCGTAGAGGGCGGCGACGTGGCGCCGCACCCCGTCGTCTCCGCCGTACTTGCGCCGGAATCGAGCGATGTGGGCCTGCTCAGCTCCCGCCGCCATGCCGGCGCTATCCCGCGACGACTTTGACCGTTGTCTTCGCGACGATGTTCTTGCCGAGCCGGATCTTGATCGGATACGAGCCGAGCGACTTGATGTTCTCGGGCACTTCGATCTTATGCCGGTCGATCTGCACCTGATAGTCCGTGTGGATCGCGTCGGCGATTTGAACGTTCGTGATCGTCCCGAAGAGCTTGCCGTTCCCGCCGCTCTTCGCGGCGACGTTCACGGGCTTGCTCTCGAGGATCTTCGCGAGCGCCTCGGCATCGGCGACCGCCTCCGCCTCACGCCGGTTCTTCGCGCGGCGCTGCTGTTCGAGCAGCGCCATCGCGCCGGTCGAGGCTTCGACGGCGAACCCGCGCGGTTCGAGGTAATTGCGCGCGTAGCCGACGGCGACCTCGACGACGTCGCCGGTCTTGCCGAGGGTCTTGATATCTTGCAGCAGGATGACTTTCATGAGCCGCTTACTCGGACGTGAAGGGGAGGAGGGCGATCACGCGCGCGCGCTTGACGGCGACCGTCAACACGCGTTGGTGCCTCGCGCAGTTACCTGAAATCCGACGCGGCAGAATCTTCCCGCGCTCCGAGATGAACTTGCGCAAACGATTCGCATCCTTGTAATTCAGCTCGGGTTGTGCCTTGTCCGCACAAAAGGTGCAGACTTTCCGCTTGGGGCGGCGCTCTTTTTTCGCGGCCGCCCGCTTCTTGTTGGTCGGTGGT
Source organism: Vulcanimicrobiota bacterium (assembly GCA_963695225.1). GTDB lineage: Bacteria > Vulcanimicrobiota > Vulcanimicrobiia > Vulcanimicrobiales > Vulcanimicrobiaceae > CAVWTN01. The sequence continues at coordinate 2,540,330 of OY968762.1, read as the reverse complement.
GCTGCCATGACTCTCTTTCATGTAGGTGGATTCGGCCGAGTGGCAATGCCCCCGGCCCTACACACGTGACGCGAACGCGATCGCTCGCCGCACGACCGGACGAAACTCCGGATTTGGATAGGCTTTCTTCGCCGGCTAGAAAGGAATCTCTTCGCCGATCTCTTCTTCGTCGAAGTTGCCGCCCGCAGCGGCCGGACGAGATGCGGACGGGCGTTCGTAGCCGCCGCCTCCCTCGCCGTTCGCTCCGCGGTTCTTGCTGTCGAGCATCTGCATGTTCGATGCGACGACCTCGACGGCGGTTCGCTTCTCGCCTTCTTTCGTTTCGTACTTGCGAATGGAGAGCGCGCCCTCGACGAGCGTCGACATCCCCTTCTTCAAGTACGTGTTGCAGATCTCGCCGAGCTTGTCCCAGGCGACGACGTCGATGAACATCGTTTCGTCGCCCTGCTTGCTGCGGCGGTTGATCGCCAGCGAGAACTTCGTGACGGCGGAGCCGTTGTTGACGTATCGGATCTCCGGATCCCGCGTCAGATTCCCGACGAGAATGATCCGATTGTAGCTACCGGCCATTGGCGTGCCTCCCTATGTGGACGACGGCCTAGTCGTCGAGTTTGATCAAGAGCTCGCGCAGCACCAACTCGTTCAGACGGAGTTGACGCTCGAGCTCTTTCGCCTGGGCGGCGTTGCTCGTGAATTTCATGACCACGTAATGGCCTTCGCGCAGATCGTCGATCTCGTAGGCGAGACGCCGCTTGCCGAGCTTCTCGATCTCGCCGACCTCGGCGCCGGAAGTTTTCAGCGCCTCGGCGATCTGGGCCGCGCGCTCGTCGACCTCGGTTTCCTCGAGGTGCGGGCGGATGATATACGTGACTTCGTAGGCTGTGGCCATCGATTCTTCCCTCTATGGACGTCGCTCGGTGAGCGAACGGCCCGCGCTGCGGGCAGTGGGTTCGGGCGCCGGGGCGCCCTGCAAAACCCCTGGATCATATCACGCCGTGGAAATCGCCGACAAGGCCGGATCGCTTCCCGGTCCCTGCCCGGCCGCTTCCCAGCTTCTTCCCGCCTCCGAGGCGTAACCTTAGCATGACCCGGGGCTGTGCCGACTGTTTGGCACTCTCGCACCGGCTCGCGGCCGGAAGCCGGCCGCGGGACGGAACCTGCCGCCACGAGGGGAACAAACCCTAGTCCATGTCGATCGCTGATTTCGCCGTCACGAGGCGCGTGACGGTCGCGATGCTCGCGGCCGCCATCATCGTTCTCGGCGTTTTCGCGATCCCGCGGCTCGCCGTGGCGTTGCTGCCGAATTTCCAGCCGCCCGTCGTCTCCGTGACCGTGAACTACGGGAACGTCTCCCCGGAGACGATGGAATCGACGATCACCCGGCCCTACGAGAATGCGGTCAGCCGCGTCTCGGGGATCGACTACCTGCAGTCGGATTCCTATCAGGGCCAGTCGGTCATCCGCGCCACCTTCAAGTTCGGGACCGACATCAACGTGGCGGCCGTCGACATCCAGCAGCAGGTCGCCCGGATCAGCAACCAGCTCCCAAACGACCCGAACCTACAGCAACCGCAGATTCTCAAGGCGGACCCGAACGCGCTACCGGTCGTGCGCGGCTACGTGACGGACCCCTCGCGCTCGCTGCGCGACCTCTCGGATCTCTTCACGAATCAGCTCAACGACGAGATTTCGGCAGTGCCCGGCGTCGGTTCGGTCAACACGTTCGGAGGCCAGCAGCGCGCGATCACCGTCGAGCCGAATCAGGCGGCCCTCGCCGCCGACGGCCTCGGAACCGACGCGATCGTCGCGAAGCTCGCGAAGGAGAACGTCGACGTACCCGCCGGCATCATCGGCATCGGGAAGAACGAGTACACGATTCGCGCGAACGCGCTCTACGCTTCCGCGGAGGAGATCGGCCAGACGGTCATCGCGATCCGTAACGGGGCGCCGGTCTACCTCCATGACGTCGCGCGGGTCCGCGACGACATCCAGGAGCAACGCCAATTCTCCCGCCTGGACGGCGTGCCGGCCATCGGCCTCGTCGTGAACGCTCAGCCGGACGCGAACGTCGTCGCGGTCGCACAGGGCATCTATGCGAAGTTCGACGATCTCAAGAAGCGCTATCCGAGCATGAGGTTCGGCATCGCGCTCGACCAGCGCGGCTTCATCGTGGAAGCGATCGACGCACTCGAGCATACCGCAATCTACGGCGCGGTGCTGGCCGTCCTGATCATCCTGCTGTTCCTCCATTCGTGGCGTTCCACGCTGATCGTTGCGATCTCGCTTCCGATCTCGGTGCTCGGAACGCTGTTCGCCGCCTACCTCTTCCACGAATCGTTGAACACGATGACGCTCGGCGGGCTGGCACTCGCGGTCGGCCTGATCGTCGACGACGCGGTCGTGGTGATCGAGAACATCTTCCGCCATCTCTCGCAAGGCGAATCGCCGCTCGAAGCCGCGCGCAACGCGACAGCGCAGATCTTCAGCGCCGTGCTGGCCTCGACGGTCACCGTCGTGACCGTCTTCGTCCCCCTGCTGTTGATCCCGGGGCTGCAAGGCCTGATCTTCGGTCCGCTGGCGATCATCGTCATGACGGGCGTCGCCATTTCGTTGCTGGTCGCGGTGACGACCGTCCCCATGCTCTCCAGCATCATGCTGCGCGCCGGCGACGCGCACGCCACGGCGGGGAACGGGGCGCCGAAGGGCCCGTACGCGCGCTTCGCCTCCGCGTTCGACCGGCAATACGAGCGCTTCGAACACGCATACCGGCGCCTGCTGGCGTGGTCGATCGACCGCCCCGGCATCATCATGGGCGCCGGCTTCGCGTTCTTTCTTCTCGCGGTGCTGGCGTTGCGCACGGGCATCGTCGCCACGGAGGTCTTCCCCGCCGCCGATTCCCGCTTCGCGCGCTTCGATATCCGGCTCCCCCTCGGGACGGGCCTCGCCGAGACGAACCGCGTCTCGGAACTCGTCGAGAAGGCGTTCCGCGAGGACGGGCGCGTCGAAACCGTCGGCGCCATCGCGGGGACGGGCTTCGGCGGCGGCAGTTCGCGGGCGATCACGAACCAATCCTCGCTCTCCATCACGCTGCACGAGGGGATCAGCGGCAGCAAAGCCGCCGACTTCGTCAACGAATGGCAACGGCGCCTCGGCGGCCGGCCGCGGAGCCCGTCGGCCACGCCGCCGCCGTCCGTCGCGAGCCTCCCGGAAAGCGTGCGCGCCGAGCGCCGCGAGCTTCGCAAGGCGCTGACGGGCTCGGAAGTGCGCGGCCGCACGATCGACATCCTCCAGCAGACGATCGCGCAAGGCGCAGACGCGCTACAGATCCAGCTGTTCGGCCCCGACGTGAACAAACTCTACGATCTCGCCCAAGGCGTCATCCCGCAGCTTGCCGAGATCCCGGGCGTCATCCGCCCGGACACGAACGTCACGGCGCGCCAGCCGGAGGTCGATATCAAGTTCGACCGGCGGCGCGTCGCGCAGTACGGCCTCTCGACGGGCGACGTCGCGAACGTGGTCTCGACGGCGACGACGGGGACGATCGCCTCCTACTTTCAGGTCAACGGCATCCAGTATCCGATCAACGTCGAACTCCCGCCGGCGGAGCGCCGCTCGTTCGCCTCGATCGGGGGCCTCTTGCTCACGCCGCCGACCACGAGCGGGGCGGCGGATCTCGCGAGCATTCCGCTTTCGAACATCGCCGACATCACGATCGGGAACGGCCCCTCGCAGATCAGCCGCCAGAACAAACAGCGCCGGATCGACATCAACGCGACGGTCGTCGGGCGTCCGCTCGGCGACGTGCTCAAGGACGCCCAGGCGATCATGGAGAGGTATTCGCTGCCGGCGGGCTACCGCTGGGCCTACGGCCCGGCAATCGCGCAAAACAACGACACGTTTTCCTCACTCGCGCTCGTCGTCGCTCTCGCGATCGTGTTGATCTACATGCTGCTCGCCTCGCAGTTCGAATCGTATCTCGATCCGCTCGTCATCATGACGGCGGTACCGCTCGCGCTGGGCGGCATCGTCGCCTCGCTCCTGCTCACGCATCGCTCGTTCGGCCTGACGGCGTTCATCGGCTGCTTGTTGCTCGTCGGGATCGCCGTCAAGAACGCGATCCTCGTCGTGGAGTTCACGGAACAGCTGCGCCACACCGAGGGCCTCGACGCGCGCGAAGCGCTGCTGCGAGCCGGCCCGATGCGTCTGCGCCCGATCCTGATGACGACGATCGCGACGATCGCGGGGATGCTCCCCCTCGCGCTCGGCATCGAGGCCGGCAGCAGCACGCAAGCGCCGCTCGGAACGGTCGTGATCGGCGGCCTCGCGACCTCGACGCTGCTTTCGCTCGTCGTCGTCCCGACGCTCTACCTCTGGGTGCAGCGCAACATCGCCTCGCGCTTCAACCCGAAGCCGCCGCGCATCGGACCCGTCCCGCCGGGGGATCAGCCGCTGGCGCGAACCTCACGTTTGGTGACCCGGTAGACCGAACGAACGTCGCGCAACGTGCGCAGCTTCTCGATGACCTTGTGCAGGTGGTCGAGGTCCGTGATCAACAGCGTCAGGCTGATGACGGCGATCTTGTCGCGCTTGACGCGCGCGGTGACGGAGGAGGCCGAGGTCTTGAACTCGGCGCAGACGCCCATCACGTCCTGTAAGAGGCCGGCGCGGTCGAGCGCCTCGAGTTCGACGTCGACGGCGTGCGTGAGCGAGTCCGTGTTCGCCCACGAGGCCTGGAGGATCCGCTCGGGCGAGGCGGACATGTACCCGACGTTCGGGCAATCGGCGCGGTGGACGGAGACGCCCTTGCCGATCGTGACGTAGCCCATGATCGGGTCGCCCGGGACGGGGCTGCAACACTTCGAAAGGCGGACGAGCACGTCGTCGACCCCCGCGATGCGGATGCCGCTCGCGTTCCGTCCGGGGCGGCGAGCCGGCGGCGGCGCCGCGCGCTGCACCGCCGAAAGATCGACGAGGTTCGTGGCCTTCGTCTCGTCCTTGATGCGCACGACCGCCGAGACCGCCGACGCGTCGCCGAATCCGATCGCCGCGAACAAGTCGGTCGCGGTCGCGTAGTTCATCCGCCGCGCGACCTTCTCCATCGTCTCGCCGCGGCCAAGGTCCGTGCGCATGCGCTGCTTGGCCAGTTCCGCTTCGAGCGCTTCCTGCCCGCGCAGCACGTTCTCGTCTTTCTTCTCCTTGCGGAACCACTGTTTGATCTTGTGCTTCGCGCCGGAAGTCTTGACGAGCGAGATCCAATCGAGCGAGGGGCGCGAGCTCTTGTTGATCAGAATCTCGCAGATGTCGCCGTTGCGAAGCTGGTAATCGAGCGGGACGATCTTCCCGTTGACCTTCGCGCCGACGCAGTGATGGCCGACGTCCGTATGGACTTGATAGGCGAAATCGAGCGGCGTGCCGGAGCTCGGCATCGCGTACACGTCGCCTTTCGGCGAAAAGATGAAGACTTGATTCTCGAAGAGGTCGAGCTTCAGATTCTCCATGAACGCGCGCGAGTCGCGCATCTCGTTCTGCCATTCGAGCAGGGAACGCAGCCAGGTCAGCTTGTTCTCGAACGCGTCGGACTTGCCGCCTTCTTTGTAGCGCCAGTGCGCGGCGATCCCGTATTCGCTCGTTCGGTGCATCTCCCACGTGCGAATTTGAATCTCGAGCGGCTCGCCGCCCGGGCCGACGACCGTCGTGTGCAACGACTGGTACATGTTCGGCTTGGGCATCGCGATGTAGTCTTTGAAGCGCCCCGGCAGCGGCTTCCAGAGCGAATGCACGACGCCGAGCGTGCCGTAACAATCTTTGACGGTCTCGACCACGACGCGAACGGCCGTCAGATCGTAGATCGTCGAGAAGTCGCGGCCCTTCTTGAGCTTGTTGTAAATCGAGTAGAAGTGCTTCGGCCGGCCGGTGACGTCGGCTTGGATGCCGAGCTTAGCGAAACGCTCGCGCAGTTGCGAGACGACGCGCGTGACGGCCTCCTCGCGCTCGTTCCGCTTCTTCGCGACGCGCTCGGCGATATCGCGATAGGCTTCGGGATCGAGATAGCGCAGCGCGAGATCTTCGAGATCCCACTTGATCTTCCAGATCCCGAGGCGATGCGCGATCGGCGCGTAGATCTCCAGCGTCTCGCGCGCGATCGTCTCCTGCTTGCTCTCCGGGAGGCTCCCGAGCGTGCGCATGTTGTGCAGGCGGTCGGCGAGCTTGATGATGATGACGCGGATGTCCTTAGCCATCGCCATGAACATCTTGCGCAGGTTCTCGACCTGCGCGTCTTCTTTGGATTGATACGGGATGCGGGTCAGCTTCGTGACGCCGTCGACGAGCGTCGCGATCTCGGGGCCGAACCGGGCCGCGACCTCCTCGCTCGTGACGACCGTGTCCTCGACGACGTCGTGCAGGATCGCCGCGGCGATCGTCGCCCGGTCCATCTCCATGTCGGCGAGGATGCGGGCGACGGCGACCGGGTGCTCGATGTAGGACTCGCCCGACGCGCGTCGCTGGCCCTGGTGCGCGGCGTCCGCCAGCTCGTAGACGCTCCGCAGCCAAACTTCGTTGACCGTCGGGTCGTATGTTTTGAGCCGCGCGAACAGCTCGTCGAACTGGGGGTACGCCATGGTTGACCTATGATGCCACACGCCGCCTCGGAGTGTCTATGACCGAGGCGGGCGTGTGGCCCGAGTTAGCGGTCGCTCCCGCGCTGGCCGCGATCGTGATTGGCGCCGCCGTCGCGGTCGTTCCCGCCGCTACCCGGGCCCCAATTGTTGCCGTTGCGGTTTTGGCCGTTGTTCCAGCCGTTGTGATTCCCGTTGTCGTGCCCGTTCCAGTCGCGGGTGTGGTACGCGACGGGCCGATTCCCGCACCGTTCGCCGTTCCCGGTCCACGAGCAGATTCGGCCGTTCCCGTTGCTCGAGTACAGAACGTTGCCGTTCGGGTAGACGATCCGGCCGTCCGCATAGACCGTACCGCCGTCTCGCGTATAGCCGACGACCTGGTTCGCCGCCGCGTTCTTGTGCTGGATGTTGTTGTAAATGATGATCCCGATCGCGGCCGCCGCGGCTCCAAGCGCGATGTTTCGCGTCGAGGCTTGGCCGCTGGTTTCGGCCCGCACGGGCGTCGCGAGCGCGAACGACAGCGCGAACAGCGCGGCAAACGCGAGGATCAGCGCAGCGGGGTTCCGCATCGCGGGGAAGCTTTGGGTTCGAACGTTACTCATCGAGCAAGACCCTCCGTTTCCTTGCAACGGCGAAAGAGGGCCCTTCGTTTCGATCAGTACTTCAGGAACGCCGTCACGTCCGCGCCTTCGAGCGCGGCCCGCCCGTTGAGCCCGCGCAGTTCGATCAAAAACGCATACCCGGCGAGCTCCGCGCCGAGGCGGCCGAGCAACCGCGCCGTCGCGGCGGCCGTCCCGCCCGTCGCGAGCAGGTCGTCGACGATCAGGACGCGTTGCCCGCTACCGACGGCGTCGTTATGGATCTCGAGCGAGTTCGTCCCGTATTCGAGCGCGTATTCTTCAGTATGCTTGGCGCCGGGAAGCTTCCCGGGCTTGCGCACCGGAACGAAGCCCGCGCCGAGATGGTAGGCCAAAGGCGCTGCGAGCATGTAGCCGCGCGCTTCGATGCCGACGACCATGTCGATGCGCTCGTCCTTGTATCGGTCGACGAACAGATCGATCGTCGCCTTGAAACCTGCCGGATCCTTGAGCAGCGGCGTGATGTCGCGGAAAAGGATCCCCGGGATCGGAAAGTCCGGGATGACGCGGATCAACGGCTCGATGTTCAAGGGAAACGGCCTCCGGTGACAACAGCAAACGAACGGCGGTTCTGCTCGAACGCCGCCGTCCCTTGCCCGGCTCCCGCTCGGCGCACGGAACACGCGAGCCGGCCCGTGCGTTCAGTGAGGGAATGCCTCCGCGAGAGCAAGTTTCGGGAGCCGTACCTTTCGGGAACAGAGGAAATCAATATGAAGAAGATACTTCTCGCCACAGCCCTCACGGTCGCGACGGCGGCCGGGACCGTCGCACCGGCCTTCGCGGACGGGGCGGCAAGTACGCGCAACATCCTCATCGGCGGGGCCGCAGCGGCGATCGGCATCACGAACTACAACCACAAGAAGCGGATCAAAGAGCAGGAGCAGCAGGAGCAGAAGCGTCGCCAGCAGTCCTACAACGCATGGTACTACCACAAGTACGGCGTCTACCCGACCGAAGCGCAATTCAAGGACTGGTATTACCGCACGTACGGCGTCAACCCGTCCTAAGCGCAGTTCGCCCCACCTCTAACGGCCGATAGAAGAACTGCGGCGAGCCATCCGCCGGCCGGGTGGCTCGCTTCTCTTCGGATGAGCGACTTCTTCGACCGTCTCGGCCGCCTCGACCACCGACGGCGCTTCCTTTTTGCGCTTGCCGTTGCGATTGCCGTTCACGCGATCGCCGCGGGCTTCATCCCGCGCCGGCACGCCGCGCCGCCGCAACCGGAGATCGTCGTCTCGCAACAAGTGACGATCGTGCGCCGCCCGACGCCGACGCCGAAGCCGCCGCCGGTTACGCTCGCCACGCCGCGGCCGAGCGCCTCGCTCGCCCCACGGGTCTCAGTTCGCGCGCCCGCCGCGAAGGCGGCCGCGCCGCTGGCCGTCGCGCACGGCGGGCAAGCCGCGCGGCGGATTCTCCACGCGACGCCGCCCCCGCACGCCCCCCCGGCCGTGAAGCCCGCAAAGGCGCGGGGTGCCGGCACCGGCGTCGCAAACGGCGGCGCCGGGACGGGAGCGGGCGCGGGCAGCGGAAGCGGCGGGGACGCCGGGACGGCGAGCGGCAGCGGCGGGGAAGGGAACGGGAACGGCGGCGAGGCCGACACGACGCCGTGCGGCTACGTCGAACTGACCGGGCACCGCACGTTCGGCTGGAACGGGACCGCCCACTTCCGGGACGTCTCGATCGTCATCCACCTCCGCAACGGGGAGACGGTCGAGGACGACCTGCATTGGCCGTTCTCGTATGCAAACGACGACGACGACCCCTGGTCGACCAAGAATCTGAAGAAGACGGACCTGACGGCGCTCTTACAACTGCCGCCGCCGGGTTACGACCTCGTGGGCAGGCAGAAAGCCGCGACCGTCTTCGCGGTCCAGCAGACGACGCCGGACGGCCGCACGCTGTTGCGCGATTGCCCGGAACCGAAACCGCCCGCCTGAGAGCGCGAGCCTAGGAGGCGTTCGAAGACCAGCGGACGTCGCCGGAAGGTCCGCCGGCGTACCTGCCGCGCAGCAGCGAGTGCAACTCGATGGTCGAGCTCAGGTCGCCGAGCAAACGCCGAATGGGTGTGGGCGCGTGCCGGACCAGCGTCGGCGTGACGAAGACGCGTTCGGAGAGCGCCCTTTCGGCATGTTCGAAGACGTCGACGACCTCGAGTTCGAAGCGCTCGGCGCCCTCGAGTTCGATCGCACGGCGTAGGTTCGCCAGCGCGGCGGCTGAATTCGGCGATTCGCCTGCGATGAACAGGACCAGGCGCACGACCGGCAATTCCGCGCTCTGCTCGACGCTCACTGCGTCCCCCCTTCCGGGTCGCCCGTCAGGCCGTCCGGCGGGTCGGCCCGGCGGTTCGCCTGAATGAGGCTCCTCCCTTCGGCAAACTGCCGCTCGACGTCGAGCGCCATCGATTCCATCTGGGCCTGTTGCGCGCGGATCGCGGCGAGTTCGCTCTGCGTCATCATGAGCTGCGCTTCGAGCGTGTTGCCGCGATGCGCCAGGGCGGAAAGGTTACGCCTGACGTCGACCGCACGTTTGTGAGCGTCGGTCATGTCCTGCTGCTCCTTTTCCATCCGGGCGGTCCCGAGCAGCACCTCTCCCTGCGCGCTGTAGACGTCCTGCAAATCGAGCCCGGAATCGCTGAGAATCAACTCGCGCATCTGGTTAGAATGATCGGTTCCTCGCGCCTTGATGATCGTCAGCGTCCGGTTGCGCTCTCCACGTTGAACCGCGAAGCTCAAATGGATCCAATTGTCGGCGATCGTCGAAACGCGCGTCGAGGTCGCCTCGAGTTCGCCGAGGCTCGAATCGGCGACGACGGTGAACACCGCGGTGATGCCGCGCTCCTTGACGAGATTCACCAAACGCTCGCAGGCGAGATCGGCGACCTCGCGGCCGCCGGCTTTCGCCAACGCTGAGATCGGATCGATTACGAGCAAGCGCGGCTCGTGCAGTTCGATCAGGCGTTCGATCGCGAGATAGTGCTCGTCGACGCTCGCGGACCCTGCGTTGAACGATGCGGTCGCGAGAAAGCCCTCATCCCTATAGCGCTCCAATTGGAATCCGACGGACCGGAGGTCGAGAAAGACCTGCTCGACCGGTTCGTCGAGCCCGATGAAGAGCGCGCGTTCGCCGCGGGCGCACCCCGCGGAGACGAACGCACCCGAAAGCGTCGTCTTGGCCGTGCCCGGCAGGCCGGATAGGAGCGTCACCGACCCCTCGCGGTATCCGCCGACCAGCATTCGGTCGAGGCGCTCGATCCCCGACGAGAGACGGTTCGCCGATAGCCGCGTCGAGGCTTTCGTCGCCGCAGTGTATGCGACTTCGAGCCCGAGTTCGGAGATGACGTAAGCATGCTCTCCCGTCGCGTACGAGGCCCCGCGCAGTTTGATGACTTGCAATGCGCGATGGAGAAGCCGGTCGGTCATGCGGGCGCCCAAGTGCACGACGCCGTCGGAGGCATACTCGGAGAAACCGAAATAGGACGGCATCGCTCCCCCGTCCCGGGCGCCTTTGACGGTCACGATCGCCGTCAAACCGGATTCCGCCAGCCAATTCAGCAGCCGCAGAACTTCGCGACGGCTTACGAGCGGGTCTTCCGAGAGGGCGAAGAGCGCATCGATGCCGTCGAGCGAGATCCGTTTCAGCCGGTGCTCCGCAACGTAAACATCCAGGATCGCGATGAGCCCTTCGAGATCGACGGTTCCGGCTTGCACGGAATCGGCGGGGATCCGCCCGTCGATGATGTGGAGGGTCTTCCCGAGCACGTCGTCGACCGGCCACCTGAAGGTCGCCAAGTTCGCTCGCAGCGATCGTTCGGATTCCTCGAACGAAACCATGACGCCGGGTTCTCCGTAGCGCGCGGCTCCGTTCACGAGGTACTGCATCGCAAGGACCGTCTTTCCGGCGCCCGGGCCGCCGACGACGACCGTCGTCCGCCCGGCGGGGAGCCCTCCACGAAGGATCCCGTCGAGCCCGGCGATCCCGGTCGCTGACCGGCGGGCAATCTGTTCGGCCACGTTACGCTCCTTCGAGAATCCCGTTGCTCGGAGACTTCTCGCCGACGTTGAGTTTGTTCGCAATCAACTGCGCGCTATTTTGGAGAAACCATGCGAAATCGTGCGCCATCAGCGGCGGGCTGAAATAGTAGCCCTGCGCCTCGGCACAGCCCACGCTGCGCACAAACGCAAGCTGTTCCGCCGTCTCGACGCCTTCGGCGACGACTCCTAAGCCCAACTCCGACGTGAGGTGCACGATCGAACGGACGATCGCCGCATCGCTCGGATTCTCGACCGCCCCGCGAACGTACGATTGGTCCGCCTTGATCTTCGAGAGCGGAAGGCGCTTGAGATACGAAAGCGATGAGAATCCCGTGCCGAAATCGTCGAGCCCGATCTCGACGCCGAGGCCGCGGATCTTCTCCAACGTCCGGACCACGTCGTCCGAGTTCCCGATGAAGAGACTCTCGGTCACCTCGATGGCGATCGAGCCGGAGGGTACGCCCGATGATGCCATCGCCTTCTCGATCAGTTCAAAAACGTCGCTGTGGGTGAATTGAACGGCGGAGACGTTGACGGCGATAGGAACGGCCTCGAGCCCGGCGGCGCGCCAGGCCACGTATTGGCGGCACGCCTCCTGCACGACCCACGCGCCGATCGGGACGATGAGGCCCGTTTCTTCGGCGATCGGAATGAAGCGCGCCGGGGATTGGTAGCCCAAGGCCGGGTGCTTCCAACGGATCAACGCCTCGCAGCCGGCGACGCGTCCGGAGGCGAGATCGATCTTCGGCTGGTAATGCAGTTCGAATTCCTGCCGTCCGACCGCCTCGCGCAAGTTCTCCTTGAACGAGACGCGCGCCACGCTCTCGGCTCCCATCTCGTCGGAATAGAGCCGATGCGTCCCGCCGCCCCCGTCGCGCGCTCGCTCGAGCGCCGTGTCGCAGTGACGCAAGAGGTCGCCGGCTGCGTCGGTGAGGCGGCTGGGGATCGCAGCACCCGCGCTCACCGAGAGCAGCAGATGATGTCCATCGACATCGAACGCGATCCCCGCGGTCGCCACGACCCGATCGGCGACGGCAAGCGCGTCCTGCATCGTCCTGACTCGAGCGATGAGGCCGAACTTGTCCGCGTTGAGGCGCGCGAGCGAGTCGCTCGATTCCCTGAAGGTTTCGCGCATCGCATCAGCGACCTTACGAAGCATTTCGTCTCCGACGTCCATGCCGTACGCTTCGTTCAGTTCGTGGAAACCATCGATATCGGCGAGGACGACCGTGAAGAACTCGCCGAAACGCATCCAGCGGTCGATCGCCGCGGTTAGCGATCGTTCGAACGCCGGGCGCGTCAAGAGACCGGTCAACTCGTCATGTTCCCGCTCGTAGTGGGTCTTTTCGCTCGCCAGCGCTTCCTCGGTGAAATCGTGCAGGACCGCGAGCGATTCGATCTCGCGCCCGTCCGACGCCACGATATGGACGGCGGCGCGCAACCAAGCGCACTCTCCCGCGTGCGTAACGCAACGGAATTCGGCCCGCCACATCCCTCCGCCGGCATCGAGCGCGCTCTGGTAGGATGCGCGGACGCGCGCGGCATCCTCCGGGTGGAGCGATTCCCCAATCAACTCGAGTCTTCGGCTCTCGCCGCTTGAGATGCCGAACAGCTCCGCAGCTCGGGGGTTCACGAAACGGTACCGAAACTCCCCGCCGTTCGCAATACGATGATAGATCGCGATCGGGAGCGCCACGTCGATTGCTTCCAAAACGTCGCTATGGAGCTTCTGCTCCCGCTGCGCAACGACGAGGTCGGTGATCTCCAGATGCCTGACGATCGCGCCCACTGCACGCACGAGGCCGATCGGCGCGACAAACATCTCGAACCATCGCTCTTGCCCGGGCGCGTTGCACGGGTAACGAAAATGTGCGGTATCGCGGCGGTGCGCGATGACGTCCTCGATCCCTTGTCGAATGTCGAGCGCCGAATCGCTCCCATCGTCCGCGGTATCGCCGGGCGCGGCGCCGGCGGCCTCGCAGACGTCGAGATAGTTCCTCCCGACGCCGTAATCGGCATCGGCATAGCCGTTCTCCATCGCGAACTGACGCCAACGCCGGTTCACCTCGACGATCGTTCCTCGCGCGTCGAGGACCGCGATGCTCGCGGGCGACTGGTCGAGCATATCGTTATGCAGTTGCCGTAGCGTGCTCATCGCTTCGCCTTGGAGCGATAAGCCGAGCGCGAGTTGTCTCGCCCGCTCGGAGAGGAAGAGCGCGAACGCCGCCCCCGACAGGATCGCGAGCCAAAGGATCGCGAGCGTCCAGCGGGCGAACGAAAGCCTTCCCTCGACGGCGCCGTCGATATCGGCTCGCGCAACGCCGACCACGACCGCTTGCGCATCCGCCTTCGGGACGATCCGGGACTCGTAGTAGCGCTCGACGCCGTCGCCGAGGGTCGTGAGGACCGGCCCTCCCGCGGAATCCGTCGCCCGCGAAGCAAGCGCTGAGATGCCCTTCTCATTCAGCCGCACGGAATTCGGCTCCGCGAGAATGACGCGCCCGTTCGTGGCGCAGAGCACGACGATCCCGTTCGCCCCGAGGCTCGGAACACTGTAGAGTTCCCGCAGGCGGCTCTGGTGGAGGGAAAGCACGATGTACCGGCCCCGGGCGTCCGCGGCGGCACGGACCAGGAGAACGCCGTCCGTCCCGCTGAGTTCGTCGATCCGGGCGGCCGGCTCGATCGAAGTGGAACGGTGGGGCCGCGCGTCAAGCGCCGTAAGGAATGCCGGATCGAAAGCGTGGATCGCCGGCGCTTCTTCCGGCCTGCTCAAATCGTACCCACGTCCGCGCGCGTCGAAGACGAAGGCGCGTTCGACGATCGGGCTAGTCGCTAGCCAATCGGCGACACGCGAGCGGAGAGCGTCGCGCTCCGCCCCGCGCGGCGTCGCGATCGCGCCGTCGACGGCTTGGAACGCGAGGTCGGTCCCGTCGATCAAACGGAGCGTCCCGGCGGTGAGGGCTAGGCTCACCCCTTCCAGCTTGTCGAACGCACTCTCGCGCTCCGAGGCGCGGACCGTCAGCGCGAACCCGAAATACAGCGCGATCGGAAGAATGAGTCCGAGCGCTACGACGGCAGCCCACTCAAACGTAGTGAGGCGCCGGAGCGCCGAACGCATCACGCGCATTCGGCGTGATCTTCGGCGAACCGCGGCTCGAAGAACGGATCACTGCGGCTCGGCCGCCATCTCGGCTGAAATTCGTGGGCCACGAGTCACGACTTTCCCAACCGTACTGGTCGGTAGCGTCCGGACCGTAAAGCCTGCCGCGAACACTTCGATGCCGGAGATCGAGCACCGAAAGCGTGAGTGACGACAGATTCAACCGGTGGCCGTTATACACGAGTCGTACCCTTCCCTTTATTTCACGGGAATTCACTAGAAGAACGCCCGAAGTGGCAAAAAGCACTAGGAGGCTAGACGCATATAGCCGATAATATCTATAACGCCAATGAAAACGCTGACTGGGGATCCTCCGCCCGCCGGTTACACGGCGACGGCTGCCGGCACGCCGGTCGCTTTCCCCTCCGCAAGGATGGGCGCCCGCCCCTTGCCGATCGACGCGCTCTTTCACCCGCGCTCGGTCGCCGTCATCGGTTCTTCGGAGAAGCCCGGCGTCGGCCGTATCGCGACGCTGAACCTGATCGAGGGCGCTTTCCGCGGCGACGTCTTCACCGTGAACCCGCATCACGCAAGCCTCTTCGGCCGGCCGGCGTACCCGTCGATCGGAGCCGTCCCCAAGCCCGTCGACGTCGCAATCATCGCGACTCCGGCCCGGACCGTCCCCGGGTTGATCGGCGAGTGCGCCGATGCGGGCGTCAAGGTCGCCGTCGTCCTGGCCGCCGGGTTCAAGGAGAGCGGCGCCGAGGGGGCGCAGCTCGAACGCGAGATCTTCGCGCAAGCCGCCGGCCGCATGCGCGTCCTCGGCCCGAACTGCACGGGCATCATGGCGCCGCACGTCGGGCTCAACGCGTCGCTCTCGAGCATGAACGCGCGGGCCGGCTCGATCGGCTTCGCGAGCCAGAGCGGCGCGGTCGGGACCGCGATCCTCGATTGGAGCATCTCCCAGGGAGTCGGTTTCAGCGCGTTCATCTCGATGGGCTCGATGCTCGATATCGGGTGGAGCGACATCATCTATCACCTCGGCGACGACCCGAATACGAGTGCGATCGTCCTCTGCATGGAGTCGGTCGGGGATGCCCGCAAGCTGCTCTCGGCGGCGCGCGAGGTTGCGCTCACGAAGCCGATCGTCGTCATCAAAGGCGGCCGGACCGAAGCTGCCGCCAAGGTCGCCGCGTCGCACACGGGCTCCTTGACCGGGAGCGACAGGGCGCTCGATGCGGCATTCGACCGCTGTGGAATCCTGCGCGTCGATTCGATCGAGGATCTCTTTCAAATCACCGACGTGCTCGCCAAGCAACCGCGCCCCGCGGGGAAGCGGCTGGCGATCGTGACGAACTCCGGCGGCCCCGCCGTCCTCGCGTGCGACGCGTTGATCGAAGGCGGCGGCGAGCTCGCGCAAGTCGGCGCGGCGGCGATGGCCCAGCTCGACGCGCTCCTCCCCCCGCTCTGGAGCCGCACGAATCCGATCGACGTCCTCGACGATGCGCCGATCGGGCGCTTCCAAGAGGCGGCGCGGATCGCGATCGCCGACCCCAACAACGATGCGATCCTCGTCGCGCTCGCGCCGCAGGCGATGGCCGGGACGAAGGAGGTCGCCGAAGGCCTCAAGGCGATCGCGCGGACCTCTCACAAGCCGATCCTGGTCGCGTGGATGGGGGCGACGACGCTCGCTGCCGCCGCTGATATCCTCGAGCCGGCCGGCATCCCCACCTTCGCCTACCCGGACCACGCGGCGCGGATCTTCAACCTGATGTGGCGCTACGATGCGAAGCTCCGCGCCCTCTTCGAAACGCCGCGCGTCTCGCCCGACCGGCACGCGCCGAACCGCGCGGCGGTCCGCACGCTCTTCGCGAACGCGCTCGCTGAAGGCCGCGTCCTGCTCAGCGAGGCCGAATCAAAGCAACTCCTCGCCGCATACGATATCCCCACGACCCCGACGGTGATCGCGACGACGGCTGAGGCGGCCGTCGAAGCGGCGGCCGCGATCGGCTTCCCCGTCGTCGTCAAGCTGCATTCAGAAACCGTCACGCACAAGAGCGATGTCGGCGGCGTCCGGCTCAACCTCGGCAGCGCGAGCTGCGTCGAGCTGGCGTTCCATGAGATCCAGGCTTCCGTCACCGCGAAAGCGGGGCCGGAGGCGTTCGGCGGCGTGACCGTCCAGCCGATGATCGAAACGCGCGACGGGTACGAGCTGATCTTCGGCTCGACGCTCGATCCGCAGTTCGGGCCCGTCATCCTGTTCGGCTCCGGCGGAACGCTCGTCGAAGTCTACAACGACACCGCACTCGCCCTGCCCCCGCTGAACGAGGCGCTGGCTCGACAGACGATCGCGAAGACGAAGGTCGCCAAAGCTTTCGCCGGCGTTCGCGGGCGCACTCCGATCGACGAGGAAGCGCTGGCGCTCCTGCTCGCGCGCTTCAGCGAGCTCGTCGTCGAGCAGCCGCGCGTCAAGGAGATCGATATCAACCCGCTCGTCGCGACGCCGAACGGCATCGTGGCGCTCGACGCACGCGTCGTCCTCCATCCGCCGGAGATCGCCGACGAGGCGCTCCCGAGTTCGGTGATCCGGCCGTACCCCGCGCAATACGTCGGCACGTGGACCTCGCGCAGCGGCGAAGAATTGACGATCCGCCCGATCCGCCCCGACGACGAGCCGCTGATGGGCCCCTTCCACGCAGCGCTTTCCGAAGACAGCGTCTACAGCCGGTACGCGCACGCGCTCAGCCTCGACCAGCGCATCTCGCACGAGCGCCTCGCTCGCCTGTGCTTCATCGACTACGCGCGTCAGATCGCACTTCTCGCGTTGCGGACGAACGAGGCCGGGGGCGAGGAGATCGTCGGCATCGGACGACTGATCATGGAGAACGGGGCGAACCAGGCGGAGTTCGCGCTGCTCATCGCCGATTCGTTCCAAGGGCAGGGCCTCGGCAAGAAGTTGCTCCGCCGCCTCATCGAGATCGCCGGCGAAGAGCGCGTCGACCGCGTCGTCGGGTACATCCTCAACGACAACCGCTCGATGCTCTCCGTCTGCACGAGCCTCGGCTTCCACCACAACTACCGGCTCGGCGACGAGCTCGTCCACTCGGTCATCGAACTGCCGCATTCGTCTGCTTTAGGCGGCTAGCTGGGGTCCCGTCTGCCGTGACGGCGGCCAAGCTGGGATGCAGGCCCTGGGACACCGGCTTAGGAGGCTATGCCCCGTCTAGTTTGCAGTCGCTTGCGGTTTGTTTTACGGCTACGGAATCGCCGTCGTGGACTTCGAGGACTTTCGCGTAGGCGAACTTGCTCGTGCGCTGCGCGCGCGGGATGCCCTCGAGGACGAGGACCGAGTTGATCCCCTGGTGGTCGAAGGCGCGCCAGTATTCGGGATCCTTGGTCGCGGTGAAGTGGTAGCCTTCCATCTTTTCGACGAACTTCTTCGGATCGGGAGAGCCGGCGCGCTCGACGCCCGCTTTCCATTGGTACATGTTCGTGTAGGCGCATTCCGCGCCGTTGGAGGGCGGCGTGCCGTAGAGCTTGACGAAGGAGTCGACGAACTTCTTTGCGGCCGGGTATCGGCCGGCGTGGTACTTCCAATAAAACGGAGCGGTCGTGACGACCCCGTCGAAATTGTCTTGCGCGCCCTCGACCATGTATTCGTCGGCGAGCGGGACGAGGATCTTCGTCGTCTTCGTGAAGCCGAATTGCGCGGCCTGATACAACGCGTTGATCATGTCGTTCCCGAATTCGGTGACGACGAGGACGTCGGGCTTTGCCGAGAGCGCTTGCGTGAACGCGGAGCCGAAATCTTGTGAGCCGACCGGGACGAGCACGTTCTTGATCGTCGTCGCGCCCTTGGATTCGGCGACCTCCGTGATGCTTTGGTAGACGGAGTGGCCCCACGTGTAGTCGGCGGTGATGTAGAACCAGCGGCCGGCTCCGTACTTCGTCGCCATCGTTCGGGCGAGCGCGCTCGCCGACATGTGCGCGTTGTTGTAGCGGCGGAACGTGTGGTAGTGGCACGATTTCCCGGTCGTTTCGTTGCTGTGCGTGAGCGTCGCCATGAAGACGACTTTCTTCTCTTGGCACAGATCCGAGACGGCGACTGCGGTCGCGCTCGACGAGCCGCCCGTGATCATGACGGCGCCTTCGCCTTCGATCATGCGGCGCGCGTTCGCTACGGCGGATGCCGGGCGAGTCCGGTCGTCGCCGATCGAGGCCTTGATCGGAAGGCCCAAGACGCCGCCGGCCTTGTTGATCTCGGCGATCGCCAAGCGGTATGCCCTAAGCTGGTCGAGCCCCTGGGCGGAGTAGGGGCCCGTCTCCGGAACGGTGATGCCCACGACAAGCGCCTCGGCCGGCGCGGCAATGACGTTGACGCTCGCCAGCGTTGCCGCGGACGCGGCAAGTCCGCCGGTGATAAACTGCCCGCGCGTGGGCAAGACGGCTTCAGGCTTCACGGAACTCCTCTTGGGGAACGTGCTGGGGCGGCCGGGGGCTGTGCTTCCCGTTATCTTTCGTGCAATCTCGTTCCTCGCGAACCCGGTGCCGGATGCGACCCATCCGAGCGCAAGAGAGTTCCAGGGACCGCGCGTTCGGCGATGAAGACGAACCTCGCACGCTCTGCGCTCTTCGCGACGGAACCGCCGCCGACGAATGCCAGGAGGCTCTCCAGATGCTCTTCGCAGCCGTCCTTTCCGCTTGGATTCAATACGCCGCCGACGGAAAGCCGCAGGCGCGCGCGCTCGTGACGCAAAGCTGCCCTAGCGTCACGTACGACCGGACCTCCGTGCCGATGACGCAACGCGCCCCGATGCAAAGCGAGTTAGGCTTCACCGAAGTCGTGTGCGAAGCGTCGCTGCCGCCCGGCGCAAGCGGCGTCTCGATCGAACGGTACGCGCTCCCCGCGCCCCCGCGGACCGTCAACACGGTCGTCGTCTTCGGCGACACCGGCTGCCGCATGAAGGGCGGCGAGCAACAGAATTGCGGCGATCTCGCGGCGTGGCCTTTCGCGAAGATCGCGCAATCGATCGCGGCGGTCCACGCGGACCTCGCGATCCACGTCGGCGATTTCTATTATCGCGAGAACAACTGCGTCCCGGGCGTCGCCGGGTGCGTGAACTATTGGGGCGACACGAGCCAATCCTGGAACGCCGATTGGTTCGTCCCCGCGAAACCGATCTTCGCGAGCGTCCCGCTCGTCTTGACTCGCGGAAACCACGAGGATTGCCGGCGCGGCGGCCCCGCCTGGTTCCGGTATCTCGAACCGAGCGAAAACACGGCCTGCCCGAACGGCCCCGCCGCCGCCGACGGTACGCCGCCCTATGCCCTGAGCGTCGGCGGGCTGCGGATCGTCGAACTCGATTCGTCGGCCGACACCAGCGACGTCCCTCCGACGGACCCGGCCCGCGTCTCCTACTACACTCGGAGTTTCGAGGCCGCGCGGGCGCTCGCGGCCGGCCCGGGAGAGAGAGCGTGGCTCGTGACGCACCGTCCGCCGTACGCGAGCGCGAACATGACGGCGGTGCTCTCGACGACGCCGGCCGACCTGGGGCCGTTCGACGTCGTCCTCGTGGGGCACGTGCACGATTTCGTCGCGATCGATCTCGCCGCATACCCGCCGCTCGTGGTGAACGGCGAGAGCGGCGACGATCTCGACGAGGCGGACGCGACGAGCAAGTACGTAAGCGCGAACGGCTACGCCCCGGGCGCGCAGGCTCCGTTCGCGACGAAGCAGTTCGGCTTCGCCGTCTACACGCGAACGCCGACGGGTTGGACGATCTCCCTGCGCGATACCGACGGCATCGAACGCCAAAGCTGCACGCTCGAACCGAACGCGCCCGGCGCCGCCGCAACGGCGCCGAAGACGATGGTGCGCTGCTGAGGCGCCCGCCTACACGAAGCCGTGCTTGACTTTGCTGCGCTCTTCTTGCGGTTTGAACTGGTTGAAGCGCGGTAGGAACTTATCCCACTCGATGACGTGAGCGTCGATCTCCGGTCCGTCGATGCAAGCGTGCTTGCGTACGAGCTTCCCGTTGTGCAGCACCGGTACCATGCACGCGCCGCACATGCCGGTTGCGTCGACCATGATCGAGTTCAGGCTCGCGACCGTGCGCACGCCGTAGGGTTTCGTGAGATCGCTGACCGCACGCATCATGAGCGGCGGGCCGATCGTGACGACCTCCCCGATCTTGCGGCCTTTCCCGGCTTGGGCCTTCTTCAGCATATCCTCGAGCGGGAGCGTGACGAACCCCTTGATGCCGAAGCGGCCGTCGTTCGTCGTGTAGATCACGTCGAGCAGGTCCGGGTACTCGGCTTGCAGCTTCCCGACGCGCTGATCGCGTTTCGTCCAAAACAGAAGGTTCGCGGTGCGGAAACCGGCGATCAGCGTGACGTGGTTGCCCATGCGCAGGTGCTCGCGCATGATCGGATAGACCGGGGGTAAGCCGACGCCGCCCGCGGTGAAGACGACCGTCTCATCCTTCGAATAGCGATGCAACTCGCTCGGCAGGCCCAGCGGCCCGGCGATGCCGGTGAACGCTTCGCCGACCTCCATCTGGTTGATCGCCATCGAACTCGTCCCGAGCCCCTGCACGACGAGATCGATCGTTCCCGCATGCGCATCCCAATCGGCGAGCGTCAGCGGGATCAACTCGCCCTTCTCCCAGGCGAGCACGCGAACGAACTGGCCCGCGCGGGCCGCCTTCGCGATCAGCGGGGAACGCACGACGAACTCGACGATGCCGTCGGCGAGGTTGATCTTCTCGACGATCGTCTGGCGCGTCTGTCCGAGCTTGGTGTAGCGCTCCGCGCTCGCGACGAGCAGCTTGATCTCGCTCGCCGAGAACGGGATCTCGCCCGCGATCTCGCGTGCGGCCGCCTGCCCGTCGCCGGCCGCGCGGATCGCGGTCGAACCGCCTCGCGCGGCGTCGCCGCCGGTGTAGACGCCCTCGATCGAGGTCCGCTGCGAGCCCTTCTGAACCTCGAGCGTCCCCCACTTCGTCGTCGCGAGGTCCGGTTCGGCATCCTTGACGATCGGGTTCGAATCGTTGCCGAGCGCCATGATCACGAGATCGACCGGGATCAGCTCGGTCTCGCCGGTCGCGATCGGGCTGCGCCGCCCCGATTTATCGGGCTCGCCCAGTTCCATGATGTCGAGCACGGCGTGCGTGACGTGATGGGTCTTCCCATCGCCGAGAAACTCGCTCGGCGCCCGTAAGACCTTGACCTGGATGCCTTCCTCGAGCGCGTGGTGGAGTTCTTCGACGCGCGCCGGCATCTCGTCCATCGTGCGCCGGTAGACGATCGTGACTTTCCCGCCGAGGCGCCGCGCGGTCCGCGACGCGTCCATCGCCGTGTTCCCGCCGCCGATGATGATCACGTGCTTCCCGTGCGTTTCGGGGAGCGGCGTCTCGTACTCGTCGCTCTGCCCCTGCATCAGGTTCACGCGCGTGAGGAACTCGTTCGCCGACATGACGCCGAGCAGATGCTCGCCGGGAATGTTCATGAAGCGCGGCAAGCCGGCGCCGGTGCCGACGAAGATCTTCCAAAAGCCCGCGCGCTTGAGCGCGTCGAGCGTGGCCGTCTTCCCGACGACGAAGTTCGTGACGAACTTCCCGCCGAGTTGCTCGATCTTCGCGACGACGTCGTCGATCAGTTCGTTCGGCAGGCGGAATTCGGGGATGCCGTAGCGCAGCACGCCGCCGAGCTGATGGAACGCCTCGAAAACCGTGACGGGATAGCCTTCCTTCGCGAGCAGGTAGGCGTTGATCAAGCCGGAGGGGCCGGAGCCGACGACGGCGATAGGCGGCTTCGCCGCCGACGCCCACGGGTTCACGAACGCGTTCCACCCGTTCGCCGAGGCCGCGCGCGGCGTGACCTTCTCGCTCTGCGGGAGATACCACTCGAGCTGCCCGATCTCGATCGGCCGCACGGAGTGCGTGCAGACGCCCTGGCACTGCATCTCCTGCGGGCAGACGCGTCCCGTGACGTTCGGCAGCGGATTGCAATCCTTGATCAGTTCGAGCGCCTGCTGGAACTTGCCGGCGCCCATGAGCTGGAGCATCTCGGGAATGTGGATCTTGACCGGACAGCCGCCGTGATTCTCCGCGCGGCCGTCTTTCGGGACGCCGATCTCGCACGGCCGGTCGTCGCACTGCTTGTCGCGCAGCACTTCGAGCCACACGAACAGCTCGACCTCGCGCGCGCTGTAGCCGAGCCCCATGTATCCGAGGTAGCCCTGGTTGACGAGATCGAAATCCTTGACGCGCTCCTCGGGGGGACGGATGTACGGCGGGATGTTGTTCTCGCCCGGCCAGCCGTGCGAGAGCCCCTTGAACATCGGATAGCGATCGGAGAGGTGCGCGTCGAGCGCGCGGATGAACTTCCGCTTGAGCTTGAGCGAGAGGTTCCAGACGAAGCGCAGCAAGACGGCGCTCATGTCGTCGCCGCGCAGCATCAGCTCCCACATCGTCTTCGTGAAGTGGTCCGGGAGTTCGTCCTGCTGGAACTCCCACGCGATCGCGTGCATGCCCTCGGAGATGAAAATGTCCCGGAAGGACTGCGGCTCTTGCAAGAGCCGCTTCTGCAGCAACGCCAGTTGCTTCTGGAAGAGCTCGACGCCGCCGCTGCGTTCGAGCACGTCCAGATTGTGCCGGGTCGATTCGATCTCGACGTTGGCCAAGAGGTAGCGTTGGAGCTCCTCGCGTTCCGCGCCGGTCATCGGATGATGATTTCAGCGTCGCAATCGGCGGCGACGCGGGTTGCGCGGCGGATCAGTTCGGGCGTGATCGCGAGCTTGTCGAGCGCGCCCGGGATGACGCGGCTCACCTCCTTGGTGACGCCGCCTACGACGATCCGGGTCTTTTCGAAGATCTCGCCCATGTCCTGATAGCAGGTCTTGCAGTTCGTGCACTTGGGCATGTCCTCTTCCGCGATCGAGACCAGCGGCCGGCTTCCGTTCTTCGCCGGGGCAGCCTGGGCCGACGCGGTCTTTGCGGCGAGCGCCGGCGTCACGATCGTGGGGCGCGCCTGTTCGGCGGGCGGCGCCTGCGAGGCTGCCGCGACCTCCGACATCGCGCGGGCGATCGTATCGATCGAGAGTTCGCGTTCCTCAGCGGATTCTTCGACGCGCCGCTGCCAACTCGCGAGCGTTTCGCGATGCGTTTCGCGGAGGCGCTCGACGTGCAGCCCCGTCAGGTATTGGAGCATCCGCCAGTTCCGGCGCCGCTCCGCCACGAGTTCGACGACCGTCGGGGAGACCGCGAGCTTGACGAGCCGGTGTTCCTGATTCGTCGCCCAAATGAACGGCGTCTTGCCGTACCGCTCCTCGACGCCCAGATCCAAGTACTCATGCACCGGAACCACGCTTGCGGTGGGGTCGACCCGGCGGAAGTGCTTCGCGAAGCGGCCCTCGCGATACGCGAAATCGGCGGGAGTCAGCGGGATCGTCATCAGCGCGGGCTGCCCGTCGGCGTCGAGATACTCGAGCGTCGTCGTCGTCCAGTCCTTATCGGTATCGGGGTTGCCTTCGAGGGAGAAGCGCTCCGCGAGCGTCTCGCCGCGGCGCGGATCGTGCACGAACACGGGGCTCATCCGGCTCTCCGTCGCCAGCCGCGCGCGGCGGTTGGCGGCGTCGTCCGCGATGCCTTGTTCCGATTGGCACGGCGTGTAGACGTCGAGGACGGCGGGCGAGGCCGTGTAGTTCAAGAACTCCATGACGTTCTTGAGGTAGTGGCCCTGCAGCGCGGTGTTCGTCTGCGCCACGAAGACGTTCGGATGGAACGCCGCGATCAGCCCGAGCTCCTTGCGTTGCTCTTGCTTGCCGCTGTGCGTCGCGCCGACGCGCGTGAGATCCGAATCCTGCGCGGTGAAGCTCGCCGTCGACGCCTGGCCGCCGGTGTTCGAATACGCGCCCGTGTTGAGCACGACGACCTTGATCGGCGTATCGGTCACGAGGATGCGCGAGAGCGCGCCGAAGCCGATGTCGTACGTCGCGCCGTCGCCGCCGATCGTGATGACCGCCGGCAGCAGGCCGAGTTCTTCCTCGGAGAACTGCGTCCAGCGGAAGTACTTGAAGTACGCATCGTGCGTCTCGGGGTCGTAGTGATCGTCGAGATCGAGCTTCGCGATGCGGAGCGCGCGGAAGTCCTCGACCGCCTCCGCCGTGAAGCCCTCGAAGAGGCCCTTGGCAACCGGCGCCGAGTCCTGGAAGAGGCTGTTCACCCACGGGACGTTGTAGGGGTTGAACGGGAACGTCGAGGCGTAGACGCTGCTGCAACCGGTCGCGTTCGCGATCGCTGCGGGGGCGGGGCCGTTCCCCGTCGGGCCGCTTTCGAATTCGTACAACCGCTTCTCGAGCGTGCGGAGCGTGCGCCCGATGCGCTCGCGCCGTTGCGGATCGTGTTCGTCTTCCGCGACGCGCTCGAGCTTCGCGCTCAAGCGTTCGATCAGCGTCTCCAACTCGCGGATGTGCTCCTTGCGGCGCTTCTGGAAGATCGCCCGGTTCGCGGCGGTCACCAGGCGGATCGCCGTGACCTCGCCGCAACCGCGGCAGGCGCCGTGCCCGCCCGTCATCGCGTAGTAGTTCTCGCGATCGAGGATGAGGCGCTTGGTTTCGCCTTCGGGGCGGGTCGCGTTCTCCGTGAAGCGCGCGGGCGTGTTCGAGAGCTTGCCGAGCAGCTCCAAGCGGCCTTGGAGCGACTCGAGCATCTCGGCATCCTGCCGGCGGGCGACGAGCGCGCCCGGTCCGCAGACGTCGATGCACTCGAGACAGCCGCTACACTTCCACGGGTCGATCACGACCGAATAGAGCCCGCCGGTCCCCGAAACCGCCTTTTCCTGCGCGTCGAAGAACGGCCGCGTCTTGGCGACGGGGAAGTCCGAGAGCACCTCGACCATCTTCGCGAAGTTGCGCCGCAACGTCGCGCTCTCGAGGTTGAGGCCCTCGACCGCGCCGGCGAGGATCTCGCGGAACGTCGTCGGATCCTTGCTCGGAAGTTGCCGGTAGGCTTCGCGAATCGCGCCGGCGAGCTGGACGACGTACCCGCGCATCTGCTCGCGGAGTTGGTCCGTGACGTCGAGTTGCTTGAGCGCCGTGATCAGGAGGTCGTGGATCTCGTGCACGGTGTTCGGGATCGCGGCATCGGGGCAGACGAGCGCGCACTCCATGCACCCGGTGCACAGGCTCGCGTCGTATTCGGGGACCGTCAGGCGGAAGAGCCCCTTGTCCTTCCACGCGGCGCTTCCCGGCGGCATGAACATGCCGGTGCCGGGGATCACGGGGGCCTCTGAGATCGTCCCGTCCTTGAAGCGGTCGGCAACGACGTCCGCGTAGAACTCGCGGTCGAAGAAGCCGCAGCTCATCGACGGGCCGGTCGACGTCACCATCGCCGCCGAGACGCCGGCGCCGCGCGCCGCGTGCAGGACGATCGTGTTCTCGACGCGCTCGAACTCGGGGTCTTCGTAGTCGACGCGCATCGTCGCTTCGAGCCCCTCGCGGATCACCTCCATGTTGCTCTCGACGATCTTACCGCCCTTGGCGCCGAACTTCTTCGTGATCTGCTGGCGGATCTTCGCGAGGATCGCGGCCTGCGATGCGTCCGCGACGACGCGGTCGACGTGCCCGCAAACGGCGCCGATGAACGCGATGCCCATCATGCGCACTTCCAAGTCCGGCGTCGGCGCGTGCTTGCGCGCGACGGCGAACCCGTCGACGACGAAGAAGCGGATCCGCCGTTCGCGGATCGTCTTGCGCGCGTGCGCGGGAAGCTCTTTCCAGACGTCCAGCGGCGCGTGGCCCGACTGCAGGATGAACGTGCCTTCCGGCGCGAGCCCGAGCAGCGGGTTCGTGTGGCTGAACACCTTGTGGTCCGCCGAGACGACGATCTCGACTTCTTCGAGTTCGGCGTTCGTGATCTTGACCGCTTCGGGGCTCAGCGTGATGTAGTAGTTCGTCGGTGCGCCGCTCTTTTCGGAACCGTATTTCGGCGCGGACTTCGAATGGAGGCCGAGCACCCCCCCGAGGATGTCGGTCAGGAGCTTCCCGGTCGCAACCGTGCCGTAGCCGCCGACGGAATGGAAGCGCACGCGGAACGCCGAGGCCGGCAGCAAGTGCGGGTTCGGCTCCGTCGCCAGGGCCATGAACTCGGTCTCGGGATACGCGACCTTGAGCTTGTCCTGCAGCGCGGCGACGCGCGGCGTGGCGTCGGCTGAGAAGAACTGCGAGCCGAGGTACACGAACGGCGCGCTGTTCTCGCTCTCCATGTTCTTGTAGGCGGCGATCAGATGGCGCGGCTGGAGATCGTGCGCGCCCAGGCCGAAGATCGCGGTCGTGATCTTCGGCAGCGCGACGATCGGCGGAATGCCGGCATGCCGCACGAGATCGCCGTTTTCGCGCGCCTTGCAGAGCGCTTGCGTCACGAGGTTCGTCAACGCGGTCACTTCCGAGCGCTCGAGGACGGTGACGGCCTTCTTCCCCGCCAGCGCCGCAACCAAATCCCCTTCGGGGAACGGGTTGAGGAGCTTGATCGAGACGACGCCCACTTTCTTCCCTTGCGAGCGCAGATACGTCGCGACCGCCTCGGCATCGTCGGTGACCGAGCCGAGGCCGACCAACACCGTCTCGGCGTCGTCGCAGAGGAACGTCTTGACCGGGCTGTATTCGCGGCCGGTCAACTCGCCGTATTCCTGCATCGCGCGGCGTACGAATTGCGGCACCTCGCTCGCGAAGTGCGTCCGGTGGTCGGCGGCGCCCGCCTGGAAATCCGCCTGGTTTTGAACGCCGCCGGTAAGCCCGGGGTTGTTGACGTCGACGAGCGCGGGGACGAGCCGGCGCGTCCCCTTCTGCGGAGCGTTGAGCCATTGGCGGCGCCACTGCGCGCGCAACTCTTCGGGGAACCACTCGAGCGTGGCGCCGATCAGATCGCCGGCGTTATCCTCTTCGATCTGCTCCGCGACGCCGTCGAGATAGGCCTGGACCTTCGCCAAGTCTGCGGGCGCGATATCCGCCTCGTGCCGCGCGAGATACTGCTTGAGCTGGAAGACGCGCCCCTTCGCTCCGAACAGGATCTCCTGGGCGACCGTCGGCGCTTTGATGCGGCCCGCGGGGTCCCCGAGAAATTCCTTGAGCAGTTCGGGTTCGGGGAGGAGCATCTCGCTGAGCATGTGGCTCGTGGCGAAGCCGTCCATCGCGTTCGCGACCGGGATCAACGAGAGCGCGCTGACCTTGTACGCGATCGCCGCGAGGTCGGCCGCTTCTTGCGGATTGCTCCCGAACAGCATCGTGTATCCCGACGGCAGCAACGCGTAGACGTCGTCGTGCCCGGCCATCACGTTCAGCGAGTGCTTCGACACGACGCGCGCGGCGACTTGGAGGACGAAACCGCCGACCTTCTTGCCGACCGTGACGTAGTGCGATTCGAGCCCGTACAAGATGCCCTGACTCGACGACGCATTCGATACGAACTTGCCGCCCGTCAGCGCCGCGCCGAGCGCGCCGCTCTGCGCCGAGTGTTCGCCTTCCGGCTCGAAGAAGAACGGGTGCTTGCCCCAGACGTTCACTCCGCCTGCCGCGCGGAACGCCTCGTAGATCTCCGAGATCTCGGTCGACGGGGTGATCGGATAACCGATGACGCCGCCGCAGACGTGGCCCATGACGTAAGCAACGGCGCCGTTGCCGTTGATGACTGAGGGTATGCCAGGGTATCTCATTTGCGCCGGTTATTCGCGGATCGGAAGCTTATTTCCGCCGAGCTATGTGCATTTTGTCATTCGCCATTCCTAGTGTTTTGTTTAGTCATTCCTAGCATCGCATCGCCTCGAGACCGGCTGCGATCGAACGCGCGCGGCGCGCTCCGCGCGAAGGTTCGAAACGCGAACCGCGCTACTTCCGAAAGCGCATCTCATTTCGCGATAAGCATCGCGACACGCCATCATGCGTGCCGGCGACATGGCCGGCGCCGTCGCCGGACGGCATCGCCCAACACGCGCGCAAGCATCCGGAGGACGCGGGCCGCCGCGTTAAGGTACAAAAACGCGGAGCGCGCGACGCTCGACCGAGAAGTGGGCCGGCGTGCGGCCGAGTGAATCCCCGTCGATATTGATTTCCTGTCTCGGCTTCGTCCGGATCAGAAATTTCTTGCCCGTGAGCAGGTGCGCTTCCGGCAAAACGCCGCCCAGTCCGGTCGCCAGCGCAGCGTACGTCTTCAGCAATTCAAAGCGGCTCGTTCCCTCGGTGACGAACACGCGCAAGAGGCCGTCCTGATCAGTCGCGTCCGGCGTTATCGGTTGATTTCCGAAGTGGCGGCCGTTGACCACGATAAGCTGCTGCGTGCGAATACCCAATGACGCATGCTTCGATCGCACTTTGGCCCGAAAGCCGCGCTCGCGGGATAGCTGGCCGATCGCGGCCGTGACGTAGGCCAGCGGTCCGATCGCCGATTTGAGGCCGTGGTCCGTCGATTTCGCCACCTGCGCGGCGAAGCCGATCGTGGCAAAATTCACAAAATAGCGCTTGTTCACGACGCCGAGATCGACCTCAGTCGTCCGCCCGGCCGCGATAACCTCGATCGCGCGCTCTACGTCTTCGCCGATCCCGATGGTCTTCGCGAAACTATTGCCCGTGCCCAGCGGGAGCACGCCGACCGTGACCTCCGAGTGCGCGAGAACGTTCGCCGCTTGAGTCATCGTCCCATCACCGCCGCCGAGGAGTACGTTGGCAGCGCGCGCCCGTTTGGCCCTTCGGACCGCCGCGACGAGCGCCGGCGTACCGTCGAGCGGACCGCGGCCAGAAAGAGGCTCTTCTCACGGTCGCTGAGCGAATCGAAATCGGCGAGAAACGACGCGGATACTTCGTACTTCAGTACGTTCGGCGTGAAGCTGGCCCTGTGCGGTCGGCCGACACAAGGGCGCTGGCGCCGCCACCATCTGCCGCCGCGGTCGCCGCGGCGAGGAAGGCCGCGGCGCCGGCTTAGGAGCGCGCGGCGAAGCTATCCGGGCTATCGCCGAGGCACCCCTAAACTCAAATGAGGTGGAAGAAATAGTGGAGCAATGCCCAGAGCAGGATCAACGTAACGATCGTGCCGCCGATCCCGTACGTCGGGTTGGCGGTTGCGACGCGCACCGGGCCTCCCGTCGACGAGCGAATCGTGTAGTATCCGAAACCGCTGCCGCCGAGGAGCACCAAGACGAGAACAATGATGACGATGGTCGTAGTGGACACGGGGCCCTCCCTCGCGCGCGTCGCGCCTATATCTCCCCTATGCCCAATCCACGCCTGGAGCGTCGAGCTTCAAGCGCATCTCGTTCGTCCCTTAGAAACCGAGCGCTTAGTAGAGATCCTTCGACCGCACACGTTCGGAGGAACCCATGATCGTACCGATCGCATCGCAGCGCGCCGGGCGCGCGCTTGAATTCGGACTGTATCGCGACGGCAATCGGCTTGCTGGTGAGCGCCAGGTATTACGATTCTACGTAGGTAATACCCCAGCATGGAGTCGACCCTGACGACGAAGGGGCAAGCGACCATTCCGAAAGCGATTCGGGAACATCTCGGGCTCAAGGCGGGCGACCGGGTGAAGTTCTTCGTGCATCCCGACGGCAGCGTCGTGATCTTGCCGAAGATCCCCATAGCGAAGCTGCGTGGCTGCGTTCCGAAGCGAGCGAAAGCCGTGACGCTCGAGGAGATGGACGAGGCGATTGCGGCCGGAGCGGCGGGTGTGCGGCGCAGGGCTCGATGATCGGGCTCGATACGAACGTTCTCGTTCGCTACCTCGCGCAAGACGACCGGGAGCAAGCGCGAAAAGCGGCCGATCTTATGGAGCGGCGGCTGTCGGTCGACGAGCCAGGCTTCATCAGTGTCGTTGCAATGGTGGAGACGGCGTGGGTTCTCGAGCGCGCCTACGGTCGAAGCGATCGCGACGTTGCCAGCGCAATCGAACTGCTGCTCCAGGCCGAGACGCTTGTCGTTGAGTGCGAACAAGAAGTATTTGCAGCGGCAAGCGCGCTCAAGGACGGACACGGCGCTTTTGCCGACGCACTGATCGGCGCGCTCGGCGCGCGCGCGGGATGCACGACGACGGCGACTTTCGATCGAAAGGCGGCGCGTCTGGCCGGTTTCGAACTGTTGTCGTGAGCAGCATCGTTGTTCACGTCGGCCGATTGCGGTGCGCATCATCCATCCACTAACTAGGTAGTAGGTCACGAGTACCTTGGTTGACTTTGCGTGAGATCGAGGCGCATGTTCGTAAATGAATTTTCGCCTTGTATTGGAGGAATGCGATGCTGAAACGCGCCGTTCTGTCCCTCCTCCTCTGCGTCGCGACGCCGCTTGCGGCGCGCGCAGCCTTCGTCGTGACCTCGCCCGGTTTTGAAGACAACGCTCAAGCACCGCTCGCCGGTGCGCAGCAAGCCTGCGGAGGGGGCACCAGTACCTCGCCGGCCCTGGCTTGGGCCGGCACGCCTGCGGCGGCCAAGAGCTTTGTCATCCTTCTCATCGACGTCGATAACTGGGGCCGTGCGGGCGAAGCCCCCCACTGGATCGCCTATGGAATCCCCGCAACGGTCTCGGCCGTGCCGGCGGGCTTCGGCTCGCAGACGCCCGCCCAATATGTGTCGGGAATAAACCTCAAGAATCAGCTAGGCTTCTTAGGCTACTGTCCGCCCAAGGGGGACGCACCGCATCACTACGTCTACACCGTGATCGCGACGGACCTCGCGCCGGACGCGCTCGCTCCCGGATTGACGCGCGACGCGCTGACTGCCGCCCTCAAGGGCCATACGCTCGCGGGCTCGAGCATCATTGCACGCTACGCGCAGAATCCACTCTAGCTGTAGCAGGTGCCAGGCACAGATACTGCCCACTAACTCCGCTGGTATCTGAAAGACGCTCCCTCACGCGACTTGTCGACCGGGCGTCTCGTCGCGATGGGTCTTCCGACCGCACTCGTTCGGAGGAACCCATGATCGTACCGATCGCAACCCAGCGCGCTGGGCGCGCGCTTGAATTCGGACTGTATCGCGACGGCGACAACAACCTCGACCTCGTTCAGGGAAAGACAATCGCGCAAGCGGTCGAAACGAGCCGGACCGATCGCAGCGTGGAGTTCACCGTTGAGGATACTACGGCGCGCGATCCGTTCGGCGCTCGCACCAGATTGCACACCGAAGACTACAAGATCGACGGCGGGGGGATCGCGGATCGGTCCATCAGCCGGCGGCCACACGACATGGCGGCGCGCAGCAATCTCGCGAAGTTCGTCGCGCGGACGCTCGAGAACGCGCGCGAAGCGCACGCGGCGCAGACCTGGGTCGATCTCGTCGATCACGGCGCGGGCGACGGCGGCGGCCTCGAGGCCGATCACGGCAGCGACATCATGCGCTCCGACGACATCGCGGGCGCGATCTCGGACGGCATCGCGCTGCACGCGAAGGAACACCCGGAGGATGCCGCGCGCAAGGTCGACGGCTTGGTGGCAAACCAATGCCTGATGGCGACGCTCGGCTTCTCGTCGGCGCTCTCGCATGCCGGCGTCCGGTTCTTGGCCGCGTCGCCCGAGACGATGCTCGCGCCCGGCGTCCCCACGAACGTCGCGCACGCGATCGCGCAACACCTGGACGACCCTCGCGCGATGGCGAAAGCCGTCGTCGAGGAGACGATGACGGCGCGCTACCGGATCGCGGGCGCCGGCGCCTACGGACCGGCCGCCGCATTCGACGTCCTCGACCTCGATCCCAAGAAGATCGCGAACGTCGAGGGCGCGGTGAAAGAACTCGACGACGCGCTCGCGGCGAGCGCGCGCAATGCCGCCGCGCGCAGCGCGATCCGGCAAGATGCGCGCGCGATCGGCGGCATGGTCCGCTTCCCTCACGCCGAGCGCATGCCGTGGCAGGCCGATCGCCCGGCGCTCGCGCTCTACGCGACGTTCGCCGAAGACGGACGTCTGCCGGACGCCATCCGCACCGCCGCGCGGAGTGCCGCGTCGGCGGTCGGCGCGACCGTGCTCGCCCATCGCGAGAGCGACGATTTCTCACCGTTCGCGCACGCCGACTATTCGGATGCGGCCGGCCCGACCGTGCATTTCCCGATCCGCCGGAACGAAGTCGATCCGTGGGCACCGCGCGTCAGCGAGACGGATACCGCATTCTACCGCAGCGTCGACGGCGCGCGCGTGGCCGGCGCCGTCGCCTAGGGCGCCGCTCTCTGTCTTTCTAGAGCATCGCTAGCGAGCGAATCCGCGCCGAACGCTCGTACGACTTCGGCGACGCGGCGGGATGTTCGCTGCGCTCGTTGCATACTGTTGGTCAGGTCGATGGCAGCGCACAAGAGCGAAACACAGCCCGCCGCCGACGGCGCCTGCGCGCCGCCCCTGCGGTTGACGCCCAAGGCGTATGAGAAGGAGCTCAGGCGCCTCCAGATCGAGCTGCTGCGACTGGAAGAATGGGTCCGCCAGCAGGGCCTGCGCGTGGTCATCATCTTCGAGGGGCGCGACACCGCCGGGAAAGGCGGGATGATCAAGCGCATCACGGCTTTGCTCAATCCGCGTTTTTGCCGCATCGTTGCGTTGCCCGCGCCGACGGAGCGCGAGCGCACGCAATGGTACTTCCAACGCTATGTCGCCCATCTGCCTTCGGCCGGCGAGATGGTCCTGTTCGACCGGAGTTGGTACAACCGGGCGGGCGTCGAGCGCGTGATGGGCTTCTGCAGCGAGGACGAATATCAGGAATTCATGCGCACGTGCCCGCAGTTCGAGCGCATGCTTATCCGCTCTGGAATCATCGTGATCAAGTACTGGCTTTCGGTCAGCGACGAGGAACAGGAACGCCGTTTTCAAGCCAGGATCAACGACCCGCACAAGCGCTGGAAGCTCAGTCCGATGGACTTGCAAGCTCGCGCACGGTGGGTCGATTACTCCGAGGCGAAGGACGAGATGTTCGCCTATACGGACAGCAAGGAATCGCCGTGGTACGTCATCGAGACCGACAACAAGAAGAGCGCGCACTTGAACTTGATCAAACATCTGCTCTCGCTCATTCCGTACGAAACGGTTCCGCACGAGCACATCGAAGTCCCCAAACGGCAGAAGCGCGCCTACGAACGGCCGCCGAAGGCGCTGCAGAGCATGGTGCCCTCGCACTATGACGTGGAGTGAGTGATGCGAGTCAGCGATCTTGCGATCGATCCGCTGCTGGCGGTCAAGTCCGAAGCGAGCCTCGCGGAGGTCGCGCGCCGGATGCGCGTCGAGGATAGCGGCTCCGCCGCGGTGATGGAAGACGGCCGGTTGCTCGGCATCATCACCGAACGGGATCTCGTTGCAGCGATCGCCGACGGCATAGACCCGCGTGCGATGACTGCGGGGCTCTTCATGTCCGCCGGCCCTATCACGGTGAGCCACGCCGAGGATGTTACGGTCGTGGCGATGCGGATGATCGCGCTGGGGATTCGCCATCTCCCCGTCGTGAACGCGGCGGGAGAGCCGATCGGCATGCTCTCCGCACGCCGTCTCGCGGCGGCGCTCGAAAGCCGAACGGCAACGGCGACGGAAATCGCGGACGGTTGAGCGTTCGAGGCGCAAACTACGACGCTCCCCGCGTGTTTCGCAAGGTCGCCGGTTAGACGACGAGCGGAATGCCGTCCGGATAGATCGGCCGGTTCACGATCTGCTCGAGTTGCGGGCCAGCTGCTCCGAGCGCGAGTTTGCAAAAGCGGTCGAAGCTCTCGCGCTCGGCTTCCGCCTCGGCGTAGCGCGTCGTCGTAGTGAGATCGACGCGTTCGCGCACTTCGAGAAAGCGGACGTAGCGGCCGTCGTCGTCGCTCCCCGTCTCGACGAGCCCCGCTTCTTCGAACATCCGCATCGCCGCGCCCACCGTCTCCCCTTCGACGCCTTTGATCTCGAGCGTCCGGGCGATGTCGGTGTAGCCGCTGCGCAGCACGCCGAACGTCGAGAGCTTCTTCATCTCGCGGTAGAGCTCGCGTAACGTCGCAAGCGTCGGGGCCGAGCGCGCGATTATGTAGTCGTTCAGACCTCGATCGGAATCGCCGAAGAGCAAATGGATGCGGGCAGGTGCTCCGTCTCGGCCGACGCGCCCGGCCTGCTGGTTGAACTCCGTGAAATCGAAATTCAGATGGTAGAGGAAAACGTCGCGAACGTCGGGCAAATCGATGCCCTCGCCGAAGGCGGAAGTCGCGGCAACGATGCGCACGTCGCCCGAACGGAAGAGCGACTCGACGTTCGCGCGGTCCGCCGAGGTCAAGCCGGCGTGGTAGAACGCCGCGACGTTGCCGAGCGTGCGGCGCAGCCCCTCGGCGATCTTCGTCGCCTGGTCGCGCGAGTTACAGTAGACGATCGACTTCCCGCTCGGATCGAGCTGCGCCGCGATGTAGGCGTGCTTGTCCTTCGTACCGCGCGCGTCGACGACGTGCAGGTTCTCCCTGATCGTCGGATCGATCACCCAGCGCTCGATGCGCAGCGCCTCGCGGATCGCGCGAAACGCCTCGCCGTTCGCCGTCGCCGTCAGCGCGAGAACCTGCGGAGCGCCGAGCTCCGCCACGAACGAACCGAGCGCTCCGTAGGCCGGCCGATGCCGCGACTCGTAGACGTGGTGCGCCTCGTCGACGACGACGAGCGAGGGCCGGTTGTGCGGGCGCGTGAACGCGGCACGATGGTGCTGCGTGAACTCGGGCGTGGCGAGGATCACGTCCCAACTGCCGGCCTCGAGCGCCGCGTCGAGCTGCTCGCGTTCCTCCCGCTCGATCGACCCGTTCGCGCGCAAGACGCGCAACCCGAAGCCGCCCAAGCGCCGCACGAACGACTCGTACTGATCGTTCGCGAGCGCGCGCAACGGATACAGGACGAGCGTCTTCTCGTTCCGTTCGAGCGCCCGCTGCGCGGCGGGAAACTGAAAACAGAGCGATTTTCCCCGGCCGGTACCCATGACCGCGAGCGTATTCCGTCCGCCGGCGACGCGTTCGAGAACCTCGTGCTGCGCGGGGCGTAGCGCGCCGTCCCCGATCAGGGCGCGCCGCAAGTCGTCCCGGTCGACGCTTCTCTCCGAAGCGGCGGCCGCGCGCGGAGCGCCGAGCGGATCCCGCGCGCGGCGGACGCGAATGTTCGTGCCGACGTTCTTCCCGTCGCTGCCGCCCGTTACATCGGTGACGGCGGCCGTGTAGCGCACGCCCGCATCGATCTTCGGCGCGAGTCGGAACGCGATCTCCCGGCGCAGAAAGCCCAGCTGCAAATCGCCGAAGCACACGGCGATCGCGTTCGAATCGTGCGGATTCTCCGGCCGGCGCACAAGCTCGAGCCGGTCGCCCTGCCGGAGCCCCGCGATCACGTCCTGGCGCCCCTCGAACGTGACGCCGACGATCTTCGTGTTGAACTCTTCCGCCTCGCCGATCCGGGCAAACGGCTCGCGCGAAAGCAGCTCGCCGCGCCGCGCGAACAAATCGTCGAGGATCGCCCCCGCGCCAACCGCGGACGGCACCGCTTCCTGCGTCGGAAACGACGCGAGGATCCGCTCGAACGCCGCTTCAGAGGCCGTCGGAGGTGGGAGGTTACTTTTCCGGGCGGGCGGCCGCGGGTCTTTCGGTCGGGGCATCGGCGACGTGCTCGAGCGGCTCGTGCTCGTCGAAATTCAGATGGATCTCTTCGTGCCCTAGCGCGAGCTCTTGCTCGTGCAATCCGGCGTTTTGCGCGTCGAGCGGATCGATCTGCGGCCCGTCGTAGCGCGGCGCTTCGTGCTGCGGCTCCTCGTGCAGTTCCTCCTCCGCCGGCTCGGCCGCGAGCGCTGCCTGCGAGGCCCCGGCCGCACCCTGCGCGGGCCGCTGCTTCTTCTTGTAGCGCGCGGGGCCGCCCGAAGCGCGCGGCTGTTGCGAGCGCTCCCGCTCGCGCCGTTCCTTGCGGGCCGCCAGAACCGCCTCGCGGTCCTTCGCGGCCGCCGCCTGGGAGCGAGCCTCGGCGACGGTCCTCGGCTTGTCCAGCTCGTCCTTATGGGAAGGCCGCGCGGCGAGCTGCGCGTTGAGCCAGCGGAAGAGCGCCGGCGGTTCCTCGCGCAGCTTCGAGACGAGCGGCGCCGAGTAGAAGATCGAATGGTAACCGCCCGAGCAGATGCCGACGAGCAGTGCGAACGCGAAGTTCTGCAGGGACGCCCCGCCGAGCGCCAGCAGCGCCACGAGCGTGATCACGACGGTCGCCAGCGTGTTCAGCGAGCGGGTCATCGTCTGCAGGATCGACGTGTTGACGATCTTGTGGAACTCCTCGCCCGCCATCAGCTTGACGTTCTCGCGGATCCGGTCGAGGATGACGATCGTATCCATCACGGAGTAGCCGATGACGGTCAGGACGGCCGCCAGGAACGCGTCGTCCGCGCGCCGGCCGGCCATCGCGTAAATGCCGATCATCATCAGCGAGTCGCGGACGAGCGCGACGACGACGACGAACCCAAAGATGTAGTTCCAGCCGAAACGGAACGCGATGTAGATGAATTGGATCGCGATCGCGATGACGAGCGCCTCGATCGCGCGGAACAGGTATTCGCGCGAGAGCGAGGGACCGACCGACGACATCGACCACTGGTCTTTATCGATCGGAGCGAGCGCGCCGAGCGCGCTCTGCAGCGGCGCGGGGTCGTTCCCGAAGGCCGTCTGCGTCTCGATCGTGTAGCGCTCGTTCGGCTCGGCGTCGCCGGCCCGCGAAAGCGTGTTGATGACGGCATCCCTGGCACCGACGGTCGCGAGCGCGCTCGCGATCTGGTCCTTCGTGACCGGCGCCTTGAACTTGACCGTGACGTCCGTTCCACCAGTAAACGAGAGCCCGAGCCGCAGCGGGTAGCCCTTCGTCACCCAGTTATAGCCCATCGTGATCAAGCCGGCTAGGATGATCGCGTACGAAACGTACGAGACCGTGCGGAACCAGCCGACGACGTTCCAGTTCTTATTGCGGAAGAACATCGGCCTAGGCTCCGTACAGCTTCGGATCGGTCGCGAGATCGTTGTCGACGACGACGTCCATGAAGAAGCGCGTGATGAAGACTGCGGTCACGAGCGAGAAGATCGTGCCCCAGAGCAGCGTGTAGGCGAAGCCCTTCACCGTCCCCGTCCCGAGCACGAACAACACGCCGGCGCCGACGATCGTCGTGAAGTGGCTGTCCCAGACCGACGAGAACGCGCGCGAGAATCCGGTACGGACCGCGGCGCGGAGCGTCTTGCCGGCCCACAGCTCTTCCTTGAGGCGTTCGAAGATCAGGACGTTCGCGTCGACCGCCATGCCGATCGAAAGCACGAAGCCCGCGATGCCGGGGAGCGTCAGGACGGCTTTCGAGAGCGCGAGGATCCCGAGCAGCATCAGGACGTAGAGCACGAGCGCGAGGTCGGCCATGAAGCCCGGCAACCGATAGTACGCGAGCATGAAGATGAGGACGAGGCCGAGCCCGACCACCGACGCCCACAGAGACTTCTCCAGGTCCGTCTTGCCCAGCAGCGGGCCGACCGTATCGTTCTCGACGATCGTGACCGCGACCGGGAGGGCGCCGGCGTTCAGCTCGTTCGCGATGCGGGTTGCCTCTTCGGCGGTGAACCGGCCGGTGATCTCGCCGTCACCGGCGATCACGCCCTGGATCGTCGCGGCCGAAACGTACTTCTTATCCAAGAAAATGCCGAGCAGCTTCCCCATGTTCTCTTGCGTCATCTTCGCGAACTCGGCGGGCTTCTTCGTCTGGAAGAGGATCCGGTAATTGTCGCCGTTCGACTGGTCGGGGCCCGGTTGCGCTCCCTTCAGGTCGGCGCCGTTGTAAACGATCGGCCCCGAATCCTTGTAGGCGCCGTTCGGATCGTTCGCGTAGGCCACGTCGCCGCGGGCGCGCTCTTCGACGGCGGCCGGGACGATCTTGAAATCGAGCTTCGCGACGTCCTTGAGCTGGCGCACCGCTTCGTCCGGGTTCTTGACGTTCGGCAGCTCGACGAGGATCCGATCCGTCCCGACGTTCGTGATCACGGGTTCCGAAACGCCGAGCGTATTGATACGATTCTGGACGACCTGTTGCACCTGCTGTTGTACCTGAGGCGTGATCTTTGGGACTTCAGGCGAGGTGTTGAGCTGCAAAAGGACGCGAACGCCACCTTGCAGATCCAATCCGAGATGGATTTTCTGCTGGATCGGTAGGATCAGGTACAAACAGAGACCGACCACGCCGAACACGGCAAGCGCCTTCAGCGGGGTCTTGAGACGTAACCACATCGTATTATCGCGCCCGGGGAAGGGTAGAACCCGCGTATTGTAACAGGGTCGTCCTACCCCGTCAAACGCAAAAAGGGCGTCTTCTGATGGATGTCAAGACCGTCGACGCAGGTCTCCTGCAAACGCGCTACCGCCTGACCAGGCAGCGTTCGGGGGTCCTCCACGCTCTGGGGGACGGGGCCCACTTGACCGCGGAAGCGATCCTCGAGCGCGTGCGCGCGGGGCAGCCGCAAGTAAGCCTGGGGACCGTCTACCGGACGCTCGAGATCTTGCGCGGGCTCGGCCTCGTGCAGGTATTCACGCCCTCCGGGGGCGCCTCGCTCTATGAGGCCGCCCTCGACAAGCACCACCATCTGGTCTGCACTGGCTGCCGCGAGGTCCGCAACGTCACGATCCCGGGCCTCGCCCCGTTGGCCTCGGAGGCCGGAGGGAAGCTCGGCTTCGACGACCTCGACTATGCCCTGACGATCACGGGGCGTTGCCCGGCCTGCTCCGAGGCCGAAGACGCGCAAGCGGCGGGAGCGCCGCCCGGCGCGCCGCCCCCGGCCGCCTGAAGCCGGCCGCCGGTACGGCCGCCGCTCACGCCGGAGCGGCGAGGGGCGCTTCGACGACCTCGGCAGGACGCAATTCGAGCCCCGGCGGGATTTCCGCAAACGAATAGACGTCCAGCGGGACGCCGAGGCGGGTGAGGACCTCGGCGAGCGTCGCCCGGAGCGACGTCGTGCAGACGAGGGCCGCTCGCGGCCGCGGGATCCGGGCGAGATAGCGCTCGACGCGCTCCCGGACGTGGGTTGCGTTGCGCGGATCCGGCGCGGCGGACGGGCCGAGGCACCACGCCGCCCGCAGTTCTTCCTCGAACGCGGGCGCGAGCACGATCGGCTCCAAGAGCCGCAGGCCGCGCCGAGCAAGCTGGGCCGGGACGATGCGCTTGCGAACCGCTTCGGTCAATTCTCCGGGATCGCGCGTCGAGGCGCTCCCATCGACGAGCGCCTCGAGGACGGCGACCGGGTCGCGCGGCCAGATCCGCTCGCGCAACAGGCCCTCGAAGACGCGCT
Source organism: Vulcanimicrobiota bacterium (assembly GCA_963695225.1). Classification (GTDB taxonomy): domain Bacteria; phylum Vulcanimicrobiota; class Vulcanimicrobiia; order Vulcanimicrobiales; family Vulcanimicrobiaceae; genus CAVWTN01. The sequence continues at coordinate 2,500,659 of OY968762.1, read as the reverse complement.
GCACGAGCGCGAGCGGGAGCCCGTCCCCGCCGATCTCCCGCACCAGCGTCGGCACGCTCGCCCGCAGGTGTTCCAGAAGCGTCTGAATCTCCTGGCGGCCGACGAGTTCGGCGGCGTGCGCGCGCGCGACTTCGGCGAGATGCGAGCCGACGATCGAAACCGGATCGAAGACGAGCGCACCCAAAGCCTGCGCCGCCTCGCGCTCGCCGGGTGCGATCCAGCGCGCCGCCATCCCATAGACGGGTTCGCGGACGGCCTCCCCGCCGAGCGCCGCTAGGACGGGCGGGTCCGCGACGGCGAGGACCTCGCCGAGCCGCAGCCGGCCTTCGGCGACGAGCGTGTCCCGCACGCGGATCGCGTATCCTTCCCGCGACAGGTCGTCGCGCAGTCGCACACCCGGCAGCACGAAGCCGAAATCGCTCGCGATCGCGCGGCGGACTTCCCCGATGCGATCGAGCAGGGCGTCGGCGTGCGGGGCGACGAGCAATGCACCGAGGTCCGGCCCCACTTCGATCGCGAGCGCGTCGACGCCGACGAGCGCGAGCGCCGTCTCCGGCCGCCGGATCGCGGAACGCCGCGCCGCCTCGCCCGCCCGGACCGCTTGGGCCGCGAGTTCCCGGCGGCGGCGGCCGGCCAGGCGCGCGGCCGCGAACAGCCCGATGCCGATCGCAACGAACGGCGGGCGGGGAAGCGCCGGAACGAGCGCGAGGACGAACGCGAAGGCACCCCCGGCCCGGAGCACTTCCGGACGGGCCGAGAGTTGCACGGCGAGATCGACTCCGAGCGAGGCGTCGGCCGTCACCCGCGTCACCATCAACCCCATCGCCGCCGAGAGGAGGAAGGCCGGGAGCGCCGTCGCGAGCGCGTTGCCGATCGAGAGGATCGCGAACGTGTTCAGCGCGTCGAGCGGGCTCATCCCGTGCATCGAGCCGACGGCGAGGCCGCCGAAGACGTTGAGAACGACGACGATCAGGGACGCGATCGCGTCGCCCTTGACGAACTTCCCGGCGCCGTCCATCGCGCCGTAGAAGTCCGCCTCCTTTTGCACGAGCGCGCGCTTGCGGCGCGCCCCTTCCGCATCGAGCGCGCCGGCGTGGACCTCCGCGTCGATCGCCATTTGCTTGCCCGGCATCGCATCGAGCGTGAAGCGGGCGGCGACTTCCGCGACCCGCTGCGAACCCGCTGCGATCACGAGGAACTGGATCGCTATCAGGATCGCGAGGACGATGACGCCGACGACGAGGTTCCCGCGCACGACGAATTCGCCGAATGCCGGGATCAAGCTCCCCGCACCGCCGGGAACGTGCCCTTGCGTGAGGATCAAGCGCGTCGCCGAGACGTCGAGCGCGAGCCGGAAGAGCGTCGCGATCAGGAGCGTCGGGGCGAAGGCCGCGAACTCGAGCGGGTCTTCGACGGTGATTGCGATGAGCAGCACGATACCGGCGCCCATGATGTCGAATGCGAGGAGCGCGTCGAGCATCCAGGGCGGGAGCGGAACGACGAAGATCAGGACGATCGAAAGGACGAGCGCGGCGAACGCGTACGTCGGGACTCGCGCGTTCATGAGACGTTCCGCCCGGCGAGCGCGAGCGAGGCGACGATCTCGGCGACGGCGAGGTACGCCTCGGACGGGATCGCCGCATCGACGTCGCACCGCGCGAGCAGGAGGTGCGCGAGCGCGACGTTCTCGACGACCGGAATCCCCCGCTCCCGCGCGAGCCGCTTGACGGTCTGCGCGCCGGCGTCGACGGCGCGCACGAGTACCCGCGGCACGGAGATCGCCGGCGGGCGGTAGGCCAGCGCGACCGCGACGTGCGCCGGGTTCGTCACCACGAACGAAGCCTCCGCGACGCGCCCGAGCGAGCCGCGGATCAGGCTGCGATGCGCCTCCCGCCGGCGTCCGCGCACGTTCGGATCGCCGTCGTGTTCTTTGCGGTCGCGGCGCAGTTCGTCGAAACTCATCCGCAGGCGGCGCCGGCGGCGCGCCCGTTCGACGAGCGCGTCGAGGAAGCCGAAGAGCAGACCGATCGCGACGACGCTCGCCGCGATGCTCGCGGCGGAGTGCCGCACGAGATCCGCGAGTTGCGGCGCCGCGATCCCGGCGCCGAACGCCCCGCGCAGCGCGGGCAGCGCCGCGAGCCCGCAGGCGCACGCCGCCAGCACGGCCTTCACCGCCGAGAGTGCCGCTTCGCGCGAGAACATTCGTTTCAGCCCCTCCGCCGGAGCGAGCTTCGAGAGCGAGAACCCGAGCGGGCGCAACCCGAATCCGCCTTGCGCGAGCGCGGCCAAGGCCGCCCCGCAGGCCGCTGCGGCCAGGACCGCCGCCACGGCGAGCCCCTGCAGCGCGTACGGAACGGCGCCGGCCGCACCGCGCGAGGCGGACTCCAGCTCAAGCCGCGCCGCACCGGCGAGCGCGGGGAGCAGCGCCGCGAGCGCAACCGCCCCCGCGGCGAACGAGACGGCCGCCGAGAGCTCGTGCGAACGCGCGACGTCGCCTTCCCGCCGCGCGCGTTCGAGCCGCGAGGGCGTCGGGTCGAACGGTTTCTCCTCGGACACGCTATCGCGCGCGCAGCGTCTGCGGCGCGAACCACGGCTCCGCGGCGCGCGGAAGGACGGCAGCGAACCCGAGCAACGTCACGACCAGCACGCACCCGAAGACGACCGGAAACGAAAGCGCGAACGTTTGCAAGCGCGGCGCGAGCCGCGCGACGCCCGCGAGCGCGATCTGCGCGACCAAGGCGACGGCGACTGCCGGGCCGGCGACGAGCAAGGCCGCGCTCAGGAGCGTCGCCGGTAACGCGAGCGCGAACGCGCGCAGGCTACCGGGTTCAAGGAGCGCGCCGGGCGGAATCGTCGCGAACGTCCGCGCGAACGCGTCGAGCGCGAGCCGGTACCCGCCGAGCACGAAGAAGCCCGCGCTGAACGCAAGCGACCACAGGCGCCCGAACCCGGCACCCGCGCCGATTCCGGCCGTGGGAACGCTCGCCCGGATCCCGACGTAGTCGTCGAGCATTCGCCCGCCGGAGTAGGCGCCGTCGTAGAGCATCGAGGCGGCGACGCCGAGCGCCGCGCCGAGCGCGAAATCGGCAGCGAGCGCCGCGACGAAGACGGCGGGCTCCTTCGGCGCCGGCCGCGCGCCGGCACGCGCGGCGCCGCACGCGAGCCCGAGCATGAACGCGAAGCCGGCCCGCACCGGCGGGGGCACGGCAGGATGCGAGAATCCCGGGGCGCGCAAGACGAACCCCGCGCAGCGCGCGAAGACGAGCGCGTCGATTTCGTTCACGGCCCGGCGCGCACGATCGCGGGAAGCGCCCGGATCGCATCGACGAACAGGCGCACGCACAGCTCCATTCCGAAGCGCCCGAACGCGGCGATCGCGACGCCGACGCAGACGAGCTTCGGCAGGAGCGTCAGCGTCTGCTCTTGCACCTGCGTCGCCGCCTGCGCGACGGCGACGACCGTACCGACGAGCGTCGCCAGCGCCAGCAACGGCAACGCGAGGATTGCAACGACGACGAGCGCCTCACGCAGGATCGAATCGAGCGCTTCCACGCAGCGACGGTACCGCGCCCGGATTACGGCCGCGCGGCCGCGGCGTTACCCGTGCGTTACGGCAGGTTGCGGGGCGCTCCCCGAGGCGAGCAGCGCGGAGACGACGGCTCGCGTCGACGGCGATTTGTTCAGCGTGTAGAAGTGGATGCCGGGCGCTCCTTGCGCGAGCAGGCCGGCGCACTGCAACGTCGCGTACGCGACGCCGAATTCGGCGACGGCATCGGGTTCGTTGCGACGCGCGTCGAGTTCGGCGCGCAGCGGAGCCGGGATCGTCGCGCCGCACATCGCGACGAAACGCTCGATCTGCTGGTAGTTCGTGATCGGCATGATCCCGGGTACGATCGGGATCGAGATGCCCGCCGCCCTCGCCCGCGCGACGAAGCCCGCGTAGGCGGCATTGTCGAAGAACAGCTGCGTGACCAGGAAGGCGGCGCCCGCGTCCTGCTTGCGGCGCGCGACCGCGAGATCGTCCTCGAGCGACGCCGCCTCCGGATGCTTCTCGGGGTAGGCCGCGCCGCCGATGCAAAACGAAAACTCGCGGGCGAGCAGCGCGATCAGGTCGGTCGAGTACGCGAATCCGCCCTCCGTTCGCTCGAACGTCGCGCTCCCGCGCGGCGGATCTCCGCGCAGTGCGAGCACGTTCTCGATCCCGCCTTCTTCCAATTCGCGAAACGTTGCGCGCAAGTCGGCCGCGGTGCTCCCCACGCAGGTCACGTGCGCGAGGACCTCTAGACCGCTCTCCCGCTTGATGCGCTTGGCCAGTTCGATCGTGCGCGCGCGCGTCGATCCACCCGCGCCGTAGGTGATCGATACGTATGCCGGTCGATGGACGCGCAACGACTCGATCGTCGCGAACAGGCTCTCGACGCCGGCATCGTCTCTTGGTGGGAAGAACTCGAACGAGAACGACGGCCGCTTCGCGTCGAGCAGATCGCTGATCCGCATGGCGGGAGGTTCGCCCCGAGGCGAAGGCGCCCCCACCGCGGTGCCCTTACCGGAAGCTCGAGGCGACGCCGCCGCAGACGAGCGCCCAGCCGTCGACCATCACGAAGAGCAGCAGCTTGCACGGAAGCGAGACGATGGGCGGGCTCAGCATGAACATCCCCAGCCCCATCAAGATCGAGGCGACCGCGAGATCGATCGCGATGAACGGGAGATAGAGCGCGAGCCCGATCGCGAACGCGCTGCGCAACTCGCCGACGACGAAGGCGGGGAGCAATTCCTCGGGCGGCGGGCCTGTTGCGGCCGGCCGCTCCGCGTGCCCGGAGATGCGCGCGAACGTTTCGAGATCCCGCGTTTGCGTCTGGCGCAGCATGAAGCGGCGCAGCGGCGCGTACGCGCGCTCGATCGCTTCCCGCTGCGTGAGCCTCCCGGCGGAGTATGGTGCGAGCGCGTCGCGCGAGACGGCGGCGACCGTCGGCGACATGATCGCGAACGTGAGCATCAGCGCGAGCGCGGTCAGCACCGCGTTCGGCGGAAGCGAGGAGGCTCCGATCGCCGAGCGGACGAGCGAGAGCACGACGACGATCCGCACGAACGACGTCGTCATCACGAGCACGAACGGCGCGAGCGCAAGGAGCGTGAGCCCCGCCAAGACGTCGAGCGGGAGCGTGCCGCGCCCGGCGTGTTCCGCCAACGAAATGAGCCCGTCCATCAGGCCTCCGGCTCGCGGCCGGTTCCCAGCAACCGGACGAGCCGCACGCCGTAGCGCTCGTCGAGCGCGACGAGCTCGCCTTCGGCGACGCGCCGGTCGTTCACATAGACGTCGACGGGGGCGCCGGCGGCGCGATCGAGCGCGACGAGCGAGCCCACCCCAAGCGCGAGGACGTCCCGCACGCGCAACGTGCACCGCCCGAGTTCGACGCGCACGCCGAGCACGACGTTCATCACGAGGTCGAGGTTCGGTTGCGGCCCTTCCATCAGGAGACCGCGCCCAGCCGCTCGACGCGGAGCGCCGAGCGCCCCGCGCTCGCCCCGCACGATCCCGCCGCAAGCGTCAACGAGCCCGTCCGCAGCAGGGCCGAACGATCGAATCCGCCGTCGACGGCGAGCGTCGAGCCGGCGTCGAGTTTCGCGAGCTCGCCGATCGTCCGAACGCCCACCGGGCAATCGACGCGCACGTCCAGCGAAACGTCGAGCAGATCCTCGAGGGCGATCCGCACCGAGACCTCTTCGGGGGGATCGGCCGTCAAGCCGAAACCGATCGCGCAGCGGTGCGTCCCCGAGGTGCGCACTTCGAAATACGAGACCGTCTCCTCCGCGGCACGCTCGGCGCGTTCGGGCGCGGAGCCGCCGATCGTGCCGCAGAGCGGCGCGCTCTGCTGCACGACGGCGGCGAGCAAGCGCTCGAACGTGCGCGTCTCGATCTCCGAGAGCGGGTCGCGCTCGTCGCGCTCTCCTTCGCCAAAGGCCAGCGCGACGAGCCGGCGCGCATCGCGCGCGCGCACTGCGACGAATGCGTCCGCAACGCGACCGCGCACGCGCACGACATGCGTTTCGCGAAAGATCACGCCCCTCGCAGCGGCATCCGGAACGCTCGCTTCCGTCAAGTCCACTTCCAATTCGCGGGCGAGGAGGCTCCCGAGGTGCTCGCGCACGCCGTTCGCGACCAGGCACATCGCGGCGAGCGGGAGCGTCGAGCGCGGAACGAACCTCGGACGCCGCACCCTTTGGCCCTGCGGCGCGGCGGGCGCCGGCTCGAAGGCGAGCGCGGCGATCACTTGACGAGATCCAACGCCGTCCGCTCGACGCCGCCGCGGGCTCGTTGCGCGACCCGCAGGGCTTCGAACGAGAGATACGCCTCCTGCAGGCGCTGCAAGCCCGCCAAGAGATCGAGCCGCCCGACATCCCGCGCGTAGGTCCGCAGCGGTCCGAAGCTCCCGTCCGACGGCCGGCCGACGAGCGGCGCGACGCCGCGCGGCGCATCGACGTGCGTTCCGTCGCTGCGCGGGGCCTGTGTGCCCGCCGGAAAGCGGGCGAGCGCGACGCGCCCGACCTCGACGCGCTCGACGCGCCGATCGCCCGTGCGCGGATCGATCGTCGTGCGCGTATAGCTGACCAAACCGTCGGACTCGACCCGCTCGCCGGAGACGCGGCCGAGAGCGCGATCGATCGCGTCGATCTCGAGCGGATGGGGCGTGCCGCGTTCGCCGGCGCCGAAGCCCAGAACGGCGGCTCCGTCGTGCGCGCGGAGCGTTCCGTCTTCGAACGTGAACCCGCCGTCCCGCGTATAGCGCGTCGCGCCGTCGCGCGCGACGAGGAAGTAGCTGCGCTCCGGCGCGACGACGCTGAGTGGATCGAGGGAGCGTTCGAAGCTCGGGGCGCTCGCCGCGGCATCGCCGTGTTGCGGCTCGAAGCCGCCGGCGTACGCGGAGAGGACGTCGCTCGCGCGGGCCGCGATCCGTTCGAGCGCATCGGACGTCGACGCAGAGATCATCCCGCACGCTCCGTCTCGCACCGGGCGACCGTTCGGATCGCGGCCTCGAGCCGTTCGCCCCGCGCGCGCAGCGTTCGCTCGAGCAAGCCCAGCGCGCGACGGACGGTCGCGACCTGCGCCGCGCCGCAGAGCGCGATGACGTGCATCCGCGCTCCCTCGCGCCTGGCGAGGATTCGCACGCGCGCGCCTTCGAGCGTCAGCGTCACGTAAGCCTGCGCGGGGACGCGTCCACGCCGGGAGGCCGCCCGAACGTCGCGCGGCGGGGAACTTCGCGCCGCGCGCGTTTCGGGCGCGGCGGCCGCCGCGCCGGCGACGCGTTGCGAGCGGGCCGGAACGGGCGGATGCGCTTGCACTGCCGGGCGCGCGCTCGAGCGCGCTGCCGGCACGCGCCCGGGGACGCGCTCGGCCGCGAGCGGCGTTCGCTCCGAGCGTGGAGGTTCGCCGCGCGATGCGCGAGCGAGGCGCAGCGCCGAATACCACGCTTCGGAGAGCGCGCGGCGGTCGAGATACGGCAGGCGCGCAGGGACGAGGGCGATGCCGGATGGTGCGTTCACTACAAACCTCGCGACGGGGAATGCCGCAAGCGTAGCGCGGCTCCGTTGTCGCGAGGTCGCCGGGATGTTACGCGCGGACTACGCGCGCCCGACGCTCAGGTCTTCGCTTCGCGCGCCGTTTCGCGGCGCATGCCTTCGGCGATGCCCGTCCGCGGCTGCCAGCCGATCAAACCCGTCCGGTCGTTGCGGAACGTGCGCAGCGCGAGGGCCGAGGCCAGGCGGTAGCGCGAGAGCGGAGACTTGCGCTTGAGCGCACCGAGCGCGACCTCGGAGAAGCCGCCGAGCGCGAACACCACCTTGCGCGGGATGCGCAGCACCGTCTTCCCCCGCGCGAGCTCCCGTAAGACGTCGTTCTGCGTGACGCCGGCATCGACGAGCTGGATGATCTCGCCGGAGTGCAGATCGCTCTCGGACGCCTGCACGACGGCGTCGACGACGTCGTCCATGTGCACCAGCGGCAGATTGACGTCGCCTTCTCCGAGGACGAGATACCGGCCCGCGACGCGGCGCGCGACGGCCGCGTTGAGCAGCGGAATCTTTCCGCCGAAGATCTGCCCCGGGCGCAGGATCACGGTCGGCAGGCCGCGTTGCGTGTACTCGACGACCATCCGCTCAGCCTCGAGCTTGGATTGCGTGTAGGAGCCGCGCGATTCCGCATGCGGCTCGTACGGCGTCTCTTCGGTGACGGGGGACCCTTCGGCGCCGCCGGCCCAATCGATGACCGACATCGAGCTGATGTGCACGAGTTTCTTCACACCGTGCTTCACGGCGGCGTCGAGCACGTTGCGCGTTCCGACGATCGTCGCGCATTGGAAGGCGGCCCACGGGCCCTTCATCGCGGCACCGGCGTGGATGACGATCTCGGCACCCTTCACCGCGCGGTCGACGGCGGCGGCGTCGCCGAGATCTCCGAGCGCGACCTCGACGTTCGGCGGGATCGCGTCGGGCGGGCGGCGCACGAAGATGCGCACCTTCTTGCCCTCGGCGAGCAGCCGGTCGACGACCGCGCTCCCCACGGCGCCGGAAGCGCCGGTCACGAGGTACTGCGTGCGTTCGGCGAGCGGATAGCGCGCGAGGCGCGCGAGGCCGTCCGCATCGGCGCGGCGCGCAATCGATTCGACCCAACCGACGAGCGGCGTCGCGTCGGCGACGGAGACGGGGACGGGCGTGCCGTTCGCGAGCGCGCGGTAGAACGCGCGAACGAGATCCTGCAGGCCGTGGTACTGCAGCACCTGCTTCATGACGAAACCGGCGACGTTGCGCGGAACCTCGACGAGCGGACGAATCGAATCGGTCGCTGCATTCACGACGCGCACGACCGGCCCCGGCAGCGGCAGCGCCGAGCGCATCCCGAGGAACATCAACATCAAATCGACGCGCAGGACGCCCTTCGTTCCTTGAATGATGAGCAGATGCTGGATCGGCTTGACGTTCCAGGAGAGTTGGAACTGCCCCATCCCGTCGCGGCACTTCACGTGCGCGCGCCACTCGTCGAACGCGAGGTTCGGCTCCCCGCCGAGGCTCTGCCACTCGGCGTCGACCTGTTCGATCGGGCCGAGGAACGCCTCGAGCAGATAGAGTTCGTGAATGCCGAGATCGCGGAACGGATACCCCGCGTCGCGGAACTGCGGCGGGAGCGCGCCGCCCTCGAACGGTGGATAGACGGAACTGCGCAGGATGTCGACCGAGACGACCCGGCCGAGCTTTCCGCCGCGCACCGCTTCGAGCGCGCGTACGATCTGCGGATCGAACAGGAGCGAATGATTGACGCAGACCTGCAGGCCGTGTTCGGCCGCGACGGCGCCGACGCGCTCGCAATCCGCGACGTCTTCGGCGAGCGGTTTCTCGACGAGGACGTGGCAGCCGTATTCGAGCGCTTGGATCGCAACGTTCGCGTGCGTCGCCGGCGGCGTGAGGACGTGAATCACGTTCGCGCCCGCTTCGACGAGGGCTCGCATCGAGGGGAACGCTCGCACGCCGAATTTCGCGGCGGTCGCCTCCGCCTGCGCGGCGTTGAGGTCGAAGACGCCGACGATCTCGACCGGGATGCGGCGCAGCGCCGCGATGTGGAACTGCGAGATGTTCCCGGCGCCGACGAGCCCGGCCCGGAACGTGGTGCGATTCGTCGTCATTCCCGTGCTTTCAGAGGCAGCCGAGGTATATACTCTCCTTTCCATCTCCCGCGTCGAAGTGCAAGGAGGGTCGCGGATGAGCGCCGGTCGGCCTAGGCCGCCCCTGCCGAACGGCCCGTTCCTGGGAGCTATCGCGCAGGCGTCAGCGCGCGGCCGTCGAGGGCGTCCCGGCGCTCGAAGTAGACGGCCGAGGACGCGTAATCGAACGTCACGACGAACTGGCGCAGCACGTCGAGCCCGACGTTCCCCGCATCGAGGCGGTCCGCGAACGCCCCACGCGTCGCGAGCATGACCTCCGCGTGCACGCTCGGCAGCGCGATCCCGTTGAGATCCAGCCTATCCAGCAGCGTCGCGTAGCCGGACGTCGCTCCGCCGATCCCCCAACTCCGGCGGCCGCTCGACGTGACCGGAACGAGTCCGGGGTGCGCGTCGACGAACGGACGATAGAGCAGCACGTCGGCCGCGTTCCCGGTATCGATCACGAACATCCCGTCGATGCGGCCGTTCACGCGCAACCGCGCTTCGGGCAAGCTGCGGTCGAGTTCGAGCGCGATCCTCGTCCCGCTCGGGACGACGGACCCGGGGGCGGAAAAGCTCATCGTGCGCCGCGCGGCGTCGAGGCGCACGAGCGACGCCGCAAAAAACGGATAGCCTAGGATTCCGTCGATCCGGAACGCGCCGCCGGTCGAACCGGAGAGGTCGAGCGTCGAGACGACGAGGTCGCGCAGCCTCGCCTCCCCGATCGAAAGCTCCGCTAAGCGCGCGACGTGCAGGCCGCCCGTCCTCGCCGTTCCGCTCGCCTCGAAGTCACCTTCCTCGTTCAGCGAGAGCGCCCGCGCGAGGCGGCTGTCGAGCACGATGTTCTGCGCTCCCGAGTCGACGAGAAAGGCGTACGTCGCGCCGCCGATCCGCACGGGTGCGTACAGATGGCCGTCGCGTTCGGTCAGAGCCACCGTCTGCATTCCGGCCGCCTCGATCGCACGGCGCGGGAACGGATTGAAGGCGGCGGCATCGATCGGCTCGTCGAGCACGATCTCTTCGACCTCGGCGACCGTATCGAAGGCGTGCTCGCCGTCGGAGGCGACGGTCCGGAACGGAAAGCGGTGGCCGCCCACCGAGCGCCAATCGGAGAGATCGAGCGTTTCGCTTCCGTCGTAATCGTCGTACGCGATCCGCAGCGGCAGGCCCGTTTCGGCATCGAGCGAGAGCGTTTCGCTCTCGCCGCCGGGCGCGCTCACCTCGACCGCCCACGCGTTCCGATCGCCGACGCGCACCGGGCCGCGCAGCGCACAGCGTTCGGGGGCGTGCACGAACGCGCCGGAATCGATGAACTCCTGCGTGCGCGCGCGCCGCAACAGCGAACCGCGCAACTCGCGCACGTTCCCGTCGGAATCTTGCACCCAGGCCCGCGCTCCGATCCTCAGCACGCGTTCGCGGCGCGGTCCGAGTTCCTGATCCTCGCGCTCCCGGTCGCCGTCGCGCCACGTATGGAACGATCCGTCGAGGCCTCCTCCGCGGAACGTTCCGCTCGCTTCGAAGCGCGCCGGCCGGCCCGCGCCCGGATCGTCGATCGCATTCGCGTATTGCGCCAGCACGCCGGCGAGCGTCACCGCGCCTTGCTGGGCGGCGGACGCGACGGAAGGGCACGCGCACATGAGCGCCAGTGCGAGTGCCGCCGGCCGTACGGGCCCGATTGCGTTCACGAAGGGGCGCTTCTGCGCGCGTCCGCTCCATACTGCCGCTACGTTCCGAAACCAGCCCCACGCAGCGGACGGGCGACGGCGGCGAGGCGCGCGAGGCTCCGCTGCGGCGCGCTCGGCACGGCGTCGTGGACGAAGGCGGAGAGCGCAGGCTCGGCTTCGAGTGCGGCGCGCAGGCGTGCTTCGCTCGTATCGGCGAGACCGAGCGTACGCAGATCGTGCGTTTCGGCGAGCAGCGCCAGAGCCGAGCGAACAGCCGACGCATCGGCTCGTTGTTCCGGCGCGGCGACGAGCCCAAACGTCCGGCTCCCGCTCGCGAGGACGTCAAGCGCCGGAAAACGGCCTGCTCGCGCGAGCGCGGGCGAGAGGACGAGATGGCCATCCAAGTAGGAGCGCGCCGCTTCGGAGAGCGGGTCGTGCTCGTCGCCCGCCTCCGAGAGCACGGAGGCGACGAGCGTGATCGAACCGGTCCGCAGTTCGCCCGCAGTCTCGAGATAACGGGCGACCTCCGCGAAGACGCCGGGCGGATAACCGCCCTTCCCGGCCGGCTCTCCGTTCGCGATGCGTTGTTCGCGCACGGCGGCGGCGTAACGCGCCAAACTGTCGAGGATCAGGACGACGTGCGCCCCGCGCGCGGCAAGGTGAGCGGCCTGCGCCAGCGCGACTTCGGCGGCGCGCGCCCGTTCGACCGAACTGCGGTCGCTGGTGGCGCACACGATCGTCGCCCGCGGGTTCCGGCGAGCGCACCACGCCTGGGCCTCCCGCCCGCGCTCGCCGACGAGTCCGAGAACGACCGCGTCCGCCCGGGCGGAGGCGACGATCCCCTCGAGTAGCGTCGTCTTTCCGGAGCCCGGGGGCCCGAAGATGCCGATGCGGGAACCCCGCGCGAAGGCGAACAGCCCGTCGATCGCGGCGATTCCCGTCCATAGCGGCGCACCGCCCGGGAGCCGTTCGTGCGGCGCCGGCGCCCTTCGAAGGGCCGTTCGAGGAGGCCCTTCCGGCGCAGGCCCGCCGTCGAGCGAGCGGCCGAACGCATCGAGCGCGCGGCCGAGGACGGGGCAACCGAGCGGGACCGCTAGCGCCCGCGCGTCCAGCTCGACCCTGTCCCCGACGGCGATCCCCCGCACCGCGCCGAACGGCGCGACGACGGCCCCCGTGCCGTCGACCGCTACGACGTGCCCGGTCAGCGGCTCGCGCCCGCCGTGGATCCGGACGCCGTCGCCGACGCGCGCGCCAGGGAGCGTGACGGCCAGGAGCTCCCCATGCGTGCGGGCAACGCGCCCGAGCGCCGCCCCGATCACTCGCCGAGCCCTTCGAGCGCGCGATTCGCGCGCACGTGGAGGCGCGCATCGAACGCGCCGTCGCGGACTTCCACGAACAAGTCGCCCGGAGCGAGCCGGGGATCGGTCCGGTATGCCAGGCCGGGCGGGAGGTGTGCCTCGGCGCCGGGCGGGACGACGAAGCAAACCGGCTCGCTCGCTTCCAACTCCGCGCGCGCCGCGTCGACGAGCGCTGCGAGGTCACACGGCGCGAGCGCGAGCTCCCGGCCGAGCACGTCGCGCGCGAGCCGCTCGAGCAAACGGCGGGCCGCGCCTTCGAACCCTTCGCAAGCGGCAACGCGGAGCAAGCCGAGCTCTCCGGAGAAATCGGCAAACGGCTCCGCCGCCGGCGGCGCCTGCGCAGGCGGCTCGCGTTCCTCCTCGGATGCGGCCGGGGCCGATCCGCGGGGCTCGCGTCCATCGCGCAGCCACTCCGCGAGCGGGACGAAATCAGCCACGTAAGAGCGTCTCGCAATCGGGGACGGCGGGGGCGGCCGCACGCGACATGCGCCGGACGATCGCGCTGCGCTCCTCCGGCGGATACAGTTCGAGGACCGCCGTGGCGGTCGCGGTCGGGAGCGCGCTGATGATCGCTGCCGCAGTGTGCGGCGGCTCCCCCCGCAACGCCCCGCGGACGGCCGCCGGCGGGAAACCCGCGACTTGGCGGGTCCTCCGCCGCAACGTCACCTTCGCGACGATCGTCTCGAGGCTCGCGAGGAGCGGCTTGTAGCCCCAGCGGAGCGCGAGCAACCCCGCCGCGGCGAAGGCGAGGCTGGGAACGACGGCGGCGATCAGGCCGAACCACGCTGCTCCCCGTCCGCCCGCGTGCGGCGCAGCCGCGAACGGCAGTTCCTCCACGCGCACTTCGTCGCCGCGCGCCGCTTCGAGCCCGAGCGTCGCCGCCGCGAGCGAGCGTACTTTCGCCGCATCCAGACGGCGGTTCGCGTCGAGCAGGACGGCGACGGTGATCCGTTCGATCCTGCCTGCCGGAAGTTGCGTCCGCTCGTCGCGCAGGTCGCTCCCGCGGTCCTCGTTCGCCTGGCGCTTGACGTAGCGTTTGCGGTCGCCGGCGTAGCGTTCTTCGAGCGACGCGGCGGCGATCGATTCGCCGCCGAGCGCGGTCCGCCGCAGATCGCGGACTTCGCGCGCCCCGGGTTCGGTCGCCACGTGGACGCGGACGACGGTCGCGCCGCTCCCGAACGCGGCATCGAGCGCCGACTGGAGCGAGGCTTGAAGTGCGGCTGCATCCTCCGCGACGGCGCCGCCCGCGTCGCCGAGCGCGGTTCCGCGATCGTCGAGGATCGTGACCCGGTTCGCGTGCAAGCCCGGGACGCCCGCGGCGACGAACGCGCGGATGCCCTCCACGGTCTGGGGGGAAAGCGTCGTCCCCGAGCGGATCCGAAGGCGGACGCTCCCGCTCGGATCGTCCGGGCGCTCGTCGGCGAACGCGGCGCGCCGCCCGGGCGCGAGGATCACGCGGACGTCGTCGATGCCGGCGATCCCCCGCAAGCCGAGCGCGAGATCCCCGGCCAGGCCGTCGAGCGCCTGCGCGTCGAGCACGGATTGCGGGGTCAGCGGTCCCGCTTTCGCGAGCGCCTCGCTGGTCGTCGTGACGTGGGCGTGAGGGACGCCCGCCAGCGAGAGGCGCAGGAGCAGATCGTTGCGGCCGCGCGGATCGACGCGGACGCCGTCGCTCCCCGCCACGAACGGAACGCCCCAGCCCGCGAGGCGCTCCTCGACTTCCGCGAGTTGCGCCGCGTCGAGCGGCGCCGCGAAGAGCGGTTCGCGGACGTCACGGCCGAGTACGAGCCCGAGAGCGAGCGCGGCCACCGCCGCAGCGGCGAGCGCGCCGCCGAGGAGGCGCTCCCGCGGCGAGAGCGCGGCGACCCGCGCGAAGAGCGCGCGCACGGATCAGACCTGCATCCCGAGGACCGTCGCGAGAGCCTGCGACGCGCGGGAACTCGCCGCCGCCGCGAGCGAGAGCATGACGTCGGCCCGGGCTCGCTCGACGACCATTTCGGCGATGCCGCCGCGACCGTGCAGGAACGAGCCTTCGGCCCGCTCGGCTCGGCCGAGTGCCTCGCCGGCGGCGTCCAACGCCGAAGCGAGGACGCCGGCGAACGCCGCCGCGGGCGCGGCGGGAGGCTCCGCTCCGGGAGCGAGCGGAACGTCGGACTGCAGCGGGACGACCCTCACAGCCGCCCCACGTCGATCGTCCGTTCGGCGAGGCGCTTCCCCGCCTCGAAAACGCTCGCGTTCGCCTCGTATGCGCGCTGCGCGGCAAGGACGGCGACCATCTCCGTGACGGCGTCGGCTTCGCTCCCGCGCATCGGCTCCGCGCCGGCCAGGCGCACGGCCGGGAACTCGTCGCCGTCGGGGAGGCCGTCCGGCGGATCGTCGTCGAGTGGTGCGACCGCGAAACGCGGCACGAGCCGTTCGAACGATCCGTCGGGGCCGGCGACCTGGGCGGCGGCGACGTTCCGGGCTGCGATGTCGAGAGCGCCGCGCTGCACCTCCATCCCGGCGGCGGAAATCGAGAGGATCGAGAACTCGTTCACTTCGCCACGACCTTCAGTTCTTCGAGGTGCGCGCGCACGGCGGACAGGACGGCGTCCGAGAAGATCGCGGCGCGAGCGGCGGCTGCCTGCGCGCCGGACGCCGGCGTACCCTTCGCTTGCGCCGTCGCGACGGCGCGCGCCGCATCGCAGAGCGCGCGGCGGGAAGCGGCAAGTCCCCGCTCGAGATCGAATGAAATCGGATTCATGGCAGCATCGTAGCGGGCCGCCGTGAACGCGGGCGAACGATTCCGTGTCCGGCGCGTGAACGTCCCGGCGATTCGTGCCGAAGAGTAGGGTTGTATCATGATCGGGTTCGCAGGATGCCCGTCTCGCCGTTCGTGAATCGCGACGAGGGCGGCGCGAAGGTCCCAGGCCGCGAATTACAGGCCCTTGCCGCGGCATTGAACGAGCGCGAGGATACCGCCGAGGCGAAAGACGCCTTGCTCGCGGTCTGGCGCTGGTGCGAAACCGTCGAACGGGTCGATGCGTCGCTGCGAACTTCGCTGCAGCGCGCGGAAGCGCAGATCGGGCGCGAGGTCCTTAAAGGCAGCCTGCTCGCGCGCGTCACGACGCGCATCAACGCTTCGCTCGATTTCGAAGAGGTCGCGCGGCAAATCGTCGACCTTCCGCTCGAGATGACGCGCGCCGAGAACGCGGTGCTCACGCTCTCCGACGGACGCTCGTTCGCGCGCTCGCAGACGCCGGAGGGCGAACGCCGCGATTCCGAGGCCCCGCCGCCCGCCTCGATGATCGAGGCCGTGCTACGCGGCGAAGAGCCGGTCTATTGCGCCGACGCGCAGTTGCACGCCCGCTGGAAGAACGATCCGACGGTCGTCGCGCTCAAGCTGCGCGCGGTCTCCTGCGTGCCGCTGCGCGTCCAGGGCCGCGCGATCGGGGCGCTCTCCGTCGATTCGCGCTTGCTTACGGACATCATCACGCGCAGCGATCACGAGATGCTGACCTCGCTCGCGAACCAATCCGCGCTCGCCCTGGAGAACGCGCGCCTGTTCAGCGAAGAGCAGAAGCGCGCGCGCGCGAACGCGCAACTCGAGCAGTACCGCCGCCGCATCCTCGAAGCCGTCGGCAACGGCGTGATCACGCTCGACGCCGCCGGCAGGATCAGCACCTTCAACCGCGCGGCCGAGACGACGTTCGGGATCGAGGAGAGCGCGATCCTGGGAAGCAGCGCGAGCGCGCTCGAGCCGCTGATCCCCGATTTCGCCGAGCTCCTCGACACGTTCTTCGGAAGCGGCGCCGTAACGCTGCGCGCCGAGGTCGAGCGCGAATCGGCGAGCGGCGAGTTGCAGACGCTGCAAGTCCGTTTCTCCCCGATGCACGACGACGACGGGATGGGCGTCACGATCGTCATCCTCGACGTGACGGAACAGCGCGATCTGCAGGTCAGGCACGAAGAACACGTCGCGCGTTCCAGCGCGATCGAGGACTCGTTCTCGCGCTACCTCGCGCCGCACGTCGTCCAGAGCCTGATGCGGGACCCGGGAAGGCTGCGCCTCGGCGGGGAGCGCGTCCGCGCAACGATGCTCTTCGCGGACATCCGCGGTTTCACGGCGCTCGCGGCAAGCCTTCCCGCCGAGCGCGTCGTGGAGATCCTCAACACCTACTTCACCGAAGCCGTAAAGGCGATCTTCGCCTGCGACGGGCTGCTCGACAAGTTCTACGGCGACGGCCTGCTCGCGGTCTTCGGCCCGCCGCGCGTCCGCGACGACGACGCACAGCGCGCCGTGTCGGCGGCGCTGCGGCTCCATCGCGCGGTCGCGGAACTCGGACCGCGGCTGCAGCAGCCGCTGCAAATCTCGATCGGGCTCGCGACCGGGGACGTCGTCGCCGGGCACATCGGGAGCGAAGCGCGGATGGACTACACGGTGATCGGCGACGCGGTGAACCTCGCGGCGGCGCTGCAGAGCGCCGCTCCGCCCGGTGGCATCTACTGCGACGAGGCGACCTACGAGCTCTCGGCGAGCGCGCTCCCCTCGGAGCGCGTCGTCGCGCGCGTGAAGGGCCGCAACGAGTTCATCCGCGTCCACGCGCTGACGCTGTAAGAAAGAAAAACCCCGGCCGAAGCCGGGGATTTCGTTTCGAGCGGCGCCGCGATCAGCGCTTGGAGAACTGGAACCGCTTGCGGGCGCGCTTGCGGCCGTACTTCTTCGATTCCTTTTCGCGCGGGTCGCGCGTGAGCAGCCCATTGCGACGCAACGGTTCGCGCAAGGTCTCGTCCATCTCGAGCAACGCGCGGGCGATGCCGTGCCGCACGGCACCCGCCTGTCCCGCGATCCCGCCGCCTTCGGCTTTGACGTTGACGTCGAAGCGGGCGCCGGTCTGCGTGACCTCGAGCGGCTGGCGAACGATTTGCATCAAGCTCGACCGCCCGAAATACTCGTCGATCGACTTGGAGTTGACCGTGATCGCGCCGTTGCCGAGCGTGAGCTTCACGCGGGCGACTGAGCGCTTGCGACGGCCGGTGCCGAGGAACGTTTCTGCCACGATCTCTCCTACTTCAGCGCGGCCGGCTGCTGGGCGCTATGGGGATTTTCCGCTCCGGCGTAGACCTTGAGCCGCCCCAACTGGACGTCGCGCATGCGATTCGTCGGCAGCATGCCGCGAACGGCGCGTTCGATCAGGCGCTCAGGATGCTTCTCGAGGACCTCGGCGGCCGTCTGGGTCCGCAGCCCGCCCGGGTAGCCGCTGTGGCGGTGGTAGACCTTCTGGCTCCACTTGTTTCCGCCGAGTTCGACCTTCTCCGCATTCAGCACGACGACGTGGTCGCCGTCGTCGATGTGCGGAGTCCAGGTCGGCTTGTGCTTCCCGGAAAGGGCCCGGGCGATGCGCACGGCGAGCGTTCCAAGACGCTGGCCGGTCGCGTCGACGACGTACCAGTCGTGCCGGGTCTCTGCCGTTTTTTGCTGATAGGTGCGCATGCGAGCCTTGTATGGACGAGAAAGAACGGGCCCCCGGAGGGGCCGACAACCATCGAATATTACGCGATGCCGCCCAGGATGTCAAATGGCCGCGAGGGCGGCGAGCCCCTCTAGGTCGACCAGGGTGAGGCCGCGTAGGCGCCCGCCGCGGACGAGCCCGCGCCGCGCGAACTCCGCCACGATCGAGGAGCACGTCTCGCGCGTCGTCCCCGCCAGGCGGGCCAGATCGTCCTGGGAGAGCGGGAGATCGAGCCGGATGCCGCCGGGCACGGGGCGCCCGAAGGCGTCGGCGAGTTCGAGCAGCCCGGCGGCGATGCGTCCCTCGACGCCGACCCGGCCGAGGCTCGAGATGCGTTGCTGGAGGCGGCTGACCCGCCGGCCGAGCGAATACGCCATCTTCAAATAGAGGTCCGGCTCCTCGGCGGCCCGTGCCGCGAAGCGGTCGGGCGCGATCAGCAGCACGTGGCCTTCGGAGAGCGCTTCGGCCCCGCTCTCGGCGGAATGGCCGCCGAACACCGCCGATCCCGCCAGCACGTCTCCCTTCGAGGCGAGTCCGAGCGTTACGTCGTGTGCGAATGCGGAGTGCCGAAAAATGCGAAAATAGCCGTCCATGACGACCGCGACCGTGGGCCCGTCGAGCGGGACGATCCCGCGCCGCGCGATGCGTTCGATCCGCCCTTCCGCGGCAAGCCGGTCGAGGTCGTCCGGCGCGAGATGCCTGGACGGAGATTGCGGACTCAAGGTAGTTTACGGCCTTTGCGATAACGTTCACGCGGCGTCATGCACGACCCTCAAGCGATATTCGATCTCCCCGAAACCGAGATCGACGATCTCCCGTTCGGCCTGATCGTCGTCGACCACGAAGGCACGATCGAACAATATAACAGTTACGAATCGAGGCTGTCGCGCCTCCCGAAGGAGCGAGTCATCGGACGCAACTTCTTCCGCGACGTCGCGCCGTGCACCGCGGTGCAAGGGTTCCAAGGACGCTTCGAAAGGTTCGCCGCGGAGCCGGGAGACGGCGCCGAATCATTCGACTTCAGATTTCCCTTCGCGTTCGGGACGCAGCACGTCAGCATTACGTTCCTGCGCAGCGTGAAGGCGAAGGATATCCGGATCCTCGTCAACCGCTACGACGAGGCCTAGCGGCCGCGCGCGCCGCTCACGCGAGGACGCTCGCGAAGGTCCCGGCGCCGAGTCCGGAATCGAAATCCGCGTAGCGCACGCCGACGAAGAAGAGGCCCTGCGCGGGCGCCGTGAAGCCCGCCGCGCGCCGGTCCCGTGCGGCCAAGATCCCCTCCATTGCGCCCGGTTCGCGCCGCCCCGATCCGACCTCCAGCAGCGTTCCGGCGATCGTGCGCACCATGCGGTGCAGAAAGCCGGCGGCGCTGAAATGCAGGCGGACGAGATCGCCGCGCCGCTCGATCTCGACGGCGTAAAGCGTCCGGACCGTCCCGCCTCGTTCGGGGAGCACGCCGCAGAACGAGACGAAGTCGTGCTCGCCGACGAGCGGCGCAGCGGCGCTCCGCATGAGCTCGAGGTCGAGGGAGCGGTGCTCGAAATGCGTGAAGCGGCGCAAGACGGCCGACGGCGCCTGGCGGTTGAGCACGACGTAGGTGTACCGCCGCTCGAGCGCGGCGGCGCGCGCGTCGAAACCGGCCGCCACGCGGGCGGCTTCGCGCACGCTCAGATCCCACGGGAGAGAACTGTTCGCCGCGAGACCGAACTTCTCGATCGGGAAACGAGCGTGCGCGCGAAACGAGACGACTTGCGCGACCGCGTGGACGCCTGCATCCGTGCGCCCGGCGCACGAGACCTTGACCGGCTGGTCGAAGAGCCGCGAGAACGTGCTTTCGAGTGTCCCCGCGACCGTCCGAACCTGCGGCTGAAACTGGAAACCGCAGAAATCGGTGCCGTCGTACTCGACGACGACCCGATACGTCGCCTCGTCAGGCACCGCGTCCCGCGCCGCCGGCGAAGCGCATCAGAGCGGCCGCTGCAACGGGAAGAGGATCACTTCGCGGATCGACTGGTTGTTGGTCAGGAGCATCACGAGCCGGTCGATCCCGATGCCGATCCCGGCGGTCGGCGGCATCCCGTATTCGAGCGCCGCGACGAAGTCCCAATCCGGAGCGGGGACCTCGACGTCGCCCTTCGCGCGCTCGGCGATCTGCGCCTCAAAGCGCGCGCGCTGATCGTCGGGATCGTTGAGTTCCGTGAAGGCGTTCGCGATCTCGAAATTCGCCGCGAAGAGTTCGTAGCGATCGGCCAGGAGCGGATCTCCGGCCTTGCGCTTGGCGAGCGGCGAGATCTCGACGGGGTAGTCGTAGACGAAGGTCGGCTGCACGAGCCTGGGCTCGACGACCGCGCCGAAGATCTTGTCGAGCGCGTGCGCGTGCGTCGGCGAGGGCGGCAGGCCCAGCGCGGCGAGGATGCGCGCGGCACCCTGGGCGTCGAGCAACTCGGCGCGTTCGAGGCCGCCGAACTCGCGCATCGCATCGAAGTACGCGATGCGCGCAAACGGCCGCGCGAACGAGATCCGCGCCTCGCCGTACGAGAGCTCGTGCGTCCCGCGGACGTGCTGCACAAGATGCGCGAGCAGCTCTTCGTTGAAGTCCATCATCTCGTGGACCGACCAGAACGCCGCGTACAACTCGAGCATCGTGAATTCGGGGTTGTGGGTCGTATCGATCCCCTCGTTGCGGAACACGCGGCCGATCTCGTAAACCCGCTCGAGGCCTCCCACGATCAACCGCTTGAGGTTGAGCTCGGTCGCGATCCTCAGATCGAGCGGGATGTCGAGCGCGTTCATGTGGGTGCGGAACGGCCGCGCCGCGGCCCCGCCGGCGACGTGCAAGAGCGTCGCCGTCTCGCATTCGAAGAAGCCCTTCGCGTCGATGAAGCGCCGCATCTCCGCTAGGATGCGGCTGCGCTGCATGAAGACTTCGCGGACGTCCTCGTTCATCAGCAGGTCGAGGTAGCGGCGCCGGTAGCGCTGCTCGACGTCCGTGAGCCCGTGGAACGTGTTCGGAAGCGGCGAGATCGATTTCGAGAGCACCTCGAGGGACGCGACGCGCAACGTCAGATCGCCCTTCTTCGAACGAAAGACGGTCCCGTCGACGCCGATCACGTCGCCGAGATCGAGCGTATCGAAGGCGGCCAGCGCTTGGGCGCCGACCGCGTCCTCGCGGACGTAGATCTGCATGCGGCCGGTGCGGTCCCAGAGGTCGGCCCAGAACGCGCCTTTCCCCATCTTGCGGATCCCGAGGAGGCGCCCGCCCAAGCGATGCCGCTCGGTTTGCGGCGGCGCCTCCGCGCCGAGTTCGGCGTAACGCGCGAGCAGGTCGCTCGCGTGCGCCGTCACCTCGTAGCGCGTCTGGGCGAACGGGTCCAGCCCCCGTGCGCGCAAAGCGGCCAGGTTCGCCCGCCTGGCCGCTCGCAGTTCGACTTCACGTTTTCCGAGATCGTCCGAGTGTTCCACTCGGGGGTCGTTACGAAGCTTTCTTTGCCGGCGCCTTCTTCTTCGCGTTGATCCCTTCAATCTTATACGTGACGACGCCGCGCGGCGTGGTCACCTCGACGCTCTCGCCCTTCTTGTGGCCGAGCAGCGAGCGGCCGAGCGGCGATTCGTTCGAAAGGCGCTGGCGCACGGGATCCGCTTCGGTGGAACCCACGATCGTGAACTCATACGACTGGCCGGCCTTCACGTCTTTGACCTTGACCGTCGCGCCGAGATGGACGACATCGGAAACCGCGTCGCTGATGTCGATGATCCGCGCGTTGCGAATCATCGCTTCGACTTTCATGATCCGCCCTTCGACGAAGGCCTGCTCCTGTTTGGCATCCTCGTACTCGGCGTTTTCCGAGATATCGCCGAATTCTTTGGCTTGACGGATCCGGTCGTTGACTTCTTTCCGATGGACGGTCTTGAGATCTTCCAGCTCCAATTCGAGCTTCTGCAGACCCTCGCGGGTCAGCACAGTCTCTTTGTCGTTCACGAATCGCCCTCAGTCTGAAATAGGGAAAGACGCGAGACCCCCCGCGTCAGCCCCGGTCGTTCGACCAAGGTCCCTCCGGACCCCTTCGCCGCCGGGGCTTCACCGAAATATCGGACGCGCGCCTACCAATCTTGACCCTGCCTGCTCAGACCAGCCCAGTATCACCGTGAGTCCGTCGAAGGGTGAGCTTCCTGAGTTGAGGCTGATCGCGAGGCCCGCGGGCGGGGTAGGGCGACGGTCTCCCACGGGGACGCCCGCGATTTCGCATCCGTGCGAAATCGCTACTCGTGCACTTGCCCGCTCCCGCCATCCTGGCTCCGCGGGCAAGCTGCACGCCCCGCGGGAGACCGTCGCCCTACCCCGCCCGCTACCTGATAGGCCCTTCGACTGCTCGGGATGGCGGGCGGTTAGGCGCCGCTTGCGAGGGCGGCTTCGACGCTTTCGGCGAGGATTGCGAGGGCTCGATCTAGTTGCGCGGGTTCGATGACGAGGGGGACGAGGATGCGGACGATGTTGCCGTTACCAGCCGTCATGATCAGGAGCCCTCGCTCGCGGGCGTCGGCGACGATCCGGTTCGTGGCGGCGGTGCCGCTCCCCGGGCGGCCGGGGAGGTCGGCGAGTTCGAACGCGAGCATCGCGCCGAGCCCGCGCACTTCGGCGATCTGCGGATGCGCCGCCGCGAGCGCATCGAGCGCCGCGCGCAGACGCGTCCCGAGTTCGGCGGCGCGTTCGAGGATGTGCTCCTGCTCGAAGGCGTCGAGCGTGGCGAGCGCCGCGGCGCAGGCGAGCGGGTTCCCGGCGTACGTGCCGCCGAGGCCGCCCGGCTCGGGGCCGTCCATGATCTCGGCGCGGCCGACGACGCCCGCGAGCGGGAGCCCGCCGGCGAGGCTCTTCGCGACGGTCATCAGATCGGGAACGACGCCCGTGTGCTCGCTCGCGAACATCTTCGAGGTGCGGCCGAAGCCGCTTTGGATCTCGTCGAAGACGAGCACGATGCCGTGCTTGTCGGCAATCGCCCGAAGCGCGCGCAAGAACTCCGCAGGCGCCGGAACGAACCCGCCCTCGCCCTGCACCGGCTCGACGACGATCGCGGCGACGCGCTCGGGAGGGATCTGCGCGCCGAAGAGATCGTTCAGCTCCGCCAGCGCGGCCTCGGTCGAGATGCCGTGCAGCGCGCTCGGAAAACCGCTCTGATAGACGTCGCTCGGATAGGGACCGAACGACGGCTGCTTGTACGGCTGCACCTTCCCGGTCATCGCGAGCGTCAGGAGCGAGCGTCCGTGATACCCGTGCCGGAACGTGATGACGCCGGTCCGTTTCGTATAACCGCGAGCGATCTTGACGGCGTTTTCGACCGCCTCGGCGCCCGTCGAGACGAAGAATGCCTTCTTCGGAAAGTCGCCCGGCGCGATCGCGCAGAGCCGCTCGGCGAGCTCGACGTATCCCTCGTAGACGAGAATTTGGAACGAGGTGTGCGTGAAGCGCTCGGCTTGCGCCTTGACGGCGGCGACGATCCGCGGATGGGCGTGCCCGAGATTGAGGACCCCGATCCCGCCGATGAAATCGATGAACTCACGACCTTCGACGTCGCGGATGACGGCTCCGCAAGCGGTGTCGGCGACGATGTCGTGGAGCGTCGAGAGCCCGCGGGCGACGGCGGCCCGGCGGCGTTCGAGCAAATCGGCGGTGCGAGAAGCGGTCGTGTTCATCCTAACGGGTTAGGGAGCGAGGGCGATCGTCCCTACGGCGGCGGCGAGGCTGTCGAGGCGGCCGCGCCCACCTCAGGATCGCGCAGGGTCCGCCGCGTTCAGCTCGACGACGCGCGGATGGAGGTGCAGCTTGCCGAGGAGCCGCTCGTAGTCGCCCTCCTCGACCTCTTCCCAGCGCTTGCCGAGCAGCGCGACGAGCGCCGCCTCGACCACGTTCGTCCCGAACGAGCGGCCGCCGAAATCCGGGGTCGTCGTGACGAGGCGCGCGACGCCGCGCGCCGCCAGATCGTCGATATCGGCCTGCGTGACCGTGTTCGTCAGCAACGTCTTGCCGTCGAGCCGCGCCGGCATGAACTGCCGCATGAAATGGAAGTCGCCCGCGATCAGTTCCGCCTCTTCGTAATACTGCGGGTACTTGGGCTGCGGCGGACGGTCTTGCTTCTTCCCCGTCGGGTAGAAGAACTGAAACGGCAGCTTGCACGCATCGGGCAGATATTTTTCCGCGAGCGCCTCGAATTCGGCGAGGCCGCGGACCGGCTTATCGAGATCGAGCGCGAAGATGAAGTCGCCGAAGAGCACGTCGGCGCCCGCGTCGACGAGCGCCTGCGCCATTCCGAAACGGTCGAGCGCGCTGACCATCAGCACCTTCGTTCCTGCGAGCCGGATCCCGAGCTCGTCGCGCACGAAGCGCACCGCTTCGCGCTCGAGCGTATTCTTGAGGCCGCTGCCGTCCACCGCGGGCGTCGTCTTCACCGCGTCGAGCAGACGCAAGCCGTCGCGCAGCGCATAGCGCTTGTTCCCGGCGTAGAGGTACACGTCGATCCCGCCGAGGCCGATCGCGTCGACGTGCCCATCGAGCTCGCGCAGCTTCGCGATCGCCCGATCGATCGAGCCGTCCATGCCGATGCGCGAGATGTCGAACTGCTCGCCGAGCAGCTCCACCTGCGCGCGGTGATCCCGCGAGGAGGAGCCGAGCGAGACGGAGACGACCGTCTTCATACGAGAGCGCTCCTCCGTTCGCGCGCGGCGGCGCGCTTGGCGGCAATCTGTTCCGGCGTGATGGCGACGTCGAAGGCGCGCATATCGGCGAGCGTGAAGCCGGCGCGCGCCGCCATCCCTTCGATCTCGCGGACCTTCGCGAGATCGATCCCGCGCCCGAGCGTGTAATGGGTTTGCACTTTATCCTCGAGGGCGAGGACCATCGTCTCCGACATGCAGGCGAGCGCCGTCGCGGGGGGCAGGCCGAGATCGAACGGCGAGTCGGGCTCGCGCACCCGCATGAAGCGGGGATCGCCGGGAACGTGCATGTTCCCGCCCTCGATCACGAGGACGTCCGGCCGCTCGATCGCGACGCGCCGCCCGACGTCATGCGGAAGCGAAAGCTCGCAGACGACGGCACCCGTCTGCAGGTCCGCCGGCTCGATCAGCTCCTGCGTCGAGGAGGTCGCGGTCAGGATCAGGCTGCCGCGCGGGACGGCCTCGTGCACGTCCGTCGAGATCGACGAACCGCACGGCAAGCTCTCGCGAATCGATTCGTGGAACGCGCGCAGGCGCGTCATGTTCCGCGCGACCAGGACGATGTGCCCGACGTGCGGCGCGATCAATTCCACGCAGGCGGAGCCGATCGAACCGGTCGCGCCGATCACGACGGCGGTCGCGCCCGCAGGCTCGATTTCCATCTCGCGCGCGCCGCGCAATAGGCTCTGGACGCCCGCCGCGATCGTGAGCGAATTCCCCGTCGTCACCGCGATCGGCGAGCGCTCCGCGAGCGTCACCCCGGCGTCGCCGACGACGCCGGTGAACGCGCCGAGGCCGACGATCTCGGCTCCGAGTTGCGCTCCCACCTCGATCGCCTTCGAGATCTTCCCGTAGACCTGCTCGCGCGGCAGACTCAACATCTGCTCCGGCATGAACGTCGCCGCGACGAACCAGCCTTCGGTCTCGCGCCCGTCGGGCGTCCGCACGCCGGTGATGTGGGCGGCAGCGTAGGCGGGCATCCATTCGAGGATCTTCTCGATGATCGGACGCCCCTTGCCGGCGGCTTTCGGCTCGTACCGGACGACGTCTTCGAGCGAGAGCGGATGGATCACGAACGCGAATTTTGCCATGAGCTGGAGAGAAATTCGCTGCCGGTGGCGGGAACCCGGCGTGAAAAGTAGGTTCTCCACAACCTTCTCCGCGAAGTCCCTCCCATGGAAACCGTCCTCGGCGAGCTGACGGAGATCGTTCGGATCCCGTCCCCGGCGCCGGCGCCGCAAGCGCTGGCTTGCGACGGAGAGCGGTTGTGGCTCGGCTCGTGGGAAACGAGCCGTTTTTATGGCCTGGATCCGCACCAGGGCAGGATCCTCGAGGAATGGGGCGCCCCCGGGAAGCCCGTCGGCGCGACCTGTCTCGGCGACGAGCTGCGCGTCGTCTGCAGCGAGGAAGGCGACTCGCGTTTCATTCGCCGCTTCATCCCGGGGCACGGCTTCAAGTCGAGCGAGGCCGTCCCGTGTCCCGGCGACACGGGCTCGTTCCTCGCTTTCGACGGCGCCCATCTCTGGCTCAGCCAGCGCTACAAGCATCTCATCCTCGAACTCGACGGCGCCTACCGCCCGATCCGCGAGATCGCGATCGGCGAGGAGATCACCGGTTTCTGCCGGCTCGGCTCGCGTCTCTATCTCGCGCTCTGGTTCGGCCGGCAGCGCGGCGGCAGCCGCATCGCTTGGATCGAACCCGACGCCGCGCAGCCGCAGCTCGTGCTCGCGGCGCAATCGCCGTTCGTCGCCGTCTCGCTCGCGCACGACGGCGCGCGCTTCTGGACCAATGATTTCAAACAGAACTCTATTGTCGCTTTTTCGCTTCCGGAGTAACGCATGACCACTACTCTCGCCCCAATTCACGAACTCCAGCGCCTCCCATCGCCGGCGCCGGCCCCGCAGGCTCTCGCCTGCGACGGCCCGCACCTCTGGATGGGCTCGCGCGACACGGAGCGCATCTACGCGATCGACATCCATACGGGCGTCGTCACCGAGGAGCGAACCGCACCGGGGAAACCTTGGGGGGCCGTCGTGGTCGGAGACGAGTTGCGCGTGACGATCGGTGAAGGCCCCGACGACGATCGCTACATCCGCCGCTATATCCTCGGGCACGGTTTCAAGAACAACGATAAGATCGCGTGCCCCGAATTCACCGGGTCGTATCTAGGCTACGACGGCCGTTCGCTCTACATGAGCCAGTTCTACAAAGGGCTCATCCTCAAGCTAGACGCTACGGGAACCGTAACGCAGACGATCGACGTCGGCGCGCACATCTGCGGCTTCACGTTCGCCGACGGCGAACTCTACGCGTTGCGCGGCGACGAGAAGATCTGCGATTGGCGCTTCGCGCACGTCGCTCTGGGCGGCGCGGAGCCGGTTATCACCGACCTCGCCGCGATTGGGTTCCAGTGCCGTTCGCTCACCTACGACGGCTCGCGCTTTTGGACGAACGACCGCGAAGCGGCGACGCTCGTCGCGTTCGCGCGGCCGTAACGGCCGAACTTCATGGCGCCGCCCTCACGGGCGGCGCGCTTCGGCCTCCCGTTTGAGGGCCGCGAGCATCATCTCGCTGTTCTCCAACACTTTCTTGTGGAGCGTCGGCCCGATCAGCTCCGCGAGCGTCGGGACGCCGAAATCGTATTCTACCGTGAGCGTGACGTGCGTGCAGCCGGCGCCGTCGACGAAGGTCCAAGCGCCCTCGAACTTATCGAGGTCCCCTTCGAGCAGCTTGTAATCGATGCGCGCGTTGTCGTCGTCGAAGCGATCCTCTTCGATCCACTCGATCGGCGCTTCTTCGACGAGCGTCTTCCAGCGCGAGATCACGCGATCCGTTTTGCGCTCGACGATCGAAACCGACTCGACGTCCGGCATGAACTCGGGGAAGCGTTCTTGATCCTTGGCGAGCTCGTAGACGTCGCGCGCCGGCGCATCGACGACGATGCTCGTTTCGACGTAGGGCAATCTCGTTACGATCCTTGCGCGTTCGGCAAGTCGCCGAGTTTCGCGCGTGCGGCGCGGACCCCGCCGCGAAACGCCTCGAGCGCGCGCGCGATCTCGTCGGCCGTGACGATCAGCGGCGGTTCGAGCCGGATGACGCGCTGCATGTTGAGCGTCCAGGCGGCCGTCACGCCGGCCTTGAGCATCTCGGGGATGATCGCGCCGCCGTAGCCCTCGTTCGTAAGCTCGACGCCGACGAGGAGCCCGCGCCCGCGCACGTCGCGCACGACGCCGGGGTAGTCGGCGGCGATGCTCCGGGCCCCCGCGATCAACTCCTCGCCGCGCACGCGCGCGTTCTCTACGAGACCGTCGTCGCGCAAGATCGCGAGCGCTTCGAGCGCGGCCACGCAGGCGAGCGGGTTCCCGCCGAACGTGGACGTGTGCATCAGCGGCGCCTTCGCGTAGGCGGCGTTCCAAACGGAAGGGCGCACGACGTAGGCGCCGATCGGCATCACGCCGCCAGAGAGGCCTTTCGCGAGCGTCATCACGTCGGGGACGACGCCTTCCGCGTCGCAGCCGAAGAGCAGACCGCAGCGGCCGAGCCCGGTCTGGACTTCGTCCGCGATGAACAGCGCGCCGACCCGGTCGCAGGCCTCGCGAACGCGCGTCAGATACCCGTCCGGCGGGAGGTTCACGCCGCCCTCGCCTTGGATCGGCTCGACGATCACGGCCGCCGTGTGATCGTCGAGGACGGCCTCGAGCGCATCCGCATCGCCGAACGGAACGTGCTCGAAGGCGGGGACGAGCGGACCGTACGCGAGCTTGAAGTACTCGCGCCCGCTCGCGGAGAGGGAGCCGAGCGTCTTGCCGTGATAGGCGTTTTCCGTCGCGACGATCTTCATGCGTTTCGTCGCGGCACGGGCGAGCTTGAGCGCGCCCTCGACCGCCTCCGTCCCGCTGTTCGCGAAGAACGAGATCGAAAGATCCCCCGGCGCGATCTCGGCGATCGCCTTCGCGAGCCGGCCCATCGGCGGGCTGAACATCGTGCGCCCGGAGAGCGACATCAGATCGAGCTGCGCCTTGACCGCCGCGACGACGCGCGGGTGCGAATGGCCGAGCGTGAAGACGCCGTATCCGCCCGCGAAATCGAGATACGCTTTCCCCTTGTGATCCCAGATCGTGCAGCCCTGCGCGCGCACTTCGACGGCGCTCCCGGAGAGCTTCATCACGCGCGCGAGCGGAGGGTTCAGGTAGAGTCTGTAGTTCTCGTACGCTTCGTCGAACAGCGCTTGCGGAGTCGGAGCGCCGAGCAACGGAACGGAGGATGCGGGTTCGTTCACGCCGCCGCCTCGGTTTCGAGTTCGAGGCGCGCGATCGCGGCCTCGACGGCTGCAAGCGTCAGCGCAGCGGTCGGCGTGCGCATCACCCGCTCGCGCAACTCGCTCGCGCCGGCGAAGCCCTTGAGATAATACCCGAGGTGCTTGCGCATCTGCGGGACCGCCCGCGCTTCGCCCCACTCCTCGACCATCGCCTCGTAATGCCGGATCGCGTAGCGCAGTCTTTCGGCGGCGGCGGGGTAGGCGCGCGGTTCGCGCCCTTCCATCAGATCGCGCACCCGTTCGGCGAGCCACGGATTCCCGAGGACGGCCCGGCCGAGCATGATGCCGTCGGCGCCGCTCTCGCGCATCTTGCGCAGCGCCTCGCGCGCGTCACCCAAGTCGCCGTTGCCGATAACCGGGATGTCGACGGCCCGCTTGAGCGCCGCGACGTGCGACCAATCGGCCGCACCCTTGTAGAATTGCTTCGCCGTCCGCGCGTGAAGCGTGACCGCCGAGACCCCCGCCGCCTGCGCGCGCCGCGCGACTTCGAGATAGACGTGCGTCGTCTCGCTCCAGCCGAGGCGCATCTTCACCGTGACGGGGCAGTCGACGGACGCGACGACCGCGCGCACGATCGCCTCGCAGCGGTCGACATCGCGAAGGCAGGCGCTCCCGCCCTCCGTCTTCGTGACCTTCGGCGCCGGGCAGCCGAAGTTGATGTCGACGATGTCCGCGCCGCATTCGCGCACGACCTTCGCCGCGTACGCCATCGTCTCGGGATCGTTGCCCCACAACTGCGTCGCGACGGGCTGCTCGACGCCGTGCTGGTCGATCATCTGCCGGGTGCGCAGGTTCCCGTGCTCGACCGCGTTCGAAGAGACGAACTCCGTCACCGTCAAACCGAAGCCGAACGGCTTGTAGAGCGCCCGCATCGTCCGGTTCGTGACGCCGGACATCGGGGCGAGGACGACGGGAGGCCAAACTTCGATCGCCCCGATTCGCAGGGCCGGGACTACGCGCGGCATGACTCGTTATTCTAGCACGGCGGCGACGGATCAGCGAACGGACTCATAGTAGCGGCGCAGCCCTTCGAGGATCAGGTGCGGGTCGACCGTGTCGATCGCGCGCGTGTGGCGGGCGATCACCTCGGCCATCCCCCCGGTCGCGATCACGCGCGCCTGCTCGCCGACCTCCGCTTTCAGCCGGCGGACGAGCCCCTCGGTCTGGCCGACGAACCCGTAGATGATCCCCGATTGGAGCGCGCTGACCGTATCCCGCCCGACCGCCTCCGGCGGGGCGTGGAGCGCGACCTGCGGGAGCTTCGCCGTCCGCGCGACGAGCGCGTCGATCGAGATCTGGATTCCCGGCGCGATCGCCGCCCCGAGGAACGCCCCCTCCGCGGAGATCGCGCCGAACGTCGTGGCCGTTCCGAAGCCGATCACGATCGCGGGCGCCCCGTAGACCCCGACGGCGCCGATCGCACCGGCGACGAGATCGGAGCCGAGCTCCTTCGGGCGATCGGTCCGGATCGGGATCAACTCCTGCGCCGCGGCGCTCAAGAAGAACGGCTGCACGCGCAGATAGCGCAGGCACGCGTCCGCGAGGACGTGATCGATCTGCGGGACGACCGACGAGATCGCGATCGCCTCGACCTCCTGGTGCGCGAGCGCGGTGCCGTCGAAGAGCGAACGGAACAGGACGCCGTACTCGTCGGAGGAGCGGGAACGGGACGTGCTCACGCGCCACGTGTGCAGGAGCGTCCCCACGTCTCCGCCGTTGCGGCCGAAGAACCCGAGTTTCGTATCGGTGTTGCCGACGTCGATCGTCAGGAGCACGGTTCAGCTCCGCCCCGCGCGCAGCTCGCGCAGCGCATCCCACAGGCGCCGCGCGATCTCCCGCTTGGAGGCGCGCCCGAGCGGACGGCGGCCCTCGTTTCCCCAGAGCAGCGTCGCCTCGTTCTCCCCGGTCCCGAAACCGCTTCCCGCGCGTGAGACGTCGTTGACGACGATCGCGTCGAGGCCTTTCGCGGCGAGTTTATCGCGCGCGTGCTCCTCGAGCCGTTCCGTCTCGGCCGCGAAGCCCACGAGGAAGTAACGGTGCTCGCGCGCGCCCAGCTCGCGCAGCACGTCGGGCGTCCGTTCGAGTTCGAGCGTCTGCGGCGCGTCGCTCTTCTTGAGCTTCTGCGCGTACGCGTGCGCCGGGCGCCAATCCGAGACGGCGGCGCTCGCGATCGCGACCGTTGCTCCCGGCGCGAGCGCGAGCGCCGCCTCGGCCATCTCCTGCGCGCTCGTCACGCGCGTGACGCGCGCGCCCGGCGGCGGATCGACGAGCGTCGGCCCGAGAACGAGTTCCACGGCGGCGCCCCGCGCGAGCGCCTCGCGCGCGATTTCGATCCCCATCGTCCCCGTCGACGCGTTGGAGAGGAAGCGAACGGGATCGATCGCCTCATGCGTCGGGCCGGCCGTGATCAGGACGCACTCGCCGTCCAGTTCGCGGGAGCGCGCGCTCGCACCGTCGATCGCGGCGAGGATCGAATCTTGCTCCGCGAGCCGGCCGGGGCCGATCTCGCCTTCGGCAAGGTAACCGCTCCCCGGTTCGACGATGCCGTAGCCGAAGGCGCGGAGCGCCGCGAGGTTCGCGCGCGTGGCCGGATGCTCGTACATCGCGGCGTTCATCGCCGGCGCGACGACGATCGGAATCCGGGCCGCGAGGGCCGCGTTCGTGAGCAGATCGTCGGCGATGCCGTGAGCGAGCTTCGCTAGCACGTTCGCCGTTGCCGGGACGATCGCGAGAACGTCGGCCTCCCGGACGAGGCGGATGTGCGGGATCGTTTCCGGCGCATCCCAGAGCGAAGAGTGTACCGCCTCCCCGGTGAGCGCCGCGAACGTGAGAGGGCCGACGAATTCGCTCGCCTCGGCCGTCATCACGACGCGCACGGAATCGCCGCGCTGAACGAGCGCGCTCGCGAGCGCCGCCGCCTTATACGCGGCGATCCCGCCGCAAACGCCGAGCAGAACCTTCACGGGACCGCCCGGACGTAGCGGTGGAACGGCGTGATCATCGGATCCCGTCCGTTTTCCGCCGGGACGCTGAGGTTGTCGAGCAGACGCGTTCCGCCGGCCCGGACCGTCCCCACGACGAGCGCGGGGCGGCGCAGGCGCGTCTGCGCTTCGAACGTCTCCGGATCGACGACCGCGAGGTACTCCAGTTCCAGCGGCGGGCGCAGCATCGCCCGGGCGATCGAAAGCGCGGCCTGCGGATCCGACTCACCGGCGACGATCGCGCGGGAAACCGCTTCGAGGGCGCGCTGGAAGCTCGGCGCGGCGCGGCGTTCCTCGGGGGAGAGATAGACGTTGCGGCTGGAGAGCGCCAAGCCGTCCGGCTCGCGGATCGTCCGGCAGACGACGACGCGCGTCGGAATGTCGAGGTCCCTGACCATGCGGCGCACGACCGCTGTCTGCTGCGCGTCCTTCTGGCCGAAGTAGGCCGACGTCGGTTCGAGGGCGTGGAGCAGCTTCGCCACGACCGTGCAGACGCCGGCGAAATGTCCCGGGCGCGCGGCCCCTTCGAAGACCGAGCCCAGCGGCCCGACGTCGATGCGGCTCGTGAAGCCGCTCGGGTACATCACGTCGACGCTCGGCGCGTACAGGAGATCGACGCCGGCCGCCGCCAGCTGCGCGCAATCGGCCTCGAAGGCTCGCGGGTAGCGTTCGTAATCCTCGTTCGGCCCGAACTGGAGCGGATTGACGAAGATCGAGGCGGCAACCGCCACGTTCTCGTCGCGAGCCCGTTCGACGAGGCTTAGGTGGCCGGCATGCAGCGCCCCCATCGTGGGGACGAGCCCCAGCGGGCGCTGCAGCGTCCGAGCGATCGCGCGGGCCGAATCCGGTGTGCGTACGATCTGCATGGAGTCAAGCCACCTCCGGCGGGCGGGTCACGCGGAGATTCGTCCTTCCGACGACAAAAAGCTCGCCGAGTCCGAGCGGGGCGGGCTCGGCAGTGATGCGGCGGCCCCCAAGCCGCGTCCCGTTGCGGCTACTAAGGTCGCAGAGCAGCAAATGACCGCCATCCTCACGGAGTTGAGCGTGCCGGCGCGAAATATAACGATCGAGCGTGATGCAGGCGGCGGCCGCCTCGTGATCCCGCCCGATCGTGATTTCGCCGTCGAATTCCCAGGTTTTCCCGTCGAGGGGTCCACCGAGGATTTCCAGGATATACATGGGCGAACGAAACTTTCAGAAGCGCCGCCGGAAGTCCCCTACAAGTGTGACGAAGAAAACCTCAAGAAGCATGCAGGCCGCGGACGATGTAGAGAGGTGTGATCATTGTGAGCAGCGGGGCTGACCAGTTGGGAAACGATAAGGTCGACGATCTTATCAACCTCATGGACATCGACCCCGATGCACTTCGTGAGGCAGAATTCGTGCAAGCGCAGTCAATCCTCGATACCCTCGTCGGCAAGACCATCGAGCATGCATCGATGGAAGACACGCGGATCGTCGTCGAAACAACCGAAGGCGACCGTTACTTCTTCTACGGTTTCATGGGCGGTTCGTCGACGCGCGAGCGCCCCTAAAGGGGCGTCCCAACTGGGCTACGAGCGCTTCGCCTCGTTGCGATCGATCTCGGCTGCAACGAACTGAATGATCGTCTCTTGATCGCGCGGGTCGATCTGCGTGAATGCGATTCCGTGATGGAATTGCGCCGAATCCGCGTTGTAGAACGATAGGACGATTCGACCGCGCGCTACGGTTTCGCGCGCCGCGCCGGGCAGCGTGAAGCGCAGGAGCAAAACGGTTCCAAGCGCGAGATCCTCTTGCGTGGCGAGGCGCAGGCCGCCGCCGCCGAGGTCGCTCGAATGCGAATGGTTCGCTACGGCCTCCCCGTCGAGCGTGTACGCGACGCGCATCGAGACGGGTGCGCGAAGGTAGCGCCGCACGTGGGACCGCTGGGAAGAGACTCCATTGCCGATGTCGCCCAATTCCGCTCACTCTCCTCAAGGCAGCCCTATTCGCAGGGGAGGGCCGCCTTTCATGCGAGCGCGTCGGCCGCAAACAGCGCCCCGAGAACCCCATGCTCCCGCATCGTACCACCTTGTAGGTAGACTTCGAACGGCGGCCGCAGCGGGGCGTCGCACGAGAGTTCGATCGTCGCCCCGTTCACGAACGATCCGGCGGACATGACGACGGGGTCGGGGTACCCGGGTACCGGGCCCGGTTCCGGCGCGAACCGGGCGTTGACCGGCATCGCGCGCTGCAGCCCGCGGGCAAACGCCACCAGGCGCTCGCGGTTCCCGAGCGCGATCGCCTGAACGATATCGTGGCGTTCCGCTCCCGGGAGAGGATCGACCCGGTAGCCGAGTTCCTCGAACAGAGCGGCGGCAAAATCGAGTCCGGCCAAGGTTTCTGCGACGACGGCCGGGGCTTGCCAGAGGCCTTGGAAGAACGCTCGCCCGAACCCGAGGCTCGAACCGACGGCCGTTCCGAGGCCGGGGGCGAGGTGAAACGCCGCGATCCGCTCCACGACGCCGGCGCGTCCGGCGACGTAGCCGCCGGCGGGGGCCAGCGAGCCGCCGAGGTTCTTGATCAGCGAACCCATGACCGCATCGGCGCCGTGGTGCGTCGGTTCGCACGAGTCGACGAGTTCGCCGTAGCAGTTGTCGACGAGGACGAGCGCGCGCGGAGCCGCTTCGCGCACGCAGCCGGCGATCGAGCCGCATTCGCGTGCGGAGAGCGAGCGGCGCGGAGCGTAACCGCGCGAGCGTTGCACGAACGCGACGGCGGGCGGGTCGTTACGGCAGGTCTCGGCGAGCGCCGCCAGATCGACGCTCCCGTCCGCGGCGAACGGGATCTCGTCGTAGCGCACGCCGCGCGCTGCGAGCGCGTATGGTGCGCCGGCGAGCGCGTTGCGCAGCGTATCGTAGGGGCGCCCCGTCGCGCTGACGATGCGCGTCCCGGGCGGTGCGCAGGCGGCCAGCGCCGCGACGATCGCATGCGTCCCGCTCACGAACGAGAGGCGCGCGAGCACGCGTTCCGCGCCGAAGACGCGGGCGAGCAACGTCTCGTAGCGATCTCGGGCCGCATCGTCGTACCCGTAGCCGAGCGTCCCCGCGAAATCGCTCTCGGCGATCCCTTCGGCGAGGAACGCCGCGACGACGTTCGCACGGACCTCCGCGCGAACTCCCGCAGGCGCGAACGCCTCCAATCTCGCCGCCGCGCGCAGCGCCGCCTCCGCGACGGCAGGAGCGACCGGGAAACGCGCGAGCGCCGCCTGCAGAAACGCTCTCATGCGACGCTCTTCTCTTCGACGGCGTCGCGGCGCACCTCGGCGCGGTCGTATGCCGCGACGAACGGCGCCCACATCGCGAACGCGATCGCGACGTTGACGGCCGACAGCACGATCGCGCGCCAATCGCCCGTCGCGAACCAGGCGCCGAACGGCAACGTCCAGGCGGAGGGGGCGTAGTTGATGGGGCGGGAGACGAGCCCCGCCGCCGTCGCGAAATACGTCACGCAGCCGAGGACGAGCGGCACGGTGACGAACGGCAACGCCAGGATCGGATTCAGCACGATCGGCAGCCCGAACATGAGCGGCTCGTTCGCGTTGAAGATCGCCGGGATCAGCGCCGTCCGGGCGACCGTGCGCACGCGAGCGACGCGGCTGCGCAACAGCAGCACGGCAACCGGAAGCGTCGCGCCGGCGCCCCCCGGAAAGACGAACAAGAACGTCGAGACCGTCACGATATGCGGCAGCGGAAGGCCGTGCCGGAACGCCTCCGTGTTCTGCGCCTGCAGCGAAAGGTAGACGGGGAGGGCGATCGCCGCCAGCGCAGCCGGGCCGTGGATGCCGATCGTCCACAACAGGGTTTCGACGAACGTGATCGCGAGGAGAGCCGTCAGGCTGTCCCCCATCGTCCCGAGCGGCGCGAGCGCGCGGTCGAGGACCGCGACCGGCGAGATCCCGCAGGCGAGCAGCAGGAGCGCGCACCCGACGAGCGCCGCGGCTCCAAGCCAAGCGCCGGCGAGCGCGTTCCGCGTCAGCGCGCGGGCGGCGCGAGCGAGGCCGACCGCCGCGAGCGCGATCAGCATCGCGAGAAAGAGTCCGCTCCCGCCGAGCGCGCGCGAGACCGCGCGCACGTCGAACGGTGCCTGGTGCGGAACGACGAGCGCGAAGGCCATAGCGGATCCAAGCACGATCGGGACCTGCGCGAGCTTGCGCCGGGCCGCGAGTTCGCGCGCGAGCAGGACGACGAGCAACGCCGCCATCGGCCCGAAACCCTCGAGAAAAGATTGTTGGAAGCGGTCGACGAGCGAGCCCGCAGGCGCGAGCGCCATGAAGGCGAGCACGGCGACGAGCAACCCGGCGAAACTGTACGGGAGGGCCGCGCGAATCGCAAGGAGTTCGGGGATTTCGCTAACGGCGCGCAACCGGGCGGCGAGCGCGTGTTCGGGCACGCCTTTCAGTTTTAGAGCTTGCGGATGACGGCCTCCACGCGGCCCACGATCGTCGCGTCGGCGGCGTAGATCGGGTCCATCGTGACGTTCGCGGGCTGCAAGCGGATGCGCCCCGCTTCGCGATAGAAGCGCTTCACGGTCGCTTCACCGTCGACCATCGCGACGACGATCTCGCCGTTCTCCGCGCTCGGCTGAGGCGAAACGACGATCAAATCGCCGTCGAGGATCGCCGCTTCGATCATCGAGTCGCCCTTGACGCGCAGGATGAACGTGTTCGGGCGGCGCGCGAACGAGGCCGGCAGGATGAACTCGCCTTCGAGATTCTCCGTCGCCGTGATCGGTGTGCCGGCTGCGACCTTGCCGACGATCGGCAGGACGCCGTAGTCGGGCTCGGCCCTCGCCTCAGCGCGCTCCGCTTGCTGGGTCGTCGAGACGAGCGCGCGGGGCTTCGTCGGATCGCGAAAGATGAGCCCGCGGCGTTCGAGCGTCTTGAGGTGGGCCTGGACGGTCGAGGGCGACGAGAGCCCGACGCGTTCGCCGATCTCGCGGACGGAGGGCGGGTAGCCGCGCTCCTCCGAGAACGTGCGGATGACCTCGAGAATGCGTGCTTGACGCTCCGTCGGGGCACGGTCTGCCACGGATGCCTCCTTGACGTGACGGCGGCGCAAAATGGCGCCGCGAATTGTTCCCAACGGTACCATTTCCGGCCCAAAAATGCAAACATACGTTCGCATACGCCCTTGACCGCGGCAGAATGCCCTGCTAAAATATGGGGGACGAACAGGCGTTTGGCCCAACATATGGGCAAGGAGCATGGAGATGATCTCCCTGAAGCGCAAGCGGTTCACCCTGATGCCGGCCGTGGCATTGGCCGCTCTGGGCGCGCTCGTGGCGATCCCGACGCTCTCGTCGTCCGGCCTCCACGCCGCGACGCCGACGCATTACACTTCGATCTCCGTGCGGTCGGGCGACAGCCTCTGGCGCCTCGCCGCCGCGCACACCACCGATGGCCAGAATGTCGAAGACACGATCGATGCGATCATGGCGGCGAATCATCTGTCCTCGGCAACGATCGTTCCCGGGCAGCGACTCAGGATTCCGCTGTAGGCGACGGAACCCGCGCCGGGACGGGAGCGCACGGATGCGCTCCTCTTTTTTTTCCGGCCTCTATGGACGTTGCGCTAGGATCACGCTGTGTCCGGCGTGGCGCTCGAGGAATTCGAGTCCCTCGACGATCCAAGAATCGAGCCCGGCCGTGACGTGCCGCGAAACCTCGAGGACGACGTGCCGCCGGTCCTTGAGCCAGCGGAGTTCGGCGTGCGTCGTCGCGGGCCAAACCGCTTCTTCGCATTCCTCGCATTGATATCCGTAACGCACGCCCTCAGGTACGCGCGCCCGCGACGAAAGGCCTCCGTCGCGCCGTTACGTGCGCGCCGTCGCCAACCGCTGCTGCAACAGTTGCGGGATCTGGGAAGGCCGGTCCGCGACGGGAACGCCCGCATCGTTGAACGCATCGACCTTGCTTTGCGGCGTCCCCGTCTTCCCGGAGATGATCGCGCCTGCGTGGCCGAGCCTCTTGCCTTCCGGCGCGGACCGGCCTCCGATGAATGCGACCGCCGGTTTATCCGGCAAATGTGCCTTGATGAATGCGGCCGCATCCTCTTCATCGGACCCGCCGATCTCGCCGCAGACTACGACCGCGTCGGTCTCCGGGTCGTTGGCGAAGGCGCGCAGGCAATCGACGAACGTGGTCCCGATGATCGGGTCGCCGCCGATCCCCACGCACGTCGACTGGCCGAGCCCGGCCTTCGTGAGGCCGTCGACGATCTCGTAGGTCAGCGTCCCTGAGCGCGAGATCATCCCGATCCGCCCCTCCTTGAAGATGTGCCCCGGCATGATGCCGATCAGGGACTTTCCGGGCGAGATCAGGCCCGGGCAATTCGGCCCGACGATGCGCATCCCGGGCGTCGTCGCGACGACGCGCAGCATGTCGTGCGCCGGAATCCCCTCGGTGATGCAGACCGCGAGCGCGATGCCTGCATCGTACGCTTCGTAGAGCGCATCGGAGGCGAACGCCGGTGGGACGAAGATGACCGTGTGCGTCGCGCCGGTCGCCTTGACCGCATCCGCCACGGTATCGAAGACCGGCTGCCCGCTCTCGATCGTGCTGCCGCCCTTCCCGGGCGTAACGCCGCCGACGATGTTCGTGCCGTACGCGAGCATGCGCTGCGTGTGGAAGAGCCCTTCGCGCCCGGTGATGCCCTGGACGATGACCTTCGAGTTCTTGTCGAGGAAGATTGCCACGAGTCTGCGCCTTTCTCTGCTGCTACTTCGCGAGTTCGACGGCGCGCCGCGCGCCTTCGTCCATCGTTTCGACGGGGTTCATCCCCGCGGCGGCGAGGATCTCGCGGCCTTCCTTCTCGTTCGTTCCGGTCAAACGCACGACGAGCGGCACCTTGCGCAGTTCGTTCCCGGCCAACGCCTCGACGATGCCCTTGGCGACTTGATCGCCGCGCGTGATGCCGCCGAAGATGTTGATGAACATCGATTTGACGTTCGGATCGCTGACGACGAGCGCGTAGCACTTGCGCACGAGTTCCGCCTGCGCCCCGCCCCCGATATCGAGGAAGTTCGCCACCTGGCCGCCGGCGTTCTTGACGGCGTCCATCGTCCCCATCGCGAGCCCCGCGCCGTTCGCGATCGTCCCGACGGAGCCCGTGAACTTCGCGTAGTTGCTGCGTCCGAGGCCCACCGAGAGCGCGACCGCTTCGTCGCCTTCGGCCGGTTCGTTATCTTGCCACTTCTTGAGCGCGGGATGCTTGTAGAGCCCGTTGTCGTCGAGATCGACCTTCGCATCGGAGGCGATCACGGCGCCGTCTTTCGTCAGCGCGAGCGGGTTGATCTCGACGAGATTCGCGCCGTACTCCATGAAGAGCGTGTAGAGCGAGCCGACGATCTTCGGGAACGCCTTATGGAAACCGGCGGGAAGCTTCGAGCTGAAGGCGAGCCTGCGCGCCATGAACGGCGAGAACCCGATCGCGGGATCGACCCAGTACTTCGAGATCGCGTCGGGATGGTGCTCGGCGACTTCCTCGACGTCCATCCCGCCCTGCGAGGTCACGATGATCACGGGCTTCTTCGACGAGCGATCGATCGTGATCGAAACGTAAGCCTCGCTCACGATCGCAACCTTCTCCTCGACGAGCAGCGATTTCACTTCCTCGCCGGCGGGGTTCTGGATGCTCTTGAGCACCTTCCCGATCAGCTCGCTCGCGATCGCTTCGCCCTCGGCGGCCGTATCGGCGAACTTGATGCCGCCCGCCTTCCCGCGCCCGCCCATCATGACTTGACTCTTGAGCACCCACGAACCCGGGTTGGCCTCGATGAACGCCCGCACTTCGGCGGCGCTCGTCGCGTGCACGCCGCGCGGCGTCGGAATCCCGACGGCGCGAAACAGCTCTTTCCCCTGGTACTCCATCAACTTCATACGCGCGGGCTCTCATTCATTCGAACGGAACGGCCGTCGCGGAGCGTCCGGCCGTTCGGGTGTGGTGGCAATCGGTTCTTAGCCCACGATAGGCGAAACCCTCGGTGCTACGTTCGTCGGACTCGGACGGCGCTCGCCCCGCCGCCTATCTCACTCGAGACGCCCCAGCAGCGAGCGCGCGATGATGATCTGTTGGATCTCCGAGGTCCCCTCGTAGATCTCGGTGATCTTCGCATCGCGGTAGTAGCGCTCGACGGGGAACTCCGTCGTGTACCCGTATCCGCCGTGAATCTGCACCGCTTCGGCCGCATGCTTGCGCGCCGCGGTCGATGCGAACAGCTTCGCTTTGCTCGCTTCGATCACGAACGGCTCTCCGCGGTCGCACAGCGCCGCCGCACGGTAGACGAGCAATCGCGCAGCGTCGAGATCGGTCGCCATCTGCGCGATCTTGAACGATATCCCCTCGAAGGCCCCGATCGGCTTCCCGAACGCCGTGCGTTCCTTCGCGAACTTCACCGACGCATCGAGGCACGCCGCCAAGATCCCGACCGCCTGCGCCGCAATCCCGATGCGCCCGCCCGCGAGCGCCTGCATCGCCTTCGAGAAGCCCTCGCCCTCGTTCCCCACGAGCGCCGATGCCGGAACGCGCACGTCGTCGAACGCGAGATCGCACGTGTTGCTCGTGTGAATTCCGAGCTTGTCCGTCACCTTCTCGACGACGAGCCCGGGGAGCGGATTCTCGATCAAGAACGAGCTGATCCCCTTCGGACCCGGCCCGCCCGTCCGGAACATACCGAGCATCACCCCGCAGTAGCTGCCGTTCGTGCACCACTGCTTGCGTCCGCGCAGCACGTATTCGTCCGCTTCGCGCGTCGCCGTCGCCCGCAAGCTTCCCGCATCGGAACCGGCATCCGATTCCGTCAGCGCGAACCCGGCGATCACGTTCCCCGCCGCGAGGCGCGGCAAGTACTCTTGCTTCTGCGCCTCGCTCCCGAGCCGCTCCAGCGCCGACCCGATCATCGAATGCACCGAGAGCGTCACCGCCGTCCCCGCATCGACGCGCGCGAACTCCTCGATCGCGAGCACGTACGACACGTAATCCGCCCCGACGCCGTCGTACTTCTCCGCGATCGTGATCCCCATGAGCCCGGCGTCGTTCAGCTTGCCGTACAACTCGCGCGGAAACGTATGCTCGCGATCCCACTTCGCGATATGCGCCGCGATCTCGCCCTCCGCAATCTCGCGCGCCAAGTTCCCAATCTCGCGCTGCTCGTCGGTAATCGCGAACTGGCTATAATTCCGGGTATCGATCATCGGTCGCTCCAAGTCTGTGCTTGCGGTTGGAAGGGGGCTTCGATGTTGATCGCGGTTAGCGCTTTACGGCTGGCTGCGGCGGCCGGGGCGCCGACATTCCCCCGCGGGGACGCCCGCGATTTCGCATCCATGCGAAATCGCTACTCCTCCACTTTCCCGCTCCCGCCATCCATGGCTCCGCGGGAAAGCTGGAGGCCCCGCGGGAGAACGTCGGCGCCCCGACCACCGCTACCTGGAGGCTAGCGCGGTAGCGCGAGCCGCGTCGCCTTTGAAGCCGACTGCCGCGGGGAATCTCGAACGGCAAAGACGCAGACAATGGCGCCCCGGCTCGCCACCGGGTGGCGGCGGGCGGGGCGTCGACGTTTCCCGGCGGGGCCTCCAGCTTGCCCGCGGAGCCATGGATGGCGGGAATTCGTGGGGGCCCCACGCGCTTTGCGTGTGGGGGGCGCGGAGCCGCAGGCGCAGCGCCTTTTCAACTGCCCCGGGGTCCCCACGATGCGTTAGCATCGTGGGGTGGGCGAAATCGCGGGCGTCCCCGACGGGGAATGTCGGCGCCCCGCCCGCCGCCGCTAGCCGTGAAGCGCTCGCCGTAAACCGCTAGCCGTCAGCGCGTCGGGACCGGCTTCTCGCCGGTGTAGTCGTAGAACCCGCGCTTGGTCTTGCGGCCGAGCCAGCCGGCGTCGACGTAGAGACGGAGGAGCGGGCACGGGCGGTATTTCGGGTCGCCGTAGCCTTCGTACAAGACTTCCATGATCGCGAGGATCGTGTCGAGGCCGATGAAATCGGCGAGCGTGAGCGGGCCCATCGGGTGGTTCATGCCGAGGACCATCACGGTGTCGATCGCTTCGACGGACGCGGTGCCCTCGTAGAGCGCGAACATCGCTTCGTTCAGCATCGGGCAAAGGATGCGGTTCGCGGCGAAGCCGGGGAGGTCGTTGACTTCCACCGGGGTCTTGCCGTGCTCGAGCGCGAGTTCTTTGACGGAATCGAACGTGTCTTGCGAGGTCGCGATGCCGCGGATCACTTCGACCAGCTTCATCACGGGGACGGGGTTGAAGTAGTGCATCCCGATCACTTTGTCGGGGCGCTTCGTCGCGCCGCCGAGCTTCGTGATCGAGATCGACGACGTGTTGCTGGCGAGGATTGCGTCCGCGGGGAGGAGGGCGTCGAGCTTCTTGAAGAGCGCGAGCTTGATCGGGAGGTTCTCCGTCGCGGCCTCGATCGAGATGTCGACGTCGAACTCGCCGGCAAGTT
Source organism: Vulcanimicrobiota bacterium (assembly GCA_963695225.1). Classification (GTDB taxonomy): domain Bacteria; phylum Vulcanimicrobiota; class Vulcanimicrobiia; order Vulcanimicrobiales; family Vulcanimicrobiaceae; genus CAVWTN01. The sequence continues at coordinate 2,457,981 of OY968762.1, read as the reverse complement.
CGGGGCGCGGGGTGATGCGGCCGAGGATCTCCGCCATCTCGTCGGCGCCGAGTTTGCCCTTGTCGACGGAGCGCGCGAGGTTCTTCTTGATGACGCCGAGGCCTTTGTCGATGAACTCGGAGCTGATGTCGTTGAGCAGCACGGTATTCCCGGCTTGCGCGGCGACCTGCGCGATGCCGGAGCCCATTTGGCCGGCACCGATGACGAGCACTTTCACGAGCGAAACTTCTTTCTATGCATGACGCGGCGTCCGCACGTGCGCTCGGCTCGGGCGGATGGCCGAGGAAGTTAGCCGACTTTGACGAGGAGCGCGTCGCCCTGCCCGCCACCCGAGCAGATCGCGGCGACGCCGTAACCGCCGCCGCGGCGGCGGAGTTGATGGACGACCGAGGCAACGATGCGGGCGCCGGAGGCGCCGAGCGGGTGGCCGAGTGCGACCGCGCCGCCTAGGAGATTGATCTTCTTGGGATCGATCCCCAGGCGCACGGCCGTGCTCCAGGCGACGGCGGCGAAGGCTTCGTTCACTTCCCAGACGTCGATCTGCGAGGCCGACAGTCCGTTGCGTGCGAGCAGCTTGTCGGCGGCCATCGCCGGGACGAGTTGGAGGTAGGCGGGATCCCATGAGGCGCAGGCGTGATCGACGATCGTGCCGAGCGCCTCGTAGCCGTGCGAACGAGCGTACTCGGCGCTCGCCAGCACGAGCGCGGCCGCACCGTCGTTCACGCCCGGCGCGTTTGCGGCGGTCACCGTTCCACCCGGATCGAGCGGCCCGAGTTTACGCATCGCTTCGAGCGAGGCGTCACCGCGGATCGGCTCGTCGCGGTCGACGAGCGTGAACGGCACGTCGCCCGTCACGTACGGAGAGAAACGCTTGGGATCGGGGAGCATCTCGGCGGGCGTCACGTGATCCCACATCGTCGGGGAGCCGTTGCCGCCCGCATGCGCGGGAATTCGCGCACGCGCCGGCGACGGGAGCGCGTCGACGACGAGCTTCCCTTTGCCCTTCTTCGCGATTCGCAAGGGGACGATTTCCTCGCCGAGTTCGCCGCTCTCCGTCGCGCGCTGCGCGCGCATCTGGGATTCGTAGGCGAACTCGTCCTGCACCTCGCGCGTGATGCCGAGCTCGGCGTTCACCTTCGCGGTACCGGAGGCCATCGTCAAGCCGGAGTACGGATCGAGGAGGCCGTCGTTGACCATCATGTCGATGAGGACGCCGTCGCCGAAGCGGTAGCCGAAGCGCGCGCCGAGCGCGACGTACGGCGCGTTCGACATGGATTCCATCCCGCCGGAAACGACGACCGCCGCGTCGCCGTCCGAGATCAGACGGGCGCCGTGCGCGACGGCGAGCATGCCCGAGGCGCAGACTTTGTTGACGGTCTCGAACGTCGTCGTCTTCGCAAGGCCGGCCTTGAGCATCGCTTGGCGCGAGGGCGACTGCCCCGTCCCGCCCTGCAGCACGTGCCCGACGATCGCGTGATCGACGTCGGCGGGGTCGATCTTCGAGCGCTCGACCGCGGCGCGGATCGCTTCGCCTCCGAGCGTCGTCGCCGGGAGCGAGACGAGCGCGCCTCCCAGGCGGCCGAACGGGGTGCGGGCGGTGGCGAGGACGACGGCGGTGGATTTCATGATAGGCGGCTATTCCGGGGAGCTTCTTGCGCCCCCTCGGCGCGCGTCCGGCTCAGGCTAGGTGTACGACCTCGGGAAGCGACGTGGGTTCCGGCACCGGCTGTCCGGTTTCGCGCAGCGCGGCAACGTGGCCGGCCACGGCCTCGCGCACGTTCCGTGCAACCTCTTCGCGCGTGGGTCCGAAGCTCGTGCATCCGGGAAGGTCCGGGACGTAGGCGCTCCACGTCCCGTCGCCGGCATGCTCGAGGATTGCGAGATAGTCTTTCACTTCAAACCTGCCTGCCTCAGAATCGAGTTCAACGTGCGGGGTGGAACGTCGGCGTTCATGCCATGGGGGGCGATGGTGACGATCCCCGGTTTCGTCGGGTGGTCGTAGTGCCTATGTGAGCCGCTCTCGCGGCGAAGGCGCCAGCCGTCGCGCTCGATCAGTTTGACGATGTCTCGGTATTTCACATCGTACCAATGTGGTCAACCTCCGCTTCCGCAATGCTCCCCTCGGAGCGTCACCGGGCGAGTTGCGTGCAGACGACTTTCGCGTCGTCGGCGCAGGATTCGCACTCGAATTGGATCGTCACGTGGGAGATCGCGAACTCCTCCCGCATCGCGCCGTCGATCTCACGGAGGATCCCGGTCGCCTCGCTGATCCGGGAATCGGGGAGGAGCACGTGCGCGGAGAGCGCGTGCGCCCCGCTCCCGATCGTCCAGACGTGCAAGTCGTGAACGCCGACGACGCCCGCGACGGCCAGGATCCGCTCGGCGACGGCCGGGATGCGCGCGTGCTCCGGCGCGCTCTCCAGCAGGACGTCGCTCGCTTCTCGCACGATCCGCACGACCCCGACGACGATGATCCCCGCGACCAGAAGCGAGAGCACCGGGTCGATCCAGGCGATCCGGAACGTGAGGACGGCGGCGGCGCCGAGCATGACGGCGAGCGCGCCGACGGCGTCGCTCGCGACGTGGAAAAGTGCCGCCTTCATGTTGAGATCGTGCGCCGCGGCACGCGCGAGCGAGAGGCCGATCCCGATGTTGACGGCCGCGCCGACGGCCGCCACCCCGAGCATCACGCCGCCCTTGGGGAGTTCCGGCGCGGCGAGGCGGTGTACGGCTTCGAGCGCGATCAAGATCGTCACGGCGAAGAGCAGGCTCCCGTTCGCGAGCGCGGCGAGAATCTCGAAACGCGCGTAGCCGAACGTGCGCAATTCCGTCGCGGGGCGCAGCGCCTGCGCGCCGGCGACGAGCGCGATCACGAGCGCGACGGCATCCATGAACACGTGCGCCGAGTCCGCGAGCAGCGCGAGGCTGTGCGCGAAGAACCCGCCGCCTAGCTCGAGGAGCGCGACGCCGACCGTCAGCGCGAGTGCGATCCGCAGCCGCTGCGGATTCGACATGGGATCGTGACGATCGCCCCGATCGTGTGCAAACGCGTGGGCGCCGTCGTGGATCATGCGGACCCTATGCGCGCAACGCCTTCAACGCGAGCACCGCGAGCATGCCGGAGAACGTGGCGAACGTGCTCGTCTCCGCCTTCGCGATCACGGCCGGATCGTACGTGCCGCGCTGGGGTTCCGCGGCTTCGAGTTGCGGGACGATCTGCGGCACGCGCTGGACGTACTCGTCGAACGCGGCCCCGAACGTCTTGCGCAGATACGCTTCTTCGAGCGGGATGATCGTCGCGTAGATCGCCGCCATCGAGCCGAGCCCGAGCGCGATCAGCGCGGCCCGCTTGCGCGCCGAGACCTTTCCCGTGAACGCGAGCGAGAAGCCGGCGGCCGTCAGGAAATTCCCGAGATACAGCGGATTGCGGACGTGTGCGTACGGGCCCGCCGTCGTGAGCGCGGGCGCCGTCACGCGGTCGCTGCGCGTCGTGACGCCCGAGTAGCCGACGGCCCAGCAGCGCAGGAACTCGCCGGCGAACGCGAGCGGCACCCCCGTCGCGATCGAGAACGCGCTCGGCTTTCCGAACGCGGCCAGCGCGACGGCCGGCAACGCGAGCAGCGTTCCCCGATTCGCGAACACCGCATCGCGCCAATCGTCGGCGGCTTCCTCGGCCGGTTGCGGCGGCATCCCCGTCGAGCCGTTCGCGTACGGGGGGCGGGTCAGCATCTCTTCAGCCATGGAGTTTCGTATTCAAGTTCCCCGGGACGTATCCGCCCAAATCCAGCGCGACGAAACGGTACCCCGCCGCCTTCACGCCGGCGACGACGGCGGCGCGCACCTCGGGGCGGAGCGCGAACTCGAGATCCTCCAACGGGATCTCGATCCGCGCGACCTCGCCGTGATGGCGAACGCGGCAGACGCGAAGTCCCGCATCGTGCACGGCCTGCTCCGCCAGGTCGACCCGGCGCAGGAGTTCGAGCGTGATCGGGGTCCCGTATGGGAAGCGCGAGGAGAGGCAAGCCAGCGCAGGCTTGTCCCAGATATCGAGGCCGAGGCGTTTCGAGAGCGCGCGCACGTCGCTCTTGGTGAACCCGCTTTCGGCGAGCGGGCTGCGGACGCCGAATTCGGCGGCGGCCCGGCGGCCGGGGCGCCAATCGTTGCGGTCGTCGAGATTGAAACCGTCGACGATCCAACGCGCACCCCTCTCGCGCGCGATTCCGGCGAGCCGCCCGTAGAGTTCGCGCTTGCAGTGATAGCAGCGGTCCGCCGGATTCGCCGCGTAGGAGGGATCGTCGAGCTCGTGCGTTTCCAGCACTTCATGCTGCGCTTCGATCGTTTCCGCGAACGCGAGCGCGCCTTCGTATTCGCGTTCCGCGAGGCTTTCGGAACGCGCCGTGATCCCCCACGAACGCTCGCCGAGCTCTTGCGTCGCGACGGTCAATACGAGCGCGGAGTCGATCCCGCCCGAGAACGCGACGATGCAGCTTTCGAGCGAGCGCACGAGCGCGCGCAAGTGCGCCTCCCTTGCCTCGAGCGAGACGGCTTCGATCATCGCTCGATCTCCCGCTCGAGCCGGGCCGCGATTTCGCCGATCGGGCGCGAGAGTTCGCGCGCGATCCGCACGACGTCCTCGTATTCCAGCGTGCTGCGCGTCGTGCCGTTGATCCGTGCCATCTTTACGCGAACCTTGCCGAGCGAGGTTTCCCGTTCTTCGATCGTTCGCGCCAGCGTATAGCGACGTTCGCGGCGCGCCCGCACGCCGATCGTCGTCGTCTCCGCGAGCATCGCGCGGGCGCACGCCGTCTCACGATCCGGAGCGCAGAGGACGGAGAAGACGATTCCCGGGCGGGATTTCTTCATCGTGATGGGCGCCAGCCACGCGTCGAGCGCTCCCGCCGCGAAGACGCGCTCGAGCGCGAGTTCGAAGTACTGCGGGGACATGTCGTCGATGTTCGCTTCCAGCACGGCGACTTCGACTGCTTCGGTAGCGCCGCCGCCGACCGTCGAGCCGATCGAAACGCGAAGCACGTTCGGAATCGGGAAATCCAGCGTCCCGGCACCGTACCCGATGCGCTCCGCGATCATCGGCGGCCGCTCGCCGACGCGCTCGGCGAGCGTCGTGAGGATCGCGGCGCCCGTCGTCGTCACCATCTCGCCGTCGATCCCGGCGGAGTACGTCGGAACCCAGCGCAACAGTTCGGCCGTCGCGGGAGGCGGATTCGGGTAGAGTCCGTGCTCCATCCTGATCGCGCCCCGGCCGAGCGGAAACGCGGCGCACGCGACGCGCTCGATGCCGAGCAGGTCCAGCGCGACGCAGGCCGCAGCGACGTCGAGGATCGCATCGACCTCACCGACTTCGTGGAAGTGAACGTTCTCGACCGTCGAGCCGTGCACGCGCGCTTCCGCATCGGCGAGCCGCGTGTAGATCGCGCAAGCCCGTTCCTTCTGGCGCGCGCTCAAGCCGCTCCGCTGCACGAGCGCGAGCACTTCGGAGAGCCTCCGGCCGCCATGCGCGCGTTCGCCGTTACCCGGCCCGTGCGCGTGGTCGCGCGCGGGCGCGCCGTCTTCACCCGGGACGAGGATCTCGACGTGGCTCGCCGCAATCCCGCGCTTGCGCACGAGTTTGCGCTCGAGCGTCCAACCCTCGACGGGGATCGTGCGCAGCGCCGCGACCACGTCTTCGAGGTGCGCCCCGGCATCGCACAGCGCGCCGAGCAGCATGTTGCCGCTCGCGCCTCCGATCGGTTCGAAGTACGCGATCCTCACCGCGCGACCAGGCGCACGCGCGCGTCCGCCAGCACGTCGCGCAGCGATTGGGCGAGCGGGATGCGGGCGGCCCAGCCGGTCGCCGCGCGCAGGCGCGCGTTGTCCCCGTAGAAGAGCGGGACGTCGTTCGGGCGCATCCGCTCGGGATCTTCGCGGACCTCGACGGCGACGTGCGCGAGCGAGATCAGGCGGCGCAGAACCTCTTTGATCTCGAGCGGCGTTCCGCTGCAGACGTTGTAACACGTCCCCGGTTCGCCGCGTTCCGCCAGCGCCACGTAGGCTTGCACGACGTCGCGCACGTCGAGGAAGTCGCGGTGCGCGGTCAGGTTTCCCACGGAGAGGATGGGCTCCGCGCCCGCTTCGATCTCAGCGAGTTGGCGCGCGAACGCCGGAACCGCGAAGCGCGCGTCCTGCCCCGGGCCGATGTGGTTGAACGACCGCGCGACGACCGCGGGGATCCCGTACGTGCGGTGTGCCGCAAGCGCGAACGCTTCGGCCGCGGCCTTGCTCGCGGCGTAGGGTGAGGCGGGATGAACGGGCTGCGTCTCGACGAGCGGGTAGTCGGAGGGTGCGCGCACGCCGTAGACTTCGGCCGAACTGACGACGACGACGCGCGGCGCGCTCTTCAGCACGCGCACGGCCTCAAAGAGCCGGGCGGTCCCCATCGCGTTCGTGTCGTAGGTCCCGAGCGGATCGCGGTTCGCTTCGGGGACGAAGGCTTGGGCGGCAAGATGATACACGACGTCGGGCTGCGCGATCTCCACGACGGCCGTGACGTTCGAGAGATCGCCCAGATCGAGCGGGAGATCGAGATCGCCCGGGTCGCTCGCGCGGCCCGCGGTGAGCACGCCGTCGCCGCGCGCCTTGAGTGCCGCGACGAGGTGCCGCCCGACGAATCCGTTTCCGCCCGTGACGAGCGCGCGCACGCTTACACCGGGGCGAGCGGGCGAAGGCGCTCGAGGTCGGCGCGAACCATCTTCTCGACGAGTTCTTCGAAGGACGTCTCGGGGACCCAACCGAGCTTCGCGCGCGCCTTCGAAGCGTCGCCGATCAGGAGATCGACCTCCGCGGGGCGCATGAAGCGCGGATCCTGCACGACGTAGCGCTCGTAATCGAGATCGACGGCCTCGAACGCGAGGCGCACGAAGTCGCGAACGCGGTGCGTGCGGCCGGTCGCGATCACGTAGTCCTCGGGGTGCGGCTGCTGCAGCATCAACCACATCGCGCGCACGTAATCGCCCGCAAAGCCCCAGTCGCGCTGCGCATCGAGGTTCCCGAGCGCGAGCGTCTTTCCGATCCCGAGCTTGATGCGCGCGACGCCGTCGGAGATCTTCCGCGTGACGAACTCGAGGCCGCGCCGCTCGCTTTCGTGATTGAACAGGATCCCGCTCACCGCGTACAGATCGTACGACTCGCGGTAGTTGACCGTGATCCAATGGCCGTAGACCTTCGCGACGCCGTAGGGGCTGCGCGGATAGAACGGCGTCTTCTCGGACTGCGGCGTCTCGACGACCTTGCCGAACATCTCCGAGCTCGAAGCTTGATAGAACTTGATCTTCGGATCTACCGAGCGGACCGCTTCGAGCACGCGCGTCACGCCGAGCGCCGTGAACTCGCCCGTGAGGACCGGCTGCATCCACGACGTCGGGACGAACGATTGCGCCGCGAGGTTGTAGACTTCGGCCGGGCGGACGTTCGCGACGATGTTCGTCATAGAACTCTGATCGAGCAGATCGCCCGAGACGATTTCGATCCGGTCGACGAGATGGTTGATCCGCTCGTGGACGTCGGTGCTCGAGCGGCGCGTCATCCCGACGACGCGATACCCCTTTTCCAGTAGCAGCTCGGCGAGGTACGAGCCGTCCTGCCCCGTGATGCCGGTGATCAATGCGGTCTTCTGCGACATGCCGTACTGTTGCGCGCCCCGCACGGCCGCGCCTTGCGGGAGAGGCCGCGGCGGGGGCGGCGGCTCTGCGCCGGGCGCCGAGGCAGGCTGCCCCTAGTCCGTGACGAGCCGCGAGAGCCAGCGCGTGCGGACGTCTTCGAGCGCAGCCGCGTCGCCGCTCCAATCGTCGACCATGATCGCGAACGTCACCGCTCCGTGCCGGTTCGTCGCGAGATAGCCGGCGAGCGCGCTCACGTGCGTCATGCTTCCGCTCTTCGCGAAGACGCGCCGCTCGAGAGGCGTTCCGGCGAACGCGTGCGCGAGCGAGCCCCGGACGCCCGCGACGGGGAGCGCGTCGAGGACGAGATCGCGGTACGGCGCGTTCCAATCCGCCTGCAGCACGCTCGCCAGCGCCCGCGGCGTCGCCAAATCGTAGCGGGAGAGCCCCGATCCATCGACCAGCTCGAAGCCGTGCGCCGGGACCCCCTGCGCCGCCAGCGTCTCGCGAACGAGCGCTAGCCCCGCGGCCTCGGTGCCGGGCGGCCCAGCGTGCGCGATCCCGAGCACGCGGAGGAGCGCTTCGCCGATCAAGTTGTCGCTCGGGTACCAGAAGTCGGCTAGCATCTCCGAGAGCGGCTCGGAATCGTGCCGCCACAGAACGCTCCAGCTCGCGTCGAGCGGACTGTAGCGCCCGCCCGCTGCGCCGTACTGGGCGCCGCCGTCAGGACCCGTCACGCGCACGCCGCGCGCGACGAGCGCCGCGCGGAACACGTCGGCGGCGTAAGCCTCCGGGTTCGGAACCGCGGCGTCGATTTCGTCGGGCGGAGCGCCGAGCGGAATCGACCCCGTCACGACCATCGCGCCGCACGGTTCGCGCGCGACGTCGGCCGTATCCCGGGAGCCGCGGGTACCGGTCGTCGCGCGATTGACGAGGAAGAACCCGAGGTCGCCGTTCGGGCAGCCTTCGAGCGGCGCCGCGTGCACCGCGCTCGCCGGCGCCGCTCGCAGCTCGGCCGGATCGCCCGCGTTCGCACCCGCCGTAACCGTCAGGTGGAGGACGTTCTCCTCGAGCGAGAGCGCCGAGACGACCGGCATGTAGTAGAACGGGATATCGTCGACGCTCCACCCGTCGCCGTAGCGCTTCGGCGCGAAATACGTGCTGTCGCTCCTGACGGTTCCGGCGACGGTCCGGATCCCGGCGTTCGCGACGGCGCTCGCCGCGCTCTCGAGATCGCTCGCGGAGAGGAGCGGATCGCCGCCGCCGCGCAGCACGAGATCGCCCTGCAGTTCCCCGTCCGCGACGGGACCCGTGCCGAGCAGCAACGTCGTGAACCGGAAGCCGGGCCCAAGCCGCGCGAGCGCGACCGTGCCGGTCGCAAGCTTCGCGCTGGAGGCGGGCAAGAAGTGTTCGTCGGCTTTCCGCTCGTAGAGCACGGCGCCGCTGCGCGTCTCGAGCGCGAGCGCCCCGGCGTGCGCGCCGCGCAGCACGGGCGCCCCGGCGAGCAGGGCGTCGAGCGAGGCGCGCAACGCGGCGACCTCCGCCGCCGTCCAAGACGCACCCGCCGCTGCGGGCTTCGGAATCCGGGCGAGCGAGGATCGATCGGCGGCGCTCGCCGGTTCCAACGCGGCGAACAACGCCCACGCAAACGCGGCGCATACAGGGATAGGCGCTCGCGAGTGCGGATGTGAGGCCCGTGCCGACGCTCCGTCTCCCATCGCGCGCATGGTTCGCGCTCGCGCTCGCGTGCCCCGCGCTCCTCGCCGCAGCGGTCGCGCGTTTCGGCGTCGACGTGCCGTGGTTCGACGAATGGATCTGGGCGCCGCTGATCGTCAAGTTGCGCGAGGGCACGCTGACGGTCTCCGACCTGTGGGCGCAACAGAACGCGCACCGCAGTTTCTTCCCGAGCCTCGTCGCGCTCGCGCTCGCACGCTCGCACCCGTGGAGCGCGGTGCGCGAGGAGTATGCCGGGATCGCTTTCATCGGCGTCGCCGTCGCGTCGCTGCTCGCGCTGGCTGCGCGAACCGTTCGGCCGGAACGCGCCGGGCCGCTAGGGCTGGCCGCCGCGCTGCTCGCATGCTCGCTCGGCCAATCGCAGAACATCCTCTGGGGTTTCCAACTGTCGTGGTTCCTCGCGATCGCGGCGATCCTCGCGACCGTCCTGACCCTGCACGCGTGGCCGGAATCGCCGCTCGCCTTCGGCGCGGCCGCCGCGACCGCGGCGATCGCGAGCTACTCCCTCATCTTCGGCTTCGCGGCCTGGCTCGCGGGGGCGGTCGTGCTGGCCGGGCGTTCCCGCGCGGCCGGCGTGCGCATCTTCGTGTGGACCGCCCTCGCGCTAGCGTCCGCCGGGGCGTTCGCCTACGGCTACTCAGCACCGCCGGCGGAACCATACGCGGGCGACGCGGCGCGTTCCCCGCTCCTCGCCGCGGGCTATTTCCTGACGTACCTCGGCGGGCCGCTCGGCATCTGGTCCGGCGTCCCCGTCGCGCTCGCCTGGGGCGCAGCCGGGCTCGCCGCCTTCGCATGGCTCGCCGCGCGAACGCTCCCCGACCAGCGCTCGCGCCCTTGGATCGCGCTCGGCTCCGTCCCGCTCTTCACCGCCGCGCTCGCGATCGTCGGGCGCGCGACGTTCGGCATCGATCAAGCGCTCAGCTCGCGCTACGTCACCGTCTCGAGCCTCTTGTGGATCGCGCTCGCGGGCTTGCTGGCCGTCGCCGCCGAGAGCGGCGCGTTCCCGCCGCGAACGACCCTCGCACGCGGCGCCGCCCTCGCCGCCGCCCTCGCCGCCGCCGCGTGCTTCGTCGCGACGAACGTACGCGGCTGGAACGACCTCAACGACACGAGCGCGCTCCAACGCGACGGCCGCGCGACGCTCCTCGCCTACCGCCACGCCGACGACGAGCGCATCCGCCTCCTATGCGACGACGCAACGTTCTTCCGCCGGCAAGCGAACGCGCTGGCACGCCTACACGAATTCCCCTTCGAGCCGTAACGCACGACAAGCAGAGACTTCGACAACCCGGCAGCCCCCAGGCAGCGGGTGGGGCGGGGCGACGGTCTTCCGCGGGGCGTGCAGCTTGCCCGCGGAGCCGGGATGGCGGGATCGGGAGGGGCCCCCACGCGCTTCGCGTGTGGGGGCGCGGAGCCGAAGGCGTAGCGCCTTTTCAACTGCCCAGGGGCCCCGCGATGCGTTAGCATCGTGGGGTGAGAGTAGCGATTTCGCATGGATGCGAAATCGCGGGCGTCCCCGCGGGAGACCGTCGCCCCGACCCGCACGCGGGCCCTGCGGCGAAGCGCACTTGATCTATGTATCGAGCGGCGGCGCTATAAGACGCGGATCGGAACGATCGCTTTCGCCGCGACGCCGCCGGCGTTGCGCGCGAGGATCTGCAGCGCGAACGCGCGGCGCAGGAACGACGGGAGCTTCGGGACCGCGACCGTTCCCTCGAAGCGGCCGAAATCCGAGCGCGGAATAACGCGCCCGTAGCCTTCGACGCGGATTTCCAAGCTCGCGACGTTCGTCGTCGTCACGACGCGGCCGGCGATGCGTTCGCCCGGTGCAAACTCCGTCTTGGAAAGCCAGATCTCGACGATGCGCGGCGCATCCCCGGGGGCCGCCGGCGGCGGCGACGGCATGGATGCCGGGACCGGACCGACCGCGACGACCGGCTGCTCGACGGCCTGCCGCGGCGCGGAGCATCCCGCGACGGCCAGCGCCGCGGCGAGCGCGACGGCGCCGCCGAAGGCGCGCGAGCGGAGCGGGCTCAAGCGAAGGCGCGTTCCGCCATGCGCGTCGCGATGAAGCCCGCAACGTGGCTCGGGCGCGTCCCGCGCCCGAAGCCGGCGTCGTATCCGAGCTCGAGCGCCATCAGGTTCGTCACGCGCGGCCCGCCGCAGAGCAGGATCACGCGCTCGCGCATCCCCTCGGCTTCGAGCAATTCGGCCAGCGCCGTGAAATTCTGAATGTCGCTCCCCTTTTGCGTGACGATCTGCGAGGCGAGAACCGCGTCGATCTCGTTTTCCGCCGTGAAGCGGACGAGCTCCTCGACGGCGACTTGGCTGCCGAGGTTGAACGTCGCGAACTCCTTGTAGCGCTCGAGCCCGTAATCCCCGCCGTAGCCCTTCATGTTCAGAATCGCGTCGATGCCGACCGTGTGCGCGTCGGTCCCGATGCACGCGCCTGCGACGCGGATCTTCCGCCCGACGCGCGCGCGGACCAGCGCGTCGATCTGATCGAGCGAAAGCTCGACGGTCCGTGCGGAACGCGCGTCGATCGATGCGAGGTCGATCCCGGCCGGCGTGCTCGCGTAGACGACGAAGAACGAGAAGCCCGTCGCGATCCTGCGTCCCTCCGCGACCGACACGTCGCAGAAGCCCATCTCTCCGACGAGCCTGCGCGCCGCTTCGTCGGCCGCTTCGCTCCATTCGATCGGCAACGTGAACGAGAGTTGCACCTTGCCGTCGCCGAGCGTGTCGCCGTACGGCTTCACTAGGCCGCTCATCGCGCCGCCGCCTCGAGCGGAGGCGCGAGCGCCTCTTCGAACGGATTCCAGTAGCCGGGCGCGCGCGCGAAGACTCCCTCGAGCCCGCGCCCGCCGTTCGGCGAACGCGAAACGTCGGCGAAGGCGCGCTCTTCGATCGAGCGCATGAGGCCGCGCTCGGCGATGCGTTCCAAGAGCGCGCGCGCGTCGGACAGGACCGCTTGCGCGCGGCGCTCGACGATCCCGCCGCGCTTGAACTCGATCTCGTCCCCGAGATGCCGCGCCGTCCCCATGACGTACCGCGCGTTCTCCAGCGACAGCGCGCGGTCGCCCAAGAACGGCGTGTGGATCGCTTCGGTCAACATGCCGCAGAGATGAATCGTCTGGCCGGTCATCACCGACGCCAGATTGAACATCGCGTCGATCAGATGCCCCTTGAAGATGTCGCCGGTCATGTGCTTGGTCGGCGGCATATACTTCAGCGGCGAAGCGGGGAAGATCTGGCGCGCCAGCTGCGCCTGCGCGAGCGCGTAGAGGAACCCGTCTTGGAGCTTCGGATCGATCTCGTAGGCGTCGCCGAGGCCGATCTTCTCGTCCCGCATTCCGGCGGCGTGCGCGAACGCCTCGTTGATGAATTGCGAGGCGAGGACCGCAGGCGCTTGCTCGCACGCGTCCGCGGTCGTGAGATAGTTGTCTTCGCCCGTGTTGATGACGATCCCCGAACGCGCGTTGAGCATGCGGCTGAAGTGCTGGTCGACGAACGTGCGCTGCATGTTGATGTCGCGAAAGAGGATGCCGTACATCGAGTCGTTCAGCAGCATGTCGAGGCGCTCGAGCGCGGCCATCGTCGCGATCTCCGGCATGCACAGGCCGCTCGCGTAGTTCGTGAGCATGACGTAGCGGCCGAGACGTTCGGAGACCTCGTCGAGCGCCGCGCGCACGATCCGGAAGTTCTCCTGCGTCGCGTACGTGCCGCCGTACCCTTCCGTCGTCGCGCCGAACGGGACGAAATCCAACAGCGATTGCCCCGTCGAGCGGATGACGGCGACGATCTGCGCGCCCGCCTCGGCCGCCGCGACGGCCGCGGCGCGGTCTTCGTAGATGTTCCCGCTTGCGACGATCACGTAGAGCAACGGCGGGGGCGACTGCGGCAGGCGCGCGAGCAGCGCCTCCCGCTCGCCGCGACGGGCGTCGATCCGGGCGAGCGCGGCGGCGACGTGCGGGGCCAGCGCCGCCTGGACCGCTCCCTCGGGCACGCCGGCGAAACTCTCGAAGCGCAGCCGCCCGCCCGCGATCTCCGCGCAAGCCGAGGCGGGGTCGAGCCCGGTCTCCGCCACGACGGCCCCGAGCGGGCGGGCGACGCCGCCGGCGCGAGCCTCCTCCCCGAGCGCATCGATGACGAGGTTGGCGACGGGAATCTCGTCGTGGGCCACGCCGTCGACGCCGAGGAGGCGGAGGACGGAGCGCTCGACGGCGACCGTCGAGTGCGCCTCGATGAACTCGCCGACGGGCGCGACGATACGGCGCGCAAGACTGCGCGCTTCGTCGACGATTCGCCGATCGATGCGAAGGTCCATAGTCGTTCCGGTATTTTCGTTCTTCGACCGGACGATTCCGCCTCACATCTCCTTCCCTACCGGAAGCGGTTTCAAGCTTTCCCTCGCTTCGCCGGGTACTGCAAGCCGCGCCCGGCGCCTCGGCGTGTAACTTTCTTACGTCCGAATGGTAGCCAGTGAGCAAGCAGAATAGGAAGGAGGATGGCGATCGCGGAGCAGGCCGACGAGGAGTTGGTTCGGCTCGTCCTGGGCGGTGAACGCGATGTGTTTGCCGTGCTCGTCGATCGTTATAAACGAGGCATCACGAACTTCATCGGCGCGGCCGTGCGCAGCAAGAGCGATGTCGCGGACCTCACGCAGGAGACGTTCCTCCGGGCCTACGCCCACTTGGGGACGTTCAATCCCGCGCTCGGACGCTTCTCGACCTGGATCTACCACATCGCGCGCAACGTCGTGCGCACGTTCCTCGGACGATCGCAGCGCCGCCCGCAGACGCAGGAGTTGGGCGAGGACCGCACGCTCGAGAACATGCTCCCCGACACGTCGCGGGAAGCCGATCCCGCCGGCGGCGTCCTTCGCTCCGAAGCGGAGGCCGACGTCCGCGCCGCGCTGGCGGAGCTCCCGGAACGCACCCGCACCGTGCTCGCCCTGCGCTATTACGACAATTTGGACTACCAGACGATCGCCGAGACGATGGGCCTCTCTCTCGGCAACGTCAAGACGCTGATCCATCGCGGCAAGATCGCGCTCGCCGAGCGCATGCGCCGCCGCGAAGCCGAAGCGATCGCGTCGATTCCACCCTCGCGACCGGCCCAAACGGGGAGAACGCATGCGCTGCTCGTCATGTGAACCGCTCCTCGACGCGTACCTGGAAGGGCAGCTCACGCCCGCGGTGCGCGCCCGCCTCGAGGCGCACGTCGCCGAATGCTGCGAGTGCAGCGCGCTCCTTGAGGAGCTGCGCGTCATTGACGCGCTGCTGCTCGCGCCGCGGCGGCTCGAACCGGCGCCGAATTTCACGTTCGCCGTCATGGCCGAAATCCGGACGCTCCCACCCCCCGTCGTGCACAGCGTCTCGCCCCTCCCGATGTTCGGGGCGTACCTCGCGTTCGCGTGGAGCGCGATCGCGATGTGGTTTCTGATGGGCGGCACCGCCTCGCAGGCGACGCTCGCGTTCGCCGGACAAGCGCTCGCGCGCCTTGGCACCGCGCTCGCCGCGCTCGTCGGGAGCGGCGCCAACCTCTTCGGGCACGCGACGGTCGGCGTGGGCGCGGCGATGGGGCTGATCTTGCTACTCGACGTCATGCTCGCGGTAGGCCTCGCGGCCGGCGTCGTCGCCCTTCGCTCGCGCCGCGCCGAACGCTTGAGCGGAACTTCGGAGGTCTCGCTGTGAAACTCGCGCGCTCGCGGCTGTGGGCCGCGCTGATGCTCGTCGCAGCCGGACTCGCATTCGCGTTCGCCGGAGCTTCGCCGGCCTATGCGAGCACGATCAAGGGCGATAAGAACGTCTGGTTCGGGAACGTGACGATCGGCCCGGGCGACGTCGTCAGGGGCGATCTGAACGTCGTTTTCGGCGATGCGACCTGCTTGCCGGGCGGGATGATCGACGGCAACGTCCACACGTTCGGCGGCACGTTCACGCAGCTCGACGGCTGCGTCGTCGGCGGCCAGGTCAACGCGCTCTCGGGAGATTCCGTCGAGGCGCTCGCCCCGTGGCCCTGGTGGCAATCGCGCGGCACCGTTCCGAGCATGTTCGAAGAGAACAAGCGCACGATCGCGCAGCTCGCCTACAGCATCATCGTCGTCTTCATGTTCTTGCTCTTCCCGATGCGGGTGCGGATCGCGCTCGACCGGGTCGAGCGCCACCCCGCGCTCTCCGCGTTCGTAGGGACGCTCGCGTTCATCGCGGTCATACCGGTCGCGATCCTGCTCGTCCTCAGCATCATCGGGATACCTTTCGTCGTGCTCGAAGTCGCCGCGCTTTTCGCCGGCATCTGGATCGGCCAAGGCGCCGTCGCGCTCCTGATCGGGCGGCGCGTCTACGAATTGATCCGGCCGACGGCGACCGCTACCCCGGTCGGGGCGCTCGTCATCGGGCTGATCGTCGTGAGCGCGGCCGAGATGGTCCCCGTCGTCGGCTGGGCGGTCACGGCGCTCGTCTGGCTCGTCGGTTTGGGAGCCGCGATCCTCGCTTTCGTGCGCGATTCGAGCTTCCAGACATTCGCGAAGAACGTACAAGGGGGCGACCCCTCGAACCCGCCGGGCGGGCGGCCCGTCGGCGGCGCGCCGATGAACCCCGTCTAAAAACGGTCAAACGCTCCCGGAAGGAGGTCATCGTGGGTCTCGTCGTCGTCGCGATCTCACGCGACGCGGACACCGGAAAGCTCGAGGTGGCCCTTACGGCGGCCGGGCTCTCCCTGAACGCGCTGCAGCTCATCCGCCCCGATGATTCTGCGCGAAGCCTCTCCCGGACGATGGCGGCGACCGATCTGATCACCGGCGATGCCGTTCGCGTGCCGGGGCTCGGCGGCCGGTGGAACATCGAGGCGCTGAGCGACGGCTCCTTGGCCGGCCGGCTCGGGGATCTCGAGATCCCCGACAGCGAACTCCCGGACTACCTCGAGGCGCTCGAGCGCGGCCGCTCCGTCGTGGCGTATTTCGCGAAGCCCGAAACGGTCGAGCGCGTTCTCGAGATCTTCCGAGGCGCCGGCTTCGCGCGCGTTACGCGGTATTGAGCGCGGCGCGCAGCGGATGATCGACCGGTAATTCGCCGCAGCGGGGGCAACGCGCCGCCGCCTCCTCGACGCGGCTTCCGCAGGCGCAGACCCAGCCGATCCTGCGGGCCGGAGAGCCGACGACGAGTTCGTAGGGACCGACGTTCCGCGTGACCACGGCTCCCGCGCCGACCATCGCCCAGCGTCCGATCCGCACGTTCGGGAGGATCGTGCTGTTCGCCCCGATCGCGGCCCCGTCTTCGACCGTCGTCGAGCCGACCTCCCAATCCCCGTCGCGCAGCGGGCCGAACGAAGGGTCCGTGGCGCGGGGGCGCAGATCGTTCGTAAAAACGGCGTGCGGCCCGACGAAGACGCCCCGCCCCAGGCTGACGCCGTGATAGACGCAGGCGTAGTTCTGCAGCTTGCAATCGTCGGCGATCGTCACGTCGAAATCGACGAACACGCCCTTCCCCACGACGCAGCGCGCACCGATCGAGGCTCGCGTGCGAATGTGCGCGTCGTGCCAGATCTTCGTGCCGGCTCCGAGCGCGACATCGCGCTCGACGAGCGCGCTCTCGTGGACGAACGCCTCGCTCAAGCAATCACCGCGATGTTCGGCTTGAACGTGCTGTGGATCAGCTCCGTCGCCTCCTCCGCGATCCGCAGCGAAGCCATCGCGAGGCGCGGATCCGGGAGCGGCCCTCCGCGCACGCCGTTGATGAAGACTTCGAGCTCCCGCGCGAGCGGTTCGCGCTTGTTCACCGGGAGCGAGAGCACCATCCCCTCCGTGTACTGCGCGACAAGCTGTTGGTACGTGGCGCTCGGCTCGAAGCTGCGGCCCGGTGCGAAGCGCGCGTCCTGCGTGATGTAGTCGACCTGGCAGAAGCCGTGCGTCCCGGTGATCGAGAGCTCGCGGATCTTCACCGGCGTGATCCAGTTCGTCTCGATTGAGACGGCGCAACCGGCGGCGGAGAGCATCAGCGAAGCGTAATCGAGCCGGTCCGAGAGGACGGCCATGCCGCCCTGCGCCGAGATCAACTCGAGCCGCGCGTTCGTGATGAACGCGACGATATCGATGTCGTGAACGCTGATGTCGACGATGACGTTGGCGTCCTTGATGCGCGGCGGGAATACCCCGACGCGGCGGGCGGTCATGCTGATCAAGCGGCCGAGATTCCCCTCGGCGACGAAATCGCGCACGGCCTCCATCGCGGGATTGTAGCGCTCGATGTAGCCGATCATCAGTGGGACTCCGCGCTGCGAGCAACGCGCGATCACCCTGCGAGCGGCGTCCAAAGTGGGCGCGATCGGCTTCTCGAGCAAGATCGCGATCGAGCGGTCGGCAAAGATCTCGGCCACCGCTTCGTGCTCCGAGGTGGGGACGGCAATGACGACGGCATCGAGCCCGGCTGCGATCAGCGCTTGGACGCTCGAGTACGTGCGGTAGCCCAGCTCCGCCGCCGCTGCCCGCGCCTCGGGCTGTTCGTCGGCGACGCCGACGAACACGATATCGTCGCGGCCGTTCAGGTTACGGGCGTGGTGCCGGCCGATCGCACCATATCCGACAACGCCTATCCGTAGCGCTTTCATTGCGTTACTCCGTCTCTCCGACCGCGGCGCGAAGCCGCCGGCCGACATACGAAAGGTCCTCAGAGGTCAGCTTCGGATGAATCGGTAGCGCAAGGACCTGCTGCGTCACGCGTTCGGCGACCGGAAAATCCCCCGGTCCGTGGCCGAATTGCGCGAACAACCGATTCGAAGGCAACGTCGTTGGATAGTAGATGCCGCTCGCGATTCCGTCGCGAGCGAGCGCGGCGCGAACCGCGCCGCGGTCCGCACCGTTCTTGGTCAGGTTCCCATCGATGAGGATCGTGTATTGATGGTACGCGTGCTCGACGCCGGCCGGGACGAACGGCGTCGTGAGACCGGCCACGCCGGCGAGTTCGCGATCGTAGAACGCGGCGTTCGCGCGCCGGGCTTCGGTCACGTGATGAAGGCGGCCGAGCTGCTCGCGGCCGATCGCCGCCATCAGATCCGTCATCCGGTAGTTATATCCGAGCGAGACGTACTCGTACTGTTCGCTCATCCCGTGCTGCCGGAAGCGGCGGGCCGAGGCCGCGACGGCCGCGTCGTCGGTCGTCAGCATGCCGCCTTCGCCCGTCATCAAGTTCTTCGTCGCGTAGAGCGAGAACGCCGCAGCGACCCCGCGCGCGCCGGCGAAAACGCCTTCGCGCGACGCGCCGATCGCCTGACACGCGTCTTCCACGACGGCGACGCCCCGGGATGCCAGAGCCCCCAGCCCGCTTGCATCAAAGGGAAGCCCGAACAAGTCGACCCCGATGAAGGCCTTCGTCGAAGCGCCCGCCGCCGCCGCCGCCCGCTCGGCGTCGAGGTTGAACGTGCGCGGGTCGATATCGACGAAGCGAGGGCGCGCGCGCTGCATGAGCACCGGCGTCGCCGTCGCCGCGAACGTGAACGGCGTCGTGAGGACTTCGTCCCCGTCGCCGATCCCGAGCGCCTCGAGCGCGGCGTGGATCGCCGCCGTTCCGGAGTTGACCGCGACCGCGTGGGCGGTACCGACCGCCGCCGCGAATTCGCGCTCGAAAGCCGCGACTTCGGGACCCTGGGCGAGTTGGCCGGAGCGCATGACGCGCTCGACGGCACGGATCTCTCTATCGCCTACGAGCGGCGCGACGAGCGACACGGAACGCCGAGAGTCGAGAATCATCTGGTACGGGCGACCTCTCTTGGGGGGACCCGGCGAAAAGACGGAACGGCCGGTGTAGCGAAACGGACACCCTGGATACCTCTTAGGTGATTCTAACTGTTGTCGATCCGCCCTCGCCATAAAGGTAGGACGAACGTCCTCATTTTGCGGGAGTTTCGGCGTTCCAAGGCTGGCACTGCGCATGCGTATCGTCTCGATCATCGGAGCACGGCCGGAGTTCGTACAGGTCGCCGTCCTTTCGCGCGCCGTCAGGCGCAGGCACGAGGAAACGCTCGTGCATACCGGCCAGCATTACGATGCGAACATGTCGGAGCGTTTCTTCGACGAGCTCGCGATCCCGGAGCCGGAAATCAATCTCGGGATCGGTTCGATGCCCGCGAGCGCCCAGTGCGGCGAGATGATGGAGAAGCTCGCAGCGGCGATCGAGGACGTGCAACCCGACCTCGTCATCGTACGCGGCGATACGAACAGTACGCTCGCGGGCGCGATCGTCGCCAAACAGCTCTTGCTCCCTCTCGTGCACATCGAAGCGGGGATGCGTTCCTTCGATCGCACGATGCCCGAGGAGATCAACCGCGTCGTCGCCGATCACTTGGCCGACGTTTGCCTCGTCGTCGACGACGCGACCGCGGAACGAATCGCGCACGAGGGGATCCGCCGCGGCGTCTACGTCGTCGGCGACGTGATGTACGACATCTACCGCGCATCGCTCCCACACGCGCTCGGCGGGCTCCCGCCGGCCGCCGCCGCGCTCGCCGGAGCGCCCTACGATCTACTCACGATCCACCGCAGCGAGAACACGGACGACCGCACACGATTGACGGCCATCGTTCGCGCGTTCGACGCGGCCCGCTATCCCGTCATCTTCCCGATTCATCCGCGCACGCGCGCGCGCATCGCGGAGTTCGGCATCGAACTCGGGCCGAAGATCGTCCCGTTCGAACCGTTCGGCTACTTGCAGATGGTCGAGGCGGAGCGGAACGCGCGCGTCATCTTCACGGATTCCGGCGGCGTGCAGCGCGAAGCGTATTTCGCGGAGCGTCCGTGCGTGACGTTGCGGGATACGACGGAGTGGACGAACACGGTCGACGCGGGATGGAATCGCTTGGTAGGCGCCGATCCGGAGCAGATCGCCCGCTTCTTGGACGAAACCCCTGTCGTCCCCGCGGCGCACCCGCCGCTGTTCGGCTTCGGCGATGCGGCCGAACGCATCGTGGCCGCGCTGGAAAAACCCGCGGTCGCGCGCATCGTCCGCGATGCGAAGCTTGCGCGCGCGGCGCGCGGGATGGGCGTCAAGCGAGCGGTCCGCGGTTCTCAGGCGGGCTGACCGCTCCGCGCTCGAACTTCTGCACGATCATCCGAACCACGATTGTCAACTCTTCCACGCCGAGCGCTCGCGAAACCGCGAGGAACACCGTCGCGGCGATGGCGAGCACGCCCGCCAGATACCACGCACGCGAGGCCAGCGCCGGCGAGGGAACGAACCCGAGCGAGCCGATCCAGTAGAGCGCGCCGACCATCACGAGCGACGCGAGCGAGATGCGCACGATCGACGAGAACAGCGGCTGCCACTCGAAGCCTTGGATCAAGCGCCACAAGAGGACGATCAAGAACACGGTCTGCAGGAATTGGCTGACGCCGTTCGCGAGCAGCAAGCCGCGGGCGCCGAGGATCGGCAACCACGTGATCGAGAGCCCGATGTTGATCGCGACCGCGCAGATGGAGGCAAGGACGGTCCAGCGCGCTTCCTGACAGGCGTAGCACGCGCGCACGAGCACGGTATTGTACGAGATCGCGATCAACTGCGTGCAGGCGAACGGTACGAGGCTCGCGCAGAGCGCGGTCGCTCCCGGCCCGAATGCGCCGCGTTCGAAGAGCGTCTGGACGATCGGATACGCGAGCACGCTCAAGCCGGCGGCGGACGGAATCGCGATGAAGCTGACCATGCGCAGCCCGAGGGAGACGCTGCGGCGGATCCCGACCCGGTTGGACGTCGCGAACTGGCTCGCGATCAACGGAAAGATGACGGTCGCGATCGCGGCCGCGACGATCTGGATCGGCAGGAACGCGAGCTTCGTGGCATAGCTCATCCCGGCCGTCGAGCCCTCGCTGAGCGTCGAGGCGAAGTAGCGATCGAAAGCTAGATTGATTTGGCCGGCGGCCGACCCCATCACGATCGGAGCCAGAAACGTCCACGTTTTCGCGAGCCCGGGGTGGCGCAAGTTGAGTTCGAACCGGTAGAGGCCGTTCCTCAGGATCGACGGGACTTGCACGAGCAACTGGGCCGCGAGCCCGAGCGAGGACCCGAGGACGAGCGCGAAGATCCCGAGTTCGCGATTGAGGGCGACGACGAGGCCGATCGTGACCACGTTAATCGCAACGCCCTGGAGCGCCGGCGCGAGGAAGCGATGGTTCGCGTTGAGGAGCGCGGCACAGACGCCGGCGAGGCTGGTCGCGACGATGCTCGGCATCAACCAGCGCACCATCCGGACGACGAGCCCTTGCTCCTGCGCGTCGAAGCCGTGCGCGATCACGGGCACGAAAACCGGCGCCAGCACCCAGCCCAGCACGGCGAGCCCCGTCAGCGCGAAGAGCAGCGCGTTGAAGACCGTGCTGCCGAGCTTTCGGACCTCGTCGTCGCGCCCTTGCGCCAGGTACTCGCTGAACGTAGGGACGAGCGCGCTCACGAGCGCCCCGTTGAAGACGCCGAAGAGGATCGTCGGGATGGTGGACGCATTGACGAACGCGTCCATCGCGGCGCTCGTCCCGTAGTAGTGCGCGGTGACGATCTCGCGACCGAAACCGAGCAGCGTCGACACCGCGGTAGCGGCCATGACGAGGAAGGTCGAGCCGGCGACTGAGCGACGGTTCGGCGGCGAAGGGACCGCGCGAAGCGTCGGCCTAATGCGCGCCTTCCCCCCTGACGACCGCCGGCAATGTCCGGGCGATGATCTCGAGATCTCCAAGCGGCGTCCACGTGTCGACGTACTCGTTGTCGAGGCGCATCCATTCGTCGAACGAAACGTTCGAGCGGCCGCCGATCTGCCACAGGCACGTGATGCCGGGCTTCACGGTGAGGCGCCGCCGGGCGAAATCGTCGTAGAACGCGACCTCCGAAGGGAGCGGCGGGCGCGGGCCGACGAGCGACATTTCCCCACGCAGCACGTTGACGAGGTTGGGGAGCTCGTCGATGCTCGTGCGCCGCAAGAAGCGGCCGAGCAAGTGGAGCCGCGGATCGTTGCGCATCTTGAAGACGGGCCCGCTCACCTCGCTATAAGGGCGCAGCTCGTCGTGCCGGAGGTGCGCGCCGTCGACCATCGTCCGCAGTTTGTAGAGGCGGAAGCGGCGGCCGTTTTGACCGACTCGATCCTGGCAGAAGAACGGGGAGCCCGGCGAGACGCAGACGATCGCGGCCGCGGCGAGCGCCACGATCGGAGCGGCCGCGACGACGCCGACGGCCCCGAGCGTCACGTCGATCGCACGCTTTGCCGACCACCAGCTCGCAGGCACGGAGCGCCGCCCGGTGACCCGGGTCCGCGCGGCCCGAGGAGCTAGCGCCGGAGGGGCCGCGACCGGGCGGTCCTGGACCTCAACCACGCTGCGCCTCCGTCAATACGTCCAAGGCGCGCCGGCCGACGATATCGAGGCCGGCGATCGTCCCCCCGAGCCGCAGCGAGTTCCGAACTCGATGAAGGGGACGAACTCGCGCGTGTGGTCCGATCCGGGGGCGGTGGGGTCGCAGCCGTGGTCGGCGGTCAGAATCGCGATGTCCCCCGGCTTGAGCAAGCGCTGGACGGCGGGCAAGCCGAGGTCGAAGCGCTCGAGCGCCGCACCGTAGCCGCGAACGTCCCGCCGGTGCCCGTATTTCGTGTCGAAATCGTTCAGGTTCACGAAAATGAGTCCCCGGTCGACATGCTCCAGCAGTTCGCCGGTGCGGAGCATGGCTTCATCGTTATCGGCGACGCGCACGGATGACGTGACACCGCGACCTCCGTAGATATCACTGATCTTCCCTACCGCGTGGACGGCCGTCCCCGCGGCTTGCAGCTTGTCGAGGATGTTCGCAGGGGGATCGAGCGCGAAATCGTGTCTATTCGCCGTCCTCCTGAAGGACCCGGGCACGCCGACGAACGGCCGGGCGATCACCCGGTTGACGTTGTTCGGCGGAACGAGCATGATCCGCGCTCGTTCACACCACTCGTACAAAGTCGCGAGGGGAACGACCTGCTCGTGCGCGGCGACCTGGAAGACGGAATCGGCCGAGGTATAGAGGATCGGGCGGCCCGTCGCCAGGTGTTCGGCGCCGAGCCGTTCGATGATCTCCGTCCCCGAGGCCGCGACGTTCCCGAGGGGCGCGCGACCGCAGATCGCTGCGAACGCATCGACGATCTCGGCGGGGAAACCGCTCGGATACGTGGGAAACGGGACGTCCGTATGAATCCCGGCCATCTCCCAATGGCCCGTGATCGTATCCTTGCCCTTCGACGACTCCGCCAAACGCGCTACGAATGCGGCGGGATGCGCGGGATTCTCGATTCCGCGAACGCCGGTCAGCAAGCCGAGCCCGAGCTGCGCCAGGTTTGGGAGGTGCAGGCCGCCGCAGCCCTCCGCGACGTTCCCGATCGTGTTCGCGCCCGGACTATCCCCATACAGCGCGGCATCGGGCAACGCGCCGATCCCGCCGGAATCGATGACGATAACCAGGCAACGCGACATTTATAGCGCGCTTCGGACTCGGGCCTTCGATGCCTCCCGCTCGCTGCGTTCGCAGCGCGAAGGGTCGCGCAAGGCTGCCGCGTAAGCCCGACCGTAATGCCCATCGAGGTTCGAGCGACCCGCTTTCAGGATGCCCGGCTCTTCGTACCCGAGGTATTCGAGGACGACCGAGGGTTCTTCAAAGAGACCTATTCGACCGCGAAATACCGCGCGCTGGGCCTCGCCGACGAGTTCGTCCAGGATAGTGTCTCCTTCTCGACGCGAAACGTGATCCGGGGGCTGCACGGCGACCCGCAGATGAGCAAGCTCGTGCAATGCGTGCGCGGCCGCATCTGGGACGTCATCGTCGATCTGCGCGAAGGCTCGCCCACGTACCGCCTGTGGCAAGGCTTCATCCTCAGCGAGCACAACCACGTGCAACTCTACGTGCCGCGCGGCTTCGCGCACGGATTTCTCGCGCTCGCCGACGACGTCGTCTTCGCGTACAAGCACGGCGCACTGCACGATCCGAGCCGCGAGTTCTGCGTGCGCTGGAACGATCCCGCGATCGGCATCGTCTGGCCGATCGAAGGCGAGCCGCGCCTTTCCGAAAAGGACCGGAACGCGAAACTCCTCGAGTAGGAGCGCGGGCCGTACGCCGAACGATCGATCGATACGATGTGCTCGTCGTCGGAGCCGGATTCGCGGGCGCGATCGTCGCGGAACGGCTCGCCGCGGCGGGGCGGCGCGTCCTCGTCGTCGACCGCCGCCCGCACGTGGGCGGAAACGCGTACGACGAACTCGATGCGCACGGCGTGCTCGTGCACCGTTACGGCCCGCACATCTTCCACACGAACTCCGAGCGCGTCTTCGCCTACCTCTCGCGCTTCACGGCCTGGCGGCCGTACGAACACCGCGTGCGCGCATCCGTCGGCGGAACGCTCTACCCGTTCCCGATCAACCGCACGACGCTCGAGATGGTCTTCGGCCGCGCGCTCGACGAGGCGGCGGCGAAGGCGCTCCTCGAAAGCCTGCGTGAACCGCGCGACCCCGTGCGGACGAGCGAAGATCTCGTGCTGAACGCCGTCGGGCGGCGCCTCTACGAGATGTTCTTTTACGGGTACACGACCAAACAGTGGGGGATGCCCCCGGAGAAGCTGTCCGCCGGCGTCGCCGCCCGCGTCCCCGTCCGCACGAGCGCCGACGACCGCTACTTCACGGATGCGTATCAGGCGATGCCGCGCGACGGCTACACGGCGCTCTTCGAACGAATGCTCGACCGGCCGGGGATCGAGGTTCGCACGTCGACCGATCTCGCCGACGTGCGCGCGCGCATCGCCTACGAGCATCTCGTCTACACGGGGCCGATCGACGGGTACTTCGCCTACGCGCTCGGGCACTTACCGTATCGCTCGCTTCGTTTCGAGCACGAGCACCTCGCGCACGTCGAGCGCTTCCAGCCCGTCGGGACCGTGAATTATCCGAACGAACAGACCTTTACGCGGATCACCGAATTCAAGCATCTGACGGGTCAAACGGCCGCCGGTACTTCGATCGTGCGCGAGTATCCCTCGGCGGCCGGCGATCCGTATTACCCGATCCCGACGCCGGAGAACGAAACGGCCTTCAAGGCATACCAGAGTCTCGCGCGGAGCACGCCCGGGGTGACGTTCCTCGGCCGCCTCGCACAGTACCGGTATTACGATATGGACCAAGTCGCCGGCGCCGCGCTCGCCGCCGCGGCGAGGCTCGGCGCTCCGTGAGCCGCTTCCCGGGCGCGCCGCGCTTCCTCGTCGCGCTGGCCGCATTCGCGGCGCTGCTCGCGCTCGTCGCGCCCCGCGCCCAAGCGGCCGACGTTTCGCGCGACGCGCTCTCGCTCGGCGCCAAGCAAGTGACGTTCTACGCGGACCGCTTCGTGATCGTCGGCGACGGCGACGTGGACGTGCGGCTCTCGGACGGAACGCGCGTCACCGGGAACACGTTCCAAATGGATCTGCGGCTCAATCGTTTCATCGTCGCCGGGAACGTCCGCGTGGCGTTCGGCGACCGGACGATCGAAGGCGCCGCGTTTTCGGAGTTCCTCGATTTCCGCCGCACGTACTTCTTGCCGATCACGAGCGAACCCGATCGCTGGACGTTCGTCGACGGCGATTTCGCTCACCCGCTGCTGGGGCGCGAGATGCCCGGCGACGTCTTCTACCTTCCCGACATGAGCGACGAGCACGCGTTCATTCGCTCCGAGCGCGCGACGATCGTGCCGCGGCAAAGCGTGCGCTTTACGCCCGCGTCCATCAACTCGGGGCTCGCCTGGATCCCGACGCCGAAGTACTTCCTGAACTTTTCGAACAATCCGAACTTCGCGCAGAATTCGCTCGGCGGCGCGAGCGTCGACGTGCCGTATACGTTTGCGGGCGGTTCGCACTCGCTTTCGACGGCGCATCTCCGCTACGACTCGACCGATAAGCTCTTCGGCGCGCTCGAGCAGCATTTCGTCAGCGATCGGTCCTACGTCGTCACTTCGATCAACCCCGCGACGCGGCCGGAGAAACAGTACAACGTGATCGGGTACGACCGCCTCTCGCCGAATCTCGGCGTCCAGTTCTTGCTGCAGGAGAACGCGTTCCAGCACGGCCTCTCCCAGCCGCTCTCCGCAAGCGCGTACGCGCACCTGCAGGTCACGACGGCACTGCGCCGGTCGTACGTGCAGCTCAACGCGAACGCCTACTACGACAGCCTCCTCGCCGACCCCGCGCCGCTCGCCTACTACGGCGATCCCACTCACGGGTGGACTCCGGACCACCCCGTCGACGCAAGCCTCACGTGGCAAGGGTACGACCACCGCATCAACAAGGTTCCCGCCTACTTCCGACTGCGCTCCGGCTTCGGCTTCACGCACAACGGCATCACGCCGATCCAGAGCCTCGGGGGCGTCGCGTACCCGTCGGTGTGGCAGCACTTCGCGGGCGGCTCCCTCTACTCGGCGCCGCTCCGGCTCAACCGCGACAAGCACTCGCGCGATACACTGCTCAACGTCTCGATCGACGGACAGCGACAGTGGTTCTCCTCGCCGCACTACATCGACACGCTTTCGACGGGGGGCACGTTGAGCAAGGCGTTCGACCGGCACGTCTCGGCGTATATCGGCTACACCGTCGTTCAAACCTCGGATCACTACGGAGCGCAGCAACTCGCGGCATATCCGCCGACGATCGCGACGAGCCCGTCGACCGGGGAAGTCTATCCCGGCTACGCGGCGTTCCAGGGCTTCGGCACGACCCGCTCGCTCACGGCCTCCGTGATCTTCGTGCCGAGCACGCGGATCAGCGCCTCCGTCATCTATCGGAGCAACCACGATTTCCCGGTGCCGATCCCGCAGCCGTCCAGCGAGCCGGGGACGAACGTGCCCATGCCGTACGGCATCTCGCCTCAGCTGTTGACCGCGAACCTCCGCGTCCGGATCACGCCGACGATCCAGCTCGACTTTACCCGGTCCTACGCCTTCGGGTGGGGAAACTACCACGTCACCCCGCAATGGGGCTTCCAGATCGAGAAGTAGATGCGGCCTCGGCAGTGGTTTTGGGCTCTCGCGATCTCCTGCGCGTTCTGCGCCGCGGCGCTCCCCGGGCGTGCGCCGGGGCAGTTCGCCCCCACGCCGACCCCGATGCCGCGCGTCACGCTCCCCCCGATCGAGGCGACCGCGACGCCCGGGCCTGCCGGGCAGGTCGTGCGCTTCGCCGGGCAACTCCTCGACGTCCGGCGCGGCTTCGCGTTCTTCACGACCGGCGACGCGTTCCGGCTCGATCCGCAAGTTCGGACGGTCGATGCGGCGACCGGGGGGCCGACGACGCTCGTCCCCACGACCCGCGTCTACGCCCGCGCGAGCTTCGATGCCTCGAGCGGCCGGATCGTCGAGCTGGCGCTCTCGCGGCGGCCGCTCCCGCCCGAAGCGAGTTACGAGGACGTCCGGCGTTTCGCCGTCGCCCTTTCGCCGCGCGTCGCGAATCCGGACCTCGGAGGCGGGGCTCCCGGCATGACCGGCAAACCGGTCCAAGTGACGTTCTACGTGCAGGTCCCGCCCCGAACGCCGCTCTACGCCGACGTCTACCTCGCGACGGACGTGAGCGGCTGGAGCGCGACCGCGATCAAGATGGACCGGATCGACGGGCTGCACTATCGCGTCAGCCGCGATTTCAATTCCGGTACGCATTTCTTCTACCGCTACACGCGCGGATCGTGGAACGCGGCCGAGCGCGGGCAGGACGGGTTGGAAGGGAAGCCGCGGGAGCTGCTCGTCGGGAACGGCGACGTGCGCCGGAAGGACGACACGGTCTACCACTGGGGCGACGAGGACGGCCTCGCCCCGGACCTCGGGAATCAGGCGATGCCGACCCCGTTCACCGGGCAGCCGTTCCCGAGGCCGCCGAAATAGCCGTCGCCGCATGAGGTACGCCGGCGCAGCGTTCCTCGCTCTGGGCGTACTCCTCGGGGGCATCCTCGCACCTGGCTCGGCCGCGCGCGCCGCCGAACGCGGCGCGCTCCCCAAGAACGTCGACGTCCGCGCCGACGCGATCGCGTTCTTTCCGGGGCGCGCACTGCTGGCCGCCGACGGCGCGGTGCGCGTCCGGGCGGGCGGGCGCGACATCGAGGCCGACGGGCTCCGTTTCGATCTCGCGAACAACCGGCTGCTGTTCGGCGGGGACGTGCGCGTGCGCGCCGCCGCGGCGCCCGAATACGCGGCGTACCACTTGGAACTCGCGAGCGGCGAGGCGTACGCGGTCTCGCTCGATCCCGAGCCCGCGAGCCTCCGCGTCGCACCGGACGGCGCGACGGATGCCGAAACTGCGCCGGAGGGCATCTTCGACGTCGTCGACGTCACCGGCGAACGCCCCTACATCCGCTCGCGCCATGCCGTCGTGACGCCGGGCGTGAACGTCCGTTTCATGCCCGCCGATTTCACGACCGGAACGCGCGCGATCGCGCGCTCTCCGATGTACCTCTACACGTTCGGCGGGAACGGGTATTTCGCGACGAACGCGCTCCCCTCGGCGACGTTCGACCAACCCTACGGCCTCTACGGCAACGAGCACACGCTGATCGCGGCGCACTTCCGGTACGACAGCGCGATGGGCGCGGAGCTGGGGTTCGACGACCATCTCGTCGACAACGACAAGCGCTACGCCGTCGTCTCGTACCTGCCGCTGCGCTCGAAGCGCGTCGATCTGCAGAGTTACCGGCAGCTCGCGCCGACGCTGGTCGAGAACGTCACGGCGTACGCCGTCCCGGGGATCGCCGCCGCGACGTACGCGTTGCAACGGAGCGGCCGCGTCGCGAACGCGCGCTTTTCGCTCGCGCAGACGAACGGCCGCCTCTCGAGCGATCTCGTCCTCACGAGCAACACGCGCTATATCGGGCGGCTCCTCGGGTACCGGCTGCAATCGGGCGTCGGGTACGATCGCGATTCGCAGATGACGCCGTTCCCGCACGACTACCGCACGACGGTCGGCGCCTCGTTCCTATCGCCCTACGGTTTGCGCGGCCCGTTTCACACCGAGTTCTCGGCAAACTACGACATCAGTTCGACGAGCTACGATTTCGGGCACCAGAGCGAGTCGCAGACGACGACGTTCTCCCTTAGCGGTCGCCCGCGCAACGGATTCTCGCTCGTCGCCTACGCACAGTTCCAACAGTCGAACAACCGCTACGCTTGGGGCGCGGCCGGCTTCTTGGGCCTCCCCGATCCGACCCAGCCGTACTTCGCGCCGGACGGCTCGCCGTATCCGGGGTATTTCGCCTATCAAGGTCTCAGCACGCTGCGAACCTACGCGGCGACGCTGACGTATGCGCCGCGCTCGCCGTACCGGCTCGACGTCTCGCTCGTGCACGCGCACGATTTCCCGCAGTACGGCGGCTTCGGCCGCCCGCCGTTCAGCACGGCCGTGACGTTCCAGGCCCCGCTCGGCGCGCGTTTGCTGATGATCTACGGCCGCAGTTACGTCTACGGCTGGGCCGGGCAGTACCTCGTGCCGCAGTACACGTTTTCGCTGACGCCGTTATGACCGCGCTCGCGTTCGCCTTCGTCCTCGCCATGCTCGTCGGGCAGCCGCCGGCCACGAGCGCCCCAAGCCCCGTACCGAGCGCCGCCCCGAGCGCCGCCCCGAGCGCTGCGCCGAGCGCCGCCGCGAGCATAGCCCCGAGCGCCGCCGCGAGTCCGGCGCCGGCGGCCGCGGTTACGAGCGAATTGCTCGTGCGCGGGCGGTACCTCACGTGCGAACGCGGCTTCATCGTCCTCACGAACGGCTCAGCGCTACGCTTGCAGAGCGACGCGATCGCGTTCAAAGGGAAGCTGGGCGAGACGATCCGTCTGCACGTCGACGCGTCGACGCACGCCGTGAGCGCCGTCGAGCGCGCGCCGCGCGAGGTTCTCCCCGGGGAGATCGAGATCGCCGCGATTCCCGCAGGCTTCGCGACGACGCTCGCGGAGGCTCCGGCCCGCACCGCCGCAAACGGAGCCGCTTCCGCGGCGAACGTGACCGTGACGATCGTCGCCCGCGTCCCGGACGACACGCCGCTCGGCGACGACGTCTACCTTTCGACCGACCGTTCGGGCTTCAGCCCGAACGAACTACGCTTGGTCCGGGTCGATTCGCGCTACTGGACGGTCGACGTGACGCTTGCGCAAGGCTCGGCGCTGCACTATCGCTTCACGCGCGGCTCGTTCGCTACCGGGGAGCGCGATCGCGCGGGCGCGCTCCTCCCGCCCCACGCCCTCACCGCGGCGCCGGGGCTGCGCACGGCCGACACGATCGAGCGCTGGGCCGACCGGAACTAACCGCGAGCGCCGGAGGAGCGCACGATCTTGTGCGCGAGCGCGGCGGCTCCGAAGCCGTTGTCGATGTTGACGACCGCGATTCCCGGGGCGCACGCGTTCAGCATCGCCAGCAGCGCCGCGAGCCCCTCGAACGCCGCACCGTAGCCCACGCTCGTCGGCACGGCGATCACGGGCGAGCGGACGAGCCCGCCGAGCACGCTCGCGAGCGCACCTTCCATCCCCGCGACGACGATCGTCACGCGAACGGTCGCAAGTTCGTCGAGCGCCGAAACGATGCGGTGCAGGCCCGCGACGCCGACGTCGGCGTAACGGACGGCGTCGTGCCCGAACGCTTCGAGCGTCAGGGCGGCCTCCTCCGCAACCGGCAGGTCGGAGGTTCCGGCGCAAACGACCGCGATCCGCGCACCGCTCGCTTCGAGGCCGCCCCAGCGCAGCACGCGCGAGCGCGGATCGTACCTCGCCCCCTCGAGCGCTCCGGCAAGCGCGCAGCCGTCCTCCGCGCCGACGCGCGTCGCGAGCGCGAGACCCTGCCGGGCGTGCAACTCGCGCGCGATCGCCTCGATCTGCTCGCGCGTCTTGCGCTCGCCGTAGATGACCTCCGGGAGGCCGGTCCGTACGGTCCGATGGTGATCGACGCGCGCGTCGAGCAACTCGGCGAACGGCAGCGTGCGCAGGCGTTCGACCGCTTCCCCCGGCTCGCACGCGCCGCGCCGTACGTCCTCGAGGAGCGCGCGCAGCGACGCCTCGTCGAAGCGGCCGGTCACTGGACGGTGATCTTGAGCGTGCGCGTCTCCTTGACGCCGTCCGCGTTGCGGGCGATCACGAGGACCGGGTACGTCCGGTGCAGCCACGGCGGGAGGAACGGAATGGGGTAATTCACCGTGAACTCGCCGATGCTGCGGCGCAGCATCGACGTCGAGAAGCCTTCGACGCGAATCTCGACGCTGGCGACGTTCGACGTCGTGCGCACGTTGCCGATCACGACGTCCCCGCCGCGGACCTTCGAAGCGGAGACCGCGATCGCGAGGATGCGCGGCGGCGCGTGCGGCGGCGCGAGCGTGACCGGCGGGTCGTCGGAATGCGGAGCGCCCGCCGGCGCCGGGGAGGCGCCCGGCGCGGCGGCCGCGCCGCCCACCGCGGCGGACATGGACAGACCAGGCATGCAAGCGAGCAGGGTCGCCGCAACAAGGGCTCGCGCGAGGAAGAACCTAACCCGCAAGCTGTGCCGTACCACCCGTGCGACCGCGCAGAGCCGAGCGTATCTGCCTCATTGCGCCTTAGCTTCGACGCGGCGCGAAACATCCTGGCCGAGGCGAGCGGCGCGGAGCTTGCGCGCGGCGGCGATTCTTCCGAAGATAAGGATATGGTGCCGGCCCAGGGTGCGCGCGGATGAGCCTCGTCAGCGTCGTCGTTCCCCTCTACAACGAGGAGGGGAACGTCACGGAGCTGATGCGCCGCATCGACGGCGTCATGCGCGCGCTCGACTGCATCGACGCCTACGAAATCGTCGCGGTCAACGACGGCAGCAGCGACGCGACGCTCGATCTCTTGCGCGCGCTCCGGGCGCAGTATCCGCAGCTCGTCGTCGTTTCGCTCTCCCGGAATTTCGGCCACCAGATCGCGGCGACCGCCGGGATCGACCAAGCGCGCGGCGACGCCGTGATCCTCATGGACGGCGATCTCCAGGATCCCCCCGAACTGATCGGGGAGTTCATCGCGAAATGGCGCGAAGGGTACGACGTCGTCTACGCGACGCGGCGCCGGCGCAAGGGGGAGAGCGCCTTCAAGCTCCTGACGGCGAGCGCGTTCTATCGCGTGACGAAGAAGCTCACGAAAGTCTCGATCCCCGTCGACACGGGCGACTTCCGCTTGATGAGCCGGCGCGTCGTGGACGCGCTCGGCCGGACGAGGGAGCGCCACCGCTTCTTGCGCGGCCTCGTGAGCTGGGTCGGTTTCCGGCAGGTGGGGATCGTCTACGATCGCGATTCGCGCCACGCAGGGAAGACGAAGTACCCGATTTCGAAGATGATGCGCTTCGCGATCGACGGCATCACGTCGTTCTCGGAAGCGCCGTTGCGCTTTGCGACGTACTTCGGGTTCACGGTGAGCCTCTTCGCGTTCGCGTACGCCGCGATCGTCTTGGCGTTCAAGTTGCTCGACCTCAACAATCCCGGCTACACGTCGATGATGGTCGCGATCTTGTTCCTCGGCGGCGTGCAGTTGATCGGAATCGGCATCCTCGGCGAATACGTCGGCCGCATCTACGACGAGATCAAGGCGCGGCCGCTCTATCTGATCTCGTCGATCGAAGCCTCCGAAGCCGCCGCGAGCGCGCCGCCCGGCCCCGCTCCGGTTCTCCGAGCCAAGCGGTAGGCCGAAAAGGCGAGCGGCCCGCCGATCCCATCGGCGAGCCGCCCGCTCTTGAAGGTTGCCCTTCGTTTCCCGAGGTTAGAGCTTGTACTTCACGTTGAAGTACAGTTGGACCGGGTTCGCCGAGGCGGTTGCGACCGTCTGGAGCGAGCCTGCCAACGTGGGTGCGTAGGGATACTGGAAGCCGTTCTGGATCGTGTCGCCCGGGTTGTAGAAATTCCCGGTGGCTAGGCCGTTTTCGTAGTTGCAGCCGAGGCTGCCCCCGATGGCCCACGGCACGTTCGAGCCGCCCCAGCACTTGGTATAGACGTTCGCCGCCGTCATCGACAGCGTGAACCGGTTGACGTCGTACGAGACCTGGAGGTTCGCGGTGAGGTAGTTCGGCTGCCGGAACTCGCCGATCGAGTCGAACCTTCCGCTGTAGGGATCCGGGATGTTCACCCAGCCCGTGCACGTCGATGCGTCATACGGCGCACCGCCGGTCGCGGCACCGGAGTACCGGGGGTCGCCGGCCGTCGACGTTGCGCCCGCGAGGGGGCCGCACGTCGCCGGATCGACGCCGAAGCTCGCCAGCGGCGAACCGTAGCGCGAACCCGCTTGGAACTGGAACGACGGGGTGATCTTGAGCCGATCCTTCTTGTACTGCACGATCAGTGAAGCAACATGCGGGATCAGGTAGCTCGCCGAGGCGCCCGTGAGTTCGCCCGGAGCCTGGTTGTAGGGGAAGTACTTACCGTTGGGATCGAGGAGCGAGCCCGGCTGCATGTTGTAGTACGGGTTCGCTACCGTTCCCGCTGCCGTGCACGAAGGGTCGGCTGCGCCGGCTGCGTAGCACGGTGCGCCGCCGCCGGTCTTGGTATAGGCGTTGAACTGCGTGATCGCGGAGTTGATGCCGGAGACGAAGGATCCGCCGTTCGAGAACGTCTTGTACTGGTTGTACGCGTAGGTGTACGTGTACGCCAACTGAGCCGCGAGGCCGTTGCGGTTGAAGTCGCCCTTGGTGAGGGCGAATTCGACGCCGCCGGCGGTACGGTTCTGACCGTTCACGAGTGCGACGAAGTTCGTCTTCGGGTCCACGATGATCGACGCGAACTCGTTGACCGTCTTGCGATAGAACGGCGTCAACTTGAAGCTCGTGTCGTTGTTGAACTGGTGTTCCCACGAGAAGTCGGCGTTGTACGAGATCGCCGGTTCGACTTGGCGGGCGAAGCTCGCGAAGCCGAAGTTCGCGTAGAACGAAGCGCTCGGCGTGCCGGCCTGCACGTTCGTGGCCTGTACTGCGGAGGTTTCGGCCGGTTGCGTGAAGCGGCCGTAGGACGCACGCAGGACGTTGTTGGCGTTGAGCGTGTAGGTCGCTCCGAGGCGCGGTTGCAGGATGTCGGCGTAGGTGAGGTTCGGGCTCGACGCGGTCAGCGCGGTGGGCGAGTAGCCCGCCGGGCATGGGCCGTTCTTCGTCGTGATGGCGACGACCG
Organism: Vulcanimicrobiota bacterium; assembly: GCA_963695225.1. Classification (GTDB taxonomy): domain Bacteria; phylum Vulcanimicrobiota; class Vulcanimicrobiia; order Vulcanimicrobiales; family Vulcanimicrobiaceae; genus CAVWTN01. The sequence continues at coordinate 2,423,484 of OY968762.1, read as the reverse complement.
TCGTCCCTTGGACGCAATGATAGGCGTTGTAATCGTTGACGAAGAGCTGGTTGCCGGGCGTGTTCGTGTCCTGCAGGTCGTAGCTGTACGTGTCCGTCCGCAGCGTCGCATCGATCGCGAGCTTGCGGGTCGGTTTCCACGTATCGCCGATGGCCGCATTGAAGAACTTCGGCTTCACAGTATTGAGCGCGCCGGCCGCGCCGTTGTTGACCACGTAGTACTCGCAAGGCCCTGTGCCGCACGTGTACGTCGCGTCCAACTGCGCGAGGGTCGGGGAGATGGTGCCCTTCGGCACGAGCGTCGTCCCGGTCGCATTGACGCCCGGAAGTACGTATCCGGAAGCCTTCGAGCACGTGACGGGAGTCGCGGCCCCGCCGAACGCACCCGCAGCGTAGGCATAGCAGCCGGCGGTCGGGTCCGCGCCGTTGACGAGATAGGCCACCTGCGAGGTACCCGCGCTGCCCGCGGCTACGTCGTTCCGCCAGCGGGCCGTGTTCGAGGTCGTGTATCCGACATCGAACGAGAGCAAGTTCGCCGGGTTGATCTGATACGAACTCGTGAGCGCTAGGCCGCGAGTGTGCGCGCTGATCGTATAATCCGGCGAGAACGCCCCGACGAAGTTCTGGTAGAGGCCGACGATGCCGTTATCGAGGCGGTCGGAGTACATCGTGTACCCGTACACGCGCGCGAAGGCCTTGTCGCTGAAGTTGTGCTGGTATTGCAACTTCGTGATCGCAAAGCCGGTCGTCTCGCCGTCCTGGCGACCCGGATCGACGTTCGCCCCAATCGGGCGGCCGAGCGGCGAGTTGGCGAAGTTCAGCAACTGGATGTTCGTGAGATTCGCCGCGGTGAGCGGAGCGTACCGCGACCCGTTATAGACCCACTGGTCGCGATAGGCCGGTTGAACCCCACCGAAGACGCCGGGGACGCCGTTGACCGTGTTGTTGAGCACGTCGTTGAGGGACGCGCCCCACGAGTCCATGCTCGTGTTCGGGTAATTGAGATCTTCGCCGACGTTATACAGCAACTGAACGTCGTCGCGGAGATCGCTCTTCTTGTGCGGGATGCCGAAGTGGAGATTGACGATCGTCTGGCGATCCCACAGCGCCGGCTGGTATCCCCAGAGCGTATCGGCGATACCGTAGCCGTTCGGCCCGAACGGAAGGCCGACGCCGCCGAGATACGGCGAGCCGTTCGCGTAGCAGCCGACCGAAGGATGAGCCGTCCCGCAGCCGGTCGCGGTGAAGTTGTAGAGCGAGCCGAAGCCGCTCTGCTGCAAGTAGCCCGCGCCGTTGAACTGGTTGACGATGCGGAGCTGCTGGCTATAGCCGGACGTCGCGACGTAATACGAGAAGAGGCGGTTCGCCGTCGCGCCGCCGTACTCGAAGGAAGCTTGGTTGTAGAGCCCCGGCGATCCGACGCCGTATTGGAGGCTCCCGAAAGCGGGCGTCGTGCCGCTCTTGATGACTTGGTTGATGTAACCCGCAAGGCCGACGGCCTGAGCGTCTGCCGGCGCGTTACCGGTGTAGACCTGGACTTCCTGATTGCCGAGCGACGAGAGCGGCGAGGAGGCGTACTGGTCGAAGGCCCGGTTGACCGGAATGCCGTCGACTTCGTTGCCGGTCTGCGTGTAATCGCCGCCGCGGATGAAGATCGACTGGCCCCAACCGATGTTGCCGAGCGGAACGACGACGCCGGGGACCGACGCGATCGCGCTGTAGGCCGAGTTGAGGTTCGTGCCGCCGCCGAGCGCGGCTGCCGCCGACTGCTGCGCCGCGTTGACGGAGTAGACGCTCGCGGTCTGACCGGGACGCACGAGCGAGGTGTTCGCTCTCGTCGTGGTGCGGCCGATCGTCGTGAGCTGTTTGGTCGTGTGGAGCGACAGGTCGAGATGCTGGTCCGCCTGGACGGTGATCCCTTGCTGCGTTCCCGGGTCGTAGCCTTGCTTCTCGAAGCTCAAGACGTACGTGTCGGGTGCGAGCGAGATGAACGAGAACCGTCCCGAAGCGTCGGTCGTCGTGGATGCAGCTTGACTGGGGCTCGCCGCGGTGATCTTGGCGCCCGCAATCGGGGCGCCGGTGTTCGTCTCCGCGAGGATGCCGCTTATCGAGCCGGTCGTTCCCGCGACAGCCCACGACTGCACGAGAAAGACCAACGCAACCACCGCCGTAAGGGCGCGTAGCCAACGTAAGTTATACATTTTATTAATCTAAAGATAAGCACTACGAAAGTCAATGCGCTAACGCAAGCGTATAAGGTAAGAGAGTCAACAGTTGCGTCTGCGCGGCTGAACGTTGCTGCCGGAAAAGCTGCGCTGCGAAGCCTAGGCGAACGGCTCCGGCACGGGGCCATCCATCGACAAGCTCAGGACGACATTCGGGCGGCCTCAGGAAGCCAGCGAGGCGACGAGCAGCGCCCGGTCCGGAGCGGGTTCCTCGCCGAGCGCAAACGCAGCCTCGACCCGCGCCAAGAGCGACGCGTCCGCGGGGCCGTAAACGGTCGCCAAGAGTTCCCCGGCGCACAGGCGTTCGCCCGTGCTCGCGGCGAGGACGATGCCGCAGCACCCGCCGCCTTCGGCCGTCAGCGCCCGGGCGCTCTCGCCGAGCGCGACCGCGTCGATCTCACGCACGAAACCGTCCAGCCGGGCGAGGATGCGCCCCCCGCGAGCGTCCGGGGCGAGGGCGGAAAGCGCGCCGGGGAGCGCGCCCTGCGCGGAGAGCATTCGTTCGAACCGTTCGTACGCCGCGCCGCTCGCGAGCGCTTCGGCGAGCCGCTCCTGCGGCCGGTCCACCTGCGCTCCGTTCAGCAGCGCGCCGGCGAGCGCGAGGCACACCGCTTCGAGCCGCGGCGCCCGCCGCGTTCCGCGCAAGAAGTCGCGCGCCTCGAGGACTTCGAGGCCGGTTCCGATGCAGCGGCCGAGGGGTTCGTCCATGTCCGTCACGAGCGCGCGGCTCGTCCGCCCGAACGCTGCCGTCACGGCGGTCAACGCCCGCGCGAGTTCGATCGCGTCTTCGGCCGTGCGCATGAAGGCCCCGCGCCCCACCTTCACGTCGTAGACGATCGAAGCGGCGCCGCCCGCGATCTTCTTCGAGACGATCGAGGCGGCGATCAGCCCGATGCCGGGAACGGTCGCGGTGCGGTCGCGCAGCGCGTAGAGCTTCCGATCCCCCGGAACCAGGCGTTCGTTCTGCGCCGCGATGGCGCAGCCGACGCGTTCGACCTGGGCGCGGAACGCCTCGGGGGCGAGATCGGTCCGCACGCCCGGGACGGCTTCGAGCTTGTCGAGCGTCCCGCCGGTGTGGCCGAGCGCGCGCCCCGAGAGCTTCGCCACGGGGACGCCGCAGGCTGCGACGAGCGGAACGACGATCAGCGAGGCTCCGTCCGAGACGCCGCCCGTCGAATGCTTGTCGACGGGGCGCAATCCGCCCCACTCCAGCGTCTCGCCGCTCGCAACGAGCGCGCGCGTCAGCGCGAGCGTCTCATCGAACGATAACCCCCGCCACACGCAGGCCATCGCGAGCGCGGCCATCTGCGCGTCGTCGACGGCCCCGGCGAGGAACGCCGCGACGATCCCGGCCCACTCGTCCGGCGCGAGCTCGCCGCCGTCGCGCTTGCGCGCGATCGCGCCGCGCATGCGAGGTTCGTCCATCGGCGACCGGGGTTCGCTCTGCCGGAATCGAACCCCGTCGGCGTCGTGAACCTCAACCCCGCAGACGCCTTGCAGACTCCCGAGCTGGGGTCGTTCTCGCTCGCCGCTTACCTCCTACTGTTCGCGGCGACGGCGGTGCTGGCGTATCGCCGCCCTTCGTACGCGGCCGCCGTGCTGATCGCGACCGCGCCGTTCGCGCTCTACCGGTCCGCGTTCGGAACGACGCTCACGCTTGGGAAGGTCGCGCTGCCCGCGGCGGTACTCGGTCTCGCGCTGCGCGCGGCGGCGGGAAGAATCGAGTGGGCGGGCAGGCAGGCCGTCGGGCCGCTCGCCCTCGCGCTGGTCGCGCTCCTCGCGACGACGGCCCTCTCGATCGGGCAGGCCGCGCATCCCGATGCCGCGATGCGCGAAACGCTGAAGGCATTGCAGTATCTGGGGATCGCAGCCGCGGCCTTCGCGGCCTGGCGCACCGATCCCGACGAACGCCCGATCCGTTTTACGCTGCTCGCCGTCATCGCTTCCGTCTCGCTCGTCGCGCTCGCGCAAGAATTCGGCGGCGCGCCCTCCGTGCTCCAGGTGGGCGCCGACCTGATCCCCCGGATCGCCGGGCCTCTCGAGGGTCCGAATCAGCTCGCGGGCTTCCTGGAACTCGCGCTCCCGCTCGCGGCGGCGTTCGCCGTGTTCCGCAAGCCGGTCCCCGGCGAAATGCTCGCGATCGGCCTCGGCCTCGCCGCAGAATTGTTGACGTTCTCGCGCTCGGGATGGGCCGCAACCTTCCTCGCCCTGGCCATCGTCGTTTGGGGGGCGCCGGCCGGGAGCCGGCGGCGACTCGCTCTCCCGGCGGCCCTCGCGGTCTTCGGGGCGCTCGCCGCGTTCGAAGGGGCCTCGCTCGTGCGGGCGCACGCGACCGGCGCCGTGCTCGAGCACATGCTTTCGTTGAGCGAGAGCGCGAAACCAGGCGGCGTGGGGACGCGCTCCGAGTTGTGGTCCGCCGCCTGGACGCTGTGGCTGGCGCACCCGTGGCTCGGGATCGGGGCCGACAACTTCGAGTACGCGGTCGGATCGCTCGTCCCCGGGGTTCGGACCCACGCGAACAACGCCTACCTGCAAGCGCTCGTCGAAGGAGGGATCCCGTTGTTCCTGGCCACCGCGGCGGCGCTGCTGCTTCCCGTCGCACTCTGCGCCGGCTCCGCGCGGCGCCGGCCGCTCGTCCTCGGCGCGCTCGCCGGGTGCGCCGCGTTCGCGTTCCATCAGGGCCTCGACGACCTGCTCTTCTTCCCGAAGATCGGCGCCTTGTATTGGGCGATCGTCGGGCTCGCCGCGGGCGAGGTCGCCGGCCTGGAGACCCCGGCCCCACGGACCGAAGAAGGAAAGGCGGGGAAAAAGGTTGATAGCGCGCTCGGGATGGGAACGATACGGCTCGTCGTGCGTTTCCTTACCGGGCCGAATCCGCCCGCTGCTCCGGAGTTCTCCATGCTTCCATTCCTCCAGCGCCTTTCGAACGGTTCTCGGACCCCGGCCCAGCCGCTCGCCGAAGCGCGGGGAGTTCGATGACCCGGCGAATCCTGCCGCTCGCCGCTTGCCTCGCGGCGCTGCTCTCGACGAGCGCGCCCGCGGCCGTGCCGCCGTCCGCTCCGTCACCGGCGGCGCCGGCGACGCCGGCCTCCGCGCCGACCGCGGTTGCGACCCCGTCGCCTGCCCCCTCCGCCGGGACCTCCCCGGCGCCTGCCGCCGCCCCGGCTTCGGCTCCGTCCGCCGCCCCGGCTTCGGCTCCGTCCGCCGCCCCGGTCCCGGCTCCACAGGTGCTGTCGGTTCCGCCCATGGCTTCCCCTCCGGACGTTTGGCCGACCCCGAAGCCGACGCCGAACCCGTACCACTACATCGTCGTCCCACCGGCGCCGAAAGCCGCCGCGCCCGACTCGCCCGCGATCGTGGAGGTCGCCCTGAACGAACGCACGCTCGAAACGCCGGGGCTGATCCTCGTGCGCATCACGACGAGCCAGAACGTCGGGTTCGTCACGGCGCGCGCCTTCGGCCGGCAGATGGGCATTCCGCAGATCGCGCCCGGCATCTTCGGGGGCACGGAGCAGCTCCCGAGCCTCCCGACCTTCCTGCTCGGCCGGAGTTACGACGTCGACATCGTTGCGTCGACCGCGGACGGGCGGACGGTCAGCATCACGCTTCCGATCGGCTTGCGGTAGGCCGCTGCGGCTAGCGCCGCAGCGACTTCCCGAGCGGGCTGCGCCGGCGCTGCGGCGGGCGATATCGAATCGGGGCGGGCGGGAGCGGGCGCGTCGCGGGCAGCGCGCTCGAGCCCGCCTGCGTGCTCGCCGCCGCGCGCCGGGCGGCGACGCTCGTCGCGGCGCCGCTCACGTTCAGCGCGTAGATCGAGCCGCTGTCCACCGCGACGACGTAGACCCAGCCGCCGGTCACCGCCGGGCCGTAGCGGATCTCGTCGCCGGCGCTCTGCGGCGTCCAGGCTTTGCTGCTGTCCCAGAGCGCGGCTCCGGTCTTGGCGTTCCGCGCCCAGAGGATCCCTTCGGGGGTCCCCATGAACGCGACGTCGTTCACGAGCGTCGCGCTACCTCGCGGATCCGCGTTGCCGTAGTTGAACGAGTCGGTTCCGAACGAAGGCTGCGCGATGACGCTGAACCCCGTGCAGCCGCCGTTGGGCTGCAGGATCGCCATCCCCGGGCCGTAGGGACCGATGCTCGTCGGCAAGGCGGCGTAGAGCAGACCCGTCTTGGACGAGTACGCCGGGAGCCCGATGAAGTGCGATTCGCTCGTGCTCGGCGCAAATTGGAACGCCGCGAGCGGCCCGGCCGCAAGATTCGAGCGGTTGTAGATCAGGAGATACCCCTGTTTCCCCTGCAGTGCCAGAAGCGGCGGGCAGCCGGGCGGCGTAAACAGCATCGGCGTGCCGCTCAGGTCGAGGTCGTCCGCCGCCGGGCTCGTGGCGCGGTTCGGGAAGTTGCTGTCGACGACCCCGAGGTCGTTCGAGAGGCGCACGACGCTCTCGGCAAAGCCGGACGCTTCGGACGGCGCCGTGACGTACGGGGACTGCTGCGCGGACGTGTCTGCGTTGCCGACGCCGATATAGAGCGAGCTGCCGTCCGACGATGCGCCGCCCCAGCCCCAGACTCCGCCGCCGCTATACGGACCCGAAGGCTGCCCCGAAGGCGCGGAGTTGTAGACGGTATAGAACGTCTTCAGCGCGTGGGTCGCGACGTCGATCTCGAAGACGCGGCCCCGCCACGGCGTGAGGTCGCAGGTCGACGACGTGCCGCCGTACAGTTTGCCGTTCGCAAGCGTCAGACCCGTGTGCAGGAACTCTTGCAAAGAGGTGTCGGACCCGTCGTCCGTTCCCGGTTCGACGACGTTGACGGACCACTTGTCGGCGCCGCTCGCCAGGTCCAACGCGTGGACGCGATGCACGCCGTCGGGGACGTAGACGACGCCGTTCGCACGGTCGATCGCGAACGTCCCCTGCACGCCGAACGGTCCCGCGGCGGTGCCGGGGCAGGCATAGGATCCGGCGGCCAACCCTTTTTGCGTCCAGAGCACTTGCCCGCTGAACGCGTCGAAAGCGTACACGTACCCGGAACCGCCCCCGACGTAGACGATCGAATGCGTCTGCCCGTCGAACGGAACGTTCGCGACGCCCGTCGCTACGACGGGCTGCGTCTGCACGTTGAAGTCGAACCCTTGATGCGCCCATGCGAGCTTGAGCGTCGCAACGTTGCTCGAGGTGATCGTCGTGTCGGAGCTTTCTCCGGTCCGCTGATTGTTGTTCCCATACGTGGGCCAATCGACCATCGGCGCACTCGACGGCGCAGCCGTCGGCGTCGGCGCGGACGTCGGCGCGGGCGTCGGACCGGTGTACCCGGGCGGGAGCGGGGAGCCGGCGAACGGCGTCAGCGAGGTGGCGAACACCGTCGCGGTGATCCCGTTCGCACTCGCCGTCGCAGCGTTCGCGGCGATCGCCACGAAGTCGCCGACCGCAAGCGCCGGGCCGCCGGCTTGCGTCGCGCTCGGCGCGTTCACCACCAGGCACGTGTTCGGCGGATAGTACGTCGGCGCGCCGCAATTGATCGTCCACTGCTTGGCGTCGCCCCAGAAGAAGCTGACGTAGCCTAGGAAGTTCGTCCCGGAAGGGGTTGCGGCCCCGGTCGGAGTCGCCGTCGGCTTGGGGCTGGCGGTCGGCACCGGCGTTGCGGTCGGCTTGGGGCTGGCGGTCGGTGCGGGGGTTGCGGTCGGCTTCGGGCTAGCGGTCGGCACCGGCGTTGCGGTCGGCTTCGGGCTAGCGGTCGGTGCCGTCGTTGGGCCGGGCGTCGGCCCGGTGTAGCCGGGAGGGAGCGGCGAACCGGGGAACGGCGTCAGCGAGGTCGTGAACGTGAGCGCCGTGATCCCGTTCGCGCTCGCCGTCGCCGCGTTCGCGGTGATCGCGACGAAGTCGTTGACCGCGAGCGCCGGGCCCCCGAGTTGCGTCGCGCTCGCGGCGTTCACCACGAGGCACGTGTTCGGCGGATAGTACGTCGGCGCGCCGCAGTTGATCGTCCACTGCTTGGGATCGCCCCAATAGTAGCTGACGTACCCGAGGAAATTCGGCGAACCCGAGGGCGCGGCGCTCGGCGTTGCACTCGGCGTCGCGCTCGGTCCCGGCGACGCGGTCGGCGGCGCGGTCGGCTTCGGGGTCGCGGTCGGTGTCGCCGTTGGGCCGGGCGTCGGCCCCGTGTAGCCGGGAGGGAGCGGCGAGCCGGGGAACGGCGTCAGCGAAGTCGTGAACGAGAGCGCCGTGATCCCGTTCGCGCTCGCCGTCGCCGCGTTCGCATTGATCGCGACGAAGTCGTTGACCGCCAGCGCCGGGCCGCCGAGTTGCGTCGCGCCCGCGGCGTTCACGACGAGACACGTGTTCGGCGGATAGTACGTCGGCGCGCCGCAGTTGATCGTCCACTGCGTGGGATCGCCCCAGTAGTAGCTGACGTACCCGAGGAAGTTCGGGGCCGGGGTCGCCGCTTGCGCCGAACGCGAAACGCCGGTCGCCGCAGGTTGCGGGCCGGTCGCCGGGATGGCCGGGATCGTCGTCGTACCCTTGCCCGCGCAACCCGCGAACCAGGCTAGCGAAACGGCCGAAACGAGGATGCCTAGCCACAGGCGCACGCGCACGATCCTACCCTCCGGGATATCCCATATGGGCGCTTGTGTAGCCAAGCTGCCCGCGTCTTGTTTGTGCCCGCTTTGACGTGCGGTCGATGCCGGATTCCCTAGGACTTTCGACTCGCCGCGGCTCCCCGCGGCATGAGTACAACGGCATGCGACGCCCCCTCACGGCCCGATCGAAACGCCGACGGCGCCGTGGGCGGTTCCGAAGCCGACGAACCGGCTCGGTGAGAGAGCGCCCGGGGCGAATACGCCGATCTGCCCGGACGCCGAACCGTACAACAGGTTTCCGCTTGCATCGAAGACGGGATTCCCGTCGTGCGCAGGCTCGTTGGAGGCTGGGAAGGCGAGCGTCGCGGTCGGCGGGGCGTTGTTTTGCAGCGACGCCGCGTAGACGTTTCCGTACTCGCCGTTCGAAACATTGAAATTGTCGTTGAAGAGGAAGATGCTCGCGCTCGAATCGACCGCCAGCCCTATTCCGTCGATCATGTTCGTCAACGCGCCGTACAGTTCGTAAGTCTCCGGCAGCGTGCTTCCGGGCGTGTAGAGCGGATAGATCATCACGTGGACGCCGATGTTGAAACTGTCGTTGCAGAGGACGTTCAGGTGATTCTGCGCGACGACCAAACGCACGACGCGCTTCCACGGGAGGCAGAGCTGCGTCGTGAAGACCGGTGCGGAATTCGAAGCAACGCCCGGTGCGAAGACTTGCAGCGTGCTGCCTTGGAAGTTGCCCTGCAAATCCGTCGGATCGCCGTAGGCGGCATAGATGTAGTCGTTCCCGTCGACGGCGACGCTCTCCATCGGATACCCGGCGGGGGACGCGAGGTCGACGTCCGGCGAGACCGAGCCGCTCGCGCCGGCCGGGAAACGCAGGAGATCCGTCGCTACGGTATACAGGTTGCCGTGCGAATCGAACGCCATCTGGAGGCCGACGGAACCCTTGGCGTTGCCGAGCGTACGAAGCGGCGTGCCGAGCGTCCCGCTCGTCACGAGCGGGTAGACTTCGACTTGCGACCCCGTCGAAACGTAGAGATGGGGCCCGCCGGGGGCAGGGGTCCCCGTCGGCGAGGGCGTCGGGCTCGGCTTAGGAGTGGGCGCCGGCGTCGACGTGGGTGCCGCGGTCGGACTCGCCGTCGGCGCCGAAGTCGGTCCGGTGTACCCGGGCGGGAGCGGGGATCCGGCGAACGGCGTCAGCGAGGTGGCGAACACCGTCGCGGTGATCCCGTTCGTGCTCGCCGTCGCGGCGTTCGCGGCGATCGCCACGAAGTCGCCGACCGCGAGCGCCGGGCCGCCGGCTTGCGTCGCGCTCGGCGCGTTCACCACCAGGCACGTGTTCGGCGGATAGTACGTCGGCGCGCCGCAGTTGATCGTCCACTGCTTCGGATCGCCCCAGTAATAGCTGACGTAGCCGAGAAAGTTCGTCCCGGGCGGCGTCGCGCCGCCGGTCGGCGCCGTCGTCGGCTTGGGGGTCGCGGTCGGTGCCGGGGTCGGCGTAGGCGCGGGGCTGGCGGTCGGCGCGGGGGTCGCGGTCGGTGCGGCCGTAGGCGTCGGCGTCGCGGTCGGCTTCGGGCTAGCGGTCGGTGCCGTCGTTGGGCCGGGCGTCGGCCCGGTGTAGCCGGGAGGGAGCGGCGAGCCGGGGAACGGCGTCAGCGAGGTCGTGAACGAGAGCGCCGTTATCCCGTTCGCGCTCGCCGTCGCCGCGTTCGCGGTGATCGCCACGAAGTCGTTGACCGCGAGCGCCGGGCCGCCGAGTTGCGTCGCGCTCGCGGCGTTCACCACGAGGCACGTGTTCGGCGGATAGTACGTCGGCGCGCCGCAGTTGATCGTCCACTGCTTCGGATCGCCCCAATAGTAGCTGACGTAGCCGAGGAAATTCGGCGAACCCGAGGGCGCCGCGCTCGGCGTCGCGCTCGGCCCGGGCGACGCGCTCGGCGACGTGCTCGGAGCCGGGCTCGGGCCGGGCGTGCCGGTGGGGCCCGGCGTCGGTCCCGTGTAGCCGGGAGGGAGCGGCGAGCCGGGGAACGGCGTCAGCGAGGTCGTGAACGAGAGCGCCGTGATCCCGCTCGCGCTCGCCGTCGCCGCGTTCGCGGTGATCGCGACGAATTCGTTGACCGCGAGCGCCGGGCCGCCGAGTTGCGTCGCGCTCGCGGCGTTCACCACGAGGCACGTGTTCGGCGGATAGTACGTCGGCGCGCCGCAGTTGATCGTCCACTGCGTGGGATCGCCCCAATAGTAGCTGACGTACCCGAGGAAGTTCGGGGCCGGCGTCGCCGCCTGCGCCGAACGTGAGGCTCCGGTCGCCGCCGGTTGCGGACCCGTCGCCGGAACGGTCGGGAGCACGGACGAGCCCCGGCCGGAGCAACCCGCCAGCCAACCGAGCGAGAGGATCAAGACGAGGCTGCCGAGCGAAAGACGCACGCGCACGATCGTGCCCTCCGGAATAGCCGCACGGACGCTCACATAATGAAGCGTCTCAAACGTCCTTGTGCCCCTCTTGCTGCGCGACCGGCCGTGAATCCCGCGGGACTTTCGCCCTGGCGGCAGGCACCCGCGCATGAGAAAAAGGGCACGTGCCCGCCGGCACGTGCCCTCGTGGACGCTCGCCCGAGCGCCTTAGTTGACGGCGATCTTCTTCGGTTGCGCCTTCGGGTGGAAAGGCAGCGTCAGCGTCAAGAGGCCGTTTTCGACCTTCGCTTCGATTCCGTCCACGTTGACGTCGTCGGGGATGACGAGGGAACGCGTGAACGAGCGCTGCTCGTTCTTGCCGACGATCGAGAGGACGCGCTCTTCGAGCGTGACGTCGACCTGCTCCGGCGAGAAGCCGGCCACGGGGAGCTCGACCGTATAGCCCGTCTCGGTCCGGTTCACGTCGTACGCGGCGAAGCGCGTGAACCCGCCGCCGGCGATCCCGCGGAACGGATCGAAGCCGAGCAGGTCGGCAAACGGCGAGGTAGCGCGAGCGACGGGACGACCTTGCAGCATCAGAGTGGCCATGTGTGCGTGAGAGCCTCCAAAAAGCATAGGATACGCCACCATCCTAAACTTCGTTGGCAGTCTTGTCAATAGAGTGCCAATTTCGCCAAGTCCGTCTTTCGCGGCCTGCGTGCGCGCAGGTGCCCGGCGGGGCCGCGCGGCACGTTTCCAGGTCGTGGCCACGCTCGCTCCCACCCTCGTTCGCGCGCTTCCGAGCTCGAGCCGGCCCTTCGCGGGCCTCATCGAGCGGCTGCGAACGCACGTTTCGCCGACGGGCGGCTCGGCCTTCGCGCTCCACGAGACGACGGCCGCCGCGCGGCCGTACCTGCTCGCGGGCATTCGGGGCGCCCTGCGCGTCCCGCTGTTCGCCGTCGTCCCAACCGCCGACGTCGCGGAGCGCACGTTCGCCGAGCTGTCGTATTATCTCGGCGACGGTGGGCTCGCGCTCGTGCGGCCGCGCGAGGAGACGATCGGCGCGATCGAGAGCCCCTCCGAACGCAGCGCGCGCATGACGCTGCTCGCCGATCTGCTCGCATCCAAGCCGCTCGTCGTCATCGCTCCCGTCGCCGCGTTGCGTCAATATGTGATGCCGCCGCAGCGTTTTGCGGAGCTCTCGTTCGCGCTGCGCGCCGGCGACGAGCCCGGCTTCGAAGAGCTCCAGGAGCGGCTCTACCATCTCGGCTACCGTCGGGCCGACGTCGTGAGCGCCGCCGGCGAATACGCGGTGCGCGGCGGGATCCTCGATCTCTACGCGGCGTCCGCCGACACGCCCGCACGGCTCGAATTCTTCGGCGACACCATCGAGAGCATTCGGCCGTTCGACCTCGCCTCGCAGCGCTCCGCAGGCGACATCGATACGCTCGCGATCGTTCCCTGGAGCGAGATCCCGCGCGATCCGGGCGTGCGCGAGCGCGTCCTGGCGCGCATCGACGGCCCCGCCGCCGTGCGCGAAGCCGCATGCGCCTATATCGAAAGCGGCGCCGAACTCCCGGAAGCCTGGCTCTCGCTCGCCCACGCCGAGCGCGCGACGCTCCTGGATTATCTCGCGCCCGGGACGCTCGTCGTCCTCGAAGAACCGGCGATGCTCGCAACGATCGAACGCAGCCTCGACGAGGAGCATTCGCGCGAGGAACAGGTGCTGTTGGCCGCGGCCGAATCGGGCGAACTCTCCGTCGACGATGCCTCCGTCGGCGAAGCGCTCCTCGCCGAAGTGAGCGCACCGCAGCCGGCGCTCGCATCGCTCGGCCCCGCGCTCGCCAGGCGCAACGTCCTCGTGCTCCCCGGCGCGATCGAAGGGGCGCACGATCCGGCGTGGTTGCCGCATTCGCTCGAACGCTTCGTCCTCGAAACGCGCCCCGTGGAGCACTTCAATCGGCAGATCTCGCTCTTCTTGGAGAGCGTGAAGGCGTGGGCCGCCGCCGGCGAAACCGTCGCGCTCGTCTCGAACGGAGCCACGCGCCTCGCCGAGATGCTGCGCGCGGCCGATCTGACCGTCGAGCGCTCCGCCGCGCTCCTGCACCTGCGCGAGAGCGGCGGCGCATCGTTCGTCGGCTCGTCGCAGAGCGGCATGACGCGCACCGACGCGCGCGGCGGCGTCGTGTTCGTCGATCAAGGAAACATCGACGCGGGCTTCGCGATTCCGAGCCTGCGCCTGCGCGTCCTCGGCGACCGCGAGATCTTCGGGCAGCCCCCCAAGCGCGTCAAGTTGCGCGCCGTGAAAGAAGGCGTCCCGGTCACGCTCGCCGATTTGCGCGTCGGCGATTACGTCGTGCACGCGGTGCACGGGATCGGGCAATACCTCGGCCTACGCACCGAGACGATCCTCGGCGCGACGAGCGACTACCTGGATCTCAAGTATGCCGGGACCGACCGGATGCTCGTGCCCGTGCATCAGATGCATCAAGTCACGAAATACGGCGCGACGGAAGGCAGCTCGCCGCGGCTCTCAAAGATGGGCGGCGCGGACTGGGCGCGCCAGAAGACACGCGTTTCCGAAGCGCTCGCGAAGATCGCCGACGGACTCGTCGCGCTCTACGCTGAGCGCGAGCTCGCGCCGGGGTATGCGTTTGCGCCGGACACGCCCTGGCAAGCGGAGCTCGAGGAATCGTTTCCGTACGAGGCGACGCCCGACCAGCAGAAGGCGATCGACGAAACGAAGGCCGACATGGAGCGCGCGCGCCCGATGGACCGCCTGATCTGCGGCGACGTCGGCTACGGCAAGACCGAGGTCGCCGTCCGCGCCGCATTCAAAGCGATCGCCGACAAGCGGCAAGTCGCCGTCCTCGTCCCGACGACGCTCCTCGCCGCGCAGCACGCGCGCACGTTCTCGGAGCGCTTCGCAAGCTTTCCGGTGCGCGTCGAGGAGATCTCGCGTTTCAAGACGCGCAAGGAACAGCAAGCGATCCTGCGCGACCTCGCCGACGGGAAAGTGGACGTCATCGTCGGCACGCACCGCCTGCTGCAAAAGGACGTCGTCTTCGCGAAACTCGGCATGATCGTCGTCGACGAAGAGCAGCGCTTCGGCGTCATGCACAAGGAGCGCCTCAAGGAGATGCGCGCCTCCGTCGACGTGTTGACGCTCTCCGCGACGCCGATTCCGCGCACGCTGCACATGTCGCTGCTCGGGATGCGCGACCTCTCCCTGATCCAGACCGCGCCGAAGAACCGCATGTCGATCAAGACGGTCGTCGTTCCCGCGAGCGATACGATCGTGCAGAAGGCGATCGACGCCGAACTCGACCGCGGCGGGCAAGTCTACTATCTTCACAACCGGATCGAATCGATCTACGGCGTCGCCCGCGCGCTCCAGCAGCTCGTTCCCAAGGCGCGGATCGGCATCGGCCACGGCCAGATGACGGAGTCGGAACTCGAGCCCGTGATGCGCGCGTTCATCGACGGCGATCTCGACGTCCTCGTCGCGACGACGATCATCGAGAACGGGATCGACATCCCCAACGTCAACACGATCGTCGTGAACGACGCCGATAAGTTCGGCCTCGCGCAGCTGTATCAGTTGCGGGGTCGCGTAGGCCGCTCGAACCATCAAGCGTATGCGTACCTGCTCTTCCAGGCGCACAAGGCGCTCAGCGAAGATGCGAAAGCCAGGCTCGAAGCAATCCGCGAATTCACGCATCTGGGGAGCGGCCTGCAGGTCGCGATGCGCGATCTCGAGATCCGCGGCGCCGGCAACCTGCTCGGTGCGGCCCAATCCGGGCACATCGCGAGCGTAGGTTTCGATACGTATTGCGAGCTGCTCGCGCAGGCGATCGCCGAACGGAAGGGCCGCCCCGAGGAGCTCGAAGCCAAGCGCGAAGCGGTCATCGACGTCAAGCTGGACGCGTTCATCCCGAACGACTACATCCCGCAGGTCTCGCAGAAGATCGCCGTCTACCAGCAGCTCGCCGGGGCGCGCAGCGAAGCGGAGGCGGGCGAGATCAGCGCCGGCGTCCGCGACCGTTTCGGCCCGCTGCCGCCGCCGCTCGAGAACCTCGTCGAGATCACGAAGCTGCGCGCGATCGCGCTGCGCAAGGGCGTCACGCGCGTCGTGATCGACGACAAACGCCTGACGCTCGGCGTCGGGAGCGGGTTCGCGATCGCGCCGACCGCGATCCCGAAACTCCAGTCGCTGACGAAGAACCGCTTCCGGTTCGGCGAGGGGAAGATCGTCGTCGACCTTCCGCCCGGGAGCGCTGCGAGCGCGATCCCGATCGTGCGCGCGCTGCTCGAAGCGCTCTGAGCGCGTATCGGAACGGAGCGCGCGTCCGTTTCGTTTCTGCAGTGATGCGTCTCGTGACTGCTTGGGCGGTAGCGTTCGGTATCTGCGCGCTCGCGCTCGCGTGCGCCCCAAGCCGTGCGACGGCGGCCGAAACGGAGCCGTTGCCGCCCTGTCCTGCGCTGCGCGTTGCGTTGGAAACGCCGATCGATTCCGCGACGGCGAAGGTCGGCGACGTCTTCCGTTTTCGGACGCTCGACACGGTCTGGCTCCCCGAGGGGCCGCGAGTCCCGGCCGGGAGGCCGGGCTACGGGCTCGTCGCGGGAGTGGTTTCGGCCGGCGCCCACGGCAAGACGGGGGCGCTCGTGCTCGAAGCGCGGTATCTCAAGCTCGCCGACGGAACCCGGCTCGACGTGAGCCTCGGCACCGGCGCGACGGAATCACACGGCGCGAACGCCGGCGTTCCGAGCGTGGTCTCGGCCGTCCCGATCCCGGGGATCGGCATCGCCGCCGGTGCCTTCAACTACTTCACACCCGGAAAGAACATTCAAATCCCCGTCGCCTCGCGCTTCGAGGTCATCCCCGTCGGGCGTCTCGAGGATCTCAAACAGCACTGCGCGCGCTAGCGGCAGGAGTCGGGCGACGCAGCGTGTGAAGGTCGAGAGGTTCGTGGGGGCCGCAGAGGCCCCGTTCCTATGTCCGTGGAGTTATGATGTCGTACGCTTCCCGTCTCGCCGCCGGTTTCGCCGCGGTCGCCCTCGGTCTGTCGCTCGCCGCGTGCTCGCAGGGTACGTCCGGCGGCGACATCGCGACCGTCAACGGCCAGAAGATCTCGCGCGCCGAGTTCAACGATAAGCTCGCGGCGCTCCCGCAAGCGAAGGCCGTGCTCAACCAGCTCGTGCAGGGCGTCCTCGTCGACCAGTACGCCAAGGACAACAACGTTCAAATCGCCGATGCCGACATCTCGAAGAAGCTCGACGAGATCAAGGCGCGCTTCCCTGCCGGGCAATTCGACAGCGTCCTCAAGCAGCAAGGGCTCACCGACACGGACGTACGGAACATCATCCGTCAGCAGCTCGTCATCGAGCGCGCGGTCGGGAAAGACATCACGGTCACGGACGCCGACATCAAGAAATACTTCGACCAGAACCACGCCTCGCTCGACAAGGGCGAGCAGGTCCACGCCCGGCACATCCTCGTGGCCGACCTCAAGACGGCGGAACTCGTCGAAAGCAAGCTCAAGGGCGGCGCGACGTTCGAAGACCTCGCCAAGCAATACTCGGTCGACCCCGGCAGCAAGGACAAAGGCGGCGACCTCGGCTTCTTCGGCCGCGGGCAGATGACGAAGGATTTCGAGACGGCGGCGTTCGCCTTGAAGCCGAATCAAGTCAGCGCCCCCGTCAAGTCGCCGTTCGGGTACCACGTGATCCAGCTCCTCGAGTACAAGCCCGCCGAGAAGGCGACGCTCGCGAGCTCGCACGACAAGATCAAGGAGCTGCTGACGCAGCAGCAAGAGCAGCTCCAGGTCCCGCTCTTCCTGCAGACGCTCCGCGCGAAGGCGAAGATCGACGTCGCCGACGACCGCTTCAAGGACGTGTTCCCGCAGGTGCCGGCACCGGCGGCTTCGCCCGCAAAGTAGGTCGCGCCCCCGTCGCTGCGAAGTGACGGGGGATGTCGTTCATCCGCATCGTCGGGCTCGGGCCGGGCGACCCCGATTTGCTCACGCTGGGCAGCCTCGAATCGCTGCGGGCGGTCGGGCGTGCGGTCACCGTGCTCGCGCCGCCGGAACTGTGCCTGTTCCTCGAGAGCGAGGGCGTCGAGCTGGTTCGCGGCCGGATCATCGACCAAAGCCTCTTCATTCGCGGGTCGACGGAGACGCTCGACGCGTTCGTCGCCGGGCTCGACGAGCGCGACCTCGCGCTCGGCGTCCTCGGGAACCCGCTCTCGGACTTCCCCGGGCTGCCGATCCTACTGCGCGCGCTCGAACGCATCGGCCGGCGCTGCGAAATCGTCCCCGGCATGCCGCGCGCGACGCTGGCGGCCTCGATCGCGATGCCGCTCGTGCCTCTGCCCCCCGCTTCCTCGCACCATAGCTGGGACGACCTCGTCGAGGTGATGGCGCGCTTGCGCCGTTCGTGCCCGTGGGACCGGGCGCAGACGCATCGCTCCCTCGTCCCGTACTTGATCGAAGAGAGCTACGAAGTCGTCGACGCGATCGAGAGCCGGAACGACGCCGAGCTCTGCGAAGAGCTCGGCGATCTCTTGCTGCAAATCGTGTTCCACGCGCAGCTTGCGACGGAACGCGGTAAGTTCTCGATCGCCGACGTGGTCGACGCGCTCTCGAACAAGATGATCCGCCGCCATCCGCACGTCTTCGGAGATCAAGCGGTCTCGAGCATCGCGGACGTGTGGCAGAATTGGGAAGCGCTCAAGGCGGAGGAGCCCGCGGCCAAGGCGCGCGCCAGCAAGCTCGACGGGATTCCGAAAGGCCTCGGCGCGCTGCAGCGCGCGCAGAAGATGCAGGACAAGGCGGCCCGCGTCGGCTTCGATTGGCCCGACGTCGCCGGCGTCCGGGCAAAGCTCGCCGAGGAGCTCGCAGAACTGGAGCAGGCGCGGCGCGAGGGGGACGAAGCGCATATCCGCGAGGAGATGGGCGACGTGCTCTTCTCGATCGTCAACGTCGCACGTGCCCTCGGCATGGATGCGGAAACGGCGCTGCGGCAGGCGAACGAGAAGTTCTACCGGCGCTTCACGTTCATGGAGCGCCGCGCGCAGAGCGAAGGGCGCGTGCTGAACGACCTTTCGCTCGACGAACTGGAGGAGCTATGGCTGCTCGCGAAGATGCAGGCCGCGTGACGGTCCGCCTGCGCATGAGCGCGCACGACGCACATTACGGCGGGAACCTCGTCGACGGCGCGCGGATCCTCGGCCTCTTCGGCGACGTCGCAACCGAACTGCTGATCCGTCACGACGGCGACGAAGGTCTCTTCGTCGCCTACGACCTCGTCGAGTTCAAAGCGCCGGTGCACGCGGGCGACTTCATCGAAGCCGAAGGCTGGATCACGAAGACCGGGACCACCTCGCGGACGATGGAGTTCGAAGCGCGCAAAGTGATCGCCGCGCGCCCGGACGTCTCCCCGAGCGCCGCCGACGTGCTCGCCGAACCCGTCGTGGTCGTCCGCGCCCGCGGGACCTGCGTCACTCCGAAGGAGGCGCAGCGCTCTGCGGCTCGATAAGTTCTTGAAAGTCGCGCGCCTCGCGAAGCGCCGCACCGAGGCGCACGACGCGCTCGAGGCGGGGCGGATCCTGCGCGAGGACGGGCGGGCGTTCAAGCCCGGCTACGACGTCAAGCCCGGGGATACGATCGTCCTGCACTACGCACGGAAGGTCCTCACCGTGCGCATCCTCGAGGTCCCCGAGCGCGTGACGCCGCGCTTGCGTCCCGAGACGCTTTACGAGGTGCTCGCCGAGCGCCGCGACGATCCGCGAGATTGGCTCGAATGACGATTGAGCCCGAAGTCCCGGCCGAGGGGCCCCGAGGGATGTGGACGCCCCCGGCGGCGGCAACTACACTTAGCTGGCGATAGTGAAAGCCGGCGCCGCCAGCTCCTTCCCAGCGTAGTTCGACACGTTACAAGAAGGCGCCGCGTTCGCGTTCCCGGCGTGGAGCCTGCGTCGGTTCGGTCGCAGGCGCTCGCGGTGGACGAAGCGCACGATGCCGGCGTTGGGGAGCGAGCGTGCAACGTACCGGGGCAGGACAGGCATTTTGAAGCGGCTCGTTCTTGTAGCAGCCCTCGTTGCAGTTCCGCTGTTCGTTTGGATCGCCTACGCGGCGGCTCCGAAAGCGGTCGACCGGGTCCTCGTCCAGGATGCGTTTCTCGCGTTCGACTGCGGCGGGAAGATCGCCGCAGCCGGCGGGAACCCGTATCGGCTCCAGCCGCTCCTCGCCTGCGAGCAGGCGGCGCCCCGCGGCGTATACCCGCCCGGGATCGTTGAGCCGGCCCCGCTCCCCGGCTACGCGCTCGCCTTTTTCTCGCTGTTCCGCTGGTTCGATTTCTCCACCGCGGCGTTTTGCTGGACCACGCTCTCCCTGATGGCAATCGTCGTGGCTACCTGGGCGCTCGCTCGGGCCACAGGCCTTCCTTGGTATCCGATCGCCGCCGCCCTCGCGCCGAATGCGGCCTTCTTCAACCTCGTTTCAGGCGAGCTGGCCCCGATCTGCATCGCGGCGCTGAGCCTTTCCGCGCTGCTGCTCGCGCGGCGGCGCTACGTGGGCGCCGCGCTCGCCGCGGCCGTCACGATGATCGAGCCGCACGTGGGCCTCGCCGCCTGCTTGGCGCTCTTCCTCTTCGCCCCGAAAACCCGCCTCACGCTCGTCCTCGCTGGGCTCGCTTGCGGCGCCGCGAGCATCGCCGCGGTCGGGCTCACCGGAACCGCGGAGTATTTCCAAGCGGTCCTGCCCGCCCATGCCCGTTCGGAGCTTCTCGCGAACGACCAGTTCAGCCTCACCTGGGTGCTCCACGAACTCGGCGTCCCGGCCGAGGCCGCACTCCGAGCCGGGAGCATCTCCTATGCCGTGATGCTCGTCCTCGGGCTGGTCCTGGCCCGCCCCTGGGCCGCGGCGCTGCGCAGCCCGGAACTGATCGTCACGCTCCCGCCGGCCGCGGTCCTCATCGGCGGCGTCTTCATCCACGGCGTCCAGATGCCGATCGCGCTCCCCGCGGCCTTGTTCTTGGCAGCGCGGTGCCGTCCCAGCGACCGGCCCCTCGCATTCGCCGGCGTCGCCCTGATCGCGATCCCTTGGGAGGCGGTTGGAGGCGGGCGTCTGATCGCTGCTCTCTCGCTCGCGGTCCTGCTCACGTTCGCCCTCGACGGACGCTTCGGGCGGCCATGGCCGCGCCGGCTCGCGACAGCCGCCGCAGGCACGATCCTCGTCGCCTTCTTGGCCTCGCACGCGCCGCCGGCGCAGGCCGTCAGCGTGCCGTCGCCCTTGAAAGATCCGAACGCTCCGGCCTCGGCGAATTGGCAGCAATACGTTGCGGCCTCCCACCGCCCCACGACGCCGGACGCGGTCGCGCGGAAGGCGCTCGTCTGGAGCGGCTTCCTCGCGGTCGCGCTGGCGGGCGCCTCGTCGTGCGGCGCTCTCGGCGGCCGGCTCCCGGCGCCGCAAGAGCCTGCGCCGGCCGCTGCCAGGATCGCCGAACCCCGCCGAGTGCATTGATTCGGCGATCGTGCGCAGATTCGAAAGCGCTCCAGGCGGCGGTCCGAACGACCCTGTGGCGCTACGGCCGTCCCGGTTACAATCCAACCTTAGACTGAGGTGCTATTTGTGGCGACGACGGTAGAGAGGACGCCGGAGTTTCCGGCGCAGGGAACCAGCACGGGCGCCGCTTCGTCGCGCGGCTCGTTGCTTTGGCTCGATCTGGTCAAGGCGCTCGCGATGATCTGGATCGTGCTCAGCCATCTCTCCGAGCAGATTTTCGGCGACCCGTTCGCGGGCAATCCCAACGCGGATTGGCCGCTCCTGGCGGAGCGGATCGCCCAGATGCACCCGCTCCCCGGCGGTATCCGCAGCATCCCCGTCAACGTCTTCCGTTACGTGGGTTGGACCGGCGACAACGGAGTCGCCGTCTTTCTCGTGGCGAGCGGTTTCGGATTAGCGTACGGGCTCTTCCGCCGTAACGCACCGGCGGCCCTCGATCCGTGGGCATTCTTCCGCAGCCGGGCACGGCGCATCTATCCGCTCTGGTGGGGCGCGCACATCGCGATTCTGCCGCTCGCTTTCGTCACGGTCGGCCTGACGTTGACGAGCCCCAATTACTACTTGAGCGCACTCGGAATCCGGGCGACGCCCGCACTCATGTACTATCTGGTTCCGGCCTGGTGGTTCATGGGACTGCTGCTCCAGCTCTACGCCGTGTTTCCGATCCTTTGGGGTTGGATGAGCCGGTTCGGAGCCGGACGCTTCCTCGCCGCGTCGCTGGCGTTCGGGTTCCTCGCGCGCGCCGCCGGCTTGTTCGCATTCGCGGGCTATATCGACGAATGGTCGCGCGGGGCGATCTTCGTAACGCGCCTTCCGGACTTCGCTCTCGGCATGGCGCTTGCGGCCTGGTACGCGAGCGATCGCGCGGCGATGGAAAGACGGTTGCGCGCGCCGCTCGCCGTAGCGGCGGCGGTCGCGACATTCGCGCTCGGCTTCGCGCTCTCGTTCACGCTCGCCGGGATGATCGTCGCGCCGTTCCTCATGGGCGCTGCCGCGTTCGTCATCTTCTTCGCGGCACTTCCATCCGCGCAAGCCTCCGCCGGCACGGGCTCGCGCGCGCTCGCCTGGATCGGCCGCCACTCGTACTCGATCTATCTCGTCCACCAGCCGTTCGTCTCGCTTCTCGTCAAGCACCCGGCCACCGGCGGAGCAGGGAAGGTCGCTCTCGGCAGCGTCGCCGCACTCGCGCTGTCGGCGCTGGCAGCCGTGGTCTTGGAGTGGGGCGTCGCCCGCGCCGAAGCTGCGAACTCGCGGCTCTTCGCGCGCAGCGGTCTCGGAGGCGTGCTCGGCGCCTGGGGCGCGGCGCTGGCTTGCCTCTTGATCGTCCTGTTCGCCGCCAACGCGGCGATCGCGCGCAAGGTCGACTTCGAGGTGTACGGTTGGGGCGAGCGGCCGTCGCTTCAACCGGATCCGGTCGTGGGTTGGAAACTGATTCCCTCGCGCACGACCCGTCTGCATTGGCGCAGCTACGATTATCGGATCACCGCGAACGCGCTCGGTTTTCCGGGCCCCGACGTCTCTGCGCAAAAGCCGCCGGGGACGCTCCGAATCATGACGACGGGCGATGCATTCACGAGCGCCGAGGGGCTCGATACGGACCGCACCTGGCCGCGGCTCCTCGAGCAAGATCTGACGCGGAAGACCGGCAAACCCGTGCAGGTTCTCAATTTTGCCATTACCGGGTACGGCCCGAATCAGTACGCCGCCACGGTCCGCTCGTATGCGCCGCGCTACCGGCCCGACGTCATACTGATGGAGTTCTTCGTCAACGACTACCAGGACGTGCTCGAAAGCGACGATGCGTTTCGGACGGACGTCGGCTTCGGCCGCCCCGATCCATACGGGTGGCAAGCACTCGTCTCCATGCAGCAGCTCAGCGAATGGTTCAAGCTCGAAGGACACGTCCTCAAAGCGCGCTTGGCGCGCAAGCCGGACCCGGTGGCGGCGGCGTTCGGCGACTTGGCCGCATTCGACCGGCAGCGCGCCGGACTCGCCGAATCGAGGGTCGATACGCGAAAGCGGCTGCAGGAAATCCGCGAGATCGCCGGGCGCATCGGCGCGCGCGTCGTCATCGCGATGGTCCCGTCATCGCTTCAGGTCTGCCGCTCGGGCGATCTCGGCTACGAAACGCAGGGATTGTTGAGGGATACGGGCCGCTACGATCCCGAGCTGCCGCAACGGATGACGCGCGAGATCGCAGATTCCCTCGGCATCGCCTACATCGATCTACGCCCCGTTCTGAGCGCCGAAGCCCCCTGCCCCTATCAGCCGCACAACATGCACTGGACCGAGGCCGGTCACGAGCTCGTCGCACGATACCTAGCGACCCGCTTGAACGCGCTTCGCTGAGAACCGGCCGGACGGCGGCCGTCCCTTCGCCGCCCGCGGGAAGCCCGGGCATCGCCATGTCTTGACATATCGCGATATATCGCGATATAACTCGACTAGCTCGATATGCTTCGAGCCGGAGGAGAAAGAAGCGGTGAGAATGTTCACCATGTTCCAAGAACGAGAAAGGGAGCACGGCTGCATGGGCAGACGAGGACGGCACGGCTGGGGCGGCCGGGGCCGGGAGGAGTGGGGCGGCGGCGCCGGGATGCCGGGCTGGGGGAACGAATGGCGCGCGCGACGCGGCGACATCAAGTTCTTGTTGCTCGAGACGCTCGCCGAAGGCCCGATGCATGGCTACGAGATCATCCAGCGCCTCGCGGAACGGCACGGCGGCCGCTACCGGCCCAGCCCCGGTTCGGTCTACCCGACGTTGCAAATGCTCGAAGAGGGCGGCTTTCTGACCGGCGAGACGGTCGACGGAAAGCGGGTCTACACGATCACCCAGGCCGGCCGCGGGCTCCTCGAAGAGCGCGTGAGCCCGGACGACCCCGCGGACCCCGAGGACGGCGATGAAATCGGCGACGCGGCCGGCCGGCGGACGGTTCGCTCCGCCGCGATGGCCTTCGTCGCAGCGATGCGCCAAGGGCTGCACCACGGCGATCCCGCCACGCGGGAGCGCATCCTCGCCGTGATCGACCGCGCCAGGCGGGAGATCTACGGCATCCTCGCGGGCGACGACTAGCCGCCGATCTCGTGAAGAACGTGAAGACGGCGTGAACGAGGTAAGTACGCCCCGGCGCCTTCCCTTCGTCAGGGCGTACCAGCCTCACGGTACCCTCGGCCCATGCGTATGTACGATGACGGGCCCCGGATCGTCATTTGGGAAACCACCCGAGCGTGTGCGCTCGCCTGCAAACACTGCCGTGCGGAGGCGATCCCGCACCGGAACCCCGATGAGCTGACGACCGAAGAGGCCAAGAAGCTCGTCGACGACGTCGTCGCCTGCGGCGAGCCGATCTTCATCCTGACGGGCGGCGACCCGCTGATGCGCCCCGACATCTTCGAGATCGTCGAATACGGGACGCAGCGCGGTCTACGCATGGCCGTCTCCCCGAGCGGGACCGGCCGCCTCACGCGCGCGGCGCTCGAGAAGCTGCACGCTGCGGGATGCCGCCGCATCTCGCTCTCGATCGACGGGCCGGATGCCGAGACGCACGACGCCTTCCGCGGCGTCAAGGGCGCGTTCTTGCGCACGGTCAACGCGGCGCACGACGCCATGGCGATCGGGCTCGAGCTTCAGGTGAACACGACGATCGGCAAGCACAACCACACGCGCATCCCGGAGATGGCGGCCCTGATGCCCGATCTCGGCGCGCGCATGTGGAGCGCGTTCTTCCTGGTTCCGACGGGACGCGCGCAACAAGCCGACGTCCTGAGCGCGGCCGAGCACGAGCTTGCCTTCGGCGAATTGTTCAAGGTCTGGCTCACGGCGCCGTTCGACGTCAAGACGACCGAAGCGCCGCATTACCGCCGATTCGTCCTCCAACAGCTCGCGATGCTGCCGCCCGATCAGCAACCGAAGAAAGCGAATCCGACGCTGCGCTTCCCGGCGATCGGGGACGGCCGTGGCTTCGTCTTCATCTCGCACCTCGGCGAGATCGAGCCGAGCGGCTTCCTGCCCTTCACCGTCGGCAACGTCCGCACGAGCAGCCTCATCGACGTCTACCGCAACGATCCGATCATGCAGCGCCTGCGAGACGCAGGCACGTTCAGCGGAAAGTGCGGCGTCTGCGATTACAACGGGCTCTGCGGGGGGTCGCGGGCCCGCGCCTACGGCTTCACCGGCGACCCGTTCGCATCCGAACCCTGCTGTTCGTACATTCCGTCCGCTTACACCGCGCTTGCGCAAGGAGCCCTCACGTGATCAACGTTACCAAACTGCTTTGCGGCCTCGACCAGCCGATGGACCACCTGCGCTACGGCCACGGCGCCGGCGCACCGAAGTCGGCGTCCGAGCGCCGCCCTGTCGTCGTGTGGAACGTCACGCGCACGTGCAACCTCGCGTGCCGGCACTGCTACAGCGATTCCGCCGCGAAATCGTACGAAAACGAGCTGACGCACGAACAGGGGCGCGCGCTCTTGGAAGATCTCGCCGCGTTCGGCGTTCCCGCCGTGCTGCTCTCCGGCGGAGAGCCCCTCGCCCGCAAGGACACGCTCGACCTCGCCGCCTACGGCCGGTCGCTCGGGATCAAGTTCACGCTCTCGACGAACGGCACGCTGCTCGATCTCCCGACCGCGCAGCGCATCCGCGATCTCGGTTTCACCTACGTCGGCATCTCGCTCGACGGCATCGGCGAGACGAACGACAAGTTCCGCGGCAAAGTCGGCGCGTTCGAACGCGCGGTGCGCGGCATTCGCAACTGCCGTGCGGTGGGGCAGAAGGTCGGCCTGCGCTTGACGCTCACGCCGGAGACCGCCCGCGATCTCGAGCAGATCTTCGATTTCATCGATCGCGAAGGCGTGCAACGGGCCTGCTTCTACCACCTCGTCTCGGCCGGACGCGGACGCACCGCCGACGACCTCACGCTCGAAGACAGCCGCAAGGCGCTCGACACGATCTTTCGCCGGACGCGCGAGTTCGTCGCGAAAGGCGATCCGCGCGAAATCCTGACCGTCGACAATCACGCCGACGGCCCGTACCTCTACCTGACGCTCCTCGAAGAGGGGAACACCGAGGCTGCGGAACTCGCGTACAAGACGATCGCCTGGAACGGCGGCGCCGCGAACTCCTCGGGCGTCGGCATCGGCGACATCGATCCGCAAGGGTACGTCCACCCCGATCAGTTCTGGCAGAGCGCGAACCTCGGCAACGTCAAGGAGCGCCCGTTCAGCCAGATCTGGAGCGACCCGACGAACGAGCTGCTCGCCGGATTGCGCAACCGCCTCCCGCTGATCAAGGGTCGCTGCCGGGAGTGCAAGTTCATGAACCTCTGCGGCGGCAACTTCCGCGTCCGCGCGCTCGCCGCGACCGGCGATCCGTGGGAAGCGGATCCGGCCTGCTACCTGACCGACGAAGAGATCTCGGGAGCCGTGCCGGTCCCGGCATGACCCCCGTGGCGGCGGAGGGGCGCATCGGCCCCAACGCCATCATCCGTACCATCGAGGCCTTGCGCGCGCGCGTGGGGGAACCAGGCACCGTAGCCCTCCTGCGCGCCGCAGGCCTCGAACGGTACGAGCGAGAGCTTCCGCATGAAATGGTCGCCGAGACCGAGGTGACGTCGCTCTTCGCGACGATGTACCGCGAGCTCGGCGACTTTTCCGCGCGGGCGCTCGCGCGCGATTCCGGCGTGCGCACGGCGGACTATCTGTTGGCACACCGCGTTCCGCGCCCGGCTCAAACGGTTCTCAAGCTGCTGCCCGCCCCGCTCGCGAGCCGCGGCCTCCTCGCCTCGATCCGCGGGCACACGTGGACGTTCGCCGGCACGAGCACCGTCGAGATCTGCGACGGCCGGCCCGCGATCGTCTCCTTCGCAGGCTGCCCGCTCTGCCGGGGCATCTCCGCCGCATCGACGGTCTGCGACTACTACGCCGGAACGTTCGAGCGGCTCTATCGCGTCCTCGTCCACCCGGAGGCGCGTGCGACCGAGAGCGCGTGCCAGGCCGCCGGCGCGGCGCGCTGCGAGATCCGGATCCGCTACTGACGTCTCGATGCCTTCGACGCTCTCCGCCGACGCCAAAGACGCCCTCGCGCACGACTCTCCGGCGGCCGAGCACTGCCGCGCCGCGCTCCGCGACGGGCTTCTCCTCTACGGCGCGACGCCCGACGGGCGAACGTTCCGCACCCAACGCCTAGCCGTGGCGCGCCTGCTGCGCACGCTCCTCGACGAACGGGAGCGGCAACCGATCGTCACGGGACACGCGGCGCGCCTTGCGAAGGCTCGCGTGTACGAACTCCCGGTCCCCGCAGCCGGCCCGCCCCGGCGCCCGACGCGGCGTTGCGACCGGCGCATGGAGATCCGCGCAGCGTTCCTCGCCTGCGGTTCCGTCTCGACGCCCGCGCACGGCTACCACCTGGAGTACTACCCGCCGGACCCCGCCCGCGCCGAACGGCTCGCCGCGCTGCTGCGCGCCGACGGCCGCCATCCCAAACTCGCGATGCGCGGCGGCCGGCCGCTGGTCTACTTCAAGGACATCGACGAGATCGTCGAGGTCCTCACGTCGATCGGCGCGTACGCGGCGGTCCTCTACTTGGAAGACGTCCGCGCGTTCAAGGAAACGAAGAACCGCATCCGCCGCCTGGTGAACACGGAAGCAGCGAACGTCGAGCGGGCCGCGGCGGCCGCCGCGCGCCAACGAGAGCAGATCTCGCTGCTCGCCGAGACCCACGGCCTCCACAGGCTTACGCCGGCGCAGCGCGAGGTCGCCGAACTGCGGCTCGCCCATCCGAGCGAAACGCTCGCCGAGCTCGGCCGCCGGTGCCGCCCCCCGGCGGACAAGGCGACGGTCAACGGGCGGATCGCCGCGGTCCTGCGGCTGGCCGCGCGTTTCGGCGCCGCGCAAGCGGACATCTCCTCTGCCGGTTTGCACAAGGGAGCCGGCGACGGCGGCGGGTAACGAGAAGCCGTTACCCCTCCGTCCAATGGGAATTCTTTGCATGCGCATCGGGATCAACGGGTTCGGTCGAATCGGCCGCAACTTCACGAAGTGTCTCCTCGACCGCTACCCGCAGATCGAGATCGCGGCGGTCAACGATCTCACGAGTGCCGCCGAGAGCGCGCACCTCTTCAAGTACGACTCGAACTACGGCACGTACGCCGGCACGGTCGCGCACACCGCGAACACGTTGACCGTCGGGGACCAGACCATCAAGGTGCTCGCCGAACGCGATCCCGCGAAGATCCCCTGGAAGGATCTCGGCGTCGGTCTCGTGATCGAATCGACCGGCCTCTTCACGAACGCCGCGAAAGCGCGCGCGCACATCGACGGCGGCGGCGCGAAAAAGGTTCTGATCTCGGCGCCCGCCTCGGGAGAGGACATCACGATCGTCCTCGGCGTCAACGATGGCTCGTACGATCCCGAGAAGCACCACGTGATCTCGAATGCGTCCTGCACGACGAACTGCCTGGCGACCGCCGTGAAGCCGATCGTCGACGCATTCGGCTGGCGTAAGGGCTTCATGTCGACGATCCACTCCTACACGAACGACCAGAACGTCCTCGACGCGCCGCACAAGGATCTGCGGCGCGCCCGCAACGCGGCGACGAACATCATCCCGACCTCGACCGGTGCCGCGAAGGCCCTCTATCTAGCGATCCCCGAGATCAAGGGAACGTTCGACGGGTTCGCGCTACGCGTTCCGACGCCCACCGTTTCGATGGTCTATCTCGTCGCCCAAGTGAAGAAAGAGACGACGAAGGACGAGCTCAACGCGGTCCTCAAGGCCGCGGCGGAAGGCCCGCTCAAGGAATACGTGGCGTTCAACGAGGCACCGCTCGTCTCGTGCGACTTCAAGCAATCGCCGTACAGCTCGATCATCGACGGCCCGCTGAGCGGAGCGAACGGCGACTTGATCCAGATCGGCGCCTGGTACGACAACGAATGGGGCTATTCGTGCCGCCTCGCGGACGCGGCCTCGCTCGTGCTCTCGAAGCTCGCCTAAACGCGCTCGGGCCTTCGAGGCTTCCCGGGTGCCTCGCGGCACCCGGGACCACGGACGCCCCGGCGCACCGCCGTTCACGGAGTAGTCTCGTCCGATGCAGTTTCTGACACTTGAAGATCTCGACGTTCGCGGCAAGCGCGTCGTCGTGCGCGAAGATCTCAACGTCCCGATGAAAGACGGCGCCGTGGGCGATCCCACGCGCATCCTCGCCGCCCTTGCGACGCTGCGCCATCTGCACGAGAACGGCGCGCGCACGATCGTGCTCTCGCACCTGGGCCGGCCGGACGGCGCGGCGAATCCGAAATACTCGCTCGCCCCGGTCGCACGCGTGCTCTCCGAGCGCCTCGGCCTCCCCGTCGCCTTCGCCGCAGATTGCATCGGCGAGCCGGCGCAAAAAGCCGCGGCGGCGCTCGCCGACGGCGATATCGTGCTGCTCGAAAACGTTCGCTTCCACCGCGAGGAGGAAGCGAACGACCCCGCGTTCGCGCGGGAACTCGCGTCGCTCGGCGACCTGTACGTGAACGACGCGTTCGGGACCGCCCATCGCGCGCACGCCTCGACGGAAGGGATCGCCCGCTTTCTCCCCGCCGCCGCCGGTTTCTTGATGGAGGCCGAGCTTTCGGCGCTCGCGCGGCTGACTCACAATCCGGTCAAGCCGTTCGTGTGCGCGATCGGCGGCGCGAAGGTCAAAGACAAAGTCGGCGTCTTCACGAACCTGCTCGATCGCGTCAGTTCGTTCGTGATCGGCGGCGGAATGGCGAACACGTTCCTCGCGGCGCAGGGCATCGACGTCGGGACGTCGTTGCGCGACGCGGACCTCGGCCCCGCGACGCACATCATCGCAGCCGCCATGGCAAAGGGGATCCCGTTGCACCTCCCCGTCGACGCCGTCGTCTCGACGGCGTTCGATGCGGACGACCAGGCGGAAACGGTCGCGCTCGACGCGATCGGCGATCGCATGATCCTCGACATCGGTCCGGCGACGGCGGAAGCGTACGCCGCCGTGCTACGCGATGCGAAGACGATCGTCTTCAACGGGCCGATGGGCGTCTACGAGAAGCCCGCCTACGAAGACGGGACGCGCACGATCGGCGAGGCGATCGCCGCCGCCACCCGCGGCGGCGCGACGAGCGTCGTCGGCGGCGGAGACGCGGCCGCCGCCGCTCACGCGCTAGGCTTTGCGGAGGCGATGACGCACGTCTCGACCGGAGGCGGCGCGACCCTCGAATTCTTGGAAGGCAAGACGCTCCCGGGCGTTGCCGCACTCGAGCGCAGCGCTCGCGAACGGAGCAAGTGAGATGACCCGCCGCCCCCTCATCGCCGGCAATTGGAAGATGAACAAGACGATCGCGGAGACGCGCGAGCTGCTCGGCGCGCTCGTGGAGCGGCACCTGCCGCCCGAGATCGAGGTCGCCGTTTGCCCGCCGTTCACCGCGCTCGCAGCCGCCGCGGAGATCGTGCGGGGCTCGAAGATCGCGCTCGGCGCGCAGACGATGCACGAAGGGAGGAGCGGCGCGTACACGGGTGAGATCTCCCCCGTCATGCTCCGCGAGCTCGGCGTGACGTACGTGATCCTCGGGCATTCGGAGCGGCGCCAGTACAACGGCGAAACCGATTCCGCGATCAAGCACAAGGTCCGCGCGGCGCTCGATTTCGGCATCACGCCGATCGTCGCCGTCGGCGAGACCGCGCACGAGTACGAGGCCGGGTACACGATTTCGAAGGTCGTGCACCAGACGCGCGCCGCGCTCTTCGGGCTCTCGCCGGCGGAAGTCGCGCAGTGCGTCATCGCGTACGAGCCGATCTGGGCGATCGGGACCGGCCTCGTCGATTCGCCCGAGAACGCAAACGCGACGATGGGCCAGATCCGCACCAGCGTGCAGGGGCTCGAGCGTTCGCGAATCCTGTACGGCGGGAGCATGAAGGCCGACAGCGCGGGCGCGCTGATGGCGCAGGAGAACATCGACGGCGGTTTGATCGGCGGCGCGAGCCTGACCGCCGACGCCTTCCACGCCGTGATCTTCGCGGCCGCACACGGTATCGCGCACCGATGAGCCGGGCGAGCAGCGGCCCCGTCGTGCTCGCGATCCTCGACGGTTGGGGCTACAGCGAGAAGGCGCACGGGAACGCGATCGCCGCGGCGCATTTGCCGAATTGGGACCGGATGCTTCACACGTATCCTTGGACGCTGCTCGAGGCGAGCGGCGAGGCGGTCGGCTTGCCGAAGGGCGTGATGGGGAACAGCGAAGTCGGGCACATCAACATGGGGAGCGGGCGCGTCGTGCCGCAGGGCGTCGTCGTGATCAACGCCGCGCTCGCCGACGGCACCTTCGCGACGAATCCCGTCTTGCAGCGTTGCATCGCGCACGTGCGCGCAACGGGTGGAGCGTTGCACTTCATGGGCCTGCTCTCCGACGGCTGCGTGCACAGTTCGATCGAGCACCTCTACGCGCTCGCCGACGCCGCCGTCGCGGGCGGCGTGCCGTTCCGCGTGCACGCGTTCGGCGACGGACGAGACGTGCCGCCGCAATCGATGATCCCGTACGTCGAAGCGCTCGAAGCGCATCTCGAAAAGCTCGGGCGGAGCGGTTCGATCGCCTCGGTGACGGGCCGCTTCTACGCGATGGATCGCGACAAGCGCTGGGAACGCGTCGAGCGCGCCTATCGCGCGCTCGCTTTCGGCGAAGCGCAATACTCTGCCGAATCTGCGCGGGCCGCGGTCGAGGCCGCCTACGAACGCGGCGAGAACGACGAGTTCATCGTGCCGACGCTCGTCGGCGAGGCGCGCCCCGTCGCGGACGGGGACGCGGTGATCTTCTTCAATTTCCGCCCCGACCGAGGACGCGAATTGACGCTCGCCTTCTCGGACGCGACGTTCTCGCATTTCACGACGCGCCGCTTCGAGAGCTTGATCTTCGCGACGATGACGCGCTACGAGGAAGAGTTCCCGAACCCGGTGCTCTTCGGACCGCGCCCGCAGCCGGATACGTTCGGCGAGATCGTCGCGGCCGCGGGGCTCTCGCAACTTCGCCTTGCGGAGACCGAGAAGTACGCGCACGTCACGTATTTCTTCAACGGCGGGCGCGAGGAAGTGTTCGCCCGGGAAGATCGCAAGCTGCTGCCCTCCAACCGTACGGTCGCGACGTACGACCTCGCGCCGGAGATGGCCGCGCCCCAGATCACGCACGTGGCGGTCGAGGACATCGGCGCGCGCAAGCACGATCTGATCGTCATGAACTATGCGAACGCCGACATGGTCGGGCATACGGGGAACATGCCCGCGACGATCGAGGCGCTCGAAATCCTCGATGCGGAACTCGGGAAACTCGAAGCTGCGGTCCTCGCGGCGGACGGGATCCTCGCGATCACGTCCGACCACGGCAACGCCGAGGACAAGCTGGACGCGGAGGGCAACCCGCTGACCGCGCACACGACGAATCCCGTTCCGTTCGTCCTGATCTCGCGCACCCCGCTCGGGACGCTCGCGCGCGGCGGGAAGCTCGGGGATATCGCCCCGACGCTCTTGCCGCTGCTGGGTCTTGCGGCGCCGCCCGCGATGACCGGGCAGAACCTGCTCAGCGCGGCCCCCGTCGAGGCGGGACGCTTGCCGGCGTGAAGCAATCCGCCGCGGCCCGTCGCGTTCTCAAGACGTGCCACGAGCCGCCGGCGGTCGCGATCGTCCTCGGGAGCGGGCTCTCCGCGGCGGTCGAGCTGCACGTTGAAGGGAAGCGCATCCCCTATGAAAAGCTCGGTCTCCCGGCGGCGACGATCGCCGGGCATCCGGGATACGCGCTCGCCGGGCGCTGGGGAACGTGCAGCGTCCTCATCTTCGCGGGGCGCGTCCATCTCTACCAAGGCTACGACGCACGCGCCGTCACGGCGCCCGTGCGCCTCGCCGCCGAGCTCGGGATCAAGACGCTCGTCCTGACGAATGCCGCCGGTGCCTTGAACGCGGAGTTCGTCCCGGGGGATCTGATGTTGATCGCAGATCAGATCAACCTGACGGGGTCGAGCCCGATCGATCCGCGGCTCGATCCGCAGCTCTTCGTCGACATGAACGGCGCATACGCCGAGCACCTGCGCGCTCGCGCGAGAGCGTCGGCGGTGCTTGGGCTCCGCGAAGGCGTTTACGCGGGGCTGCGCGGACCGGCGTTCGAAACGCCCGCCGAAGCCGCGCTGCTGCGCAGCGGCGGTGCCGATGCAGTCGGGATGTCGACGGTGCTCGAGACGATCGCCGCCCGCACCTACGGCCTCGAGGTTCTCGGCATCAGCGTGATCACCAATGTGTTGAACGCGGCGGCGGGCCCCGCGCACGGGGAAGTCCTCAATATCGCGACCGCCGCCTCACGCCGCCTCGCCGAGACGATCGAAAGCGTGATCTCGCCGTGCGTTCCGCCGTGCGTTCCGCCGGGCGAGAGCGCCGCGGGCGAAGGTGCGGCTGTGCCCTAGCGATGTGGTCGAACGACTTCCTCGGTTTGCTCCAATCGACGTGCGGACTCGATTACGAGCCCGTCGACCTCCGAGGGGCGCTCGCGGATCGCCTCACTATCGAGGATCCCGTCCACGGGCGCGTGAGCGGAGGCGAAGCCGTGCGCGGCTATCTGGCGGCCGAGGAGGATCGCGCCTCCGCGGAACGGCGGCGCTGGAAGGGCGCGGCGCTCACCGGCGGAGTCCGTCGCGTCGCCGGCGAGTTCGTCTGCGAACTTTGGAGCGACGGCCGCACGATCGAGCTCCCGGTCGCCGTCGTGCGTGATACGGCTCCCGGCGGGGGGATCGCGCTGCGCATCTATCACAGCACGTACCCGCTGACGGGGACGCATCGCATCCGCGCGCCGCTCCTTCCGGGCGATCCGGATCTGCATGCGTCCGATATCGTGGGCGAGTACTTCGCGGCGCTCGCCGCCGGCGACGCGGAGCGGATCGTCGCGACCTTCGCTCCCGACGGCTACTTCCGCGAACCTAGCGGCGGGAGCTATTCCTACCGAGGACACGACGCGCTGCTCGCGCTCTATCGCCGTTTCTTCGGCGCGGGGGGCGGGATCGTGCTCGAACATTGCGCGCTCGTCGAGGACGGCGTCCGCTCGGCGCTCGAGTTCAACTGCGTGCGCTGGGGAAGTCACGCGCTGGCGCCGCAGGCGGGCCTCGCGATCTACGCCCGTGACGAAGCCGGCAAGATCGCCTCGGCGCACGTCTACGATGACGTGACGCCTCCGTTCGCCGAGTGAGCGCGGGCGCTCAGCCCGCGAGGCTGCGATCGGCGACGACGGCGGGGCCGCCTGCGAATTCGATGGTCCGGTAGCCGAGCGCGGAGAGCAGCGTCCCCGCGGGGAGCATCAGCGGGCCGGGCTTCTCCGCCGCCCCCGGCGCCGGCTGCGGATACGCCGTCGAGGCCGCCGTCGCGAAGCGGATCTTCCCCTCGGAATGCTGGACGATCTGGTGGATGTGGCCGTTCAGCACGGTCACCGCGTCGAAACGCGCGAGCGCGGCGAGGACGCGTGCGCCGTCCTCAGTCGTCCAGCCCCATTTCGGATAGAGCGCATAGAGCGGAACGTGCCCGAAGACGACGATCGGCGTAGACGCCTTCTGCCCGGCCAAGTCTTTCTCGACGAACGCGATTTGCTCGGCGCCGAGCTTCCCGTCGATCTCGAAATTGAACACGTTGACGAGCGAGAGAAAGTGGATCCCGTTTTGCTCGAACGAAAACCAGCCGTTCGGAGCATCGGAGCGCTTGAACGCGGCGAAGAACGCCGCCGGCGATCCGATCACGTCATGTTCGCCGGGGAGGACGACGAGCGGCGCCTTGAGCCCGGCGAGAATCGACTTCGCCGCGTCGAACTGCTCCGGCTTCGAGAGGTGCGTCACGTCCCCGGTGTGGACGACGAACGCGGGCTGTGCGGGGAGCCGATTGATCGCATCGACCGTTGCCGCAAGCGTCCCGGCGACGTCGGGGTTCTCCGGACGAGCGAAGCCGATGTGGCTGTCGCTGATCTGGACGAACGAGAACGTCGCAGCCTGGGCAGGGGCCGCGCTGAGGAGTCCGGTCGCCGAGAGCGACCAGGCGATCCCGCTTCCGGTCCAGGCGATGTGCTCGAGAAATTCCGTTCGTTTCACGTGTGCGCTCCTTTCGCATTCGTCACGCGCGCCGGCGCGACGATGATGAGGGCCTTCATGTACGGGTGGAGCTGACAGAAATACGTGTAAGTCCCGGGCTTGGAGAACACGTGCTGCCAAACGGCGTGCCCGTCGAGCCCTTCCGAATCGAAGGACCGGTCGGTCGCGGTGGCGGTGTGCGCGTCGTCGTCGTCGTTCACGAACGTGACGCGGTCGCCCGGATGGATCCTGAGCGGTGTCGGATTGAACGCGAAATCTTTGATGTGGACCGTGGCGGCGGCGGGGAGGAGCGGCGAAGGGACAGGCGACGGGAGCGGTGAGGGGATCCCGGTCGCGAGCGCCAGAGCCGAGGCCCCGAGCAGGGATGCGAGCGAATCGTTCATTGGGAGCTCCTGCGGGCGGGTGTGTTCCCTAGATACGCCGCGGCAGGGCAGCGTGGATGAGGCGAAAGCAATCCAAGGCGGCCCCGGGCGACGTATCGCCAACGTGCAGCTGATGCAGAAGCGCCCGCCGCATGTTCCGTAGGTGGAGACCGATCGTCTCGTCGAGGATTTCACGGCACGGCGCGAGCCGGGGCTCGAGCGCGCCTACGCGGAGTGGGCACGCGAGTTCCTCGCCGTCGCGCTCCACGTCCTCGGGAACGCATCCCGAGCCGAGGACTGCGTGCACGACGCGTTGCTGAGAGTCTGGCGCACGCCGAACCGCATCCACGGCGATCGCCGCGCGCTGAAGGCGTATCTGGTGAGTTGCATCCGGAACGAGGCGATCTCGCAGTTGCGCAGCGAGCAGCGGCGCGCGGCGCGCGAAGCGCGTTCCGTCCGCCTCGAGGTGGTCCCGCCCGCGGATTTCCCGGTCGCCGATCCCGTCGAGGCGCGCCGCTTGAGAGCGGCGCTCGGCCGCCTGCCGCAGGAGCAGCGCCTCGTCCTCGATCTGGCGTACTACGGCAACAAGACGCACGCGCAGATCGCGAGCGAGCTCGGCGCTCCGCTCGGGACGGTCAAGAGCCGCATAGCGACCGCGTTACGGAAGCTGCACGCAGAGCTCGCCGATGAAGATGAGGCGCTGCCATGAGCGCACACATCGGCGACGATGCCGAGCTCTATCCGCTCGGCCTGCTCGATGCGGCCGAGCAGCAGATCGTCGAGGAGCACATCGGGGAGTGCGCGGAGTGCGCCGCACGCGTCGCCGCTGCCGAGGCCGCCTCGCTCTCGCTGGCGGCGGCACTCCCCATGGCCGAGCTTCCCACGACGGCGGAGCCTCCGCCGGCGCCGCTCGCACCCCGCTTCGCCTCCGCCGAGAGCCCGAACCCGGCACGAACGGCCCGGGGCGCGTGGCTCGCGGGGGCCGCCGCCGCGCTCATCCTGGTCGCGGTCCTTTCGTGGCAAACGTCTGTGCTGCGCGATCGGGTGCGCGCCGACGACGTTGCGCTCGCGACGATCGTGCACGGGCATTTCCAGCACGCGCCGATGATCCCGGCGCCCGGCTCGAACATCGCCGCGAAAGTGCTCTATGCGACCGACGGCTCGTGGGTCTACGTCGTCGTCGATCGTCCCGAAGGGCAGCTCTCTGTCGAGGCCCGCACGGCGAGTTGGACGCGCGAAATCGGCACGATCCGCGGCAACCACACGGGCTCGCTCTTGGTGCATCCGGAGACGCGTATCGAATCCCTCACGCTCCGTAGCGGTGAGACCCCGGTCGCGAGCGTGACGCTCGACTACTGAACGCGCTACTCGAGCCGGTACGAGCCGCTGATGTCGATCGTCAAGGTTCCGGCGCGTAGCACGATCGATCGCACGCGGTGGTCCCAGTACGTGAGCGTTCGGATCGCGATCGGGGCAAGCGTTGCGAGGAACGAACGGGCTCGCTGCGAGAGCGAGAGCATATCTCGCGCCCAAGCGGGGTGATCGCTCGGAAGGTGCGGCGCGTCCTCGAGCGCAGCATCCGCGGCGACGGCGATGCCGGCGAGCGCGGCCGCCTCCGAGGGCGCGTGCGCTTCGAGCGCGAGCGGCTTGGAGGTCTCGATCTCAGCGAGCGGCTTCATCGGGCGACGGAACGGCGGAGGTGCGCGAGCGCGCGCAGATGCAGTTGGGAGGCACGCTGCGGCGAGACGCCGAGCCGCGCCCCGATCGCGTGCAGCGGCGCCGCCTCGTAGTAGTGCCACATGACGATCCGGCGTTCGCGTTCGGGCAGGAGTTCGAGCGCCTGGACGAGCTCGCGCGAGAGCGCTTTGCGGACGGTGATCGGCGCCGGATCGGCATGCCAATTCGCGAGCCCGCGCCCGTCGTTCGCAATCGGCGCGTCGAGCGAGAGGACCGCTCGCTGGTCGATCGCGACCAACGCTTCCGTCAGGCCGGGGTGGCGCGCTTCCATCTCGCGCAGGCTGGGCAGGCTGCCGCGTTCGTGCGCCAGCGCGATCCGGTCGGCCTCCGCGCGCCGCGCCTTGCGACGCGCCCGCTCCGAGACGGGATCGCGACGGCGCAGGCCGTTGAGCATCGCCCCGACGATCACGCGGCGGGCGTAGGCTGCGATCGAGACGCCGCGCTCGGGTTCGAATGCATCCACCGCCCGAATCAGTCCGATCGCGCCGTCGCCCGTCAGATCGTCGAGTTCGGCGGCCGGAATCATCCGCTGCAGGCGGCGCGCGCTGGCGCGCACCAGCGGAAACAGCTCGCGGATCGTCGCCTCGCGTTCCACGCTCACGTCGGCGGATCCCCATTCCGCCGAGCGCGCTCGATCATCGACTCGAGCATCGCCGCGAGCCCTCCGCGGGAACGCTCCGCAACGGCCTGCGTGCATGCGCCGAGCACGAGATCGCCGTAGAAACCCATGGGCTTCGCGAGCGGCGCGAGGCATTGTTGCAGCAGCATCCCTTCGAACGCCGTCGCAACCTCGTGCGCGCGATCGCTATTCGTCGCGGATCCCGCCCCCGTCACGCGAACGGCATGCTCGCCGTCGCCGCGAGCGCGCCGAAGCGCGTGACCCGCGGAGTTCGAGGCTGGAGTCGACCCGAAGATCCCGGTTTCCACGTTCAAGAGCGATGTAAGTTGTTGGCGATCCGCAGCATCTCGTCGGCAGCTTGAACGCCTTTTGCGTTTGCTTCGTACGCACGCTGCGCGGCGAGGATCTGCATCATCGCTTCGATGATCGAGACGTTCGAGCGCTCGAGCATCCCGAAAGCGATCTTCGGCTGACGATCTCCACCCGCGGCTTGCGCGTGCGGCGCGCCGGAATCGCGCGTCGCGGCGAACACGGCGGACCCGATCGAACGCAAGTATTCCGGCGCGTCGAACCGGACGATGCCTACGCGGCCGATCGCACGCTTTCCGTCGACGTGGACCGTACCGTCGGGATCGACGGCGATGCTCGCGGCATCGGCGGGGATGCGCAGGCCGCTCAACTTCCAACCATCCGCGTTGCGCACGCTGCCGTCGGCCGCGCGCGAGAACGAACCGGCACGCGTGAAGGCGCGCTCGCCGTTCCGTTCGACCGGGAAGAACCCGGGACCGTCGATCGCGAGATCGAACGCGCCGCCGGTCTTCATCAGCTTCCCCTGGTCGAACACGTGCGTGAGGCCGGTCGTCGCAGTGCCGAGCAGCGCCCCGCCTCCCAGGCTCGCGAACGAGAGTTGCGCGCCCTTGAATCCCGCGACGTCGGCGTTCGCGAGATTGTTCGCGATCACGTCGAGGTTCTGCTGTTGCGCCGCCATGCCGCTCGCGGCTGCATACATCGCGCGGTTCATGCCTTGATCCGTCCGATCTCGCTCGCGTCCTTGGCGCGTACGTCGTCGATCGCCGAGAGCGTCTTCTGCGCCGTCTCGAACGCGCGTTGCGCGCCGATCAACTCGACCATCTCGTGCACGGCGTCAACGCTCGAAGCCGCGAGAAAGCCGGGCTGTACTTCCGTGCCCGGCGTCGTCCGCAGGCGCCCCGCAATCTCGCCGCCGGCCCGCACGACGCCGCGCGCGTCGATCTCCGCATCCGGCGCCACCTGCAACGGCCCGGCCGTACCCAGCAGCACGGCTCCCTGCGCGTCGATCAACGTTCCCGCCGCGCTCCGTTCGAACGAGCCCGATCGAACGGCGACGAGCGCGCCCGAAGGAGCCCGCGCGAGCATCGAGCCGCCCGTTGCGGCCAGGTCGAACGCGCGCCCCGTATGCCGCAACGGCGGCTGCGCCGGATCGAGCGCGACGCCCGTCACGACGCCGCACTCGCTCATGCTCGCGTGCACGACCCGCCGCGCGAACCCGTCGCTCGAAACGTTCGCGACGTTCCCCGCCGCGACGTCGAGCCGCACCTTGGCGGCGTGCATCGCGCTCGCCATCAAATCGATTCCATCCATGGCGCCGATGCTACGCCCAGGCCGTTACCGCAGCGTGACCGCTCCGTTGCCCTCGGGTTGCACCTCGGGTTACAGCGCCGCGAGCACGACTTCCGTGAAGCCGAGCGTGTCGAGGGCGTAGGCGCCGTTGCGGGCGAGATCGCGCGTGCGGGCGCCCTGCGCGATCGCGCTCCCGACGGCGCGTTCGATGCGGGCGGCGCTCGCTTCGTCCTGGAGGCTGTAGCGGCAGAGCAGCGCCGCGGAGAGGATCGCCGCGATCGGATTCGCGATCCCCTTGCCGGCGATGTCCGGCGCGCTCCCGCTGATCGGCTCGTACAGGCCGAAGCGGCCGGCTCCGCCGGCTCCGGGCGCGCCGAGCGTCGCGCTCGGAAGGTTCCCGAGCGAACCCGTCAGCATCCCCGCTTCGTCGCTGAGGATGTCGCCGAACGTGTTCTCCGTGAGGATCACGTCGAAGCGGCGCGGATCGCGGATCAACTGCATCGCCGCGTTGTCGACGAGCAGATGGTCGAGTTCGACGTCCTGGTATTCGGCGTGCAGCGCCGTCACGATCCGCCGCCACAGCCGGCCCGTCTCGAGGACGTTCTGCTTGTCGACCGAGGTCACGCGGCCGCGCCGCGTCCGCGCGAGTTCGAACGCGACCCGCGCGACCCGCTCGATCTCCGGCGCACGGTAGACCATCGTATCGACGGCCGTCTCCACGCCGTCTTCGAGCGCGGTGTGTTTCGGGCCGAAATAGAGCCCCGAGGTCGTTTCCCGGACCACGACGAGGTCGAGGCCGCGGACGAGTTCCTCTTTGAGCGAGGAAGCTGCTTCGAGCCCGGCGATCGTCGCGACCGGACGCAGGTTCGCGAACAGGTCGAATTCCTTGCGCAACCGCAGGATCGCGTATTCGGGACGCTTGTCGGCCGGCGCCGCGTCGTACCTCGGATGCCCGACGGCGCCGAAGAGGATCGCGGCGCTCCGCGCGCAGAGCTCGTGCGTCTGCGGCGGATACGCCGTGCCGTCTCGTTCGAGCGGGACGACGCCGACGTCCCCGTGCGCGTACTCGAGATCCGGCCGGACGTGCCGCAAGACCGAGAGCGCTGCGGCCGTGACCTCAACGCCGATTCCGTCACCGGGGAGGACTGCGATCGTCTTCATGCCGCTCGCGTTTCGACGCGAAGGCGCAAAACGCTCCGCGCGCGGCGAGCCGGTTAGGCGACCTCGGCCGCTTTTTGAACGTTCCCGTTCGAGCCGATCTGCGTGACGGTCGCCGAAGGCACCGGAGCGACCGCCGCCGCAACGGGCGGCGCGGCGTTCGCCGGTAGCTCCGGCTTGCGTTCGAGCAGCGACAGATGCGTCATCAGCAGGCTGCGCAGTTCGTGTTTCGCTTTTTCGGTCGTCTCGAGCGCGCGCTGCAACTCGCGGCGCGCGTCGATCGCCTGATCGTGAAGCGCCGCGATCTCGCCCTGCGCCGCCATGCGCGCCTCGGCGCGGATCAGATCCGCCTCCTTGTGCGCCGACGCCTTGACCTCGTCGGCCGTTCGCTGCGCGAGCAGAAGCGTGTTGTGCAGGGATTCCTCCATCGCCTTGAAGTGGCTGATGCGTTCGCGCAGATCGAAGATCTCCGCTTCGAGCGCGGCGCGGGCCTGCGCCTCGTCTTCCATCGTTTCGATGATCTCGTCGAGGAATTGATTGACGTCGACGCGGTCGTAGCCTTGCAGCGCCCGCTTGAACTCACGATGCTGGATATCGATGATGGTGATCTTCGCCATGCCTTACCCCCGATTGATGAAATCGATCAACGGATCGGCGCCGAACTGCTCGCGCAGCCCTTGCGCGTTCACCTGCACGCCGGCCGGAACGACGAGGTACATGCCCTCGGCCAGCTTCTGTATCTTACCCTCGAGCGTGTACGCCACACCCGACGTGAAATCGACGATGCGTTGCAGCAAGCCGCGATCGGCTTGCTGCACGTTCACGATCACGACCTGGCGCGCCCGAAGGGCGTCCGCTATGTCGGTCACATCGCCGAACGCACGCGGCTGGAAGACCGCGACCTCCGCGTTTCCGCCGCGACTCGATTCGCGCCCCGCGAACGAAACGACCTTACCCTTCGGCGGCGGGACGGACGCCTCGCCGGTTTCGGGTTCGTCGTCCGCCAGCGAGAAAAACGCGCCGATTCGATGGAATACGCTCACGTGTTCTCCTTGTTCGGTTTCGGACGGCCGGGGTTCGCCCCCGGAGGACGGCGGTGTCATGCTCATGCTCTTGCTCCGAATAACGCTGTGCCGATGCGAATCATCGTCGAGCCGCAGGCGATCGCCTCGCGGAAATCGCCCGACATCCCGAGTGAAAGGGTGGTTCCGCCGACGCGCCGGAACGCGTCGTGGGCCGTCTCGAACGCGCGCCGGATCTCCGCGCGA
Organism: Vulcanimicrobiota bacterium; assembly: GCA_963695225.1. Taxonomy (GTDB): domain Bacteria; phylum Vulcanimicrobiota; class Vulcanimicrobiia; order Vulcanimicrobiales; family Vulcanimicrobiaceae; genus CAVWTN01. The sequence goes on along the minus strand of OY968762.1, from coordinate 2,381,880 downwards.
TCGTTCGTCAACGGGCCGATCGCCATCACGCCGTCGATCTCGAGGCCGGCCTCGCGCAAACTCACGGCCAGGTCCGCCGCCCCGGCCGGTGCGATGCCGAACCGCTCCGAGGGCGAGATGTTGACTTGCACGAGCGCCGTCACGGAACGCCCGAGCGTCCGGCCGGCTCTCACGAGCGCGAGGCCCGCCTCGAGCCGGTCGACGGATTGGACGACGTCGAACGTTTCGACGATCGCCTTCGCCTTGTTCGTTTGAACGTGGCCGATGAAGTGCTTGCGCACGTGCGACGGAAGCCCGGCGAGCTTGGGCTGCGCCTCCTGCACGTAGTTCTCACCGACCTCGTCGAGCCCGGCCGCGACCGCTGCGAAGACGGTCTCGCGCGATTGTTTCTTGCCGACGCCGAGGAGCCGGACGGTCGCGGGATCGCGCCCTGCCGCACGAGCGGCATCGGCGATTTGCGCGCGAATCGACGCAATTCGCTCCACGAGCGATGCCGGGACGCCCGCCGACGGCCCGATCTCGAGCTTCATGGATTGAGCTTCTTCCGGTCCCCCGGCGCTTTTCCCTATACCTTTGTCGCTTTGACGGCGCCCGGCGCATCTGTCCGGCGGTTCGCCCGCGCGGCACGGGCGGCCATCACTACCCCGATCGCGATCATGGGGAGCGCCAGCAATTGCCCGCCCGTGAACGGTCCGACGGCGAGATCCGTCTGCCGCCAGATCTCGGCCAGCGAGCGCGTGACGCCGTACAGTGCGAACCAGGTCCAGGCGACGACGCCGTCCGGCGGCCGCCGCCGGTAGACGGCGAACAGGATCGGGAGCACCGCAATATCCAGCACCGCTTCGAAGATCTGCGAGGGGTAGCGGTAGCCTTCGACCGCCGGAAACTTGATGCACCACGGCTGGTCGGGTATGCAGATGTTTCCCCACAGTTCGTCGTTGATGAAGTTCACGATCCGCGTCAGCGCGAGCGCGATCGGGATCATCATCACGACTTCGTCGGCCAGGACACCGAACGTCAGCCCGGGGTGCTTGCGCGCGAACAGCGCGATCGCGACGATCACGCCGAGCAGCCCGCCGAAGAAGCCCATCCCGCCGTTCCAGACGGCGATGATGTCGAGCGGATGGGCCACGTACATGGCGGCGTCGTGCTTGGTGACGACGTCGGCGATCACGAAGAACGTCCGCCCCCCGACGATCACGCCCGCGAGCGCGTAGACGAGGAAATCTTGCACGCCGTCGACCGTCAGTCCGAGACGCCGGCGGCCCTCCGGCCGCGCCATCCAAAGACCGACCAAGATGAATCCGGCCAGATACGAGAGGCCGTACCAGTGGACCGCGAGCGGCCCCAAGCGGAACGCGACCGGATCGATATTCGGATACGTGAACCAGTGCTGCACGCCGATGGAGATTGTGTCCGGCACGGCGTCTCCCCCGCAAGGCGACCAGGCCCCGACGGGCTGCCGTCGTAGTGGGCTCGAGGGCCATGACCGCAAACCTCAATGTCGCCACGGCGTTTCTGGCCGGACTCGTCTCGTTCGTTTCGCCGTGCGTGTTGCCGCTCGTTCCGTCGTACCTCTCGTTCTTGACGGGGACGAGCCTGGAAGATCTCAAAGCGCAGACCTCGGCGGAGGCCAAGGCGCGCGTTCTCGCGCACGCCCTCGCGTTCTGCTTGGGCCTCACCGCCGTATTCGTGCTGTTGGGCCTCAGTTCGAGCGCGCTCGGTTCGCTGCTCGCGAGCAACAAGGATCTGATCGCGCGCGTCGGCGGCGCGGTCATCATCCTCCTCGGGCTGAACATGATCGGCATCTTCCGCATCCCGCAGTTGATGATGGACAAGCGCGTCCATCTCGGGGCGCGGCCGCAATCGATCTGGCTCTCCTTCCTCGTCGGAGTGACGTTCGCGGCGGGGTGGACGCCCTGCATCGGCCCGATCCTCGGCGCGATCTTGCTCCTGGCGGGCGGCCAGGCCCCCGCCGCGGGCGCGTTCCTCTTGTTCGTCTATGCGATGGGGCTCGCGATCCCGTTCCTCGTGACGGCGGCGGCGATCACGCAGTCGCTCGGCGCGCTCAACCGGATCAAGCGCTTCCTGCCGGCGATCGAGATCGGCTCCGGGGCCGTCCTCGTGGCGACGGGCCTCCTGCTCGCGACCGGGTCGTTCACGCGCTTCCAAGCCTTCTTCAACCAATACATCCCCACGCCGAAACTCTGATGCGCTTCTGGCTCACCGCCCTCGCCGTCCTCGCGCTCGATCAGTACACCAAGCACGTCGTCTCGGCCGAGTTCGCGGTCGGCGAAAGCCGCATCTTCGTCCCCAACGTGCTGTGGTGGACGTACGTGCAGAACCATAGCGGAGCGTTCGGGCTCTTCGGAACGCAGCCGCTCCTCCTGATCGGGCTGGCTCTCGCGGTGCTCGGGATCTTCTGGTTCGCCTTCCGCGAGCATGCCGAGCGGTCGGGGATCGTGCGCATCGCGTTCGGGGCGATCGCGGGGGGCGCGTTCGGGAACATCCTCGACCGCATCCGGCTCGGGTACGTCGTCGATTTCGTCGACTTGCGCTGGTGGCCGGTCTTCAACGTGGCCGACTCGTGCATCACGATCGGCGTCGGACTGTTGATCCTCGGTTCGATCCTCGGCGAGAAGCACGCGGCGCGCGCCGAATCGCAGCCGCCGGGGTGAGCGCGAGCCACACGGTCGATCCGAGCGAGGCGGGCCTGCGTTGCGACGTCGTGCTCGCGCGCCTCTCCGGGGCTTCGCGCTCCGTCGTGAGCGAGGCGATCCGTTCGGGCGGCGTGCGGCGCAACGGCACCGAGCCTCGCCCGAGCACGACGCTCGCCGCAGGCGACCTGCTCGAGTACGACATCGTTCCGCTCGCGGAGCCGGTCGCCGTCGCGCGCCCGTATCCGCTCGAGATCCTGTTCGAGGACGAGGAGCTGCTCGTCGTCAACAAGCCCGCCGGGATGACGACGCATCCCGCGCACGGCGTCCGCGAAGGGACGCTCGCCGACGCGCTCCTCGCGCATACGGGCGTGCTCCCCGGCGATCCGCAGCGTCCCGGGCTCGTTCACCGGCTCGATCGCGACACCTCGGGGCTGCTCGTCGTCGCGAAGACGCCGGAAGCGCTCACCGCGCTCGGCAAGGCGATGATGCGCCGCTACATCGAACGCGAGTATCTCGGCCTCGTGCACGGCATTCCGGAGCGCGCGGAGGGGACGGTCGTCGGCGCGATCGGGCGCGATCCGCAGCGACGCTTCAAGTACGCGGTGCGCGCCGAAGGGAAGGCGGCGACGACGCACTACAACGTGCGCGAACCGCTCGTCCGCGCGAGCGAGCTGCTCTTTCGCCTGGAGACGGGACGGACGCATCAGATTCGCGTGCACATGCAGGCGTTCGGGCACCCGATCGTCGGCGATCCGCTGTACGGCCGCGCCGACCCTCGCGTGCAGCTCGAAGGGCAAGCGCTCCACGCGTGGCGCCTGCGCTTCCGCCACCCCCGGACGCGCGAGGATCTCGCGTTCGAGATCGAGCCGCCCGAGGCGTACGTGCGCGCACGGGAAGCGCTGCGCCGGTGAGCTTCACGCTCCTCGCCCGGAGCGGCTCCGCGCGGCGCGGCCGGCTCGCTCTCGCGCACGGCCCGGTCGAAACGCCGGCGTTCATGCCCGTCGGGACGGCGGCGACCGTCAAAGGGCTGACGCCCGCCGATCTCGTCGAACTCGGCGCGCAGATCGTCCTTTCGAACACGTACCATCTCTGGCTGCGCCCGGGGCGCGACTTGATCGTCGAGCAGGGCGGGTTGCATGCGTTCATGCGCTGGGAGCGTCCGATCCTCACCGACAGCGGCGGCTTCCAAGTCTTCAGCCTCGAAACGAAACGCAAGCTCGACGACGAGGGCGTGCGCTTTCGCTCGCACCTCGACGGCAGCCAACACCTCTTCACGCCCGAGAACGTCGTCGAGTTCCAGGAAGCGCTCGGCGTCGATATCGCGATGGCGCTCGACGTCTGCGTGAAACTCCCCGCAACGGCCGGGGAGATCGAGGAGGCCGTCCGGCTGACGAGTATCTGGGCCCGCCGCTGCGCGGCGGCGCGCACGCGGCCGGAGGCGACGCGACTGTTCGGCATCGTGCAAGGCGGGCTCGACCCCAGCGCGCGCGAGCGCAGCGCGCGCGAACTCGTCGCGCTCGATCTCCCCGGATACGCGATCGGCGGGCTCTCCGTCGGAGAATCGCGCGAGGACCTCTACCGCACCGCGCGTTTCACAGCGGACCTCCTCCCGGCGGGGAAGCCGCGCTACCTGATGGGCGTGGGAACCGTATCCGATCTCATCGCGGCGGTCGATTGCGGGATCGACATGTTCGATTGCGTCTACCCCACGCGCTGCGGGCGGAATGGGCGCGCGATCACCCGTTCCGGCGATCTCGCCATCCGCAACGCGACGTTCGCGCACGATCCGCGCCCGCTGGATCCGCGCTGCTCCTGCATGGTCTGCGCGACGTTCAGCCGCGCCTACCTCAGCCATCTCTTCCGCGCGGAGGAGATGCTCGGACCGCGCCTGCTTTCGTATCACAACCTCGCGGTGCTGACCCAACTGATGGCCGAGGCACGCGCCGCGATCGAACGCGACGAGTGGGGCGCCTTCCGCGAGCGCGCGTACGCGGCGCTGACCGGACCGCTGGAAACGAGTCCAGACCGCTTCTGAAAGCGCGCGCGGTGAGACTACCGCATTCGCGTTAGCGTGAGCCCGCGCGATCAGCGCAGGACGCGCGCGAGCCGTTCTTCGTTGAGCGGTGCGAAGCCGTGTGCTAGGTAGAACGCTTTGCCGCGACCGTTGCGCAGATGGACGCTCGTGTCCAAGCGCGCGATGCGGTTCTTGCTCAATTCCACGACGAGCGCATCGACGAGCGCCGTCCCGATCCCCTGCGAGCGGCGCGACGGCACGACGTACAGATCCTCGAGCTTTGCGACGACGCCGCCGATCGCCGTAGAGATCGCGTAGCTCACGATCGCGACCGCGACCGCCGCTCCCTCGTCGAAGCCCATCCAAATGAACCCGTAATCGGCGCGCTCGATGAAGAGCGCGAGCGCGGCGGAAAGCGCGCGATCGCCGTTGTTGCCGTACGCTGCGCTGCTGTCGCGCACGAACTCGTCGTTGTGCAGGTAGTCGACGAACAGCTCGTACGCCGCGCGCCGATCGCCGTCCGTCATCCGCCGAAACGTGACCATAGGGCCGCGCCGTTCGGGGACGGATCGCCGAATCACTCCCGCGCGGGAGGATGCCGGAACGGCCGCGGATGAGAATCGCGCATGATCACGACGACGGACCTTCGCTCGTATTGGCTGGACGGCCGGGCCATCGCGCCCGAAGACGCGGCGATCCACCCGATGACGCATGCTCTGCACTACGGAACGGGCGTCTTCGAGGGCATCCGCGCGTACGAAACGCCGCGCGGGACCGCGATCTTCCGCCTCGACGATCACGTGCGCAGGCTCTACGCTTCGGCCGAGGCGTACGGGCTCGCGATCCCGTACGCATCCCAGGAGGTCGGCGCCGCGATCCGCGCGACCGTGCGGGCGAGCGGCCTCGCCTCGTGCTACATCCGGCCGCTCGTCTATTTCGGCGAAAAGACCCCGGCGTTCACGCCCCGCTATCACTGCCCGACGCACGTGCTGATCGTGGCGATGCCGCTCGCCGCGATCCATGCGACCTCGGGGATCCGCGTGACCCTCTCGCCGGTCATGAAGACGCCGTCCCGCGCGCTCCCGTCGCGCGTGAAGGCGAGCGGCCATTACACGAACGCGGTCCTCGCGATGCACGATGCCGCCGCGCGCGGCTTCGAAGACGCGATCCTCTTGAACGACCGCGGCGAGATCGCCGAGGCGACCGGCGAAAACGTCTTCATCGTCAAGGACGGGGTGCTGCAGACGAACGATATCGACGCAGACGTCCTCGCGGGGATAACCCGCGATACGGTCCTGTCGATCGCGGCAGACGAGGGGATCCCGGCGCGGGTCGCGCCGATCACCCGCGAGGCGCTCGCCGCCGCGGACGAAGTCTTCCTGACGGGGACCGCCGCGGAGGTCGTACCGGTGAAGGCCGTCGACGACCGCCTCTACGCCGGCGACGGCCCCATCGTACGCCGCTTGCGCGAACGTTACGCCCGCGTCGTCCGGGGCGACGACGCCACCTTCCAAGGATGGGCAACGCTCGCGTAAACGTCGTCCGTTCGATTCCGCTTCGTTCCGGACGGCACGGCCTCAGCAGGCGACGAGCGTTGCCTCCGGGGCGACGACCGCTCGGACGGCGCGAATTGCGGCCGCCAGATGCGCGAACGCCGCGCAATCGATCTGCTGCGCGGCGTCGGAGAGGGCGCGGTTCGGGTCGGGATGGACTTCGACGATAGCGCCGTCGAGCCCGGCGGCGGCGGCGGCGATCGCGAGCGGCTCGACGAGGCTGCGGCGGCCGCTCGCATGCGATGGGTCGACGATCACGGGCAAGTGCGTGAGCTCCTTGAGGCGCAGCGCCCCACCGAGGTCGAGCACGTTACGCGTCTGGGTGTCGAAACTGCGAATGCCGCGCTCGCACAGCACCACGCCGGGATTCCCCTCGACGAGGATGTACTCGGCGGCGAGGAGCAGCTCGTCGAGCGTCGCGGAGGGACCGCGCTTGAGGAGGATCGGCCGCCCCGAGCGCGCCGCGCGCCGGAGTAACGGGACGTTTTGCATGTTCCGCGCGCCGATCTGGAGCATCTCGACGTGCGGCGCGAGCGCCTCGACGTCGGGTTCCGAGAGTGCTTCGACGACGACCGGCAAGTGGTTCGCGGCGCCGGCGGCGGCGATCAGCGGGATCCCGGCGGCGCCGAGCCCCTGGAAATCGTACGGGGAGGTCCGCGTCTTATACGCCCCGCCCCGCAGCATCGACCCGCCTGCCCGCCGCACGCCGGCGGCGGCCGCCGAGATCTGCTCGGCGCTTTCGATCGAGCAGGGGCCGCCGATCAGAGCGAATCCCCCGTCTCCGAAGACGGCGTGCCCCGCCGCGACGATGGTCGTGCGTTCGGTTCTGCGTTGGGCGAGGCGATAGGTCGACGGCATCAGACTCGGGCTCCTCGTGATCGCTCTTGGTAAATAAAAAAACCGCCCGGTGAGGGCGGCTCCTACGGCGTCGAAACGCGCGTGCTTACCTCACCGGCATGGATTCATGCGGAGCAAACCAGTACCAGTAAGAAAACGCGCGGTGTGTCATGTTGGGCTGACCCTAGCACGACCGGCGCGAGGGTGTCAACAGCACAAGTTACACGCCGAAGCCGTCGACAACCGAGCCGTGCTCCGACGCACCCAGGTAGCGTCCGGGTCGGAGCGGGGTTTCTCCGCGGGGCGTGCAGCTTGCCCGCGGAGCCACGATGGCGGGAGCGGGCAAGTGCACGAGTAGCGATTTCGCATGGATGCGAAATCGCGGGCGTCCCCGCGGGGGAACCCCGCCCCGGCCGGGACGCGGGCCACGCGAAAAAGCTCGCCCTTCGACGGGCTCAGGGCGAAGGCAGGCCGAGTTCAGACCAGAGGGCTAGCGGCCGTGGGCTCGGGTCGACATGAGGACGTGGGCGGAGTAGTCGCGGGCCGCGAGCTTTGCGAGGATCTCGCCGATGTCGCCGGGGTCGCGCGTCTCGATCGTCACGTCGAGGTCGGCGTGCTTGGACGGGACGTCGTAGAAGAAGCGCTGGTGCTTGACCTCGATGATGTTCGCGCCGCTCGCCCCGATGATCGCCGAGATGTCCGCCAGGACCCCGGGGCGGTCCGGGATCTCCATCCGGAGGCTGACGACGCGACCGTCGCGCATCCGGGCGCGCGTGATCACGGTGGCCAGCAGCCCCGTGTCGAGATTCCCGCCGCTCACGAGCACCCCCACGCTGCGTCCCGCGAACCGCGCCGGATCCGCCAGCAGCGCCGCGAGCGAGGCGGCCGCGGCCCCTTCGGCGAGCAGCTTCTCCTCTTCGAGGAACCGGTGGATCGCGCACTCGAGCGCTTCCTCGCTGACGAGCACGACCTCATCGACGAGCCGGTCGATGATCTCCATCGGCAAGAGACCGGCGGCTTTCACCGCGATCCCCTCGGCGATCGTCGTCTGGCCGCCCGGGACCGGTTCGATCCCCGCGCGCCTGCGTGCGACCGAAGGGAAGAGCTCCGTCTGCACGCCGACGATCTCGATCGAGGGTTTGAGGGCCTTCGCGGCGAGCGCGATCCCCGAGATCAGGCCCCCGCCGCCGATCGGAATCAGCATGACGTCGAGTTCCGGAACGTCGGCGAGCCACTCGAGCGCGATCGTGCCCTGTCCCGCGATCACCCGTTCGTCGTCGTACGGGTGAACGAGCGTGAGGCCTTCTTCGTCCATGATCTGCCGGGCCCGTGCCTCCGCGCCGTTCAGATCGGCGCCCGCGATCACGACGCGCGCGCCGAAGCCTTGCGTGCGGCGCACCTTCGTGAACGGCGTCCCCTCCGGCATCACGATCGTCGCGGGGATCCCGAGCTGGCGGCAGACGAACGCGACCGATTGCGCGTGGTTGCCGGCCGACATCGCGATCACGCCGCGCTCGCGCTCGTGCGGCTCGAGCTGCAAAATGCGGTTTGCCGCGCCGCGATCCTTGAACGCCCCCGTCCGCTGCCGCGTCTCGAGCTTGAGGCTCACGCGCGCCCCGGTGTGCTCGCTGAGCGACGCGGCATCCAACGCCGGCGTACGCGCGACCATCGGGGCGATGCGTTCGGCCGCTTCCTCGACGGCGGCGAGGTCGATCATCGTTTTCGTCATCCGCACGCTCTACGACGGGGAACGCGCGTCTTCCGCGCTTCCTCGCTACATCGGTCCATCGCAGGCTACGCCTTAGCCGCGGCGGCTTCGCGCCGCGCGAGCCAAGAACGCACGTTGCCGACCTTCCCGTTGAGGAAGGCGAGGAACCCGCCTTCGAGCAGGAAGCGCTTGCGGAGCGGATCGAGTTCGAAGGGGACGCGCAGCGTGCCGTCGGCGACGATCCTCTCGGCGACGATATCGATCGCGACGTGCCGCGCTCCGAGCAGCGCATCGATGTGCTCGGCCCCGACGACGATCGGCGCGAAGCCGCTGTTGTAGGCGTTCTCGTGAAAGATGCGGGCGAAGCTCGGGGCGATGGCCGCGCGGAAGCCGCGATCCTGAAGGGCCCAGACGGCGTGCTCGCGGGAGCTGCCGCAGCCGAAGTTTTCCCGCGTCACGAGGATCGTCGCCTCGGGGTGCGCCGCAAGCACCTCGCGGCCGCCGGGCATCCCGGAGAAGAGGTGCTCCGCGAGCCCTTTCTTGTCGATCCCCGTCAAGCGGTGGGCCGGGATGATCTGGTCGGTATCGACGTTCGCCCGCTCGATGGCGAGCACGGTTCCCTCGATGATCATCGCGCGGCGACCTCCGCCGCGCCGAGCGCGGCCAACTCTTCGGGGCCCGCGATCCGTCCGAGGATCGCGCTCGCCGCGACGACCGCCGGGGAAGCGAGATGGACGCGTCCGCCCGCCCCCATGCGGCCGGGGAAGTTCCGATTCGACGACGAGATGCAGCGCATCCCCGGCGCGAGCACACCCATCGACATCCCGAGGCACGGGCCGCAGGACGAATGCGTCCAGAGCGCGCCCGCATCTTGGAAGACGTCGTGCAAGCCCTCGCGCTCGGCGGCACGGCGGACTGCCTGCGAGCCCGGGGTCACGATCGTCGGGACGGCGACCGTGCGGCCGCGGAAGACCTCCGCCGCCGCGCGCAGATCGGAGAGCCGCGCGTTCGTGCACGAGCCGATGAACGCCTGATCGATCGCGATCGAGCGCAGCGCCGCCCCCGCCTCGAGCCCCATGTACGCGAGGCTCGCGGGATCGGCACCGGCCGGGACGTTCCCGTCGAGCGGAGCCGATTCGCCGGGGTTCGTCCCCCACGAGACGACCGGGCGCAGCCCGTCGACATCGATCTCGAGCGTGCGGTCGTAGCTCGCGCCGGGATCGGCCTGCAGTTCGCGCCAGCGCGCGACCTTGGCTTCGAACGCTGCGCCGGAGGGCTGCGCTTCGCGCCCGCGCAGGTAGGAATACGTCGTCTCGTCCGGCGGGCAGAGGCCCGTCGTCGCACCGGCTTCGATCGCCATGTTGCAGAGCGTCATCCGCTCGTCCATCGAGAGCGCCGAGATGCCCGGCCCGGCGTACTCGATCGCGTAGCCGGTCGCGCCCTTGAACCCCAGTTGCGCGATGACGTGCAACGCGAGATCCTTCGCGGTCGCGCCGTGCGAGAGGCGCCCGGTCACGCGGACGTTCAGCACCTTCGGTTTCTGCAAGAGCAGGCAGCCGGCGAGCATCGCCCCGGCCTGGGCCGTCGTCCCGACGCCGAGCGCGAACGCGCCGAACGCGCCGAGCGTGCAGGTGTGGCTATCCCCGCAACACAGCGTCATCCCGGGTTCGACGTAGCCGCGCTCCGGGATCGCGACGTGACAGATGCCGTTCTGCCCCACGTCGTACAGCGTGATCCCGTGGCGCTTCGCCCAGGTCCGCAAGACCTGCGCTTGGATCGCGGTCTCCGTGTCCTTGGCGGGCGCGACGTGATCGTTGATCGCGACGATGCGCGCCGGATCGAACAACCGGTCGCCGTACTCCGCTTCGATCTCGAGAGCGCCCTGCGGCGTCGTGATCTCGTGCGCGACGATGCGGTCGACGAAGACGAGCGCGTTGCCGCCGGGGAGCTCCTCGACGACGTGCGCGGACCAGATCTTTTCAAACAGGGAGTACGGCATCGCGCTCCTCTTCCGTGAATTCGAACGGGTGGTCCTTCGCGATGCGATCGATCGCAGCGACGATCGCGCGCAGCGAGGCGGTCACGATGTTCGCGTCGCGCGCGACGCCGAAGCGGGCGACGCCGTCGCATTCGACTTCGACGTAGGCGGCCGCGCGCGCGTCGGCGCCGGCAGCGACCGCGTGTTCGTGATACGCGAGGATCCGCGGCGCAATGCCGATCGTATGCAGCGCCGCCGCGAACGCGTCGATCGGCCCGTTCCCGACGCCGCGAATGGAACGCGCGGCCCCGTTGACAGCGACGACCGCGTCGAGCGTGCTCCCGGCCTCGTCTTCGGAGGTGCGATGCTCGATCAAGCGCAGCGGCTCCGCTTCGCCGAGGTAATCGCGCTCGAACGTCTCCCAGATCGTCGCGGGCGTGATCTCCTTGCCGGTCTCGTCCGCGATCTGCTGGATCGTGCGGCTGAATTCGATCTGCAGGCGGCGCGGCAAGTCGAAGCCGTAATCCGTCGCCATCACGTACGCGACGCCGCCCTTCCCGGACTGGCTGTTGACTCGGATGACCGCTTCGTACGAGCGGCCGATATCCTTGGGGTCGATCGGCAGGTACGGGACTTCCCACGTACCGTCGAGCGCGAGGTCGATCGCCGTCAGCCCCTTCTTGATCGCATCCTGGTGCGAGCCCGAGAACGCCGTGAAGACGAGTTCTCCGCCGTAAGGATGGCGCGGATGGACGGGGAGTTGATTGCAGTATTCGACCGTCCGCACGATCTCGGGGATGTCCGAGAGGTTGAGGCCGGGCTCGATCCCTTGGCTGAAGAGGTTCAGCGCGAGCGTCACGATGTCGACGTTCCCGGTGCGCTCGCCGTTGCCGAACAGCGTCCCTTCGATGCGGTCGGCCCCCGCCATCAGCGCCAGCTCCGCCGCGGCGACGGCTGTCCCGCGGTCGTTATGCGGATGGATGCTGAAGACGATCGAGTCGCGCCGGCTGATGTGCCGCCCGAACCATTCGATTTGGTCGGCGTACACGTTCGGCGTCGCCATCTCGACGGTCGCGGGGAGGTTGAAGATGATCTTCTTCTCGGGGCTCGGTTCCCAGACGTCCATCACGGCTTCGCAGATCTCGACGGCGAAATCGAGTTCGGTCCCCGTGAAGCTCTCCGGCGAGTACTCGAAGCGCAGATCGGCGACGTTCGAGAGGCGCGCGAAGCGTTTGACGCATTCGGTCCCGTTGACCGCGATATCGATGATCCCGCGCCGGCCAAGGCCGAAGACGACGCGCCGCTGCAGCTCCGAGGTGGAGTTATAGAGATGAACGATGGCGCTCGGAGCACCCTCGATCGCCTGGAACGTGCGTTCGATCAACTCCTCGCGAGCTTGCGTGAGAACTTGGATCGTGACGTCCTCGGGGATACGCCCCTCGTCGATCAGGCGACGCACGAAATCGAAATCCGTCTGCGATGCCGCCGGGAAGCCGATCTCGATCTCCTTGAAGCCCAAGCGCACGAGGAGATCGAAGAGGCGCCGCTTGCGCTCGGGGCCCATCGGCTCGATCAGCGCCTGGTTGCCGTCGCGAAGGTCGACGCTGCACCACGTGGGGGCGCGATCGATCGTGCGGTTCGGCCAGGTTCGGCCGGAGAGCGGGATCGGCGCGAAGGGGCGGTACTTATGGATCGGCATCACGGACATAATTGAGGGGAACTCCGCAAGAAAAGCCGAGGGGCCCGTCGCTATCGCGCGGGCCCCTCGGAGCAAAACGCAAGTAGCGACTACGTCGGAAACGTACCGCTAAGGAGGAGCGACGACGGCAGCAAGGCCGGTGCATGCATACTTGGAAGCTAGCACGCTTCGCCGCGTAGCGTCAAGGCCAAGGTCTGGAAAATACTTTCCGCCGAAAGCGGTCCGGCGCCGGAAAGATCGGCCAAAGCGATTCCACGGGTTGACATGGCTTTGCGCCCAATGGTACAAACAGGCCACATGTTCGCATCGCGAGTTCTCGTCGTCGTTAGCCTTCTTAGCCGACCCAAACGGTCCGGTGCGGTTTAGCTTCGCGTAAAGAACTCGAGAACGCAAAGCCCCTCGCCGGACCCGGCGGGGGTTTTTTCTTGTAGCGCAAGGGAGTCTCAGGTGCAAGAGCGCACGACGGGCGCACAATTGGTCCTCGATATCTTGGCCGACGAAGGCGTCGACACGATGTTCGGCTATCCCGGCGGCACGATCATGCCGCTCTACGACAAGATGGTCGGCGGCCCGATCCACCACGTGCTGACTCGGCACGAACAAGCCGCCGCGTTTGCCGCCGGCGGATACGCCCGTTCGACCGGCAGCGTCGGCGTCTGCGTCGCGACCTCCGGGCCCGGCGCCACGAACCTGCTGACCGGTTTGCTCGATGCGCTGATGGACTCGATCCCGATCGTCGCGCTCACGGGGCAAGTGCGCACCGGGCTGATGGGGACGGACGGTTTCCAAGAAGCCGACGTCGCCTCGATCATGTCCCCGGCCACGAAGCGCGCGGTCTGCGTCCGCAACGTCGACGATCTCGAGCGGACGTTGCGCGCCGCGTTCCGCCTCGCGCGCGGGCCGCGCCCCGGCCCCGTCCTCGTCGATATCCCGACCGACGTCCTCAAGGCGTCGTGTAAACCGATGGGCCCACGGACGATCTTTCCGCCCGCGCCCGCCAAGCCCGGACGCGCGAGCGACGAAGCGATCGCGAAGGCGATCGAACTGCTCGCAACGGCGAAGCGCCCGTTCGCGATCGTCGGCGGCGGGGCGAAGGCGGCGAACGCCGTCGAATTGTTCCGGTCGTTCTGCGCGATGCTCAAGATCCCGTACGCGGCGACGATCAACGGAATCGGCTGTTCGATCCCCGACGACGAGCACTATCTCGGGATGATCGGGATGCACGGCTGGAAAGAGGCGAACATCGCGGCCCAGCATTCGGACGTGATCTTCGCGCTCGGAATGCGCTTCGACGACCGGGTGACCGGCCGCGTCGACCGGTTCGCGCAGAACGCGAAGATCGTCCATGCCGACATCGACGCGAGCGAGTTCAACAAGATCATGAAGATCGAACTCGCCCTTCCGGGGGATCTGCGCGACACGCTCGCGCGGCTGGTCGCGGGGATCGCCGCGCGACCGGGGATGCCGAGCTTCGATAGCTGGGCCCATCAGGCGCACGCCGCCCGCAAACCGCTCCCGCGCGACCGCGCACCGCACGGCGAGATGTCGGCGACCGACCTGCTGGACGCCTTCTTCGAGCGCGTCCCGGAAGACGCGATCGTCGTGACGGACGTGGGCCAGCATCAGATGTGGGCCGCGCAACGCCAGCGCGCGACGCACCCGCGCAGCTTCATCACCTCGGCGGGCCTAGGCGCCATGGGCTTCGGCCTGCCGACCGCGATCGGCGCCAAAATCGCGAACCCGAACCGCCCCGTCTACGTGATCGTCGGCGACGGCGGTTTCCAGATGTCGATCGCCGAACTCGCGACGGTCCACCGCTACGAACTCCCGATGAAGATCCTGCTCATCGACAACCGCCGCCTGGGGATGGTCCGGCAGTGGCAGGAGCTCTTTTACGACCGGAACTACTCGGCGACGACCCTCCATTGCAACCCGGACTTCGTGACGGTCGCCAGAGGCTACGGCCTGCGTGGCGAAGCGGTCGCGAGCATCGAGGAGGCGGGCGACGCGCTCGACAACTTCATCCGTTCGAAGGAAGCGATGCTCTTGCACTGCGAGTGTTTCCCGATGGAGAACGTCTGGCCGCTGATTCCGCCGGGCGCCACGGTCGACGAAGCGATGGAAGGGGCATCGGCGGTAGCAGTATGAAGACCACGCTCGAACTCCACGACTGGCGAAGCCTCGAACGGATCGTCGGCCTGACCCACCGGCTCGGCTGCGCGTACACCAGCGTGGAAGTTCACGCCGAAGACCTCGCGGCCGCGCCGCGTACGCGCTATCGAGCGGAAATCGAATTCATAGGGTCCCCGGAGGCGCTCGCCCGCCTCTCCGCTCAAATCGAACGCTTGCTCAACGACGAAAGGGAGATGGCTCGATGAACGCCATGTACGATCGCGACGCCGATCGGGAGAAACTGAAGAACAAGACGATCGCCGTGATCGGATACGGTAGCCAGGGACGCGCCCACGCCCGCAATCTCTACGACAGCGGCTGCAACGTGGTCGTCGGCCTACGCGAGGGCTCCCCGTCGCGCAAGCTCGCGCAAGACGACGGCATCCAGGTCGCATCCGTGGAAGAAGCGACGAAGCGCGCCGACGTGGTGATGGTCCTCGCGCCCGACGAAGAGCAGCCCGCGATCTTCATCAACTCGATCGCGCCGAATCTGAAGGCGGGCGCCTATCTCGTGTTTGCGCACGGATTCGGCATTCACTTCGGAACGATCACGCCTCCGAAATCCGTCAACGTCTTCATGGTCGCGCCGAAAGGCCCGGGGCGCCTGGTTCGCACCGAATACGAAGCGGGACGCGGCGTTCCGTGCTTGATCGCGATCGCGCAGGACCCGAGCGGCGATTCGCGCGAGGTCGCACTCGCCTACGCAAGCGCGATCGGCGGCGGCCGCGCGGGCATCCTCGAGACCACGTTCAAGGAAGAGACGGAGACCGACCTCTTCGGCGAGCAAGCCGTCCTCTGCGGCGGGCTCTCCGAGTTGATCACCGCGGGTTTCGAAACGCTCGTCGAAGCCGGCTACGCGCCGGAGATGGCGTACTTCGAATGCCTTCACGAAGTGAAGTTGATCGTCGACCTGATCTACGCGAAGGGGATCGAAGGCATGCGCAATTCGATCAGCAACACCGCGAAGTACGGCGACTATACGCGCGGCAAACGCATCATCGCGGAAGAGGCGCGCGCGGCGATGAAGGAGATCCTCAAGGAGATCCAGACCGGCGCGTTCGCGCAGGAATGGGTCGCCGAGCACGCGGCCGGAAAACCGCGCTTCGCGCAGTTCCGCCGCGACGCGAGCGCGCACCAGATCGAAGACGTCGGCGCGAAGCTGCGCGGGTTGATGCCGTGGATGCGCGAGACCGGAACGGAGCAAACCCCCGAAGGCGTGGCCGCCGGCGAAGCGATCCGGCGGATGTACGAATAGCGCGGGAGCGCATCGGCGAAACGGCACGGCGGCGCGTTCATCGAACGCGCCGCCTCTTTGTTACGCCTTGCCGGATTGCGCTCCGAGCGCTTCCAGCATCCGTTCGGCGACTTTCTCGGTGGAGGCGGGATTCTGCCCCGTGATCAGGTTGCCGTCCCGGACGACGTGCGCCGCGAACGGGATGAGCGTCGCGTCGAAGCGCGCGCCCTGCTCTTTGAGCGCGGTCTCGAGGAGGAACGGGACCGCCCGGTCGAGCCCGACGAGGAGTTCCTCGACGTTGGAGAAGCCGCTGACGCGCTTGCCCTCGACGTAGGGGCGTCCGTCCACCTGCGCGCGGACGAGCGCCGCGGGCCCGTGGCAGACGGCGCCGAGGATCTTCCCGGCGCGATCGAACTCGGCGACGAGCCGGTGGATCTCCGGATCGTTCGCAAGATCGACCATCGGGCCGTGGCCGCCCGGGACGAACAGCGCGTCGAAGTCTTCCGCCTTCTGGTCCGCGAGGCGCGCCGTTTGCTGCAGCGCGGCGATCGCGGGCGCCCAGTTCAGCCATTGCTCGTCGTTGGGGTTCGTCTTCGGATCCAGCGGCGTCGTGCCGCCCAGCGGCGAGGCGACGACGATCGAGGCGCCGGCGGCCTCGAAGGCCATGTACGGCACCGCGAACTCTTCGAGCCACGTCCCGGTCGGAAGCTCGGGGCCGAGCCAGGCGGCGTTCGTCGTTGCGATCAGGATTCTCATAGAACACCCCTTCCCGGTCGAAACGAGCGGCGAAACCGCGCCGGGCGCCCGCCGGGACTACGAGGAGTTGGACGCCACGCTCACATCTTACCGAACTCTTCGGCCGAATAATCCGGCGCGTACGGGGCGAGCGGCTTCCCGTTGTAGACGGCGGCGAGGCCGGCCCAGACGTTGCGAGCGTCGACGATGTTCTGGTAGTGCCCGCCGGCCGGCCCCTCGCTCATGTAGCCGTCGGCGTCCGCGGATTGCAGCGAGGCGTAGCCGATCGCGATGTTCTCGCCCCATCCCGCATACGGCAAACCGCCGGCCAGCGACGTGTATTCGTGCCAGCCGTCGAGCCCGGCCCCGGACGGCGGCGTGTGCGAGAAGTAGCCGAAGACCGCCATATCGTTCGCGCGGTAGCGCGCGGTTTCGAGCAGGTACTCGTCGAGCACGAGCGGGTTCGCCCCGGTGCCGGTCCCGTGCGCGGCGCGGTCGGCGTTGATCTGGGCGAAGCCGGCCAGTTCGTCGGCGGTCGGCGTCGAGAGCAGGAGGTCAGGGAGCCTCCCCGCGGGCGTCACCGCGGCGTGGAGGACGACGGCGTTCCCCGATACCGTGACCTGCAGATAGCGCGCGTCCGCCGAGTAGCCGGCGAGCGCGTACGAGCCGTCCGCTGCAGTCGTCGCTCGGGCGCTGATCCCGCCCAGCGTCCCGCCCGCGAGGGAGTTCCCGAGCGCGACGCTCGCGCCGCCGATCGGCGCGCCCTTCGAACACGACGAGCCTCCCCAGGTGCAGGCGTACAGCGCGCCCGTCACGCTTCCCGGAGGCCCGGCCGTCGAGCCGGGCGACGGCGTGGAACTCGAGGGGACGCTCGAGCCGCCGCCCCCTCCGCTGCATGCGGCGAGCGCCGCGAGCGTGAAGAACGCGCCGAATGACCGCAGCGTCGCAAGCGTCCGCATCAGCGACATGATGGCACGAACGAAGGCGCCCGCTCGTGTGAGCGGGCGCACATCTCCCGCTCGGCGCCGCCCGCTCGGGCCTACGGCACGCGCGCGGCGATCTCGCGCACGATGTGCGCGCACGGAGCGCAGAGCGAGGGGTGCTCCGGATCGCTGCCGAGCGGCAGATACTTCCAGCACCGCACGCACTTCTCGCCCTCGGCGGGGGCCAGCTCGACGCGCGGCGCCGTCGCCGAGGAATCTTCGCGCAGCGCCAGCGCCGAGACGACGAGCGCTTCGCGGAGATTGTCGCCGAGTCCGGCGAGGCGCGTCGCGAGCGCCGGCGGTGCGATCACCGTCGCCTGCAGTTGGAAATCCCGCGCGCCCTCCGCTGCCGCAACGTTCGCCCGCAACTGTTTGAGCGCCGCCCACAATTCGAGCTCGCCGGCTTCGCTCGCCGGAGCCTCGCCGCCGCCTGGGAGCGAGAGGTCGAACACGCTTTCGGCATCGCCGCGCAGCGCCGAGGGGACGTGCTGCCAGGCCTCCTCCGCAGTGAACGAGAGCACGGGCGCGAGCAGCGCGACGAGGGATTTGAAGATCGCGTACAGCGCCGTCTGCGCGCTGCGCCGGCGGGCGGCATCCGGTGCGCTCGAATACGTGCGATCCTTGAGCAGATCGATGTAGAAGCCGGATAGGTCCGCATCGAAATCGATCAAGGCCAGGTACACGTCGTGCAAATCGTAGCGCTTGTACGCTTTCGCGGCCCTGCGCGCAAACGAATCGAGCGCGGCCAGCGCGAGGCGGTCGAGCGGTTCGAGGTGCTCGCGCGCGATCAAGTGCTCGGGCGTCAGATCGTCGATGAGCCCGAGCAACATGCGCAGGCGATAGCGCAGGTTGCGATAGACGCTGCCGACGCTCTTGAGCAGCTCGTCGCCCAAGCGCATGTCCGCGGTGAACTCGACGGAAGCCGTCCACAAGCGCAGGACGTCCGCCCCGTACTTCTGCATCGCGTCGTCGGCGCCGATGTAGTTGCCGGCCGATTTGTGCATCGCGTGGCCATGCGCGTCGACGACCCAGCCGGTCGAGACGACCGACTTGTACGGCGGCGCGCCCTTGATCGCGACCGCCGTGATCAGATTGCTGCGGAACCAGCCGCGGTATTGATCGCTGCCTTCCAAGTACGCGTCGGCGGGCCAGGGCATCCCGTCGCGGCCTAGGACCGCGAGATGCGTGACGCCGGATTCGAACCAGATGTCGACGATGTTGAGCTCTTTTTCGAACTCCGTACCGCGGCACTTCGGGCACGAGAAACGAGCGGGGAGGAACGTGGCGAGATCGTCGCTCCACCACGCGTCGGCACCGACCTCGCGGAAGCGCGCGGCGGCGCGCCGCGCGACCTCGGGATCGAGCGTCGATTCGTTGCAGGCCCGGCAGACGACGGCAGGGATCGGCGTCCCCCACGTGCGCTGCCGCGAAAGGCACCACTCGGGGTGGTTCTCGATCATCTGCCGCATGCGGTTCTGCCCCCAGGCGGGCGTGAACGCAACGCTCGGCAGCTTCTCTTCGATCCGCTTGCGAAGCCGGTTGACGTCCATCGCCATGAACCACTGCGAGGTCGCGCGGAAGATCACGGGGTTCTTGCAGCGCCAACAATGCGGGTAGGAATGCGAGTACGATTCGCGCGCCCAGAGCGCGCCGCTCGCGGCGAGATCCTCGATGATCTTCTCGTTCGCGGCGAACACTTGCAGGCCGGCGTACGGCCCGGCCTCCGCCGTGAAGTGGCCGCGCCCGTCGACCGGGTTGACGATCGGCAAGCCGTATTGCACGCCCGTTTCGAAGTCGTCGACGCCGTGCCCCGGCGCCGTATGGACCGCGCCCGTCCCGGTTTCGAGTTCGACGTAATCCGCGCCGACGATCTCCGAATTGCGCTCGAGGAACGGATGCCTCACGCTCGCGCCGATCAGCGCCTCGCCGGGAACCGTGCACAGCTTCGCCGCCTCGGCGAAGCCCGCTTTCTCCCGCACCGCGGGTTCGAGCGCTTCGGCGACGATGTAGCGTTCGGTGCCGTTCGCATAGAGGCCGTAGGTCGCATCGGGCTTGAGGGCGATCGCAACGTTCGCGGGGAGCGTCCACGGCGTCGTCGTCCAGATCACGAACGAGAGCGGCCTCGGCAAGCCCGTAGTGTCGCGCAGCCCGAAGCGCCGTTCGAGGTCGGCGCTCTGCGCCGCGTCGGCGGCGAAGCGCACGTAGATCGCGGGCGAGACCTTGTCCTTGTATTCGATCTCGGCTTCGGCGAGCGCGGTCTCGTCGTGGATGCACCACAACGTCGAGCGCAGGCCCTTGTAGAGTTGCCCGGCCTCCGAGAGATCCGCGAGCGCCTCGACGATCACCGCTTCGAATTCTTTATCGATCGTCCGGTACGGATGATCGAACTCGCCGAGCAAGCCCATGCGCAGGAACGTCGTGCGCTGCACGTCGAGCCAATACAGCGCGCGCTCGCGACACTTGGCACGGAGTTCGATCGGATCGATCTTGCGGAAATCCAGCTTGAGATGCTTGAGCGTCTCGAACTCGATCGGCAGCCCGTGCATGTCCCATCCGGGAACGAATTTCGCGAACTTCCCGTCGAGCAGATGCACCTTGACGAAGACGTCCTTGAGGACGCGGTTCAGGAACGTGCCCATGTGAACCCCGCCGTTCGCGTAGGGCGGGCCGTCGTGGAGGATCCAGGGTGGATTCTTTGCGTTCCGCGCGAGGCGGCGCTCGTACACCTGGTGCTGCTTCCACCACGCGACGCGGTCCGGCTCGCGTTTCGGCAAGTCGGCCTTCATCGGGAAGTCCGTCTTCGGGAGGTTGAGGGTCGCGCGATAGTCGGTCATCGTCTCATTTCGGGGCGGCGAGTTCGGCTCACGTGGCGGGTTCTACGATCGGGCGCGCGACCGTGCGGAGGGTCGCCTCGAGCCGTTCGATCTCTTGAAGCGAGCGCGCATCCGCGTAGCCGCGCCAGGCGGTGCGGGCGACGAAAATGCCCATCACGATCAACCAGCAGTAAGCCCAGTCGCGCGTCAGGTACAGCATGTACCCTCCGCCGGCAGCAAACGCGGCGGCGCTGACGAGGCCGGTCAGCGCCGCCAGCGCCGTCGCCGAGGCGCAGTGGCGGCGGTAGTGCCACAGCACCGCGCGCACTACGCGGCCGCCGTCCATCGGAAACGCGGGGAGCAGGTTGAACAACGCGATGGCGATGTTGCTCGAAGCCAACAACCCGCAAAGATCGGAGGCGGCTGCGGCAGCCGCCCCCGGAAGGCGCGAGAACGCGGCATCCGCTCCGAACGCGCACGCGCCGAGCAGCAGGCTTGCGAACGGCCCCGCGAGCGCGATCGCGATCTCCGCCCGCGGCGTCGGCGGCTCGCGCTCGAGCGTCGCCGCCCCGCCGAACAGGAACAGCACGATCGCGCTGGTCCCGACGCCGAAGCGTCGCGCGACGAGCGCGTGAGCGAACTCGTGGGCGACGAGGCTCGCGAAGACGAGCAGCGTCCCGAACGCGCACAGCGCAAGCGGGACGGCGCGGCCGTTGCTCTCGAGCGTCGAGGCGAACGACCACGTCGCCAAGACGTAGAGGAAAAGCCAAGTCCAATGGATCGCAACGCGGATTCCCGCGATCCGCCCCAACGTCAAAGCGCGCGGCATCGAACGCTCTAGGTTCGGCCCGCCGGGGGGCGCGCCTGCCGCCTAAGGGCCGGCCCTAAGCTCGGACGAGTTGCTCGAGCGCCGTGAAGTTGCGCTCCGCGAGCGCCCGCATCCGTTCGGCGGCGGGGACGAGCCAGGCGCGCAGGGCGGCCCGCTCCGTCCATGCCCGGTCGACCAAGGCCGCGAGGTCTTCGCGCGGAACGGAACGGTCGGACGGCTGCCAGAGCGGCGGGAGCGGATAGGCGAGATCGTCGCACAGGCCCGTCACCTTCGGATCGTAGGGAACGGCCAAGAACGGCACCGCGAACCGCGCCGCAAGGATCAACGCGTGCAGGCGGACGCCGATCACGAGTTGGGCGCGCTCGAGCACCTTGGCCGTGGGGCCGAGGCCTTCGACGGGAAGCAGCATCGGGTGGGAGCGGCACTTCCGAATCACCGTCGTCGCAGCCTCGGCATCCGGTTGGCCGCCGAGCGCGACGAAAGCGACGCGGGCGCCATATCGTTCCCCGAGCCGGTCGACGGCCGCGGCGAGGCGTAGCGCGAGCGTTTCGAAGTGGGGCGTCTTCCGAACGCTCACGACCACGAGCGCATCGCCGTCGGGGACGCGTTCGAGACACTCCGCATCGGGCGCGCTCTCGTAGAGGAAGACGGGGTCCGCGGTGCGTTCGACTCGGATCCCGGAGACGAGCTCCTGCAGCAATTCGCGCGAGCGTTCGTCGCGGACGGTCGCGGCGGAAAGGCCGCGGCAGCACTCGCGAACCGTTTGCTTGCCGATGAAATCGAGCGGTCCGATCGACTGCGCGAAGATCATCGTCTTCTTCCCCGCCCGAATCGCGCTTCGGATGATCCCGGCGTAGTAGAGCAAGCTCTTGAGGCTCGTTACGTTCTGCAAGAGGCCGCCGCCTCCGGAGAGCACCACGTCGGCGCGATCGATTGCGCGCCGCACTTGGGCGAGGTCCGCGCGCTGCGTCGCAAAGACGCCGAGCGCGTGCGCCGTCGCTTCCGGTTGCGCCGAGAGCACGTCGATCTCCGCGAGCGGGAAGCGCGTCCGCAATTCGGCGACGATGATCTCGAGCAACGCCTCGTCGCCGAGGTTCCCGAAACCGTAATAGCCGCTGAGCAGGATGCGCATCGCCGCTAGGCGCGCGCCCCGGAGCGCGCCGCCACCGCTCGGTACGCGACGATCGCGAGCGCGCCGATGAGGCACCCGAGCACCGCCCCGTTCCCGAGACGGATCAACGAAACGGCGAGCGGCGTGTGCAAGTGCGAGAACGTATCGACGATATCGGACGTCCCGACCGCGATGCCGAGCGCGAAGATCCACCCGAGCGCGCGCTTGTGTTCGAGCCGCAGCGCCGGGAGCAGCATCAAGAGGGGGAACCCGACGACGAATTCCTTGAACCGCGGCCGCACGCCGAGCACCTCCGTCAAGCCCGAGCGCAGCGAGAGCTCGAACGTCGAAGGCGTGATGTCGCTCGTGTTTCCGCTGCGCGACACATAGATGAAAGCGGCAGCGGCGAGCACACCGACGAGCGCGAGTTGATAGACGCGCACGGGCGATTGCGCGCTCTCGAGCGGATCGAGCGGTGCGCTCCCCCGAAAGCGGCGCGTGTAGAGGTAGAGCGCGAGCACGACGAGCGGCGGGAGGAGCAGCACCGCTTTGACGCCCGTGAAGCGATCGATTTCGGACATCAGCAACGGCACGCTGAGCAACCCGACGACGACGAGCCCGCCGCACAGCGCGACGGCCGTGGAGCGCGCCACCGTCTGCAGGCCGGCGGCCAGCGTCGCGCCGAGCGTTTCGGGCGGTTCCTCCCTGAAGCGGCGCGAGATGACGACGACGGCGGCGACCGCGAACGCGATCGCGCCGGCGAGCGCGAGCAGCTTGCGGACGAGCAGGTCGTGGTGCGTCGCGGCTCCGGCCGCCAGCAGCACGAGATCCAGGCCGAACGCCGCAAGCGCGAGCCGGCCGCCCCGGTAGCCGAACGCGTCGAGCAGCAAGAGGCAAATCGCCGGAACGGCGAGCGAGACGAGCACGACGAGCGGGAAGGGAATCGAGAATTCGCGCCCCGCCGGCGCCCCGACCGGCCGCGCGCGCCCAAGAATGAAGCCGGCGGCGTGCAACTGCTGCTTGAGAGTGCGAACGAGCTTGACGTTCGTCATCTCGAGCGAGAGAGCGCCGTCCGCGTGCGCGAGCGGACGCAAGTAGATGACGCGCACGTTTCGCTCGCGCACGCCGAGGATGTAGCGCGCCGCGACCGTATCGAGATCGAGCCGATCTTGATCGAGCTTGGCGATCGCTTGGACGCGCACGGTGTTGGCGGGGAGGAGCTGCCCGAGCTCCTCGCTCCCTTTCTGCACCTGCGTCTTGTCGTAGGTCTCGATCAGCCCGAAGTTATAGCCCGCGGACCGGATCGCGTCGGCCATGTCGGCGATGTGATCGGGGAATCCGAGCGCTTCGTTACGCGTTCCGAAGAAAACGATCGTGCTGATCTTCCCCTGATCCCGCGCGGCTGCAAGCAATGCCGAGATCTTCTCGGCTCCGAACCGCTCGTCGTTTTGATAGCGCGGCACGAGCAACAGGTGCGTCTTCCGCGCGAGCGCGAGCGGTTGGGCCGGCAGCCCAAGGCCGAGCGCGCCGAAGAAATCGACCTGCGAGCGCACGGCGAAGATCGCCGGCCCCGAGGCGCGCAACGCGCGCACGCTGTGCGGGCTGAAATGCAGCGCCAGAGCTTCGCGGTACCGCTCGATCTCGTCGGGGGCGTAGACCAAGAGGTACATATCCGCAGGCGAGAGCTTCCCTTCGCGCCCCAGACGCGCGAGCGTCGGCTCGCCGAGCGGGCCCAGGCGCGCTTGGTCGATCAGCTGTTGCCCGCTGACGAAGACGGCCCCGTTCGAAAAGTTGACGTTCGCACCGAGCTCCTCGGAGACCGCGAGCGACGTGAGGCCGGCGGCCCGCAATGCGATGAGGAACTTCTCTTGATCGTATCCATAGGAATCGGCGAGCGCCGCGAATTCCGAGTAGTCGAGCGCGATCTCGACCCGGCGCGATTGCGCCTCATCGTGCGCTCGAAGAACGGCAACCCAAAGCGCAGCAAGGAGCCCGAGACACATCAGGGCGAGGAGAACTCTCCGCATTCCTTATCATCATCTTCGCGAACTACCCGACCCCCTGCACGCCGCCCATCAACAAAGTGAAGCTTGCCGGCGGAGCCACACTTTCCACGGTATGCAGGTAGCGTCCGGGGCGGCGCGGGGTTTCTCCGCGGGGAGTGCAGCTTGCCCGCGGAGCCTTCCCACGAGAACGCAGGTAGCGTCCGGGGCGGGGCGCCTTTCTCCGCGGCGCGCGCAGCTTGCCGACGGAGCCTTCCCACAAGAATGTAGGCAGCGTCCGGGGCGGGGCGGGCGTCCCCGCGGAGGAACCCCGCCCCGCCCCGGACGCGGGCTACGCGGGAAGACCGTGCGCGGCCGTTGAGAGGCTCGCGACGAAGGCTTCCAGCAAGCGGGTCACCACGGCGGGCCGGTCGAGTTGCAGGTAATGTCCGCCCTCCGCGACCTCGTATCGGAAACGGTCGCCCAGCGCCGCGCGCAAGTCCGCGACGAGCCCGGGGAAACGCGGACGGCGCCGCGCGATCGAGCCCTCGAGCAGGAGCGCCGGAACGCGCAATTCCCGCGCGAACGCGCGCTGCTCGAAGCGCCCCTCGACGCCTTCTAGGAACATCGCGGGGAACTCGACGATCGGCTGGCGCCGCTGCTCTTCCCAGGCTCGCGCCTCCGCGGCGCGGTCCGTGAAAGCCGAGTGGAACACCGCTCGCGAAAGCGCCAGCGAGAGCGTTCCTTCGCGCGGAACCGCAAGGAGCAACGAGCGCAAAGAGTTCCGCGCCGCACTCCCGAGCCGCGTCAGCGACGGCGGCGGGCCGCCGGGAGCGTACACCGGCTCGAGGAGGAAGAGCCCGCGCACGGCCGCCGGATGATCGGCGCCGAGCGCCATGGCGATGAGCCCCCCCATCGAATGAGCCGCGACGATCGGCGGCTCGCCCCGTTCGCGGATGAAGTTCAGCGCTTCAAGCCCGTCCTGGTAATAGTCGCCGAGCGTCACGTCGCGAGCGGGTGACGCCGCACCGTGGCCGCGGGCCTCCCACAGGTAGCAGCGGCAGCGCTCGGCCAGGGCCAATCCCTGCGGGAGCCACGACCACGCAGCGCCTCCGATGCCGTGCATGAACAGGAGCGCCGGCCCGTCCTCCGCTCCAAAAGCCTGGAGCAGCCCGCCTGAAGGAAGCGGATAGCGGGTTGGATCTTGACGCACCCCGCGACGTTCGGTATGTTGAATCAACTTCACTACACTCAGGGTGGTTCGCATGTCGCTCTCTCAACCAGCGCACGCGGAAAGCACCGGTTTGAAACGGCAGCCTCTCGAGGCTTCCCTTTTCCCGGCCGGCGCCGCACAATCGGTATCCTCGCTCGAAGCGACTGCCACCCGTCCGCTCGCGAGGCACCACGGCTGATCGTCAGATCTTCCGCTCGCGGGCTCCCCGTTCGGTCATCTCACAACCGGCAAAGGAGCTAGCCCGATGTCCCACGATTCAACGACCCCCGGCTTCGACACGACCGCGATCCACGGCGGCCACAGCGGCGACCCGAGCACCAAGGCTCGCGCGGTCCCGATTTACCAAACGAGCTCGTACAAGTTCGACGATTCCGGCCACGCCGCGCGCCTGTTCGCGCTGCAAGAATTCGGCAACATCTACACGCGGATCATGAATCCGACGAACGACGTCCTCGAGCAGCGGATCGCGCAGCTCGAAGGAGGCGTCGGCGCGCTGGCGGTCGCGAGCGGCCAAGCCGCGGTCATCTACTCGATCTTGAACGTGGCGCGCGCGGGCGATCATATCGTCAGCTCCGCGCAACTCTACGGGGGAACGTATAGCGCGTTCGTGCACACGTTGCCGAAGTTCGGCATCACCGTCAGCCTCGTCGATCCGACGAATCCCGAGAACTTCCGCAGCGCCGTCCGGCCGAACACGAAGGCGATTTTCGCCGAGACGATCGGGAACCCGAAGGTCGACGTGCTCGACGTCGAGGCGGTCGCCGAGGTCGCGCGCGACGCGAAGATCCCGTTGATCGTGGACAACACGCTGGCGACGCCCTACCTGCTGCGCCCGTTCGAATATGGGGCGAACGTCGTCGTGCACTCCGCAACGAAGTTCATCGGCGGGCACGGCACCTCGATCGGCGGCCTGCTCGTCGACGGCGGAAACTTCGATTGGGCCGCCTCCGGCAAGTTCCCGGACTTCACGGAACCCGATCCGTCCTACCACGGCGTGGTCTACACGGCCGCATTCGGCAACCTCGCGTACATCCTCAAGGCGCGCGTCCAACTCTTGCGCGACGTCGGCGCGGCGCTCTCTCCGTTCAACGGCTGGCTCTTCATACAGGGTCTGGAAACGCTCGGGCTGCGCATCGAAAAGCACTCCTCGAACGCGCTCAAGGTCGCGGAGTATCTCCAGGCGCATCCGCAGGTGACGTGGGTTTCCTATCCGGGACTCCCGGGGAATCACGCCTACGCCCGCGCGCAGAAGTACCTGCCGAAGGGGCAGAGCGCGATCCTCACGTTCGGCATCAAGGGCGGCGCGAACGCGGCGAAGGCGTTCATCGACCGCCTGAAGCTGTTCTCGCTGCTCGCGAACGTCGGCGATGCGAAATCGCTCGTGATCCATCCCGCGACGACGACGCACCAGCAGCTCAATCCCGTTCAGCAGATCGAAAGCGGCGTCACCGAAGACTTGATCCGGCTCTCGGTCGGCATCGAAGATCCGGCCGACATCATCGCGGATCTCGCGCAGGCCCTCGAACCGATCGCCGCCCCGGCACCGGTGCGTGCCTAACCTCGAACCGGCCCTCGAACGGGACGTCGCAATCGGGCGCCTTGCGCTCGATTGCGACGTCGCGCTCGAGGGCGTCGTGCAGCGCGTCTCGATCTACGGCAAGGCGCGGCCCGACGGCTCGAACGTCGTCGTCGTCGCGCACGCGCTGACCGGCTCGAGCCGCGTTGCCGACTGGTGGCCCGGGCTCATCGGCCCCGGCAAGCTGCTCGACACGAATCGGCTCGCCGTCGTCGGCGTCAACGCGCTCGGCGGTTGTTACGGTTCGACCGGACCGACGAGCCCTGGGCCCGACGGGAAGCCGTACGGGGCGAGCTTCCCGATCGTCACGGTCCCCGACATCGTGCGCGCGCAGCGGGCGGCGCTCGAACGCCTCGGCATCACGCGCGTCGCGCTCGCGATCGGCGGTTCGCTCGGCGGGATGCAGGCGCTCGAATGGGCGCTCTCTGCGCCCCGCCAGGTCGAGAGCGCGATCGTGGTCGGAGCCTACGATTCGTTCTCCGCGATGGGAATCGCGCTCAACGCGGTCGCCCGCGAGGCCATCCGCAACGGCGGCCCTACGCCGACCGCCGGCATCGAGCTCGCGCGCAAGATCGCGATGCTCACGTACAAGAGCGAAGCGCTGTTCTCGCATCGCTTCGGACGGCGCTTCGACCGCAAGGGCGGCGACCCGGCCCGCAACCACGCCGACCGTTTCGACATCGAAGGCTATCTCAATTATCAGGGCAGCATCTTCGCCGCGCGGATGGACGACCACACGTATCTCACGCTGACGCGGGCGATGGACCTCTTCGATACGCGCGAGCGCAAGCTCGACCGGGCCTTGCCCGCGCTCACGTTCGTCGGGATCTCGAGCGATTGGCTCTTCCGCCCCGACGACGTGCGCCGAGCCGCCGAGCGCTTCGCGGAACACGGCGCGGACAGCGTCTATCTCGAGCTCGAATCGCATCACGGCCACGACGCGTTCCTCGCGGAATCGGAGCAGCTCGCGGAGCTTCTCGCCCCGCGCTTTTCGAGCGAGTCCAGAGACCGGGCGTTACGCGCTAGCTAAGGGCGCGCCGCTAGTGCACCCACGTGGGCCGGCGGCGCTCCGCGAACGCGGCCATCCCTTCTTGCGCATCCGCTTCGAGCGCGTTCATGCTCATGACTTCCTTCGCGTACGCGTATGCCTTCGGTTGATCGAGATCGATCTGCGCGTAGAAGGCCTGCTTGCCGAGGCCGATGACGAACGAACTCGACGAAGCGATCTGCCGTGCGGTCGCCATGACTTCGTCGTGCAGCCCTTCGATCCCGACGACGCGGTTCACGAGGCCCCACTCCGCCGCCGTCGGCGCGTCGACGAAATCGCCCGTGAGCAACATCTCCATCGCGCGCTTCCGCCCGATCGCGCGCGTCAGCGCGACCATCGGCGTCGTGCAGAAGAGCCCGATCCGCACGCCCGGCGTCGCGAAGCGCGCTTCGGTCGAGGCAAACGCCAAATCGCAGGTTGCGACGAGCTGGCAGCCAGCTGCCGTCGCGATGCCCGTGACCTCGGCGATCACGGGCTGCGGGATCGTCTGGATCGCCGTCATCATCTGCACGCAGGTATCGAAGATCTCCCGGTAGGCCGTCGCGTCGCGGCAAAGCATCTCGCGGATGTCGTGCCCGGCGCTGAAAGCCGGCCCTTCGGCTCGCAGGACGACGACGCGGATCGAACGGTCGCGGCCGATCTCCCCGAGCATGTCGAGCATCTCGCGCATCGTCTCGAGGGAGAGCGCGTTACGCTTTTCGGGGCGGGCGAGCGTGACGACGGCGATGCCGTCGAGCGATTGCAGGGTTATGTGGCGACGCGGTCCCGTCTCGATCATCGCTGCTCCTTGCGCGTACCCGCGGAAGATTCGGAATCGCTGAACGTTCGGGATGCCCGAGCGCCGCCCTTGGGCGCGTTTGCGCGAGCTAATCCGGCGGAGGCGGCGCCGCGACGGTAACGGTCGCGAGGTCCGCCCGCGAAACGATCGCAAGCTCCGCCGGCAGCGCCTCCGCGAGGTCCGCGCGCTGCGGGCGCCGGGGCGGATCGGCGAGTGGCTCCGCATGGACGAGGACGCGGCCGGCCGTCGGCATCAAACGGCGAATCCGATGCTCGACCGCCAAGGTCGCCGCGTGGACGTCCTGCAGCGGCAGCTCCGGGTCGAAGAAGCACGAGACCGAGACGCAGAGGCCGTCCTCTGAATCCTGGACGATCGCGTCGCGCACGTCACGACAGAGCGGGACGGCCGCCGCGACGGCGGCGACGCGCGCCGTCAAATCGGCCGCGCTCTCCGGCGGCAGCGCCTTCGCCTCGACCGGGCCCGCGCGCTTGGGATCGAGGTGCGACCGGACGACGACGCCGTTGCCGAGTTGGGCGGCGACGGCGCGCTCGAGCGCGTCGGCGCGCGCGTGCGCCTCGCGCAGGAGCGTCCCTGCCTCGATCTCGACGTCGAAGACGACGTGCAAGAGGCCGGCGGAACCCTCGGAGCCGCGTGCGGCGTGGACTGCGACGTCGTGCACGTCCAGGCCGAGCCGCGCCGCCGCGTGCCGGACGGTCTCCGCGACCGTCGCCTGATCGAGCGGGAGAGGCTCCGCCCGAACCGTGATCGCCACATCCGGATGGCGGGCGATGACGGCCGACTCCGCGTCGCCGCAGATCGCCGCGGCGCGTTCGATCGGCGTCCCCGGGACGACGGAGACCATCGCCTCCGCTACGACGGTGCTCCCGAGCAGCCGGGCCCGAATGCGGTCCGCGCGAGCCACGCCGGGAATCGTCCCCAGGACCTCGGCGATGCTCTCGGAGAGGCCCGCGGGCGCTGCATCGACCAGAACGTCGACCGTGCGCTTCCCAAGGTCCCAGCCCGCTTTCGCGACGACGAACGACACGATCAGTGCGGCGACGGAATCGGCCTTCGGGAATCCGGCCGCGACGCCACCGAGGCCTACGAGCACGGCGCCGGAGGAGAGGATATCGGACGAAAAATGGAGCGCATCCGCTTCGAGCGCTTGACTCTTCGTCTCCCTTGCGACCTTCATGAGCGCGCGCGAGCGAGTGAAGTCCACCGCCATCGACCCGATGACGACCGCGACCGAGTACCACGTCACGTCGACGTGCGCGCCGCCGAAGATCAGCCGGGCAACGGATTCCTTGGCGATCAAGGCAGCCGTGACGAAGAGCAGGCCCGTCTCTATGAGCGCGGAGACTGCTTCGAACTTGCCGTGGCCCCACGGGTGGTCGGCGTCGGCCGGTTTGTCGCTCACGCGCACGGCCATCCACGTGATCGAGGCTGCGCCGAGATCCAGCAGAGAATGTGCCGCCTCCGAGAGTATCCCGAGGCTCCCCGTCAATACGCCTACGACCAGCTTCGCGACGGTGAGCCCGGCGCTCGCGAGGATGGAGGAAAGGGCGACGCCCTGCTTGCTGGCAGTATCCATTCAGATCCCCCGTCGGCTAGGAACGGGCATTCACCTATTGGCCCACGGGCCGGCGAATTCCGCGCACCGCAGCCCGCGAGGGCGCGTGCCGGCCCGATTAGACGGCCGTTAGACTTGCCGGCGCGCGGCGACGGCGCCGCAAAGCGGCGCGTTTCCTCGATAGGCCGGACGGCAGCCGGCCGCTCTCATCCTAAGATACAGCAACCGAACAGGAGTCACGACATGAACTTCGCAGGCAGACTTCTCGCGACGGCCTCGTTCGTCGCCCTCGCCGCGACCGCGGCCCCGGCGTTCGCCGATTATCCCGGGGCGCACCCGTACTACCTCCACGCGATGGGCGACCTCCGCTACGCCCGCGCGCTCCTCGACCGTCCGGGCTACCGGCCCGGAGTCAACGGGCAAGAGGACATGGCCCTCGACTTCATCGCCCGCGCTTACCGCGACATCAGAGTGGCCGGCATCAACGACGGCAAAAACGTCGACGAGCATTTCATCGACCCCGGCATCGATCGCCGCGGGCGATTGCAGCGCGCGCTCGAGGCGTTGCAGAAGGCGCGCTTCGACGTAACGCGCGAGGAGCAGAATCCGGCGTCTCTCAGCCTGCGCGGCGCCGCCACGCGCGATATCGACGCCGCCGCCTACCACGTCCGCGTCGCAATCCGCGACGCACGCTGGTAGCCGGCGAGAAATGGGCGATGACGGGCTCGAACCGCCGACATCCTCGGTGTAAACGAGGCGCTCTCCCAACTGAGCTAATCGCCCTCTTGCCGTCAGCTCCCGGGGTCGCGCCCGCCGCTTCGAGCGGCGGGCCGGCGCCCGGTAGCGTCGCGATGAAGTTGGCGGCCCGCCCCGCGATCACCCCCGTCGGCGCGGGCTTCACCTTTTGTCCAAGACGCCGATAACTTGAGAACGACGAGCTTCGTCGTCGTATCGCCCATGCCGCCGGCTCCGAGCCCGGGGCCGCTGCCGTTACCACCAGCGGGAGTCGAACGCGTGATTGAACCCATCCGCATCTCTGCAGAAGAACGCTTCGCCACGCTACGCACGGAAGCGGAAAGGCTGGGTGCCGAGCGCTCGCAGCTGGAGACTCGGGCCGCCGGCCTGCGTGCAGCCATCGATGATTCGACCGCACGTGAACAGATGCTCGCCGACCAGGCCCGCGACCGCGAGAGCCGGCTCGAACAACTCGCCCGCGAACGCGCCGCGATCCAGAAGCAACTCGACGAGCACCAAGCCGAAACGCAACGCGCGGAGCTCGAGCATTCGAAATCGCGCCGGCGCGCCGACGAAGTGCGCGAAACGGCGGAACGGCTACTCAAGGAGCAGCGGGAAGCCGAGGAGAGCGTCGCGACGCTACGCATCGCGATCGAGCAGGCGGAACGCGAGCACCAGAGCGTCGTCGCGCGCTCGAACGAGCTCCGGCAGACCGCCGAAGCGCTCGCGCACGAACGCACCGAGCTGGAGCTTCGCCTCGCCGAAGCCCGCAAGGCCGAAGAAGAAGCGCTACGCGAACGCTCGGAGGCCGAATTGCGCATAACCGCCGTTCGAGCGGCGATGGAGCAAGCCCGGACCGAGCAGCGCAACGCCGTGCTACGCGCAAGCGAACGTAAGGCCGCCTACGAGAGCGCGCTCCAACAATGCGGAGGGCTCGACAACAGCGCTGCGGACGAGCTCGCCGGCCGCGAGCGCGCCGGCGCCGGCCGGAGCGACGTCGAGCGCCGCGCGAACGAGTTCGCGCAGACCTCGCGCACGCTCGAACGTGAAGCACAAGACGTCGCCGCGCACCTGAAAGCGCTGCGAAACGGCAGGGCTCAAGCGGAATCGAAACTAGCCGAGACGGAGTCCCGGCTCCGCGACACGATCCAGATGGGCGAGGCGCTCCAGAGCGAGATCGCGAATCTCCAGGTCGACCTCGAGCGCGAGCGCTCCGCGGGGCGGGAACGAGCGGTCGCACAGCGCCTCGAAAGCGAGGCTCGCGCCGCCGACCTGCGCGCAGCCCACGAGCGCGCGCTTCGCGAACGCGAGGACGCCGAACGGCGCATGGCGCAACTGCGCGCCCCGGAAGAGGAGCGGCCCAGGCTCCGGCTGATCCCGGAGCACGGCGAGCTCGATGCCGCGGCGCCCGAGACCGCTCGCCCCGCAGAGGCCGACGCAGGCCCCGATCGCGCGCCGCTCGGCTGGCAGTCCTTCGGCCGCCAAGCGTTTTCTCGCGAGGCCTACACGCGCAACGCGTTCGCCCAACCGCCGGATGCCGGTCAACCGCCGAAGGCGGACGCACCCGCGGCGGAGCCTGCGCCCACGGCGCCGGGAACGGTGTCGATGACGCCCGCACCGGCGCGCGTCATCGAATCAGACGAACCTCCCGCGCTCGAAACGATCGACGCCGAGGCGGCTGCGCCTGAGGATCCGGCTGCGGTTTCCACGCCGCAGGCCGCGGGCGACTCCCAGGTCGCGGCGAAGCCGCGCTGGCAGCTGGGCAACCTCTTCTCCCGCCTCATGCCGCGCGCGAAGACCAGGGTACCCGCGAAAAAGGGTGCGGTAGACCCATCGACGCTTTCGGTGGCGGAACGCATCGCGCGCGATTTCGGCAACGTGAGCGAGCACGCCGACGAGCCGGGCGCCCACGACGATCGGCACTCGGAATAACTAGCCCGGAAACAGAGGGAGAGGCGGCGGAACCATCCGGTTTCGCCGCCTCTCTCTCTTCTCGCCTTGCTCGGCCCCCAAGCCCTAGCGAATGACCACCTGCACCGACGGTCGCAGCTTGAATTCGATCGGCTTGACGACCGGCGGGACCACGTTTTCCGCTGCCGGGGCCGCAGCCTCCCAGGGGGCTGCCGGCGCCGTCAACGCGGGCTCGGCCGCCGGCGCATCCGGCATCGAGGGCGCTTCGGCTTCGGCGGCGACCGGTGTCCAAACCTCGGCGTTCGGCTCCGCAGGCGTCTGAGCCCAAGTCTCCGCCGGCGGCTGCGGCTCCACGGCGGGTTCGGCGGGCGCTTGCGCCCAGGGCGCGGCCTCGTGCGCCAGCGGAGCTTCGGCCCAGGCCGCGATCCGGTGCCCGAGAGCCGGCTCGTCCTTCGACGAGTTCGGGATGACGGTCGTCTCGACGGGCGCGGTTTCGGTCGCGGGCTCGGACTCTTCGGCTCGTCCTTCGACAAGCTCGGGACGAGCGACAAGCTCGGCATCACCGGCGAACTCGGGCTGATGGGGAGCGTCCTGCGCGAGCGCGGGCGGCTCATCCTGTAGCTGATCGCGAACGTCCGCGTACTCGGCGACGTGATGGGCCACTCCCTCGCGCATCACGTGGAACGTTTCCAACCGCGCTTCACTTGCCTCGCCGAGCATGACGCCGGCGCTTCCGGCAAACGGATCGAATCCGGCAGGCGACGCGGGCTCGGCAAACGCCGGCTCCTCGCCGAACGCCGGCGGTTCCGAGAACGGAGCGTACTCTGCGAACCGCGCCGGTTCTTCGGCCAGCTCCGGCTGCGGTGCGAGCGCTTCAGACGCGAAAGCGGGCTCTAACGGGGCGGCCTCGAGGTCCGCCGGCAGCCGGTTCGCCGCCGGCGCGCCGGGGAGCTCCGCCGGCGCTTCGAGCGGTCCGGCCGGCGGTTCCGCCTCGGGCGCGATCGCCGGCGCCTGCGGCGCGAAACCCGCGTTTTCGGCAGCGCGTCGCTCGAATTCCGACCGGTATTCCGAAAGCGAAACGCGGCGGCGCTCCACCATCCGCAATCGTTCGGCAACGACGACCGTATCGACGGCTTCGTCGACGTCGAGCAACAGGCGCTGCGCGAGATCTCCGAGAGCCGTGCGGCCGTCGAGCGCGAGCAACAGACGCCAGTCCATCGGACGCATCTGCATGCCTGCGGCGGCCCGCTCGAACTCGCGCGAGCGCAGGAACACTTCGTATTGCAGTTTCGACATATCTTTCCTCAGCCCACCTCTACCCGGGCGGGGCGTAACGGTTCATCTTTCAGGCAGATGATGAGCGACGAGCGATGCCCCTTCCACACGATCGGAATCACGTAGGCGGGCGCATCGGGCGGGAAGCGGACCTCTTTCGCCTCGCGGAAGACGACCGGAACCGAGATCATGAACCCCGAACCGAGTTGCTCGCGAGCGTTACCCGAGATCGTATTGGCGATCTCGCCGACGAAATCGGCGCAGATGTCGTCGCCGAGCTCGGGCTCGCCGAGCTGCGAGACGAGCTTCTGCACCATCGTGCGCGGCGCAGTGTAGTAGACGCACCCGCGCTGAGTCCCGGTGATGCCGATGACGGCGGAGAAATCGTACATGACGTCGTCGCTCGCCTCTCTGATGAAAGGCGTGCTGACTTCCGCCGGCACGGACGCAACTTGCGTGAAATAGTTCGCAGTTCCCGATACGAAAACTTTGAGATCTTCTTCCGTCATCCGAGCACCTCGAATAGCTCCGCGATCTCCTCATTGAGGGTTTCCGCGGTAAAGGGTTTTAGGAGAAATCCTTGTGCGCCCCGTTTTACCGCTTCGACCGCGGTCGCTTTGTCGGCAAGCGCCGAAACGACGAGGATCCGCACCTCGGGCCGGCGGCGCAACATCTCCTCGACGCACGCCAGGCCGTCCATCTCCGGCATCGTGATATCCATCGTGACCATGTCCGGCTCGAAGTCCTCGATCGCCCGAAGTGCCTCAAGGCCGTTGCCCGCCATCCGGACTTCCGCGTTGCGATCCGTCAGCGTTCGTTGGATCGAGCGCCGGATGACGTTGGAGTCGTCGACGATCAGCAATTTCATGGCTTCCCTCTACAGTGCGGCCATCGCCGCAACCGGGAGCGCGAACTCGAATTCGCAGTAGCGTCCCGGATCGGAGCGGATGGATATCTCGCCACCGCACTCGTCGACGATCCGCCGCTTGACGGTATCCAGCCCGAGGCCCCGGCCCGCATCACCCGTCGATTCCTTAGCGGTCGTGAAGCCCGGAGCGAAGATCACGCCGACGATGGCAGAGTCGTCGAAGCCGGCCGCTTGATCGCGGTCGAGGAGATTCTGCTCGATCGCGCGCGCGCGAATCCGCTGCGGTTCGAGACCGACGCCGTCGTCCCGGAACGTGAATCGGAACGTGCCGGCGTTCGCGTCGGGGACGCGTCGAATGCTGATCGTCCCCATCGCCGGTTTGCTCGCGGCCTCGCGAATTCCCGGATCTTCGATCCCGTGGGCGAGGCTGTTGCGCGTGAGTTGCGTCAAGACGTCCTTGATAGCCCGGCGCCGGTCGTCGGGGACGAGCCGCGTGTCGAAGGCCTCCGCTTCGACGCGCACTTCCTTGCCGAGTTTGCCGGCGATCGAATCCGCCAAGGACCGGATCGACCCGACCAAATCGTCCTCGCCGATGAACGTGGGGAGCGACGAACCCCGCCGTGCCGGAACCGCGAGAATCCCCGTCGCCATCGGCGCGGTCGAATTGCCGCGCATCCCGATCAGCTTGTCGCGCAATTCTTGCAGTTCTTCGACGTCCGACCGCAAGGCCGATTGGGAGATCACCACGGCCAGGAAGTCGTCTCCGCCAAGCGCCGCGCGACTCTTGAGCTCGGCGATCTTCGTTTCGAACTGTTCGGCAGTCTTGACGAAATAGTCGAGCTTGAGCAGAGCCGCGTTTCCCTTGATGTTGTGAACGCAACGGAAGACCGTATCCAAGCGCTGGCGAAGCAGCTCCATCTGTCCGGAGGACGACGTCGCGAAATCCTGCGCGCGGAGCGCGTCGTTCATGTCGCGCAACTGCGCTTGCGCCGTCGCGAGGAAATCTTCGAGCGCGCGGGGGTCGACGTGCAGGATGCCGAGCAGCAGCTCGAACTGCCGCTCTTTCTTCTGCTCGGATTCGCGCAGCTGCCGTTCGAGTTGAACGCGCTCCGTCACGTCGGTGACGGCGACGAAGACGCTGCTGATCTGCCCGTCGGTCACGACTCGCCGGAACGAGAAGCTCAAGTATTTCGATATGAACCCGCCGTCCGCGTTCGAGAAGTTGACTTCGACTTCTTCGAGCGGATTGATCTTCTGCAGGGTCCGCTCTTTCTTCGCCGGCGAGAACAACATCGTTACGTAGTCTCTGGCCGTGTTGAACATGCGCTCGGTCAGAATGCGCTGCAGAATGTTGAAGAAATTGTAGCCGGCGAGCTCTTGAAGCCGGAAGATCGACTCTAGCTCGCGCGAGTATTCCGGTTCGATGCGGAACTGCGGCGTGATCAGGAATAGGCCCTGGCGGACCGTTTGCATGATCGTGTCGGCGCCTTGTTTGGCGGCCGCGAGCTCGCGCGCATTCGTCGAGACGTCGGCGACGAGGCTTTCGAGTTTGGCGGCATACGCCACGCTGCGTTTGCGGCCCTCGCTGACTTGCGAATACAGGCTGAAGACGATCAGCACGAAGCAGAGGATCGCGAATCCCGAGAGGATGTTGCGGGTTCCGACCGCATCGACGAGGACTCGGTTCGCACCGGCTTCGACCGCCGAAAGCAGGTCTTCCGCGTGCTGGACCAGCGTAGGCGTGGCGCGAGCCGCGACGGCTTGCGCGGAGCGTAACTCGTTCGGCGCTCCGTTCGTCCGGCCGACGTCGGCGATCGCCTTTGCGAGCGGCTGCCACTCGTCGTGCAAGGCGCGGACGGACGCCAGTTCGGCGTCGCTGGGCAGCGCGTCGAGGCGGATCTCGGAGCCTGGGCTCTCCAGCGCCGGCCCGCCGCTCGCAAGCGCGGTCAGCGTGCGGTCGAACGCAGCCGCGTCGTCCGTGAGCGAGACGACGACGGGGGCGGCATTGGTGCCCGCAAGGCGCAGCGAGTCGATTTGGAGCAGGTCGCGCTGCATCGCGACGAGCAACATGCGCTGGCGCCCGACCACGTTCTCCAGCTTGAGGTCGTCGGACATCTTCTTGGAAATGATGCCGTTCTCGAGCGCGATCCCGAAGATGGCGACCGTAAAGAGGAGGATGCCGGCAAGCAATCCGAGCGTGGAAAACAGGGAGCGGCTCTTGTGTTGCTTGTCGATGCCGGGTGATGCAGCGGCCATGTACCTTCTCTCGACTGCTTTCGTAGAGAATGAGGTCACGGCGAAGCCGGCGACCTCGTTTCTACTTCATCCATCGGCAGACCCGGACGGATCGTTAACGTTCGCGCCTTCCGGCTCGCCGGGCCCCGCTGTGCGGCCCGTCACGCGACTCAATTCGGCCGCGCCGGAAGCCGATAGAGCGAGAAGCAGGTCCCGCACCCGGGGCCGCGCCTCCATTTCCGGAACCATCGGAGAGCCATCGCGTGAACAAGCGCCTTCCCGTTGCACTTGCGGCGATCCTCACGATGCTGGGGCCGGGGACGCTGTACTCGTACAGCCTTCTCGCGCAACCGCTCGCGGCTTCGTTCGGGTGGAACAGCGTCACGACGACCTGGGGCTTCGCGATCGCGAATCTCTGCCTGGGCTTCGGCGCGGTCGCCGGCGGGCTATGGCTCGTCCGCTCCCACTCGCGCCGCGTCGCCGTCACCGGGACGCTGCTCTGGGCGGCGGGCAACGTGCTCGCCGGTCTCGGCACGGAGCGATTCGGCCTTCCGTACTTCTATTTCTCTTACGGCGTCATCGGCGGTTTCGGTGCCGGGATGGTCACGATCGCGGCCCTGACGGCTGCGATCTCTTGGTTCCCCCAGCGCCGCGGCATGGGCGGAGGGCTCGTCGCGATGGGCTTCGGCTTGGGTGCCGTCTACTACGACCAACTTCTCCAGCAGTGGTCCGCCTTCCACGCCGTGCAACTCGCGGCGACTGCCTACCTCGGCCCGCGCACGCCCCTCATGAGCCCGCCGCTCGTCCACGATCTCATGCACATCTTCATGTTCTCGGGCGCCGCGTTCGCAGCCGTAGGCGTGTCCGCAGCCTCGTTCTTGCAGCGGCCGCCGGCTGAATTCACGGATGCGAACGTGATGCCGCGCGAAATGCCGCTCGCCCAGACGGCCGCGAACCCGCAGTTCTATCTGCTCTGGCTGATCTTGTTTCTCAACTGCGTCGCCGGAATCGCCGTCATCTCGAACGTCGTGCCGATCATCTCCGAAATGACCGTGCTCTCGACCGGGACGGTGGAAGGCCTGTACGCGATCCTGGCCGTCTTCAACGGCCTCGGCTGCTTCTTCTGGGGCGCGATCTCCGATCGCGCGGGGCGCCGGGGAACCCTCGTTCTCCTATTCCTGGTGCAAGCGTTCTCGTTCATGTTGATCGACAACGTGCACTCGACGGTCGCGGTCCTCGGGATGTTCTCGTTGATTCTTTCGTGCTACGGCGGCGCGTTCGGCGTCATGCCGGCCTTCAACGCGGACTTCTTCGGCCTGCGGAACCTCGCGGCGAACTACGGTCTGAACCTCACGGCCTGGGGGGCGGCGGCCGTCGTCGGCCCGTGGTTCGCCTCGACGGTCAAGGAAATGACCGGGACCTATTCCGCGATCCTGCTCCCGCTCGCGTTCGTCCTGTTCGTCGCGTTGATCATCCCGATCATCACGGATAGTCCGGTCGACGAAAACAAGTTCCCCGGACCTCAGCCCACGCCCGCGTAGCGCGCCTCGAAACGCTCTAGTTCGGGGCGTTCGCGACGAGTCCGGGGAAGCGTTCGCGCAGACGCGCGAGCTTCGGAAGGTCGTTGAACGCGACGTAAGGATCGGCCGGATGGCGCGCGACGTAGTGCCGGTGGTACTCTTCCGCCGGGTAGAACGCGCGCAGCGGCTCGATGCTCGTCGCCACGGGCGCCGCGAGCGTCTTGCCTTCGTCCAGGGCGCGCACGTATGCGGTCGCGACGGCGCGCTGTTCCTCCGTACGATAGAAGATCGCCGACCGATACTGGCGGCCGACGTCCGGCCCTTGCCGGTCGCGCTGCGTCGGATCGTGCGCGACCAAGAAGAAGACGTCGAGGAGGCGGCGGAACGAGATGCGCGCCGGGTCGTAGACGATTTCGACCGATTCCGCGTGACCCGTCGCCCCGGTGCTCACGATCTCGTAATGGGCCGATGCTCGATCCCCGCCGGAATACCCGGGAACCACGCTTTCGACGCCCGCGAGCGCTCCGAAGACGGCTTCCATGCCCCAGAAACACCCGCCGGCGAGAACGACGCTCTCCCGCCCGTGCGACTTCGCGGCGTCGCCGGCATTCGCGCGGGGAGCCTGCGCCGCCAGGCTAACACCGGCTACTAACGCAAACGCGAGAATGAACCTCGTCGCTCCTCGAGCTAGCTGCAGGATCCCATCGTTCATCGCATCTCCTTAGACTCGTTGCGCAGCGGTTCGGTGCCGTTCCGCACGGTAACCCTAGCACGCCGCGCGCCGCCGCGCTGCAAGCGCGCTTACGTCACCGAGGTTGGACGCACGCGAATGCTTCGCGATTGCAACGCGCGCATTCGTTCAACCTAGCGCGCGATTTCACGCATCGCGCGAAGCTCTTGCGCGAGCGCGCGCAGCGCCGCGCTATCCCTCATTTACACGGGTGTAGAATACACTAGATTGCAATTCCGCACGCACGCCGTATGATTGAATGCGATGACGATCGATACGATCGAGCGGCGCTCGAGCGCACCGGCCCAGCACCGCGCCGGAACGAATGAGTTCGTACGCGACGTCGTGCTCGGAATGGCCGACGGCTTGACGGTCCCTTTTGCGCTCGCGGCCGGCGTCACGGCAGCGCACGGGTCTTCGAGCCTCGTCATCACCGCGGGCGTCGCGGAGATCGCCGCAGGCGCGATCGCAATGGGCCTCGGCGGTTATCTCGCGGCGCAAACCGAATTGGAACATTACCGCAGCGCGTACAGTCGCGAGTTGCGCGAGACCGAAACCGCCCCGGAAGAAGAGCGAACCGAGGTTCGCGACATCCTCAGCGGCATCGGGTTGTACGGACCGCATCTGCATGAAGTCGTCGATGACATCGCGTCGGACCGCCAGCGCTGGGTCAACTTCATGATGCGCTACGAACTCGGGCTCGAGCAGCCCAACGTGAGGCGCGCGCCGTTCAGCGCGGCGACGATCGGCGCGTCGTACGTGATCGGCGGAATCATCCCGCTGCTCCCGTATTTCTTCGCAAAGGACGCGATGCAAGCGCTCGGGATTTCCGTCGTAGTCACGCTGATCGCGCTGTTCGTCTTCGGAATCGGAAAGGCGAAGATGACGTCGACGCCGCTGCTCGTCAGCGGCCTGCAGACGATGGCGATCGGCGCGCTCGCGAGCATCGTCGCATTTTCGCTAGCGCGACTGATTCACACCTGAAGCTCGCGGGGCAACCCGAGAAGGCTACAGTCCGTCGGCGAACCCGGATTCGGCGTGCGTTCCGTCGCAAAACGGCTTGTTCTGCGATTGCCCGCACCTGCAAAGCGTCTGGCGGTTGCGCGAGGGATACGAGGTGCCGTCTTCGGCGACGACCTCGATTCCGC
Organism: Vulcanimicrobiota bacterium; assembly: GCA_963695225.1. Classification (GTDB taxonomy): domain Bacteria; phylum Vulcanimicrobiota; class Vulcanimicrobiia; order Vulcanimicrobiales; family Vulcanimicrobiaceae; genus CAVWTN01. The sequence continues at coordinate 2,340,941 of OY968762.1, read as the reverse complement.
CGCGCACCCAGATGGGGCCGCTGCATTCCTTGACCGGATCTTCGATCAGCCCGATCGATTTCTCGAGTACCGGTTCGAAGGCCGTTCCGCTGCGGGCGTCGTGCATCACGAGCCGCCCCGAAGGGCAGCGTTCCGCTTCGCGGATCGCGAGGATGCGCGACTGCCGGTCGTCGCTCTCGCCGACCAGCTTCCAGACGGAACCGGCAACGTCGCAGAAGCGCGCGAACGCGCAGAGCGATTCTGCATCGTGCAGCACGAGCGTCGGACCTTCGAGCCGTTCCGCTAGGGCTTCGAAGGGAGCCTTCGACGCCGTTTCCGTTCCGTCGAAACCGATCTTCGCATGCGTTCCGTCGCAATAGGGCTTGGTCTGCGATTCGCCGCAGCGGCAAAGCGCGTACTTCTCGCGCGCCTCGAACGTGCGCGTCTCTTTCCAAGCGATCGAATCACCCTGCGCGTCGGCGTCGATCGACTCGACGCGGAGCGGGACGCTCCCCGACACGAGGTACGGGCCGTTCTTCGTGACTTTGACTTTCATGCGGGCCCGTTCCGTGGAGCGCGGTTCCGAGCCTCTTGCCCCATGCGTGCGGGATGCGGCGTAGCTTATAACGTTCGCCTGAACGACCGCCCTCTTCTTCGCGCGCGCTTTCGCGAATGCGCGGCGCACAGCACTACGAGGAGCTCGCACTTCCCCGCGGAACGCGCTCCAAGCACCGCATGCGATATGGAGAACGGCATCCGATGAAGACCCGCAAACTCGGCGCCGGCGGACCCGTCGTCTCCGAACTCGGGCTCGGCGCGATGGGCATGTCCGATTTCTACGGAACCGCCGACCGGGCCGAAAGCATCGCGACGTTCCACGCCGCGCTCGACGCCGGAATCACGCTCGTCGACACGGGCGATTTCTACGGCATGGGCCACAACGAGATGCTGATCGGCGAAGCGCTGCGCGTTCGCAAGCGCGAGAACGTCGTGCTCAGCGTGAAGTTCGGCGCGCAGCGCGATCCGGCCGGCGCCTGGATCGGGTACGACGCGCGCCCCGCCGCGGTGAAGACGGCGCTCTCGTACACGTTGCGCCGGCTCGGCGTCGACTACATCGATATCTACCGGCCCTCCCGCCTGGACCCGGCGACGCCGATCGAAGAGACGATCGGCGCCATCGCCCAGATGGTCGAAGCCGGATACGTCCGGCACATCGGGCTCAGCGAGGTCGGCGCGCAGACGATTCGGCGCGCGGCGGCAGTGCATCCGATCTGCGACCTCCAGATCGAATACGCGCTCGTGACGCGCGGGATCGAACGCGAGATCCTGCCGGCGTGCCGCGAACTCGGCATCGGCATCACGGCCTACGGCGTGCTGTGCCGGGGATTGATCAGCGGACACTGGAGCAAGGCGCGCTCGCAGGGGGAGCGAGGCTTCCGCGCGCAAGCGCCGCGCTTCTCCGGTGAGAACCTCGAGCGCAATCTCGCGCTCGTCGACCGCTTGCGCGCGATCGCCGGCGAGAAGGAGGCCACCGTCGCGCAACTCGCGATCGCCTGGGTTCTATCGCGCGGGGACGACATCGTCCCCCTGGTGGGCGCGCGGACCCGGGAGCGCTTACAGGAAGCGCTCGGGGCCGCAAGCGTGCGTTTGGGCGAGAGCGACGCGCGCCGGCTAGAAGCTGCCGTCCCCGCCGAGGGCGCGGCCGGCGGGCGGTATCCGGAGGCGCAACTCCGCTTCCTCGATAGCGAGCGCGCAACGCGCGCCTGACGCGCTACGAGCCGCCCTTGAGGCTTCCCCCGCCTTGCGGGAGTTGCAGTTCCTGCACGAACGCGAGGCCCGTCCCCGGGAGATAGATCAGCCCGGGCCGCCCGCTTTCGAGGACGATGCCCTTCGCCTTCGCGTCGGCCGCCGGGATCAGCGTCACGTACGCGCAGCCGACGAAGCCGCGAAACGCCTTGACCTCGGGCGAATTCAGGAAGTTCCGGCGCGCGGCTTGCTGCTCCGGAGTCAACTGCCGCGAGGAAGAGGAACCCGCGACGACGTCGCCGCCGGCCGGCGGCCCCTCGCCGGGGGCACCCGCGCCCGGCGGCGGCCCGCCCGGCCCGCCTGCCCCCGGCGGGCCCTCGGGCGGTCCGCCGAAACCGCCGAATCCTCCGAACCCGCCCCGGGCGCGCGAACCGCTTCCGCCTTGCGTTTGACCCGGCTGGGCGGCCTGCCCCGCCTGGCCCGGCGGCCGCGGAAAGTTCGGCCGGAGTTCGAGGAAGTATGCGACGCTGCTGCCCGCCGGCGTCTTGTGCGGCACGATCGTCACGCCCGCAACGTCTGCCGGCTTCCCGCCGGCTTCGTACGCCGCGACGTAAGCCCGCAAGCCGTCGTAGAGCGGCTTCGCGGCGGATTGCGCACCGGCATCGCAGGTCGTGCGAGCCGTCGCGAGCGAGAGCGGGTCGACGCCGGGCGGCGGCGGATTCGAGGTGAAGCGCTGCGGCCCACGGGGCCCGCCTCCCGCCCCCGGTTCGGCCGAGGGTGCGGGCGTCGGCGCCGCTTGCGCGACGCGCGCGCGTGTGAACTGCCGGAACGGGGGCCCGGGCGCCGGCCCCCCGATCGCGGCCGAGTACGAAAGGTAGATCGTGCGCGGCGTCAGCGGCTGCGCGGCGGCGAGATAAAGCGCTCCGTTCGAGAGCGGGAGCGGTTGCGCGTTCGCATTCGTCGCGAAATCGCCGCCGTACGTGTTGAAGACGTTGTTCTCGAAGAGCGTGAGTTGGCCGGGGCCGAGTTTGTGCGACGCGCCCAGGCTGAGGTTGACGTAGGATCCGAGATTCTGCTGATTGTTCGCGCCGACGTATTGCGCGTTGGCCAGCAGTTCGAGACCGGCGCGCGGCAAGAGCGCGTCGACGGCGAGATTTCCGCGGTGCACCGGACGGTTCGGTAACTGCGCGCCGACGATCGTCGTCGACGGACCGTCTTGCAGGCGCGGTCCGGCAGCTTCGAGCACCGCGGAGTTGACCGAATAGGACGGGATCAGCGCGATGTACGGCGCGACCTCGAAGCGGCCGCTCAGATCGAAACCTTGGTAGAGGCGGCGCGTGTCGCCGACTTGTTCCTGGACGTACACGGTGGGGAGGGCCGCGCTGACGCCGCACACGGTCGGGGAGCGATACGCGGCGTAGAGCGCGTCGAGATAGCCCGGTCCCGCAGCGGTGTAGTACGAGGCCGGCTCCGCGATGAGCGCGCCGATCAATTGCCCCGATTGCAGTTGGGAGAACGCGTTGAGCGAGAGCGTCGCGCCGCCGTTGAAACGGTGCGTCCAGGCCGCGTTGAAGGCGGTGGCCGATTGCCGCGCTCCGTCCCCGGTATCCCCCGGGCCCGATATCACGGCAGTCTGCGCGCCGCAATTGAAGCGCGCCGCGACGGGATCGGAGAACGAACGGACGGCGTTCAGATTCGGCTGCGAACTGCCGACGTTCGCCGAGAACGAAAACGCGTCGCGCAGCTTCGGCGTCCACTGGGCGTTGATTCCGGCCAGGAACGATCCGCCGAGCCCGCTCGTATCGGCGAACGAGACGCTCGGCGTGAGCGTCAGCTTGTCGCTCGATTTGATCGCGTCGGCAAACTGATACCGGCTCGAGGCCGCCGAGTTCGAGAACGCCGTCACATATTGTGACCCTACGACCGGCGTGGACGCATTCGTCGCCGAATACGTGTTTCCGGAGAGCGTCAGCGTATGGTTGCCTTGCGCGATCGACGTGCTATAGGCGATTCCACGCGCGAGCGTGCTCGTGAACGCGAACGAAGGATCGAGCGTGGGCGCGTAAGCGGACGGGTCCGTGGGATCGGAGCCGGAGAGCGGATCGAACGCGAGGACGTACCGGTTGAGGTCGTCGCTCGTCTGATGCCCGGAGTTCGCGTAGGCGGAAAAGTTCGTCTGCACGTTGCCGATCAGGGTTTGCACGCTCGCGAACGCGAGGCCGTACCTGCCGTAGTTTCGATTATCGGGCCCGATCCCGCACGGCAGGATCGTCACGTCCTGCGCGCAGATCGGCGAGGAGTTGCGATTCGTCGAGAGCGCCGTGGCGGAGATGCTCGTCCGTTGGTCGCCGAGCGAGTAGCGCAGCTTCACCAAATCGCTCAGCGACGTCGATTCGCCGCCGTGCACGTACGTGAGGCCGCTCTGGTCTTCGTAATCGCGAAACGTCAGCGGGCTGTTCGAACCGCGCCAGGCGTGCTCCAAGACGAAGCCGAGGTTCCGCACGGAACCGGTCGTGGCGAGCTGATAATTCGAACGATCGAAGGTTCCGGTCGTTCCGTTCACGCGAACCTGCAGCGCCTGCGTGGGTTGGAGCGTGTTGAAATTCACGCCCCCCGCCAATCCGCCGGCCGCGGGCGAAAAGTTGACCGACGATCCCGCGAACAGATCGCTTCCGATACCGCGCAGGTTGCCGGCCGCGCCCGGGGCCGAGAGGGGGATGCCGTCGAGCGTGAGCGCGGTCTGGGATTCGTCCTGATTGTGCAGCGAGATCTGCACCGGGCTCGAAGGATCGGTCGTATCGGTCGTCACCGAAACCCCGCCCAGCTTGTCGAGCGCGTCGGTCAACGAATCGGAGAGGCGGCGGATGGGGCTGTCGGCGTTGATATCGGTCGTCGTGATCGAGACCTTCGAGCGCACGACGACGCTGCCGATCACTTGGAGGTTGCCCGGTCCGGGCGCCCCCGCAGCGTTCCCGGAGGCCGGGCCCGCGTTCTTCGAGAGCGCGATCTTCACGTGGACCGCGCGGTCCGGTAGAACGTCGAACTCGCGCGTGTTCGCACCGTCGTACCCGCGGAGTTGGACGCGCACGCGATAAACGCCGACCGGAACGTCGGTGAACTTGATCTCGCCGGTACCGTTCGTCAGCGTGCTCGCCGTCTGCGCGCCGAGCAGGACCGTCCGCGCGTCGGCGAGGGGGAGAAGCGAAGCCGCGTCGGTGACCTCGAGATCGATCTCTCCAGTGGCGCTCTGCGCACGCGCCGGGAACGGGAGGGCAAACGCCAAAAAGGCGACGGCTGCTAACGAGGCGGCGAGTGTCCGGACCGGTCGCATATCGGGGGAGATCGTCCCAGGGGATCCTCGGATGATTCTGAGGGACCGGGAAACTCCGGGAGCGCTAACGGGAACCGGGTTCTGTCACCGGAGGGCTTGGTATTAGGCCTGCCTAATACGCGCACTCATTAGGGATTAGGCGTGCCTAACATCACTCGTTCCGGCTCCGCATCCAGCCGCGGCGCGACCGTTTGGGAGGTAACGTTGCACCAGTTCTTTCTGCGCATGCTCCACGCCGAAACGACCGGGGCTGCCTGCCGCCGAGGCCTGCTCCCGGTGCTCCTCCTCGCATCCTTCGCGCTCGCCCAATCTCTCGCGGCGGGCGCGGCCGAGGCCGGACCGTCTTCGGCCGCCACGGCCGACTGGAACGCCGTCGCCGCGAAGATCGACGCAGGCGTCGCGCGGGCCGTCGACCTCGCGAAGCGGCGGGAGAGCGGCGCCGCGGCGGCCCTGCTGCAGTCCATGGATTCCGACGTCTTCGAAGCAAGCGGCATGGAAGCTCGCCTCGGGTCCCGCGACGCCGCGCTCGAGGCCGTGCTCGAAGGCCACATCGACAAATCGATCGCGCTGGCCAAAGGCGCCCAGTCCGGCGCGCTCGCGCTCGAGGCCGCCGCCCTCCGATCCGATCTGGATCGAGCGGCCTCGCTGTTGGCCGGCGAGCGGAGCGGCGACCCGGCAAGCCTCTTCGGGTACTCGCTGCTGATCGTCGTGCGGGAAGGCTTCGAGGCGATGCTGATCCTGACGGCCGTCGTCGCCTACCTCGTCAAGACGGGGCATGGCGAAAAGCAGCGAGTGATCGGCAGCAGCGTCGTGGTCGCGTTGCTCGCCAGCGTGGCGACGGCGGTCGTGCTCGGTTTGGCGTTCCGCGGCGCGGCCGGAAGTCAGGGAGTGCTGGAGGGCGGTACGCTGCTCGTCGCGGCCGCCGTCCTCTTCTCGATGAGCTATTGGCTCATCTCCAAGGCCGAAGCGCAGAAGTGGTCCGCGTACATCAAGGGCAAGGTCGAAGGCTCGCTTTCCTCCGGTTCCATGACGGCGCTGTGGCTCGCGAGCTTCCTCGCCGTGTACCGCGAGGGCGCCGAGACCGTGCTGTTCTATCAGGCCTTGACCGCCGGCGCGAACGCAGCCGGCCTGATCGCAATCGGTGCGGGGTTCGGCCTGGGCTGCCTCGCACTCGGGGCCGTCTATTGGGGGATGCGGGCCGGCGCCATGCGGCTACCGGTTCGCCCGTTCTTTCAGGCCACCGGCTTGCTGCTCTACCTGATGGCCTTCGTGTTCGCGGGCAAGGGCGTCATGGAACTGGTGGAGGCGAAGGTGTTCACGCCGACGCTTCTGCGCTGGGCGCCGGAGCTTCCCGCGCTCGGCATCTACCCGTATACGCAAAGTCTCGCGCCGCAGCTCCTGCTGCTGATCGCCGCGGTGCTTTCAGCGGCGGTGATCCTGCGCCGTGAGAGCGTCAGAGAGCGCGGCGTCCCGGCTGTCGCGCCGAACGGCGCTCAATGACTCCTTAGGGATGTTTTACCGCCGAGCGGCGGAGCCCACGAGGCGGCTGGTCGGAAGACCCTTATGGGACGATCCGCCGCGATCGTGCGGATGCGAACGCCAAGAAGGCGACGGGGGCCGGGCTAAGTTCGCCGCGAGATCGAACCGATAGGCGTCTTGTGAACGCTATCGGCCGCGCTGTACCCAAGCGCGACCTGAAGCCCCTGACGTCCCTCCGGTTTGCCGCCGCGATGCTGGTCTATTGCTATCACGCGCTGGGCTCCGAACGGACGCTCCCCGGCTACAATCTCGGCGCGATCGGCGTCGGATTTTTCTTCGTGCTCTCGGGCTTCATCTTGACCTATGCCCACCACGCGGACTTCGCGGCCGGATTCTCGGCGGCCGCGACGCGACGATTCCTGGTAGCGCGCTTTGCCCGCATCTATCCGACGCACGCGGTGACGATGCTCGCCGCCGGCATCGGCCTCGCGATCGCGGGAAATTACCTCCCTTGGAATCTCGGGCTCCGGTACCGCGTGGAAGAATCCCTCACGCAAGCGCTGCTCGTCCATGCTTGGAGCCCCGACGTCTTCATCCGCGTCGGCCTCAACTCGCCTTCTTGGAGCATCAGCGACGAGGCGTTCTTCTATGCGTGCTTCCCGGTCCTCGCGGTTCTCGGCTCGCACTGGGTCGCGCCCCAAGCGCGCTCGCGCATTCTCCTCTACGGGCTGCTTCTCTGGGCGGCGGGCCTCGCGCTCGCCGCATCCGGAGATTGGAGCTGGTGGAAGCTCTACACGCTTCCCACGACCCGCCTCATCGATTTCGCCGTGGGCATGCTGGCCGGGTACGCGTTCCTGCGGCCGAGCCGCGCGGTTTCGGCGGCGGCCGCGACGCGGAACGAGATCGCCGCGCTCCTCGCTTTCGCCCTCGCGATGCTAGCGCTCCCGTCGGTCCCCTGGCCACTGCGCCCCGCGCTCTGGATGATGCCGTGGGCCGCGTTCGCGATCCTCACGTTCGCCGAAGGGCGCGGTGCAATCTCGCGGTTCCTCTCGCACCCGGCGTGCGTGCGGCTCGGCGAGATCAGCTTCGCCTTCTACCTCGTGCATCACACGGTGCTGCTCATCGTCCAGCGATTCGCCGGAGACGGAGCGTTCACGGTGCTCGCGGCGTTCGCGCTCTCCCTCGCAGCGAGCCTTGCGCTCTTCCTGTGGGTCGAGACTCCCGCGCGCCACTGGATCCGTTCCGTAGCCGAGAGCCCGGCCCCGCGCGCCCAACGCGCGGGCGTTCGCCGGCCGACAACCACTCCGCTCGCGCAAGAAGACGGGCCACCCCTGCGTACGGGCAAATTCTGGTAGCGCCAACGGGAGTCGAACCCGTGGGCTCTCATCGCCCCTGGTTCGCTCCGGTGTCGCAAAGGCCGATTCTATAAGGGTTTTCCGCGCATTTCCGTCCTGGCTGGTATCGTCAAAAATCAGCCCGTGGCACCGAATCCGTGCCACAACGGTGCCACGCCGAACAGATCCGATCGGCCTACGCGCGTGGATTTCGCCGATTCGCGGTGCGCTGGCCGAGATAAGATGACCTCATCGAAACAGGGACCCGAAAAATCGGTGAAGGCTTTCCGATGGGTCTCCGCCAGAAGCGGGTGCTTTGGCTCCCTGAAGCTCTCCGGCAAAGAGGTCCACGCTCGACAATCCTGAGCCGGCCAATGGCGGTAGTGAGCGATCCGCGCTCTTGACGCTCAGCCGGTTGAGAACCGTTTGACTCATCGCCCGCCCGAAGCGATGAGTACGGGGCCCGCCCGCGAACGTTGCAAGGAGCCCCGAGATATCTTAAACAACGGCCGAATTTCCTTCCGGAGACCGATGACAACGAACGCCACCTTTAGGAGCGGCAAGACCGCGCCGATCACCACCAAGCGCGCCAGGGCCAATCGCAAAGTGCTGAGGCCGACCAACTACGGGGCGCTACCAACGACGTCGCCCCACCCGGGCAGACCGCAGAAAGGCGAGCGCTTCAGCGTATGCCACGCGTGAAAGCCGCCGCGACCGCCACGAGCGCGAAGAAGACGAACGGCGGGGACCTCGGGTTCGAAGCGACGCTCTGGTCGGCGGCAGACCAGCTCCGGGGCTCGATGGATGCCTCGGAGTACAAGCACCCCGTCCTTGGCCTGATCTTCCTGAAGTACATCTCGGACGCGTTCGAGGAGAAGCACGCCCAACTCGTGCAAGACTCTGAGTCCGATCCCGAGGATCGGGACGAATACGTCGCCGAGAACATATTCTGGGTCCCGCCCGACGCGCGCTGGTCACAGATCGCCGCGAAGGCGAAGACTCCGCAAATCGGCGAGATCGTCGATAAGGCGATGATCGCGATCGAGCATGACAACCCGCGCCTGCGCGGCGTACTGCCGAAGGAATACGCGAAACCTTCGCTCGGCTCGACGCGCCTCGGTGCGATCGTGGACCTGGTGAACGGCATCGGCCTCGGCAACGCGGAGGCGCGGAAACACGACGTGATCGGCCGCGTCTATGAATACTTCCTCGGCCGGTTCGCTAACGCCGAAGGCAAGGCGGGCGGTGAGTTCTATACGCCGCGCTCTCTCGTTCGGCTGCTCGTCGAGATGATCGAGCCGTACAAGGGACGAGTATTCGACCCGTGCTGCGGCTCCGGCGGGATGTTCGTGCAGTCCGAAGCATTCGTGCTCGCGCACGGCGGAAGGATCGGCGACGTCTCGATCTACGGTCAGGAATCGAACCACACAACCTGGCGGCTCGCGATGATGAACCTCGCGATCCGGGGCATCGAAGCCGACATTACCTGGAACGAAGGCGGCTCGTTCCTCCAAGATGCGTACCCCGACCTCAAAGCCGATTTCATCCTCGCGAACCCGCCGTTCAACGACAGCGAGTGGGGCGGCGAGGGCCTGCGTGACGACAAGCGTTGGAAGTTCGGCATCCCACCGGCGGGGAACTCAAATTACGCCTGGATCGAGCACTTCGTGCACCACCTCGCACCGACTGGTGTCGCCGCGTTCGTCATGGCGAATGGATCCATGTCCTCGAACCAGAGCGGCGAGGGTGATATCCGCAAGGCCCTCATCGAAGCCCAGAACGGCGGGCTGGTCGACTGCATGATCGCGTTGCCCGGCCAGCTTTTCTACACGACGCAGATCCCGGTCTGCGTATGGATCCTTGCCCGGGACCGCCGCAACCACAAGTTTCGCGACCGTAGTGGTGAGATTCTGTTCATCGACGCCCGCAAGACGGGCGAGATGACCGACCGCACGCACAAAGCCTTACTCCGTGAGGATATCACCAGGATTGCCAACGCTTATCACGCGTGGCGTTCGAAGGACTGCGAGTATGCTGACGTTCCCGGCTTCTGCAAAGCCGCAACCCGCGATGAGGTCCGCGAGCACGGTCACGTCCTAACTCCAGGACGCTATGTTGGAACGGAGGACGTTGAAAGCGACGGAGAGCCGTTCGCCGAAAAACTGCTACGACTCGCGTCGCTTCTGCGAGAGCAGCAGTTGGAGTCAGCGCGGTTAGATGGCGCAATTCGCGATGCTCTCAAGCGGCTTGGCGATGGCAACTAGCGTTCCGCTGAGACCACTCGGCGAGCTTGCTGCAAATCATGACTCGCGCAGGGTTCCACTTTCCTCCCGCGAGCGTGCGGCGCGCCAGGGCTCGTACCCTTACTACGGCGCGGCGTCTGTGATGGACCACGTCGACGATTACCTCTTCGAGGGGTTGCACCTACTTATCGCAGAGGATGGGTCGGTGGAATCGCCCTCAGGGGCTCCGCTCCTTCAACTCGCTGATGGCAGGTTCTGGGTTAACAACCATGCCCACGTCCTCAAGTGTCAATCGCGCGATGATCTTAAGTACCTCTACTATGCGCTTAGAACCGTAAAGGTAAAGCCGTATCTCACCGGGTCAGTTCAGGCCAAACTAACGCAAGGCAACATGAACCGCATCCCAGTGCCCTTTCCATCGCGAGGCCATCGCGAGGAGATTGTCGCAATTCTCGGCGCGCTTGACGACAAGATTGAGAACAATCGCAAGATGAGTGCGACCGTAGAAGCGATGGCGCGGACGCTCTTCAAATCGTGGTTCGTCGACTTCGACCCTGTGCGCGCAATGGCCCGAGGGCAGGACCCCGACCTTTCCGTCGAAATCGCCGCGCTATTCCACGGCTCATTCGAGGAGTCGGCGCACGGTGAAATTCCGAGCGGCTGGACTTTCGTGACACTACTCGATATCGCGAAGCTCAATCCTGAGATCTGGTCGAAGACGACTCGCCCCGATGTCATTCGATACGTTGATCTTTCGACTGTAAAATGGGGCAGATTCGAGACACCCGCGACATATGAGGACACTGAAGCGCCAAGTCGTGCCCAACGCGTTCTTCGCCCTGGCGATACGCTTGTGGGCACCGTACGCCCAGCGAATGGCTCCTACGGCTTCGTAGCCGATCAAGGATTGACGGGAAGTACCGGCTTTGCGGTGTTGCGGCCGACGAGATCGAAGCCATTAACGTACCTCGCAGCAACATCGAAGGAAAACATTGAACGGCTAGGCCGTCTTGCCGACGGCGGTGCCTATCCGGCTGTTCGCCCCGAGGTGGTGGGCGAAACGCGTGTTGCACTTCCCCCCGACAGCGTATTGGTCGCCTTCGACGCCATAGCATCACCGTTGTTAGATCGTTACTCTCAGGCCGACCGAGAATCGCGCACGCTCGCGACACTCCGCGACGCGCTACTGCCAAAACTGATCTCGGGTGAACTTCGCCTCGCTGATGCCGAGCGTGCTCTGGAGAAGTGCACATAGTGTCTGATTGCTGTTTACATAATGATTTCATTCGATGACCTAGTACCCAGCTATCGCCGTGCTTGCATACGCTGGCCCGACGCGCCTGGTCTTACCATGCACTACAAGACACTCACGTCCAGTAGTCCAGACGGCTATGGTCTCATCGAATGTATTAAATCGTTCATCGAGTCCGTCTGCGTGACAGTCTTGCGTGAGTTCAATCAACCAGTCCCTTCAAAGAAGCCGTCGCTAACAGAACTCTTTAACGCCGCTCTAGCGCCGCTCGGTTTGAGTAATAGTAGAGGGGCCAGCAACGTAGATAAGGTTCTATCCGGCTTTAACAAACTTGCAGACGCCTTGACCGCGGTGAGGAACGAGCATGGGCCGATTGCACACGGAAGAGATGGCTTTCTCGATACTCTAACAAGAGACGAAAACCGCGCGTTTCTACATACAGGGGATGCGATTCTCGCGATGCTTCTCAATGCACTTGAGGGAACGACGCCTGATCTAGCTTCGACGCGAGAGCCCTATGAACGCTTTCAACACCTGAATGATCGGATTGATCGTTCAGTGAGCGTTACAACCGACGTTGATACTGAGACTACTCCTCCAACGATAGTAGTGACGATAACGGCAATTGGAAGCGCGGAGCCTATAGATCTGCGGATTGAGGCCAGCCGCTTGCTTTTCACCATTGACCGGAAAGCCTTTATTGAGGTTATGAATTCGACTACGAGCCGCGTAAGCGAAGAAGAATCCGGGGACGGAGAGCTACAAATCCCAGAAGCGGCCAGCCTTGAGACCGTACAGCGTACGAGTGATGTGGATTCTCTTGCCCGTCTAGTCCGAAAGTATAGCGGGCGACTGTCGCCATTGCGAGTCGAGCTTGACAGATTCCTGAGAGCAAAGCGCTTAGATCGCGCGCTGGAGCTTAATGGAGCAGTTCTTGCCGCTTCTTTATTAGCAACCGCGGATGACAATCTAATTCTTGATCTCTGGAAGAGTGCCGTCCTTCAAGCTCGTCTCCGTATTGCTTTGAGGCGCGTACTTGTAAAGTTCGGACAAACGGTCAAGGATGCGACAGTTATCTCAGATGACTTGTTGGCTTGGCTGAAGGTTCAATCTGCTCATTTATCTTCAATCGGAATCGACACGGGTCTAGATTGATGAACAAGTATCTCGACGAGACCGCCATCGAGCAGTATGCTATCGATATCCTCAAGGGTCTCGGCTACGAGTATTTCTCTGGCCCTGATATCGCTCCCGGTGGGCCGCACGAAGAGCGAGGCTCATTCAAGGACGCTGTCCTCGTCGCCCGGCTCCGGACTGCTTTGAAGCGCCTTAATCCGAGTCTTCCGGCGTCAGCTCTCGGCGATGCGCTGCGTAAGGTCACTGTGCACGACACGACTGATCTCGTACTCAACAACCAGCGTTTCCATAAATATCTGATCGAGGGTATCGACGTCGAGTACAGTGATGGCGGCGGCGCGGTTCGTTATGCGAAGGCTAAGATCATCGATCTTGCTGACCCCGATGCCAACGACTGGCTCGCCGTCAATCAGTTCACTATTAAGGAAGACGCTGGGGAACGCCGGCCGGACCTCATGGTCTTCGTCAACGGCCTTCCTATCGGGCTTTTTGAGTTCAAGAATCCGATAGGCGCGAAGGCTACGATCCTCAGCGCCTACCGGCAAGCGCAGACCTACAAACGCGACCTTCCGGCGCTCTTGGCCTACAATGAATTGCTCGTAGTCGCGGACGGCACTCAGGCGCGCATTGGCTCGCTCACGGCCGACTGGGAACGCTTCAGCACCTGGAAGCGTGAGGACGGGGCAAAGGTCCCAATCGAAATCGATCCGCTCGTCAATGAGGTGTTCGAAAAGCGGCGGCTGCTCGACCTCATCCGCTACTTCGTGCTCTTTGAGGCGACTACGCCGGCGAATAAGATCCTCGCCGCCTATCATCAGTACTACGGCGTGAACAAGGCCATCGAGCGCACCGTTGCCGCGACCGCCAAAGATGGAGATCGCCGCATCGGCGTCTTCTGGCACACACAAGGCAGCGGCAAGAGCCTCTCGATGGCGTTCTACGCCGCGAAGATCGCGCAGCAGCCGGAACTCGCAAATCCGACCCTCGTCGTCCTCACCGATCGCAACGATCTCGACGAACAGCTCTTTGGCCAGTTCATGTGTTGCACGGAGTTTCTGCGTCAGACGCCGGAGCAGGTTGAAAGCCGAGACGCTCTACGCGAAGCGCTATGGGTCGCCTCCGGCCACATCGTCTTCACGACCATCCAGAAGTTCTTGCCGGAGGCGAACGGCGGGCGCTACCCCGCTGTGACCGACCGGCGGAATGTGATCGTCATCGCTGACGAGGCGCACCGCAGCCAATACGGCTTCGCGGGCAAGTTGGACGAGGACACCGGGGAGATGGCCTACGGCTTCGCACGCCATCTCCGTGACGCGTTGCCCAACGCCTCGTTTATTGGCTTCACCGGAACGCCGGTCGAGACGGCGGATCACAATACGCGTGCCGTCTTCGGTAACTATATCGATGTCTATGACGTACGGCGTGCCGTCGAAGACGGCGCGACGGTCCCCATCTATTACGAGGCCCGAATCGTCAAGGTTGACCTTGAGCCCGCCAAAGTCTCGTACATCGATGAAGAGTTCGAGGAGATCACCGAAGGGCAGGAAGACGACGAAAAGCGACGCAGCGCGAGCCGCTGGTCGCAGATCGAGGCACTGGTGGGGGCCGATGCCCGCGTTGATGAGGTGGCGCGCGACATCGTTGCGCACTTCGAGCAGCGCCAGACGGGATTCGATTTCGACGGCAAGGCGATGATCGTGTGCATGAGCCGTCGCATTTGCGCGCGGCTCTATCAGGCGATCGTCGCTCTTCGGCCCGCCTGGCACGACGACGTCGACGAGCGTGGCGCCATCAAGGTCGTCATGACCGGAAGCGCGGCGGACGATCTGGTCATGCAGCAGCATATCAGAAACAAGCCGGGCCGGCGTGCCATCGAGAAGCGGTTCAAAGACGTCGCCGACCCGCTCAAGCTCGTCATCGTGCGCGACATGTGGCTGACCGGCTTTGACGTGCCGGCACTACACACGATGTACGTCGACAAGCCGATGAAAGGCCACAGCCTGGTTCAGGCGATCGCCCGCGTGAACCGGGTCTTCAAGACTAAAGCCGGCGGGCTCGTCGTCGACTACTTCGGCATCGCCGACGACCTCAAGCGGGCGCTCGCGACCTACATCGATTCGGGCGGAAGCGGCGAGCCCGTGCTCCCCGAGCAAGACGCGGTAGCCGTCCTCCAGCGCGATTACGAAATCGTGCGAGGGATGTTCCATGGATTCCCATATCAGGGCTATCTAGAAGGCGATACCGCCCGAAAGATGCTCGGCTTGAACAAGGCCGCCGATCATATCCTGCGGCCCGACGTCGAGGACGGGAAAACTCGGTTTCTCCGGGCATGCTCGAGTCTCGCGAAGGCGTTCTCCCTCGCATCGACGTCGGACTTTGCCCGCGGGATCGGCGATGAAGTCGCGTTCTTCAAAGGCGTACGGGCGACCATCATCAAGGTCTCGCCGACGGGTGGGCAGAGCCTGGAAGAGATCGATCTCGCGCTCGCGCAACTCGTCTCGGAGGCGATCGGCTCGCGAGGCATCGTGGACGTCCTCGAGCAGGCTGGCGTGAAACGTCCCGACATCTCGGTGTTCTCCGACGACTTCCTCGCCGAGATCGCCGGCATGGAGCAGCGCAACCTCGCGCGGGAGATGCTCAAGCGGCTCCTCCGAGACGAGATCAGGGTCCGTTCCCACCAAAACGCGGTGCAAGCCCGCAAGTTCTCGGAGATGCTTTCAGAGGCGCTCGCGAGGTACGAAAGCCGCTCGGTCACGACGATGCAGCTCATCGAGCAGCTCATCATATTCGCGAAGGAACTTCGGGACGACCCGAAGCGCGCGGAGTCGATGAATCTTTCCGAGGACGAGTTGGCCTTCTACGATGCGCTCGCGCAAAGCGATAGCGCGGTCCAGGTCCTTGGGGACGCGCAACTCCGCACGATCGCCAGGGAGCTGGCGAAGAGCATCCGAGCGAATGCGACGATCGATTGGCACCTCCGCTCGAGTGTCCGCGCAAGCATTAGGCTGCGGATCAAGAAGCTATTACGAAAATATGGCTACCCTCCGGACGCAAGCGCGGCTGCGACCGAGCAAGTTCTCGAACAAGCAGAGCTGCTGTGCCAGTTTCCGACCGTCGATTAGCGCGAGCGGCGCTTTTGACGCACCCCTCACTTTCTCATCAGCTCCACGGCGAAACGACGAAGCAAACCACGCGCCAGGAGCGACGCCCTCGGTGACCGCTGCGGCGAACCTACGCACTTACTGCGCTCGGGGTGCGAGCTCAGTGTCCCGCATTTCGGAATATCGAACATCGATATAGCGCGCCACCTCAACTACCACGGTCAAGTCCGCTGAAAGTCGTGGGCGCAGCTCGCCGAACCATCGGTTAAGATCTTTCCGGAGATGCATCACCCGGGGCCGAGTCATGTTATCAGGGTAAAGCACATATACTTTTGCACTCGTGGCCAGCCCCACTCTCGGAGCATAACGGACTCGTATCTGCTCTGCCTTCGCGCGCTCTGGATCTGCATCCAAGAATTGCTCAAGAGGCTGTAGGAATTCTCTCGTTAGCCGGAGATCGATAGCAGGTCGACCAGCGCGACGCGCTAGGACCTCAGGGGGCAGCTCAAAACCGCACACCCGTGGGCAGTTGAAAACCGCACGCCTCGGGCTGAGTGATGTTTGTCGCAATCGTTGGCTACGCGCTCGCCTTTGCCTTCCGGTGGCGGGCCGCGATGCTGTGCTCGTGGAGCCGATAACTCTTGCCGCGAATCTCGATCAGATGCGAATGATGCATTAGCCGGTCGAGAAAGGCCGCAACGGCGGGCGTGTCGCCGAAGAGCTTAGGCCAATCGTCGAGCGGTCGGTTCGAGGTCAGAATCGTCGATGCTCGCTCGTAGCGTCGCATGACGATTTCGAGCAAATCCTCGGCTGCGTTGGCGGGGAGTTTGCGCATCCCCAAGTCGTCGATGATGAGCAAGGGTATCTCGCTAAAGGTCGCGATCGCGGTGCCGCGCTCGCCGGTCGCGCCAGCGAGAAGGAAGTCTTCGAAGAGCGCGTGCGCCTCGCGGTACAATACGCGGAAACCAGCATGAATAGCGGCCATGCCGATCGCCTGCGCGATATGGCTTTTCCCAACGCCGGCGTTGCCGAGTAACAGAACGTCCTCGTGTTGTTCGATAAAGCGCCCGTTGGCCAGTTCGAAGATGAGCGCGCGATCGAGCGTGTTGAATTTCCAGTCGAACGTGTCGAGCGTTCTCTGGTCGCGAAAGCCGGCGGCCTTGACGCGGCGCTCGATGAGTCGATCCCGCCGCCGCTGCAGCTCATCGTGCACGAGTAAGCTGATGAAATCGAGCGGGCCGAGGTTCTCAGCACGGGCCTGCTGCGTTCGGATCGGAACGGCGTCGGCCATGCCGCTCATGCGCAGTTGCCGCAGAGCGCGGTCGAGTTCGTCGTTGGTCATGGGGTTGCTCCTTGCGTAACGGTGGCGAAGTGCGTTGTGTAGATCGCGATCTCCGGAATGATGTGATGCTCACCTTTGAGTTTCAGCGGCGTTGCGTGGTGCTGGAGATATGTTCGAACGAACCGAAAGCTCGAGATCCCCGATCGTGCCGCAAACGCACATGCCTGGTCGACGTCGTCGGCTCCGTAGCGGCGCAGCAGGTCCAGCATCCCATAGAGCGCGCGCAGAGCGATCGCGCCGCGAGTGTCGATCAGCTTTTGCGCAAAGGCCGCGCAGCCGGGCCCCGCTCCGGCGATCCGAGCGGCCAGTTTCTCGACCCTGATCGGCGTCTGCCGCGGGCGATCGGCCTCGTGCGTCCGGCGCTGGCCTTTCTGCAGCGCGATCGTGTGCTCGCGCAGGCATTCGTGCGTCGTGCGATCAACGATGCGCAGCCACAGCCTGCCGACGTGCACGACCACCTTGCTACCAACGTAGCGCGGCGGCGCCGAGTAGTAGGCAGCGTCGACTTCGATGTAGCCGTCAAAGTGCACCGTCCGCTCGCAGATGCGGTAGTACTCAAAGCGCCTGGCCGGCAGCGGCAAGAGATGCGACCGCTCCTCTTCGAACATCGCCCGCACTTGCCGCTTGGTCGTGCCGTGGATTCGCGTTGCCGCGCAGTTCTCGTTCCACTGGAACAGATGCGCGTTCTCGTCCTCGATGCTCTCAAAGCGCTTTCCCTTCAGGGCCGTGCCTTGCGTATAGCCGACCGCCGATTCAACTTTGCCCTTGAGATCGGGAGCGTGCGGCCGACAGGGTAGCGGAACAACGCCGTAATGTTCGAGCAGCTTGGCGTAGAGCGGATTGAGCTGCGGGTCCCAAACGTCGGGCTTAAGAACGCCCTCTTTGAGATTGTCGAGGCGAATCGTGTGCGTCGCGCCGCCGAAGTACGCGAATGCTTCCTCGTGCAGCCGGCACCAGATCTCCGTCGACGAGGTCCAGACGACTTTGCGAAACGCGTGGCGGCTGTTGCCAAGCGTCATCACAAACAGGCGCGGTTTGCGATACTTGCCGGTGCGCGGATCGCGCGCAGGCGCGCCTTCGCCGTAATCGACCTGGGCTTCTTGACCAGGGTCGGTTTCGAAGCGGCAACTGATCTTCGGTTCGCGCTTTCGCAACGTGCGAGCCAGCCGCTTCACCGCGTCGTAGGAGCCGGTGTGACCGC
Organism: Vulcanimicrobiota bacterium; assembly: GCA_963695225.1. Classification (GTDB taxonomy): domain Bacteria; phylum Vulcanimicrobiota; class Vulcanimicrobiia; order Vulcanimicrobiales; family Vulcanimicrobiaceae; genus CAVWTN01. The sequence goes on along the minus strand of OY968762.1, from coordinate 2,322,796 downwards.
GATGCAGGACCAGGTCTTGGAAGATCGCCTTGGCGTTGCGGCCCTTGCGCAATTCTGCCTCGATGAACTCCCGAAACGGCTCGGCGCTGCTGCGCGTCGACCCGGTGGGCACTTCGGGCTCGGTGTGCGGTTTTGGAGCCGACCCGGTGGGCACTTCGGGCTCGGTGTGCGGTTTTGGGTCGGCGGCCACTTCGGCCGGGGTGGTACCTTTTGCCGGCCTTGGCGCCAGGATGCCGGCCTCGACCCCGTAACGGCGGATCGTTTCGTGCCGGTGTCCGGTTTCGCGCGCGACGTGCCGGATGCTCCAGCGCTTGCGCAGCAGGTTCAGAATACGGTCTCGATCGGCCACGTCCAGTACGTTCATGGCAACGCTGTTCGCGCTGCCACCCTTGGCGTGCCCGAGGCTACATCAGGTGTGCGATTTTGAACTGCCCACCGGGTAGTGTGCGGTTTTGAAGTGCCCCCAGGTGTGCGATTTTAGCTGCCCGCCGAGGCGCTAGGATCTCGCTGAGTTCGGCGTACTCAGCCTCATCAGCAAAGGCTACAATAGGCTCCAACCTAACGAGTCGACTCTTCTCAAAAGGCCAACGTAACCGCAGATCAGCAACCCAAAGCTTCGAATCCTCTGCAAACTTCGGAGCGGTCAGAGGGACGAGATATTGAAATCCACGCCTGCGAATCTGGTTATGTTGCCCTCGATCGTACATCGACGAGCACTCATACACAGGCACGGCATCGACGAAAGGGAAACGGGGCGTCATTCCTTCCTCAGTGACGTCGCACGTCTGACTCACGATCATTACATAGGGGAAAACGTCGGTTGGAATGTCGACGACGCCTGCGCCGGAGTTGCCGTTGGCTGCTAACGTGCTCGTTGGTAGCCACAAAGCGCTATCGAAGTCAACAGCGTAGCACCCATCAATGAAAGGCAGTACGTGGCCCTGACGGAAGCGAAGCATCGCTGCTGTGATTGCTTCGGGCCATGGCCTTGGTAGCCAGGCAGTGATCACGGCATTACTAGCGCCGCCGCGCTCCAGCCGGTTTTGGAGGCACAAACTCCGGATTGAGCATTAATTCGGATTCCTCGGCAAACCGCGTCCGTTTAATTGCCGTTGGCGGGAATATGATCTCGTCGACCATTCGGTCGAATCTCGCTCGCTTTTTCGCAAGTAGAGTGTCTCGACCAACAGTCCGCAGCCAGGCGTCAGCGTATTCGGAGCCCCACGTTCGTCGCAGTTCCTTCGCTCGATCATACACCGCAAAGATCTTCTGCAGGGATCCGGGACGTGGACCTCGGGTCTTCTTAGCAAGATTGGCGATCGTCGCGTAGGAGACTCCTGTGAGGCGAGCCACGTCAACCATCGAAGCGGCAAACCAAGCTTGAAGGTCATCGCGTACGCGCCGAAGCGTCTCCTCGCGGGTCGGCGGCATCGATGCCTCAAGCGCAACTTCGTAACCGTCGGCCCCCAGCGACGAAGACGAAGTAACCGGCACCAGCTTCGGACGGTCCATCTGGTCGAGCGACGCTCGAATGTTTGCAACGACGCTGCCTTCCCAGGATCCAGAGGTCTTGACACCGCCCACCAAGACCGCAGTGTCGAACTGCCCTGGCTCTGAAGCGCCGAGGTATTGAGCTATGGATCCCGTGACGATCCAATCGGCCTGCGGTCGAATAATCGTCCATCCTTGCCCTAATGCAGTTCCATGGGAGAACGTATACGATCGCAATCGTACTTCTCTCGGGGGTCGTACAGAAGCCCTACGGCGATATTGCTCATCGATAACGTGTTCAAGTTCCGAGATTTCCAACGAGGCTGTGGCCGCAGTGCGCGCCTCATTAGATGCTGGCGTGAATCCGCGCATTATTTCAAAGAACCGTGTATCTCTGCCGAAAGTAGCCGGCATTACTTCAGGCAATAGAGCCTCTTCTCTGTAGTGTAACTAGATATTCTTCCGTTAGAACCTGCGTGAATATCGCATTCGCTTGATCTCGTAGGTTGGTCATCACCCCTCCAATTGAGATCCGAGAGAACTCACGAACCGTCGTGCGTCCAATCTCGATATCGAACACGGCCGCAATACAACCGTCATGCACAGCGTCGGGGCGAAAGTTCATATTCACAATGCCTTGCAAATCATCACCAAGCTGCATAACACCACGCTGAAAGACATTGACGAGCTTCGGCTGGAAAGTCTCATCAAGCAAAATGCCAGCGAATGTGTTCCGAACCTTTCCGATCCAGTAAGCCGCCCTGGTCGCGTCGGGTGAACTCAGAGCATTGAAATACCGAATAGCGAGCCGCGTCTCAAGCGATGGGCTAAGAACTGCGTCAAGGGCGTCGACACATGCAAGCCACCGATCAAGGAAGCCTGTCCGCCATCCTGGGTACTTTGTGCATTCAAGACTCAGTGAGTCGGCAAGCAGGGTCACGATCCAGACGTTATCACGCGAGATGATCCGCCAGCCGGGCCGCGTGGCGGGCGGCGACGAGGCCGCGGCGCCCGCCACCATTTGAAGACTAACCTGGGTCTCTTGAAACGGCGCCAGCGTCCCGAAGTCGGCAAAGCGCTGCTTTAGGATCCGCTGCAAATCCAACCCCTCCTTGGAAGAGGCTCCGCGACGGCCGTCGTCGGGGAAGCCAAGTTGGCAGGCAACGGGACCGAGTGGCGACGGCTCGAGCAGGCCGAGGGTCAGGTCGGGCTTGTCTGGCATGATATGAAAGTTATACGGAACTTATACAGCGCCTGTTTCAACAATGTCACGTTCCGCGCCGTCGTGCTGATTCGGCCGAAGGCGGTATTGCGACGGAGGAGAGCCCAGCGATCCAGAGCGCGCTTGCGCTCGAGCCAATAGCGGGCGGGGGTGCTGTCCGAACGCTGCGCCGCCGCGGCTGGCCTCACGCAGCCTATAGCCATTTAAGCGCCTTACGGGGGGCGCGATCGCAGCCCACACTACGATAAGTCCAATAAATCAAAAACGGACTTCGGTTTGATATGTGCCGTATAATCGTAGTATGGCTACGATTAGCTCTAGCAAATTAAAGAGGCTCTACACTCACCTGCCGGCGGGGGCCCCTTTGACTTCAGCCGACCTGGCCTACCTTGGCATATCCGCGGACCTCGCTGTCCATTACGCACGCGCAGGCTGGTTAACCCGCCTGGCGCGCGGCGTATATTGCCGCCCGGGCGATGATCCCCTGGCCCTGTACCCCAGCCTACGTTTGCTCGAGCGAAAGATCCAAGGCATGCACGTCGGCGGCAAGTCGGCCCTGGAATGGTACGGCGTGCGCCACTACGTCTCGCAATACGACGTTCTGCACTTGTACGGCTGGACCGCCGCTCGTCTGCCGGATTGGTTTGTCCGCCAATTCCCTAGCGAGTACCACCGCAAGCGGTTGTTCGAAGAACAATCGAGCAAGCCGCTGAGCGTTGACCGCTTCGAGCATCGGAGCGGCGCGCCGCTCGTTGCGGCACCTGAACGTGCCATATTGGAGTTGCTTAGCGAGGTCGGCGTTCGCCAGCCATTACAGGAGGCTCGCGAAATCATGGAGGGCACGTACAACTTGCGCGCCGACACACTTGATGAGCTGCTGAGCCATTGCAGGAGCGTAAAGACCGTGCGCTTGTGCCTGCAGCTCGGCCGCGAACTGAAGCTGAACTGGTTCTCGAAACTCGACGCCACGAAACTGCCCACCGGTAGCGATCGGCCTTGGGTATCCAAATCCAGGCACGGTTTGCTCGTGCTGAAACCATGAATCAGGTGTATCTCGATACGGCTCGCCTGCTGACGCAGGCGGCGCCCCTTGTGTTTGCCGGCGGCATCTTCGGGTTGAAAGGTGGAACAGCCATCAACCTGTTCTTCCGTGACATGCCGCGACTATCGATCGACTTGGATCTCGTCTTTGTCGATCACCGCTTGTCTCGCGATGAGGCCCTGGCGTCCATCAACGCAGCGATCCGGGAAGCCGCCAGCCGCCTTGAGGCAAACGGATTCCAGGCGCACGTCACAAAGGCCGACGACGTAGGCGAAACCAAACTGTTTGTTCGGCGCGGTAATATCGAGATCAAAGCAGATGTAAACTTCGTCATGCGGGGCACCGTCCATCCGGTGCAGACTGCATCGCTGACCCCTAAGGCAAAGGCAGTGCTGCTCGCCGATCTGGAACTACCCGTTCTATCGCTCGAGGATGTATACGGTGGAAAGCTCGTTGCCGCGATGGACCGGCAGCATCCCCGCGATCTGTTCGACGTGCTGCAACTCTTTTCTCACGAAGGCATCACGCCCGGTATCCGGCGGTGTTTCGTGGTCTACCTCGCCTGCCATAACCGCCCGATCCACGAAGTGTTGTTCCCAGCGCGCAAGGACATTGCTCAGGAATATGAACGAACGTTCCGCGGGATGACCGCCGACCCGGTTGAGCTGGCGGACCTACTATCAGCCCGCGAGCGAATGATCGCTGAACTTCAAAGCAATCTGAGCGCGCACGAGCGGAACTTCTTGCTCTCGCTCGCCTACGCAGAACCGGATTGGTCCCTGCTCGAGATCGAGCACCTGGAACAGTTGCCGGCCATTCGCTGGAAGCTGCAGAATCTTCGACAATTGGCAAAAACGAATCCGGAGAAGTTGCGGGGTCAAGCCGACGAACTGAGTCGGCTACTCCAGCTGCCGTGAGGCGCCTGCGGTCGGCCGACGTGATTGGCGTCAACTCCGCCGACGCAGCGAAACACCTCGACGCGGCCCTCGCGAGTAGACATCTTAGCAGGCCCACACCGGAACCAAAAAAAGCTCGTATGAATAGCGTCCATGATCTGCTCATGCGGATGGAGTCTAGCACCGCTTCCACACGGCCATATGGCGCGGGGGTTACCGCAGGGTAAAAGTGCAGCCAGGAGAGACGGTGCCAGTCGCTTCACGCTCACTCTCCTAACTCACAACGCTGCGCCGTCGTTTTTGCATTCACTGCGAGCGGCCGCTTCATGGCCGTTCGAATCGCATCCTTTCGCGCAACCGGGCACCGGATGCAGCAGCTCCGCGATCTTCTCCCCAGGTCGCGTCACGCATCCGCAAGTCGGCGATCTTCTCGCGGAACTCCATAATCAGCGCCGCCTCCGACTCCGCTGATCGCTTGCAGCACCAACTCCGCGTCTTTCGCCGCTTCGAAGCACGCTTCGAGCGCGCTTCGCGCCGATGTCCTTATTCTTCGTCCACTACCACCATCTGGCAGGCGCCACCTCGCCGCACTCGACGCCATCTGTTCGTTCGACCGCAACGTCTCCTTTTCTCGTCCGCTTTTCTCGTCCGCTTTTCTCGCCCGCTTTCTCGTTCGCTTTCTCGTTCGTTTTCTCGTTCGTTTTCTCGTCCGCTTTCTCGTTCGCTTTCTCGTTCGCTTTCTCGTCCGCTTTCTCGTCCGCTTTCTCGTCCGCTTTCTCGTCCGCTTTCTCGTCCGCTTTGTTACCGTTTGTTTTTCCGTTTTTTTGACCGCCGTTTATGCTAGAAACGGAGTTTATTGGCAGGATAGGATGTGCCTAGGCACATCTGGAACGAGCGGCGCGACGGAGGCCTAACTATGCCTCTCAGGACCACGGTGCAATTGAACTTGACGGTCCCTGCTGACGTGGCTAAAGAAACATGATGAACAGCCAAGCGAGCTGGCTTGACGATTTCAGATTGCGTTGCGGCCCGGATTCGGGACGATGCCAGCACGGCCACGTTGCCGGCTGCGACAACCGACGCGCGAGTCGGATACGCGATCGTGAGCGCGATAGCGCCGTCATATCGCTCGCGACGGCGGCGGACGAAGCACGCAGAAGGCTCCGAAGTGCGCCCAGTCAAGCCTCTGCAAACCACTGCGCGTACTTAACGCCCGACGGCGCCTGAGCCGACGCACGCCGCCTCTGCTCGCCACGCCTCGCCCCAGGAGCCCCAGGAGCCCCAGGAGCACAACGCCGGTTGGCGGCCAGTAACATCGTGTTTAGAATAGTGCGCTACTGTTGGTGGCATGCAAGACCACGCAACACTCACCGTCACCACCGCGGAAGCAGCGCGGCTGCTCGGCATCAGCCGTAACCTGGCCTACGAGGCGGCCAGACGCGGCGAGATTCCGACGATTCGGATCGGCCGCCGGATTCTCGTTCCAATTGCTGCTCTGGAACGACTTCTTTCCGAGCGAGAAAGATGAGGGATGCAACGACGGAAAAGCCGCCGGTGCGAACGAGCGCGAGCTCCACGATCGCTTTCTCGCTCTGAAGAGACGCCCCGAGGGCGCGCGGCAACGTGGCGCCAAAGGACCGCTTCCATCTCTCAGCCGAACGTTGCCGCCGACCGCCGCAGGCCACCCTAGCGTGGCCGCGGGCGAGCGAACGGGAGGGGACTAGTGAAGGGCTACATCGCACGCGGCCGCGCACCTGGTTCGTGGTATCTGCGCGTCGAGTTGCCGCAAAGCGCAGACGGCAAGCGCCGTCAGCGACGCGAGGTCATGCACGGCACGAAGCGCGACGCGGAGCGGCGTCTCCGTGCGCTGCTCGCGGAAGTCGAGACGGGCGGATACGCCGATGGCGGCCGTACCTCATGCGCGGATCTCTTCACCGGATGGCTCGCCGCGACGGAGCATCGAGTCGGCGCGAAGACCGTGCAGCGCTACGGTTCGATCGTGCGCCTCTACCTCGTGCCGGCGTTTGGCGGCATGCGGGCCGAGCGACTGCGTCTCGCTCATATCGAAGCGGCCGTCGCCAAGTGGGCAACCGGACCGCGGAACGATAGGGAAAAGGGCACGCTATCGCCGCGCAGCGTCAAGCACGCGCTCGACACGCTACGTGCGGCCCTGCGCTGGGCCGTCCGCATGGGGATCCTCGTCCGTAATCCGGCCGACGCCGTTTCCTCGATCAAGGTCGAGCGCAAGGAGATGCGCGCTCTCGACGCCGCCGGCGTCGCAGCCCTCGTTGAGGCCGCGCGCGGAAGCGAACTCGAGAACCTCATCATCGTCGCGGTCGGGTCCGGCCTGCGCCGCGGCGAGCTGTGCGGTTTGCGCTGGCGCGACGTTGACTTCGAGGCTTCGCGCATCTCCGTACGGCGGTCGGTCGAGGTCGTCGACGGCGAGCGCCGCGAGAAGGAGCCCAAGACAGCGCGCAGCGCGCGCACGATCGCGGTCCCCGGCTTCGTCGTCGAAGCACTTCGCGCGCAGCGGAAGGCTCAGAACGAGCGCCGGCTCCTCCTCGGCCTCGGTCGCGATGACAATGCCTACGTTTTCGACCGCGCGGACGGCACGGCGTACGATCCCGGCCCGCTCAGCCTGCACTTCGCGCGGCTCGTCAAGAGCGCCAAGCTCGAACACGTCCGCCTTCACGATCTGCGGCACTCTGCGGCCACGCTCATGCTCGCCAGCGGAGCCGACCTCAAGAGCGTTTCGACATGGCTCGGCCATTCCGAAGTCGGCACGACCGGCAACCTCTACCTACACCACGTCGAGCAGATCGAACGAGCAGCCACCGCTCGTTTCAACGATCTCCTGGGCGGCTCGCTCACGACCTCACGAAAGACTCAGAAGTGAACCCGTTCTCTCGGCTAGTAAAGGGGTGGCTCCTCCACGCGCCATCTAATCACGTATGCCCTATGTTCACTGCCCGCTCGAACGCAAGAAGCTCAGCGATTATCGCATCGAAAGCTGGCGGATCATGAAGAAACATCTGCCGCATGTTTCGATAGTCGATCGCTAGCTCTCGCTGTCGCTCCTCATTGGGAACAACCACGAGTGAACCGGGCTTGGCGAGGTCGTAGCGTGCCCACTTCGCGCGATAGTAGATGTCCTTGAAAGCTCGGACGTCTTCCAGCATCGCAAGATCGCGAGCCGCATCTTGACCGATCTGTGTTCGGAGCATCGCAGCGACGTCCGAGTAGTGGCGCGACAGGAATCGCTTCGGTTCTTCGCGGAAGCTCTCGGCGTGCAACGCCGTGACTTTCTCCCAGAAAGTACGTTCTGGGGCCAGCACGTTTGCGATTACCTGTGTTTCATCGAGAAGCATCGGTATTTCTGCCAAATACGGTGAGATCGCTCTGAGCTCTGACGGAGCCGCTTTTGCACGCCAGCCAAGTTCGATTTTCACGGTATCTCGAAGGTACTCGTATGCTTTCCCGGAGCCACTCTTCGGGTAGTGAAAGATCAGCGTACTCGGATCAGCCAAATCGGGAGTAATGCTCCACGCCTCGCTGGAATTGACGCGCGCTGCAAACTGTGACCGCAGCATCGATGTTAACTGACCACCAATATAGGTAACGCAAGCTGCATCGAGCTGCTCCATGCGCTTCTCTCGCTGGGAGTTGCTGATACCCCGACCTTCGGGATCTGGGCACCCTTGCGCAACGAAGAACCCGGGATCGGCGACAATGTCGATATCTTCTGAAAAGCGGTCGATGAGTCCATACGCCTTTGAGCGACGTTCCGCCCTTGAACGTCATCGCCGGAGTTCCCGGTGGAAGCGCAAATAGCGACTTCAGCGTCCAACAAACCCAGAAGTCCTTTTCGATGATCGTAAAGTCTACGTCCATCTGGCTCGCCCGCTCTTGGATGATTTCGCTCCGCTCCGACGCAGGTAGCCGCGCAAACTTATCCATGGGTCTTCTTCGCGTCAGCGAGAATCTCGTCGATCATGGGAAGCATCCAAGATGGGGCTCGGCCCATGCGTTGCTTCAGTCGTTTTACTAGGTCATGCTCGCGAACGAACGCACGAAGCTTCGCAATCTCGACTTCGGTGATATTCGGCTTGCCGATCGCTTGGAGCGCATCGATGACGAGCTCCGCAGGATCGGCGTCGCGGGCTAGTGAGCGCGGGCCGGCCGTGCGCAACCGGATACGCTGCCCGCCGATGTTGAGCTCGCGCGGAAACAGATTAGTGCGATAAACGGGCCGGGCAAGAACCTGCGTTGTTAGCCCGAGCCTATTTGCTGCGTCGAGTTCAGGCCGCTCGATCGTCGCGCCGGTTTTTCTGGCGTGCGCGGCAATGATGGCCTCGGGGGTTGGGCTGAGCACGCCGATCCGCGGGTTGGTCTTCGGGACGTCATAGTAGCCCTTGGACAGGCGACGAATCGAGCCGCCTGCGGCCATCCGCCGGAGGGTCTCGCGGACGGCCCGTTCCGAGCCGAGCCGTTCGTGAACCAGCTCAGCAGGGGTGAAGACCGTACCTGGCTGGAGTCGCCCGACGTACCGCCGGACCGCCTCAGCCGCCGTTTTAGCCGCCATTTGTGGCATTATACTATATAAAAACGCCACACGGAAAGCACTGGATTGTTGGAGGATGAGTCACGGCGGCCGCCTTCCAGCATCGTCAGATCGCGAGCGGCATTTTGACCGATCTGTGTTCGAGGACTCGTTGGACTTGCGATCGCTCCTCAGTCCAGGCAAGGCAAACTAGACGCATAGTATAGCAAAATGCTATACTATCTGCATGGCCAAGATCGAGGATACTCTCAGAGAGGTGGCGGCCGAACAAGGGGGCTTCTTCACGGCAAAGGCGGCCCAAGAGGCCGGCGTGCCCCGGATTCTCGTGGTCCAGCTCGCCCGACGCGGCCGGCTCACGCGAGTGGCCCAGGGGCTGTACCGCTTCCCAACTTGGCCCTCAACGGACCTCCAACAGTACCATGAGGCGGTCCTATGGCCGCACGTGCATCGCGATCTCGAGTACGCGCTGGTATCGCATGACTCAGCCCTCGAGCTCTACGGACTGACGCAACTCAACCCCGGTGTCGTACACGTGACACTGCCGCCCAAGACGCGCATCTCACGAAAGCTGCCGTCTTGGCTTCGGCTTCATTTTGCGCACATCGCCCCGGCCGATCGTACCTGGGAACGCGGAGTTCCGATCGTGAGCGTCGCCCGGGCAATCGAAGACATCGCACCCGCACACGGCATCGATATCGTCCATCGTGCGGTGAGCGAAGCACGACAGAAGCGCCTCCTACGCGAAGACGAGCTGCACCGGCTCGTTGACCAGTTCGGAAGCTTGATCCTGGAATCGCACGATGGCAGCTAGCGCCACCGCGCGACTCCGTGAACTCGAGCGACGAATCACGAAGACCGCTCGCGATCGCGGCACAACCGCGGCCCGTCTTCGCCGGCGCGTCGGATTTACCGTGGTATGCGAAACGCTCGCCGAAGCCGTCGCCCAGGGCATCATACCGATCTTTTTCGTGAAGGGCGGCGTTGCCATCGAGCTGCGGCTCGGGCTGCTCGCACGCGCGACACGCGATCTCGACATCGGTCTCTGCGCGCCGCCGGCTGAGCTCCTCGCCTTCTTTGACCGAGCGCTGACCCGTTCACGCCGGCGAGACGATTCCGCCGGGTACGCTGAAGTCGATCCTGCGGCTAGCGGAACTCACCGTCGAAGAGTTCATCGCCCTGTTCTGACGGCTTACGCCGAAACGGACAAGTCGACGAGTTCGCTGCGCTGCTCGGCGGCGGGAACGTCGACCGGGATGCCCTCTTTGCGGGCGGCCTCGAGATAACCGACGATGAGCTCGCGAGTCCGGGCGAGCGCAACCTCGCGCGTCGGGCCGAACGTTGACGCGAAATCGAGCGCCGGGACGTAGGTCACGAAGACGCCATCCCCGGGCTCGACGATCACCTGAAAGTTCGCGGTCATGCCTCCGGGCTTCACCGAACGGCGTCGAGCGCCCCCGTTCTCCCGGCTCCGTGCCACAGCGGTGCCACGCGCCGCCGTCAGCAACGAAAAAACCCCGTCGTTACAGGGTTTTCATGGTAGCGCCAACGGGAGTCGAACCCGTCTCTCAGCCTTGAAAGGGCCGCGTCCTAACCGATAGACTATGGCGCCGCGTGGGCCCGGCTGGATTCGAACCAGCGCGCAACCAGTTATGAGCCGGCCGCTCTACCGCTGAGCTACGGGCCCGGCCGTCTCTAGTATGGGACCCGCCCCCGCTATTCCTTGTCGGCTCGATGCCGGCGCCGAGCCGAAGACCGGGGTGAGACGGCCGGCTCGTCGCAGAGCGCCGCGCCGTCGCGGCGGAGGGTTTCCGCCTAGCCCTTGGCGCGTGATTGCCGGAACGCCGCGGGGCCGGGGTAGCGCGCGACGTCGCCGAGCTGATCGGCGATCGAGAGCAGCCGGTTGTACTTCTCGACGCGGTCGCTGCGGCACAGCGAGCCCGTCTTGATCTGGCCGGCGCCCGTCGCGACCGCGAGGTCCGCGATCGTCGTATCGCCCGTCTCGCCGGAACGGTGCGAGATCACGGATCGGAATCCGGCGCGGTGGGCCATGTCGACCGCGTCGAGCGTTTCGGTCAGCGTCCCGATCTGGTTGAGCTTGATGAGGATCGCGTTCGCGCTCCCCTCCTCGATCCCGCGCGCCAAGCGCGTCGTGTTCGTCACGAAGAGGTCGTCCCCGACGATCTGCACGTTCGCACCGATCCGTGCGGTCAGCGCGGCCCAGGTCGCCCAATCGTCCTCGGCGCACCCGTCCTCGATCGAGACGATCGGATAGCGTTCGCACAGATCCGCGTAGAGTTCGACGATCTGCGCGCCGCTGAACGGCCTGTCTTTCGCAAGCGGATAGTAGCTGCCGTCCGAGTAGAACTCGCTCGAGGCGGGATCGAGCGCGATCGCGATATCTGCGCCCGGCTTGTACCCGGCGCGTTCGATCGCGGCGACCAAGAGGTCCAGCGCTTGGTAGGGCGTCTCGAGCGGCGGCGCGTAGCCGCCTTCGTCGCCGACGAGCGTCGGCAGCCCGCGGTCGTGCAGCAGCTTGCCGAGCGCGTGGAACGTTTCCGCACCGTATCGAATCGCTTCCGCAAACGAGGGCGCGCCGAGCGGAACGATCATGCACTCCTGAAACTGCAGCGCACCCTGCGCGTGCTTTCCGCCGTTGATGACGTTCATCTGCGGCACCGGCAAGGTGCTCGCGCTCGGACCGCCCAGATAGCGGAAGAGCGGCAACCCAAGGCTCGCCGCCGCGGCTCGCGCCGCAGCGATCGAAACGCCGAGAATCGCGTTGGCTCCAAGGCTCGCCTTGTTCGGCGTGCCGTCGAGCTCGATCAAGCGCTCGTCGATCTCGCGCTGCGAGGTCGCATCGAGGCCTTCGAGCGCGGGCCCAAGCACTTCGTTCACCGCCGCGACGGCGCGCAAGACGCCCTTCCCGCCGTAACGCGCTTTGTCTCCGTCGCGCAACTCGACGGCCTCGAAAGCGCCGGTCGAGGCGCCCGAAGGAACCATCGCCTCCTCGACGGCGCCGAAGCTCGTCGCGACGGTTACCGCGACGGTTGGATTCCCGCGTGAGTCCAACACCTCGCGGGCATGGACGCTTTCGATGAGAGGACGGCCGCCGCCACGTAACGATTCAATCACGCGCCCGGGGTTCGCGCTGCACCAGGTTGACTCCCTCGGCCGTGGAACCCCCGGGTTCGAAAGGAGCCATTCGCATGGATTTCGGCAATATGTTCGGGGGGAATCCCCTGGACATGCTCAAGCAGCTCAGCGGCGACCAGCTCGGAAACGTCCTCCAAAGCGGAGCGGGCCAAGTCGACGGCGCCACCCGCGCCTCGCTCGGTCAACACCTCCTCGACGCATTCACGAATCACGTACCGTACACGGGGACGGGCGCGGAGGCGGCAACCGCGGCGGGAACGACTGCCGAGGCCGTCCAGAGCGGCGAACCCGGCGCGCTCGGTTCGATCATCGATTACGCCAAGGGGCACCCGGAGGTCATCCAGGCCGCCACCAGCGCGTTCTTGACGAAGAATCCCGGCGTCCTCGCGCAGATCGGCCCAGCAGTGCTCGGCGGGCTGTTCGGAAACCGCCAAGCCTAACGCCGCGGATCCCAGGAAAAAACGAAGCCTCGCGCACGGAGCGAGGCTTCGTTATGTTCGGGAGGACGGCAGTTCGGCCGGGATCAGACGTCGACGAGCCACTTTTCGAGATCGGACGCGCGCGCGTGGATCTCGGAGGGCTCGAACCAGATCGCGATCTCGCGCTTCGCGCTCTCGGCGGAATCGCTGCCGTGCACGAGATTCCGCCCGATCGTTTGCCCGTAGTCGCCGCGGATCGACCCGGGAACGGCCTTGATCGGATTCGTCGCACCGATGGACGCGCGGCAACCTTCGACCGCATCCGAGCCTTCGACGACCAGCGCGACGATCGGCGCGCTCGTGATGTACTCGACGAGGCCTGCAAAAAACGGTTTCCCTTCGTGCTCCGCGTAATGACGCCGAGCGCGCGCTTCGTCGCAGCGCAGGAGTTTCATCGCCGCGATCGTGTAGCCGCGGCGTTCGAAGCGGGCGAGGACTTCGCCGACGAGTCCGCGAGCGACCGCGTCGGCCTTGCAGAGGATGAGCGTTTGTTCTATAGCCATGACGCCGCGTAGTACGGTATGAGCGCGAAGGAAGCCTGGTCGGAGTTCGACGCCGCCGAAGTCGCGCTCGCGCTGCGCGAAACTCGCTTTCGCCTCGATTGGCGCGCTTCGACGGAGAGCACGAACGACGACGCCGCGGCCCTTCTCGGCGAGCCCTCCGCCGCCGGCCGCATCCTCGCGGTCGATTATCAGAGGCGCGGACGCGGCCGGCACGCGCGCGCGTGGCTCGCGCCGGCGGGCTCGTCGCTGCTCTGCACGACGGTGCTCCCCGAAGCGATCGCCGCCGCGGCCTTATGGGCGGTACCGTTTTGGTGCGCGCTGGCGGTAACGGACGCGGTCGAGCGGACGGCGGGCGTGCGGCTCGCGCTCCAATGGCCGAACGATCTGCTGCTCGACGCCCGCAAGTGCTGCGGAATCCTCGCGCAGAGCCGCGTGCAGGGAAGCCGCGCGTACGTCGCTTGCGGCGTCGGCCTCAACGTCCGGCGGCCGGCGGAAGCGGATGCGGCGATGCGAGAGCTCGAACCCGAGCCCGCGTTCCTCTCCGATCGCGCGAGCGGCATCCGGCGCGAAGCGCTCCTCGTCGCGCTCGCGCAAAGCTACGAAGCCCAATGGCATTGGCTCGCCGATCCCTCCGGCATCGCCAGGCGTTGGGAGACGCGCGCCGGTTTGCTCGGAACGGCGTATCGAATCCTCCGGGACGGCGAGAGCGTACCATTCGCGGCGAGGGCGCTCCGCATCGCGGACGACGGCAGCCTGATCGTGGAACGCGGCGGGCGGGAAGAGCGGGTCGGGCTCGCCGACGCGCGCGTGCTGCGCTAGCGCCGTACGTTTCCCCGGGTCGGCCTCAGCCGAGCATCGGCTTGCGGACGCGCCGCTCGCAGGATTCGCAGAGGTGCGGGTGCTTGTTGTCCGTGTCGAAGATCGAATTCGAAACGACCATCGCGCAGCGCGCCTGCTGGCAGTGGCGCAGGCCCATCGCGTGCCCCAAGTTGTGGACCGATTCCTTGAGCAGCCGTTGGAAGAGCATGTTCTCGTCGGGCTCTTCCCGGTAGAACTCCGTCCGCATCCGATGCAGCGAGACGATCGCGGTCGCGTGCTCCTCGCTCCCTTCGCCGAAGACGAACTGGTGCGAGATCTTGTAGAGGTCGTAATCGGTCACCACGAGGCGGAAACCTTCGTACGGCAGATCCATCGCCGCCGCTCGCGCGATCAGAGTATTAAGAAAAAGTTGTCTCCGCACGCTGTTCAGGCTCGTCACGGGGACGCGCAACGTCCGCTCGACGCTGCATGACAGCAAAAAACGCTCCTCGAGACACAGCGCTAGGCGCGTGAGGAGGGAGGCGTCGATCGCGTTGACCGGGACAATGCCGATTCGACCCACGGAGTCACCCATTATCGCAAACGTGCGAGGAATTGATCCCAACGTTAGCGCCGCGCCCCCTCAACCCCTCGTGCAGCATTGCACCCGATCCGTCGCGAACGTGCACGCATGATCGTCGGCATCGGGATCGACCTAGCCCAAGTCGAGCGCTATCGATTCGATGCGGTCCGGCTCGAGCGGTTCGCGCGCAAGGTATACACCGAGGAAGAGATGGCGTACGCGCTGCGCAAGCGCAATTGGCCCGAACGCCTAGCCGGATTCTTCGCTGCGAAGGAGGCCGCGCGCAAGGCGTTCGGCTTCGCGATTCCGTGGCGTCAGGTCGGCGTCTCGCACGAATCGAGCGGAAAGCCCGTGCTGCGCTTCTACGGGCGCGCGAGCGCCCTCCCCGAGCGGGCCCGCGTCGACGCGATCCATCTCACGATCACGCACACCGCCGAGACGGCTGCGGCCGTCGTCGTCCTGGAACGCAACGGCTGATGCGCGTCCTCGATGCCGCACAGATGCGCGAGGCGGACGCGCGCGGCTGCGAGCGGCTGGGCGAGGTCGCGCTGATGCGCTCCGCCGGCCTCGCGATCGCGGAAACGATCCGCGCGCTGGCGCCGCGCGCGCGACGCGTCGTCGCGTTCGCAGGGCCGGGGAACAACGGCGGCGACGCATTCGCCGCGTTCGCGGAACTCGGAAGCGAGATCGAACGGACCGTCCACGCGCTCCCCGCGAGACCGGCGAGCGAGGCGCGGCGCGATGCCGAGGTCCGCGCGGCGGCGGCGGGCGTCCGCGCCGCACCGTTTCCGCGAACGCTCGACGAGGCGCGCGCCGCGCTCGCGGGCGCGGATCTCGCGCTCGACGCGATGCTCGGGACGGGGGCGCGCTTCGAACCCGGCGCCGTCTTCACGCCCGCAATCGAAGCCTTGAACGATTTCGCGCTCCCGGTGCTCGCCGTTGATCTGCCGACCGGCGTCGACGCGACGACGGGCGCGGTCGCGGCGACGGTCGTACGCGCGAACGCGACGATCGCGCTCGCCGCCCCGAAACTCGGCCTGCTCCTCGAGCCCGCCCGTTCGATCGCCGGCGCGCTGCTCGTCGGCGATATAGGAATCGCTTGCGAGTGCGAGGCCGTTCCGGGAGCGCTCGTTCGCACGCTCGACCGCCGCGCGGCGCGCGCGCTCTTTCCGGCACGCAAATCCGGTGCGGACAAACGCTCGGCCGGAGCGCCGCTCGTGCTAGCCGGCTCGACGCAGTTCCCGGGCGCGGCCGTGCTCTGCGCGCGCGGCGCAGCGCGCGCCGGAGCCGGGTACGTCACCGTCGCGACTCCGGCGCCGGCCGCGCCGTTGCTGCGCGCGCACCTGATCGAACAGGTCGTCGTCGCGTGGGACGAAGCCGACGTCGCGGGCGCCGTCGAGGCGCTGCTCGATCTGACGAATCACGCCTCCTCCGTCGCAATCGGCCCGGGCCTCAGCCTCGACGAGCGCACCGGCGAGATCGTGCGCGGCTTCATCGCGCGGCTCGAGCTGCCGTTCGTCGCCGACGCGAGCGCGCTCTACCATCTGGCGAAACATCTCGATCTGCTGCGCGGGAAACGCTGCATCGTGACGCCGCACGAACGCGAATTCGCACGGCTCTCCGGCGAAGGCTCCGTCACCGCGGGAACGCGCGTCGCGCGCCTTCGCGCTTTCGTTTCGCGCACGGGGATCGCGACGCTCCTCAAGGGTCCCGCCACCGAGATCGACGACGGCGCGACGCTGCACGTCAATCCGAGCGGTTCGCCCGCGCTCGCGACCGCCGGAAGCGGCGACGTCTTGACGGGAATCATCGCGACGCTGCTCGCGCAGGGCCTCGCGCCGGTCGATGCCGCTCGCCTGGGCGCCTATTGGCACGGGCTTGCGGGAAGGCTCGCCGCGGCGCGCCGCCCGGTCGGCGTGATCGCAGGAGACCTCCCCGAGACGCTCGCGGAGGCGTTCGCCGAAATCTCGCGCGTTTCGCCCTTCGAGCGGGGCAACGTGCTGCCGCTCGTGTGAAGGGCGAAGCAAACCGCCGGCGGGCGCCTTAGATGCGGTACCTCAAGCGGAGCTGCAGCGTGCGGGCCAGCGGATAGCTCTGCGGGATATATGCGGCCGTGCCGTACGTCCACGGCACGGATTGCGTGACGCCGTCGTTCGTCGGGACCCCGTTGCCGAGCGAATACGGCGTCGTTCCGGCGGGCAAGGCGGGTGCGCACGGCGCCGTGCCCGCGAGGATTTGGCCGTAGCATGCTGCGTACGCCGCGCTCCCGCCGGTATATCCGGGCGGCCCGATCAGATACGGATTGTTCTGGTACGCCGTCGGCGCGGAGTTGCCCAAGAGGTTCGCAACGTCGAGAATCGCCGTGAGCCGCGGCGCAAGGTCGGCTTCGACGTGCAGGTTGACGGTGAGCTGCGGCGTCGAGCGCAGCGTATTCGGATCGTTCCCCTCGTTCGTGCCCAGGTTCCCGATGTAGGGATTCGTCGCCGCGTCGTACGGCTGCGATGGATTCGCGAGGAAGTAGTAGTTGGCGCCCGGATTGACGTAGTTGTCGTTGGGAACCTGAATCGGCTTGCCCGTCACCGGGTCGAAGATCCAAGCCATCTTTCCGTTGCCGTACGGGTAGCCGGTCGAGTACGAGAGCGACGGCGTGATGCGCACGCGTCTGGACGCGGTGACGAACTCGTAGGCAAGCTCGGCCGTGAAATCCGGCAGGTAGCTCGCCGGAAAGAGGTGGCCGGCAACGATCGCCGGTGCGTTCAAGCCGTTGTAGGCGTATTGCGACGCGCTCGAGGAAGACGCGCGGTTCAGACTCGCGTTCAACGAGAATCCGCCGTTCTTCAGATACACCTCGAGGCCGCTCGCGCGGAGCTTCCCGACGTTCGTCGGCACGCCGACGCCGCCGGGGTTGACGCCCGCCGAAACCGCCGAACGGAAGTTGAACGGGAGGACGTCGATCAGGTTGCTTTCGAGCTTCTGAAAGTACGTCACGCGGAATTGCGTGCGCCCGCCGCCTTCGAACGAATAGGTGAAGTCGTCGGCCGTCTCCGCGGCAAGCGGCACAAACGGCGCCGGATTCCCGCCGGAATCGACGTTCGCTGAATCCACGCGGTCGACTTCCAGCGGTGCGGGCGCTACCGCGATGCGGTCGAAGTTGAACCGCAACGCGTACTTCGTCCCGAGACGATACGAAGCGCCGAAATGGGGATCGATCGCTCCGAGATCGTATGCCGTGCCGGCGCTGGGCTTGAACGTCGCGTGCGTCGCGCGAGCGGCCCCCGAGAGTTCGAGCCGATCCGTGACGGACCAGGTGTCGCCGGCATACGCCAGATACGAACCGATCGTCGGATGAGACGTTATGGTCTCGTCCGCGGTCGGGACGACCTGGTCGAGGTACGAGGTATTCGTTCGATACTCCGCGCCGAAGCGCACGCGGTGACGGCCGAACACCGCGTCGTTGTCCAGATTGACGCCGTACTGCTGCTGCCGGGACGTCTGGAACAGCGAGATCGAGCCGTCCGGAAAGCCGTTCTCGTCCCAAAACGGTCCGCCCGCCGAGGACCCGGTGCGGGATTGATAGAGTTGCAGCCGAGAGAAGACGTGCGCGCCGGTGTGCTGCCACTGCGCTTTGACGACATCGTAGCTGCCGCGGACGCCGGCCGCGTAGTTCACCGGCGCGTTCGGGTCGGTTTCGCCGGGGTACACCGTCGTCGCTCCGTCGAACCGTCCGACCGTTTGGCCGGCAAATGGCGAACCGAACTGATTGTATGCCGCCTGGCCGATCAGCGTCAGCAGCGAGACGTCGTCCTTCGGCGTCGCTTGATAGTGCGCGTTCGCAGCAATCGAGTACTGGCCGCGCGTCTGCAGCGAGAGGCCGTACGTCGCGGCTTCGGCCGGGTAGAACGTGTGCCCGTCGCCATACTTGAAATACTCGCTCGACAGATTGCTCGCGAAGGCGTAGCGCCACTTGAGATCCGGCGTCGCCCGCAGGATCTGCACGTCGAACGATTGGTACTTCGTTCCAATCCCGTCCGCAATCTCGAAAGCCGAGCGGCCCGGGTAGAAACCGGCGGCGGGAATCTGATTCACGATGCCGCCGAGCGCGTTGTCGCTCTCGTTCGAATAGCCGGCGAGCGTGACGTTGGTCGACGCGATCCCGGTCGTCGGAAGCTGGGCGCCGTCGATGTTGCCGCCGGGCTCGGCGATGAGTCCCTGCGGAATCGGCACGGAGTCATAATCGAAGACCGTGTCGCTGACGCGGCCGCCGCGCAAGATCGCGTTCGCGAAGGGATCGAGATCGACGCCCGGCACATTCGCGATCGCGCCCTGAACGGTGCCCTGCGTATAACTCGCGAGCCCGGCGGAGGAGGTCGTCGGGAACCCGGCGCGCGCCGCATCGCCGTCGACGTGGAACGTGTCGCTCGGGGCGCCGACCTCAAAGGCCGCGCTGCGCGTGCGGACGGCGCCGATCGTGCGCAGGCCCTTCTGCAGCTGAAAAGACGTGCGGTGTTCCTGCCCGGAGAGCACGGTGACGCCGCTCTGGGAAACCGGCTCGAAGCCCGGCGCCTCGGCCGACACCACGTAGGTGTCCGGGACGACGCCGAGGATCGCAAAGCGGCCGCGCACGTCCGTGACGGCTGAATAGCGTCCCGACGGCGCGGCCGCCGAGACCGTGGCGCCGGCAATCGGCACTCCGCTCGCAGTCGCGACGGTGCCCGCGATCAGACCGGTCGTCGCCTCGGCCGCGCCGGCGGCCGTAGCGAAGCCGAGCGAGAGCGAGACGAGGATGAGTGCGAGCGCGAGCGCGGGGAGGCCGGGCGAGCGCGGCGGCCGCGTCACCGTGCCTCAGCCGAGCAGCGCGCGCAGCGCCGCTTCGTCGATGATCGGCACGCCGAGCTTCTCGGCTTTCTGCAGCTTCGTCCCCGCTTCGTCGCCCGCGACCACGAAGTCCGTCTTCTTGCTGACGGAGCCGCTGACTTTCCCGCCGGCCGCGACGATCGCCGCCGTCGCCTCGTCGCGCGTCCACGCCGGGAGCGTCCCCGTCAGCACGAGCGTCTTCCCGGCGAGCGGTCCCGGCGCCGCCGCCTCGCGCTTAGGCGCGGTGACGAGCAGGCCATGCTCCTTCAAGCGCGCGACGACGCGCCGATTCTGCTCTTGTTCGAAGAAGAGCGCGATGCTCTCGGCGATCTGCTCGCCGATTCCCTCGGTCGCCATCAGCTCTTCACGCGTCGCCGCCGCGATCGCGTCGACCGAGCCGAACGCCCCGGCAAGCAGCGCCGCGTTTTGCGAGCCGACGTACCGGATGCCGAGGCCGTTCAACAGGCGTGCGAGTCCGCGCTGCTTGGACGCTTCGATCGCCGCGAGCACGTTCGCGATCGTCCGCTCCCCCGTCCGCGGAATCGCCGCGAGCGCGCGCGCATCGAGATCGTAAAGGTCGGCGACGTCGCGAACGAGCCCCGCATCGACGAGCGCGCTCGCCGTCACGTCGCCGATCCCCTCGATGTCCATCGCGCCGCGCGTTGCGAAGTGGCGGACGCGCTCCTTGAGCTGCGCGGGGCACGAGACGTTCGTGCAGCGCGAGAACGCTTCGCCTTCGGGATGGTCGGCGGCCGCGCCGCAGACGGGGCACGTCGGCGGCATCTCGTAGGGGAGCGTCCCGGGCGGGCGCAGCGCGAGGACCGGGCCGACGACGTAGGGGATCACGTCGCCCGCGCGATGGACGATCACCGTATCCCCGGGCCGGATGTCCTTGCGCGCGATGTCCGCGGCGTTGTGCAGCGTCGCGAGCTTGACCGTCACGCCGCCGATCTGGACGGGTTCGAGGATCGCGTAGGGGTTGAGCGTCCCCGTCCTCCCGACGTTGACACCGATGGCGAGCAGCTTCGTGTGCGCTTCCCGCGCCTTGAACTTGAACGCCGTCGCCCAGCGGGGATCCCGCCCGACGAAGCCGAGCTTCGCCTGCAGCGCAAGGTCGTCGACTTTGATGACGACGCCGTCGATCTCGTAATCGAGCCCGTCGCGTTCCGTCTCCCAGTGCCGGCAAAGCGCGATGACGGCATCGATATCGGCGCAATACTCGACGTTCGGGTTGACGACGAAGCCGAAGGCATGCAAGCGCTCGAGCAGTTCGCGTTGCGTCCCCGGAGGCGCGAGACCGTCGTACGCACCGATCGCGTATGCGAAGAACGAGAGTTCCCGTTCCGCGGTCACGGCGGGATCGAGCTGGCGCAATCCGCCCGCCGCGGTGTTGCGGGGATTCGCAAAGAGCGGCTTGCCCTCGCGCTCGCGCCGCGCGTTCAGCCTCGCGAAGGCCGATTTCGTCAGATAGACTTCGCCGCGCACATCGACGACGCTCGGCGCAGGGCCCTGCAGCTCACGCGGAATATCGCCGATCGCGCGCACGTTCCGCGTGACGTCTTCGCCGACGCTCCCGTCCCCGCGCGTCCCCGCCGAGACGAGCCCACCATGCCCGTAGCGCAGCGAGACGGCGAGCCCATCGATCTTCAGCTCGCACGTGTAGGCAGCCGTCCGGCCCGCGAGCTTGACGACGCGCGCGTCGAACTCGCGCAGCGTCGCGTCGTCGAACGCATTCGCGAGGCTCAACATCGGGACGGCGTGCCGGTACGGCGAGAACGCCTCGGAAGGCGGCGACCCGACGCGCTGCGTCGGCGAATCCGGGGCGGCAAGCTCGGGATGCTCCGCCTCCAGCTCGCGCAATTCCCGAAGCAATTCGTCGTACTCGGCGTCGCTGATCGTCGGATCGTCGAGCACGTAGTAGCGATGGTTCGCGTCGTCGATCCGGTCGCGCAGGAGACGCATGCGCGCGGCGATTTCCAGGGGCGTGCCGTCCATGTGGTCTCCCTGTACGACATCGAAGGCGGGAATCCGACTCCGCCGGATCCGCACGAGGGAGGGTGGGGCTTCTCCCCATGCGCGGGGCGCACGCGGTCGCAGTACGGTTGCCCCATGCCGGATCCCGCACCCGGCCCGTTACTTCGACGCGGGACTCACGAGGGAACAGCATGCTAAGCTTCAAGCCGAGGCCGTTCGTCCATGCGCTCGCGGCCCTGCCGTTTGCGCTCGCCTCCCCGGCAGGCACCATGACCCGGCGCTCGGTTACCGGCGCGGTCGCGCTGTGCGCCCTGACTCTAGCGCTGCCGGCACCTTCGCACGCTGCGGCGCTCCAGCGCTATGTCTCGAACGATCCGGCGTTCGTCCTGTTCAGACCCCAGGGCTGGAACGTCCGCAGCGGAGCATCCGGCGGCGCGCTGCGCATCACCGTCAGCGACCCCGCGGGGACGAGCGCGGCCGAAAGCGTCTATGCGGGGAACCCGCGGGGAGGATACAACGGGCCCAGGCTGCTCGGCGCGAAGCTGCGCGAGATTGGCTCGAATCACCCCGAGCTCGCCGTCACGGACGTGCAGATCTGCAATCGCGACGCTTCCTGTGCCGTGGCGACCCTCTCGTACGAGCTGAAGGGCGTGCCGATCCGGGGGCGATTCTTCTTTCACGCCGATCCGCAATTGATCAGCATCCGCAGCTATATCGCGCCGGTCGCGCGCTTCAGTTCGGAGCGGGCGCTGTTGCTCGACATCCTCGCGAATCTGCGCGTACTTGCGCGGCAGACGGCGGGAGCGATGCAGGGGCTCTACGACGCGATCCACGAGAATCAAAGCGATTACGAGGCCCGCGCGGCCCGCAAGGATGCCCAGGACGCGCGCGGCGACGACTACCGCCGCGGGAACAGCTACTGGATCTCCGACCTCGAGGGCGGCAAGGTCTACGCTACCGACCCGTGGGGGACGGCGGACACGAGCAACGGAGACCGCTACGAGGGCTCCGCTTACGACTACATCCACTTCGACGGGCACAACCCCGTGCATCCATCGGAGAACATGCACGAGGTCAGCAGTTACGATCTCAAGCAGATGGGATATTAGCCTCGCAGGTAGGGCTTCTCCCCATGCGCGGCAGCCGTGCCGCCCGCTATCGTTGCAGGGTGGCGGGCCGGGGAGAGGCCCTCGGAGGAGAACGGTGACGAAGGACCGGGCGCTTGCGCGCTCACGGGCCGGGCGGGGCGATCAACAAGGCGAATTCAGCATCTATTTCCCGGATTCGTGGAAGACGTCGAACGCCGGCGGGACGCTCTCAGGCAGCGACGGCTTCGGTGCGTGGGTCTCGGTCATCAAGATCGAAGCCGGGGGGCTCGATCACGGCGCGATCGCGGACGCCTGCGCGCAGATGCTCGAGCAGACCCCGAACCCGAGCATCATCGAGCAAGGGCAGGCCACGCTCGGGGGGAGCCGCGGGATCTACTTACTCTACAGCGCGACGAAGGGCGAGGGGCGGAGCGCCCTGCAAAAGATCGTCGCCGCGCCGTTCGGGGCCGACGCGTGGATGCTCGTGATGAGCGCGCCGGAAGCCGTCATGCCCCAACTTCAGTGCACGTTCCAACGGATCGAAACGAGCTTCACCGTTTCGAGGGGTCGATGATCGCATCCAACCCGCCGGGCGGCACGGCGAGCATGCCGCCGGAGGTTCGCGCGGCGCTGCTCGAGCGGCTCGAGCCGCTAGGCGCGGAGGAGCGCGAACTCCTCAGGAGCGCGGCCGCGTGCGGGCGGTCTTTCGATATCGCCGTCCTCGCCGCCGCGAGCGGCCGGACGATCCCCGCAATCGAGCGGGCGCTCCGGCGGGCCTGCGCTTTGCAGTTGCTCGAAGCCGACCGCACCGTTCGCGGCAGGTTCTCGTTCCGGCACGCGCTGACGCGCGAAGCGATCTACGGCGAGTTGGTCGCGTACCGCGTCCGCCCGTTGCACCGGGCAATCGCGTCCGTCCTGGAAACGGCGCCCGGCGCGTCGCGGCATACGGTCGAAGAGTTGGCCTACCACTGGTGGGCTGCCGGGGACCGCAAGCGGGGTTCGCGCTATTGCGAAGAAGCTGGAGATCGTGCCGGCGCCCTGCACGCCGAGGAGCAGGCCCTCGTACATTACGAGCGCGCCTTGAGCTTGCTCGACGGCCGCACCAGAGCGCACGCACGCGTCGCCGACAAGATCCGCCGGATTCGGAGCCACCGGAGCACTGCTTGATCGTTCGCCCGATCATTTGTCGCCGCTTTATCGGGCGGCAAGAAGAACTCGAGTACTTGCAGGAGCGACGCCGCGAAGCGAGCGCGTCGCACGGCGGGCTCGTGTTCGTCTCCGGGGAAGCGGGCCTCGGCAAGTCGCGCCTGCTCTCCGAATTCAGGAAGTCCCTCGCGAAGACGCGCGTCCGCATCGGGGTCGGGCTCTCGCTCGAGTTCGCGCAGCGGCCGTACGGCCCCATCCTCGACGTCCTCGCGCGCTTCGATCCGGCAGCCGCCGAACTCGTCCCGGCTGCCTCGAAACGCGAGCAATTCGATGCCGTCGTGCAGGCGTTCGCGCGCGCCTCCGAGCGGACCGCGCTCGTCGCGATCGTCGAGGACTTGCACTGGGCCGATGCGGCGACGCTCGAACTGTTGGACTATCTCGCCGGGACGATCGAGACGGCGCGCATCCTCATCGTCGCGTCGTACCGGCCCGAGGTCTTCCACACCGACCATCCGACGTTCGCGGCGATCGCAAAGCTCGGGCGAGCGCCGCGCGCCGGGCGCATCGAACTCGCTCCGCTCGACGAAGCGGAACTGCGCCTCTTCATCGACGAGGCACTAGAGGGCTTCGACCTTTCGAGCGAAACGCGGCGAGCGATCGCGCACACGAGCGACGGGAATCCGTTCTTCACGGAAGAGCTGCTCAAGAGCGCCGTCGAGCGAGCCGAAACCGAACGCAGCGTTGCGGCGCGCTTCCTGCCGACGACCGTCCGCGCGGCCCTCATGGAGCGGTTGCGGCCGTTCGACGAGGGCGAGCGGCGCATCCTCGCGCAGGCAGCCGTGATCGGCCGGCGGTTCGACGTAGGGCTGCTCGCGGCGACGCTGGAGACCGACGTCGCCGCGCTGTTGCCGACGCTGCGCCGCGCCCGCGATTTTCAGCTCGTCGAGGAGGAATCGGCGGCCGCCTTCAGTTTCCGGCACGCCCTCACGCGCGAGGCGATCTACGGAGATTTCCTCGCGGCGCAGGTTCGCCCGTTGCACCGGAAGATCGCGCTCGTCCTCGAGTCCGTCCCCGAAGATCAGCGCTCCGTCGAGAGCCTGGCCTACCATTGGTGGGCCGCCGGCGACCGGCAGCAAGCCGCGCAGTACAACGAACTCGCGGGCGATGCCGCGGGGCGCGTCTTCGCCCACGACGACGCGATCGCGTATTACGAGCGGGCGCTCGAATCCGTCGATCCGATCTCGCACGACCGCGCGCGCATCCTCGAGAAGATCGCGCAACGCCGCGTCGTCAACGGTTTCAACGACGGCGCGCTCGCGGCGTTCTCCGAGGCGGCCGAGATCTTGCGCCGGATCGGCGACAGCGAGGCGGAGGCGGAGTACCGCGTGAACGCGGCCGTCCAGAGTTACCGGCTTGGGAAGAGCGAGCCGGCGGCCGAGCTCGAGGCGATGCTCGAGCGGCTCGGGCCGCCCGACGCGACGGCGCGTAGCCGCTTGCATCTGGGCATCGCGCATCTCGCCGCGATGCGCTATCGCCCGGCCGAAGCGCTTCGCCACCTCGACCACGTCGAGATGACCGTAACCAATGCCGACGCCGACTTGCGGTACTCCTATCACAGCACGCGCGCGATGGTGTTCTACATCGTCGCCGACGTAGAGCATTTCCTCGCCGAACTCGAACCGTTGCTCGCCGCGGCGCGCGCGTCGCTCAAACCCGGCCTCTCGGCGCTGGTCCACCACAACAGCGGGATGTATCTCTCGATCCTCGGCCGCCACGAGGAGGCGATGCACCATTTCGAAAGCTCGCTCGCCGTCGCGCGCGCGCAGCGCAACCGCATGGCGGAATCCGCGGCGTACGCCATGTCGGCGTTTGCCCTGCTCTCGACCGGCGATCTCGAAGGGACGCGCCGCGCCCTCGATGCGGTGCGCTCGCTCCCGACCGATAGCGGCGTGGCGTTGGCCCATGCCGCCGCCTGGGGGGCGCTCGCCGGTTTGCACCTCGGCGACGACGCGCTGATCGAGCATTGGTTCGACCGGCTGCATGGTTCGATCTCACCCTTCGGGGCGGTGATTTACGCCGCCGGGTATGCCGAGATTCTCCACCGGCGCGGCCGCACCGAAGAGGCGCAAGCGCTGCTGCACACCGCGATCGATTTCGGCGACGCGCCGCGCGGCCTATTCATGACGCTGCTCACCGTCGCGCGCATCGGCGCGCCGGACGACTTCGGGAAGGCGCGCGCGACGCTGGCGCGCGCCGCAGACGCTCCGATCGACGTCGTCGACCGCCCCGCGCTCGCACTCTTCGACGCGCTCGTCGCGCAGCGCACGCGCGGGAATCCGAAGAACGTCAGGGAGCATGCCCGGGCGGCCGCCGCCGGCTTCCGGCGCCTGCGCTATCCGCTGTGGGAAGCCGCCGCTCTCGAACTCGCCGGCGAGCGCGCAGCGGCATTCGCGATCTACCGCCGCATCGGCGCGCTTGCGGACGTGCGCCGGCTCGAACGCAGCGGCGAAAGCGACGCTCCGCCGGCGCACGTCGCCGCGGCGGCGACCCGGCCAGTCGGTCTCTCCAACCGCGAAGGCGAAATCGCTGCGCTCGTCGCACGCGGACGCTCGAATCTCGAGATCGCGCGCGAACTCGCGATCAGCCACAAGACGGTGGAGAAGCACCTCGGCTCGATCTACCAAAAGCTCGGCTTCAGTTCACGCGCGCAGCTCGCAGCGCACGTCTCCGCCGCGAAGGATCAACCGGCGCTCTGACCCCGCACCTTGGGATGCTTATGGCCCGTCAAGCGCGGGCATTGATCCGCATCCCAGTTTCGGACGACGTGACGATCACCATCGACGTCGAGGCAAAGGGAGAATCACATAGAGGCAAACTGGTGCGCGCTGGGTATACTCCTAGTATGTCAACGACGATTGCGCTTCAGACTAAAGGTTATGCCGCTCCGCGAGCTAAGGCTCCGCTCGCACCGTTCGTGTTCGAGCGGCGCGAGCCGCAGCCGCACGATGTGGTCATCGAGATCAAGTATTGCGGCATCTGCCATTCCGATATCCACCAAGCCCGCGACGAATGGGGCGGCTCCATCTTTCCGATGGTGCCGGGGCACGAGATCGTCGGGATCGTGGCGCGCGTCGGGGACGCCGTTACCAAGTACAAGGCCGGCGACCGCGTAGGCGTCGGATGTTTCGTCGATTCGTGCGGAACGTGCGAATACTGCAAGCAAGGTCTCGAGCAGTTCTGCCTCGTGCACACGTCCTTCACGTACAACGGAACGGAGCGCGACGGCACGACGCCGACGTACGGCGGGTATTCGGAACGGATCGTCGTGAACGAGAACTACGTCCTGCGGATCCCCGACAATCTCCCGCTCGACGCCGCTGCGCCGCTGCTCTGCGCCGGAATCACGCTCTATTCGCCTCTGCGGCACTGGCACGCCGGGCCTGGGAAACGAGTGGCAATCGTCGGTCTCGGGGGGCTCGGCCACATGGGCGTCAAGCTCGCGCACGCGCTCGGCGCGGAGGTCACGGTGCTCAGCCATTCGCTTCGCAAGCAGGCCGACGCGAAGCGTCTCGGAGCCGATCACTTCTACGCCACCTCCGATCCCGCGACGTTCAAGAAGCTCCGGGCCTCGTTCGACTTGATCGTCAACACCGTTTCGGCCGCCTTGGATTGGAACGAGTATCTCGGCCTGCTGAAGGTCGACGGCACGTTCGTCGTGGTCGGCGTCCCCGAAGATCTCGTCCCCCTCGGCGCGTTTTCGCTCGTGCAGGGCCGCCGGAGCATTGCCGGTTCGCTGATCGGCGGCATTCGCGAAACGCAGGAGATGCTGGATTTCTGCGGCGAGCATGGGCTCGCGTCCGACATCGAACTGACCTCGATCCAAAACGTCAACGAGGCCTACGAGCGCGTCCTCAAGAGCGACGTTCGCTACCGCTTCGTGATCGACATCGCTTCGCTGAAATCGCCGTAGCGCTCTAGCGCTCCACGGTTGCGCGGCCGGCTTCGACGAGGCCGTGGAGCGCGGCGAGGTTCTCTTTCTCCAATTCCGCCATGTGCGTGCGATCGGCGCGCAAGCCGTGCGCACGCGCATCCGTCAGCACGGCGCGCAGATATTCGCCGGTGAACGAACCCTCGGCGCGCGCGACTTCCTCCGGCGTCCCCGTCGCGACGACGAGGCCGCCGCGGTCGCCGCCTTCGGGGCCGAGATCGATCAGGTAATCCGCGGTCTTCACGACGTCGAGGTTGTGCTCGATCGTGAGGACCGTGTTCCCCAGTTTGACGAGGCGCTCCAGGACTTCGAGCAGCTTGTGGATGTCGGCGAAGTGGAGCCCCGTCGTCGGTTCGTCCAGCACGTAGAACGTGCGGCCCGTCGCGCGTTTGGAAAGCTCGGTCGCGAGTTTCACCCGCTGCGCCTCGCCGCCGGAGAGCGTCGTGGCGGGCTGCCCCATCTTGATGTAACCCAGGCCGACGTCCGCGATCGTACGCAGCCGGTTGTGGATGCGCGGGATCGCGCTGAAGAACTCCGAGGCCTCGTCGACGCGCATCTCGAGGACGTCCGCGATCGATTTCCCTTTGTACTTGATCTCGAGCGTCTGCGCGTTGTAACGCTTCCCCTTGCAGACTTCGCACGGGACGTACACGTCCGGGAGGAAGTGCATCTCGATCTTGATGATGCCGTCGCCTTCGCACGATTCGCAACGCCCGCCCTTCACGTTGAACGAGAAGCGGCCGGGGCCGTAGCCGCGCAACTTCGATTCCGGAACGAGCGAGAACAGCTCGCGGATCAGATCGAACGCGCCCGTGTACGTCGCCGGGTTCGAGCGCGGCGTCCGCCCGATCGGGGATTGATCGATCACGACGAGCTTGTCGAGCGCTTCGGCGCCCTTGACCGTCCCATACGTACCGCCCGCGGGCTGGCCGTGCAGATGCTGGTTGAGCGCCTTGACCAGCACCTCGTTCACGAGGCTCGATTTTCCGCTCCCGCTGACGCCCGTCACGCAGGCGAAGACGCCGATCGGAAACTCGACGTCGATGCCTTCGAGATTGTTCGCCGTCGCCTTGCGCACCGAGAGCCACGAGCGCGGCTCGCGCCGCCGGCGCGGGATCGGGATGAATTTCCGGCCGGAGAGATACGCGCCCGTCAGCGACTCGGGATTCCGTTCGATCTCGGCGAGCGTGCCGACCGTGAGGATGCGCCCGCCCTCCGCCCCCGCGCCGGGCCCGATATCGACGATCACGTCGGCCTCGCGCATCGTATCTTCGTCGTGCTCGATGACGATCAGCGTGTTCCCGAGATCGCGCAGCGTCTTGAGCGTCGCCAGCAGCCGGTCGTTGTCGCGCTGATGCAAGCCGATCGACGGTTCGTCCAAGATGTAGAGGACGCCGACGAGCGAGCTGCCGATCTGCGTCGCGAGGCGGATCCGCTGCGTCTCCCCGCCGGAGAGCGTGGTCGCGCTGCGCGAAAGGCTCAAGTACCCGAGCCCGACGTTCGTGAGGAACCCGAGCCGCGCGCGGATTTCCTTGAGCACCTGGTGCGCGATCTGCTCCTCGCGCCGGTTCGGCGAGAACTCGCGGAAGAACGCCTCCGCCTTCTCGACCGAGATCGTCGTGAGCGCGTGGATGTTCTTCCCGCCCACGGTGACCGCGAGCGCTTCGGGTTTGAGGCGCGCGCCTTGGCACGTCGCGCAAGTGTTCGCGGACATGTATTTCTCGATGTCTTCCTTGACCATCTCCGAGCTCGTCTCGCTGTGCCGGCGCTGCAGGTTGTTAACGACGCCTTCGAAGACGGTCTCGTAATTCCAGGCATGCCCGCTGCGCGACTCGTACGTGAACTTCCGCTTCTGATCCGAGCCGTAGAGGATCGTCTCGACGAGGTCGTCCGGCATCTTCTCGATCGGCGTCGACATCTTCACGCGGCGCGAGCGCAGCAGCGCCTCTACTTGTTGGAGATAGTACGGATTCATCGAGGGGAAGCGTCCGCCGCCGAGCGCCTTGCTCCACGGAACGATCGCACCGCCCTCGATCGATTTCGAACGGTCGGGGATCACCTTCCAAGGATCGATTTCGATCTTGACGCCCAAGCCCGTGCAATCGGGGCAGGCGCCGTACGGCGAGTTGAACGAGAACAAGCGCGGCGCGAGCTCTTCGAAAGAAAGCCCGCAGTAGACGCAAGCGAGCTTTTCGCTGAACGTCAGCTCCCGCGCCGCTTCGCCCGCCCCGTTCTTCCCGGGCTCGACGAGGACGGTCACGATCCCGCTCGAGAGGCGCAGCGTCGTCTCGACGGAATCCGTCAAACGCTTGCGCAAATCCGGCTTCATCACGAGCCGGTCCACGATCACCTCGATCGTGTGCTTGCGTTTCTTGTCGAGTTCGATCTTGTGGGCTTCGCGCAACTCGCGCGTCTCGCCGTCGACCCGAACGCGCGCGAAGCCCTCTTTCGCAATCTCCTCGAACAGCTTCGCGTACTCGCCCTTCCGCCCGCGGACGACCGGCGCGAGCACCTGCAGGCGCGAACCTTCGGGAAGCTCCATGATCCCGTCGACGATCTGCTCGCTCGATTGCGCGCTGACCTCGCGCCCGCACTTGTAACAGTGCGGCTTTCCGATCCGCGCGTAGAGCAGCCGCAAATAGTCGTAGATCTCCGTCACCGTGCCGACGGTCGAGCGCGGGTTGCGCGAGCTAGATTTCTGATCGATCGAGATCGCGGGGGAAAGGCCCTCGATGTAATCGACGTCGGGCTTCTCCATCTGCCCCAGGAACTGCCGGGCGTACGAAGAGAGCGACTCGACGTAGCGGCGCTGCCCTTCGGCGTAGATCGTGTCGAAGGCGAGCGACGACTTCCCGGAACCCGAAAGCCCGGTGATCACGATGAGGCGATTGCGCGGCAGCGTGAGATCGACGTTCTTGAGGTTGTGCTCGCGCGCGCCTCTGATCACGATCGAGTCGAGCCCGCGCGAAGAGCCGTTTTGCGAGGTTTGGGTCACGGAGGTGAGACCGCTGCGGACCACCGGCCGTTGCAGCCCGCGGGAACCGCTCCCCGCGCTCGGCCGCGGTTCATGTCGCCAGCGAGCCCTCTCCGGCGAGCGTCAGGTACTCCCCGACCAGCACGAGCGTGAAGTATGCGACGACGGCCTGCACGACGACGTTCGCGAAGATCTGCCCGACATACGGCGTCGCAGACAGAAGGTTCGTGACGACCCCCATGGCGATGAGGATCGCGAAGAGCCCGCCGACGAGCAGCCCCGTCGTCACCGGGCGGCGCCACGCGATCGCGGCGGATTCGGCGATCGAGGCGAAGCCGTTGCGCTCGCCGACGATGACCGACGGCATCGTGTAGATGCCGAAGAACACGTACGCGATCAGCGAGCAGAAGAACGTGAACGGCGCCAGCAGCGAGGCGACGAAGCCTAACGCGAAGAGGGAACCGAGCGCGACGAGCACGTTGCCGGCGTCGTGCCGGAACGCGCGCGAGCCGTCCGCGAACGTCGCTCGCCCATTCTTCCAAGCCGAACTAGCCATTCCGGTCGTGTACGAGATCGTCAGCACCGTCGCGATGACGGAGACGGTCATGACGAGCAATCGCGCGAACGAATCGTACGGGCGGGCGAGCCCGGCCGACACGTCATCCGGCGCAACGGGCGGCGCCAAGTACGCGCTCACGAGGCCGATCAACGCGCCGACGACGAGCCCCGGAACCACGATCGTCAGATTGCGGCGCAGCAGTCCCCACGCTCGCGCAAAAACCGCTCCGACCGACGCCGCGTCCATGGTCATCGATTCCGCTTGCCGGGTTCATCGCCTGCCGCGGCGCGCGCGCAATTCCGCGATCGCTCCCGCGACTTCGCCGACACCGGCAACGACGACGTCCGGGTGCGGACCGCCGGCCGGAATACGCTCCGCGTGAATGTCGAGCCAAATCGTTCCGAGACCGGCCGCATGCGCTCCCGTGACGTCGCGATGGTAACGGTCGCCGACCATCACGGCCCGCTCCGGCGCGACGCCGAGGCGCTCGCAAGCGTGCGCGAAGAGGCGCGGATCCGGCTTGAGCATCCCGACCTCGTCGGCGATGAAGATCGCGTCGAAGCTCCCCGCCAACCCGAGCCGTTCGATCTTCTCGTTGTGCGTCTCCGCGAAACCGTTCGTGATCAGCGCGAGCTTGCACCCGGCGGCGCGCAGATCGAGGAGCAACTCGGCGACGCCGGGCCAAAGTTGCAAGTAGTGATTGCGCCGGCGGTTATAAAATTCGGCGCTCCGCGCAGCCAGCGCGGCATCGACCACCCCAACCTCGGCGAGCGCCACGCTCCACATCCGCTCGCGAACGCCGGAGAGCGGCTTTCTGAAATTCTCCGGGGAGAGCCGTTTCCAAAACGCCTCAGTCTCCAAGATGTACGAAGCGAGCAGCCGCTCGGCAGACACCGCCCGTTCGCGCGCGATCTCCTCCGCGACGTCGGCCGCCGCGCGCCGGTACGCCTCCGTGTCGTCGTGGAGCGTATCGTCGAGATCGAAGAGCACGGCATCGATCATGCGAAGCGCACCCGAAACGAACGCAACGCGTAAGGGCCGATCGTCGCTTCCACGATTCCATCCTTCAGCGCGACGTCGCCGCGCACCGGCCGTTCGAGCGCATCGACGCACGAGACGTCTCTCGCGCGCGCCGCACATCTCAGCCGCACGTCGCGCGCGGCGCCGTCGCATTCGCGCACGCGCACGATCGCGCCGTCGCCGTCTTCGGCGGGTTTCGTCGCAGTCACGTGGACGGCCGGATCGGCGGATGAAAAGAGCGCGACGCCCCCGATCCCCGCGAAGCGTTCCCAGACGAGCTCGAGCTCCCCGATCGAGCATTCCGCGAACGGCAGATACGCGTATTCCAACGTCTGCAGGCCCAGGTCGGCATCCGGGTCCGGCCAGGTCGTGCCCCGCAGCAGCGAGTGCCCCAAGCGCACGCCGCGCGCGTCGCCGGAGAGGCTCCACCCGTACGTGTCGAGCGCGAGCAGCGCCAAGCCCCCGTCCGCCGCGGCGACGTACGCGAAGCGTTGCGCGGCGAACTCGAACTTCGCACGCTCCGCATCCGTGCGCGCCTCAACCGGGCGTTCGAGCGTTCCGTGCGGCGTCCCGAAGCGGGCGCGGGCGCCCGCGAGTTCGAGCTCGTTCTCGATGCGCAGCAAGGTGCGGCGCTCGCGCCAGTCGACCGCGAGCGCCACGCGCAGGAACGGCTCGTTCGCCGCAAGCGTGATCCTCGCGAGCGCCGGGGAACGGCCGATCCGGTACTCGACCTGCAGCCCGCCCTCGACGATCTCGCACGCGACGGCCGAGACGGAAAGCGGCTGCGTCCGGTACTCGCGGTCGACGTTCCAGGCTTCCCATGCACGAGGCCGGTCGCGGTAGGCCTTCACCTCGTGCGCCCGGCGAACGAGGTTCCGCCCGCCGGGGATCCGCAGATCGACGAGCGCCCCATTCGCTGCGAACGTCGCGGCGAGCGCGGCGTTTTCGAAACGGAAGCCGTCGCCGGACGCCTCCGGCGGCCGCAACCCCGACCCCGCGCGCTCCGGCGCCCGGGGCAGCATCACCGCCGCGCTCGCGGCGATCTGGCCGACGAGCGTGTCCGCCCGCTCGTACTCGCGCCGCGCGTCTTCGTACACCGCCCCGATCGACGTCCCCGGCAGCACGTCGTGGAATTGGTTTCGCAGCACGATTTCCCAAGCTTCGCGAAGCTTCGCCCGCACTTCGTCGCGGAAGAACGGCGAGGCGCGCAGCACGAGCGCCCAAGCAGCGAGCTCCTCGGCGCCGCGCAGCGCCCGCTCGAGCGCGGCGTTGCGCGCCTTGATCCCGTGGTGGGTGGTGGCGACGCCGCGGTGGTATTCGAGGTACAACTCGCCGCGGTGGACCGGGAGATCCGCCGAGCGCGCGGCGAGTCCCTCGAACCAGCCGGCGAGCGTCGTCCAGCGGCCGGTCCGCGGCGCGGCGGCGAGCATCGCTTCGGTCACGCCGCCGCCGCCGTCGCCGTAGCCGATGACGAGCGGCTCCCCTCGCTCGCGGGCGAGCGCGGCGCGCGCTTCGTCGAGCGGGCCCTCGTAGGCCGCAAGCGCAGCCGCGAGCACCCGGCTCCCGTCAGGCCCCTCCCACCAGAACGACCGGTACGGAAAGGGGACGGTGTCGTTCCACTCGAGCTTCGCGGTTGCGAAGCGGAGAACGCCGGCGTGCGCGAGCAGCGTCGGGAGCGTGTTCGCGAAACCGAACGAATCGGGCAGCCAAGCGACGCTCGGCTCCGTCCCAAGATGCTCGCGAGCGTACGCGATCCCGAACGCGAGCTGCCGCAGGAGCGATTCGCCGGAGGGAAGGTTGCAATCAGGCTCGACCCACATCGCGGCCCCGCTCGCATCGAAGCGCCCGGCGCGGGCGAGCTGCTCGATGCGGGTGGAGAATTCCGCGTCCTCTTCGGCGACGAACGCGTAGAGCTGCGGCTGACTCTGAAGGAAGATGAATTCCGGATCCCGCGCGAGCTGGCGCTCCGCGATCGCGAACGTGCGCAGCGCCTTGCGCCGCGTCTCGGCGTACGTCCAGAGCCAGGCGACGTCGAGGTGCGCGTGCCCGAGCAGCGGGAGATCCCCGCGCGGCCCGGACGGGCCGGGGGCCTCGCCGTCGAGCACGCGCCGGCGCACGACGCGCTCCGGCGCGCGCTCCGCACCGCGCAGCATCAGGTTCCAGCGCAGCCCCGGCCCCGAGGGCAGGCCCGCGACCGGAAGGGAGCGCCGCTCGACCCGGAGCGCGAGCCGGCGCGGCACTCCGGCTGGAGGAAGCACGACGCATTCGTGCTCCCGGTCGAATGCTCCGGCGATCGCGCCGTCACAGCGCAGGAGCGCGCCCGTCTTTGTCCGGTAGCTCAACTCGACGGCGCGCTCGCAGGCCGGGAGCGTCCCGAGGAGCTCGACGATCGCCTCGTCGGAGGCACCTGCCGCAAGCCGAATGACGCCGTTCGGAGCCTCCACGGGCGTTCCGTTCTCCGCGGGCGGCCCGGCGCCCCGGGGCGCCAAAAGGCCCACGAGATGGGTCCCTAAAGAACGAAGGCCGGCGCCCTTCGAACTCCAATCTCGCCGGAACCGTGACTCTCGACGTAGCTTCGGGCAGCCTTGGCGCTTTCGGCGTCCGAGCCTCGTCACGCCCGGCGCAGAAGAAAGAGATCGCCTACTTCTACGGCATCCGGGGCATGTCGGCGCTCTACGTGATGCTGTTCCACCTGAACTATCTCTTGCTCGAGGGGAAGCACGGCCCGATCCCGGCGGCGTACGAGCACCTGACGAACTGGATGCGGTACGGCGATTTCCGCGTCGCCGCGTTTTTCGTGATCTCGGGCTTTCTCCTGATGCTGCCGGCGGCGAAGTCTGCGACGTGGCAACTGCCCAGCGTCGAAGCCTTCTTCCACCGGCGTTTCGAGCGGCTGCTCGCACCGTATTACGTCGCGCTGGCGATCTCGGTCGTTCTGTTCGTGGCCTGGCTGCTCGTCATGCACATGCCGGTCAAGCCGCTCGCGCTCGCGGTCGGCACGGCGGCGCACGTCTTGATGATCCACAACCTCCACCCGCTGACGAACCTGTACATCAACGACGCGCTCTGGAATCTCGCTCTCGAGTTCCAGTGCTACGCGCTGTTCGCGTTCGTCTTCCTCCCGGTACTGCAGCGCTTCGGGCCCTGGGCGCAACTCGCGGTCGCGGCGGGGATCGGCCTCGCGCCGCATTTCCTGTTCCACGGCCTGCTCGATTGGACGCGTCCGTGGTTCATCGTCCTGTACTCGATGGGCGTGCTCGCGTGCGCGCTGCTGAGCCCGGTTCCGGGGCGCTTCCAGAATCTCGTGTCGCGCGTTCCGTGGGGCTGGCTGTGGCTCGCCTTCGGAGCCGGCGCGATCGTTCAGATCGTCCGGTCGCCGATCGACACGACGTACGCGGAGGGGATCTTTCAGAACCTGACGCTCGGCGCCGCCGTGACCAGTTTCGTCATGTACACGCAAACGGGGTATCGCGGCGGACCGCGCACGCTCGCCCATGCGATCGTGAAGTTCCTCGAATTCGCGCCGCTCGGCCGGCTCGGCCGCTTCTCGTACAGCCTCTATCTGATCCACTTCCCGATCCTGCGATTACTCGTCGGGATCACGAGCGGCTTTACGGATTCCATCGCGATCCAAGGCGCGCTCGCGCTGTTCGTCTACATCCCGCTCACGGTATTGGCCGCGTACGCGTTCCACCTGAAATTCGAGTTGCCGTTCCAACGGCGCAAGCCCGCCGCTGCGACAGCCGCCGCCGCCGTCTGAACCTGCAATCCCGCTCGCACGTCTGCGCGCCGGGGTCGGCCCCGCGGCGCGATGCCGTCCAACTGCTTGCTGCCGAGGCCGCGCTCCGGCATCCGATGGGCGTTACGAGGCGACGGCGGGATTCGAACCCACGGTCAGAGATTTGCAGTCTCCTGCCTTACCACTTGGCTACGCCGCCACGATTCCACAAACAAAAAACCGTCCGGTGGCCGGACGGCTTGCTTCAGGTTCCGCTCATGAGCGATCAGAACGCGCAGATGCAAGCCGGCCTTTCAAGGACGCAACAACACGAACACGCGACTCGGCAGATCTCGCTCGAAGCAATCATATCGAGCTAACGAGTACCACTACTACAATGCGACTGTCAAGCCACCATGGCGCCCCAGGCGTCTCCCGCCCGGCTTAGGATCCGATCAGCTCTTTGAGGGCGTGCTGGAAAATCTTCGGGGCCTTGCCCTGGAACAGGATGCTCTCGTTTCCGCCGATCTGCTTGCGCAATTCGAGCAGCTCGTCGCGGAGCGCCGCGGCCTTCTCGAACTCGAGGTTGCCGGCGGCTTCCTTCATCTTCTTCTCGATCTCGTTCGCCATCGCCGTCGCGACCTCGCGCGGAAGCTTCTCGCCGCGCAGCGCCTTCGCGTTCGAGCCTTCGACTTCGTGCGACTCGACCAGGCTCAGAATGTCGCGCACTTCCTTGCGGATCGAGTGCGGTTCGATCCCGTGCTCCAGATTGAAGGCGACTTGCCGCTCGCGGCGCCGCTTCGTCTCGCCGATCGCTTTCGCCATCGATTGCGTGACGACGTCGGCGTACATGATCACTTTCCCCTCGACGTTGCGGGCCGCGCGCCCGATCGTCTGGATCAGCGACGTTCCGCTGCGCAGATACCCTTCTTTATCCGCGTCGAGGATGCCGACGAGCGAAACCTCCGGGAGGTCGAGCCCCTCGCGCAACAGATTGATCCCGACCAGGATGTCGAAGAGTCCCTTGCGCAGGTCGCGCAGTATCGCGATGCGCTCGAGCGTTTCGATCTCGCTGTGCAGATAGCGTACGCGCAGGCCGTTCTCCAGCAAGAACTCCGTTAGGTCTTCGGCCATCTTCTTCGTGAGCGTCGTGACGAGGACGCGCTCCCCGCGCGCCGCGCGCGCGCGGATCTCCTCCATCAAATCGTCGACCTGATGCTTCGTCGGGCGGACCTCGACCTCCGGATCGACGAGCCCCGTCGGGCGAATGATCATCTCCACGACCTGCGTGGATTCTCCGATTTCGTAGGCGGCGGGCGTCGCGGAAACGTAGACGACCTGCTTGACGTGCTCGCGGAACTCGCCGAACGTCAGCGGCCGGTTGTCGAGCGCGCTCGGGAGCCGGAAGCCGTGCTCCACGAGGATCTCCTTGCGCGAGCGGTCTCCACCGTACATCCCCCCGGCCTGCGGGATCGAAACGTGCGACTCGTCGACGAAGAGCAGCCAATCGTCAGGGAAGAAGTCGAGCAAGCACCACGGCGTCGAGCCGGCCTCGCGGCCGGCGAGGTGGCGCGAGTAGTTCTCGACGCCGTTGCAGTAGCCGACTTCGCGCAGCATGTCGAGATCGTAGCGCGTGCGCATTTCGAGCCGCTGCGCCTCCAGCAGCTTCCCGTTGTCGCGGAAATAGCGCAAACGCTCCTCGAGCTCGAGCTCGATCCCGGCGATCGCGCGGCGCAACTTCTCCTCCGGCGTGATGAAGTGCTTCGCGGGGAAGATCAACAGCTCGCTCTTCGATTCGACGTACTCGCCCGTC
This sequence comes from Vulcanimicrobiota bacterium, assembly GCA_963695225.1. Classification (GTDB taxonomy): domain Bacteria; phylum Vulcanimicrobiota; class Vulcanimicrobiia; order Vulcanimicrobiales; family Vulcanimicrobiaceae; genus CAVWTN01. Next base: position 2,284,934 of record OY968762.1, on the reverse strand, counting down.
ATCTGATTGACGAGGTGGATCGCTTCGATCTCGTCCCCGAAGAACTCGATGCGGTGCACGAGATCCTCGTCGATGCCGACGAACTCCAGCGTATCTCCGCGCACCCGGAACGTGCCCCGCACGAGGTTGAGATCGTTCCGGCGGTATTGCATATCGACGAGCCGGCGCAGGACCCGGTCGCGGTCCTGCTCCTCCCCGACGGCGATGCGCAGCGAGAGCTCCACGTAATCGGCGGGCGAACCCAGGCCGTAAATGCACGAAACCGAAGCGACGACGAGCGTGTCGCGCCGGGTTAGGATCGATTGAGTCGCCGAGTGACGCAGACGTTCGATCTCGTCGTTGATCGAGCTGTCCTTCTCGATGTACGTGTCCGTGTGCGGCACGTACGCCTCGGGCTGGTAGTAGTCGAAGTAGGAGACGAAGTACTCGACCGCATTGTGCGGGAAGAAATCGCGGAACTCGGCGCACAGCTGGGCCGCGAGCAGTTTGTTGTGGCAGAGGACGAGCGTCGGCTTCTGGACGAGTTCGATCGTGCGCGCCATCGCGAGCGTCTTGCCGCTCCCCGTCACGCCGAGCAGCGTCTGGGCCCGGTCGCCCCGCAGGATTCCTGCCGCGAGCCGCTCCGTCGCCACGGGCTGGTCGCCCGCGAGCGCATACGGCGTCACGAGTTCGAACCGCCCGGGGAGCTGACCGGCCGCCAAGGTCTCCATCTCCCTCTCGAACCCGCCGAGGCGTCTCGGCGTTTCGGAACCGCACGCGCGGGAATGCAAGCTAATCCACGTCGCGACCGGGAGACGGTCCGCGCTCCGCGAACCCATAAATCCTACCCGGTTCCCTTACCCCTCGTCGTGAGACTCCGGTCTCCCCGTGGAAGGAGCGCCAACGTGATTCAGAAGCCTCTGCTTTTCAGCGGAACGTCCAATCCCGGGCTCGCGCGCGAGATCGCTCAGCGCATGGAGACGCGCGTCGGGCACGCGCTCGTCGACAAGTTCAAGAACGGCGAGTGCCGCATCGAAATCCGCGAGAACGTGCGCGGGGCGGAAGTGTTCGTGCTGCAGTCGGTCTGCAACACGCCCGAGGGCAACAGCGTCAACGATTCGCTGATGGAACTGCTCTTGATGATGGACGCGCTCAAGCGCGCCTCGGCCTACCGGATCACCGCGGTCGTTCCGTATTACGGGTACGCCAAGCAGGATAAGAAGACGAAAGGGCGCGAGCCGATCTCGGCCAAGCTGGTCGCGAACATGCTCGCGGTCGCCGGCGCGAAACGCGTCGTGACCGTCGATCTCCACGCGGCGCAGATCCAGGGCTTCTTCGATCTCCCGGTCGACAATCTCGTCGCGGCGCCGACGCTCTGCGGCTATCTCAAGCAGCAGGGCCTGCAAGGCGGCGACATCGTCGTGGTCTCGCCGGATGCCGGCGGCGTCGCGCGCGCCGAGAACTTCGCAAAACGCCTGCGGAGCACGCTCGCGATCGTCTTCAAGCGGCGCCCCGAACCCGACGTCGCCGAAGTGACCGACATCGTCGGCGACGTGCGCGGCAAGATCGCCGTCGTCGTCGACGACATGATCTCCACCGGCGGAACGCTCGCGAAAGCGGCCGAAGCGCTGATGAACCGCGGCGCGACGAAGGTCGTCTGCTGCGCGACGCACGGAATCTTCGCGGGCGATGCCGTCCGCGTGCTCAACGACTCGGTGATCGAGCAGATCGTCATCACGAACACGCTGCCGAGCATGGCACTCGGCCCGAAGTTCAAGATGCTGTCGATCGCACAGATCCTCGCCGACGCGATCAAGCGCATCACCTCGAACCGGTCGGTTTCGGAGCTGTTCGCAAAAGACGAAGAGCCGGTGCCCGTCCCCGCCGCCGCTGCCTCCGTCAGCGTTCCGCTGCCGCTGGTCCCGCCGACGCCGGCACCCGAACTGACCGCTACTTAACGAACGCCGCGCCCGGCGCGGAGGAGGCCCTTCTTGAAAAATACCAGCGAAACGCTGACGGTCGAAACGCGCGAGCGGGCCGGCACGACGAGCGCGCGCGCCCTGCGGCGTGCCGGGAAAGTCCCCGGAGTGCTCTTCGGCCACGGCGCGCCGCCGCGGGCGATCGCGGTCGATGCCAAGACGCTGGACGAACTGTTGCATCGCGGGGGCAAGAATCATCTGCTCACGATCACGATCGACGGCGCGACGGACACCGCGATGCTGCGGGGCGTCGAGCGCGATGCGCTCTCGCACGCGCTGATATCGGTCGACCTCCAGCGCATCGGCGCCTCCGAAACGATCTCGGCCTCGCTGCCGGTCGTCGCGGTCGGCGTCTCCCCCGGCGTTCGCGATCTCTCCGGCGTCCTCGACGTCGTCGCGCGCACGCTCGAAGTCAGCGGCCCCGCCGATCGCGTCCCCGATCATATCGACGTCGACGTCAGCGGGCTCGGGATCCGCGAGCACCTGACGGCGGCAGAGATAGCGCTCCCCGAAGGCTTCACGCTGCTCACCCCTCCGGACACGCTCGTCGTCACCGTGGAACCGCCGCGTACGATCACGGAAACGGAAGAGGCGCCGTCCGTCAGCGCGGCGGAGATCCCGCTCGTCGGGGCTGAAGCGGAGACCGCATCGTAAGACTGACCCGCCTGATCGTGGGCCTCGGGAATCCCGGGCCCCGGTACGCTCGCACGCGGCACAACGTCGGCTTCATGGTCGCCGACGAGCTCGCGCGGCGAGCGGGCGCGACATGGCGCGAGAAGGGGCAGGCCGCCGAAGCCTACCTCTCCTCGCGCGACCTCGTCTTGCTGAAGCCGCTCTCGTTCATGAACGACAGCGGCACGCCGCTGCAGCGCGTCGCCGCGTGGTATAAGGTTCCGGCGGAACGGATCCTCGTCGTCAGCGACGACTTGGACCTCCCGTTCGGGCGCCTGCGGATGCGCGCGTCGGGCGGATCCGGCGGGCACAACGGTTTGCGCAGCATCATCTCGTATTTCGGCGAGGGGTTTCCCCGCCTGCGCGTCGGGATCGGGCGCAGCCGGCTCGAGACGGTCGATCACGTCCTCTCGCCCTTCGAAGAAGCCGAATGGGCGCTGCTCCCCGAGGTCCTCTCGACCGCGACCGACGGTGCGGAATGCTGGCTGACGGACGGCATTGCCGCCGCGATGCAGCAGGTTAACGCTTGGCAGGTGCCGCAAGCCCCCGCATGATCGCGGGTTTACTGCTCGCGGGCCTTGCCGTCGCATCAAGCCCGCCGGTCCCACTGGCGATTCCGGTCACGGCGCTCTACGGGCGGCCGCAAGACGAGATCGCGATGCTCGCCGACGTCAATGCCGTCCGGCAGGCGGCGGGTGTCGCCCCGCTCGCGCTCGATCCTCGCTTGACGGAGGTGGCGCGGGCCTTCGCCCGCGACATGCTCGCGCGGCGCTATTTCGGCCACTACTCGCCCGAGGGGACGTCGCTCGCCGATCGCTTGCAGCGAGCCCGGTTGGACTACACCTGCGCCGGGGAGAATCTCGCCTTCAACCAAGACGAGGCGCGCGCGCAGGACGGCTTGCTCCACAGTCCGGCGCACCGTGCCGCCGAACTCGATCCCCGCTACCGCAAAGTCGGCATCGGCGTGGTCGGCGCGAGCATCTACGGCGCCGTGTTCGTCCAGGAGTTCAGCGACTAGCTCCCGCTCTCAGGGACACGGGTCGGGGCGGCCCGTCAGCGCGGCGATGCGCGAGCCGACCGGCTCGCGATCGTAGTAGTACACGCGCACGATCCGCGACGGGCAAACCGGCGCCAGCTCTTCGTCGGCAAACCTGACGAGCGAGCGGACCGCTGCAGCGGGATCGCCCGTGAGCGCGAGCGCCTCTTGATCGGCGCGCGCCTCGATGCCCCGCGAGTACGAGTGCATGACGGGGGAGGCCAGCAGCACGATCGCGCCCATCAGTCCGAAGGAGAGCACGAGGTGCACGAGCGGATCGTCGTCTCGCCGGAATCCGACGCGATCGGAGATGAAGACTGCGAGCGCCGCGCACAGGACCAAGAAGACGGTGCGGAACAGCGAGGTCCGCCAAACGTCGCCGCGCGCGGCGTGGACGAACTCCCGCGCGGCGACAAAGTCGGTTTCCTCGCGCGTCGCGAACGCGAGCTGCGTGTCGCCGATGACGATGCGGCTCGTTGGCCCGAATCCCGCCGCGTAGGCCTGCGCAACCCGGTTCCGGCGCGAGAGATCGGCGACGACGATGTGCGGCTGGGAGAGGCCCGCCGCATTCGCCAGAGCAGCCAGGCCGGACGCAGCCGGATCGCTCGCTGCGAGCGGCGCGATCCGGTTGAACAGCGGCGCGACGGCGACCGGCTCGAGCGCGGTGAACGAGAGCGACGCCAAGACGGTGGCGACGGTCATATAGATCCACCATTGGCGCGAACGGTCCACCAGCCAGAAGACGGCGACCACGAACGCTCCGGCGGCGACGCCTTCGAGCAGCGCGCTCACGACCGCGTCGCCCAGCCACTCGGAGATGCGGCCGTTCAAGATCCCGAACTCGATGCCGAGCCGGAAGATCACGAACGCAGTCGGCAAGGCGACGAGCGCGACGATGCACGTGAGCACGAAGCCGAAAGCGAAGCGGATCGCGTGCACCGAGCCGAGCCCCGCCAAGCGATCCCGCAAGCGCGCGGCGGTCCCGCGGCGCCACAGGAGGACGAGCGCGACGATCTGAGAGAGCGCCCAGAACGCATACAGCGGCCTCGTCCGCAGGCGCAGGCGGTGGGCAGACTCCTGGCGGCGCGGATCGACGAGGTCGGCCGGCGCGCGGGTCAAGAGATCGTGCGCCGGAATCGCCGTGACGCGACGATCGGCATACGACGGCGCGGGGCTCGCTGCGGCGATGCGCGGCATTCCGGCGAGCGCGATGAAGATAAGGAACGCGACGAGCAGCAGCCGCACCGCCGCGCGAGCCGTGCCTCCCGCCACGTCAGCCGGGCTTCTGCGGCGTCACGGCGACTCCGCGAACTCCGCCTGACGGTCGGGGAACGTCCTCGCGTGTTCCTCGGGGAAGCGCTTGCGGTACTGCTCCCACCCGCGCAGGTTTCCGGACGTCGCCGCGGGATCCGCCAGCGGCGTCGCGACGTGCTCCGTCGGGCTCCAATGCCCGTTCGCGCCGCCGCTCATGAGCCGTTCGTAAAGTTCGAGGTCCTTCTCGAGATCGCGCGTGCCCTCGTGCGTCAGATACGAGACGCGGGCGCAGCGTGCGACCGAGAGTTTGCAGAGCAGCGCATCGTCGAGCGAACGTTCGTCGTCGAAGATCAGCGGCAAGTGCCAAGCGCCGATCGGGACGACCTGCGGGACGCTCGCGCGGTAGGCCGCGAGCATCATGTCGGCGATGTGCTTGATCTCCGGCTGCGCGTCGGGGTGACAGCGTTGCGTGAAGAAGTTCGCCCATTCCGTCGCCGTGATGATCACCGTGATCCATGCGAACGGCTCCAATATGCGGTTGACGAGCTGTTTGTGCAGATCGATATCGGAATCCGAGAGCCGTTCGGCGCTCTCCAGCGCGTTCTCGAGCGCTCGTTGCCACTCGCTCTCGGCGCGCGCGCGCGCCGCGCCGGAGATTTCCGCGCGAGCGCTCATGCCGGCTTGATTTTTCCCCCAATAGATCGGCATCGCCGGATCTTCACGGACCGCCGCGATCATGCGCTTGATCGGGATCGCGCGCGAGCTGGCGGCATTCCTCGAAAAGACGCGATGCGTCATCAGCTCCGAATGAACGAATCGCGGATAGCGCGCCTCCATCGTCGTGAGGCGGACGCCCGCCGGGGAAAGACTGTCGAGCAGGATGCGCGCCGAATACGCCATGTTCCGGCCTTCGATTCGAATGCGACGCGCCCATGCCGGGGCCGGAAGATCAGCCGGCCGGCTTCGAGCCCCCCGTGGGCGCCGCGAATGCCGCGGCGACGATTCTCCGCTGGATCTTCCCGGTCGGCGTGCGCGGTATCGCATCGACGATGTGCACGACGCTCGGGACCTTGAAACTCGCGACGCGCGACGCGACGTGCGCGCGCAGATCCTCCGCGCTCGTCCCCGGACGCACGACGGCCGCGGCCGCGACTGCTTCGCCGTATTTCTCGTCGGGAACGCCGAAGGCCACCGCCTCGATCACTCCGGGATGCCCCAAGAGCGCGTCGTCGATCTCGAGCGGCGAAATCTTCTCCCCGCCGCGATTGATGAGTTCTTTGATCCGCCCGACGAGCGTGAGGTAGCCCATTGCGTCGATTCTCCCTGAATCGCCGGTTCGGAACCAGCCGTTCGCGAACGCCTCCGCATTCGCAGCCGCATTGTTGTGGTAACCGCGCGTCACGTTCTCCCCGCGCACGACGACTTCGCCCGTCTCGCCGCAGGGGAGCAGCGCGCCCGCGGCATCCATGATCGCGACATCGACGTGCGCGCCGGTTCCGACGGAACCCGGACGGCGTTCTCCGCGCAGCGGATTGGCGCACATCTGATGCGCGGCTTCCGTCATCGAGTACGCCTCGATCGCGGGGATTCCGAACCGCTCTTCGAGCCGCAGCATCTCCGCGGCCGGCAACGCGGCGCTGCTCGAACGCATGAAACGCAGCGCGTGCCCGCCCGCGCGCGGAGCGCCGTCTTCGTCCGCGCGCAACAACAGCGTTCGATAGATCGTCGGCACCGCGCTCACCACGCTGACGCGGCGCGCGACGACGGTGGGCCAGAACGCGCTCGCGCTGAACCTCTCCGCAACGATTTCGCTCCCGCCACCCATGAGCGTCGCAAGCGTCGAGAAGACGAGCCCGTGCACGTGGAACAGCGGCATCACGCAGTAGGAGACGTCGGCCGGGCCGAGCTCGTACCAACTCGCGATATTCCGCGCCGAAGCGCACAGGTTGCGATGCGTCAGCGGGACGCCTTTGGGGCGGCTCGTCGTACCGCTCGTGTGCAGGAAGAGCGCAACGTCGTCATCCCCGGGGACGGCCTCGGGCGCGGCGGGCGCGAGCGGCTCGCCGTCGATCTCCAGGCGCCCCAGGGCGTCGAATGCGATCGCGATCGGCACGATGCCGAGGCGCGCCGCCGCCTCTCGCGCGCGCGGCTGGTCGCCCGGCGGGACGAAGATCGCGCGCGGGGCGATGTCCTCGAGATAGAAACCGTACTCGTCGAGCGTGTACGCCGGATTCAGCGGCGCGAACGCGGCGCGGGCACACGCCGTCGCGAAGAACGCGGCCACGACCGGCAGCCCGTTCGGGAGCGAGGCTGCGACCCGATCGCCGGGCCCGATCCCGCGCCGGGCAAGCTCCCGCGCGAGCGCATCGACGTTCGCGCGGAGGCGTTCGTATTCGAGCCGGACCCCGCCGGGGATTTCGAGCGCCCAATCCCGGCCGGCGCCGCGTTCGAGGAGATCGCGGAGGTGCACGAGCGCTCCTTTCGCTAAGGCTCGCAATCCTCCGGCGCGCGCCGCGCGCGCTCGAGAGGAACCGCAAGGGATGGAGCGCAGAGAACAGCACAACGCCTTGCGGCAGGGAACCTCATGCACTATGCGGTGATCGGCGCCGGCGCGATCGGCGGATACGTCGGAGCGTGCCTCGCGCGCTCCGGGCGCCGCGTCACGCTCGTGACGCGCGGAGCGCACGCCGCGGCGATGCGCGAACGCGGCGTCGTGGTGAAGACCGCGAGCGGCGAATTCGTCGCGCATCCGGCCGTCTGCGAACAGATCGCCGCGGTCGGTCCGGTCGACGTCGTGCTGTTGACGCTCAAAGCGCACCAGATCGGCGCCGTGCTCGCCGACTTGCCATCGCTTTTCGGCCCCGAAACCATCGTCGTCTCGATGCAGAACGGGATTCCGTGGTGGTATTTCCAACTCCACGGCGGCCCGTACGAAGGAACGACGCTCGAGAGCGTCGACCCCGGCGGGAGGATCGCACGGACGATCGGCGCGCGGCGCGTCCTCGGCTGCGTCATCCACTCCTCGATCGCCGTCGAGGCGCCCGGCGTCCTGCGGCACCTCGAAGGGTTGCGCTACGCGCTTGGCGAGCCGGATCGCACGTGCAGCGCACGGGCGGCGGCGATCGCCGCCGACTTGGGGGCGGCGGGCCTGAAGGCGCCGGTCGAGCCGAACATCCGGTATCACCTCTGGGTGAAGCTGCTCGGGAACGCCTCGTTCAATCCGCTCAGCGCGCTGACGCGCGCGACGCTGGCAGCGATGTGCGAAGACCCCGGCCTCAACGCCATCGTACGCGAGATGATGGGCGAATGCGTCCCGATCGCGGAGCGCCTGGGCATCACGTTCGAGATCACGATCGATCGCCGCATCGAGGCCGCACGCCGCGTCGGCGACCACAAGACGTCGATGCTCCAGGATCTCGAAGCCCGCAAACCGCTCGAACTCGACGCGCTGACCGGCGCGATTGTCGAGCTGGGAGCGCTGCTCGACGTCCCGACGCCGTTGACGAGCCGCATCTATGCGCTGACGAAACTCCTCGAACGGTCGGTCACGGCACGGGCGCTCAGCCTTCCCTCTTGATCGGCCGGGCCGGGTTCCCGACGACTCGCTCGAGCGGCGCCACGTCGTGAATGACGACGGACCCCGCACCGGTTAGGGCGCGCTCTCCGATCGAGAGCGGCGCGACGAGCGAGGAGTTCGAGCCGATGAATGCGTCGGCGCCGACGTACGTCCGGTGCTTGACGCTCCCGTCGTAGTTGCAGGTGATCGTCCCGGCGCCGATATTCGCGCGCTCTCCGATCGTAGCGTCCCCGAGATAGCTCAGATGCCCGGCTTTGACGCCCGGCGCGAGCTGCGAGCTCTTGATCTCGACGAAGTTCCCGACTTTGACGCCCGTTCCGATGCGCGCGCCGGCCCGGACGTGAGCGAACGGGCCAACCGTCGCGAAGTCTCCGATCGTGCTCTCGACGACGACGCTCTCGGTGACGATCGCATGCCGCCCGATTACCGCGCCGACGAGCCGCGCGTTCGGCCCGATCTCGCTCTCCGCCCCGATCGCGCTTCGCGCCTGGATCGAGGTGTTCGGGCGAATCACCGCGTCGGGGGCGATCTCGAGGTCCGGTTCCAGATACGTCGTCGACGGATCGAGGATCGTGACGCCGGCGCGCATGTGGCGCTCGCAGAGCATCGCGTTCAGGCGCGCCGCGGCTCGCGCCAGCTCGACGCGGTCGTTGACGCCGAGCACGCTCCGGTAATCCTCCGCGACGACCGGGACGACGGCTTCGCCGGCGGCGACGAGCAGCGCGATCGTGTCCGTCAGATAGTACTCGCTCTGGGCATTGTCGTTGCGCAACCGAGCGATCGACTCGCGCAGCTTCGTCTCGTCGTAGGCGTAAAGGCCGGCGTTCATCTCGTCGAGCGCGCGTTCGTCTTCGGTCGCGTCGCGTTCCTCGACGATCTTGCGGACGCGAGGACCGTCGCGCACGATGCGCCCGAAGTTGGAGGGGAGCGGCATGCGCGCGGTCACGAGCGCGAGCGCCGTCTCCCGGCCGAGGATCGCACGGGAGATCAGCTCCGCGTCGACGAGCGGAAGGTCCGCGTTGAGGACGAGCACGGTCCCCTCACGCGGTTCGAGCGCCGCGAGCGCGATCTGGACGGCATGCCCCGTTCCGAGTTGCGGCTCTTGCAGGACCGTGCGGACTTCGACGGTCCCGGCCGCCTGGGCGATCTGCTGCACGTGGGGTTGCAGGTCGCCGTTCACGACGACGATCGTCTCGGCGACGTTCGCATCCCGCAGCGCGCGCAACACGTACCACAGCATCGGGCGCCCGCAGAGCTCGTGCAGCACCTTGGGGCGCGCGCTCTTCATGCGCGTCCCCTTCCCTGCCGCCAACACGATCGCGCGAATGCTCATGACGCCGACTCCTTCCCCGTCACAGAATCTATCTCTCGGCTTCGCGCAGCCACGCCTGCACTTCGTTCTTCGTCGCGCCGCCGAGGGCCGCGAGCGCGCGCCGCAAGCGTTCGCGGCAGAGATCCCGCCCGAGCAGTTCCATCGAGTTGAACAACGGCACCGAGGTCGGGCTCCCCGTGATCGCCACGTAGAACGGCCGTACCAGATCGCGGAACTTGAGACTCGTCCGCTCGCCGATCTCCCGCATCACGCGCTCGATCCCGTGGAGCTCCCATTCCGCGAGCCCGTCGAGTTCGACGAGCGCGATGACGAAGAGCCGGCGCACCGTCTCCTCGTCGATCCGGCCGCCGCGCAGATCCTGGGCCGTCACGTCGAGGCCGCCCGCGAACAGGAACGAGAGCAGCGGACCGAGATCGCTGAGGCGCTCGATGCGCGTTTGCGCGAGAGTCGCGATCTTCGCAAGCGCCGCCTGATCGTACGTCCATTTCTGTACGGCGTGCATGAACCCGTGCACGTCGAGCGTCTCGCGGATGTAGCGCGCGTTGAACCAGTCGAGTTTCGCGACGTCGAAGACGGGGCCGCCGAGGGCGATGTTCTTGACGTCGAAGCGGCGGATCAACGTCTCGACGTCCATCATCTCCTCGCCCTCGGAAGTCGAGACGGCGAAGAGGCCCAGGAAGTTCGTCAGCGCCTCGGGCAGGTAGCCCATCCGCCGGTAGAAGAGGATGCTCGTCGGGTTCTTCCGTTTGCTGAGCTTGCTCTTGTCGGCATTGCGCAGGAGCGGCAAATGCCCGATCTGCGGCATCTGCCAGCCGAAATACTGATAGAGCAAAACGTGCTTGGGCGCCGACGGCACCCATTCTTCGCCGCGAAAGACGTGGGTGATCCGCATGAGGTGGTCGTCGACCACGTTCGCGAGGTGGTAGGTCGGCATGCCGTCGGATTTCATGAGCACTTGCATGTCGACCGTGTGCCATTCGATCTCGATCGGGCCGCGCAGCAGATCGTTGACGACGCAGGTGCCGGTCGCCGGAACCCTCATGCGCACGACGGACGGCGCATGCGCGGTTTCGTAGGCCGCGCTCTCCTCCGCCGTCAAGCGCAGGCACCGGCCGTCGTAAGCCGGCGGCCTCCCTGCACGCCGCTGCTCTTCGCGCATCGCCTCGAGCCGCTCGGGCGAGCAGTAGCATCGGAAGGCATGCCCGCGCTCGAGCAGGATCTGCACGTGGTCGCGGTAGATCGCGGTCCGCTCGCTCTGACGGTACGGGCCGTGCGGGCCGCCGACGTCCGGGCCCTCCGACCAGGCGACGCCGAGCCAGCGCAGGGATTCCAAGATCGCGCGTTCGGATTCGGCCGTGCTGCGCTGCTGATCGGTATCCTCGATGCGCAGGATGAATTCGCCGCCCGCCTTCCGGGCGAAACAGTAATTCATCAAGGCCACGTAGGCCGTGCCGACATGCGGATCGCCCGTCGGCGATGGGGCGACGCGGGTGCGAACGATCATGGGAGACTCTTACCAGCTACCGAGAGCCGGCTCCCGTCGCCGGGTTCGCCGGGCTAACCGACGAGCGTCCGGCGCTTCCCGCATTCGCGCTCGACGAACGCGATGATCTCGGAAAGAGGAGCCCCCGGCGTGAACACTTCCCGCACGCCGAGCCGCTTGAGTTCCGCCATGTCTTCGGGCGGAATCGTTCCGCCGCCGAAAAAGACGATGTCGCCGGCGCCCTGCGCCTGGAGCTGCTCGAGCACCATCGGAAAGAGCGTCATGTGCGCGCCGGAGAGGATCGAGAGGCCGATCCCGTCGGCATCCTCCTGAATCGCGGTTTGCACGATCTGTTCGGGGGTTTGAAAGAGCCCCGTGTATATCACTTCCATCCCCGCGTCGCGCAACGCGCGGGCGATGACTTTGGCACCTCGGTCGTGGCCGTCGAGGCCGGCCTTCGCAACGACGATGCGGAGCGGGCGTTGTGTTTCCATCAGAACCTCGTCTTCCGCCCCCGGCCGCGCGCCCACCTCCAACGAGGGGGCGGGCGAGCGGCTCCTCCTTAGAATCGGGGCTGTTCGGTGTACCGGCCGTAAACCTCGGCCATCGCTTCGACGATCTCGCCTTCGGTCGCGAGCGCGTTGACCGCGTCGATCAACGGCGGCATGACGTTCTCCGCCTCGTCGCCGCAGGCGCGCTTGAGCGCGGCGAGCGCGGCTTCGACCTTCGCGCCGTCGCGGCTCGCCCGGACGGCGCCGACGGACTCGCGCTGCTCGCGCTCGACCGCGCGGTCGATCTTGAGCAAGTCGATGTCGGATTCCGAGCCCGCCCGCTCGAACGCGTTGACGCCGATGATGATGCGGTCCTTCGTTTCGAGCGAGCGCTGGTAGCGATACGCCGCATCCGCGATCTCGCGCTGGAAGAAGCCGGCTTCGATCGCCTCGATCACGCCGCCGAACTCCTCGACCTGGCGGAAATACTCCTCCGCTTGGCGCTCCATCTCGTCGGTCAGCGCCTCGACGAAATACGAGCCGCCGAGGGGATCGATAACGTTCGTCACGTTCGTCTCGTAGGCGAGGATCTGCTGCGTGCGCAGCGCGACTTCGACCGAGCGCTCGTTGGGGAGCGCGAGAACTTCGTCCATCGAGTTCGTGTGCAGCGATTGCGTTCCGCCGAGCGCCGCGGCCATCGCTTCGTATGCGACGCGCACGACGTTGTTGATCGGCTGCTGCGCGGTCGCGCTGCAACCCGCGGTCTGAGTGTGGAAGCGGAGCTGCCACGAGCGCGGATCCTTCGCGCCGTACTTCTCGCGCATGCGGCGCGCATAGATTCGGCGCGCCGCACGGAACTTGCAGATCTCCTCGAAGAAGTCGCTGTGCGAGTTGAAGAAGAACGAGAGCCGCGGCGCGAACGAATCGACGTCCATGCCGGCTTTCATCGCCGCTTCAACGTATGCGAAACCGTCGCCGAGCGTGAAGGCCAACTCCTGAACGGCCGTCGAGCCCGCCTCCCGGATGTGGTAGCCGGAGATCGAGATCGTGTTCCACTTCGGCATCTCGTCGCGGCAAAACCGCATCATGTCGACGATGATCCGCACGTGCGGCCTTGGCGGGAAGATCCACTCCTTCTGCGCGATGTATTCTTTGAGAATGTCCGCCTGGAGCGTACCGCCGAGCGCGGCGCGCGGAATGCCCTTCTTCTCCGCCGCCGCGATGTATTGCGCGAGCGCGATCGCGGCGGGACCGTTGATCGTCATCGAGGTCGTGATCGCGCCCATGTCGATCCCCTCGAAAAGCCGTTCCATATCGGCGAGCGAGTCGATCGCGACGCCGCACTTCCCGACTTCGCCGAGCGATTTCGGGCTGTCGGAGTCGTACCCCATCAACGTCGGCATGTCGAACGCGACCGAGAGCCCCATCTGCCCCTGCGCCAGCAGATAATGGTAGCGTTCGTTCGTCTGGCGCGCGTTCCCGAAGCCGGCGAATTGGCGCATCGTCCAGAGCCGGTCGCGGTACATGTTCGCGTGGATGCCGCGCGTGTACGGATACTCGCCGGGGACTCCCAGATCGCGAACGAGATCGAGATGCGCGACATCCTCCGGCCCGTACAGCGCCTTGAGCGGAAGATCCGAGATCGTGCGATCCGTGGCACCCGAACCCGGTCCGCTGCGCGGCTTCGAACGGCGCAACTTCGCCTCGCGGCGTGCGATGAGTTCGGCATACTCGGGGGACGCCGCCGGTCCAAGCCCGGTGGGGCGATCGATCATTCGTGCCAATGCAGATTCCTTGCGGGCATTGAGGGGGAGTGCGGATATGGGTTGTTCGGTCCGCGCGAAACGTTTCCCGGAAACGCCGGCGCTTTCAGAGACCTTTGACGGTCGAGCGCACTTCGGCAGTTTCTCCCGGGGGCTCCAGCTCGTCGCGCCCGGCGCGCACGTCCGCAGCGATGTGGGCGGCGATCCGGTAGGGATCCGCCGCTAAGGGCCCCCTCGTTCGCGCCGAGATCTCCCGGTTGACTTGCCTTTCGAGGTCGCCCATGACGAGCGCGCGCACGCGATGCGCGAAGGCCGTTCTCCGCTTGCGCTCCATCTCTCCGCTCGCGCGCAAGTACTCGCCGTGCCCGACGATCGCATCCCAGAGTTCGGCGAGCCCTTTCCCTTCGTTCGCTTGCGTGAGCACGAGCGCGGGCGTCCATCCCGTAAAGTCGAGCATCTCCATCATCGAGCGAATCTCGCGTTGCAGGTGCAGGGCCATCGGGTGGTCGGCCTTATTCACGACGAACACGTCCGCGACTTCGAGAATCCCGGCCTTGAGCAATTGAATCGAATCGCCGCTCCCCGGTTGCAAGCACACGAGCGTCGTATCGGCGAGTTCGGCGATCTCGACCTCCGATTGGCCGACGCCGACCGTCTCGATGATGACGACGTCCTTGCCGAACGCATCCATGAACGCGACCGCATCACCGGTCGCGCCGGCGAGGCCGCCGAGATGCCCGCGCGAGGCCATCGAGCGGATGAACACTTCGGGATCCGTGAAATGCTCCGTCAATCGAATGCGGTCGCCGAGGATCGCGCCGTGCGAGAACGGCGAGCTGGGATCGACCGAGATCACGCCGACGCTCTTCCCGTGCGCGCGCGCGGTGCGCACGAGCGCCGAGGAAAGCGTCGACTTCCCGACACCGGGCGGCCCCGTCAGCCCGATCGTCATGGCCCGCCCCGTCCGTTCGAACAGAGCCCGCATCAACCCGGCCCCGTGCCCGCTCTCCGCCCGGGAAATCGCCCGAGCCAAACCCCGCTGCTCCCCCGCATCGATCATCCGCAGAATAACCGAATCCATCTCATCCATCCCCGCCCACTACGCCAAACCAAAACCCCAAGCCCCCAACCGCCCCGTTCGCCGCCACAAGATCGCAGGAATAAAGAAGGCCCCGCGATGTTCCATCGCGGGGAATCTCCCGCGCGCTCCGCGTGCGGGAGGAGCGCAGCCGGACCGTCACCGTCGTGGGGTCCCCGCGATGCGCAAGCATCGTGGGGTATCATCGCGGGGAATCTCCCGCGCGCTCCGCGTGCGGGAGGAGCGCAGCCGGACCGTCACCGTCGTGGGGTCCCCGCGATGCGCAAGCATCGTGGGGCATCACACCCCGCCTACGACGCGCAGCGTCGTAGGCGATTAGTCGATCGCCCGGTCGCCGCGCTCGTTGATGTGGCGGGCGGTGCGCTGGATCATGCGGGCGAGAATTCCGATTGCGCCGGTGCGCGATTCGTTGGCGATCAGGTAGTCGAGGCTGTTGTCCGGATTCACGACCACGAAGACGGCCTTGCTGCCGCGATCGATGGCGTCGAGCATCTTCCCGACGAAGGCGCGATCTTCAACCGTCAGGCGGTCCCGCTCCGACGACTCGACGCGGGCATCCGCGAGGATCGAGTAGAGCAGCTGGTCGATATCGTGGGGGGTTTCCACCGTTGCGACTCCTGTGCGAACGACGCGAGACCTTAACCGTCTCACGCTGTACTCGGGTTTTCGGCCGTCGCAGCAGAAAGCTGAAGAGGTCGTCACGATCTTTACGTTTTGCGCAGAGAGCGCGCCGCGGCGATCGCGTCGAGCAAGCCGCGTAGCGCAAGCAAGCCGAACGTCAAGGACGAAGCAGCGCACGATCCGAACGCGACCCCTCGCCAGCCGAAGCCGTCGATTGCGAACGCGGCGAACGTCAACAAGCCGAAGATGAGGGCGCACAGCGCCGCTCCGAAGATGACGAACGCCAGGCGCGCGACCTCGGACGTAATCGCGAGACGGACGCGGCCGGGCGCACGCTCCGCGATCGCCGCGACGTAGCGCCGCCGGTACGCGAAGTACTTATCCAGAAAGTGCTCTCGGAAGCCCGTCATCGCGCTCCCTTTCGGCGCGGGCGCACGGCTTGCCGCTCGCCCCGGTGGGAACGATCCGTTCGCTCCGATAACTGCAGTTCCATGACCAAGCTCGGCTATTACCGCTTCCCGACGATCGCGAACGACGCGATCGTCTTCGTCTGCGAGGACGACCTCTGGACCGTGCCGCGCGCCGGCGGCATCGCACGCCGCCTGACGACGGGCCGCGGCGACATCGCTACGCCGCGCTTCTCTCCGGACGGGAGCTCGCTCGCATTCGTAGCACGCGAGGAAGGGCACCCCGAAGTCTACGTGATGCCAGCGGCCGGCGGGGAAGCGACCCGCCTGACGTTTCTCGGCGGCGATATGTGCATCGTCTCCGGCTGGACGCCCGACGGCAACTCCATCCTGTTCGCGTCGGACGCCTTCTCGCCGTTCGTCAAAGAATCGACGGGCTTCTCGATTCCGGCCGCCGGCGGCGCTCCCACGCCGCTCCGCCTGGGACAGGTGCGGACGCTGAGCCTCTCCCCCGACGGGCGCCTCGCGCTCGGCCTTAACAATGACGATCCGGCTCGCTGGAAGCGTTATCGGGGCGGGACCGCCGGAGACGTCTGGATCGACGCGCGCGGGACGGGAACGTTCGCGCGCCTGGTCAGCCTCACCGGGAACGTGGTCTGGCCGATGTGGGTAGGCGAGCGCGTCTTCTTCCTCTCCGATCACGAGGGCGTCGGCAACCTCTACTCCGTCCTCCCCGACGGCAGCGGCCTACGCCGTCACACCGACGAGACCGAGTACTACGTCCGCTTCCCATCCACGGACGGTACGTCGATCGTCTACGCGGCGGGCGCCGAAGTGCGCGTCCTCGATCCCGGTTCGGGCCGGGTCGAGACGGTCCCGATCGAAGCGCCGTCGGGCTCGACGCAGACCTCGCGCCGTTTCCTCGACGTCGCGGACGAGTTGGACGAGTTCGCGCCGAGCCCCGACGGAACGTGCCTCGCGCTCGCCGCCCGCGGACGGCCCATCACGATGCCGCTGTGGGAAGAGGCGGCGATCTTGCACGGTGAGGGAAGCCGCGTCCGTTACCGGCTCGTCGCCTGGCTTCCCGACGGAAAGCGCTTCGTGTGCGTCAGCGATGCCGGCGGCCGGGAGCGGATCGAACTCCACGACGCGAGCCGCGAACGAGACCCGATCGCGATCACGAGCGAGGATATCGGCCGCGTCACCGAGCTCGCAGCCTCGCCCGCCGCCGAGATCGTCGCGATCGCGAATCACCGGCACGAGCTGCTGCTGGTCGACCTCGATGAGCGCCGCGTCCGCACGCTCGACAAGAGTCCGGCCTCGCGCATCCGGGACCTCGCGTTCTCGCCGGACGGGCGTTGGCTCGCGTACGCCTGCGCGACGGAGAACGCCTGGATCGCCACCCCCGACACCGCGATCGTCCGGATCGCGAAGGTGAAATCCGGCGCCGTCCACGATGCGACGCCGCAGATGCGCAAAGACCGCTCCCCCGTCTGGGACCCGGAGGGGAAGTACCTCTATTTCATCTCGTCGCGCGATTTCAATCCGGTCTACGACGCGCTGCAGTTCGATCTCAGCTTCCCGCAGGCGACCCGGCCGTACGCGATCGCGCTCCGCGGCGACGTTCCCTCCCCATTCGTCGCGAAGCCGGCGCCGATCCACAAAGAGCACAAAGACGACGACGGCGAGGACGGTAAGAAGAAGGGCGGCCGCGCCGAGCGGATCGCGATCGATTTCGACGGGATCCAGGGCCGCATCATCGCCTTCCCGGTCGAGGAGGGGAACTACGCCGAGTTGGTCGCCGCGAAGGGACGAGTTCTCTTCACGAAATTCCCCGTCAAGGGGATCGAGCCCGGCGACGCCGGCTCGAGCGACGATGACGACGAGACGGGCACGCTGTACGCGTACGATTTCGAGCAACTCCGGTGCGTGCCGCTCCAAAACGACGTCGGGGAGATTCGGCTCGCGAACGATCGCCGCACGCTCGCCTATGCTTCGCACGGGCGCCTGCGCGTGATCGACGCGCTAGGGGATTTGCCCGAGGAGGGCCCCGAGGAGCCCAAGCCTTCCGCCGAAGCGGGGCGCCGCACCGGCTGGATCGATCTCGCCCGCACGCACGTGCCGGTCGAACCGCGCGACGAGTGGGCTCAGATGTTCTACGAGGCCTGGCGGATGCAGCGCGAGCAGTTCTGGGACGCCTCGATGACGGGCGTCGATTGGGAGCTCGTACGGGACCGCTACGCCCGGCTCTTGCCCCGCATCCGAACTCGCGGCGAGCTCTCGGACTTGATGTGGGAGATGCACGGCGAGCTCGGCACGTCGCACGCCTACGAGATGGGCGGCGACCGGCGCGTCCCGCCCGCGCATCGCCGGGGATTCCTCGGCGCGGATCTCGTCTACGACGAGGCCTCGAAGGGGTACCGCATCGTGCGGATATGCCGCGGCGATTCCTGGAACCGCGAGAGCGACTCGCCGCTCGCGGAGCCGGGAACGCTGATCGCCGAGGGGGACGCGATCCTGGCGATCAACGGACGGCTGCTCACGCGGGCGTTTTCGCCCGACGCGGCGCTCGTCGACGTCGCCGGCCGCGAGGTCGCGCTGACCGTCGTGACGCCGCCGAACGGCGAGGCGCGGCGCGTCGTCGTGAGAACGCTCCGGGACGAGCGCATGCTACGGTACCGGGCCTGGGTCGAAAAGAACCGCAAGGAGGTCCACGCCCGCACCGATGGGCGCGTCGGGTACGTCCACATCCCGGACATGGGTCCCTGGGGCTTCTCCGAGTTCCACCGCGGCTTCTTGTCGGAATTCAACCGCGAGGGCCTGATCGTCGACGTCCGCTACAATCGCGGCGGGCACGTCTCGCCGCTCCTGCTCGAGAAGCTCGCGCGGCGGCGCGTCGGGTACGACGTCTCGCGATACGGTCCGCCGATGCCGTATCCGCCGGAATCCCCCGTCGGACCGCTCGTCGCGCTCACGAACCAGTTTGCGGGGAGCGACGGCGACATCTTCAGCCACTGTTTCAAGCTCTACGGGCTCGGGCCGCTCGTCGGGAAGCGGACGTGGGGCGGGGTAATCGGGATCGATCCCTACCATGCGCTCGTCGACGGCACCATCACAACTCAACCGGAGTACTCGTTCTGGTTCGTCGACGTGGGCTGGACGGTCGAGAACTACGGAACGGACCCGGATTACGACGTCGACGTCGCACCCCACGACGAACGCGACGGGCGGGACCCGCAGATGGAAAAGGCGCTGGAACTCATGGCCCAACTACGCTCCGAAAACGCTTCACGGCCGCTCCCAGGTCTCGAAGGAAGGCCGAGGCTGACGATCCCGGCGAGCCTCCCGCCCCGCGCCTAGGCGCGGGCGGGACTCCGGGCGAGGCTAGGCGACCGAGTGGTAAGACTCCTCGAGAACCGTGCGAATGTGGTGAAGCAGGTCGTTCGCCGTAGCCTGGGCGATGCCGTGGCCGACCACCGCATCGAACACCGCCCCGATAGGGCCGAGCGGAGGCGTGTATTCGCCGTCCAAATCGAGCCGGCAGCCGTCCTCGGTCTCTTGGCTGGCGCTCAAGACCCCCTCGAACGTCGGGTACGGTCCCCCATCCTTCGGAGCCCAGGTGATCCCGATGCGCGTGTACCCGGTATAGCCGGGCTTCGGGCTCAAGTGCGCGATCACGTCGCGCTCGAGCCGGGCCTCGCCCACGGGGGCGCGCAGCTCGATCACGGCCGGCCGGTCGCCGCTTTCGCCCATCTGCGCGAAATACGTGGCCAGGTAGCCGGGGACGCGGTCGAACGGGCAATTGACGGAAATGTACTCGTGAAGTTGCGCCATGAAGGCGATTCAGCCACGGAGAGTCGCGGGTCCTCCAGGCAGGCTCGCCTAACAGGCCATCGCGAAAGGCCAAAATAGCCCGGCATTTTTCCGGCTGGGCCGCAGCGGTGATGAACGAAACGCAAACGCCTATCCGCGTCCTGGTCGTCGACGACGAGCCGGCGATCCGCGAAATCCTCGTCCGCTATCTGGGCGACGAGGGGATGACGGTCACCGAAGTCGGGGACGGCCTCAGCGCGGTCCGTTCGGCGCTGACCGACCACCCGCATATCATGCTGCTCGACCTGAACCTGCCGATGCTCTCGGGGGTCGAAGTGCTGCGCCGAGTCCGCGAACACTCCGATATGCCGGTGATCATGCTGACCAGGCGCGACGCCGAGATCGACCGCATCTTGGGGCTCGAGCTCGGCGCGGACGACTACATCGCCAAGCCCTTCAGCCCGCGCGAGGTCGTTGCGCGCGTGAAGAGCGTCTTGCGCCGCACGCACGCAGCCGCAGCCCCGGCGCACGGCAGGCGCGACGTGCGGCGGGTCGGCGAACTCGAAATCGACCGCACCGCGCACGAGGTGCGCGCTTCCGGGAGGCCGGTGAACCTGACGCCGACGGAGTTTCGCATCCTCGACGTCCTCGCGGATCACCTGGGGCAGGCGCTCACGCGCGATCAGCTCCTCGACAAGATCGCGAACGACGTGCACGATATCTACGACCGAACGCTCGACCGGCACATCGCGAACCTGCGCCACAAGATCGAAGCGGACGCGAGCAAGCCGCGCTACGTCCTGACCGTCTTCGGCGTCGGCTACAAGATGGTGCAGCCTTCGTGAGACCGCTCGTCCACGAGATGCGCAATCATCTCGCAATCGCAGTCGCGAACATCGAAGCCTTCATCGACGGAAAGCTCGAGCCGAGCCCGGAGCGCCTCCAAGCCGTTCTGCAGGCACTCCGAGAGCTGGACGTGCTGATGAACGAGATCGGCACCGACACGCTCGCCGCGCGCAGCGAACCGCGCACGATCGACCTGTGCGAACTGCTGCGGAACGACCTCACCTCGATCGAGGCCGCCGCCGAAGAAAAGGGCATCCGGCTCGAATGCCGCCGGTGCGACGCGACGCACGACGCCTGCCGCGAGTTCAAGGGCGATCCGGTTCGCATAGGGCAGATCGTCAAGAACGTGCTGCTCAACGCGATCCACTACACGCCGCCCGGAAAGCTCGTGAGCGTCGATTGCAGCCGCGGCGGGGGAGAGTTGCGCTTCAGCGTCTCCGACCAAGGCCCCGGCGTCCCACCGGCCGAGCAAGAGCGCATCTTCGAGGCCGGTTACCGCGGAACGGCGGCGGAGGGCACGGCCGGAAGCGGGCTCGGGCTCTCGATCGCGCGCCAACTCGCCGAAGAGCACGGCGGGACGATCGAGATCCGCAGCGACGGGCGGTCGGGAGCGAACTTCACGGTCCGCCTCCCCGGGAAGCTCGCCCGCGAGGAGACGCCGCCCGGCGCGACGGCGACCATAAGCTGAGGCAAATGCAACGTTCACAGCATCTTCGCAAGAGGGCGACTTCCGTCGACTAGACTTCGCGCTATGAGCGACCTGCTCCAACGGCTCTACGTCGGGTGCCCCGTCAGTCGCGCGACCGATCGTTTGAACGGCTTCTTTCGGGAACGCGCCGGGGACGGAGCATGGGAGTCGGGGAGGCCGATTCGCATCGCGCTCCGCGCGCCGATTCCGCTGCCGAGCCTGCGCACGAACGTGATCCTGCAGCACGACGTGATCGCGACGTTGCGCCACCTGCCGCGGGTCCTCGGCAACGACAGTTTCGACGTGCGCTGGGAACCGAGCGGCGGCGGCGTGTTTCCACATTTCAGCGGGACCCTCTCCGTCGAGAACAACGAGGATTACGAGAGCTTCTCGCTCGTGCTGAAAGGAACGTACGATCCGCCGCTCGGGCCGGCTGGGCAAGCGTTCGACGCCGCCCTCGGGCACCGGATCGCCATCGCCACCGCACGCGATCTGCTCGCACGAATCCGCGACGCGATCGAAAAAACCGAGGAAATCGAAGAGCTAGAGAAAACCACGCAGCACTTGATCTAGGCCTGCGGACTTTCCGCAAGGAGTGGATCCGCTGAGAATCTTGGCGCTGAACGCCGGCTCGCACTCGCTCAAGGCGAAGTTGTTCGCCCTGAATGGGCAGCGCGCGCTCGGCCGCCCCGCCGGCTTGATTCGCGCGGCCCATCGGTCGCTCGCCGGTACGCAAGCCGCGCGCTTGGAGCAACTCGCGGCGTTCGTCGCTTCGTTCGAAGGCGATGAGGTCGATCTCGTCGCGCACCGCGTCGTCGCCGCCTCCCCCCCGTCGCTGCATCTCGCCGCGCCGCTCGATGAGGAACATCGCGAAGCGATTCGAGCGGCAGCGGAGATCGCGCCGCTCCACACGGCGCTCACGCTGGCGGCATTGCAGGCGAGCGAACGGGCGCTCCCCGACGCGGCTCAGTTCGCGGTCTACGATTCCTACTTTCAAAATACGCTGCCGGACTACGCGGCGATCTACGGCGTGCCGTTCGATTGGTTCTGCGCCGGCCTGCGCCGCATCGGGTATCATGGCTTAAGCCATCAGTACGCGCTCCATCGCGCCGCCGAGGTGCTCGGCCGCGCCCCGGTCGCGCTGCGGATGATCAGCGCGCATCTCGGCGGCGGCACGTCGCTCGCTTCGATCGCGAACGCGGTCTGCTTCGATGCGACGCTGGGGTTCACGCCGCTCGACGGCATGCCGATGATCGTTCGACACGGTGCGATCGATCCGGGGATGATGCTGTATGCGTTGAGCCACGGTCTCGCCGATCTCGAGACGCTCGCACGCATCCGCAACGAAGCCGAGACCGCCGGCGGGGCGGGCGAGATCGACGAACTCGTGCGCGCGATGCGTTGCGGAGATGCGCGCGCGACGCTCGCGCTAGAGTCGTACTGCTACAGCATTTCCCGCGCGGTCGGCAGTCTCGTCCCTTCGATCCGCGGCGTCGACGTACTCGCTTTCACCGGTGGGATCGGCGAGCATTCGCCGGAAGTTCGGGCACGCGTCTGCGAATCGCTCGAGTTCCTCGGCATCGTCCTCGACGGGCAGGCGAACGCGGCAAACGCGGGCGAGATCGGGCGACGCGACGCAGCCGCGCGCACGCTCATCATCCATGCCGAAGAGGAATGGGTGATGGCGTGTCACGCGGCGGCCGCCGCCGAGCGTGCGGCGCCTGTTGCTACCTGACCGCTAGCAGGTTTTCGACGAGCTTGACCCCGGGGACGGACCATACCGCACGCGAGGCCTCCTCGAGTTCGAGAGCGTCGCGCACCGTGCCGCGCAGCGTCACTTTGCCGTCCTCGGCTTCAACCTTGATATGCCCCGAGATGTCGGGGTCGATCCGTTCCAGGCGCCGTTCGAGCGCCCGCTCGACCTCGTTCGTCGCGACCGGCGATTCGATCGAGATATCGTTCCGCAGGGAAACGACGCCCGTCAGATGGCGCACTGCCTCCTCCGCAGCTTCCCGCTGATACGGCCATTCGACCGTGCCCGAGAGCGTCACGAAGCCGTGTTCGACCTCGACGAGCAGGTTTGGCGGAACGGCGACGTGCCATGAGAGGGAACTGAGCGCCGCTTCTGCGATGTCGGTATCGCTACGGATGTGATCCCCCGGAAGCTCGACCTCGACATCGTTGACGACGCCGCGGACCCCGGAGACGCCTTTCACGATCGAATCGGCGATGCGCTTCTCATAGTAGCTGCGGCACTTCCCCGTCAGCGTCACGATGCCGTGGCTCGTCGCGATCCCGATCTGCCGTTCGTCGACGCGCGGGTCGAATGCGAGTTCCTCGGCGACGTCTTTGTGGAGTTGTAGATCGGTCTTCATTGGATCTTCCTCCATCCGCAATCGTAGGGGGGCGCGGTGCGAATCGTGCGAACGAAGAACGGTGGCGATTCGTACGATCTTCACACTCCTGATCGCCGTCACGCTCGCCGTTTCGGGAGCCGCGAAGGCGGAGCCCACGTCGCAGATGACCGGGACGGTGCTCGCAATCGATCCCGCGCAGCACCTGGCGACGGTCCGGCACGAGCCGTTCGCGGGGATGCCCGGGATGACGATGTCGTTCCGCCTCGCCGGAGCGGCGCTCGCGAAGCTGCATCCCGGCGACCGGATCGACGCCGCCGTCGATCTCTCGACGGACCCGTGGACGATCCTGCGGGCCAGGCCCGCCGCCGCCCCGGCGCCGGCTCCCAAGCGCGTCGTCCCCTGGGTCCCGCAGGTGAAGCAGGGCGATCTTCTCCCGGCGGCGCGCTTCGTCGATCAGAACGGCAACGAAGTCGCGACCGGCGCCTGGCGCGGCCGGCCGCTCGTTCTGGCATTCATCTATACGCGCTGCAGGGATCCGCGGATGTGCCCCTTGATCTCCTCGAAGTTCCACGCGCTGCAAGCGCACCTCGCAGGCACCGATGCGCACCTGCTCGAGGTCACGCTCGATCCCGAATACGACCGCGGCGCGGTGCTCCTGCGGTACGCGCGCACGTTCGAGGCCGACGCCGCCCGCTGGACGCTCGCAACCGGAGACCCGATCGACGTCCTCACGTTCGCGAAGCGCTTCGGGATAGAGACGGAACGGACCGTCGGAAACACGATCGTGCACAGCGAGCGAACCGCCGTCGTCGGGCGGGACGGCCGGATCGCGCTCCTGCTCGACGGGAACCGCTGGGCGCCCGACGACATCATCGCGGAACTTGCGGGGATGACGGAGGGGACCGGCTCCCCGCTCGCGACCGTCCGGCTGGAACTCTCGCAAGCGTTCACCACGGTCTGCGGCGCGAAGGGAGAGCGGACGCCTTACCTCGTGATGACGCTCGCCGCGTTCCTGGTCCTCGGAGCGGCCGGCCGCCGGGCGATCCGGCGCTGACGCGCCGCCGCCCGGCGACCTTTCTCCCTCAGCCCGGGCTCACCACGTTCGCATCCCCTTCGCAAGGTAGCCGTGCTGGCTGAGGACCTCGTTGAGCGGCCCCGCGTAGGCGAGGACCGCGAGTGCCAGCGCGATCACGGCCCAGAGGCCGATCCGATCGAGCAGCGGGGAGGGCGGAGTGGTCGTCTCGGTCGGGGCGAAGTCGATCGTCGATTCGGCCGGCGTATTGACGAAGCGCGTCCCGAGCGCGACCGCGACGAACATCAAGATGCTGATGAACAAGATCACGCCGCCGATCGCCGCGAGCACCATCTCCAAATGCCACGACTGCGCGCCGGCCGCCCCGAAGTAGGTGACGTCGGCGGTCCGGCGCGGCGACCCCAGCAGCCCGGCGACGTGCATCGACATCGACATCAGGAGCATCCCGATGAAGTAGATGTACGTCTGAGCGAGTGCGAGCTTCGGCGCCCACAGCTTTCGGCCGGTCAGAGTGGGGACGAGCCGGTACGTCGCCGCGATGAACGTCAGGGCGACCGGCCCGCCGACCGTCACGTGGAAATGCCCGACGATCCACATCGTGTTGTGCACGAGGACGTCGAGGCTATACGAGGAGTTGATGATTCCGCCGGCGCCGCCGAGGATGAACAGAAGCATCCCGAGCGCGGCACCCGAGAACTGCGGCTTACCCCAGGGCAGGCCCGTGACGGTTTGCAAGAACCCCGTCCGCCCTTGCGCGCGCGCGGCGATCTCGAACGAGGCGAAGAGCGCGAACGCCGTCATGAACGAGGGAATCACGACGCCGTACGTCGTCACCGTGTGGACCCATTTCCAGAACGCCGAGACGCCCGGCTCGAGAAACTCGTGGTGCAGCCCGACCGGAGTCGAGAGCAGCAGCAGCATCAGGAACGCGAGACGCGTGAGCGGGTCGCTGAAATTCTTCCCTTGATACGAGATCGGGATCAAGTTGTACCAGATCAAGTACGCGCCCATCACCCAGAAGTAGACGAGCGGGTGCCCGAAATACCAGAACAGCATCCGCGTGATCATGACGTTAATGCCGGGCGTGAGATCCAGCGACCACGGGATCAGCATCAGCATCTCGGCGACGATGCCGAGCGTCGCGACGATCCACATCGCGAACGTGCAAGTGACGCCGTGCATGAAGAGCGGGATCGGTTTCCCCGGATTTTGCTTGCGCCACCAAATGACGTTCTCGAAGACTTCGAACGCCACGCCCCAGGTCCCCAGCACCAAGAGCGTCGCGCCGATATAGAACAGCGGATCCGCTTTGAGCGGTGCGTAGAACGTATAAAGAACCGTGGCGTTGCCCGCGAGGATCTCCAAGGCCGCCATGAGCGTCCCGATCAGCATGACTGCGTACGACATCCAGGCAAAGACGACCGTCCGCTCGCGCTCGATCGCGCGGTAGGTTCCGAACATCGCGAGGCCCGTGATGAAGAACGTCGTGAACACGAGCGCCAT
Source organism: Vulcanimicrobiota bacterium (assembly GCA_963695225.1). Taxonomy (GTDB): domain Bacteria; phylum Vulcanimicrobiota; class Vulcanimicrobiia; order Vulcanimicrobiales; family Vulcanimicrobiaceae; genus CAVWTN01. Next base: position 2,259,000 of record OY968762.1, on the reverse strand, counting down.
CAAGACGCCGTGCACCGTCAATACGCGATAGTAATCGAACGCCTGCGGGATGACGATCCAGTTCGCCCGGGACAGCCCCTGCAAGAGCCCGAAAAGCGCGCCGGCCGCGAGCGCGATCGTAGCAGTGTAGATGTGCGCGAGGACGAGCCGGTTCTCGGCGGCGTGTGCTTCCGCCGCTTCGTCGACGAGCCGTCCGCCGCGCAGCGTTAGAACCGCCATCTCAGCGCACCACGATCTGGCCCGCCATCAAGTGATGGCCGGCGCCGCAATACTCGTTGCAGACGAGCAAGAACGTTCCCGCAGTAGTGAACGTGTGTGAGACGGTGCTGACCCAGCCGGGGGTCACCATCGTATTCACGCCGGTGAGCGGAACGCTGAAGCCGTGCATGACGTCCGGCGAGGTCACGTAAAACGTGACGTGCGCGCCGCGCGGAATCTCGAGCTTCTGCGGATCGAACGAGAAGATGCGCGCGACGTAGTACGCCTCGTACGTTCCGTCGGGGAGCTTGCGCAACCCCGGATGGTCGAATGGCGGCGTTTCGGCGACCTTCGTCGGATCGATCGATTGAATGTGGCTCGGAGGGACCATCCCCTCTACGAGGGCGACGAACGTGATCGTCACCAGAAACACGGCGAGCATCGCGCCGCCGAACCAGAGCCAGATGCGTTCCGCGCGGTGTATGTGCATGCTACCACCTGCCCCGCAACAAGAAGAACATTGCGAACCACGTGATGACGATGAACGCGCCCAAGAACGAAACAAAACGGACTGTTGTAGGAAGCGGTTGATCGCCGCTTTGCTGCGGATCACTCATAACCTCGCCTCCTTTTACGGTCTTCCTAGGTGCGCCTTCAGAAATATTTCCAATTTCCTAACGATCTGGACAACACGCGCCGGCACGCAAAGAAGACTCCGACGAATGTCGCAGCCTTCTTGCAATCGTTGGGAGGAGCGCTACGTCGTAGTTACGCCGACGGGCAGCGCACGGCGAGCACCGGAACCGGCGCGCGGCGCAAGACGCCTTCCGTGACGCTTCCCAGGACGAGCCGCGCGATGCCGGACCGGCCGTGCGAACCCATCACGATCAAATCGGCGTTCCACTCGCTCGCAGCCGCGAGGACGCCGTCGACGATCGGCCCCTCGACAACCCGCGTCCGAACGGGAACGGAGCCGCAGTGCGCCGCGCCGCGAGCGACGACGTCGTCCGAGGCTTTGCGCGCGTTGTCCAAAATCGAGGCGAGTTCGAGGCCCATGCCGCTCGTCGCGCATTCGGCGGCAAGTTTGTCCCGCTCGAAAACGGTCATCACGAGCAAGCTGCCCGAGGTCGATGCCGCCAGGCGGCAGGCTAGGTCGAGCGCGCGCTCCGACGGCGGCGAACCGTCAAACGGAACTACGATGCGTTGAAAGACGGGTTCCATGCAGTTACCTTCTCACACGAGCGTTCAGAAGTCTCTCCGGGCCCCGGGTTCAGGCGGCGATTTGACCTCACTCGCCCCTTCCTGTTATGATCCGTGAGCCGAAGTAGGGAGGCCCCGCCCCCCTCACCGGATGCCCTCGGGCGATCCGGTCCTGACAAGAGAGGCCGACGGTAGGTCTCGCTCGTGGGGATGCTTCGGCGTCGCCACTTTTTTTTGCCTTTAGCTTTTCCCGCGCACCTTCACGGAATCCGCCCAGTTCAAAGGAGAACGAACTCATAGCACGACCGCTCAGAGTCAACGACCAAATTCGCATCCGCCAAGTGCGCGTCATCGACGACGAGGGCACGCAACTCGGGGTGATGCCGACCGAAAACGCGTTGGTGCTGTCCCGGCAGAAGGGTCTCGATCTGATCGAGGTTTCCCCGACGGCGGTTCCGCCGGTCTGCCGGATCGGCGACTACGGCCGACTCAAATACGAGCAGGCGAAGAAAGACAAAGACGCGCGGAAGAAACAGAAGAACTGGGAGTTGCGGGAAGTTAAGCTTCGCCCCAAGATCGAGGCCCACGATTACGAGGTCAAGGCGCGAATGGCCGAGCGTCTCCTCCTCGACGGCGGAAAAGTGAAGGTCACGATCATGTTCCGCGGGCGCGAGATCACCTACACGAGTTTCGGAAAGCGCTTGCTCGACCGTATGGCGGTCGACATGGCGCCGATCGCCACGATCGAGCGAGATGCCAAGCTCGAAGGCAAGAACATGTTCATGATTCTCGCCCCGCGCGCAGTTCCCACCGGCCCCCCGAAGTTCACCTCACAACAGCCCGCGGCCCCGGCCGAGGCTGTCCCGAATCCCCAAGGAGCCACCCCGAATGCCTAAGATCAGAACGCATCGCGGCACCGCGAAACGCGTGAAGGTGAGTGCCAACGGCAAGGTCACCCATCGCCACCAGTTCAGCGGCTGCGGTCACATCCTCAGCAAGAAGACGCGCAAGCGCAAACGGAACTTCCGTAAGGACCAGCCCGTCTTTTCCGGCGATCTGAAGCGCTTTGCGCCGCAGATCCCCTATCTTCTGTAGGAGGTTTCTTCGGTGGCACGCATCAAGCGCGGTCTCAACAAGATCAAACATCGCCGCAAGGTCATGAAGCTCGTCAAGGGCTTCCGCGCGGCGCGGCGGCGCAACTATCGCGTCGCGAACGAAGCCCTGCTCCATTCGCTCTCGTACGCGTTTCGCGACCGGCGCGTCCGCAAGCGGGATTTCCGCGCGCTCTGGATCAGCCGCATCAACGCGGCCGTCCGGCGCGAGGGCCTCTCCTATTCGCGGTTCATCGACGGGCTCAAGAAGAGCGGCGTCTCGCTGAACCGCAAGGCGTTAGCCGACCTAGCGGTCCGCGATGAGGCGGCCTTCGAGGCTTTGTTAGCCGTGGCGAAGAAGGAGTTGGAGTCGCGGGCCACGCCCGCGGCTTAACTCGGTTCGGGCCCTCCAACCCCCGGGGTGGGAAGCCGTACCAGACACCGTCGCCGACACGGAAAGAGTTCTGTATGGTCACCCAACCCGCGCCGGCCGCCAAGCCGGCAACCCGCGATTACGCAACCGGAATCGGCCTGGCCTTCATCCACCTCGGAGCGCTGGCAGCACTGCTGCCGGCGTTCTTTTCGTGGCGGGCGGTCGCAGTCGGCTACCTGCTCTTCTGGATCGCCGGCGGGCTCGGCATCACGCTCGGCTTCCATCGCCTGCTGACGCACCGCGGCTTCTCCGTCCCCCGCCCCGTCGAATACGCGCTCGCGCTCTTCGGCACGCTCGCCGTCCAGGGCGGACCGATCGACTGGGTCGCCACCCACCGCAAGCATCACGCGTTCACGGACGCCGACGGCGACCCTCACGATTCGCACCGCGGCATGGGTTGGGCGCACGTCGAATGGCTCTATCGCACGAGCAAGGACCGCCTCGAGCCTCACGAGTACGGCCGCTGGGCCCCCGATCTCATGAAGGACCCGTTCTACCGCTTCCTCGACCGCTATCCGATCCCGATCCAGTTCGCGCTCGGCCTGCTGCTCTTCTCGATCGGCGGCTGGCCGTTCGTCATCTGGGGCGTCTTCGTGCGGCTCGTCGTGCTCTACCACTGCACCTGGCTCGTGAACAGCGCGGCGCACCAAGCCGGCTACCAGAGCTTCAAAACCGGCGACCGCTCGACGAACTGCTGGTGGGTCGCGCTCCTCGCATTCGGCGAAGGCTGGCACAACAATCACCATGCGTTCCCGTTCTCCGCGCGCCACGGCATGCGCTGGTACGAGTTCGACTTGACCTGGTTCACGATCAAGATGCTCAAAGCGGCGCGCATCGCCCGCAACGTCAAGATCCCGACCCGCGACATGATCGAACGCCTCGCCCGAGACCCGCAACAATTCGCAACCTACCGAGCTCGCTGAGCTAGCGTTCCGCCGCCCCCCATGGACGGGGAGCCGAGGCGCCTCCCACGGCGCCGCACGCGAAAAGTCCGCATCGGGCGGGAGCCGGGTCTTCCTCGCCGCCGCCGCGCAACGCCATAGACGGCGCCGCACGCGGAAAGTCCGCATCGGGCGGGAGCCGGGTCATCCTCGCGGGGCGCCTGCACCAGCGGAGCCACGGATGGCGGAGCGCCAGTGCAGTGTCGAGCGCCGGTTTTTCCAGGATGGAAAAACCGGCGCGTCCCCGCGAGGGTGACCCGGCTCCCGCCCGATGCGGGGCCTATCGAAGCTTAAGCAGCGCCCAAGCCAACGCCACTTGCGTCTTTGCGTCGCGAAGTTCGTCGCGTTCCACGAGCGCCCAGGCTTCTTCGAGACGCCACGTTCGCACTTCGAATTCTTCGTCGGCTTCGGGGGCGGCCTTGCCCGGCGTCAGGCCCTCGGCGACGAAGAAGTAGATGCGCTCCTGGCAGAAGCCCGGCGTCGGATAGATCGACCAGAGGAAGCGCAGGTGCGCGGCGCGGTAACCGGTCTCTTCGATCAGCTCGCGCTCGGCGGTGACGATCGGGGGTTCGCCGCGTTCGATCATGCCGGCGGGAACCTCCCAGAGATCGGCATCGACGGCGTGGCGGTGCTGGCGCACGAGGACGATCTCGCCGGGCGTGGGTTGCGCGATCACGACGGCGCCTCCGGCGTGTTCGATGACCTCGTAGGCGCGCGTGCCGCCGGCGGGCGTGTCGATCTCGTCGACGCGCAGGTTGAGGACGCGGCCTGCGTAGATGCGTTGCTGAGAGTGCGGCTTCATGTCGTTGAGAATTGTCCGAAGAGCTCGAGCAAGAGGCCCACTTCGACCGCGACGATCGCCGCGCCGATCGACCAGCGGGCGGGGTAGGCGACGAAGGCGATCGAGAGCAGGATTGCCGCGATGAAGGCGACGTCCCGGGTGGCGATGAGCGGGCGCCCGGGACGGTCGATCGCGGCGTTGCGCCGCAAAGCCCCGGCTTGCAGGAGGCCCAGCACGATCAGCACCGGGATCGCGTAATGCGCGATGTGCGAAAGGTTGACCAGCAACATGCGGCCGCCGAAAAGGACGCCGATCCCGATAGCTACGACCGAGACGATTTCGACCGTGCGGCCGACCCGTGGAGACATCCCGGTACGAGTCAACCGGCGCGCGGGAATCTCCTCCGTCTTCGCCGCTCCACAACGCAGGCGCGCGCGGGGCGGTGGGGCAAATGCAGGGGCGATGAGCATCGCGATTCCCCTGGGCGCCCACTCTCCGAAGCTGGATGCCGTGCGCGCGCTTCGTTCGAAGGCCGGACGCCGCGAGCAGGGCCGGTTCGCCGTCGAGGGGCCGACGATGCTCGCCGAAGCGCTCCGCAGCGGGCTCGTTCCGGAGGCGATCTACGCAACGGAGGAGGCCGCGCGGGAACTCGAGAGCGGGGGCGGCACGCCGGACTGCCCGATCTATGCGATCCCGGAACGGGCGTTCGACCGGCTCTCCGACGTCGCAACGCCCCACGGCCTGATCGCCGTCTTCGCGATCCGGCCGACGCCGCTCGAAGAACTGCTTGCCGGCGGGAAATCGCTCGCCTTGCTTTCAGGCGTCGCCGACCCCGGGAATGCCGGAACGCTACTGCGGTCGGCCGAGATCTTCGGGCTGGGTGGGACGATCTTCGCCGGGCCCACGGTCGAGCCGCATAACCCTAAAGTCGTGCGCGGCTCCATGGGTGCGATTTTCCGGCACCCCATCGCCGTGGCCGAACGGGAAGGGCTTTTCGTCCGGGCTCGCGACGCCGGCTATCGCGTCGTCGCGACCGCCTCGACCGGGGTTCCGCTCCAGTCCTATCGCTTCGCCAAGCGCTCCATTCTGGCGATCGGGAACGAACGGCGCGGAGTTCGCGAGGGGCTGGACGGCTGGCACGATACGGTCTCGATCCCGCAGATCGGGTCCGGCGAGAGCCTCAATGCGGCGGTCGCAGGTAGCATCGTTTTCTATGCATTCGCGACGGATGCGGGCAGCGCAAACCCCTGATTTGTCAAGACTTGGCGGCTAAATGGCCCTGTGCTATACTTGGCCCGTTCTGCGACGTCGCGTCGCCGTGAAATACGCAAAGAAAGACGGGTACTCGCACCGCATGCGCACGACCGACTTCTTCTGGAAACTGTTCACGAGCACAGGATCGATTAGTGCCTACTTGCTCTACCGCCAGTTGCACGGCATGTGACGAGCTGACGGCGAAACGCCGAAACTAGGTTCGCGAGCGCCCGGCCGGAAGGTCGGGCGCTCGCTTTACGTAACGACACTTCAAAGAAAGTCATGCCGATCAGCGATCAACCCTCGTCTATACAAGACCGGCTCGATGCGTTAGCCGGCCGGATGCGCGCCGCACTCGCAACCGTCCACTCGGACGCCGAACTCGAAGCGGTCCGCGTCGCCTACCTCGGCCGTAGCGGCGAGATCACGGCGATCCGCCGCAGCATCGGCACGTTGCCGAACGCGGAGCGCCCGGGTGCAGGCAAAGTGATCAACGAGGCCGTCGCGGTCCTGGAAGCGGATCTGGCCGCGGGCGCCGAGCGCTTGCGCATGGAGGCGATCGCAGCCGAGCTCGAGACCGCAATCGACGTGACGTTCCCGGGGATCGAGCCGGTCGTGGGATCGTTGCACCCGCTGCGCCGCACGCTCGAGGATGCGGTCCGCTATTTCGAGCGACGCGGCTTCGCCGTGCTTTTGGGCCCCGAGATCGAGACGGACGAACACTCCTTCGATGCGCTGAACATCCCGGCAGACCACCCGGCGCGCGAAGGCTTCGATTCGATGTACTTGCGGCCGGATCTGTTGCTGCGTCCGCATACCTCCCCGATGCAGATTCGCGCGATGCGCGAGAATCCGGCGCCGATCGCGATCGTCGTCCCCGGCACCGTCTACCGGCGGGACGCCGTCGACGCGCGCCATTCCTACATGTTCCATCAAATGGAAGGCCTGCTCGTCGCCCCAGGGATCCACATGGGGCATCTGAAGGGCGTTCTCGTCGGTATGTGCCGCGAGCTGTTCGGGCCCGCGCAGCAAGTCCGTTTCCGGCCGTCGTTCTTTCCGTTCACCGAACCGAGCGCCGAGATCGACACGACGTGCCCCGGTTGCGGCGGGGGCGGCTGCCGCACGTGCGGCGGTTCGGGTTGGATCGAGATCGGCGGCGCCGGGATGGTCCACCCGAACGTGCTCCGCAACGTCGGGTACGATCCCGAAGAAGTCAGCGGCTGGGCGTTCGGCGTCGGGCTCGAGCGGATCGCGATGGTCCGCCACGAGATCGACGACATCCGCGTCTTCTATGACAACGATCCCGCGTTCTTGGAGCAGCTCGCATGAGATTGCCGCTCGCGTGGCTCCACGACTATCTCGCTCTCGACGTGCCGGTCGCCGCGCTCGTTGAGAAGTTGGCGTTGCTCGGCTTCCCCGTCGAATCCGTCGAAACGCGCCCCGTCCTGCACGGCGTCGTAGCCGGCCGGATCGTCTCGTGCGAAAAGCACCCGAACGCGGACCGCCTCTTGGTTTGCACGCTCGACGTCGGCGCGCCGGAGACGTTGACGATCGCGACCGCCGCAACGAACGTCGCCGCCGGGCAAGTCGTCCCGGTCGCTAAGATCGGCGCGCAGCTCGCGGGGGAAGGCGGAGCGCCGCTCGCGATCGCGCCGCGCAAGATGCGCGGGCTCGAATCGCAAGGGATGCTCTGCTCCGCAGAAGAGCTCGGTCTTCCCGGCGAGTGGTTCGAAAACGGGATCATGCAACTCGAAGCGGACGTTCCGCTCGGGACCGACGTCGTCGCGCTCTACCGTCTCTCGGAGCCCGTCGTCGAAGTCGAGATCGGTTCGAACCGGGCCGACGCGATGTGCGTCCTGGGCATCGCGCGCGAGCTCGGAGCGGCGTTCGATCTGCCGGTGCGCGAACCGCAAACGGCCGTGACGATCGCCGAGAGCGACGCCGCCCCCGATATCCGCGTCACGCTCGAAAGCCCCGATTGCCGTCGCTTCGTCGCGCAGCGTTTCTCGAACGTGCACGTGCGCCCCGCGCCCGCTTGGATGCGCGTGCGCCTCGCGCTCGCGGGGCAGCGCCCGATCAGCAACCTCGTCGACATCTCGAACTTCGTGATGCTCGAACTCGGGCAGCCGCAACACTTCTACGATTACGACAAGCTCGCAGGGCATCACCTGATCGCGCGCAGCGCTCATCCGGGTGAAACCGTTCGGACGCTCGACGGCGAGCTGCGCGACCTGACGCCCTCGATCTTGGTGATCGCCGACGAACGCGAACCGCAGTGCATCGCCGGCCTGATGGGCGCCGCGGCGAGCGAAGTCACCGAGACGACGCGCGAGCTCGTCGTGGAGAGCGCGAAGTTTCACGGCCCGCGCATCCGCCGCGCCGGCCTCGCGACGGCGTTGCGCAGCGAGGCCTCGAGCCGGCACGAAAAGCATCTCGCCGTCGGCCTGGCCGATGCGGCTGCGGCACGCGCCGCGCACTTGCTCGCGGCCGAAGGCGCGCGCGTTCACGCGCCCGTGACGGCGGGCGCCGCACCGCCCGCACACGCACCGATCTTGGTCGAAGCGCGCCGTATCGCGCAAGTTCTCGGCTTCGCGCCGAAGCCGCTCGCCGTCGAACGCGCGCTCCGCTCGCTCGGCTTCGAGGTCCGCGTCGATACGACGGAACATGCGCTCCGCTACGACGTCACCGCGCCCTACTGGCGAACCGACGTCTCGATTCCCGTCGACGTGATCGAAGAGATCGGCCGCATCGTCGGCTACGATAAGATCGAAGCCGTCGCGCCGCCGGTCCTGGATCAAGGCATAGAGAGCGCGGAGTACGATCGCGACCGGAACGTCGCGCACGAACTCCGCCGGTCCGGCTACCGCGAAGCGATTCCGTTCGCGCTCCACGGCAGGGCGGTCGCTTCGCGCTTCGAGGCCGCCGGATATCCCGTCCCGCCGCTCGTCGAATTGCAGAATCCGCTCTCGGAGGATCAGCGCTATCTGCGCTTCTCGCTCCTCCCCGCGCTGCTCGCGCTCGCCGCCCGCTACGAATCGGAACGAGCACTGCGCTACTTCACGGTCGGGCACGTCTTCGAGGAAGGCCCCGTCCCGCTCGAGACACCGATGGTCGCGTGGCTTCTCTCGATCCCGCGCACCGAAGAGCCGAGTTGGCGCGATACCGGATTCCTGCGCTTCAAGGGCGAGACGCTCGCGTTCATCCGAGGCCTGACCGGCCTCGACGGCGACGTCGTGGGCGCTCCCGCAGCGGGTTTGCATCCGGGAAAGAGCGCCGCCGTGCGCATCGACGGGAAGAACGTCGCGCTCTTCGGCGCCCTCGATCCGCGTCTCGCCGCCGCCTACGAGCTGGTCTCGAGCGTCTACGTCGGGCTCGCGCGAACGGCCGACATCCCCGCGCCGCACGTGCAGCGGTACCGCGCCCCCTCCCGCTTCCCGAGCGTCGCGCGCGATCTCGCGATCGTCGTCCCGGCCGCTGTCACCGCGGCGAGCGTCGAGGCCGCCGCGCGCGCGAGCGGCGACGGCGTGCTGCGCAGCGTGCGGGTCTTCGACGAATACCGCGGCGCGCAAGTCGCCGCCGGGAGCAAGAGCCTCGCGCTCCACCTGCTCCTCCAGCGCGACGCCGCCACGCTCACCGATGCCGAAGCGGATGCGCACATCGCAACGATCGTCGCGGCGCTGCGCGAGCGTTGCGGCGCCCAACTGCGCGGATGATCTTCGGCATCGCGTGGCCCGATCTCGCGATCGGGACGATCCTCGCCTTCTCTGCATTCACCGGCTGGCGCCGCGGCTTCATCTCCGAGTTGACGGGCGCGGTCGCGCTCTTCGCCGCACTCCTCGCGGCATTCTACTACCCCGGCATCTGGGACGCGCAAGTCGAGAGCGTCACGCACCTCGGCAACGGCTCCTCGCACATCGTCGCCCTCCTGCTCGCCGGCGCGATCGCGTACATCTGCGTGTTCGCGATCGGCTTCGTGCTCGAACGCGCCGCGAAGCTCCCCGTCCTCGGCACGGTGAACGGCGCGCTCGGAGCCGTCGTCGGCCTCGGAAAATCGCTCGTCTTCGTCTGGGTCGTGCTCTACGTCGCGCTCTGGTTTCCGCTCAGCCGCGATTTCCGCGCCGACCTGCACCGCTCCGCACTCGCAGCAGCGATCACGCAACCAAACGAACAGCTCGACGGCGCAATAAAGAACTCGTTCCCCTGGTTCCAACGCCCCTTCACCAAGGGCGCATTCGACAAGCACAAAGTCTGAGCGGCTGACGGCTAGCGGCGGCGGGCGGTGGTGGCGCCGATAGAACGCGCAGCCCGAGCAGCGACCAGGCGGCGGTGGGTGGGACGCCGCGTGCGAAGGGCTGCATCATCCCGCGAGAATCGGCTCCCGCGCGTTCCCGGAGGCGAACACTTGCAGCGCAGCCGAAGCGGCAGACCCGGCCGGCGCCTCGTAACCGTGCTCGCGGAGCGAGAGTTCGAATGCGGCGAGCGCGCCGATGACGTCGGCCTGCGTGATGTCGCCCATCGTGCCGATGCGGAAGATCTTGCCCTTGAGCTCCTGCTGCCCGCCGCCGATCACGATGCCGTACTTCTCGCGCAGCGTCTTTCCGACTGCGGGCTGGTCGATGCCGGCGGGGACGTTCATCGCGACGACCGTCACCGAGTGCGCGTTCGGCTGCGAGAAGACCGTGAGACCGAGCGCTTCGGCGGCGGCGCGAATCGCTTGGGCGTTGCGCTCGTGCCGCGCGTAGACGTTCGCCGCACCTTCGGCGTGATAGCGCTCGAGCGCGACGTCGAGCGCGAAGAGCACGGAGAGCGGCGGGGTCCATGGCGTCTCGCCGGATTTCGCGAATTCGCGCCCCTTCTGGAGATCGAAGTAGAAGCGCGGCGCCTTCGCGTTCGCGATCCGCTCCCAACCGCGCGGGCTGACGGCGACCATCGCGATGCCCGGCGGGACGGAGAGCGCCTTCTGTGAGGCGGTGACGACGACGTCGAAGCCCCACTCGTCCATCTTGAACTCCGAGGCGCCGAGGCCGCTCACCGAGTCGACGACGATCGTCGCCGGGTGGTCGAAGATCGCCGCGGCGATCGAGCGCATGTCGTTCTGCACGCCCGTCGAGGTCTCGTTGTGCGTGAGCAGGATCCCCGCGATTTCGTGCTGCGGATCGTTACGCAGGCGCGCCGCGAGCGCCGCGGGATCGAGCGCAGAACCAAGCGGCGTATCGAGAATCTCGACCTCGAGGCCGTAGGTCTTCGCGATGTTCGCGAGGCGCTTGCCGAAGACGCCGACGGGACACGAGAGCACCTTCTGCCCCGGGGAGAACGCGTTCGCGACCGCGGCTTCCAGGCCGCCGGTCCCCGAGCTTCCCAGGAACACGACGTCGCCCGAGGTCCCGAAGATCGGCTTCATTCCGGCCTCGAGCCGCTCGAGGAGCGCCTTGAACTCGGGGCCGCGATGATTGATCGTCGGCCGCGCCATCGCGGCGAGGACCTCGGGGGCGCAGGTGACGGGGCCGGGGATGAACAGGGTCTGCTTGGGCATGCTCTCTCCGCTGGGATTCGGGGTATGCATTCCGAGTTAAAGACCGGCGGCCGGGAGTCCCCCGGCCGGCAGGGGCCTGCGGCGGTCAGGCCTCGGCGAGCGGCGTCACGCTGCGCAAGACCGAGCCCGCGCCGGATCGCGGGGGAGCCGAGATCATCAGTGCGACGCCCGCGAGGATCACGCCCGCGGCGAGGACGATCCGCAGCGTCAACGCTTCGTGCAGCACCGCGACGCCGATGAGGATCGCGACGACCGGGTTCACGTACGAGTAGGTCGACGCGATCGCGACCGGGAGATGCCGCATCACCCACAGGAAGCAACTGTAGCCGACGACGCTCCCGAGGACGACGAGGAATCCGAACGCCGCGAGATTAGCGGGCGAGACCGCGGCGGCGAGCGACGGGCGTTCCCCGGCCGCGAGCGCCATCCCCTCGACGATGACCGATGCGATCAGCATCTGCATCGCGCTCGCCTGCACGAGATCGCTTCCGCCGAAACGCCGCTGCGCGACGGAGCCGGCCGCCCAGGCGAACGACGACCAAATCCCGAGCAGCGTCGGGACGAGCGGCCAATGCATCGTGCCGAGCGCTCCCCACGGCCAAACGAGGACGAACATCCCCGCGAAGCCGAGCACGAGCCCGACGACCGCCTGCCGGGCCAACTTCCGCCCGGAGATGAAGAAATCGAGCAGCACCATCCACAACGGCGAGAGCGAGAAGAACAGCGCGCCGACGCCCGCCGGGATGTACTGCAGGCACCACATGAAGATCGCGTTCCCGGCCGGAAACTGCAGCGTTCCCGTCACGAGCGCACCCGTCCAGTCGTGCCGCGACGGCATCGGAGCTCCGCGAAAGCGCGCGTAGACCCACAGGATCGCGCCCGCGCAAAAGAAGCGCAGCGCCGCGACCGTCCACGGAGGAAGCGTCTGTACGAGCAAGCGCATTGCGGGGGCTGTCGCACCCCAGAAAAGATAAACGGCCGCGAGAATCGCGGCGGCCGTCAACCAGCGTGGCACCGTGAGAACTGCGGCACGCTACGAGGCAATGCCTTTCCCACCCGCGCGCCGGCCGCAGCGTGCATGCAAGGCAACCGCCTCGGTCGCGGCCTCACGGCGCGAGACTACGTCCATCCGGGCCCCGCGCGCCCGGCAGGTTCGTCCGGCGATCCAGAGTACAAGATGCAGCGTGCACCAGCCCGCTATCCTCGCTGGGCTCGATGGGCCGCTCGTGCTCGTCGGATTCGGATCGATCGGAAAAGGTCTCTTACCGCTCATCCTGCGGCACATCGACGTGCCTCGCGAGCACGTTACCATCATCGATCCGGACGACTCGGCTCGTGCGATCGCCGAATTCGCCGGAGTGCGTTTTCTCAAGACGGCGCTTACGCCGGAGACCCTGCGAGAGCAGCTCTCGCCACTGCTGAGGCCCGGCGGGTTCCTCGTCAACGTTTCGGTAGAAGTCTCGTCGCTGGCATTGATCGAGCTGTGCCGCGAGTTCGGCACGCTCTATATCGATACGTGCATCGAGCCGTGGCCGGGGGTCTACACGAATCCGCACCTCTCGATCGCGCAGCGCTCGAATTACGCGATGCGAGAATCCGCCCTGGCCCTTCGACGCGACGCGGTCGATCCTACTGCGATCATCGCGCACGGCGCGAATCCCGGAATGGTGAGCCATTTCGTGAAACGCGCGCTGATGCACATCGCGCGCGACCTCGGGGTTCGAACCGAGCGGCCCGCGACCCGCGAGGAATGGGCCGACCTTGCACGCTCGCTCGGGGTCAAGGGCATCCACATTTCCGAACGCGACACGCAGCGCGCGGAGTGGAGCAAGGAACCGGACCAGTTCATCAACACGTGGTCGGTCATAGGATTCATCGCGGAGGGATTACAACCCGCGGAACTCGGCTGGGGAACGCATGAGAAAGAGCTCCCCCTGGAGGGGCGCCGGCACGATTTCGGCAGCGGGGCGGCAATCTATCTCGCACGGCCGGGGGCCGGCACGCGCGTGCGCAGCTGGGTGCCCAGCGGTTCGTTGATCGGCTACCTCATCCCGCACAACGAAGCGATCAGCTTGGCCGACTACTTCACCGCGCGTGAAAACGGCGAAGTCGTCTACCGGCCGACCTGTCACTATGCGTATCACCCGTGCGACGACGCGATCCTTTCGCTGCACGAGCTGCAGGGGAACGCCTACCGGCCCCAGTCCCGCACCCATCTGCTCAACGCCGATATCGTAGCGGGGACCGACGAACTCGGCGTGCTAGTGTTCGGGCACGCGAAAAACGCCTATTGGTACGGCTCGCAACTCCCGATCGAAGAAGCGAGACGGCTCGCGCCTTATCAGAACGCGACGGCCCTGCAAGTCACGTCCGCCGTCCTGGCCGGCATGGTATGGGCGATCGAGAATCCCCGCTGCAGCGTCGTCGAAGCCGAAGATCTCGATGAGGAGCGCATCCTCGGGATCATGGAGCCGTACCTCGGCACGCTCGTCGGCACGTACACCGATTGGACGCCGCTGACGGGGCGCGGCGACCTCTTCCCCGAGGACATCGATCGCGACGATCCCTGGCAATTCCGCAATACGATCGTCCGCTAGCGAGGCGCCGGCCTCGCGCCGGCGACTCGCCGCGAACGTGCGCGCCTAGCGCTTGCGGGAAGCGACCGGCGCGCGCGGCCGCACGACGCGCTTGCGCTCCGTCGATCGGCGGCGAATCGAGACGACGTTGTCGTGCGCCGGGCCGTCCTCGCCGCCGAGATCGACCGGCGTGATGATCCGCTTGCCGAGCGCCTGCGCGAGCACTTCGGAGATCTCCTCGACCGGCACGAACTCCATCGTGTCGCGGACTTCCTTCGGAATGTCGTCGAGGTCGATCTCGTTGCGTTTCGGCAGGATGATCTTCTTGATGCCCGCTCGTTTCGCGCCGAGAACTTTTTCCTTGAGCCCGCCGATCGGCAGCACTTGCCCCGTGAGCGTGATCTCGCCCGTCATCGCGACGTCGTGATCGACCTTCGTGCTCGTGAGCAGCGAAACGAGCGCCGTCGCGAGCGCGATCCCGGCGGAAGGCCCGTCCTTCGGGATCGCGCCGGCCGGGAGATGGATGTGCAGATCGTGCTTGGCGAAGTAGTCGTCCGGCAAGCCGAGCTCGTTCGAGCGCGAGCGGATGAACGAAAGGGCCGCGGTCGCGCTCTCCTTCATCACGTCGCCGAGTTGGCCCGTGAGCACGAGCTTTCCATTCCCCGGCATCGCCGAGGTTTCGATGAACAGGATGTCTCCGCCGACCGGCGTCCAGAACATCCCCGTCGCGACGCCGACCGAGGCCGTGCGCTTCTTGACTTCGTTGAAGAAGCGCGGCCGCGAGAGGTACTCGTTCACGGTCTCCGGCTTGACGCGCGCTCTATATCGAGGCTCCTCGGCGATCCGGCGCGCGACCTTGCGAAAGATCGTGCCGATCTCGCGTTCCAGGTTGCGTACGCCGGCTTCGCGCGTGTAGTCGGTGATGATCGTGCGCACCGCGGCATCGCTGATCTGCGCCTGCGAATCCTTGAGCCCGTTCGCCTGGCGCTGTTTCTTGAGTAGGTATCGTTTGGCGATCTGCAGTTTCTCGAGCTCGGTGTACCCGGAGAGCGAGATGATCTCCATGCGGTCGCGCAACGGCGGGCTGATCGTCGAAAGGTCGTTCGCCGTGCAGACGAACAGCACTTGAGAGAGATCGAAGGGCAGGTCGAGGTAGTGGTCGCGGAACGTGTTGTTCTGCGCCGGATCGAGGACTTCGAGGAGCGCCGATTGCGGGTCGCCGCGGAAGTCGCTGCCGACCTTGTCGATCTCGTCGATCATCATCACGGGGTTCCTCGTTCCTGCGTCGCGCAGAGCGCGGATGATCGTCCCCGGCATGGCGCCGATGTACGTGCGCCGGTGCCCGCGGATTTCAGCCTCGTCGCGGACGCCGCCGACCGACAGGCGCACGAACTTGCGGCCCATCGCGCGCGCGATGGACTGTCCGAGGGAGGTCTTCCCGACGCCGGGCGGCCCGACGAAGCAGAGGATCGGCCCCGTCAATTTCTTCTTGAGCTTCCCGACGGCGAGATACTCGATGATGCGATCCTTGACTTTTTCGAGATCGTAGTGATCTTCGTCGAGGACCTCTCGCGCCCGCGCGATGTCGATCGCATCGGCCGTCTCTTTGCTCCAGGGGAGTTGCACGAGCCAATCGACGTACGTGCGGATCACGCCGTACTCGGGGCTCGCGGTCGGGACCTTCGAGAGCCGGTCGAGCTCCCTGTCGGCGGCCTTGCGCACGTCCTCCGGCATCTTCGCTTCTTCGATCTTCTTGCGCAGTTCGTTCGTCTCGGCTTGCTGCGGATCGCTCTCGCCGAGCTCTTCCTGGATCGCCCGCAATTGCTGGCGCAGGTAGAACTCGCGCTGGTTCTTCTCCATCTCGCGCTGGATGTCGCCCTGGATCTTGTGCCCCAGCTCGACGACCTCGAGCTCCTTCGTCAGCAGGACCGTCAGCTTGCGCATCCGCTTTTCGGTGTTCCGCTCCTCGAGGATCGCTTGACGGTCCGCAGTCTCCAACCGCATCGTGGAGGCGATGAAGTACGTGAGGAGATTGGAGTCGTTGATGTTGTTGACTTCCATCTCCATCTCGCGCGGCGCTTGCGGCAGGTAGCCGAGCAGTTTGGAGAAGAGCCCGGCGAGGTTGCGGTGCATCGCGGTCAGGTCGGCCGATTCCCGCGTGATGTCGGGCAGTTCGGTGTAGGTCGCGGCGAAATACGGCGTCGTCTGGGTGAATTCGTCGAGGCGGAAGACTTCGGAGCCCGCGACGATGCAGCGCAACGTCCCGTCGGGGACCTTGAGCATCTTCTGGATCGTCCCGATCGTGCCGACGCGGCGCAGGTCGTCCGCGCCCGGATCCTCGACATCCTTATCCCGAAGGGCCACGAGGCCGATCTGCTTCCCGTCGCGGAGCGCCTCCTCGACGAGCGCGATGCCGGGCTTCTTGACGACCGCAAGCGGAATGACGGTGTTGGGGAACAACACGGCGTCCTGGAGCGGCAAGATGCCGAGGATATCTTGATGCGGCAGCGCTTTGACGGGGGCTCGAGCCATTATGTGAGGATCCTTTTGACCGTCATCCGGATCTCGGTACGGTGCTTGGGAGGGTAAGCGTTGGGGGAGACGGGGAGGTGGATGGAGAGTATACCGTCGCGATAGTTCGCGGTTGCAGCGTCGTAATCGACGGCGATCGGAAGGCGGATCTTCTTGACGAACTCGCCGTACTCGATTTCCTTCAGCAGGACCGAGCCGCGGGCGCCGCGCTGGCGATCCTTCCGGCGCCCGGCGATGCAGAGGTGGCGTTCCTCGACGTCGATGCGCAACTCGGCGAGGTCGGCGCCGGCGATTTCCAAAGTAACGATCAACGTCGCCCGGTCGTCGCTGAGGTGCACGTCGCAGTTCGGCTCGAAGCGGCCGCTCCGCGCCCGCCTGGCGAGATCGACGAACATGGCGTCGTACTCCGTGAAAAGATCGTCGCTCACGGCTGGCGCACCCCTCGAATCGGCATGTTGGCACTCATCGTAACACACTGCTAGAGCGCCCGGTTGCCCCTGGGCGCCCTTATTGATTCGGCAGTTCGTCCATGGCGACGTTCACGGACATCGCCCCGACCGTCGAGCCCTTGTAAACCCCGCGGACGGGGCAGACGTCGCGGTAATCCCGGCCGATCCCGATCTTCACGAAGCTCTCGTCGATCAAGCGATCGTTCGTCGGGTCGAAACCGACCCATCCGTACGGGGGCAGGTACGCCTCGCACCAAGCGTGGGAGGCCTCGGCACCCAGGACGGGCGTCTCACCGACGAAGATGTAGCCGCTGACGTACCTCGTCGGGATCCCCGCCCGGCGCAGCACCGCGATCATGACGTGCGCGAAATCCTGGCAGACGCCGGAACGGTGCCCGAGCACTTCGGCGACCTTCGTCTGCACGCTCGTCGCGGCGGTATCGTACCGGAAGCCCTTGTTGATCGCGTGGCAGACCTCGAAGCACCACGGCCCGATCGCCTCGGGCGCCGCGCCGATCTCGGCGTAGAACGCGTCGACTTCGGGACCGAACTGGACGAACTCCGTCTCGTGCAGGAAGTCGTAGAGGCGCGCGACGTGCGCGTCTTCCGCGAGCCGCGCGCGGGTCGCATCGACGGGAAGCGTCGGCTCCGAGCCGCGCAGCGTGGTCACGACCGAGCGCGCGCGGATCGAGAGCGACTGGTGCGCGGGGAGGATCGCGAAGTGATGCACGTTGTTCGCGAAGCGATCGATGTACGTCTGAACGCGGGCCTCCGGCGAGACCGAGAGATCGAAGCGCGTGCAGAATTGGTGCGCGTCGCTCGTCGGCTGCAAATGCACGACGGTGTAGCTTTCGTGGACCGCCGCTTCGTAATAATACGTCGTGTCGTGGACGATCGTGTATTCCATTACGGGGCCACCAAGAGACGCGGGAAGTACGCGCGCTCGATCGCGCTCGTGAGGCGTTGCAAGCGCTCGACGATCTGCTCGGCGAAGCCCGCGATCCCGCCTTCGAGAACTTCGTCGACCGGCGTGAAATCGAAGAGGGCGCGCATCCGCCCGAAATCCTGCTCCGCGCCGTTCGAGAACGTCCCGATCGGCGTCTCGGAAATGCGGTGCAGCACGTCGTCGACCTCTCGCACGCAGTAGCGCAGCGAACGCGGGAAATCCGGCGCGAGCAGCAGGAACTGCATCACGTCGGCGATCGCGGGATCGTGGCTCGAGAATTGAGCGAACGGTTCCGAGGCGCAGCACATCTCGAGCAGGCGCTGCAACTCCGGCCACGGCTCGTGTTGCGGATCGATCGCCGCGATCATTCGCGACGTCATGTACGCGCGCTCCAGGAACCGGCCGGCGACCAGGAAGTGCCAACGGTCGCCGTGCGTGAGCGTCCCCGAGGAAACGCCTGCGAACGCCTGTGCCGTGTCGCGGACGTGCCGCAGGAAACGCGAGGGTCCGTCACGGGATATCGACTCCATCGTCTGCCCCTCGACGAAGAGGAACAGCACGTTGATCGTCTCCCAAACCTCGACCGTCAGCTCCGAGCGGATCGCGAGCGCGTTCGAGCGCGCGACCCGAATCGAGGAGCGGATCGAGCTTGGGTTCTTCAGGTTGAAGCAGCAGTACTCGAGCACGTCGTTCGCGGCCAGCATGCCTTCCGGCAATTCCGCGTTCGGGACGAACCCGGCGCAGTGCATCACGACCCGCCAAAGGCGGTCGGCCCGCTCGTCCCGCGTCGAATAGAAATCCATCGCGCGATTGAGGTTGACGTCGAGGATGCGCGCGACGGTCTCGGAGCGCTCGACGTTGCGCCCAAGCCAGAACAGGGATTCCGCGACACGGCTGAGCACCGGCTACTCCTGCAAGACCCAAGTATCTTTGCTGCCGCCGCCCTGCGAGGAGTTCACGACGAGCGAACCCTCGCGTAGCGCGACGCGCGTGAGCGCCGCAGGCGGAACGTCGACCTTCCGGCCGTACAGGGCGAACGGCCGCAGATCGACGCGGCGCGGCGCCACGGCCCCGTCGACGAACGTCGGCGCGGAGGAAATCTGGATGACCGGCTGAGCGATGAACTCGCGCGGCCGGGCGGCGATGCGCGCCGCGAATTCCTCGCGCTCGTGGTGCGTCGCATATGGACCCATCAACATGCCGTACCCGCCGGAAGCGCTCGTGTTCTTCACGACGAGCTTGTCGAGATTCGCGAGGACGTGCCGCAACTGCACGGGATCGTCGCAGGTGAACGTCGGGACGTTGTCCAGTAAAGGTTCCTCGCTCAGATAGAAGCGGATCATCTCCGGGACGTAAGGGTAGACGGCCTTATCGTCGACGACGCCCGTCCCGATCGCGTTCGCGATCGTGACGTTCCCCGCACGGTACGCATTCATGAGCCCGGCGCAGCCGACCGTCGAGTGCGGCAAGAAGTAGAGCGGATCGAGGAACGCATCGTCGATCCGGCGGTAGATCACGTCGACCCGCTGCAAGCCGCGCGTCGTCTTGAGGTAGACGACGTTGTCGACGACGATGAGATCGCGCCCCTCGACGAGCTCCGCGCCCATGCGCCGCGCCAACATCGCGTGCTCGAAGTAAGCGGAGTTGTAGATCCCCGGCGTCAGCACGACGACGTTCGGTTGAGGATTCCCGCGGGGCGCGACGTAGCGCAGGACGTCGAGCAGGCGGCGCGGATAGTCGTCGACCGGGCGGACCGCGTAGCCCCTGAAGAGCGCGGGGAAATCCCGCTTGAGGACGTCGCGGTTCTCCAGCACGTACGAGATCCCCGACGGCGTGCGGACGTTGTCTTCGAGGACGACGAACTCGCCCTGCTCGTTGCGGATCAAGTCGATCCCGGAGATGTGGATGTAGATGTCCTGCTCGATGTCGACGCCGATCATCTCGCGGCAATAGTTGCGGGAGGAGTAGATCAGGTCGCGCGGGACGAGCCCTTCGCGCAGGATCCGCTCGCCGTGGTAGAGATCGTGCAGGAACGCGTTGAGCGCGCGGACGCGCTGCTCGATCCCCTGCTCGATGCGCAGCCACTCGCCCGCCGTAAGGATCCGCGGGAGCAGGTCGAACGGGAAGACGCGCTCGGTCCCGGCCGATTCGCTGTAGACCGTGAAGGTCACGCCGCGCTGGAGCAGCGTCGTGTTGATCGACTGGATGCGGCTCTGAACGTCGTCGACGGGGAGGCCGCCGAGCGTCGTGGCCAGCCGCCGATACTGCTCGCGCGGAATCCCGCCCTCTCCGTAGAGTTCGTCGAAGCAAGGCGCCGCGGCATACGGCAAGGCCAGATCGAGCATTGCTCCCGGGCTTCGCTTGATGGGAACTCCTCCTATTTAGACGTTCGGTACATAGATGGACGATTTGCCGGAATGTCCTTTGTCGAATGGAGCATCGAGGGAGCCGGTAGGGCCGGGCAGGAACATCGGGGCAAGACCCTCTTTGGAGTTTTTGCATCGATCCGTCCGCCCGCGCTGCGGCAAGGGACCGTGGCGTGCCCGCCCCGAGCGAAGCCTACAAGCGGCCGCCGCAAGCGATCCTCGACGTCTTGGATGCCGAGCCGTTCCCGCTCGTCTCGCTCAGCCCGCGGCGTGACACGCTGCTGTTTGCCACGCCCGTGCGGTATCCGCCGATCTCGGAGCTGGCGCGGCCCGTCCTGCGCCTCGGCGGCGTGCGGATCGACCCGCAGAACAACGGGATCCACCACGCGCAGACGTTCGAGGCGCTGCGCCTCGTGCGGCTCTCGGACGGGCGATCGCTCGCGCCGGAGCTGCCCGACCGCGCGCGCGTCGCCGCGTTCGAGTGGAGCCCGGACGGAACGCGCTTCGCGTTCGCGCTGTCGACCGCACGCGAACTGCAGTTGTACGCGGGGACCGTCGCGGACGGCACCGTCCGTCGCATCCTCGGCGTCGCGTTGAACGCCGCGCTCGGAAATCCGCTCGGCTGGATGCCCGACGGGCGGACGGTGCTCGCACGCGTCGTTCCGTCCGATCGCGGAGCGCCGCCGCCGCCCGCGGCGGCACCGCGCGGACCCGCAATCCAAGAGACGCACGGGGCGGCCGCGCCCTCGGTGACGTTCCAGGATCTCCTATCGAACCGCGAGGACGAAGCGCTCTTCGCGCATTACGCGACCGCGCGCTACGCGCTCGTCGACATCGAGCACGGCACGACGCGCTACCTGACGCCGAGCGGATTGTACGCGCGCGCAGAGGCCTCGCCGGACGGACGTTTCGTGCTCGTCGATCGCGTGCACCGGCCGTTCAGCTATCAGGTCCCGTGGTGGCGCTTCGCGCACACGCTCGAGATCGTCGACGCCGCCGGGCGGCACGCGCGCACGATCGTCGAGAGCCCGCCGCAAGAGCGCGCGACGTTCGACACGGTCCCGGTCGGCCCGCGGCAGGCCGCGTGGCGGACGACCGCGCCTGCGACGCTCGTCTGGGCCGAAGCGCTCGACGGGGGTGACGACAAGGCGGAGGCGGCCGAGCGCGACGCGATCTTCGAGCTCGCGGCGCCCTTCGGCGAACCGCCGCGCGAACTGATGCGCACGACGGCGCGCTTTCGCGGCATCGACTTCATCGAAGGCGACGCGCGTGCGCTCGTCAACGATTATGACCGCGACACGCGCATAACGCGGACGTTCCTGCTCCCGCTCGCCTCAGGCGGTGCGCCGGAGCTGCTTTTCGCGCTGCGCGACGGCGACCGCTACAACGATCCCGGCGACCCGCTCACGCGCACCGCGCCGAACGGGGAGCGCGCGATCGCGGCCGACGGCGACGCGTTGTTCTTGCGCGGCGCGGGCTGGGGACCGCAGGGGCGGCGGCCGTTCCTGGACCGTTACGATCTACGCACGAAGACGAGCACGCGGCTCTTCGAATCGGCGCTCGATCCTTTGGAATCCGTCGTCGACGCGCTCGATCCGCACGCACGCACGGTCCTCGTGCAGCGCCAATCTCCGACGCTGCCGCCGGGATACCACGTGCGCTCGCTCGGCGAGGGCGCGCTGCGCACGATCGTGCAGTTCGCCGATCCGGCGCCGCAGTTGCAAGCGATCGAACGGCGCGTCGTCACGTACCGGCGCGCCGACGGCATCGACCTGTCCTTCACGCTCTACCTGCCGCCCGGTTATGTGCCCGGAACGCCTCTCCCGACGCTGTTCTGGGCGTACCCGCTCGAATACAACGACGCGGCCGTCGCGGGACAGAACGCGAACTCGACGCAGACGTTTCCGACGCTCGGCGGCGCCTCGCCGATCTTCATGACGCTCGCCGGATACGCGCTGCTCGACAACGTGACGCTCCCGATCGTGGGCGACCCGCAGATCGTGAACGACACGTACATCGAACAGATCGTCGCCGGAGCGAAAGCCGCCATCGACAAGGCCGTCGAGCTGCGCGTCACGGATCCCGACCGCGTCGCCGCGGCCGGGCATAGCTACGGCGGGTTCATGACGGCAAATCTGCTCGCTCACACGCGCTTCTTCCGCGCGGGGATCGCGCGCAGCGGCGCCTACAATCGCACGTTGACGCCGTTCGGGTTCCAAAGCGAACGGCGCACGTATTGGGAGGCGACGGAACTCTATACGAAGATGTCGCCCTTTACCTATGCGAACAAGATCGAGGCGCCGCTGCTGCTGATCCACGGCGCCGCCGACGACAATACGGGGACGTATCCCGTGCAATCGGAGCGCATGTACGCCGCGCTCAAGGGCAACGGCAGCACCGCGCGCCTCGTGATGCTCCCTCACGAAGCGCACGGTTACGTCGCGCGCGAATCGATCGAGACCACGCTCGCGGAGATGCTCGAATGGCTCGAACGATGGCTCCGCTGAGCGCCCGACGGGCGCGAACGGCGTCACACGGAGGAAGTACGCGGTTGACGGCGGCGTCCAAGGCGTGGTACAAGTTACTGATCATGTCCGCGCGTTGTATCACCAGCACGATTATGTGCGCCACTTCCATCACGTGGAAGTCGGGTGAGATCGTGTTGCGCGCCTAACGCCGAAGCCGGCAAGAACATCGCAGCCTCTCATCCGACGGATGAGAGGTTTTTTCGTTAGTGGGGATATCGTGGCCATCGCATCGGAACTCATCGAATCTGCCTCGACCGCGCCGGGGTCCCATCGCCGCACGATCGTGATCGGCGTGCTCGGTTGCGGGACCGTCGGCGGCGGCGTCGTCGACCGCCTGTTGAAGGACGGGAGGATTCACGGTTCCCCGGTGCGCCTCGCCCGCGTCCTCGTACGCAACCTCGAGAAGCCGCACTTCCCGCCGGCCGCCCGGACGCACCTGACGGCGGACCCGGCGGACGTCGTCGACGATCCCGAGGTCGACATCGTCGTCGAGGCGATCGGCGGCACGACCGTCGCGCGCGATCTCGTCGAACGGGCTCTGCGCAACGGCAAGCACGTCGTCTCCGCGAACAAGGCGCTGATCGCCGCCTCCGCGGGCCGGCTCGCGCGCCTCGCCCGGGAACAGCACTCCGCATTTCGGTACGAAGCGGCAGTCGGCGGGGCCGTCCCCGTGGTGCGCGCGATCTCGGACGTGCTCGTCGCCGAGGAGATCGAGGAGATCGCCGGGGTCATGAACGGCACCTCGAATTACATCATGAAGCGGATGGCCGCGGGCGACGACTTCGACGACGCGCTCTCGGCCGCGCAAACGGCGGGCTATGCCGAGCCCGACCCCACGAACGACGTCGAAGGGAACGACGCCGCCCAAAAGATCGCGGTCCTGGCGCTGCTCGGCTTCCGGCAGACGCTGCAAGCAGACCGGATCTACCGCCGCAGCTTGCGCTCCCTCGGCGCAGGGGATTTCGCGTTTGCCGCGCGCCTCGGCTACGGGTTGGTCCCACTTACCCTCGCTCGCCGCAGCGGGGACCGGCTCGCCGCGCTCGTCAGCCCCGCCTACGTCGCCGCCGACCATGATTTCGCTCGGGCGCAGGGCCCGGGGAACGTCTTCCGAGTCGCCGGGGCCCACTCGGGGCCGCTCACGTTCCTGGGAACGGGCGCTGGAAGCCGGGCGACCGCTTCGGCGGTCCTCGCCGACCTCGCCGACATCTGCGGACGCCTCGCACGCTGGGAACATCAGCGCTCGGACGAACTGGACCACCCCGTTGCCCTCCCCTTGGCGCCGTCGCTCCCGACCCTCCTCCGGGTCGCGCCCGGGAGCGCGGAGCGCGTCGCCGCAGCCCTCTCCGCCGGCGGTCTCGAGGCCGTCGCCGTCGCTGCCGACGGGGTGCGAACGAGCCCCTTACGCGTCGACAGGGTGGAGGGCACGCTCCGTTCCGCGCGGGTCGCCCCCGACGTTTGCTCGGTTTTTCCGCTCTACGAGGACGGCGCCGTCGAATAGACGGTTGTAACACGCTTTCTCCGCGGGCTGCACCGAGTGGCGTGATAGAAAAGGCGCCCATTTGGCAATAATGGGGACATGGCGATTCATCCGGAAATCCTTGCCCATCACAAGGCGCTCGCGACCGGTATGGACGAGATCGTGGAGCGGCTCCAGCAGCTCCTCGGCCGGCGCCTCGTAGCTCAGATCGGCGGCGCCGGCGACGAAGCCGTGCTCGAGTATTGGCGCTCGGGGATCGGCCCCGGGGGAGACCCCGAGCAGCGCCTGCGCGTCGCGTACCAGATCGCGGAGTTCCTCTCGAGCTCGGTCCGCCCGAGCGCGATCCAGGCGTGGTTCACCGAATGCAACCCCAACCTCGGCGAGGAGAGCCCCGTAGGTCTCCTGCGCGAAGGCGTGCCCCCGGCGAAGACGATTGAAATGATCGAAGCCGCGCGGAGCTTCGCCCTCGCTCACTAGCCGGGCCGACGGCTCGCCCTAACGCCGAAGCACCGCGCGCGCTCGCTCGAGATCGGCCGGAGTGTTGACGTTCAGGAACGGATCGAACGGCTCGCAAGGAAACTCGACGACCGCGAGGCGGAAGCGCCGGAGGACGTCGCCGGCGCGCGGGACTTGGGATTCCGCTAGCGCCCGCGCGAGCGTTTTCTCGGCCGAGAGCGGCCAAAGCGCGAAGACGGGATGGACGCGCTCTCCCGAGGCGGCGGCCGCAACCTCGGCACCGCCGCCGCGGAGCGCCGCTGCCAAGCGCGCCACGAGGTCCGCCGGAAAGAAAGGGCAATCGACGGCAAACGACGCGACGTACGAGGCCGCCGGCTCGTGGGCGCGGGACCAACGCAGCGCGCTCGAGATTCCCGCGAGCGGGCCGGCGAAGCCGGGCGGCACGTCGGCGACGACCGGCGCGCCGAGGCCTGCGAAACGCGCAGGATCGCCGTTCGCGCTCACGATCAGCGCGGCCGTCTGCGGCCGCGCGCGAGCGACGGCGCGCTCGAGCAGCGTTTCGCCGCCTATTTCGAGCCCCGCCTTGTCGCTGCCGTTCATGCGCCGGCTGCGTCCGCCCGCCAGGACGACGCCTACGATTCGCTCCATCCCGCGATCATCTACGCAGGCGCCGGGCGCATCCTGCACGCGCCGAGTTAGAGCGGCCGGTAATCGCGTTCGTTCGTGCGCGCGTTGTAGTACACGGCCGTCATTTCGCCGCTGGTGGGATCGACGAAGCGCTCTCCCGTCGGTTTCCATTCGGAGCCGCGCGGATCGATGCGCGGGCGATACCGGCCGCGCTCCAGCAACGCGATCGCGATGAGAATCGCGGCGCCGCCGAACGGCACCCACGGATGGATCATATGATGCAGCACGAGCAGCGCGAGATCGACGGCGACGAACGTCAGTGCCGCCGTGACGAGCACGACGCGCGCGATCTGCTCGCTCACGCCGGTTCGACCCACACGGCCGTTCCGTACGCGACGATCTCGCTCATCGATTCGCCCATCTCGCTCGAATCGAACATCATCCGCACCACGGCGTTCCCGCCCATCAACCCGGCGTTCTGCACCATCCGGTCGATCGCCTGACGCCGCGCGTCCTCGACCATCGACGTGTACTCGTGAATTTCTCCGCCGAAGATCGTGCGTAACGACGCGACGATATTCCCGCCGAGCCCGCGGCTGCGGACGATCACGCCGAAGACCTGTCCTTTGGTCTCGACGATCCGATGCCCGACGATATCCTCAGTAGTGACGACGATCATCATTTCTCCTTAAATTCAAGCCGCCGTTCCAAGGATGCTGTACCACGGCCGGCCTCGCGAGTTACACGCTCGGATATTCGGCGGGAGAGTTGACCGGGAACACCGTCGTCGCGATGGAACGGCGATGATACCGATGCCCATGATCCCCACGGCGGCTCGCGACGCCCTCAAGCACTACTTCGGCTTCGATACGTTCCGGCCGCTCCAGGCCGAGATCGTCGCGGACGTACTCGCCGGGCGCGACGTCTTCGCGCTCCTGCCGACGGGCGGCGGGAAATCGCTCTGCTACCAGCTCCCGGCCCTCCTGACGCCGGGGCTGACCGTCGTCATCTCGCCGCTGATCGCGCTGATGAAGGACCAGGTCGACGCGCTGCAGACCGCCGGGATCGCTGCGACGTTCCTGAACTCCTCGCTCGCACCGCCCGAAGCCGCGCGCCGCATCGAAGGTCTGCGCCGCGGCGAGTACAAGCTGCTCTACGTCGCCCCGGAACGGCTGATGCTCGAAGGCTTCAGCGCCGACCTCGAACGCTGGAACGTCGCCCGCTTCGCCGTCGACGAAGCGCACTGCGTCAGCGAGTGGGGGCACGATTTCCGCCCCGAATACCGCCGCATCGCGGGGCTGCGCGAACGGTTCGCCGGGATTCCGTTCATCGCGCTCACGGCGACGGCGACGGCGGGGATCCGCGACGACATCATCCGCAATCTGCGCCTGCGCGAGCCGCGCACGTACGTCGCAAGCTTCAACCGTCCGAACCTCACGTACCGCGTGCGTCCGAAGGAACGCGCGACCGAAGCGTTGATCGAGTTCCTGCGCGCGCGTCCGGGGGAGAGCGGCATCGTCTACGCGCAGAGCCGGGCGTCGGTCGAGCGGCTCGCCGAGCGCCTGCAGAGCGCCGGCGTTTCCGCTCGCCCCTACCACGCGGGGCTCGATTCGGCCGTCCGCGCGCGGCACCAAGAGCAATTCGTCCGCGACGACGTTCGCGTGATCTGCGCGACGATCGCGTTCGGCATGGGCATCGACAAGAGCAACGTGCGGTTCGTCGTGCACTACGACGTCCCAAAGAGCATCGAAGGATACTATCAAGAAACCGGCCGCGCCGGGCGGGACGGCCTGCCTTCCGAGTGCGTGCTGTTCTTCAGCTACGGCGATCTCGTCAAGCTCGAGCATTTTCTCGCCGAAGCGAGCTCGCAGAGCGAGGGCGCGCGAGCGAGCGAACAGCTCGAGCGGATGAAACGCTACGTCTACGCAACCGGCTGCCGCCGGCGCGAACTGCTCGCGTATTTCGGCGAGACGTACGAGCCGGCGAACTGCGGCGGCTGCGATTTCTGCCTCGATCCGCGCGCCGAACGCGACGCGACCGTCCCGGCGCAAAAGCTGATCTCGTGCATCTACCGCATCCGCGAAGCGAGCGGGTTCGACGTGGGGATCACGCACGTGATCGACGTTCTGCTGGGAACCGCGAACGACAAGACGATGCGCCTGGGGCACGAGCACCTGACGACGTTCGGGATCGGCACCGATCTCGACCGGCGCGGCTGGCGCCACCTCGCCGAGGAACTCGGGCGGCTCGGGCTGATCGAGCGGGATGCCGCGCACTTCGGCGTCGTCCGCGTGACGCCGGCGGGGCGGCGCGCGCTCTTCGCGCGCGAGCCGATCCGGATCCGCGAAGAACCGCTGCCGGCGCGCGGGAAAGGCGGCGGAAAAGCGGCCAAGCGAGGACGCGGCGCCTCGGCGGAACCGCCCGGCGACGGCGAGAGCGGGCTCTTCGAGCGATTGCGGCGGGTGCGCCGCGAGCTCGCCGACGCCCGGGACGTCCCGGCCTACGTGATCTTCAGCGACGCCGTCCTGCGCGAGATGAGCCGGATCGTCCCGCGCACGCTCGCGCAAATGCGAGCGATCGCCGGCGTCGGCGACAAGAAGCTCGCCGAGTTCGGCGAGCGTTTTCTCGACGCGATCGCCCGCCCGGAGAGCGGGGAAGGGAGCTAACCCGGCTCCGGCAAGGTGCGCGCGGCTGCCGCCTTCAAGAGCGCTCGCACGTCGTCGTCGGTCGTTTGGTCGAAATCCTCGTACCAGGTCCCGACGCTGTAGAGCGGCTCGGGCACGTGCGCGCAGATCACCTCGTCGGCTTGCTCGCGCAGTTTCCGGCAGATGGGCGCCGAGCCGACGGGGACCGCGGCGACCACGCGCGCCGGCTCGCTGCGCCGTACGGCGGCGATCGCGACGGCGATGCTCGCACCGGTCGCAACCCCGTCATCGACGAGGATGACCGTTTTCCCGTGCAAGTCGCGCTCGGGGAGGCCGGCGCGATAGAGCCGCTCGCGCCGGTCGAGCTCGTGCGTCTCGCGCCCTATCGCGGCGAGCACGACCGAGCGCGGGATCCGCAGCGAGTCGATCACGTCGTCGTTGAGCAGATAGACGCCGCCGCTCGCGATCGCGCCCATCGCAAGCTCCTCGTGCCCGGGAACGCCGAGCTTGCGCACCGTGAAGATGTCGAGCGGGAGCTCGAGCGCGAGCGCGACCTCATAAGCGACCGGAACGCCGCCGCGCGGCAGCGCCAAAACCATCGCGCCGGCGGCGCGCCGGTACGCGCTCAAACGTTGCGCGAGTTCGATGCCCCCTTGGCGCCGGTCGCGCAGCCGGAAGATCGGGAGATCCGAGGCCATCGAAGAGCCCCTTTCGTTCGCCGGGCGCTCCCGCGCCTTCCCGCGATCCTAGCACCGCGGCGTGAACGGGCAGTGAAGCTCAGCCTTCTAGCCCGCGAGCCACACGTACCGCGCGACGAGCAGGGCGGCGACGAGGTAGAGCAGCGGATCGACTTCCTTGCCGCGCCCGCTCAACAGCTTGATCGCCGCGTAGCTGATGACGCCGAAACTGACTCCGTTCGCGATGGAGAACGTCAACGGCATCGCGACCATCGTCAAGAACACGGGGATGGAAACCGAGAAATCGTCCCAATCGATGCCGCGAACGCCTTCGAGCATCAGCGCCCCGACCACGATCAGCGCGGGTGCCGTCGCGGCGGCGGGGATCGCGCCCGCGAGCGGCCACAAGAACGTCGCGAGGAGGAACAGTACGGCGACCGTCACGGCGGTCAGGCCGGTCCGGCCGCCTTCCTCGATCCCGCTCGCGCTCTCGATGTACGCTGTCGTCGTGCTCGTGCCGAGCGCCGCGCCGCACATCGCCGCGAGGCCGTCGCACGCGAACGTCCGCCGCGCACGCGGCATGTCGCCGCGCGCATCGAGAAACCCCGCCTTGCTCGCGAGCCCGACGAGCGTCCCCGTCGCGTCGAAGAAATCGACGAAGAAGAACGTGAAGACGACGGCGAGGACGCCGAGCCCAAGCGCGGCCTTCAGATCCATCGCGCCGACGAGCCCTTCGGGGTAGACGGGGAACGCGACGACGCCGTGCTCGAAGCCCGCGAACGGGACGAGCGCGCCGTTCGGGCCGGGGTAGACCGGCGCGCGCGTCGCAATGCCGAGGAGCGTGCTCGCGACGATCCCGTAGACGATCGCGCCGGGGACGCGACGCACGAGCAGCACCGACGTGACGATCAACCCGAAAAGCGCGAGCAGGACGGGCGGGGAAACGAGCGATCCGAGCGTCACGTACGTCGCGGGATTCGCGACGATCGCGCCCGCATTCTTGAGCCCGATGAACGCGAGGAACATCCCGATGCCGGCCGTCACCGCGAACTTCAACGAATTCGGGATCGCGCGGACGACCGCTTGCCGCGCGCCGAGCAGCGAGAGCACGACGAAGAGCGCACCTGAAATGAAGACGGCGCCGAGCGCCGTCTGCCACGGGATCTTCTGCCCGAGCACGACCGTGTAGGCGAAGTACGCGTTGAGCCCCATCCCCGGCGCCTGCGCGAACGGATAGCGGGCGACGAGCCCCATCAGCAGGCTGCCGATCGCCGCGGCGAGCGCCGTCACGACGAGCAGTTTCGCGAATCCGTTCGGCAGCACGATCGCGTTGCCGAGGACGAGCGGATTGACGAAGAGGACGTACGACATCGTCAGGAACGTCGTCAACCCCGCGCGCAGTTCTCGCGGGAGGCTCGACCCGGCAGCGCTGATTCCGAAGTACCGGTCGAGAGGGGTCCGCGCCGCGTTCGTCTGCATCGCGTTGGGGCTCTTCGTTGCGCGAGCGCGCCGCCCCGCCGGACGAAATGAGAACGAGCCTCGCATTCGCTGCGAGGCTCGTCCCTTGCGTCTCTCTACGTCGACGAAATTCGCGCGAGCGAATTACATCATGTCGTAGCCGCCGCCCATGCCGCCCATGCCGCCGCCCGGCGGTCCGTCCTTCTTGGGCTCCGGCTTGTCGGCGATCAGCGTCTCCGTCGTGAGGATCAGCGCGCCGATCGAGGCTGCGTTTTGCAGCGCCGAACGCGTGACCTTGAACGGCTCGACGATGCCCGCTTCGATCATGTTGACGAGCTCGCCCGTCATCGCGTCGAAGCCGATGCCGTTTGCCGACTTCTTGACGCGGTCGACTTCGACCGAGCCTTCGTAGCCGGCGTTCTGCGCGATCTGGCGAAGCGGCTCTTCGAGCGCGCGCCGCACGATCTCGATGCCGACCTTCTCGTCCGCGTGCGTCTGCCCGTTGCTGGCGAAGACGATCGCATCGAGCGACTTCTGCGCGTGCACGAGCGAGCTGCCGCCGCCGGGGATCATGCCTTCTTGAACGGCCGCGCGGGTCGCCGAAAGCGCATCCTCGATGCGGTGCTTCTTCTCTTTGAGCTCGGTTTCGGTCGCGGCGCCGACCTGGATGACCGCGACGCCGCCCGAAAGCTTCGCGAGGCGCTCTTGGAGCTTCTCGCGGTCGAAATCGGAATCGGTCTCTTCGATCTGCCGCTTGATCATCTCGATACGGCCCTTGATCGCGTCCGGCTTACCCTTACCGTCGACGATCGTCGTCTCTTCCTTCGTGATCTTGACGGTCTTCGCCTGACCGAGGAGATCCGGGGTGACCTTGTCGAGCTTGAGGCCGAGCTCTTCGGAGATGACCGTCCCGCCCGTGAGGGTCGCGATGTCCTTGAGCATCTCCTTACGGCGATCGCCGAAGCCCGGCGCCTTCACCGCGACGGTCGTGAACGTGCCGCGCAGCTTGTTGACGACGAGCGTCGCAAGCGCTTCACCTTCGACGTCTTCCGCGATGATCAGCAGCGGCTTCTGGACCTGAACGATCTTCTCCAGCAGCGGCAGGATGTCGGCGATCGCCGAGATCTTGCGCTCCGTCACGAGGATGTATGGATCCGCGAGCGTCGCTTCCATCCGTTCGGAATCGGTGACCATGTACGGCGAGATGTAGCCCTTGTCGAACTGCATGCCGTCCTTGGTCTCGACGTCGGTCTTCATCGACTTCGACTCTTCGACCGTGATGACGCCGTCTTTGCCGACCTTGCTCATGGCGGTCGAGATCAGCGCGCCGATCTCGGGATCGTTCGCCGAGATCGAGGCGACTTGCGCGATCTTCTCGGCGGTATCGACCTTGACGACGGCCTTCTCGAGCTCGGCGACCGCGACGTCGACCGCGCGCTCGATGCCCTTCTTGATGAGGAGCGGATTCGAACCCGCCGTGACGTTGCGGAGGCCTTCGCGGATGATCGCCTGCGCGAGCACCGTCGCCGTCGTCGTGCCGTCGCCGGCGATGTCGTTCGTCTTGCTCGCGACTTCCTTCACGAGTTGCGCGCCCATGTTTTCGAACGCGCCCGAGAGTTCGATCTCCTTGGCGACGGTGACGCCGTCCTTGGTGATCGTCGGCGAGCCGAACTTCTTGTCGATGACGACGTTGCGGCCTTTCGGTCCGAGCGTCACCTTCACCGCGTCCGCGAGCGCGTTGGCGCCGCGTTCGAGCGCGCGCCGCGCTTGTTCGTCGAATACTAATTCTTTTGCTGACATGATTCCTTACGCTCCAGCGAAGACGGCGAGGACGTCTTTTTCCGAGATGATGAGGACTTCTTTACCTTCGACTTTGACTTCGCTACCCGAGTACTTCGAGTAGATGATGCGGTCGCCGACCTTCACGTCCATCGGCAACTTCGTGCCGTTGTCGAGCGTGCGGCCGGAACCTACCGCCAGCACTTTCCCCTCTTGGGGCTTTTCTTTGGCGGTGTCGGGCAAAAAGACGCCGCCGGCGGTCTTTTCAGCTTGCTCGACGTGCTCGACGACCAGACGATCGCCCAAGGGCCTGAGATTCACACAAACCTCCAGAAACTCAATAGAATAGGATCGTTGGCACTCGTGGCGATAGAGTGCCAAGCGCAATAACGTTAGCAGAGGGAGCGGGTGAGTGCAAGGGGGGCGCGAGAAAGCGGGTAACTTTCAAGGCATGACCCGACTGCTCGCGCACGAGCACGTGCGCTGCCCCTGCGACCGCCTCGAGCGGTACGTTGCGGCCTACTTGGAGACGTGCCGCCGGGAAGACGGTACGATCCACCTGACTCTAGGCCCCCTCCCCACCCACACGCTCGGATTCAACCTCGAGCGCCCGGTCGTCGTCCACGTCCAGCTTGGCCCCGACCCGGCCGGGCTCAATCAGGTCCTGCACGTAAGCTGGGAGCCTGACGGCGGAGGCCCCTTCCCCGCGTTCAGCGGCATCCTGACGGCGGAGCCGCTCGAGGGGCCGGACCGCGACGATAGCCTCCTGGCGCTCGATGGGAATTACGAACCGCCCGGCGGGGCCCCCGGCAGGCTCTTCGACGAAACGATCGGCTATTCGATCGCCCGCGGGAGCGCCCGCGCGCTTCTCGACCGGCTCCGCGACGGAGCGGAGGCGGCATACCAACGGGAGAGAACGGCCACGGAATGAGACTCAAGCCAATCGAGAACTTCGAACTGCTGCACCACTACGAAATCCACGTCGCGAGGACCGCCGCCGTCGACACGGCCGACGAGGCCATCGCCTTCGCCGCCCGGCGCCCGATCACGCTGCGCCCCGAGGGCTCGCCCGTTGACGCCGTCCTGCACGAGCGGCACCTTTCCGACACGGAGGCGATCCGGCACGAGTTCGACCGCTTGCTTCCCGAGCCCAGCCAACCCGTTCAGCTCCTCGCCCAGAGCGCGGTCGAGCGCGGGGTCGACGTCGTCATAGAAGGGCGCCGCGATCCCAAGCTCGGGCCGATCCTCGTGCTCGACGTCGGCACGCACCAGGTCGAGCGGATGTGCCCGCTCGACGAATCGGGGGCCGAATCGATGCTCGACGATTTCGGCTCCAAGCACGGGATCGGGTCCTCGGCGCAGCATCGCGGCATGCTCGCCCGGCTCCTCGCCCGCGTCTCCGAGATGTTCCTCGAGGCCGAACTCACGTCGTTCCGGCTCGACCCGGTCCGCATCCACGACAACACGTACCACGTCCTGGACGCCACGATCGAAGCGCCGCGACGGCCGCATTATCGCAAGCGGCTCGAACCGCACGCGCACGACCGGAAAGGGTACGGCTACAACCCGAGCGGGGGCAAGACCTGACGCGTCACCTTCGGAGGCCGGCGAACACCTCGATGTGCTGGCGAACGAGCACCTCGATCGGCGCCATCGCATCCATGTGCGTCAAGCCGGCTGCTTGCGCGAACGCGATCGCCACGATCGTGAAGCTCGTCATCAACCCGAAACCGCGCATCTCAGTGGACCACATCGGCTGAAAGACCACGAGCAAGATCGCCGCGACGGCGAGCGCGATCAGCAAGAACAGCGCGAAGTTTGAGAGCCCTGCGTCCGTCAGGATCGGGCCGACCCGCCGGCTCACGCGAAAGATGCCGATGTAGAGGGCGAAGCCGAAGACGTAGGCGACGGTGGCGCGCACCAGCAAGCCGAGGAATCCCACGATTCCGAAGGGCTTGACCTCGCTCGGGAGCTGAAGTCCTTGGCGCGTCGGCGGCATATCCTCATTATCGTGTGAACAGGCGGGCGATGTTAGGGCGTGCAAGGGCCGGCAGGTGAACGCCCGATTAGAAATCGATCCCGCCGCCCTGCGCGGGAACCTCGCGAGAATCCGCGCGCTGATCGCGCCGGCCGGCGTCGCCGCCGTCGTGAAGGCGAACGCGTACGGGCACGGTCTCGTGCCGGTCGCCCGGGCCATCGAGGGGAGCGCGGATCTCCTTTGCGTCTTTTCCGTTGATGAGGCGACGGCGTTGCGCGAGGCCGGGATCGAAACGCCTCTCCTCGTGATCGGGCCGGCCGGGCCGCGGGACCTCCCGGCCGCGCTCGCGGCGCGGGCCGCGATCACGCTCTGGTCCGCTGGCGCTTACGCCCGCGACGTCGCCAGGGCCGCCGCGGCGGCGGGGCGGCCTTTCCCGGTCCATCTGAAGATCGAGACCGGGGTCGGCCGCTTCGGCGTCGAGCCGGAGCGGGCCGCCGCGCTCTTCGCGGCGCTCTCCGCGGCCTCCGAAGTCGTTTCGATCCGGGGAGCGTTCACGCACCTCGCCGCCGCCGAGGAATTGGAATCGGCCTTCACGCGCGACCAACTCCACCGCTTCGACGAGGCGCTCGCACCGCTCGGAGACCTGAAGGCGCGCGGAATCCTCCGCCACGCGGCCGCCTCGGCCGCTGCGATACTCTACCCCGAATCTCGCTACGACTTGGCCCGCATCGGAATCGCGACGTACGGCATCTGGCCCTCTCCGCAGACGCTCGCCGCCGCACGCAAACGCCTCGTTCTCGAGCCGGCGCTGCGCTGGACGAGCCCGTTCGTCGTCGTGCGCGAGGTCGAAGCCGGACGCTCGATCGGCTACGGTTGCACCTACGCTACGACGCGCCCCTCGCGCATCGGCGTCCTGCCTATCGGCTACGCGGAGGGGATCCCGCGCGCGGCGGGCGGGCGCGCCCAAGTGCTCGTCTGCGGGAAACGCGCACCGCTCGCCGGCCGGATCTGCATGAACGCCTCGTTCGTCGACCTCACCGAGATCCCGCAGGCGCACGTGGGGAGCGAGGCCACGCTCCTCGGCCGCGACGGCGACGACGCGATCGGCGCGGAGGAGTGGGCGAATTGGGCGGGGACGATCGCCTACGAGATCGTGGCGCGCCTGCCCGAAGCGCTGCCGCGCTTCTTGCGCGCCTAGCTCCCGAAGAGCGCGATCGCCTCTTCGAGCACGATCGTTCCTTCGTAGAGCGCGCGCCCCACGATCGCCGCATCGACGTTGGGCGGCGTTTGCTCCGCGAGCGCGCGCAGATCGGCGAGCGTGCGCGCGCCGCCGCTGGCGGTGACGTGGATCGCGCCCAGCGAGGCGACCGCCGAGAGCGCTTCCAGATCGTAGCCCGTGCCGGTTCCATCGCGTCCGATCTCGGTGAAGACGACGCGGCCGACGCCCCACGAGATCAGCTCGCGCACGAACGCGTCGCGCGTGACGTGCGTTTCGGTCTGCCAGCCGCGCGTCGCGACGGTTTGGCCGCGCGCGTCGACGCCCGCGATGATTCGGTCCCCGTACTGCGCGACCAGCGAACGCGCCGTCTTCGGCGCTTCGACCAGCAACGTACCGAGCACGACGTAGCGCGCGCCGTCGTCGAGGCGCCGGCGGACGTCGTTCGGCACGCGCACGCCGCCGCCGGTTTGGATCGGAACGTCGACGGCCCGCGCGATCGCGCGCAAGGCGGCGCGATTCTCGCCGCTCCCGAACGCGCCGTCGAGATCGACGACGTGAATCGTCCTCGCGCCGGCGGCGACGAACGAACGCGCGCGCGCGACGGGATCGCCGTCGTAGTGCGTCTCTTGCGCGGGATCTCCGCGCAAGAGGCGCACGCAGCGCCCGCCGCGCAGATCGATCGCGGGGACGATCGTCATGAAGCGCTCGACGCCAGGAAGTTGTCGAGCAAGCGCGCTCCCGTCACTTGGCTTTTTTCCGGATGGAATTGCGTGCCCATCACGTTTTCCCGCGCGACGATCGCCGCGAAACGTTCGCCGTGCGTCGCCGCCGCGAGCGTGTCCGGGCCGACCTCCGCGCGGTAGCTGTGCAGGAAGTAGACGTAATCGCCCGATGCGACGTTCGCGACGAACGGGTGCGGCCTGACGAGCTCGAGCGCGTTCCAGCCCATGTGCGGAACGCGCGGCGCGTCTTCGAAACGGCGGATCGTCCCCGGCAGGATTCCGAGCCCCGCGTACGTTTCGTGCTCCTCGCTGCCTTCGAAGAGCAACTGCATGCCGACGCAGATTCCCAAAAACGGCCGGCCGCGCGCGATGAGATTTCGGATCGCACGATCCAGGCCGCGCGCTTCGAGCGCGCGCATCGTCGCGGCGAACGCGCCGTCGCCGGGGAGAATCGCCGCATCGGCGGCGTCGACGACCTCCGGGTCCTCCGTCAGCACCGGCGACACGCCGCGCCGTTCGAGCGCCGCCAGGAGCGAGCCGAGGTTGCCTCCACCTGAATCGACGACGGCAAGCGTCCCGTTCCTCATGCTGCGGAGCCTTCGCCGCACTCACCGGCATCCTCTGGCGCAGATCGTGCGTTCTGCGATTCTAACAACGGCACTCCAAACTTAGTATGGATACGAACGCACCGATCGCCGGGCGCGTGCTCAGGCCAGCATGCCCTTCGTCGAGGGCACGCCGTCCCGGTTCGCGCGGGCGATCGCCTGCGCGAACGAGCGCGCGAACGCCTTGAACGCGGCCTCGCACAGGTGGTGCGAGTTCGCGCCCGCGAGTTGCACCAAGTGCAGGTTGAAACGGCCGTGCTCGGCCAGCGAATGGAAGAAGTGCGGGACGAGCTCCGTCCCGAGATCGCCGAGGTTCTCGACGCCGAACTTCACGGCAAAGTTCAAGTAGGCGCGGCCGGAGAGATCGACGCTCCCCAGCACGAGCGCATCGTCGAGCGGCACTGCGAGCGAGCCGAAGCGCGCGATGCCGCGCTTGTCGCCGAGCGCTTCGGCGATCGCCTGCCCGAGCACGATCCCCACGTCTTCGACGAGATGATGGTGATCGAGGCCGTCGCCGCTCGCGCGGACCTCGAGCCCGCAGCCGGAATGCTTCGCGAACGCGTCGAGCATGTGGTCGAGGAACTTCACGTCCGTCGAAATCGCGGCGGGGCCGCCGTCGAGATCGAGCGTCACCTCGATTCGAGTCTCCTTCGTCGAGCGCGAGACGGTCGCGCGGCGTGCGCCGCGCGGCGGTTCGTTGCTCACGCGCCGGGGGTTCCGTTCTTGTTCGAGCTCGACGCCTTGCGGCCGCGCTGTTCGATCGGCACGTAGGGCATGACCGGCGGCCCGTCGTAACGCGCCTGCGGCCGAATC
The DNA here is from genome assembly GCA_963695225.1 of Vulcanimicrobiota bacterium. Taxonomy (GTDB): domain Bacteria; phylum Vulcanimicrobiota; class Vulcanimicrobiia; order Vulcanimicrobiales; family Vulcanimicrobiaceae; genus CAVWTN01. The sequence continues at coordinate 2,221,716 of OY968762.1, read as the reverse complement.
AGCCGGTTGTCGGCGAGTTGCTCGAGGATGTGCGCCGTCCAGCCGGCCATGCGGCCGCAGGCGAACATGCAGGTGAACTCGTCCGCCGGGATCCCGAGGCTGTAGAGCGTCGGCGCCGTGTAGAACTCGACGTTCGCATAGATCCGTTTCCCCGGCTTCTCCTCTTGCAGGACCTTGTTCGACGCGTCTTCGAGGGCGCGCGCGATGCTGTACCACTTCGGATCGGAGGCCTCGCCGAGCGCTTTCGCCATCTCTTCGAGATGCTGCGCGCGCGGATCGCGCACTTTGTACTCGCGATGGCCCATCCCCATGATGCGCTGACCGCGCGCGAGCAGTTCGCGAACGTAGGTTTCCGCCCGTTCCGGCTTGCCGATCTCCAGCAACATCGACATCACCTTGCCGGGGGCGCCTCCGTGCAAGTCGCCTTCGAGCGTCGCTACGGCAGAAGTCGCAGCGGCGAAAATGTCGGCGTGCGTCGAGGCGCACACGCGGGCCGCGAACGTCGAGGCGTTGTACGAGTGGTCGGAGAGCAGAACGAGATACGTGTCGAGCGCGTCAACCGCTTCCTTGATCGGGAGCTTCCCGCTGCGCATGTAAAGGAAGTTGGCCGCCGTCGCGAGGTTCGGGAGCGGCTCGATCGGCGGGAGGTCGTTGCGCATCCGATCCCAGGCTGCGACAATCGTCGGCGTCTTGGCGATCAAATGAATCGCCGTCCGCGGATTCGAGGGATGCGCGCCGTCGTCGGTGTGCGGCATGTAGAGCGCGAGGCCCGAGATCATCGTGCGCAGCACGTCCATCGGCCACGCCGATTTCGGGATGTGCGTCATCGTCTCGAGCAGGGGCTTGGGCAGCATACGATTCGCCGAAAGTCGGACCTTGAGGTCCTCCAGCTGATACTTGTTCGGGAGTTGCCCGAACAGCAGCAAGTAGCAGACCTCTTCAAACGAGGCATTCGTCGCAAGATCGTGGATGTCGTATCCGCGATAGGTCAGTCGGCCTTCGAGACCCTCGACATTGCTCAGCTCGGTGGAGCCGACGACGACGCCTTCCAGGCCCCGATCGACTACGGTTCCCGTATGTGACATGATGCCGCCGTCATTCGCAGATACCTGGATAATCTCTTTCACTTCGACAAAGCTCACCGCGCGCGCGAGGAGCGCCTCACACGCGCCGCACTAAGCGAAGCAAGCGGCACCGCGATCCTCAGGAAACGGCGGTGACGGCGGCGCCCCGGTCGAGCGCGGCGCGGACCAGACGGTCGATCAACGCTTCGTAGGGGATCCCCGCCGCCGCGCATTCCTCGGGGAGCAGGCTCGTCGGCGTCAAGCCCGGGAGCGCGTTCACCTCGAGGATGTATGGGCGCCCCTCCTTCGTGACGATGATGTCCGTCCGCGAGTAGTCGCGCAGGCCGATCAGACGGTGCACGGAGAGCGCGAGCGTCTGGAGCCGGGCGGTCAGGTCGTGATCGAGCCTGGCCGGAACGATATGGCGGCTTCCACCCGGTTTGTACTTCGCATCGTACGTGTAGAAGGCGGCGTTCGCCTCGATTTCGACGATCGGGAGCGGCTGCTCGAAAAACACGCCGCACGAGAACTCGCGCCCCGCGACGAACTCTTCCGCCATCACGTTCGTCGTGCGCGCGGCGCTCGCGATCATCGCATGCGACCATTCCTCGTGCGTGTGCACGATCGTGACGCCCGCGCTGGAACCCTCGTCGCGCGGTTTCACGACGAGCGGCAGATTCAACGAACCCGGCAGCAGCGGCAGCGTCCCTCCGCTGAGGTCGTAGACGTCCCAGGCGGCGGTCGGGAGGCCTTCGGCGGAGATCAACTTCTTCGTCAGATGCTTGTCCATCGCCAGCGCACACGAGCGGAGATCGCTCCCGGTGTACGGGATGCCGAGCCAATCGAGGATCCCTTGAATGCGTCCGTCCTCGCCGCCGGGGCCGTGCAGCGCGTTGAATACGACGTCCGGCGCGAACTCGCGGAGCATCTCGACGAAGCGCTCGTCGAAATCGAACGAACGCGCGCCGTATCCGAGCGTGGCGAGCGCGCCCATCACGCCTTGCCCGCTCGCGATCGAAACCTCTCGCTCCGAACTCGGGCCACCCATGACGACGGCAACGCGCGCTTTCTCAGTCACGTGAAAACTCCGACAAAATGCACCTCGAGCTCGAGCTCGATGCCGAAACGATCCGCGACCGCTCGCCGCACCTTGGCGAGCAGCGAAGCGACGTCGGCGGCCGTCGCTCCGTCCCGGTTCACGATGAAATTAGCGTGGAGTTCCGAGACTTCCGCTCCTCCGATGCGCCAGCCCTTCGCACCGGCGGCTTCGATCAGCCGGCCGGCCCGCTCGGCGGGCGGATTGCGGAAGCACGAGCCCGCGTTCGGAAACTGGAGCGGCTGGTGATTCTTGCGCCGCACGAGACGCTGCTGCATATCTGCGCGCACCTCGAGCGGATCGCCGCGTTCGAACGCGAGCGTGACCCGGGCGACGACCGCGTCGCGCGCGAGCGTCGTGTGCCGGTAGAAATACTGCATCGTCACGCGATGCGGCGCGGGTTTCGCCGGCGTCTGCACCGAGACGTCGCGAACGAACTCGCCGATCTCGCGATCGGTCCCGGCATTCATGCGCAACGCGCCGCCGACGCTCCCCGGAATCCCGGCCAGCGAAGCGATCCCGAGCGCTCCGCGCGAGGCGGCCTGCGCCGTCAGCAGCGCCATGCTCGCCGAGGCGCCTGCCTCGACGACGACGTGCTCCGGTTCGTCCTCTCGGAACGCGAGCAGGGCGTACTCGCCGCCCAAGCGCAGCGTCAAGCCGCGAATCCCGCCGTCCCCGACGAGCAGATTCGATCCGCTTCCCAGCACGAACCACGGAACCCGGCGCGCGCGTACGAGTTCGAGCGCCGCTTCCAGTTCGCTCCGGCTTTCGACGAGCGCGAACGCGTCGGCCGGGCCGCCGATCTTCCACGACGTGAACGGCGCGAGGGGCTCGTCGAAGCGGACCCGCTCGCCGAAGATCTCGCTTAGGCGCTCGCGCTCGGGGCTCCCCAGGACGGATTGCAGCTCGCTCGCGGCGGCGACGCTCATCGCCTGAGGACCTCCGTGCGTTCGGCCGCTTCCCGCACTTCGCGCGCGAGACGGGCCGCCGCAGTCGTGATCGAGCCGGCACCGAACAACAGCACCAAAGCGCCTTCGGGGGCCTGCTCCAGGAGGTACTCTGGTAATTCGTCGGCGTGCGCCACGTAGTCGACGCGCCCGCCGAGCGCCTCGAGCGGTTCGCCGATCGAGCGGGACGAGACGCCCGCGAGCGCGGGCTCGGAGGCGGCGTAGACCTCCGTGAGGACGACCCGGTCGGCGCCCCGCAATGCGCGGGCGAAATCCGCGGCGAGGTAGCGAGTGCGCGAGTAGCGGTGCGGCTGGAACGCGACGACGAGCGGCCCGTCGAAATCGCCCCGCGCGGCGGCGATCGTCGCGGCCACAGCGGTCGGATGGTGGGCGTAATCCTCGACGACGGTCATCCGCGGCGCGCTCGCGAGGATCTCGAAGCGCCGCCGCACACCGCGGAACGCCGCCAGCGCCTCGGCCGCGGTTGCGAACGGGACGCCGAGTTCGAGGCCGATCCCGATCGCCGGCAGCGCATCGAGGATGTTGATCTCCCCGGGGACGTGCAGGCGCAACTCGCCGAGCCGGCTGCCGTTCGCCGAGATGCGCGAGGTCGAACCGAAGCCGGCGAAGCGCCGCTCGCTCGCGACGACGTCGGCCTCGCCGAAGCCGAAGGTGAGCGTCCGCGCCGCGCGCGAGAGCTCGCCTATCCCGCGGGCGCGCGGATCGTCGTTCCCCACCAGCACGAGGCCGTGCGCCGGGACGCGGTCGAGGAAGGCGGTAAACGCCGCGACGAGCGCCGGGAGGTCGGCGTCGGAATCGATGTGGTCGTTCTCGACGTTCGTGAGGACCGCGATCTCGGGGCGCAATTCCAGGAACGAACGGTCCGATTCGTCGCTTTCGCCGAGGAACCACTCGCTCGCGCCGACGCGCGCGTTCGTCCCCGTATCGACGCGTTCGCCGCCGATGACGACCGTCGGATCGATCCCGCCCGCCTCGAGGACGCAGGCCGCCATCGCCGTCGTCGTCGTCTTGCCGTGCGTTCCCGAGATCGCGATCCCGCGCTTCGTCGCCATCATCTCCGCCAGGAGCGTGCCGCGGCGGAGCACGTCGAGCCCCAGCGCGCGCGCGGCGGCCAGTTCCGGGTTCTCCTCGGAAATCGCCGAGCTGACGATGACACGCGTCGCTTCGCCCAGGTTTGCCGGCGAATGGCCGATCGAGATGTCCGCGCCCTCGGCGGCCAAAGCTGCGGTCAGCGCCGTCGCGCGGTCGCTGGACCCGCTGACCCGGACGCCCCGTTGCAGGAGGATGCGCGCGAGGGCGCTCATCCCGATGCCGCTGATCCCGACGAAGTGCACGGACGCTGCTTCCCTCACGGGGGTGCGCTTTTCGGAGGGCATACCCGGATCACCCGCGCCCCGCCAGCGCCAGCGCCCGAGCCACGATCGTCCCGCGCAAGTCGCGCGGGGCGAGTTCGCCGGCCGCGGCCCGCATCCCGGCGAGCGTTTGGGGCGCGAGGGCGGTCTCCAACTCCCGCCGCAGGCGCGGCCCGTCCAGCTCCGCATCCGGGACGAGCAGGGCCGCGCCGGCCCGCACGAAGACCTCGGCATTGCGCGTCTGGTGGTCGCCCGTCGCGTATGGGTACGGGACGAGGAGCGAGGGCGTCCCGGTCGCGGCGATCTCGGCCAACGTCGAGGCGCCGGCGCGCGCGACGATCAGATCCGCCGCCGCGTACGCCGCCCTCGGGTCGGCAAGGTAGGGACGCGTCAGCACGCGCGACGCGAGCGCCGGCGGGAGGACGGGCGGAGCGGAATCGGTGGGGCCGGTCAAGTGGACGATCTGCCAATCGGCGGGGAATGTCTCCGTCGCGAGCATTTCGGCGACCGCGCGGTTGAGGCGCTGCGCTCCTTGGCTCCCGCCCATCACGAAGATCGTCGTAAGCCCCGGGTCGAGCCCGAGCGCGGCCCGCGCCTCGGCTCGCCCCACCGCGAGCAAGAACGACGGGCGCACGGGAGTCCCGGTCACGAACGTGCGGTCGGTCTGTTCTCCGAGGCCCGCGTAGCCGTACCAGATCTCGTCGACGAGCGGCATCAAGGCGCGGTTCGTCAGGCCGGCGCGTGCGTTCGGTTCGACGAGCGCGATGCGCGCGCGCACGATCCCGAGCGCGCGCAGCAGGCGCGTCGCCAACACGACCGGGAACGCGACGTACCCGCCCGTCGCGATCGCGCAATCCGGCTTCACGCGAGCGATGGTCGTGCAGGCCTGCACCGTGCCGATCGCGTTCTGCACGAGCGTTCCGAGAAACGCGAACGAAAACTTCCGCACGAGCGGCCTGCTGCGCACGAAAGCGATCGGCAAGCCGGCGTCGGGGACGAGCGAAGCTTCCAGCCGGTCCTTCGTGCCGATGAACTGCACGGAGAACGGCTGCGCCCGGGGTTCTTCGCGGAGCATTTCGGCGATCGCGAGCGCCGGATAGATGTGCCCGCCCGTCCCGCCGCCCGTCAGCAAGAGCCTCACGTCGGCGCGCGTTGGTGCCGGCCGACGTTGACGAGCAACGCGACGGCGACCAGGCAGACGACGAGCGAGCTCCCGCCGAACGAGATGAACGGAAGCGGCACGCCCGTTACCGGCCACGAGGAGGTGACGACGCCGATGTTGATCAGCGCCTGGATCACGATCATCGACATGCAGCCGATCGCGAGGAAGAAGCCGAAACGATCCTGCGCGCCGAGCGCGATCTTGACCGCGCGATACGCGAACAGGACGAACAGCACGAGAACGGCGGTCGTTCCGATCAGGCCGAGTTCTTCGCCCAGGATCGCGAAGATGAAGTCCGTGTATTGTTCGGGGAGGTACTCGAACTTCTGTCGCGAGAAGCCGAGCCCGAGGCCGAGCGGGCCGCCGCTGCCGAGCGCCAGCAGCGACTGCACGATGTGAAAGCCCGTATTCTGCGCATCCTTCCACGGGTCCAGGAACGCGAGGATGCGATCGCGCCGGTAGGATTTCGCGCACACGAAAATGACGAGCGGAGGAACCATCATCAGCCCGATCGAGACGAGGTGCACGATCCGCGCGCCCGCGGCGAACAGCATCGCCGCCGTCGTGAGCGCGAGCAGGCTCGCCGTCCCGAGATCCGGCTCGAAGAGCACGAGCAAGAAGAGCACGCCCGAGACGAAGCAGAGCGGGAAGAGCCCTTGCACGAGGGAGCGGATGCGTTCGCCCTTCGACGCGAGCGCCGAGGCGAGGTAGAGGACGAGCGCGAGCTTCGTGAACTCCGAAGGTTGGAAGCCGAACGGCCCGCCCCCGAGCCAGCGCCGCGCGCCGTTCATCGCGAAGCCGACGTGCGGAACGAAGACGAGCAGCAAGCCGGCGAGGCTTGCCAGCAACATGAGCGGCGCGAGCGGTTTCAACCGCCGGTAATCGCAGCGAAACGCGACGAACGCGGCGAGCCCCCCGACGGCGAGCCACGCGACCTGCCGCTTGAGGAAGTGCAGGGAATCGTGATAGTCCATGTACGCCGTGACGCTCGACGCGCTGAACACCATCGCGAGCCCGATGGCGACGAGCGCCGCCGTGACCGCGACGAGCATCGCGTCCGGCGCGCGCAGCGGCGCCTCGTCACGCTCCATGCGCGGCCTCCGCGGGCGCGACGGCGAGCGCGAACGCTTCACCACGCGCTTCGGCCGAAGCGAACATGTCGAACGAAGCGCAACCCGGCGAGAGCAACACGACGTCCCCCGCCCGCGCGAGCTCGCGCGCGATCTTGACGGCCTCGGCCATCGAACCCGCGCGCCGCACCTTGTCGCGGGCGACGGTGCTCGCGATCTCGTCGGCTGCTTCGCCGATCACGATGACCGCCTTCGCGCGCTCCGAAGCGACGACGCCGAGAGCTCCGAAGTCGGTGCCCTTCGACTTCCCGCCCGCGATCAGCACGATCGGCGCATCGAATGCCTGCAAGGCAGCGATGACGGAACCTGGATTCGTCGCCTTCGAATCGTCGACGTAGCGCACGCCGCCGATCTCCGCGACGAGCTGCAGACGGTGCGCGAGCGGCGCGAACTCGCGGACGCCGGCGCGCAACGCCTCGGGGCCGAGATCGGCCGCAAGCCCGACGAGCACCGCCGCGAGCACGTTGTCGACGTTGTGCTCGCCGAGCAGCGGGATTTCCGCAACGGGCATGATCTCGACCGGCCGCGGGTCACCGCTCGGCGGCGCGTAGACGATTCGCTCGTTGCGCACGTAGAGCGTCGCGCCGCGCTTCGCGGAGCGCGAGAACCAGAGCGCGCGGCAGCGCAAGCGCTTGACCGTCTCGCCTTCCCCGAGCGCGGCGATCGACGGGTCGTCGAGATTGCCGACGAACGTATCCCCGGGGCCTTGATTTGCGAAGATACGGAACTTCGCTTCGGCGTACTCTTCCATCGAGTGATACCGGTCGAGGTGGTCGGGCGAAAGGTTGATGAGCGCCGAGATGCGCGGCTTGAACGAGCGGATCGATTCGAGCTGGAACGAGCTGACCTCTGCGATGACCCAATCGCCGGGCCCCGCGAGAGCCGTCTCCCGGATGAGCGCGTTCCCGATGTTCCCGCCGACGAACGTCGTCAGCCCGGCGCGCCGAAACAACGCGCCGATCAATGCGGTCGTCGTCGATTTCCCTTTCGTTCCGCTGAGCGCGACGATCGGCGCACGCGCGATGCGATAGGCCACTTCGATCTCGCTGTAGACGGGGATGCGCGCTTCCTGCACCTGCCGCACGAGCGGGTTCGTCAGCGGTATTCCCGGTGAGAGCACGGCCGACGTGAGCTGGCCGAATTCGGCCTCGAGCTCGTCGGGCGAGACGAAACGCGCGCCGCATTCGGCGAGCGATGCGAGCGCTTCGCTCAATTGCGCGAGCGGCTTGTCGTCGGTCGCGACGACGGCGGCACCGCGCTCGCGCAAGACGGCGGCGCTCGCGAGGCCGCTCCGTCCGAGCCCGATCACGAGCACGCGCTCGCGCGCGTCGAAGGTCCCGGATGCGTCGCTCATCGCACGAGCACCGCACCGGCGAGGGAGCAGAGCGCCGACGCCGTCCAGAACCTGGCCGTCACCGTCGTCTCAGGCCACCCGCCGAGTTCGAAATGATGGTGGAGAGGACTCATACGAAAGATCCGTTTCCGCGTGCGTTTGAAGTACGCGACTTGGACGATCACCGACAGCGTCTCCGCTAAGAATACGCCGCCGATCAAGGGGAGGACGAGCAGCGAACCCGTGAGGATCGCGCTCCCCGCGAGCACGCCGCCGAGCGCGAGCGAGCCGGTGTCGCCCATGAAGACCGCCGCCGGATGGCGGTTGTATGCCAGAAACCCGAGGACCGAAGCTGCCGTTGCGACGTCGACGAGGACGACGCCCTCCGTCCCGGCGCGCCAGCCGAGCCACGCGAAGACGGCGAGCGGCGGGAGGATCGTGCCGGCGGCGAGCCCGTCGAGCCCGTCGGTCAAGTTGACGGCGTGGATCGTCCCGAGGATCGCGAAGAGCGCGAGCGGATACCACACGAACGAAGGTGCGGTCAGCCCGTTTCCGCCGAGCGTCAAGAGCGTCGCATTCGCCGCCGCCGGCTCGTTGCGCACGAGGAAAAGGAAGACGATGCCGACGAGCGCCGTCAGGGCGAATTTCTCTCGCGCGCGCAAGCCGCGATTGCGCCCGCGTTTGATCGCAGCGTAATCGTCGAAGAAGCCGATCGCACCGCAGCCGAGCCCGAGGACCGCGAGCGCGACGGTCGCCGTATCGTGGCGCAGCGCGAGCGTCGCGAGCAAGCCGAAAAGGAAAAGCACGCCGCCCATCGTCGGCGTCCCGCTCTTGCTCGCGTGCGATTTCGGCGCATCCTCGTACGCAGTTTGACGGACGGAGAGCGCGCGCAACGCGGCGATCATCGGACGGCCGAGCGCGAGCGTGCCGCCGAGCACGAGCGCGAACAAGACGAACGGCGTCATGCGGAGCGCCGTTCGAGCGGGCTCGGTCCGGAGCCGCGCCATTTCAAGACGACGACCGGCGTTTGTTCGTCGCCGTTCCCGTGCGGATTCGCGCGCAGCACCGCCTCCGCATTCGCGCGCGCGACACCCGGCGAAGCGCCGAGGACCTTCGCGATGCCGAGATCGTTCGCATCGACGATCAGCGCGTGCGTCCCCAGGCGCGCCGCGATCTCCGTCGCTATGCGGTCGGGGGCCTCGGGGCCGAGCACGATCGTCGTCTCGTACGGCGGCAGCGTCCCGGTGTACCCGTCGATTTCGGCTATCGTCTCGCCGAGGACGCGATAGAACGCGCCACGCCGCCCGACGAAGCGCCCGGCCGCCTGCAGCGCCGCTGCGAACAGCACCTTCGGCGCGCCGACCTTGTCGATGACGATCTGCAGCGACTCGGGCTGGTTGACCGTCGAAGCCGCGCCGGCCCTCGGCGCGAGGAAGAGCGCGAGCTTGCCGGGGCGCACCGTCTCCGCTGCGATGAGACGCCCTTGAGCGATCGCGACGGCCGTCTCGGCGACCGCCACGACGTCGCCGGAACGCGCGATCCCCGCGACCGCCTGCGCGACGAGCTCGGGAATATCGTCGCCGCGCGCGATCAGGCGCGTGCGGACCGGCAACGCGACGACGCCTCGTTCCGCGCCCAGGCCTTCGAGCGGCGCGCCGACGACGCGCAATGGAAGCTTCACGGCCGCCTCAGCCATCGACGCGCAACGCACGGACGATCTCCTCGAGACGATACATGCGCGAGCCCTTGAAGAGGATCAGGTCGCCGGGCATCACCCGTTCGCGCAGGGCGCCGGCGGCCGCCGCGTTATCGCGGAAGCGCAGGATGCGCTCGCCGCCGAAGCCGGCCTCGCGCGCGCCGCGGGCCAGCTCCTCAGCGAAATCTCCGCCGACGAAGAGCAGTTCGAGACCCGCACGCGCGGCCGCTTCACCGACGCGCTCGTGCAGTTGCGGCGCCTCGGGGCCGAGCTCGGCCATGCTCGACAAGACGGCGATGCGCCGGGCGGCGCGTTCCTGGGCAAACGAGCCGAGCGTCGCGATCGTCCCCGCCGGCGAGGCGTTGTACGCATCGAAGATGATCTCGTAGGCCCCGAGCTGCGAGCGCTCGTACCGTCCCGCCGGGAGCGCGAGGTGCGGCACGATCTCGCAAAGCAACGCCGGGTCGGCTCCGAGCGCGAGCGCCGCGGCGAACGCGGCTGCGAGATTCGCGCGATTGTGCGCGCCCGGCAAACGGACGTCGAGCGGCAGCTCGATGCGCCCCGCGGCGCCGCGCACGATCGCCCGATCGCTCCCGACGAGCGTCACGTCCCCGGCGGGCAGATCGTCCGTCACGGAATCGAGCGCGGCGAACCAGCGCGGTTCGCGCGCGAGCTGCGGCGCGCGCGCGCGTGAAACCGGATCGTTCGCGTTGAGAATCGGGAGCGCGCCGCCGGCGAAGATTCCGAATTTCGTCTCGATCAAGCGCTCGCGCGAGCCCATGATCTCGAGATGCGCGTCTCCCACGTTCGTGAGGATCGCGATATCGGGCGCGGCGATCGCGACGAGCGGCTCGATGTCGCCGAATTTGCGGCAGCCGAATTCGGCGACGACGATCTTCGTGCGCTCGTCGAGCGAGAGGAAGAGTTTGCTGACGCCGATCTCGTTGTTTTCGTTCGCCGGCGTCGCCGCGACGCGGCCGAGCCCCGCCCGGTCGGCGAGTTGCGCCAGCAGCGAGCGCGTCGTCGTCTTCCCGGTGCTCCCGGTGATCGCGACGACGCGAGCGTCCAGCGAGCGCCGGGCCGCCGCCGCGAACGCGAGGTACGCGGCGGTCGTCTCGGGGACGACGAGCGCCGGAGTCCCCGCGGGGACGACTTCCGGCTCCGAAACGACGAGCGCGAGCGCTCCCCGCTCGAGCGCGGCGCGCACGAAGCGGTGTCCGTCGAAGTTCGGGCCGCGCAGCGCGAGAAACGTCTCCCCGGGCTGGAGCGTGCGCGTATCGGTCGAGATGCGCAGGGTCTGCGGCAAGCGCTCCGGTGCGAGCGTCAGCGCTCCGGTCGCGGCGAGCGCTTCTTTCGTTCCGACGCTCACGCCGGCTCCTCGGCGCGGGCGCGGGCGCGCAGCGCCGCCGCGGCTTCCTCGCGATCGTCGAAGTGACGGCGCTCGCCGCCCTCGATCTGATACGTCTCGTGCCCTTTCCCCGCGATGACGACGACGTCGCCGGGCCGCGCTTCGGAGATCGCGAGCCGGATCGCCGACCGCCGGTCGGGTTCGACGACGGTCCGATCGTCCGGCACGAAGCCGGCGAGGATCTCGTCGATGATCGCTCGGGGCTCTTCCCCGCGCGGGTTGTCGCTCGTCACGATGGCGCGATCGGCGAGTTCGGTCGCGATGCGGCCCATCTCGGGGCGCTTCCCGCGATCGCGGTCCCCGCCGCAGCCGAAGACGACGACGACGCGCCCCCGGCTCGCCTCGCGCGCGGCGTGCAGGACGTTCGCGAGCGCGTCGGGCGTATGCGCGTAATCGACGATGACGTCGAGCCCGCCGTCGGCGAAATGCTCCATGCGCCCCGGGACGCGCTCGAAAGCGGCCAGGACGCGCGCGCTCTCGCGATCTTCCACGCCGAAGCGCCGCGCCACGGCGATCGCGGCGAGCGCGTTCGCGACGTTGAAGCGCCCCGGGAGGCGGATCACGAAGCGCTGCCCGTCCACGAAAAACGTGCTGCCGCCCGGCGTCGACTCGAGGCGTTCGGCGCGGATGTCTGCGGCGGTATCGAGCCCGTACGTGGTGCAGCGCTCGGCCGGGAGCGCGCGCCCCCAGGCCGCGCCCTCCGGATCGTCGCGATTGACGACCGCGTACTGCGCCGTATCGAACAGCCGCCGCTTCGCGGCCGCATAGGCCTCGAACGTGCCGTGGAAATCGAGGTGATCGCGCGTGACGTTCGTCAGCACCGCGCACGCGAAACGGACGTCCGCGACGCGTCCGAGCGCGAGCGCGTGCGAGCTGACCTCCATCGCGACGGCCCTCGCGCCCCGCCTGCGCATGTCCGCGAGCAGGGCTTGCAATTCGAGGGCGAGCGGCGTCGTGTTCGCGAGCGGCCGTTCTTCCCCGCCGAACTCGGCGCCGAGCGTCCCGATCCGTCCGGCGGCGATGCCGGAACCGTCGAGGATCGCCGCGATCAGCGCGACGGTCGTCGTCTTCCCGTTCGTCCCAGTCACGCCCACGACGTCGAGCGACGCGGAGGGATTCCCGTAGAACGTCGCCGCGAGGCGGGAGAGCGCGAGCCCGGTCTCCGGGACGACGACGCCCGTATATGCGTCGCCCGCACGTTCGGCTAGGGACGCGTGCGCGGCATCGACGACGATCGTCGATGCGCCGGCGGCGAGCGCCTGCGCGACGAACTCGTGCCCGTCGACGCGCGTGCCGGGCAACGCGACGAAGGCGCTTCCCGGACGGACGGCCCGCGAATCGTGGACGAGCGCGGCGACCGGCCGTTCGGACGGGCCGACGATCCGAACGCCTTCGATTCCGGAAACCAATCGAGCGACGCTCATAATGGGCGCATCGTTCATAACGCTCGTTTCGACGCGCCGGCCGTCCGAACCAAGCGGGAGCTTTCGGCGGGGAGCACGCCCGCATGGAGCATCGCAGCGCGCGCGATCTTCGCGAAGGCGGGCGCCGCGACGACGCTCCCGTAGATCGCGCCGCGCGGCCGTTCGATCTTCACGAGGATGACGAACTTCGGCGCCTCGGCCGGAATCATCCCGACGAACGACGCGACGTAGGCTCCGGGAACGTACCGGCCGTTTTCCGCTATCTGAGCCGTCCCGGTCTTCCCGGCCGTCGTGTAGCCATCGACGTGTGCCGTCGGATTTCCGGTCCCGCGCACGACCACCGCGCGCAGATAGCGGCGCAATTGGGCCGCCGTCCGCTCCGAGATCGCACGATGCTCCACCTCACGGCCGTAGCGATAGGCGACGTGGCCGTCCGAATCGAGGATCGCCGCCAGGATGCGAGGGCGCAGGAGGATCCCTCCGTTCGCAATCGCCGCATAGGCCCGCACGAGCCCGAGCGGCGTCGTCGAGACGCCGTGCCCGAACGCGATCGTCGGGAGCGACGTCCCGCTCCAATCCGCGGGGCGCGGGACGATCCCGGCGCTCTCACCGGGGAGCCCCGAGTTCGTCTCGTCGCCGAAACCGAAACTGCGGATCGTCTTGTACAGCGCGCCGCGCCCCGTCGCGATCCCGAGTTCCGCGGCGCCGACGTTGTGCGAATACGCGATGATGTCTTCGATCGACTCCGTCCCGCCGGTGCCGGCCATGAACCCGTCTTCCGCGTTGTGGATGACGCGCCCGCCGATCGCGAGCGAGTCGCGCGCCGGGAAACGGGCGTTCGCTGGGATGCCGCGTTCGAGCGCGGCGGCGGCGGTGAACAGCTTGAACGTCGAGCCCGGTTCGTAGACGTCCGTCACGCCCCGGTCTCGCCGCGTTTCCGGGGCCGCGTGTCTGAAATCGCGCACGTCGTAATCGGGCGCGTTCGCGAGCGCGAGGATCTCGCCCGTCTGCGGATCCATCACGATCGCCGTACCGTTGCGCGCGGAGAACTTGCGAACGGTGTCGCGCAGCACTTGCTCGCACGTGAACTGCAGGAACGAATCGATCGTCAGCTGCAGGCCGTGCCCGGGCTTCGGCGCCTCGACGATGCGCGGCGCGCCGAACGGCATCGTGCGGCCGTCGTTGTCCGTTTCGGTGACGATTTGCCCCGGCGTCCCGCGCAGGATCGAATCGTAGGCGTATTCGATTCCCTCGAGCCCATTTTCGTCCGTGCCGGTGAACCCGATCAGCGTCGAGGCGAGACGCCCCGAGACGACGTAGCGCACGCCGGAGAACTCCGGATCGACGTGGATGCCGGTCAGGTTCAACGTGCGCACGCCCTGCGCGACGTCGCGCGAGACTTTCCGCGCCAGGAGCGCGTAGCCGGACTCGGTCTCGAGTTGCTCGAGAATCGAGTCGCTCGAGCGTCCGAGGAGCGGCGCGAGCATTCGCGCGGTCACGCCTTTGTTCCCGATTACCGAAACGTCGGCGTACACGCTCTGCGAAGGGAGGGAACGGACGAGCGCGACGCCGTCGCGATCGTAGATCGTGCCGCGCAGCGGGATCACGTGCGACTTCTCGAAGTGCTGCAAGTCCGCCCGGTGCGCGAGCTTCGGCCCAAGGACGATTTGGATCTGAACGAGACGCCCCGCGAGAAAGAGCGCGCACCCGGTCGCGATCCAGAAGAGCAGCCGGGCGCGCATCGAGGCGACGCGCGCGTGATTGCGCGCTGGTCGGCCTCCGGTCAACTTAGCGCCCCCAGCCGGCGATCGAAGACAATAACGGGAGCCGTTCCGAGCGCGCGACCTTCGGCGCGGCGAGCTGGACGACGCTGAACGTGGCCGCGTCCTTCATGCCCAAGTGCGCGGCGAGCGCCGCGAGCCGTTCCCGCGACGAAAGGCGCGCGATCTCGTCGTCGAGGCGCTGCGTCTCTTCTTGAAGGTTCGCCCGCTGGTGTTCGGCGCCCAGCGACTGGTAGTGGAGCTTCGTCACGTTCGCGAGGAGGAGCAGATATGCCATCACGCAGATCGTCACGAGGATCGCGACGGTCGCGATGCGCAGGACGACGCCGTACTTGCTGCGCCGGACTCGAACGCGACGCAGCTCGCTCGCGGTGCGCCCGGCGCGGGTCCCGATGCGAAGCCGCGGTTCTTGCGCGGGGAGTTGATGGGCGATCATGCGACACGCTCCGCAATTCTCAGCTTCGCGCTGCGCGCGCGCGGATTCCGCGCGAGCTCCTCGTCGCCGGCGACGAGCGGCTTCTTCGCGAGCGCGACGACGCGCTCGTCGGTACGAAAGCGCAATTTCACGATGCGATCCTCGAGGGAATGGAAGGAGATCGCGGCGATGCGTCCGCCGGGGCGCGTGCGTGCGATCGCGGCGTCGAGGCCGCGTTCGATCGCGCCGAGTTCGTCGTTGACGGCGATCCGGAGCGCCTGGAACGTGCGGGTCGCGGGATGGATCCGCTCGCGCTTCCCGCGGACGTGGACGACGCCGGCGACGAGCCGGGCGAGCTCGAGCGTGCGCTTGGGGAGCTTCCCGGCTTCGCGAGCGGCGACGATCGCGCGGGCGATGCGGCGCGCGGCCCGCTCCTCGCCGTAGGCGTAGATGAGGTCGGCGAGCTCCCGCTCCTCGCTCGTCGCGAGGAGCTCGAGGGCGCTCGGGCCGGTCGAGGGGTTCATCCGCATATCGAGCGGCCCGTCGGCAGCGAGCGAGAAGCCGCGCTCGGGCTCGTCGAGCTGCATCGACGAGACGCCGAAATCGAAGAGAACCCCGTCGACGAGATCGATGCCGCGCGCGTCGAGGACCGCGGCGAGGTCGGCGAAGTTCGCCGCGACGAGCTCGAGGCGCGGGTCGTCGTCCGGGCGGAGCCGTGCGGCCGGGTCGCGGTCGAGCGCGAGGACGCGCCCCTGCGGGCCGAGCAGCGCGAGCAGTGCGCGGCTGTGCCCGCCCGCGCCGAACGTCGCATCGACATAGAGGCCGCCCGGTACGGGCGCGAGGCCGGCGAGCGTCTCGGCGAGGAGGACGGGGACGTGGCCGGTACCGCCGGCTTCGCTGACCGGCACACTAATACAGGCCCAGCTCGGTCACGAACGCTTCCGCGTCTTCGCTCGACGGGCCGTCGGCGGTCAGCAGATCCTTCGCCCAAATTTCGACCCGGGTATTCGCGCCGACGGAAACGACGTCGCGCGTGATTCCGGCATAGGCACGCAAGACCGGCGGGATCAGGAAGCGCCCCTGCCCGTCCGGCGTCACCTCCTCGGTGTGCTGCATGATATAGCGGAGGTTGCGCCGGTAGCGCTCGTTCTTCACGGGCGCCTCCTCGAGCCGTTTCGCGAACAGTTCCCAGGCGTCGAGCGGGTAGAGCGCAAGGCAGCGATCGGGGGTCCCGATCGTCATCATGAAGCTCTTCCCCAGCCGCTCGCGATAGCGCGAGGGCACGACGAGCCGGCCCTTCTCATCCAGAGAATGCGCCGAACGCCCTACGAACCGCGACGAGAGAGACACTCCTCCACCCTACTCCACTTTATTCCACTTCCCCCCACTATACGCATCGTTTTAGGAATGGGCAAGCTGTAAATTCACAGCAATTATCTGGAATGGACACGATTTAATCGGAATGGACAGCGTAAACTGGACTGGGGGCCCAAAACCGCCGAATTTGCCCCGGGTCGGCCCCATCCGCCACAACGCGAACCGCTCGACCCCCATGGCGGACGTCCTCATCCAGGAGAACGCCCACCGGCGGCTCAACTCGACCGTCTCCCTCTCCATCGCCGAGTGGCCCCTTTTCAAGCTGGGCCACCTCTGGCGGAACGGGCGGGCGATACGCGGCTACCCCGACGACCTCGAGTACGCGACGATCCCGCTCGATGTCCCGGGAAAATTGTTCATCGGGACAGCCTACGCAGGGATCGATACGGACCATTATTTGATCCCGCCGGACACCTTGCGCATCCCGTCCACGTACAAGAACTCGAAGGTCCTGTGGTTCAAGCGCGACGGCAGAGACACGTGGGGCGACGTCATCATCCCTCGGAGATCTTCCGGGTGTACTACGCCCCGTCGAGCCGGCTGGCAATCCATCTCCTCAGCAGCACGCTCGCCCTGCCGGGCCTCGGCGACCTGTTCGATCCGAGAGCTACCAAGCTGGAGGGCGGCGTGGCGTCGATCCGGCTGGGAACTCTCGTAAGAAACGCGGATGCCCCAGTCGTCGCGCGGTTCGCCCTGGACCGCAGCGCCTTCAATAGGGCATATGGGACATTGAATGCGACAGAACTTCGGCACTTTTCGAGTTACGCGACTCGTCTGCATCTGCGTCGCGACGTTGCTCCTCACCGCGTGTCGGGCGGAGTTCTGGAGCGTTGCGGGCCTGGCGACGGACGATCGGGGCGACCTCTATATCGCCGATCGGGGAAACCACGCGATTCGAAAGATGAAGCCGGACGGATCCGTCAGCACATTTGCAGGCGGCTTCAAGAACAACTCCTGGAAGGCGCTTCTCGTGCATCCGGAAGGACTGGCGTTTGATGCGGGAGGGAATCTCTACGCTGCAGATTCGGCAACGAATCACATCGTGAGAATCACGCCGACCGGCAAGATCACCCTCCTCGCAGGCAGCGACGCGGGCGCCGGCTACAGAGATGGTCCGGCCGTCGACGCGCAGTTCAATCGCCCACTCGGCGTGGCCGTAGATACGGACGGCTACGTTTATGTTGCCGACAACGGCAATAATGTCATTCGTAAGATCGCCCCGTCCGGAGCCGTAACCACGCTAGCCGGAAGGCCCAGCACAGGTGAACGCGGCTGGGACTTCCGCGACGGCACCGGGTCCGCAGCCCGCTTTGCCAGTCCTGCAGCCTTGGCCATCGGCCGGGACGGCAATATCTACGTTGCCGATGCCGCCAACGACTCGATTCGAAAGGTCACGCCGGCCGGTGTCGTGACGACGATCGCGGGAAACGGCCGCGACTATTCGGAAGAGAGTTACCGAGACGGAAGGGGGATCGCCGCGCGCTTCCGCGGTCCGACTGCGATCGCGTTTGATCCAAGTGGTGACCTCCTCGTCGTAGACAGATCCAACCGCCGGATTCGAAAGGTCACGATCGACGGCGTCGTGACCACGGTCGCCGCAACCAGCGGGTCCACAATCGCGGTAGACCGGAGCGGGATCGTCTATGTCGGCGACTCCAGAAGCATCCTACGGGTCGGCCCTCATGGCGATGTGACAACGCTCGCCGGAACCGAGGAAAGAATGGGCTATCGCGACAGCTCGGGGCTGCCGCTCTCGGTGGATTTCGATGAAGCTGCCATCGTTCTGAACGACGGCTTCCTGCTTCTTCCGGCAATCGGGGTGCTCTACGCGACCCGCCGTCTCGCTGCCGGCGTCCCAGACGCCGGACGCGCGTTTCTCCTGAGAGCAGTGGGGGCCATGTCTGCAGCGTTCTTGGGAGGCTGCGTGCTCGAGACCATGGTCTCCCGGTACTCTGCGCTCATGCTTGTCCCGTTCTATGCTTTTCCGATTGTCGTGCTGCTGGTGTATTTAGCCGCAAGGCGTCCCCTTCCGAACGACGATCGAGGACCTGACAGCTTCCTCTCAAAAGTTCCGGCGTTGTCGGTTGGTGGAATGCTAATTTGGCTCTTGCTCTTCGCCGCGCTCGGCGCGCATTGACGAACGCGCAACTCTAGCGCACAATTCTCCGCCGCTGGATATCCGTTGCGAGCACAGACGCTAGGTGACTACGCCAGCGCCTGCAAAGTGCTTCTCCAATGCTCGGGGAGCTTATGCTTCTGCGCAGCGAACGACTGGCGCGAGCTTGAGACGCTGATCAAAGCGACTGTGCGTATGAATTGCTTTCTGCTCTTCGCTGCAAGAATATTGCGCGACACAGTACCGCTGTCCTAAGCATGGGCAGAACGTCTATAGCGGCCAGACCGCCGACAGCAAAGCCCGAGCGCGCACGGGCCCGCGGGGGTCGCTCGCCGCGTCGCACCGCGTTTGCACCGGAATCGCCGCCGCCGATCTAGGGCGGCGGCGACTGTGCCTAATCGGTCGGCGTTTCCAGGACGAGCGCTTCCAGCTTCGGATAGACGAGCGCGCGTGCTTGGGGGAACGTCGTCGGGTCGATGATGTCGTGGCGCGGCGGGCCGAGGCCTTCGAGAACGAGTTCGGAGTAATCCCCGCCGCCCCGTCGCCAAGTCCCCATGAGGCTGCGCGCGACGCCGTTGTTGACGGCGCTTTCGTTCGCGTTCGTCACGAGCGTGCAGCGACGTGCGAGCGGCTTCGCCTTCGCGGCTCGCTCGATCACGGCGTCGCCGAGGAAGATGCACTGCGTGAGGGCGTGCGTCGGAAATCCGGGATAGGCGTAGTCGGGGAGGCACTTCTCCCTCACGCGCGGATCCCAGAACACGTACAGGTCCGGCAGCGCGTCGAAGAGGCGCATCACCGGCAGGCCGATCGCCTCCGGCAGCAGGATCGGCATGAGGAACGGCGCGACCGGGATCGCAAGGTCGAGCGGCGCAGTTTGCGCGAGCCACGCGGCCATCGAACCGCCGAGCGAGATGCCGAGAACGCTGACGCGCGCGCCGAGACCGCACGCGAGTTCGTACGCCTCGTTCGCCGAAGCCTGCAACTCGGCGACCGTCAGTTGCGCGAGATTCCGCGTCAGCCGGTCCCGCAAGCCGTGGCGCGGGATGCGCGGCACGTATGCGTTGCAACCGGCTGCGTGGAAGCGCCGCGCGAGCTCGTCGAACTGCTGCGGGCAGCTGGTGAAGCCATGGAACAGCACGACCGCGCGCTCGACCGGGGCGCCGTGATCGTAGAACCGCGGGAGCGCCCTCCCGTCGAGCGCCGGGTTGGCGGCGTCGCGCTCGATCTCCGCCAGGATCCGCTCGCGCGTTCGAGCGAACGCGGGCGCCGGCCCCCCGCTTTGCAGGCTAGCGCTTCTCTCGCGGATGCGTTTCGATCAGAAACGTGCGCTTTTCGAAGAGCCCGCGCGAACGCGCGCGCTCTTCGCGTGCGCGCCGGACGTCCTCAGGGGCGATCTGCAGCGCGGTGCCGAGCGCGTCGCAGGCCTCCTGGAGATCGGCCAACTCGTTCACGAGCTCCTCATCCGAGGCGTCGGCGAGTTCGGCTGCTTCTTCGGCGACTTTCGCGCGAAGCGCCGCGATGTATTCCCGCTCCCCGAGCGTGCGCGTGACGGGGACGAGCCCGCTCGCGCTGACGATCTCCGGAATCCGGTCCCGCACGAGCTTGTCGTACCGGATCGCTCCGAGGGAACTGGCGCCCGCATAATGCTCGTCCATCAGCGGTTCGTACCCCGCGGCTGACGCCGTTCCGTCGTGGGAGAGGGTGCCATGTCCGCGTGCGCTTCCTCCGCCGGCACTCCGGCATTCGCGCTCGCGAACGCCGTTTGGGAATGTGCCGTTACGATTTCGGCGGCGGCGCGCGATCGCTTGCTCTCCGCCAGAGGCCGGCGACCGCATTTCGCCGGCAATGAAGCCGATAAGGAAGAGGATGGGGAACCCCGGTTGATTCCGCGCGCGCTGAACCGCCGCGAAGCACTCACGATCGGCATTGCGCTCGCCGCCTTGATCGTCGCGATCGTCTTCGCGCCGGCGAGCCGGCACCTGCAGCCGACCGGCGCGCTGCGCGACTTCAACGCATTCTATTGCGCGGGCGCCGCGATCGACGCCGGCGCCGATCCGTACCTCGCCGAACCCCTCGGCTCGTGCGAGCGGACGCCGAAGCCGTTCGGGCTGCACAGCGGGATCCCCAACCTCGCGATGCCGGCGCCGCTCCCGCCGTACGCGCTCGCGCCGTTCGCGCTGCTCGCCCGCGCGCCGTACGGCCCCGCCGCGCTGTTCTGGCTCGCGCTCTCCCTCGCGTGCGTCGTCGCCACGGCTTGGGCGTTGCGCGACCTGACCGGGCTCCCCCTCGCCGGCCTGCTTGCCGCGCTGGCGCTCAACGACGGGTACGCCGCGATGAGCCTCGGCCAGATCGTCCCGCTCGTCGTCGCCGCGCTCGCGTTCGCCGCCTGGGCGCTCGCGCGCGGCCGCCCCGGCCTCGCCGCCGCAGCCGCGGCCGTCACGATGATCGAGCCGCACCTCGGCCTCCCCGTGTGCCTCTCGCTCTTCCTATTTGCGCCGCGGACACGGACGATCTTGTCGGCGTCGGCGGCCGCGCTCGGAGCGCTCTCCCTCGCGCTCGGCGGCGTCGCGCGCAACCTCGAATACCTGCGGGCCGTGGTGCCCGCGCATACGCTCTCCGAACTCGTCAACGAGAAGCAACTCAGCCTCACGTTGCTCGCGCATCAATTCGGCGCATCCGATGCAACGGCGATGCGGCTGGGATCCTTCTCGTATCTCGCGATGCTCGCGCTCGGATTGCTCGTGGCGCGCGCGCTCGCGGAACGGCTCGGCGCTCCGGCGCTGCTCGCCGCGCTGCCGCCCGTCTTCACGCTCGTAGGGGGGCCGTTCGTGCACGTGCTGCAGATGGCCGCGATGATTCCGGCCGCAGCGATCCTGTACGTCGCGCTTCCGAACCGCCGTCCGGCGCTAGCCTGCGTCCTCGGCCTCGCGGCGGTCCCTTGGGTGCAATTCCTCAATCTAGGGTTGGTGTTTCCGCTGCTCGTCGCGCTCGCCGCGCTCGTGCTCGCTTGGACGCTGGGCGTCAGGCGGCCGCTCGTCGCAGCCGCCCTGGCGTGCGCGGCGATGGTGCTCGCGGTATGGCCCTCGCAGTACCTCGTCGATTTCCCGGATCCGGCCGCGGCGCTGGCGCGCGGCTACGATCCGGCCGCGCTCGCACAGCAGAGCTGGGGCATCTTCGTGCGGCAATTCATGCAGTCGAACGGCACCGCGTACACGCTCGCGAAGCTCCCGACCTGGACCGGGCTGCTCGCGCTCGTGGGGATCGCGACCGGCGTCGCTCTAGAGCCGCGCGTCGCTCCGCGGCGCGAGTCGGCGGCACCGGTCCGCTGACGAACTCTCGCCCGTCGCTCTCTACGGGACGAGTTTGCCGATGGTGTTCGCTCCGTATTCGGCAAACCACATGTTGCCGTCGGGGCCCGCGGCGATACCCCAGAGGCCGGGGCCGACCGTCGGAGTGATGTATTCGGAGATTGCGCCGGCCGTCGTGAACTTTCCGACGCGGTTATAGCCGTATTCCGTGAACCACATGTTCCCGCCGGGGCCGGCGGCGATGGCGATCGGGTACGAGTTTGGAAACACCAGCGCACGCTCGGCGACGATGGTCCCGTCGGTCGCGATCGTCCCGACCTTGTTCCCGTTCCGTTCCGTGAACCAGAGATTGCCGTCGGGTCCGGCTGCGACGCCGTATGGCCCCGCGCCGCTCGTCGGCACCGGAAACTCGGTGACGGTGCCGGTCGTCGTGATGCGGCCGACGTTGTTCGCGGCGTACTCAGTGAACCAGAGGTTCCCGTCCGGACCGGCCGCGATGCCCACCGGAGCGGCCCCCGCCGCCGTCGTCGGATACTCGGTGACCGTGCCGCCCGGGGTTATCTTGCCGATCTTGCTGCTCCCGGTCTCGGCGAACCACAGGTTCCCGTCCGGTCCCGCAACGATGCCGAGCGGCGACGCTCCCAGGCTCAGTCCGCCGTACTCGCTGACCGAGCCGGAGGGCGTTATCTTGCCGATCTTGTTCGCGCCTTGCTCCGTAAACCATATGTTCCCGTCGGGTCCGAGGGCGATCCCCGCCGGTTGCGCGGACGCCGACAAGCCGGCGTACTCGGTGACGGCCCCGGCAGTCGTGATCTTGCCGATCTTGTTCGCGCCGTATTCCGTGAACCAGAGATTGCCGTCGCCCCCCGCCGCGATGAAGTCCGGGAACTTGGCAGTCCCGCTGAGCGTGTACTCGGTGATCGGACTCGTAACGGCAGGCGTCGTCGTGCCGCCGCACCCGGCTAGCAGGAGCGCCGTCGCGAGGAGACCCCCGCCGCCCACCGCGATTGAAAACCGCTTTGCCGCGCGCATGTCACCCTTCCCAAGTCGTGCGATCGTCATCATCATCATCATCGAGTTCAGGGCGCGATCGTGCCGATGTTGCTCGCGCCGAACTCCGTGAACCAGAGGTTGCCGTTCGGGCCGGTCACGATGTCCCACATGTAGGCACCGGTCGCCGGGACCGGATACTCGTCGAACTTCCCTGCCGGCGTGATCTTGCCGACCTTGGCGCCGTAGTATTCCGTAAACCACAGGTTGCCGCCGGGTCCGGGCGTGATGCCGATCGGCCCGCTGCCCGCCGTCGGCACCGGGTACTCGGTGAATCTACCGGCCGGAGTGACCCTGCCGATCTTGTTGCCGAAGCCCTCGGTAAACCACAGGTTGCCGTCCGAGCCCTTGACGATGTAGTACGGACGAGAGTTCGGAGTCGGCACACGGTATTCGGTGACGGTGCCCGATCTCGTGATCCTGCCGATCTGCGAGGCTTTGGCTTCGGTGAACCAGACGTCGCCGTCGGGGCCGGCGCAGATCCCGAGTGGTCCGCCGTCCGGGGTCGGCACTGCATATTCCGCGATCGCGCCGTCCGTGGTGATCTTGCCGATCTTGTTGCCGAAGAGCTCGGTGAACCACAGGTTGCCGTCCGGCCCGCGCGCGATCGCAATGGCCTCGGCGGCAGCCGTCGGGATCGGGTACTCCGTGACGGCACCGGAGAGCGTGGCCTTGGCCACTTTGTTCCCGGTCCGCTCGATGAACCACATGTTCCCGTCGGGGCCGGCCACGATGCCGTCCGGATGCGCGTCGGCCGTCGGGACATCGTATTCGTTGACGTCTCCCGCCGGCGTCATCTTGCCGATCTTGTTGCCGTTCGACTCGGTGAACCAGAGATTACCGTCCGGACCGACCGCCACGTGGTCCGGCGCCGAATCGAACGTCGGAATCTTGTACTCGGCGACGGCACCCGTCGTGGTCGGCGCGGCGGCTTTTCCCCCCGTCAGGGAGCATCCGCCAAGCAGGAGCACGCCCGCGAGGACGACGGCGCGACGCGCGAATGCGGAGCGTTCGTCCGTACGCGCCGCGAGCGCAAGGATCAGCGGGAATGTCTGCATCGTGTCCCTTCATCGACCGTGGCTACCTTACATACATCGGTGCCGGGCGCTCCGGTCTGAAGGCCCACGACGCGTTCGAACGCCGCTCGGCGGCCGGAGCGCCCCCGGGGCCTCTTCGAGGCCGGTTGCGCACAGGCGCGGCGACCGGTCCAACGAACCTTCAGTCGAATCCCAGGGAGATACTCGATGGAATCGCACGCAGAGGAACACAGCCACGCGCACGCGCACGCCGACGGCATCTCGCACACGCACGAGCACGGGCACGCCGATCACGATCACGAACACGAACACGAACGCGCGCCGAAGCCGGCCCCCGCGCCCGAAGGCGAGCGCGAACGCGATACGTCGCTAGACGCTCACTAAATCCTGAGGGGCGGTTCCGATGCCTCGCCGCAAAGGCACAGCGACGATGGGGCCGACTCGCTCGACGCGCCTTCCCGGGGCGCTCGACGAATGGTTCCAGCAGCGCCTCGACGCGAGGCGCGAACTCTCGGCCAGCGAGTTGCTCGTGGGGCTGATTCACGGCGGGCTGCGCCTGCGCGACGGATACATGGCGATTCACCGGCGCGTCCTCGAAGACTACCTCGCCGAAGGCCGCACGGCGCACTACGACACGTACCTGCGCTGCCTGCTCGATACGTTCGGGCGGGAGTACGTCGACCATCTGCGCCGCTGGCTCGAAGCCGACGGATTCGCCCCTCCGGCGCCCGAGTTCGATGCGAACCGCTAAGAAGCGGCCGTTGACCGGCCGCGCCGCAGCGCCCGGCTAGTCGCGGATGAGGTTTGCCTTCACCAAGAGAGCACGGTCAGAGAGTATTTCTTGCGGCACGCCTTCTGCGACGATGCGATGGCTTTCGTCCAAGACATACACGCGGTCAGCCGTCGCTTCGACGAGCGCCAAATCGTGCGTCGACAGGACGACGGTCTTTCCGGCGGCGCCTTGTTGGACGATGAAGTCCATCAGCCAGGAAACGCTACGCGGATCCAACCCAGCCGAAGGCTCGTCCAGCATCCAGACCTCGGGCGACAGGCTGAGCACCGATGCAAGAGCGACCTGTTTCTTTTCGCCCCCGGATAATTGATGCGGGGGACGATCGCGCAGCTTCTCGATCCGTAGAGCGCGGAGCGCCGCTTCGACCCGTTCGGCCACCTCGGACTCATCCACTCCCAACTGGAGCGGGCCAAAAGCGATCTCTTCCCAGACGGAGGGCATGAAGAGCTGCGCATCGCTGTCTTGGAACACGAAGCCGACCCGCGAACGAAAGTCGAAATTGAAGCGGTCGTCCCGGAAGGCCTGCTCCGAGAGGACCTGGCCGAACGCTCTCACGCTGCCGCTGCTCGAGTAGTACAGCCCGTCCAAAATCTTCAGCAGCGTGCTCTTGCCCGAACCATTAGCTCCCAAGATAGCGAGCCTCTCGCCCCGGTAGATCGCGAGGGAGACGCGTTCCAATGCCGAGCCGTGATCGCCGTACGAATAGCAGAGATCCCTCACCTCGAAAACCGGCACGCCGACATCCTTGAGACGGTCGACGCGAATCGCCTGAACCATCAGCGCCCAAACCACATTGCCGCAGAGGTTATCACGCTCACGGCGAGGGCAGCCGCCCAATCGAACCAGCGCATCCGAAAGCGCTCGATCGTCCGCGGGTAGCCTCGGTATCCTCGCGACACCATCGCGAGATAGACTTCGCCGCTCAACTGCAACGACTTACCTAATAAGGTCCCGGAGGAGGCGCCGATCAGGCGACGCTCTTGGGCTCCGCTCATTCGTCTGAGGATCCGGCTCTTGCGGGATTGGATCATGTCGCCGGCGACGTGCAAGAGCAAGTGGATGTAGCGGTACGTCATCCCCAGCATCAGGACGATGACGTCGGGAACCCGCAATATCCCCAGCGCCCGCAGCACGCTGTTCCAGGGAGTGCACAAGACGAACAAGACCGCAAACGAGACCGACGTGCCGACCCTCAACAACAGGAAAAGCGCCGTCATCGTTCCCGTGCGGGTCATGGCGAGGCCCATCGGCAAATGGACCAGGACGGGCCCGGGCGTGATGAACGGCGCAGGCAGCGCGACGATCCCGGTAAAGAACGGAATGAAGAGCCACACTCGCTTTATGAAGAAGCCCAGAGGCACGGCCGACAGAGCCGCCAAGATCAGCGCGCACGCGTACAAGGCGGCGATCACCGCGAGCTGATGGGAGAGGCTGACCGCGAACAAGAGCGCGATCATCGCGATCACCTTCAGACGCGGATCCAGGGCCTGGAGCAATCCCTCTTGCCGCGCGATCTTCTCGGAAAAGACGGAATGCTCCAACGCTTCGTTGATGTCGGCGAGCGCGTGGTCGACGAACCCGTAGCGACCCTTCGAACCGGAATGCCGAGCGGATTCGCTCACTCGCCGGCGGACATTTCCGCTGAGGATGGTTTGCCGCCGGTAACCAACATGCTGAACAGCCAGGCGACGCCGACGATGACCGAAGCCCCCACACCTGCGGAAAGAATGTAGCCGATATTCGCATTTCCTAGGGCGGGAACGTTGTAGTCGGGCATCGGCGCGGACCAGAGCCCCGAAAGCTGCGCTAGTCCCTTCGGGACGAAATGCAACCCCAGGCTCGTGAGCTCTTCGGCGCCCCATTCGCCCCAGGCAGTTCCCGGCGCCAACAATCCGAGCGGCGTGACGAAGATCAGCGCGGCCAGCGCTACCCATAGGGCGCGCCATTTGGCAAAGCCGTGCGCTGCGGGCGCAAACCGGGCGTCGTTCATTGCCAGCGCGGCCGGGTTCGCACTCAGCAGATACGCCACCACGAGACCCGCCACGAGGGCCTCCACCACGGAAGCGATGAACGCATGCGGTATCACCATGGCGGGAATCGAGATCGATAGGGGATACGGCGCATAGAGCGGCGTGCCGTCCGCGGTGTGCCAAAGCAGAGGTTGGATACCAAATTCGACCGCGGCAAAGAACGACGCGATCGTCAGGCCGGCCCAGCCGCCGGCCGCCGCGCCGGCGACCCTGCGCCTGGAATTCAGCGTTTCATTCCTTGAAAAGGCTCGGTACACGGCATAGCCGACATACGGGAGCACGACGCCCATGTTGAAGCAATTTGCCCCGATCGCGAGAATGCCGCCGTCGCCGAAGAAGAAAGCCTGGATGACGAGCGCGATCGAGACGGCGACCGTCGCGATTTCCGGCCCCAGAACGATCGCCGCCAACGCGCCCCCGACGGCGTGGCCGGTCGTTCCACCCGGCAGGGGCACGTTGAACATCATGAGCACAAAACAGAAGGCCGCGAATAACGCGACGACGGGAACGGTCTTGGCGGAAATTCGTTCGCGCAGCTGTTGCACGCCCCTGATCCAAAAGGGGAAAACCAACGCGAACATCACGGCGCAGGTTACGGGACTGAGATACCCGTCGGGGATGTGCATGCCGGTCGTGCAAAGCCAAACGCCGAACAGGAGATAGTAGAGCCGCATCCAGCGTGGAACTCCGCCGCACATCGGCAGCTGAGGAAGAGCCGCGCGTAGAGGTTGCGTCGTGCGAGCGGCTCCGGCCGGCAACGTGAGCGCCAACTGCGTCAAGCGGGACGAGATGGGAGCGAGCAAGCAAGCCCTCCTGCAACAACGGCACGCCGCAGTTGAGGAAGGAACGGTATGACTTTCTCTTCGGATTGCCTGCTCGATAAATGTCTACGCTGTAGACAATTACGTTTACACGCCGAGCGCCGCGGAATCCGCGCGCGGATCCGAGGCCCCCGCCAGCGTGCCGCTGGCGCGATCGACGAAGATCGCGTGCGCGTGGCCGAGCTTGTTTTCGTACGGTCCGATGACCTCGACGGCGTGCCCGCGCGCTCGCAACCCGTCCACGAGCTCCGCCGGCGCGCGCGCTTCGAGCGTGACCGCATCTGCGTAAGCGCTCTCGCTATCGCGCCCGTAGACGAAGCGCGGCGCGTCGATCGCCGCTTGGAGCGACATCCCGCGCTCGTAGAAATTGTGTAGCAGCTGCACCTGCGTCTGCGGCTGCCCGTCGCCGCCCATCGTGCCGTAGACGAGTTCCGGGACGCCGTCGCGCAACAACATGCCGGGCGAAAGCGTGTGGAGCGGGCGCTTGTGGCCGGCGAGTTCGTTCGGATGCCCCGCTTCGAGCGAGAAGTACGTGCCTCGGTTTTGCAGCAGCACGCCCGTTCCTTCGGGTAATATCCCCGAACCGAAGTTCATGTACAGGCTCTCGATCAGCGAGACCGCCCGCCGTTCGGCGTCGACGGCGACGATCGCGATCGTTCCGCTGCGATCGGCCGGATGCCGGCGCACGCGCGCGCGGGAGGGATCGAGCGCGCCGCGCACGCGCGCGAACGCCTCCGGCGTCAGGAGATCCTCGATCGGCGCGCGCATCGCGGAGGGCTCGGCGATGCGTTCGTCGCGCGCGTCGAAGGCGTACTTGAGGGCTTCGATCGCGAGATGCGTCCATTCCAGATCGCTCGCGGCGCCGTCGTTCGCCAGCGCGCCGAGCGCCATCAGCGCGACCGCGCCTTGCGAATTCGGCGGATGCGCGTAAACCTCGGCCCCGTGCCAGGGAATCCGGAGCGGCGCCGTCCGCTCCGTGCGCTGCGCCGCCAGATCCTCGACCGTCATCGGATTCCCCCCGCGCGAGACCCAGCGCGCGATCGATTCCGCGATCGGACCGCGATAGAATGCATCGGCGCCGCCGGAACGGATCGCACGCAGCGTCGCGGCGAGCGGAAGATTCGCGAGCGTGTCGCCCGCCTTCGGAACGCCCCGCGCGAGGAACAGCGCCGCGGCATCCGGATCCGCCCGCAGCAACGCCTCGTTCGACGCGAAGTACGCGGCGACGACGTCGGTGACGACGTAACCGTCGCGCGCCGCGGCCTCCGCCGGCCGCAGCAGCTCGTCGAGGCCGAAACGGCCGTGAACGCGCGCGACGTCTTCCCAAGAGCGCACCGCTCCGGGAACGGTGACGGTCAGCGCGCCGCGTTGCGGCATCGCCTCGTATCCGCGTTCGCGCACGAGCGCGGCGTGCAATCCCTTCGGCGCCCGCCCGCTTCCGTTGTACGCGATCACCTCGCGCGTGCGCGGTTCGTAGACGAGCCAGAACGCATCCCCGCCGAGCCCGCAACTCGCCGGATACACGACGGAGAGGACGCCGTTCGCGGCGATCGCCGCATCGGCCGCCGTCCCGCCCCGGCGCAACGCATCGAGGCCGGCGAGCGTCGCGCCCCAATGCGGCGTCGCGACCATGCCGCGCGCCGTACGTGCGACGGCCCGGCTCGGATGCGAAGAGTTCACGCGCTCACCTCATTCCGTCTCCGGTCCGCCGCCGCTCGCGCAGATCGTATACAGCCGCCAACGCGATCCGCCCGCCTTCGGCCCGCGCTCGCAATACAAACGCATCGTCTCGCCGGTCGCCGTCTCGACCTCGAACCAGTGCCGGGCGACGTACGTATCGCCCCGGTCCGTGCGCGTCGTCTTCCAACGCGAGAGCACGCGCCGCACGTCGTAGCGGCGCCCCTCCCAGAAGAACGACGCAGGCGCACCCGGCTCGCCGCGCGCGAGCGCGTCAGCGTCGCCGGAACCCGCGAGGGGTTCGATCTCCGCGCCGACGAACCGCGGCCGTTCCATACGGGAACTACGCGCCGGCCCGAGCGCCGCGGCCGAGCCGAACGGCTACGGCGTATCGCAGGCCGGGTGCCCGCAGCCGCACATCTCGTTCTCTTCGCCGCTGGCCGCTTCACGGCACGAGTCGTCGCAATAGGCTTCGATCGGCTCGCTGAATTTCGGGTCAAGAGTCGCCGTGACGAAGCACTGGCACTTCTCATTACTGCATTCGATACGTTCGGTGCTCACGCTGGACGTGCTTCGGCACGCCCGGCCGAACTCCGCGCCGGGGCAGGGGGCGCGCGGCCGGCCCGAAGCTGCACGGGGTCTGACGCGAGCGGCACCGAAAAGCGCGCCACGGTGAGCGGACGCCGGGACCGCGCCTTCAGAGGGGGACGTGACGCAGGTGGTAACGCGCGAAATCGCACGCACGAAGCGGCTCGTCATAAGGACGTTCGCCCCGGCCGATCGCTCGCGGCTGGTCGAACTGGCCGCCGATCCCGTCGTGATGCGCTACATCGGCCGCCCCGGCGGCGGTTCCGGCGCCCGCACCGCGCAGGAGGCGGAAGCGATGTTCGAACGTCTCCTGGAACGCGGCCGTTCGAGCCCCTATGCGATGTGGGCCCTCACCGAACGCGGCGAGGACCGGCTGATCGGTTGGTGCGGAATGCAGGACCTGCCGGTTTCGGACGACGAGGTCGAAATCGGCTGGATTCTCGATGCGGCCTATTGGGGGCGCGGATATGCGACGGAAGCGGCGCAGGCGGTTCTGCGCTACGGATTCGAGCGCGTCGGGCTCGAGGCGATCGTCTCGATCGCGATGCCGGAGAATCACAAGTCTACGAACGTGATGCGGCGCCTCGGGATGCGAGATTGCGGCATCGCCCGGTACTACGGCCGGGACGTTGCCTATTTTCGGCTGACGGCCGAAGAGTTTCGGCGCATCGCGAACCGTGCCGCAGCCCCGTGAACCCGGAACGCCGGCGCATCGAGGAAGGCGGCCAAGTCGAAGGCTGGCGTCGGTTCGGGCCGTACTTGAGCGAACGCCAGTGGGGCACGGTTCGCGAGGATTACAGCGCCGACGGAGACGCGTGGACGTATCTCCCGCACGATCACGCGCGTTCCCGCGCGTACCGCTGGGGCGAAGACGGGATCGGCGGGATCAGCGACATCCGCCAGCGTCTCTGCCTTGCGTTCGCGTTCTGGAACGGCGCCGATCCGATCCTCAAAGAGCGGTTCTTCGGCCTTTCCGGGCACGAAGGCAACCACGGCGAGGACGTCAAGGAGTGTTATTTCTACCTCGACAACGTGCCCTCGCACGCGTACATGAAGATGCTGTACAAGTATCCGCAGGGCGCGTTTCCATATGCGCGGCTCGTCGAAGAGAACCGCCGCCGCACGAAGGAAGATCCCGAGTTCGAACTCATCGACACGGGCATCTTCGAAGAGAGCCGCTACTTCGACATCGAGATCGAGTACGCGAAGGCCGACGTCGACGATCTCGCGATCGTGCTGCGGGCGACGAATCGCGGACCGGACGCGGCGCCCCTGCACCTGCTTCCGACGCTGTGGTACCGCAACACGTGGTCGTGGAAGGAGGGCGCGCCGAAGCCCTCGATCGGCGTCGAAGCGGACGGCGCGATTCCCGTCCTCCTCGCGCGCGACGAGTCCCTCGGCGCGTTCCGGCTGTTCTTCGAAGGCGCCGACGACCTGCTGTTCGCGGAAAACGAAACGAACGCCGAGCGCCTCTTCGGAACCCCGAACGCTTCCCCGTACTCAAAGGACGCGTTCCACGCCTTCGTCGTCGGCCGGAACCCGGCCGCCGTCAACCCCGCGCGCACCGGGACGAAGGCCGCCGCGCTGTACGCGCGCACGCTCGCCGCGGGCGAGAGCGCGGTCGTGCGGATGCGCTTGTGCCGGTCGTGGGACGTCCCGCGATTCGACGCTTCCTTCGACGCGCTCGTCGCGCAACGGCGCCTCGAGGCCGATCACTTCTATGCCGAGCTGTTGCCGTTTCCGATCGGCGACGAGCGCCGCGCGATCCAGCGCCAAGCGTACGCGGGTCTGCTCTGGTCGAAGCAATACTACCACTACGTCGTCCGCGATTGGCTGGACGGCGACCCCGCGTCTCCGCCGCCCCCGGCGGAACGGCTCGAAGGACGCAACCACCTGTGGGAGGCGTTCTACGCCGAAGACGTGATCTCGATGCCGGATACGTGGGAGTACCCGTGGTTCGCAGCCTGGGATCTCGCGTTCCACGTCGTCCCGCTCGCGCAGATCGATCCAGAATTCGCCAAGCACCAGCTCGTCCTGCTGACGCGCGAATCGTACCTGCATCCGAACGGGCAGATCCCCGCCTACGAGTGGTCGTTCGGCGACGTGAATCCGCCGGTGCACGCGTGGGCGGCCTATCGCATCTTCCGCCTGGAAGCGGAGAACGGCGGGCGCAAGGATTACCACTTCCTCGAGCGAGTCTTTCAGAAGCTGTTGCTCAACTTCACGTGGTGGGTCAACCGCAAGGATGCCGAGGGCTACAACGTCTTCGAGGGCGGGTTTCTCGGTCTCGACAACATCGGGCCGTTCGACCGGAGCGCGCTCGTGCCGGGCGCTCATCTCGAGCAGGCGGACGGGAGCGGCTGGATGGGCATGTACGCGCTCAGCATGCTCGCGATCGCGCTCGAGCTCGCGCAGAGGAATAGCGTCTACGAAGACATCGCGACGAAGTTCTTCGAGCACTTTCTCTACATGGCGGCGGCGATGAACGAAATCGCCGGCGAGAGCGGCGGACTGTGGGACGAAACCGACGCCTCGTATTACGACGTATTGATCTACCGCGGGAAGAGGATCCCCCTGAAAGTGCGCTCGATCGTGGGCCTCATCCCGCTGTTCGCGCACGAGATCCTGGAACCGGCGGTGCTCGAGCGCCTGCCCGGTTTCTCCAAGCGCCTGAGCTGGTTCATAGAGAACCGTCCGGACCTGAGGGCGAACGTCGCCTGCATGCAGACGAAGGGGATGCAAGAGCGCCGCCTCCTCGCGATCTGCAACCGCACGCAACTCGAACGCATCCTCACGCGCGTTCTCTCGGAGGAGCGCTTCTTGAGCGAGCACGGGCTCCGTTCGCTCTCGCGGGCCCACCGCGCCGACCCGTTCCGCGTCTCGCTCGACGGCATGGAGTACTGCGTCGAATACGAACCCGCCGAATCGCGCACCGGGCTCTTCGGAGGAAACTCGAACTGGCGCGGCCCCGTGTGGTTTCCGCTGAATTTCCTCTTGATCGAGGCGCTCGAGAAGTACGATTCCTACTACGGTGCGGATCTGACGATCGAGTGCCCCGCAGGATCCGGGAATCGTCTCACGCTCCGGCAAGTCGCCCACGTCCTCTCGGAACGTCTGATCGGATTGTTCGAGCGGGATGCGAACGGCGAACGGCCCGCCCACGGCGGCGAGCCCCT
Organism: Vulcanimicrobiota bacterium; assembly: GCA_963695225.1. Classification (GTDB taxonomy): domain Bacteria; phylum Vulcanimicrobiota; class Vulcanimicrobiia; order Vulcanimicrobiales; family Vulcanimicrobiaceae; genus CAVWTN01. The sequence goes on along the minus strand of OY968762.1, from coordinate 2,188,914 downwards.
CTTTCGCACGGATCCGAACTGGCGCGACCTCGTCGTGTTCCACGAATACTTCGACGGCGACACGGGGAAGGGGCTCGGCGCAAGCCATCAGACCGGCTGGACCGGCCTCGTCGCGAAGCTGATCCACGATTGCGCCGCGCACGCCCACGAGCCGGGCGGCCGCCCCGGACGCGACGTTCTGTAGTCGCCCTGCGACCTGCCGCACCGCGGGCAAATGCAAAGCGCTTGCCGAAGCCGGTCCCCAAGCCCACTATCTGCGATCCGAAAGTCCGATGCCGAACCTTCCGCACACCGAGATCTCGCCGCGCCCGCCCGTCGCCGTACTCTCGTTCGAAGGCCCAGACCCGTATTCGATGGTCGGGGGGCTCGGGGTACGAGCTACCGAACTTGCGAGCGCCCTCGGCGAACGCGGATATCCGACCGAGCTGATCTTCATCGGGGATCCTGCGCTGCCGCCGGTAGAGGAGTATGCCGAGAACGTGCGACTCCGGCGTTGGGGGCAGTGGATCTCGGCCTACCACCCTCGGACCGTCTACGACGGGCAAGAGGGGAAGATCAACGACTACACCTCGAGCGTCCCGCGCTTCTTGATCGACGAGCTGATCCTTCCGGCGGCCGCACGCGGCGAGCGCGCGATCGTGCTCGCCGAGGATTGGCAGACCGCCCCCGCAGCGATCGCGCTGGACCGCGAGCTCGCAATGCGCGGCCTGCGCGACGCGGCCCGCATCTTCTGGAACGCCAATAATACGTACGGCTTCGAGCGCATCGATTTTCGCCGGCTCTCCGCCGCGACCACGATCACGGCCGTCAGCAAATACATGAAGTTCGAGCTCGCGCTGCGCGGCGCGTCCGCGCTCGTGATCCCCAACGGCATCCCCGCGCGCCTTCTGGAAGGCCCGAGCGAACGGCACGTCGACGGCTTCCGCAAAGCGCTCGGCGGGCGCCCGCTGCTCGTCAAAGTCGGCCGGTTCGATCCCGACAAAGCCTGGTTCTCGGCGATCGACGCGGTCGCGAAGCTGCGCGAGGAGGGTTGGGCACCGCGTTTGATCGTGCGGGGCGGCCGCGAGGGCTACGCGAACGAGGTTTTCGCTCGAGCGCGCGACCAGGGACTGCGCATCGAGGACGTCCGTTTTTCGGGGGCCGACCCCGAAGATCTCTTCGCCGAACTCGAACGGACGACGAGCGACATCGTCAACCTGCACGCCTTCTTGGAGGCCCGCTTGCTCTACGCTCTCTACGCCGCGGCGGACGCCGTCCTCGCGAACAGCAAGAAGGAACCGTTCGGCCTCGTCGGCCTGGAAGTGATGGCTGCGGGCGGGCTCGCCGTCTGCGGTGCGACCGGCGAAGAATACGCCGAGCCGTTCGTCAACGCGATCGTCTGCGATCTCGACGACGGGCGCGAACTCGCCTCGTATCTTGCGGGCGTCGTCGACGACAGGGTACGCGCCGAGGCGATGCGGGCGAACGGCCGCGCGACGGCCGCCCGGTACACGTGGGAGCATGCGATCGATACGCTCGAACGCAAGCTCGCGTTCGCAACGCGATGAAGGCCGTCGTCATGGCCGGCGGCGAGGGTTCGCGCCTCCGCCCGCTCACCAGCCGCCGCCCCAAGCCCCTCGCCCCGATCGCGAACAAACCGGTGATGCAGCACATCCTCGAGCTCTTGCGACGGCACGGCATCACCGAGGTCGTCGGGACGTTGCATTATCTCGCCGACGAGATCGAGAGCTACTTCGGCGACGGCTCAGAGTTCGGCGTCTCGCTGCGTTACGTCGTCGAAGATACGCCGTTGGGAACGGCGGGGGCGGTCAAGCTCGCCCAAGACTTCCTGCGCGACGATACCGTGTTGATCGTCTCCGGCGACGCCTTGACCGACCTCGACCTGACATCGCTCATCGCGTTCCACCGCGAGAACAAGGCCGCCGCGACGATCACGTTGCAGCGCGTCGAGAACCCGCTCGAGTTCGGCGTCGTCGTCACCGACGCCGCGGGGCGGATCACGCGCTTCCTCGAGAAGCCGTCGTGGGGCGAGGTCTTCTCCGACACGATCAACACGGGGATCTACGTCCTCGAGCCGGAGTTCCTCGCCTACATGGAACGCGGCAAGTCCTACGATTTCTCGAAGGACCTGTTCCCGAAGATGCTCGCCGAAGGGAAAGCGCTCTACGGCTACGTGACGGCGGACTACTGGACCGACATCGGCAACCTGCAACAGTATCAGCAGGCGAACGTCGACGCCGTCTCCGGAGCGGTGCGCGTCGAAATCGCCGGGAAGGAGATCCGTCCCGGCGTTTGGGTCGGTGAGAACACGCGGATCGATCCGAGCGCCACGCTGTTCGCGCCCGCCGTGATCGGGGCGAACGTCTCGATCGATCGCGATGCGGTGATCGGCGCATACAGCGTGATCGGCGATTCATCGATCATCGGCGCGGGAGCGCGCATAGACCGGACCGTGCTTTGGGAAAGCGCCTACGTGGGCGAGGGCGCCGCGATCGACAGCTGCACGATCGCCGACCGCAACATCATCCGCGAGCGCGTGCAGATCGGCGAGGGCGCCGTGATCGGGAGCCGCTGCACGATCGGCAGCGACGCGATCGTGCAGCCGCACGTGAAGATGTGGCCGGACAAGAGCGTCGCCGCAGGCGGCGTCGTTTCGATGTCGCTGATCTACGGCATCAAGTGGCCCGGCTCGCTCTTCGGCGCGAACGGCATCACCGGGATCGGGAACATCGACATCACGCCGGAGTTTGCGATGAAGCTCGGGCAAGCGTACGGTTCGTTCCTCAAGCCCGGGCAAACGGTGCGGACGAGCCGCGACATGCACCCCGCCTCGCGCGTCATGAATCGCTGCATCATCTCCGGGTTGCTCTCCGTCGGCGTCAACGTCGACGACCTGCGCGCCTACCCGACGCCGCTCGCGCGCTTCGCCGTGCGCACCGGCGCCGACGGCGGCATCCACGTCCGCGTTTCGCCGAGGGATCCGAGTTCGTTCCTGATCGAGTTCTTCGACGCCGACGGGATCAACGTCGATAAGGCGCTCGAGCGCAAGATCGAGAACCTGTTCTTCCGCGAGGATTTCCGCCGCACGTCGATGGACGCGGTCGGCAAGCTCGGCTTCCCCTCGCGCCTGCTCGAAGGGTACACCGAAGCCTTCATGACGAGCATGAATCCGACGGCCGTGAAGCGCGCGAACTTCAAAGTCGCGATCGACTACGCGTACGGGAACACGGCGCTCTTCCTGCCGCGCATCCTCGGCAATTTCGGCCTCGAGATGATCGCGCTCAACGCCTATTTCGACGAATCGAAGGCGCGCGCGCTCCGCAGCGACGCCGCGCGTAATCTGCAACAGCTCTCGAACATCGTCACGACGCTCGACGCCAGCCTCGGCATCTTCGTCGACCACGACGGCGAGAGTCTGACGCTCGTCGACGATCTGGGGCGCGTCATCGCACGGGACCGCTTGCAGGCCCTCATCACGCTGCTCGTGGCTCGTTCGAAGCCCGGCGCGCACATCGCCGTCCCGGTCACCGCGCCGAGCGCGATCGAGGCGATCGCGCGGGCGAACGGGGCCACCGTGACGCGAACCCGCAGCGACCGCCGCGCGTTGATGGCGCTCGCGCTCTCCGATCCGCACCTCGCGTTTGCCGGTTCGGGCGGCTCGTACGAGATCATGTTCCCCGAGTTTCAACCGGCGTTCGACGCGCTGTACGGCACGGGGAAGATCCTCGAACTGCTCGCCGCCGAGAATCGCAAGCTCAGCGAACTCGTCGACATGCTGCCCGAGTGGTTCGTGGCGAGCGCGGACGTGAAGTGCCCGTGGGAGCGCAAGGGAACCGTGATGCGCTGTCTGATCGACCAGCACAGCGGCGAAGAGCTCGACCTGCTCGACGGAATCCGCGTCTTGCGCCCCGACGGCTGGGTGCTGATCCTCCCGGATGCGACGGACCCGGCCTTCCATATCGTCGCGGAGAGCACGAGCATCGCGGAGGCGAAGGCGCTCGTCGAGGATTACACGGCGCGGGTGACGGCGCTAGGCATCGCGCAAACCGCTATGTCATGAGTTAGCGGTACGGTCGAGCGTCGCGAGCAGCCCCCTCACGAACGGCGAAGCGAACAGCGCCTCGAACGTGCACCCCAGACGCCTGCGCCAGTTAGGATGCTCCACGACCGTCCCCGGGAAGTTCGGCTGTTCGGTTTCGCGCGCGAGGTCTTCCGCCGCGACCATCGTCAAGACGGACGGCGTCCGCGAGAGCATGCGGTAGACGGCGCGCACCACCTCGTCGAGCAACGCCGACGTGACGGCGGGATCGCTCGCCGAGCCGAGCGCGTGCCGCACTTCGGGGGCCAGCAGCCCCAACTCGACGAGCAGATCCAGCAACAGCGCGCGGTCGCGTAAACGTTCGGCCCGTTCCCGCTCGAGCGACGCCTCATCCGCGACGAAGCCGATGCTCGCCCGGAACTCGATGTCGTGGCTCTCCCAATATCCGCGCAGCGTCGGCAGATCGTGCGTCCCCGGGCTCGCGAGCGCCAGGACCGGGTATCGATCGGGGCGGCGAAAGCGCCCCTCCCACTCCCGTTCGAAGTACATCAAGCGATACGACAAGATCCGCTCCCGCTCCATGCGCTCGCGGAAGCCCTCCGGGACGACCCCGAGGTCTTCGCCGATCACGATGCAGCGATGCCGCCGGCTTTCGAGCGCGACGATGCCCAGCAGATCGTCGAAGGGATACTGCACGTACGCCCCGTCGATCGCCTGCCGGCCGTCGGGGATCCAGAACAAACGCATCAGGCCCATCACGTGGTCGATGCGGATCGCGCCCGCGTGGCGCATGTTCGCACGCAAGAGCGCGACGAACGGCTCGTAGGCGCGCTCGCGCATCACGGCCGGATTGAGCGGCGCGAGCCCCCAATCTTGCCCGTGCGGCGTGAAAGCGTCCGGGGGAGCGCCGACGTTCGCCTCGTCGACGACGAGCTCCGGATCGGCCCAGGCGTCGGCGCTGTTCCGGTCGACGCCGACGGCGAGATCGGCGTAGAGTCCTACCGCCATCCCTTCGCAGCTCCGCGCGACCGCCGAGAGTTGCTCGTCGATCTGCCACTGCAGGTAGCAAAAGAATGCGACGCGGGCGCGGTGCTCGCGTGCGAATGCGGCGACCGCGGGCGCCGCGGGGTTGCAATAACGGGCGGGCCATTCCTGGCGGGCGGCGGGACGGCGGCGGCGGCGCGCCACGTGCTCGGCGAGCGCTTCGAACAGCGCGGTCTGGCGCAAGCGCTCCCCGCCCGCCCGAACGAACGCCGCGAACGCCTCGCCCCGTTCGGTCGCGGGTTTCCCCTCGGGCGAATGCGCCGCTTCGAACTCTTCGAAGAGCACGTCGAGAACGGCCCGTTTCGCCGCCGAGACTGCGGCGTAGTCGATCAGCTCCGCTTCGCGCAGCCTGCGCAACCGCGCGGCGAACTTCCGGCTCCGTGCGAGCGCCTGCGCTCGCTTGGACGCGGCGAACTCCGGGATCGCTTCGACGTCGAGGTACAGCGCGTTGCGGAAATAGCGGCTCGACGGCGCATAGGGGCTGCACGCCGCGGGCGCATCGGCGTGCAGGAGGTGCAGCGGATTCAGCCCGATCGCGCTCGCCCCGCACGCTGCCGCGTTGCGGACGAAGGCGGCGAGATCGGTGAAATCGCCGACCCCCCAATTTCGCTCCGAGCGCAGCCCGTAGAGCTGGACCGCGACCCCCCACGTCCGCTTCCCCGCCTCGAGTTCGGGGGGCAGATAGCAGCTCTCCGGCACGACGATCAGGCGCTGCGTTCGCCCCTCGAGCGCGAGGTCGTGATACCCGGGCTCCACGCAGAAGGGCAAAACGAGAGCCCGGCGCTCGTAGGCGCGGCCGCCCTCCTCGAAGGCCTCCAGCAGTTCCCCTTCGCCGAAGCGCACCTCGGCGCGCGCGGCCGTTCCGTCCTCTTTCGAAAGCGAGAGCGTCCGGATCCGGCCGATCTCGCTTGCCGGGATCGTCGCGACGATCTGCGGGCGCGCCTGCGGAACGACCGCGACCGGTTCGAGGAGACGCGGCGCCGCGGGCACCCGTTCGATCAGCCCGGCGAGCGCCGCGATCGTCGCTTCGGGGACCGCGCGCTCCTCACCCCAAAAATCGCGGTAGGAGCGAACGATCACCGGCGCTCGCGTCCGATGAAGAGCGCCAGCGCCCTCGAATTCACGACGTACGTGTCCCCGACGGCCACGTGCGAGCCGACCACGGCGGTCTCGGGCCACGTCGTTTCGAGCAGCAGCTCCCACGCGCGCAGCGAGTTCGCCGGCGGAAGCGTGTACGTCTGCGGCGATCCGGTCGCGTTCAAGAGCATCAGGAACGAATCGTCGAGTTCGGGATACCCGAGCAGGCTGATGAAATTGTCACCCGGATCGCCGCCGAGCAAGAAGGCGAACGCACGGGAGCGGCCGTCGTTCCAATCCTGTTCCCGCATCTCGTTCCCCGCGACCGTCAGCCAGGCGATATCCTTGAGCCCGGACGTCGGAATCGGGTTGCCGTGGAAGAAGCGCGTGCGGCGCAGCGCCGGGTGCACCGAGCGCAGCTTGATGAGCCGCTTGACGAATTCGAGCAACGCACGGCCGTCGGCGTCGATCGCGTTCCACGCGATCCAGCTCGTTTCGTTGTCTTGGCAATACGCGTTGTTGTTCCCGCGCTGCGTGTGCCCGAACTCGTCGCCGGCGAGCAGCATCGGCAGGCCTTGCGAAAGCAACAGCGTGGCCAGGAAATTCCGTTTTTGCTGCATGCGCAGCGCGCGGATCGCGGGGTCCGCCGTCGGACCCTCGACGCCGCAATTCCAGCTCACGTTGTCCGAGTGGCCGTCGCGGTTGTGCTCCAGGTTCGCTTCGTTGTGCTTGTCGTTGTAGCTGACGAGATCGTGCAGCGTGAAGCCGTCGTGCGAAGTCACGAAGTTCAGGCTCGCCCGCGGCCGCCGCCCGTCGTGCTCGAAGAGGTCGCTCGAGGCCGTCAAGCGCGATGCGAGCTCCGGAATCACGCCGTCCGTGCCGCGCCAGAAGCGGCGCACCGTATCGCGATACTTGTCGTTCCACTCCGACCAGCCGGGCGGGAAGCGTCCGAGCTGGTATCCGTCCGCGCCCAAATCCCACGGCTCCGCGATCAGCTTGACGCGGGAGAGGACGGGATCTTGAGAGACGGCGCTGAGGAAGCTGCCCCCGCGCGCGATCGCGGGCGCGAGATCGAAGCGGAAGCCGTCGACGTGCATCTCTTGAACCCAGTAGCGCAGCGAATCCATCACGAGTTGCAGCACGCGCGGATGATCCAGGTTCAACGTGTTTCCGCAACCCGTCGTATCGTGATAGAAGCGCCGGTCGTTCGCCAGGCGGTAATACGAGGCGTTGTCGATGCCGCGGAACGAGAGCGTCGGGCCGAGCTGGTTCCCTTCGGCCGTGTGGTTGTAGACCACGTCGAGGATCACTTCGATCCCCACGTCGTGCAAGTGGCGGACGGTCGATTTGAATTCGCCGAGACTGCTTTCGTCGGCGAGGTAGCGCGGATCGGGCGCGAAGAAGCCGAGCGTGTTGTAGCCCCAATAGTTTCGCATCCCGCGCTGCACGAGATTCCGGTCGTCGACGAACGCGTGGACCGGCATCAGTTCGACGGCCGTGATGCCCAAACGCGACAGGTACTCCGTGACCCCGGGCGACCCGAGCCCCGCGAACGTCCCGCGATACCGCTGCGGCACCGCCTCGTTGCGCATCGTGAAGCCGCGCACGTGCAGCTCGTAGACGACCATCTCGTGCCAGCGCTTGTAGATAGGGCGGTCGTTTCCCCACGTGTACGCGGTGTCGACGACGACGCACTTCGGCATCCCCGACGCGTTGTCGCGCCGGTCGAAGGAGAGGTCCGCGCGCGGCGCATCGAGCCGGTATCCGAAGTGCGCGTCGTTCCAGCGCAGGCTGCCGGAATACATCTTCGCGTAGGGATCGATCAGCAGCTTGTTCGCGTTGAAGCGATGCCCGCGTTCGGGAGCGTACTCGCCGTAGACGCGGTAGCCGTAGAGCAGTCCCGGCCGCGCCTCGGGGAGATACCCGTGCCAGACTTGGTCGGTGTACTCCGGCAGGACGACGCGGCTCATCTCGCGCCGCCCGCGCGGGTCGAAGAGGCAGAGTTCGACGCGCTCGGCGTGCTGCGAGAACAGCGCGAAGTTCACGCCCCGGCCATCCCAGGTCGCACCCAGCGGGTACGGGCGTCCGGGCCAAACGGAAGCGCGACTCGTCGATCTCAAGGGAGTTTCGTTCTACTGCTTCGGCAGCCGGAAAAAGAGCGTCGAGAGGGGAGGGAGCGTGACGGCGAGCGAGATCGGCCGTCCGTGTGACGGCGACACCTCCGCCTCGATACCCCCGAGGTTGCCATTATTCCCGCCGCCGTAGTACTCCGCGTCCGTGTTCAGCAGTTCCACGTAGCGCCCGGCCCTCGGGACCCCGAGCCGGTAATCCCGCCGCTCCATCGGCGTGAAGTTGCAGACGACGAGGACGCCGTCTTCGCGGGTCGGGCCGTAGCGGACGAAGGCGACGACGCTCCGCGCGCGGTCGTGCGATTCGAGCCACTCGAAGCCCTTCGGATCGCAATCGAGGGCGTGCAGCGCGGGCGTCTCCCGATAGAGCCGGTTCAGGTCGCGCACGAGGAGTTGGATGCCCCGGTGCGAGGGGGCCTCGGTCAGATGCCAATCGAGGCTGCTCTCGTGATTCCACTCGCGCTCTTGCGCGAACTCGTTGCCCATGAACAAGAGCTTCTTGCCGGGATGCGCGTACATGAATCCGTAGAGGACGCGCAGGTGCGCGAATTGCTCCCAGCGGTTCCCGCGCATCTTCCCGAGCATCGAGCCTTTGCCGTGGACGACCTCGTCGTGCGAGAGCGGGAGGATGTAGTTCTCGCTGTAGGCGTAGACCATGCTAAAGACGATCTCGTCGTGATGGTACTTTCGGTGGACCGGATCGAGGGCGAAGTACTGGAGCACGTCGTGCATCCAGCCCATGTTCCACTTGTAGCCGAAACCGAGCCCGCCGGCGCTCGTCGGCGCCGAGACCATCGGCCAGGCGGTCGACTCCTCGGCGATCATCGCGATGCCGGGGTACTCCGCGTAGACCATCTCGTTGAGCCGCCGCAGGAATGCGGCGGCCTCGAGATTCTCGCGCCCGCCGTATTCGTTCGGAACCCATTCGCCTTCGCTGCGGCTGTAATCGAGATAGAGCATCGAGGCCACGGCGTCGACCCGCAGCCCGTCGACGTGGAAGCGATCGAACCATGCGAGCGCGCTCGCGACCAAGAAATTCGCGACCTCGGTTCGCCCGAAATTGTAGATCAGCGTGTTCCAATCGGGATGGAAGCCCTTGCGCGGATCCGCGTGCTCGTAGAGATGCGTTCCGTCAAAGTAGGCGAGGCCGTGCGCGTCGCTCGGGAAATGCCCGGGGACCCAATCCAAGATCACGCCGAGCCCCGCCTCGTGCGCCCGGTCCATGAAATAGCGTAGATCGTCCGGCGAGCCGAAGCGGCTCGACGGCGCGAACATCCCCGTCGGCTGGTAGCCCCACGAGCCGTCGAAGGGATGCTCGGAGAGCGGCATGATCTCGAGGTGCGTGAAGCCCATCCAGCAGGCGTAATCGACGAGCTGCTCCGCAAGCTCGCGATAACCGAGGAACCCATTCCCGGCAGCGCGGCGCCACGAGCCCAAGTGGACTTCGTAGATCGTCACCGGCGCGTGCCTGTCGATGCGCGCGGCACGCGAAGCGAGCCAGGCGGCATCGCGCCAGGCGTAGTCGCTCGAAGGCGTCACGACCGAGGCGGTCGCGGGGCGCAATTCGGAAGCGCTCGCCAGCGGGTCGGCCTTGAGCGGCAAGCGATGGCCGTCGGGGCCGACGATCGCGAACTTATAGAGCGTCCCCGGACCGAGGCCCGCGACGAAGCCCTCCCAGACGCCCGACGTGCCGCGCGGTCGCAGCGGGTCGCGCCCCGCATCCCAGTGGTTGAAATCGCCGACGACGCTGACGCGCCGCGCGTTCGGCGCCCAAACCGCGAAGCGCACGCCCCGGACGCCGTCCCGATCGACAAGGTGCGCGCCGAGCACGTCGTAGAGGCGCCGGTGCGTCCCCTCACCGATCAAGTACAGGTCGATCTCGCCGAGTCCGCCGGGGACGAGAGGCTTCGGCTCCTTCACGCGGCGCGCGCCCGCTTCGCTGCGACGAACGCGAGGACGTCCTCGAGCGGGCGCGCGTTGAGCACCTCGTCGCGCGTGACCCAAGCGCGGCGCGCCTGCCCGACCGCGTACGCGACGTTCGCGAGCTCGGCGCTCGCGTGCGCATCGCTATCGAGCGCGAACGTGACGCCGAACGCACGGGCGCGGTGCGCGAGCGCGCTCGGCAGGTCGAGCCGGTTCGGGTGCCCGTCGATCTCCAGCGCGGTCCCCGTCCGCGCGGCGGCGGCGAAGACGGCGTCGTAATCGAATTCGTAGCCGGGAAAACCGTCGACCGAGCGCCCCGTCGGGTGCCCGATGACGTTGACGTAGGGATCCTCGCAGGCGCGGAGCAGCCGGCGCGTCATCTCGTCGCGCGACTGATTCATGTGCGAATGGACCGACGCGATCACGATATCGAGCCCCGCTAGGACCGCCGGCTCGTAATCGAGGGAACCGTCCGGCAAGAGATCGACTTCGGCGCTGCACAGCGTGCGAACCCCGTGCCGGTCGCCGAGCGCGCGGACCTTCTCACGCTGCATCCGCAGGTGGTTCGGATCGAGGCCGAGGGGTCCCCGCCCCCACGAGTGGTCGGAGATCGAATGGTATTCGTAGCCGCGGGCCGCCGCGCCCGCGATCATCTCCTCGAGCGAGTTCGCGCCGTCGCTCCACGTGCAGTGCATGTGGAAATCGCCGCGCAGATCGGCGAGCGCGACCGGGACCGGCAAGCTCCCGTTCGCCGCCGCTTCGATCTCCCCGATGCCCAGGCGCATCTCCGGCGGAATCTCCGCGAGCCCGAGCGCCGCGTAGACTTCCGCCTCGGTGCGGCACGTCAGGTTGCGGCCCGTCGCGAGTTCGAGGATGCCGTTCTCGCTGACGCGCAATCCCTTGCGCACCGCGAGTTCGCGCAGCTGGATGTTGTGCTCGCGGCTCCCCGTGAAGTGCTGCAGCAGGTTCCCGTAGACGTCCTCCGGGAGGACGCGCAGATCGATCTGGAGCCCGCCCGCGAGCCAAATGCTCGCCTTCGTCGAGCCCTCGGCGAGGACGGCCTCGGCGCGCTCCCAGCCCGTGAAGCGCCGAATCACGGCTTCGGGCTCCGCGGAGGTGCAGACGACGTCGATATCGCCGACGGTCGCTTCGGCTCGGCGCAGGCTCCCGGCATAGGTGACGTTGCGCGCGGGCGAACCGGCCTCGATGAAGGCGACGATCTCGCGCGCGAGGGGGAGCGCAAGCCCGATCGGCGTCCGCTTCTGCCGGCCCTTGTAGGCGAGGATCCCGCGCTTGATGTTCTCGAGCGACTTCTTCCCCAGGCGCGGCGCGTCGGCGAGGACTCCGGTCTCGAGCGCCGTTTCGAGATCGGCGAGCGAGGCGATGCCGTACTGCTCGAAGAGCTGCCGAGCCGTCTTCATGCCGATTCCCTGCACGCCGAGCAGTTCGAGCAGCGTGGGCGGGTATCTCCGGGCGAGCTCCTCGCGGTACGCGGAAGTCCCCGTTTCGACGTACTCGCGCACGCGCGCCGCGATCGTCTTGCCGATCCCCGGGAGCGCTTCGAGTTCGCCCGCGCCGAGCAATTCGCCGACCGGGCGGGCGTTTTCGATTGCCGTCGCGGCGCGCTCGTACGCCATGAACTTATAGAACGGCTCGCCCGCGAACTCCATCAGGACCCGGATCTCGGTGAGGAGACGGGCCACCTCGGCATTGCTCGGCGGTCGGCTCATACAGGACCGGGATTCCACGCGTTCGTACGAACGTCCCATTATGGTGCGCAGCAGCGAGCGGCTCGATCCGGCGATCTTCCACCTCCCCGTCGAGAAGATGCGCGCCGGCTACTATTCGGACGTCTATTTCAACCGGTCGCGCCAGATCCTCGAACGCGACGGACTCCGGCGCCGCGTGCGAATGCAGGTCTTCCAGCGGAATCGATCCGTCCTGTGCGGGATCGACGAGGCGCTCGCGATCCTCAAGCTCTGCTCGGGGCGGGAAGACCGCCGCAGCGGCGCGTGGCATGACGGCTGGGACGAGCTCACCGTCCGCGCGTTGCACGACGGCGACGCGATCGAGCCGTTCGAAACGGTCATGACGATCGAAGGCGATTACACGCTCTTCGCACATCTGGAGACGTGCTATCTCGGCGTCCTCTCGCGGCGCACGCGGATCGCGACGAACGCGCGCGCGATCGTCGACGCCGCAGGCGGGAAGGACGTGCTCTTCTTTCCGGCGCGCTACGATCACCATCTCGTGCAGACGGGCGACGGCTACGCCGCCTACATCTCCGGAGCGCTCGGCGTTTCGACGGACGCGAACGCCGAATGGTGGGGCTCGCGCGGGATGGGGACGGTGCCGCATTCGCTGATCGCCGCGTACGGAGGCGATACGGTGCTCGCGACGGAGAAGTTCGCGGCGTACATCGATCCCGGCGTCAACGTGATATCGCTCGTCGATTTCGACAACGATTGCGTCGCGACGAGCGTCGCGGTAGCGCGCGCGCTCGGCAAGCGCCTGTGGGGCGTGCGGCTCGATACGTCGGGAACGCTCGTCGACCGCTCGCTGTGGTCGCAGATGGGGACGTTCCCGCCGACCGGCGTCGTCCCGGAACTCGTGCGCAACGTGCGGGCCGCGCTGGACGCGGAGGGCTTCACGTACGTGAAGATCGTCGCGAGCGGCGGTTTCGACCCGCACAAGATCAAGGCGTTCGAAGATGCGGAGGTCCCCGTCGACGCCTACGCCGTCGGCAGCGCGTTCTTCTACGGCACCGGGAAGTTCGATTTCACGGCGGATATCGTGGCGATCGAGCGCGACGGGGCGTGGACGGAATGCCATAAGGTCGGCCGCCCAGAGCGTCCCAACCGGCGCCTCTCGCTCGTCGGCGCATGACGCCCATCCCTCTTCGTGCCGTCGCCCGCCGTCGCGTCGTTCGTCGCGCTCGCGGCGGCGGGCATCCTCGGCTACTTCGCGCTGCGCTCGCTCGGCGAGACGCTCGCGCGTTACGATCCGCTCCGGGCCGCTAGCCGACCGGGGCGGTCGTCGCGAGCTTCTCCAGGATCGCGCGGTTGAATTGGACGATATCGCCGAGCCCGCGGGTCGTCGTCCAGTGGGCGTCTTGCACGACCGGCTGGTCGCGATACAAGCCGCCGGAGTTGCGGATGTCGTCGCCGATCGAGGGCGAGCCCGTCAGCGTCCGTCCGCGCGTGACTTGCGATGAGATGAGGACCTGAACGCCGTGCCCCACGACGAAGATCGGCTTCTTCGCCGAGTCGAATTCACGGACGAAGCGTTGCACTTCGCGGTTCGTCCGAATCGTGTCGGGCGAGCTGCCGCCGGGGATCAGCAACGCGTCGAAATCCTCGGCCGTGCAATCCGCAACGACCTCTTCAGCCTTGAGCGTGACGCCTTCGTCGAACTTCCGCTTCCCGCGGATGCGCTGCTTGGCCTTATCGTCGATGCCGACGATCGTGACGATCGCCCCCGACGCCTCCAAGGCCTTGCGCGGCTCCAAGAGCTCGCCTTCTTCAAATCCGTCGCCGACGAGCGCGGCGATGCGCTTTCCATCTATTGTCGAAACCATGGTCATAGCTTTTCCAAGCTTCCCGCACCTTTCCCGTTTCGGAAGCGGAAGCAATGCGACTTCGGTCAGAGTACTCCTCCGGTTTGCTGGGAGGCGGCGCGAAGCAAGTAGGCCAGCTCCAGTTCGAGCCTGCCGAGCGGATCGAGGAGCTCGTCGGCAAGAAGGGCCGAAAGCGTCGGGTTGCGGACGAGCATGTCGCGCTCGGGGACCGCATGGCGCGGATTGATCTCGCGCATGTAGATCCGCGCGTCCTTGCGGATCGGGCCTTCGGGCAGGAAGTAGAGCGGATCGAGACCGAGCGCGTAGACCTCGAGCGAGAGCAACTGGGTCTTCTGCATGAACTCGATCGCGCGCAGGCGGAGCGCTTGCGCGAGCCGCGCGAGCTGCGGCGTCGTCGCGCGCGCGCTCCCGGCGATCAAGGCCGCGAGGAACGCATGCGGGAGTCCCGCGGCCTGAGCCAAGGCTTCGCCTTCTAGGCCCGCTTCGCGGGCGAGCGAAGCGAGCGCGGTGCCGAAACCGATGCCCCCGGCCGTCCCCGAGCGGCCGTCCCACGAAGCAATGGAGCCTCGTCCGGTCTCGTCGCTCATCGTTTCGGCGAAAGGAAATCGGGTCGCATGGCGAGCAGGGCTTCGGCAATGAAAGTGCCCGCGCCCGCGACGGCCGCGACGGAGGCGCGCAAATCGCGCCATCTCGATATTTGCCTCGAGGACGACGTCGCCTCGGCGCTCGAGACGGGCTTTGCGAAGGTGCGGCTGCGGCACGAGGCGCTCCCGGAAATGGCGCTGGCGGAAGTGACGACCGCGACGACGTTCCTGGGGCATGCGCTGCGCGCGCCGATCGTGATCTCCTCGATGACCGGCGGGACGGCGCGCGCTGCCTCGATCAACGTCAACCTCGCGCGCGCCGCGGAACGCTGCGGGGTCGCGCTCGCGCTGGGCAGCCAGCGCGCCGCGCTCGAAGACGAAACGCTGACGGCGACGTACGCCGTCCGCCGTTCCGCGCCGAACGTCGCATTGTTCGCGAACTTGGGCGCCGTGCAATTGAACTACGGCGTGACGATCGAAGCGGCGCGCAGGACCGTCGCGAGCATCGAGGCGGACGGCCTCTGCCTGCACCTCAACCCGCTGCAGGAGGCGCTGCAGCCCGGCGGCGACACGAACTTTCGCGGACTCCTCGGAAAGATCGAGGCGCTCGTGCGCGCGCTCGGCGTCCCCGTCATAGCGAAGGGCGTGGGCTCCGGGATCTCGCCCGCGACGGCGGCCCGATTGTTCGAGGCCGGCGTCGCCGCGATCGACGTCGCAGGCGCGGGCGGAACCTCGTGGGCGCGCGTCGAGGGGCGACGCTCCGGCGATCCGCGCCGGGAAGCGCTCGCCGAGACGTTCGCCGGTTGGGGGTATCCGACGGCCGAAGCGACGGCCGCCCTGCGCGCGGCGCTCCCCGGGGCGGTGTTGATCGCGAGCGGCGGGATCCGCAGCGGAATCGAGATCGCGAAAGCGCTGGCGCTCGGCGCGAACCTGGCCGGCGTCGGCCTCCCGCTGCTGCAGCCCGCGACCGAATCGTGGGAGGCCGTCTGCGAAGTTCTCGACGACTTCGTCGCGGGCTTACGGATCGCGATGTTCGCCAGCGGCACGGCGAGCATCAAGGAGCTTCCGCAGGCGTTGCTGCGCTAGATTCGATCTATGCGGCAGCCCGCCGCCCTGGCGTCGGGTCTAAGGACGCTTCGCCCAGAGCCCGGCGATTGGAAGAGCGTGGATCTTCGGGTGAGCCGGGATCACGCGGGATCCCGTGTAGATGACGACGCCTCGCACGAAACCCAGCCCCGGATTCTCAACGAGCCGGCGGACCGAGCGCGTATCGCGCGATTCGAGCGACGCGGCCGCTTTGATTTCGATCGCGACGCGCTTTCCTGCGCTTTCGAGGATCAGATCGACTTCTTGGCCTGCGTGCGAGCGGAAGTGGAAGAGTCGCGGCTGCGACCGGCTCCACGAGGCTTGCTTACGAATTTCGTTCACGACGAACGTTTCGACGAGCGCGCCTAAGAGGTTACGGTTCTTCGAGAGTTGGAGGACGTCTGCGCCGATTTCGTGCGCCGCGAGACCGACGTCGTTGACGAATATTTTCGGGGCTTTCACGTTCTTGCGTCCCGGGTCGGCTGCCCACGAGGGAAGCTGGTGAACCAAGAATGCCTGTTCGAGAATCGCTAGATATCGCAGCAGCGTCGTCTTCGGGATTCCCGTGTCGGAAGAGAGCTCCGTTGGGCTGAAGAGCCTTCCCGAACGGGCCGCAACGATGCTCGAGAGCCGCTGCATCGCGGGGATATCGTCGATCCGCGCGATCTCGCGCACCTCGCGCTGCAGCATACCGGCGATGTATTGCGAATACCAATTCGCTCGACTCGATGCATTCGGAAGGTGATACGGTTCCGGGTAGCCGCCCCGCAGCAAACGCGCGATCAGCGCATCATCCGTTGTGCCGGCGTCCGGCCAGGCCGGATCTTCCGCGAAGAGTTCATCGACGGCGTTCCGATCCGCGCCCTCGATCTCGGCTTCGGCAAGCGGATGCAGTTGGAGGATCCGCATGCGTCCGACGAGCGGATCGGCGAGCCCCGGCAAGGCCAGAATGTTGGCGGACCCGGTGAGGACGAAGCGCCCGCGTCGCTCGTCGAGGTCGACGACGCTCTTGATCTCCCGCAGCAAATCGGGAACGAGCTGCACCTCATCGAGGACGGCGCCTGCAGGGAGGCCCCGTACGAATCCCGCAGGATCGCCCTGGGCAAAGGACCGCGTGCTGAAATCGTCCAGCGAGAAGTAGGGCCGATCGAGCATCCGCACCAGCGTTGATTTCCCGACTTGCCGCGCGCCGACGACCGCCACGACCCGCGCCTCGTCGAGCGCCTCCCCGACAACGGGCGCGATGAACCGAGGAACCGGTTTATGTTGGGCCATCTATCAGGCTACTCCGTACCAAGAATTAGTCTACTTTGGACCGCTATGTGGTCCATATTAGACCATACCCGGCGGAGCCGCCGCAACCGGCGGACCCGGATTCGCCCCCTAGTTCCCGGCTTGCCCGGGCACTTCTCGAAGCTAGCGAGCTTCGCCGCGAGCGGAAGCCGGAGGCTCCTGACGGCTCTTCGGCGGGTCGATCCGCGGAAGCGATTCTCGACTCGCCTGGGGTCGCGACGAAATCGGGCGGTCTAATCCGCGGCGGGTTCCTCGACGCGGCGGGGCAGGGCTGCGACGAAGACGTCGTCTCCCTCGATCCGGACTTCGAACGACGGGACGCCCTCGAACCCGTCGCCGAGTTGCATGGCTCCGCTGCGAAGATCGAAGCACCAGCCGTGCCAGGAACACGTGACCGTGCATGAGGCGGCATCGAGCCAGCCGTCCACGAGCGGGGCGCCTTGGTGCGGGCACAGGTCCTCGAGCGCGTAGAGCGTCCCGCCGACGTTGAAGAGCGCGATCTCGTAATCGCCCGCCGTGACCGTCTTCGCACCCCCGGCCGGAATCTCAGAGAGGCGGGCAACCCGTACGAACTCCGGCATCCACCCAACGCCTTCGCGCTCCCGCCGAGCCGGCCATGCTCGAAGCGGCCGTCGCGCTAGATAGAGTGCGCGAAAGTCGACGAGGAACAGGCGCACGAGATCGTCCGGCCGGATTCGCCGCCGGGTAGGCGGCCGGCGCTCGCTGCACGCGACAGAGCGGCCGGCCTTGTCGCGAGCACCGAGCGGCGTGAAAACCGTCCTTCGCGCTCGCGTGGAACATTCAGACCATCGCTTTCGAGCGCATTTGCGAAGTTACGGCTGCAACGATCACGCGCGACGAAGTCGCTGCCCTCAAGCGACTGATCTTCGACTACTTGAACCTCGACTAGCGCTCATTTCGGCAAGCGGCGCTTGTTGAATTTCGGCGGGCCGGTGCGGCGCACGAAGGCGGCCGGTTTGCGCTCGCGGCGGGGGCGCTCGCCGTGCTGCAGGAGCGCGTCGTGGATGTCGTCGTCGAGCTGCTCGCGAACCAGCATGACCGACTGGCCGTCGACGTAGACCTCGGGGAAACGCTGCGCGAGCCATAAGTAGAGCGTCGCCAAGCGCGAGCGATCCTCGAAGTGCAGGAGCCGGTCGCGCGCCGCGAGTCCGGCGGTGACGTCGGAACCGTCTACGGTGCCCGCAACGGCGTGACGCTCGCCCCACCGCGCGAGCACGGCGAGACTGTTGCCGCGCAACTGCACCGGCGCCCGGCTGTACGTGCAGCGCACCGCGAGCGGGAGTTCGAGAAAGCGCTCGGACATTTCGAGCGCCGTCGCAACTTCGATCGTGCCGGTGAGGTCCGCGATGCGCAGATCGGTATCTTCGGGCCTTCGCAAGCGCGTCTGAAAGAATTGCAGCAGCCGCGCGACCCGCGTCGTGCCGATGATCGCCGAGAGCCGCCGCAGGTGTTCGTCGGTTGGCGAGATCCAGATCGGCGGCGCGCTCGGCGCGGGGGCGAAGCGTTCGATGCTCGCGCGCAAGAAGGGGACGGCGCGCGGATCAAGCGCCGTCACTTGGCCCGCCTCGTGAATGCCGTAGCGTCCCGCACGGCCGGCGATTTGGCGAATCTCGGGGGGCGTGAGCATCCGCGACGTCACGCCGTCGAACTTCTCGAGCGAAACGAAGATGAGCCGCCGGATCGGCAAGTTCAATCCCAGGCCGATCGCGTCGGTTGCAACGAGCACCTCGGCCTCACCGCTGCGAAAACGTTCCGCCTCGCGCCGCCGGACCGCGGGCGAGAGCGAGCCGTAGATTGCCGCGGTCGACCGGCCGCTCTGGCGAATCTTGCCTTGCAGCTCGACGACCGCGTTGCGCGAGAAGGCGATCACGGCGTCCCCCGCGCGCAGCGCCGTCAGCGGAATCGAAGCGACGACCGCGAGCGGATTCTTGCGTTCGAAGCGCCGGACCCTTACGCTCGCGCCCAAGCGCGCCGCGAGCCGCTCCGCGGAGACGAGCCCGTCCTCGGAGCCGCACATGATCACGCGCTTCGCGCGCACGCCGGCAACCGCGAGCGTCCAGGCCCAGCCGCGCTGTTCGTCCTGCAGCATCTGCGTCTCGTCGATCACCGCGACCTCGACGCCGCGTGCGAGATCCACCATCTCGACGGTCGAGCTGACGTGCCGCGCGAGCGGATTGATGATCCGCTCTTCGCCCGTCACGAGCGAGGCCTCGATGCCTAATTCTCCAAGCCGTTCGTGCACTTCGAGCGCGAGCAAACGCAGCGGCGCCAGGTAGACGCCGCTTTCCGCGTCGCGCAGGATCTCGATCGCGGCGTGCGTCTTCCCCGAGTTCGTCGGGCCGGCGAAATACTCGAAGATGCGCGTCTCGCGCGTGAGGCTTTCGAGATAGAAGCGCAGCCCGAGATCGGCTTCGACGCGTTCATCGACGCGTTTGTTCTCGAGTTCCTGATACTGGCCGACGAGCCCGCGCCGGGCCTCCTCCAGCGCGCTGAAGAACGACGCTTTCTCGTACACGCTGCGGGCTTCGACGTCGTCGGGCGCGCTCAAGATCTTGCTCGCGGCCCGTTCGATCGAATGCGCGAACTGGCCGGCGACCGGATCGACGATCGGCGCGAGCGCCATTTCGCCATGCTCCACGCTGATCTCGGCAGGGACGGGAACGGGGACTCGGCCGCGTACGACGACCGTTCGCGGCCCGAACCGAAATTGACGCTCGACGCGAATCTCGACCAGGTCGCGGCCGATGAGCTTCCAACCGAGCGCTTTGGCCGCTTTCTTTACGCGCGCATGCTCGCGCTTCTTGGCGGCGAGGGCGGCGGCGCCGTTTGACTCTTCGGGCTCGCCGCCTCCAGGTTCGCCGGTCATCACGCTCCCAGATTACACGAACGGTGCCCCCCTAGCCATGCCGATCCTGCCTCTGGACAGTCTCCGCCGCCCTTGCTATCATCCTTCGGTCGCCGACCCGGCCGGTTTCGAGGCTGGAGTCGATGCGAGTCTATCCTTGAATGAGGAGCCCCTTTCGTGCCGTTGACCAAAGACCAGAAGACCGAGATCTCCGCGAAGTTCGCGCGGACGCCCGGCGACACGGGATCCGCAGACGTCCAGATCGCGATGCTGACCTCCTCGATCAACCAGTTGACCGAGCACCTCAAGATCCATAAGAAGGATCACCACGGCCGCCGCGGCTTGCTGCTGCAGGTCGGCAAGCGGCGCCGCCTCCTCGGGTACCTTCAGAAGGTCGACCTGGAGCGCTACCGCAAGCTGATCGCCGACCTCGGGTTGCGCCGATAGTCCGAATCGAACCGCTCCGGACGGCGCGGCTCGAACTCTACCCGGCGACGCGCGAACTGCTCGTCGCCGAGCTGAACGATCGCGCACGTTTGGGAGCCGAACTCGACGCGCACGTGCCCGTCAATTGGCCGCAAGGCGTCTACGACGAGGGCGTGGTCCCGTTTTTCATCGACCGCCTCAACGACGACCCGAGCGTGCTCGGGTGGTGGTCGTGGTACGGCGTGCTCGTCGAGGGCGACGATCGCTCGCTCGTAACCGGGCTCGGTTTCAAGGGCGCTCCGCGCAAGGGCGCCGTTGAAATCGGTTACGGCGTGGTCGAGGAGCATCGCGGGCGCGGGATCGCGCGCGAGGCCGCGGGCGCCTTGATCGCGTGGGCGTGGGGCGACCATCGCGTGCGGCGGGTGCTGGCCGAAACGGCGCGCGACAATTTCGCCTCGATGCACGTCCTCAAGGCGCTCGGCTTTTCGACGACGACGCCGACGCCGCGGCATCTGCGGTTCTTCATCGAGCGTCCGCGTTAGGGCCGCCTATTCGCGCGATCTTCTTACGAACGCATTGAGTCTTCACGACCCGCCGCTATTATCGGCGCCGGTCCGTCTCCGAGGGGGAGAGGTAGGACCGTCTTCCATCGCCGACGGCTTGGGCCGAAACGCCCCAGCCGCACGACGTATGAAGATCGACGCGGCACGCATGGGGGGATACGCGCGTGCCGTGGTGCCCGGGTGCCGATCCGCCAGCCTCGGAAGTGGACGGTCGCCCTGCGTGAAGGGGAAAGGCGTGCGCCTTTCCCCTTCTTGCGTCGTGCCGCAAGACCGCATTCAAGGTCATAGGTCCTTTGGGTCAGAACCGAAGCCTGTTCGCATAAAGAGCAAATAATACAAAAACTAGGAGAACCTGTGCCAGAAACCGTCTCGCTCGAGATCGGTGGCCGGACCCTCGTCTTCGAGACGGGTGAGCTTGCAAAGCAGGCCAATGGATCCGCCCTGGTCCGCTACGGCGATCAAAACGTCGTGCTCGCGGCCGTCACCGCATCCGACAAACCCCGGGAAGGAATCGATTTCTTCCCGCTGACCTGCGATTTTGAAGAGAAGATGTACGCGGCGGGGAAGATCCCCGGCGGCTTCATCAAGCGCGAAGGGCGCCCCTCGGAGCACGGCGTGCTCTCCGCGCGCCAGATCGATCGCCCGATCCGCCCGCTCTTCCCCGAAGGCTTCCGCAACGACGTCCAGATCATCACGACGGTGCTCTCGGTCGATTCCGAACTCGACGCCGACGTGCTCGCGGTCTGCGGCGCGGGCGCCGCGCTCGCCGTTTCGGACATCCCGTTCGAGAAGACCGTCGCCGCGGTTCGCGTCGGCCGCGACGAAGCCGGCGCTTACATTTGCAATCCGACGATGCCGCAATACGAAACCGGCGGCATGGACATCGTCGTCGCCGGCACGTCCGACGGCGTGATGATGGTCGAAGGCGGCGGCAACGAAATCTCCGAGGAAGAGTTCCTCGGCGCCGTCGAGTTCGCGCACGCGGAGATCAAGAAGATCGTCGCCGCGATCGACGAGCTTGCGAAGAAGGCCGGCAAGCCGAAGCGTGAGTTCGAAGCCAAGCATCCCGATCCGAAGTTCAAAGCGTGGGTCGAGAAGACGTTCAAGAAGGACGTCGCCAAGGCGATGCGAGTGCTCGAGAAGAGCGAGCGCAACGCAGCTTTCGCGAAGCTCACGCGCGAAGCGGCGCTCGCACACTGCAAGAAAGACGACGAGATCAAGGCGGCGCTCGAAGATCCGGCCAACAAGGATTTCGAGAAGCTCATCAAGTTGATGGAAGAGGAAGAGCTTCGCGTGATGGTCGTCGACGAGAAGATTCGTCCCGACGGCCGCAAGCCCGATGAAATCCGCGCGATCTGGAGCAAGGTGCATTATGTGCCGCGCGTCCACGGTTCGGGCGTTTTCACGCGTGGGCAGACGCAGGTCTTCAGCGCGGCGACGCTCGGTTCGATCTCGGACGAGCAGCGCCTAGACGGAATCATGGCGATTCCGAACAAGCGCTACATGCACTACTACAACTTCCCGCCCTACTCGACCGGCGAGACGAAGCCCATGCGAGCCCCCGGGCGCCGCGAAATCGGGCACGGCCACCTCGCGGAGCGGGCGCTCGTCCCGATGCTGCCGAGCGAGGACGTATTCCCGTACACGGTGCGCGTGATCAGCGAAGTCCTCGAATCGAACGGCAGTTCCTCGATGGCGTCGGTCTGCGGCTCGACGCTCGCGCTGATGGATGCGGGCGTTCCGTTGAAGAAGCACGTCGCGGGCGTGGCGATGGGCCTCGTGCTGCACGGCAAGAAGCACGCGATCCTGACGGACATCCAGGGGCTCGAAGACGCCCTTGGGGAGATGGACTTCAAGGTCGCCGGGACCGTCGACGGCATCACCGCGATCCAGATGGACATCAAGGTCCAGGGGATCACGATCGACGTCATGCGCGAAGCGATGAAGGAAGCGAAGAAGTCGCGTCTGTTCATCATCGGCAAGCTCAAGGAGACGATCGCCGACCCGCGGGCGGAGCTTTCTCCGTACGCGCCGCGCATGATCGTGGTGCAGATCAACCCGGACAAGATCAAAGACGTGATCGGCCCCGGCGGGAAGATCATCAACAAGATCATCGCGGACACGGGCGTCAAGATCGACATCGAGAACGACGGCCGCGTCTTCATCGCCTCGCCTGACGGCGAGGGCGCCGAAAAGGCCAAGAGAATGGTCGAGGCGCTGACCAAGGAAGTCGAAGTCGGGCAGACCTACATGGGGACGGTCACCCGGCTGATGAACTTCGGCGCATTCGTCGCCGTGCTCCCGGGCAAGGAGGGGCTGGTCCACATCAGCCAGCTCGCGCCGGGCCACGTCGAGAAGGTCGAAGACGTCGTCAAGATCGGCGACGAGATCATGGTCAAGGTCGTCGAAGTCGACAGCCAAGGCCGGATCAACCTCTCGCGCAAGGCCGTCTTGGGCGGCCCCGGAGCCGACGACTACACGCCCCGCGGGCCCCGGCCCGGAGGCGACCGCGGAAACGGCCGCCGGCGGCGGGAGTAGGCCGCGGGGCTGAGGGCTGCATGAAACGGAGCGGGCGTCGCGCGAAGGTGCGGCGCCCGCTTCGCTTCGTTACCCCGTGAAAAGCCCGCGGTAAACCCTGGCGGCATTCGGGAACGACGCCGCCGCGAACAAGATCCAGCCGGCGTCGACGAAAGCGAACGTACCGACGATCGAAAGCGCGGTGATGGCGGGGCCGCCGGCGCGCAGCGCCGGCACCATGGGCACGATCTTAATCGACCATACGCGGTGCACTGCGAGGCCCAGACCGTGCCAGAGCCCCCAGACCACGAACGTCCACGCGGCGCCGTGCCACAACCCCGCGATCGTCATCGCCACGAGCAAGTTCAGCGCGACGAAGGGAGGCGGACGCCGGCTGCCGCCCAGCGGAATGAAGATGTAATCTCGGATCCAGCTCGAGAGCGACATATGCCAGCGCCGCCAAAAGGCCCCGATGTTTGCAGCCCAATACGGCCGATCGAAGTTCTCGGGGATCTTGAGCCCGAGCAAACCCGCGATGCCGATCGCGATATCTGAGTATCCCGAGAAATCGAAATAGATCTTTCCGGAATAGGCCACGGCAGCGATCCAGTAATCGAGCCTGCCGTACGGGTCCCCTGGCGTCACGATGGGTTGCGTCAAGACGCTCAGCGAGTCCGCGAGGACGATCTTCTTAACGAGTCCGATGCCGATTCGGTACGCGTTGAGCGCGAGTTCGTCCCGCGTCAGCGGTTCGATCGCACGGACTTGCGGCGCGAACGTCTCGTAACGCTTTATCGGACCGGCAACGAGCGTCGGGAAGAACATCGCAAATGCGGAGAAATCGAGCGCGTCGACCGACTTCAACTTTCCGAGGTACGCGTCGACCAGCACGTGCACGAACTCGAACGTGAAGAACGAAATCGCGAGCGGAACGACGATCTGCGGCGCCGGGAGAACGTTGTGGCGCGCAATCGCATCGACGGTCGACGCGAACAGCTTCGTATACTTGAAGAACCCAAGCACGCCCACGACCGCTCCGACGGCCAGCCCGAAGACGAGCTTGCGCCGGCCCGGCGTCGTCGCGGGCGCCGTGAGCGCGCGCAGCGCTGCGTAGGTAATGCCGGCCAGCGCGACGATCAGCCCGAGATATGCGGGGACCGAACAGGCGTAGAAAAACGTGCCCGCCGCGATCAAGTAATGCGGCTTCCAACGCTGCGGAACGGCAAGCCAGTAGACCGGCAGCACGGCGGCGGCGAACAGCGCGAATTCCCAAGTGTTGAAGATCATGGCGCGACGTCCCGGGAGAGCAGTTGCGCGAGATGCCGGTTCCCCTCCACCGTCAGGTGGTCGTTGTCGAGAAACTCGGCCGGTGCGAAAGCGCTATCGTAGTCGAGAACCGTTATCCCGTACGAGCGAAGGAGACGCGTGACGAAAAGGAGCTGCGCGCGATATTCGGGGCCGTCGATGTAGTCGTGCAGCAGCTTGTGATTGGTCGGCGTGAGAATCGCATACCCCGGGATCCGGCTGCTCTGCAGAGCACCGGCGACACGCCGCAGGAAGAAGACCCCGATGTTGTCCTCGCCGAGCGGCGAAAGATCGTACGTGCCTTCGAACTTGTCCGGCGTCGGGCGGTGCGCTGCGGCTTTGCGCGCGGTGGTCCCGCCCCAAGCCTCGAACACGCTCGCCACGGCGTGTGCGGCGTCCTGATCGGCGAAGATCGCGGCGCGCACGTCGGACCGCATCGCGTAGAACGGCCAGACCGACTCGACCGCCTCGTTGAATCTCGCATCGACCGTCTGCGGTGTCACGCGCTTGAGCTTCGCGCGTTCCTCGGCGCTCAACAGGGGCCACGCGAGGCGCTCGACCCCCGGATACAACTTATCGTAGGCGCTGTCGACCGGGTTGAACTCCTTGAGATTGACGTTGAAAACGACGGCGCGCGGTGCAACGCCCGCGTGGTCGAGGATGCGCAGCAACGCAAACGTATTCGGAGCGCTGCCGCCCTCGTAAGAGAGGTTGACCCAACGCCGGTCGGCGCGCCGCAGGCGCGTGATCGCCGCCTCCTCGACGGAAACCCGGTATCCCCATAGGGCGGAGTCGCCAAGGGCCACGACGGGATGCTCGTGCCCGAGCGCGCGCGCTTGGCGCGCCAGGTACGCCGCCGAAAAGTCGGCGGCCAAGCGTGGAAAGGTTGGGAAGAACTCGAGAAACGCGAGATCGAACGCCGTGAGCGCGGCCAACAGCGTGGCCGCCGCGCGTAAGACGAACGCGGCCCCAGTCCGGATTCCCAAGCCGGTCCGGTCAGCCACCTCAGAAATCGGTATAAATGAAGTGCGACTCTGAGGACGGCCCTAAGACGATCGCAAGAAGAGCCAGCAAGGCCAAGATCATCCCGAGCGCGTACGGCGACGTTATCGCGGACCCGATCAAACGATAGATCGGATCGAGCCGGAGAGCCTTGCGAACGTCGACGGCTCCCGGGACCGAAACGTCGCGGTCATCCACCGGCTCTTCTCACTGCGGCGACGGCACGCGATCCGAAGCGGCCTCGGCTCACTTGGCGTCCAAATTCGAGAACGCGGAATCATCCAATTCAAGACTCAATCCCACGGGCGTCTTCCCTGCCAGGACCTCTTTGCTCCAAGACGATGACGCAGGCCTCGCCAAAGCATTCTGCGCAGCTTCGACCGACCCGAGGCGATCGACGCCGGCCACGGTTTCCACCTTGTAGTTCGGGTCCATACCGCCGCTCTTGAAATAGATCAGCTCCACCTTTACCTTGCGCGCGTCAGGTACTGCCTTGCTCTTCGCAACGAGTATCCGGGTTGCTCTTGCAGCGAGCTCCAAGCGTATCTGAGCCGCCGATGCTCCCCGCGTACGCAGATCGCCGATCGCATCGTTCGTCTTCCAAATATACACCGCATCCGGCCGAAGCTTAGCGGTCACGACTTGATCGACGGCATCGTCGGCTAGAGCGGTCGTGCAATGCGCTACGAGCATGAGAGCGCAGCCGGCCGCGCCCAGCAGCAGGTTCTTGCGGACGATCAGCGGGCCGACCAAGGCTTTATCTCCTGAAGCTTCCTGAAGATCTCGGACGCTATGAGGCGTCTACCGTATTCCGAGTAGTGCGCGTCGTTCGTATAGAAAAGAGGCCGGTGGTTCGGTGAAATCATCTCTTCCCTAAACGCCGGATACAGATCGAGTACCGGCGCATCCATTGCACTCAGCAAGCGCAGCTCATCTGCGTGAGCCCGCTCGTAGCCCTCTGCGAACGGCTCGCCGTTCCACCCCTCCCATAAGGCGGCCGACTCCAGCGGGCTGAAGACTTGGGATGCCGGATTCAGCACGAGAAGAAACGGCACGTTCGCGGACTTCATCGTTGCGACGACGGACGCCAGCTTCGGCT
Source organism: Vulcanimicrobiota bacterium (assembly GCA_963695225.1). GTDB lineage: Bacteria > Vulcanimicrobiota > Vulcanimicrobiia > Vulcanimicrobiales > Vulcanimicrobiaceae > CAVWTN01. Next base: position 2,162,384 of record OY968762.1, on the reverse strand, counting down.
TGATCACGGCGGCCCAGTCTTCGTAATGAGGACCTACGCCCAGCGCCTGCAGATCTACCGGCGCCAACATGAGAATGACGAGATCCGTCGATCCGAGCGACAACACGTTCCTGATCAGGTCGAGTTCTCCGGGCACGCTATGCGCCAGCAGGAAGTATTCCATCGCAGGCTCACGACCGCGGAGTTCCGGGACGTCCTTGAGCTTCTCGGCTAGGAACCCGGAGATCGCATCGGCGCGAGTTGTAAAGTACCACGTGTAGGAGCTCCCTACGATCGCCACCCGGTACTCCTGGCCCGTACGGGCCAAGGCGGCGATGTCACCCTGCATGATAAACGCTCGCCGTTCGAACGGCGCGATGTGGACCACTTTTCGGTTGCCCGAATCGGCAACGAATACGTCGCCGCTCCTCTCGGCGAGGACGCCCATCGGAGCATCGAAACGGGGGACCTCGCCATCCGGGGACAAACCGCCGCCCGTTAGCATCGAGTCTTCTCTGGGAACCTCGCCGAGGTTCCGGAGGTAGGAGATGGGCTTGAAGTACTTCACCGAACTATCCCTCAGGTCGGTATACACCACCTCATCTGGATTCATCAAGGAAACCGCGTGAGGTAAACCGAGCTGAGCGTTAGCATTTATTGGTTGACCGTCTCCTTCGTGCCCCGTCGGGTAGGCCGGCATACGCGATGCGTTCATCGTCGTGAGATCGATCGTAACGAGACCGAATTGGTCCGCAACGATGAGCCTTCGCCTGGTAGCGTCCGCGGCAAAGGAAATCCCCGTCGGGTGTTCGATCGTCGCGCCCTTGGGCGAAATCGTAGTGACGCTGCCATCCGGGCGTATCCTGCGTACTCCGTTTCCCCAATCAGCCAGCCAGAGCACTCCCGCATCGTCGATCGTGAGCGCTCGGGGCGAATAGAACGTTGCGACGTCGGCGGATCCGTCGATCGCGCCCTCTTTGCGAGAAGTACCGGAAAACGTCGAGACTTGACCGTTCAGAATCCGGCGGATGCATTTGTTGTCCCGGTCCGAGACGAAGAGCGAGCCGTCCTTACCGAGGGCCAATCCGTCAGGCCGATTGAAACGGGCAAGGGCGGCGGGGCCGTCCCGAAACGAGCCGTCGACCCAAAGCCCGGAATCATTGATGGGGCCGCCGCCGGCCAAGGTCGAGACGTTCCCGGCTTTGTCGATGACGCGTATCCTTTGGCCCCCAGTATCCGCAACGATCAACCGACCGCCGGGCGCGCGAATGATTTCGGTGGGCATGACGAATTCAGCCGACTGCGCAGGTCCGTCCGCAACTCCTACGCGTCCACTTCCGGCTACCAGTGAGTAAGCTAACGTTTCGCTCTTTGCGGCGGATTGCGACAAGAGAAGAATACCGAGCGCAATCAGAACTACGATGCTACTCCGTGCCGTTTTGGACGATCGCAACAAGTCTGACTCCTCCACACGTTGTTACGCCGCGGCGGTTCCAAGTAAGCTGCTGGTCGGGTAGTCGCGGGGACGGCCGCGAATTCCTGGCCGAAGGGGAGGCGCACCAAGAGGGGTTGCCATTGGCTAGTTCGCGGACCGTGGGCAAGGGCGCAAACTCGTTGGGAGGCGGCGAGGCCCCGATTCCAGACGCCCAGACGTCGGGGCTGCGGGGACCAAGAGCCGGACGGCGACCGCGGCAAAAAAGGCGCGGCACATGGGCGTAGCCGGGTTGGCTTTGCAAGCGAGCCAGGCTCCCGACCGAGGCGGGATGAGATCGCGATTAGAGATGACCCCGCCCGCCGCCCTGGTACAAGGCCCGTTTCGCATCACAACGAGAAAGGACTGCGATGCCGACATCAGCATCGGTCAGGGGCCGGGACGCGGCCGGCCGTCGCGACACGGGTGCGGGGAATATATCCGTATGCCGTCGTAGGACGGCTCATCCGTCGTACCACAGCATCGATGCGCCGCCGCTGATGAGATCGCTAGAATGCGCGTTTGCTGCTCTCATCACCGGGCAAATGGTTTAGGTCTTGACCGCCCAAATTGGTAACGAGTTCGAGAGCCCTGACGATCATCGGTCGATACGAAGAGACTTCGTGCGGCACGGCTCGTTTGTGTTTGCCTCGACGATCCTCGTGAACGCCTTCAATTACCTGTTTCACGTCGTCATCAGCCGCAAGATCGGCGTCGAATCCTATGGCGCGCTGTCGTCGATGATCGCCTTGTTCACGGTTGTTTCGATTCCCGCATCCATCGGTCAGACGATCGTTGCCAAGTACACGGCGGAGTTCTGGGCGGCCGGAGAAATCGACCGTCTGCGGGCGTCGATGTCCGGAGTGCTTCGCGCGTTCTTCATCGCGAGCGTCGCCGCCACCGCGCTCTTCGCCGTCGCGTCGCCAACGATCGGGCGCGCTTTGCAGATCGGCGATACGCCGGCGCTCCTGCTCTTCAGTCTGGCCATAGGGGCCAATGTCTTGTTGCCCCTGCTTCGCGGCGCCTTGCAAGGCCGGCAAGATTTCGGCTCATACGCGGTTTCGATCGCCAGCGAAGCGTGCGGCAAAGCGTTGCTCGGCATCGTGCTCGTGTACGCGGGCTTCGGACTTCTCGGTGCCGTGGGCGGCTTCGCGGCCGGGAGTCTCATCGCGCTCGCGTATACGACGCTCGCATGCAACCTTCGATTCGGCAAGGCTAGTCGGAGCGAGGCGCCCCTAGATCTGCGCCGCCTGCTGCAGACCGCCGGTGGAGTCAGCATCGCAACGAGCGTGCTTACCGTCATCGGATTCGCAGACATCCTCCTTGTGAAGCATTTCCTCTCCCCAAGCGCCGCCGGTATCTATGGTGCGGTATCGCTCATTGGGAAGATCCTCTTCTTCGTGGCCGCCTTCGTCCCGACGATCATCTTGCCGAAGGCGACGCACCTAGCCGCCATCGGGAGGGCACCGAAGATGCTCCTCCTCGAAGCTGCGCTGGCGCTCGGCGCGACCTCCGGTGTCGGCCTTGCCCTGTTCAGCGTGTTCCCCGCCAGGATCGTGGAGATCGTCGCGGGCTCATCGTTTGCCCAGGCGGCGCTCTATATCTTTCCGTACGGTGCCGCGATGATGCTCCTCGCGGCGACGAGCGTCGCGGTCAGCTACAAGATCGGCCTTCACCGTTTCGATTTCGTCATCCCATTGATCGTCGTGGCGGTCGGCGAAATCGCGACCATCATCGCCCGCCATGCAACGCTCGATCAAGTGATCCAAGTCATCTTGATCGGGCATGGTGCGGCGTTCGTCGGGTCCCTGTATCGAATTACGATGCCCCTCCCAACGCTGCAGCGACTCCCGCTCACCAAGGAAGTCGCCTAGCATGCCCACGACCCTCAGCCGCAACAGGAGACGATCCGTTCGTGGGCGCGAGCCGGATCGGAGGGTGTCGGGCCACTGCCGGGTAACTGCATTTTTCACCCGGTTCCGCGCTACCTAAGGGGGGTCACAACCGTGTCCAGCGACATCGCCGTCATCGGCACCGGGTACGTCGGCCTGGTGACTGGCGCTTGCTTCGCCGAACTGGGAAACGACGTCGTCTGCCTCGATATCGATAGGAGCCGCATCGAGTCGTTGCGCGCGGGCCACGTGCCTTTTTTCGAGCCGGGCTTGGAGGAGCTGGTCCGCCGCAACGCTTCCGCCGGGCGCCTTTCCTTCGAGACCGATCCCGCCCGAGCGATAGGCCCTGCCGCCATCGTCTTCCTGGCCGTAGGAACGCCTCAAACGAGCGACGGGAGCGCCGATCTCAGCTACGTCAGGCAAGCGGCCATTACGATCGCGGAAAACTTGGGCCGCGACACCGTCATCGTCAACAAATCGACCGTTCCCGTTGAGACGGGCGATCTCGTCTCGGCGATCGTGCGCGAACGCAAGTCGAGTGCCCACCGGGTCAGCGTCGTTTCGAATCCCGAGTTTCTGCGCGAAGGCTCCGCAATCGGCGATTTCATGCAACCCGATCGCATCGTCCTCGGCGTAGACGACCCCGATGCGGCTGCGACGATGCGGCATCTCTATGCTCCGCTCGATGCGAAGATCATCGAAACCGACGTGCGCACCGCAGAGATGATCAAATACACGGCCAACGCGTTTCTCGCGACGAAGATATCGTTCGCCAACCAAATCGCCCACATCTGCGAGATGGTCGGAGCGGACGTCGGCGACGTCATGCGCGGAGCCGGTGCGGATCGGCGAATCGGAAACTCGTTCCTCGGAGCCGGCATCGGATTCGGCGGTTCATGCTTTCCGAAGGACTTGGCGGCGCTCTCGCAAGTCGCGGAGCGCGTCGGCGTCGTCCCCTCCCTATTGCAAGCGACGCTGGCAATCAACCGCGAACAAATCGTCCGCGCGGTCGACCGCATCGAGCAACGGCTCGGGTCCCTGAAGGGTTCCCGGGTTGCCGTGCTCGGCCTGGCCTTCAAACCGCAGACGGACGACGTCCGCGAGTCTCCCGCGATCGCCCTAATCGAGCTCCTGCTCGCAAAAGGCGCAGCCGTGGCAGCTCACGACCCAGTCGCCGTCGCGACCGCCCGCCGCCGCCTCGGCGGGCGGGTCACGTTCGCCCAAAGCGCGTTCGAGGCGGCGAGCGGAGCCGACGCACTCGTCGTCGCGACGGATTGGAACGAATACAAGCAACTCGACCTGCGAATCGCTAAGGAGCACATGCGCGGACGCCTTCTTTTCGACGGCCGTAACGTCTTCGATCCGAACGAGGCCGCCGCGCTAGGTTTCGATTACATGGGCATCGGACGCCGAACGCGTCTGGCTTCTTCGGTCTCGGCGGTGGAATCGTGATCGTCCTCGTTACCGGCGCCGCCGGCTTTATCGGCTCGCACCTCGTCGATGCGTATCTAGCGACGGGAGCCCACGTCATCGGAGTAGACAACTTTCTGACGGGGTCGGAGGCGAACCTCGCGGCGGCAAAAGCGAGCGGACGTTTCGCGTTCATCCGCGCGGACGTGGCCGCCGACTGGGCGCTCGTCGATCGGTCCGTTGCCGAACTCGCCGTGATCCCCGACCGGGTCCTGCATTTGGCCTCTCCAGCGAGTCCCGTGGACTACGCGAAGCTACCGCTCGAAACACTAGCCGTGAACAGCCGCGGCACCGAGGCGGCCCTGGCAGCGTCACAACGCTGGCGGGCGCGCTTCCTGTTCGCCTCGACTTCTGAAGCATATGGCGATCCGCTTGAGCATCCGCAGGCGGAAACCTATTGGGGCAACGTCAACCCCGTCGGGCCGCGATCGTGTTATGACGAGTCCAAGCGGTTTGGCGAGGCGCTCGTCTCGACTACCGTTCGCGTCCGCAATGCCGACGCGCGGATAATTCGTATTTTCAATACGTACGGACCGCGCATGCGTCACAATGACGGCCGCGTCGTCGCCAACTTCGTCTCGCAGGCCCTCGCCGGCCAAGCGCTAACCGTTTACGGCAGCGGCGCGCAGACCCGCTCCTTTTGTTATGTTTCGGATCTCGTGCGCGGAATCATCGCCTGTGCCGAATCCGAAGCCGCGCGAGGAGAGATCATCAACCTCGGCAACCCCGACGAATACTCGATACGAGAATTCGCCCAGACCGTCGCTAGGCTCGTAGGCGTGGAGCTGCGCGTCGAAGCGCGCCCGATGCCCGCCGACGATCCTTCGAGACGGCGACCCGACATCACGAAGGCGCGTCAGTTGCTCGGTTGGAGCCCTGAGGTCTCGCTCCTCGAGGGTCTCTCACGAACGATCGAGGCCTTTCGCGAAGCCGCCGTCGCGGTGACCGGAGCGTAGTGATCCGACGGTGAACGACGATCTGCATATAGTCGCGCCTCTCCCGTATCCGGACCGTCCTAGTAACGGAATGTCCCGGTTCACGCACCAGTTAGCGAACGCGTGTGTCGACGCCGGCCTTCGCGTGACCGTGATAGGCCAAGCCGACGCCGCTTCCAAGATCGACGGCGCCAAGTACGGGATCACGCCGGGCTGGCGCCAGGGTCTGAGCTTCACTCGCACCATTCTGCGCGAATTGCGGAAGAGCAAAGCCCGCAACGTAAACATCCACCACGAGGCGACACTCTACGGCCCGATGGCGACCTCGGTGCTCTTTCCTCTGCTCGTCCTCTTGTGCCGCGCGTCCGGCATGCGCGTCGTAACGACGCTCCACCATGCCTTGAACGCACAAATGATCCGGGAGGCGCACGGCCAGGCCGAGCGGGAGACGACGCGGACGAGACTCTTCGAGCTCGCATCGTACGCTTTCAACATCCTTTGCGCCGCCGTCAGTGACAAGGTCGTGGTTCGAACACAGCCGCAGCGTCGAAGCGTTTCCGCAGATGCTCCGATCGAAAATCGTCTACATCCCGCTGATCGCGGAATCGGCGCACCGCCCCTCGAGCGAACAGATCGAGCGCGTTCGCGAACGGTACGGGCTTCCGCGCGACTATGTGCTCTGCTTCGGCTTCGTCAGCTACTACAAGGGCCACCACGTGCTTTTCGACGCCCTCGAGCTCGTGAAGACGCCTCAGCGCGTCGTCGTCGTCGGCCCGAAGAACCTGCGCCTGCAGGACGATCCGGGATACCAAACCTACCACCGCGAGATGCGCGAACGCGCGCAGCGGCTGGGCGTACAGTGGTGCGATTACGTGCCTGAAGAGGACGTTGCCGCGTTTTTCGCGGGGGCGCGGTGCGCGGTGTTCCCCTACGTCACGTCGTTTGCGGCAAGCGGCCCGCTATCCATCGCGGCGTCTCTGGGCGTTCCGAGCTTGCCGTCGACGCGGATCGACTGCGTCGGCTTCGAGAACGTCGCTTTCGAACCTCAAGCCCAAGCCCTGGCCCGATCGCTGGATCGGCTGAACGCCGCGGACGGTTTCCTCGACGAGCTACGGGCTTGTTCGATGCTCTACTCCGCGCGTTGCTCGCCGCGGGCGGTCGTCCGCGAACTCCTCGAGTGCTTCCAACTCACACCCGCATTCGCAGCGGAGCACATCATTCGATCCGCCGACCGAAAACACGAGGAGATTGCTTGACCCGCGGCGTTTCTCAAACACCGCTCTCGCCTCTCAGCTACTTAGCCGCACTCGTCGCTTCCCCATGGATCACGTTCTTCGTGAGGCTCCACGGCCGTGCGTTTCTCGGAGGCGATACCGTCCCCTCATTCGACCCCGCGCTGACGCTGAGCTGGACGCGGGAGTTGTGGGGAAACCACGTGCTCCTTGGCGGCGGAACCTCGCTGATGTTGGGCGGCGCATTCCCGCACCTGGCCTTTTTGGCGGCGCTACAAAGCTGCGGCTTAGCACCGGCCGATGCGGCGAAATTCGAACTTGCCGCGTGCTGGTCCCTCGCGACGCTCGGCGCGTACGCGTTTTCACGCTCGTGCGGCCTTACGGGCTGGCCCGCCGCGCTCGCGGTGACGCCGTATGCGTGCGGCCCGATCGCATACATGCTCTACAGCACGCCGACGATCGCCGGCGTCGGGGCGTACGCCACGGCCCCTTTTGCCGCGGCCGCCGTCGTCGAAGGCGCGCGCAGCTTAAAGAAGGCTTTCGCCCTTTCGCTCTGCGCCGCGCTCTTGTTCGGGTTGACCTCGCAGAACCCGGCCTTTTCGGCCGTGCCGCTGCTCGTCGGCGGCCTGTTGTTCGCAGGCCTCGTATCTGCCGATCGCAGCTATCGCGCTAAGTGGTTTGCTGCGCTGCTGCCGCTGCTGACGATCGTAGCATGCAATCTCTGGTGGATGGTCCCGGAATTCGTCGCCTTCTACCACGACTCGAGTCAGCTGCTTGCGAACCGTTTCAATGCAGACTACATTCGTGAAAGCGTGGCCAGACAGCGGCGCGACAATTCGCTCTACTACATGCTGCGGCTCGCACCCGGCGAGTTTTTCAGAGACGGCTTCTATAACGGCCCGTTCGGAATGATGCTGGACGTAGCGGACGTCTTGGCGCGATACGTTTCGTTCACGCCGATAAGCATCTTGCTCCTCGTGCCCGTCGCTCTCTTCTCGGCGTTGATCGCCTCACTCGCGCGGGCTCGATCTTGGAGCCCCATGCAAGTTGTTATGAGTTTGCTTTTCGTGCTCGGCTTGATCATGTGCACCGGGCACGCTTTCCCGGGGATCCTCCTGTTTCTTGTCGTCGATCACTTGCCCGCGCACGAGTTGTTCCGAGAGCCGTATACCAAATTCGGAGTTCTGATGTCTCTCGCGCTCGTGCCGATCGTCGGCTGGTCGCTCATCCGGTTCGGAGCTGCCGGATGGGTCCGCCTCGCGTTCGCGGCGTATTGCGCCGCGCTCCTCGCGCCGTTGCTCGTGGGGCGCGGCGGAGCCGTCGATTACGCGGGGAATCCGCTGCTCGGCGTTACGATACCGCCTTACGTGCCGGCGATGCGCCGGCACTTGATCGAACGGGGCGCGACGGATCTCAACACGCGGATCCTGCAGTTACCGATGTCGGCGAACAGCAGCCTCGAGGCTCGAACGTGGGGTTACTTCGGGCCGGGCTTCTATCGCACGGTCTTTCCCGGCGGCACGATCGAATCGTACGGCAGCGGCAGCACCGATCCGGCGTCCGACGAGACGATCAGGCGTCTCGTCGACTTCGCGCAAGCCGGAAATTCCGACGCCTTTTCGGGCCTCGCGGCGTGGGCCGGAATCACGCACGTGCTGTGGGACGGCGCATCGGTTCCGACCTTTGGTGGTCAGACGGTGAGCCAGGCGTGGCCGGCCTTTGCATCCCTCCGCGGTCTCGAGCTCGAATACGTGGCCGGCCCGCTGAGGCTTTACCGCCTGAGCTCTCCCAGCCCGCTCTTCAGCGTGTCCTCAGAGCTGGTCGTGAGCGATGAACCGGCGATGACGCCTCCCTTGACGGTCGCCGTCTCCCCCGCCGATTCAACCTCTTTGGGTTCGGATATCTCGCCGAATACCGCTGAAACCGTGAGGCACGGCGTCACTAGCGGTACGGGGCCGGTCGGTGATTGGAGAGGGTTCCAACCGCTGGGGCCGCAGGCGAGCCGGTTACGCGCGCTCGTCAGTCCGGGGCTTGCACTGGCCGTCGTCAATGAGTCCGGCGCCCCGGTGGGGATTCGGCTTCGTTACGAGCAGGGCGCAGCAGAACGCCTCGTGCTGCCGGCTAGATCGCAGCGTCTCCTCAAACCGGCAGGCCGGCTCCTCGCGGTCGAGACCGACATGCCCGCGAAACTCGCACAACGATCCATACGCTTGATTCGGAGCGCCGATTCTGCGGTTGCCGCCCGCCGCGCCGTCTGTTCCGCGCAGACGGCGGGCCTCGTGATGACCAACGCACACCTTGACGTCGACGTCTCAGCGACCTGCGACACTTTTATCGCGCTGCGGACTGCATACTCCGACGAGTGGTTTGCGGAATCGAGCGCCCCAGGAGAAGCCGAGGGTCGAACGCTAAAGCACTTCAGAGCATTCGGATTTGCGAACGGATGGGCTCTACCGGCCGGTCAATGGCATGTCTCGGCCCGCTTTGGGCTCGACGGATTGGTGGGTCGCTGGCGCGTTCTAGGGGCTCTGGCTACTCTCGCGGTGCTCCTGCTGTGGATGCTCGCCCTAGGAATGAGTGCCGGATTGTCCCGTGCGAATGTAAGAATGGCGAAGGAAGCAGTTTGAAACCGACTCCATCCGTCTCCGTCGTCGTGCCGCATTACAATGGGTACGACTATCTGAAGAGCTGTCTGTTGCCTGCGCTCCGGCTGCAGACGCACCGGCATTTCGAATTGATCATCGCGGACGACGGCAGCCCGGATGCCCGCAGAGCAGCGGAATTGCTCGAGGAGTTCGATTTCGAGTCCGCGCGCGTCGAGTTCTTGCCGCACGGCGGGGCGGCGAATGCGCGCAACGGCGGCGTGGCCGCGGCTTCGGGCGAGATCATCGCCGTCACCGACGCCGATTGCGTGCCGGCCCCGGACTGGTTGGAAACGATCCTGCAGGCGATCCTCGAGCACGACGCCGACTTTGCCTACGGACGCGTCACGACGGACTCCGGATACCTCTTCCCGCGTTGGGCGGCCCCGGCCGGCGAACGCCTGGTCAGCGCAAACCTCGCGTTTCGGCGAACCGCCTTCGAGCACATCGGCGGCTTTCGTACGCTCTTCGACGTGCCGTTCCGAGAGGATACGGATTTCGGGTTTCGCGCGCTAGAGAGCGGGCTGCTCGTCATTTCGGTACCGAGGGCGGTCGTCTATCACCCGCTTCGCAAGCAAACCGTCAAGAAGCTTTGGACGGCAGGTTACTGGCACCGCTACGACGCGGAACTCTTGAAGCGCTTCGGGGAAAAAGTCAAAGCCGATATCGGAAAGGGGTACACGCGGCCCTTCCGCAACACCGGCGTGTCGGCATTCGGCGCAGCCTATACGTGCGCGCTCGCCGCATCGGCAGCGCTCGCGTCGCGGGGGCGGTTCGCAAGCGCGATAGGCGTGCTGGCACTGCTTCAAGTCGGGATCGCCGCAGGAACGATCGTTGCTACGGCGCCCTCTCGCGACAATCGCACCGCAGCCGAGGTGATCGAGAACGGCTTGAGCGCGATACCGTACACGTTCGGCTGGTACGTTGGCCGGGTCGAGGGTTCGATCAATGCCAAGACACTTTGTATCTAAGCGCGAAATTGCGTTGTATTTCTTCTTTCTAGCGATTGCGATAGCGACCGTCCTGGCGCGCCTGCATTGAAGATCCTGTTCATCGTCCCGGAATACGAACCGATCTCGACGGGCGGCGGACCCGTGTATTATTCATCGTTGCGACGGGCGATGGTCGCAGCCGGGCACGAAGTCGATATCGTTTCCGGTTCGCCCGTCGCGCACGTATCGAGGCCGGTGGACGGTGCCAAGTATATCCCGCTCGTGCCCGCAAATCTCTTCCAACGATTGGCGCCTCAAGCACCCGACCTGAAGAGTTACATGCCGCCTCGTCCCGCAGCGTGGGCGAAGTTCGCCCGTTGGATCGGGTCGTCGAACTACGACGTATACCACTTGTTCGGCTACGGGTTCACGCTCGTCGACGTCGCCGGCATCGCATTGAAGCGTGCGGGAAAGCCTTTCGGGCTGACGCTCTTAGGAGCACCCTATTCGCCAGTCGAGCAGGGCGGCTTGCAGCTGGCGGCATTTCGCGCTTACGAGCGCCTGTTCGGCGAGCGCACGCTGCGCAATGCCGGACGCCTTCACTCGATTTCATACGACAGCGCGAAGCATCCAAGTTTCGCGCATGTCGCGAAGAAGATCGACGTCATCCATTGCGGCGTCAGCCTTCCGCCGGCGATCCCGCTTTCGCGGCCGGCAAATGCGCCGGATCGATTCTTCCTGTCGGTCGGTAGGCTCCAATGGTCGAAAGGGTTCGAAACGGCTTTGGCCGCGCTCCAACGGGCCGGGCAGGACGGCGTTCGGTACAACTACTGCATAGCAGGCCCATCGGCGGGGCACGAACGCGTGCTTACTGGACTCGCCGAGAGCCTCGGCATTTCTTCTCAAGTAATGCTCCTAGGCCGCGTGAGTGATAGTGAGCTCGAGTGGCTGTACCGCAATGCCACGGCGTTGCTGATTCCCTCACTCTTCGAACCATTTGGCCTCGTCTCGCTGGAAGCGATGATTCGCGGTCTGCCCGTTGCGGCTTCGGCCGTCGGGGGTCTCGCGGAAACGATCGAGGACGGAAAGACCGGACATCTCTTCCCGCGAGGCGACTCGGATCGTCTCGCGGTCCTTCTTCACCGTCTTGCTACAGGCCGCGACGAGCGAATGGTCGAGGCTGCTCTAACTCGAGCGCGTTCCCAAACCTGGGACGTCGTGGCCGAACGGCAGCTCGATTGGTACCGAAGATACCTGCTCGCATGAAACGCGATCACGACTTCGAGGAATACGCCGCGGCAAAGCCCTTCTTCGACGCGTTCGTAACCTTGCCGAGGCTACTCCTCGAAAACGTCGGAAAGCGCACCGGCGTCTTTCTCGAGCTCGGAGCCGGCGACGGTCAGAAGCTCGAATTCCTTCTGGGCCGCAACCTGCTGAAACACTATGGCCGCGTTCTGGCATCGGATATTTCGCAGGCGCGGGTTGCGCGGATGCGCCGGCGTCTGCCGACCGTTGACGCCTTCGTCGCCGACGCGCAGTCGCCCGAAATCGCTGCGAGCTCTGTCGACTTCGTCTTTTCAGATCAAGTCATCGAGCACGTTCCCAGCGATCGGGCGATGGCGTCCGCGATTCGGGAAGTGTTGAAACCCGGCGGACTGGCGGTGATCGGCTCAGTTATCAAGCACCCGGGCGGCTGGTACTTCTATCGCGTAAACGGCGAATGGAGGTTGGACCAAACGCACCTGCGCGAGTATCGATCGCTCGCGGAATTCGGCGCATTATTCAGCTCCGCCGGTCTGCAAGTGCGCGAACTCGATATGGAACCGGTCGCGTTTCCCGTGGGCGACATCTTGGCACGCATAATGGCGCGGCTCGACCAGGCCCATCCGAACCGCTATCAGAGCTTCTACGAGAACTTCCCATGGGCGCGCCGCCTCGGCATGCGTATTCGCATACCAAGGTATAGCCTGTGCTACGCCTTGTTGGAGCGCTCTTCAGTTTGACCTCGCTCCAGCGTTCTCGTCAATTCGTCTGGGGACTGCTTGCGCTGTGCGGGTCCGGCGCGTTCGCCTTTCTGGTCGTTCAAAACGGCGTACCGGCGCTTCGACACGACTGGGCGTGGCCGCGAAACTCGATCGCGGCAGCCGCCCAACTAGGATACAGCACGACGGGATGGATCGCCGACGGCATCGGTTTGCCGAACCCGTATCCCACGGGATATCTGGCGGCGTTACCGCTCTTCGCCGTTCAACGACTTCTCGGACCACGTTTGTCGTTGGCACTTGTCCTTGCGGTCATCGCATTCTGCGTTCTCGCGAGCGCTTGGAGCATAGGCTCGCGGTGGCTCGATTCCTGGCCGGCAAGAGCTGCGCTCGCCGTGTTTGCGCTCGCAAACCCGTGGGTCTACACGCAAATCGTGGCCGGGCATGTCCCCATGCTCATCGCCTACGCGGCCGCCGCCGTCATCTTAGCGGAACTCATCCACGGACGATACCGTCGAGCGCTCATCCTTCCGGCAGCCGGGCTGCTGATCACCCAAATACAGTTTTTCCTGATCGCAGGGGCGGTCTTATTCGTCTTCGCGATTCGCAACCGATGGTGGCGGGTGGCGATCGTTCTCATTGCCGTCGCATTGCCGATCGGCGCAGGGATCCTGACGAGTTCCTCATCTCTCAACGCCATCCCGCGGTCGTCGTCCTGGGAGTATTATCAGTCCGTCCCCATCCGCGAGGCTGCCCTCCTGCGAGGCTATTTTGCCGGATACGACGCTGCGTTCCACGAGCCGCAAGACGTCAGCCTGTGCGTCTTCGCAGCCGCAGCACTGATCGGTTTCCTGACCGTCCCATCGGCGGCCGGGCGCCTCGCCGGCGCCGTGATAGCCGGCCTTCTCGCCGCAGTATCGATCTTTCGCGGACCCCTTCACGGTCTCGCCGCGGCCGTCTACGCCTCGTTTCCCTCGCTCTCCGTGTTTCGGGAACTTTATGACCTCCTCGGTTTCGTAGCGCTGGGCTACGTCGTGCTCGGCGCATGCGCAGCCGCGCGTTGGCGATTCCTTCAGTATCCGATCGCCCTCGCCGCGCTCTTGCTCGTGCTGCCGTGGACGGGGACGCTCTGGCACTTCTGGGTTGCCGCCGAGCGATTGCCCACGCTCGACGTGCCCGCTCCGGATAATGCGCGCTTCGCCATGCTGCCGACGCTACAGCCGCTGGTCTTCATGGGGCGTGGGTCCGGCATCGACCCGGACCAATACGCGCGTCCCTCCGGTCGCACACCCTTGAATCCTTATTTGATCGAATACCCCACGGCAACCGCGTTGCTGACGTATGCGCATGGCGGGAGCATCGAACCACTCCGGAGGCTTGGCGTCCACTGGGTATTCGCGAGGCCGCAATACCGATCCGACTACGAGCTCCTCAACAAACAAGCGCCGAGCGATTTCGCGCTCGCTGAACGCCCTCAAAGTGGATCTCGACGCGAAATCAGCGGTTCGTGGCCGCTCCTCGGCATCTCCAAAGATGCTCCGACAGCCGCGTTCGTCCCGGAGGCCGGAGACGGGACCGTCTTTTTCGCAGACGCAGAAGAGCAACGCAAGAGCAACGCGTTCTCGCCGGTGATCGTCCCGCCGATCGACATAGACAGCGCGAAGGCTTGGGTGAGCACTCGGCTCCTCTTCGGTTCCACGCCGGGCTTGGGCCAGCCGTTCGGCGGAGCTGCTACGCGCTCCGCAGGCACGTGGCTGCCCGTGCCGGAGGGTCCGCGCATTCTTGCTACGGCGCGCGGCCGCCTCATCGGCGACGATAATCACGTCATTCTAGCGGATACGGATTCGTACCAGTGGACCGTCTTGCACGCCGGAGTTCACGCGGTTCGCTGCGAGGGACTGTGCGTCGTGCTGGGAACCGGCGATCCTGCAGGTTTCCCACTGGCCCGCCCCGCTTCCGTCACCGCACCCGAAGCCCTGAGTTTCACTCGGCCCTTCCCCTGGCTCCTCATTGCAAAGGCACCGGCGGCTTCGGGAGAAGTGCTTCGCTTCAATGAGCGATTCGATCGAAGCTGGCTTGCGTTCGCGGGGTCGACGCCGCTGCGGCATTTGCGGATCGATCATCTCACCAACGGCTGGCGCCTTCCCGACGTGCCCAGCGCGGGCGACATCATTCTCATCGAGGTCCGCGCCGCTACACAGGCCCTGCTCGAACTTCTCGCCGGGCTCACGGTTCTGGCGCTGGCGTTTGCACCTTCTTCGCGCAGCGAGACGTAGCCCCACACCTCGGCAAGTTCGTGTGCCTACGGTTCCGTCACGGCGGCTTGGCAAAGCGCGTAGTCCGCATCGCGAAGTTCCCGGCCGTCGTACGGCGCAGGAAGATCGAGATCAGCCGCCGCCGTCGGCGTACCCGGACCAGGTTGTCCGCCCCCGATTGAAAAGTGGAACGTACCGGCGCGAACAGCGCGCTTACCGGCGGCGTCGACCGTACTCACAGCCCACCAGCCGAGCGGGATCGTCAGGCGGCGCTCCGCGCCCCGTGGAATGGACAAGCGCGCAAAAGCCGCAAGCTGACGGTTCTCGATCCGCGCGCTCCGCTCGGCCGGCGGATTGACATAGATCTGAACGACTTCGTCTCCATCCCGCGGCCCCAGATTTTCGACCGTCACGGAAGCGACGGGGCCAACCTCGTCGTCGATTTGCACGACCGCATCACGATAAGCAAACCGCGTGTAACTCAATCCGTCGCCAAAACGGAAGGGCGGTTCGCCGCGAAAGTATCGATACGTCCGACCGCTCATCGTGTAGTTCTTGAATTGGGGCAAGTCGGCCGTCCGCGCGTAAAACGTCAGCGGAAGACGGCCCGCAGGATTTGCGTCGCCGAACAGCACGGCCGCAACAGCCGGGCCGCCTTCTTCACCGGCATACCATGCGTCGAGTATGGCATCCGCTGCGCCGGCATCGTTCTTGAGAGCAAACGCGCTGCCACCGGTCAGGACGACGATGACCGGGCGCTTGGAACGAGACAACGCCGCCAAGAGTCGCGCCTGCTCGTTCGGAAGTTCGATCGCATCCCGGTCTCCGCCATTGCCTTCCTCGCCTTCTTGCAGCGAGGACAGGCCGAGCACGGCAACGACGGCATCGTTCCGCTTTGCGATCTGCTCCGTCGCGGCCGGGCTATACGCCCCATGATCGGGTGCGTAGTAGCGCACCTGCACGCCCGATGGTCCCGCTCGCGCTTTCAAAGCCTTCTCGATCGTCAGCAACGTCGACGGCTTGCCCGCGTAATCGCCGATCAGCGCGTCCCGATCGCGAGCAAGCGACCCGACGATCGCAAGTCGCTTCACGCGACTCGGATCGAGGGGCAATATTCCGCGCCGGTTCCTCAAGAGAACGATCGATTCGAGCGCGGCGCGCCTGGCTAGGTCACGATGCGCCGGCGAATCGAGCACAGCGGGCGAGATCCGCGCATAAGGCCCCGCGTCCTCGCCGATCGTGCCTAGACGAAAGCGCGCGACCAACAGCCTGCGTACAGAACGATCGATGTCGGCGACATCGAGCAGTCTCGACGCAACGGCTCGGGCGAGCAGATGGTATTCGCTTCCGCAGTTCAGGTCGACGCCCGCCAGAACCGCGCTTGCAACGACCTGCACTTCGGACATTTTCTTGGAACTCTGTAACGCGGCAGTCTTTACCGCGTCGCAATCGCTGACGACGTAACCGCCGAAGCCCCAATCTTGGCGGAGACTCCCGTCGAGGAGCGCGGCGTCCAGCGATGCAGGCACACCATTGATCTCGTTGTACGACGTCATCACGGATCCAACCGCCGTCGTCCGGACGACACGCTCGAACTGCGCCACGTACGTGTCGCCCAGGTCGAAGGCGGAGACGGCAGCGTCAAACGTCAGGCGCCCACGTTCGGGTCCGCTATGTACGGCGAAGTGCTTCAGTGTTGCGAGCGCCTCGGGATGGTCCGGGTCGGGCCCTTGGAGACCGCGCACGAATTCGCCCGCGAGTTCGGACGTCAGAAGGGGATCTTCTCCAAATGTCTCCTGCGTTCGGCCCCATCGCGGGTCGCGCGCGATGTTCACGACGGGCGTGAAGTACGTGAGTCCGGCGTATTGCGTGCCGGGCCGCGCGCCCTCGTACTTGACGCGTCCCTCCTCGGCGACGGCATGCCCTATTTGACCTACGAGATCTCGATCGAACGTGGCCGCGAGACCGATCGCTTGCGGAAACACCGTTGCCGTTCCGGCGCGTGCTACGCCGTGAAGCGCTTCGTTCCACCAGTTGTATGCCGGAATGCGGAGCCGAGGGATCGCCGCGGAATCGCTTTGCATGAGCGCGATCTTTTCGTCGACGGTGAGCCGCGGCAAGAGGTCGTCGGCTCGCTGCTCCGCCGTCAGCGTGGAGTCGCGATACGGTTCTATGGTTTCATCCGCGCTCGCAGCCTCACTGCAAAGCAGGACCCCTACGAGCACCAAGAGCGCTTGAATCGTGCGTCGGCCGGTGCGGCTCGAGTTCCGGCGCAGCGGCGCTCGTTCAAACAGGGCGATTACCGCCGTCGCCGAGCGCGCTCGCGCCGGCCCTCGCCTGCCGAAAGCAACCTATCGGCGATCATGAGGCTGCCGCCGCAAGAGCGTTGTCATTTGACGGCTCATTCCCCAATTCCACACCGCTTTACTTGCGTCGGCCGGGAGCTGCCCAATGTCTGCCGCAATGGCTCCGCCGAGCGCAGAGCGGGATTCCCCACCCCCTTCGAGTAGCTGATTGGGGTCATGCGCATCCTCGTCACCGGAGGGGCCGGGTATCTCGGCGCCGTCCTCTGCCGTCGCCTCATCGAGGCCGGCCACCAGCCTGTCGTGCTCGACCGCTTCTTCTGGGGCACGGGCCCGATCGAGGGGCTGGAGCTGACGGCGATCGCCGGCGACGTGCGGGACTGGCGGGACGAGTGGCTGGAGGGCGTCGACGCCGTCGCCCACCTCGCCGGGCTCTCCAACGACCCGACGGCGGAGTACAACACCGAGGCGAATTGGCAGATGAACGCCGTCGCCGCCGAGACGATCGCCGCGGCCTGCAAGCGGTGCGGCATTCAGCGCCTCACCTTCGCCTCCAGCGCCTCGATCTACGATACGGAGCAGTCCTCGAGCGAGTTGGACCGCTCCCCGGTCATGTGCGACGAGGAGACGGTCGTCCAGCCGCGCGGCGCCTACTCCATATCCAAGCGCTACGCCGAAGGCGTCCTGCTGGCGGCCGCGGACGACCGCTTCGCGCCGACGATCCTGCGCCAGGGCACTGTCTACGGCTACAGCCCGCGCATGCGCTTCGACCTGGTGGTGAACACGTTCATCAAGGACGCCGTCGTGAAGAAGAGGCTCCTGCTGCACGGCGGCGGCTGGATGTGGCGCCCCCTCGTCGACGTCGAGGACATCGCCCGGGCCCACATCATGATCCTCCAGGCCCCGCTCGAAGCCGTCCGCAGCCAGATCTTCAACGTCCTCGAGGAGAACTACCAGATCCGCCAACTCGCGATGCTGGTCGCGGGGTCCTTGGCGCTTCTCCCGAAGCCTATCGCCGTGAGCCTTCTCGAAGCGCCGCTCCCTTCGCTCGTGCGGAACTACCGGATGTCCAACGCGAAACTCAGCCGCGCCCTCGGGTTCACGCCCTCGCGCACCGTGCTCGAAAGCGTCGAAGATATGCTGCGGCGCCTTCCGATCGACGATCTCGAAGCGTTGGCGCATCCACGTCACTACAACATTCAGTGGATGACCCTGCTCGAGACCGTCCATCGCGAGCAGGCTTCGTTTCCCGGAATCTACTAGAGTTTCATCGTGAGCGAACGTATTGCCATCGTCGGAGCGTCGGGCCAACTCGGCCTCTCACTCCTCTCCGCCTTCGCCGAGACCGACCCGATAGCGCTGCAGCGCCCCGAGATCGATCTCTTGGACCCTCCGACGATCGTCGAAGCGCTCGAGCGTTACCGGCCGTCGCTGCTCATCAACTGCGCGGCCTATCACGACGTCGCGTTGTGCGAGGCGAACCCGAAGCTTGCGTTCGAGCTCAACGCGCACGCCGTCGACGAGATCGCGGCGGGCTGCGCCGCGCACGGCGTCGTCTTCGCGCACATCAGCACGGATTACGTCTTCGACGGCGAGTCGGAGACGCCGTACTCCGAAGACGACCGCGCTACGCCCGTCAACGTGTACGGCGCTTCGAAGCTCGCAGGCGAACATCTGCTCGCGCGGCACGCGCGCGAACACTACATCTTCCGCACGAGCGGTCTCTACAGCATCCATCCCTCGCGCAGCAAAGGCGTCACGTTCGTCGAGCGAATGCTGCGCGCCGCGGGCGCGGGCACGCCGTTGCAGGTGGTCGACGACATCGTCTTCTCGCCTTCGTACGTGGAGCACGTCGTCACGGCAATTTGGCGCATCATCGAACACGGCGCATTCGGCACGTATCACGTCTCCAACACCGGCGCGTGCTCGTGGTACGACCTTGCCGAAGAGGCGATCCGGCAAGCAGGCATCTCCGCCTCGATCGAGCGAGTGCAAGCCGACTCTACACAACTGCCTCGGCGACCGCATTACTCCGCGCTCGCACACCGCGGCATCGAACGCTTGGGCATTCCCGATTTGCCCGATTGGCGCGAAGGCGTCGCCGCCTATCTCGCCGCGCGCCGCGCGGTCTACGCGTAGCACGAAAGGCCCACATCCCCGAAAAAGAAGCGGCGGCTCGGCCCGGAATACCACGTGGGGTCCGTGTCGGAGAAGGCGTCGCTCATGATGAATTGCCAGAGCTGCGGAATGCCCATGCACGAGCCCGACGATCACGCGCCGGGAAACCCGAGCAGCCTGCATTGCAGATACTGCAGCCGGGCCGACGGTACGCTACAGCAGTTCGACGAGCGCTTCGAGCGAATGGTCGAGTGGACGATGCGTCAAGACGGTCTTCCGCGCGAACATGCGGAGGCGACGACGCGCGAGTACATGCGCTCGATGCCGCTCTGGAAGAACCACTCGCGCCTCGACGACGATTGAGCACGCCGCCGCACGCGAGCTGCTCAGCTCTTCGCGCGCGGCCCGAAACCGCGATACGGCAAGAGCGGGACGATCGTCACCTCCATCATCTCGAGTTCTTTGAGCGGTAGCGAATCGATCGCCGCCTGCGCCTCGGCGAGCGATGGGGCTTCGATGAGAATCATCGCACCTGCAAGATCTCCGCGGCTCCAGATGTGACGGAACGTTCCATTTGCGAAGAGCGTGCGCGCGCGTTCGGCCTCCGTTTCGAGCACTTCGTCGAATTGAGCGGGCGAAAACGTCTCGACGCGACGTCGCGTGATAGCCAAGAACTCCATGCGGATGGGATCGCCTTCGGCGAGCGAAAGTCCTCGGCGTGAAAGCGCCGCCGCCCCCGAGCGCTCTGCTCGCCGTTCGAGTGAAGCCGAACCACAAGCGCCCCGGGATCGTACTCGACGGTGATACAGTCGAAGTGCGCGTCCGCGAGCGTCCGGTCGAAGGCAGCGCGAACGACGCCGTCCGGGCGGCGCTCGCCCAGGCGCTCGGCATAGCGCCCAGCCGCATCGAACTCGCCCGCGGCGCGCGCGCGAGGGAGAAGGCATGGAAGATCTCCGGCCTCTCATACGCAGAGGCGCTCGCGCGCCTGCGGGAGGCGGCGGGCGGCGGACCGGCGTGAAGCGGCGGGACGAATTTTTTCGCCGGCGGCGTCAGATAGTCGCTATGGAAAAGAACGCCCCGAAGCCGGACACCGACGCAACGAAGAACCCCGACCCGAACAGGCGCCGCATCACGATCGCGTACGTCGGAATCGCGCTTGTGCTATTTGTCGCATTCCAGACATTTTGGACGCAATTCAATCAGAGCACGTCGATCCCGTACAGCCAGTTCGAACGCCTCCTGGCCGGCGGAGACGTCGCCGCGGTCTCCGTGGGGCCGAACAGCATCGAGGGCACGCTGAAAACGCCGCTGCCGAACGGGCGACGCCGCTTCGTGACGACGAGAGTCGATCCGCAGCTCGCGGATAAACTGGCGAAGCAAGGCGTCGCATACGGCGGCGAGACCTCGAACGGTTTCGTCGGATTCATCCTGTCGTGGATCGTGCCGCTGGGCGCCTTCTACTTGATCTGGAACTTCGGAATCAAGCGGGCCGCCGAACGGCAAGAGCAGCGCATCAACGGCGCGATGGCGATCGGCAAGTCGCGCGCGAAGATGTTCGTCGAGACGGACACGAAAACGACGTTCAAGGACGTCGCCGGCGTCGACGAAGCGAAGGCCGAACTCGAAGAGGTCGTCGCGTTCCTGCGCGACGCGAAGAGCTACGGCCGCCTCGGAGCACGCGTTCCGAAGGGCATTTTGCTCGTGGGACCGCCCGGCACCGGGAAGACGCTCCTCGCGCGCGCCGTCGCCGGCGAGGCGCAGGTTCCGTTCTTCTCGATCTCCGGCTCCGAGTTCGTGGAAATGTTCGTCGGCGTCGGCGCCGCTCGCGTGCGCGACCTCTTCGAGCAGGCTCGCAAAGCGGCGCCCTGCATCGTCTTCATCGACGAGATGGATGCGCTGGGCCGCAGCCGGGCCCAGGGTGCCTTCGGGGGCGGCTTCGACGAAAAAGACCAGACGCTCAATCAGCTTCTCACGGAACTCGACGGTTTCGATCCGAGCGTCGCGGTGATGTTGCTGGCCTCGACGAACCGGCCGGAGGTGCTCGATCCGGCGCTCCTGCGCGCCGGACGCTTCGATCGCCAGGTCCTCGTCGACCGCCCGGACCGCAAGGGGCGCGCCGAGATTCTCAAAGTGCACGCCGCTAAAATCGTCACCGAGCAAAGCATCGACTTGAGCGCGATCGCCGGGATCACGACCGGCTTCACGGGCGCCGATCTCGCGAATCTCGTGAACGAGGCCGCGCTCCTGGCGACCCGGCGGAAGGCCGACGCCGTGACGCGGCAGGATTTCACGGCGGCGATCGAGCGCATCGTCGCAGGGCTCGAGAAAAAGAGCCGCCTGCTCAACGATGCCGAGCGCCGCCGCGTCGCTTACCACGAAATGGGGCACGCACTCGTCGCCGCCAGCTTGCCGGGCGTCGACCCCGTCCTCAAGGTCTCGATCGTGCCGCGCGGCGTCGGCGCGCTCGGGTACACGATCCAGAGCCCGACCGAAGACCGCTTCCTCTTGGCCGCGGGCGATCTCGAGGACCGCGTCGCCGTCTTGATGGGCGGGCGCGCCTCGGAGACGCTGGTCTATAACGGCGAAGTTTCGACCGGCGCGTCGGACGATCTTCAGAAAGCGACCGAGATCGCGCTCGAAATGGTCACCCGATACGGCATGAGTCCCGAGCTCGGTCAGCGCACCTATGCGCCGGCTCAGCAGAGCTTCATCGGGCCGCGGCCCGCCGAGCGGAGCGGGATCGCCGAAGCAACCGCACGCGAGATCGACGTCGCGGTGCGCGCGATCGTCGATCGCGCGTGCTCGCGAGCGCTCCAAATCCTGCGGACGCGCCGCCACGACCTCGACGAAGGGACGCGCCTCCTGCTCGCAACGGAAACGCTGACGGCGGAAGAGTTTCCGGCGCTCCGCTCGCGGCTCGAACCGCTCCCGCTCAGCGCCTAGGCCGGGAGGCTCCCTCCCGGCTCCGGGAAGCTCCCGGAGCCGGGGGAAACGTCCCCGCCGTCCAACGTTCGGATGCGATGGCATTTGATTCGCTCGGGCAATTCGTGCGCGCGCTCCGCAAGGCGGGCGAGCTCAAAGAGATCAAGGTGCCGGTCAGCCCGTACCTCGAGATCTCCGAAATCTCCGACCGCGTCGTGAAGGCGGGCGGCCCGGCCCTGCTGTTCACGAACGTGACCGGCTCGCGCTACCCCGTGCTCACGAACCAGTTCGGCAGCGAGCGCCGCATGGCGCTGGCCTTCGGCGCGAAGACGATCGAGGAGGTCGCCGATCGCATCCGCGCCGCGATCGACCTGCGCGTGCCGCCGACGGCCACGGGGAAGCTCGGCAAGCTGCTCTCCCTCGGCGCGCTCGCGAACGCGATCCCGCATACCGTGCGCAACGCCCCCGTTCAAGAAGTGATCGAGCACGAGCCGAACCTGCGCGAGCTGCCGGTCCTGACGACCTGGCCGATGGACGGCGGCCCGTTCGTCACTCTCCCGCTCGTTTTCACGAAAGACCCCGTCACGGGCACGCAAAACGTCGGCATGTACCGCGTGCAGGTCTACGACGAGCGCACGACCGGCATGCACTGGCAGCGTCACAAGCAGGGCCGCGCGCAGGCGACGAAGTGGGGGCGCAAGGTCCCCGTCGCCGTCGTGATCGGCGCCGACCCGGCCGTCACGTACGCCGCGACGGCGCCGCTCCCGCCGATCGTCGACGAGATCTCGCTCGCGGGCTTCCTGCGCGGCCGATCCGTGAACCTCGTGCGCTGCAAGACGATCGATCTGAAGGTTCCGGCCGAGGCGGAGTTCGTGCTCGAGGGCTACGTCGATAACGAAGACCTGCGGGTCGAGGGGCCGTTCGGCGACCACACCGGCGTCTACAGCCTCGCCGACTACTTCCCCACGTTCCACGTGCAGTGCGTCACGCGGCGCCGCAATCCGATCTACGCCGCGACCGTCGTCGGCAAACCGCCGATGGAAGACGCCTGGCTCGGAAAAGCGACGGAGCGCTTCTTCCTCCCGCTGCTGCAGATGGTCGTCCCCGAGATCGTCGATTACAACCTGCCCGTCGAAGGCGGCTTCCACAACCTCTGCATCGTCTCGGTCAAGAAATCGTATCCCGGCCAGGCGAAGAAGGTGATGAACGCGCTCTGGGGCCTCGGCCACATGATGATGCTGACGCGGTGCCTCATCGTGGTCGACCATGACGTCGACGTCCACGATCCGCGCGCGGTCGCGTGGTACGTACTCAACAACGTCGATCCGTCGCGGGACCTCGTCGTGATGCCGGGCCCCGTCGACGATCTCGACCACAGCGGCTCCTACCTGACTTCGCTCGGCCACAAGCTCGGGATCGACGCCACGCGCAAGCGCGCCGACGAAGGCTACGAGCGCGCTTGGCCGCCCGACGTCACCATGGATGCCGAGACGCGCGCGCTCGTGACGCGACGCTGGGCCGAATACGGCCTCGGCAAGCTCGTGCCGCACGAGGATGCAGCCTCCGGGCAGGGCGCGGCCGCGCTGCGCCGGCTCCTCGCGGAGGCCGGCGTTCCGCGCGAAGCGCTCGACCCGGGCCCGCTGCGGGCGAACGGGGTCCCCCTGCCAGGGGGCGAAACGGAAGCGCTCCAGCCGTGATAGCAGAGCGATCGACCGACTTCGGGGCCGTCGTGCGCCTCTTCCTCAAAGAGATCCGCATCGAGCATACGCTCTTCGCGCTGCCGTTCGCGTACACGGGCGCCGTCCTCGCCGCGCGCGGCCTCCCGACGGCGTGGCAGTTCGCGTGGATCACGCTCGCCGTTCTCGGCGCGCGCACGGCCGCGATGGCGGTGAACCGTTATGCCGACCGGGAGATCGACGCGAAGAATCCGCGGACCGCGCGCCGTGCGGTCGCAAGCGGGGCGCTCGCGCCCGCGACGATGCTCTGGGCCGCCGGGCTCGGCATAGCTCTGCTGCTGCTTGCCGCCTACGAGCTGAACCCGCTCTGCGTGATGCTGTTGCCGCTGGCCGCGCTCGGCATCGTGGTCTACCCCTACTGCAAGCGCTTCACCTGGGGCGTGCACTTCGTCCTCGGCGCGGTCGACGGGTTCGCGCCGCTGGGAGCCTACGTCGCGATCGCCGGGACGATCTCGTGGGCGGCCCTCGCGCTGTTCCTCGCGGTCACGCTCTGGGTCGCGGGCTTCGACATCATCTACGCGCTGATGGACCGCGACGTCGATATCGCGCAGAACATCCGTTCGCTGCCGGCGCGCTTCGGCACCGCGAGCGGACGGCGCCTACCGGTCGCGATGCATCTCGCCATGACGGCGCTGCTGGCGGCGACGGTCGTTCTCGGCGGGGTGGGGCCGATCGGCTACGCCGGCGTCGCGCTCTCGCTCGCGCTGACGCTCTACGAAGTGCGGCTGCTGCGCGACGCGGACGACGTCTTCGCGCTGAACGATCGCATCTTCGTCGCCAACATGATCTTCTCGATCTGCTTCCTCGCGACAACGCTCGCCGGAATGCTCGCGGCGCGATGATCGCGCGCGGCACGTTTCTCGGCGGCGCGACGGCGCTCGCGGCAGGGGCGCTCGCCCGCCCGGCGTGCGCCTTCTTCGGCGATCAAACGATGGCGCCCGTGACGACGCTCGGCGTCGTCGCTCCGTTCACCGGAAACGACGTGCGCCTCGGCGAGCAGATCGGCAACGGCGTCCGCGCCGCGATCGACGATGCGAACAGCCGGCGCGGCTCGCTCGACCGCATCTATGCGATCCGCACGTTCGACGATCAGAATCAGCTCGCATCGGGGATCGTGAACGCGCAGTTCGCCTGCGACGATCAAGGCATCTCGTGCGTGATCGGCCACCTCAGCGGCACGATCACCGACACCGCGCTGCGCACGTACGCGCTCGCGGGGATGCCCGTCATCATCCCCGCCTCGACGCTCGATCGCCTCACTTCGCACAACTACCCCTACGTGTGGCGCCTGACGACGAAGGATTCCACCGAGGGGCGGCTCGCCGCCAAGACGCTGGTGGCGCTTTCGAAACCGCGGCAGGTCGTCATCCTCAGCCAAGACGGCGATTACGGCTACGACGTCGCCATCGGCGCGCAGCAGCAGTTGGACGCGGACAAGATCCCGGCAAAAGCGTTCGGCTTCTCCTGGGACAAACCGAATTTCACGGCGGTCGCCAAAGAGACGCTCGCGCACGACCCCGACGCGATCTTCCTAGCCGGCCTCGTGCGCGACATGGGCCCGGTCGTCCCCGCCTTGCGCGCCGCCGGCTACAAGGGCGCGTTCTACGCCTCCCAGGGCTTCTTCGATGCCGAGACGATCGCGAAGTACGGGACCGACGCCGAAGGGCTGACGGTCTCCTCGTCGATGCCGCCCCTCGCGCTCGCGCCTTCCGTGTTCCGGATCCGCGCCGATTTCGAATCGAAGTACGGCGAGATGACGCCGCTTTCGACGTTCTCCTACGCCGCGGCACAAATGGCGATCGCGGCCTGCAAGCGCGTCGGCGCAGGCGATCGGGTCGCTGCCGCGCGCGCGCTCGCGATGCCGTACGCCTACGATACGGTCGTCGGCACGGTGCAGTTCTTGCCGGGCGGCGATCCGCTCGACCCCAACGCGTACTTCTACACGGTCTCGGGCGGCAAGTGGAAATACGTCCGCTCGGCCCACCCCTCGACGTTCGTTCTGAAGTAGCGCTAGGGCGCGCACCCGAGAGCGGCCGGCGCTCATAGGTGCGCCTGAGAACATTCTGAGGCAAACCTGGGACTTTCGGCGAACTTCACATCCCGGAAGCGGGCTTCGTGCTATGCTGCTCGGCACCAACTACTACGACGCACGACGTCGAGAGGACGGTACCGCAATGGAGACCCCGATCGCGAGCCTCCCGCTCGCACGCCTCCCCGCCGGCGATAATGCCCGGGACGACCGGCGCACGATCATCCCGACCCCGCGCAGCAATAAGATCTTCCCTGGCTGGGGAGTCCGGCTCTAGGCGCTTGGCGATGTCCAGGTCCGTCGAATTCTCTTCCCCCGAACGTTCCGCAGCGCAGGTGCGCTCGCGACGCTATCGTTCCGCCTCTTCCCTGGCCGCGAGCGAGCATTTCGCGCTGCGCCAATAGGGCTCGAACCTCCGTAAGTCGACTCTGCGCTCGAGCTGCACGAACGGCTCCGCCTCGACGGTGAGGGCCGGCAGCAGGCTCGCCTCGATCGACTTCTTGATCCAGGGGTCCGGCGAACGCCGGGTGACGACGCGTTCCGCCCCGTTCGCTGCGGCGAACTCCGCGAGGGTTGGGACGGTCGGTCCGCGCAGGATCGCCGCACCGCTTTCGAGCGCGCTCTCGAAGACGAAAACGATCCGCTTGAGCGACCAGCGCAGCTCGCGCAAGCGCTTCTCGTCGAAGACGTAGACGAGCGGCGCGCCTGGCGCCGCGGCGGCTAGGCGCGCGTCGAGCGCGAGCGCGTCGTCGTTGAGCCACACGATCGCGTGCGGCACGGGTTCGATCCGCTCGAGCGGCGGGTCGGGCTCGACTGGGAGCCGGCGTCGCTCGAGCAGAGCCGGAACCACGCGCCCGAACTGCGGATTCGCGGCTGCGCGGATCGACCCGAACGGGCACCCCTCGGGGCCCTGCGCGCACGCCGCGCACGTCGTGCCGCCGTAGCGTGCGAAATTCTCGCGGCCGAAGAAGTACGGCTTGTTCGAAAACGTGCTCGCGACCCACTGCCACGAGAGGTTGTTGCTCGCCGGATCGCCGTCGAGCAAGTGGGTGAGGAAGAACTGCGCGCCCGCCTGCCAGCGGACGCGGCGTTCGTGCACGAGCCAGGCTGCAAACCACGTCCGCGCGCGATGGTGCAGGTAGCCCGTATCGACGAGTTCCCGGAGGAACGCATCGACGCACCCGTAGCCCGTATTCCCGGAGATCACGTCCCAGGGCAGGTCCCACTCGTAGTCGCGGGCGCGGTAGCCGGTCTTGTACGGTTCAACATCTTCCCACACGCCTGCGCCGAGGCACTCGTAGACCCGCCGCCAATAATCGCGCCACGCGAGGTTGCGCATGAAATCCTCGGCGCGCGCCGCGTTCGGAACGCGAGAGAGCGCGCGATCGCGCACTTCGACGAGCCCGAGCAAGCCGTGCCGAAGATACGGCCCGAGATACGTGACGTTTCCGCCCAAGAACGTGCGCGTCCGCGCATACCGTTCCGGCGAGATCTCCGCAAGCAGCGCGAGGCCGGCTTTTCGCCCGCCGCGCATCTTCCCCGTGCTCCCGCCACGATCGGGCGCGAACGGAAACTCCGCCGCGAGGTAGCGCACGAGATCGTGGCGGTCTGAGAACGTCGTGCGCAACGTGAGCATACCCGCTAGTAAACCACGCCTTGCGCGGACCGTTGCCTCGCTCCCCCGAGTGTGACCCCGGTCGCAAAAAGCGGCCTCACCACGCGACGGAACCGTTCGGCACGTAGCTCGGTTTAAACGAGCATGCACGCGATTCTGATCGATCAACCCGGCAGCCCCGACGTGATGAAGTACCGCGAGACGCCGACGCCGGAGCCCGGCGCCGGAACGGTGCTCGTGAAGATCGCCGCGAGCGGCGTCAACTTCATTGACTGCTACCACCGAAGTGGTCTCTACCCCGTAGCCCAACGCCCGTTCACACCAGGGATGGAGGCGGCGGGAACGATCGAAGCGCTCGGCCCCGGCGTTACCGGGTTCGCCGCAGGCGATCGCGTGGCGTACGCGTCCTCGATGGGCAGCTACGCCGAGTTTGCGGTGGTCCCCGCAAGGGCGCTCGTGCACGTTCCGAAAGACATCGACCTTGCCGACGCGGCGGCGCTCATGCTGCAAGGGATGACGGCGCATTATCTCGCCGAGGACACGTTCCGGCTGCAGCCCGGCGTCACCGCACTCGTGCACGCCGGCGCGGGCGGCGTCGGGCTCTTGTTGACGCAACTCGCGAAGGCTCGCGGCGCGACCGTCATCACGACCGTCTCGACGAGCGCGAAGGCCGAGCTCTCGAAGAGTGCCGGCGCCGATCACGTGCTGAACTACACGGAAGTCGATTTCAAAGATGAAGTCCGCAAGCTGACCGGCGGGCGCGGCGTCGACGTCGTGTACGATTCGGTCGGGAAGACCACGTTCGATCGGAGCCTCGAATCGATCCGTCCGCGCGGGTTGCTGGCCCTCTTCGGAGCTTCGAGCGGCCCCGTCCCGCCCTTCGAACTGCAGCGCCTCGCGGCGAACGGCTCGCTCTTCATCACGCGGCCCACGCTGTTCAACCACGTCTCCGAGCCCGCGGACCTCGCGAGGCGCGCCGCCGACATCTTCGCCGCGGTCGCCTCGGGCACGCTAAAGGTGCGCGTCGAGCGGCGCTACCCGCTTGCCGCGGCCGCCCAAGCCCACCTAGACCTCGAAGCCCGCGCCACGACCGGCAAGCTCTTACTGATCCCGTAACCCCGAGCCCAACCAACGGAAGCCCGGTAGCGGCCGGGTCGGGGCGGGGTTCCTCCGCGGGGCGTGCAGCTTGCCCGCGGAGCCACGATGGCGGGAGCGGGCAAGTGCACGAGTAGCCGTTTCGCATGGATGCGAAACGGCGGGCGTCCCCGCGGAGGAACCCCGCTCCGACCCGGACGCGGGCCACGCGGCAAAGCTCATCCTTCGACGATCTCACGATGACATCGCACGTTCATCGAGCGTTCAGGCTGCCGCGGCATGCTCGCTGCATGAACGAACGGCACGCTTCCACAGATTCCGTTGAACGGCGGCCTTGCGCCGGCAAGTGCAACCCCGATCGCGGCGCTTTCCTGCGGGCGACGGCGCTCGCCGCGTTCGCGTCGGTGCTCGGCGCGGGCGCGCCGATCCCTGCGCTCGCGAAGGTCGGCACGGTCTCGCCCTCGCGCGCGAAGGGCGACGTGCTCTTTTATGCGATCCCCGCGGACGACGGCGTTCTGGTCGACGAACCGAACGACGTCGTGATCACGCGCGTGCAGCACTCCGTCTACGCCTTCTCGCTCGCCTGCCCGCACCGTTCCACCGAGACGTTGCGCTGGAACGAAGCGGCCGGCATCTTCATCTGCCCCAAGCACAAAGCCGAATTCGGTCAGGACGGAGCGCTGTTGCGCGGCAAGCCGGACCGCAGCATGGACCGTTACGCGGTGCGCCGCGACGGCGCCGCGCTCGCCGTCGACACCCGAACGATCTACGAGGAAGATCTCGACGCGCAATGGGCCAAGGCCCTCGTCACCGCGTAGCGCTTCCGGCTCGGCGCACGCTAAACTGCCGTCGTTACGCCGTTTCCGCGATCGCCGAGGCTTGCCCATAGGTGCAGCACCGCGTAGGCTCGCCAAGGCCGCCATGCCTGCGACCGCGCTTCGATCGAGCGCGGATCGGAGGCTAGGCCGGCGTGCGCGAATGCGTTGCGCAAGCCCAGGTCGCTCGCGGGAAATGCGTCGGCGTTCCGCAGCGCGCGCATCGCGATGTAGGCGGCCGTCCACGGACCGATCCCGGGGAGTTCGAGCAGTAACGAGCAGGCCGCGGCCGCGTCCACGCCCGGGTCGAGTGAAACCGCCCCGCCCGCGACGGCACCGGCGAGCCCGTGCAGCGCGCGGATTCGCGCGCCGGTAAGCCCGAGCCCATCGAGATTCGCGGAGGCTAGCTCCGCGGCCGAGGGAAACGCGTGCGTCAGGCCGGCGCGCGGATTCGCGAGCGCCGGGCCGCAGCGCGCGACGAGCCGTCCCGCGAGCGTGCGCGCTCCGGCGACGGAGACTTGCTGGCCGAGGATCGCGCGCACCGCTATTTCGAAACCGTCGACGGCTCCCGGAACGCGAAGCCCCGGCCGCCGCCGCACGAGCGGCGCGAGCAGCGGATCGCACGCGAGCGCGGCGTCGATTGCCTGCGGATCGGCGCCGCAATCGAGCAGCGCGCGCAGCTTCGCATCGAGTTCGAGCCGGTCGCGTTCGTCGAGCCCTTCGAGTGCGAAGTCCGCCGCATCCGCACCGAATGCGGCGAGTTCGACGACGACCGGGCCATGCGCGAGGCGCACGACGCGAGCATAGCCGCTTCCGCCGTCGCGCGCGTTCTCGCGCGCCGCTTCGACGCCGGGGACGGCGCGCCGCCGCAGATACTCGAGTACGGTCGCGCGCTCGTACGGCGGGGCGAACGCCAGGCGCACCTACTCGGCCGGGAGTTGGATCGCGACCGGCGCGCGCCGCGAGCGCAGCAACAGCACGCACGGCGTCAGGCACAGCGTCACGAACCCGACCATCATGAACGCGTCGGCGTACGCGAGCGTCGCCGCCTGCTGCACGACGAGCCGATAGATGCTTCCGAGCTGCGCTCCCTGCTGCACGAGCCCGGTGACGGCGGGGTTGCGGAGCGTGACGGCCTCGGCCAGCGTGTCGTAGTGCAAGGCGTTGCGCTGCGCGATCACGGTCACGACGGCCGCCGTCGAAATCGAGCCGCCGAGTTGTTGCGAGAGGCTCACGAGCGCCGAAGCTTTCGCGGTGTCGAGACCCTGCACGCTGCCGAGCACGGTCACGAGCAACGGCACGAAGAGTTGCGAGAAGCCGAATCCGCCGAGCGCAAGCGGGAACCAGAACGTCCAAAAATCGGCCGTCGACGTCGTGACCTGCGCCTGCAGCACGTAGGAGACGACGACGATCAAGAAGCCGGAGGCGAGCAGGATGCGAGGGTTCACCTTGAGCCGGCCCAACAGGAAGAGCGTGAGCGGCGTCCCGGCGAGGATCGCGAGCGCGCGAATCAAGATCGATTCGCCGGAGAGCGTCGCCGTGAAGCCGAGGATCGATTGATTGAACTGCGGCGCGAGCAAGATGCCGCCGAAGAGGCTGAAGCCGAGCGTGAGCGCGAGCGCGCAGCCCGCCGCCACCGTCCGATTGCGCAAGATGCGCAGATCGACGATCGGGAAACGCGCGCCGCACAATTCCCACCAGACGAAGGCGGCGAGCGAGGCGAGCGAGGTGAGGCTGAGCGCGACGATCTTATCGTCGCTGAACCAATCGTTACGTTCGCCTTCGTTCAGCACGTACTGCAGCGACCCGAGCCCCAGGGCCAAAAGCGAGAGCCCGACGCCGTCGACGGTCGCCTTCCGGGGCTCCGAAGGGTTGCGGAGCGTCGTCGCGATCAGGAACGCGGCCAGGCATCCGGGCAGGACGTTGATGTAGAAGATCCAGTTCCACGAATAGGCGTCGGTGAGGATCCCGCCGAGCGTCGGGCCGATGCTCGGGCCCACGACGGCCCCAAGCGAGATCAGCGCCTGGCTGCGCCCGATCTGATCGGGCGGAAACGTATCCCGCAGGATCGCCTGCCCGGTTGCGATCAGCCCGCCGCCGCAGAAGCCTTGCAGCACGCGGAAGAAGACGAGTTCCCAGAGCGAGTTCGAGACGCCGCAGAGCGCCGAGGTCAGGGTGAAGCCCAGGATCGCCGCCACGTAATACTGCGCGCGCCCGAAGCGCATCTGCAGCCAGGGCGTCAGCGGTATCACGATGACGGCCGCGATGATGTAACCGGTGATGATCCAGGTGCCCTCGTCGAGCGTCGCCCCGAGGTTCCCCTGGATCGTCGGAAGCGCGACGTTCACGATCGTCGCGTCGAGGACTTGGAGCAGCGTCGCGGCCATGACCCCGACGACGATCAGCGTCCGGCGGGTGCCGTATTCCACGAGCGACGGCTGCTGGTGCATACCAACCGTATGAGTGCCGGCGCGTGCTTTCGGTTTCGCCGTTGACATCGAACACTTGTTCGATTATCATCGCTTCCCATGCTCTCCGATCCCCTCCGGCCGACCGACCCCGCTGCCCGGCGCGCGGCGTTCGAGGGGCTGCGGGCGGCGCTCGGGGGGCGGCATCGCGAGGCCTCCGGGGCGGCGTTCGTCCCGGCCGCGGGAAGCACGATCGCAACCGGGCTCCCCGAGCTCGACGCGGCGCTCGGCGGCGGCTTCCCCCGGGGGATCATCGCGACGCTCGAAGGTCCGCCGGGCTCCGGACGCTCGGCGCTCGCGGGGCGCCTGCTCGCGGCGGAGACCGCGAACGGGCTCGGCGCCGCGATCGAGACGGAGGGCGGCGGCCGGCTCTATCCCCCCGCGCTCGCCGTAGCCGGCGTCCGGCTCGAGCGGCTCCTCCTCGTGAACGCCGAGACGCCGGCCGAGATCGCGCGGGCCGCCGACATCGTCCTGCGCTCGGGGGCCTTCGGCATCCTCGCGATCCCGCACGCCGCGCTGAGCGCCGCCGGCTGGACGCGCCTCGCGGGTCTCGCGCACCGCACGAACGCGCTCGTCCTCGCCGTCGGCGAGCGCGCTTCCAACGAACTAGGTTACTTCGCCTCGCTCCGCATCGCGCTGCAGCCGGCGCGCGTCCGTTGGGCCGGCACGCCGCAACTCTTCGGGACGCTCGCGGGCATCGACGCGCGAGCGCTCGTCCTCAAACACAAGCGCGCCGCACCCGGCAAGACCGCGCACTTCTCGTGCACGACGTTCGAAGCGAGCGGCCCGCCGCTCATCGCAACGCGCGAGCGCGAACTGATCGCACGCGACGCCGCGACCCGCGCCGGCGTCGCGCGCTGATGCCGATGCTCCTTTCGCGACGCAACCGGCCCGCGCTCATCCTGCTCGCCGTGCTCGCCATGCTGATCGCGCTCCTCTGCACGGTCTGCGTACCGATGCGCGTCTACGCCGCAGAGCTTTCGTGCGCGCGCAGGGGCAGCTTCACGCTCACCGTTACGGTGAACCGGCTACCACGCGACGTTCGCGGCCTTCGCAGCGGCCGCAAGCGCCTTGTCGGTCGTTGCGAGGGGCGCACGCAGGCGTAGCGCCAACTCGATGTACGCCGCATCGTACACCGTCAGGTTGTACCGCCGTGCGATGCGCGCCTCGTCGCCGAACAAGCCGGTCAGCCCGGCGTCGACGGAGATCGGCAATTCACGCAATTCGGAGCGGATGAAGTCGATCGGTTTCGTGAGCCGGCCGCCAAGCTGGAGGCGGCGCAAGACGTCCTGTACTTCCCAGCGCCACAGCGGCGGCACGATCGCGCCCTCTGCCGCAAGCGCGTCGAGCGCCCTTTCGGCGGTGCTGCTAGGCTCAGTGAGAAACCAATCGATCGCGATGGTCGCGTCGATGACGATCGGCATTACCGGCGCCCCTCGTGCACCAACGCGACGACATCTTCGGGTGTAGCCTGAACGCAACGGTTGGCGCGTATGCGGGCCACGACGTCGGCTGCGCTGCGGCGGATCGGACTCAACGTCGCCACCGGGCGACCGTGCTTGGTAATCGTGACGACCTCACCGCTCTCGATCAGTTCCGAGAGGTGGCTCTTGGCATCGAATACGCCGACCGTCTTCATAAATCTAGTTTATTTTTCTAGCCAGATTTACGCAAGAGACCCCGTTGTTTTCGAACGTATGTTCGATTACAATACGCTCCCATGTTTTTATCGCTGCATAGCCCCGGCTTCGCAAGTCCCGCCGCCACGAGCCGGTTGACCCCGGCGCAGCCCTAGCCGGAGGCCCCATGCCGATCGTCTGCGCGCTCGTCCCGCACTATAAGGTCGAGATCGCACGGCTCGCCCGGCCCGAACTGCGCGAGCAGCCGGTGCTCGTCGCCGACCGCCTCGAACGCGGGCGCGTCGTCGATGCCGATGCGCGGGCGCGGGGGCTCGGCGCGCGGACCGGGATGACGCTATTGCAGGCGAGCGCCGCGGCGCGGGAAGCGGCGCTCCTCCTCGACGACCCCATACGCAACCGCGCGATCTGGGAGGCGATCCTCGACGCGCTCGACGCCGCTTCTCCGCTCGTCGAAGACGCCGGCGAAGGGACGGCGTTCCTCGAGATGCGCGGGATCGAGGGCGATCCCGAACGCTGGCGCGCGACCGTGCGCGATGCGCTCGATAGCGCGTTGCCCTTTCGCATCGCGGTCGCGCCGAGCAAATTCACGGCGCGCGCCGCGGCACTCGCCGGACGCGCGGTAGTTCGCGAAGGCGAAGAGCGCGCGTTCGTCGCGCCGTTCCCGCTCGCTCTGCTCGCGTTCGACGCGGCGACGCTGCAACGTTTGCGGTTGCTCGGGATTCGCACGCTCGGCGAACTCGCGGCACTCCCGCACGGGCCGTTCGTACGCCGCTTCGGCGCGGCGGCCGCGTACCTGCATGCCTGCGCGCGCGGCATCGACGAAACGCCGCTCGTACCGCGCGCGCGCGCGCTCCGCATCGATCGAACGCTCTTCGGCGAAGGATCGGCGGAACGGGAAGAACAGCTCCTCTTCGCGCTCCGCACGCTCGTCTCGCGCGTGACGGACGATCTCGCGTATGCCGGAATGCGCTGCGGCCTCTTGCGGCTCTCGTTGGAATGCGAAGACGGCGAATCCCTCGAACTCCCGACCGCGCTCGCGCAGGCGACCGCGCAACCGGCGACGATCTTCGACCTCTTGCGCACGCGCTTGGAAGGCCTGACGCTTCGTTCCCCCGTCGCCGGCTTGCGCCTGGGTGCCGAACGGCTCGAAGCGGGCGGCTCCGCCCTCTCGCTCTTCGCGCACGCCGATCCCGATCCCGAAGCCGTCGCGATCGCGCTCGCGCGCATCGAAGCGGCGCTCGGCCCGCACGCGGCCCGGCGCGCCGAACTCACGGAAGGGCATCGCTACGAAGCGCGCTTCCGGTACGCGCCGTTCCTGCTCGAACCCCCCACGCGCCCCGGGGAGCGGGCCGGAACGCCTGCGCAACGCCCGGCGTGCACGCTCGGCCTGCGCTTGATCGAACCGCGCGCCCTCGAGGTGCGGCTCGCCCGCGGGCGGCCGGCGTTCGTGGGAACGCAGGCCGTCCTCGATATCGCCGGACCTTGGCGCACCGGCGAACGCTGGTGGGCGCAGCCGCTCGACCGCGACGAGTACGATGCGCTCTTAGCCGACGGCTCGCTCGTGCGCATCGCCTGCGAGCGGGGCGTGTGGATATTGCGAGGCCTCTACGATTGACCCGCTTCTCCGTCGCGCATTTCCGGCACGGCGTCGCGACTGCTTAACAGCGCAAAACGCAGACGCGGGAGGCCACGCGCGCGCAAAGCTCGTAGGAGGCTCCATGCCTGAAACAAGGCGCTACGGCCGCATGAGGCTCGAAGTTCCGTCGCGCTCCGAATGGGTCGGCATCGTTCGGCTCGCCGTCGCGGGCGTCGCGAGCAAGCTTCCTTTCGATGACGCGCAGATCGACGATCTCAAACTCGCCGCCTCCGAGGCGTGCGCTCTCTGCGTCCTCCAATCCGATCCGAGCCGCCCGTTGATCGTCGAGGCGATTGCCGAACCCGGCAAGTTCTCGCTCGCCGTGCGCGGCTCTCCGCCGACCGGCGAACCCCCGCTCAGCAGCGAGCAACGCGAAACGCTCGAGGCCGCAGAATTCGTCATCCGCTCGGTCGTCGACGAGGCCGAGATCGGCAGCAACGGGGACGGCATGTACTGCCTCTTGTCGAAAACGCTGACGCCCCGGTAGAGCGTGCCCGCCGACCTTTACGCCCGACTCGCGGCCGCCCGGACCCGCGGAGATAAGGGCTCCGACGAGTACCGGCGGCTACGCAGCGAGATCGTCGAGGCGAGCGGCTCGTTCGTGCGCTTCCTCGCGCGCAAGTTCGAGGGCCGCGGGGAACCGATCGACGATCTCGTTCAAGTCGGGATGCTCGGGCTCCTGAAGGCGATCGACCGCTTCGAGCCGAGCTACGGCGTCGCATTCAAGTCCTACGCGGCGCCGCTGATCCTCGGTGAGATCCGCCATCATCTCCGCGACCGGCTGCGCCCGTTCAAGTTCCCGCGCCGCCTCCAGGAACTGCACGCGAAATCGTTTCGCATCGCCGACGAATTGGCCATACGGCTCGGGCGCCGCCCGACGCCGGGCGAGATCGCAGCCGATCTCAACGTTTCGACCGAAGACTTGCTGGAGGCGCAGGAACTCGGACGCGCCGGCGACGTCCTCTCGCTCGATATCGAACTGAGCCCCGATTCGGAGGGACAGGCGACGCTCGCCGATTTGATCGGCGGGAACGATCCGAGCATCGAACGGATCGCCGATCGCGACACGTTGGCACGCGCGTTGAAGCTGCTGGACGGCCGCGAGCGCGCCGTACTCTACCTGCGCTTCTGGGAGGGCCTCACGCAGGAGCAGATCGCCGTGCGTTTCGGCATCTCCCAGATGCAGATCTCGCGAATCCAACGCCGCGCCCTCGATCGGCTTCGCGACAAGATCTAAGCTCGCCGATCGTGCGCCGCGAGGAGGTCGGCCATATCGTTGGCGTGCTCTTCCTCGACCGCCAAGATCGTCTCGATCAGGCGGCGCGACGTGGGATCCTCACTGCCGAAGAAGCGCACCATTGAGCTGTACGTTTCGATCGCGATGCGCTCGGCGATCAGGTTCTCCTTGATCATCTCGAGCAGATCGGACGGCTCGTTATACTCCGAGCTGCTGCGCGAGGTCAAGCCTTCCGGATTGAAGTTCGGTGACCCGCCCAGTTGCGTGATACGCTCGGCGATCATATCCGCGTGCTCTTGCTCCTCCTGAGCGTGCGCCGCGAACTCCTCGGCGACGGATTCCTTGTGGATCCCCCTCGCCGTGTAATAGTGCCGCTTGTAACGAAGCGTGCACACGATCTCGCTCGCCAGAGCCTCGTTCAGGAGCTTCATCGTCGTAGCGAGATCCTTCGTGTTGCTCTGCGTCACCGCACCCTGCTCGATGTGCGCCCGAGCGCGGCGGCGGATCTCCGCGAGATCGGAGACGAACGGCGAGGCCGACGCCTTATTCGTGGTGGGCATCGTCCGGATTTCGGGCACGTTGCTTGAGTGCGTCGACGTCGGCTTGGACCTTGTTGCGCACTTCGTTGGCTACCGAGCTGATGCGTTCGCCCGGCGTCATCGTATCGCCGGCGACTTCGCGGCGCGTTTGCTCGGCGGTCGCGGCCTCGCGATGCATGTGCTCGTTGACCGCATCCTTGAGATTATCCACGTTGTCCTTGAAGGATCCCTTCATGTTCTCGAAGCCTGCTTTCAAGTCATCGACCGCATTGTGCATCGACTGCTCGGCTTCGCGCTTTCCGCCTTCGATGCCGTCTTTGACTTTCTCGGTCCGGGACGATGTATCACCAGTCATAGTAGACCTCCACTCTTCGATTGCCCCGCTCGCCGGAATCCAAAACCGTCGCAAACGCGCGAAGCATACCGACCGATCTTCTCCACGCCGAATGCAAGCCTGGCGGCGACCACGTGCGCGTCGTGCTTTCCGTGCGCCGCGCCAAGCGGGCGCTTAGCTTAGCGTTTCCGCCTCGTTAGCCGGAGGAAGCGGGCCTCCGGCGGGCCGCGGCGATTTCCGCAGCGCGCTCGACCGCCCGATCGAGCGAATGCTCGACCGGATACACGCGGTCGATGCCGACGATATCGAAGACGCGATTCGCCGGATTCTCCGGCCTCGTGACGAGCACGGCATCCCACTCGCGTTCGGGCGAGCGCCAATACTTCATGAGCGCGCCGACGATCGAGCTATCGAAAAACGTGCACTCTTCGAATGAAACGATCACTGCCGACGCCGCGCCGGGATCGACGCCGCGCAATGCGGCGTCGAAATCCGGCTGGTTCGAAAAATCGACGTCTCCAGTCACCCGGAACACCGGATAGCCGCCAATCGACTCGATTGCGAAGGGCTTGTCCATTGCAGGCGTTGCTAAGGCGCCGTCCGCGCCGAAACCTTCCGATTCGCTCATCGTCCCGCACTCCGGCGACGCAGTGCGGCTTAGACTGTGCGGCGGCTCACGAGCCGCAGCACGAACAGCAGCACGACGGCGCCTACGAAGGCGACGAGCATGCTGTAGAGGCTGAACCCGTCGAGGCCCGTGTGGCCGAACATATTGAACAACCAGCCGCCGAGCAAGGCGCCGACGATGCCGACGACGATGTCGCCGATGATTCCGCCCGGACCTTCGCCGGGAACTACCGTTTTCGCCAGCACGCCGGCGATCAGACCAAGGACAATCCACCCGATGATGCTCATTCTGCCTACCTCATGTGCTTCTTCCGGCGTAACGCCGTAGAGACTGTAATGCCCCGACGACGGTAGGGCCAAACGAGTTAGTCCGCAGCGGGCTTTTCGGGCGCGCGCGCTCCTTCGCGCCGCGCCTCGGCGATTCCGATCGCAATCGCTTGCTTGCGATCGGTCACCTTCTTGCCGGACCTGCCGGATTCGAGTTTGCCTTGCTTCATTTCGTGCAATGCCTTCTCGACGCGTTCGCCGGCCGCGCGCCCGTACTTCGGTTTCGCCTTTGCCGCCGAAGCCTCGTGCGGTAAGGCTTTGCGCGCCGAGCCTTTCTTCCCGGAGCGCATCTCGGCAGCACCCTCTGCCGTAGTAGCCATCTGCGATCCCTCCACTCGAAAGCTTTTCCATGCTTATGCCGCCGCGGCCGGCTTCCAAACGTGCGGGCGCACGTTTGAAGCCCCGCGTCGCGCGGCAAAAGAACGCAGCCGGCCGTGAAGAAGGAGCTCGATGAACGATTACTTCGCCCGCTTCGCTCGGAAAGCAAACGCGTTTTGCGCCAGTCCCTTTGCGACCGCGCTCGTCTTCGCGGCGATCGTGATATGGGCCGGGAGCGGGCCCCATTTCCGCTTCTCGGACACGTGGCAGCTGGCGATGAACACGACGAGCTCGATCGTCACTTTCCTGATGGTGTTCCTCATCGCAAACGCGCAGAAGCGCGACACCGACGCGCTCAACCTCAAACTCGATATGCTCGTGGCCGCCGACCGCACCCTGAGCAACAAAGCCGTTGGTCTCGAAGCGGCCCCGGTCGACCGAACCGAGGAAGTGCGCCGCGAACTGGAGCGCGTTATCGACGCGACCGAAGAGGTCGCGCAACGGGCTCAGCGCGAGGAACATCGGCGCGCTCTCCGGCAGCAGTGATGCGGGCGCAGACGGCGGCGAGATCGTCGGAGATCCGCCCGTCGGAGCGGCTGAACGCGCGCGCGACGAGGGCGTCGACCACGTCCTGCGCGCTCGCCGTCGCGCTCGATTCTGAGAACCAGGTTGCCAAGCCCTCGTCCGTAAGCAATGCTCCGGCCGCGTCGCGTGATTCCGTGAGGCCGTCCGTCGCGACCAGCAGCATGTCGGCAGGTTCGAGGCGCGCGGACTTTTCCGCGAACATCGGCGCGTCCACGATGCCGAGCGCCGGGCCAGTCACGCCGAGCATGCGCACGCCGGAACCAGCCCGCAGGAAAGCTCCGCTGTGCCCCGCGCTCGTGTATCTGAGCTCGCCCGCTTCAAAATCCAAGATCCCGAGGAAGAGCACGATGAACGACCCGGACTCGCGCCGTTCGAGGTCTTGCATGTACATCTCGTTGACCTGGGAGACGATATCGGTGGGCGAGCGCGAAACGCGCGAAAGCGCGCGGACGGCATACTTGACGAACGCGGTCTCGACGGCGGCCTCCACGCCCTTGCCGCTCACGTCGGCAACCATCACGAGCGCTCGCCGGTCGGGAAGCGGGTAGACGTCGAAGACGTCTCCACCCACGAACGTCCCCTTCGTCGCGGAGCGGTAGACCGCACCGACGTCGAGCGTCGCCATCGCCTCCTTCTCGCCCACGAACGCACGCTGCAACGATGCGACGATGCTCCGTTCCCGGTCGAGATCGCTGCGCAGCCGCCGCTCGTTCGTGGTGAAGATCAAGACCGCGACGAAGAACAGCGCGATCGCAGCGGAGAACAGCGCGACGCCCTGCGTCAGATCCGACTGCGCAGTATCGCGCCGCGCAGTGGCCTCGGCGTTGACGACGCGATCGATCGAGGCGCTCACTTCGCGAAAGCGATCGATGTCGGCCTTACCCCGGCTCTGGACCCCGACGCTCGTGCCGTGCTGCAGGACGGGGGCGGCCACATCCGTCGCCCAGGCCTCGTGCAACCTGCCCAATTCCGCCGCTTCATCGCGAAGCGACCCCAACGATCCGAGGCGGCCGAGGTCGGCCCACAACTCACCGAAGACGATGGGGAAACGCGTTTGCGCTGTCTCGTAGGGGTCGAGGAAAGCCCGGTGGCCCGTAACGACTAGGCCGCGCAGGCCCGTCTCCTCGTCGAGTTGGAGCTTGAGCAACTCGGCGTTTTCCCGCTGCACGCTCCGTAAGACCGCCGTTTCCGCCAAACCCCGGTTCGCGGACGCGAGATGGAACAATGCCGTCCCGATGACGACCGGCAGCACGAGCGCAACCAACGCCAGCGCGACGACACTCGAAGGGTGGATCCGCCGGAAGAGCGCCATGGGGAGCGACCCCTTTCAGCATTGCGGCGGACCATCCTCGCCGCGAATAGTGCGCGGGAAACCTGGGTATGCGTTTCCCGGGAGAAAGATGAGAGCAAACGCGATCGAGCGGCTTCCGGAGCTTGCGACGGCGCGGCACCGGATCATGACGGACCTTCGCGAGACGGCGGATATTGCCGCGTCCGATTTTCCGGCCGCCCTCATCGTCGTCACCGAACTCCTGAGCAACGCGCTGCGCTACGGCGGCGGCGCCGCTTCATATGCGGTCGAGTGGGACGGGAGCGCCGCCGTGCTGCACGTTTGGGATAACGGGCCCCCATTCCGGCTCGCGTTCGAGCGGCCGCCGGTAACGGCGGACGGCGGCCGCGGGCTCGCGATCGTGCGCGAGTTGGCGAGCGACCTGAGCGTGACGCGGGCGTTCGACGGCAACTACGTGCGTTGCGTCCTTCCGATAACGCGCACGCTCGTAGACTGAATTCGCGGTTCGATCTCGAAAACGCGGACCGCGTTAATTAGAATCTCCGATGACGAGATGCTTACCCGTCGATAGTAAATTGAACGGTATTCGAGTGCACGATGGGGCCACCATTATCCATAGGAAAACTGACCGAAAGCTTATAGCTTCCTGGCCTGAGATGGTAACCCCACGTAGAAAGTCTACCCTGCCTAATCAAACGCTCCCCTTGCTCGATAATCCGGGCGCGAGTCGAGAACGCTGCGGGGATCGCAGCGTCGTCAAATGACTGTCTATTTCCGTGCAGATCAACGATTTGAACTGAAAAGTCCATGATGAGCACGTGCGTCCAATCGACTGTGACAGCGGGCCCGCTATTGACGACACTCAACGTCAAGACGGGATCGGAGCCGTTCGAATACGTCGCCTTGTTCAAGCCGGCACGCAACGTCAGTGACGATAGCGACGAATCGGCAAATGCAGCGGTAGTAAGAACGCCCATCGTTGTTACAATAAAAGCGGCGATGCACAACCGCCATTGGAATGCTGCTCGATTCACTCTAACGGGGATTCCCCACATGGTTCTCCATTTTGAGCGAGCGCAGCTCAATTCCGGTCGGCTTTCGGCCTGGCCGCGCGCGAGGCCGCACGTTCAGGCGTGATACGGCTCGTGCGGTGCTACGGGCCGCAGGATCTCGTCCATGCGTGCGAAGATCGCGGGATCGACGGTCAGGCTGCCGGCGGCCGCGTTGTCGTCGATCTGCTCGGGCCGCGTAGCGCCGACGATCGCGCTGCTGACCTCCGGCCTTCGCAAGCACCAGGCGAGCGAAAGCTGAGAGAGCGTGCAGCCCGCCTCCTTCGCGAGCGGCACGACGCGCTGGACCGCGTCCAGGATCGGTTGTTTGAAATAGTCTTCCATCATCTCGAGCTCGTGCCCGGCCGCGCGCGTGCCGTGCGGCGGTTCCTTCACGCTCGCGTACTTCCCGGTCAGCACGCCCATCGCGAGCGGAGACCAGACCACGTTCCCCAATCCGTATTGCGCGCACGCCGGCAGAACGCGTTCCTCGATGCGGCGCCAAAGCGCGCTATACTGCGGCTGATTGCTCACGGGCTCGCTCCAGCCGCGCGCGCGGCAGAGCGCCACCGCTGCCGCGATCTGATCGGCGTTCCACTCCGAAACGCCCCAATAGAGAATCTTGCCGGCACGCACGAGATCGTTCATCACCGAGCACGTCTCTTCGAGCGGCGTCGCCCGATCGAAACGATGGCATTGGTAGAGATCGACGTACTCGGTGCCGAGGCGCCGCAGCGAATGATGCAGTTGTTCCGTGACGTGCTTGCGAGAGAGCCCGCGGTCGTTCGGCCCTTCCCCCATCGGAAAGAACACCTTCGTCGCGAGCACGACGGAATCGCGCGGAAACTCCGCGATCGCACGTCCGATCGTCTCCTCCGCCCGGCCCCGCCCGTAGACGTTCGCCGTATCGAAGAACGTGACGCCGCGTTCGTACGCCCGGCGAATGCACATCCGCGCAACGTCCTCTCCGACCGCACGGCCGTACGTCAGCCACGACCCAAGCCCGATGGCGGAGACTTTGATGCCCCACTGCCCAAGACGACGGTACTGCATCGGCGTTCCTCTGCTCCGCAAAGGGCGAACTCCTTTGAGGCGCGTTCCTATCGCTAGCCCGCGCCCGCGATTTCGCATCCGTGCTTGCGCTAATCGCAGGGCCCGGCCGCCGGCGCGGGGCGAGGGGTCCGCGGGGATCTGCTTGCGCGCTAATCGCAGGGCCCGGCCGCCGGCGCGGGGCGAGGGGTCCGCGGGGACGCCCGCGATTTCGCATCCATGCGAAATCGCACCACCCCACGATGCGTTCGCATCGCGGGGACCCCGGGTGGGTTGAAAAGGCGCTACGCCTTCGGCTTCGCGCCCCCCACACGCAAAGCGCGTGGGGCCCCCACTTTTTTTGCTCCCGCCATCCATGGCTCCGCAAAAAAGCTGGAGGCCCCGCGGACCCCTCGCCCCGCACCGGTGGCCTACCCCACGGTCTTTTGAAAGGTCCGGGGGCCAGATCGACATCGCCCAAGATCGGCATCGCCCAAATTGACATCGAACGTGTGTTCGATTACTATGGGCTCCCATGGCCGCCGGACGGTATGCCGAGTTGCATGCTCGCTCCAATTTCACGTTCCTGGAGGGGGGCTCTCACCCTGAGGAACTCGTGGAGCGAGCGGTCGCTTTGGGGCTGGCCGCGCTTGCCCTGACCGATCGCGACGGGCTGTACGGGGCCGTGCGGTTTGCCAAGGCCGCCAAGCCCACGCCGCTCGGGGCGATCTGCGGCGTCGAGCTCACCATGGAGTTCTCCGAATTGCGGCCCAAGCGGCGCGATCTGACGGCGCGCGAACTCGCGCGGTTTCCGCGTCTCGTCTTGCTCGCCGAGGACGAGCGCGGGTACGCGAACCTCGCGCATGCGATTTCGGCGGCGCAGTTGCGCGGGCGCAAACGCGACGCGCGGCTGCGCCTCGAGGATCTCTCCGGGCGGACGGCGGGCTTGATCGCGCTCTCCGGCGCCGCCCACGGGTATGCGGAAGAAGCGCTGCTGCGCGGCGATGCCGCGACCGCTCGCGAGCGCGCCGCGATACTGCGCGATCTCTTCGAGGGCCGCTTCTACCTCGAAGTACAGCACCATCTGCGCCCCGAGGATGCGCGCGCGTGCGTTGCCGCGATCGAACTCGCCGCGGCGCTCGGCATTCCGTACGTGGCGACGAACGGCGTCGCGTACGCAGTGCGCGACGATGCGCCGCTTTGCGACGTCCTCACCTGCGTCAAGCATCGCACGACGCTCGAGGAAGCCGGGACGCTCTTACTCCCCAACCACGAATTCCATCTGAAATCCCCCGCGCAAATGGCGCGCATCTTCGCGCCCTATCCCAAAGCGATCGCGAACACGCTCGCGATCGCCGAACGCTGCACGTTCCGCCTCGAAAAACTCGCCGGCCAATTTCCCCTCTTTCCGATTCCGCCCGGCGAGACGAGCCCGCAATCCTATCTCCGCACGCTCGTGCAACGCGGCGCGCGCAAACGCTACGGCGACCCGCTCCCCTCGAAGGTCGAGCGCCAACTCGAATACGAGCTCGGCATCATCGCGCGCCTCGATCTGGCCGGCTATTTCCTCGTGGTGTGGGACATCGCGCGCGCCGCCGAAGAGCTCGGCGTCCTCGCGCAAGGCCGCGGCTCCGCCGCGAACTCCGCCGTCTGCTACGCGCTCGGCATCACCGCCGTCGACCCGATCGGCATGGACTTGCTCTTCGAACGCTTCCTCTCCGAAGAGCGCCGCGAAGTCCCCGACATCGACATCGACTTCGCGCACCAAGACCGCGAGAAGGTGATCCAATACGTGTACG
This sequence comes from Vulcanimicrobiota bacterium, assembly GCA_963695225.1. Taxonomy (GTDB): domain Bacteria; phylum Vulcanimicrobiota; class Vulcanimicrobiia; order Vulcanimicrobiales; family Vulcanimicrobiaceae; genus CAVWTN01. The sequence goes on along the minus strand of OY968762.1, from coordinate 2,118,082 downwards.
AGCGCTACGGCCGCGAGCACGCCGCGATGACCGCCGAAGTGATCACCTATCGCACGCGCTCCGCAATCCGCGACGTCGGCAAAGCCCTCGGCCTTTCGCTCGCCCAAGTCGACGCCGTCGCCAAAGAATACGACGCCCGGGAATCCCTAGCCGGAGCCGTCGGAGCTCCCGACGCAGCCCGCAATCTCCCCACCTCCGTCTTGCGCCGCCGCGACCTCGACAGCGGCTCCAACATCCGCACCTCCCGCACCGAAAGCGAAGAGCCGCAGCCTCCCAGCGATGCAAGCGCAAATGAAGATGCGCAACACCCAGGTAGGCCGCCGGGGCGGGGTGAGGGGTCGGCGGGGCGTGCAGCTTTCCCGCGGAGCCACGGATGGCGGGAGCGGGAAAGTGGGGGCCCCACGCGCTTTGCGTGTGGGGGGCGCGAAGCCGAAGGCGTAGCGCCTTTTCAACCCACCCGGGGTCCCCGCGATGCGAACGCATCGTGGGGTGGGATTTCGCACGATGCGAAATCGCGGGCGTCCCCGCAGAACCCTCACCCCGCCCCGGCGGCCGGGCCCAACGATGCAGCCGGCAGCAAGATAACCGCAAAGCAGAAGCCGAAGCCACAACCCGGCGGCTATTACGGCTTCGAGCCGAAGGACCGCGGCCAAGACCCGGATCCGGACATCGCGGCGCCGATCTCCGGCGAAACCGGCGCGCGCCTCCTCGAGTTTTGCCGCCGCATCGACGGATTCCCAAGGCACATGGGGATCCACTCCGGCGGCATGATGATCACGCGCGATCCGCTCGTGCAAGTCGCGCCCGTCGAGTGGGCGACGATGCGGGATCGTACGATCGTGCAATGGGACAAGGACGATATCGCGGATCTCGGGCTGATCAAGATCGACCTGCTGGGCCTCGGGATGCTCTCGCTCTTGCGCGACGCGTTCGCGCTCTATCGCCGGCGCTATCCGGAGCGCGCGCCGCTCTCGCTCGCCGCGATCCCGCCCGACGACGCGCCGACCTACGCGATGATGCAGCGCGCCGATACCGTCGGCGTCTTTCAGATCGAATCGCGCGCGCAGCAATCGATGCTTCCGCGCATGAAGCCCACGTGCTTCTACGATATCGTCATGCAAGTCGCGATCATCCGCCCGGGCCCCATCCAAGGCGATATGGTGCATCCGTTCCTGCGCCGGCGCAACGGGCTCGAGCCCGTGACGTACCCGCACCCGAAACTGCGGCCCGTGCTCGAACGGACGCTCGGCGTCCCGCTCTTTCAAGAACAGGGGATGCGCATGGCGATCGAGGCCGCCGGCTTCTCGCCGGGGCAGGCGGATCAACTGCGCCGCGCGATGGGGCACAAGCGCTCGCGCGAGCGGATGTCGGAGATCTATCCGAAGCTGATCGACGGCATGGTGCAGAACGGGATCGACCGGGCCGCGGCCGATCAACTCTTCCACATGCTGCAAGGGTTCGCCGATTACGGCTTCCCCGAATCGCACGCGGCGAGCTTCGCGCTGCTCTCCTATGCCTCGGCCTATCTCAAGTGCCATGAGCCCGCACTCTTCTGCGCCGCGATCCTCAACGTGCAGCCGATGGGATTCTATTCGACCGAGGTGCTGCTCAACGACGCGAAGCGCCACGATGTCGCCGTGAGGCCGCTCGCCGTCAACGCGAGCGAATTTTACAGCTTCGTCGAAGGCGACGGCGCGTTGCGCTTGGGCTTCCACTTGATCCGCGGCCTCGGCGAAGCGCAACGCGCGAAGCTCGAAGACGCGCTCGCGGGCGGCCCCTTCGACGATCTCGTCTCCTTCGCGCGGCGGACGGGCCTCGCCAAGGAAGCGCTCGAGAACCTCGCGATTTCGGGCGCCTTCGCACCGTGGTTTCCCTCGCGCCGGGAAGCGATGTGGGGGGTACGCGCGCTCGACGAACGCGAAGCGCGCGGCACGCTCGGCAAACTGATGGAGATCGAGGAGCCCGTTCCGGCGTTCTCCGCGCTCTCGCCGATCGAGCGCACGCACCTGGACATCTGGGGAACCGGCGTCTCACCCGAAGAGCAGCCGATCGCGCACCTGCGCGCGGCGCTCGACCGGCGCGGAATCCTCGCCGCCGCGCGCCTCGAGGCGATGCCGAATCATTTGGTCTGCCGCGTCGGCGGGATGGTGATCACGCGCCAGCGTCCGGGGACGGCGAAAGGCTTCGTCTTCCTCACGCTCGAGGACGAAACCGGGCTCGTGAACGTGATCGTGAACCCGGCCGTCTACGAACGCAACCGCCGCCTAATCCGCAGCGCGACGGCGCTCGCGATCGAGGGAACGCTCCAAAAGGAGTTCGGCTGCATCGATCTCCTCGCAAAGCGCTTCTGGCCGCTCGATACCAAAGGCTTGACGGACGGCGTCCGCTCGCGCAATTTCCACTGACCGCGGCACAAAGGCTTCCGGGCTGCTTCGGAACCTCGCCCGGAGGGAATCCGATGACCAGACCTCAACGCTGGGGAATCGCGGCGCACGGCTTGCACGCGTCCCCTTTATGAGCGTCCTCGCACTTCGCTGAAAGGCACTTCATGAGAGTAGATCGCACCATCGCGCTCGTCGCCATATTGGCCGCCTCGGGGCCGGCGCTAGCCCCCGCCGGCGCACAAGACGCGGTCATCAGGCCGACCGACGCCGGCCGCGGCATCAAGCTTGGAATCCAGCAGCTCAACAATTCCGGGCAGGTCGGCTGGGTCCAGCTCTTCAAGCGCAACGACAAGACGACGTTCGTCATCACGCTGGAGGGGGGGCATGGGCGCGAACCGGCCCATATCCATCGCGCGAAGGATTGCGACAGCCCGGAGGACATCCAGGCAGCCGTTGCCTACCCGCTCTCCGACGTCGTCGGCGGCAAGTCGACGACGACCGTCAACATCCCGCTCGACAAGGCGCTCTCCGGCAACTACGCCGTCGTCGTCCACTCCGCGAACGGCGGCGCGTACGTCGCGTGCGGCCACCTGCGCCAGGACCTCGGTCTCTAAGCTCACCGGCCTTCGGCGGCGAAAGCAGGCGCAAGCATGGACAACCCTCCCGATCCCACCGACGCGACGGATCCGGCGCTCAGCCGCCGCGCGTTCGTGGGGCTCGGCGCCGGTGCGGCGCTCGTCGCCGCATCGGCCGTTCCCGCTCTCTCCGCCGATGCACTCGGCAAACCCCATCCGCCGCTCGTCGCCGAGAACGATCCCGCGCTGACGATCGCGCGCCCCACGCTCTCGTACGAAGGCCGGACGCTCGACGCGTATGCGGCGCAACCGAAGGACGATGCGAACCTCGGCGGCGCGATCGTCGTCGTGCAGGCCGTTTGGGGCGTCGACGCGCAGCTCCGCGACACCGTGCGGCGTCTCGCGAAGGAGGGCTACGTCGCGATCGCGCCCGCGCTCTACAGCGGCCTCGACGCTCCGAACGGGGACGGCGCGACGGATTTCTCGATCTTCCGGCCCTTCGCGGGAAAGCTCGTCGACGGCACCGTCGATAAGGATATCGCTGCGGCGGCTGCCTGGGCGCTCCACAACGCCGACCCCTCGCACCGCCGCAAGCCCGCGCCGCGCGCGGGAGTTCTGGGATTTTGCATGGGCGGCGGTATCGCGCTCCGCCAGACGAGCGTGAACGCGCACCTCTTCTCCGCCGCCGCCGTCCTGTACGGCGACGTCACGAAGCAGAACGCCGCCGACGTGAAGGTCCCGCTTTCGGGGAGTTTCGGCGGGCGCGATACGAGCATCCCGGCCGACGCCGTCCGCGCGTTTGCGGCGAAGCTGAGCGTGCCGTACGACGTCAGGATCTACAGCGAGGCCGGCCATGCGTTCTTCGACGATACACGCTCCTCGTACGTGGCCACGGCTGCGATCGAGTCGTACGAGCGAGCGCTCGGTTGGTTCGGACACTATCTCGAGTCGAAGACCTAAGGGATGGGTACGAACTTCCAGCGATGACCTTCACGATCGTCCACTGCGCCGACGTCCATCTCGAGACGACGTTCGCGGAGCTGCGGGGCGGGAACGCCCGGCGTAAAGCCCTCGCCGACGCATTCGCGCGCATCATCGACCTCGCGCTGGAGCGCGGCGCCGACGCGCTGACGATCGGCGGCGACCTCTACGAAGCCGAACGCGCGGGGCCCCAGACCGCGCGCTTTCTGTTCGAGCAGTTCGCGCGGTTCGGCAAGCCGGTCTTCCTCGCGCCGGGGAACCACGATCCGCACACGAGCACGGCGCTGACCGCGCGCGACGACCTGCCGCCCAACGTGCGAGCTTTCAACGAAGCCGCCTGGAGCGCGATTCCGCTCGCGGAAGGGATCACGCTCTACGGCTTCGGCCACACGCCCGCCGAGCCGGGCCGCCCGTTCGCCGGCGCGCATTTCGAACGCGGCGGCGTGCAACTCGCGCTCGTGCACGGGAGCGATAGCGACCGCTGCCCGCCGAACAAGCGCCTTACGGCCCCGTTCTCGCAAGCGGAGGTCGAGGCGGCGGGCACCACGCTGCTCCTGAGCGGACATTTCCACGGCGGTTACGTCGCGCGCGACGGCGGGCGCGCCGTCCTCGCCTACCCGGGGTCTCCCGAGCCGATCAAGTTCGGCGAACGCGGCGAGCACGGGGCGATCGTCGTGACGATCGAGGGAACGCGCTGCGAGGTCGAAGCTGTGCCGATCGCGCGCACGCGCCTCCTCGATCGCGACGTCGATCTCGCGGGCGTCACGACGGAGCAGGCGGCGTTCGAGCGTGCCGGTTCGCAGCTCGCGGATTGCGGGCCGAACGATTACGTCCGGCTGCGCTTGACCGGCGAGATCGCCCACGGCACGCGCATCGACGCGCCGCTCATCGCCGAGCAACTCGGCGCGAATCTCGGCGCGCTCGAAGTCGCCGACGAGAGCATCGCCTACGACTACGCGACGATCGCCCGCGAGCCGACCGTGCGCGGACGCGTCGTCGCCGATCTGCTCGCGACGGGCGGCGAAACGGCGCAGCGCGCGCTCCGCTACGCGCTCGCGGCCTTCGAAGGATCGGACATCGCGCCATGAGGCTGCTAGAACTCAACATCGACGGCTTCGGCAAGCTCGCCGACCAAACGATCTCTTTCGATCCCGGCCTCAACGTCGTCTACGGTCCGAACGAGGCCGGGAAATCGACGCTGACGCAGGCGATCGTCGCGACGCTCTACGGACACCGGCGCGGGAAGCGCGAAGTCTGGAAACCCTGGAGCGGTGCGCGCTATGCGACTCGCCTGCGCTACGCGTTGCGCGACGGCCGCGAGTTCGAGCTGCAACGCGACTTCGAGCACGACGGCCGCAACGCGCGCCTGCTCGACCGCAACGGCAACGACGTCTCCGCCGAATACTCGGCGGGCAAAGCGTTCGCTCCCGCCGAGGCGCACCTCGGCATGCCGCTCGAGGTGTTCCTGAACGCGTCGTGCGTCGAACAAGGCGCGGTCGCCATCGACGGCGCGCGCGCGGAACGGATCGGCGAAGCGCTGCGGCACGCGCTCGACGGCGGCCCGAAGGAAGATGCGGCGCTCGGGGCGCTGGAGCGGCTCGACAAAGCGGTCGCCACTCACGTCGGGACGAAGCGAGCGACCAAGAACGCGCCGCTGCGTAAACTGCAGAAAGAACGCGAAGAGGCCGAACGGCACGCCGGCGAGATGCGCGCGCGCTTGGGCGAGCTCGGCGATCTGCGCGCGCGCCTGGCCCACGACCGCGCACGCATCGCGGAACTCCGCGAAGCGCTCGAACGAAACGAGAGCCTTCGCCGTGCGCATCGCGCCTTCGTATTGCGCGCCCGCCTGGAAGAGCTGCGCACGATTCGCGACGATCTCGCGGAGTTGCAAGCGAGCCATGCGGCTTACGAAGACGTCGCCGCCTTCCCGAAGGAACGCGTCGCGGAGCTCGAGGGAGCCTACGCGACGTGGACCGAGCGCGCGTCGCGCGCCGAAGAGGCCGCGCGCGAGGTCGCGCGCACGCGCGTGACTCCGGCCGAACTCTCCGAGCTCGAAGAGCGCGCGCGCGACGGCGGAGCCCTCGACGAAACGCGTTTCGCGGAGCTCGAAAGCGCGAGCAGTTGCTCCTCCGAGGCGCGCACGGAAGCGGCCGTCGCCGCCGACGCCGCCGTCACCGCCCGGCGCGACGCGGAACGCGGGAGCGGCCTCGACGGCGCGCTCGCGGGCCTCGGCCTCATCGCGATCGTCGCCGCGATCACGATCGCGTTCCTGCAGCTCTGGATCCCGACCGCGCTCGCGGCGTTCATCGGCATCGTCCTCGTCGGCATCTCGCTGCGCTCGACGTTCGGGCGCCGCGAACTCCGCGAGCGAGCGGTGAATCTGCAGCGCAAGGCCGATGCCGCCGTCACCGAGGAGCACCGCGCTGCCGCGCAGGTGAGAGCGATCCTCGCCCCGCTCGGCGTGGTCTCGCTCGACGAGTTGCGCGCGCGGCGCCACCGGCACGACGAACTGCGCCTGCGAAAGGAAACCTCGGAGCACGCGCAGGCAAGCGCGAGCGAGGCCGTGCGCCGCCGCGACGAAGCCGCCGCCGCGTTCGACGAGCTGGCCCGGACGCTGGAGGTCGCGAGCCCCGACCGCGCCGCCGCGCTCGCCGCCGCGCGCGTGCGGGCCGAGCGCAAGAGCACGCGCGAGGGGATCGAGTCGCGCCTGCAGATGCTGCACGTGCAGCGCGCGAACGCGCTCGGCGGCGAGGACGAGTACGCGCTCGAACACGAGCTCGCCGAATTGCTCTCCGTCGGGACGAACCCGGCCGCGGCCGAGGAAGGCGTCACCTTACGCTCGATCGAGGGCGACCGCTCCGCGCTCCAGCGGCGCATGACCGAAACGAAGAACGATGCGATCGAGGCCGGCGCGCAACTGCAGGCCGCCGAAATGCACGTCGGAAGCCTTGCCGAGATCGACGAACGCATCGCCGCGCTCGGCGAAAGCTGCGCCCGGCTCGAAGCGTTCGAAGCCGCCGTCACGCTCGCGCGCGCGACGATCGAGGAGCGCACGAAGGAATCGCATCACAAGTTCGCGCGCCGCCTGGAAGATTACGCGGTCCGCACCCTGGCGACGGTCACGAACCGGCGCTACCGCGATATCCGGGTCGATCCGACGACGCTCGCCATCCGCGTGCGCGCCCCCGAAACCGGCGCGATCGTCGAATTGGACCGGCTCTCCGCGGGGACGCGCGAGCAGACGTTCCTCGTCGTGCGCCTCGCGATGGCCCGCATGTTCGGCGAAGGCCTCGAGCCGACGCCGCTCCTGCTGGACGATCCGTTCGCGTTCTGGGACGACGAACGCATCGCGCGCGGCTTCCCGATCCTGCGCACCGCCGCAGCCGAAACGCAAACGGTCGTCTTCACCACGAGCCGCGAGTTGGCCGAGGCGGCCGAAGCGAAGGGCGCGCACCGGATCGACCTCACGGCCGCCGAGCCGAAGCTCGTCCCGCTAAGCTAGAAGCGCACGCTCGCAGCCGGCGTTTGGCAGACTGGCGTTTGGCAGCCGGCGTTTGGCGGCCGGCGTTTGACGGCCGGCGTTTGACGGCCGGCTGCGCCCGGGGGAGGGCGACATTCCCCCCCGGGGACGCCCGCGATTTCGCATCCATGCGAAATCGCTACTCGTGCACTTGCCCGCTCCCGCCATCGTGGCTTCGCGGGCAAGCTGCACGCCCCGAGGGAGAACGTCGCCCTCCCCCGGGCGCTACCTTACGGCTGGCGTTTCGGCGTTAGTTTTCTGAGGGCGGCTAGGGTGTTTGCTACGTGTTCTTCCGGGTCCATCGAGGTGTAGGCGTAGGCGATCTTGCCGTCGCGGGCGATGACGTAGGACGTGCGGTTCGCGTAGGCGACGGGGCCAAGGCCGATCTTTGCGTCGTAGGCCGTCGCGATCTTCAAATCGAGATCGGCGGCGACCGGGAATTTGCTGCGGCATTCGGAGACGGAGAACTTGCGGAGCTTCTCGATGTCGTCGCCGGAGACGCCGATGACGGTGGCGCCGAGCTTCTTGTAGTCGCCCATGTGCTCGGCGAAGTCGTGCGCTTCGATGGTGCAGCCCGTGGTGAACGCTTCCGGGTAGAAGTAGAGGACGACGGGGCCCGACGCGAGGGCGCGGGCGAGGTCGAACGTGAACGTCTTCCCGCCGAGCGAGGCCTGCGTTGCGAACGAAGGCGCGGGCGTTCCCGTCTTCAGCTCGGCGACCGCGGGGCTCGCCGCGAGCAGCGTGAGCGCGAGGGCGGGCAGGGCGCCGAGCGCCGTTCTGAGCGAGAGCCGCATCGTTGGGAAGCCTCCGTCCCGCGCCGCGGCGGGGAATCGTGGGGACGGCGGCTAGAGGCCGAGCATTCGCGCGATCACGAGGCGCTGGATCTCGTTCGTGCCTTCGCCGATTTCGTTGATCTTCTGGTCGCGATACATGCGCGAGACCGGATACTCGTCCATGAACCCGTAGCCGCCGTGGATTTGGACTGCCTCGTTGACGACTCGGTTCGAAAGTTCGCCGGAGAAGAGCTTCGCGAGGCTCGCGGTCAGGGCAAAATCGCGCCCGTTGTCCTTCTCCCAGGCGGCTTTGAGGACCATGATCTTGGCGTGCTCGATCTCGGTGAGCATGTCGGCCAGCTTGAATTGAATCGCCTGAAATTTCGAGATGGGCCGGCCGAACTGGTGGCGCTCCTTCGCGTACTTGAGGGCCTCGTCGTAGGCGCCCATCGAGAGGCCGACGGAGAGGGCCGCGACCGAGATCCGCCCGCCGTCGAGGACCTTCAGGAACTGCTTGAGGCCCTCGCCGCGCACGCCGAGCAGGTTCTCCTCGGGAATCACGGCGTCGGCGAAGGCGAGTTCGCGCGTGTCGGAGGCGCGCCAGCCCATCTTCTTGTACTTGCGGCTCCGCGTGAAGCCGGGCGTATCCTGGGGGACGATCAGGTTCGAGATCTCGGGCCGCCCGCGTTCGTCGCTCCCCGTGACCGCCGTGATCGTCGTCCCGCCCGTGAGCGTCGTGCCGCTGTTCGTAATGAACGCCTTCGTCCCGTTGACGATCCAGTGCCCGTCGTGAAGCTGGGCGCGCGTGCGCGTCCCGCCTGCGTCGCTCCCGGCCTGCGGCTCGGTCAGCCCGAATCCCCACAGCATCGTTCCCTGCGCGAGCGGGACGAGATACCGCCGCTTCTGTTCCTCGGTGCCGAACAGGTAGAACGGCGTGCTCCCGAGCGAGACGTGCGCCGCAAGCGTGATCGCCGTCGACGCATCCGCCCGCGCGAGCTCCATGACGGCGAGCGCGTAGGAGACCGTGTCCGCGCCGGCCCCGCCGTATTCCTCGGGGAAGGGCAAGCCCATCAGCCCGAGCTCCGCCATCTTGCGGACGAGATCGTACGGGAATTCCTCGTTCGCGTCCATCGCCTCGGCGCGCGGCGCCACTTCGCCCTGCGCGAACTCGCGGCAAAGCGACTGGATAGCTTTCTGCTCGTCGGTCAAATCGAAGTTCATAGCGTAGAGGTCTCCCTCTGTCGGGGGGCCAAACCCTTCCGCCAATGTCGTCACGCGCCACGCCCGGGGCCGGATGATCTCGCTACGGGGCGTTTCGCTCGTGTACCCGAACGGGACGCGAGCCCTCGACGGAGTCGACCTTGAGGTCGCAAAGGGCAGCTTTGCCTTTTTGGTCGGCCATTCCGGGACCGGCAAATCCAGCTTGCTGCGACTGCTCTATCGCGAGCAGCTCCCCAGCGCCGGCGAAGTATTCGTCGACAACGTCCGCGTCGATACGCTGCGCCGCTCGTCGATTCCGAAGCTGCGCCGGCAACTCGGCGTCGTGTTCCAAGACTACAAGCTTCTCTCCGACAAGACGGTCTGGGAGAACGTCGCCTACGCGATGCACGTGACCGGGGCGGCGACGAACGACATCATGCGCCAAGTTCCGCGCGTGCTCGATCTCGTCGGGCTCGCCCAGAAGAGCCGCGCGTTTCCGAGCGAACTCTCCGGCGGCGAACAGCAGCGCACGGCGATCGCCCGCGCGCTCGTCAACAACCCCAAGCTGCTGCTCTGCGACGAGCCGACCGGGAATCTCGATCCGACGAACACTACCGAGATCATGGAGCTGCTCTCACGCATCAATCTCAAGGGCACCACGGTGGTCGTGGCGACGCACAACTCGATCGTCGTCGACCGGATGCGGCGGCGCGTGATCCGGCTCGAACGGGGTAAGATCATCGCCGACGACGAGCGCGGCTCGTACGATCTCGTTCGCGGCGGCCTGGCCGTCGGGGCGTATCAGGTCGACATCCATCCGGCGGTCCGTTCGATTTGAGGGGGTAGCCGATGGATTGGGGACGCGTACGATTCTTCTTCAGTGAGGTCGCGCGGAATTTCTCGCGGACGGCCGTCCTGCAAATCACCGCGATCTTGACGGTCGCGATCATGATACTGATCCTGGGCAGCTTCCTCTTCTCGCGCGAGCTCGTCAGCGGGATCGGGAACGACATCATCAACAAGATCGAGATCTCGGTCTACCTGAACGACGGCCTCGACGAAAAGGGCGTGCGCGCGCTGCGCGTGCGGATCGCAAGCGATCCGCGCGTGCGCAGCGTCCTATACGTGCCGAAGTCCGAGGGCCTCAAGCAGATGCAGCGCCGTCTGAAAGGCCAGATCGACACCTCGCTGCTGACCGCGAACCCGCTCCCGGACGCGCTGCGCGTGAAGGTCGTGGAAGCGGAGACCGTCCACGCCGTCGCCGATTCGATCGGGCAGATGCCGGGCGTCCGCGAGGTCGTCTACGCCCAGGACGCCGTCACGAAGATGCTGCGTTTCTCCGATACGATGGCCCGCATCGGGCTCGTGATCGTCGGCCTGCTGCTGATCACGGCGGCGATCATCATTTCGAACACGATCCGCTTGACCGTCTTCGCTCGGCGCCGCGAGATCTCGATCATGCAGCTCGTCGGGGCGTCGAGCGCCTACGTGAGCGGCCCGTTCATCTTCGAAGGTTTCATCGACGGCGTGCTCGGGGCGGCGCTCGCGATCGGACTCCTGGGGATCGCGCGCGCCCAACTGATGCCGAAGTTGATGACGGCGCTCCCGTTCCTTCCCATCGCGACGGCGGCGCCGCACACCACGTCGCTCGTCCTCGAGCTGCTCGGCACCGGGGCGCTCGTCGGAATCCTCGCCTCGTGGTTCTCCGTCGGGCGGCACCTGCGCGCGTGAGAGCGCGCGCCGCCCTCGCCTTCGCGGCGTGCGCCGCGTTCGCGGCATCCGGTTCCGCGCACGCCGACATCGCGGCGAAGATCAAGCGCCAGCAGCAAGAGATCCACGGCGTTCACCTCAAGCTCAACGAGAAGCGCTCGCAGCTCGACCGGGCGAGATCGCGCCAGCTCGAGCTGCAGAATCAGCTCGCGGAGACGAATCGGAGCATGCACCGCGTCGCCGCGTCGCTCGACGTCGTGCGGGCCCAAGTGCGCTGGAACGAGGGGCGTGCCGCTTTGAACGAACGCCGGCTGGCGGCCGCGCGCGCGACGCTCGAGCGGCACAGCGACGCGCTCAAGCGACGCCTGGTCGACGCCTACGAGCACGGCGAACTCAGCTATCTGAACGTGTTGTTCTCGGCGACCTCCTTCACGGATTTCGTCCAGCGCTGGGACGACATCCGGCTGCTCGTCGCGCAGAATCAGCAGACCGTGCGCGAGCGGCGCGCCGCCGAAGAAAAAGTCGCCGCGATCCAGGCGCAGCTCGAAAGCGACCACCGCGATCTCGTCGCCGCGCAGGCCGCCGAAGAGCAGAAGCGCTCGCAACTTGCGGCGCTGGCCGACCAGCGGCAGATGCTCGTCGCCCAAGCCGACCTCGAGCGGCGGCACGTTGCCCAGGAAGTCACGGAGCTCGAGGAGACGTCCGCGGAGGAAGAGGCACAGCTCGGCGCGATGATCGTCCAGCGCCAGCGCGAGGAAGCCGCCCGCCGCGAGGCGGAGCGCCGGGCGCGCCAGCTCGCCGGCGAGACGCTCCCCGCCGAAAACGGACCGGGTCTTTTCTCGTGGCCCGCGTCGGGTCCGATCACCTCGCCGTTCGGCGTGCGGAGCGACCCGATCACCGGCCGGACGCGGCGGCATGACGGCATCGACATCGGCGCCCCGATGGGGGCGACGATCACCGCCGCCGCGAGCGGGACCGTCATCTACGCGGGCTGGGAAAGCGGGTACGGAAACACGATCGTCATCGACCACGACGGGGCGGTCTCGACTCTGTACGGCCACTGTTCCCAAATCTTCGTTTCGAACGGGCAAGAGGTCCAGCGCGGTCAGGCGATCGGCGCCGTCGGCAGCACCGGGCGGTCGACCGGTCCCCACCTCCACTTCGAAGTTCGGGTCAACGGAGTAGCCGTCGACCCGACCGGCCGATTACGATAAGGGGGAGACGCCCCGACCCGCGAACCGTAGCCGACTCCCCCCAAATCTCCTAAGGGCCCGGGTCTAGGAACTAGCTTCGAGTGCGCACGACCTCAAGAGCCTTAGTCCTCATTCTCGCCTTCTCGCTCGTCGCGCTCGGGGCGTATCGCTTCGTCGCGCCGCCGACGGCGCCGCCGGCCGCCGGCACGGCGCTCCAGGATGGGACCGACGTCGCCGCGCTGGACGTGAGCTCGGCGTTTCGCCGGCCCTCCGAGGAACTGCTCGATACCGCCTTCCGGCAGGTTCAGGAGCACTATTACAAGCCGTTCCAGGCTCAAACGCTCCTCGACGGCGAGCGCAAGGAGTTGAGCGCGTACTTCAAAGAGCATCACGTCGCGAATCTGCGCTTCCCCGACGAGCAGATGAGCGGCGACCGGCTGCACGACGAGAACGTCCTCAACCGCACGCTGCTCGCCGCCGAAGGCGCGGCGGGGGCCGGCCAGGAGAGCGAGCTGACGCAAGTCGCGATCCGCGGGATGATGAGTTCGCTCGGGGATCCTTACACGACGTACCTCTCGCCGCACGAAATCGCGGCGCTCGAAGAGTCCCTGCGCGGCGGCGATTTCGGCGGGATCGGCGTCTACATCGTGCAGGACGCCAAAACGAAGCAGATCTTGGTCGATCCGATCGAAGGGCTGCCGGCCGACCGGGCCGGGGTCAAGCCGGGCGACGAGGTCCTTGCCGTCGACGGCGTCTCGAGCGCCGGACTCTCGCTCGACCAGGTCGAGCACGAGATTCGGGGTCCCAAGGGAACCCTCGTACGACTCCTGCTGAGAGCGCATGCCGGAGGAGCGCGCCGGACCGTCGCCGTCACACGCGGGCAGATCGTCGTCCCTTCGGTCCACGCGAAGATGGAGGACGGCTTCGAATACGTCCGTTTGCTCGATTTCGGCCAAACTTCATACGACGAAGTCCGCAAGGCGATGCTCGACGGGAAGGAACGCGGCGCGAAAGGCTACATCCTCGATCTGCGCAACAACGGCGGCGGGCTCCTCGAGGCCGCGGTGCAGATCTCGAGCCTGTTCATCCCCGACGGGACGATCGTCACGCAGATCGACCGGGAGGGGAACCGCGAAACGCGGACCTCGACCCGCGAATCGATCGGCGCCGCTCCGCTCGTCATCCTGGTGAACAAGTACACCGCCAGCGCATCCGAGATCACGGCTGGGGCGGTTCAGGACTATAAGGTAGGAACTTTGATCGGAACCAAAACGTTCGGAAAAGGCGTCGTACAAAGCATCTACAACATGCGCGACGGCGGCGCGCTCAAGATCACGACCGCCAGGTACGTAACGCCGACCGGCCGCGACATCCACCACAAGGGCATCGATCCCGATATCCCGGTGGACCAGCCGATCGAACCCACCATCATCGATTCACCGAAAGACGAGCAACTCGCCGTCGCAAAAGACTATCTGCGGCGCGTCGCGCGGAGGTAATCCCTTTATGAAGCGTCACGCGTTCGTGGCCGCCGCACTGTTGATCGTCGGCTCCCTCGGAGTCGGGCACTCAGCCTCGGCCCGAATCGGCGTTTCGCCGCTCGAGAGCCAAGAGCTTTCGATGAGCTACTCGCTGATGACGAGCGAGTTCTATAAGAAATCCGATCCGCAAACGCTCCTCGACGGCGCGCGAAACCAGCTCATCGCGTTTCTGAAGAAGAACGGGGTCGACAACCCGCAGGTCCCGCAAGTTCGCGCCACCGACGACGTCGATCGCAATGCCCGCGAGCTGAGCCGCGAGCTCGATTCAGTCGTCGGCGAATACGGGCAGCGCTTCGGCAGCCGGCCGTTGACGTACGCAGCGATCACGGGGCTCGTCGGCTCGGTGAAGGATCGCTACACGACGTTCCTGACGCCGAAGGAGTTCGCCGACCTCAACGAAGGGCTCGACGGCGGCAACTTCGGCGGCGTCGGCATCGCGATCCGCGTCGACGAGCAACTCAAGACGCTCCTCGTCGTCGACGTGATCCCCGATACGCCCGCCGAGCGAGCCGGAATCAAACAGAACGACGTCATCGTCACGATCGACGGCAAGCCGACGCTCGGCCTGCGGAGCGAAGACGATTCGAAGATGCTGCGCGGCCAGGAAGGGACCGTCGTGCGCGTCACCATCGAACGCGACGGGAAGCTCCTCCCCGATCCCATCAGCATCACGCGCGCCGTCATCCATCAGCCAAGCGTCTACTCGCGGATGCTCGACGGCGGGATCGGATACGCGCGCCTCACCGTGTTCGGCGCGAACACCGCCGCCGAACTCTCGACGGCGCTCGACAAGCTCGAAGCGCAGGGCGCGAAGGCGTACGTCCTCGATTTGCGCGACAACGGCGGCGGCTACTTGAACGCCGCGATCGACGTGAGTTCGAAGTTCATCGCGACGGCGCCGATCGTCTCGGTCGAATCGCGCGGCGGGAACAACACCGAGTACATCGGTGAGAACATCGCCATGGCGCCCAAGCCGCTCGCAGTCCTCGTGAATCATTACACGGCATCGGCCTCCGAGATCACCTCCGGCGCGATCCAAGACGACGGCGTAGGGCAGTTGATCGGGGAGCGTACGTTCGGGAAGGGCGTCGTGCAGACGATCCACCCGCTCCCCGACGGTTCGGCCGTCAAGATCACGAGCGCCCGATACTTGACGCCGCACGGGCACGATATCAACACGATAGGAATCCAACCGGATATCGTCGCGCAGATCCAGAAGGGCGATAAACTCGGAGATCCCACGAGCGACACGCAACTCAAGGCCGCGATCGGCTACCTGCGCGGAAAGATCGCTTCGACCGGCGGTTCGTAGAGGCAACGATGTTCGCGCACGAGCTGACGCTCGAAGCCCCCAAGCGTTTTCGTTTCCGCTCGTTCCTCTCGCTGGCGGAGGAACGCAATCTGCCGATGCGCACGATCCGACTCGAGCGCATTCATTCGATCGTCTACGATACCGCGGACCGGCGCCTGGAAGCGCTGGGCGCGAGCGTCCGCTATCGCGCGTTTGAAGGTTGGACGCTCTCCGTGCCGGCGGGCCTCGAAGCGCAACGGAGCGGGCGAACGATCGCGCGCACGTTAGCCGGCTCGCGGGATGTCCCGCCGGCCGCCCTGCTCGACGCGCTCGCGGCGATCCTCTGCGGCGAGCCGCTGCTCCCATGCGACGAGTTACGCGCGATCCGGCAGCGCATCCGCATCACCGGTCCCGACCGCAACGACGCCGTCGCCGTCGCGTCCCTCGACGTGCGGCACGTGCGCGAGGGGAAGAACAAGCGCTCTCGCCAGCAGCTCGCGTTGGAGTTGCTCGATCCGGCGAACGCCGAACTGTTCGCGGACACGGCGCGCCTCCTGCGGGACGCCGGCGCGAGGGCGGTCGTGGAACCGGAGCCCGTGCGCCTGCCGAAAGGCGCCAGCGCGGGAGAGGCCGTCGGACGCCGCCTCGGCGCCGCCCTCGACGACTTCTGTCTCGCCGAAGTGCGCCTGCGTCTCTTGCACGACGTCGAGAGCGTGCACGAAGCGCGCGTTGCCTTACGCCGCCTGCGCGGGTGCCTGCGCTCGTTTTCTCGGCTATTCCTTCCGGCCTGGACGCGCGACGCGCTCGCGCGCGCGTCTCTGTTGGCGGAGATTTTCGGCGCGGCGCGAGATGCCGACGTCGCCGTCGCGAGCGTCTCGGCGGCGAGCGAACGTCTCGACCGCAGCGAACGCGGCGCGGCGCGCGAAGTGCTCGCGCGCATCCTCGAAGCTCGGCTCCAAGCGCGACGGAGGCTCGCCGCGTTCATGCGGGCGCCGCGTTATCTCGAACTCGTCGCGGACTTGCGCTCCGCGCTCTCCAGCCCTCAATTCCGCGCCTGCGCCGCGCGACCGGCGAGCGATCTCGTCCCCAAACTCGTAACGCGCGGCTGGAAACGCCTGCGGCGTGAGGTTCGCGCGCTCGGCGATGCGCCCGCCGACGCCGAGCTCCACGCGGTGCGCGTGCGCGCGAAGCGCTGCCGCTACGCCGCCGAAGCGCAGATTCCGCTCGCGGGCAAACGCGCACGGCGCTTCGTCCGAAGGCTCGGCGACTTGCAAGACGAGCTCGGGCGCGTTCAAGACGCGGTGCTCGAGCTAGCCTGGCTCGCGCCCAGCGCGCAAGACCCGCGCACGGCCTACGCTGCAAACGCCATCGGAGCGCTCGCAGCCGCGGACGCTGCGGCCGCGAAGCTCCGCTGGCACCGAGCGTGGAAAGCGGTCCGCCGCAGCCGGCGCGCTCTCGCTTAGCCCGCGAACGCCGTTAGGATCTCCGCGAAGCGATCGAACGGCGTATACGCGAGCGCCTCGCGCGCCAAGTGGCGTTCGAGCGCGCGACCGCGTTTGGCGAAACGGACGTCGGCGGCAACCGCCGCGTCGAAATCGGAGCGGCCGTCCCCGACGAAGATCGTCGTCGCACCGCGCGCTTTCGCCGCAGCGACGACCGCCGCTTTGTCGGTCCCGTTCGGGCCGTCGTCGCGGAAGCGAATCAGCCAGCCGTCGTTGCGCACGTCGATATCGTTTGCGATCACGTGCAGATGCGCGAGGCCATGCCTCGCGAGCATGCGGCGGATGAGCGGCTCGATGCCCGAGCTCACGATGGTGACCGGAATCCCGGCCGCCTCACAGTGCGCCGAAAAGTCGACGAACGTTCGGTCGAACGCCACTTCGCGCGCGATGCGGGCGTCGGCTTCGTCGAGCGTCGCGCGAACGTACGAGGCTTCCTCGACGAGCGCGTCACGCAGCGTCAACTCGCCGCTCGCCATCCGGCGCTCGATATCGTGCCACGGGCCGGGACCGGCCTCGCGCCGGACGAGCACGTCGAACGTGTCGAGATCGGTGATCGTCCCGTCGTAGTCCGTGAAGACGGCCCGCGTCACGATTTCTTGCGGGTCGTCTTCTTCGCTGTTCCTTTTTTCGCGGCGCCCGCCGTGCGCGTCGCCGTCAGGCGGCCCGTCTTCGCGGGAGCGGCGGCTTTGCGCGCCGGCCGCTTCTTCGTCGCGTCGGCGGCGGATGCGGCAGCCTTCCGGCTAGCGGGCGTCTTCGGCGCCGTGGCGGGCTCGGCCGCCGTCTTCCGAGTCGTCGCGCGCTTCGCCGGGGGTTTCGAGGCGGCGGCCTTGGCGGTCGCCTTCGGCTTGGCCGCTGCCTTCTTGCGAGCAGCCGGCTTCGTACCGGCCCGCGTCGCCGGCTTCGCGGGAGTCTCCGCTGCGGGTGCGAGAGCCGGGGCGGGCAAGGGCGCCGGGGCCGGGGCCGGAACCGCTGCCGGAGCAGCGGCGGCCGTGGGCTCAGCTTTCCGCGGACGTCCCCGGCGCTTGGGCGCAGGCTCCGGCGGCGCATCCGCCACGGCCGGCGCCGGCTCGGAAGCCTGAGCCGGTGCGGGAGGCTCCGCCGGGGGCGGGAGCGATGTCGCCGGATCCGGGGCGGCCTCGAGCGCGGGAGCGGCCGCGGCGGGCCGGGCGCGCCGTCCTCGAACGGGACGCGCCAGCTTCGGCTTCTCTTCGGGGAGCGAAAGGCTCGGCGGCGGCGCGTCGACCGCGACGGCGCCGGGATTCCGCGGAGCGAGCGCGCGCGAGGGTTCGGGCGGAGCTTGTTCGCCGGTGGCTTCGGCCGCACCGTCGGAACCGACTCGGAAGATCTGCCGTTCGGGGACGGCTCCGGTCTGCTGCGGCACGCCTCCGTCGATCACGGCCATTCCACCGCGTCCGCGGCGGCGACGGCGGCGGCGGCGCGGGCGACGCCCTGCCCCTTCCTCGCTCGGCGGCCAGGAGGCGTAGGCAGCCGGCTGATCTGCATCGGCCGCCGGTTCGGCGTCCGCCGAAGGTGCCGGCCCGTCGGCGGTCTCCAGGTCCTCGTCGGCCTCCGCCTCATTCCCGGCTGCGGCCTGGAGATTCGACGGAATGGCGGAGACGTCGGAAGAGCCGCGGCGGCGACGGCGGCGGCGCTTGCGACGACGCCCGTCGCCCGTCTCGGCACCGGCGACGACCTCGCCGACGATGCTCTCGATGCCCGGGCGGATCGGCGTGACGGTCGCGAGTTGCGGCGCCTGCTGTTTGCGCTCGGCTGCGCGGGCCCGCGCTTCGATATCGTCTTCCGGATCGGGTCCGGTCGAGATGCCGATCGCGGCTCGCGCGTCGAGACCCTTCGCGGCCTCTTCGGCGAGTTCGCGCAGTTCCTCGGTCTGCTCGGCGACGGTAAGCTCTTTGCGACGCCCGCGCCCGCCGCGGCGGCGTCGGCGCTTCCCCTCGCCCGAGGCGGCGGCGACGGATGCTGCGGCGGGAACGGCCGTCCGCGGCTCGACCAGAATGTTCCCGTCGTCGTCGATATCGATGACCTTGATCTTGATCGTTTGACCCGCAGCGTTCGCGGCGTTTTCGACCTCAACGAGCCGGTCGCCGACGACCGCGAGCCCCGACGCCGGATTGGGCATCCTCGTGTGCACGAGCTCGACGTCGATCTCGTCCCCGACCCGGACCGCTTTGCCGTCGATCTGGGCTGGTTGGACGGCGTCGGTCGAGAGTTCGATGCGGAAGCGTTCGGGGTGGAGCGCCGGATCGACGCGGATGTTGATCGTGCGGCCGAGTTGCGCCTCGAGCGCAAGCAGCTCGTCTTCGTACCAATACTCGAGTTGCGCGCCGACCGTCGGCGCCGCGAAAACGTCGACCGCTTCCTGTTTCTTCTTCCGGCCGTCGGGTTTATTCGCTTCGCCGAAGCGGCGCAATTGGCGAAACGCCTCGATCGCGACGGATTCCGGCGACATCACGCTGCCGAGGCCCGCGCAGGTCGGACAGTGGCCGCGCAGTTGCGCGCCCAGATCCTTGCCGATGCGCTTGCGCGTGAACTCGAGCAAGCCGAGGTTCGAGAACGATTGGATCGTCGTGCGCGTCCGGTCGCGGACGAGCCCGGCTTTGAGCGTATCGATCACCTTCGTGCGCGCGGCTTCCGACGACATGTCGATGAAATCGCAGACGATGATCCCGCCGATGTCGCGCAGGCGCACCTGCCGCGCGATCTCAGCCGCCGCTTCGACGTTCGTCTTGACGATCGTGTCGTCGAGATTCTTCCCGCCGGTGAACTTGCCGGAGTTGACGTCGATGACGGTGAGCGCTTCCGTCGTCTCGATGACGATCGAGCCGCCGGAGGGCAAGTTGACCTTCGGCCGCATCAGCTTCTGCAGGTCGTCGTCGACCTTGAAGTCCTTGAACAGGCTGCGCCCGCCGTTGTAGTGCTGGATGCGGTCGACGTATTGCGGACCGAGGAGGCGCATGAACTCGCGCACCTTCTCGCACTCGGCGGCATCGTCGATCAAGACGCGGTCGACTTCCGGCGTGATGAAATCGCGCGCGGCCTTGTAGACCAGGTTCATATCCTTGTGGATCAGCGCGGGCGGCTCGGCCCGCTTGTACGATTCGAGGATCCCATGCCACATGCGGATCAAGACGCCGAGATCGGCGATCAACTCCGCCTGCGAGACGCCGGCCGCGGAAGTGCGCACGACGGTCGCCATCCCCTCGGGCCGGATCAACTTCATCATCGACTTGAGCCGGTTGCGCTCTTCGGCGCTCTCGATCTTGCGCGAAACGCCGGAGAACCGGCCGTTCGGCATCAAGATCAGATAACGCCCGGGAAGCGAGATGTTCGTCGAAACGCGCGCCCCTTTGAGACCCCGCGGCTCCTTGACGATCTGCACCAGGACGTCGTCGCCGCGGTTCACCTTTTCGGTGATCGTCCAACCCGAGCGAGCCTGGGAGATTTCGACGTCGCCGATGTTCAGCGGCGTCTTGTTGATGTCGTCGACGTAGAGGAATGCGTTGCGCCCGAGCCCGATGTCGATGAAGCTGGCGCCCATGCCGGGAAGGACGTTCTGGACCTTCCCTTTGAAGATGGAGCCGATGACTTTTTCTTCGCGCTCGATGTAGATTTCGGCGAGCGCGCCGTCCTCAAGGACCGCGACCCGGTTTTCCCAGGGGTCGCTCGAGATGAGGAGTTCTGTTGCCAAGGAGTAGCCTCGCTTCGGCGGGGTCCGCGCGGAAGTTTCGATTCCGCCCGACCCTGCACGTCGCCGCCCGGCGCCGATGAACGGCACGGGGCGCATGCGAGCCGGGGCGGATCCCCGGATGAAAATGCTGGTCCGACAGAGTGCCTGCGGTCACACGAGCGAGAACGCGCTCAAGGCGACCGGCAAAAATCCATCTCGGACTTGTCTGCCTGTTCCTCCTCACCCGGCAGCGGTCCTTCGCCGCCCTCGCCCGGCCACAAGTAAGGTAGCGGGCGGGGTGGGGCGACGGTCTCCCGCGGGGCGTGCAGCTTGCCCGCGGAGCCAGGATGGCGGGAGCGGGCAAGTGCACGAGTAGCGATTTCGCATGGATGCGAAATCGCGGGCGTCCCCGCGGGGGACCGTCGCCCCGCACCGCCCGCGGGCCCCGCGATACGCTACCATGCATTCCATGCGCACCGTGGGATGGCTTCGCTAGAAGACGAGCTTGTCGCGTTGCAGGTCGATGTTGAGCAGGATGCCGAGCGCGATGTAGTCGGTCAGCACGGCGGACCCGCCGTACGACATGAACGGGAGCGGGATCCCGGTGATCGGCATGATGCCGATCGTCATTCCGATGTTGACGACGACGTGGAACGCCAGCATCGCCACGAGACCGACGCTGAGCAAGACGCCGAAGCGGTCCCGCGCCGCGACGACCGCCCGGAGCGCGCTCCCGAGCAGGAGCGCGTAGAGCGCGACGAGCGTGACCGCGCCGATGTGCCCGAGTTCCTCGCCGACGACGGTGAAGATGAAATCCCGCGAGTTCTCGGGGACGAAGTGCAACTGCGTCTGCGTCCCGTGGTGGAGCCCCTTGCCGAAGAGCTCGCCGCTCCCGACCGCGATCTTCGATTGATTGAGATTGTAGCCGGCTCCGAGCGGATCGCTATCGGGGTGGAGGAAGACGAGCAGCCGGCTCCGCTGGAACGGTTTGAGCACCACGTTCGTACCGACGGTGAACGCGCCCGCGATCGCGACGCACGCCGCATAGACCCCAAAATGCCACATCCTCGCGACGCCGAAGAACAGCTCGGCGCTGAGGATCGCGAAGACGACCAGCGTCGTGCCGAGGTCCGGCTGTTTGAGGATCAAGAGCGAAGGAAGCGCGACCGCACCGATCGCGATCAGGATTTCGCGCGGCTCTACCGTCGTCTTGCGCGCCAAGAGCGTCGCGACGACGATCGCGAGGATCAGCTTGGCGGGTTCCGACGGTTGGAACGTTCCGAGCGGGCCGAGCGAGATCCAGCGCACCGCGCCGAGCGCGCTGTGCCCGCCGCGCATGACGATCGCGAGCAGGAGGATATTCGCGACGTAGAGCGCGAGCGCGTAGCGCTTGAGTTTCATGTAGTCGAAGGCGGCGAAGGCGCCCATCAGCCCGAGGCCGACGACGACGTACATCAACTGCTTCGTCCACTCGCCCGATCCGGCCGGATTGCGCAGCCCCGCCGAGCGGATCGCGACGATGCCGAGCGCCGAGACGGCGACCGCAGCCGCAACCAGAGCCCAATTGAACGACCGGTACCAGGGACGCTCCACGTGGCCCGAATTTGGGCGGAGGCCCGGCGGGGACCCGCTCTAGTAGCGCGCGGCGCTCATCTGCAGCGGCTGCCCGCCCGATTGCGCCTTCTTCCGGCGGCGCCTGCGCCGTGCAGAACTCGTCGCGGCCCTGGGGACCGCAAGCGCTACCGGCTCGGCTCCGGGCTCGGCCTCCGGCTGCGCTTCCTGCGGGTCCGGCGAAGCCGCCGCGAGGACGGGCTCGCCCGGCTGCGCGTCGGGGGCGGGTTCCCGAGAACCGGCCGGGGCGGTGCCGAGCGCCGGGGCCGGTTCCGCCGGGGGTTCGGCGGCGGGCGCAGGCGCAGCCGGAGGCACGACGAGCGAGAGCCGGGACGGCGGCTTCGACGGCGGCGGCAGCGGACGCAGGCGGACCGAACGGACCGGAACGCTCGCGAGCATCGCGATTTCCCGGTCGCGATGCTCGAACTTCACGTCGGCCTGCTTCTCGTCGATCTCAACGTAACGCGAGATCACTTCGAGCAGATCGCGCTTCATCGCCTCGATTGTTTCCGGCGCGAGCGAGAGGTGATCGGAGAGTAAGACCAGGCGCAGGCGCTCCTTGGCGGTCGCGCCCGACGTTTCGGTTTGGTATCCGAAGAGGCGTTTGAAGAAATCGATCATGCACGACCTCCGAACAACGCTCCGAGCTTGCCGAAGAATCCGGCCGGTTCCTCACGGACCGTCGGTGCCTTGACCTGCTCGCCGGCGAGTTTCGCAGCGATCTGGCGGAAGGCGCCCCCCGTCGCCGAGTAAGGATCGAGCGCGAGCGGCTCGCCCTTGTTCGTCGCGACGATGAGCGCGGGCTCGTCCGCAATCACGCCGAGCAACGGAAGGCGCAGGATCGAATCGACGTCCTCGACGGAGAGCATCCTCCCGCGCTTGACCATTTGCGGGCGCACGCGGTTGATGATCAGTTCCGGGCGCCAGTCCGGCGGCAGCAGCCCGACGACGCGATCCGCGTCGCGAACGGCCGAGACCTCGGGCGTGCAGATCACGATCGCGTGATCTGCCCCGACGACCGCATTCCGGAACCCGGACTCGATTCCGGCGGGGCAATCGATCAACACGTAATCGAACTGCTCGGTGAGGCGCTCGACCAGCGCCTTCATCTGCGAGGTGACGACGTCTTCCTTCTCGCGCGTCTGCGCCGCGGCGAGCAGGTAGAGATTCTCCGAACGCTTGTCGCGCACGAGCGCCTCGTCGAGCTCGCACTTCTCTTCGAGGACGTCGAGCACGTGAAACTTCACGCGACTCTCAAGCCCCATCACGACGTCCAGATTGCGCAAGCCGACGTCCGCGTCGACGAGGCAGACGCGCGCGCCGCGTTTCGCCAGCGCCGCGCCGATGTTCGCGGTCGCCGTCGTCTTGCCGACGCCGCCCTTGCCGGACGTCACGACGATCGCGCGTCCGCGCTTGACGGGGATCGATGCCTCACCCACTCGTTCCGCCTTCATCTCATGCACGTGCGTCTTACCCCACTTTCCAAATCGTGAACAGCTTGTCGAAGAATCCCGCAGGCTCCGGCTCCAGCCGCGTGAACGGGACGAGCTCGCCCGAAAGGCGCCGGGCGATCTTGTTGTAGATCGACGAAAGGCGCGTCGTGGTGTCGAGCACGATCGGTTCGCCCCGGTTCGTCGTATCGATGATCTCCTCGGCGTCCGGGACGATGCCGAGCAACTCGGCGGAGAGGATCTCGCAGACGTCGTCGACGGACATCATGTCGCCGGATTTCACCATCTCCGGGCGGACGCGATTGACGATCAAGCGCATCGGCATCCCACGCTCTCCGAGCTTTCCGACGACGCGGTCCGCATCGCGGATCGCGCTGACTTCGGGCGTCGTGACGACGATCGCCTCCTGAGCGCCCGCGAGCGCGTTGCGGAAGCCCTGCTCGATCCCGGCCGGACAATCGATCAGCACGTAATCGGAGAACGCAGCGAGATCCTCCATCACGCGCGCCATCTGCTCTTCGTTGACCGCATCCTTGTCGCGCGTTTGCGCGGCGGGGAGGATCGATAGCGTTTCGATGCGCTTGTCGCGGAT
This sequence comes from Vulcanimicrobiota bacterium, assembly GCA_963695225.1. Lineage (GTDB taxonomy): Bacteria > Vulcanimicrobiota > Vulcanimicrobiia > Vulcanimicrobiales > Vulcanimicrobiaceae > CAVWTN01. The sequence continues at coordinate 2,094,073 of OY968762.1, read as the reverse complement.
CAGCGCCTGGCGCAACTGGCAGCGCCCTTCGACGACCTCGACGAGATCGAAGACGATCCGCTTCTCGACGCCGAGAACGAGATCGAGGTTTCGCAAGCCGATATCGGCGTCGACGAGGACGACCCGCTGGCCGCGTCGCGCGAGCGCGGCTCCGACGTTCGCGGTCGTCGTCGTCTTCCCGACGCCGCCCTTGCCCGATGTCACGACGATCCGGCGTGCGCTCATCGCGGTCCCCTCCCCAGCGGCGCGATCGCGATCCGATCGCCGTCGATGAATGCTTCTTGTGGTTCGAGCGTGCGGCGGGCCGGATCGCCGCCCGCCGCGATGCAAGTCGCGATGCGCAATTGCGTCGGCGCGAGCTCGAGCGCGATCACGCGAGCCTTCGGGTCGCCTTGCGCACCCGCGTGCGCGGTTCCGCGCAGCGAGCCGAAGACGACGATGTCGCCGCTGGCGACGAGTTCCGCGCCGGGATTCACGTCGCCGACGACGACGATGTTTCCGATTTGCGCGAGCGCTTGGCCGCCGCGCAACGTTCCGCGGTGGTAGAGCGTCGCGGGACGTTCGGGCACGGCGGCGAGCGGTGCAGCGCCGCTCGCGGGAACCGGCGCCCCGCCGCGCTTGGCGCGCGGCTTGCGGCGGCGCGCGAGATCGGTGCGGGCGCCGGCGAAATCCGCGTCGAGCGAACGCGCGCGTTCGGAGAGCGGGAGCGCGTCATCCGGCGGCGCGGCGCGCTTACGCTCGAGCACGGCGACGGCGCTCGAGCGCGGAGTGCCGAGATACTCGAGCGCGTTGCGTGCGGCGAACGCGGCGATTTCTTCGGAGCCGAAGAGCCCGCGCAGCGTTATGCCGCTGCCGGCAACGTGCGCGACGAACCGCGCGAATGCTTCGTCGTCGGGCGGCGATCCTGCGAAGATCGCCGCGGCCTTGCTGCCGCGATAGAACTCGGGCCGCTCGGCGAGACGCCTGCATACCTCGGCCGATGTTTCATCGAACGAGCCCTCGCCAAAGACGAATTCGAGCCCCGCGGCTGTTCCGCGTACCACCATTGGGGATGATGGTTCCCACAGGATGGGGTCGACGACCTCTCCTATCCACAGGCGACTTTTCGCTCGCTTGAATCGCCTTGCGCCGGCGGGCGGCGAAGCGCGCAGCGAACGGAGGGCCATCTGCGTTCATCGAATGTGACCGACTCCGCAACACGAGGACGCCCTATGCTCCGACGCCTGCTCCCGTTCATGCTCGCCTGCTCGCTGCTCCTGGGCAGCGTTCCCCCGGCCCCGGCCGGAGCGGTGTCGACGCAGACGGAGATCCAGGCCGGCAAGGACCAGGACAAGCAGATCGTCGAGGGCTCGACGGTCGTAACCGATCCGTTGCTCAACGCCTGGGTCGGCGACGTCACGCAGAAGCTCTGGGCGCAAGTCGCGCGCAAAGACGTCCCGTACAACGCCAAGATCCTCGACGTCGAGGACATCAACGCGTTCAATACGCTCGGCGGTTATCTCTACGTCAACGAAGGTTTGCTCGACTTCGTGCAATCCGACGACGAACTGGCCGGCATCCTCGGGCACGAAACCGGACACAACGAACGCCGGCACGGCGTAACGTACCCGGCCAAGGCGCAGGCGATCAACATACTCTTCGGCATCGCCTCGCTCTTCTCGCCGTTCCTCTATCGTTTCGGCGAACTCGCGCAGGCGGGCGCCATGGCGAAGATCTCGCGCGTGCAAGAGCTGCAGGCCGACCAGTACGGCCTGCTCTTGATGTCGCGCGCGGGTTACGATCCAGACGCGATGGTTTCCGTCATGCGCCATCTCGGGGCGCTGAACGAAGGGCACGCGAGCATCGTCGACAAGTATCTGGCCGATCATCCGGGCATCGACGACCGTATCGCTCATCTCGTCGGCTACGAACAACTCGACCCGAAGAAGCGCACGACCGAACAGCTGCTCGTGCAAGCCGTGCACGATCAGGAGACCGCACGCTACAACATCGCGGCGACGAAGTTCAACGCGGTCCTCAAAGCCGATCCCGGGAACGCGATCGCGCTCCTCCATCTCGGCCAAACGCAGATAGCGCTCGGGCAGACTTCCAAGAGCCAGCAAACGCTCGCGGAGGCCGCGGCGAAAGGCTCGCCCGAAACGCGAACTGCCGCGCTCGAGAACATTCGCAGCCTGCGCGAGAGCGAAACGCGCTTCACTCTGCTGCGTCCGAATCTCGCGCCGTTGCGCCGGGAACTCGAAGATGCGAACAATCGCGAGGCGCAGGCCGTCGCGGCGATCGCGACGCGACGCGACGCGGGGAAGGATCTGCTCAAGGCGCTCGAGGGCCGTATGCAGAGCATCAGCTACGAGATCCCCGATTTCAGCCGCGTCCAAGTCCGCAAGGGCAGCCGGCTCGAAGCCGTGGTCAAGAACCTCATCGCGATGAGCCGCTCCATCGACACGGCGTACGGAAAGTCGGGCGAGGCGATCACCGGCATCGGTTCGCTCGATAAGAACAAAGAAGGCGGCCTCGTCAAGGAAAACGCCGACATCCTCAAAGAGCTCGGCGAGCCCCTCAAGCTCGAGCCGGTTCCGCCGCAGTCGCTCGCGATGCTGCCGAGCTACCCGCGCATGCTCTCGGATATGGAGCTGACGGACGGCGACATGATCCGCGCGCTCGATACGGCGCGTTCGTCGCTCGCGCTGCTCGACGTCGGGCTCGGCGATCTCGACGCGTTGCTCAAGAAGCTCGCGACGGCGCGCATTGATTTCGGCGGAGACATTTCCCCGATGGACTACGACGCGCTGGCGCCCGAGATCGCGAAGACGAGCGATTCGCTCTCGAAAGCCGGCGTCGCCGGATCGCAAGCGTCGCAGGTCTACAACCTCGCGCGCTCGCGCCAGCTCCAGACGCGGATCACGATGACGGGCGTCGGCTATCCGCAAGACCGTTATGCCACGTTACAACGCGCCCTGCTCGTCCGCGTCAAGAATCCGGGGCTCGACCTCGACACGATGCTCCACGGCGACCTCACCCCGGGCGAGGTCGCCGCGGCGGCGATCGTCGCGGCCGACACGAACACGACGCCGGAGGCGGTCGTCGCGGAAGCGAAGAGCACGAACCGGCGAATCGTCGACGTCGCGAACGCGCGGGGAATGCACGCAAAAGCGCTCGAAATCTTCCTCGGACTCGTCTACCTCGATTACGTCGACGATCCCGAGAAGGAAGCGCACGGTCACTCCTGATGGCAACGGTCGGAGCAACGGCGGCACCCGACGTGCTGACGCAAGTCAGGCGGCTCGTCGCTGCCCAGGCGGCGGCGACCGAGACGCGCCGGCCGTTCCGGTTCTTCCTCTGCGGCGATCCGGCCCTCGTCTCGGAATTGCGCGCGACGCTGCTCTCCGGGCACGACGACGCCTTCGTTCCGCTCGACGCCGCCGCGACGATCGAGACGATCGATCCGAGCCGGCGGCAGACCGTCGTCACGAGCGATGCCCGCTGCGTGATCTTCCTCGGGCGGCCGGGCGACGCCGCGGGCGCGCGACTCGACCTGCTGACCGCGCTCGGGCTGCCGATTTTCGTCGTGACGGTCGACCCGGCCGCCGAACCGGAGATGCCCCTGCTAGCCCCGGGTCCCGGGAAAGAGGCTTCGTACGTCGTCCCCGGACTCGCCCGCGAGGACCTGCGCGGCCGCCTGTTCCCCCACCTCATCGACTGCTGCAAGGGGATCGAGGTCGCCGTCGGCCGCCGCCTCCCGGCGTTGCGCGAGACGGTCGCCGTGAAACTCACGCGCGACGCGGCCTCGAACGCCCTGAAGGTCGCGGCGGCGAGCGCGGTCGTCGATCACGTTCCGGTCCTCGGGCTCGTCCTCGGCGCCGTGGCGTCGGCCGGCGACATGGTGGCGATCACCGCGATCCAGGTCTCGCTCCTCATGAACATCGGAACCGCGTACGGCAAGGATCCGAACATGGCGAGCGTCTGGGAGATGCTGCCGATCGTCGGCGGGGGGCTCGGCTGGCGTGCGCTCGCGCGCGAACTCTCGGGCTTCATCCCGATCGCCGGGATCGCCGTCAAAGGCGGCATCGCGTTCGCGGGGACGATCGTCGTCGGCGAAGGGATCACGTTCTTCTACGAGCACGGACGGCACATGTCCAAGGCGCAGGCGACGACGATCTACGAAGAGACCAAGCGCGCCGCGGTCTTCTTGGCGAACGAGTTCACGGCCCGTTTCGTGCGCCGCGAGAAGTAGCCGCAGCCGCCGCTAGAGGGCGCGCTCCACGAGCGCGACGAGCAATTCGTCGTCGCCGAGATGATCGTAGTTCGCCGCGAGCTTCGGCCTGATCGGGCCGGCGATCTGCGCCGCGAGTTGCGCGCGCGCGTCCGCCCCGAGATTCGCACGCCGCGCGACGTAGCGCCGGATCAGATCCCGTTCGGCCGCCGAGAGCTCGCGCACGAGCGGATCGCTCGTGCGCTCTTCGGCGTACGGCTCGAGCACGCTTTCCCGCTCGAATCTCCGATCGCGCACGACGATCGTCCCGGCCGCCATATCGCCGAGCCGCCGGTTCTGCGGGGAAAGCAGCGTGCTGATCGCCGAGAGCGTGTAGAAGCCCAATGAGAACTCCAGGATCCGAACGAGATTTCGAATGACGCTGCTCGTGAAGTCGAGCGGGAAGCCGCCGTCCCTCACGACCCGGATCCCAAGGAGGCGCTTGCCGGGCGTGCGTCCCTCCCACAGCCACTCGAACGCGATGAAGTAGCCGACGAAGATCATGAACGCCGTGAAGATGAAGAGCGCGATCAAGACGGAGCCCATCGCCTTGCTCGGTGCGAACGCCGCGTTGCCGGGGAGGTTTCCGCCGATCCACGAGACCAGCAAAAACGCAGAGAGCGCCGCCGTCAGTTGGATCGCAAGGTCGATGAAGACCGCGAAGAACCGGCTCCCCAGCCCCGCCAGCTCGTAACGGAACGCGATGCTCTCGCCCGTGGCGACTTCGATCGTGCGTTCCACGCTACGCGGCTTCTCCGAAGGCAGGCATGAAACCCGGCCCGTAAGGGCGCACTTCACGGAGATGCGCGAACGGAGCTTCGTGGTGCGGCGGCAAGCGGGCTGGGAACGCCTCGAAGAGCTGCTCGCGCAGGCGGACCGCCGCGGGCTGCGCGCGTTCGACGCCGAGCAACTCGCCGAGCTCGGCCGGCTGTATCGGGCGGCGACTTCCGACCTCGCGACGGCGCAGAGCCGCGGGTACGCGCCGGATCTCGCCGGATATCTCAATCGCCTGACCGCGCGCGCGCACGCCTACGTCTACGCGGGAAACGAACGCGGGGGATGGGATCGCTTGGCGACGTTCTTTACGGCGACGTTTCCGCGCGAGGTGCGCGCCTCGTGGCGGACGATCGCCGCGTGCACGGCCCTCTTCCTGGTCGCGACGATCCTTTCGTACGGGCTCGTCGCGCAGCGCCCGCTCAACGTCTACGCGCTGCTTCCGGCCGGCGAGATTCCGGCAGTCCGCAAGAGCCTGCACGATTCGAACTTCGCATTCGACGGCAGCGTCGCGCCCGCGATGTCCTCCTACATCATCACGAACAACATCAAGGTCGCTGCGATGGCCTTCGCCGGGGGCATGACGGCCGGAATCTTCACGCTGTGGGAGATCCTGAACAACGGCCTGATGCTCGGCGGCCTCGGCGCCCTGTTCGCCGGGAAGGGCTTCGGCCTCGATTTTTGGGCGACGATCGCTCCGCACGGCGTCATCGAACTCTCCGCGATCCAAATCGCGGGGAGCGCCGGCCTCCTGCTCGCCGGGGCGATCGTCGCCCCGGGGCGCTTGCGCCGCATCGACGCGCTCAAACTCAACGCGCGCCGCGCCGGCACGCTGATTTGCGGCGTTGCCGCGATGCTCGTCGTCGCCGGGATCATCGAGGGATTCGTCTCGCCGCTTCGCACGACGGTTCCGTTTCGGCTCGGCGTCGGCGCGTTGACCGCGGTCCTGCTCGCCGCGTACCTGGCGCTCGCGGGTCGCAGCGCGGGAGCCGGCGCCGGCCCCCGCGCGGGATCCGCCTAGATGCGCCGGAGCGAAGAGATGTTGCCGCCGAGGCCGCGCCGCTGGAGCGTCGGATAACGCCCCGGCCCGAGGATGACGCAGTGCCCCGAGAAGTCTCGATTCGTGCAGAGCTGCCAGCGGCTCGAGCGGACGATCGCGGACCAAGCCATGTCGTTGAAGCCGGTCGATTCGAGCGTTCGGTGGTCGTGCGAGAACGTCCGGCTCGGTCCTTGGAAATCGTTACGCATGTAGAGCGTGATCGTGCCGCCTCCATACACGCCGGGAGGCGGCAGCTCCGCCGAAACGGGGACGGCGGCAGAGAGCGCAACGAACGCAGCAAAGGCAAGAAGTCGTTTCAGCACATGAAAGCCCTCTATTCAGACGAGACGGCGGCGCATGCAACGGCGCCCGTGCGAGACTTCGGCGGCGCTCAACGCGATACCGCCGGCCCCGCCATTTCTTCCACGTCCCACGCGATGCTGCACGAATGCCCGCCGATGCGGTAGACCGCCGCGACGATGAACAGCATGTTCGTCCCGGCATCGACGTTCGCAGGCTGCAGTAATTCCGTGCGCAACGCATCGACCGCGGCGTAATATGACCGGTCGAGTTCGTCTTCTCGCGCGATCACCGCGGCCGCCGCTTCGGCATCCCCCGTCTCGAACGCGCGCAAAACGGACGCCAACATCTCCTCCGAAACCTTTGCAACCGCCACGATCTCGGAGAGCGCCGGAAGACGCTCCGCGCTCCGGATGCGGATCGCGTGCTTGGCGATGTCGACGGCATGCCGCCCGATGTCGTTGAGGTCGGTGACGATCTGGAGGATCGCAGTGATGAGGCGGAACTCGCTCGCCAGCGGTTGTTGCCGCCAGAGAAGATCCGTGCACGACTGGCGCAGGCTCCGGCTGAGAACGTCGATGCGATCCTGTTCCTCGAACACGCGGCCGACGTGAAGCAGATCGTGGCTTTCCAGCGCGGCGCGCACGAGCGCCGTGACCTCCCGTGCGAGGGAGCCTAGCCGCTGCGCTTCGGCACGCGTGGCCGCCAGCGTTTCATGATACGCACTGCGCAGAGCCGGGGTTTCTTCACGCACGAAATCTAGCCACCCTGAGCGAGGAGGTTTGCGTGATTGTACGCAGCCGACGTTAAGGTCTCCTTATGCCGGGCGCGCCGCCGCCGGATGACTCCCGGCCCCGCCCGTCGGATAGGGCGAGCATGCAACAGCGTCGTTTCGGTGAATCGGGACCGGCGGTCTCGGCCGTCGGCCAAGGCACGTGGCCGGTCCCCGATCGCGAGGCGCTCCGGCGCGGGATCGAGCTCGGAATGACGCACATCGATACGGCCGAGATGTACGGCGGCGGGCGTTCGGAGGAGATCGTGGGCGAAGCGATCGCGCCCTTCCGGCGCGATTCCCTGTTCCTCGTTTCGAAGGTGTTGCCGTCGAATGCTACGGCCCGCGGAATCGTGAGGTCGTGCGAGGGGAGCCTCGCGCGCTTGCGGACCGACTACCTGGATTGCTACCTGCTGCATTGGCGCGGCGACGTGCCGCTCGAGGAGACGATGGCGGGCCTCGAGCGCCTCTATGAAGAGGGGAAGATCCGCAGCCTCGGGGTCAGCAATCTCGACCCGTGGGATCTGCGCGAAGCCGTTGCAGGATTATCGCGCGCGCGCATCGCCTGCAACCAAGTGCTCTACAACCTCGACGAGCGCACGCCCGAGGAGCACGAACTGCCATGGGCGCGCGAATACGGATGCGCGCTCGTCGCCTACACGCCGCTCGGGCGCACGCCGTCGGACGCTGCGCGGGCGCTCCTCGAGCGGATCGCACGCGAGCGCAACGCCGCGCCCGCCGCGATCGCGCTCGCGTTCTTGCTGCGCGATCCGCTCGTGTTCGTGATTCCGAAAGCCGCCCGCATCGAGCACGTCGAGGAAAACGCGCGGGCCGGCGAGATCGAACTCGCCGCCGACGAGATCGCGGCGCTCGATCGCGCCTTTCCACGGCGCGAACGAACGGGGCCGCTCCCGATGAATTGAGGCCGGGCGCCGGGGAGGTGCGCTACAGGAGGCCCCGCCCCTTGGCGTCCAGATAGGCGTCCAAGAGCGCGACGGTCAACTCCGCCGCCGGAACGTCGAGGACGATGATGCCGCGCGCGCGGAGCGTCGCGATCGCCCGGCCGCGCTCTTCGAGGAGCGTTAGCGCCACGCTCGCGCGGTACGCGGCGTCTTCGTCGCGCGGCTCCGCCGCGAGCGCGGCCGAGATCGCCGCGTCGTTCATGAGGACGCACATGACGAGATGCGGCGGCGTGAGGATCGCGAGGCCCGAAAGCACGTTCGCGGAGGCTGCGGGATCGAACATGTCGGTGAAGAGCACGATCAGGCTGCGCTTGCCGTAACGGCGCCGGATCTCGGCGAACGTCAGCTCGTAGTCCGGTTCTTCGAGCCGCGGCTGAAGGTCGTAGACCGCTTGCGCGAGCGCGTTGACGTGCGCCGCCCCGCGGCGCGGCGCGAGCGTGAGCAGCGGCTTCGCCCCGAACGCGATCAGCCCGACGTTGTCGCCGGCGGCCTGCGCGATCTTCGCGACGGAGAGCGCGGCCGTGACCGCGTAATCGAACTTCCTCTGCGCGCCGACGCGCGGCCACATCATACGGCCGGCATCGAGGACGACGAGGACGTTTTGGCTCCGTTCGACCTCGTGTTGCGCGACCATCAGGCGGCCGCGGTGTGCCGTCGCCTTCCAATCGATCGTCCGGAACGCGTCCCCGTCCGCGTACTCGCGCAGGCTCTCGAATTCGTTCCCGGCGCCGCGCCGGCGCATCTTGCGCAAGCCCGCGTCGAGCAGCGTGCTGCGCCGCGCGAGCAGCCCGTAGCCTTCGACGGCGGAGAGAGCGGGGAAGACGCGCACGTCCTGCGCGCCCTCGAACGCGAAGCGGCGGCGCAGCAAGCCGAGCCTGTTCTCCGCCCACGCGTAGATCGTCCCGAAGCGGGCCCTGCCGCGCTCGCGCGGCAGGAACGTTTGCGTCGCCGCCGTGCGGGAGCGCGGCTCGAGCGCGACCTCGAGCGCGTCGGCGTCGAAATCGAGCGCGGCGACCGGCGTTTCGAGGATTCCGACGCGCACCCCGAGCTCGCTGCGATTCTCGATGCGATACGTGACGTGCGCGCGGCGCCGCAACGCGACGTATTCGACGGGATCGCGTGAGATGCGGAGCGCGCGCGGCCCGGGCCCGTAGAGAAAATCGACGACGAGGGCCGCCGCCGTAAGCGCGCCGGCCGCGATCGAAACGATCGCGAGGGCGGGCACCAAGCTCGCGAGCGCGACCAGCAGCCCGAGCCCGAGGAGCGCCCAGATGCCGCGCGCGGAGAGCCAGACGGCGGGGAACGGCGCGCGCATCGCGCGCCTCAGGTCCCCGCGCGCGTCAACGCATCCTTCGGCATATCGACGGCCCCCAGGATGCGCCCGATGACGGCTTCCGCGGTGACGCCTTCGATCTCGGCTTCGGGGCGAACGATGATGCGATGCGCGAGGACGAGCGGGGCGACGCCCTTGACGTCGTCCGGCGTCGCGAAATCGCGCCCTTCGATCGCGGCGGCTGCTTGCGCCGCGGCGAGCAGCGCGAGCGCCCCGCGCGGGCTCGCGCCGAGCGCGACGTCGTTCGCAGAGCGCGTCTTCGCGACGATCGCGTAGATGTAGCCTTGCAGGGCATCGGCGACGAAGATCGTGCGGATCTCCCGTTGCGCCGCGAGCAGGTCCGCCTCGCTCGCGATCGGACGGATCGTCGAAGCGACGAGTTCGCGCGCATCGATGCCGCGCGCGCCTCGCGCCAAGAGCGCGCGCTCCTGCGCTTCGGCCGGATACCCCGTGCGGGCGCGGACGAAGAACCGGTCGAGTTGCGCCTCGGGGAGCGGGTAAGTCCCTTCGAACTCGATCGGGTTCTGCGTCGCGCACACGATGAACGCGCCTTCCAGCGGCTCGCTCCGCCCGTCGATCGTCACCTGCCGCTCTTCCATCGCCTCGAGCAGCGCCGATTGCGTCTTGGGCGGGGTGCGGTTGATCTCGTCGGCGAGCAGGACGTTCGTGAAGATCGGCCCGCGGCGGAGCGAGAACTCGGCCGTCTTCGGGTTGAAGACCGTCGTCCCGACGACGTCGGAGGGCATGAGGTCGGGGGTGAATTGAATCCGGCGAAACTCGATGCTCAAGAGCGCCGCGACCGTGCGCACGAGGAGCGTCTTCGCCGTCCCCGGGACGCCCTCGAGCAGGATGTGGCCGTTGCCGAGCGCGGCGAGGACGAACGCGTAGACGGAAGCTTCGTTCCCGACGACGACTTGCTCGATGCCGGTCCGCAGACGCTGCGCGATCTCAGTGGCGCGGACGGACATTCGTGCCGAATTCCTTTCGCAAATGGTGCGCGAGAGCCGCGCCGCGCACGAGGTTCGAGGGGCCGCTCGCCGATTCACTGAGCTTCGCAAGTTCCAGGAAGTTGCCTCGCAGGTCCGCGCGCTCGATCCGCGCGGCGATCCGCTCCGCCGGCGCATCCTCCGGAATGCCGAGCGCGGTTGCGAGCGTGCGGCGCGTCGCGCGGTACGTGTCGCGGAGAGCCTTGCGGCTCGCCCCGCCGCGCGCCAGCAGGGCCGCGAGCGAATCGATGAACTCCGCCGACGTCGGCTCGCGCGGCCGCCCGGCGGCGATCGGCGGGCCGAGCCGGATCGCAGCGCCGAGCAGTGCGAGCGCGAGCGTCGCGAGGACGATCAGAATCGCGACGAGGAGCGGCCGCGGCACGATCGTCCACCAATGTTCGGGCGCCACGTAGCCGTGGACGCTCTCATCGAACGCGGTGCGCGCGCCCGCGACGCGCGGCGTCCCGAGCAGGTACGCCAAACGCGCGTGGTCCCCGGTCGCGATGCGCCGGTTCGCGAACAGCGTCCGGTCGGCTACGGCGATGACCTCCCCCTTGCCGTACGCGTATCGCACGGCGAGCGCGCCGAGCGCGTCGCTCGCGAGAACGCGTTCCCCGGAGCGCGGGCGGTAGCGCTCGACGGCCGCGCTGACGAGCCGGGCGACGCCCGCCGCGCGCCACTGCGGTGCGATCTCCGTCATCGGACGTTCTGCGGCTGCGGCGGGGGCCGCCCGCTTCGGAGGCGGCGGCGCGGCAGGCTGCTTGGGTGCCGCCTTGTCGCGTTCGAAGAAGCGATCCGCCCCCAGAACGACGAGCCGGCCGCCGGCATGCACCCAGTCGGCGAGCGCGTCGTCGTCGGCGCGCGTGTGGCCGCCGGTCAATGCGTCGGACGACGGCTCCGAGAAGATCAGCGTATCGACCGAAGCGTCGAGAAACGCCGGACGTTCCTCGAAGCGTGCGGCGCCGACGCCTTGACGCAGCAGGAGCGCGTACCACGCGCGGTAACCGCCCGGGGCCGCATCGGAGCTCGAGTAGGTATCGGAGCGCGGCCCTTCGTCCGGCTGCTCGGTGTTCGCGGAGAGGATGCCGAGGATCCCGACGAGGCACGCGACGAGCGCGATTTGCCCGACCGGCAGCCCGCGAAGCCGCGCTTTCACGCGCGCCGCAATTCGGGCTCGAGCGCTGAGAACGCGCGCGCGGCCGCTTCGAAATCGGCACGCTCGGGTGCGACCGGCGCGTAGCTCGCGTACACGAAGCGTTCGGCCAGCGAGTCGAAGGCGGGCGCGACCGCGGCTCGTGCGCCGCGCACGAGCCTGCGGTATTCGCCGGGCGTGCGGGCCGGATCGAAGGGAACGAGCCCGCACTCGTGCAGTCCCGCCAGCGCGGCATCGAACAGGGCACGGATCGCGCGAGCGTAGTCGCCGCGCTGGGCGCACTCCGCCGCGAACGCGCGCCACTCGTCGTACGTCCGTTCTTCTTCGAGAAGAAGCGCGCGCGGGCGCGGGCTTCGCTCCGGCGCGCGCTCGTAATAGGCGCGCAGGATCCGCACGAGCAAAAACACGAGCCCCGCAAACGCGGCGCCGATCAGCACGTAACCGAGGAAGGAGCCGGCCGCCGAAGAGCCCCCGAGCAGGCCGGAGAGGCGCTCGACGAGCGGGCGCACCGCGTCCTGCGCCCACTGCAGGAAGCGTTCCCACAACGACGGTTCGCGTGCCGCGCCGTGTGCCGCGCGCACCGCGTAGGCTGGATCGCTCAAGATCGAACGGATGACGGCGTCGGGGTCGCCGTGCGGCCACCGTTCGGTCATCCGGCGCCGGCGTCCGCCAGGAAGCTCGACCGCTGCGCCTCGAGCGCAAGGTCGAGCCCCTCCGAGCGCACGCGCACGTCGTAGTAGTAGATCGCCATGAACGCGGTCGTGAACGCGACCGTGCCGACGCGCAGGAACGCCCCGTAGGCCGTCCCTAGGACGTTGTTGCGCATCAAGCCGAGCAGGATCGATTGGCCGGCCCCCGCGACGAGCAGGATGCCGATCGAAATCGAAAGGTATGCGGCGCCGACGGCCAGCGAGCGCCAAATCCGCCCCCCGCCGAAGACGCGCCGCAGCCCGGTCGCGAATGCGGCGATGAACGGCTCGCGTTCCACGACGCAGGCGAAGAACGAAATCTGAAGCGCGAGCACGACGAGGGTCGCGGCGCACACGATTGCAACGACGAACCCGAGACCGAGCGCGACCGCCGCTGCGACGGCGGCCCAACGCGCGACCGTCGCGAGCAAAACGAGCAAGAGCGCCAGCACGATCCCGGCGAACAGCGCGAACAAATAGGCGGTCGCGCCCGCGACGGCATAGAGCAGTTCGACGCCGAGGAGCGGGAGCCACTTGCGCAGCGCGACGGCGTACGCTTCGCCGAACGTGACTCGTTCGCCGAGATAGGCGCGCGACGTCGCGGAGATCAGCGCCGCAGCGGGGAGCGGAGCGACGACGACCGTGAAAAAGTAGAACAAGTAGGTGTACGCGTTCATCGGCGCGGAGCCGAGCGCGCGGTTGAGCGCCGCCGGATCGGGCGCTCTCCCGCCCGCATTCCGAAACGCATCGACGATCGCGGAGACGACCTTCGATTGATCGCTCGTTCCGTAGAATTGGAAGATCGCGAGCGGGATCGCAAACGCGAGATAGATCAGAGCGAACGTGCCCAGCCGGCTCACGCAGAGGGTCACCGCACGGTCGAGCAACTCTCCGACGCCGAGAGGCCGAAGAGCCGGCGCGTTGTCCGTCGAAGCGATCACTCCGACAACGTTTCGCCGCGCGCCGTGCGCGGCTCCCGTCGGCGCAGCCCCGGAGTGACGATGATCCTCGGAACGCTCGAACAGATCTGGCGTTACCCGGTGAAGAGCCTGCGCGGCGAGGCGCTCGCCCTCGCGCCGGCCGATGCGGCGGGGATTTCCGGCGACCGCCGCGCGGCCCTCTTCGTGGCCGCGCCGGGGCACGCGCGCAGCGGCAAGACCTACCGCGGTAAGGAAGACAACCTGCTCCATCTGCAGACGAGTACCGCCGGAGCGCTCGCCGTCGCGGCGGAACGCGGCGTCGCCCTCGAACCGCGCTTCGACGGCCCGTTCTTCGACGATTCCCCTATCTCGCTCGTTTGCGACGCATGGCTGAACGAGCTTGAAGACGCCCTCGGCGTCGCTCTCGATCCGCGCCGCTACCGCCCGAATCTGTTCGTCCGGGCAGCCGCCGGCCGGCGCTGCCCCGGCGAAGCGGAGCTCGCCGGCCGCGTGCTCGAGATTTCCGACGTCCGTCTGCGCGTTACGGCGCCGATCGTTCGCTGCGTGACGACGAGCTACGACGTCGAAGACGGCCGGCCGGATCCGCGCATCTTGCGCGCCGTCGTCGAGCGGCGCGCTTCGATCCTCGGAATCTACGCGCACGTCGAACGTCCCGGGACGTTCGTGGCGGGCAGCGAGGTCGTGCTCGGCTCGTAATGAAACTCGGCTCCGCATTGCCGGGTAGAATCAGGAGCTCGTGTTCTATTTCGATCCGGTCTACCTCGTCTTCGCGCTCCCGGGGCTGCTGCTCGGCATGTGGGCCCAGTTCTCGCTGCGCAGCACGTTCGGCCGCTACGCGCGCGTGCCGACCTCGAGCGGCGTCACCGGCGTCGAAGCCGCGCAGACGTTCATGTCCGCCTCGGGGCTGCGCATCGGCGTCGAGCGAACGGGCGGCTCGCTCACCGACTACTACGACCCGCGAAACAAGACGATCAACCTCTCCGAAACGTCGGTCGATGCGTCGATCGCCTCCGTCGCGGTCGTCGCGCACGAAATGGGGCACGCGCTCCAGGACGCCGAGGGCTATGGGCCGCTCAAGCTGCGGGGCGCGATCGTCCCCGCGGTGAGCGTGGGGGCATGGGTCGGCCCGCTGATGTTCATCGCCGGGCTCTACCTCAACTCGCAGCCGCTCGCGCTGATCGGCATCGCGGCGTTCAGCGGCGCCGCCGTCTTCTCGCTCGTGACGCTCCCGGTCGAGTTCGACGCGAGCCGCCGCGGGCTGATCCTGCTGCGCGCGAACGGCGTGCTGCAAGGCGCCGAACTCGGCGGCGCGGAGAAGGTGCTGCAAGCGGCCGCCCTGACGTACGTCGCCGCGGCCCTCCAATCGATCGGGACGCTGCTCTACTACCTCACGCTGTTCTCGCGCCGCTCGCGCGACTAGCGCGCGGGGGCCAGTTCACATCACGCGGCGTCCTTCGAGCGCTTTCGCCAGCGTCACCTCGTCCGCGTAGTCGAGGTCGCCGCCGATCGGCAGGCCGTACGCGAGGCGCGTCACGCGGACGCCGCTCGGCGCGATCAGGCGGCACAGGTAGAGCGCGGTCGCCTCGCCTTCAGCGTTCGGATTAGTCGCGACGATGACTTCCGCTGCGCCCTCGCGCCCGACCCGTTCGATCAATTCCTTGATGCGAAGCTGCGCCGGCCCCACGCCGTCCATCGGCGAGATCAAACCGCCGAGGACGTGATAGCGCCCGCGGAACGCCGAGGTCCGCTCGATCGCGAAGACGTCCTTCGCCTCCGCGACGACGCACAGCACGCCGGCATCTCGCCGGACGTCTCCGCAGATCGCGCACGGATCCTCCTCGGTGATCGAAAAGCAACGCGAACACAAACGGACGCGATCCTTGAGCGCGAGGATCGCGTCGGCGAGCGCTTGCGCCTCGGCGCGCGGACGGTTGAGGAGATGGAAGACGAGCCGCGCGGCGGTCTTCGGGCCCACGGTCGGAAGCTTGCTGAACTCGTTGATCAGGCTTTGAACGGGGCCCGCGATCGGGTTTGCCAGCTACATGATCCCCGGGATCTTGATTCCGCCGGTCACCGCGCCGAGCCGCCGGTTCGACGTCTCCTGCGCCTTCGCGGTCGCCTCGTTGATCGCGACGACGAGCAGATCCTCGAGCGTCTCGATATCGTTCGGGTCGACGACCTCCGGGGCAAGCTTCACCGATTGCACGGCGTGATTGCATGCCATCACGACCGAAACGGCCCCGCCGCCGGAGCTCGCCGAGACGGTCGTATTGGCGAGCTCATCTTGCGCCTTTTCCATCTCCGCCTGCATCCGGCGGACTTGTTGCATCATCTGGTTCTGATTCATGATTCTCCGTACTCCGTTCCGCCGAATTTCAGCTTTGCGTATTCCAAGAGTCCGAGCGAGGCGTCGATGGGTTCGCTCTCCGCGGGTTTCGCGGAGTGGACCGCGGCGGGGCGCGCCGCCCGGGGCGCGCCGTCGACGCGGACGGCGATTGCGAGCTTCGTCCCGAGCGCGTCCGCCACCGCGCGTTCGAGGATCGTCAGGTTGTCGCGCAGGAAGCTTGCCATCGACTCGTCCGCCAAACGCAGCGTGAGGACCTTGCCGTCGAGCTCGTCGACGATGGCGCGAGAGAGCGCGGCGCGCATCGACATCTTCTCCCCTTCGGCCCGCGTGCGCACGCTCGGCCAGAGCGAGCGGACCCGCTGCAGCGTCGGCTCGGGCGCGGCATCGACCGGTGCCGGGTCCGCGGGAGGGGGCGTGACGGGCGCCGCCGGCGCGGCCGAGATCGGCGGAGCGGGCCGGGGCGGCGGAGGGGCGGGCTGCGGGACGGCGGGCTCGCGGCCTTCGAGGCGGCTCTCCAGGAGCTGGACGCGCGTCGCCAGGGCATCGAGCGTCGGATCCTCGCCGAGGACGGCGAGCCGAAGCACCGCGGTCTCCAGTTCGAGGCGCGGATTCCCGGAGAGCCGGGCCGCCCCGAGCGCGTCGCCGAGCAGGCGCAACCCGCGTATCACCTTCGGCTGCGGCGTTCGCGCCGCCATTGCTTGCGCCGCCTCGGCGTCGCCCGGCGAGAGGTCCCGCGCGAGGAGCTCGGGATTGATCCGCGCGACGAGGAGGTGACGGTACTCGCCGATCGTCGCGCGCGTCAACGCGAGCATGTCGGTCCCCGCGTCGCTCGCCTCGTCGATGACGCGCAAGGCGGCGGCCGCATCGTTCTCGAGAACGGCCGCGGCGAGCGCCCGCGCGAATTGCCGGCCGCTCGACCCGAAGGCCGCGTCCACCGTCGCCGCGTCGACCGGGCCGTCCGCGAAGGCCGCGACCTGCTCCAGCATCGTCAACGCGTCCCGCAAGCCCCCGTCGGCCCGGTAGGCGATCGCACCGAGTGCGGCGTCGTCGATCGCGATCGATTCGGCAGCCGCGATCCCCCGCATCTGCTCGATCATCGTCGCGACCGGGATGCGCCGGAACGCGTAGCGCTGGCAGCGCGAGAGAATCGTCGGCGGGAGCTTCTCGGGTTCGGTCGTCGCCAGGATGAAGACGACGTGCGGCGGCGGCTCTTCCAGCGTCTTCAAGAACGCGTTCGCGCCCTCGCGAGTCAGCATGTGCGCTTCGTCGACGATGTAGACCTTGGAGCGCATGGCCGACGGCGCGAACTTGACGGCTTCCCGAATCGTCCGGATGTCTTCGATCCCGCGATTGCTCGCCGCGTCGATCTCCAGCACGTCGATCGCCGTCCCGGCTAAGATCGCCCGGCAATTCGGGCAGGTGTTGTCGGGGTCGGCGGTCGGCCCGCGCTCGCAATTGATGCAGCGCGCCAGTATCTTGGCAGCCGAGGTCTTGCCGCTCCCGCGCGGGCCGGAGAAGAGGTACGCGTGCGCGAGCTTCCCGCCGGTCAGCGCCGTTCGAAGCGTGCGCACTACCGCGTCCTGCCCGACCAGCTCGGCGAACGACTTCGGACGCCACGTTCGATAGAGAGACACGACCATTGACTTAGGCCGGGCGGAGAACCTACCCTGTTTGGACAGCTTGGCGCCGGGGTACCTGAGTACCGTCCGTCCAGCAACGAAGCTAATAGCCGTTGCCGAGCGTTGTATTATTCGAAAGCGAGAGAGAAGCGTGCCGACCCGACCCGAGGAGTTAGAAGAGGCGCTCACCCGAGTCTTCGGATTCGAGCGCTTCAACCCGGGCCAAGAAGAGATCGTCAAGCGCGTGCTCGACGGTCAAGACACGCTTGCGATTTTGGCGACGGGCGCCGGGAAGAGCCTGTGCTACCAGCTGCCCGCGATGCTCCTGCGAGGGACGACCGTCGTCGTCAGCCCGCTGATCGCGCTGATGAAAGATCAGCTCGATATGCTCTCCGCGCTCGGCGTCAACGAGACGATCGCGCTGAACTCGACGCTCGGCGAAGACCAGGAACTGCTCGCGCTCGAACGGATTCGCAGCGGCGCGATCAAGATCGTGTTCGTAACGCCGGAGAAGCTCGAGGACGAGGCGTTCATCTCGATCCTCAAGGCGCTGCACGTCCCGCTGTTCGTCGTCGACGAGGCGCACTGCATCAGCGCGTGGGGGCACGATTTCCGGCCCGCATACCTCGCGCTCGCGCACGCGATCGCGGAGCTCGGGCACCCCACGGTCCTCGCGCTTACGGCTACGGCCACGCCCGCGGTGCGGGAAGACATCCTGATCCAACTCGGCATCCCCGGGACGAAGACGATCGTCAAGGGCTTCGACCGCCCGAACCTCCAGTACGAAGTCCTCCGTTCCGAGAACGAGAGCGCGAAGCTCAAGCACCTGCGCGAGCTGTTCACCGCGCGCAGCCTCGACGGCACCGGGATCATCTACACCGCGACGATCAAGAACGCGCTCGAAGTGCAGCGGTTCCTACACGACGCGCTCGACCTGCCGGCCGCGGTCTATCACTCGAAGTTGCAGAAGCACGATCGCGTCTCCGTGCACGAGCTGTTCATGAACGAGACGATCCGCGCAGTCGTCGCGACGAACGCCTTCGGCCTCGGAATCGACAAGCCGAACATCCGCTTCGTGATCCACTACGATCTGCCGGGTTCGGTCGAAGCCTACACGCAGGAAGCGGGGCGCGCCGGTCGCGACGGCGATCGCTCGCGCTGCATCCTGCTCTACCGAATGAGCGATACGCGCGTTCAAAACTACTTCCTCACCGGGAAGTACCCCGCGATCGAGGAAGTGCAGAAAGTCTACGCGACGCTGGACTACTTCGACACGCAAGAAGGCGGCGTCTCGCTAACGGACTTGCGCAAGATCTCGCTCCTGCCGCTGACGAAGCTCAAAGTCGTCCTAGCCCTGCTCAAGAAGGCCGAGTTCATCCAACTGCGCAGCCGCTCGCGCTACGCGCTGACGCCGCAGGCCAAAAAGAACCCGGCACTCGTTCTCAATCTCGCGAACTACGAGACGAAGAAAGCGTACGATCAGAGCAAGCTCGCGATGGTGTTGCAGTACTGCGAGACCGACGCCTGTCGCCGCAAGTTCATCCTGAACTACTTCGGCGAGGAGTTCGAACGCGAAGGTTGCGGCGCGTGCGACAATTGCCGCAAGCGCGCCGAGCGCCCGGCACCCGCACGGTCGGCGCCGGCGCCCTCCGGATTTCGAATCGCGGACGTCGTCACGCACCCGAAGTTCGGGCAAGGCACGATCGAGCGCACGGAGAAAGACTTCGTAACCGTCTTGTTCCCCAGCGTCGGGTACAAGACGTTGCTCGCTTCAGCCGTGAGCCACGAAGCGAAAATCGCATAAGACGAGAGGTTCCATGGTGCACCGCGGGTGGCCGCGGGCGGGATGGACGGTCGCGGTCTGGCTCATGCTCAGCATCGGCGGGGCGGCCTTCAGCCAGCCGGCGCCGCCGCCGACCCCCCAACCCGGCGTAGCCGCGACGGAGGCCCCTCCCGAGCCGGCCGCCTCGCCGGAAGCGAGCCCGGCGGAAACGGCCTCTCCGGAGCCGACGCCGTCGCCGACCGCGTCCCCGACGCAGCCGCCGATCATCGTCGAGCCGCCGACCTCCGGCGTCGTGCCGGGGGGCAGGCAAGAGCTGCGCGTGATGAGCGTGCTCGGCACGATCTCGCTGACGATCGCCGACCCCACGATCGCCGACGCGACCGTCGATCAGGTCACGCGGATCGTCACGGTCACCGGGAAGGCGCTCGGCACGACGACGCTGACGATCGCGGATAGCCGCGGCCTCACCCGCGACGTGCCGATTCGCGTCGCGGACCCGGCCGGGACGGTCGGAGCGTATGCGTCCATCCGCATCACCGGCAATCCCGCCTCGAACGCGTTCGTCAAACGTCAAGCGGTGCTCGCCGCGCTCCGCGAGGCGCGACCGCGCGAGAACGCGCAGATCGTCTCCTCGACGGATACGATTTCGTACTCCGGCCCGCTGCGTGCCGACAACGTCGCGACGATCGAGGTCCCGCTCATCATCCAAGGCGCGGACTACTTCACGGTGCAGGGGACGACGCGCGTCCGCGTCGAGAATTTCGCGCTGCCGCGCATCCATCCGAACTCGCTGCTCGTCAGCGACTTTCCGGAGCGCCTCAGCGAAAACGGCGTGCTGTTCAGCTCCGACCTCTCGACGCGCGAAGCGCACCGCTTTCTTTACTACCACTACAATCCGGGAGGTCAACCCGACCGCCGCATCCTGCTAAAGGTCGAGAACCCGTCGGCCCTTCCGGCGACGCTGCACTTCATCTCCGGGCAAGCCGGGCCGGCCGCCAACGAGATGGAAGTCGGGCATCTCTCGACGTACCGCTTCCTCGTTCACGAATCGCAAAACGAGGGGACGGTGATCACGATCCCGCCCGGGACGACGGCGAACGTCGTCGACCAACTGCTGCCCGCGGGCTCGATCGTCAGCAACCTGCTGCAGCTCCGCGAACTCGAGGGCGCGCCGCTCCGCCTCGCGCTCCTCGCGCAGGACGAGAACGACCCCGCGGAAGGACCGATCCCGGCGACCGATCTGCTGCGCAGCGAAGTGCGCCACGCGCGCGGGGTCTATCCGATCCCCGAGTTCTCGTTCGAATACACGTACGACCCGGAAGGCCCGAACCTCGAGATTCCGATCGGACAGATTCCGCTCCCCAATCTGCGCGAAGGCGAAGCGCTCGCCGGCGATTACGGCGTAATGCAAGCGATCACCGTCCGCATCGTGAACAACGATCCGCGCAACGCGCGCGACATCGCGCTCTATGCGAATCCGCGCGGAGGATATGCCACCGGGACGTTCATCATCGATCGCGTCCCGGTGCAGGCGCACCGGCTCGCCCCGTTCACGCATTACAAGCTCCGCCAGTACACGATCCCTCCGGGCGGCTTCATCCGCACCGATATCGTGACGATGCCGGAAGGCGGATCGTCGTATCCGCTACGGCTCGAGTTCGCGCCGGACGACGGCAGCGTCGCACCGGGGACGCCGGGTTCGCCGATCTACTGACGGCCCGCCAGCGCGCGCTCGTAACACGCGAACGTCGCGCGAGCGGCGTTCGCCCACGAGAAGCGCGCGAGCGACGCGGGGCGGCGGGCTGCGGCGCGGCGTTCCGCGTCCTCGCGAGCCGCCAGCTCAGCGGCGATCGCGCGGGCCCACGCCGACGCGTCGTCCGGCGCGACGAGCGGGACGCCGGGGCCCGCGACCTCCGGGAGCGAGGACGCGTCGGCGGCGACGAGCGGGATCCCCGCGCAGAGCGCCTGCGCGACGCCGTAACCGAAGCCTTCATAGCGCGAGGGGACGACGGCAAGCGCGGCGTTCGCGTACTGCGCGAGGAGTTCTGCGCGCGGCCGGTAGCCGGCGAACGTGACGCGCGAGGCGACGCCGAGCTCGCGCGCCAGCGCTTCGCACTCGGCTTGGTACGGCGTCGGGGGGCCGAACGAGAGCAGCCGCACGCCCGGGAGTTCCGGCAGCGCGCGAATGACGACCGCGAGATTCTTGCGGCGTTCGACCGTGCCGACCGCAAGCAGTACCGGCTCTTCCGCGGGGCGCCGCACGACCTCGCCGAACGCGGCTGCAACGCCGGGATGGACGACCGTTACGCGTTCCGGGGCGAGCGGCGCGAGCGCGAGCAACTCGCCGCGCGAGAACTCCGAATCGACGATGATCCCGCGCGCAGCTCGGTAGCGCTCGAGCGCGAAGCGCCCGAAGTACCAGCGCGCGTAGGGGCGGGCGTGCCTCTGCACTCGCAACCACGCGACGTCGTGGACCGTGGCGACGATCGGAAGCGGGGAGAACAGCGGCATCGTCCCCGAGGTGCAGTGCAAGAGCGCAGCGCGTTCCCGCCCGGCGCGCAGCGGAAGCAAGACTTGATCCCAGAGGACGCGCCGATCGAAGCGCCAGGGATCGAAGCGCGCGTCGGAAACCGCGACGGCGTCGCAGCCGAGCTCGCGGAGCGCCGCCGCGAGTCCCAGCGCGTACTCTCCGATCCCGGTCGCCGTGCCGAGCGCGAGCTGCGCGTCGAGGACGACCCTCAACGAGGGATCTTTCGCGCCAGGCGGTCGACCGCGGGCTCCGCGGGATCGATGCGCCGGGCTTCCGCGAGCCGGCGGCGGGCCGTCGCGAAATCGCCCCGGCGCACCGCGACCTCGCCGTAACCGACCGGAATCAACACGCTCC
This sequence comes from Vulcanimicrobiota bacterium, assembly GCA_963695225.1. GTDB lineage: Bacteria > Vulcanimicrobiota > Vulcanimicrobiia > Vulcanimicrobiales > Vulcanimicrobiaceae > CAVWTN01. The sequence continues at coordinate 2,072,242 of OY968762.1, read as the reverse complement.
CCGGAACGATCTCCGCCGCCCGTTCGAAGTAGCGCTGCGCACCGTCCAGCTCGCCAAGGTTCAATTCCTGGCTCGCCGCGGAGATCATGAACTTCGCGGAATACGGCGCCAGCGCGAGCGCCGCTTCGTAGGCGTCGAGCGATCGGCGCGCGTAGGTTCGGCCCGCGGCGACCGTCGGTTCGTTCCCCGCGAGCGCGGCATCGAGGACGCCGAGCCGCCACCAGGCTTCGGCGAGCGTGTCGGGGTGCGTGCGGTCCTGCGCCAGCCGGTCGACGATCGTCTGCTGCAGTTCCTGAGCGCCGTGCAGGTCGCCGCCGCGTTCGAGGTCGGCGGCGAGCCGCTCGAGGCCCGAATAATCGCCCGCATCGAACCAGGCGCGCTGCGCGGCTTGCGTGTCGCCGCGCGCCTCGGCGAGCTCCGCTTCGAGCGCGGAGCGGTCCGTCGAAGGCCCCAATCGCGCCGTCAGCGCCTCGACGCGATCGAGCGCGTGCGCGGCCAACGCCCGGCGCGCGAGCAGGATGCGCAGCGCCGCCGGCATCGGCAGCGCCGGATCGAGCGCGTCGACGCGCGGACCGGCGGCGGCGAGCAAGCGCACGAACGAGCCGTCTTGCGCGGCGGAAGCGGCGGCGATGCTCGCGATCCCTTGGAGGCCGCCGAGCGCGAGTGCGATCGCGACGCAGGCGGCGAGCGCGAGGGAACGCACGCTAGAAACGAACCGTGAAGTTCACGTCCTGGCGGTTCTGCACGAAGTTGTAGGTGGGCATCACGTCGTCCTGATAGGTGTACCGGCGCGCTTGAAGCCCGATCGACGAGTTCGTGTTCGGGATCGCATAGCTAAGGTTGCCCTGATAGTAGTCTTTCCGCTGCGAGATGTTCTGCGTCAGCGTCGTGCCGTACTCTCCGCTGTAGCGCTGCGTGTCGTAACTGAGGTTCAAGCCGAGATCTTTCGTCAGCGGGAGCGCCGCCGTCGCGTTGAAAACGCTGTGGGTCATGTTGAGGTAGTTCGGGTAGAACGAGACCTGGCTGCCTCGCGGGTACGTCCCCGCGCCCGGAACGGGGAAGGCGGCCTGCGCCGCCGCAAGCGACGCCGCATCGAACGCCCCCGTCGAAAGGTCGATGGGGTAATACTGATACGGCGTCGCGTCGGGGCGCTTGAGCTTCTCGAGGAGCCCCGAGAGCGCGATCGTGAGCTTGCGTCCGAACGCGGGGACCGTGAACGAGCCGCCGGCTTCGTACGAATCCTCCTTGAGCCGCACCGCGGATGCGTAGGCGGGGCCGTAGAGTGTGTTCCCGGGGGAGTTCGGGGCGATCTCTTCGAGATGCTGGAATTGCAGGCGCGTCATCACGGTCAGGCCGCCGAGCCGCACGGGCGCCGTCGCCGAGGCCGTCAGGCCGCGCGTGTTCGGCGCGTAGTTCTGAAAGTACGTCGGTCCGCTCCCTTTGAGCGGATTGAACAGCGGATAGAGATACGTCAGGTTCGGGTTGCGCGCGACCGTCGTCGCGACGCCGGTTCCGGCGAACTGCGCGTCGAATTGCGCGTTGATCCCGAGCGCGTTGCCGAAGCCGAAGAACTCCGGGAAGTACGGCGCCTGATAGGACGCAAACGCCGCGGGCGCGTTTCCGTAGTATCGGAACGGCGCGCCGTCGAGGTAGTTTTGCCCGACGCTCTGATACGAGACGTTCAGGTCGGCACCGCGAATCTTCACCTTCGCGCCGATCAGGCCCGCGCCGGCGCCGGCCGCGGCGACGTTGCGGAAGTCCGGCGTGTACTTGCTCGTCGCCGCTTCTCCGTAGAGCACCGGGAACGAACCGCGCCCTGCGATTTCGTAGAAGATCGGGAGCTGAAAATCGATCCCGAAGACCGTGTCGCTGACTGCGCCGAAGCCCTGCACCGGAGCTTGGGAGATCGTCGTAACGCCGCCCGCCGCTTGCAGATCGTCGAAATCGAAGATGCGGTTGTACGTGAAGCCGATCTCGCCTCCGGGATAGCCCTTGATCTTCTGGTTGAGGCGGGCGTTGATCATGTAGCGCTGATAGTTCGTGTTGTTCGTGACGCCGAGCCCCGAATAGGAGAGGCGCACCGACGAGCCGGGCGGGAGCGGCGGCGAGAAGACGATCGCGTTGTACGCGTCGTTGTACGTGAACGCGGGGGGCGTCGCGGGGTTTCCCGGCGCGACGATGCCCGCCGGTGCGCCCGTCGCGTCGAACGCCGTCCCGTCGTAGAACGAAACGTAGACGGAACCGAGGACTGCTTTCTTCGTCAGGAAGGCCTGTGCGAGCGGCGCGGTACCCGCCGAGAACGCATCCGTCGTCGCGGAAGCGGCGCCCGCCGACGTGTAGCCGAATTGCGGCGGGACGATCGGCAGGAGATACCCGAGCGCGGGCTGCGTCCCCGTCGGATCGAGAACCGTCGACGCCTGCGTGTTGAGCAGCGTCTGGTCGACGCGCGTGAACGAGACGTTGAAATCGGTCAGCCCGAAGACGGTCCCCGAGACGCTCACGCCCTTCTGCGTCGGCTGGTACGCGTTCTCGTAACCGAGCGCGGCCGGATATCCCGCAGCATCGCCGAACGGCGCGCGAAACGCGAGCCCCGTGCGGGAGCTCTTCATGTTGTCGATCAGGCCGAACTTCAAGAGCAGGTTCGAGATCGCCCCGCTCTTGGCGATCGCGACGTCGACCCCGGGTTCGATATCGAACTTCGCCTGTTGCGAGAACTCGCCGCCGTATTCGAAGTTCATCACGTGAACCGGGAGTGAGACCGTCAGATTCTCGTCGATCCGGTACGCCAAGACGAATCGGTCGTCTTGACGGATCTGGATCCCCGGGGCGTCTTGCGTAAACGGAAGATTCGAATCGTCGGTCGCGAGGAACGCGGAGACGAACGGGTCGATCGCAGCGCCGCTGCTTCCGTTCGGGATCGCGGCCCCGCCGAGGCCTTGCGTCGTCCAATACGGCGTCACGGGCGCGCCCGTTCCGTTAGGGATCGTGTGCGGAAGCGTGGTGCGCTGCCGGAACGTCACGTTCGGCGAGAAGTTCCCGTGCAGGGAGATCGCCTGCGCGAACTTCGTGCGCCGATCGAGCGCGTCGAGCGAATCTTCGAGGTTCGCGACGCGGACGCCGAGTGCGTCGAGTTCGTCTTTGAGCGCGTCGACGAGCTTCTGCAGCTTCTCGAGATCCGCTTTCGAGGCGAGCGTCGCGGGATCGATCCGGCCCTCTTCGAGTTTTGCGATCGCGCGCGCGACGATGGCGGCCATCTCGTAGCGCGTGAGCGGACGGTCGCCTTTGAACGCGCCGTCGGCGTAGCCGTCGATCAGGCCGTCGGCGGCGAGACTCTGGATGTATTGATACGCCCAATGATTTGCCGGGACGTCCGCAAGCGGCGTCGCGACGGCGGCGCTCCGGTCCAGTCCCAGCGCCGCGCACGCGCAGAACAGTGCGCCGAGTGCGAAGGCTCTGAAACGGTTCACGGGGACGCGCACTAATACGCCTTTCCGAGCGCCTGGTTCGCGAACGATTACCACCGGTTCGGGTACGCTCCTCCCGCGCCCCGGCGCCTTCGAGCCGCGTGCAGTTCCTGCTTACGAGACGGCGCCGGGCCTCGCGACGATGTGCCTCCGCGCAGCGCGCCGGCGGTCGCGCTCGCCACGGACGACGCAGACGTCGACGTCGATCACCGGTTCGCCGATCGAGATCTCGACGACGGTCGCGCTTTGCACGAAGTCGTCGTAGCTGCGCGCGGCGCAATCGGCCGGCCCCCGGGATTCTGCCCCGCGTCGCCGACGCGGACGAGCCCCGCGATCTCGCGCCCGGCATCGTTCAAATCAAGCCTCGATGCATGAAGCGATATGGGCGCGAATAAGGGCTAGTTCAGCGGAGGTGACGCGCGACGCCGTTTCCGTCAAGCGAGCGTGGGGGACCGACTGCACGTTCCATGCCAACGCGTAACACGGCTTCGCGCAGCCGTTCTCAGGCGACGGCGCGATCGTCACCGAGGCGCCCGCGATGGCCAACGCCTGCTCGCCGGTGAGCGGAACGACGATCTCAAACGGCAGCCCGCTTCCGAAAAACCGCGGTGAGCCGACGACGATCCCCGGCCGTGCCTTGTTTGGTTCCCCCGACGCAGGAAGCGCATCGCGCCAATCCACGATGACGATCTGCCCGGGCGTCACTTCTCAGTCTTTACACCAGGGAAGAAGTCAGCCGGCTCATCGGCCCAATCGCCGGCGGCGCGCAAATACGACACGGCTCGAGCCACGCCGGCGCGGGTCTGGGCCGCCAGCGTTTCGGCCGCCCATTCCTCGAGAATCTCACGGGCCAACGCGGAGGCTCCCGCGACGCCGCGCGAGGCGGCTGCCTCGGCGAGAACATGCCGAGTCTGCGCATCGAGGCGGACTGAGAGCGTTCCACTGGTCGCCATACGTTCAGTATAACACGCAGATCGAAACACGTTGACTGCAAGGCACGCCCTCGCAGAAGACCCCCTGAAACGACGGGTTTCCGGCGCGTGTTCGACCGGGCATGAGCACCAACATCGGCATGCCCCGCACGTTCGGGGGCGAGATCACGATCGGCGGCGACTTGACCGTCCGCCGCCTCGGCTTCGGCGCGATGCGCATCACCGGGGACGGCATCTGGGGTCCCCCCAAGGATCGCGCGGGCGCAGTGAAGCTGATCCGGCACGTCGTCGAGAGCGGCGTGAATTTCATCGACACGGCCGATTCGTACGGGCCGCGCGTGAGCGAAGAGATCATCGCGGAGGCGCTCGCCCCGTATCGCGACGGCGTCGTCATCGCGACCAAGGGCGGCTTCGAACGTACCGGCCCGAACGAATGGCAGATCGACGCGCGCCCCGAGCGGCTCCGCGAATGTCTCGAAGGCAGCCTGCGTCGCCTCAAGCTGGAACGCATCGACCTCTATCAACTGCATCGCATCGATCCGAAAGTTCCCGTCGAGGAATCGCTCGCAGCGCTGACCGACTTGCAACGCGCCGGCAAGATCCGTCACATCGGCGTCTCCGAGACCTCGGTCGAGGACTACGAGCGCAGCAAGAAGTCCGCCGCGATCGTCTCGGTGCAGAACCTCTACAACGTGCAGAACCGCGGCGCAGAAGCGATGCTGCAGGCGTGCGAGCGCGACGGCATCGCGTTCTTGCCCTGGTTCCCGCTCGGCGGGAAGGGCCGGCCGCGGCACGCGGAACTCGCAAGGATCGCCGCGCAAAAGCACGCGACGCCGGCGCAAGTCGCGCTCGCCTGGCTGCTCGCCCGCTCGCCGAACGTTCTGCCGATCCCGGGGACATCGTCGATCGCGCACTTCGACGAGAACCTCGCCGCCGCCGAAATCGAGCTTACCAACGAGGACCTGGCAGCACTCGCCTGAGCACTTCCCGAGGAGGGTCTCGCGTGCAAAAGATCGTTCCGTTCTTATGGTTCGACGGCCGGGCCGAGGAGGCGGCGCGCTTCTACTGTTCGATCTTCAAGAACTCGGAGATAGAACGCGCCGGCGCGGCGTCCGTCTCGTTCCGGCTCGACGGCGTCGATTTCATCGCGCTGAACGGCGGCCCGCAATTCTCGTTCACGCCGGCGATCTCGTTCTTCGTCAACTGCGAGACGCAAGCCGAGGTCGACGACTTGTGGACGAAACTCTCCTCCGGCGGAGAGACGAGCCGGTGCGGCTGGCTCAAAGACAAATTCGGCGTTTCGTGGCAGATCGTCCCCACGGTCTTGGGCGAACTGTTGGGGGATGACGACGACGAGAAGTCGGGACGCGTCATGCAAGCGATGCTGCAGATGGAAAAGCTCGACATCAAAGGGCTCGAGGAGGCCTACGAGCGAGCGTAGTCCGCGCAGCGACTCTTCGCCGCCGTCGTCGTCGAGCGGTTAGGCCCAGTCGCCCCAGAGCCAGTCGGTATCCTGATTCGGATTCGTGCACCCCGAGATGCTATGGCCCGTGCGGTGCTCGATTCTAATCGGGTTTCCGGCGCTAGAGACTTCGCGGCTTTCCGTCGTCTTTTCGAGCGTGCATCCCGGGCCCAAGTTCTCTTGCGCGATGGTGCTCGCTTCGCCGCCCCATTCGCGACCGTCGCGACCCGCGCAGCCCTCTTCTCCTCGCACGCAAGAGCGATGCTTCGCTCGGTCTCCCGAAGAAGGCGTCCCGCCTTTACCCCGGCGATCCCTCCAGGAAGCGTTCGGCGATCAGGACGGCGGCGAAATCGTCGATCGGCCGGGGCGGCAACAGCATCCCCTGCGGGACGAACCTGCGCCAGCCGCGCGGCGGGAACGCCGCAAAGTACCGCGCCCGCGCTTGCAGCGTCGTCTCGCGCTCGTCGACGAGCGCGATCGGCAAGCCCGTCGGCGCGAGGCGCGCTCGCACTTCGGCCGCGTGCGTCCCCGAACCGAGCGCGATCGCGCCGACGCCGTGCGCCGGCAGCAAGTCGCGGACGCGCTCGAGGAGTTCCGCGGTCGGCACGATCCCGAGTTCGCGCGTCGTGCCGTCCGCGGCCACGACGGCGTAGCCGCACTTGTGCGTCCCCGGATCGATCCCGAGGACCGCACCGCGTCTCAGCGCGGGCTCCGGCTCAGCGAAAAGTCGATCAACATGCCGCCGGTGTGCGGATAGATGTCTTGCGCGGCGGTCGCCTCGATATGGAAGCGCCCCGTCCCCGCGCGAATCTCCTCGCCGATCTGCCGCGCCTTCGCTTCGCTGAGGTTCGGGAACGGTTGCGCGTAGTACGGCGGCATCCCCGCGGCGATCGCCGCCTCCTCGGCCGCGACGACCATTTGCGTGAAGACGACGCGCGTGTTGATCTCGGTGCCGCCCTCGATGTCCGCCGCGGCGATCTTGTCGCGCGCGTGGAAGATCAGCTTGTCGCGCCAGAACGGGAACGAGAAGTGGATCGGATCGTTGACGAACAGGTTCTGATCGGCGACCGCGATCAAGAGGATCGGCCCTTGCAGCAGCGCGCCCTGCACGTCCGGGCTGTTGAGGAACGCCCGCAGCTTCGCCTGCGTTTCGGGATCGCTCGACTGCCCCTTGAACGGCTTGAGGCCGCGCGGCACGAGGTTGCGGTTCACGTTCGTCACGACGGAATCGAAGAACGACGAGAGCAGCGCCATCCGCTCACCCGAGGTCTGAGCCGGGGAGATCAGCAGGTACGGCTCGTAGACGAGCGCGCCGCGATCGACGACGACGTTCGTGTTGCGCGCGTGACGGTCGAGCGCGTCGGCCTGCGCCTGCAGCTTGTTGACCCGATCGTTCAATTCGCTCAAGTGAAAGAAGGCCGCCCGGGCGTAGCCCGAGAGCAACAGCGCCGCGACCGTGACCGTGAACGCGATCAGCATCCCGGTCCCGACCGCGACGATCGTGGACGTGTACTTCGGCCGCAGACCGAACATCGTCAGGCGCTTGCGCCCGACCTGATGCCCGACGCGATCCCCGACGTAGGCGATCCCGCCGGCGACCAGCGTGATCGCGAGCACGAGTCCGAGCCCGCCGAACGTTCCCATCAGGCGAGCGCCGTGCGGCGGACGAGCGCCGCGCCGAAGAGCGCGAAGAGCACGTTCGGCGTCCACGCGCCGATCGTCGCCACGACCGGACCGCCGGGCAAGCTTGTGAAGACGTACGAAAACACGCTCGCGACGATGAAGTAGACGAACAAGATCGCGACGGCGAGGCCGAAGCCTAGCCCCGCTCCACCGCCGCGCGTCGGTCTCATGCCGAACGGGAGCGCGATGAGCGTGAAGACGACCGAGGCGAACGGCCGCGCCAGCTTCTCCGCATATGCGTATTCGTACGCGCGCGTCTGGGAGACGTCGAGCGATCCCGAGGCGAGCACTTCGCGAACTTGCTTTCGGCTCATGTTCTCCGGACTGTTGTTCGCCGCGCGTTGGATCAATTGGCTCGGCTTCACGCCGATCTCCAAACGCTGCCGGGGCGCCGTTTGATACTCGACGTCCGTTCCATGGAACGTGTACTCGCGCACGTTCTCGAACGTCCAGGAGGGCGGATCGTAGTTGGCGCGCTCGGCGAAAACGAAAAGCTCCGGCCGGTTCTCCTTGTCGAATTGGATCACCGTCGCGTCGAGCATCGTCTCGGTCGAAGCCTCGAAGCCTCCCGCCGTAATGACTTGCCGCCCCCCATTTGGCCCGCTCGTCGTCACGGTGAGGTTTCCCTCTCTGATCGGGCTCGTGTGCCTGATCACCTGATCTCGAACGTACGTAGCCCTATCGTTCGCGTAGGGCACGATCTGCTCTTGCGCGGCGAGGGCCGCCACCGAAACGATGACCGATGTCACGAAGAGCGGCGCGACCGCGCGAATCAAGCCGATCCCGCCCGCCTTCATCGCGGTGATCTCGCTCTCGCCGGAAAGGCGCTGCAACGCGAGGAGCGTGCCCAGCAGCATCGCCATCGGCACGACCGTGACGATGATCTGCGGAAGCTGCCACAGGAAATACTCGATCGCCGCCGAGACGGGGGCGTGCTCCGCCGCCACGAGCCGGCTGATCGCCAGCAACTGCGTCGCGGCGAAGATCAATGCGAACGCGGAGAGCCCGAAGGCGAACGGTCCGGCGAGTTCGCTGACCATGTACCGGTCGAGGATCTTGATCCTAATCGCGAGCCCCCTCGTCGGGCTTCGTCACATCCGGAACCCTTCGCCGAGGTAGAATTGCCGCGCTTTCGGCGAATTCATGACCTCGTCGGCCGTCCCGGCGACGACGATCTCGCCCTCGTTGAGGATGTAGGCGCGGTCGACGATCGCGAGCGTCTCGCGGACCTGGTGATCGGTGATCAGCACGCCGAGGCCGCGCTCGCGCAGTTGGCGGATCATGATCTGGATATCGGCGACGGCGATCGGATCGATCCCCGTGAAGGGTTCGTCGAGCAGCAGAAACGCCGGTTCCGTAGCGATCGCGCGCGCGATTTCGACGCGCCGGCGCTCGCCGCCGGAGAGGCTGTCGCCGTGGTGATCGACGAAGCGCGAGAGTCCGAACTCTTCGAGCAGGCCCGGGAGGCGGCGGTCCTGCTCGGCGCGCGAAACGCCGTTCATCTCCCAGATCAGACGGATGTTGTCCCCGACGGACAGCTTGCGGAAAATCGAGTTCTCCTGCGCGAGATAGCCGATCCCCGCGCGCGCCCGCACGTGCATCGGGGCGTGCGTGAGGTTGACCTCGCGCCCCTCGCGCACGAGGCGCACGCGCCCCGCGTCGGGTTTGACGAGGCCGACGACCATGTAGAACGTCGTCGTCTTCCCGGCTCCGTTGGGGCCGAGCAAGCCGACGACCTCGCCCTTCTCGACGTTCGCGCTGACGCGGTCGACGACCGCGCGCTCCCCGTACCGCTTGCAGAGCCCCTCGAGAACGATCTCGTTGCGGTGTTCGTGCGGCTCGCTCATTGCGGCGAGCCCATGTGCAACTGCGAGAGCGTCAGATCGGCGTCGACGTGCGGCCCGCGGATCTCCTCCCCGCTCGGCCGCGCGATCAGGACGTTCCCGTCCGCCCGGACGCGTTCGGTGCGCTTATCGTACACGAGGGTGTCGCTCGTCAGCGTCGTCCCGTCGGTGGCGCGGGCTCGCACGCCGCCGTCGAGCCGAACGGTTTGCGTACGCTCCTCGGCGACGGCCCGCGGCGCGTCGGCGACGAGCTTCGAGCCGGCCTTCTCGAAGAACGTGATGTGCGGCTGCGCGAACGAGCTGCGGGCCTCACCGGCGGACGAGCGTTCGGAGTCGTTGGCGTCGGCGCGAATTTGGTACAAGGTTCGGTTCTCTTTTTTCACCGTGAAGTAATAGTACTGCGACGCGTCGCGCTCCGAGTGCGCGTGGACCGGAAGGCTCGTCGCCTGCGCCGTCGCCGTCGCGGCCGGCTCGGGGGTCGGTTGGGGACCCGGCCCGCGGCCGGCGCAAGCCGCCAGGAACAGCGCCGCTCCCAAACACGCGATGCGTTTCACGCTTCGGCCAGCCCCCGGCGCGCGGCGCCGAGCGCGAGCGCCATGAAGGGAATCCAGCACCCGAGGATGACGACCTGGATGAAATCGATCGTCCCCTGCACCCACGTCGCGACGAAAGCGCTCGCGAAGGCGATGCCGAGGATCCGCGCCGCCGGGGGTGCGCCCGCGAGCGCGCGTGCGAACGCCCGCCCGAAGCTCCACCACAGGTACGCGAGCGTCGTCAACCCGACGAGCCCCGTCTCCGCCGCGGCCGTCAGCAAGTAGCTGTGCGCGTGGAAGGCGTTCGGCTCGCCGTTCGCGGGGCGCAGGAGCGGATAGACGTGACGGAACGCGCCGGGCCCGACGCCGGTGAGCCCAAAGAGTTCGAAGGCGCGCACTCCGGTGCGCCAGATCGAGAGGCGCGCGAAATCGTCGGCGGGATTGTGGTGCGCGTTCGTCGCGAACGCCGCGAGCGCCACCGCCGAGAACGCCAGCGTCCCAACGAGCGCCGCGCGGCGCGTCCTGCGTCCGGCCGCTGCGGCGAATAGCCCGCCGACGGCGAGCCCCACGAGACCCGCCCGCGAAAACGTCGCCACGAGCGCGACGAGCCCGATGCCCGCAGTCGACCAACCGAGCGCACGCAGCCACGCGCGCTTGCTGACGAGGGCGACGCCCACGGCCGTCGGGACGAGCATCAAGAGATACCCCGCGAATTCCCCCGGAACGACGAACGTCGCCGTCGCGCGGCCGTGCGTGATCGCGTAGAGGAGCGCCGGCCGTCGCAGGACGACGAGCGCGAGCCCCAGGATCGAAACGAGGGCACCGCTACCGAGCAAGGCCGCGTACATCGCCGTCACGGCATCCCGGTCCTCGTAGAAGCGCGCGATCCCGCAGTGAAAGGCGAGCACGAGCGCGCCGTCCAGAACGAAGAGCATCCCGGTGCGCGGGTCGAAACCGAGGAGCGCCGCGACGAACCATCCGCCGATATACGCGACGATCGGCCAGAACGTTTCCGGCAGCGGCCCGCCGGCGCGCGCCGTCGCGAGTGCCAGCAGCAGCGCGCCCGCGACGCAGACGGCGAGCAGAGCGGCGGCGACCTGGAACGGGACGAGCGAGACGCCCGGCGGCGAGACGCTCGACATCGAGATGAACGACGGGTAGAGCGGAAGCGCCGCGAACCCGAATGCGAGGAGAGCCCGCGTGAACGGGCTCGCGACCGCGCGCGCCGTCATCCGGCCAGCCCCCGAACGGCCGCGGCGATCGCGGCGGCGCCGCCGGGGCCGCCCATCCGGGCGCGGCCGGCCGCTCCCATCCGGGCGCGCCGCGCCTCGTCGCCGAGCAACGCCCCGACGGCCGCGGCCGCCGCAGCCGGATCCTCCGGAACGATAGCGACCGCGTCGCCCAGCAGGCGCCGCTGCCGCATGCGGTACCACGGTTCGGGGCCGTCGCCGGCGAGCACGACGATCGGCAGGCCGCACGCCGCCGCCGCCTCGTTCGCCGTCCCGGCCTGCCCGAGGACCAAATGAGACGCGCGCAGCAGCGGGCCGATTTCCCCCCTCCACGCCGCCAGCCGCGCGCCCCCCGCCCGTGCTTCGAAGGCGTACGTGCCGTCGCGCGCGACGCTCCAGCCGTCGCCTTCGAGCGCGGCCGCGAATCGCTCCGCATCCAGACGGGGCGCAACCGAGAACAGCGCGTCGACCGGGGCGCGCTGCCCGAGCGCGCGCACGACCCGAGCCAACTTCACGCCGTCGGCGTACGCCTCGTCGCGGCTCCCCGGCAGGACGCCGAGCCACGCGCCCGGTGCAGCCGGCTCCGCTCCGCCGATCAAATCGGCGATGACGTTCCCCGGCGACTCGGCATGGACGCCCCGGCCGCGCAGCCATTCCGCCGTGGCGGCGTCGCGCACGAAGACGCGCGTCGCGCGCGAGAGGACGCGCCGCTCGAACGGCCCGTACTGCGCGACGTAGATGCTCTTCGCGGTCCCGACGAACGCCGTCCGCACGCCGGCGAGGAGCGAGAGCCCGAGCGCGTAGACGTCGCCGACGGCGACGAGCGTATCGTAGCCCGGCCCTTCGCGCCGCAGGAACGCGATTTGAGCCAGCAGCAGGCGCCCGAAGCCCGCGCGAAGGTCGCGCGAGAGCGCGCGCACGTTCCCCATCGCGACCAGCCCGCCGCTGGGCATCGCGCGTTGCGGCCCGACGGGACGCAGCATTCCGGCGGGAGCCTCCCCGACGAGCGCGAGATGGTCGAGTTGCGCAGAAGGCATCAGCGCGCGAGCGTCGCGCGCGATGCGTTCGGCGATCGAGACCTCGCCGTGGCCGTTGCTGACGAAGAGAACGCGCGCCACGTCATGCCGCCGAGCGCAGCGGGAGGAGGTCGAAGCGCGAGATCCGCGCGCGCTCCCCGGAGAGATCGAGTTCGGTGCGCGAGACGTGCGCGCCGTACGGTCCCGCATGGACGATCGGGACGTCGCCTACGTATTCGGGGGCGAAGAGCGTATCGTGGCTGTGCCCGCCAAGGATGAGATCGAGACGTGGAACGGCCGCCGCGAGCTTGCGGTCGACGCGCAGCCCCAAGTGCGAAAGGACGGCGAGCAGCGTCCCGGGGGGCGTCGTCGCGGCGAACTCGCGCGCGACGTCGATCGGGTCGCGAAAGCGCCAGCCGAAGGCGCGCTCCCAAGGCGAACCGGCCGGATACTGCACGACGAGCAGCGAGAACAGACGCAGGCGGCGCGTCGTCCCCGCGTCGTCGCACTCGAGCGCGAGTTCGGAGACGAACGGGAGCGCGCGGCCCCGCACGTCGCCGAGATTCGAGCAGACGAGAGGGCGGCGGATCTGTGCCGCCCGCGCGCACAGCGCACCGTACAGGTAGTGGAACTCCCGATTCCCCATCCCTTGCGCGTCGTATCCCGCGGCTTCCATCTCGGCGAGGATCGGTTCGCGCTTGCGATAGATGCTCTGGCTTCCCCGCAGCGCGTCGCCGGAATCGAAGAGCCAGCCCGGCTCCTCGGCGCGCAGCGCGCGCAAGCGCGCCGCGATGCCGCCGCGAGCGTGCAGATCGGAGGTGTGATAGATGCGCACGCTCATGCGCTCGCCCGGTACCGGGGCGCTCGCGCGGCTTCGGCGACGAATTCCGCGCAGCGCGCGAGCGTATCGGGGGGTCCCAGCAAGGCTCGCACTTCCCGCATCCCTGCGAGCTGCGGTTCGGGAGCGTCGAGCAAACCGGAGAGCGCGGCGGCCAAGCGCGGCGGCGTCGCCTCTTCCTGCAACAATTCCGGGACGAGCATCCGGTCGAGCAACAGATTCGGCAGGGTGATGAAGGGCCGGTGGTAGATGCGCCGCCCGATCTTCGCCTGCGCGTCCGAGGTCACGTAGAGAGAAACGCACGGCACCTCGCGCAGCGCCGCTTCGAGCACCGCCGTGCCGGAGGCGATGAACGCCGCGTTCGCCCGGTCGAGCGCCTCACGCGCGCCGCGCACGATCTCGACCGGCAGGTCCGAGAACGCCCGCAGGTCCGCCCGCGCGAGACGCTCCGCATCGTCGTCGGCGGCCCCGAGCACGAACGTCGCCTGGGGACGCGCCGCCCGCAGCAAGCGGCAGGCTTCGAGCAGCACGGGGAGATGCCGCACGACCTCGCTGCGCCGGCTCCCCGGCAGCAATGCGACGACTCCGCCCCCGGCCGGCGCCGCCGCGAGCGCCGCGCGCGGCTCGACGAGCGAGACGAGCGGATGCCCGAAGTACGCGACCGGCAACCCCAACGACCGATAGAAATCGCGCTGATGCGCGAACGGCGTCAGCGCCCGCGCGTTCGCCGCGACCGCCGCCGCCTGCCCCGGATTATCGAGCCAAGCCCCCGGCGGGAAAAAGTACACGATCGCCCCCGCATACCGCCATTTCCGCAACAGCTTCGCGAGCCGCAAATTGAACGCCCCGAAATCGACGAGCACCACCACGTCGACCGGCCGCGAGCACAGCCGCCGGGCCGTCCGAAACAGCACGACGAGCAACCGCGGAATCTTCCCCACCGCCTCGAGCGGCCCCATGCTCGCCCATCCGCGCGTCTCCTGAAAAATCGAGAACCCCGCGGCCCGCATCCGCCCCGCCCCAATTCCCTCCAACGTCGTCCCCGGCACAAGAGCCCGCAGCGCCTCCCCCAAAGCCGCCGCCGACATATCCCCCGAAGCCTCCCCGGTAGAAAAAAAGGCCCTCACAAAGCCCACCCCACGCCACCCCGGAGCGGCAAAAGCGTGGGCACGTCGAGAGCTGTCGCTCGGGGGCGGGGACGGGGTTGCGTGGGGACGCCCGCGATTTCGCTTCCTGCGAAATCGCTACTCGTGCACTTTTCCGCTCCCGCCATCCATGGCTCCGCGGAAAAGCTGCACGCCCCACGCAACCCCGTCCCCGCCCCCGAGCGACCGGCCCGCCGCTGGAAACGCGAGCCGCTCACTTCAAGATTCCGCGTTCCGACTCTCCCTCGAGAAACGCGACCAACTGCAACCCCGCGTCCGTGCGCACCAGCGCCTTGATGTCTTCCGTTGCCTGCGAGACGTTCTTCCCCGAACGGTACAGGAGCTTGTAGCAGTCCTTGAGCTCGGAGAGCGTCTCGCTCGAGAAGCCGTGCCGGCGCAGCCCGACGCTGTTGAGCCCCCAGGCGCGAGCCGGATCCCCCTCGACCAAGAAGAACGGCGGCACGTCGCGCGTGAGCTTCGTCGCGCCTCCCGTCATGCTGTACGCGCCGATGCGCACGAACTGATGCGTCCCGGCCATCCCGCCGATGTTCGCGTGATCTCCGACGACCACGTGCCCCGCGAGCTGCGCGAGGTTCGACATCGTGACCCCGTTCCCGAGCCGGCAATTGTGCGCGATGTGCACGTAGGCGAGCAACAGGCAATCGCTGCCGACCGACGTCGTCTCGCCCTCGCCGGTCGCGCGATGGATGCTGACGTACTCGCGGAGCGTCGTGCGGTCGCCGATCGTCGTGTAGGCGAGCTCTCCGTGCGACTTGCGGTCTTGAGAAGCCATTCCGATCGAGGCGAACGGGTAGATCTCGCAATCGTCGCCGATCGTCGTGTGCCCGTTGACGACGACGTGAGCGAGCAGCTTCGAGCGCGCGCCGATCACGACGTTCTCGCCGACGATGCAATACGGTCCGATCTCGGCGTCTCTTCCGAGCCTGGCGTTGGGATGGACGATGGCGGTTGGGTGGATCATCTCTTCACGCGTGCAGGATGCTCGCGTCCATTCCGATCGGAAGCGGAGCCGGGACGATGGAGAACGAGAGCTCGGCCGAGCAAACGACCTGCCCTTCGACCCGGGCCTCCGCCGCGACGAACCCGATGTTCAACTTGGAGCGCAGCACGGTAGCTTCCATCATCAGGCAATCGCCCGGGACGACGGGGCGCCGGAACTTCGCCTTGCTGATCCCCGCGAGGTACGGCGTCTTGCGCGAGAACGAGCCCCGTTCCATGATCGCGGTTCCGCCGAGCTGCGCGAGCGCCTCGATCATGTAGACGCCCGGCAGCACCGGGTTCGTCGGAAAATGCCCCATGAACATCGGCTCGTTCACGGTGACGTTCTTGTAGCCGACGGCGCGGTACCCGGGCTCGAGCTCCGTGATCCGGTCGATGAGCAGCATCGGGTACCGGTGCGGCAAGATCTCCATGATCTGCCGGATGTCGAAGATCATCGAATGGCCGCCTTCTGCGGGTGTCCCGCGCGAAGCGCGCGGATCGCCTGCACGTGCAGTTTGTGTCCGCTCTTGATCGAGACGACCTCGCACTGCGGCCACGCGCCGAGCAGCGAGAAATCGCCGATCAAATCCAGCACTTTGTGCCGTACGACTTCGCTCGCCCAGCGCAACGGCGTCATCGGCCCCGCTTCGTCGAAGACGAGCGCGTTGTCGAGCGAGCCTCCGCGCGCTAGGCCGCTGTCGAGCAGCGCCTGGACTTCGTGGAGGTAGCCGAACGTGCGCGCGGCAGCGATCTCCTCGAGATATCGCTGCGGCTCGACGACGCCGTCGTAATACTGCGCGCCGACGGGTTGAGGATAATCGACCGTGAAGCGCACGCGGAAACGATCCGAAGGGAAGATCGCGAGGAGCGCATCCTCCCCCGAGAACCACCACGGTTCCGTCACGCGATGGATCACTCGCGAAACGGGCTGCTCCATCAAGCCGACCCGCACGATCTCGCGCGCGAGCGTCCCGGCGCTCCCGTCGGCGACGGGGATCTCGGGGCCGTCGACCTCGATCAGAGCGTTGTCGACGCCCATCGCGAACAAGCCCGAGAGCAAGTGCTCCACCGTCGAAACGCGATGCGCACCGACTCCGAGCACCGTCGCGCGGCGCGTCTCGACGACGAACTCGGCGTGCGCGGGGAACACGACGTCGGGCCCGACGAGGTGGAAGCGCAAGCCGCTGTCCGGGCCTTGCGGGAGCACGCGCACGCGCACGCGAGCGCCGGTGTGGAGCCCGACGCCCTCGATCACGAGCGGTTCCGCGAGCGTGTGCTGAGCGGATCGTTGCAAGATTACTTCTGCTCCAGTGCGTCGACGCGCGCAAAGAGCTTATCGAGCTTGCGAATGCGAACCTGCTTGCGCAGCTCGTCGCGATGGTCTTGCGCGGGACGGCCGCTGATGAACGCGTCGTCGGGGACGTCTCCCCAGACGTGCGAAGCGCCCGCGATCCGGACGCGAGCGCCGATCGTCTGATGCCCCTTGAACGCGGACTGGCCACCGACGATCGTGTAGTCGCCGATGTTCGTCGAGCCGGAGATTCCGACGAACGCAGCGTACGCGGTGTTCTTGCCGAGCCGGCAGTTGTGGCCGACTTGGACCAGATTATCGATCTTCGTCCCTTCGCCGACGCTCGTCGTGCCGGTTTGCGCGCGATCGATGCAGGTGCACGAGCCGACCTCGACCCGGTCGCCCAGGACCACGTTACCGATCTGCGGGATCTTGACGAAGCGCCCGTCGATGAACACGTAGCCGAAGCCGTCGCTGCCGACGACCGCCGACGGTTGCAGGATCACGTCGTCTCCCGCGACGCACCGGTCGAGGAGCATCGCGTGGGGATGGAACAGGCAGCGCTTGCCGACGCGGGCGCCGGCTCCGATCACGACGCCGGCCAGCAAGACGGTCCCGGCACCGATCTCGGCACCCGGGCCGATCGTGACGAGCGGACCGATCACGACGTCCGGCCCGATGACGGCGCTCTCGTCGACGACCGCGCTCGGATGACGATAAGGCCCCGCCGGCCGCGGCGGCTCCAGATCGGCGAGCAGCTGCGCGAGCGCCTTACGCGCCGAATCGACCAGGACGAGCGGCTTGCGCGTGCCGGGGAACTTTTCGGCGATCGCGGGCTCCGTGAGCACGGCGGCGGCCTTCGTCGCGAGCGCGCTGCGCAAATAGCGCTCGTCGGTCGCGAACGTCAGCGCCGCGGCGTCGACGTCGTCGATCGCGCAGATCCGATCGATCTCGACCTCCCCGTCGCCGACGACCCGTCCGCCGACGCGCGCCGCAATCTCCGCCAGCCGAGTTGCCATTACTTGCCGGGCTCCTTCTCCGTGACGTGCAGCACCTTTTCCACGTCGGGCGTGATGTCGACGCCGCCGTAACCGACATATTCGCGCGTCACCACGAGCTTGAAATGCTTCTCCGTCGCGACTTGCTGCGCCGCCGCTTGGATGTCGCTCGAGATCTCCCCCGTGAAGCGCACGTATCGCTCCTGCAAGGCCGTTCGGGCGGTTCGCTTGTCGCTCTCCGAGAGGTTCGAGCGATCGAGCGCTTGCGCATCCGCGCCGAGCTGGTTTTGAAAATTGAGGTACTTCGGCCAGTTCGACACGATTCGGCCCACGTTCACGGTCGCGACGTCGTTGGCCGGCGGCTTGTTGCATCCGGCGAGCGCGGCGAGGGCCAGGGCGGCGACGATTCGTTTCACTGGTGCAGACTCTCGATGTCTTTCTCGGCGTCCGGGGTGAGGTCGACGCCGCCCGCCGGCGCGACCACGTCGCTGAAGACCACGGAGACGCCGCGGCGATCCGCGAGCGCTTTCACCTCGCGGCCGATTTGCGCGACCAATTGGGAGTAGAGCTCGGCGCGCTGTTTCTGCAGGCCCGCGATCTCGCTGCGGGCGCTCTCCTGGGCTGCGGCGTCGACGCCGTGGAGGCGCTGGTATCGCTTCGCCAGATCATTCCGCGTCGTTTCGAGCTCCTGCATCGTTCCCTGCGCGTCGCGATCGAACTGCGCCTGGTACTCCTTGTGCAGCGCATCCAGCTTCGCTTTCATCTCCCCAGTCAGCTGGGCCGCGGCGGCGCCGCCCGCCGCGGCGGCCGGAAGCGTCCCCTGCACCTTCAGCGCGCGCTCGTTCAGCTTCGCGACCGAGTTCTTGCGCATCTGCTCGGCGGTTTGCGTGAGCTCGGTCCGCGTCTGATCCTGCAACTGCTTCTGCAGCGCGGCGAGCGTCTGCGCGTCCCGATTGCGCATGACGGCCAACTCGTCCGCTTCCTTCCGGTCGAGCGCCGTCAATTGCGAGGTCAGCTCCGCTCGGGCGGTGTCCTCCAGCGAGAGGTTCGAGAGCTTCGCGTGCAGCGAGAGGCGCTCGGCCGAGTCCCGGTTTGCAAGCTCGAGCGCGTACCCGGATTCCTTCTGCGAAAGCTCGTCGGCCTTCGCCCGATAGGTCCGTGCGGCGCGTTCGTTGAGCGAGGTCTGGAGTGCTGCGAACTGGGCCTCGTCCTGCGCGAGCAAGGCCTTGCGGAACGCTTCGAGGTCGCGGCGCGCCAGGGCGAGCGCCACGCCCTGCTGCGCCGCCGCCGTCCCCGCTGCGGCGCCCGCGATCGCGCCGCCCCCGGGCCCGCCGGAGCCGCCCTCCAGCGCGCGCTTGATCGCCTCGCTCTCGCGCGCCCGATACTGCTCCTGCAGCGCGGCGAGCGATTTCTTCGCGCGGGCCGTCGCGGCGTCGAACTCTTTTTGCAACGCCGCTTCCTGCGCTGCGATCTCGGCGCTCGAACCGGCGGCGACCGCCGGTTCCACGGCCCGTAGCTGCAGCGCCGCGATATCGTCGTCGAGCTTGGCGAGTTGCCCGTAGAGCGGATGCTTCTTCAACAGCGGCTCCATGCGCACGTAGCCGACCGAGCCGTACGGCGTCCCGTCGACCGCTCGCCCGCCCTGCGCGGAGCCGGAATGGGAACACGCTGCGAGCGCGAGCGCGCAGAGGCCGGCGGCCAGGGCGAGGAGCCTACTTGAGCGCGCTTGTGACGTCACTCGTGATGTCGGTTCCACCGTAGACGAGGTTGCTCTTGTCGATGACGAGGATCAGGCCGCGCTTGCGCGCGACGTCCGCGATCGCGTTGCGCGTTTGCTCGACGAGCGGATCGATCGCGGCCTTCTGTTTCTCGCTGAGCGCCTGTTGGAAGTTCTTGAGGACCGCCTGACGGTCGGCATCCGTCTTGGCGCTCTTGAGTTTCTGCTGAGCCGCCCGCGCTTGCTCGTCGCGGAACTTCGCCATCTCCTCGTTCGCGCTCTTGAGTTTCGGCACGGCGTCGATTTGGGCTTGATCGACGTACCCGACGCTCGAAGGCGGGGGCGTGCTGACCGGGGGGACGGGAGCGGCAGGCCCGTTCATCAAGTCGATGACGTTGCGCGTGACGTCCTGCCCGCCGACGATGATGATGTGCCGGTCGACGATCACGGAGAGGTTCTTGCTCGAAGCGACCGAGGCGATCGCGGTCTGCGCCCGCTGGAAGACCGGCCCGAGCACTTCGCGCTGTTTGTCGTTGAGTTTGGTCTGGAACTCTTGGGCGATCCGCGCCTGGTCGTTCGGGTTCGAAACGCCCTTCATCCGCTGCACGAACTGTTTGTCGAGATCCGCCTTGTACTCGACGAGCTTCCGATTCGCGTCGACGAAGGGCTTGAGCGATGCGATCGCGCCCTGATCGATGTAGCCGATATCCGCGATCTCCGCGGCGCGCGCCGGCGTGGCCGCCAGCGTCGCCGCGAGTGCGAGCGCGCCGAGGGCGGCCCCGGCACGAGAGAGCTTTCTCGAGCGTATCACCTAGAAACTCTGTCCTATTCCGAAACTCGTGTGCGAACCGTTCTTCCCCTTGGCGAAATCGAGGCGGACCGTCTGATGCCCGAGTTGCGGGACGTCGATGCGCAAACCGACGCCCACGTCGCCGTGATAGAGCCAGTCGTCGTAGTTGAAGGTCTGCCCCGTCAACAGATTCGAGATCGGCTCGGCGCCGCGAATGCGCAACGAGCCGTAGTCCCCGAACCCGACGACGGCGAACTTCCGGTCGCTCGTCAGCGGAACGCGCAGTTCCGCCTGTAAGAGCCTCGCCTCGGTTCCGTAGAAAACGTCGCCGTAGCCGCGGAGTTGCTGCTCGGAGTAAGCGAAGAGCTTGCTCGCCGGGATCGCACCGGTCGAAGCCCCGATCTGAGCGTGGAATCCGAGCGTCGCGTTGCGCATGACCGGATAGAACCGCGCGAGGTCGAGCGTCGTGATCGTGTAAGCGTAGTCGGAGCCGAAGCCCTTTCCGCTGACCTCGACCGATAAGCCGGCTTTCCCGCCGCGCCTGGGGTTGAACACGTCGTCGAGGTTGTCGCTCTGCAAGCCGAGCGTCAGGCTGTGCAGGTTGGTCGCCTGCCCGTTGGGCACGCTCGCGATCGACGAGGCCGTGATGCCGAGCGCGTTCCCGGTGATGCTCGTCGACGTCAGAGAATTGCTCGCGAGCGAGTTGTTGATCGCGACGGTCTGGTTGCCGTAGACGTAGTACGGGAACGGCACGCTCGTGTCGGTCGAGAGCCGCTGAACCGTCGCTCCGACGCTCGCGCTGACGAAATCAGTCAAGCGCCGTCCGAGGTTGAGCGAGACGCCGGTCGCCTTGTTCTTATAGTCGGCGACGACGCCGGAGACCGGGGAGTTGTTTGGCTGCAGCGTCACCCCGGTCGTCCCGGTCGCCCCGCCGGGCGCCGACGTCGCGCCCGGGAGCGGGGCGGCCGTAATCGTCGGAACCGGCGCGAGGCTCGCGGTCGACGAGACGGCGTAGGTCTGAAGATAGTTCAACGTCGATTGCGTGTAGATCGAGGCACCGAGGCTGTATCTCTGCGAATTCGGGGTCTTCCCGAGGAACGGGATCGTGTACGAAGCGGAGGCGTCGGAGATGCGAGCGCCCTTTTCGAAGCGGATCGAGGCGCCGTTCCCCGTCCCGTCGAGGTTGTTCTGCGAGAAACCGAGGTTGCCGGTCAGGCCGGTCCCGTTCGGGCCGCCGGAGTAACCGACGCCCACGTTCGCTTGGCCCGTGCGTTGCTCTTTGACGTTCCAATCGAGCGTGAACGCATAGGGCTTCTTCGGATCGGGGCCGGGTTTTGTGATCGGCTCCACCTTCTCGAAATACCCGAGGTTGTTCAGGCGCTCGTAATCGCGCCGTAGCAAGCCCGTCGTGATGACCATCCCCGGACGCAAGCGAAGCTGGCGGCGGATGACCTCGTCCTTCGTGATCTCGTTGCCGGTGATCATGACTGCGGCGACGGTCATCGCGGAGACCGTGTAGATGACGTCGGCCGTCCCGGCAACCAGGTCGATGCTCGAGGGATCGATCCCCGCCTCGAACTCGCCGAGGTTGAGGTCGTACTTCTCGTAGAGCTTCTTGACCGCTTCGAAGTCCTTGTCGCGCGTGTCCTCGGAGTACGGTTGCCCTTCCTTGAGCGTGAGAACGCTCTTGATCAACGTCGGCGGGAGGAAGCGCTGGTCGCCCTTGACGATGATGTTCCGCACGGTGAGGCCCTCGCGGATGTCGATCCGCAGGACCCCGGTGTCCTTGTCGATGTTGAGGTCGCGGACGTGCGTCGGGACTTGCCCGCCGTAGCCGACCTTGTCGTAATACGAATTGAGCTTGAGGACGTCCTGATGGAACGTGTTCATGTTCAGGACCTGGCCGACCGACGTGTCCATCAAAGCCAGCAGCGTGTCGCTCGGAACGTGCGCGTTCCCGGTGAACGCTATGCGCTGCACTATCGGGTTCTCGATCACGCGGAACGTCACGGAGATGCCGTTCGGACGCTGCCGGATCAGCGGCGGAACTTGGTCCGCGAAATACCCGAGATCGTTGATCGCCTGCAGGTCGCCTCGGACGATCGCTTCATCGAAGCGGTCGCCGACTTTCGTCTTGACGACCGCCAAGATCCGCTCCGTCGGGACGTGCGCGTTCCCCGAAACCGAAACGCTTACGATCCTCTGCGCGTCGGCGGCGGCCGCTACGAACGGACCCGGCACGATGGGGAGCAAGAGGCTCACGAGGGCGCTCAGCGCGACGAGGTTGCGACGCACGCGGCGAAGTCCTAGGAACATATCGATGGCGGCTTCCTTCGGCTTGATGGGTCCGAGCTTCCCCGGACGCCCCGGCGCGGTCGCGCAGGACGTGTGCCCCGAACGCGAGCCGGAACTCGGCGCGCGCGTTCCAGAGCGTAACGCACGTGCGAGCCCGAGTGTTTGTCAGCCCGCGGGGTTCGTTTCCACGGATGGAGGCTCCCCCGTCCGCAGTGCGAGAGGCGGCTCACCAGAACAGATGCTGGAGGGAGAAGGAGTAGCCTTTTGTGCCGCTCGCCGGGAGCGTGCTCAGGGCACGGACATCCGTCCCGGCGAGGCTCGGCGCCACGAACGTGTAGTCGCTCGTCGCGAGCGTCTCGAAAAACGTGAGCTGCGCGACGGTCGCGACGCCGCGCTGGAATTCGAGCCCGAGCGTCTGGCGATACGGGTAGAAGAATCCCGACCCGTAGACCGCGCTGACGTTCTTGCCGAGGACCCGGCGCGCGCTGACGCCGACCTCTCCCCCGTACCCCAGCGTTACGTTGAAGCTGCTGAGGCCGATCGCGTTCCCGAACGCGGTCTCGATCGGCGAGAGCAGGTTGCGCACGAACTGCGCGTTGAGGACCTCGAAGGCTTGCTGCGCGACCATCACGTCGGCGCTCGTCGCGCCCCGGGCGACCGTCTGTTGCTGCGTCGGGTCGAGCGGCGTCTGCAGGCGGCCCGTAGAGGAGAACAAGTTCGCTCCGATCGCGGGCGCGCGCAACAGCAGGCCCAGAATCTGCTGCTGATCGTACTGGGGCGTGGAACTCAACGTGATGGAGGGGCTGGTGACGAGCCCCGTCACGTTCAGCGTGATGTCCGCGCTGCCGCCGAAGTTCTTGGTCGCGTTCGGGTCGGGGTTGATCACGTGGGTCGTCGCCCGCGCGTTGAGCGAAGGGATGATCCCGTCCGCCGGATGGAACGTCACGTAGCCGTCGAGCAGGCGGAACGCGGTGTTGAAGTAGGTGATCGTCCCGCCGGTCGAGTCGAAGCGGCCGGAGAGGTGCGGGTCGGCCAGCGACCCGCTGAGCGCGACCGCCCCTCGCGCGCCGAGATCGAGGTTTCCGCTGCGGACGCGAACGTTGTTCCCGGCACGCAATTGCAGGTCGAAATCGAGATTCGGCCCCGGTGCGGGGGCCGCCACGACGGGCGACGCGAACGGGCCGGACGCGGTCGCCGCGGGCTTGTAGAGCGCCGAGAACGGGACGACCGCTTCGCTTAGGGAGGCTTCCCCCGCCAAGAGCGGCGTCGCTTCGGGGGAGTGCGTCAGTTTCACGCTCGCATCCAGGACGCCTCGCCCGTACTCGGGGAGATTCAACCGCGCGCGCTTCGCCGTCGCGGCGAACGAGTACGACGACGCCTCGGCTAACCGGGTGAGATCGGGGGCGGACAGCGTCCCCGAGGCATCGAGGGCCCCGCCGCCCGCGTCGGCGTGGAGAGCGCGGAGGCTCACGTTCGTCCCCGCGAGCGCGAGGCGGCCCGAGACGTTCGTGAGCGGCTGCTGCTCGAACGGCGTCACGACCCGTCCGCCGCCGAGCGCCAACTCCCCGACCAGGTGCGAGCGCGCCGCGGTGCCGCCGAGCGCGACGCGCCCATCCAACACGCCGGCGAGTTCGGAGCCCTTGGGTAGGAGCGGCAGAAAATTGCCGAGGTCGACGCCCTTCGCCGAGGCCTCCAACGTGATCGGGGCCTTCGCGGGACCGATCGCGAACGGCGCGACCGTAAACGGAAGGGACCCGGCCAAGAACAGGCTGCCTTTCGCGAAGTCGAGTTCCGCGTCGTGGAGGCGAAGCTCGCGCCCGTCGCTGTCCAGCGATCCGACGACGAGCGGAACCGCGACGCCCCGGAAGTCCGCGCCCGCGAGTTCGAAGCCGCCGCTGAGCGCCGGCTTCGACCGCGTGCCGCGGACGCGAGCGTCGACGTCGAGCGCCCCGGAGAGCGGCACGTTACGCTCGAAGAGTTTGGCGATCGACGCGCCGACGTTCGCGCTCGTCGCATGCACGTGCAGATCGAGCGGGTCCTTTGCCCCAAAGCCGAGGAAACCGTCGCCTCGCACCGAGAGCGTCGGCATTTCGAGAACGGCGGACGTGATCGTCGTCCTCGCGAGCGTCGAGTTTGCGTCGACCGTCAGGCGGTCGACGGGGAGTTTTCCGACCGTGCCGCCGAGGAGCGTCACGTTGCTGTTCACCTCGAGCTGCGGATAGCGCCCCGCGACGCTGGAGTTCGCGTCGACGCGTCCGGTCAGCGGAAGATCGTAGCCGAGCGCGGGGAGCCACACGCCGAGGTCGAGACCGTACGCCTGGGCCGAGAGCGCGTAGTCCGAGTGCTCGAGCAGCGTGCGCAGCCGCGAGCGCTGGGGGAGGGTCACCGCGCCGCTCGCATCCAGTCCTCCGGCGGGCCCGGTGAAGCCAAGCGTCCCGAGGACACGGTGCCCCCGGCTCGACCAAACCGCGTGCGTGTCCCCGAGCGCGAAGCGGCGATACCGGAAATCTGCGATCGAGACGTCGGCGGAGGTCGTCACCGCGCCCTGCGAGCGCGAGAACGCGAGCGCGAGGCGCCCGCGGCCGCCGAGCACGTCCCCTTCGTCGAAGAGGTCGTTGAAATCGGCGAGATCGGCCGTCTCGGCGCCGATCTGCGCCGAGAGGTTGCGGATGTTCCGCCCCGCCCCGGCGAAGCCGACCCGCGTCGTCCCGACCGTCACGCTCCCCTCGCGCGCGCCGACCGCCCGTCCGTCGTACGAGACCTGGGCCGAAGCATCGCGGAAAGCCTGGCCGTTCGCCGTCCCCTCGGGGAGCCGGACCACCCCCGCAACGGTCGGCGCCGCCGCCCGGCCGCCGACGTGCAGATCCGCATCGATGCTTCCGCCGACGTCGTGCCGCTGCGGGTACGCCCGCCGCACGAGCGGTCCGAGTTGCGCGCCCCGCACCGAGACCGCGAGGTCGTATCGCTGCGCCCGGCCGACGTCGGAGAGCCGGCCGTCGAACCGGCCGACCGTCCCGTCGACGAGCCCGGAGCCCCCCGCCAGCGTCAGGGTCCCACCTTGGAAAACCATGCCGCTGTGCCCGGAGAACCCCAGCGACTGGTACCGCCCGCCGTCGAGCATGACGCTCGCATCCGCGAGCGGGCCGCCCCCTGCGAGGCCGACCGTCCCCACCGCCGAGAGCCGCCCTCCGGCCAAAGGAAGGCCCGCCGCGCGCAGCCGGGACGCATCGAGTCCGAAAGCGGTGACGGCGACGGAGCGCCCCCCGGATCCATCGAGCGCGAGCCCGCCGCCGGCGGTGAGAACTCCCCCGGCGACCGCGCCCAGGGCCGAGTAGACCTCGAGATTCCGCGGGCCGACGGCGACCGTTCCTTCGAGCCGGTCGACGGGGACGCCGCGGACGGTCGCTCCGGGAGTCAGGGCCCCCGTCGTTTGGACCACCGTGCGATCGCCCCCGATCAAGAGCGTGACCGGACCGTGGACCGGGCCGCGCGCTCCGAGGTCCCCGGTCAGGCGAGCGAGCTGTTGGAACGAGCCCTCGTACCGCCCGTGCAGCGCGAGTCGCCCCCCCACGTACCCGCCGCTTCCGCGGAACGCGCCCCAGGGGCCGGATGCGTCGACCCCCGAGAGGCCGAGATTCTGCGGCGTTCCGCCCAGCGTGACGCCGGCTCCAGCCAGCTCGAGGGCCCCGACGCGCAGGTTGCGGGAGCGCGCGAAACCGGCGAGCCGAAAATCGGAGGGGGGCCCGATGCCGGCCATCGCCGCGTCGAGACGTCCTCCGAAGGACGACGGGATCGACGGCACAGCGAGCCCGGGGAGCGCCGGCGGGGTCGCGGAGGGAGCGAGCGCGAGATTGCGGGCCTCGGCCCAAAACGCGCTTTCGCTCTCTTCACGCCGCAGGAGGAAAGCGCCGGCGAACGATCCCCCCGCGCGCTCGACGGCGATAGGGCCGAGCGTTCCGTCCCCCTTCGGATCGACGTGATACAGTCCGTCGAGCCGTTCGCCCGGGCCGTCGCCCGAGAGCACGCCGCGAAGATCGAACGCCGAGTCGGAGCCCGTCAGGATCCCGAGCGTTGCGACGGTACTCGCCGGGACGAGTTCGGCGGCGAAAGGGACCCGCGCCGCGGGCCCCTTCGCGCCGACGGCGAGGCGCGTCCCGAGGTGGTCGCCTACGTCGAAGGCGCCGGCGAGCGTCACCGCGAGCGGACCGTAGCGGGCGCTCGCCGGCCCGATCAGAACGCTCGAGTCGGCGTACGCGACGGTCGCGCGCACGTCGTCGAACGGGATCGCTGCGTAGGCCGCGCGCGGAGAGCGCAAACGCGCGAGCACGACCGGCGCTCCGAGCGGGCCCTCGACGAGGACTCCGGCGTGGACCGGCCCCGTGATGTCCCGATCGCGCGAAAACGCAAAGATGCGGCGCAACTGCGCGAGGGAACCGTCTCCTTCGACCGCGAGCCGGAGCGCGAGGCCGTCCCAATGGACGAGTCCGCCGGTCGCGCGCACGGGGATGCCGGAGAGGACGCCGTCGAGCCTCGGCGCGACGATCCCGTCGTCGACGAGGTCGACGCGGCCGCGGACGTCGCGCAGCGGCGCCTGCAGGAAGCTAAAGTCGAGGAGGCCGTCCCGCACGTCCGCCGAGCCTGCGAGATGATAGCCGAAATCGGCGTCGGGGCGGACGTCGAGCGCGTAGGCGCGCACGTCGAGCTCGCGGATGCGTCCGGCCCGCACGTGCATCACCGGGGAATCGATCGCGAAGTTCAGGAGCGCCGGCAGCGCGACGTCCGTCGCCGTAAGCCGGTGCAGCGCGAGCCCGCGTTCGAAATCGATGAAGCCGCGGGCCCGGACGGGCGAAGGCGCGGCCCCGCTCGAGAGGCGCGCGCGAAGCGCGTAGCGGCTCGTGCCCGACTCCGCGTACGTCAGCCGTCCGGAGACGTTCTCGAGCGCCACGTCTTGCGGCGTGCGCGTCCGCTGCGAGCGATCGAGCAGCGTCAACGTCCCCTCCCGCACGCTGGCCTCGAACGCGAGCGGGGTCCCGCGCCTCGTCGGGCCGCGAGGCGCGCCGCCGCCGGAAGCGCCGCGGGCCGGAAGGTTGAACGAGCCGTCGGGAAGCCGCGCGAGCCAGAAATGCGGCCGTACGAGGTCGACGCGGCGCAAGCCGAAGCGATGCTCGCTCGCCCCGAAAATTTCGCTCGCGACGTACGCGAGGCCGATCCGTTCCGCTTCGAAGAACGGAAGGCCGTTGCGCTCGATGCGGATTCGGCCGAAATCCGCGCCGTCTGCGCGCAGTTCGCCCGTGCCGATCGAGACGTGAGCGCCGAGGGCGGCACCCAGGATCGCGGAGATCGCGCTCCGCTCGAGCGGAGCGCGAAAGACGAAAAGCAACACCGCAACCACGATGGCCCCGACTGCTACACGTATCGGTATCCGGCTCACGACGCTCTCATTAACGAAGGAGCGTCCAAAAGGCTCCCGCCCACGCACTCACCGAGTCGATATACCCAAACGGGCCCCCGGACTTCACCTTCCGCCGATCCTCACGCACAAGACCCGCGCGAGAACTCACGCGGCGTGCGTCTTGGCGCGCCCCCTCACAAGTCGAGGTTCTTCGCAAGCCGCGCGAACGTTTGGATGCAATCCCCACGCGACGCTCGCGCGGCTCGTCACAAGTCGAGGTTCTTCGCAAGCCGGGCGAACGTTTGGATGAACTCTTTGCGGGGTTCGACTTTGTCGCCCATTAAGGTCGTGAACATCTCGTCGGCGGCCACGCTGTCTTCGAGGGCCACTTGCTTGAGGCGGCGGGTGTGGATGTCCATCGTCGTCTCCGCAAGCTGATCGGCGTCCATCTCGCCGAGGCCCTTGTACTGCTGGATCGAGAAGTCTTTGGGATCCGCTTCGCCGATGATCTCCTTGAGCTCCGCGTCGTTGAATGCGTAACTGGTCTTCTTGCCCTTCTTGACGCCGTAGAGCGGCGGCTGCGCGATGTAGACGTACCCCTTCTCGACGAGCGCGAACATCTGCCGGTAGAAGAACGTCAAGAGCAGCGTGCGGATGTGCGAGCCGTCGACGTCGGCGTCCGTCATGATGATCACTTTATGGTAGCGTAACTTTTCGACGTTGAACTCTTCGCCGAAACCCGTCCCGAACGCGGTGATCATCGTGCGAATCTCTTCGTTCGAGAGCACCTTGTCGAGCCGCGCTTTCTCGACGTTGATGATCTTGCCGCGCAACGGGAGGATCGCTTGAGTCTTGAAGTCGCGGCCCATCTTCGCCGTGCCGCCGGCCGAATCGCCCTCCACGAGGAAGATCTCGCTGACCTCGGGATCCTGGCTCGTGCAATCGACGAGCTTCCCGGGAAGCCCGCTGCCGTCGAGCGCGTTCTTGCGGCGCGTGAGATCGCGCGCCTTGCGCGCGGCTTCGCGAGCGCGCTGGGCCTGCATGCATTTATCGACGATGGCCCGAGCGTACTTCGGATTCTCCTCGAAGAAGAAATCAAGGCGCTCGCCGACGAGTCCGTAGACGATGCCGCGGACGGGCGCGTTTCCGAGCTTGGTCTTCGTCTGCCCTTCGAACTGCGGATCTTGCAGCTTCACGGAGACGACGGCGGTGAGCCCTTCCATGCAGTCGTCCGTCGAAAGATTCCCTTCGGACTCTTTCATCATGCCGCGCTTCTTCGCGTAGGCGTTGACGGCGTTCGCGACCGCAGTGCGGAATCCGGTTAGGTGCATCCCGCCTTCGATCGTGTTGATGTTGTTCGCGAACGCGAAGATCTGCTCGCTGTACGTGTCGGCCCACTGCAGCGCGCATTCGACGTCGACGCCGTCGCGCACGCCGTTCGTCGAGATGATCGGGTGGACCGGATCCTTCTTGTCGTTGAGGTGCTCGACGAACGAGATGATTCCGCCGTCGTACTGGAACGTCCGTTCCTTGACTTCGCCGCCGCGTTCGTCGCGAAGCGTGATCGCGAGGCCGCGGTTGAGGAAGGCCAGCTCGCGCAGCCGCTTCTGCAAGATGTCCCAGTGGAAATCCGTCGTCTCGAACATCTGGCGATCCGGCAAGAACCATTGGTACGTCCCGGTCCCATCGGCGGCGCGCCCGACCACCTTGAGCTTTTGCGTCGTGACGCCGCGCTCGAAGCGGATCTCGTAGACTTTCCCGTCGCGTTTGACGCGCGTGATCATGCTCTCCGAAAGCGCGTTCACGACGGAGATCCCCACGCCGTGGAGTCCGCCGGAGACCTTGTAGCCGCCTTTGCCGAACTTGCCGCCGGCGTGGAGGATCGTCATGACGACCTCGACGGAGGGCATCTTCTCCTCGGCGTGCAGATCGACGGGGATCCCGCGGCCGTTGTCCTCGACCGAGCAGGAGCCGTCTTTCCCCAAAATCACCGTGACTTTGCTCGCGTATCCCGCAAGCGCTTCGTCGACGGCGTTGTCGACGGCCTCGTAAACGAGCTGGTGAAGGCCGCGCTCGCTCGTATTCCCGATGTACATGCCGGGGCGCTTGCGCACGGCTTCGAGGCCCTTGAGAACCTCGATCTGTTCGCCGGTATATTCATTCATTGTGGGAAGGATTTGATGCCGCGGAGGCGTTCACCCCGTCGTGGCGGGAAAGAGCAATGCGGCGAGTTCCGCGCCCAGGAGGTTTCGGATCGTTTCGGGAGCGATGCGATCCGGCGCGACACCCGACTGCAGGACGACGTACGATTGCGCGATGTGGCGCTCGTACTCTCCGACGCGTTTCGCGCGCTCGACGCGCGCGATCGCCGTGCGCCAGCGCGAGAGCAGGCGGCGCCGAACGGCGCGGACGTCGTCGGTGCCGAGGCCTGCGACTTGCGAGCGCAGCGCGTGCTCGTCGAGCCATGGCGCATCGAAGAGCAGCCGCTCCGCCGCGCGTTGGCGCTCGGCGCGCGCCAGACCCTCGCACGGTGCGCACGGCGTCCCCTCGTCGCGCCGCGCTCCGCAGAGGGGGCAGGCGGCGTGGGAGGACCGGCGCGCCGCTTCAACCCGGCGCCGGAAGCGCGCCAAATGCTCCTGCGGCGAGGCCGCCGGATCGAGCGGGGGAAGCGGAAGGGCCGGCGTGCTCCGGTGCGCCGCGCGGGCGGCCTGCTGCCGGCGGACGCGCCCCACCCGGAAGCGCAGGCGGCGGACCTTCTCCGTCCCGGAAATCGCGGCGATCTCCACGAGGATCCGGTCCGCCAGGAACGAGAGTTGCTGGCTCCAGGCGCTCCCGGTGACGAGGATCAGCAAGACGCCGTCGCGCAACTCGGCCGGCCGCGAGTGGCTCGCGCTCGCCTGCCCGACGATCGCGGGCCAGGCCGCCACGATCGCTCCGAGGCCGTCGCCGAAGTCGGGCGCGCTCTCCGGGCGCCAGCCGGCGAGAGCGGACCGCAGCGGGGTCAGCATGGGGCCAGGCGCCCGATTCGAGCGGCCACGACGGTGTGGTGCGTCCCGCCGACCGCCGGGACGGGATGCGTCGTCGTGACGAATGCCTGTTCGAAGCTCTCGACGCCGCGCAAGAATGCGCCCTGCCGCTCGGCGTCCAGCTCCGAGAGGACGTCGTCGAGCAGCAGGATCGGCGCATCCCCGCTGCGCGCCTCGAGAACGCGATACTCCGCGACTTTGAGGGCGAGCACGGCGGTGCGCTGTTGCCCCTGCGAGCCGTAGATCGCGAGCGAGCGTCCGCCCAAGAATAGCTCGAGGTCGTCGCGGTGCGGGCCCGCAAGCGTTTGACGCCGCGCCGCCTCCTGCTCGCGAAGCGCGCGCAGGCGCGCTTCGAACGCGGACGCGACTGCGTCGGCCGTCGAAGTCTCGAACGGAACGTTCGGGCGGTACCGGACGTCGAGCTCTCCGTCGGCGGCGTGCGGGCCGACCCATGAAGCGTGCACGCCCCGCGCCACCTCCGCGAGCGCGGCGGCATAGTGGCGGCGCTCCAACATGAGCTGCGTTCCCGTTGCGACGAGGCGTTCGTCGTAGGTTGCCAGGAGATCCGCATCCACGCGCTCCGGCGCCCGCAGGAGCGCGCTCTTCTGCGCGAGGTTCTTCGTGTACGCAGCGAGCGCCGCATAGTAGCTCGGGCTCTGCTGCGCGAGCGCCGCGTTCAAGAGCGTCCGGCGCAGGCCGGGCGGGCCCGCGACGAGTTGGAGATCCGCCGGCGTGAAGGTGACGATCCGGGTACGCCCGAGGTAACTCGCATAGCGGACGTGCCGCCCGTTGATCGCATAGCGCTTACGCAGCCCGCTGCCCGCGGCGCCCAGCGTGCAACTCAGGCGGACCTCGCCGGCCGACGTGCGCGCGCTCCCCGCGATCGTGGCGCTCGGCATCCCGGCGCGCACGATCTCCGCTTCCCGCGTGGTGCGAAACGATTTCCCCGTGCCCAGCAGCGCGATCGCTTCCAGCAGGTTGCTCTTTCCCTGCGCGTTCGCTCCGACGAACACGTTGAGACCGCGCTCGGGGAAGAACTCGAGCGAGGCGTAGTTTCTGACGTTCGCGAGCGCGAGGCGGATCAGGTACACACGGCGCCTACTGGCGCAGGGGCATCAACACGTAGAGCTGACGGTTCGGTCCCGCATCCTCCGCCGTTGCCGGGCGGATCGCCGCCGGCGAGAGCGGCCCGAGGAACTCGAGCACGACGCGCTCCGTTTCGACGTGCGTCAGGATTTCGACGAGGTAACGGGCGTTGAACGCGATCGTCAGCTCGCCGCCGGTCTGCTCTACCTCGAGTTCCTCGTAGGCGTTCCCCGCCGTATCGCTATTCGCCGTGATGATCAGCTGCGAAGCGGCGAGGTTGAGCTTGACCATGCTCGCGCGGTCCCCCGCGACGAGCTCGGCGCGGCGCAAGCCGCCGATCAGGGCCGCGGTGTTCGCGGTCGCCGAACGGTCGAACTGGGCCGGAATCACTTGGCTGTAATTCGGGTACTGCCCGTCTACCAGCCGGACGACGATCGACGTTTGCGGAACCATGAACGAGAGCTGGTTCGCAGCCGGGCCGAGTGCCGCGATCTCGACCTGCTCGGCGCCTCCCAGATTGCGAGCGGCTTCGTTGAGCGCGCGCGAGGGAACGATGTACTTTACGGGCGCCGTATCGCCCAGGCCGCGCGCGAGCGCGGTCTCGAACTTCGCGAGACGGTAACCATCGGTCGCGACCATCGTCAAGCGGTCGCCCGCAACCTCGAGCAACGTTCCCATCAGGACCTGCCCGCGCGCCTCTTCGTTGGAAGCGGCGAAGGTCGTGGCGTTGACCCCTTCGCGGAACCGCTTCGCGTCGATCGCGAACGTCGTTCCACGCTGGGCGGAGGGGAGCGGCGGGTACTCGTCCGCCGGCAGCGCGTGAAAATCGTAATTCGACCGCCCGCTCTTGGCGGTCGCGCGCGACGGAGTCCCGCTCAGTTCGATCACGCCCGGGGGCAGATTGCTGAGGTATCCGCTGAACAGCTTTGCCGGAACGGTGACGCTCCCCGCCTCGGCGACCTGCGCCGGGAACACGTGCTCCATCGTCAGCTCGAGGTCGGTCGCGCGCACGCGAATCTGGTCGCCGTCGGCCGTCAGCAAGACGTTCGAAAGGATCGGGACCGTAGTATGCGCGTTGACGACTTTGCTTGCGGTGCCGACGGCCCCGGCGATGTCTTTGGTGCTGCAAGAGAACTTCACGCGTCCACCGGTCGCACGATCTCCATGCGTTCCTCTATTCTTTAGGTAAAGATAGTCGTCGTAGTAGTAAGGGCGTGGAAACTGCGGATAACCGCGCAAACGACGGGTTCGCGCCGTTTTGCGCGCCGGACAACGTGTTCATGGATTGGGCACGCAAATCCACTTGCTCACGGTCCGGGCCGTTTGGGAGGTTATCCACGTTCGGTAACGCGCCCTGTGGGGGAAAGCGTGAAATGGCGGGTGCGGCGGCGGGCTCGGGCGTGCGCGGCGGAGCTGGACGGGGAAAAGAAAAGGCGCGGCCTGCATTCGGGCAGCCCGCGCCGGTACGATCCGGGAGAACGCTCGGCGGTCAGTCGTTCTGGCAGAGGCTCATGAGCGCGCGAACCTTGTTGCGGTATGCCTCGTCGACGTCCATCAACTGCTTGACCTTGTCGCGCGCGTACATGATGGTCGTGTGATCTTTCTTCTGGAATTCGCGCGCGATCTGGGGCAACGAATTGTCGGTGAGCTCGGTCGCGAGGTACATTGCGATCTGCCGCGGGACGGTCAGGCGTTGATCGCGGCGGTGGTGGTCCATTTCCTTGACGGTCAGGCCGTGCGCCCGGGAAACCCGTTCCTTGATGAGGGCGATCGTGACGCGGCGCGGCGGCAACGCGCTGACGCTGCTTTTGAGCACGTCGGCGGCGAGGTCCGTCGTGATCGTCGACTTCGTCAGCTCGGCGTACGCCACGACGCGAATCAGCGCGCCCTCGAGCTCGCGAATGTTCGAAGGGATCACCTTCGCGATGAACGAGGTGACTTCGTCCGGGACCGGGATCTTCTCCAACTCGGCCTTCTTGCGCAAGATCGCCTCGCGCGTTTCGAGGTCGGGCGGCTGTATGTCCGTCAGGAGCCCCCACTCGAAGCGGGAGCGCAGCCGGTTTTCGAGCGTCTGGATCTCCTTTGGGGGGCGATCGCTCGAAATGACGAGTTGCCGGCTCGCTTCGTGAAGCGAATTGAACGTGTGGAAGAACTCCTCTTGCGTCTGTTCCTTCCCGACCAAGAATTGGATATCGTCGATCAAGAGCAAGTCGACGTGCCGGTAGCGGTTGCGGAATTCGACGGTTTGGTTGTTCTTGATGGCGATGATGAATTCGTTCGTGAATTTCTCGCTCGTGACGTAGACGACGTTCGCAAGCGGGTTCGCGGCGAGGACGCGGTGCCCGATCGCGTGCATGAGGTGCGTCTTGCCGAGACCGACGCCGCCGTAGAGAAACAACGGATTGTAGGCCCGGGCCGGGGCTTCGGCGACGGCCTGCGAGGCTGCGTGCGCGAAGCGATTGGAATTCCCGATGACGAATTCTTCGAAGGTGTAGCGTGGGTTGAGATTCCCGGGCCGGGACTCTTCGGGGGTTTCCCGGCGGGCAAGGGCCGGCGCTGCGGGCGCCGGAACGGCCGCGCGCTCGAACGCCGGAGCGCTCTCGGCCACGACGAACGAGATGGCGACGGGCATGCCGAGCAAATGCCCGAGGACCTCCGTGATGTCCGCCCGCAGGCGGTTTTCGGCCCAATCGCGGGCGAACGGCGTGTGGACCGTCAACGTGATTTCGGAACCGTCGAAGCTCGCGACCCTAATCTTCTTGAGCCACATTTCGAAAACGGGCTTCGAGTAACGCTGCTCGAGTTGAGCGAGCGCCGCCGCCCACAACTCGTTCGAAATGCCTGGGCTACCGACCGCAATCCCCATCGACCAACCGCCTCGCCAAAATTCCTCCGGGCCGGGCCGCAGGCCGCGAGCGGCTTGATCGGGACCCGAGAGTAGGCCGGAACGATTGGAGGCGGGGAAGTCGAATCCTCCGGCATTTGTCCACGAACTTATGCACTTGTCCACAGGGGGGCAAAGCTCGGAGGAAGTTGGGGCGGGGGGTTCGCGGCGACCCCCTTTCGCAGGCCCGGTGGAAAACGGGAAAGCAAGTTCCGACGGGCATTTGCGGTGCGCGGAGGCGGTTTGCGCGCGGAGTCTCTCCACAGGACCGTCCACAGGTGTGGACAGACTGGGAATGGTTCCCAAGTGCGCCGGACGACAAGTGCGCCGGACGGCCTTGACTGCTCCCCTGCGCCCCGGCTATACTTGGGTGCTTTCTTTCCAGCGGAGTTGTCGCATCGTGAAACGCACCTTTCAGCCCCACAACCGGCGCCGCAAGCGCGTTCACGGCTTCCTCGAGCGGATGTCCACGAAGAACGGCCGTCGCGTTCTCGCGGCTCGCCGCAAAAAGGGCCGTAAGCGTCTGACCGTCTAGGGCTCGCAGCCGGCCCATGCGTCGGTTCGCCCGTTTACGGCGCACGAACGAGATCGCGTTCGTCCGCCGCCGAGGCCGCAAGCAGGCCTTTCCCACGATCACGGCGTTCGCGGCCGAAGGCCGCGGAGCGCCGCAGTTCGCCATCACCGTCTCGAAAGCGGTCGGCGGAGCCGTCGAACGGAATCTCGTGCGGCGGCGCATCCGCGGGGCCCTCGAGGCGCTCGGCGCGGCCCTCCCCGAGAACCGGCGCTACGTGATCGTGGCGCGGCCGGGTGCGCTGGCCGAGCCGTACGCGCGGCTCGCGGCCGACGTGCGCCGCGCGGTCGGAAAGCGGGAGGAGTGATGCGGACGCTGGTCGTCGGGCTCGTCGACCTCTATCGGAAGCTGATCTCGCCGCTTTTTCCCGCGACCTGCCGCTTTTCGCCGACTTGCTCGCAGTACGCGCGGCAGGCCGTGTTGAAACATGGGGTCTTGCGCGGTGTATCACTCGCCGCCGCCCGGATCGCTCGCTGTCATCCCTGGCACCCCGGGGGCATCGATCCAGTTCCGTAGCCGTACCGCAGGATCGTAACTCGCCGTCCCCCGGCACTGAAAGGTTCCCGCTCGTTTGTTTTTGCTCGGTTTGAATCTGCTCGATCCGATCGTCAACGGCATCTCGGCGTTGCTGACGTACCTCACCGGCATCACGCACAACTTCGGCTGGAGCCTGATCCTGCTCGCGGCGCTGATCAAGCTCGCGCTGTGGCCGCTCTCGACGAAACAGTACTCGTCGATGATCAAGAATCAGGCCGTGATGAAGGAGCTGACGCCGCGCCTGAACGCGCTCAAAGCGAAGTACAAGGACGATCCGCAGACGCTCAACACGGAAACGATGGCGCTCTACAAAGAGGTCGGCTTCAATCCGGCGAGCGGATGCCTTCCCGCGTTGTTGCCGATGCCGGTGCTCTTCAGCGTGTGGTACGCGATCAACGCGCAGAAAGTCGTCTTTGCATCGACGTCGTGGGGCTGGGTCGGCTCCGGCTTGGCGCTACAGTACCCTGCGTTCTTCGCGACGAGCCTCGCGCAGCCCGATCATCTGCTGCTGCTGCTCTACGCGATCTCGATGTACGTGAGCATCAGGATCTCGAGCCCCGCGCTCGACCCGCAACAGGCGCAAACGCAGAAGATCATGTCGATCATCTCGCCGATGATGATCGGCTGGTTCGGGCTCCAGTACAAGTGGCCGTCGGCGTTCCTGCTGTACTGGCTCTCGTTCAACCTGTTCCAGATGGGGCAGCAGTTGTATCTCGTCCGGCGGTTCCATCCCGAACGGGCTGCGGCCGGCGCCTCGGCGGCCCCGGCGGCGAAACCCGGCCCCAAGCCCGTCGAACCGCTCAAGCCGTCGACGCCCGGTGCGGCGGGCACGGCGAACGGCTCGGGCAAGAGAAAGAAAAAGGCGCGCCCATAAGGCTCGCGCCCCGCACACCTCCCCTTTGAGAGGATCCCAGTGGACGAAGACCAGCAACCAGGACGAAACGACGGCGGAGCGCCGGGCGAATATGGCCGGCGCCGTCGCGCCCGCTCGGGAGGGCCGGGCGGCGGGGGAGCCCCCGCGCGGCGCCGCCCGCCGGCATCCGCTCGGCAATTCGACGACCGCCCCGAGCGGGCGCCTCGCGTCGCGACGGCCCCGAGCCCCGAGCCCGAAAGCGCGAAACCGGCTCGCGAGCTGCTCGAGACGATCCTCGGGAAGATGGGGATCGAAGGCGCGAAGGTGATCTACTACGCGCGGCCTGAAGGCGAGTACCTCGAAGTGCAGGGCGCGGACCTCGCGAATCTGATCGGCCGGCACGGCCATACGCTCGAAGCGCTGAACCTGATCTTCAACAACATCGTGAACGCGGGCGTCAAGAAGGACCGGCACTATTTCACGATCGACGCTGAAGGGTATCGGGCACGCCGCGCGGATCTCTTGCGCGGCGTTGCGCTGACGTCGCTGGAGCGGGCGCTCCGCGAGAAGCGCCCGATCGCGCTGGAGCCGATGTTGCCCTCAGAGCGCAAGGTGATTCACCTGGCCCTGGCCGACAACCCGTTCGTCACGACGGAATCCGCCGGCGTCGAGCCGGAGCGCCGGGTCGTCGTCCATCCGCGCCGGCCCTGACGTGACGTAACCTGCTATGGCCGCGGAGACGATCGCCGCGGTCGCGACGGCGCCCGGGCGCGGCGCGATCGCGATCGTGCGGCTCAGCGGCCCGCAGGCGCGCGAGATCGCGGGGCGCGTCTTCCGTTCGCGGGAGCCGCTGGCGGACCGGCGCGCGACGTTCGGACGTGCGGTCGACGCTGCGGGGGCGACGATCGACCAGGGCCTAGCCCTCCTATTCGCCGCCCCCGCCAGCTACACGGGCGAGGACGTCGTGGAATTGCACGTCCACGGCTCGCCCGTGATCGCGCGCGACGTCTTGCTCGCGTGCCTGGCAGCGGGGGCGCGGCAGGCGGAGGCGGGCGAATTCACGCGGCGGGCGTTTCTCGCGGGGAAGCTCGACCTCAGCCAAGCAGAGGCGGTCGCGGACCTCATCGAGGCCGAGCATCGCTCGGCGGCTCGCGCGGCCGCGGGGCAGTTGGCGGGAGGGCTCGCGCGCGAGGCCGCCCGACTGCGGGCGGAACTCGAGTCGGTGCTCGACGAACTCTCGGCGGCGGTCGATTTTCCCGACGAAGTGGACACGCCGCCGCGTGCGGCGCTGGCCGCACGCCTCGGACCCGTGCGAGAAGCGCTTTCGCGCTTGCTCGCGACGGCGGAGGTCGGCCGGATCGTGCGCGAGGGCGTGAGCGTCGCGATCGTCGGCCCGCCGAATGCCGGGAAGTCCTCGCTGCTCAACGCGTTGCTCGGCGCCGAACGGGCGCTCGTCTCCGAGATCGCGGGGACGACGCGCGACACGATCGAGGAGACGCTCGCGCTCGACGGGTTGATCGCGCGCGTGATCGATACGGCGGGACTGCGAAACGCCGGGGAGGCGCTCGAGGCTGCCGGGGTCGCCCGGGCGGAGCGGGCGCTCGAAGAGGCCCGCATCGCGCTCGTCGTGGTCGACGGTTCGCTCCCGCTCTCCGCCGATGCGCGCGAGGTCCTAGGCCGGACGCGCGGTCGGACGCGGCTCGTGTTCTTCAACAAGTCCGATCTCGGCCGGACCGGATACGACGCGCGCGACGACGAGGAACGGGACGCGCAGTCGGGTTCGGCGTACGATGCGGCGACGATCGGCGCGCTTCGCCGCGCCCTCAAGCAGCTCGCGCTCGAGGGGCGTCTGCCGGATCTCGGCCGCCCGCACCTGGCGAACGCCCGGCAGGCGGATGCGGTCGCGCAGGCGCAGCGGGCGCTCGAGTTCGCGCTCGATACGCTGGAGCGGGGCGCACCGGTCGATCTGATCGCAGGCGATCTTTCGGACGCGTGCTCAGCGCTGGCGGCGCTTTCAGGACGCGACGCGCGCGAGGAGATGCTCGCCCGCATCTTCGCGCGCTTTTGCATCGGGAAATAAGCGCCGCGACGCGTGCGCGCCGGGGCCGGAGAGCATAGGAGGCGAACGCCCTGCGGCATGGCAGCTTCGTCGCAGTTCGCTCTTGCGGGGACGAAGTCGTCGCTCGGTAACGAAGCGTCGGCTGCGGTCGCGCGCAAACTGTGGCTCCTGCTCGAGCTGATGCGGCGCCGGTCCATCACGTACGGCGAGTACGAGCGCATCCACGAGCGTAACTTCCGGACGTTTCAGCGCGACCTCCAGCAGTTGCGCGCGCTCGGTGAGACGTCCGGGTTCAGGCTCTCGGAGATCAAACGGGGCGAGCGCGTCGAGGTGCTCTCGTTCGACGCGCGGCTCGGCCGAGTCAACGAGGAGCAGCAGAAGTTGATCGCGCTCGTCGAAACGATCGCGACGGCGCTCGGGCAACCGATCGCGCGGAAACTGGAACCGTTGGTTGGGCCGGTCGACGAGAGTAAGCGCGAGGACTTCTTCCGCTTTGCGATGCCGCAATTGTTGGATCAATCGCGTGCGGCGGAGATCGCCCGCATCCTCGAACGGGCTTGGAAGAACGGAGCGCGGGTGCGGTTTCGCTACGGCGCCCGCGCTACCGGCGGCGTCGCCGAGCGACTCGTCGAGCCGTTTCGCGTGTTGTTGCGCTCGGGCGTGTTCTATCTCGTCGCGTACGATTGCGGAAAGCGCGGCTGGCGGATGTTCGCGCTCGATCGCTTCGCGACGCTGCCGGTTCCGGCCGGGAGCGTGCTCGAGCCGCGGAGCATCCCTCCGGAATACGACGGAGCGGATGCGCTCGGCTTCATCAAGGGCGACGGCGCGATGGAAACCGTTACGGTCGAACTCTCCGCGAACGTCGCGACCTCGGCGATCAGCCGGCGATGGCAACGATCCCAGCGCGTGCTGGCGCGCGAGGACGGGAGCGCTTCGATCAGTTTCGAGGTGAACGATCCGGCCGAAGTCGTGCGCTGGGCGCTCGGCTTCGGCGCGGATGCGCGAGTAAGCGCGCCGCCCTCGGCCGTGCGCCTCGCGCGCGAGACAGTCGACAAGATCGCGACGCGATACGCGTCTGCAAACCCGAAAACGAGTGACGCGGAGAACACTCTCGCGCGAATGTGACGCGGATCAGACGTGCGGCGAGGAGCCGTTTTCAGGTGACTTAGCGCGCGCTCGCCGCCGATGAACCAACTGAGTAAACTCGCAGGACGGCGGGGCGAGCTCGATGATAGCCTCGCTTCAGGGTTTCCGAGAGACGGTGCATGGACGAAAAGGCGATGTGGGCTTATAGACCCGCATTTATTCGTTATGGATTGCGCGGTTTGACGCTGGCGGCCGTGGGTTTGTGCGCCGGTTGCGGCGGCGGTTCGGGCAGCGGCTCGCTGCCGCCCGCCGCCCCGGCGGCCGTCGCGATGCCGTACGGCATCGCCACTGCGGCCCCGGCGAGTGCCGCGTACATGCAAGCGTCGGCGCCGAACGTGTTTCGGGGCACGCTCCCGGCGACCGCGCGGACCGGCCTGATCGCCGTGCTCTCCACGGCCGTGGACGCGAGCGGGGTCGCTCCGGCGAGCGAGAGCCTAAACCTCTCGACCTCGAACGTGGCTCCCGCCGCGTTCGAGCGCGTCATTCCGCAGGCGTTCGGCGGCACGAGCCGGGTGTGGGCGGCGGACGTCCTGCAGACCGGTTCGCCTGCTTCGAGCCGGAGCGCTCTCCCGGCCCCGCCTTTTGCGGACGCACGCCCCGACGATCGCTATTTGGCGCCGCTCGTAACCTTGGCCGGAAGCGCACGGCATTCGCTCTCTCCGCTTGCGGAACGCCGTTCGGCGCGCGCGCTCGCCTCTCAGGTCGGCGCGACGTCGTCGTTTTGGGTCAGCAAGGCGGCGATCGGGACCCCCGGCGGCAACTATGCCGCGGTTCCGGCGACGCTGCGTGCGACCTTCACGCACTCGAGCATCTGGGTGGACGATACGCTCGGCTTCGACGCGCCGTCTCTGGAGCGGATCGGCGTCGATTTCGAGAACGCCTATCAGTCCGATACGCGCCATTTCGGGACGGTCGAGTACGCGCCCGACTCGCCGGGCGCGCGCCTGACCACGCAGCCGTGCGACGCGGCGGGGAATCCTATCGCGGGGGCGCAGCCAGTGCCGATGCTGATCCCGCCGCCGAACGGGCGGCACGTCGTGCTCATCGTCAATCAAAGTAACATCGGAGCGGGGCTCGGCGGGTACTTCAGCGCGCTGAACTTCCTCCCGCAGCAAGTCGCAAACTGCTTGCCGGGGCAACCCCCGACCAACGAAACCTCGATGATCGTGGTCGCGTATGCGCCCGGCGCCGACTTGAACTACGCGCTGCAGGAAGACTTCGTTCGCAGCACCGCTCACGAGCTGCAGCACGCCATCAACTTCGTACAGCATTACGTGCTCGCGCAGTCTCCTGCGAACGAGGAGCCCTGGATCAACGAAGGGCTCTCGATGCTCGCGCAGGATTTCGCCGTCTCGCAACTGTTCGGGGGCGCGCCGAGCATCGACGTCGACGACGCGCTCGCGCACGCGCAGCAGTTTCTCAGCTACCCGGAAGGCGCGAGCTTGACGGATTTCAGCGGAGCGTCCGGCTCGACGCCGTTCGTATACAACAGCGCGAGCGCGTATGGAAACTCGTATCTGTTCATGCGCTACCTCTACGATCGGTTCGGAGGCGATGCGTTCTCGCGCTCGGTCG
Organism: Vulcanimicrobiota bacterium; assembly: GCA_963695225.1. Classification (GTDB taxonomy): domain Bacteria; phylum Vulcanimicrobiota; class Vulcanimicrobiia; order Vulcanimicrobiales; family Vulcanimicrobiaceae; genus CAVWTN01. The sequence goes on along the minus strand of OY968762.1, from coordinate 2,030,874 downwards.
AGAGCGGAGGCGCCGTCGGCGCGGCCAACCTTCGAGGTGCGACCGGAATTGCGGCGGAGACGCTGATCGGTGACTACGGAGTCGCGCTCGCCGTCAGCGGGCTCGGGATCACGACGGATCCGCGCTTCAACTTCACGGCGTTCGATCCATACGGCACGTATACGGATCAGTTCAACCGCACGATGACGCTTCGAGGGCCTGCGGTGACCGTGCTCGCGGCCGGCTCGAACGTGACGTATGCCGCATATCGCGGGACGTTCCGGTACTTTTCAACGCAACCGGGCGCGGGGCAGGGAGCGGGCGTGACCGTCGCGGATGCTGCCGGCGGACTGCAGTTGGCGCCGGCGCTGATCCAACGCTGAACGAGCGAGCCCGGCGCGAGCGAAGGTTCTTTCGCCCGCGGCTGCGTCGCGCGAAACAAACGACATCGCCGCATTGCGAGGAAAGCGTGATGTTACGCATGTGCCTGCGAGGGTAGAATGCGGGCATGGAAACGACGATGGACCGGCAGGCAGCGGAGGTGGTCGTTCCGCGCGTCGCGCTGATCGCGCACGACGCTTGCAAGGACGATCTCACCGCGTGGGCCGCGTACAATCGCGATACGCTGGCGCGGTGCAACCTCGTCGCGACGGGGACGACCGGCGCGCTGGTCGCGAACGCGACCGCGCTCGAAGTGCGATTGCTCCTCTCCGGGCCGCTCGGGGGCGACGCGCAGGTCGGCGCGATGCTCGTGGAGCGGCGCTTGGAGGCCGTGATCTTCTTCTGGGACCCGTTGCTCGTGCAGCCGCACGACGTCGACGTGAAGGCGCTGCTGCGCCTCGCCGTGCTCTATAACGTGCCGACGGCGTGCAATCGCGCGACGGCGGATTTTCTCATCTCGTCGCCGCTGTTTTTCGACGCCGAGTATCTGCGCGGGCGGCGCGCGGCGAAAACGAGTTCGCCGGGCGCAAACTAAGCTCGCAAGAACGCCTCCAGCTTCGCCGCGAATTCTTCGAACGCGGTGCGATGCAGGCTGTGCCCCTCGTTCGCGAAAATGTCGAGCACGTCGCGCGGTCCGAGCCCGGCGCGCAACGTCGCGACGTCTTCCGGCGCGAGCACGGAATCGATGCCGGCGACGGCGAGATAGAGGGGCACGGGATAATCGCGCGCGCTCGCGAGGAGATCCCAGGCGCCTTCGTCGACGCGATTCTCGGTGCCGATGCGCTCGACGGATTCGAGCGACATCGAGCGCATCGCGTGGGCTTTCGCGAGTTGCTCGGTCTCGTCGAGATGGCCCACGAGGGCGCGGGCGTCGGCGTCGCGCTCGCCCGGGGGCAAGGAGAGGATCGGGCGCAGTTCTTCCACGTAATCTGCGGCGAACGTCCCCGCCGGGACGCGCAAGAGCGGATCGATCGCGACGACGCGAGCCGGCGCGATGGTGCGGCCGCCGAGGAGCGCTACCGCTCCGCCCCACGAGTGCCCGACGAGCGCTTCAACCGGTTCGCCGATGACGGCCGCGACGGCGGCAAGGTCGGCCAGACTCTGCGCGAGCGTCATCGGCCCCTGGATCTGGGCGCTATCGCCGTGCCCGCGCTGGTCGTAGGCGAAGACGCGGTGCCGGTCCGCTAGACGCCGGCCGAGCTTCGTCCAGGACTTTCTGGAACTCGTGATCCCGTGCACGCAGAGCACGATGGGGCCACGCTCGCCCCAGCCCTCGAGGGTCGTCGTCGCTCCGTCGTCGAGCGTTATGCGCGTCTCCTCGGCGGTCATGCCGGACGCCTTTGGTCCGGGCGGCGAAAACGCCTCTCCAGCCCGGCGCCGGCGGGGCCGTCCCGAGGGCGGCTCGCGGCGGGCTGCCAATATAGGAGCGATGGGAAACAAGAGGTCCGTTTACAAGCTGTGGATCGTGATCGCGCTGGTCGTGGCGACGGTCGCCGCTTATGCGTGGTCGATCACCGGGACGGGGACGCTTTCGTCCGAAGCGCGGCGGTACGTGAGCGACAAGGGCTGCTTGACGCGGCCGCTCTCCGCCGCTCTCCGGGCCGCGCAGTCGGGCTCGGAGTGCCGCGTTGCCCGGCTCGTCGTCGACCGGCGGGACGTCCTGGACGAGATCGCGGCCCAGGGTTCGACGAGCGCGCAAGCGCCGAGCCACGTCGTCACGTTTGCCGACGGTCCGACGCGCATCCGGGCGGCGCTTCAGGCTGCGCCCGACCCGGCGACCTGGGCGGCGATCGCGCCCGGCCGGACGCTCGAAGTGCAGTACTTCGGCGAAAAGGTGAGCGGCTTCGAGGTAAACGGCCGGTTCGTCCCGACCGTGGGCGATCCGAGCGTCGAATCCTCCGAGCACTCCGTCGGCCTCGCCTTCATCCCGCTCGCGTTTGCATGGCTGATCGGGATCGTGGCGCTCTTCGCGCTTTCGCCGCCGCGCGCGCCGGCGCCGAAGAAGGCGAAATCCGGCCCGAAACCGGCACCGAAACCCGCCGCGAAGCGGCGCTAAGTCGGGGACGCGGCCCGCGCCGTCGAAGGGGGCGGAGTGAGGAACGGGGCCGCCCGGACGGGTGTCATCGTCGTCGGGGGTGGGCACGCCGGGGTTGAGGCGGCGCTGGCGAGCTCCCGTATGGGCGTCGAGACGATCCTCGTGACGGGAGATCCCGCACGGATCTCGACTTTGGCGTGCAACCCGTCGATCGGCGGGAGCGCGAAGGGGCAGCTCGTACGCGAGATCGATGCGCTCGGCGGCGAGATGGCGCGGATCATCGACCGCTGCGAGCTGCACGTCCGCTTCTTGAACGAGTCGAAGGGCCCCGCGGTCCGGGCGCTCCGCGCTCAGGCCGATAAGGAAGCCTACGTCCGGGTGACCGGCGCGACGCTCCGCGCCCAGAAGAATCTCACCGTCGTCGCGGGGATGGTGGAAGCGCTCGTCGTGGGCGGGGGGCGCGTCCAGGGAGTTGCCACCTCGGACGGTCGCATGCTGTTCGGCCGAGCCGTCGTCCTTTGCACGGGGACGTTTCTCGGCGGGAAGATCTATCGCGGAGAGTTCAGCGAGCCGGCCGGGCGTCTCGGGGAGGCGCCCGCACTCGGGCTTTCGGAGGCTCTGCGGCGGCTCGGCTTCCCGCTCGGCCGCCTCAAGACGGGGACTCCGCCGCGCGTGGCCCGGGAGTCGCTGGACTATTCCCGCATGAAGCCGCAACCGCCGAGCCCCGTGCCCCTGCCGTTCTCGTACCGGAGCGAGGCGCGCTTCGCGGGACCGCAGATTCCCTGCCACGTCGTGAACACGAGCGAGCGGACGCACGCGCTGGTTCGGGAGAACCTGCACCGCTCTCCGCTCTACGGCCTCGATTTGATCCGCGGGATCGGGCCGCGGTACTGTCCCTCGATCGAAGACAAGGTCGTCAAGTTCGCGCACAATCCGACGCATCAGCTCTTCATCGAGCCTGAGGGCTGGGAGACGAACTCGGTCTACGTGGGCGGGTTCTCGACCTCGCTTCCGGCGGACGTTCAACTCGAGATGTTGCACACGCTGCCCGGCCTCGAGGAGGCGGCGATGTTGCGCGCAGGTTACGCGGTCGAATACGATTTCGTGACGCCGACGGAAGTGCGCGAGACGCTCGAGACGCACCGCATCGCGGGGCTCTATTTTGCGGGGCAGCTCAACGGGACGTCGGGTTACGAAGAAGCGGCGGCCCAGGGGCTGGTCGCCGGCATCAACGCGGCGCGCGCCCTGCAAGGGCGCGAGGCCGTACGTTTCGAGCGGACGACGTCGTACATCGGCGTCTTGATCGACGATCTCGTCACGAAAGGCGTCGACGAGCCGTATCGCATGATGACCTCGCGCGCGGAACATCGCGTCGTGTTGCGGCACGACAACGCGGACCTTCGGCTTTCGCCGCTGGGACACGAGATCGGTTTGCTCTCGGACGACGATGCCGAGCGATTCCGGGAGCGCCGCGCTGCGTTGGCGCGCGGGCACGAACGAGTGCGCGAGGTTCGGATGCCGCGTGAGCTTGCCGCGGGGCGCAGCGTCGCGGAGTATCTGCGCCGGCCCGACGTTGCGTTCTCCGACGTGGCCTCGCTCGTGCCCGAGATCCCGCCCGACGTCTTGGAGCGCGTCGAGATCGACGTGAAACTCGAAGGCTACGTCGGCCGGGCGGGGAACGCCGTCGCGCGTTTGGCGCGCGACGAGGCGACGCTCGTTCCCCCGGATTTCGATTACGGGACGATCGGGCAACTCTCGCGCGAAGCGCGCGAGAAGTTCGCGGCGCACCGGCCTCGCTCGCTCGGCGCGGCGAGCCGCATCTCCGGGATCACGCCCGCCGACGTCGGCATCCTCTCGGTCGTGTTGCACGCGCGCAGACGCGGCGCGCAGCCCGCGTGAAGAAGGCCGGACGGCGCGGGTGAGCGCGGACCTCTCCGCGGCGCAGCGCGAGCGGCTCGACGAGTTCGCCGCGTACTTGCTCGAAGCGAATCGCAGCCTGAACCTGACGGCCGCGCGCGATGTCGCGAGCGTGTGGGAACACATTGCGGATTCGCTCGCACTCGTCCCGTACGTGCGCGGACCGCTGATCGACGTCGGTAGCGGTGGAGGCTTCCCCGCGATTCCGCTCGCGCTCGTCACGGGCATCGAGACGACGCTCGTGGAGTCGCTCGAGAAGAAAGCGCGCTTCTTGCGCGCCGCGGCGGAACGGTTCGGGCTGCCGGTGCGCGTCGAGGCGCGCCGTGCGGAGGATGCGGCTCGCGATCCCGAGTTGCGCGAGCGCTTTGCGAGCGCGACGGCGCGAGCGGTCGCGAGCGGCCCGAGCGTGCTGGAGTTGACCGTGCCGTTCCTCGCGCCGGGCGGCCGCGCGCTGCTGCAGCGAGGGGCGCTCGACGAGCGCGAGCGCCGCGCGATGCACGACGCGGCGCTCGTCTTGGGAGCGCGGGTCGTCGAGGAGACGGAGGCCGGCGGCGACCGCCGGCGCCTGGTGATCGTCGAGAAGGTCGAGCCGACAGCTGCGCGGTTCCCCCGCCGCGCAGGCGTGCCGGTGAAACGGCCGCTCTGTTTCTCGTAAGGCGAGAGCGTTCGCGTTTTCGCATCGTGGAAGCGGCGAGTTCCGGGGCCGGTGTTTGCGGCGGCCGGCGAAGTGCGCCGGTCGCTCGGGGCTGAGGCGCTGCGCACCGCCGTGTCACACTCCGTCACCAGCGCTGGTCGGGCGGCGTCCGTGGCATGACATCCAGGCTAACGGTTTCAGGAACGGCGTTGCGGAAAGTGCAGACGTGGCTTTCGAGGACGCTCTGGATATCGCGACGATCGACGGAACGCTCGCGGGCGCTTTGCCGGCCGGCTCCTTGTATGCCGTTGGGGGGCGCGTCCGCGATGAGGTTCGCGCGGCGCGCGAGGGCCGCGAGTTCGTCGCGAAGGACCTGGACTACGTCGTCGTAGGCGTCTCGCTTAGCGAGCTAGTGCGTAGGCTAAAGGAAGTGGGACGAGCCGAGCTGGTCGGCGCGAGCTTTGCGGTCGTGAAGTGCAAGATCGGTGCAGCGACCGTCGATGTGGGGCTACCGCGGCGGGAGTTTTCGACAGGGGCCGGGCACCGCGATTTCGACGTCGAAGCGGGGCCGGCGGTCTCGCTCGAGGAGGATCTCGCGCGGCGCGACTTCCGGATGAACATGATGGCGCGGGCGCTGCCCGGCGGAAGGCTCGTCGATCCCTACGGGGGCGTGGCGGACATCGAGGCGCGGCAGGTTTCGCTGCTAAGGCCGGAGGCCTTCCGCGAAGACCCGCTTCGGATGCTGCGGGCGTGCCAGTTTGCGGCGCGGTTCGAATATGGGCTGAATGCGGAGACGTTTGCGGCGATGCGCGAGGCGGCGCCGCTGGTCGCGAGCGTCTCGGCCGAACGGGTGCACGACGAGCTGCTGAAGCTCTTGCTGGCGGCGCGGCCGTCGGTCGGATTCGAGCTGATGCGCGAGACGGGGGTCTTGGGGTTCGTGTTGCCGGAAGTGCTCGAGGGCTGGGGCGTCGAGCAGAATGAGTGGCACGCCTATGACGTGTACCACCACACGCTGGCGACGCTGGACGCGGCGCCCGCTTCCGACCCGCTTCTGAGGATGGCGGCGCTTCTGCACGATGTCGGCAAGCCCCGAACGAAAGACGGGCCGCACTTCTACCGTCACGAGATCCTGGGAGCGGAGATGGCGCGGGAGATCATGGAGCGCCTCCGCTTTTCGAACGAGGAGGTCGAGACGGTGGCGAGCCTGGTGCGACACCATATGTACGCCGCCGACGCGAGCCTCGCGGACGGGACGATCCGGCGTTTCGTGCGCAGGATCGGGCCGGAACGTCTGGAGCGGCAATTTGCGCTGCGCGCCGCGGATGTCGTGGGGAGCGGGCTCCCGAAGCGCGGCGGCAATGCCCTCTTCGAAGCGCGCGTGAGGGCGCTGCTCGCGCTTCGTCCTCCGCTGGCGGTCGCCGACCTCGCGATCTCCGGCACCGACGTGATCGGCGCGCTCGTTGCGCACGGGGTGCTTCCGAAGGGGTCGCGCGGCGCGCCGCTTGTGGGCGAATTGCTGCGCGAGCTATTAGAAGACGTGACGGACGATCCAGGCCGAAACGAGCGAGAGACCCTGCTCTCGATGCTCGACGTCGCAATAGAGCGGACGAAGGCGTCGACGAGATGAGCGAGACGCGGGCGCCTCGGTGTTTCATGTGGAACACGGGTGGGGCGCGCGGCTCGAGGCGACCCGCGCAATCGGAGGGCTCGATTGGCGGCTGTTTCATGTGAAACAGCCGGGACGGGCGGGGGAGATACTGTGAGCGGCCCGCGTGTCGTGGCGATCGTCAATCAAAAAGGCGGAGTCGGGAAGAGCACGACGGCCGTGAATCTCGGCGCGGCCCTCGCGATCCTCGGGAAGCGCGTTCTGCTTCTTGATATCGACCCGCAGGGGAATACGACGAGCGGGCTCGGCGTTGATAAGCGGAATCTCGAGGACGACATGTACGCAGTCCTCCTGGCGGACCTCCCCGTCCGCGCCGCGCTCGTGGAGACGGGGGTGCCGAATCTCGACCTGGTTCCCGCGACGATCAACTTAGCAGGCGCGGAGATCGAGCTCGTGTCCACGCTCTCTCGGGAGTCCTGCCTGCGGCGCGCGATCGCCGGGATCGTCGGGGACTACGACTTCGTCTTCATCGATTGTCCGCCTTCGCTTGGATTGCTCACGCTGAACGCGCTCACGGCGGCCAACGAAGTCTTGATCCCGGTCCAGGCCGAGTATTACGCCCTGGAGGGGCTCTCGCAGCTCACCCGCGTCGTCGAGCGCGTTCGGAACGCGCTCAATCCCGAGCTGAAGATCGCCGGGGTCCTCGTGACCATGTTCGACGCGCGAACGCGGCTCGCGCTCGAGGTGCTCGACGAAGTGAACGCGCACTTCGCGGACCAAGTCTTCAAGACGCAGATCCCCAGGAACATCCGCCTCTCGGAGGCGCCGTCTTTCGGTAAGCCGGTCGTGCTCTTCGACGTGAAGAGCCGCGGCGCGCAAGCCTACTTTGCTCTCGCCCGTGAGGTGCTCGCAGAATGAGTCAAAAACGCGGCCTCGGGCGCGGTCTCGGCGCCCTGCTCGGGGAGGAGCGGCCGAAGCCGGCCCAGCCCGGCGGCGACGGGCTCATCCAGGTTCCCATAGGTGCCATCCGGCCGAACCCGCAGCAACCGCGGACGAATTTCGACCCGGAGGCCCTTTCGGAACTCGCGCAGTCGATCCGCGAACTCGGCGTTCTCGTTCCGATCATCGTCCGGGCTCGCGAGGGGGGCGGCGCGGAACCGGTCTACGAGTTGATCGCGGGCGAACGTCGCTGGCGTGCCGCGGCGGCGGCGAAGCTCGCCACGATCCCGGCGATCGTCCGCGCGGCGGACGATCGGGCGAGCTTGGAGCTGGCGGTCGTCGAGAACCTCCAGCGCCGGGACCTCGATCCCCTCGAGGAGGCGATGGGCTACGCGCACTTGATCGAGGAGTACGAGTTCACGCAGGAGCGCCTCGCCGAGCGGATCGGAAAGAGCCGCCCCGCGGTCGCGAACGCGTTACGCCTCCTCTCCCTCTCGGATGCGATCAAGGCGCACCTGCGCAGCGGCGCCCTCAGCGTCGGGCATGCCCGCGCGCTCCTCGCGATCCCGGCGCCGGAGCGCGAGGGAGCCGCCCGCCGTGCGATCGCCGAAGGGCTCACGGTCCGCGACCTCGAGCAACTCGGTACGGCCAAGCGTGGGCCCGCGCCCAAGCGCACGAAGCCGCGTGCCTCGCGCGATCCGAACGTGGAGGCGCTGGAAGGGCGGTTGCGCTACCGCTTCGCGACCCCCGTCGCAATCGTCCCGGCCGGCCGGGGCGGGCGGCTCGAGTTCCGCTTCGCGAACGAGGACGATCTGACGCGCCTGATCGACCTGCTCCTTCCCGACGGGGCCTGATGAGGTATCCACTAGGTACGGCGAACTGCGCACTCCGCCAAAGCATTCCGGGGCCGTCAAGGTGAGCGATTCGCGCCTCGCGGGAATCTACGTCGTCCTCGACGCTCAAACCAGCGCGGACCTGGAGCGACTCCTCGCCGCGGTCCTGCGGAGCGGCGTCCGGCTCGTTCAATACCGCGCGAAGTCGGGCGTCGACCGCGCGCTCGTCCGCCGCCTCCACGCGCGCACCCAGGCCGCTGGGGCAAGCCTCATCGTGAACGACGACGTCGCGGCCGCGCTCGACGCCGACGGACTTCACGTGGGTCAGGAAGATTTGGCCGGGCTCGCCGGCGTGCATCTCCGCGGGCGGCTCGGCTCGCGCCTGTTCGGAATCTCGGCCGAGACGCCCGAGCGCGCCCTGCAGGCCGAGCGGCTGGGAGCCGACTACATCGGCGCGGGACCCTTCGTGCAGACCGCCACGAAGCCGGATGCCGGCGTCCCGATCGGTGCGGCCGGTCTGCGGGCAGTCGTGAGCGCGACCCGCCTCCCGGTCGCCGCTATCGGCGGGATCGGCCTCGACGAACTCGCGGCGGTCGCTGCGGCCGGGGCCGCCATGGCGGCCGTCATCTCGGCGGTCGCTCGCGCCGAGGATCCCGAATCCGCGGCGCGCGCCCTCGTGGATAGATGGGCGGAGATCGTGCGGTGAGGCCGGTCGTCTGCTCGGTGGGGACGACGGACCCGTGGAACGCCGCGGGGCTCGGGCTCGACCTGTGGGCGCTGAGCGAGTGCGGCGTACGGGCCGTCAGCGTGGTCGCCGGCGTCTCGGCCCAGGACGGAGGCGGGGTCCACGCCCTTGAGGCGGTCGCTCCTGGCCTGATCCAGGCGCAGTTCTCCTCCCTCGCGGCCCTTCCGATCGCCGCCTATCGCGTCGGCGCCCTGCTCTCCGCGGCGAGCGTTGCCGCGGTCGCGGCTGCCGTGCGGCTCCGGCCCGCGCCCTTGGTGCTCGATCCGGTCCTCGCTCCAAGCGGCGGCGGCGCGTTCGCCGGCGCGGAGACGATCGGCGCGCTGGTGCGGGAATTGATGCCCCTCGCGACCCTCGTCACGCCGAACCTCGGCGAGGCGGCCCGCCTGAGCGGCCTCGAGGTCCGTTCCGTCGACGAGATGAGCGCCGCCGCGATCCGGCTCGCCGGTGCGGGGGCGGGCGCCGTCCTCGTCAAGGGCGGGCACTTGGCGGAACGCCCCGTCGACGTTCTCTATGCGGGCGGCACCGTCGAGACGTTCGTCGACGAGCGCCTCCCCGGAGCGCTGCGCGGGACCGGTTGCCTGTTCGCTTGCGCTGCGTCGGCGGAACTCGCGAAAGGCGCGACGCTGCGCGACGCGGTCCTCCGCGCGCGCGGGTTCGTGCGCGCGAAGTTCGCGCACGCGCACGAACTCGGCTCGATGCGCGTCGCGTATTAGCGCGGAAGGGGCGCCGTAACGCGCGACCAAACCTCACACGCTTCGGCGGCGCGGAGGCGCGCAAAAGGAGAGCTGGTTTCATGTCGGAGCGCGGTCGCGTGCGGTTGATGTCGGGGATGCGTCCGACCGGACGGCTGCATCTCGGGCATCTCGTCGGCGTCTTGGAGCAATGGGTCAGCTTCTGCGAAACGCACGACGCGTATTTCGAGATCGCCGATCTGCACGCGCTGACGACCGGCTTCGCCGAGACGGAGCAATTGCGCGGGAACATCCACGAGATGGTCCTCGATTGGCTCGCCGCCGGCATCGATCCGGCGCGCTCGACGATCTATCTGCAGTCGCTCGTCCCCGAAATCTCAGAACTGCACACGCTGCTCTCGATGATCGTGCCGGTCTCGTGGCTGCAGCGCGTCCCGACGTACAAGGATCAGATCGAAGCGCTCGGCCCCGAGATCGCGACCTACGGTTTTCTAGGCTACCCGTTGCTGCAGCTCGTCGACATCGCGATCTTCCGCGGCGAAGTCGTGCCCGTCGGCAAGGATCAGCTCTCACATCTCGAGTTCGGCCGCGAGGTCGTGCGGCGTTTCAATCATCTCTACGGAGCGACGCTCGTCGAACCGCAACCGACGCTCAGCGAATTCCCGGACGTGCCGGGGACCGACGGCCGCAAGATGTCGAAGTCGTACAACAATCACATCGCGATCGCCGACGACGCCGCGACGACGACGGCGAAAGTGCGCACGATGCTCACGGATCCGCAGAAGATCCGCAGGAACGACCCGGGGCGCCCCGAGATCTGCCCCGTGTTCTCGTTGCACAAGATCGCAACGCCCGCGCAATCAGTGCCGGAGATCGCGGCGGCCTGCCGCAGCGGTGCACTCGGCTGCGTCGCCTGCAAGGCTGATCTCGCTGCGAATCTCAACGCCTACTTGGAACCCGTGCGCGCGCGCCGCGCCGCGATCGATCCCCTAACGGTCGAGGAGATCATCGCCGAAGGGAGCGCGCGCGCGAGCACCGTCGCGGCCCGGACGCTCGCCGACGTCAAAGAGGCGATGCACCTGACCGCGGCGCACGCCCCCGTGCGATCCTAAGCTCGACGCGCTCTACGAGAAACGCGGCAACGCCGCACGGATGCGCTCGATCGCGCGTTCGATCTGGGCGAGCGACGTTGCGTACGAAAAGCGCATGTGCCCGCGCCCCGTCGGCCCGAACGCGGAACCTCCGAGCCCCGCGACGTGCGCTTCGTCGAGCAGATACGCGGCGAGCTTCTTGTCGTCCGAAGCGATCTTCGAGAAGTTCGGAAAGACGTAGAACGCGCCCTCGGGCGTGCGGCACGAAACGCCGGGTAGCGAGTTCAAGCCGGCGACGATCGCGTCGCGGCGCTTGCGAAACTCCGCCACCATCGCGAGGATCGGTTCGTCCGGCCCCTCAAGCGCGGCGATCCCCGCGAGTTGCACGAAGGGCGCCGTGCACGAGTACGTGTTGTTCGCGAGCAGCGTGATCGTGCGCGAAAGCGCCGCCGGCGCGATCGAGTAGCCGAGACGCCAGCCCGTCATCGCGTACGCCTTCGAGAATCCGTCGACGATGATCGTACGTTCGCGCATGCCGGGCATCGTTGCGATCGAAACGAACTCGCCGCCGTAGATGTTGCGGCTATAGATCTCGTCGGAGAGCACGAGCACGTCGTGCCGCACGCAAAGCTCCGCGATCTGTCGGAGATCGGCACGCGTCAGCACGCCGCCCGTCGGATTGTGCGGCGAATTCAGAACCAGCAACTTCGTGCGATCCGAAACCTTCGCCGCGAGTTCGTCGAGATCGAGCCGAAAATCGCTCGCCTCGCGCAGCGGGATCGGAACCGCGCGAGCGCCGAGATACGTCGCCGCCGACGCATACGCCGGATACGCCGGATCCGCATAGAGCATCTCGTCGCCGGGATCGAGCAGCGCGCACAGGATGTTCCAAATCAGCGGTTTGCAACCGGGGCTGATCGAGACCTCGTCGCGCGAGAACTCCGCAATCCCGCGAAACCGCCCCGCATAGCGCGCGACGACGTCGCGCAGCTCCGGGATCCCGGCCGAGGGCGCATAGTGCGAGTGATTCGCCTCGATCGCCGCGATGCCGGCGGCCTTGATGTGCGCGGGCGTGTCGAAATCGGGCTCCCCGATCTCCATGTGCACGACGTCGTGCCCTTGCGCCTCGAGTTCGCGCGCGCGAGCCAGCACGACGAACGCGCCCTCTCCCGTCAACCTCGCGGCGGCTGCGGCAATCTTTTCAGGCGTAACGATCATGGTCGAGATCCTCCCTCAGCGTGGAACCGGTCAGGGGCCCAGACCAATGCATCGTTCCGGAGAGCCCGTGGAAACTGTTCTCACCCGCTTCGGCCGAGCATCCGAATGCCCGGCACAAACTCCCCCCGTTCTCGCGCGCGAAGCGCCGACCCTGGCCTCACCGCAGGGCCCACGTCCGGGCGGACGGCGTGCCGCCGAACCGCAGGGCCCGCGTCCGGGGCGGGGCGACAGGGGCCGCGGAACCGCTGTTCGTTTTCGCATCCTGCGAAAACGAACGCTGCACCGCCGCCGGCCTCCCGCCGCCCATGGCTCCGGCCGGCGGTCGGAGCTTCCGCGGCCCCCTGTCCCCCCGCCCCGGACGCTACCTCACGGAGAAAAAGCGCGTGCAGCGCGAACTTGGTTAGCGCGTTACGGCCGGCTTCGGCGCCGGCGCAGGTGTCGCCACGGTATTCCGCCGCGGAGTCGCCGCCGCACCCGGAGTCGGCGCAGGTGACGCGACCGCATTCTGCCGCGGAGTTGCCGGCGCACCCGGAGCCGCCGGAGTCGCACCGGCCGCCGGGGCCGACGGCGAGGCGGATGGGGCTGGGGTCGGGGGCTTGCCGAGGTACTCGAGGATGATCCTTCGGGCGACGGGCGCGGCGACGACGGCGCCGTAGCCGCCCGTGCGGTCCATGAAGACGGCGAGCGCCAGGCGCGGGCGATCGCTCGGCGCGTAGGCGACGAACCAGGTCGTGTTCGGGCCGGCCCCTCCGGCCGTTTCGACCGTCCCCGTCTTGCCGCCGAACGGGATCCCGGGGATCGCGAGCCCATAGGCCGTCCCGCCGACGTCGGTCACCTTGTCCATCCCGGCCCGCACGGCGCGCAGCGATTCGGGGGTGACGTCGATCCGGCGGATCTTCTCGTGGCTGAAGCTCTTGACGACCTTCCCGGAGGCGTCGCGGATCGCATAGACGAGATGCGGCCGATAGAGCGTCCCGCCGTTCGCTACGGCGGCGGTCGCGTTCGCCATCTGCAGGGGCGTCGCTTGCATCGCGCCCTGCCCGATGCCGAGGCTGCAGACGTCGGCCGGATAGAGCGGCTCGCCGTAGTACTTTTTCATCCAGGCATTCGTGGGCCAATTCCCGGCGTACTCGCCGGGGAGATCGATTCCGCTGCGCGCGCCGAGCCCGAACTGCAGGGCGTAATAGCGCAACCGTTCGTGTCCCAGCCGGTCTGCGAGCTGATAGAAGTACCCGTCGCTGGACGCGGCGAGCGCGGGGACGAACGTCGTGGTCCCGAGGCCGCCCGAAGCGATGTCCCGGAAAATGTGCCCCTTGCAGTCCCAAGCGCCGCTGTCGTAGATCGGTTGATCGACGCCCACGACGCCCGCCGAGAGCGCGCCGCTCCCGGTGACCATCTTGAAGGTGGAGCCCGTCGCCGTCGCGGCGGCGATCGCGCGATCGTAGAGCGCTTCGAGCGGATCGTTCAAGTAGGCATCGTACTTCTTCGGCGAGATCCCGTCGGCGAAATCGTTCGGATCGAAATTCGGCTGCGAGACGAGCGCGAGGATTCCGCCGTCCCGCGGATCGATCGCGACGACTGCGCCCGCGACGCGGCGCCCGCGCTGGCCTCCGATGAGCTCGAGCTGGTCGTGCAGCGCGCGTTCCGCGATCTGCTGCAAGCGCCAATCGAGCGAGAGCTCGAGGCTATGCCCCGGAACCGGATCGACGGGGCCCAGCCGGCGCACGAGCTGCCCCTGCGAATCGACCTCGATTTGTTCGCCGCCCGGCGTGCCGCGCAGCCACGAATCGTACTCGACCTCGAGGCCCTCTTTGCCGACGACGTCGTTGGGCGTGTACCCTTTGCTCTTGAGCCGTTCGTACTCGTCTTCGTTGATCTGTCCGACGTAACCGAGCGCGTGCGATGCCCAACCGCCGTACGGATAGTCGCGGATCGGCTGCACTTCGATGTCGACGCCCGGCAGATGGGCCTCGGCGAGCTTCGCGACCTGCACGTTCGAGAGTCCGCTGGCGAGGATGACCGGGCCGTACGGTTCGGACTCGGCAACTTGTTCGAAGTTCTGGTAATTGACGCCGCGATGATGCAGCAAACGCCGGCGCAGCGTCGATTCGGGGATCGCGAGCGTCGAATGCAGGTTTCGAAGCACCGCGTTGATGTCCCCGACATCGGAAGGGATCAGCGCGCACGTGAACGAGGGCCGGCTGCGCACGACCGTGGCGCCGTGCCGGTCGAACATGCGCCCACGCGGCGCCGCGACGGGGACGCGCCGGATCTGATTCGCGCGGGCCGCCTCGGCGAACGCCGCGCCCTGCACGAGTTGCAACTGCACGAGCCGCACGACGAGCGCGAGCAATGCGAGCGCGAGCACGGCGGTGAACGCGATCAGCCGCGGCAGTTTCGGTTGAAACCTCGGCGTGCGCGGAGTCTTAACGGCGCGCGACACGATATGCGACGGCGCGCGCTTGCAGCACGAGCCCGAGGCTCATCAAGAGCGCGTTGAAAAGACTCTGCCACAGGACCGCGTGCAGGTGCGGGGTCACGAGCGTCAGCGAGCGGCCCTCGATCCGCTCGACGATCAGGAACGCGACGAAACGCGCGAGCGTCAGAACCGCGACGATCGTTGCGCTCCCCCAGCGCGTGCGCGCCTGCGGGACGAGACCGAGCAGCCCCGCACCGAAGGCGACGAACGCCGTCGAGAACATCCAGGCGGCCCCCGTCGTTGCGGCGAGCGCGTCCTCGCAGGCGCCCGCGAGCGTGCCGTAGAGCAACGCCGCGCGGGGGCCGCTGCGCAACGCGTACCAGATCACGAGCGTCAGCACGAGGCTCGGGAAAGCGTCGCGGACGGGCAGCAGCGGGAGCAACGACGATTGCGCGACGAGCGCGACGAACAGCCCGAGCGCGAGGCCCCACGCGGGCGGGGCAAACTCTTCGATCGAGGGCGCCAGCGCGGGCTCAGTGCGGAAGGACAAGGACCCTCCCGATCCGCCCGAACTGCGCCGCGGGTTCGAGCACGGCCGTTTGGTACAGCGCCCCTTGCGGGTGGTAGATCGTGACGATGCGGCCGATCGGCACGCCCGCGTGGAACGTGCGCCCTTCGCCGGTCACGACGGCGTCGCCGACGCGTAAGGGAGCATCTTGCGAGACGTATTGCAGTTGGACGTGCGCGTTCGTCCCGGTCGCAATTCCCCACCAGCGGCCGCGCTGCGCGATCGCCGGGATTTTGCTGGTCGGATCGGTCAGCAATAAGACGCGGCTGACGAACGGCTGCACCGAAACGACGCGGCCCACGGCTCCGTCCGCATCGACGACGGCGGCATCGAGCGCGATCCCGCTCGTCGAGCCGCGATCGAGCGTGATCGTGCGCGATTGGCCTTCGAGATCGACCGCGATCGTCGCCGCCGGGATCCCCTTGGGATTCACCGCGAGCGCGCGCTCGAGCGCGAGGAGGCTCGGTTCCTGCGAGAGCGCCTCGCGCAAGCGCGCGTTCTCCGCGGCGAGGTTGCGGTTGACCCGGCCCAGGCGTTGCGCCTCGTCGTAATAACGTGGGACGCCTGCGACCGCACCGGCGGCGCGCCCGATCCCGTCGACTGTTCCCATGACGAGGCGCTGGCCGACTCCGACGATGCTGCCGACCGTGATGTCGAGGAAGCTCGGCCGCCCCGCCTTCGCCGCGCCGACTTGGACGAGGGCGACGGCCGCGAGGACGATGACCGTCGCGATTAAGGCGAGTAGCTTTCTCTCATCCCGATACGTAAAGATTGGTACCACCTCGTCAGCTTGTCGGCCGACGGACGCACGCGTTCCAAGAGCGACGGCGAACCGAGGATCTCCCCGGCACCGCGCGCGACGCAGAGGAGCGGATCGGGAGCTACTGTCGTAGGAACGTTCGTTCGAATGCCGATTTCGCCCGCGAGGTTCGCGATCAGAGCGCCTCCGCCCGTCAAGGTGATCCCGCTCTCGAGCAAATCTCCGGCCGCATCGGGCGGCGTCGTCTCGAGGACGGAGCAAACGGCGCGGACGATTCGCTCGATCCCCTCGCGCAGCGCGGCGCCGACGAGCGCCTCTTCGACGGTCTGGCTCCCGGGGGCGCCGCCGAGACGGAGGTCGCTGCCGTGGATCGTGAGCGGGGCCCGCCCCGGGGCGCGCCCGGCGTACCCGAGCGCGATCTTGATCGCTTCGGCGGTTGCCGATCCGACGACGAAGTTCCGCGCGCGCAGGCGATTCTGGACCGCTCGATCGAAATCGTCGCCGCCGACTTGCACGGAGTGCAGCCGGATCACGCCGGAGAGCCCGAGGATCCCGATTTCCGTCGTGCCGCCGCCGATGTCGACGATCATCATCGGGCGCGGCGAGGTGATGTCGAGGCCGGCTCCGACCGCCGCCGCGACGGCCTGCGGGACGAACGTCGCCCAGCGCGCCCCCGCGAGCCGGACGGCCTGCTCGACCGCCTTGCATTCGATGTCGGTCGCGCAGCCCGGGATCGAAGCGACCACGCGCGGCCCGAAGTTCTTCCGGGCGGCGAGCGCCTTGTCGACCGTGTCGGCGACGAGAGCTTCCGCGGCGTGGAAATCGGAGATCGTTCCCCGCCGCAGCGGCCGCACGACCCGGACTTTCTGCGGGGCGCGGCCTTCGATCTCTTTGGCGGCTTGGCCGATCGCGACGATGCGCTCATCGTCGACGTTGTAGGCGACGACCGAGGGCTGGCTGACGATGACGCCCATGTTCCGCTCGTACGCGACCGTGTTCGCGGTTCCGAGATCCAGCCCGATGTCGGGGCTGATCGATTGGCGGAGACCTTCGAACAGGGCGGACGATGTCTGCGGCTGGGTCACCGGACGATCGCCTCGGGGGCGGCGAGCCGATATCCGATCTCGGGAAGGCTACGCACGAAAGCCCCCAGCGGGAAGCCCATCACGGTGTAAAAATCGCCCTCGATGCGCTCGACGAGCGTCGCCCCGCGTCCCTGGATTCCGTAGGCGCCGGCCTTGTCGAGCGACTCGCCGGTCGCGATGTACCGGTCGACATCTTCCGCCGAAAGGGGGTAGAACGTGACCCGCGTCGAGGAGCGCCGCTCGAGGCGGGCTCCGCTCGCGCCGTCGACCACGGTGAAGGCCGTATGGACGACGTGCTCGCGGCCCGATAGCGCTTCCAACATGGAGCGCGCGTCGGCCTCGTGGCGGGGTTTCCCGAGCGCCCGGCCGTCGAGGTCGACCACGGTGTCGGCTGCGACGATCACGCGGGCATGCTCCAGTTCGGCAACGGCATCGGCCTTTGCGCGAGCGTGGAAGACGGCGAGGTCGGCGGGGGCCAAAGCAGGAGGATCGGTTTCATCGACGTTGCTCGGGACGATCAAAACGTGCAAACCAAGGGAACTCAAAAGCTCGATGCGCCGCGGAGAAACGCTGGCGAGAACGATCGTAGCAAGGTCGCGCATGGCCTGGGACTTTCATACTATAGGACCCACCCGCTTTTGTATACGGCGTCCGACGGGTTTTTTATGAGTAGATTCGCCCGTTCACACGCACGTATCCGGAGGGGTGGCGACCGCGCGGATCGCGGTGCGTGTAATGAATGAGCCCGCCGCGCGGGTCGTAGATGTACTCTCCTCGGATTTCGACGGCATCTCCCGCCCGCAACGGAATCGACCCCGTGAGCTCGATGTTATCCTCGATGCGAAGCGTGAGGTCGTGACCTTCGTTCCCGGAAAGATGGACGAGGAATCCCTCGTGCCGGCCGACCCGCCCTCCCCGGATGCCGAGCACCTTGACGACGGTCCCCTGAGCCGTAACCTCGACCGGCGAGCGATGCTGCGCAAACGCCGCATAGATCTCGGCATTCGAGGCCGTGGCGCTCCCGCCGGCCCCGCCGCCGCTGCCGCCCGCGGCGCATCCGGCGAGCGGCCCGGCTGCGAAGAGCGCGGGGAGCCAGAGCGTCGCCGCAAGCAGGCCGGATCCGCGGCCGCCGGCGCTCATTCGGTGGACGGAAGCGGTTCGTCGGGCCCGAGGTCGTTGCGGACGAGATCGTCGAGGGACTCGCGGCGGACGACGAGGCGGTGGGCCCCGCCGCCGGCAAACACGACGGCCGGGCGCGCGAAGCGATTGTAGTTGCTCGCCATGCTGAACGTGTAGGCACCCGTCGTGTGGAGCGCGAGCAGGTCCCCCGCCGCGAGGTCTTCGGGAAGTGCCGTGCTCACGAGTTCGTCGTTCTCGCAGGCGCGGCCGCAGATCGTCGTCTCGACGAGCGGCGCTTCGGAGACGCGCGAGGCGAGATCGGGATGGTGGTAGGCGTCGTAGAGCGCCGGCCGCGGATTGTCGGTCATACCGCCGTCGACGATTGCATAGCGGCGCGAGCCTTGCCGCTTGACCGAAGCGACGCGATACAGCGTCGTCCCCGCCGAGGCGACGATCGCGCGGCCGGGTTCGATGCCGAGCCGCGGGGCTCGCAAGCCGCGCGCGCTTGCGACCCGAGAGACGATGGCGGAGACGGTCCGCAGCGTGGCGGCGGCGTCGAACGGCTCGTCGTCGGGGGAGGCCGAGACGCCGAACCCGCCGCCGAGGACCAACTCCTCGATCTCGATACCGTGCTCGCGCGCCTGCGAGATTGCGTCGAGCATCACGCGCGCCGCCGCCTCGTAGGCGTCGCTCTCGTAGAGCTGCGAACCGATGTGCGTGTGGAGGCCGAGGAGCCGGAGTCCCGGGGCGGCGGCGCAGCGTGCGAGCGCCTCGTCGAGCGAGTCGAGCGCAAATCCGAACTTCGAATCCTCGCCGCCCGTGCGCACGTAGGCATGGGTGTGCGCCTCGATCCCGCTGTTGACGCGCAAGAGCGCGTGCAGCGGTCGCGCGGGGTCGGCGCGCTCGATCAGGCGTTCGAGTTCTTCGCGGTTGTCGATGACGATCCGGCCGACGCGGCCCGCGAGCGCAGCGCCCAGCTCGTCGTCGGTCTTCCCGCAGCCGTGCAGGACCAAGCGCTCGGCGGGGACCCCGGCGCGTTCGGCGGTGTAGAGTTCGCCGAGCGAGCAAACGTCGAGCGAGAGCCCCGCTCGCGCGAGCCGCCGTGCGAGCGCGACGAACAACAGCGCCTTCCCGGCATACGCGACTTCGATCCCGCACTCGTTCCCTATCGCGACGAACGCAGCCACGTTGCGATCCAGCACGTCAGTATCGATGACGATCAGGGGCGTGCCGTATGTCCGCGCGAGTTCGCTCGCGGTCACGCCGCCGAAACTCAACTCGGCAGCGGCCGTGAGAATTTCCACGCCGGACGTTTCTCTTTCCACCGGCGCAATCCCCGGAAAAACGGCGAACTAGGACCCGGCACGGCGGTCCGCGTAGAGGCCGCGTTCGGCGATGTAGCGCGCGACGGGTTCCGGAACGAGGTAGCGAATCGAGCCGCCGCGCCCCATTTGATCGCGAACGTAGGTCGCGGACTCGGCGAGCGGCGGCAGGTCGAGCACGAGGACCTTCGCCCGCTGCTCCGCCGGAAGCGAGGCGAGGAACGCCTCGATCTGCTCCCGCGGGCGCCCCGCGCGGGGGGCCAGGGCGAAGGCGTCGAGCTGGGCTAGGACCTCGTCAAAGCGCTGCCAAGGAGATTCGATGAGCGAATCGCTCCCGGCGATGAAGACGAGCCGGTCGTCCCGGAAGCGGGCGCGCAGCCGGGGCAGCAGGTCCGCCGTGTACCCCGTGGCGCGTTCGTCGAAGTCGGTCGGGTCGAGCGCGAAGTGCGGGTTCGGCGCGAGCGCGAGGCGGAGCATCTCGAGGCGTGCCTCGAGCGAGGCCTCCGGTGGGAGGCGGTAATGCCCCCCTCCCGTCGGGAGAAAGAGGACCCGGTCCAGCCCGAGCGCGACGCGGGTCGCCTCGGCGATGAAGAGATGGGCGTTGTGAATCGGATCGAACGTCCCGCCCAGGAGCCCGAGTCTCACGAGAAGTCGAATTCGTATCCGGCGATGCGGACGGTGTCGCCGTCTTGCGCACCCAACTCGCGCAGCTTCTTGTCGATCCCCATTTTTGCGATGATGCGCTCGAAGCGGCCGAGTCCCTCGTCGCTCTCGAAGTTCGTCATCGCCGCGAGGCGCTCGACCCGCTCGCCGCTCACCACGAAGACCCCGCGCTCGTCGACGGCGATCTCGAACGGTTCCGCCGGCGCTAAGACGAAGCGCGGGATCTCGGGGGCGGCGACCTCGGGGGGCGGCGTCTCTTTGATCGTGCGGAACGCCGCGTAGAGCAGCTCGCGGACGCCCTCGCCGGTCGCCGCGGAGATTCCGCGCAGCCCCGGGATCTGCGGGCGCAGCGCTTCGAAACTGGCGCGGGCGTCCGGCAGGTCGAGCTTCGTGATCACCGGGAGTGCCGGGCGCTCGGCGAGCGCCGGATTCCAGAGCCGCAATTCGTTTTCGATCGTCGCCTTGTTCGCGAGGATCTCGTCGCTCGCGCTCGCGCCGTCCATCAGGTGCAGGAGCACGCGCGTCCGCTCGATGTGGCGCAGGAAGCGGTCGCCGAGGCCCGACCCCTCGTGCGCGCCCTCGATGAGCCCCGGAACGTCGACCATCACGAACGATTCCTCAGGGCCTAGGCGCACGACCCCGAGCTGCGGTTCGAGCGTCGTGAAGGGGTAGTCGGCGATCTTCGGCTTTGCCGCCGAAACCGCGGCGAGCAGCGTCGATTTCCCGGCGTTCGGGAGCCCGACGAGGCCGCAATCGGCGAGGAGCTTGAGCTCGAGGCGAAGCGTGCAACTTTGCTCCGGCTCCCCCTTCTCGGCGAAGCGCGGGGCCTGTCGCGTCGCCGTCGCGTAGTGCTGGTTGCCGAGCCCGCCGCGCCCTCCTTTGGCGACTCGGATGCGCTCGAGCGGTTCCGACAGATCGGCGAGGAGGAACTCCCGCCCGTCTTCCTCGATGCGATAAACGAGCGTGCCGACGGGGACCGGGACGATCAAGTCGTCGGCGCTGCGGCCGGACTTGTTCGAGCCGAGCCCGGGCTCTCCGGCCTTCGCTGCGAAGTGCTTCTTGAAGCGGAATTCGACGAGCGTGTTCAGTTCCGGGCTCGCCTCGAGGCAGACGTCCCCCCCGCGCCCCCCGTCTCCGCCGGCCGGGCCGCCCTTCGGGACGTATTTCTCGCGCCGCCAGGCGACGATGCCGTCCCCCCCGCGGCCGCCCGCGACGGTGATCGTCGCTTCATCGATGAATTGCATCTCTAAACTGGCCCCGTTCGGTTGCCGGTGACTCGCACCCCGCAGCGGGGCGGCGCCGGAAATGAAAAAGAGGGCGCCGCTGCGCCCTCCGCGAGGTCCCCGAGCGCGAGCGCGCTACGCGGCGACGACGTTGACGTGCTTGCGGTTGCGGCGCTCGGAGAAGTGAACCGTCCCGTCGACGAGCGCGAAGAGCGTATGATCCGTCCCCATTCCGACGCCGTCGCCCGGGTAGAACTGCGTCCCACGCTGGCGGACGATGATGTTCCCCGCGACGACGGCCTGCCCGCCGAAGCGCTTGACGCCGAGCCGCTGAGAATTCGAGTCGCGCCCGTTGCGGGTGGAGCCTGCGCCCTTCTTGGACGCGAAAAGCTGGAGATCGAACGTGAACATAGCCACGGGATTATAGCAAGGCGCGGGGTCGAGATCAACCTCGCGCATCGCGCTGTAGGAGCAAAGCACAGATGTCCGGTCCCGTGCAAAGCAGAAATGTCCGGTCCGGCCAAGGGGCTCCCCGATGGAGCTGCTTGTTATGTCCCCTGCCGAACAGGACCGTCTGCGGACCCTCCAGCGAATCGCTGACGGCGCTCTCACCCAGGCCCAAGCGGCCAGGAAGCTCGGGATCTCCGAGCGACAAGTCAGGCGCCTCGTCCGGGCCTTCGAGCGTCACGGGCCGCAAGGCGTCCTCTCCAAACGCCGCGGCGCCGTCCCCAACAATCGGGTTGGCGATGAAACCCGAGCGGCCGTTCTCGAGCGCTATCGGGGGGAGTATCGCGGCTTTGGACCCACGTTCTTGGCCCAAACCCTCGCCGAGCGTGATGGGATTACCGTGAGCCGGGAGTGGCTGCGGGCGTTTCTCGTCGAGCAACACCTCTGGAGGGCCAAACAGCGCCGGCGCAACGTGCATCCGCTCCGGCGGCGTCGCCCGCGCTTCGGAGAACTCGTGCAAATGGATGGCTCCCCGCACGAGTGGTTTGAAGAACGCGGCCCGAGTTGCACCTTGTTGCTCGCCATCGACGACGCAACCAGCCGCGTGACGGCCGGACTCTTCGAGCTCGCCGAGACGACCGAGGGTTACTATCGGCTGCTCGCCCTTCATCGCAAACTATGGTCGCTTCCACGCCGCATACACCGATAAACACAGCATTTTTCGGTATTCCGGCTCGAGCACCGACAGCGCCATCACCACCCAACTCCACCGCGCTCTCGACCAACTCGACATTGAACTTATCTGCGCCAACTCGCCGCAGGCTAAGGGCCGCATCGAGCGCGCCAACCGAACCTTCCAAGATCGCCTCATCAAGAGCATGCGCCTCGAGAGCATCGCGACCATCGAACAGGCCAATGCGTTCCTGCCACGCTTCATCGCGGATCACAATACGCGTTTTGCCGTTGCGGCCGCCGACGCGGAGGACGTCCATCGCAGCATCGAGGGTTTCCGCCTGGACGACATCTTGTGCCGACACGACGAACGCGTCGTCACGAGAAACCTCATGTTCCAGCTCGACGACGCCTGCTTCAAGCTCGTCGACCCCTACAGCCGACGCCAACTCGCCGCGGGCTCACGGATCCTCATCCGGCGCCACCCCGACGGACGCATGACCGTTCGACACGGCGATCATACCCTCGCCGCCGAGCAGGCAGGCAAGCTCCTTCGCAACGCACCGATCGTGGGAGCAAAGGACCTCAACGCCCACCTGGACCGCCGCATCACCGACCCGAGGAAGGTCCGGAAACCCGCCGCCGACCATCCTTGGAAGACCTTCCGCCTACCCTCCCCAACAGCCTGAACCGGACATTTCTGCTTTGCAGAAACCGGACATCAGCGCTTTGCGCTAACACCTCGCGCATCGCGCCAGCTAAAATGTTACCGTGGGGGCTATCGTCGCGCCACTGGGGATGTAACCGGGCGGCGCCTTCGGCGAAGCCGGGGCGATGGGTCCTCAAAGCGCGCAGGGAATACCTGCTCAACATGCGTTCTCGCTACGCCGCCGCTGGGCAGAGCGAGCGCCGGCTCGCTGCGATCCGCGCCGCGAGGCCCGCACCGGGTAGCATTTCAAATGGCGCGACGATCAAGCGCCTGGTAACATCCTGAAGTGGCTTGACACGCCTCGGCGTCGCGGAAAGCGGAGGAGCGGCGTCCAACGTCGGCGGAAAGCAGCCGTCAACGTGACGGCGGCCGTTCTCGCCGTTTTGCCGGGGTACGTGCGCAACCAAATGAAACGATCCGATGCTCTCAAGGGCCTCGCGCTGCTTTCAGCCACGGGGGTCTCCGCCTGCACTGCTCCGGACTGGGCCCCGACGATCGATCCTACTCCCGGTTCCCCGTCCAAGCCGACGGCGTTCGGGGTCCAGATCTACGGTAGCGACGACCTCTCCCGGGCGGTCGGATTGATCGCCGCCTGCGGCGGAACGCACGTGCGCGTCGACGGCAGCCTGGATCTCTCTTATTACGACGCCATGTTCGCGGCGACGGCGGCGGGCGGGTTGCGCGTCATCATGCTTTCGCCGTACGCCGCGCAGCCGGTCGACGTTGCGGACTACGCCCGGCGGTGCGCCGCGATGCAAGCGCGCTACGCGGCCTTCAACCCGATCTGGGAGCTGTGGAACGAGCCGAATCTCGAGTCGTACTGGGGCGCCGCGCCGGATCCGGCGGCCTACTCGCGGCTGGCGATCGCTGCAGCGACCGCGCTGCGCTCCGCCGGGGCGAGAGACGTGTGGTCCGGCGGGACGAGCGGCGTCGACCTCGGGTGGATTCAGCAGCTGCGCGGAAACGGCGTCTTCGACGTGGCGAACGGCTGCGCGGTCCACAGCTACAAGGCGCCGGGCTACGCCCGGACCGAGTACATTCAGGCGCAGGCCGCGCTTCCCCCCGGAATAGGCTTGCACACGACGGAGACCACGGTCCCGGACCTGCTCGATCAACCCGCCTTCTTCCGTCAGATGTGGTACCTGCACCGCGAACTCGGCCTTCCGACGCTCGTGTGGGCGGAGTTTCGCGACGGCACGGCAGGGGTGGGCCCAAATTTCGGAGAGCCGTACGGTCTCGTGAGCGCGGCATACCAGCCGAAAGGGGTCTACTACGCCGCGGTTGCGATCGTGACGGGGGGCTAGCGCTCCAGCGCGTGCGGTGCCGGTTCGCCTGCTAGGGGATCGAGCCGGCGATCGCCGATGAGGTAGTCGCGGACGTACTCGGTGACGGCCTCGGCGAGCGGGGTCAGTTCGGCGCGGTATCCGCTCGCGCGTACGCGCTCGATCGAGGCGCGGGTCGAGTATTGGTACTTCGCGCGCAGGTGCTCGGGCATGTCGACGAACTCGATGCTTTCCGGGCGGCCGAGCGCGGCGAAGACGGGGCGGATCAGCTCGAGCCAGGTCGAGGCGCGGCCGGAGCCGACGTTGTAGATTCCGCCCGCGGAGGGATGCGCGGCGAGCGAGAGCGTCATCGCAACGGCGTCCTTGACGTAAATGAAGTCCCGCCGCTGTTCGCCGTCGCGGAAGTCGGGGCGGTGGCTCCTGAAAAGCTTGACGGCGCCGCCCGCGGCGATCTGGTCGAACGCCTTGGCGACGACGCTGCGCATATCGCCCTTGTGCGCTTCGTTCGGGCCGAATACGTTAAAGAATTTGATTCCGACGATCCGGTCGAGGAAGCCGTGCTGCTCGGCATATCGATCGAAGAGTTGCTTCGAGTAGGCGTACATGTTCAAGGGTCTCAGGGTCGAAAGCGGGCGGCCTTCGTCGAGTCCGCTCTCGAGCGCGCCGTACGTCGCCGCGCTCGAGGCGTAGACGAAGCGGATCCCCCGGGCGAGCGCCGCGGCGGCGAGCGCCTTCGTGAACTCATAGTTCGTGCGGATCAGCAAGTGCGAGTCCGTCTCCGTCGTCGCCGAGCGCGCGCCGAGGTGGACGATCGTCGAGACGTCGCCGAAAGCGTCCCCGCGCTCTGCGAACCGGCCGAGCAGGTCGTCGGCTTCGACGTAATCCCGGAACCGAAGCGGAACCAGGTTGCGCCACTTCTCGGTGCGGTTGAGGCGGTCGCAGGCGATCACGTCGTCGTGCCCGGCGCGGTTGAGCGCCCAGATCGTCGCGCTTCCGATGAAGCCGGAGGCTCCGGTCACGATGATGCGTCCGGCCGGCACCTCCGTCACGGCGCTTCCTCCTTCGTTCTAAGGCGTTCGGTCCGCTTGCTGCTCTGCATGCCGGCGCTTTCGACGGCCGCCGAGCCCGCCCCGGCCGGCGCATCGCGCCTCATTCGCTTCGGCTCCCGGGAGGGTAAAGGCGAGGCCAGGCGATAGTGTTCGGAGGCCTTTCATGGGGGCGGTCGCTGCCGGCCGCCTCATTTCACGTCCCTAGGAGCAAAGCGCGAGGTTTTGGATAAGAAACGCGTCGTCGTCACGGGTCTGGGAGCGGTCACGCCGCTCGGCAACACGCACGGCGAATTCTGGCAGGCGCTGATCGCGGGGAAGAGCGGCGTCGCTCCGATCGCGGCGTTCGACCCGAGCGATCTCAGGACGCAGATCGCGGCCGAAGTCAAGGGATTCGACGCCGACGAGGTGATCGGCAAGCGCGAGGCGCGGCGCATGGATCGCTACGCCCAATTCGCCTATGCGGCGGCGCTCGAAGCCATCGTCGATGCGAACTTCCCCGAAGATCCGGACGTGCGCACGGAAACGGGTGCGATCGTCGCGAGCGGCATCGGCGGCATCATCACGCTGCAAGATACCGTGACGAAAGCCCGGGAGTTGGGTACGGCCAAGCGCGTCACCCCGCTCTTCGTTCCGATGCTCATGGGGAACGCGGCTTCGGCGCAGATCTCGATGCGCCATAAGCTGCGCGGCCCGATCTTCTCGGTCGCAAGCGCCTGCGCGAGTTCGAACGATGCGATGGCGGTCGCCTATCAGACGATCGCGTACGGTCAGGCCGTCGCGATGCTCGCAGGGGGCGCCGAGGCGACGATCACGGACGTCGCGATGGGCGGCTTCTGCTCGATGAAGGCGATGTCCACGCGCAACGACGAGCCCGAGAAGGCGAGCCGGCCGTTCGACCGGGAACGCGACGGCTTCGTGATGGCGGAAGGCGGCGCGATCCTCGTCTTCGAGGAACGCGAATTCGCGCTCGCACGCGGCGCGCGGATCTACGCCGAAGTCCTGGGATACGGCCAATCCGCCGACGCGTACGATCTCGTCGCGGTCGATCCGACGGGAACGGGCGTCGAGCTCGCGCTGCGGCGGGCGCTCCGCAACGCGAACGTTTCGCCCGTCGAGGTCGATTACGTCAACGCTCACGGGACTTCGACGCCGATCGGCGATCCGGCCGAATCGAATGCGGTCGGCGCGATCCTCGGCGTCGAAGGGCATCGTTTTGCGGTCAGCTCGACGAAGAGCATGCACGGCCACGCGCTCGGTGCGGCCGCCGCGATCGAGGGCGTGGCGACGGTCCTCGCGGTCTACAACGACATCATGCCGCCGACGATCAACTACGATTTTCCGGATCCGGAATGCACGCTCGACTACGTTCCGAACGTCGCGCGCAAAGCGCCCGTGCGCGTTGCGATCTCGAACTCGTTTGGTTTCGGCGGTCACAACAGCGTGATCGTGTTCGGCAAGCACGCCTGATGGCGGGAGAGCAGCGCCGCGCGCGCTTGCGCGCGCTCCTGTCGCGATTAGATCTCAAGGGAATCGAGCCGGCGCAAATCGAGCCGGCATTCGTCCACGAGAGCGCGGTCCGCGAAAACGCGGCGGAGCGCTCGAACGAACGTCTGGAGTTCTTGGGCGACGCGATCTTGGGCATGATCGTCGCGCGTTGGCTATGCGATGCGTTCCCCGAAGCGCGCGAAGGCGAACTCGCGTTGCGCAAAGCCGCGCTGGTGAGCGACGAAGCGAACGCCCGCACCGCGGAGCGGCTCGGCTTCGATTCGTTGATCGTGTACGGCGCGGGGCTGGCGAATCTCCCCGAGGCGCGCCGCCGCTCCTCGCTCGGCGATGCGTTCGAAGCGTTCGTCGCGACGCTCCACGGCCTCGTCGGCCCCGCGGAGACGAGCGCCTTCGTCGTGCGCGAGCACGTCGAGCCCAACGTCGCCGCCGGCCTCGCATGGAACGATCCGAAGACCGTGCTGCAGGAGTGGACGCAGAAGCATTACGCGACGACGCCGGTCTATCGCGAGCGCGCGGAAGGCCCGCCGCACGAGCGTACGTTCGTCGCGCACGTCGTCGTCGATAAGGAGGTCCTGGCCGAGG
Organism: Vulcanimicrobiota bacterium; assembly: GCA_963695225.1. Classification (GTDB taxonomy): domain Bacteria; phylum Vulcanimicrobiota; class Vulcanimicrobiia; order Vulcanimicrobiales; family Vulcanimicrobiaceae; genus CAVWTN01. Next base: position 2,003,337 of record OY968762.1, on the reverse strand, counting down.
GAGCGGGCTCGACGAAGAAGATCGCGCAGCGCACAGCCGCCGCCCGCGCTTTGGAACGCCTGCGCGCGACCCACGACGACGTACCGGACCTCGCGGCGATGAGCCGCCCCGAGCCGGCCGCCGCCGCGCGAGCGCAAGGGCCTCGCCGGCGACCCCGCGCGAACGCGAAGACGGCACGCCCTTGAGACTCAAGTCGCTCAAGCTGTTCGGCTTCAAGACGTTTGCCGAGCAGACGACGCTGCAATTCGAGCCGGGCATCACGGCGCTCGTCGGCCCGAACGGTTCGGGAAAGTCGAACCTCGTCGATGCGATCCGTTGGGTTCTCGGCGAGCAGAGCTCGAAGAGCCTTCGGTCGACGAAGACCGAGGACGTGATCTTCGCCGGGAACGAGCGGCGCAAGCCGCTCGGCATGGCGGAAGTCGAGCTGACGTTCGAGAACGACGCGGGCCTCTTGAAGATCGACGCCGCCGAGGTTCAGATCACGCGGCGCGCGTATCGGGCGGGCGAGAGCGGCGAGTATTACATCAACCGCCGGCAAGTGCGCTTGCGCGACGTCGTCGAGCTGCTGATGGGGACGGGTCTCGGTCCGGGTTCGTATGCGATCGTCTCGCAAGGGCAGATCGACGCGATCCTCTCGGCCAAGCCCGCAGAGCGGCGCTCGCTCTTCGACGAGGCCGCGGGCATCAATCGCTTCCTGGCGCGCAAGAACGAATCGTTGCGGCGCCTCGAGCAAACCGAACAGAATGCGATTCGCGTCAACGACGTGCTGACCGAGATCGCGGCGCGCATCCCGGAACTCGAAACGCAAGCGCGGCGTGCGAAGCGCTTCCGAAGGGCGACGGCCCGGCTGCGCGATCTCGAGATCCTATCCTACCTAAGGGCGAGTTCGTCGCGGCGCGCGGAACGCGACGCGCTGCAGGCCGGCCTCGACCGGCTGGAAGCCGAACGGACGGGCGCGTCGGCCCGGGCTGCGGCGCTCGACGCCGAGCTCGCGGGGCTGCGGGGCGCGCTCTACGCGCACGAGCTCGCGCTCGAGAACGCGCGCGATGCCGTCAACGCCGCGCGCGCGCGGCTGGCGGAGCTGGAGGCGCAACAGGCGGCGCTCGTCGCGCGCCGCGATGCGATCGGGAACCAATCGGCCGCCGTCACCGACGACCGCGAGCGCGCGATCGCCGAGCGCGCCGCCCTCGAAGGGTCGATCGCCGAACTCGAGGCGAAGCTCGAGCCGCTCCAACTCGCGCTCGAACGCGAACGGGAACTCGAGCGCGACGCGCAGAGCGAAGTCGCCGCCGCGCGCGCGGAGCTCGATCGCGTCTTCGGTGCGCTGCGCGAAGTCGAGGCGCTCGCCGCCGCCGTCGCCGCGAACGAAGCGGAACGGCGAGCGCAGCTGCAAGCGGCGCAGGCCGAGTACGAGCGTCTCGAGCGCGAGACGGACGCCTTGCGCGAGGAAGCGCGTCACAAGAGCGAGCGGGCCGCGACTACGGCGCACGAGGTCGAGCGCGCTCGCGAGGAGCTTTCGCGCGTGCAAGCGCGCGCGCACGGCGTGCACGAGGCAGCGCGGCTCGCCGACGAACGCGGCGCCGAAGCCGCCGAGGCGCTCGCCGCAGCGCAGGCTGCGTTGCGCGCGGCGGCGGCGGAGCTCGCCGGGGCCGAGGCGCGCTCGCACACGCTCGAGGAGCTCGAAGCGAACCTCGAAGGGCACATCCCCGGGACGCGCGCGGTTTTGGAAGCGCAGGGGCGCGGCGGGCTCGACGGCATCTACGGCGTCGTTTCCAACCTGATCCGGGTCGACGAGCGCTACGCGCGTGCGCTCGACGCCGCGTTCGGCGCCGGGCTTTCGAATATCGTCACCGAGACGGCGGAGCACGCGCAACGCGCAATCGAGTATCTGCGCGCGAACGAACTGGGCCGCGCGACGTTCCTGCCGCTCGACACGCTCGGGAGCCGGACGGGGCGGGATCCGCGAAGCGCGCCGCGCGTTGCGGGCGTGATCGGTTTCGCGCACGCGCTCGTCGAAACGCAGCCGCAATTCGCCGGGATCGTCGCGTTCCTCGTCGGCCGAATCCTCGTCGTCGACCATCTCGACGTCGGCATTCGCCTCGTTCGCCCCCGCGACGGAAGCGAGCCGTTCCGCGACACGATCGTCACGCTCGAGGGCGACCAGATCTCCGGCGGCGGAGCGATGACCGGCGGCCGCTACCGCCGCGAACGCTCGATCCTCTCGCGCCGGGCCCAACTCGAAACCCTGCGCGAGCAGCTCCCGAAGCTTCGAGAGGCGCACGCGCGGGCGGAGAGCGCGGCGCTCTCGGCCGCCGATGCGAACGCAGCGGCGTTGCGCGAACGCGACGAGCGCAGGCGCGTCGCGGGCGAGCTGGCGATCGCGCTGCGCGACGCCGGCTCCAAGCACGCGGGCCTCGTCGCGGAGCACGCGCGCATCGAAGCGGAAGTCGCGCAGACGCTGGCCCGCGCGACCGCGCGGAGCGCCGAAGTCGCCGTCGCGAGAGACAAATTGGGGGCGCTCGAGCGCCCCGCCGCCGATCCCGCGGGCGCAGTCGTCGATCGCGAGCGGCTCGAATCGGAGCTCGCTGCTGCGCGCGAGGGGATCGCACGCGCGCAGGATGCGGAGCGCGGCCTCGCCGCGCGAATCGGCGCCCGGCGGGAGGCGCTCGCGGCGCTCGTCGCCCAGGGGGACGCAGCCCGTTCGCGCCTGGAAATGCTCGATGCCGACCGGGCGCGGGCCACGGCCGCGCGGGATGCGATGACCGCGGAGCTCGGCTCGATCGGGGAGCAGATCGCGGCGACGGAGCGCGCGCTCGAGGACGCCCGGCGCCTCGTCGCCGAGAGCGCGAGCGCGGGTGAGGCCGGGAAGCGCGAACGCGACGCGATGACGGCGCGCGCCGCCGAGCTCGACGCGCAACTTCGCCTGGCCCGGAGCGCCGAACGGGAGAGCGCCGGCGCGAGCGAATCCGCGCGCCTGCGTCTGGCCGAGATCGACGCGGAGCTCGGGATGCTCGCCGCGCAGTTCGCGCAGAATCCGGCAACCGCCGACGAGTGCGCCGAGGTCGAGGCGCGGTACGCGCGCGACGACGGGGAGTTCGCGGCCGAGATCGCGCGCTTGCGCGAGGACCTCGGGCGCTTGCAGAACGTCAACTTGAACGCGGAGGCGGAGATCGAGGAGCTCGTCGAACGCGAGCGTTTCCTGCGCGAACAGCTCGACGATCTCGCCCGCGCGCGCGAAACGCTGCTCGCGAGCATCAAAGAGATCGAGTCCACCTCGCAGGAACAGTTCAACGCGGTCTTCTCCTCCGTGCAGACGGAGTTCGAGAAGATGTTCCCGCGCCTATTTCCCGGCGGCGAGGCGAAGATGTGGCAGACGAATCCCACGGACCTCGCCGAGACCGGGATCGAGATCTCCGTGCAGCCGCCGGGAAAGAAGATGGCCTACCTCGCCGCGCTCTCGGGCGGCGAGCGCGCGATGACGGCGGCCGCGTTGATCTTCGCGCTCATCAAGGTGAAGCCGTCGCCGTTCTATTTGCTGGACGAAGTCGATGCGGCGCTCGACGACGCGAACGTCGAGCGCTTCTCCGCGATCGTGCGCGAAGTTGCGAGCGCCGCCCAATTGCTGCTCGTCACCCACAATAAGAAGACGATGGAGCTGGCGCAGCGCATGTACGGCGTCACGATGGCGGAACCGGGAATATCGAGTGTGATCTCGGCGGATCTGGCGCCGATCGAAACGACCTCGGAGGAACCGGTGCTTGCAAGCTAACCATTCCCGCCCGGCCGCGTTGCTCTCGGTTTCGGACCGGACCGGCGTCGTCGACTTGGCGCGCGCTCTGGCGGCGGCGCACATCGAGCTGTTCGCGACGGGAGGGACGCGCGCGCACCTCGCGGCGCACGGCATCCCCTCGCGCGACGTCGGCGAGCTGACCGGTTTCCCGAGCCTTTTCGGCGGACGCGTCAAGACGCTCCATCCGCTCGTCTTCGGGGGGATCCTGTTCGATCGCGAGAACGGCGCGCACCTCAGCGAAGCCGCGGAGCACGACGTGCCGCGCATCGACTGGGTCGTCGTGAACCTCTACCCGTTCGAAGCGACCGTCGCGAAGCCCGGGGCGACGCTGGCGGAGGCGATCGAGCAAATCGATATCGGCGGAGTCTCGCTGATCCGCGCCGCCGCGAAGAACTTCGCGCACGTCGGCGTCGTCGTCGACCCGGCGGATTACCCGACGGTCGCCGCGTCGCTGACCGGCGGCCAAGACGTCGCGCTGCGCCGGCGTCTGGCCACGCGCGCGTTCGAACGGACCGCGGAATACGACGCGTCGATCGCCCGCTATCTCGAAGCCGGGTTCGTCGCGAGCGAGTTGCCGGGCTCCCTCGCGCTCACGCTTCCGCTCGCGCAGCCGCTGCGGTACGGCGAAAACCCGCAGTCGCGCGCCGCGTTCTACCTCGCGCGCACGGAGCAGCTCCCCGAGCAATTGCACGGCAAGGCGCTCTCCTACAACAATCTCCTCGACCTCGACGCGACGTTGCGCCTCTTGGTCCGCGCCCCGCTCGGCTCGCCCGACGTCCCCGCGCAGCCGCCGTTCGTGCGTGCCGCAATCGTCAAGCATACCGTGCCGTGCGGCGTTGCGGAGCGTCCGAGTGCCGCGGAGGCGATCCGGGCCGCGCTCGAGGCCGATCCCGTCTCCGCTTTCGGCGGGATCATCGCGGTCGACGCCACGATCGATCTCGAGAGCGCGCGTGCGCTCGCGACGTTCTTCCTCGAGATCGTCGCCGCTCCGGCGTTCGATGCCGAAGCCCTCGCGCTGCTGCAGCGCAAGAAGAACCTGCGCCTGATCCGCTACCGGCCCGAGCTCCCCGCTCGACTCGCCGCCGAGTTGCGCGTGCGCAGCGCCCTCGGCGGCGTCCTCGCGGAAGACGACGAGCCCTCGGCGCCGCCGGAACGCTGGACCGTCGTTTCGCAGCGCCGCCCGAGCGAAGCGGAATGGCGCGATCTCGCGTTCGCTTGGGACGTCGTGCGGCACGTCAAGAGCAACGGCGTCGTGATCGCGCGAGACGGGGTGACGCGCGGCGTGTGCGCGGGGCAAACGAACCGCGTCAGCGCCGTGCGCATCGCGGGCGAGCGGGCGGGCGAGTTCGCGCTCGGAGGCTCCTGCGCGAGCGACGGATTCTTCCCGTTCCCCGACGGCCTGATCGCGGCGGCCGAGGCGGGCGCCACCGCCGTCATCGCGCCGAGCGGCTCGATCCGCGACGCCGAGGTGATCGCGGCTGCGGATGCCGCAGGGATCGCGCTCGTCTTCTCGACCTACAGGTATTTCCTGCACTAGGGGGCGGGGATCGGCCGGCAATTCCTCTCGCCGGGGGTGCGTGAAGATGGAGGCGCCGTCCCCACGGCGTAACGACCGGGCGATGGATGGCCGTTTTCTCTACGTCGAACACCTGACCGACCTGACCTGCGGAACCTGCGGGGAGACCGCGATTCCCGCCTCCGTTTCGCACGCGTTCTCGATGTCGCACGTCGTCGGCCCCGACGGCGAGCCCGTCCGCGTGACGGCGGCGCCGCCCGCGCTGCAACTCTCGACGCGCTGCTCCGCAGGGCACGCGGTACCGTTCGTAGCGCCGCACGACGCACGCTGCATGCTCTACCGAGCGGCTCCCGGCGCTTCGTCCCGCGCCGTCACGCTGGCCCCGGAATAGAAGCCGGCAGCCGGGCTCGGCGGCGCACGCCGTCTCCGCGCGGACGTCGAGGCATTTTGCACTGCGGCTGCCAAAGAAGGACCCGATGACTAGCTTGACCGCCCCGCGCGGCACCGTCGACCTGTTGCCCGCGAACAGCGTGCGGTGGCGGGCGCTGGAGGCCCGGATTCGCGAGATTTCCGGCCGTTTCGGCTACGGCGAGATCCGCACGCCGATGTTCGAAGCGACCGAACTCTTCGTGCGCGGCGTCGGCGAAACGACGGACATCGTAGAAAAAGAGATGTACACGTTCACCGACAAGGGCGGCCGCCAGATGACGCTCCGGCCGGAGTGGACGGCGCCCGTCGTGCGGGCGCTCCTCGAGCACCATCTGTTCGCCGAGGGCCCGCAGCGGCTCTACTACATCGGCCCGATCTTCCGCTACGAACGTCCCCAGGCGGGGCGCTACCGTCAGGCGCACCAGTTCGGCGTCGAGTGCTTCGGCTACGCCCAGCCGGAAGCGGACGTAGAAGTGATCCAGATGGCGCACGAACTCGTGCGCTCGTACGGCATCGGCGACGCGGTGCTGCACCTCAACACGCTCGGCGACGAGCGCTGCCGCCCGGCCTACCGCCTCGCGCTGCTCGAACACTTCCGCCGCCACCGCGACGCGCTCTCGGCGGATTCGCAGCGCCGCTTGGAGCGCAATCCCGAGCGGATCCTCGACAGCAAGGCGCCCGAGGACCGGCCGTTCGTCGAGGCCGCCCCGACGCTCGGCGACCATCTCTGCGCCGAGTGCCAAGCGCACTTCGAGCAGGTTCGCGCGCTCCTCGACGCCGTCGGCATCCGGTACGAGATCGACCGAAAGCTCGTGCGCGGACTCGATTACTACACCCGGACCGTCTTCGAGTTCATCTCGAGCGCGCTCGGCGCGCAGAGCACCGTCTGCGGCGGCGGCCGGTACGACGGGCTCGTCGCTTCGCTCGGGGGGCCTCCGACGCCGGGCGTCGGGTTCGGTCTCGGGCTCGAGCGCTTCCTGATGATCGTCGAGAAGACGCTCGAACCGGCGCCGCCGCCCCGCGAAGGGATCGCGGTCGTCGCGCTCGGCGCCGCCGCGCGCGCGGCGCTGTTCCCGCTCCTGGCCGAGCTGCGCAGGCGCAGCGGGACGCTTGCGGTGACGAGCGATTTCGCCGCCGGAAAAATCCAGACGCAATTCAAACGCGCGGACCGCGCCGGGGCGCGGATCGCGCTGATCGCTGGAGACGACGAGCTTGCCCGCGGCGTCGTCGGCGTGCGGGATCTCGTCACGCGCTCGCAGAGCGATCGTCCCTTGACGCGCGACGCGGCGCGCGATGCCGACGCGTTGCTCGACTGGTATCGAGCCTTGCCGCCGGGCGGCGGCGCCACCTTGGAGGCGGTATGAGTCACGAGTCCACGCGGATCGCGGAATTGCTCGAGATCATGCGCGAGCACGATCTCGAAGCGCTCAGCGTGCGCGTCGGAGAGACCGAATACGAGCTCGTACGGTGCGAGCCCGCGCTCGCGGCTGGACAGGCGGTGGCGGCGGGGCCGGCCGAAGCCCCCGCGACGGCGCCGAGCCCGCTGGCGGGGGGCGGGGCCGTCGCGGCCGCGCATTTCAAGAAGATCTCGGCTCCAATCATCGGCGTGTTCTATCGCTCGCAATCGCCGGGCGCCGAGCCGTTCGTCGAAGTGGGGCAGCGCGTCGAGGTCGGGCAAGTCCTCTGCATCCTCGAAGCGATGAAGCTGATGAACGAGATCACGAGCGATCACGCGGGCATCGTGCGCCGGATCCTCCCCGAGAACGGCGCGCTCGTGACGCTCGGGGAAGAGATGTTTTGGATCGAACCGTGAACTCGAAGCGCACGTTCCGCCAATTGCTCGACGATCGCCGCGGCCTGCTCGATGCGGAGCGCTACGAAGCCGTTTGCGAGCGCATCGCGCGCACGCTGATCGCGGCGTTCAGCGCGGGGCGCAAGGTCTTTTGGATGGGAAACGGCGGAAGCGCCGCGGACGCGCAGCATCTCGCCGCCGAATTCAGCGGCCGCTTCCTGCGCGAGCGGCGGGCGCTCCCTTCCGAGGCGCTTTCGACGAACTCGTCGGCCGTCACCGCGATCGCGAACGATTACGGGTACGAAGCGGTCTTCGCGCGACAGATCGAAGCGTTCGTGCAACCGGGCGACGTCGTCGTCGGGCTCACCACGAGCGGGAACTCGCGCAACGTCGTGATCGGACTCGATGAAGCCAAGCGGCTGGGCGCGACGACGATCGCGTTCACCGGAAACGGCGGCGGCGCCGTTCTCGAGATCGCGGACATCGCGTTGGTCGGCCCCGACGGAACCTCGGCGCTCGTCCAAGAGGTGCACATCACGCTCGGGCACATCATTTGCGACCTCGTCGACCAGGCGTTCGCCTCGTGAGCGCCGGGCGGGGGCCGCGCACGCGATGAAGCCGGCCGCGTTCCTCGATCGCGACGGCACGCTGATGCTCGACTCGGGCTTCATCGGCGATCCGCGGCGGATCGAAGTGCTGCCCGGCGTCCCGCAAGCGTTGCGGCTGCTCGGCGACGCGGGCTTTCTGTGCGTCGTGATCACGAATCAGTCCGGCGTCGCGCGCGGGTACTTCGGCGAATCCGACGTGGAGCGGGTCAACGCCGAGCTGGCGCGGCGCCTCGAGGCGGACGGCATTTCGCTCGATGCGTTCTACTACTGTTCCCACCTCGAGGATTGCCGTTGCCGCAAACCGCAGACGGGGCTCGTGCAACGCGCGCTCGAGGATCTCCCGATCGATCGCGCGCGCAGCGTCGTCTTCGGCGACCGCGGCAGCGACATGCAGCTCGCGGTCAACGTGGGCATCCCGGGCGTGCTCGTGAACGAGCTGCCGAACTACGCCGGGCCGCCGCCCTTGTGGCGCGCGAAGTCGCTGCTCGAGGGCGTGCGCTGGTACTTGGAGACGGTCCATGCCTGAGCTGGCCGCGCCCTCCCTGCGCGCGCTGTTCGAACGGATGCGGGCCAAGCGCGTCCTCGTCGTCGGCGACGTGATGGTCGACGAGTGGGTCTGGGGGCGCGTTTCGCGCATCTCGCCGGAGGCTCCGGTCCCGGTCGTCGCGGTGAGCGATCATTCGTTCACGCTGGGCGGCGCGGGGAACGTCGCGAACAACCTGCGGGCGATCGGCGCGCGCGTCGCCTTCGCCGGGACGGTCGGGGACGACGCCGAGGGCCGGCGCGTCGCCGCGATGTTCGATGCGATCCAGGTCGATCGCGGCGCGCTCCTGACGCTCGGCGACCGGCCGACGACGCGCAAGACGCGCATCGTCGCGCAAAACCAGCAGGTCGTCCGGGCGGATTGGGAATCGTCGGCGCCGCTCGCCTCGAGCGATCGCGAACGGCTTCGCTCGGCGACGGCGGCCCTCGCGAAGGAGTGCGACGCCGTCGTGCTCAGCGATTATGCGAAGGGGCTCTTCTCGGCGCCGCTCGTCGAAGCCGCGCTCGCGTGCGGCATCGTCACCGCCGATCCGAAGCCCGCGAATCTCGCGATGTTCGCCGGCGTGACGTGCGTCGCGCCGAACGTCCACGAGGCGGCGCAGGCGACGGGCATCTCGATCGTCGACGACGCCTCGCTCGATCGCGCCGGGGCGATGCTGCTCGAGCGGCTGGCCTGCCGCTACGTGCTCATCACGCGCGGGGATCGCGGCATGGCGCTCTTCGGCCGCGACGGCGAGAGCTTGCGCGTCCCCTCCGTCGCGCGCACGGTCTTCGACGTCAGCGGCGCGGGGGACACCGTGATCGCGGTGTTGACGCTCGCGCTCGCGGCGGAGGCGCCGGTCAAGCTCGCCGTCGAGCTCGCGAACTACGCCGCCGGCGCCGTCGTCGAGAAGCTCGGCACGGCGACGGCGTCGCCGGACGAGATCGTCGCGTTCGTCGAGGCCGGCACCCGTGGCTGACGCGTTCGCCGCCCCCATCCTCGGCCTCGAAGAAGCCGTCGCGCTGCGCGAGCGCTGGCGCGCGGCGGGCAAGCGGGTCGTCTTCACGAACGGCTGCTTCGACGTGCTGCACGCCGGGCACGTCGGCTACCTTGCGTGGGCGCGCGCGCGCGGCGACGCGCTGATCCTCGGGCTCAACAGCGATGCGTCGGTGCGCGCGCTCAAGGGGCCCGAGCGCCCGTTCGTCCCGTTCGAGGACCGCGCGGCGGTCTTGGCGGGGCTGCGCAGCGTCGACGCGGTGGTCGGCTTCGAACAACGCACGCCGGAGGCGTTGATCGAGCGCCTTCGCCCGGACGTCCACGTGAAGAGCGGCCAATACCGCATCGAGGACCTGCCCGAGCGGACGGCCGTCCTTGCCGGCGGTGGCGAGATCGTGCTCGCGCCGCATCTGACGGGGAAGAGCACGACGGATCTCGTCGCGCTGATCCGGCGCAGTTACGGGGGGTAGACGGAACTGCGCATCGCGATCACGAGCAACGGCCCGGGTGAACTCTCAGGGTGGCTGAGGCCGCTCCTGTTCGAATTGTACCGCCGGGATCCGGACGTCGACGTCACGCTGTTCTGCGTCCCGGACGACTACGCGACGGGGCGCGAACCGAACGTCGTGCGGCGCCTCTTCCCGCAGGCGCGGATCGTCCCGTCGCGCGAGTACTTGCGCTTCGCGCTCGGCGCGACGCTCGACGGCTTGCCGCCGAGGGTCGACGAGGTGCTCTTCCTGGGCGGAGATTTGATGCACGCGGGGCGCGTGAACGATCGCCTCGGCGGCAGGCTGCGTTCCTATAAGTTCGCGCGGCGCTCGCTGCGCGACCGGCTCGAATGCGTCTACGCGGTCGACGAAGCGAACGAGCGCGACATCCGCGCGGCGTCCATCCTCCCCGAGCGGATCGAACGCGTCGGCAACCTCGCGATCGACGGGGCGTTGGGCGAGGCCTCGGGCCGCTTCGGAAGCGGCGCTCCGCGCGCGGCGGCGAGCGATTGGGCCGGGGGGGTCTTGATCATGCCGGGGTCGCGCCGGCTCGAGATCGCGAACCTCGTCCCGTTCTTCCTGCAGGCTGCCGTTCGTTTGCGGGCGCTCGCCCCGGGCGTCCCGATCGCGTTCGGGATCTCCCCGTTCACCGAGCTCGGCGAACTAGAGACCGCGCTCGCCGGCGGCGGAGATCCCCGCTTCTGGGGCACGCGCGGGCGCGTCGTCGATACGCCGGACGGCCCGGCGCTGCATCCGCTCGGCGATGCGCCGCCGTTCCCGATCGTCTACGACGCGATGCGCGCCGCCTCTCGCGCGCGCTGCGTGCTGACGATTCCCGGCACGAAGTGCATCGAGCTCGCCGCGCTCGGCGTCCCGACCGTCGTCTGCACGCCGCTCAACGCGCCGGAGCTCGCGGTCGTGAACGGACCGCTGCAGTATCTGGGCCGCCTTCCGCTCGCCGGCACGCCGCTCAAACGCGCGGTCGTCATGCGCGTCTCGGCGCGCTTCCCGCTGACGGCGCAACCGAACATCGACGCGGGGGAGATGCTGATGCCGGAACTGCGCGGCACGCTGACGCCGGGGCGCGTCGCCGCGCGCGTCGTCGAGTATCTGGCCGACGACGCGGGTCGCGCGCTCGCGAGCGAACGGCTGCGAGCGCTCTACGCGGCGCACGCCGGCGCCGCCGCGCGGGTCGCACGCTCGCTCCTCGGCGTCCCCGCCGAAGCGGGGGCGTGATGCTCTCCGTCGTGATCGCGACGAAGGATCGTGCGCCGTTCGTCGGACGCGCGCTCGATTCGTTCGCGCTGCAGCAGGGGGGCGCGCGGTTCGAGGTCATCGTGGTCGATAACGGCTCGCGGGACGGAACGGCCGAGCTCGTGCGCGGGCGGCTCGCCGACTCGCCGTTCCCGCTCCTGCTCGCGCAGCACGCGCAGCCGAACCGCGGAGCGGCGCGCAACGTCGGCATCGCGCGGGCGCGCGGGGAGACGATCCTGTTCGTCGACGACGACGTGTGGGCGCCGCCGGGGTTCGTCGCGGCGCATGCGGCCGCGCATCGCGACGCTTCGCATGCGCGCGCGGTCTCGGGGCCGATCCTGAACGTGCCCTCGTACGAAGTCCGGCCCGAGCCGACGGCGGCGAACTTTTCGCGCGCCTTTCTGTGCACGTGCAACGTCTCCGTCCCGCGCCGCGCGCTCGAAGACGCCGGCGCCTTCGACGAGAGTTTCGATCTTTACGGGTGGGAGGACACGGAGCTCGGCTTGCGCTTCCGCCGCGCGGGCGTCCGGCGCGCGTTCGACTGGGACGCGTACCTCTATCACATCAAGCCGCCGCAGAGCGAGACGCTCGAAATCATCGGGCGCAAGACCGTCGAGCGCGCCCGGATGGCCGAGCACCTGCTGCGCAAGGAGCCGAGCTGGCGCGCGCGCCTCGCCACGGGAGCGTACGCCGCGAACCTGCTGCGGGCGAGCGTGACCGCACCGGAGTGGGCGCTCCCGCTCTACGCGGGCATCGCGAAGAGCGGCCGAATGCCCGGCATCCTGCGCGAATTCGCGCGCGCGCAATTCCTCGACGGGCTCTACACGAACGAATTGCGGCGCGTGCTGCGGAACGAAACGCAGACGGAAGCATGAGCCGGATCCTGCTCGTTCGCAGCGACGGGATCGGCGACGCGCTGGTGCTCGCGCCGCTCGTCGCCGCGCTCCGCGACGCGGGGCACGAACTCGGCGCCGTGCTCTCGACGCGCAACGCGGACGCCTTCGCTCCCGCCGCGTTCGGCGCGCGGCACGTCGTGGAAAGAGTGCCTTGGCCGCTCCACGGTTCCACGCCCGAGAGCTACGCCGCGGCTCTCGCCGGGGCGCGCGAACGCGCGTACGAGATCGCGCTGATCCCCTCGGAAGAGCCGGAGTCGTACCGCTTCGCGCGCGAAGCGGGCGCCCGCGTTCGCGTCGGCTTCACGAACGCGTGGGAGAAGCCGCTCAAGAGCCTCTGGACGCGCCGCCAGCTCACGCGCGCGCTCGTCCGTCCGGCGTCGGGCCGGCGCGAACGGCGTAACGAAGTCGAGACGTTGTTCGAACTCGGCGCCGGCCTGCACGGCGAAGCGCGGCCGACGCGCGACCCGGCGCGCCTGCGCCCGCTCATCCTCGACGAGCCCGTCGCGGCCGGAGATCGGATCGTCGTCCAACTCTCGCCGAAGTACGCCCGCTACGGCTTCTCCCCCGAGCGGCAGATCGGGGCGTTCGCTTATCTCGCGCGTTTCGGGCCGGTGAGCGCGCTCGGCGATCCGGCCGATCCCGAAGGCGCGCGCGCGATCGCCGCGGCCGCGGGGATGCGGCTCGAACCGACGCCCTCGCTGCGCGACTGGAAGGCGGCGATCGCAGGGGCGCGCGCCTTGATCGCGCCCGACACGGGGGCGGCGCACGTCGCGGGGATGACCGGCGTCCCGGCCTTCGTGCTCTTCGAAGCGGACGGCTGCGAGGCGTCGAACCTGCGCCGCTGGCGGCCCTGGTGCTCCGATCCCTGCGTGACGGCGGCCTGCACGCCGGACGTGCTCGAAAGCTTGGAGGAGCGCTTGCGGGGCTGGGTCGGGACGCTCGGCGCGGTTCGTCTTTGAACGCGCTCGTCGTCTGCACGGGCGGCGGGATCGGCGACGTCCTGCTCGCGACGCCCGTCATGCGCGCCCTGCGCGCGCGCTACGAGCGCGTCGTCGCGCTCACGGCGCCCGCACACCGCGACGTCCTTGCCGGGAACCCGGCGCTCGCCGACGTCTGGGTCGACGGCGGCTCCGTTCCCGAGCAGGCTGCCCGACTGCGGGCGGGGCGCTTCGACGCGGCCGTCGTCACCTGGGCCACGGCGCGCAGCTCGGCGCTCCCGTTCGCCGCCGGGATCCCGGTCCGCGTCGGGCAGGCGCGCCGCCTCTATTCGGGCCTGTTCACGAAGCGCGTGGTCGTGCGGAGCGAACTTGGGGACCGCACGACGCACTGGACGCAGATCCTGCTCGATTTCGCGCGCGCGCTCGAGTGCGACGTCGCCGACGCGACGCCGACGTTCGCCGTCTCCCCCGCCGCGCGCGCTTCGCTCGCGGAACTGCTCGCGAGCGAGGGGATCGCGGGCGGCTACGCCGTCTTCCATCCGACGCGCGGGATCGCCGCGATCCACGGGCGCTGGCCGACGGAGGCGCTGGGCGCGCTCGCCGGGCGCGTCCGCGAAGCGCTCGGCGTTCCGCTCGTCGTGACCGGTGCGCCGGGGGACCGTGACATCGCCGAGGCGGTCGCGGCCCGCGCCGGGGGCTCCTCGCTCGCGGGGCGGGCGTCGCTCGCTGAATTCGGCGCGCTCGCCGAAGGCGCGACGGCCGTCGTCGCGCTCGACAGCGGCCCGATGCACGTTGCCGCCGCCGTCGGGGCGCCGACGCTCGGGATATTCGCGCTCGCCAGCGACGAACCGGACCGCTGGGCGCCGCTCGGGCCAAGGACGGCGGTCCTGCGCGGGACGTACCCCTGCCCGCCGGAGCACCGAAAAGAAACCTGCCCGAATTTCGCCTGCCTCGCCGAGCTCGCGCCGGAACGCGTCGTCGAGGCGCTGCGGACGCTCCTCGCGGCGCAGTAGCCGCGAAGAACGGGCGGGCCCCGTCGGGGCGCGGAACGAACTGCGAGGCGATGCCGCCCCTTACTCCTACGGAATTCGAACGCGTCCAGATCCGCGTCGGCACGATCGTTGCGGCCGACGATTTTCCCGAAGCCCGCAAGCCGGCCTACCGGCTCACGATCGATTTCGGCGAGACGCTCGGCACGAAGCGCTCGAGCGTCCAAATCACCCAAAACTACCGGCCGCAAGACCTCGTCGGGCGGCAAGTCCTCGCCGTCGTCAATTTTCCGCCCAAGCGGATTGCGGGCTTCACGAGCGAGGTGCTGACGCTCGGCGCCGACGATGCGGAAGGCAACGTCGTGCTGGCGGCGCTCGAACGCCCGGTTCCGAACGGAACGCGCCTGTACTGACGATGCGCATCACGATTCAGCTCTGCACATACAACCGCGCGCATCTCTTGGCGCGCGTGCTCGACGGCTGTTTCGAACAGACGCTCCCGGGCGACCAATACGAAGTCGTCCTGGTCAACGACGGCTCGCGCGACGAAACGCCCGCCGTGATCGAAGCGGCCGCGCGGCGCGCGACCTGCGGGTTCACGGTCGTCCATCAGGCGAACGCCGGCCTCGCGCGCGGACGGAACACCGGGATCGCGCGCGCGCGCGGCGAGCGCATCGTGTTCATCGACGACGACATCCTCCCGACGCCGACGTTCGTCGAGGAGCATCTGCGCTCGCACGTGCGCACGCCCGAAGCGGTCGTCGGGGGCGCGGTGATCAACGCCGAAAGCTTCGACGCGTTGCCCCCGCCGATTTGGACGCTCGCGAACTACAGCGCGAACTTCTTCTGGACGAGCAACGTCTCCGTCGCGCGCGAGACGCTGGACCGGGTCGGGCATTTCACCGAAGACTTCCGCGAGTACGGATGGGAAGACATCGAGCTCGGCATGCGGCTGCGCCGAGCCGGCGCCCCCGGTGTCTTCAACAAGCGCGCGCTCGTGTTCCATCACAAGCCGCGGCCGCGCGCCGAGAACGTCGCAGGGATGCTGCGGCAGGCGCGCGCGCAGGCGCGCACTGCGGTGCAGTTGCACGCGCTGCATCCGCATTGGCGCGTCGTCCTCGCGATCGGGGACGACCCGGTGCAGCGCGCGCTGCACCGCGCCGCGCGGGCGATCGGCCTCCCCGCGCGCTTCGAGCGTGCGCTCGGCGATTGCAGTGCGGATCGCGCGCTCTCCGGGCGCGAGCTCTTCTTCGCGCGCGGCCTCGCGCGCGAAACATATTTCGAGGAACTCGAGCGGGCCAAAGCCGGCCTGGCGGGATGAACATCGTTCTGACCAGGCTCGACCGGATCGGCGACCTCGTGCTCTCGACGCCGGCGATCGCCTCGGTGCGCCGCTCGTGGCCGCAAGCGCGCGTTACGATGGTCTGCAGCGCCTATAACGCGGTCGTGATGGAGGGGAACACGGACGTCGACGAGATCGTCGCGATCCCGCGCGACGTGCGCCCGGCGATCCTCGCCGAGCGCTACCGGGGGGCGTTCGACCTCGCGCTCGCGCTCGCGCCGTGCGCGCCGGATTTCGCGTTCGTCGCCGAGACGCGCGCCCGCCGGCGCATCGGGTACACGTACGTGCGCCGGTATCTCGCGCGCGCGACGGCGGGGTTCTTCCTGAGCGAGTGCCTCGTCTCGGAGGCGGATCCCGAACTCTGCGAGCGCGATCCGAGCTACGTCGTGCGGCACGAGGTGCTGCAGGTTCGCGATCTCGTGCGGGCGGCGGGCGGGACGGTCCTCGTCGACGATCTGGTCGTCCCCGTGAGCGCCGAGGCGCGGGCCCGCGCCGCGCGCCTGCCGGAGGGGGCGATCGTCGTGCATTTCGCTCCGCGCTGGCTCTCGGCGGGGAGCTCGTTCCAGAGCTTCGTCGCGCTCCTGTGGGCGATCCGCCGCTTCGGACGGCCGGTCGTCGTGACGCACGGGCCCGACGTCGCCGCCGAGGCCGGGGAGTTGCGGGCGGGGGGCGTCGCCGATTTCGTCCTCGGCGGGCTGGCGTTCGGCGAGTGGGCCGCAACCTTCGAGCGAGGTGCCCTCGTCGTGACCGTCGATACGGGTGCGACCCACGTCGCGAGCGCCGTGCGGAGGCCCACGCTCGTCCTGTTCGAACGACGGTATTTCGCCTTGAGTTCGCAGGAATGGGCACCGTACAGAGTCCCCTCGGTCTGCTTGCGCAAACCCGCCGGGGACGACCCTGCCGACCTTGCCGCCTCCCGCGAGGAGATCCTCGCGGGGATCGAAAGGCTTTTGCAGACCAGCGATGCTTGAGATCTCCGTCGTCATCCCGACCTACAACCGGCTCGACCGCCTCCGCTACGTGATCCCCGCCCTCTTGCGCAGCGATCTCCGCGAGGACCAATACGAGCTTGTCGTCGCCGATTCGAACTCGAACGACGGGACGGCGGAGTATCTCGCCGAGGTTGCGCGCGAACATCCGAACGTCCGGCACCTCCCGGGCCCCTACACCGGCCGCGCGATGGCGCGCAACGCCGGGATCGATGCGGCCGGGGCGGACATCGTCCTGTTCACGGATGCCGACATCATCGCTTCCCCGGATCTGCTCTCGCGCCATCTCCAAGTCCACAAGGCGCGCCTCGGCATCGCGGTCGTCGGGCTCGAATTGCAGGTTGCCACGTACGAAGAGTACGAGCGCTTGCGCGACCGCCCCGCCGAGCGGCGCCCGCTCCACCCGTCCGCACGCAAGCAGCTTTCCTGGCTCTATTTCCTGACCGGAAACGCCTCCGTGCGGCGCGACGATCTGATCCGTCTCGGCAAGTTCGACGAATCGTTCACGGGCTACGGGCACGAGGATCTCGAGCTGGGCTACCGCATCGAAGCCGACGGCATGAAGATTCTGTACGAGCCGCGCGCCGTGAACTATCACTGGCACCCGGTCGGGTACCAGGAGCAGAAGGGGCGAATGGAACTCGCCGGCCGCTCGACGGTGCGGTTCTACCGGAAGCACCCGAGCTTCAAGGTGCAGGCAAATCTCGGGATGACGTTCGTTTCGCTCGGGCTGCACGGCGTGCTGCAGCGCAGCCCGGGTTTGATCGCCCGGCTCGACCGCGCCGGCGCGGCGAAGCCGGGCCTCGCGCGGAACATCGTCTACCAGTACCACTACGTCAGCGGCATCAAGGATGCAATGGAGCGCGAACGTGCCTAGTTCTACGAGGGCGATGAAGGTCTCATGCGGCGCGCTCGGCGCGGGGCACGCGGGCGCCTGCGTCGAGTTGAACGGCTGGGTCAATCGCCGCCGCGATCACGGCGGCTTGATCTTCATCGACCTGCGCGACCGGGACGGGGTCACGCAAGTCGTGTTCGATCCGGCGAACGGTGAGCAGTTCGCGCTCGCCGAGACGTTGCGCAACGAAGACGTCGTGCGCGTGCAGGGCACCGTGCGCGCGCGTCCGGCGGGGACCGAGAATCCGAAGCTCGCGACGGGCGCCGTCGAAATCGCGGCCGGCGACATCGAGATCCTCAACCGTTCGCTGACGCCCCCGTTTCCGGTCAACGCCGATACCGACGTCGACGAATCGTTGCGTCTGAAGCATCGCTATCTCGACCTGCGCCGTCCGCGGCTGCAGCGCAACTTGACCGTGCGGCACAAGATCGTCAAGGCGATGCGCGATTTTTTCGACGCGCGCGATTTCCTCGAAATCGAAACGCCGATGCTGATCAAATCGACGCCCGAGGGCGCGCGCGATTATCTCGTCCCGAGCCGCATCCATCCGGGGACGTTCTACGCGCTTCCGCAATCGCCGCAGCTCCTCAAGCAGATCCTGATGGTCGGCGGCCTCGGCCGTTACATGCAGATCGCGCGGTGCTTTCGAGACGAAGACTCGCGCTCGGACCGTCAGCCCGAGTTCACGCAACTCGACGTCGAGATGTCCTTCGTCACGCAAGAGGACGTCATCGAGATCATGGAAGAGTGCATCGCGTACGTCTGGGAGAAGGCGCTCGGCATCGTGCTCCCGCGTCCGTTTCCGCGCCTCGAGCACGCGGACGCGATCCGGCGGTACGGGGTCGATAAACCCGATCTGCGCTTCGGGCTCGAACTCGCGGACGTCGCGGAACTCTTCCGCGGCACCGGGATCAAGTTCTTGGAGGCGCATGCCGGGGGCAGCGCGAGCCGGATCGTCGCAGTGCGCTACCCCGGCGGCGGTTCGCTCTCGCGGCGCGATTTCGACGCGCTGACGGAAACCGCGAAATCGTTCGGGGCGGGCGGGTTGATCTGGATCGCGCTCGGCGCGGACGGTTGGAAATCGTCGATCGCGAAGCTGCTGAACGAACCGCTCGTCGAAGCGCTCGCCTCCGCGGCCGGCGCCGTGACCGGGGACGCGATCCTCATCGTCGCGGGCGCCGAAGGCAGCTCGGGCGCGACGTCGCAGATCGCCGGGAATCTGCGGGCGGAGATCGGCGAGCGCTTGGGCCTGCGCGATCCGAAGGAGTTCGCGTTTTGCTGGGTGCTCGATTTTCCGCTCTTCGAGCGCGATCCCGAGACCGGCGAGATCGCACCGGCGCACCACGCGTTCACCGCGCCGTATCCGGGCCAGGACGCGCTGCTCGATACGGATCCGCTCGCGATGCGCGCGCAGCACTACGATCTCGTGCTGAACGGCTTCGAGCTCGGGAGCGGTTCGATCCGCATCCACGATGCCGCGTTCCAGCGGCGCATATTCAAGGACGCGTTCAAGCACTCCGATCGCTCGATCGAAGAGCGCTTCGGATTCCTGCTCGAAGCGCTGCAATACGGAGCGCCTCCGCACGGCGGCATGGCGTTGGGCCTCGACCGCGTGGCGATGCTCGCGTGCGGTGAAACGAGCATCCGCGACGTGATCGCGTATCCGAAGAACCAGCTCGCCCGCGACCTCATGATGGACGCGCCGGCGCGCGTCGAACCGAAGCAGCTTCGCGAGCTCTCGCTGCAGAGCACGGCAAAGCCGCCTGCTCCGCCGGCCGGGGCGGCCTAAGGGATCCCCGCCCGCTCCACGGCGGAGCCGGGCCGGCGAGGGCGCGCGCTCAGCGCGGGCGCCGGCGTGCCGAAGAAAATACTGTGACCTTCCTTGGGCCGTCCGGCGATAATCCGGCGTGGTATCTGGCCATCAGCCGAACTCTGCTGTTCGCGCTCGCCGCGCTCGCGCTGGCCGGGGCATTCTCTCGCCGGCTCGACCGGCGCCTATCGGGGCGTCTTTGGACGGCAGCCTTCCTTGCGCTCGCGTTGCTCGCGCTCGTCGGCGCGCGCTGGCCGACGTTCGTGGCGAATCGCGCGCTCGACCCCGACGAAGCGCAGGCGCTCGCTCAGGCGATCACGGCGCTGCACGATCCGATCCCTTGGAAATCGTTCGACGGCAACACCTGCGGGCCGCTGAACACGTACGTCCTCATGCTCCCCGCGCTCTTCGGGCTCCGTCTGAGTTACGTCACGACGCACGTCATCACGGTGCTGCTCGAATTCGGGGCGGTTGCCGCGCTCTACGGAGCGGCGGCGACGCTGTTTGAGGGATGGCTCGCGCGCCTCGCGATCTTGCCCCCCGTCGCGCTGTTCGCGCTCGTGACGAGGCCCGAGTTCGTTCACTACGCGAGCGAACATCTGCCGATCTTTCTCGCGACGGCCGCCCTCTGGTGCATCTGCGTCGCCGCGGTGAAGCGCTATGCTCCCGCATGGCTCTTCGCCGCCGGCGTCTTGCTCGGCATGGCGCCGTTTGCGAAGCTTCAATCCGCGCCGCTCGTCGCCGCGACGTTTGCAGCCGCACTGTGCTTGATCTTCGGCTCGGCCGCGCTCGACGCGCACGGGAAGGCGGCGCGCGCGTTTGCGCTCGCCGCAGGCGCGCTTGCGTTTCCGGCGGCGCTGCTGGCGGTCGTTGCGGCCAACGGCGTCTTGTACGATTTCTGGATTTCGTACGTTCAGTCGTCGCTCGCCTACATTCTTTGGGCCTACCAGCCGCCCTCGTACCTCTTGGCGATGACGGAGTTCGGCCTCCAGTTCGATCTCTTGCTGGCCGTGGCGGCGGCCGGAGCGATTGCGCTCGCGCTGCTGCGAGGGCGCGTGGACCGCACCGCGCGCAACGCGTACCTCGTTTCGCTCGTGCTCTTGGGCGCGGGCGTCTACGCGATCTTCGCGCCGAAGCGCGAATCGTTGCACTACGTGCTCTTCGGCCTCATGCCCGTCGCAACGTCCGCCGCCGTCGCGCTAGGAATCTTCGCCGGCGCCTTGCGCTCGACCGCGGCATCCGGGATTTGGCGCAGTCTGCTCGCGTCGGGATTCGTGGCGGGAAGCTTGTTCGTCCAAGGCGCGTTCACGTTCGGATGGTATCCGTACCTCGATGACGTCAGGGAGTACAAGAACCGCCGCCCCGAACCGGTCGTCGTGATGATCCGGCAGCATCTCTCGGAAGGCGACCGGCTCGCGATTTGGGGCTACCGTCCGGAGTACTTCGTCGAAAGCTACACGCTGCTCGGCACTCGGGACGCGATCGGCGCCTATCAGTGGGTGGAGTATCTGAATCCGTATCTCGCCTACTACCGCGCTCGCTACATCCGCGACTTCATCGCACTCCGGCCGCGCGGTTTCCTCGATGCGGGTTCGGAATCGTTCGACGATCCGCCGTGGCAGGGAGGCAACGGCCTCGAGACGTTCCCCGAACTGGCGGCGCTCGTTCGCCGCGATTATCGCCTCGTTGCGTCCTACCGAACGACCCGCTTCTATGTGCGCCGCGATGCGCAGGAGACGGCCTCCGCGCGCCGGTAGCGGCTCGGGCGCTTCAGGGCCTCCAGACAAAGGCGCCGGCGATCCCGAACAGGATGGAATACCAGAGCAACGCCGTCCCCCAGAGCGGGATCGGGCGCTTGGCCGCGGCCATAGCCATCAGCCCGAACACGAACGGCTCGAAATCGAGCGCGTGCCGCATGCCGAATTGGACGTCCCCGGCGCCGTAGTAGAAGAACAGCGGGATCCCGGCGGCGGCTGCGAGGAACCACAACGGCAGGCTCGCCTTCGAACGGGCTCCGAGGGCGAGGACGAGCGCCGGACTCACCCACTCGATCGACGTTCCGAACAGGCCGGGCGCAACCCAAGGGAAGCGGTTCGTGAACGGCGGCGGCCCGAGGAAAAACGCGCGAAGCTGCATCTCGAGGTTCGCGGGCGAAAACGGATAGTCGGTGTGCGGATGCTCGACGTCCATGATCCGGTAGAAGTACGTGAAGCCGATGTCGTTGAGCGTCCCCCAGCGGGCGTAATTGTACCAGAGCGCGAGCGGCAAGACCGCGAGGCACACCGCCGCGTAGGAGCTCAGCTCGCGCCACGAGAGCCGGCGCTCGAAGCGCAGCATCGCGAAGTAGACGGGGATCGCGGCGAGCATCGGCATGCGCGAGAACGCGGCCGCGACCGCCCACACGGCGACGAGCCACGCCCTGCGCGCTCCGTAGAGTTCGGCGAGCGCGAGCAGCGTGAACGTCGCCGCGCTGACGTGCGCGAGATACCAGACGGAGCCGATGCCCGCGCATGCGAACATGCTCGTCCCGAAGAAAAAGAATGCGTTCAGCAGGATCGTCGCGGGAAGCCCGACGCCGAGATTGCGGCACAGGCGCACGCCCGCGAAGACGGAGAGCGCGCCGAGCGCGGCGCTCAGTGCCGTTTGATTCGTATCGAGTCCGAACAGGCAGACGAACGGGAAGAGCAGCAGCGCCGGGGTCGGGCCCTGAATGACGTACGCCCGCCCGTGGAACGGGACCGCATCGATGAACGCTCCCGGGAACTCGATCCAGAGGCGCCCATGCCGCCAGGCGTCCGCCAGGTAGACGTAGTTCGAGTAGATCGTCGCGTGCAGGCCCGTCAGCGCGACCATCGCGCCGAACGCGAACAGCGGCAACAAGATCTGCGCCGCGGGCCACGCGACGCCGCCGGCGGGGCGCGGCGCGACGGCCGCCGCCGTTGAAGCGCCGGCGCTCACGAGTGCGGCGCGGGTGGGGAGAAGGCCATTGCGTCGACCGTTCGCGGCGGCATCCGCTTCTCTTTCGAGCAGCTACGGGCGCGGCGCGCCCGCCGCGGTTCGTACGTGCTCCGCGAGCAGCGCCGGATCGAACATCCAATCCGGCTCCGTCGCCGGCGCCTCGAGGTTCGAGACGCGGAACTCCCCGTGCCCCCCGTACGCGATGAAGAACGCACGCAGCGTGATGTCGACGCTGATCCGCACGATCGCTTGCGCACCGCCGACCGGTGCGTAATCGATCGTCACGAACGGATGCGGGCGAAACGGGCCTGCGGCGGCGTACGCTTCGATCACGGAGCGTTCGAGGCGGTACGAGTCCGTGGTCACGAACAGCTCGCGCAGCCGGTGATGCTTGGGATCGTATGCCGGGCGCAGCGCGAGATGGTAGACCGGGCGGCCGCCGAAAGTCTCGGTGCCGAGCAAGGTCACGTCGTACGCGCGCGCCGTCACCTTCACGCCCGCGATCAGCGGAGGCTCGCTCGCAGCCGGAGCGGGCGTCCCCGGCGCTTCGAAACTCGCCGGCTTCTCCGCCGCCGGCGGGTCGGCGAGACCGAACGTCTTGAACAGGGAGAGATACGGCGGCTTCTCATCGACGCGCGGGGTGGTATCGATCCGATCGCGCGGCGAATCCGCAACCGGCGTGACGTAACTCTTGCCGTCGGAGGTGCGGACGACGACGCGATAGCGTTCGGCCTTGATGCGGCCTTTGCGTTCGAACGTGGCAAGGGTCGAGTACGCGATGAAGGGCGGCCGCGTCCATGCATTCGCGGCGGCGCGCGCGCGATCGTAGATCTCGTTCGCATCCGGCGGCTGCGGGGCGGCCGGTGCCGGCGTTTGCGCGCCGGCCGCGGCGGAGCACGCCGCGAGAACGAGCGCGAGGAACGCGGACGAGGCGTGCCGCGTCATCCGCCGAGGAGGCTCCGGGCCCGCGAGAAGATCGCGTCGAGCATGGGCTCCGTCAGCTTTCCCGTGTTCGTATTCTGGCGGCTGGGGTGGAAGGATGCCAGGAGTACGAGCGGGGGGCGGCTCGCGTGCTCCGCCGGTGTTTCGGCGCCGTGCGCGAAGACGGGCTTGCGCGCGAACGTGTAGCCCGCTTCGCGCAGCGCGTCATAGGCGGCGCGCGTGCCGATCGCGCCGAGGCCGACGACGACGCGTAGACGGTGCAACGACGCCAGCTCCCGTTGCAGGTACGGCGCGCAGTTGCGGAGTTGTTCCGGCGTCGGCCTGTTCTGCGGCGGCGCGCAGCGCAAGGCCGCCGTGATCAGCGCGTCCGCGAGGAGAAGCCCGTCGTCGCGGTCGCGTTGCTCCGCTTGGTTCGCGAAGCCCGCGCGATGGAGCGCGCGGTAGAGCCACGCGCCCGAGGCATCGCCCGTGAACATTCGCCCGGTGCGATTCGAGCCGTGCGCGCCCGGCGCGAGGCCGACGAGCAAGACGCGCGCGCGCGCGTCGCCGAACGCCGGGACGGGTTTCCCCCAGTACGTTCGGTCCGCATGCTCGCGCTTCTTGCGGCGCGCGATCTCGCTGCAGTACGCGCGCAGTTCCGGGCAGCGGTCGCAGCCGACGACCGCGCGCTCGATCTCGCCGAGAACGTCTTCCTCTCGGGCCTTCAAGCGAACCGCGCTACGCGCGAGCGAGCGGGGACGGGGACTTGCGACGGACGCCGCGCGGACCCGGCCGGCTTGCGTTGGGGGGATCGAGTGCGGAGCCGTCGCCCTTCACGCCCTCTATTTGAGAGTGACGCGCACGCTGCGCGGCGGTCGCGCCCGGGCCCGGAATCCACGTGACGTCGCGCATCGTGAGCTCCTTACCCGTCGTCGAGCGAACGGCGACCGCGGCGATCGGCGAACCGTCGCTCTTCGAGACGACGCGTAACGGGATCGTCTTGGGCGTTTGCAGCCAGCGATCGCCCCATTGCAGGAGCGCGATCGTCGCCGGGAAGAGGTCGCGCCCTTTCTCCGTGAGGCGGTAATCGAAGCGGCGCCGGTCGACGGGGTCCGCCACTTTTTGCAGCAGGCCGTTGCGCACGAGGATGCGGAGGCGCGCGGTCAGGATGTTCGTGGCGATTCCCAGATTGCGCTGGAAGTCGTCGAAGCGCCGCGTCCCGTAGTACGCCTCGCGGATGATGAGCATGCTCCACCACTCGCCGACGAGTTCGAGCGAACGCGCGACGGAACAGTTCTCGCGCCGGAAGCGCTGCTTCGACATCCGTTTTGCTTGCACAATGCAAGTTAAATCCCTGGCGGCGGAGAAGTCGCGCTCATGTTTGCAAGCGATCTCCTCGCCGGCAAGCGCGTCCTCGTGACGGGCGGCGGCACCGGACTCGGACGCGCGATGGTGCAGCGTTTTCTCGAACTCGGCGCGCGAGCGGCGATCTGCGGACGGCGCGCCGAAGTGTTGGCAGCGACGAAGCTCGAGCTCGAACAGGCGACCGGCGGAAGCATCGAAACGCACGTCTGCGACGTGCGCGACGTCGAAGCGGTCGAAGCGATGATCGCGCGCATCTGGGAAAGCGGCCCGCTCGACATCCTCGTGAACAACGCGGCCGGCAACTTCATCTCGCGCACGGAGGATCTTTCGCCGCGCGCCGTCGAGGCCGTGCTGCGCATCGTCTTGCACGGGACGGTGAACGTCACGCTCGCGTGCGGCCGGCGTTGGCTCGCCGAGAAGCATCGCGCGACGGTCTTGAGCATCAGCACGACCTACGCTCGCACGGGCTCCGGGTTCGTCGTTCCTTCGGCGATGGCGAAAGCCGGCGTCGACGCGATGACGAAGAGCTTGGCCGCGGAGTGGGGCGGACGCGGGATCCGCTTCGTCGGCATCGCCCCGGGGCCGTTCAAGACGGAAGGCGCATTCTCGCGCTTGATGCCGCTCGAGCGCCTCGAGAAGAGCGCGCTCGAGCGCGTTCCGTTGCACCGCTTCGGAGAGCTCGGCGAACTGACCGATCTCGCGGCGTACCTCGTGAGCGAGCGCGCCGCCTATATCAACGGCGACATCGTCACGATCGACGGCGGCGAGTCGCTCGCGGGCGCGGGAGAGTTCAATGCGCTCGGGGCGCTCGTGAGCGACGCGGAGTGGGAGGCGATCAAGCCCAAGAAGGCGCCGCCGAGGTAGCCGGCGCCGTGAGCCGGGGCGTAGGTTTCGACTTGGATCACACGCTCGCGATCGATCACCACCTCGAGACGCGGGTGCTGCAGCGCATGCTCATCGACGGCGGCGCGGCGCCGGCCGAGGCGGGGCGGCGCGCCGCCGGCGCCGTCGCGCGTTACCGGGCGGGCGGGCTCGAGCTCTCGGACGCCCTCGCACCGCTGTTCCCGGGGTCGACCTTGGAACGATCGCTTTCGGAATTCAAAAGCCGTTGCGTCGCCGGGGCGGCGACGCTGTGCGTCGCGCTTCCGGGCTTGCATCCGTTGCTGGCGCGGCTGCGCGAGGCGCACGTGCCGTACGGCGTCTTGAGCAACGGGTGGAACCCGCTGCAGCGGGCCAAGCTCGGAGCGATCGGATACGACGGGATCGCCCTGATCAGCGACGACATCGGCGCGCGCAAGCCGGAGGCCCGCGCCTTCGAGTTGCTGAGCGCAGCGCTGGGCCGGCCCGAGCGGTGCTGGTACGTCGGCGACGATCCGTACGGCGACGTCGAGGGCGCGCTGCGCGCCGGCCTCTCCGCCGTTTGGTTCGACGACGGAACCAGGGCATGGCCCGGCGATCTGCCGCCCCCGCCCGATCGCGTGACGGAGCTGGCCGAACTCGCCCGCGTCTTGGGAATCTAGCCGCCCGCAACGGGGCACGAACCGCGAGGCGGAAGGCGCGCCCGCGGCCGGGGAATCGCGTGACCCGTGCGAAATCGGCATGCGATGGACGAGCGCCGCCGATACTCCTGGCCGGAAGTCTTAGCGTTTGGCGCGGGGACGATGGCGCTCGCGCGCGCGCTCGTGCCGAAGAGCGAGATCGAACGCCGCACGGGCGAGGCGCGGGCTCCCCTCGCCGGCCTTCTGTTCACCGGCGTCTGGAGCGTCAATAACCTCCTCACGCTCTGGGGAAATCGCGAGGTGCTGAACGCGCCGGATTCCCCCGACCGGACGGCCTACCTGCGGCTCGAAGCCGCGACCTGGCTCCTCTACGTCGCGTACGGGCCGCTCTTCTTCCGGTTGAAGAGCCCGGTGCTCGGCCAATTGAACGCGGTCAGCTACCTCGCCTTGACCCTGGCCGCCGCGAAGCGCGCCGCCAACATCGACCGCAAGCTCTTGGGCTCCTTCGCGACGCTCGTTCCGTGGCTGTTTCTGGCCGCGACCGGCGCAACGTGGGTTGCCGCAACGGAGCCGGATCCGCTCTTCGGCGGCTGATATCGAAAGGCTCGCAGCGGGCTGACGGGACTGCCCGCCGGCCGCGCAGGTGCACCGTTTCGCGCTAGGTAAGGTGCACATTACAAGGGGGCGTAGTCGGTAGCACGATGGGCAATGCGTTTCGCGCCGGTGTCGCAGCCGGTCTCTGTTGTCTCCTGTTCGCAAGCGTGACTGGGCCCGCTCGGGCCCAGTCGCTCAGCGTTCCTTGGTGCGTCGGAGGCGTGATCGACCGGAACCAAGGGATCTGCACGCTGACGCAAGATCGCGAGCTGCGCCTCTACATTCCGGTGCTCTTGGACGGCGCGCCGGTCGTCTGCAAAGGCGGCACGCAGGTTGCCATCGATCCGGGCTCCATCTACCAAGGGGACATCGAGACCGTCTACAAGTGCACGCTCGCCAAGACGTTCCAGTTCCAGGGCGCCATGGGCTACATGGGCTCCGCAATGGTGCACCTCCCCGCGACCACGTGCCCGGCCGGAACGACGGTGAACACGCGGGAAAAGCCGTTCCTCCACGCCTGCTCGGGCGGTGCCGCGACCACGCCCGTGCGACCCACGCCGCCGCCGGCCGCCTCCGCGACGGCGAAGCGGCTGAATCTGGTCTTGACCGCCGGTGCGGGAGAGCCGAGAGCGTACATCCAGGGCGCCCGAATCGTGCTGCGGGTCGATGGGAAGGAACGCTCCCTGCTCACCGACGCGAGCGGGATCGCGAAGGACCTCGTCGACTTCGATGCGGCGAAGCCGCCGGCGATCGTTTGGGACCGAATCGAAGTTCCGGCGTCGGCGGTGTTGCACCGCCCGGCCGAGCCGCTGAGACCGCTGTATCCGGCGCTCCCGCAGGGCGCGCCGATGTGGGCATTTCCGGTCAAGCAGACGCTGAAGATTCCATCCGACCCGTACCCGACGCTGCGCGCCGAGGCGGCCGCTCCGCTCGCGCCCGTCCTGATCGGCATCACGGCATGGGATCCGACGGCGAGGACGCTCAAAGGTACGCAAGCCGCGCTCGCAGTGTACGCCGGACGCTCGCGCTACGTGCGGGACAATCTCCTCGCAAGCCTGCGGGCCGACGCCGTCCCGCAGAACGGGGAACTCGTCATCTACGTTCCGGTCTTCGAAAACGCGTCGTACGGTAAGCTGACGTTCGTCGCGACCGCGAACAGCGCGACGGTGAGGGGCTCCGCCGTGCGCTTCATCGACGTGCCGCGCACCGTCGCCGATACGTCCAACGCCCTAATCCTCGCCATCGCGACCGACGTGCTCGTCCAGTTGGGCCTCACGCGCTACGATTTCAAGAAGACGTTGCTCAACGCGGGTTTGTCGCCGGACCAAGTGAACCGCATTCTCGCGGTTCCGGTCAGGATCGGCAACGCGACGGAATATGACGACGCGACCCGCACGATCACGGTGCTGCCCAGCGATCTGACGCGGGATCAAGATGCGGCGACGATCTTCCACGAATACACGCACGCGATCTCCGACGCGATCGGCGTGAACGAGAACATTCCGCCCGGCGGCCACCACGACGTCAACGACGTCACCGGATTCGGGACGGCCTGGGATGAGGGTCGCGCGCATTACCTGGGCTCGCTCATCGCCGAGACGATGGGCATCCCGGCGAATCTCGATCAGTACGGCAAGCAGTCCGCGACCGCGTGGCGCGGAGACGTCGAGTCGCAGGTCGCACGCGCGCTCGGCGAACTCTTCCGCGACACGAACGCCTTCCCGAGCGACGAGGCCAGGTTGAAGCTGTTCTTCGCGGCGGAGTACAAGTGCGTCGAGATGCGAGGCCACACGCCGCGTAACGTCGACGACTTCTTGTCGATGGTCGAACTGACGGCTCCGTCGCCCGCGGCCCGGCAAGATGCCGCGCGCATCCTCAGCCGGCTCACCGCGCGCCCGCCGCGCACGACGTAGCCTCGCCGGCCCCCGCTGCCCCGTCGCGAACGGAGTCCTTTCGCTCGCGGCGCCGAGCCGGGGCGCCTCGCAGCCCTCAGCCGAGCCAGCGCCGCATTTGACGGAGCGTCAGATTCCCGCCGCAGACGATCGTGGCGACGGTGAGCCCGGCGAATCGTTCGGGGCGTTCGAAGAGGAGCGCGATGCCGACCGCGCCGGATGGCTCCGCGACTATCCCGGCGTGGCGGTGGAGCAGGCTCATCCCCTCGAGGATCGCGTCTTCGCCGACGAGATGCGTCTCGTCGACGAGACCGCCTAAATCGCCGAGCGCCTCGGGGACCGGGATGCGGACGGCGATACCGTCGGCGATCGTATCGACGCGCTCGTGCTCGACGACGCGGTTCTCGCGCAGCGATTCGATCATCGCCGGTGCGCCCGCCGCCCCGATCGCGACGACGCGCACTTCGGGTCTCTTCGCTTTGAGGACGCGTGCGATGCCGGCGAGCAGCGCGCCGTTCCCGAGCGGGACGAGGACCGCGTCGATCGGTTCGGGGAAGCGCAGCAACTCGAGGGCGATCGTCCCCGCGCCCTCGGCTGTTGCGGGGTCCAAGCTGTCTTCGATCATCAGCGCGCCGCTCTGGGCGGCGAAGCGTTTCGCCGCGAGCTTTGCCGCATCGAAGTCGTAGCCGGCCAACTCCACTCGCGCGCCGAGCGCGCGCATGCGCTCTATCTTCAGCGGATTCGCGTTGACGCTCGCATAGATCGTGATCTCGAGCTTGCGTTTGCGGCACGCATAGGCCATCGCCTGACCGAAGTTGCCGGCGCTTGCGCAGACGATCTTCGCTTGCGCCGGGAGCCGGGAGACACAAAGATCCGCTCCGCGCCCCTTGAAGGAGCGGATCGGATTGAGCGTTTCCACTTTGAGCACGACCCGTGCTTTCAACTCGTCGCCGAGCGGCTCGCAAACGTACTGCGGCGAGTTCAGGAAAGCCGGTTCGATCGTGCGCGCGGCGAGCTCGATGCGCTCGAGCGAGAGGCGGTGCCCGCCGGCGAAGGGATCGGGGATGGACGCAGTCACGAACGGAGTCCTTTCGCTCGCAGCGCCGAGCCGGGGCACGAAGGTTTCGCGGGCTTGGCGAAATTCTCTCGCGAACCTGCCGCGCCCTCGAGAGCGGACTTCACTTGCGATTTGCAAGTAATCTTCCTCCCCTGCCCGAACCCTGCTCCGGCAGGGCAACGGGTGCGCCGGGCCGCAGAGCCTATGCAGGCAGACGACATTCAGGAGAAGATGATGAGCAGCTACCAAGCCCCCCTTCGCGACATGCATTTCGCGCTCGAAATGGCGGGGCTCTCCGAGATATCCAAGCTTCCGGGCTTCGAAGAAGCGGCCGAGATGGCCGAGCCGATCTTAGCCGAGGCGGCGAATTTTGCGAGCAACGTGCTCGACCCGTTGAACGTCGTGGGCGACCGCGAGGGCGCCAAGTGGGTCGACGGCGACGTGCGCATGCCCAAGGGCTTCAAGGAAGCCTACCATCAGTTCGGCGAGGCCGGCTGGATCGGTCTGCCGATGCCGCCGGAATACGGCGGCCAGGGGCTGCCGCAGTTGCTCTCGACGGCGACGCTCGAGATGTGGAACGCCTCGAACATGGGCTTCGCGCTCGGGCCGCTGCTCAATCAGGGCGCGATCGAAGCGATCCTGCTCTACGCGAGCGACGAGCTGAAGAAGATCTACGTCGAGAACCTCGTTTCCGGGAAATGGACCGGGACGATGGACCTCACCGAGCCGCAAGCCGGCAGCGATCTCGCCGCCGTCAGCACGCGAGCCGTCCCCGAAGGCGACCACTATCGCATCACCGGGAACAAGATTTTCATCACCTACGGCGAGCACGACATGGCCGAGAACATCGTGCACCTCGTCCTCGCGCGCACGCCGACGGCGCCTCCCGGCGTCAAGGGCATCTCGCTGTTCATCGTTCCGAAGTTCCTCGTGAACGCGGACGGCTCGGTCGGCGCGCGTAACGACGTCAATTGCGCCTCGATCGAGCACAAGATCGGCATTCACGCGAGCCCGACCGCCGTGTTGAACTACGGCGAGAAGGACGGCGCGATCGGCTATCTCGTGGGCGAAGAGAACAAGGGCCTCTCGTACATGTTCGTCATGATGAACTTGGCCCGCTTCTCCGTCGGCGTGCAGGGGCTCGCCGTCTCCGACCGCGCCTACCAGCGCGCGCTCGAGTACTCGAAGGAGCGCATCCAGAGCGCACAGATCGGCTCGAAGGATTACAAGCCCGTCGCGATCTTCAACCATCCCGACGTGCGCCGCATGCTGCTCACGG
The DNA here is from genome assembly GCA_963695225.1 of Vulcanimicrobiota bacterium. Classification (GTDB taxonomy): domain Bacteria; phylum Vulcanimicrobiota; class Vulcanimicrobiia; order Vulcanimicrobiales; family Vulcanimicrobiaceae; genus CAVWTN01. Next base: position 1,972,517 of record OY968762.1, on the reverse strand, counting down.
TGAAATCGACCGTCGAAGCGCAGCGCGCGCTCGCGTTCGTCACCGCGGCCGCAATGGATCACGCGAGCGCGAATCCCGACGAGGCGGTACGCAAGGAATCGCAAGCGTTCGTCGAGCTGATGACGCCGATCGTCAAGGGCTGGTCGACGGAGACGTCGACCGAGTTGACCTCCCTATCGATGCAGGTGCAAGGCGGCATGGGGTACGTCGAAGAGACGGGCGCCTGCCAGTACTTCCGCGACGCGCGCATCACGCCGATCTACGAAGGCACGACGGCGATCCAGGCCAACGACCTGCTCGGCCGCAAGCTGCTCAAGGACCAGGGTAAGACGGCTTCCGTCGTGATCGGCCAAATGACGAAGCTGGCCGAAGCCCTCGCGACGAGCGAGAACGCCGACCTCAAGGCTACCGGCGAGATGCTCGGCAAGGCCGTCGCCGCACTCGGCGACGCGTCGATGTGGCTGGGGATGAACGCGATGGCGAACCTGCCCGGCGCGTTCGCCGGTTCCGTTCCGTACCTCATGCTCTGGGGGACCGTCGCGGGCGGTTGGCAACTCGCTCGGGGCGCCCAGTTCGCCGCGGAGAAGCTCGCGGCGGGAGATCGCGAGACGGACTTCTACCAGGCGAAGATCCTGACGGCTCGCTTCTACGCAGACCACATCCTGCCGCGGGCGCTCGCCTACCGGCACGAGATCAAGAACGGCTCCGGTTCCATTCTCGCGATGACCGAAGCGCAGTTCGGCGCCGACCGCAAGACGCTCTCGACCGTCTAATCGAGCCCACCTCCGACCGGCTCAGGGTGACACAAGGCCCGCGTCACCCCTGAGCCGGTCGGAGGGCGAGCCGTCGTCAGGCGCGGTGTGGGCGGGCTTACAGCGGGGCGGAATAGCGGGTGGTACGCTACGCCCGTGAAACGACGTGCCGCGATCGGCTTGGCTACCGGCCTCGCCGTCGTCCCCTTCTTTCGACCGGCTCGCGCCGCCGAAACGTTTGAAGTCGTGCGCTCCGACGAGGACTGGCGCCGCCGGCTCGGCGCGGAGCGCTACGACGTGCTGCGCGGCCACGGGACGGAGTATCCGGGGACGAGCCCGCTCCTCGCCGAGCACCGCCGGGGCGTCTTCGCCTGCGCAGGGTGCGATCTCGCGCTCTTTTCCTCGGAGACGAAGTTCGAAAGCGGGACGGGCTGGCCGAGCTTCTACGCGCCGCTCCCGAACGCGGTCCGCACCTCGAGCGATCGCGGGATGCTCGAAGAGCGAACGGAAGTGCATTGCCGCCGCTGCGGCGGGCATCTCGGGCACGTCTTTCCGGACGGCCCGAAGCCGACGGGCCTGCGCTACTGCATGAACGGTCTCGCGCTCGTGTTCCATCCGGCGGACCGCGCCGCGTAGAGCGCGCTGCTTTAGCGCAGGTTCGGGAATCCGAGCTTCGCGAGCGCGGCGTAGGCGACGATCCCGACGGCGGTCGAGAGGTTCAGGCTCCGCACGGCGCCCGCCCGCATCGGAACGTGGAGCGTCCGCTCGGGGTGAGCCGCCAAGAGCGCCTCCGGCAAGCCGGCCGTCTCCTTTCCGAAGACGAGCGCGTCGCCGAGCGCGAACGGGGCCTCCGTGTAGCGCTCCCTCCCGCGCGTGCTCAAGAGCCAGGCGCGCGCGCCGAGGCGTTCGAGCGCGGCTTCGAGCGAAGCGTGAACCGTCACGTCGAGCGCGTGCCAATAGTCGAGCCCGGCGCGCTTGAGTTCGCGATCCTCGATCGAGAAGCCGAGCGGGGCGACGAGGTGGAGCGCGCAGCCCGTCGCGGCGCACAAGCGCGCGACGTTTCCGGTGTTTGGCGGGATCTGCGGTTCGACGAGGACGAGATGGAGCGGGGCGCTCGGCGGCGGATCCCCCGAGGCGCGCAGGCGTTCCCGCGGCTGCGCCTTAGGCTGAGGCAGCGAACTCGCCCACGACGGCGGCCTCTTGCGGCGGAGCGACGACGTATGCCACGCCCCCGTGCCGCAGCCAGACCGCTTCGAATGCGGAGCGCGGATACGCCGCGCGGAGCGCGGGCTGCGCCGGATCGTTCAGCAGCGGATTCCCGAGCGCGTCGAAGCCGCGCAGGACCGAGAAGTGTCCGGACGATTCGGCGTGCGGAGCCCCCGGCAGGTCCCCGCGGCGCCACGAGTAGGTGAGGGCGAGCGGGATGCCGCGGGCGACGAACTCCTCCGCCGCGCGCAGATCGCGCAGATACGCCACGTGCGCCCGCAAGCCCAGCGAGCCTGCGAAGGCGACGTTGAACGACCAGTTCCCCGTCCCGCCGAAGGCTGAATCGAAGACGCGGCTCGCGACCTCGACGAGCGTCACCGGCCGGCCGTAGTATTCCAGCACCATCGCGAGCGAAGCGGCGCTGCACCAACCGCGCGCGCTGCTCGCGAGGCGCGGCGGTATCGACGCGAGGTCGTCCGGAAATTGCGAGCGCGGCGGGACGGGAAGGTCGATCGCCCGCCCGCCGTGCGGCCGCGGCTCCACGCGTTCGCCGCGAGTCGTCAGCGCGAGAAGGTCGAGCGGCGCGTTCGTCTCGATCTCGAGCGAGGCGATCGGGACGAGCGCGCGCACGATGTCGACTTCGACATCGATCGAGGCATCGCGTTCGCTGAACGAGCGGCGCTCCGCCGGCGACCAGCGCGCCAGGCGCAGCCGTTCGCCGGCTGAACCGTCGCGCGCGAACGCGCGCACCCGGATTTCCCCCTCCGGCGCGGACGTGTTCCACGAGACGATGGCATGCCGCGCCCCGTCGAACGGCAGCATCGTCTTTGAACCCGGAGCGACCGGTGCGGCCGCGAATGCGACGCTCAAGGCTCGAGCCTCCATTCCCACGCGTTCCAATTATCGGCGACGAACTGCGCCGGCTTGTAACCCGTCAAGTCGCTGTTGTACGCGGAGTACCCGTTCTCCCAATAGAGGAACACGACGGGGACGATTTCGTGGATTCGCTGCTCCTCCCCCTGGTACAACGCTTTGCGCCTGGGGCGGTCGAACGTGCGCAAGGCCTCATCCGAGAGGCGCGTGATCTCGGGATCGTTCAAGAACGACGTGTTCGCTCCGTGCGGGGGAATGAAGTCGCCGCTGAAGTTCGCCTGATTATCGGGATCGGGGGCGTTCGTCTCGACCGACCACTCGAGATCGTACGCGCCCCCGTAGAGCGGGCCGGTCTGCGCGAATAGGAGGCTCGCGGGGTAGTTCTTGATCGAGATCCGCACCCCGATTGCGCCCAGCTCCTGCTGCATCTGAACTTCGGCCCGTTCGTTGGCCGCCTTGTTCGTGCTCGAAAGCGTCAGCTCGAGGCGCACGCCGTCTTTGACGCGCGTGCCGTCCGGCCCGCGCCGGAACCCCGCCGCATCGAGCAAGGCCGCCGCCTCGTCCGGATCGTGCCGGTAGAACGGGATCTTCGGCGCGGCCCAGGTCCCCGGCATGATGTCGCTGACCGCTCGCAGATTGTAGCCGCGATAGATCGTGCGATTGATGCGGTCCCAGTCGACCGCCTCCGCGATCGCGCGCCGAACCCGCACGTCGCGCAGCGCCGGCTTGTTGCAGTTGATCGCGAGTCTGCGCCAATTGGCGATCGTTCGCTTCGCGACCGCGATCCCCGGAAGCGCTGCCAGCCGGCCGATCTGATCCTCCGCGACGTTCGGGTAGACGTCGATCTCGTGCGTCCGTAGCTGCGAAAACAGCGTCTCGGCGTTCGGTATCACCCGCCACGAGATCGCGGCGATCGCGGGTTTGCCGCGCCAATATCCCGGATTCGCGGCGAACTCGAGCGAAGCGCCGTGGTTCCATGCGCGCAGGAGATACGGGCCGCTCGAGATCGGCGCCGCGTTGAACGGCGCGTGATTGATGTCCGGCAATGCCGCGAGCAGATGGGCCGGGAGCGGAGGAACGGCCGCGCCGCCGACGGCGAAGATGCCCAGGATCGCCGCGTTCGTTCGTTTGAGGCGGATCGTCGCGGTGTGCGCGTCCGGCAGATCGATTCCAGCGATGTCGTCCCAACCGGCGCGCGTCTTCGCGGCATTCGCATCGTTCATCACCGCCTGCCAGGTGAAACGCAGGTCCCGCGCGTCGAGCGGAGCGCCGTCGGACCACTTCACCCCCTTGCGAAAGTGCAGAACGATCGTCTTGCCGTCGCGCGAGATGCCGCGGTTCGCGTACGTCGGAACCTCGAGGGCGAGCTCCGGGAATAACTCGCCGCGTTCGTCGTAGCGGAAGACGGGGGCGAACAGAAGCGAATCGGCTTCGTCGGCGGCCGCCGCGTGCGCGAACATCGCGTTGAGATTGTCGGGCTCGTCGGGGTATCCCAGCCGCAAGCGGCCGGGTTGCGTCCACGGGTTCCGCGCGCCCCCGAAGGCGGGCTGCGGCGGGGCCTTCGCGCAGGCGGAGAAGCCGAGGCACGCCGCCGCCAGGAGCGCGGCGAGCGCGAGAGGCCGGCGCCGCCCGCGCCCGGGCTTCATGCAGAGGCGGGCTCTATCCCGAGCGCCCTCGTCTTCTCGCGCAGCGCCGGTGCGATCGCGTCGTAGAATGCGTGCGGCCCGTAGCGCACGACGTCGTCGGCGGGGAGCCCGGTTTGGCGCCGTGCATCTTCGATCGCCGCGCGGGCCGCGGCGTCGTCGAGGCCGAGCGTGTTCAAGGCGATGCCGGCGACGCGCGCCGGCTTAACGGTCGCGCAGAGTCCTTCGTAGAGCTCGATCAAGCGCCCGTACGGGAGCACCGGCGTGCCGAACGCTTCGACGGTCTTGCGCGCGACGTAGTGGACGAGGACGAGCGCATCCGGCGCGGCGCCGTACATGAGCGCGAGCGTGACCGGTGCGTAGGCCGGGTGATTGATGCCGCCTTGGCCTTCGACGAACAACAGGTCCGCATCGCGCGCGCCTTCGACGACGATCTGCTCGGTCGCGCCCGGCGCGAAATCGGCGATCACGCGATCGATCGCGATGCCGCTTCCGGCGATCATGATCCCGGTTTGCCCGGTCGCGACGAAGCCTGCGCGCACGCCGCGATCGCGGGCCGCGCGCTGCAGTTCCAGCGAGACGGTCATCTTTCCGACGGCACAATCGCTGCCGACCGTCAACACCACGCGCGCCGGGACGCGCCACGCGGCCCCCGAGAACAGCGGGACCTCGGGCGGGAAGCGCACGTCCCAGATCGCCGCTCCGCTGCGCGCCGCGGCGGCCGCGAACTCCGCATCCTCGCGCAACTGCTCGTGCAGGCCGCTGACGATCTCGAGCTTCGCGTCGAGCGCGGCGTGGATCTCGTGGCGCCACGTCGGCGGGAGCGCGCCTCCCGGGGGTGCGACGCCGACGAGCAGCGACGTCGGGGCGTACGCGAGCGCCTCGGCGACGCTCGCGACGATCGGCGCGTCGCGGCGCAGATGCGGCATCACGTCGGACACGCGCCGCCCCGCGAGCGAGGGATCGATCACGGCGGCGATCTCGTCGCTGCCGTAGGCGATCACGCCGTGCGCCGTCTTGGCGCTGCGGGTTGCGAAGGAATCGATTGCGAGAACTGCATAACTGCGCATGCCGGACTCGGTTCCGCGCCGCGCCGGGGCGTCCCCGCGCGTTACGGCTTCGCCGTCGAACGCTCGCGAACGCCGAGCCCGGGGCCTTCCGGCAGGACGATCTTTCCGTTCGCGTAGGCGATGCCGTCGAACGGATCCTCGGCGGTGAGGAACGGCCCGTCGAGATCGGCCCAATCGACGAGCGGGGAGAGATGCGCCGCGGCCGTGGTGAGGACTTGGCTCTCCACCATGCAGCCCAGCATGATCTTCAAACCGAGCGCGCGCGCAGTGTGGATCATCGCGAGCGCGCCGCGGATTCCTCCGCACTTCACGAGCTTGACGTTGATGCCGTCGACGCAACCGATCAAGCGCGGGAGATCGAAGGCGTCCTTGGAGTCTTCGTCCGTGACGATCGGGATCGCCGAATGCTCGCGGATGTAACGCAATTGCGCGGGCGATCCCGCGGGGATCGGCTGCTCGCAGAATTCGATGTCGAATCGCTCGAGCTCGCGCAAGATCGAAACGCTCCGTTCGGGCGTCCAACCTTCGTTGGCGTCGATGCGCAGCGTCCCGGTATAACGCGCGCGCATCGCCTCGATCGTTTCGACTTCGCGCCCGGTGCCGAGCTTGACTTTGATGACGGGATGATCGCGTATCTCTTCGAGCTTCTGCAACGTCACGGGGAGCGTGTCGATGCCGATCGTGAACGACGTCGTCGGCGTGCGGGCCGGATCGAGCCCGAGCAGTTGCCAGAGCGGGCGGTCGAGGTCTTTGCCGACGAGATCGTGCAGCGCGATGTCGAGCCCGCACTTCGCGGCGGGCGGAAGACCCTCGAGCAGGCGCTCCATCTCGTACGGCGTCTCCCCGGCGAAATCGCGCGTGCGAAAGGCGTCGCGAACGGAAGCGAGGCTCTCGCCGTAGCGCGGTATCGGCGACGACTCGCCGAGCCCTTCGAGGCCGTTCCAGCGCAGCCGGAAGAGTGCCGTTTCCGTGACCGTCTGCGAGCCGCGCGTGATCGTGAAGGCGTGGGCGAGCGGGAGCGCGAGTTCGGTGATGGAGAGATCCATGAACTCGGTTTAGGCCCGGCTCGACGCAGGTCCTCGACGCGTCGCGCGAAAGGCGCGGCGATGCCCTCCCCCGTTCGCCGCGCGCTGGTATGGTTGCGCCGCGACCTGCGCTTGTCCGACAGCACCGCTCTTTGGCTTGCCACCCGGGAGTGTGAGACGGTCGCTTGCGCGTTCGTCCTCGATCCGGAGCAACTCCGCGGCGAGCGCACCGGCGCGGCGATCGTCACCGCGTTCTTGCGCGCGCTCGCGGACCTCCGGACGGAGTTGCGCGAACGCGGCAGCGATCTCGTGCTGCTCGAAGGCGCGTGCGCCGCGGAATTGATGTCGTGCGCCGAGCGGCTGGGCGCGGGCGCGCTCTATTACGCCGAAGACGTCGAGCCCGCGGCTCGCTCGCGCGACGCGCGCGTCGAAGCGGAGTTTCGAGCGAGCGGCCGGAGCGCGGTCGCCTGCCGCGACCACGCGTATTATTGGGCCGACGAGATCCGGCAGGGCACTGGGAAGCCCTACGCCGTCTTCACGCCGTACAAACGCCGCTGGCTCGAAAGGCATGCCGCCGATCCGCGCGCCCCCCTCCCTTCGGAGCGGATCCCGGCCGCCCGGTTCCTTCCGCGCGAACTGCTGGGTGCCGCACGCGCGGTTCCTGCGCCGCAGGATTACGGTCACGAGCCGCTCCCGGGGTTTCCGCTCGTCGGCGAGAGCGCTGCGCGAGCGCTCCTCGCGCGCTTCGCCGGCGGACCGATCCACGCGTACGAGCGGGAGCGCAACGTCCCCGCGCTGGCGGGGACGTCGCATCTCTCGCCGCACCTGCGCGCCGGAACGATCGGGATTCGAACGTGCGTCGCCGCGGCGGCGGAGGCTCGCGCGGCCGCGCCGGACGCGGCGGCGCGGCTCGGAGCCGAAACGTGGCTCTCGGAACTGATCTGGCGCGATTTCTACCTGCAGATCCTCGCGAACTTTCCGCACGTCGCGCGCGGCCCGTTCCTTCCCGCGGCGCGCAACATCCCGTGGCGCGGGGCCGAGGCCGATTTCGAGGCCTGGTCGCACGGTCGCACCGGGTACCCCATCGTCGACGCGGCGATGGTGCAACTGAATGCGACGGGCTGGATGCACAACCGGTTGCGCATGATCGCCGCCTCGTTTCTCACGAAGCACTTGCTCCTCGACTACCGCCGGGGCGAGCGGTACTTCGAGCAACGTCTCGCCGACGCGGATCTCGCCGCGAACAACGGCGGCTGGCAGTGGGCGGCTTCGACCGGAACCGATGCCGCGCCGTACTTTCGCATCTTCAATCCGACGTTGCAGGGCGAGAAGTTCGATCCGCACGGGACCTTCGTTCGCGCGATGCTGCCCGCGCTCGCAACGCTTCCGGCGAAGTACGTCCACGCGCCGCAGACTCTTCCGCCGCTCCTCGCGGAGCAACTCGGCTTCGCGCTCGGCCGCGACTATCCCGAGCCGATCGTTCCGCACGCTTACGCGCGTGCGCGTGCGCTCGCCGCGTTCGAACCGGTCCTCGGGCGCAAGCGGGCGGGCGGGGACGGCGCCTGAGCGGGCCGCGCTGCGGGACCGCGCCGCGACCGGCCCGAAAGCGCGGTGATGTGCGGGCGGTATACGATGAGCCGGATCGACGCGATCGAGCGCGCGTTTCCGCATTATCGTCTCGTCACGGACGCCCTTCCGCGCTGGAACGTCGCGCCGACCGATGACGTGCTCGCCGTCCGCAACGACGGCCGCCACGAGATCGTCGCGCTGCATTGGGGTCTCGTCCCGAATTGGGCGAAGGATCCCTCGATCGGCAACCGGCTGATCAACGCGCGCGCGGAGACGTTGCTCGAACGCCCGGCCTTCCACGATGCGCTCGTGCGGCGGCGCGCGCTCGTCCTGGCGGACGGCTTCTACGAATGGCGGCATTTGCCCGACGGGCGCAAGCTTCCGATCCGCTATTCGCTGCTCACCGGCGAGCCGTTCGCGTTCGCGGGATTGTGGGCGCACCGGGAACGCTCGCACGAACCGCCGATCGATTCGGTCACGATCGTGACGACCCGCGCGAACGAACTCGTGGGCCGCATCCACGAGCGCATGCCCGTGATGCTGCATCCGCGCGATTACGAGCGCTGGCTGACGCCCGGCGAGGCGCCCCCGGAGTCGACGATGCCGCTGCTGCGGCCGTTCCCGTCCGACGAAATGAGCGCGACGCCGGTTTCGCCGCGCGTGAACTCGGTGGCCCACGACGACCCCGCCTGCATCGCGCCCGTCGATGTCGCGCTGCCGTTCGAATTCGGGAACCCGGACGACGGTGAGGGAGCCCAAAGCCGGCATTGACGCTGCACAGGCTATCTACGGGCGCACCTTCGCTGCACGGCTCGGTATGGGTGGATCACGCCGCGTTCGTTTCGTCAAGACTTGACCGAGGTGGGACAATCCCAGCAGACAACGACTGCGCTCGCTCGCGTACTTGCTTAGGTGTTGGGCCAATGAAGACACCAAGGGAGCATCAGCTCCGGATACGAGAGGATGCGTACGGCATACCCCGTTCACACCTCGCGCCCGGGCCGCACCCACCTGCAAAAAGCAGGTTCAAACCGGGCATGCAGACGGCAGTGCGGTCGTTGTCCTTCCGTAGATCCGGCGCGACCTAGGCCTGCGAGCGGTCGAGTTGCTGTTCTGCCCAGGCGTGACGCAGCCGGGCGACGGCCGTGCGCAGCTCCGCTTGCGGCTCGGGACCCGACGGTTCGATAACGAGGAACGCGCGAAGCGCCGAGAGCGTCCGCGCGAGCGCCTCGTAGTCGTCGGCGGGCCCGAGCGTGTGGGTCGCGATGACGGCCCGGCGCAGGAGCGCGCTCGCTTCCTCTAACGGACCGAGCGAGGCTAGGTCGGGGGCGAAACGGAGCCAGGCGCTATCGACGTCCTTGGAAAGGTGCTTGCACTCGGCCGCCCCCGGGCAGAGCGTTGCGGGAGCGTTGCGCAGCGCGAGCGTCACGTTCGTGCGCTTCGCGGCCCGCGCGGCGCTCTTCGCGCCGGCTACGAAGCGGTTCCAGGTCTCGCCGTTCTCGCCGAGTGCGTGCGGCGCGCGGGCGACGACGACGGGCGCGCCGAGCGCCGCGGCGATGGAGAGCGCGCGCGCGCCCTCCTCTTCGAAGGCGGCGTCGTCGGCGACGGCCGCGATCGTGAGCCCGAGATCCGCGCAAAGTTTCTTCAGTTGTGCGAGATACTCGCCGTCGGTCCGCGGAAAATGGCGGACGTCGAACACGACGCCGTCGGCGGCGAGTTCGGCTGCGCACCAATCGAGCCACTCCAGTTGCGTGAGCGTTCCCGACGCGAGCGAGCGTGCGAGGTCGGCACTGGAACAGGCGAGCTTCATCGCAATCGCGCTTCGTGGCCCCGGCGCGACCGCCTGCTCGCCGGCGAGGCGCGATGTGGTACGATTCCGGCAATCCGTTCGCTCCGAGGAAAAGGACCTTCGTGAAGATCGCGCTCGCTGCAGACCATGCCGGCTACTCGTACAAAGATCGCCTCGTCGAGGAACTCGGGGCGCGCGGCTACACGGTCCTCGATTTCGGCACGCACGGCCCCGCGGCAGTCGACTATCCCGATTACGGATTTGCCGTGGGGCAGGCGGTTGCGAGCGGTCTCGCGGACCGCGGCATCGTCGTCTGCGGCTCGAGCATCGGGATCGCGATCGCCGCGAACAAAGTTCCGGGCATCCGTTGCGCGGTCGCGTTCGAACCGCTCGTCACGGAACTCTCGCGCCGGCACAACGACGCGAACGTGCTCGCGCTCAGCGAACGCATCACGGGTTGGGAGATGATCGAACGCCTGGTCTCGGTCTTCTTGGAGACGCCGTTCGAGGGCGGCCGGCACGCGCCGCGTGCCGCGAAGCTCGCGTACGACGGGGCCGCGCAGGCTAAGGCCGCCGCCGACGTCGCGCGCGGCGTCGTCACCGGCGCCGAGACGCCGAAGGCCCCGGCGTAGCGCGAGGACGGTTCGCCGGGCGGGTTTCGCCGCCGCTTGCTGCTAACGGTCCCCCCGGCGGGGGCGTCGAAGGACCCGGGCCTGGCCACCGGCGGAACGCTGTTCCGCGCCCCGATGAGGACCTTCGCACCCATGCAGACGCTCGACCCGACCTTGCTTGCCGCCGCGGACCCGGAGGTCTACGCCGCGATCGACGGCGAGAACCGGCGTTTGCGCGAGAACCTCGAGCTGATCGCGTCGGAAAACTACGCGAGCGCCGCAGTGCGCGAAGCGCAAGGCAGCCGGTTGACGAACAAATACGCGGAAGGTTACCCGGGGAAGCGCTACTACGGCGGCTGCGAGTTCGTAGATATCGCAGAACGGATCGCGATCGACCGCGCGAAGCGGCTCTTCGCGGCGGAGCATGCGAACGTGCAGCCGCACGCGGGCGCCCAGGCGAACACGGCGGTCTTCTTCGCGGTGCTGCAACCCGGCGATGCGATCATGGGACTCGCGCTCCCCCACGGCGGGCACTTGACGCACGGCGCGAAGATCACGTTCAGCGGAAAGTACTTTCAAGCGTTCGCGTACGGCGTGCGGCGCGATACCGAGCTGATCGATTTCGACGAGGTCCGCGCGCTCGCGCGCGAGCACAAGCCGAAACTGATCGTCGCCGGGGCGAGCGCCTATCCGCGCACGATGGAGTACGCTCCGTTTCGCGAGATCGCGGACGAAGTCGGCGCGCTCTTCATGGTCGACATGGCGCACATCGCGGGGCTCGTCGCCGTCGGCTTGCATCCCTCGCCCGTCCCGTACGCCGATTTCGTGACGACGACGACGCACAAGACGCTGCGCGGCCCGCGCGGCGGGCTCGTGCTGACGAAGGTGCAGCACGCGCAGGCGCTCGACAAGGCGGTCTTCCCGGGCATCCAGGGCGGTCCGTTCATGCACACGATCGCGGCGAAGGCCGTCGCGTTCGGCGAGGCGCTCCAGCCGGACTTCAAGGCGTATCAGCAGCAGGTGCTCGAGAACGCGCGCGCTCTCGGCGAGGAGCTGCTGCGGGCGGGGGCGCGGCTCGTCGGCGGCGGAACCGACACGCATCTGCTGCTCGTCGATCTCACGCCGAAGGGCTTGACGGGGAAAGCGGTCGAGGCGTACCTCGACGAGATTCACGTGACGGTCAACAAGAACGCGATCCCGTTCGACCAACAGAAGCCGGGGATCACGAGCGGCATCCGCATCGGAACGCCCGCGGTCACGACGCGCGGGATGGGGCTCGACGAAGCTCGCGAGATCGGCAAGATCATCGCCGAAGGGCTCGACGACATCGGCCGGCGCGAAAAGCAAGAGGCGTTACGCGCGCGCGTAGCGGAGCTGACCTCGCGTTACGACTTGCCGTAGCGCCGTAGCTGCCCCTCGTCAGACTAAGCCTGCGCTCGTGGCCCGCGTCCGGGTCGGGGCGGGGTTCCTCCGCGGGGACGCCCGCCGTTTCGCATCCATGCGAAACGGCTACTCGTGCACGTGCTCCCACGCTGCTACGCAGCGCGGGGGCCCACTGAGTTGAACAGGCGCTCCGCCTACGGCTCCGCGCCCCCCACACGCAAAGCGCGTGGAGCCCCCCCCGCCATCCATGGCTCCGCCGGAAAGCTGCACGCCCCGCGGAGAAACCCCGCCCCGACCCGGACGCTACCTATCAGTCTGACAGTCTGAGCCCGGCGAAGGCTGAGGCTGCGGGCTAGTGGGCGGGGGCGAACGCGTGATGGTGCGGTGCACGACGCTTGCGAAAGGAGCACCGCACGAATGGCTACGACGGACTTGACGCCGGTCATGCGCCCGTACGACCCGGCCACGCTGCCGGCCCCGACCCCGGAACAGCGGGAACGGCTGGCTCGCGCCCAGCAGGCGGCCGGCTCCCGTTATGCGAGCGACGGCGTTCGCAATCCGCAACCTGCGTTGGCGGCGGCGGCCGTGGTAGCCGGGATCGCCGCCCCGGAAGTCCTGGCGCCGCTCGGCCTTGCGGCCGGCGAGGCTGGGGAGGGCGCGGCCGCCGGCCTCGCGGGGCGCGCGTTCGGCGGGGCGCTTCAGAGTGCCGGTCGCGCGGTCGCGGGCTTCGTCGGGCAGGCCGCGCGCGCGTTCCTGGATTCCTCGGGAGCGGCGGCGCGCTCCGCCGCCGGAACGCTCGCCGATCCGGCGCGCCTCGGGGAGGCCGCGGCCCAGTTCACGCGCTCCGCCTTCGTCGATAAGGCGAAGGAGACGATCGTCATCGGCGCGGCCGGCGAGCTCGCGCATCGCGCGCTCGGCGCACTGCACGAACGGATCGGGCATCCCCACCCGGCTGCCGATGCCACGGATGCGCAGGCCGGGAGCGCCGCGGCGAGATGATGCAGGCTCCCGATCCGGTCGCCGTCGGACGCGGGGCGGCGGAGGCGGCGCGGCGCGCGCTGGCGGCGCTCGCTCGAAACGCGGCGCTCGCCGGCGTGCTCGCCGTGGTGGGCGCGCTCGTCCTGCACGAGTCCTACGGGGCGTCGTTCCTGTTCGTCTTTACCGCCGCGCTGGCGGTCGACGCTGCCCGTGCACTCCTCCGCCGCTCCGGCGGGGCTTTTCGTCGTCCTCAGATAAGCCCGCGGCGTGGAACGAACGCTGGTGGTCGATCATCCGGCCGTCGCCGACCGGCTCGCGCGCCTGCGGGATCATGCGACCCCGACCCCGGTGTTCCGGCGGCTCCTCGAGGAACTCGGCCTGTTCCTCGCCTACGAGGCGACCCGGGACCTTGAGACGCAGCGCAAAGAGGTGCAGACCCCGCTCGCGCTCGCCTCGGAGCGCCGCATCGCGACTCGCCCCGTCGTCGCCCCGATCCTGCGCGCCGGACTCGGCCTCTTGCCGGGGTTCCTCGCGGTCATCGACGACGCGGTCGTCGCGCACCTGGGGTTCTACCGGGACCCCGCGACGCTCGAGGCGATCCCCTACTACGCGAACCTCCCCGACGATCTGAGCGCGCGCGACGTCTTCGTGGTCGACCCGATGTTGGCGACGGGGCACTCGGGCTCGGCCGCGCTCGGCGTGCTCGCTCTGCGCGGGGCCGTGCGGCTCTCGTTCGTCTGCGCGATCGCCGCACCGTCCGGGATCGCGACGCTCCGCGCCGCGTTCCCGGACGTTCGCATCGTCACGGCGGCGATCGACGAGCGGCTCAACGAGCACGGCTACATCGTTCCGGGCCTCGGCGATGCCGGCGACCGAATGTTCGGCAGCACGAGTTCCGTCCCGGTTTCGGTGCGCGCGACCCCGCGCGGGGCGTAGCCGGGCCGTTCGCGAACGATGCACTCGATGAGACCCGGCTGGGACGAGTATTTCATGCAGATCGCACGGACCGTTGCGACGCGGGCGACCTGCCCCCGCGCCGGCGTCGGAGCGGTGCTGGTGCGGGACCATCGCATCCTGACGACCGGCTACAACGGTGCGCCGCGCCGCGTGGCGCACTGCACGGACGTCGGCTGCGAGATGGTGAACGGGCATTGCATCCGCGCGACGCACGCCGAAGCGAACGCGATCGTGCAAGGGGCGCTGCACGGCATCAGCCTAGAAGGCGCGACGGCGTACACGACGCACCAGCCGTGCGTCGGTTGCTCGAAGTTGTTGATCAGCGCGGGCGTGATGCGGATCGTCTACGATCAACAGTACCCCGACGAACATGCGGCGCTGCTCTTGGCCGAGGCCGGCGTCGCCGTCGTGCACTTCGCGGCGCTCGATCCGGCCGGGGCCCGCGCGTGAGACTCGCCTATCTCTACGCGGCCGCGCTCCTCATCGCAGCGGGGACGACGCTCCTCGTGACCCCGTACGTGCGGCGGCTCGCGCTGCACGTCGGAATGCTCGATCAGACGGGCGACCGGCGCATGCACGCCGACCCGAAGCCGCGCATCGGCGGTCTCGCCGTGTACTTGGGCTTCGCGTTCGCGCTGTTCGCGACGCTCGGCTACGCGATCCAATACACGCCGCTGTTCCACGACGTCCACGATCTCAACCGCTTCCTCGGCCTGTTGTTCGGCGGAACGCTGATCTTGATCTTCGGCGTGTGGGACGACGTCGTCTCGATCTCGCCGCGCGGGAAATTCCTCGCGCAGATCGTCGTCGCGCTCGTCTCGATGAGCTACGGTTTCACGATCACGTCGGTTGAGAATCCGTTCCGCGACGGCGAGTATTTCGGCTTCCCGATCTATTTCGCGGTCCCGATCACGCTGCTCTGGTACCTCGGGATCATGAACGCGATCAACTTTCTCGACGGCCTCGACGGGTTGCTCTCCGGCTTCACCGCGATCTCGGGCTTCTTTCTGTTCCTGATCGCGGTCTCGCACCATTACGACGTCGCGGCGCTCGTGCTGTGCGCGCTGGTCGGCGGCACGCTCGGCTTCCTGCGTTACAACTTCAATCCGGCCTCGATCATCCTCGGCGACACGGGCTCGCTCTTCATCGGCTACATGCTCGCGACGGTCGGCGTCCTGACGACGAGCAAGACGGCGCTGACGGTCAGCCTCGCCGTTCCGCTCCTCGCGCTCGCGCTCCCGGTCGTCGACATCGCCGCCGCGATCGTCCGCCGCACCCGGGCCGGGCGCAAGTTCTACGAAGCGGATCGCGGGCACATCCATCACGTCCTGGTCTTCCAATTCGGGCTGAACGTCCGCCAGGCCGTGCTGCTGATCTACGCCGTCACGTTCTTTCTCGGCATCGCCGCCTACGCGCTCGCCGGCGGCTTCTCGCATCCGCTGAAAATCGCGGGCTCGGTTTAAGCGGACGCCGCCGGGGCGGCGCCCGCTGCTCCGGTTGCGACTATTTCTTGGCTACGGCTTCGATTTCGAGCGTGATGTCGACCGTGTCGCCGACGAGGACGCCGCCGCTTTCGAGACCCTGGTTCCAGACGAGGCCGAAGTCCTTGCGGTTGATCCGCGCCGAACCGCTGAGCGCGAGGCGATCGTTCCCCCACGGGTCCTTCGCCCGGCCTTCGAACGCGCCGTCGATCGTGACGGGATGCGTGGTCCCGCGGATCTCGAGATTACCGGCGATCTCGAGGCGGTCGCCGCCCTTGCTCTCGATCTTGGTGCTCGTGAAGCGGATCTTCGGGAAGTCCTCTGCATGGAAGAAGTCGGGGGATTTCAGGTGCCCGTCCCGCTGGGCTTCGCGGGTGTCGATCGATGCGACGTCGATCTCCGCCTGAACGGACGTCGGCACGGAGCCGCCCGCCGGGATCTCGATGGTTCCGGCAACGCCGCTGAAGCGGCCCCGGACCTTCGAGATCATCAGGTGGCGGACGGAGAACTCGACGCCGGAATGGGTCGGATCGATCGCGTAGGTCTCGGTTGTGAGCGTTGTCATGGATATTCTCCTCGGATGGTAAGATGGTCAAAAGGTGAGCCGAGCAGGGATCTCAGTCCAGCCTATTTGCTAGTTGCTCTACGAATGGTATAATACTATCTAAAAGTGAGCAAGGTTTCAACTCCCCCAACCGATTCCCAAAAGACGCCTGCCCAAGACGAGGCGTTCTGTCCGCGCTTTACCTCGGCCGTCGAACTGATCGGCCGCCGCTGGTCCGGAGCGATCCTGCGCGCGCTGCAGCACGGCGTCATCCGCTTCAGCGATCTGCGCGAAGCGATCCCGGCGCTTACCGACAAGATGCTCTCCGAGCGCCTGCGCGAGTTCGAAGAGACCGGGCTCGTCCGGCGGACCGTGATCGCGGACCGGCCGGTTCGCGTCGAGTACCATCTCACGCCGAAAGGCGAGTCGCTCAGCGGCATCATTGCGGAGATCGAGCGCTGGGCCGGGGAGTGGACCTGATGTAACCCGAAAGAGCGCGCCCGTGAGTTCATATCGTCCGCTGCGCGTGATGACGGTCTTCGGGACGCGCCCCGACACGATCAAGATGGCGCCGGTCGTTCGTGCGCTGGAGGCAGCGGGGCCCGCAGTCGAACCGATCGTATGCGTGACGGCCCAGCACCGTCAGATGCTCGACGATCTTCTCGCGCTCTTTTCGATCGAGCCCGCGTACGATCTCGATATCATGCGCCCCGACCAAACGCTGACCCAGATCACGACGAGCGTGCTGGCCGGGATGGAGCCCGTCCTCGAGCGTGCCCGGCCGGACGTCGTTCTCGTCCACGGCGACACCTCGACGAGCACCGCCGCGGCGCTCGCCGCCTTCTATGCGAAGATCCCCGTCGGGCACGTCGAGGCGGGGCTGCGGACGCATACGCGCTGGGAGCCCTTCCCCGAAGAGATGAACCGCCGGCTCACCGGGCGGATTGCGAGCTACCATTTCTCCCCGACGGCGCAGGCCAGGGCGAACCTCGAGGCCGAGAACGTCCCCGCCCCGGACATCTTCGTGACCGGGAACACCGTCATCGACGCGTTCCAGGCGACGGCCCGGCGCGCGTACTCGGGGGAGCCGCCGGAGTGGGCGGGCTTGGACCCGGCCCGGCCGCTGATCTTCGTCACGGCGCATCGGCGCGAGAACCACGACCGCATGCGCGGCATCTGCGAGGCGCTGCGGTCGATCGCGGGCCTGCCCGCAAGGCCCCAGATCCTCTGGCCAGTCCACCCGTCGCCGCGCGTTGCGCCCCTCGCGCGGGAAGTGCTCGGCGGGCTCGAGGGCGTCCGGCTCGTCGCCCCGCTGGGGTACGATACGACGGTTCGCTCGATCGGCCGCTCGACGTTCGTCCTCACGGACAGCGGCGGGCTCCAAGAGGAAGCCCCGTGCCTGGGCAAGCCGGTCCTCGTCATGCGCGACGAGACGGAGCGGCCCGAGGGGATCGCCGCCGGGACGTTGCGCCTCGTCGGCGCCGACCCGGGGACGATCGTCGCTGCGGCGGCCGAACTGCTTTCCGACCGCGCCGTCTACGCCCGGATGTCGAGGGCGAACAATCCGTACGGAGACGGGCACGCCTCCGAGCGGATCGTCGCCTGGCTCCTCGCGCGCCTGCGCAGCGAAGCCGAACCCGACGAGTTTCGGGCGGCATAGGCGGAGCCTTGCAGGGTTCGATTCCAGAGGGCCCTAAGACGGGAAGCGCCGCTGAAGAGGCTGAGTTACGCGCGTATTACGCGCGTAAGAGGTCGATCAGCGTTTGGTCGCTTGTCCTCGTGACCGTGGCGGCCATCCCCATCGCGGGGTGGTCTCCTATCGGCGCCGTCGCCCTGGCCTTCGGTGGCTTGTGCGGGGTCGCCAACGCATTGCTCGCAATGCGCGGGAACGAACGATTAATCGACAACCGGAGTATCGTCATTTTCGCCTTAAGTAGTGTTCTGCGAATCTGCGTCTTCGGTATAGTACCCGTGGAGTTTGCGCTCCATGGTCCCTGGTGGACGATGGCGTTCTATTTCTGCGGATTCTTTTTGCCCCTCGCGCTGTACGCCATCAGCGTCGCGCGGGCCCTGTGAGCGGATAGATAGTTGCAAGAAGAGATAGGCGCCCATAGTGTCTGGAACGTGCCGGTCGTCGGAACCGTGCACGCGGACACCGTGTTGACGACCTGGATCGCGATGGTCGTCGTGCTCGCGTTCCTGGCCTGGATCGGCAAGAGCTACAGCTCTCCGCGTGCGACGAAGATCCAGACGATCTTCGAAGGCATCATCGCGTACATCGCCGACCTCGCCTACGGCGTCCTGGGCCGCAAGGCCGAGCCGTTCACGCCGTTCTTCGTGGCCCTGTTCCTGTTCATCTTCGCGATGAACCAATTCGGGATCATCCCCTTCAAGCTGTTCGGGCTGCCGTTCGGCGGCTCGCCGACCGCCGACCTCAACACCGCGGCGCCCTACGCGCTCCTGATCTTCATCATGATCCAGGTCGTTGCGGTCCGGGCGAAGGGGCTCGGCCACTACAAGCACCTGGCCCAGCCCTTCGCCGCGCTGTTGCCGGTCAACATCCTCGACGAGCTGGTGCGCCCGATCACGATGGCCGCGCGCCTCTTCTTCAACATCTTCGTCGGCGAGCTGCTCTTCGTCGTCGTAGCCTCGATCATCAACGCGAAGGTCATGGTCGGGTTCTTCAACCTCTCGATCGCCGCGACGATCGCGCCGTTCATCATCCAGTTCCTGAACTTCTTCGTCGGAACCGTTCAGGCGTTCGTCTTCACTTTGCTCTCGATCGTCTACTTGTCCCTAGCGGTCGCGGACGAGCACTAATCGTAGTCCATCTTGGAAAGGAAAGTATTCCCTTGAGTTCTGAAGCCCTAATCGCAGCGGCGACGATCCTCTCCTTCGGCATCATCATGCTCGGTGTTGCCTTCGGATCGGCCGTCGGCGACGGCGTCATCGCCTCGAAGGCCGTCGAGGCCATCGCACGCCAGCCGGAAGCCCGCCCGAACATCTTCACGTTCATGTTCCTCGGCATCGGCCTCGCGGAAGTGTTCCCGATCATCGCGCTCGGGCTCGCCTTCTACTTGCTGCTCGTCGTCGTCAAGGTTCCGGAACTTCTGACGCACCTCCCCAAGTAAGCACCGCCGATGTTCCTCTCGCTCGACGGAACGTTCTGGTTCCAGCTCGCGAATTTCGCGATCTTCTACTTCATCGTGGATCGCGTCTTCTTGCGTCCCGTCTCGAAGGCGCTGGGGGAGCGTCGAGCATACATCGACGGGCTCAAGAGCGATACCGTGGCCTACGAGGCCGAGGCGAAGTCGCTGCGCGCGGGCGCCGAAGCGACGCTCGCCGCGGCTCGTAAGGAAGCGGCGGAGAAGGTCGCAGCCTCCCGGGCCGCAGCTTCGACCGAAGCGGCCGGCATCGCGGCGGAGTACGCCCAAAAAGCCGCGGCGATCGCCGACGCGCATCGGGCGACCGTCGCCCGCGAGCTGGAGGCGGCGACGGTATCGGAGGGCGCCCTCGCCCAATCGCTCGCCGATCAAATGGTCGAGAAGGCGTTCTCGTTCGGAGGGAGCCGATGACCGTCGACCCGTTCTACGAGATGCTCGCGCGCTGGAGCCAAATACTCGGCGCGCTCGCGTTCGTCGGGGTTCTCACTTTCCTGTTCCGCAAATTCCTAGCGCCGGCGATCGCCGGCGCCGAGGCCGCGAAGAACGCCGAGATCGAAGAGATGGAGCGTCAGCGGGCCGCCGCCAAGGTGGACGTCGAGCGCGCCCGGAGCGAGATCTCGGATACGGCGTCGCGGGCCGCGAGCATCCGCGAGCGCGGCGAGCACGACGCGCTCTCGGAGCGCGCCCGGATCCTCGCCGAGGCGAAGGCCGACGGCGAACGCTCGTTGGCGAACGCGCAGGGCGAACTCGTCCGGGGGCGGGCCTCCGCGAACGAGCGGCTCCGTGCCCGGATCCTCACGCGGGCGCTCGAGATCGCGCGCGAAGGCGCGGCTCGGCGCGTCGACGCGGCGACGAACCAGCGCATCATCGGCGACGTGATCGAGTCGATCGAGAACGACGGGGTACGGGGCTGATGGCAAACGAAACCGTCGCACGCCGCTACGCCACCGCGATCTTCGCTCTCGCGAAGGAAAGCGACGCGGTCGAGGCCGTCGGCCGGGACCTGCGCGAGACCTACGCGACGATCTCCGCGGACGATACGATCCGCCGCTTCTTCATCTCCCCGGTCATCGACCGCGGCGAGAAGACGAAGACGATCGAAGATGCGTTCGCGCCGCGGCTCGGCGTGGTCGCCCTGCACACGCTGCTGCTCCTGATCCGCAAGCGCCGCGAGGCGCTCTTGGGGCCGATCCTCGAACAGTACGAGAAGCTCTTGCTCGCCGAGAAGGATCGCGAACCCCTCGAGATCGCCTCGGCCCGGCCGCTCGAGAAGGCCGAACTCGACGCGATCGTCGCGCGCCTCTCCCGGAAGTTCGGGAAGACGTTCGAGGTCACGCAGAAGGTGGAGCCCGAGATCCTCGGCGGCGTTCGCATCACGATGAGCGACCGCTACGTCGACGGCTCGATCGCCGGCCGCCTGGACGAACTCTCCCGCCTGTTGTTCGCGAAGAACTGACGCGGACCCAACTCCTCTGCTAAGGACGACACGATGATCAACGCTGACGAAATTGCCGGAATACTCAAACAACAGATCGCGAACTACAAGAGTTCGGTGCACGAGGACCAGATCGGGACCGTGATCGAGGTCGGCGACAACATCGCCCGCATCTACGGACTCGAAGCGGCCCAAGCATCGGAACTCGTCGAGTTCCCGAACGGCGTTCAGGGTATCGTCCTCAATCTCGAAGAGGACAACGTCGGCGTCGTCATCATGGGCGCGGATACCGACATCAAGGAAGGCGACAAGGTCCGCCGGACCGGCCGCATCGCCTCCGTCCCGGTCGGCGATTTGCTGCTGGGACGCGTCGTCAATCCGCTCGGCCAGCCGGTCGACGGCAAAGGTCCGATCGATTCGAAGCAGTACCGCACGATCGAGAATACCGCCCCGACGGTCATCGAGCGCCAGCCCGTCAAGCAGCCGCTCCAGACCGGCATCCGTGCGATCGACTCGCTGATCCCGATCGGCAAGGGGCAGCGCGAGTTGATCATCGGCGACCGCGCGACCGGGAAGACGGCGATCGCGCTCGACGCGATCGTCAACCAAAAGGGGAAGAACGTCTTCTGCATCTACGTCGCGATCGGGCAGAAGAACTCGACGATCGCCGCGCTCGCGCAGACGCTCGAGAAGTACGGCGCGATGGAGTACACGACGATCGTCACGGTCAGCTCGGCGGAGCCCGCCGCGCTCAAGTACATCGCTCCGTTCGCGGGCTGCGCTATGGGCGAGCACTTGATGTACGAGGGCAAAGACGTCCTGATCATCTACGACGATCTCACGAAGCACGCGCAGGCCTACCGCGAAGTATCGCTGCTGCTGCGCCGGCCGCCGGGGCGCGAAGCGTATCCGGGCGACATCTTCTTCCTGCACTCCCGCCTCTTGGAGCGCGCGGCGAAACTCTCCGACGCCAAGGGCGGCGGCTCGCTCACGGCGCTTCCCGTCATCGAGACGCAGGCCGGCGACGTCTCCGCGTACATCCCGACGAACCTGATCTCGATCACGGACGGGCAGATCTACCTGACGAGCGACCTCTTCTTCCAGGGCGTCCGCCCCGCCGTCGACGTCGGCATCTCGGTCAGCCGCGTCGGCGGTTCGGCGCAGATCAAGGCGATGCGCTCCGTCGCGGGCGGCCTCAAGCTCGACCTCGCTCAGTATCGCGCCCTCGCGGCGTTCGCGAAGCTCTCATCGGACCTCGACAAGACGACGCAGCTTCAGCTCACGCGCGGCGAGAAGATGACGGAACTCCTCAAGCAGCCGCAGCTCGCGCCGCAACCGGTCGAGGATCAGGTCGCCGTGATCTACGCCGCCGGCAAGGGGCACCTCGATAACGTGCCGACGCCGCGCGTCCAGGAATGGGCGAACGG
This sequence comes from Vulcanimicrobiota bacterium, assembly GCA_963695225.1. GTDB lineage: Bacteria > Vulcanimicrobiota > Vulcanimicrobiia > Vulcanimicrobiales > Vulcanimicrobiaceae > CAVWTN01. The sequence continues at coordinate 1,950,610 of OY968762.1, read as the reverse complement.
CTTCGTCTCGTTCCTGCACGACAAGCACGCCGCGGTCCCCGCGGCGATGGCGAAGACCTCGCAACTCTCGGACGACACGGCGAAGCTTCTCGAAGCTGCGATCGTCGAGTTCAACAGATCGTTCTGATGCGTACGCTCAGCTCAGAGGCCGCCCGTGGCTAGCGTTCGCGACCTTCGGGACCGGATCAAGTCGTTCAAGAACACGCAGCAGATCACCAAAGCGATGAAGCAGGTGGCCGCGGCGAAGATTCGGCGTGCCGAGATCCTCCAGAAGCAGTCGCGTCCGTACGCCGATCAGCTCGCGGAGATGCTCCGCGACCTGATGGAGAGCGTCGGGACCGTCGACCATCCGTTCCTCAAACCGGGTGCCGCCGGGGCGCCCGTGGGGATCGTATTGATGACGGCGGACAAAGGGCTGTGCGGCGCCTTCAACGAGAACCTCGTGCGCCAAGCGGAGCAACTCCGGCGCGAACAGCCGAACGTCGCGTGGTATACGATCGGCACGAAGGCGCGCAACGGCGTCAAGCGCATGGGCGCGGCGAGCGAGTACTGGCCGCTCTCGCAGGGCGACAAGCTCGCGACGGCGCGCGCCGTCTCGGCCCGGGTCAGCGACGATTTCGTCGCCGGGAAGATCTCGGAGATCGTCCTCGTGAGTCCGAAGCTCGTCTCGATGATGTCGCAGAAGCCCGAGGTCCGCAAGATCGTGCCGATCGTCGGCGAGCGCGCGGAGAAGGCTGAGTACAAGGGCTCCGTCGAGTTCGCGCCGTCGCCCGAGTCCGTGCTCTCGCGCCTCTTGCCGAAGTATCTCGACTTCACGATCTATTCCGCGATGCTAGAGACGGATGCGGCCTTCTTCGCGGCCCAGCTCGTGGCGATGAACAACGCGACCGACAACGCCACGAAGTTGATCGAGCAGCTCACGATCGAGATGAACAAAGCCCGCCAGGCCTCGATCACGAAAGAAATCTTGGAAATCGTCGGCGGAGCCGAAGCGCTTGCGGGGTGAGTGCCCGCAGACTCACCCAAACAGCCAAAGAAATCACATAGGGGTAAGGTAGAAATATGCCAGGCATCGGAAAAGTCGTCCAGGTTCTCGGGAACGTCGTCGACGTCGAATTCACGGCGGATACGCTTCCGAACATCAATACCGCGCTCGTCGTGCACGTCGGAACCGACCGCGAAGCCGGCGCCGATAGCCAGGCGCTGAGCGGCATCGAACTCGGCGGCACCGCGATGCAGTCGCGCGATCTGGTGCTGGAGGTTCAAGGCGAGCTCGGGAACAATCAGGTGCGCTGCCTCGGCATGGGTTCGACGGACGGCCTCGTGCGCGGCGCGGAAGTGCGCGACACCGGCGCGCCGATCACCGTCCCCGTCGGCGAGGGGACGCTCGGACGCATCTTCAACGTCCTCGGCAAGGCGATCGATTCCGACGAAAAGGTCGATGCGGCGGCGTACTGGCCGATCCATCGCGACGCGCCGACGTTCGCGCAACAGGATCCTACCCCGAAGATCTTCGAGACGGGCATCAAGGTCATCGACCTGATGGCGCCGTACACGCGCGGCGGTAAGGTCGGCCTCTTCGGCGGCGCCGGCGTCGGCAAGACGGTCCTCATCCAAGAGCTGATCCGCAACATCGCGTCGGTCCACAAAGGTTTCTCGGTCTTCACCGGCGTCGGCGAGCGGACGCGCGAAGGGAACGACCTCTGGCTCGAAATGAAAGAGTCGGGCGTCATCGCGCAGACGACGCTCGTCTTCGGGCAGATGGACGAGCCGCCGGGCGTCCGTTTCCGCATCGCGCAGACGGGCGTGACGATGGCGGAGTACTTCCGCGACGAGAAGGGCGCCGACGTGCTGCTTTTCATCGACAACATCTTCCGCTTCATGCAGGCGGGCTCCGAAGTCTCGGCGCTGCTCGGCCGCATGCCGTCGGCCGTCGGCTACCAGCCTTCACTCGCGACGGAGATGGGCGCGCTCGAAGAGCGCATCACCTCGACGCAAAAGGGCTCGATCACCTCGGTGCAGGCCGTTTACGTTCCCGCCGACGACTACACCGACCCCGCCGTCGCCACGACGTTCGGGCATCTCGACGCGACGACGGCGCTCGACCGCGGCATCTCGGAACTCGGCATCTACCCCGCCGTCAACCCGCTGACCTCGAGTTCGCGCATCCTCGATCCGGCGATCGTCGGCGAGGAGCACTACCGCGTCGCGCGCGGCGTGCAAGAGACGCTGCAGCGCTACAAGGATCTCCAGGACATCATCGCGATCCTCGGCGTCGAAGAGCTTTCCGACGACGACAAGATCGCCGTCGGCCGTGCGCGCCGCATGCAGCGGCTCTTCTCGCAGCCGTTCTTCGTCGCCGAACAGTTCACGGGCCGCGCCGGCAAGTACGTGAAGCTCTCCGACACGATCGCGGCCTTCAAGGAAGTCCTCGAGGGCAAGCTCGACGAGCTTCCGGAACAGGCGTTCTACATGGTCGGCGGCATCGACGAAGTGAAGGCCAACGCCGAGAAGATGGGCGCCAAGGTCTAATGGCCAACACGCTCCCGTTCAAGCTGATCACGCCGAAGGCGGTCGTCTTCGCGGGCGATGCCGAACTCGTGATCGGCGTCGGGACCGAAGGCGAGGAGGGCATCCTGCCTTCGCACGCGCCCTTTTTGACGGCGCTCAAGCCCGGCGTCTTGCGGGCGAACGTCGTCGTCGACGGCGCGCAGCAACGCATCGAGTTCGCGACGAGCGAAGGCTTCATGCAGGCGCTCCCCAACCGCCTCACGATCCTCGTCGATGCGGCGTTCGGAAAGCACGAAGTCGATCTCGCCGCCGCGAAAGAAGATCTTGCGGCGGCCACGGAGCGGCAGAAGAGCCTGACGCCACAAACGCCTGAGTTCGAACGCGAGCAAGCGGCGATCGATTTCGCAAACGCCAAGATCGCGCTCGTCAGCTAACCGGGTCGAAGGCAAAGCGGGGCGGGCCCGGCGAAACTTTAGGCATGCCTAAAATCGAGAAGAGCGATGCCGAGTGGCGGGCGGAACTTTCGCCCGACCAGTATGCGGTGCTGCGCCGGGCCGCGACCGAGCCCGCCGGCACGGGAGCCTATCTCTATAAGAAGGACTCAGGGGTCTACACCTGCGGCGCGTGTGGGGCGGAGTTGTTTCGCTCCGGCGACAAATACGATTCCGGCTGCGGCTGGCCGAGCTTCACGCAAGCGCTGCACCCCGAGAGCGTGGAACTGCGTCCCGACCATTCGCACGGGATGCGCCGGACCGAAGTGCGCTGCGCCGCCTGCGAATCGCACCTCGGGCACGTCTTCGACGACGGCCCGGCGCCGACGGGCCGTCGCTTCTGCATGAACTCCCTGGCGCTCGGCTTCGCGCCGGACGCCTCGAGACAGTAGGTAACGCAAGCGATCCCGCCGCATTTCGCATGCGGAGGGTTATGATGGTCTCTCGTTGTTCCGCTTTCGTCTTGGCCTGCGCGCTCGCCGTTCCGGCCGGCGCTTTCGCGGCCGCCCCGCCGAAGGGCGAGCCGGTCCTGATCGGCGCGATCCTGTCCACGACCGGCGTCTTCGCGCCGCTCGGCGAGCCCGAACGCAACGCGCTCCTGATTGCGGAGAAGCAGATCAACGAAAGCGGCGGCATCGCGGGCAGGCCGCTACGCATCGAGATCGTCGACGACGAAGGCAAGCCGGACATCGCGGCGCAACTCGCGACGCAACTCGTCGGGAAGAAAGCGATTGCGATCATCGGAGGGACGCTGACCGCCCCGACGTTCGCGATCAACCGCGTGACGCTCGCCGCGGGCATCCCACAGATCTTCATGAACCCGACCGGCCAGAGTTGGGATACGAAGAACGGCGTCGTGAAGAACCTGTTCGAGACGACGCCGCGCAACGAGACCGAGGGCGCAGCACTGCTCGAGTTCGCGAAGAACAAGCTCGGGACGAAGAAGCTCGCGGTCTTGCACGACGAGAACCCGTACGGCCAGATCGGTGCGGTCGTCCTGGCGAGCGAAGCGCAGAAGCGCGGCATCGAGATCGTGATGAACGAAGCATATCCGACCGCGGCGACGGACGTGACGGCGCAACTCCTGCGCGTTCGCGCCACCGGGGCCGACAGCGTCGCGATCTGGGGAGCCTCGACGGCGTGCCCGCTGATCGTGCGCCAGATCCGCCAGCTCGGGCTAAAGGTCAACATCTTCGGTACGACCGGCCTGCTCTCGGACAACTTCCTGAAGGTCGCCGGGAACGACGGCGAGGGCGTCTACTCCGACAGCGACATCAACTTCACGTACCCGAACAAACCGCAGCAGGCGTTCTTGGCGCAATATCGCGCGGCGTATCACGCACGCCCCGCGAACTTCGGCGCGTTCGCGTGGGATGCTGCGTTCATCTTGGCCGATGCGGTGCGCGCGGCGGGCGGCAAGACGGACGGCCCCGCGCTGATCGAGGCGCTCGAGCACATGAAGCCGTACGCCGGAGCGACCGCGCGAATCCAATTCACGCCGGCCGATCACAACGGCATCGACCAAAAGGACGTCCACATCGCGGTCGACCACAATCAGGTCTGGTTCACGCTTCCCTAACGGCGTCACGCCCCTCGTGCGCGCTCGCGCTCGCGCTCGTTCCGGCCCGGCCCGGGCTCTCGGCTTTCCGGCACATCTGAGAGCGGGAACGACGCTCGGCCCGTAGCGGGCATGGAACGGTACCTCCCTCCCCGAAAAAGCCTTGCGATGGATACGCTCGATCGTCTCGAGACGACGCTGCGCGCCCGCGGCGGCCGCCGTCTCGTCGGCTCGGTCGAGACGCAGGGTGCGAAGAATGCTGCGCTCCCGATGATGGCCGCCGCGCTGCTGGCGAAGACGCCTGTTACGCTGCACCGCGTCCCGCGGATCACCGACGTCTCCGTCATGTGGTCGCTCCTCGAGGCTCTCGGCGCGCGCGTCCGCTCCGAGGGGCGCGGGACGATCACGATCGACGCTTCGCATCTGGCGACCCATCGCGCTCCGTACACCCTGGTCCGCAAGCTCGCGGCATCGTTCGATATCGTCGGGCCGCTCCTCGGACGCTTCGGGGAGGCCGAAGTCCCGCTCCCCGGCGGATGCATCTTGGGCACGCGGGCGACGGACATGCACGAGTTGGCCTTTCGAGCGCTCGGTGCGGAGGTCGCGAATCAGCACGGCTACCTGATCGCGAAATCGCGTTCGGGGCGGCTGCGCGGCGGTTCCCTCGCCTTCCGAATGCCGAGCGTCGGGGCGACGAAGAACGCGATGCTGGCCGCGGTCCTGGCGGACGGAACGACGACGCTGCGCAACGTCGCGATGGAACCCGAGGTCGTCGATCTCGCGAATTTCCTGATCGCCATGGGGGCGCGCATCGGCGGGCACGGCGGCGAGACGATCGTGATCGAAGGCGTGAGTGAACTGCACGGCGTCGAATACGAGATCATTCCGGACCGGATCGTGACGGGGACGCTCATGCTCTGCGGCGCGGCCACGCGCGGCGACGTCACCGTGAAACGTTGCATGCCGTTCCACGTCGAGGCGCTGACGCAACGGCTGCGGGAGTGCGGCGTGAAGGTCTCGAGCGGCCCCGATTGGGTTCGCGTCGAGGCCGAACGCGTCACGGGCGGGACGCACATCGTGACGGCCCCCTATCCCGGCTTCCCGACCGACCTCCAGCCGCAGATGGTCACATTCCTGTGCACGGCGCCGGGGACGAGCGTGATCGAGGAGACGATCTTCAACGCGCGCTTCTCGTACCTGAACGAGCTGCGGCGCCTGGGTGCCGTCTATGAGATCGACCGGAACGCGGCGCTGATCAAAGGCGGGGCGCCTCTCTCGGGGGCCCCCGTCGAAGCGCCGGACATTCGCGCCGGGGCCGCGCTCGTCATCGCCGGGCTCGCGGCGCAGGGCGAGACTGAGATCATCGGCCTGGAATACATCGACCGGGGGCACGAGCGGCTCGAGGAGATGCTCTCGGCGCTGGGCGCCCAGGTCCAGCGTTCGAGCGGGATCGCGCCGTTCGACGAACCGCTCGGGCTCGGCGACACGTCCGAATTTCCCCGGGTGGCGGCCGGGTGAGACTTTCCGACTAGGCGCGGGGGAGCCGGGCAGGGAATACGTTCAGAGTAGCGCGACTGCGCCTCTTTGGGCCGGCGCGTCAATACGTTTCATCGTTCGTTCGAGCGACACCGGAGCCAGCGTCGCGCTCTTTCGGTGCCGCATTTCGTGGGGCACTCAGTGGAAATCGGGATCGATCTGGGGACGGCGAACGTCCTCGTCTACGTCAAGGGGAAGGGTATCGTCTTGCGCGAGCCGTCGGTCGTCGCGAAAGACGTCCGCACGAATCGCACGATCGCCGTCGGCGAGGAAGCGCGCCAGATGCTCGGCCGCACGCCGGGTAACATCCAGGCGATTCGCCCCCTGCGCGACGGCGTGATCGCCGATTTCGAAGTTACCGAAGTGATGTTGAATTACTTCATCAAGAAAGTGACGAAGAATCACTCGCTGTTTTTTTCGTTCTTCCGCCCGAAACCGTCGGTCGTAATCTGCGTTCCGGCCGAGATCACGAGCGTCGAGGAACGCGCGGTGCGCGATGCGGCGAAGCTTGCCGGCGCCCGTAGCGTCGACATCATCGAGGAGCCGATGGCGGCGGCGATCGGCGCGGGCCTTCCGATCGACGGGCCTTCCGGGAACATGGTCGTCGACATCGGCGGAGGAACGACGGACGTCGCGGTGATCTCGCTCGGCGGCATCGTCGTCTCGCAGTCGCTGCGCGTCGCGGGGAACAAGCTCGACGAAGCGATCATCCGCCACATCCGGCGCGTCTACAACCTGATGGTCGGCGAACGGACGGCCGAAGAGATCAAGATCACGATCGGCTCGGCGTACCGCCTCGATGAAGAGATCTCGATGGAGATCCGCGGCCGCGACTTGATCAACGGCCTGCCGAAGACGGTCAAGATCACGAGCGAAGAAGTGCGCGAGGCGCTCAGCGAGCCGATCACGAGCATCGTGGAAGCCGTGAAGTCCGTGCTCGAGAAGACGCCGCCCGAACTCGCCGCCGACATCATCGATCGCGGGATCATCCTGACGGGAGGCGGGGCCCTGCTGCGCGGCCTCGATACGCTCCTGAGCGAAGTAACGGGGATCCCCGTGCTCATCGCCGACGATCCCCTTTCGTGCGTCGTCATCGGCACGGGTCAGCGCGTCCGGGTGTGATCAGGATCGACGCTCGCACGACTCCCTTCTCTGAGGTCGCGGACCTCGCGGCGAAGACCGTCGCGTCCGGGGGGACGATCGTCTTCCCGACCGAGACGGTCTACGGCATCGGCGCCTCGCCGACGCAGCTCGCCGCGATCGAGCGGATCTACGCGCTCAAAGGGCGTCCGCGGACGAAGCCGCTGACGCTGCACTGCGCCACCGTGGCCGATGCGCTGCTGTACGTCGACGAGCATCGCCTGGGAACTCTTGCCGTGCGTTCTTTTCTCCCGGGCCCGCTGACCGTCATCGTCCCGCGCCTCGCCATGATCGATCGGAGCGTTGCCGCGAATCGCCCCTCGATCGGCATTCGCGTGCCGGACGATCCGCTCTGCCGCGCGATCTTGACGGCGTGCGGACCGCTCGCGGCGACGAGCGCGAACGCAAGCGGCGAACCGCCGTACAGCGGAGACGCTTCGCAACCGCTCCCCGAAGCCGACCTCTTGATCGATGCCGGGCCGACGCGCTACAAGGCCGCCTCGAGCATCGTCGACTTGACGACGTCGCCGCCGCAACTGATCCGCGAAGGAGTGCTCACTCGAACGATGCTGGAACAGGTTCTCGGCCCGCTCGCGGTACCGGGCGAAGGAACGGAACGCTCGCAGTGACTCACCCGGGAAAAACTCGGACCGCGGCCCTGGCCGCGTCGCTCCTCCTTGCGCTCGCCGGCGCCGCGCTCGCGCAATCGGAGCTACGGAATTTCGGCGATTTCGATTACATCAAGCTCTCGTCGTTCGATCTCAACGAAAAGACGGGCGCCGTCTCGATCCCGAACCGTTTCACGGGGATGCGCTCCGGGACCGAGGTCTCGGGCGATCGCATGACGGGGAATCGCAAGACCAAGCAATACCTCGTCGACGGGAACGTCGTGATCCACCGCGAGACGCCGCTGGAGAACCGGGGCGAGGCGACCCGGCTGACCAAGGGACCGTCGACGTTGACCTGCGATAAACTGCAAATCGACGGGAACGCGAAGACGTATACCGCGATCGGGCACGTCCATTACGTCGAGGGGAAACGCGATATCACGGGGGAACGCGGTACGCTCAACGACACGACGAACATGATCCGGCTCGAGGGGAGCGTCAATGCGCGCGACGGCGAGACGACGATGCAGAACGTCGACTTCCTCGATTACGATACGAGGACGGGCATCATGCACGGCCAAGGCAAACCGATCACGGTGCGCGCGCCGGTCGAAACCGCTGCGCCGACGGGGCCCCCTGCCAAGAAGAAGTAGCGCATGAAGCCGCCGCAGGCCGCCGGGCTCTTCGAAGCGCAGACGCCGGCCCCGCTCGCGGCTCGCATGCGGCCGCGGACGCTCGCGGAGTTCGTCGGGCAAGCGCACTTGATCGGGGAGGGTCGCGCGCTGCGCCGCGCGATCGAGAGCGATCGCGTCCCCTCGATGATCCTCTGGGGTCCGCCGGGTACGGGAAAGACGACGCTCGCCGAGGTGATCGCGCGAACGACCGGGGCAGCGTTCGTCGCGCTCTCGGCCGTCAGCGCGGGGGTCGCCGATCTGCGCGCGGTCGTCGCCGGCGCGCAACGCGCGCGCACCGCCGGCAAGCGCAGCGTGCTCTTCATCGACGAGATCCATCGCTTCAACAAGGCGCAGCAGGACGCGGTGCTTCCGTACGTCGAGGACGGGACCATCACGCTGATCGGCGCGACGACCGAGAACCCCTCGTTCGAAGTGAACTCCGCGCTGCTGTCGCGCTCGCGCGTGTTCGTGTTGCACGCGCTGAGCGAGATGGAAATCGGCGCGCTGATCGATCGCGCGACGGCCGATCCCGAGCGCGGCCTCGGTAAGGAAGAGATCGTCTTGGAGGCCGATGCGCGAGAACGTCTGATCGGTCTCGCGAACGGGGATGCGCGCGTCGCGCTGGGAACGCTCGAGTATGCGGCCGGCGTCGCTCCGGCTGGTCCCGACGGTCGCAAGCGGATCGACGCCGGGCTGATCGCGGACGCGCTGCAGCGGCGCATCACGAGCTACGACAAGAAGGGCGACGGACATTACGATACCGTCAGCGCGTTCATCAAGTCGATTCGCGGCAGCGATCCCGACGCAGCGCTCTATTGGCTCGCGCGCATGCTCGATGCGGGCGAAGATCCGCTCTTCATCGCGCGCCGGCTCGTGATCCTGGCGAGCGAGGACGTCGGGCTCGCCGATTCGCACGGTCTCTCCATCGCGCTCTCCGTGCAGCAGGCCGTGCATTTCGTCGGGTTGCCCGAGGGCTTCTACGCGCTCGCGCACGGGACGCTCTATCTCGCGTGCGCGGCGAAGAGCAACAGCGTCGGACGCGCGTACGGTGCGGCGTTGCGCGACGTCGAAGCGACGCGCAACGATCCCGTTCCGTTGCACTTGCGCAACGCTCCCACGGGTTTGATGCGCGATCTCGGTTACGGACGGGGTTACCGCTACGCGCACGAGGATTACGCGGAGAACCGCGTGCACACGCTGTCGTATCTGCCGGAGAATCTGAGCGACCGCCGCTACTTCGAGCCCGGCTCGTTCGGCGACGAAGCGCGCCTGGCGGCGTGGGTGGCCGAACGGCGGGCGCGCAAGACGCCGTGAACGCGCGCCGCATCTATCTCGACAACGCCGCGACGACGCGCATCGACCCCGCGGTCGTCGCGGCGATGGTCGCGCAGTACGAGACGGCCCCGTACAATCCGAGCTCGCAACACGCGCCGGGAAGGGAGGCCCGCGCCGCACTCGATGCTGCGCGGGAATCCGTCGCTCGCTCGCTCGGTGCCGCGCCGCGCGAGATCGTCTTCTTGAGCGGCGGTTCCGAAGCGGACAACCTCGCGATCCTCGGGCTTTCGCGGGCCCGGCGCGAGCGCGGCCGGCACGTCGTCAGCTGCTCCGTGGAGCACGAGGCGGTGCTGCGGGCGTGCGAGCGTTTGCGCGACGACGGCTACGAGATAACGCTCCTGCCCGTCGACGGCGAGGGGCGCGTCGATCCCGAGGCATTCGAGCGGGCGCTGCGCGCGGATACGGTGCTTGCGACGATCATGCTCGCGAACAACGAGCTCGGAACGCTGCAGCCGGTCGTCGAGCTGGCGGCGCTCGCGCGGGCGCGCGGCGTCCTCTTCCATACGGACGCGGTGCAGGCGCCGGGTCGCATACCGCTCGACGTGCGGACGCTGGGCGTCGATGCGCTGGCGCTCGCGGGGCATAAATTCCACGGCCCGAAAGGCGTCGGCGCGCTCTACGTTCGCGATGGGACGGCGCTCGCCGCGCAGATCCTCGGGGGCGGCCAAGAGGCCGGGCGCAGGGCGGGGACCGAGAACGTCGCGGGGATCGCCGGGTTCGCGCTCGCGCTCGAACTCGCCGTTGCCGGGCAGAGGGAGCGCGCGGGCCGCCTCGCGCGGCTCCGCGACGCCTTCGAAGAAGGGCTGCGCGCGCGCTTCCCGCGCGTGCGCCTGAACGGCGCGGGCGCCGGGCGCCTGCCGAACGTCTCGAACTTCGCGTTCGAGGGGATCGACTCGGAATTGCTCCTGATCGCGCTCGACCTCGCCGGGATCGCCGTCTCGGCCGGCAGCGCGTGCGCCGCCGGGGCGCGCGAGCCGAGCCACGTGATTGCGGCGCTCGGGGCTCCGGCGTGGGTCGGCCGGGGCGCCATTCGGATATCCCTCGGCCCGGACACCGAAGAGAGCGAACTTGGAAGCGTTCTGGACGTTCTAGGGGGAATCGTATAGGGCGCGGCACCGGCCGCGCTTTCGGAGAAGGAGACCGCGTGACGAGCGACGTGTTCAACTGGTCGATCATCCTGTACGTGGGCGTGGGAGTCGGCGTTTTGCTGGGCGGGATCGGCATCTTGTTCGCCTGCGTGCGCCTCGGGAACACGTTCTTGCGGCTGCACCGGACGCTCGACGAGGTCGAGAAACAGCTTGGCACGCTCTCGGTTCCGGTGGCGCAGACCCTCTCGCACGTCGGCGGGATCGCCGACACCGCCGACGTGACGCTGGCGAAGCTTAGCGGCGTCGTCGGCCAGATCGAAAAAGTCGCGGGGAGCGTCGCGAAGACCTCGACCCTCGCGCAGGACGCGCTCGCCCCTTCGATCGTCAACCTCGGCTCGACCGTGAGCGGGGTGACGGCGGGGTTACGCCGGCTCGCACGCGGAAAGGAACGCCCTCCCGGCGATTCAGGGTATTAACGAGCGGAAGGAGAGCTCATGGATCAGGATCAGACTCCCAGGGAGAGCCCGGGCGGGGGCGGCTTCGTAGCCGGCCTGCTGACCGGGGCGCTCATCGGTTCGGCGCTCGCGATGCTCGTCGCACCCCAGAGCGGGGAAGAGACGCGCGATCTCCTGCGCGCGAAGTCGCGGGAAGCCTCGAACAAGGCTCGCGACGCCGCGGGCGACGTCAGCGAGCGAGCTCGCACGATGGCGACCGACGTGACGGCCGGCGCGAACGACATCTATTCGCGCGGACGGAAAGTCGTAGACGACGTACGCGGAAACGTAAAAGAAGCGATCGACGAAGGCAAGAACGTTGCGGACACCGAGCGCACCCGACTGCTGGCAGACCAATAGGAGCCGCCTTGGATATCAAGATCAACGTCCGGAAATCCGATACCGTCGACGTCGTCGAACTCGGAGGCGAGATCGACGTCTATACGTCGCCTAAGGTCAAAGATGCGATCACGGATCTCATCGACCAGGGACACTATCAGCTCATCATCAGCCTCGAGAAGGTCCGCTACATCGACTCGACGGGTCTAGGGGTCCTCATCGGCGGGCTCAAGCGCGTTCGCGAGCACGGCGGCGCGGTCAACCTCGTCTGCACGAACCCGCAGATTCGGAAGATCTTCGATATTACGGGCCTCGTCAAGATCTTCGGCATCTTCGAGAGCGAATCGGACGCGAAGAAGGCGCTGATGGCATGACGCTTCTGCAGCCGCTCGTGGCCAGCCACGATATGGTCGAGCTGCGCTTTCCGTGCAAGGCGGAATGGGTCGCGATCGCTCGCCTCGCAATCGCCGGCGTAGCAAACCGTCTTGCCTATACCGTGGAAGACATCGAGGATCTCAAGCTTGCCGTTGCGGAGGCGTGCACGAATCGCATTCGCCACGCCGACGGGGCGGATACGATCGTCATCGCGGCAGAAATCGGGCCCGACGAACTGTGCATCACGGTCCGCGATCACGGCAGCGATCCGCACGTAGCCGCGGTTCCGAACGTCTCCGAAGCGCGCGAGGATCGCCTCGGCATCGTGCTGATACAATCGTTGATGGATTCCGCCGACTATCACGTCGATCCCGACGGCGGCGTCGTCCTCGTCATGCGCAAATCGGTACCGGGGACGAGTGACTCGTAACGCGGATCCGGAGGCGTTCGCGCGACTCGTCGGTTTGCGCGAAAGCCTCGAACGGCGGGATTCTTCTCGCGCGCGCTCGGAGATCGAGCACCTTCGCGAGGAGCTTGCCGTAACGCACCAGAGCCTCGTGCGATATCTCGCAGCGAAGTTCGTCAACCGCGGGGAAGCGTTCGACGATCTCGTCCAGGTCGGCAATCTCGGACTCGTCAAGGCGATCGACCGCTTCGATCCGGCGCGCGGCGTCGAATTCACGACGTACGCGACCCCGACGATCGTCGGGGAGATCAAGCGGCATTTTCGCGACAAGGGCTGGGCCGTCAAGGTTCCGCGCCGGCTTCAGGAGCTCAATCTCGCGGTCAACCGCGCGATCGAGCGGTTGACCGTCGACCGGGGGCGCGCGCCGACCGTCGCGGAACTTGCCGAGCATCTTGAGGCTACGCCTGAAGAGGTGATCGAAGCGCAGGAGCTCGGGGGCGCGTACAACCTGATCTCGCTCGATTCCGAGCCGCTCGGCGAATCCGAGCACGCGAACCAGAAGCTCGCCGATTACGTCGGCGAGATCGATGCCGGCATCGAGCTCCTGGAGGATCGCGCGAATTTGGAGCAGGCGTTCAAAGTGCTCTCGGGGCGCGAGCGGATCGTCGTCTATCTGCGCTATTTCGAGCATCTCTCGCAGAGCGAGGTCGCGCGGCGCCTCGGCGTCTCGCAGATGCACGTTTCGCGCTTGCAGCAGAAGGCGCTCGATAAGCTCAAGACCGCCCTGATCGAGCGCTGACGGCGCTCGGGTTCGTTCGAAGATAGCGGCGCGGAAGCGCGATGGAATCGCTGCAGTACGGCGTCGAGGTGGTCGTCGCGATGCTCGGCGTCGCGCTCTTGGGCGGGATCGTCGCGCAGCGCACGGGGCTGCCGTACGTCGTCCTGATGCTGCTGATCTCTCTCCCGGTGCAGCTGCCGCGGGTCGTCGGGGACCGCTTCACGCCGCTCTTGCTCTTCGTCTTCCTGCCGGCGCTCGTCTTCGAGGCGGCCTGGAATCTCGATCTCGCCGCGCTGCGCAGGTACTGGCGGCCGATCCTCATCCTCGCCGTCCCGGGGGTGCTCTTCAGCGCGCTCTGCGTGGCAGGCGGGCTCGTCCTGCTCGGCCTCCTCCCGCCGCTTCCGGCGCTCTTGCTGGGGGCGATCCTCTCGGCCACGGATCCGATCGCCGTGATCGCGATCTTCCGCCGTTTGCGCGTCCCAGCCGACCTGCAGGCGATCGTCGAGAGCGAGTCGCTCTTCAACGACGGCGTCGCCGTCGTCCTGACGGGCCTGTTCGCCGCGGCGCTCGCGGGCGGGGCGCTGGGGTTCGACCTCCCGGCGAGCGGTTTGCGGTTCCTCGAGGTGACGGCCGGGGGCGCCGCGATCGGCCTCGCCGCGGCCGGACTCCTCGTATTCTCGTTGCGCTCGGTCCCGGATCCGATGCTGCTCGTCGTCGGAACGGTCGTCGCGGCCTACGGCGCGTATCTCGCGGCGGACCGGCTGGCGATTTCGGGCATCTTCGCCGTCCTCGCCGTGGGGATCGCGCTGCGCGCAGTGCGGGGCTTCCCGACGGAAGCGGCCGCCGAGGACGTCGACCGGTTCTGGGCGACCCTGGCGTTCTTCGCGAATTCGCTCGTATTCCTCGCGATGGGTCTGCGCATCGAGTTCGACCGGATGATCCACGAGCCGAAGCTCGTGCTCGCGACGCTTGGGCTCTTGATCGCGGCGAGGGTCATCCTTTCGTACGTCGTGCTGCCGTTTTCGGGGTTGCGCCCCGGGATGCGATCCTGGCTGCATGTCATCGCGCTCTCGGGGATCCGCGGGGCCCTCTCGGTCGCGCTCGCGCTCGGGCTCCCGCAGAGCCTTCCCCACCGGGCCGAGATCATCGATGCCGTCTTCGGCGTGGTCGTCGTAACGATCGTCGGGCAAGGGCTCGCGCTACCGCTGGTCCTGCGCCGCCTCCGCTTCCACACTCTCGAAGGGCGAGTGTGAGCAGGCTCGCACGAAGCCCGGCTCGCCTGGGGCCGATACCTAGAGCATCATGCATCTGCTCGTCCCAAACTCCGCGCCGCCCGGGCGAGGCAAAACTCCCGATTCCCCGGAAGTGCAACCGGGCATGACCAGTCAAGAACTTCGCACCGCCTTCGTAGACTTTTTCGTTTCGCGCGGCCACCGGCATCTTCCATCGGCGACGTTGATCCCCGACGAAATGTCGACGACGCTATTCACGATCGCGGGGATGGAACAATTCGTCCCCGTGTTCCTCGGTGACGTTGCGGCGCCGTCCCCGCGCGCCGTGACCGTGCAGCGGTGCCTGCGCGTCGCCGGCGCGAAGAGCGACATCGAAAACGTCGGGCGCACCGGACGGCACGGCACGTTCCTCGAGATGCTCGGGAACTTCAGCTTCGGCGACTACTATAAGCGCGAAGCGATCTTGTTCGCATGGGCCTTCCTCACGCAAGTGATGAAGCTCGACGAGAGCAAACTCTACGTGACCGTCCACACGTCCGACGACGAAGCCCAGCGTTTGTGGGAATACGAAGTTGGGATCGCGAGTTCGAAGATCACGCGTTTCGACGAAGATAACTTCTGGACGATGGGCCCGACGGGGCCGTGCGGGCCGTGCAGCGAGATCTTTTTCGACACGGGCCCGGAGAACGCGAGCGGGCCGCACGATCGCGGGCCGAACCAAGGTTCGCGCTTCGTCGAAATCTGGAATCTCGTCTTTCAACAGTACAATCGGACGGCGGACGGCAAACTGATCGATCTGCCCCGTAAGGGCGTCGACACGGGCGCGGGCTTCGAGCGGATGCTCGCGGTCGCGAACGGGAAAGCCTCGATGTACGAGACCGACCTGTTCGTCGATCTGATCGCGGCGTTGCCGCCGACCGGTCAAACCTCCCTCTCCGAAGCGGAGCAACTCGTGCGCCGGCGCATCATCGCCGACCACGTGCGAGCCGTCACGTTCCTGTTGGCCGACGGCGTTGTGCCGTCCAACACGGATCGCGGCTACGTGCTGCGCTTCCTGACGCGGCGCGCGATTCGCAACGGCCGGCTTCTGGGCTATCCGAACGGCTTCTTGACCGGGCTCGTCCCCGCCGTCGTCGCGTCTCTCGGCATCGCCTATCCCGACCTTGCGACGGCGCAAACCTCCGTGGAGCAGGCGCTCGCGAGCGAAGAGGCGGCTTTCGACCGGACGCTCGAGCGCGGCAGCGAGATGCTTGCGGGGCTCATCGAAGCTGCCAAGGCGAACGACGTTCCGCTCGCGGGGCGCGACGTCTTCACGCTGCACGATACGTTCGGCTTCCCTTCGGAGCTGACGCGCGAGATCGCGAGCGAAGCGGGCGTGCAGATCGACTTGATCGGTTACGAGAACGCGATGCGCGATCAGCGCGAACGCGCGCGCGAGGATGCGCGCAAGAAGCGCGCGACGGTAGTCGTCACGGATCTCCCCGCGATCCGGACGGAGTTCACCGGCTACGACGGTCTCGAGGGCGGCGGAAAGCTCGTCGCGATCGCGGTTGAAGGAACCTCGATCGACGAAGTGAGTCTCGGGACGCAAGCGCAGTTGATCCTCGACTCGACGTCGTTCTACGCGGAGAAGGGCGGCCAGATCGGCGATCGCGGCACGATCGCGTGCGGCGACGCGCTCTTCGAGGTCAAGGATACGCAGTTCGTCGGCGACGCGATCGTGCACGCCGGCGTCGTGAAGGCCGGGACGTTCAGGGTCGGCGACGCGCTCGTGACTGCGGTAGATCCGCTCTGGCGCCGCGAAATCCGACGGCACCACACCTCGGCCCACCTCCTGCAGCGCGCGCTCAAAGACGTCCTGGGCGATGAGATCGCGCAGGCGGGCTCGTGGGTCGGCGTCGATCGCATGCGCTACGACTTCCGTTCGCCCGGCGGCGCCGTCACGCGAGAACAGCAGCGCGCCGTCGCGCAGCGGGTCAACGAGATCATCCGCGCCGACTATCATCTCGAGACTCGGGAATTGCCGCTCGAAGAGGCGGTCAAGACGGGCGCCTACATGATGCCCGGCGAGAAGTACGGCGAGCGCGTGCGCGTCGTGAGCGCCGGCCCTTCGGTCGAGTTCTGCGGCGGCACGCACTCGATCTCGACGGGCGAGCTCGGCATGTTCTTCATCTTGAGCGAATCCTCGATCGGGAGCGGAATCCGGCGCATCGAGGGGATCGTCTCCGGGGCTGCCGAGGCCTACGCGCTCGATCAGCAGGCGCTCGTCGCCACGCTCGCGGAATCGCTCTCGGCGAAGCCGGACGAAGTCGCCGACCGCGTCGGCCGCCTGCAAGGCGACGTGCGCGAACTCGAAAAGACGCTGGCGGAGGCGCGCGCGAAGCTCGCCGCGAGCTTCGCGCGGACGTACGTCGACCATGCCGAGACGGTCGGCGGGAACAAGGTCGTCGCGGCGATGGTTCCGGAGGGGAGCGCGGAGATGCTGGCGCGTCTCAACGCGGCGATCCGGCTGCGCTTTCATAGCGGGATCGTGGCGCTCGCCGGCATCAACGATGATTCCGTCGCGCTCCTGATCTCCGTCAGCAACGATCTCGCCAAGAACGGCGTGCACGCGGGCGAACTGCTGCGCGTCGCGGCACCGTTCATCGAGGGGAAGGGCGGGGGCAGCGCGACGCAGGCGCAAGGCGGCGGCAAGAACGTTGCGGGCGCCGAGGCGGCGCTGCGCGCGATCAAGACCAAGCTCACGTGATGGGCGCGCGCGCCCTCGCGGCGCTCGCGCTCGCCGCCGGCCTGCTCTGGGCGACGCCGCTGGGCGCCGCTCCGGCGCCGCGTTCCGGCATGGCCGTCTCGCAGCCGGCATCGCCGTCGCCGGCTGCGGCGGCGGCTGCTTCGGCGAAGGCGGCGAGCGTGCTGACCCATTATCTCGAGATGCTCGACGTGTATTCCGCGCCGAAGTACGTTTCGTTCGAATACAGCGTCGAGCAAAGCGGGGGGACGAACATCTCGCAGGTGCACCGCATCTATCGCGCCGGACGCGACCAGCGCGACGAGGTGATCGAGGAGGACGGCCGGCGCTTGAAGCCTGCGCGCGTCCGCATTCGGCACGACTCCGTCGACCGGTATGCGCTCTCCGCGGTCGCGCCGGCGCCGGAGCGTTACGCGTTCACGTTCGTGGGCAGCACGAAGAGCGGGGACCACGTTCTCTACCGGTATCGCACCGAAGCGCGGACTGCCGCGCCGTTCACGGTCGAGGAGATCTCGCTCGACGGCACGAGCTACCTGCCGGCGATGCTGCGCTTTCGTTCGTCCTCCGGCGGCGTCCACGGGCATGGGGAACTGCTGTTCGCGACGGCCGAAAAGCATTGGATGATCCGCGAAGCGCGCATCGACGCGCTCTCCAAAGGGGCGCCGGTCAGCGAACGGATCGTCTGGAGCGCGTACCGCTTCCCGAGCTCGCTGCCGTCCGCCACGTTCGCCGATCAGGTCCCGGAGCCGGCTCCCCTTCCGTCGCTGCCGCCGTAGTCTTCCCAGCCGGCAGTCAATCGATGAAGAGCTCGCGGACCTCGGTATCGAGCATCTGCGGCGTGAACGGTTTGAGCAGGAAGCCGCGGGCGCCGCGTTTGACCGCTTCGATCGCCGTGAGCTTGTCGCCGAGCGCGGAGATGACGAGGATGCGAACCCCGGGCCTGCGTTTGAGCATCTCGGTCGCGCAGGTGAGCCCGTCGATCTCCGGCATCGTGATGTCCATCGTCACGAAATCCGGCTCGAACTCGGTGAAAGCGGAGAGCGCGTCGCGTCCGTTCGCCGCCGTCCGGATCGTGTAACCCCGGTGGGCGATCGTCCGCTCGATCGAGCGGCGAATGATCGTTGAATCGTCAACGATCAGAACCTTCACGGCGTCGCCCGTTGCTGCTCGCGCGCACGGAGCGGAAGGCTGAACGAGAACGACGTGAACGCGCCGGGCTCAGTGCGGATCCCGATTTCTCCGCCGCACTCCGCGACGACGCGCTGCTTGATGACGTCCAATCCGATACCGCGATGCCCGTCGCCGCTCTCTGCGGTCGAGAACCCGGAGCGGAAGATCAGCCCGAGCGCTTCCGAGTCGTCGATTTTTGCGAGCTCGCCGGCGGGGAACAGGCCCATCTGGGCCGCGCGCGCGCGGATCGCGCCGGGATCGAGGCCGCGTCCGTCGTCGGTGAACGCGAACTCGACGCCGTCGCCGGCGGCCGCGCGGCACGTCACGACGAGTTTCCCTTCGCGAGGCTTGCCGAGCGCGGACCGCTCGCCGGGCCCCTCGATGCCGTGCGCCATGCCGTTGCGCGCGAGTTGAACGAGGACGTCCTCGACGGCCGGGCGCAAGGATGCGGGAATCGAGGCTTCGTCGAAGCCGGCGGCGTCGAGCGTCGCCGTCTTCCCGAGGCGGCGTCCCGTCTCCGCGACGACCGAGCGAACGCGCTCCACGATCGGCGTAGCCGATCCGGCCGCGGGCGTCTCGCCGTTCGCGCGAGCAGTCTGCGAGGCCGGCGCCGTCCCGCCGCGAAGCGCCGGAAACTTTTCCAGCACGACCGCGAGCTCGTCGAGGTCGGCTTGGAGCGCGCCGTTCGCGATGACGACCGCGAGGAAGTCGTCGCCGCCCAGCGTCGGGCGGGAGCGCAGCTCCGCGAGCTTCGTCTCGAACGAGGCCGCGAGCGTCTGGAAGTGCTCGAGCCCGAGGTACGCGGCGTTCCCTTTGATGCTGTGCACGGACCGGAAGATCGAGTTCAGGCGCTCGCGCAGCATCGCTTGCTGGTTCGTGCCGGGGACGAAATCCTCGGCGCGCAACGATTCGTTGATCACGCGCGCGTTTTCACGCGCCGTATCCAGGAAATCGCCGAGCGCGGCGCCTTCGACGTGCAGCGCGGCGAACAGGAACTCGATCTGTCGCTCCTTGCGCCGTTCCGACTCCGCGAGCTCGCGCTGAAACGTCACGCGTTCGGAGACGTCGGCGATCGCGACGAAGACGCGCCCGACGCGCTCGCCTTCGAGGATGCGCCGGAACGAAAACGAGAGGATCTTCGTCCGCAGCCCGCCCGCCTCAGCGGGAAAGCTGACCTCGAGCTCGTCGTAGGGATTGACGCGCAGCACCGTGCGCTCCCGGTGGGACGGATCGAAGAGCAGCGGGAGGAACTCGCGCCCCGCGCGCTCCATGCGCTCCGTGATCCGCCCGTGGAGGACGTCGATCAAATTGCGCCCCGCCAGATCGGGCGTCTCGAGCATCTCTTGCAGGACGCGCGAGTGGTCCGCGCCGATCTTGAAATCGGAATCGATCAGCAGCAGGCCGTCGCTCGCGGTCTGCATGATGAGATCGGCGCCGCGCTTCTCGCGTTCGAGGTCACCGGCGTAGCGCGTGATTTCCTTCTGACCGGCGCGCAACCGCAGGCCCAGGCCGCCGACGATTGCGATGAAGCCGATGCCGGCGAGGATGGAGAAACGCAGCCGTTCGGCCGCGAGCGTCTGGAGGCTCCGTGCGGCGGCGTCTTCGATCGCGCTGGCGAGAGCGTTCGCGTTCTCGAACTGGCGCGCGTTCGTATCGAGCGCGTAAGCGGCCGCGGCGTCGATCGCGCCGAGGCTGTCGCGGGTCGCCGCGATGCGGTCGATGCGGCGCTTGAGTTCGTTCCAGGTGGCGTTCCCCTCTTGGATGAGCCCGATCGCCGCCGGGTCGACCGTTTTCGCGACGGCGACCTCCGCCGAGGCGGCGTCGCGCGTGCGCCCTCCGTTCAAGAGCGCGTCCTGCGCGGAACCGAAAAGCGCTGCCGCTTCGAACAATTCGCCGCGGGGTTGTTCCGAGGATCTACGAGCGTGCGCGGCCGCCTGCAAGAGGACGAGATCCTTCGCGATGCGCTGCGTGAGCGTTCGTTGGCGCTCGGCCGTCGTGATGCTGACGACGTTCGCCGCCTGCTGATCGGCGATCCGCGCGTTCTGTTGCACGACGCAATAGATCGAATACGCGAACGCGAGGGCACCGGCGAGCACGAGCAACAGGCTGAGCGAGCCGTCGAGCTTGCGAGGCGGGCGTGCGGCGGCCAGCACGCCGGACGCTTTCGGGTCGCGCGAGTCCTTCGGCGCCGGCGCCGGACTCTGCGGTTTGGGCGGATCGGCGACCGGGTCCGTTTTGGGGCCTTCCGCCCTCGCGCCTTTGGGCTTGGGCAGTTGGACCTTCGGTAACTTCATGCCGCTCAGCGCGCCGCCGTGGCCCAAGGAATGCCCGGATACACGGCCGCGGCTTCGGCCCAACGCTTGGGATAGACGGTGACGAGCCTGCCGTTCTGGATCTGGACCGTCACGTTCGGCTTGAACACGTTGGAGCCGCGCTGATCGAATTTCAGGAGGCCGAAGAACGTGACGACGTCGAGGTTCGCGAGCGCGTCGCGAAGGTCGGGGCCGTCGAGCGAACGCGCCCGGCGCAATGCATATTGGAACGCAAGGCAGCCCGCCGTCGCCTGCGCCGCGATGTACGAAGGTTCGTGCCCGTACGCGGCCGCATAGGCGCGCGCATACTCTTTCGCGGTCGCGTAGAATCCCGCTTCGCCGGCGTAGCCGACGGCGTCGGACCATTGCACGCTGCTGTAGAGGTAGTTCGCGTCGTTGCCGAGCGCTTGACGGAACCCGAGGACGTCCGGCCCGATCGCGTACCCGTAGATTTTCGCGCCGACGTTCTGTAGCTTGAGTTGCTTCGTGAACGCGATCGCGTCTTCGACGTGCCCCGCGTTCAGGACGATGTCGGGGTTCGCGGCCTTGAGCTGGGCGACGACCGATGCGATATCGGAGCCGTCCGGCAAGTACACGCCGCTGAAGACCACCTTGATGCCGTGGTTGTTCGCGGACTCGATGACGCCGCGGCGTACGTCGAGCGAGAACGCGTCGTTGGAGGCCGCGATCGCGAGCGACGAGGGTTTCGGCGTCCGCTTCGAGGCGAACTCGATCAGCCCGACGAGCCGCTTCGTCGCGGGCGAGAGCGTCGAAAACGTATAGCGGTAACCCTGATTGTTGATCGAATCGGCCGCGCCGCTGCTGTTGATGAGCGGGATCGAGCGCCGTTCGGCGACGGGTGCGGCGGCGATCGTGTGCGCCGAGCTATACGGCCCGAGGATCGCAGTGACGTGGTCCTCGTCGATCAGTTTCTGCGCGAGCGCGGCGGTCTGCTTGACGTCGGACGCGTTGTCGTAATACTTGATCTGGACCTTATAGGTCTTTCCGCCGACCCGCAGGCCGCCGTGCGAATTGACGTAGTTCAGCCAGAGATCCTGGCCTTCCTGAGCGTCTTTCCCTTCGTTCGAGAGCGAACCGCTCAGCGAAAGCGGCGAGCCGAGCACGATCGTCCCGTCGTCGGCCCGTGCGGGGAGCGCCGGCGTTGCAGCGAGCCCGAGGGACGCGAGGAGTGTCAAGGCGGCGAGATGGCGCATAAACAAGAGTAGCCCCGCAGTCGTCGGAGAGCAGTCCATCTTTAAATCGGCGGCGGCGGCGCGCGCCATTAGCGGCGCTGAAGGGGCTGCGTCACAATTCCACCGGTTGAAACCGGAGAGCGCGCGGACGGCCGATCGCGGCAAGCATGCGGTCGCTCCGTGAAGCGAGCCGGTTTGACGGGCGCCTGCGGGCGTGCGATAATGACGCGTTACACCAGCGTGATCGTTCGTCTTGAGCGTTCTGTTGCGCGCTCTTCATAAGACGGATCACCTTGTCGACTTTTGACTCTCTTGGTCTGCGACCGGCGCTGCTGCGCGCGGTCCGCGAGATCGGCTTCACCGTACCGACCCCCGTGCAAGCGGCGGCGATCCCGCCGGCCCTCGCCGGACGCGACGTCCTCGCGAGCGCCGCGACGGGCAGCGGAAAATCAGCGGCCTTCGGCCTCCCCCTCCTGCAGGCGCTCGCCGATCTGCCGCGCGGGAAGACCCGCGCGTTGATCCTCGCGCCGACGCGAGAACTCGCCGTTCAGATCGCCGCTCACCTCACGGCGCTCGCCGCGCACAGCGGCGTCCGCATCGCCGCCGTCTACGGCGGCGTCGGCTTCGGCGCGCAGGCGGCGGCGTTCAAGCGCGGGACCGACGTCATCGTCGCGACGCCGGGGCGCTTGCAAGATCACCTCACGCAGCGGACGGCCTCGCTCGCCGGCATCTCGTTCCTCGTGATCGACGAGGCGGACCGCATGCTCGACATGGGCTTCCTGCCGGCCGTCCGCCGCATCGTGCGGGAGCTCACCGCCGAACGGCAGACGATGCTCTTCTCCGCGACGATCTCCGCCGAGATCGCGGCGCTCGCCGGCCAGTTCCTGCGCGATCCCGTGCGCATCGATCTCGCTCCGGCGAAGGGCCCCGCCGCCGGCATCACGCAGACGATTTACGCCGTCGAGCAGTCACGCAAGAACGACCTGCTCGTCGAACTCCTCAAGGACAACACGATCTACAGCGCGATCGCGTTCACACGCACGAAGGCGCGCGCCGACCGGCTCTTCGCCCATCTGCAGAAGCACGCCGTGACGGTCGAGCGGATCCACAGCAACCGCTCGCAGGCGCAGCGCGGGCGCGCGATCGAGGAGTTCAAGCGCGGGAAGTATCGCGTCCTCGTCGCGACGGACATCGCATCGCGCGGGATCGACATCGTCGAGCTCGGGCACGTGGTGAACTTCGACGTCCCGATGGTCCCCGACGACTACGTGCATCGCGTCGGCCGGACCGCCCGCGCGAGCGCGACCGGGAACGCGATCACGTTCGTCGCCTCCGACGAAGAGAAGTACTTCGCGCAGATCGAGCGCGCGCTCGGGAAGCGCCTGAATCGCTCGAAGACCCCGGAGCTTCCGGCCGCCGCGCCGGTGCAAGCTAACCAGGCCGCGGCCCTTCCGGTCGCGCATCGCCGGCCCGCCGCTCCGGCGAGCCGGCACGCCGGCGCCGCGTTCGAGAAACCGGCCGGGCGCAGGCGCTCCGCGGACTCCGCGGCGGCGTTCGCACCGGCGGGGCGGCGCCGGCGGCGGGCGCAGTAGCGCCGGCGCCGCCCTAGAACGCGTTGCGGAGGGTCGAAGCGCTACTGTGCCTGCCTTAGCGCTCGGCTGACCTGCACGACGACCGTCGAGGTCTTGGGTATCGTGACGTTCGCGCGGTTGTTCTTCGCGACGAAGTACCCTATGGCGGCCGCGGCCAAGGCGGCGCGCCGCCCGAGGAGCACTCTGCCGACGATGCCGCCTCCGACCACGCCGCCGGCTTCCTTGAGCGCGTTGCTCTTCGTATCGACCTCGAGCTTGACGGCGTTCGCGCCTTCGAGCGAGTACACGGCTCCCGACTTCAGCCGGACCTTGTCGAAGGCGAGCGCGATCTTCCCCGGGCGGCCTTGACCCGCGCGATCGACCTGTGCGACGTGGCCGAAGATCGTCGCATCCGCGAGCGTCAGATCTTGCGTGTGCACGCCCGAAAGCGTGAAGGCGTCGCCGGCGTTTGCCGACGCCGAAGCCAGCTCTTGGTCGAGCGTTCCGGTGAGTTGCGTCCCGGGAGCGAGCGGCGCCGAATCCGCGGCGGGAGTCGCGACCGCGGCGGGCGTGGCGACTGCGGCGGGCGTGGCGACCGCGGCGAGCTCGCAACGGCCGGTCGTATCCGACGAATGGGAGCGGGCGTCGCATTCGGGGTGAGCAGCAGTCGAGGCGACCGAAGGCGCCGCGAGCGCGGCGCATGCGAGGGTTGCCGCGGCGGCAGCCGTGACGATTCTACGGATGATAGCTTCCAAGACACTCCTCTTCGATGAGCCGAACTCCTAGCGGGGTTCGCTTGCGGGATGGTTGTATGCGCGCGTACGCTGCGCGCAGCGAGGCGCTCGTGAAGGTGCGGCGCCATCAGGCTCTGCGCGCAAAAGCAACGTGCGATGGGCCGCCGCCCCGAGGCTCAACGGCAATGCCGCGAACCCGGTAAGGATCGCGGAGCGAGTGCATTGTGTTTCTCGAGCGTTGTACCACACGGCAGCATGAAAGACGTCGCTGTAATGCGCTAGGGCTTTATGGCAACGCCTTCCCGCGCCTGCATTGCGGCGGCACGATTCACCGGGACGAATCGCGCGCGCGCCGTCATACAGGTACCGTGCGTACTACGAGCGCGTCAGAGCGCTTGCCCGGCCATCGATGCGCGCAGGCCGGCGAGGTGCTCGGTGTGGCAGGCTTCGACCAGGCGCAGGCCGCTGCCGGAGCGTTCGATGCGCGCGAAGGCCGCGTTCTCGACGGGCATCGCCCAAAAATCGTCGAGCGGACGCTCCTCGAGCCACAGGAGCGCGACGCGCACGACGGCGTCGTGGGTGACGACGAGCATCTCTTCATCCGGCTGCGCGAGCAGATGCGCGGCGAACGCCTCCCAGCGCGCCGCGACCTCGGAGAGCGTCTCCCCGTTCTCGAAGGCGACGTGCGCGGGGTCTTCGCGCCAGTTCCGGTAGCGCTCGGGATCGTTGCGGGCAAGCTCTTCGCGATAGCGGCCTTCCCACGTTCCGTGCGCGATCTCGATCAGGCGCTCGTCGGTTTCGACGGCGAGGTCGAGGCGGGTCGCGGTGAACTGGGCCGTCGCCGTGCAGCGCAGCAGCGGGCTCGAGAGCACGCGCGCCGGCACCGGCTCGTCCCGCTCGAGGCGTTGCACGAAGTACTCCGCGAGGGCGATCCCTTGCCGGACTCCGAGCGCGGAGAGCGCCGATTCGAGCCTTCCCTGGTAGCGCCCGGCGACGTTCCAGGTCGTCTCGCCGTGGCGAGCGAGATAGATCACGGCAATTCGATCGCCCGCACGCTCCGGATCCCCGGGATCGCGCGCAGCCGTTCGATCGTCGGCGCCTCGGCGCGCCGGTCGGTCGCGAGCACCATGATCGCGGCGCCGCCGGCTTTGACGCGCGAGACCTGCATCGTCGAGATGTTGATCTGGTCCTCGCCGAGGATCGTCCCGACCTTGCCGATCACGCCCGGCACGTCGCGATGCTCGGTGATGAGCATCGCGCCGGTCGGCGCGGTCTCGATCTCGTAATCGTCGATCGCGACGATGCGCGCGCCTGCGGCACCGGCGGTTCCGGCGATCGACGTCCCGCCGCCTTCGACGCGGATCGTCGAAGAGTACGCGCCCGCGTTCTCGTCGGTGCGGACGTCGACGCGAACGCCGTGTTCGGCCGCGATCGCCGGCGCGTTCACGATCGAGACGCGCCGGTCGGTCGTCATCTGCAGCAGCCCGCTCAGGAACGCCGTTACGAGCGGCGCGGAATCGTATTCGGCAAGCTTCCCCTGAATGATGAACGCGAACGGCGGCAAGGCGGGTTCGCTCGCGATCTGCGGGTAGAGGCGCCCGATGCGATAGGCGAGATCGATGAACGGCCGTTGCCGTTCCGCGTCCGGCCCGGTGGCGATCGGCGCGTTGACGGCCGCCGCCGCGGGGCCGCCGAGCAGAACGCTCGCGACGTCATTCGCGAGCTCGATCGCGATCCGCTCGAGTGCTTCGTGCGTCGAGCCGCCGAGATGCGGCGTCGCGATTACCTTCGGGTGGCGGTGCAGCTTCGCGCCCGTCCCGTCCCGTGGCGGGGGTTCCTGCGCGACGACGTCGATCGCGGCGCCCGCGATCGTCCCGGCATCGAGCGCCTCGAGGAGCGCCGTTTCGTCGATGACGCTTCCGCGCGCGCAATTGATCAGCAGCGCGCTCCGCTTCATCGCGGCGAGTTGCGCGGCCCCGATCATGCCGATCGTTTGGTTCGAGAGCGGGACGTGGAGCGTGACGATGTCGGCGCGCGCCAGGAGCTCATCGAGCGGGACGAGGAGCGCGCCGAGCGCCGCCCCACGCGCCGCGGAGATGTACGGATCGTATGCGAGCAGCTTCATGCCGAACGCGGCGGCGCGCGTCGCGACGGCGCCGCCGATGCGGCCGAGGCCGACGATGCCGAGCGTCTTGCGCGCGAGCTCCGTTCCGATGAACGGCTTGCGCTCCCACCTTCCGGCGCGGATCGAAGCGACCGCATCGGCGGTGAAGCGCGCGAGGGAGAGCATGAGCGCGAAGGTTTGTTCCGTAGCTGCGAGCGTGTTCGCGCCGGGCGTGTTGAGGACCACGATCCCGGCCTCGGTCGCGGCGGGAACGTCGATCGCATCGACGCCGACGCCGGCGCGCGCCACGACGGCGAGCTTCGGGCCGAATCCGAGCAGCGCACGGTCGACGCGCGTCTCGGAACGGACGATCAATCCGTCCGCATCCGCCAGCGCCGCGTGCAGCGCATCGGGCGATTTGCCGACGCAGGAAACGATCTCGATCCCCGCTTCGCGGAGCACGGCGAGGCCGCTCTCGGCGAAGGGTTCTGCGACGACGACGCGGACGGAGGAAAGGCGCGTGCCGTTCATGGCGTGAAATGGGGCGGCGTTGTGCACGCGCGGGAAACTCGGGGAAGCATCGTCGATCCTTGGTGGAGCCGGGGGAAAGCCCTGACTATTCCAGCTTGCGCGTAACCTCTCCCGTAAGGCCGGCGCTCGCGGTCGCGGCACTCGCTTTCGGGGCGATCATGCTCGGCTCGGGATTCAAATCCACGCCGTACAACAATTACGTCCTGCTCGCCGACGCGTTCTTGCACGGGCGCGTCTGGATCGATCCTCCCCAGGCGGGTATCGACGCGCTCCTGTACGGCGGGCATTATTACATCATCGAGGCGCCGCTTCCGGCCGTTCTGATGTTGCCGTTCGTCGCGCTGACGGGAATGTGGGCGAATCAAACCGCGCTGGCCGCAGCCCTAGGCGGAATCGCGCTCGGCGCCGCGTGGACGATCGGAGAGCGGCTCGGACTCTCGCGCGAGACGAATGCGTGGCTGTGCGCTTTTCTGTTGCTCGGCACGGATCTCTACTGGTGCGCGATGCTCGGCGACGTGTGGTTCATCGCGCACGTTGCGGCGGTCGCATTCACGCTCCTCGCGCTCGCCGAGCTCCTCGGGCGCAGGCGCGCCTGGATCGTCGCGCTGTGCGCTGCTGCGGCGTTCGAATCGCGTTTCGTCCTAGTGCTGATCGTGCCCGTCTACGCCGTGCTGCTCTCGCTCGATCGAGCCTCGCCCGAAGAGCGCCGCCGCGTCTTGCTCTCGTACGTGCTGTGTTTGCTGCCGTTCGCGCTGCTGTGGGTCGGCTATAACGAACTGCGCTGGGGGCAGCCGTTCGACGTAGGCTACGCGACCTGGTATCACGAGGATCCCATCGGCGATCCGGCCGGCCCTCCGTTCAAGTTGAAATACGTGCCGTTCGAGCTGTACTCGTTCTTCCTGCTGACGCCCGCGTTCTACGCGCAGTGGCCGTACGTCGTCCCGACGATCGTGGGGATCGCCCTAACGTGGACGAGCCCGGCGCTCGCGCTCGCGTTTCTCGCGCGCACGCCGCGCCGGCTCGCGCTCGCGATGTGGGCGGCCACGCTGCTGATCTTCGTACCGTCGATTCTCTACTATGCGAACGGCGCGACGCAGTTCGGCATGCGCCACGCGCTCGATTTCGAGCCGTTTCTGTTCGTCTTGATGGCGCTCGGCGTACGCGGTGGAATGCCCGCCTGGGGCGCGGTCTTATGCGGGTATTCGATTGCATTCGGCGTTTGGGGCGCGTGGTTTTGGCGCACGTTCTATAGGTACTAGAAGACCGGCACCGAGAGGAGGTCTCCGTTGTCCGAGAAGCGCGGCTCGCGCCGCGAGCCTTCGCCCGGGGAGGCGGCCGCGCCGCCCGCTGCGCTCGATGCCTACGTCGCCAAGCGCGATTTCGGCCGGACGCCGGAGCCCGCCGGCGCCGCGGGCCCGGCGTCGAGCGGCCCTTCCCGCCCGTTCGTCGTGCAGATGCATCGCGCGACGCGACTGCATTGGGATTTTCGGCTCGAAGCGGACGGTGTGCTGAAATCGTGGGCCGTTCCGCGCGGGCCGTCGATGAAGGCGGGCGAGAAGCGGCTCGCGGTGCAGGTCGAGGACCATCCCTACGATTACCGCGACTTCGAGGGCATCATCCCGAAGGGCGGGTACGGCGCGGGGCAGGTGATCGTGTGGGACCGCGGCCTGTACGCGCTCTACGAAGGCACCGATCCGGCGGCGGAGATCGCGAAGGGGAAGCTCAAGTTCGTACTCGCGGGGGAGCGCCTGCGCGGCCTGTTCACGCTCGTGCGGATGCACGGAAAGCAGGCGGAAGAAAACGCGTGGCTGCTCCTCAAAGACCACGATGATTACGACGATCCGAACTGGCGCATCGAGGACTTCGCGACCTCCGCCGTTTCCGGGCGGACGCTCGCCGAAGTCGGCGCCGATCCGAACGCGGCGCGTTGGGCCTCGAAAGATCCGTCGGACGATCCGCTTCCGGAGATCGAAGGCCCGATGCTCGCGACGCCCGTCGACCGCGCGTTCGACGACGACCGCTGGGGATTCGAGCTGAAATGGGACGGGTATCGCACGCTCTGCACGATCGCGCGCGACGGTTCGGTGCGCTTTCGCTCGCGGCGCGGGACGAGCTTCGACGGAGCGTTCCCCGAACTCGAGGGGATCGCCGCCGCTTTTCGCGAGCGCCCGCTGATCCTCGACGGCGAGATCGTCGTGCTGGACGAACGGGGGCACTCCTCGTTCGCGGCGCTGCAGCAACGCTTGGACCGCTTCGGGCGCGCCGGGAAGCGCGCCGATTTGCCCGCGACCTTCGTGGCGTTCGATCTGCTCTACGCGGGCGGGCGCGATCTGCGCGGCGAGCCGCTCGCCGAACGGCAGCGGCGGCTCGCCGCGCTCAAAACGGACGGGCAGGGGGTGCTCTTGAGCAAGCACGTCGTGGGGAGCGGCCGCGCGCTGTTCGAACTCGCGCGGCGCGAGGGGCTCGAAGGCATCGTCGGCAAGCGGCTCGATAGCCGCTACGTCTCGCAACGGAGCCGCGATTGGGTGAAGATCAAGGCGCGCCGCCGGCAAGAGTGCGTCGTCGTGGGCTGGACCGAGAGCCCCGCTCGGCGCACGAGCTTTCGCGGCCTGATGCTCGGCCTCTACGAGGGCGACGCGCTCGTCTACGTGGGTTCGGTCGGCTCGGGTTTCGACGAGCGGCTGCTCGAGGAGATCGGGACGCGCCTGCGTGCGCTCGAGATCGCGACCGCGCCGGTCCGCGAGATACCGAAGACGCAATCGCGCGCGCATTGGGTCGAGCCGCAACTCGTCGCGGAGATCGAATTCGCCTCGTGGACGAACGACGGGATGTTGCGCCAACCGGTGTTCGTCGCGCTCCGTTCCGATCGCGATCCGCGAAGCTGCGTCCGCGAGACCCCGCGACCCGTCGGCGAAGTCGTGCCGTCCGCCGTCCTGCGCTCGTCGAAGGATGAGCCGCCCGCGCGCGCCGATGAGCGCAGCGTGACGAACGGCCCCGCGACGGAACCGTCCGGCGCCGAGCCGCGGGCAGCGCGCCATGCGGGCAAGGATGAATCGACGCTCCGGGTCGGCGGCCGCACGCTGAAGATCACGAACCGCTCGAAGGTGCTGTGGCCGCAGGACGGCTTCACCAAGGGCAATGCGATCGACTACTACCGCTCGGTCGCGGGGGCGATCCTCCCCTATCTGAGAGGCCGCCCGCTGACGCTCGAACGCTTCCCGGACGGGATCGGCGCGCCGTCCTTCTTCGAGAAGCACGCGCCGCGCGGAGTCCCCGCGTGGGTGCGAACCGTCGAGATCGCAAGCGAGAGCGCGAAGCGCGGGAAGATCGAGTACGTCGTCTGCGACGACGAAGCGACGCTCGTCTATCTCGCGAATCTGGCGGCGATCGTCCTGCACGCATGGACCTCGCGGTTGCCGAAGCTGGATCACCCGGATTTCATGCTGTTCGATATCGATCCGTGGGAAGGGTGCACGCTCGCGACTCTCGTGCGCGTGACGCTGGCATTCGGAGAGGCGCTCCGCGAGATCGGGCTGAAGCCGCTCGTGAAGACCTCGGGCGGCTCCGGATTCCACGTGGTCGTCCCGCTTGCCGCGGGCTACACGTACGAGATCGTGAAGATGTTCGCGGAGCTCGTCGCGCGGCGAGTCCACGCGCTGCATCCGGCGTTGACCACGCTCGAGCGCATGACCGCGAAGCGCCCGGTTGCGACGGTCTATCTCGATTACGTCCAGGTCGGCGAAGGGAAGACGGTCGTCGTCCCCTTCAGCATCCGGGCCCGGCCCGGGGCGCCGGTCTCGATGCCGCTCGCGTGGGAGGCCGTCGCAGCGCTCGCATCGAGTAAGGACCCGGACGCCGCGAAGGCGTTCGCGGCCTACACGATCGCGACCGCGCCCGCGCTCGTCGCCGCGCACGGCGACCCCTGGGCCGACGCTTGGCTCCCGCAAGACCTGGAGAAGCCCCTCGAGTCGGCGCGCCGCAAGTGGGCCGCCGGCATTCGGCTCCCCTAGATCGGCTTTGAGCCGGAATGAAGAGGGGGAAGGGATAAGTGAAAGAGCCCCGGCGCTCGCCGGTCTCGCGACGAGACCCGCGCGGGGTGAAAAGGAGCAATCGAGCGTGGCAGCTATCTGGTCCGGGGCGATCAATTTCGGGCTCGTCGCGATCCCGGTGAAACTCCGCACGGCCATCCGCGAGAACGATCTGCGCTTCAACTTCCTTCACAAGAAAGACGAGGGCCGGATCAACAACGTCCGCCGCTGCAGCGTGTGCGGCGAGGAGGTCGCCTACGACGACCTCGTGCGCGGCTACGAAATCGAGAAGGGCCGCTACGTGCTGCTCGACGACGAAGATTTCAAGCGGGTGAACGTCGAGGCGACGCAGTCGGTCGACATCGTGCAGTTCGTCGACCTTGCCGAGATCAATCCGATGTTCTTCGACAAGCCCTATTATCTCGAGCCGGAGAAGAAAGGCCGCCACGCGTACGCGCTGCTCCGCGAGGCGTTGCGCGAGAGCAACAAAGTCGGGATCGCGCGCGTCGTGATCCGCTCGCGCGAGCATTTGGCCGCAGTAGAAACGAACGGCGACGCACTGGTGCTCAACCTGATGCACTTCGCCGACGAGATCGTCGGCACGCAAACGCTCGAGTTGCCGAAGCGCGAGACGCCGGCCGAGAACGAGATGAAGGTCGCGAAACTCCTGATCGATTCGATGGCGGGGACGTTCGAGCCGGAGAAGTTCGAGGATCGCTACCGCAGCGAGCTGATGGCGATGATCGAAGCGAAGGCCGCCGGCGAGACGGTCCCCGTCAGCGCGCCGGCCGCGCCGATGCGCGACAACGTCGTGAACCTGATGGACGTCCTGCAAAAGAGCCTCGAGGCGACGAAACGCCGCCGCGAAGCCGAAGGCGAGAGCGCCGAAGAGTCGCAAACGAAGCCGAAGAAGGCGGCGCGCCGGAAGTCCAGCGCCGCATAAGCGGGTCGCTCAGTGCATCGGCGCCGCGGAGGCGGGTGCGGATTGCATCGGCATCGACGCCTCGCGGACCGGCGCGGTCACGTCGATCGTCCCGGCCTTCGCGAAGCGCAGGTGCAGGTTCACGGTATCTCCTGCCTTGAGCGGCTTGCGCAGGCCGATCAACATGACGTGATACGCGCCCGGCTTGAGCGTGACCGTCGCGCCGGCGGGGACGAGGATCGCGTCGACGCGCTTCATCACCATCGCGCCGGGCATGCCGGAGGCGCCGCTCATCCCCGTCATGGCGGAAGGGCCTTGCATCCCGCTCGCGCCGGACGGCGCCTCGTGCAGCACTTCGTGCAGTTCGACGTGCGCGGCGGCGGGGCTCGTTGCTTCCACGAGGCGATCGTCGGCCTTCCCGGCGTTGACGATCGTGAAGTAGGCGGCACCCGTGTCGACGGCGGGACGCGACCAGGCGTCGCGGACGGTGACGGCCGGGTCCGCCGCGGCGCCGAGCGTTGCGAGCCCGAACGGCGCGGCGAGCAAGGCGGAAAGGAAGGGCGTGCGTTTCACGATAGCAACTCCTCGAGCGTGCGTGCGAGCGTCTTGTAATCGTCGTCCCAACTCCCGACCGTGCGAAGGCGGCCGTAGCGGTCGATCATGTAGATGGCGGCGCTGTGCGAAACGGCGTACCCGTTCGCGGAGCCGTCCGGCTTCTGCTTCTCATGGTACACGAAGTACGCTTTGTAGACCGGATCGAGTTCGGCCGGCGTTCCCGTCAGCGCGACGATCGACGGATCGAACAGCGCGACGTACTTCCCGAGAACTGCCGGCGTGTCGCGTTCCGGGTCGACCGTGACGAACGCGATCTCGACGTCGCCTGCGTGCGAGCCGAGGCTCTTCCGGGCTCGGGCGAGGGCTGCGAGCGTCGTCGGGCAGATGTCGGGGCAATGCCCGTATCCGAAGAAGAGCGCGACGGCGCGGCCGCGCTGCGCCGAAAGCGCGAACCTCCGCCCCGTTTGATCGGTCAACGTGAAATCGGGTGCGAGGTTCGGCCGATGCGCGTACGAGCGGTAGAGCGCGATCGCCGGAATGGCGGCGAGCGCGACGAGCGCCGCGACGAGCACGATGCGGCGGACGAGCGCGCTCTTCACGCGTCCGCCCTCCCCGGGGGAACGTTGCCGGCGCAACGCTCCGCGCTGGTCTTCATGGCAAAGCGCTTCGCCGGTGAACGAGTCCGCTCTTTTCCGGCGTTCGCGAGCTTCGGGCGGCGAGCTTCGGCGCGTTGAAAGAACGCGCGTGGGAAGCGAGAATGCCTTGCTCGTTCTGCCCTCTCTTCCATGCGCTTTCTTTGGAGACGCTCATGCGTATTCGCGCGATTCTCGCGGCCTGCGTCCTGGCACTCGCCGGCGCGGCGTTCGCACTACCGCAACCTGCGGACGCAGCCGGGATCAAGAAGCTCACCACGATGCAGCTCGGTAAGTACTTCCCGTTCGCCGGCATGAACGTGCGCGTCGACAAGATCGAAACCGTCGCGCATGCCGACGGGCGCAAGCTGGTCGACAAGATCCCCGGCGGGTTCGATCACGACAAGGGCTACATCATGGTCACCGTGACGGTCCAGAACCCCAGCGACTCCGATGCGATCGACATGCCGCAGTCGGAGATCGGCTTCGAACTGGCCGACGGCTCGCAAATCGAGGAGGGGAGCCCGGCTGGAACCTTCCTCGCCTCGAGCTACAACGATGCGCCGGTCACCCTGCACCCCAAACAGCACGTCCAGGTCGTCTACGCCCTCACCGAATGGAGCGGGCAGCCGCTGACCAAGATGTTCCTTCACTCCGGCGGCGGCACCGAGCTGAACGACGCCGGGTATCTCTACGTGCGCTTCCAACTCCCGCAGGACTACGTGAAGGCTCTCGCGCCGCAATAGCGGCGGACGCTCCCCCCTTACACCCAGCGGAACGTGCGCGCGCTCACGACGGTTCCGGCGATCGTCCACAGGCACAGCGCGAGGATCCACCACCCGAATTGCATCAGCGAACTTCCGTCGATGGAGACGGAGCGGAAGATGTCGATGAACTGCGTCGATGGGAGCAGGCGCAGCGCGGAGCTGACCGCGTGCGGGAAGCGATCGATCGGTACGTAGGCATCGGAGATGAACGCGAGCGGCACCGTCAAGATCGAGGCGATGTTGTTCGCGCTCTCCGTCGTCCTCGCGAGCGCGCCGATGATCGTCCCGAGCGAGACGAACGTCGCCGTCCCGAGCAGCAGGATCGCGAGGATCTCGAACGGGTTGCCGATGATGCGCACGTGGAAGAGCAGCGCGCCCGCCGTGACGAGAACGGTCGCCTGAATCGCGAGCAGCGTCATGCGGTACACGACGAGCGATGCGAAGAAGATCCAAGGCGGGATCGGCGTCAGGTAGACGCGGCGCAGCAGATGCTTCTCGCGGAACGTCGCGAGCATCACGCCGACGCCCCAGAACCCCGAGCTCAACACCTGTGCGCCGATGATGCCGGGCACGAGGAAGGCCGAAGATTTCGAGTTCGGGCCCGTCGAGAACGCGAACGAGAAGAGTACGAGAAAGAACACCGGCATCGCGAGCGTCCAGAACATCATCTCGCCGTCGCGGCGGAAGTACCAGAGAAAGTGCATCTTCGTCTGCACGTAGAACATCCGTAGCAGGTTCATCCGTTCAATCTCCGATCGTCTCGCCCGTGATCGCGATGAACGCATCCTCGAGCTGCGGGCGGTGCATGTCGAGCGAGCCGATCTTCGCGCCGAGCTCGTTCGCCCGAGTGACGACCGAAGCGAGCGCGAGCCCGGGCTCGTTGCGCGTCACGAGCGTCCACTCGTCCTTGTCCTTCGTCCAGGTGCCGAGCGCCGTCAAGCCGACGTCCGGCGAAAAACCATCGGCGGCGATGCAGACGGTCGCCTCGCCGCCGTAGCGCGCGACGAGGTTCGCGGGCGTATCCTGCGCGACGATCTTCCCGCTCTGCACGACGCAGATGCAATCGCAGAGCCGTTCCGCCTCTTCGATGTAGTGCGTCGTGAGCACGATCGTCTTCCCGGCGTCGCGCAGGCGCTCGACCTCGCCCCAGAGGATCCGCCGGCCGAACGCGTCCATACCGGCCGTCGGCTCGTCGAGGAACAAGACTTCCGGATCGTGTTGCAGCGCGAGCGCGAGCGCGAGGCGTTGCTGCTCTCCGCCCGACATCTGCGCGATTTGGCGGTCGAGCTTCCCCTCGAGACCGACGCGCCGCGCCATCTCCGCAGCTTGCGGAACGAGGCTGTAATAGGCGGCGTAGAGGTCGAGGACTTCCCCGACGCTCGCCTTCTCGGGAAGCGACGTCGCCTGCAATTGCACTCCGATGCGCGGGCGCAGGCGCGCGAGATCGCGGCGCTTCGTCGGGTCGAGGCCGAGGATTCGGATGGAACCGGACGTCGGCGCGCCGATCCCGATGCAACATTCGAGCGTCGTCGTCTTCCCCGCGCCGTTTCGGCCGAGCAAGCCGAAGATCGTCCCCCGGGGTACGGAGAAGCTGACGCCGGCGACGGCGGCGACGTCTCCGTAGCGCTTGACGAGGTCTTGGACCTCGATCGCTGCTTCCACGCTCGTCTGACCCGGCGCGGGCGCCGAAGTTTGCGCGAACTCCACGCCCGTCATCGGAGGGCCTGCCGTTCCAGCGCCCGCGCGCGAACGTAGAGGAACAACGGCAGCGCGAAGCACAGCCCGATCGCGAGATTCGCAGCGACGAACCAGCCGGGACCGCGGATCCCCACGCGGCGCGCCTCCGGGAACAAGAATGCCCAGAACGCGAGCGAGGAGACGAACAGGTCGGCAAGCAGCAGCCGGGCGCCGTCGCTTCCGGCGAATTGCGCTAGGAAGGGGCCGAGGTCGGCGCCGTGCTGCAGGGAGAACGGCACGCTCGTGAGGATCGGCGCGAAGAATCCGGCGACGGCGAGCGCTGCATAAAGGTTCTTCATGCGAGCTTCTCCTGGGGGCGTGCGCCCAGTCCGAGCGCGAGCGCGATCGCGCAGAAAACGCCGGAGACAGCCGCGCAAGCTCCGACGCCGTACAAGCTGAGCGCGGCGGTCGAGACCGTCGGCATGATGACGCCGGCGATGCTCTCGAGCGACGAACCGACGCCGAGGACGGTGCCGCGCGCGTTCG
The DNA here is from genome assembly GCA_963695225.1 of Vulcanimicrobiota bacterium. Taxonomy (GTDB): domain Bacteria; phylum Vulcanimicrobiota; class Vulcanimicrobiia; order Vulcanimicrobiales; family Vulcanimicrobiaceae; genus CAVWTN01. Next base: position 1,914,557 of record OY968762.1, on the reverse strand, counting down.
GCGGAGCGGCATCCGTCAGGAGCGTCGCGATCGTTGCGTTCGTCAGGGAGAGGCCGAGCGCGAACAGAAGCATCGTCGCGCCGAGCGCGACGAGACCCTGCGCGAACGAGATCGTCGCGAAGAACGCGACCGCGCTTGCGAAGCCGACGTTCGAGGCCCGGCGCACGCCGATGCGTTCGGTCAGCCGGCCGACGAGTCCGAGCTGGATCACGACGCTCGCGAATCCGAACGCGGCGAAGAAATAGCTCGCCTGCGACGCGTCGAATCCGAGCAGCGCCTTGAGCACGAGCGCGAACGCGGCGAACCACGCGTACAGGCCGAGCGCGTACGCGAACTTCTGGATGAGGACGGGCGAAACGCCGGGCTCGCGCAGGTAGCGCGGGATGTCCGCGAGCCGGGCGCTTTCCTCGCCCTCCCCCTTCTTTGCCGTGCTCTCGGGCAGGAAGAAGATCGTCGCGAGCACCGTGCACAGTTGCAATCCCGCTGCGAGCAGGAACGGCGTCGAGAATCCGTACTTCCCTAGGAGCCAGCCGCCCGCGGCGGGGCCGATCACGAGCCCCGCGCTGAACGACGCGCCGACGTAGCCGAACGCGCGAGCACGCTGATGCGCCTCGACGCGATCGGCGACGTACGCCTGCGTGACGCTGATGTTCCCGCCGGCAAGCCCTTCGATGATGCGCGCGATGAAGACGACGACGATGTTCGGCGCGAACGCGAGCATGAGCCAGCCGATCGTCGCTCCGATCTGGCTGATGATCAGCACGGCCTTGCGCCCGATCCGGTCGCTGACGTTCCCCCAGATCGGGCCGCCGATCAGCTGGCAGAGCGCGTAGGTCGAGAACAGGACCCCGACGACGACGTCCGAGGCGCCGAAGTGCTCGACGAAATACGGCAAGATCGGGATCAGGATGCTGAATCCCAGGATGTCGATGAACGTGATCCCGAGGATCGGGAGCAACCTCGCGAACACGCCCTAGCGGCCCGTGATGACGACGGCTCGCTGCGAGCTCGGAAGGGAAACGGTCATTCGGGGACCTCGTGGGGCGCTTCCGGTCTCCGCCTCGTTCGCCGAGCGGGTACGTTCGCCCGCGGCGCGCCCGCTCGCGGGGATCAATTCTCCGACGCCTGCAACGCCGGCGGCGTTCCGGCGCGTTTCTCCGAGTAAAGGCCGGCCGGAACGGGAACTCGACTTGCAAACCTGGTTCGACGGCCGTTTCCCCCGGAGGAAAGAACTCGATGTCGATTGCGATCTTCGGTGCAGCCGGCGCGATCGGACGTTCGGTCGCCGCGGAACTTGAAACTCGGAATATCCCGTTTCGCGCCGTCGGCCGTTCGACGACCCGGCTTTCGCATGCGTTCGGGCGCCTCGAAACGCCGCACGAACTCGTCGGCGCGGACCTCACGGATCTCGAGTCGGCGCGGCGGGCGGCCCGCGGCGCCGAGACGATCGTCTACACGGTCGGCGTCCCCTACGACCATTTCGAGCTGCACCCGCAGATGATGCGAACGGCGCTGGAAGCGGCGCAAGCCGAGGGCGTGCGCTCCCTCCTGCTCGTTTCGAACGTGTACGCGTACGCCGCCGGGACGGGCGGCCTCGTCGACGAGGCCTACCCGCGGACGCCGCCGAGCCGCAAAGGCCGGTTCCGCAAGGAGCAAGAGGACCTGCTCCTCGAGGCGCATACCGCGGGCCGAATCCGCGGCGCCGTCCTGCACCTCCCCGACTTCTACGGTCCCGACGCCGAAGGGAGCCTCTCGTACCAGATCTTCGCGGCGGCCATGGCGGGGAAGATCGCGAACGTCCTCGCCCCGATCGATACGCCGCACGAGTTCGTCTACACGCCGGACGTCGGCCCCGTCATCCTCGATGCGATCGCGAAAGACGCCTTCTGGGGCGCGCATTGGAACCTCGCAGGGCCTGCGCTGATCAGCGTCCGCGATTTTGCGACGCACGTCTTCCGCTCGGCCGCGACGAAGCCGCGGCTGCTCCCGGCGAACCGCACGATGCTGACGGCGCTCGGCTATTTCAATCCGCTCATGCGCGAACTCGTCGAGATGAGCTACTTGCAGAGCAGTCCCGTCAATCTCGACGATTCGCGCCTGCGCGCGCTTCTCGGGCAGGTTGCGAAGACGTCCTACCACGACGGCATCGGGTATACGGTGCAGCACCTTCGCCGCCGCCCGCTGCAGGCGATCGCATAGCGAGCGGTATCGACGCGGGTTCGCCGAATTCGTCGAGCCTGCGTCGCAACGTGCGCGGAAGAACTACGTGAGGAGTACCGCGTGTCCGACTTTGAAGCGATCGTCGTCGAGAAGGACGAGTCCGGGATCAGGACCGTCATCCGGCGCGTCTCGCACGCCGAGTTGCCCGACGAAGACGTCCTCGTCGAGATCGAATATTCGGGCCTCAACTATAAGGACGGGCTCGCCGTGCAAGGCTCCGTCAGCATCGTCCGCAAGTTCCCGCTCGTCCCCGGGATCGAATTCGCCGGCACGGTGATCGAGTCGCGCTCTCCCGCCTGGAAACCCGGGGACCGGGTCGTCCTCGGCGGCTGGGGCGTCGGCGAACGCTTCTGGGGCGGGTATTCGAAGTTCGCGCGGGTCAAGCCGGAATGGCTCGAAGCGCATCCCGAAGGTTTCACGGCGCAAGAGGCGATGGGGATCGGCGTCGCCGGCGTCACGGCGATGCAGTGCGTCCTCACGCTCGAAGAGCGCGGCGCGAAAGAGGAGCATCCGATCGTCGTGACCGGCGCGGCCGGCGGCGTCGGGAGTCTCGCGGTCGCAATTCTCGGGAAGCTCGGGTATCGGGTCGTCGCTTCGACCGGGCGTCCGGAACTCGCGGAGTACCTCAAGGAGATCGGCGCGAGCGAAGTGATCGAACGCAGCGAGCTTTCTTCCCCGAAGCGGCCTCTCGAAGCGGAGAAGTGGGGCGGGGCGATCGACAACGTCGGCGGCGACACGCTCGCCGGGCTCTTGCCCTCGATGCGCTACGGTGCGACGGTCGCCTCCGTCGGTTTGACGGGCGGCGCCGAGTTCAAGGCGACGGTCTTCCCGTTCATCTTGCGCGCGGTGCAGCTGGTCGGCATCGAGAGCGTGCAACTCCCAAGGGCACGCCGCGAAGTCATCTGGAAGCGGCTGCGCGGCGCTCTCCCGAAAGATCTCCTCGAGAAGATCATCCGCGTTGCGCCGCTGGGCGAGGTTCAGCAGCTCAGCGACGAGATCACGGCGGGGAGGACGAAGGGGCGCGTCGTCGTCCGGATCGGCTGAAGCGGGCGTCAGTCTTCGCCCGTGAGGACCTCGGAGGCGACGTTCGCCGCCGTATAGGAACCGCGTTCGATATCCTCGAGGATCGAGGCCGCTTTCGGCGCCCAGCCGAGTTCCTTGCGCGCCTTCTGCGAGGTGAGGCGCTGGTCGAGCATCAGCGCGTCGCCGAACTCGCCCAGGACGCCGATCGCCGTTTCGCGCGGCATCAGGGTCGTCGTGCCGCCGGCGCCGGCTCCGCGGCTCGCCGCCTCGGCGATTTCACGGACCGTGAACGCCGTGTCGTCGGTCCCGTTGTAGATGCTCCCGGGCGCCGCCTTCTCGGCGGCGAGCGCGAAGAGGTCGCCGAGGTCCCCGACTTCGACGACCGGCCAGTGGTTCGTGCCGTCGCCCACGATCGTCGCCGCCTTCCGTTCGCGCGCCGACTCGACGAGCATCGCCGGGACGCCCGCGCCGCGTCCGTAGACGAGACCGGGGCGAACGACGATCGCGCGGACGCCGTGCGCCGCGGTGTCGAGCACGATCTGCTCGAGTTGCGGGCGCCGGGCGACGAGTTCGGCCGGATTCAACGGGAACGTTTCGTCGGCGACGGCGTTCCCGGTGTCGCCGTAGACCCAGCAACCGCTGCAGTAGACGAACGTCTTGCCGGTCCGCTCGAGCGCCGCGGCGAGCGCGCGTAGCGCGTTCGATTCCACGCGGAACGTTTCGTCGTCCGTCACCTGCGCCGCCCAGATCACCGCGTCCGCGTTGCGGCTGGCGGCCACGATCGAGTGCGGGTTCTCGAGGTCGGCCTCGACGCTCGTGGTGCCGCGTGCGGCGAGCCTCGCCTTCGCATCCTCGCTCCGGGCGACGCCGATCGTGTGGTGGCCTCGAGCGCGCAGCGCCTCGTCGATGCCCGTGCCGATGTAGCCGGTCGCGCCGATGAGCAAAACGTTCACGGTGTTGGGGACTCCTTGCGAGCGTGGTTACTTCCGGTCATCGGCCGCCGTGCGATCTCAATTGAGGACGCGCGGCGGCGCTTCCGCCGGAACGAGCGTGAGGCCGAGCGGCCGGTAGCGGCGCAGGACCGTCACTTCGCCGGCCTTCCCGATCGGATGGTCCGTGAGGATGCGGTGGAGTTCGTCGAGCGAATCGATCGTGCGTCCCGCGAAGGCGACGAGGATGTCGCCTTCGTCGAGGCCGGCCGCGGCCGCGGGGCTCGAGCGCTCGACGGAGAGGACCAGGACGCCGCGCCCGGCGGCGAGCGCGAATTCGCGCACGAGACGGCGAGGAATCTCGACGTCTTGCCCGGCGAGGCCGAGATACCCGCGGCGGACCTTCCCGTCCCGCATCAACGCGGCGACGACGTGTTTGGCCGTGTTGACGGCGATCGCGAAGCAGATGCCCTGCGCATGCGAGAACACGGCGGCGTTCACGCCGATCACCTCGCCGCGCGAGCCGACGAGCGGGCCGCCGGAATTCCCCGGATTCAGCGCCGCGTCGGTCTGGATGACGTTGTCGATCAGGCGCCCCGACTGCGAGCGCAGCGTTCGCCCGAGCGCGCTGACGACACCGGCCGTCACGGTCGTTTGCAGCCCGTAAGGGTTGCCGAGCGCGATTGCGAGTTGCCCGGGCCTGATCGCCGACGAGTCGCCGAGTTCGACGCTCGGCAGGTCGCTCGCCGAGACCCGCACGACCGCGAGATCGCTATCGGGATCGTCTCCGACGAGCGTCGCCTCGAGCATCCGTCCGTCGAGCAAGCGCACCCCGACCTCGCGCGCTCCGTGCACGACGTGGCTGTTCGTCACGATGAACCCGTCCGGCGTCAAGACGAAGCCGGAGCCGCTTCCGCCGTGCGAGCCGCGCGAAACGTCGAGCTTGACGACCGAAGGTGAGGCCCGTTCGACCGCGGCCGTGACGGCCCGCGAGTAGGCATCAAGGAGTTCGGCGTCGTCGGAGATCGCGGTGAGCATGGGTGTCCCTCCAACCGCGCGGGGAGAACCGGTGGTTGCAGAGTCACGAGGCGTCGTGCAGGCCGGGAGCGAAACGGCTCGAGTCTTGCCCTGGTGGCGGAATTGGTAGACGCGCTGGTTTCAGGTACCAGTCCTCGCAAGGGGGTGGGGGTTCGAGTCCCTTCCTGGGCATGACGTATGACGTATGTGTTCAATTGCAAAAACTGCGAGTTTTTGTAATTTCCGGTCCCGAGGGCTTGCGTAGGCGAGGCCTTGCGAAGAGATCGTCCAGTCCCATCGAGCCTGAACCACACGCTCGGCTCGGCGTGAGGATACGATCGGCGAGGATCGGCTTCAGTCATGGGCGCGGGCAGGACGAGGCTCAGCCCCGGTTCGTGCGTGTAAACGCATCCCGGTCATGCTTGGAATCCATGCGAGCGACTTCTTGCCCCGGATCTTCGCGGGAAGGTGTCCTCCGGCGAGATCCGGGTGACTGCGTGCAAGTCGCAACCAGTTGGCCAATGCCGGCGACAATAACGCCGCCTGCGCAACAACCCGGTGACTCAGCAGACTACAGAACCAAATCCGTTCATGCAGTATGGACTCTGATGCTGAAGTACTTTTCGGGAACCCGCTCGCGATTGCTGACGCGGGAGCAGCGCGAACACAGAATGCGACGACTTCCTAGGTAGTTCGGAGCGCCCAGACCGCTCGTCTGAGACCGCTCGCGCCGCGCCACGCCGCTGACAGATGAGGGCTACGGCATCGAGCCGACGTTCCGCCCGAAGCTTATGGATAGCCTCGTCGAATCCGTTCAATAAGCAACAAAGTCCCAAGAAGCCCGCCTGCAACGGAGAGCGGGGCCCCTGGGTGCTTCCATCAGGACAAAATCGGCTGTCCCCCATTCGCCGACGTGCGTTAGCCCCGGCCGGAATCACGCTGCGCTTGCTCTAACAGGATGCCCATATGGGGAATCCCAGGTAAGGACAAAGCCGTGACAGACAAGGAGGCCAGTAATTGCTTCCCAGAGACATCCCGAAGTTCATTGGCGCAATTGCTCTGATCCTCGTACTCGTTCCGATAGGCATGTTGATCCTCATCATGATCCTCAAGCCCGCCTTCTAAGCGGAGAAATCCGGTTAAGCCGATTTGGACGGTGCCGCCGTTGTTCGTCGGGATGCTCTGGGTGGCGTGAGATGTCAACACGCGAAGGAAGCCCTCGTGAAGCCTAGTGCTCACTCGGCGTCTTCGCGGAGCCGCTGCACTTGCGACCGAGGAATTCACTCATTGAAGCCAGAGCCGGAACGACGGGGTTGTAACAACGGTGGCTGGGGGAAACGAGACTGGCCGGGGTTTTCGAGACGGTGCTGCGGCCACCGTGCTCTTTGCGGGCCCGGCGGGAGTGGCTGTCGATCCAAGCGGGAGCATCTATGTCGCCGATTCCGGCAACGGTGCGATTCGAAAGATAACGCCGAGCGGCGTCGTGCTGACGGTTGCCGGCGGCGGCCCCCAACTTCAAGGCTACCAGGACGGTGCCGGTACGCGAGCGCGATTCAATCGGCCCGTCAAGGTGGCGCTTGATTCGAGCGGCGGCCTCCTTGTCGCGGATCAAGGCAACAACCGGATTCGCAGGATCGCGCCAAGCGGCACCGTGACGACCATCGCCGGGAATCTGTGGGAATCCGGCGTGGCGGCAGCGCGGGACGGAAGCGTCTACGCCGCAGGTGCAAGCGGCGTCATAAAGATCGCGCCGAACGGCGTCGTGAGCAGGCTCGCCGGGAGCGAGCGAACCGGCTATCGTGACAGCTCGGGCTTGCCGTACGACTTCTCTTCAGTCCCGGTCCTTGCCATTATCGCCCCGCTGCCGGTCCCGGTCCTCGCCCTTATCGCCGCGTCGGTCGCGATCCTGATCGTCTTTGCAACGGCGGTCATGCGTCATCGGGTAAGCCTGGAAACGTTCTCGTTCCCTCAGGCTTTCCTGACCGTCATCACTCTGTTTGTTTTCGCATGCTGCCTTAGTTTCGGGTCGGCGTTCGCTATGTGCGGACCCGTAAGGGCCGTTGGGTCCGGGCTCGGCAACATCATCCTGTTCCTGATTTTCGGATTTCCGGTCGTGGCCCTAGTCGCAGCGGCAACGTTCGTGACAGGCGGCTTCACCCGGCCATTTGAGAAGAGCAGACGAGGGGCCGCTCTGGCCGTGGCCGGCGCGATCGTCGTTCTGCTTCTGGTTGCGCCCTCCGCGTTGCCTCATCCGACTGACCCGTGCACTATGGACTTGTGAGAAGCGCATTCATGCACGAGGCCCTGCGGTGCGCGTCCGCGTAGGCGCCTTGGGCAGCGCTGAATCTTCCGGTCGTCCATCTTGACGCGGAGTATTGGCAGCCGGACTGGGTGGAGCCCGATGCGATCGCTTGGGAGCAGCCGGCGAGGGAGAAGCAGCCCGCATCACAGCGGCAATCTGAGTCGCCGCGCCAATTCATCCGCTTGATAGCGCAGCTTGGCCGGATTCACCCTTGCCAGTTGCTCGAGATTCTGAAGCTTCCAGCGAATAGCGGGCAACTCTTCCAGATGCTCTATCTCGAGCAGGGACCAATCCGGTTTGGCGTTGGCTAACGAGAGTAGAAACCGTCGTTCCGGCGGGCTCAGATATTCTTGAAGCTCTGCGATCAATCGCTCGCGGGTCGATAGCAGTTCTGCTAGCTCGACCGGTTCGGCGGTCATTCCTCGGAACGATCGCTCATAGCCCTGAGTGATGTCTCTTTCTGCGGGAAACAGAACCTCATGGATGGGACGGTCATGGCTGGCGAGATAGACTACAAAGCTGCGGCGGATTCCGGGTGTGATGCCTTCGTTCGCGAAGAGTTGCGATACGTCGAAGAGGTCGCGGGGATGCTGCCGGTCCATCGCTGCGACGAGTTGCCGCCGTATACATCTTCCAGTGATAGGATCGGTAGCTCAAGGTCGGCAAGCAGGGCTTCCCTCGCCGTAGACGTGAGCGAGGCGACGTGCACTGGATGGACGGTGCCCCGCATCACGATGTTAACTTCGATCTTGACGACGATGGCGCCGCGCCGAACGAGCAGCGTTGTTTCGCCGACGTCGGCGGCCGCCGTGGCGTGCACCGCAAACCCTCTTGCCTCGAGGCGGCCGCGCGCTTTTCGCATCGCTGCGTTGATGCACGAGAGAGCTTCGCGGCGAGGAGGGCGATGATCGATGAAGACGAGATCCAAATCGACTGACAGGCGCGGCATGTCACGGTAGAACAGATTGATGGCCGTTTCGCCCTTCAATGCGAAGACGCCGTCGGCAAACGCCAGCGGCGCCACCTGTGTTAGCAGGCGCGCGGTATCTAGATAGACCTGATTCATGGTTTCAGCACGAGCAAGCCGTGTTTGGACTTCGATACCCACGGCCGATCGCTGCCGGTAGGCAGGTTCTTGGCGTCGAGTTTCGAGACCCAGTTCAGGTTTAGTTCACGTCCGAGTTGCAGACATAGGCGCACGGTCTTTATGCTCGTGCAGTGCATCAACAGTCGGTTGAGCACGTCGGCGCGCACGGTGTACGTGCCCTCCATGATTTCGCGAGCTTCCTGCAAGGGTTGCCGAACGCCGACTTCGCTGAGAAGTTCCAGTATGGCGCGTTCGGGTTCCGAAACCAGCGGCGCGCCTTCTTGGCTTTCGAAGCGCCCGACGTTTAGCGGTTCGCGCGGCTGTTCATCGAACAGCCGCCTCCGGTGGTACTCGCTGTGGAATTGCCGGCCGAACCAATCCGGTAAACGGGCTGCCGCCCAGCCGTACAAGTGCAAGAGGCTCTGCCGCGAAACGTAGTGACGCACGCCATACCATTCTAGTGCTGACTTGCCGCCGACGTGTAGCCCGTCTATTTTCCGCTGTAGCAAAGCCAGGCTAGGATAGAGCGCCAGGGTGTCGCCGGGGCGGCAGTAAACCCCACGCGCGAGGCGATTCAGCCAGCCCGAACGTGCGTAGTGGACAGCCAAGTCCGCAGATATGCCGAGGTCGGCCAAGTCCTTCGAAGTCAGAGGGGTTCCGGCCGGGAGCCGGGTGTAGAGCCTATTTAGTTTGCCCGGGTTAGTCGTAGCCACACTACGATTATACGTAATATTTCAAATGGCGTCCATTTGGATTGTTTGCAATAATCGTAGCCGCACTACGAGTGAAGGTGGAGCGCCGCGGAATGCGGGGGTGCACGGTCGATCGAGCAAGACGGAAGACGTGCGTTGGGCAGGCGGGCGAGGCGCGTGGAATTAAGATGATAAGCTATGCTTTTTCGGGAGAGGCTTAGTGCCTGAGACGACGATCAAGGTGACGCTCCCCGAAATGGGTGAGTCCGTCTCGGAAGGCTCGATCGTCGAGTGGCGCGTCAAGACCGGCCAATGGATCGAAGAGGGCGAGACGCTCGTCGACGTCACGACCGATAAGGTCGACGTCGAAGTCCCCGCCCCGGCCTCCGGCCTGGTCACCGCGCTGTTCGCCGAAGAAGGCCAGACGGTCGCGGTCGGCGCGCCGCTCGTCGAGATCGATGCCGGCGCTGCGAAGCCGGAAGCTCCCGCGGAGCCGGTCAAGGCCGCCGTCAGCGTGCCTCCCCCGCCTTCGAAAACCGCCTTTCCCGCAGTGCCTCCGGCGAACGGCGGCCCCGGGCTCGCTTCGCACCGCGCACGTCGCTTCGCCGAGCGCGAGCATCTCGATCTCCGCGCGATTCGCGGGAGCGGCCCCGGCGGCTTGATCGTCGTCGCCGACGTGCTCGCGGCGGCGGCGTCGCCGAACGCGAAGCGCACCAACGGCGCAGGCGGCGGCGTGGCCTTGCCGCTCCCTCCGCTCCCCGCCGAGGCGACCGTCACCCCGCTCAAGGGGCCGACCGCGACGCTCGCTTCGTACATGGAGCAGAGCCTGACGATCCCGACGGCGACGAGCTTCCGCACGCTCGGCGTAGGGATGCTGGACGCCCGCCGGGCTCAGCTGAATGCGGCGCTCAAAGCGGTCGGCCGGAGCGAGAAGGTTTCGTTCACGCATCTGATCGCGTACGCGCTCGTCCGGGCCGCGCGCGAACTCCCCGGCATCGCCGCCTCGTTCAGGCGCGAGAACGGGACCCCGAACCGCGTCGAAAGCGGGATCAACCTCGGGCTCGCGGTCGACGCGCAGCGCAAGGACGGCACGCGATTCCTCGTGGTCCCCGTGATCAAGCGCGCCGACGCGCTCGACTTCATGCAGTTCCGCGCCGCCTACGAAGACCTCGTCGTGAAAGCCCGCGACGGCAAGCTCGTCGCCGACGAACTCTCGGGCGCGACGTTCACGTTGACGAATCCCGGCGGCATCGGGACGGTCGCCTCCGTCCCCCGCCTGATGGCGGGGCAAGGCGCGATCATCGCCGCGGGCGCGATCGGCTATCCGCCTGGTTTCACGCACGCGAATGAAGCCGCGCTCAAGGATCTCGGCGTCGAGAAAGTGATGACGCTGACGAGCACCTACGATCATCGCGTGATCCAGGGAGCGCAATCGGGGGAGTACTTGCGGCGCGTCGAGCAATTGCTCGGCGGCGACGCGCAGTTCTACGATGCCGTTTTCGCGAGCTTCGGAGTCGTCGTCCCCCCGCTCGAGAGAAAGGCGGCACGCTCGCGCGAGGACGCGTTCGCGAGCGGCGAAGTCGCCGGGACAGTCTCGACGGAATTGCTTCGCGCGATCGCGGCCGGGATGGCGATGGTCAGCGCGTTCCGGCGGCACGGTCACCTCGCCGCGATGCTCGATCCGCTCGGTTCGAAGCCCTCGGGCGACCCCTCGCTCGAAGTGTCGACGTACGGGCTCACGCCGGCGCTGCAGGAAGCGGTCCCCGCCGACGTGCTGCGCGTGCGCGTGCCCGGTTCGACGCTCGCCGACGTCCTTCCGCACCTGCGCGCGACGTACGCCTCGACGATCGCCTACGAGATCCAGCACATCTCGAGCACCGAACAGCGCCAGTGGCTCCACGATTACATCGAGAGCGGACGGCATCGCGAGCCGCTGACCGCGGCGCGCGAGATCCAGGTCCTCGGCCGGCTCACGAAGGTCGAGACGATGGAGCGCTACTTCCGCAAGCAGTTCATGTCGCAGAAGACGTTCTCGATCGAAGGCCTCGACGTGATGGTGCCGATGCTCGAGGAGCTGATCTCGCTCTTCGCCGAGCAGGGGACGCGCACGGCCGTCATCGGGATGGCGCACCGCGGCCGGCTCTCGACGATCGCCCACGTCGTCAACCGCCCCTACGAGGAGTTGCTCGCCGAGTTTGAAGCGGGGGCGCTCCGCCGGCCGGTCGACGATTCCGGCGCCGCGGACGTCACCGGCGACGTCAAGTACCATCACGGCTCGGACGGCATCTACCTGACGCCGGACGGGCGCGCGATCGCCGTCAAGCTCGCGAACAACCCGAGCCACCTGGAGGCGGTCGGCGGCGTCGTCGAAGGCATCACGCGCTGCCTGCAGAGCGATCATTCGGAGAGCCCCGTCCGCGTGGACTCGCGAGTCGCCGCGCCGATCCTCATCCACGGCGACGCAGCCTTTGCGGCGCAAGGCGTCATCGCGGAAGTCTTCAACCTGCAGGCGCTCGCGGGATACGCTACCGGCGGCACCGTCCACATCATCGCGGACAACCAAGTCGGCTTCACGACCGATCCGGTCGAGGGCCGCTCGACGCGTTATGCGAGCGACCTCGCGAAGGGCTTCGACGCCCCGATCATCCACGTCAACGCCGACGACGTCGATGCCTCGATCGCCGCCGTTCACCTCGCCTTCGATTTTCGCGAGCGCTTCGAGCGCGACGTCGTGATCGATCTCATCGGCTACCGTCGCTTCGGGCACAACGAACAAGACGAGCCCGCGTACACGCAGCCCTCGATGGTCGAGGCGATCAAAGCGCATCCGACCGTGCGCGAGCTGTTCGCCGCGAAACTTGTCGCGCAGGGGACGTTGTCGCAAGAGCAGGTCACCGAGATGCAGGAGGCTGCGACCGGCCGCATCACGGAAGCGCATCGCAACGTCAAGTCCGGGGCGGTCCGCCGCTGGATCGACCAGGTCACGCTCAGCGCGAAGAGCGAGCCGGTTCCGAGAACCGGCGTCGACCGCGAGCGGCTCCTCGCTTGGGCCGATGCGCTCGTCGCGGTGCCGCGCGGTTTTCAGATCAACAAGAAACTCGCCGGGCAATTCGAACGCCGCAGCAACGCGCTGCGCTCCGAGGGCGAGATCGATTGGGGCCTCGCCGAAGGCCTCGCCTTCGCGTCGCTGCTCGTCGAGGGGACGCCCGTGCGTCTCACCGGGCAAGACACGGAGCGCGGCACGTTCAGCCATCGCCACGCAGCGCTCCACGATGCGAAGACCGGCGTCAAGTACGTCCCGCTGCAGCATCTGCCCGGCGCGAAGGCCGCGTTCGAGTTGCACAACTCGCCGCTCTCCGAATACGCGTGCCTCGGCTTCGAATACGGCTACTCGGCCGTGCTCCCGGAGGCGCTCGTGCTGTGGGAGGCGCAGTTCGGCGATTTCAACAACGGCGCGCAGATCATCATCGATCAATTCATCGCGGCCGGGATGGCGAAGTGGGGCCAGACTTCGCGCCTGACGATGCTCCTGCCGCACGGCTACGAGGGTGCGGGGCCGGAGCACTCGAGCGCGCGCATCGAACGCTTCCTGCAGCTTTCGGCCGAAGGGAACATCCGCATCGCGAACTGCTCGACGGCCTCGCAGTACTTTCACCTCTTGCGGGCGCAGGCGCACCTGCACCAAGCGTTCCCGCTCGTCGTCTTGACGCCGAAGAGCCTGTTGCGCAAGCGCTCCGCCTACGGCAAGCTCGAAGATCTCGTCGATCTCCCGTTCCGCGAAGTGATCGACGATCCGCGCGCACAAGGGCGCAAGGAAGATATCCGCCGGCTGCTCCTGTGCAGCGGGAAGATCTATCACGATCTCACCGCGAGTGAAGACAAGGCGATCGCCGAGCGCTTCGAAGCGCTCGAGACGACGGCGATCCTGCGCGTCGAGCTCCTCTCCCCGTTCCCAAGGCAACACGTGCTCGATCTGATCGCGAGCTATCCGAACGCGGAGCGCGTGATCTGGGTGCAAGAGGAGCCCAAGAACATGGGGGCTCGCGCGCACGTCCGCCGGCGTCTCGTCGAGGAACTCCCCGGCCGCTTCCGCGATCTCGAATACATCGGGCGCCCGTATCGCGCGAGCCCGAGCGAGGGGTACCCAGGCGCGCACGTCGTCGAACAAGAGCGCATCCTCACGGAAGCCTTGACCGAGTCGGTCTAGACTCGCTGCGGGCTCCCGCTCGCCCTCGGGAAGACCTTAGGCGGGCTTTGGGAACGGCCGCGGAGCGAAGGCTTCCGGGGGGAGCGACGAGAGCGCGGCGGGAGGCGGGAACGGGTAGCGCACGTAGCCGGGATCGTAGCCGACGACGGAGTGTTGCCCCTCGGCTAGGATGCGCTTTTTTGCCGAGAGCTCGACGACGACGGCGCGCACTGCGACGATGCGCTGCGTTCCGCGCGCGCGATCGATCGGCTCGTAATCGTGCTCCGGCCGGTACTTCTCGAGCGCGCGATACTGCTGCGCTTCGACTTCGAGATCGAGCACGGTGGCGTGCGCGGTGCAGCGCGCGACGACGCTCCGGTATTCGAGGCTCGTATTCATCGCGTTCGGCGCTTTGATCAGGCTAATTGCTTGGTCGACTTCGATCGTCACGTTCGGATTCGCGGCGACGAGCCTCGCGAGGCGGCCGTTGCGCGAGAAGTGGATCAGGAACGCTTCGCCGTCGAATCGATACGATTGCGGGACGAGGTACGGGTGCGTCTCGTCGAAGGCGGCGACGCGGCAGACCGCCTGGTCGCGCAAGAACGCCTCGACGGCGGGCCAGTCGTTCCAAGCAAGGTCGGCGCGGCGGATCTCGTTGCGAAAGAAACCTGGGACGGCCATGCGTCGCGCTTTCGCGCGCGCGATGGTTCGCCCTCGTTCGCGTGCGCGAAACGCGAGCCGGGCAGAACGAAGCCCTGTCGCACGCCGGCGGCAGGGCCCATTCTACGCCGGCAAGCGCTGCCGGTCAGGGTTTAGACGCCGACGGGCGTCGCGTGCTCGATGCGCGTTCCGAGCACGTCCAGGAACTTCGCAAGAAACTGCGGATGGGCGGGCCAGGCGGGCGCGGTGACGAGGTTGCCGTCGACCATCGCCGCGTCGACGGGGATCTCGTGGTACGTTCCGCCCGCGCGGCTCACGTCGGGGCCGCAAGCCGGGTAGGCCGTGCAACTGCGCCCTTCGAGGACGCCCGCCGCGGCGAGCACTTGCAGGCCGTGGCAGATCGCGGCGACCGGCTTCTGCGCTGCGAAGAAATGGCGCGTGATCTCGAGGACGCGCGCGTTGAGCCGGATGTACTCCGGCGCGCGGCCGCCGGGGACGACGAGCGCGTCGTACGCCGCCGGATCGATCTCGTCGAACGTGGCGTTGAGCGCGAAGTTGTGCCCGGGTTTTTCGCTGTAGGTTTGATCGCCTTCGAAATCGTGGACCGCCGTGCGGATGCTCTGCCCGGCCTTCTTGTTCGGGCAGACGGCGTGCACCGTGTGGCCGACGGCAAGGAGCGCTTGGAACGGGACCATGACTTCGTAATCTTCGACGTAGTCTCCGACGAGCATGAGAATCTTCTTACCGCTCATGGACAGCTCCCAATCGAACGAGAGTGAGAATGACCCGCGCACTGCGCGAGGGACGCAAGACTTCGCGTCCGCACGACGCTTTCCGCCCGAGGCGTGCGTGCGATGCCCGCGCGAGGCTGATAACGATAAGCAGAGCGAGCGTCGAGCGCGTCCGAAAGCATCTATGTGCTCGGCGGTCTCTCCGTCCGCATTGCGCGAGGTTGACGCGGCGCGAGCGTCTACCGAACGGCTATGCAGGTACGTAGACGGCCTGTACGCCGGCGCGTCGGATCGCTTCCCTGATCATCTCTTCTTGCGCGCGCGGATCGCTCCAGCGGGCTTGCGCCGCGCGCGAGAGCCGGTCGATGGGATCGAAGTAGATGAACTCGCGGCCGGGCTTCACGCTTGGCGCGGTGTAGACGGCGATCCCGTTCTCGCGGTCGTAGTAGTCGAAGCTGTGGACGTCGCGTTTTCCCCCGCCGCCGGGCGCGTCGCAGATGAAGAGCGGCGTGTTGTACCCGGCCGTCGAGCCGCGCACGTACTTCTCGATCTCGATCGCCGTCTGCACGGTCGTTCGCAGATCCTCGACGCCCTTGACCATGTCGTGCATGTAGACGTAATACGGGTGGACGTTCAAGTACGAGAGCCGCTTGACGAGCAGTTGCATCGTGATCGGATCGTCGTTGACGCCGCGGATCAGCACGGTCTGATTGCGGGTGAAGATGCCCCGTTCGAAAAGAACGCGCGCGGCCTTTTCCGTTATCCACGAAATCTCGTTCGGCGAATTGAAGTGCGTGTGCAACGCGACGTCCTTGCCGAGTTTGCGGCCGCGTTCGACGACGTGCGTCAGCGCGTCGAGCCAATCGCGATCGGTCAAGATCTTCATCGGCATGACGGCCGGGCCTTTGGTCGCGAAACGCATCCGGCGAACGTGCGGGATGTCGAGCAGCGCGTCCCCGATGAGCCGCAGATTCCTCGGCGCGAGCTGGTAGGCGTCGCCGCCGGAGATCACGATGTCCTCGAGCTCCGGTCGCGAGGCGATGTACTCGAACGCCGCCTGCCAATCGCGGGGCGTCTGCGCGAGCGGAACCTTGTCGACGTTCTGCGTATCGAGGCCGATCGCATACGAGCGCGTGCAGAAACGGCAGTAGACGGGGCAGGTGTTCACGGGCAGGAACAGCGCTTTGTCGACGTAGCGGTGCGTGAGCCCGGGGACGGGCGAATCGTCGAGTTCGTGCAGCGAATCGAGCGTGAGGCGGGGATGGTCCCGCAAGAGCTTCGAGGCGACGGGGATGAATTGCGTGCGGATCGGGTCGGAGTAGGGCGCGTTCCAATCGATCGAGGCGATCGCGTACGGCGAGACGCGGACCGACATCGGGGCGCGCCGGAAGCCCTCGCGCGCGTCGGCGATGAACGAAGGCTCGGCCAAGTCCTGGATCGTTGCGAAGAGTTCGTCGGCGGTCTTTACGGAGTTGCGCGCTTGCCAGAGATGATCGAGGAACGTCGGTTCGTCGATTTCGGCATAGGCGGGGATCTCGCGCCAGAACTCGCCGGCGCGCAGGTTGCGGTGCTCGAAGGCGGCGGCGTCCGCCGGCGGCTTGATGCGGCGCGAGGGAGACCCGGCGGTCCCCGAATGCTTGTCGATCGCCTCCACCTACGCTCTCCGGATCGCCCGAAGCGCCGCGGCCCCGGCGTCGTGCGGCGAGTACCGCTCGTTGAAGTACGCAAGCAGGGGCGGATGCTCGCGCAGCGTCTGCAGCGCGATCTCGGCGTGTCCGGCGGCGTAGCCGTTGCCGATGATCATCGTGACGTCTTTCCCGACGCCCTCCGCGCCGAGCGCCGCGGCCGTGAACGACGTGTTCATCGAAAAGAAATACACCGTCCCGAGGTCCTTCGTGCACAGGATCGACGAGAGTTCGGTCCCCGGCACGTTGACGCAGTTGAGCGTGAGGTCCGCGAGCCCCGGCAGAACGTCCGCGACCGCGCGCGAGACGGCGAGCGCATCGCGCGCGTCGGCGGCGACGAACGCGTTGACGAATCCGCCGCTCAGCAGCAAGCGGGCTCCGTCCGTGTCCCGCGAGGGAGCGACGCCGATCACGCGACCTTCGGGGCCGACGCGGGCCTTCGCGCGCGCGCAGGAGAGGATCCCCGATTTCCCGTCCGCGCCGATCACGACGACGCTCGCTCCCGGAACGGCGAGCCGGTCGGTCTGCGCGGGGGCGCCGGCCACGTCGAGGACGGCGAGGGCCACCGTTTCAGCGATGTCGGCGGGGAGTTTGACGAAGAGCGCACTCTCGAAGAGGATGGCTTTCCCGGTCACCCAAACGCGGCCGGTTTCGAGGTCGACGCGCCGGACGGCAGCCAGCTCGAGCGGCGTCAGGCTCAACGAGACGAGCGACGCGATGCGATCTCCCGGGTGCAACGAGCCGAAGGCCGGATGGCGCGGGCCGATCTCGAGGACGCGCCCGATGAACATTCCGCCGCTTCCCGTCGCGGGGTTGTGCTGTTTCCCGCGCTCGGCGACGGTGCGCCGGATGTGGGCGGCGACGCGCTCCTCGTCGCCGGCTTCCGCCTCGGCGATTTGCCGGAACGAAGCCGAATCGATGTTGAGAACGTCGACCTCGCAGAGCATCTCGTTGTCGAAGGCGACCGGCGTGTTGTCGATGCGCCAGGCGGTCTGCGGGAGGGCGCCGGCTGGTTCGAGCACGCGGTGGCTGCCGAGGCGGCACGGCGCCGCGGCGTTCAGCGTCGTCAACGTTGTACCGCGCGCAAGTGGGAGCGCTCGGCGAGCGGCTCGAGCGTTTCGAGCGCTAATCCTTCGCGGTCGAACGGCGTGGAAAGGACGATCGTCGTCTTCGTCCGCGCGATGCCGTGAATCGCCTTCAGACGGGAAAGAAAATCGTCGAGGTGGCTCGTCGAGCGGGTCAGGACTTTGAGCACGAACGACTCCTCGCCGGCGACGCTGTGGACTTCGCCGACTTCCGGGAGCGCCGCGACCGCGACGTGGAAATCGTCATAGCGAACATCGGCAGTAGTATAGACGCTCACGAACGCCGCAAGTTCGATCCCGAGCCGGCGCGTATCCAGGCGCGCAGCATAGCCGCGCAAGTAGCCTCGCTGCTCCAGGCGCTTCACGCGCTCGTGGACCGCCGACGTGCCGAGGCCGACGAGTCCGGCAAGTTCGGCGAACGTCGAGCGGGCATTCCGCTGCAGCGCGTTTAACAGGCGTAAATCGAGATCGTCGAGGTCGCTTACCATTGTTCGGCCTATTTGCAGAGAAGTGGGATGAATTCCGTCATTACGGGGGATTATACCGTATTTTTCCGGGATTCCTAGTGGCTTATCGAACGATTGTGCTTTTCGCACTGAGCCTTGCCGGGCTGGGAGCGGCGGGCCCGGCGGCGGCTGCGCCGGCCGCTTCACCGGCTGGGATCGTCCGCTTCGATGTTTCGTCGGACCCCGCGTCTCTCAACCCGCTCTTCGCCCGCGCCGATGCGGGCGTGGTCGACCAACAACTCGCGCACCTCGTGTTCGAGCCGTTCTTCGATCTCGACGAGCGCGGGCGGGCGGTCCCGGAACTTCTCCGCGAGATCCCCACGGCCGCAAACGGGGGCATCTCCGCCGACGGGCGGACGCTCGTCTACCGCTTGCGGCCCGGCCTCGTTTGGAGCGACGGCGTCCCGCTGACGAGCGAGGACGTGCTCTTCACGCTTCGCGCGATTCTCGACCCTGCGAATCCGGTCGGTTCGCGCGAAGGGTACGAGCTGATCGACCGGGCCCAAGCGCTGGATGCGCACACGGTCCGCTTCCATCTCAGCCGCCCCTGGGCGCCCGCGGTCGCGACGTTCTTCGCATACGGGACGGCGCCGCAGTACGTCTTGCCGGCGCATGCGTTGCGGGGCCAAGGGCCGCTCGCGACCGCTCCCTTCAACGCGGCTCCCACGGTCGGAGACGGGCCGTACTCGTTCGTTTCTTGGAAGCGCGGCGAGAGGCTGCTCTACCGGCCGAACGCCCGCTACTGGCGCGGCCGGCCGAAGCTAGCCGCCGTCGAAGTGCGCGTCGTGCCGGATCCGCAGACGAACCTGACGCTGCTCCAATCGGGGGGCGTCGATTTCAACCTGGTCGCGCCCGCCCAACTCCCCGTCCTTGCCCGGACCGAAGGGCTCGTCTATCGCGACGTCCCGACCGCGCTCATCGCGGCCGTCGCCTTCAACCTCGCGCATCCGCCCCTCGACGACGCTCGCGTCCGCCGGGCCCTCGCCGCAGGCATCGATCGCCGCACGATCGCCGCGAAGATCACGCTCGGCAAGTACCCCGTCGCCGATTCCAGCCGGCCGCGCTTCTCCTGGGCGTTCGATCCGAGCGTTCGCGAACCGCCCTACGATCCGGCGGCCTCGGACGCGGCGTTCGATGCGGCGGGATGGCGACGCGGCCCCGACGGGATGCGCTCGAAGGGCGGCAGCCCGCTCGCGCTGACCTTCGTGTATTTTCCGGAAAGCACGACCGGCGTCCGCGCTGCGGCACTGATCCAAGAATCGCTGCGCCTGCGCGGCGTCGAGCTCGCGTTGAAGGCGGTCTCGAACGCCCAACTCTTCCTCGCCGAACGCGACGGGGGTGCGCTCGCGAGCGGGAGGTTCGATCTCGCGTACGTGCCGACGCAGATGGGGGCCGACCCGGACGACGGTTTCCTGCTCTCCTGCCGGGGCGCCGCGAAGAATTACATGCGCTATTGCGATCCTCGCGTCGACCGCCTCGAGGCGCTGGCGGTCGCGGAGCCGTCGCAGGATCGGCGCCGGCGTGCCTACCTCGAGATCGACCGCCTCGTCGCTCGCGACGTTCCGCTACTCTACCTCTTCAACCCCACGTACGTGTACGCGCAACGGACGCGCCTGCACGGATTCGCGCCGAACGCGTTCACGCCGACGTGGAACGCCT
Source organism: Vulcanimicrobiota bacterium (assembly GCA_963695225.1). GTDB lineage: Bacteria > Vulcanimicrobiota > Vulcanimicrobiia > Vulcanimicrobiales > Vulcanimicrobiaceae > CAVWTN01. The sequence goes on along the minus strand of OY968762.1, from coordinate 1,894,775 downwards.
GGGCTTGGAGCATCTAGGAGAATCGTCGGCCTACTGAGGTTTCATGCATCGGCCGATGGTGAAGATGGGTTATGCTTGGCGGGCGGTCGCGGAGTGCGGACCGTCACAAAGCCGTTAAGTTTCGAATAAAAGGCCATAAGGCCTAAGGAATCCGGCCCCCTCCGACGTAAATCAACTCAGGAAACCAAAGCGTACGACGCATCGTTTTCTAACGGCGATGCGCGGAGATTTGCCACCATGCTCGCGCTGCTCGTCTTCGGCCTGGTCGTTACCGGCGGAGCCCCCTCGGCTCCGGCGCCTTCGGCCGCTCCGAGCTCGCGAAAGCCCGCTTTGAGTTTCCGAGCGCCCGCGCCGCTGTTCGTTCCCTTGGAAAACAGCGAACGCCAGCAGTTCGTTCCGCGTTTCGGCCTCCCCGATGGTCCGAGCCTCACGCCGAGCGGCGGCGTCGCCGCGACGCTTCCGGCCGGGTCCCCGCAGGGCTCATGGCTGATCGGTTCCGGTGCCGGCTCCGCGCTCTATCGCGTTTCGCCGGTCGTCTTGAAATATCAGATCCGCCAAGTACGCCAGATTCGGGGCTCGAACGCCTACGTCGACGTCGGCGTCGCGGGCGACCATCAGTGGAACCCGAACGATGCGACGAAGAACTCATCGAGCGACGGCGCTTACGTTGGAGTCGGCCTGCACTTCTGACGCTCGCGCGATTGCCAAAAAAGCGAAGAGCCCGCCTGTTCGGCGGGCTCTTCTTGTGCGTATCGGCGCTGAATACTTGGAACGGCGCGGGTCCGCAACGGGACGCGCACCGACTACGCCGGAGCGTACCCACCTGGGAACCCGCCCGAGCGTAGGAAAGTTTCGGGTTAGAGGCTCTTGACCGCGCCGACGAGCCCGTCGATCGACTTCTTCGCGTCGCCGAAGAGCATCGTGCACTTCGGATCGAGGTAGAGCGGGTTGTCGATGCCGGCGAAGCCGGGCTTCATGGAACGCTTGAGCACGACGATCTGGGCCGCCTTGTCGACGTCGAGGATCGGCATGCCGTAGATCGGGCTCGATTTGTCGGCGCGGGCGGCTGGGTTCGTGACGTCGTTCGCGCCGATGACGAGCGCGACGTCGGTCCGCGGGAACTCCGGATTGATGTCGTCCATGTCGAAGAGCGCGGGATACGGGACGTTCGCTTCGGCGAGCAGGACGTTCATGTGCCCCGGCATGCGGCCCGCGACGGGATGGATCGCGTACTTGACCTCGACGCCCTTCTTTTCGAGTTGGTCGGCGAGTTCGCGAACGCTGTGCTGCGCTTGCGCGACCGCCATCCCGTACCCGGGGACGACGATGACTTGGTTCGCGTACGCGAGCATCGTCGCGACGTCGTCGACGCTCGAGGAGCGGACCGTGCCGCCGGCCGCGGCCGCATCGCCGCCGCCGCTCGAAACGACGGAACCGAACGCGCCGAAGAGCACGTTCGTGACGGAGCGATTCATCGCTTTGCCCATCATGAGCGTCAGCAGCGTGCCGGAAGCGCCGACGAGCGCGCCCGAAATGATCAGCACGTTGTTTCCGAGCACGAAACCGGTCGCCGCCGCCGCGAGCCCGGTGAACGAGTTCAACAGCGAGATGATGACCGGCATGTCCGCGCCGCCGATCGGGAGCACGAACAGAATGCCCAGGAGCAGTGCTCCGGCGAAGAGCGCGAAGAACGCGGGGAGCGATTGCACGTTCGCGATGACGAGCCCCGCCGCGACGACGATGCCGACGGCGAGCGCGCCGTTGACGATCTGCTGGCCGGGGTACGTGATCGGGCGCCCCGTCATCACCTCTTGCAGCTTGAGGAACGCGATGATGCTCCCCGAGAAGCTGATCGCGCCGATCGCGGTCGTGAGCACGATCGTGATCGTCTGATCGAACGGAAGGCCGGCACCGCCGGATTCGTCCAGGAGCTTGAGGAACTCGGCCGTCGCGACGAGCGCGGCCGCGCCGCCGCCCGCACCGTTGAAGAGCGCGACCATCTGCGGCATCGCGGTCATCTTGACGGCGCGCGCGGAATAGATCCCGACGACCGCGCCGATTGCGACCGCGCCGACGATGTATATCCAGGCGCCCGGGTACAGTTGGATCGCCGTCGCGACCAGCGCGATCAGCATGCCGACCATGGCGACGCGATTGCCCAGACGCGCGGTCTTCGGCGAACTGAGGTAGCGCAGGCCGACGATGAAGCAGATACCCGTAATCAGGTACGCCGCGTCGATCCAGATCTTATAGCTTTGGACGTCGATCATTTCTTAGCCCCGTCGCCACCCGGCGTGGAGCGCGGCTTGAACATCTGCAACATGCGCTCGGTCACGACGAAGCCGCCGAAGACGTTGAGCGATGCGAGGATCACGACGATGACCGAGAGGAACACGCCGAGCTTGGGTTCGGCGACTCCCGCGACCAGCAGCGCGCCGACGAGCACGATGCCGTGGATCGCGTTCGTTGCGGACATCAACGGCGTGTGCAGCATCGTCGGCACCTTCGAGATGACTTCGAGCCCGACGAAGACCGAAAGGATAAAGATCGTGAATTCGGTTAGGAGCTGTGGGCTCACGCGCTTGCCCCCTTCGCGGCGAGGGCGGCGAGCGTCGGCGGGTGGATGATCGTTCCGTCGTGGGTCAACGTTGTGCCTTTCGTGATCTCGTCGTTCCAATCAAAGTTCGGGGCGCCGTCCTTGATGAGATGCTGGAGCAGCGTTAGAACGTTGCGCGAGTAGAGTTGGCTCGAGTGATAGGGCATCGTCGAGGGGATGTTCTTCGTGCCGACGATCGTGACGTCGTTCTTGACGACGACCTCGCCGGGCTCGGTCAGCGCGCAATTCCCGCCGGTCTCGGAGGCGAGATCGACGATGACGCTCCCCGGCTTCATCGCTTTCACGGCTTCTTCGGTGATGAGGATCGGAGCGCGCTTGCCCGGGACGGCGGCGGTCGTGATCACGCAATCGGAATCGCCGATGTGCTTCACCATGAACGCGCGCTGTTTGTCGATCTGCTCGGCGGAGAGCTCTTTGGCGTAGCCGCCCGCGCCTTCGGCGTCTCCGCCGAGGTCGAGCTCGAGGAACTTCGCACCCAGCGACTGCACCTGCTCTTTGACGACCGCGCGCGTATCGTATCCGGAGACGACGGCGCCGAGACGCCGGGCGGTCGCGATCGCTTGCAAGCCCGCGACGCCCGCACCGAGGACGAGCACCTTCGCGGGCGGGATCGTGCCGGCGGCGGTCGTGAGCATCGGGAAGAAACGCGGCAGGGCGGCGGCTGCTAGAAGCACCGCTTTGTATCCGGCGACGTTGCTCTGAGAGGAGAGCGCATCCATGCTTTGGGCGCGCGTGATGCGAGGGATCGCATCCATCGAGAGGGCCGTGACCTTGCGTGCGTTGAGTTTCTCTACCGATTCGGGATCGCCGAGCGGCGCAAGGAACGCGATGAGCGTCGTGCCTTCGCGCAGGAGTGCGAGCTCCGCGTCGGTGGGCCGCTGCACTTTCGTGATGAGGTCCGCTTTTGCATAGAGCTCTGCTGCATCGGCGGCGAACTGTGCCCCGGCCTTTTCATACGCCGCATCGACGAACGACGCTGCCGCACCGGCCCCGCGCTGAACGATCACGTTCCAACCGTCCTTCGTCATGCGCGCGACGGTCTCCGGAACGAGTGCGACGCGCCGCTCCCCTGGCGCGACTTCCGTCGGAACGCCGATCAACATGCTGCGATAATCCCTTCACGGTCAATGGAAAACTTTCGGCGTAATGGGCCGAAAGCAGGGGCATTACCGCAGCAGGTGCCGTTGCTCCTTGGACATTTTGAAGATTTGTTTTTCGCGGCACCCGCGTTGCGGGCGAAGATCTGCGCTCGTTCTAGGAGCCTAAACGGATCGCTATCCAGACCCCGAGGAGCCCGATCGTCCCCGCACCGTGAATCACGAGGTTCCTACGTGCCGCATTTCCGCGCCGCGCTGCGACAATTAGGAAATCCGAAAAGCCGATCAAGGCGCCGAACTCGGCGACGATCGCGGCGGCGTTCCCTTCCCGCGCGAGCGAGAACGCGAACAACGCCAGTCCGAGTACGAGATCGCGCACGCCCAGCGCGCGCACGTACGCAAGCGCGTCCTCGTCGTCCGTTGCGAGCCCGTATTGGCGTGAGGACGTTTTCGGCGCCGCGAGCGCGCCGAGTCCGAGCGAGATGAATGCCGTGGCCGCCGCGTAGGCGAGAATCGTTCCGATCACCGGTGCCTCCGAGCGGTTCGACGCCGCCGGAAGCGCGGTTGCGCCCGCTCCTCTTGCCGGTTAACGGGGCGCGGACCGCCCCTTCTTGAAATCGATCCCCGTGGCCGAGATCGAACCGCCTCCGTCCGCGAGCGAGCGTGCGTTGATCCTCATCATCGGCGAGCCGGATGCGCTGGCGCTGCGCGTCTGCGCGGAAATCTCCCGGCCGGGGATCCACCGGTGCGCGGTCATGACCCTGCCCTCCGAAGAGTTTGCGACACAGGTCCGCCGGCTTGGGGCCCGCTTCGTGCCGTACGACGAGCACGGAACGGACGCGCTGATCGTGGCCGGCGTCCGGGAGGCAGCGAGCCTGATCGCGCTCGCCCCGGACGACCGGTTCAACCTCCAGATCGCGCTGCGCGCCCGGGACCTCAACCCGCAGATCCGGCTCGTCTTGCGCCAGTTCAACCGGACGCTCGGGCACAAAGTCGCCCAGAACCTGCACAATTGTTCGGTGCTCTCCCTCGCATCCCACTCCGCGGCGACCTACGCGGCCGCGGCCGTCGATCCGGCTGCGTTCTACGGCGTCGAGTTCCCTGACCGCCAGGGGCCGCTGCTCGGCTTCGCGCGCCGAAGCGCCGAGGGGAGCGGGACTGCAGGGCTCACGGTCGAGGAGGGGGAGCGCCGGCTCGGCGCGCGGATCCTCGCGCTCGACGGCAGCCCGGCCGCAGACGCCGGCCAGGAGATTCCGGCCGGCGCCGAGTTGATCACCTGCGCGGCCGTTGCGTCGCGACGGTCGACCGCCCGGAGCGTCTCCGGCCCGTTCCTCGGCGGCCGCGCCACGAGACGCGCCGCCTTGAACGCGATTTTGCGCGCCGTCGGCCGCATCGATCCGATCGTCCGCATCCTGTTCGCCGTCACGCTGGCGACCGTCGTCTGCGGCACGGCGTTCTTTCTGTACGCGCTCGGCCTCGATCCGCTCTCGGCGTTCTACCTCGTCGTCCAGACGATGACGAACACGGGCTTCGACGACCGGATCATTCGCGCGCACGGCCCCGCCGCAGAGATCCTCGCGATCTTCCTCATGCTCAGCGGCCTGATTCTCTCGGGACTGTTCATCGCGATCGTCGCCTCGCGCCTCACGCAGGCGGAGTTCATCCTCTCGCAGGGCTTGCGCCGCATCGAACGGCGCGGGCACGTCATCGTCTGCGGGGCGGGGCAAGTCGGCTCGCAAGTGATCGAGTACCTCCTGGAGTTGGACCGCCGGGTCGTCGCGATCGACGTCCGGCCGAACGACGCGATCGTCGAGCTCTCGCGGAGGGGCGAGATCGATCTGCTGACCGGGGACGCGACGGCGGAGGAGACGCTCGAACTCTGCTCGCTCGAGGAGGCGGCCGCGCTCGTCGCGCTGACCGAGAGCGATACGATGAACCTCGAGGTCGCGCTCGGGGCGCGCGCCCGGAACGGAACGCTCCCCGTCATCATGCGGATCGGCGACGCCGCGTTTGCGAGCTCGATCGTGCGGCATTTCGATATCGATACGACGTTCGCGACCGCCGGCTTGGCGGCGCCGGCGTTCGCCGGCCTCGCCGCGACGCCGGGAGCCCGCGGCCGGGTCACGATCGGCGATCAAGCATACGGCGTCAGCGAACGGATCGTTCCTCCGAACGGGGAACTCTCCACCCGCGACATCGTCCCGCTTTGGGTCTGGCGCGGCGGCCGCCTCGTCTCCGTCCGCCGCACGGACGAACTCCGCGGCGGAGACCGGCTGCTGTATCTGATCCCGCTCGCGCAATTCCAGCGCGAACGGACGTCGGCGGCACACGCGATCGCCGGACCGCGTTACGACGCCGCGCTGTACGAGATCGACCTCGGCCGCTAGCGTAGCGCGATCGCGTTGCGCAGGACGCCGATCTTCTCGATCTCGACTTCGAGCACGTCCCCGTCCTTGAGGAATTCGGGCGGCGTCCGCGCGAATCCGACGCCGTCCGGCGTCCCGGTCGCGATCACGTCGCCGGGCTCGAGGGTCATCCCGCGCGAGAGCGATGCGATCACCTTGCGGACGCTGAAGATCATCGTCGACGTGCTCGCGCGTTGCTTCGTCTCGCCGTTGAGCCGGAGGGAGATTTCGAGCGTTTGGGGATCGCCGATCTCGTCTGCGCCGACGATCCAAGGGCCGATCGGACAGGTGCCGTCCAGGCTCTTGCCCTTGAACCATTGTTGGTGGGCGCGCTGCAGATCGCGGGCGGTCACGTCGTTGAGGCAGGCATAGCCGAACACGGCCTCTAGCGCCGCTTCCTCGGGCACGTCGCGGCAACGCGCGCCGATGAGGACGGCGAGTTCGGCTTCCCAATCGTATTCCGAGGAGACCGCGGCGGAGAGGCGCAGCGTCGCGCCCGGGTCGGAAATGGCCGTCGGGGCTTTCGTGAAGAACGTGGGGACGCTCGGCAGGTTGAGCGGCTTCCCACTCGCCCGCGCGACCTCTTCGGCGTGCCCCAGATAGTTGCGTCCGACGCAGACGACGTTCTTGCGGGGCCGCACCGGGGCCGCGAGCGTGAGGCTCGCGAGCGGGAGCGGCGCCTCGAGTTCGAGGGCTGCGCGCTCTTCCGGGGCGAGCGCGATGTAGTCGAGCAGCGCCGGAATTCGGGACGGCAGCGGGCGGACCAGGTCGCCCTCGAGGAGGCCGGGGCGGACGACCCCGCCCGAGAGGAAGCTGACGTAACGCACGCCGGACCCTTGGCGAAGGGCTTTCAGCGCTCCTCGGGTTCGCTCGCCTTCGTGGGACGGCGGGTCAGGTGCCACATGTCGCAATAGCGGCAGCGATAGGTGAAGAGGACGCCCGCCATCCCGTTCATCGCCGCGTGCGCGCGCGCGACGGCCTCGCTCTCGTAGGCATCCTTCGAGCCGCAACTGCGCTCGATGTCGCGATCCACGGCATCGTCGAGCGAGCCGCGGTTCTTCAGCCACCAGGTCATCGCGGGGTCGCGCGGCATGCCGTCCTCCGTTCGGTCAGATCCAGCGTACCGCTTCTTCGAGCGGGAGGCGAGCCTTTTCGACGCGTTCGAGCGGACCGGCGGGGTTCCCGACGACGAGGCTCGTGAAGATTTCAAAGCCCTTCGGCACTCCGAGCCAGGCGACGGTATCCTTCTGAAACCGCAGGCCGCGCGTCCAACTCGTCATCGCGCTCGCTAAGCCGCAGGCCGTCGCTTCGAGCTGCATCGCCAGCAGCGCGCAGGCGCACGCTTCGACGGATTCGGTCAGCCCGTCGTCGCGCAGCACGACGATCGCGGCCCCGTGTTCGGGGAGGACGGGCCCGGCGCTCTGGCGCTCGAGCCCGCGCACGAACGCAGGATGGTTCAGGCGCTTGTTCATGCGCGCGAACAGCGCGCGGTTCTTCACGAACGTATCCCGCGAGAGATCGGCGGCTGCGCGGAGCCGCTCGTAGTTCGCGCCCTGCCGCACGACGATGAAGCGGAACGGCTGCGCGTTATAGAGGGAAGGGGAGAGCCGGCCCGCTTCGACGATCCGCCGCAGCGCGGGCGGCGGAAGAGGGCCGGGGGCGAAGCGCAGCGCGTGCGCGGTCCGCTCGAGCAGGGCGACGGCGTCTTCGGCCGGGGCAACATCGATCGCGCGCATGCCCTCCACCCTATCCCGGGACGCAGCGTAGGGCGATGACGGGTGTCACCGGGCGCCGGGAGTCGCGGAGGGCGCGGTGTGCCTCGCTTTTCGGTCGGCGGCCGCGCGTTCGGCATTCTTGCGATCGGCTTCGATCATCCGGTCGACGGCGCCGAGCGCGTTCGGGTCGACGCCCCCTTCCTTGACGAGCGCGACCCCGCGCTTGACGGTCTTCGAGGCCGGAGAGTAATCGTAGGACACGAGGTACGTTCCGGGGATCGCCTGCCCGCCGGTCGTGCGGATGAACATCTGCAGCACGTTCCCGTACGTCATCAGGTTGAAGGCCGAGTCCCGCGCCTTGGTTTGGGGCTTGGCGGTGACGACTTGCCCCTTCTTGTTCGTCGTGACGGTGAACGCGGAGTGCTGCTCCGTTTTCGGGAGCGGCGGCGACGGGAGCGGAGTCGGCTGCGCGGCCGCTTTCAGGCGAGCGTTGAGCGTGGCGTTCGCGGCCTCCGGCTTGGCCGTTTGCGCGCCCGCGGGCGGCGCGAGCAGCGCGAGGGCGAGGCCGAGGGCGAGGAGCGCGGCGCGAAGCCCGGGCACGGCCACGCTAGTTTCGCGAAAAGGCGGCGAAGACGCCGGCGCAGACGGCGCAGGCGATGACGACCTGGTACACGTTCGAACGAGCGGAGAGGTCCGCGGATGATTCGATCCCGGGCCCATGTCCGCACGACCGGCAGTTCGTCGAAGTGGGCCGCCTCGCCCCATGCTGTCCGTCCACGTCGAACGCGCTTTGGCATCGGTGCGGGGGATGCCTCCACGCGCCGCCGAAGCCGAGGTCACTCATGCGCCGCCTCCTCGCCCTCTCGTTCTGCGCGTCGATCGCCCTCGCGGGCTTGGCCGCATGTAAGGAACCGGTTGCTTCGACCGGCGGCGAGGGCATCCACACCGCGCCGGACATCGTCCTCGCGAACGTCACGCGCTCCCGGGCGAGCGATGCGTCCGCCGAAGGCGGGGCCGTCTTTCTCGTATGCACGTTCGCCTACACGAACAAGCTCGGCCGCGACTTCGTCCCGCGCATCGAGAAGTTCACGCTGGAAGACGAAAGCCGGCGCCGTTTTCCGGGGCAGGAGAGCGGCGCCGTCCAGCTCGTCGGGATCGCGAACGACCGCGCGGTCCTGCGGGCCGGCGAAACGCGCAAGTACACGGCCGGCTTCCGCGTCCCGCAGAATTTCGTAGGGACGATGTACTACGATCCGACGTAACGGCATGACGATCGGCCTCGCCCGGCGCGCGTTCGCCGCGTTTGCGCTAGCCCTCGTCGTCGCGCTGCTCCCCACGAGCGGGCGCGCCGGGCGTCCCTTGCTCGACCAGCACCAATGGGACGCGTACTTCTCGCTGTTCGCCCCGGACGTCTCGCTGCCGTGGAAGCCTGCGCGCGTCCATCTCGACACCTACTCGTCGGCGCCCGTCGATTTCGCCGCCTATGAGGTCGATCCGGCGGACGTGATCGTTGCCGGCGCGAATCATCCTGCGCGGGCGCTCGATACGTCCACGCGCGCGCCGGTCGCGCGGTGGCGCTTCTCGCCGCCCTCGGGGTATCGTTTCGTGACGAACGACGTCGACGCGCCGCTCGGCGACCGCGAAGGGTTCTTCGTGATCGAAGCGCGGCGCGGCGCCGCGGCCGAACAGGTCTGGCTGAATCGCACGAGGCTCGGCTTGCTGACGAAGGAGAGTCCCGAGGGGCTCATGCTCTGGGCCGTCGATCTCGGGACAGGGCGCGCGATCCGCGGCGCGACGGTCGAGTTTCTGGTCGGCCTGCACCTCGTAAGCAAGGCCACCGACGACAACGGCTTGATCGCGTGGTCGGAAGCGCAGCGCCCGGCGTTCGCGCTCGCCGCCTTCGGCCGGAGCCGCGCGTTCGTCTCGATGTTGCCGCAGGCGCCGTTACCGCCCGCGATCGTGGGGCTCCGTCTCGAAACGGCCGTCGTTCGCGCCGGAACGGGAGTGCGGCTCGCCGGCTTCGCTCGCAAGCGCGCCGGCGGGCAAATGAAGCCGATGTCCGGCGACGTGCGCATCGCGCTCTCGGCGCAGGGGAAGACGCTCGCCGGCGTGACGGAACGTCTCGACGCTTCGGGCGCGTTTTCATCCGTGCTCGCCGTCCCCGAGAGTGCGGCGGCGGGTGAGTATGCGGTCTTGGCGAGCGCCGGCGGTGCGGTCGGGGGCACGTCGCTGACCGTCGACGCCACCAGCGATGCGCGCCTTTCGATCGTCGCGAACTGCCCGTGCTCGGCTGCGAACGACGTTCCGCTGACGATCGTCGCGATGCGCGGCGCGCAGCCCGCGCCGAATCTCGCGATCAGGGTCCGCGTCGTGCGGACGCCGCACGTCTTGCCGGCCGGCGTCACGGACGACGTCCCGCGTTGGGGGACGACGACGGTCTACGACCGGAGCTTGCAGACCGACGGTCAAGGCCGCGCGCGCTTTTCGCTCGGGGCGCCGGCGGACGGGCTCGCTTCGACCTACGGCATCCGCGTTACGGCGAGCGGGGCTTCGGCGACGACGCGGATCGTCGTGCCGACCGCCCCGTTCGCGCTCGCGGTCGATCCCGACACGGCAAGCGTCGATCCCAGCGGCGCGATCGGGGTCCTCGTGCGTGGTTTCGATGCGCTCGACGGGAACCCGCGCGCGGGGTTGAACGTGCGCGTGCGCCTCGCGCACGGCACCTCCGTGCAAGAACAGGCGGTGCGCCTGGACGAGCGCGGCCGCGCGCACGTGGTCTTCCGGGGCGCGAGCCTCGGGACGAACCTCGTGCTCGCCGATGCGGCCGAAGGTTCGAATCACGCGCTCGACGCGGGCTCCGTCCTCGTCGCGCCGAGCACGCTCGCGGGGCTCGCGAGCGGCAACGATGCCGTGCAGATCGGGTTGGATCGCGCGCGCTACCGCCCAGGCCAGCGCGCGAACGTGACGCTCGCCGCGAGCGGCTTGCAGGGCGACGCGTTCGTGACCGTCGAGGGCGCGCGCGTCTACGGCTGGCGCCGCTTCCCGGCCGGCGGCACGAATGCGAATGCGGCGGTCGATCTCGGGGAGCCGCAGGGGGACGTGCGCATCGCCGCCGCTGCCGTGCGGGACGGCGCGATCGTCCAAGGTTCGGTCCCGCTTGCGGTCGATGCGCCGGGGCACGCGCGCGACATCGTGCTCGCCTTGGATCGCGCGAGCTATGCGCCCGGCGACGTCGCGCACGTGACGCTGCGCGACGGCGATTCGCGCGCGGGCGGGACGGCGGTCATCCGGCTCGCCGACGGGCGCGCGAGCGGCTCCGCGCTGTTCGACGGCGCCGACGATCTGCTGCGCGTCGGCGGCACCACCTCGCAGGCGCCTGCCTCCGAGAATCCGGGCTGGCACACGTGGGTCGCGTCGGGGCGTTCGAAGACGAACGCATTTTTCGGGGATGAAGGCGTCGCGCGCGGCGACGCGGGCCCGCCGGCCGTCGGATCGGCGGCGGCGCGCACGCTGATCTGGCGCGTCGAACGCAGCGAGCGCGAGACGTTCGATCTCGTGCTGCCGCGGGAGCGCGGACGCTTCGTCCTCTCCGTGATGAAGATCTACGACGACGGCGACGTCGGTGCGGCTTCCGCCGGGATCGCCGTTCAGTGAACGCGATGCCGACGATCATGCTGCTCGATACGTACGGGCTCGTCTACCGAGCGTTCTTCGCGCTGCCGATGCTGACGACGACGCAGGGCGTCCCGATCAACGCCGCCTACGGCTTCACGATGATGCTGAACAAGCTGATCGCCGACGAGCAGCCCACGCACGTCATCGCCTGCTTCGACAAGGGCTTGCCGCAAGCGCGCGTGGCGATGTATCCGCAGTACAAGGCGCAACGCGACACGATGCCGGACGAGCTGCGCTCGCAGTTCGCGCTCGTCCGCCGGGTCCTCGCGGCGTACGGTATCCCGGCGATCGAACTCGAAGGCGAAGAAGCCGACGACGTCATCGCGACGCTCGCGCGCATCGCGGAGGAGGCGGGCGGGCGCAGCGAGATCGTCACCGGCGACCTCGATCTCTTGCAGATCGTCGACGAGAGCACGACCGTGCTGACGACGCGCCGGGGCATCACGGATATCGGACGGTACGATCCCGCCGCGGTCCGCGAACGCTTCACGCTGGAGCCTTCGCAGCTGGCGGATTATCGCGGTCTCAAGGGCGACCCATCCGACAACCTTCCGGGGATCCCGGGCGTCGGCGAAAAGACCGCGATCAAGCTGATCCGCGCCGCCGGCTCGCTCGATGCGCTGCTCGAGAACCCGGCGCTCGCGGGGAGCGCGAAGCTCGAAGCGCTCGTGCGCGAACACGGCGCCCAAGCCCGGATCTATCGCGACGTCTCGCGCGTCAAGCGCGATCTGCCGGTGACGCTGCCGTGGGAAGAGGCGCGCTTCACCCCGCCCTCGCCGGACGCGCTCTATCCGCTCTATCGCGAGCTCGAGTTCAAGACGCTGCTCGCGCGCTTGCCCGCACCCGCGAACGACGCGCTCTTCCCGCTCGCGGGGAACCTCGACGAAGAACGGCTCGAAGGTTCGTACCTCTCGTTCGCGGCGGCGGTCGATCCTCCGGAGTTCGCGCATCTCGCGCAGTTCATCGATCTCGCCGCGGCGGCGGAGCGCGCGGCGCTCGCCGCGCGCGGGGAGGGCGAGTTCGGGATCAGTTCCGCCGCCGGGCACGGCTTCGCGTTCCCCGCCGCCGCGCTCGGGTACGAGCCCGTCGCGACGGCGTTCCGCGCGTTCTTGGCGCGCGAGCGCGGGCTCGCAGCGCACGACGGGAAGAGCCTCGCCGCGCGCCTGCGGACGCTCGGGTTCGAGCCGCCGAAACTCGCCGACGATACGATGGTCGCCGCCCACTTGCTCAGCCCATCGCGCACCTTCGCGCAGCTCTCCGATGCCGTCGCGGAGTTCTTGGCGCTCTCGCTTCCCGACGACGCCGCGGCGCACGCCGACGCCGTGTTGCGTTTGGGGATCGTCACGCGGGATCATCTCGAGCACCGCAACCAGCTCTCGCTGTACGACGGCGTCGAGCTGCCGCTCGTCGGGATTCTGAGCGATATGGAGCGCTGGGGCATCGCCGTCGACCTCGCGGAGCTGCGCGTCCTCGGCGACGAGGTCGACGCCGCCGTGATCCGTTTGGCGGAAGAGATCTATGCGCTGGCCGGCGAGCAGTTCAACATCGGCTCTCCGCAACAGCTCGGCGCGGTCCTCTTCGAGCGCCTCGGCATTCCGGGCGGCTCCCGGAACAAAACCGGCTGGGCGACGGGCGTCGAGATCCTCGCGGGGCTCGCGCGCGAGCATCCGATCTGCGCGAAAGTGCTCGAGTATCGCGAGGTCACAAAGCTCAAGAACACATACATCGACGTGATCCCGAAGCTTCTCGGTCCGGACGGGCGACTGCATACGGTGCTGCACCAGACCGCGACGGCGACCGGGCGCCTCTCCTCGACGAATCCGAACCTGCAGAACGTCCCGGTGCGCGGCGAGCTGGGGCGCCGCATCCGCCGCGCGTTCGTCGCGCCCGGGCCGCAGCGCCTGCTGCTCGCGGCCGACTACAGCCAGATCGAGCTGCGGATCATGGCGCACCTCTCCGGCGACGCGGCGATGCGCGAGGCGTTCCGGCGCGGCGAGGACATCCACGATTTCACGGCACGCGGCATCTTCGCTATCCCCGCAGGCGAGCGAGCCAGCTCGAACCAGCGCCGGATCGCGAAGTCGGTGAACTTCGGTTTGCTCTACGGGATGTCGGATTTCGGCCTCGCCCAGCGCCTGGAGATCGAGCGCGGCGAGGCGCGGGCGATGACGCAAGCCTACTTCGCGCGGTTTCCCTCGGTCCGCTCGTACATCGAGCGCATTCTCGATTTCGGCCGCGAGCACGGGTACGTCGAAACGATGTTGGGCCGGCGGCGTTACATGCCCGAGTTGCGGTCGCGAAATTACGCGCTGCGTGCCGCCGCCGAAAGGGAAGCGACGAACGCGCCGCTGCAAGGCAGTGCGGCTGATCTGATGAAACTGGCGATGGTGCGCGTAGAAAGCGCCCTGCGCGCGGCCGGGCTCGACGCGCTGATGTTGCTGCAGATTCACGACGAGCTGCTCTTCGAAGTCGCGCGAGCCGACTTGGACGCGACCGCGGCGCTCGTGAAGGCCGAGATGGAAGGGGCCATCGAATTGGCGGTTCCGCTCGAGGTGACGCTCAAAGCCGGGCGCAACTGGTACGAGGTGGAAGCAATCGATGCTTGAGGCTCTGCGGATTCTCGCGATCGCGATCGGTTCGGCGCTGCCGCTCTTGCTCCCGAGCGCGCCGCGCTATTGCGATCCGACGGTGTTCGCGACGCCCGCGCCGCGGCCGTTCGGCACGTCCGAACGGGCGCCGGCGTGCAAGCCGTACGTCGTCGACGCGCCGAACGGCACGTTGCAGCTTGCGGTCGCGCGGACGCGGAGCGAGCGCGAGCACGGGTTGATGTTCGTCACGCTCTTGCAACCGCACGCGGGGATGCTGTTCGCGTTCGTAACCGACGAGCCGCGCGAGTTCTGGATGAAGAACACGCTGATTTCGCTCGACATGGTCTTCGTCGATGCAAACGGCGTCGTGACGTCCGTCGCGGCGCGCGTCCCGGCTTCGACGCCCAAGACGAGCGATCTCGACGTCGCGCGGCGGAGCGGCCGCGGAAAATACGTGATCGAGTTACGCGCGGGAGATGCCGCGGCGAGCGGGCTCACCGCGGGAACGCATCTCGTCTTGGCGCCGGTCGAAGCGGAGCCGTAGGAGATCGCTCTCAGCCTTTGAGCCGGCCGATCCGTTCGAGGTTCGGCGACGTCTCGAGATCGCGCGGCGTCACGAAATCGGCGATGACCGGTTCGCCTGCGTCGTCGAGTTCGCGGATCTGGATGCGGTATCGCGGGCCGGCCGCAGCATAGCAGCGATAGACGAGCTCGGAGCAGGTCATCGGTTCGCGCCCGCGGGCGAGAATTTGCTCGATCGCCTCCGCCCCGGAATCGAGGAACTCGCGCACGAGCGCGTCGTGCCTTTGCCCGAGATGAACCTTCCGCGCTAGGCACAACGCGCTGAGCAGGACGAGCTGATCGTAGGCGTAGCGGTCGCCCTCCGCTTCGTACGCGGCGATCGAGCGCAAGACCGGGTCCGGGGGAAAGGCCGGATCTTCGCCGAGCGCGCGCCCGTCTTCGTCCACGCGCAAGCGGAAGACGTCGACGGTCGCGGCGTGCAGGATGCTCCGTTCGAGCGGGCGCGGGACGACGCCGGCCGGCAGCGCTTCGACGATCGCCGTGCCGTTGTGGACGCCCGCATGCGTGTACGTCCCGCCGTCGAGCAGGCGGACGAACTCGTCGAAGCGCCGCATCTTCACGTAGAGCAGGATATCGCCCGGCCGCACGTCGTCGGGGGTCAGGCGCCGTAGGGA
Source organism: Vulcanimicrobiota bacterium (assembly GCA_963695225.1). Classification (GTDB taxonomy): domain Bacteria; phylum Vulcanimicrobiota; class Vulcanimicrobiia; order Vulcanimicrobiales; family Vulcanimicrobiaceae; genus CAVWTN01. The sequence continues at coordinate 1,879,482 of OY968762.1, read as the reverse complement.
GTCCGTCTGCACCGCCACCTCCGCGAGCGCGGTTCGCCCGTGCCGCGGGCTCTCCTCGGCGCGCTGCAACCGAGCCCGCCCTTCCGGCCGTCCTGCCTTGCGATGCCGGAACTCCCCGAAGTCGAGACGATCGCGCGCGGTCTCGCGAACGCCCTCACCGCAAAGACGATCGCTCGCGTCGATGTGCGCTTGCCGAAGGTCGCGATCCCACCGCCGCCCGCGTTCGAGCGCGCGCTGCGCGGCGAACGGATCGCCGGTGTCGGGCGCCGGGGGAAGTTCGTCGTGATCTCGCTCGCGTCGGGGAAGTCCCTCCTGGTTCACCTTCGAATGACCGGGCGCTTGATCGTTCAACGGCCCGGCACCGAGAGCGCCGAGCCGTACACGAACGTGCTCCTCGAGTTCTCGGACGGAACTCGGCTCTGTTTTGCCGATGTGCGGCAGTTCGGGAGGATGCGCCTGGCCGGGCCGGAAGAATCGTGGGCTGCCGAGGTTGGCATAGAGCCGCTCTCCGAGGATTTCTCGTTCGAGCGGTTCTCCGGGCTTTTGGCCGGGCGGGCGACCCCCATCAAGGTTTTCCTCCTCGACCAACGGCGCATCGCAGGGATCGGAAACATTTACGCGTGTGAGGCGCTTTGGGAGGCTCGGATCCGTCCGAACCGGCCGGCGGGGTCTCTCTCGCGGGCAAGGCGCCTCCGCCTCCACCGAGCGATCGGCGAGGTCCTGCGGCTTGCAATCGAGATGCGGGGTACGTCGGTCGACGACTATGTCGACGCCGAAGGCCTCCGGGGCGGGTTTCAAAACGTATTGAGCGTCTACGGGAAAGATGGGAAGCCGTGCCCACGGTGCGGCGGACCGATCGCCCGGACGGTGCTCGCACAACGAGGCACCTGGTGGTGCCGGACCTGCCAAGCACGCTGAGCGCAGTCCAAAAAATATACAATAGGCCCGGGCGCCGGAAGCGCCCACGGCCCGCGCCGAGAGCGCAGGGGTACCACCATCACCACTAGCACCGATACCGCACCACAAGAAGAACTCGAGGACCAGCTCGCGCTCGAGCAGCGCATGTACGAAGAGAGCCTGAAGGTTCTCGACGAGGGCCAGGTCCTCACCGGCATCATCGTCGCGAAGTACCAGGACGAGCTGCTCGTCGATATCGGCGGGAAGTCCGAGGGGTACTTGCCCTTCCGCGAACTTTCGCTCGCGATCGAGCCGAAGGAACTCAAGGTCAACGACAAGCTCGAAGTCATGATCCACCGGATCGACGACGACGGCGTGATGTTCCTGAGCGAACGGCGCGCCCGGGCGCTCAAGACCTGGGAGAAGGTCATCGCCGCGCACGAGGCCGACGAGGTCATCGAGGCGACGGTCACGCAAGTCGTCAAGGGCGGCGTTCTCGTCGACCTCGGCATGCGCGGGTTCGTCCCGGCCTCGCAGATCCGCCGCCAGCCCGTCGGCAACCTCGACGAGCTCGTCGGCAAGCACCTGCGGCTCAAGGTGATCGATCTCGATCACAAGCGCCATCGCGTCGTCCTCTCGCAGCGCCTCGTCCTCGAGGAAGAGCTCAACGCGAAGAAGGTCGAGCTGCTCGGCACGCTCGCGGTCGGCCAGATCCGCGAAGGCGTCGTCGTCCGGCTCGCCGAGTTCGGTGCGTTCGTCGACCTCGGCGGCATCGACGGGCTGATCCACAACAGCGAACTCTCCTACGCGCGCATCAAGCACCCGTCGGAAGTCGTGAAGATCGGCGACACGGTCTCGGTCGAGATCATGAAGTTCGATCCCGATGCGAAGAAGGTCAGCCTCTCGCTCAAGCACGCGCTGCCCGACCCGTGGGTCGAGCAAGCCGACAAGCTCGTCGAAGGCGAGAAGCTGATTTCGCAGGTCGTGAAGGTCACGCCGAACTATCTGCTCGTCGAGATCATCCCGGGCGTGCTCGCGATGGTGCCGAAGGGCGAGTTCGATCCGCAGAAGCAGTACAGCCCCGGCGAAGAGGTCGAGGTCACGCTGCTCACGATCAACCACTCGACGCGCCGCATCACGGGCTCGATCCAGCACGTGATGGACGTCCCGCCGGAAGAACTGGCCGCGTTCGCGCCCGAGGAATTGGGCACGATCGACGACGCGCTCACCGCAGCCGCCGACTAGATCCCAGCGCGCCGTGCGCGTCGGTCTGACCGGTGGCATCGGATCGGGAAAAAGCGAGGTCGGCAAGGTATTTGCCGGCCTCGGTGCTTTGGTGATCGATGCCGACGCGCTCGCGCGGGAGGCGCTCGCGCCGGGGAGCGCGGGGCTCGAGCGCATCGCCGCGCGTTGGCCCGCGGTGCTGCGCGCGGACGGCTCGCTCGACCGGGCTGCACTCGCCGCGATCGTCTTCGCCGACGATGAGGCGCGCGCGTTCGTGAACGGGATCGTCCACCCGCACGTGCGCGAACGCGCCGCGGAGTTGGAGGCGGCGGCGCGGCCGGGGCAGATCGTCGTGCAAGACGTTCCGCTGCTGTTCGAGGCGGGCGTCTATCGGAGTTGCGAGCGCAACGTGCTCGTCGTCGCGCCGCTCGAAGCGCGGATCGCGCGTGTGACGGCGCGTAGCGCGCTCTCCCGCGCGGAGATCGAGCGGAGGATCGCGGCGCAGATCGATCCCGCCGCCGCCCGCGCGCTCGCCGACGAAGTCATCGAAAACGACGGCACGCTCGAGGATCTGCGCGTTCGAGCGGCCGAGTGCTACGGACGCTTGACGGTGCGGCGCGGCTGAGCCCCAAGGGACGCGGTCACGGATCCGCTCGAGCCGGCTGCGTCGCGCGTGCCGCCCAGAGCGTGCACAGGCGCTGCAGCAGGTAGCCGATCGCGACGCCGCCGAGGACGTCGGAGGGCCAGTGCACGCCGAGCACCACGCGGCTCAGGGCAATCGCCGCGACGAGGAGCACCGAGACGGCGGTAGCGAGACGGCCGTACCGCGGCGCGACGGCGCGGACGGCCGCGGCTAGGTAGAAATAGACCGCCGCGGATTCCATCGCGTGGCCGCTGGGGAACGCGAAGCCCGCGACCGGCGGCCGTGCCCAGAGTTCGGGGCGTTCGCGGCCGAAGGCGAGCTTGAGCGCGAGATCGACGAGACCCGCGCCGATCGCGACGAAGGCGACGCCCCAGGCCCAGGAACGGGCGCCGCGCAGGGCGAGCAGCGCTGCGGCGATCGCCGCGACCGCGAAGACGACCGCGCCGTTGCCGAAGACGGTGACGAACCGCGCCGGGATGTCGAGCATCGGCCCGACGGCGTGCAGCGCGAGCGGGATGCTTGCGTCGAAGCCGAGGAGCTCGCGTTCGGCGACTTCGCGCGAAATCGCGACCGCGGATCCCGCCGCGATCGCGACCGCGGCGAAGTCGAGCGCGGTGCGAGGGTTCAGGCCCGGGTGGCGACCGGAACCGGACGTTTCTCGTCGAGGTCGAGCAGATCGAACCATGTCACGATGTCCGTTCGGCTTGGATCGATCCGTTTGCGCTCGGCAAGAAAGAACGCTTCGCCCGGGCTGCCGGGCTCGGGGCGCCAGCGCCTGCGCTCGGCGTTGAACGCCTCGATCTCCGCCGGCGTCTTCTTCGAGAGCGTCGACGACGACTGCAGCCAAGCGACGATCGCGTCGTCCTCCTTCAATTCCGCGGCCTTCTTCGCGAACGTCGCCGCGTCGACCCCGAGGAATGCCAGCAACGGTTTGTCGTGCGGGCAGTCGTAATGGTATTCGCCGAGCAGCCCTTCATTGTAGGCGTGGGCCTTGTCGATCATTCGCTTGAGCGAGACGAGCCCCGCGAGTTTGTCGTTTGCGCTGCGAGGCGCATGCGTCCTGAGATTCATACTCCGAGGAACCTCGCAGGTCCGCGCAAAGATGCACGCGCGAGCATGCCCGCTGCTTGGCTCTAGGCATGGACGCGCCCGAGGCGACCGGGAACAGGGAAGGGCAAGCAACGCTCTAAGGAGGCTCGACCACGAAGTTAGGAGGCGTAAGAATGACGTATCGTGCGTTTGCTGCGGCCTGCGCCGTTGCCGCCGCCCTGGGCATCGTTCCGATCGGACGCGCCGCTCTCGCGAATGCGACGTCTTCGGCGCAGATCATCGAGCGCGGCAAGTATCTTGCGACCGGTGCCGGACAGTGTGCCGATTGCCACGGCGCATCGCTGCGCGGCGCCCCGATCGGCTTCCCGGTGCCCCCCACGCCGGACTTCACCGCGCGCGCGCCGCGCCTGGCCGGGCTCCCCAAGCTCACCACGGCGCAGGCGGTCAGTTTCCTAGAGACCGGCCTGCTGCCCAACGGGAGGCATGCCCGCCATCCGATGCCGGCGTATCGCTTCAACCACGACGACGCGACGGCGCTCGTCGCGTACTTGAAGTCGCTCTAACCGGGGATTTCCTCGCGCAGAAGGTCCGGCGAGCCGATGAGCAAACGGAAATCAGCAGGTCCTCAAGGAGAAGATCCCACTGAGCATGCGCGACGTTGGAGCGTTGCGAGGCTGGTCCGAGCGCTTTAAACTCGGGCTTGGCACGTGTCTGATTGCCTACACGGCTCCGTTGCTGCATTTCATCCATGAAGCTCCGGGCGCGCCCCCGGTTGCCGTCGGCATCGCGTCCTTGCTAGTTCTGGCCGCGCTCTTGGTCTTTTTCACCTGTGTCGTGTCGTACGTCGCAGGGCTTTATCGGGGCGAGTTTGATGACCGGCATCCGCTGAGCAAACGCGAGACATGGGCGATCCTGCTTATGGGCGCGCCTGCGCTCGCCCTCAATGCGTTCGACCTTCTCAAATCGCACTTCAGATAGAGCCGTGCGCCGTTATCCGGGGTGGCGAAGAGCCGGCTGTTCTGCGGCAGCGCGCGCGGCGAGGCCCCGCGGTCCGTCTCGACGGTCGCGGCGCCCGGGACGAATGCGGCTTCGAGGCCCATCGCTCTGAGCGCGGCGGCTTGATCGACGTCGCTTTCGGAGAGAGAAAGCTCGAAGAGCGTCGTTCGGTCAGCGAACGACCTCGACGCGCTGCGCGGGCCCCGCTGCCGCGAGGGGCGGCCCGTACATCGCGTAGGCGATCGGCGGAGCCGTTGTGCGGTGGACCGCGCGCTCGGCGGCGCGCGCCTCAGCCGCAGGCGACCGCGATGTCCTGGTCGCGCCGCCCTCCGGGAATCGCGGAGAGCCGATGGTTCTGTTGCAGCGCGCGCGTCGAGGCGCCGTGGTCGATATCGAGCGTGAAGGAGCCCGGCACGAATGCGGCTTCGAGCGGGCGCGAAAAGAAGTAGCCCTGCAGGAAGTGTACGCCCATCGCTCCGAGCGCGGCGGCCTGATCGACGGTTTCGACGCCCTCGGCGACGACGGTGAGGTCGAACGCGCGAGCGATGGACTGCATCGCTTCGATGATCGACCGCGTGTCGCCGTGCATGAGCTGGACGAACGACTGGTCGATCTTGATCGTATCGATCGGCAGCGTGCGCAGGTATCCGAGCGAGGAGAACCCCGTGCCGAAGTCATCGAGCGAGATACGAAGGCCCATCGCGCGGAGCGCTTCGAGGGTTGGAATCGCCGTCCGCTCGAAATCGCCCGCGAAGAGGCTCTCCGTGACTTCGAGCTCCAGCCGGTGGGGGTCCAAGCCGCTTGCCGTCAGCGCGGCACGAACGTCGTCGATCAGGCTGCCGGAGATGACCTGGGCAACCGACACGTTGACGCTGACCGAGGGCGCGGGTTCGCCTTGCCACGAGGCTGCAGCCATGCAGGCCTCGTGAAGGACCCAACGCCCGATCGAGACGATCTCGCCCGTCCGTTCGGCGAGCGGGATGAAGACGCTCGGAGAGATCGTGCCGAGCGCCGGATGCTGCCAACGCAGCAGCGCTTCAAGCGTTTCGCAGCGCCAGCTCTCCGCGGAGACGATGGGCTGAAACATCAGGCGCATGGAGCCGCGTTCGACCGCCTCGCGCAGGGCCTGCTCGAGAATGTGCCGGCTGCTGAGCGCGTCGGCGAGTGACGGGTCGAATGTCCGTACCCGGTCGCGTCCATCCTGCTTTGCCGCGTACATCGCCATGTCGGCGGCCCTGATCAATTCGTCGGCAGTGCGGCCGTGATCCGGATAGATCGCGATGCCGACCGACGCGCCGACGTGCACGGTCTCCCCACCGACGTTGACGGGTTCGCTGATCTTCCTGCGTAGCTGCTCGCCGAGGACCGTCGCCGACTGCGCTGCGCCGTCGAGAGAATGAAGGAGAACGAACTCGTCGCCGCCCCAGCGTGCCAGGGTCGAGCCGGCGGGCGCCACGGCGTTCATGCGCTTCACGACTTCGCGCAAGACGCGGTCGCCCGCATGGTGGCCGAGCAGGTCGTTGACTTCTTTGAACTTATCGAGGTCGAGGAACAGCACGGCAATGGATTGATCGAGGGTCTCGGCCCGTTCCAGCTCGGCGCCCAAGTTGTCGGCCAGCGTATTGCGGTTGATGAGGCCGGTCAGCGAATCGCGCGATGCGAGCCGGGCCACTTCAAGGCCGTAGCTTTCCTTCTCGCGTGCCTGCAATTCGAGTTCTGCCGTGCGCGCCCTAATCCGTTCTTCGAGGCTCGCCTGGCTCTCTCTCAGCGCAGCCTTCGCCTTCATGAGCTCGAAACTGATCTCCGCGCTTCGTTGACGTTCGACTTCTATGTCGCGCTGCATGCGTTCGTATTCGCGGTGCACGTCGATCGCGCGCGCGCCGCAGACAAGAAGCAAAGCCCCGAGCCAGGCCAGCGCCACCGCGCGGGGCTGCGAAAACGCCGCGGGCGTTGCTACGATGAGCACTGCACCGGCGACGAGCATGATGAAGATGATAGCCGAACCCCTCTTATAGAGCAGCTCGGCGGCGTCGCGCCGGATCGGCTCGCCTTCAAGAATCATCTGCGGATTCGTCAGGAGCCGCTGCCCGAGTGGAATGCGCGGGCCACGTGACGCGGCACCGGCGCGCGGGGCGCTCGCCCGGCTAGGCTCGGGCCTCGCGGTAACGGACGCTCGGATTGCGATACGACCTCGATCATCGCCTCGACGACGATCGGATCGAATTGCGTGCCTCGGCAGTCGTACAGTTCTTGGAGCGCCTCCGAGGGCGATTTCGGGAGACGGTACGGGCGGTTCGCGACCATGGCGTTGAACGCGTCGGCGACGCTGACGATGCGGGTTGCGAGATTGATCTGGGAGCCCGCCAGGCCGTCCGGGTAGCCGCGCCCATCGAGCCGTTCATGATGCGAGCGCACTACCGGCGAAAACGAGCGCAAGACCCTTCGCACGGCCGTCATCTCCTCGCCGAGCGTCGTGTGAGCGCGGATCGCTTCCCATTCTTCGTCCGTAAGCTTCCGCGGCGCGTTGACGATCGCGAGCGAGACGCTCGTGAGGCCGATATCGTGGATGAGCCCTGCCCGCGCGCTGTACGTCACTTCGCTCTCGGACAGGGAGAGCCGGCGCGCGATGCGCCTGCACCAGGCCGAGACGGCGTGAGCGTGTTCGAGCGCGCAAGGATCGTGGGCTTCGATGCGCTCGAGGCACTCCTTGATCGCCCGATCGACGTTGCTGAGCTCATCGTCCTCGGTCGTCCGCTGCACGCGGGATTTGAACGCGATGCTCACGATCGATTGTTCGAGCGATTGCAGCTCGCCGACCGTGCTGAGGGACGCTCCTCCGTGCGTTCCGAGGAACTCGCTCACGATGCGGCAAGCCCCGGCGAACAGCGGCCCGAGTTCCTTCACGGTCGGATGCGCCTGGCACGTCCGATCGATCCAGGTGAGCAACTCGATGTACGATCCGGCGTCGCGAGAGGCCAGCAGACGATCGACGAACTCCGCCGCGACGGCGTCGATCACGAACGTCCGCCGCTGATTGCCGCCGGTTGCGCCCGCAACCTTCGCGGCGAGTTCCTCACGGTCTACGAGCAACGGGAAGGCGGACGGTCGTACTACCATCACACGAGCTCCTTCGCGGTGAAGGCGCGTCCGTTATCGCCGCCGCCGATTCCGAGCTTTCGCCGGATCGCGGAGACGCGCGTGTCTTCGAGGCCCGGACGCAGGGCCCACTCGAGCAAGGCGCTGCGCTCGTCGTCGGTGAGGGCCGCGAGCCGCTCCGCCGGCGAGACGGTTATCGGAAGTGAAACGATCATGCGAGCGACCCCGCCGAAGTCACAGGCGTTCATGCGTGCTACGGCTTCGAGCAGGGCCGCATGGTTGCGCTCGCCGCGAAGCCGCAGGGCAACCGCGCCGGCGAGGGCGCGCAGCGATTGCAGGCGCTTCGAGAGCCCGGCCGCAAGCGCATCGACTACGGAGAACATCGCTTCGGCCTGAGAGGTCTCACCGAGCATTGCCAGCGCGAGCGCGAGGAAGATCCGGGCGCGATGGGTCCGGCCGTTCGCTTGACCGGCGCCGGCGAGGAAGCCGTTCGCCGCTGCAATCGCCGCGAACGCCTCTGCCGAGTACTCGCCGGACGCCGCGGCGTAGAGCGAGATCTCGGCCCAACGGAGCGCTTGACGATCGGCACTCCATTGCAGGTCCGCGCTGTGCGCCGAGACGTCGTAGGCTCCGGCGAAATCGCCGTTCCACGCGCAGCGCAGGGCTTGCGCCGGGATGAGGGCTTCGGCGACGGCCCGTTCGAACTGCTTGACGTCGAGCGCGCGAGCGCGCTTCTCGTAGCGCTCGGCGGCCGCGAGATCGCCGCGCTCGACGGCGATTTCGTAACTACCGAGTAGCGCCACCACCTGGCTGACAAGGGACCCGGAGCGCGCCGCGCACACGGCGAGCGATCCGAGGTGCGCGAGCGCTTCGGACGGTTCATCGTCGACATCCGAGGCGACGTTGTAGAGCACGGTCAGCGCCCCGGCTGCGATGTCATAGTAACCGTAGCGCGCCGCATCTTCGAGCGATGCAGCAGCCAGGCGCTTCGCGCGCTCGGCTTCGCCGGAGCACAGCGCGACGAACGCCGCCTGATGGTGCACCTTCGCGGCGAGCCGCTTCGCTGCAGAGCGCGCCGCGCGCTGCAGCGCCTCGTCTGCCGCCCTGCGAGCGCGGTCGAGCTCGCCCCGCGCAACGAGCGCAGGGCCGAGCGCGGCCAGAGCGTACGTCCGCACGTCGGCTTCTAGCGATGCGTCGGCTGCGAGCGGCGCGAGCACGTCGACGGCCTCGGGGCGGAAACTGCGCAGCAAGTGCTGGCCGTGCTGGAGAGAGATCTCGGCGCGGAGGTCCGGCGAGGCGGCGCGGTCGATCGCCAGCTGGAACCAGCCCTCCGCGATCTCGTAGCGCCCAAGCCGCGATTCGGCCATCGCTTTGAGCGCCACGGAGACGGGATCGCTCATTTGCGCCGCGGGATCCAACGCTGCGAGCGCATCGGCGACGACGTCGCCGCGGCCTTCTTCTGCGAGAGCGAGGCCGTGCGCGGCGACGCCGCGTAGGATGTCGGACGCGCTGCGTTCTTGTGCGAACGTAGCGAGCGCCTCGGTCATGCGCCCGGAGCGCTCGAATCCGTGGCCGAGCTCGCGGCGCGCGGCGCCGGCCGAGGCGGGATTGCGCGTTGCGGCCCGCCGCAGCAAGCCCGCCGAAAGGTGTGCGGCCAGCTGGAGATGACCGCCCTGTTGCTCGAAGGCGAACGGGATTCGTTCGCGTAGAGCCGAGAGGTACTCGCGAGCATCCGCGAGCCCCGCTGCGCTGAGAAGCTCCAGGTCGAGATCGGGGAATCCCGCTGCGCGCTCGAGGAACGCGATCTCCTCGGGCGCGAGTGCGTCGAGCGTGCACTCGACGAGGGCGCCGCCGAAGAGGTCGCTCGCCGCGAGCGCTTCTGCGCGCTCGGGGAAGAAGTTCGCCGTCGCGAGGGCGTAGCGTAGGGTCGCCGGCGATCCGCCGGACCCGGCGACAAATCGAGTGACGAGCGCGGGAGGCACGTTCGGCGCATAGCGGAGCGCGAACGCTTGCGCCTCGTCCGGCGCTAGAGCGAACGCACGCGCGTCGATCGGTAGCGCAGAGGTGCCGTGCGCGAGCCAGAGTGCGAGCGGCAGATGCCGGGGCGTGCGGCCGCACAACAGCCAGCGGACGCCCGGCGTGCGGTCGATCGCCGCGGCGAGCATCCGGCCGATCTCGCCGTCACGCGCGTGGTGAAGGCCGTCGATCGCGATCGGAACGCTGAGGCTGCCGAGGTGCTCGGCGAGCCACGCGCCGAGGAACGCGGCGGGATCGTCCACGAGCAGCGAGCGCTCGTGAGCGAGGGCCAGCGAGTTCCCGATCGTCGAGAGCCGCGGTTCTAGGGCATCGGCGAGTCCGCGGGCGAATCGAGCGGGCGAGTCATGCCGGACGTGGAGCTCGAAGAGCACGGCGTCCGGTTCACGGTCAGCGAGATAGGCGCGCAGGGCCGTCGATTTCCCCATACCGGCCTCGGCGGTGAGGACAGCAACGGGGTAGGTACTTGCGTCGGCGATGCGCGAGGTTAGCCTCGGGCGATCGACGCCGCCGTAGAGAGGCGGGCCGCCATTGGGAAACATGCAGCGCTCCGACTAGAGTCCCGAGAGGCCGTTCGGCGTGCCGATGCCGGTCGGTCCGTTGAAGCCGTTTTGAGCCGTGCACAGGTAGCTGATGCCGCAGGAGCCGTTGCTACCCGAGGTGACGTTGTAGAAGTTCCAAGTGTGGTTATAGAAGCGTGCCGCTCCCTGGCCCAGGTGGTTATCGCCCGAGAGCGCGAACATCGCGGCGACGATCGGCGCTGCGACGCTGGTCCCGCCGGCGATGATCCAGCCCCTGTTCGAGCCCCCGACGGCCGCGTCGTAGACCGCGATGCCGGTATTAGGGTCGGCTACCGCGGCGACGTCGTTCATCGTGCGTTTGGAGCATCCGTAGTCATGCTGTTGCGCGGGTTTCGCAAAGATTTGGCTGCAGCCGCTCGACGTCCCGGACCAGGCGGTCTCCGCGACGGCGCTGTTCACGACGGCGCGGACGGTCGTTCCGCCCACGGCCGCGACGTTCGTTGCGGATGCCGGAAAGTTGACGCCGTACCCGGCGTCGCCCGCAGCCGCGAAGGCCAACGCGTTGCTTCCGCCTTCGAACTTCGCCTCGTAGGCGAGATCGGCCGTTGATTCGGCGACGCCGAAGCTATAGCTGAGGATGTGCGCGCCCGCGTTCTGCGCCGCGGTGACGGCGTTCGCCAGATCGGAAAGACTCGGCGAGGCCGCTTCGGCGATCACGAGCCTGCAGTTCGGGCAAACGGCTGAAGCAGCTTGAGAATCGATGTCCGCTTCGATCTGCCAGTCGGCGCTTACAGTTGTCGGGAAGGCCGTGATCGAGTTCGTGCCGACCGTCTGGGACGACGTCCCGGCGGCCGCGCCCACGATGACGAGACAGCCGTTCGCAACCGTGCAGGGGGGGAGGCCGAAGAACGAGCGGTAGGCCGCGAGGTCCGATGCGAGATTCGGGTGATCGTACGCCACGACGAGCCCGATCGTCGTTCCGCTGCCGAGCCAACCTTGGGCGCCCGGCGCAGGATAGGCGTACAGCGTTGCGAGATCGTTTGGTGCGAGACCATAGACGGCTTGGATGCCGTTGCTCGTGTAGTTATACGTCACGAAGGTCGCCATGCAGGCCGCCTCTGCGGAGTTTGCGGCCGTGCCGCATTGCGGCCTTCTTAGCGTGCGTTGTGCCGATGCGGGCAAGAATGCCGTATTGCTGAGCGCGTTTGCGAGCGGTCTCGACGCTGCTTGCGCCGACGAATCTTGCGCGGGCGCGGCGGGCGTCACAGGGACAGTCGAGCCGTTTCCGCCGGCGCTGCAATGAACGAGAGCTAGGCTTCCGACCAGGACAAGAATAGAGCGATAGAAATTCAAGGCAGCGACCTCTCTATAAGATTGGCGCACGAATAAGCGGATAGTTTGTCGGTTCAGCGACAAACTAACCGATATCACTCTTGAATCTCGTGTGATGGGCATCACTATTTCCGCGTCAAACGTGACGCCGATCCCGCGTACACACTGTGTTAACGTCGCGCAAGACCATCAACGGCGTCACCGCTGGATCAACGCTGGCGCAAGCTTTTTCGTGCCCACTCGATCGGCAAGCGTGACTCCGGCACCGCCGTGCGCCGTGTTATTCATTATATAGGAGCCGGTCGTCGTCGCGATGGTGGAGTAGATCTATTCCGGCGAGCGTGAACGGATTGCCGAATGGGATGAAGGCGCGTCGCTCGCGTATGCGCCTGCGTGGTCCTAGCGAGCGATCGTGACGAGTGTTGCAGCGCCGGCTGCCGCGAGGGGCGGCCCGTACATCGCGTAGGCGGTCGGCGGCGCCGCCGTGTACGACCCGGGCGTCGTCACGCGCAAACGGTATTGCAGATGGAGCGGATAGTTCGCGTACACGCTCGTAGCGAAGAACACGGCGCGGTCGTCGAAGAATTGCAAGCCGCTCCACGAGTTGCCGGATTCGTATTGCAGCGGCTGGTACTCGAGGCCGGCCGGGAACGGATCTTCGATCGCCACGTACTCCGCATCGCTCGCGGAGCGCACTTCGACGTCGACGGTCACCTCGTCGCCGACGCGCCAGGGTCCGTCGTGTGCCGTGCGGTACGTGCGCGCGATCGTGAAGCCGTTCTCGCTCGGAGCGCCGAGATCGCGCAACGAGGCGTCGTCGAGATCGGCGATGCGCGTCCGATTTGGCGGCGCGTAGCGCGTCCAATCCGAGGACCAATAGAGGCTTCCCGACCCGCTGCGCTCGAGCGTCACGGCTCCGCCCGAAGCGAGCAGCTCCGCGGGGATCGTCAGCGTCGCGTCCGCGGCGTCGAGGACGGGTCGCGAGATCGTAACTTCCTTGACGACGCGGTCGCCGAGGCGCACGCGAACGGTTTCGTTCGGCGCGAACTCGGCCGGATCGAGGACGATCGCTTCGGAGATCGCGTAGACGGCAGCGGCCGTGTCCTTCGTCGTGTACCACCACGATCCGCGCTGCTTGGCGCGCAACCAATTGATCGCGCGTTGCGCGCGCGTGGAGTTCGGGTGCACCGCGGCTTCCAAGCGCAACGCGTATGCGGTCGTTTCGACGGGATCGTCTTGCCAACGGTAATGCCACGATTCGCCGCGCCACCAGACGTACGAGCCGGAGTCGTTCGCGCGCGCTTCGAGCATGGATAGGAGGCGCTCCGCACCGGCGCGGTCGCCGAGCGTGACGTGCGCGAGGCCGAGCGTCGCGAGCGCGTACGAGTTGAGGCCGCTCGCCTGCGCGTCGGTCTGCGCGAGCAACGCGCGGTCGACGCGTTCGGGCGCGACGTCGGCGAGCGCGAAGAGCATGAACGCGCGCGTGTTCCACTGCGAGCCGGGTTGGCGGCCGCCCCAGAGCCCGAGCGTATCGTCGTTCGACGCGGCGAGCTGCGCGATGAGGCTGGCCACGCCGCGCTCGGTCATTCCGGGATCCGGCGCGTAGCCGCTCTTGCGCATCTCAGCGAGGCCGTAGAGCGCGTAGGCGGTCATGAACGGATGCGCGGCATCGTGCTCCCACCAGCCCCACGAGCCGTCGGGATGTTGCAGTTCGGCGAGGCGCCGGAGCGCCTTGCGGACGATCTCGGCAGGTTTGAGGTCGCCCGGCGCGGCGATCTTCGCGCGCTCGACGACGCGCTGCACGAAGACGGCCGGCAACGCGGCCGACATCGTCTGCTCGACGCAACCGTACGGATAGACGTCGAGCAGGCGCACGTTCTGGATCAACGAGGCGACGATGCTCGGGGCGAGTTCGAGGCGCAGATCGCCGGGTTCGTAGCCGGGCGGCAAGCGCAGGTCGAGCCGCGTATCGTTCGGGAGGCTTCCCGCCGCGCGCTCGTGCTCGGCGGCGCCCGCCGCTTCCACGGGCAAGCGCACTTCCATCCCGTCGCGCAGGCCGCCGCTCGTCGCCGTCGCCTGCAAGAGCGCCAAACCGAGATCGTTCGCGCGCACGTCGAAGCGCTTCGTTCCGCCGAGCAGCGCGTCGAAAGCGATCTCGCCGCGCGCGTCGGGGACGCCGAGCGCGGGCGCGGCGAAGCGTACCGCCGCGGAAGACGCGCCGGGAGCGCCGTGCGCGATGACGGCGGCTTCCGACCGGTCGCCGCGCCGCAAGAAGCGCGGCGCCTCGAGCCGGATCAAGAAGTCCTTCGTCACGAGCGCCTTCGCGGAGCCGCTCCCGATCTCGGTCGAAGTCGTGACGGCGACGGCGTTCGCGTCGTACGTCGTCAGCGAATCGGGCCACGCGAACTCGACGTGGCCGCGCCCGTCGCTGCCGGTCACGAGCGCGGGCGTCCAATACGCGGTATCGCGGAAGTCGCTGCGCAGATCGGTGAAGTCGAGGCCGTTCGCCGCGGCACCGGGCGGCGCCGCGCTCTTGAGCACCGCGTGCACCGCCCCCGCCGGCGTGCGCGCGACGCCTTCGAACAATAACGGGGAGACGGGATACGCAGGGTACGGATCGTTCAGGTTCGTCCAGGAGACCGCCGGATACGGCTGCTGCACGGGCTGCCGGTAGAACGCGTCGTAGGGCTCGAGTGCGTTCGCGCGGCGTAACGCGAAGATCGCCTCGTCGACGACCGCGAGGCCGATCTCGGCGCGGACGGGATGGTTCGCGCCGTCGCGCACGGTGACGTCGAAGCGCGCGCGTTCGCCCGGAGCGTACTGCGCTTTCCCCGGCGCGAGCGCGACGTGCAGTTCGCGCGGGGCGGGAGCGACCTTCAAGAGTGCGGTCGCCGTCAGCGGCGAGCCGCTCGCCGTCGGAATCTCGAGCGTGACGGAGTATTGCGCCGCGTCGAGCGGTGCCGCGACTTCGAGCGTGGTGACGGGGTCTTCCAGGTGCACGGAACGCGCTTGGAGCGCGCGCCCGTTCGAGATCAACAGCAGGGCGTCGACGTGTGCGACGGGGGAGGTCACGAGCAGGCGCGCGCGTTCACCCGGAGCGTAGCTCTCCTTCTGCCCGGCGAGCGCGACCGAGTCGAATCGATAGGCCGGCCCCACGCCCTCGGCCGTCACCCAGAGCGAGCCGCGCGCGACGACGCGGCGCCCCGCTTCGTCGAACGCGTTCGCGACGATCGTGTAATAGCCGGGATCCGTGGGGCGCCAATGCAGCACGGCGTTCCCCTTCTCGTCGGTTCGGACGGTCGCGCGTTCGGGTTGCGGCGAAGGCTCGTTCTCCGGCGTTCCGATTCCGAGACGTGAGAACGTCACCTCGATGGGGACGCCCGCCCGCGGCTTGCCGTCGTAATCGCGCGCGGCGAGCGAAAGCTCGGCGGGCTCGCCGCGACGCACGAAGGTTGCCGGCGTCTGCAGCGTCAGCGCGAACGAGGCC
The DNA here is from genome assembly GCA_963695225.1 of Vulcanimicrobiota bacterium. Taxonomy (GTDB): domain Bacteria; phylum Vulcanimicrobiota; class Vulcanimicrobiia; order Vulcanimicrobiales; family Vulcanimicrobiaceae; genus CAVWTN01. Next base: position 1,864,202 of record OY968762.1, on the reverse strand, counting down.
GGGACGAGCGCGCTCGTCGTTTGCGTGCCGACCGTCCGCCCGGAATCGTCGCGCGCATCGATCTGCAATACGAGACGCGCCTCGGAATCGAGCGGCTTCGTCGGAATCTCGATCGTGGCGCGCCCTGCCGGATCCGTCTGCAGCGTCCCTTCGCCGAGCACTTCCGGCGGAACGTTCGGCGGGAACGGATGGAAGTCGGCGAAGCGCCACGGGCCGCCCCACCAGCGATAGATCGTTTCGCGCACGGCGCGATAGTGCACGGTCATCCCGCCTGCCGGCCGCCCGAACAGATACGCCGCGGAGAGCGCGTAGCGCGCGGTAGTCCCGCCCACGACCGTGCCTTGCGCCGAAGCGAAGTCGAGCACGTACTCCGGCTTCTTGTACGCTTCGACCGCGAACGTCGTCGAGGCGGCGCCGACGGAAAGTTGGACGAGGCCGAGCGGCACGTCGTCGGGGAGGCGCAGGTCGCCGTTGACCGTTCCGAATTCCGTCAGCGGCCGTTCGGCCTTCGCGAGCGTCGCGCCGGTCGTCTGCGAGACGAGCGTGACGGCGCGGTTCCCCTGCCCGAGGGCGAACGAGCCGGGCTCCCCGGAGCGGAGGATCGCGCGATAGGAGATCGTCTGCCCCGGGCGATAGATCGGCCGGTCCGTCTGGACGAAGCCCACCTCGGCCGGCGTCGTGACGTTGGGATTCCACACGGACGCCGCCGCGAGCGAACCGTCGGAGGCGCGGGCGAAGAGCGTCGCGTTCCCCGTCGAGGTCCCCGTCGGCAACGGGAGCGAAACGAGGCCGTCGCGGTCGAAGGTCGCCGTCTGCCGCCGGTCGGCGGTTCCGGCGTCGAGCGTCACGTCCCCGCGGCGGCGGAGCGTCCGCAGGTCGACGGCGAACGCGACGAGCCGCGTCCCGGTCCAGTGCGCGAGGATCCCGAGCGTCGTCACGTCGATCGTCTGGATCGAAGCCGGACCGCCGGAGTCCGCGTCGAGCGCGAGCGCATACCGCCCGGCGCGCAGGAAGCCGAGATCGATGCGGTGCCCGCGCCCGTCCGCGGCGGACGTGTCGATCGCGCTCACGACGGAACGTAGCGGTGCGAGCGTGGCGAGTTCGGCGGCCGTGGGCGGGCGAGCCTCGAGCGCCGTGCGGCGCGCGAGAGCGGGATCGAGCACGAAGAGCTTCCCCGTCACGCCGCGCGGCCGGTCCGCCATGACGGGGACGACGACGCGGTGATCCGGCGTGAACGTCAGCGGTCCGCCGTACCACGGCATCACCCACGGGCGCCTGACTTGCGCGCCGGCCGCCGCCGCCGCGAGCGCCACCAAGGCCACGATGAAGGCGAGCCGAGCGATGCGTCCCATGCCCGGAGAACGAAACGGCCCGCGTCGCCGTTTCGGCCTGCAACTCAAGACCTGGGAACGCGGTATTGGAGTGCGGAGAAGGCCGGGAACGGCACCCGGCGCCGCCGGTCCGAAAGCGAGGTTGGCTCGTGGATGGTAATCAGTTTGCGACGGCCTACGCACTGAGCACGAGCGTCGGTCTGCGCGCGTTCATGACGCTCGCGCTGGCGGCGATCGCGGTTCACTTCGGCTACCTGCATCCTTCCGCGCCGTTCGCTTGGCTCGGCGCGGACGGCACGATGTGGACGCTCCTGGGGCTCGCGGCGCTCGAATTCTTTGCCGACAAGATCCCCGCGGTCGACAACGCGCTGCACGCGATCAGTTTCGCGACGAAGCCGCTGGCGGCGGCGATCCTCGTCGGGAGCGCGGTCCCCGCCGGGACGCCCGATGCGGGACTCTACACGGCGATGTTCCTGGGCGCCGGCAACGCGCTCGGGATCCACACCGCATCGGCGACGGCGCGCGCCGCCTCCACGGCGATGACGTTCGGCCTCGGCAACCCGATCCTCAGCGTGATCGAGGACGGCATCGCGCTCGCGGGCGTCGCGATCTCGTTCTTCGTTCCGATCCTCGGCGCGTTCGTCGCGATCGTTTTGACCGTGTTCATCGTCTCGCTCGCGCGCCGGGCGTGGCTGTACCTCCGCTCGAAGCGCGAACCGGCGCGAGCCGGCTAATCGCGCCGCCTCGCGTTCGGAAAGGCGCGCGGCTGGACGAGGACGATCGAGCGGGGCGCGACGCGTAGGAGCCCGACGTCGGCGAGGACGCCGAGTTCGCGGGTCAACGTTTCGCGGCTCGTCCCGATCAGGTCGGCGAGATCTTGATGCGTGAGGTTGATGCCGATGCGCACGGTCCCGTCCGCCTCCAACTCGCCGTGTTCGGCAGCCAAGCGCCCGAGGAGGTCGACGAGCCGGCCGGGGACGCTCTTCCCCGCGAGTTCGGTCAGTTCGATTTCGAGCGCGTCGAGGCGGCGCGCGATGCCGCGCGCGAACGCACAGGCGAGCAGGACGTCGGCGAGCAGCAGGCGCTCGAATTGGGCCGCGTCGAGGATCGCGACTTCGCCGGGATCGAGTGCGATCGCGCTCGTTTCGCGCCGGTTTTCCGGGAACATCCAACCGAACTCTCCGACGACGTCGCCGGGCTTGCGGATCGCGACGATCGTCTCCGCGCCGGAGGCGAGCGTCCGGACGATCTTCACCCGCCCGGCCATCACGAAGTACACGTAACGCGCGACGTCGCCGGGGAGATAGAGCGCGTCGTTGCGCGCGACGGCCGCGCGCCGCGCTTGCGCGAGCAGGACGTCGCGCCAGGCCGGTTCCAGATCGCCGAGATTCATCCGAGGCTCGCACGCCCGCCGCGCAGCGCGCGGCCGGGGCGTTCTCCGGTGGGCTTTCCGTCGCGTGCGACCGCGCGGCCGTTCACCCAGACGCCGTCGATTCCACGCGGATACGCGTACGGCCGCTCGTACGTCGCCGTGTCGACGATCGTCTCCGCATCGAAGAGGACGAGATCTGCGAACGCTCCCGGGACGATCCGCCCGCGCCCGGCGAGGCCGAAGAGTTCGGCGGGGAGCGAGGTCATGCGCCGTATCGCTTCGGCGAGCTCGAGCGTCTTGCGCCCGCGCACGAAGCGGCCGAAGACCCGCGGGAACGTGCCGAACGTGCGCGGATGCGGGACCCCGCGCGCCGTGCGCCCGTCGAGCGCGCGAGCCGATGCGTCGCTGCCGATCGCGCTGAACTCCGCGCTCAGAACGGTCGCCACGTCGTCTTCGCACATCGCGAAGAAGATCGCTTCGACGTCGAGCTTCTCCTCGATCAGGAGGTCGATCGCCGCGCGGGCCGGCTTACGGCGCTTGCGCCGCGCGATCTCGTCGAGGCGCTCGCCGGCGAACTCTTCGTTGCGGCCGCTCCCCGCGTAGGAGATCAGGATGTCGTGCCAGGCGTCGCCGCGCTCGAGTTCGAGCCGAAGCGAGAGCGCGAGCGCGATCTCGGGATCGCGCAGGCGCGCGAGCGTCGCTTCCCGCCCTCCGCTCGCGAACTGCGCCGGCAGGATCGTCGCGAGCTCGGTCTGGGCCGCGACGTACGGATAGACGTCCGCCGCGCACGGCAAGCCGCTTTGGCGCGCGCGAGCGATCAGCTCGAGCGAACGGTGCACTTTCCCCCAGTTCTTCTTGCCCCAGGCCTTGTGATGCGAACACTGCACCGCGACTTCGGCCGAGCGGCCGATCTCGAGCGCCTCCTCGACCGCCTCGATCGAGCGGTCGCCTTCGTCGCGCAGATGCGTCGCGTACCGGGGGGCGCCGGCTTCGCGCGCGGCGGCGCAAAGCGCGACGAGTTCGGCCGTATCGGCGAAGCGTCCCGGCGTGTAGACGAGGCCGCTCGAGACGCCGAGCGCGCCGTGATCGACTGCTTCGCGCACGAGCGCGCGCGCGGCCTTCGCCTCGGCTTCTTCGAGCGGGCCTGCGAGATCGCCCCGCACGGCGCGGCGGATCGTGCCGAGCCCGGCGAGCGTCGCAACGTTGAGCGCGACGCCCGAGCGCTCGACGAGCGTGAAGAACGTATCGAGATCGTCCCATTCGAGAGCGAAGCCGTAGCGGCGCACGTCCTCGAGTTTTCGCTCGAGCGCGAGGCCGCGCAACGGCGCGACGCTCGTCCCGCAGTTTCCGGCGATCTCCGTCGTCACGCCTTGGAGGATCTTCCCCTCGCAGCGGCCGTCGACGAGCCAGAGTTCATCGCTGTGCGAGTGGACGTCGATGAAGCCCGGCGTCAAGCAGCGGCCCCGGCCGTCGATGCGTTCGAGCGCCTCCCGCTCGGAGAGATCGCCTACGAGCGCGATGCGGTCGCCCACGATCGCGAGATCGGTCTCGCGCGGGGTCGCGGAGATCCCGTCGTAGATGCGCGCGCCTTCGACGATCGTCCCGATCACAGCTTGACCGAGCCTTCCGTCTTGCCGAGGTGCAGCGTCTCGGCGCGGACGTCGAAGACGAGGCTGTCGATGTGCAGCGGCTCGCCGGAATCCGTATAGAACGTGAGCGGGCTCGTGACGCTGAGCGTCTGAGCGCCTTCGCTCCAGACGAGCGTATCGGTCTCGAACGCGCGCCGCTTCTTCGGATCGGCGCTCTCGACGTGCAGCTTCCCGTGCGCGGTGAAGTCGTGCGTGAGCATGTTTGCGGTCAAGTGTTGCGCGGTCAAGTGCAAGTAAGGCTTGCCCTCGCGGTAGATCACGCCGTTGCGAACGCCCTCGACTTCCAGGAGAGATTGATCGCCGTTCGCGACGATCTTGTCGTAATCGCACGACCACGAACGCGTCGCGATGCGGCGGCCTTCGGCGTGGCCCTTTCCGAAGGTGACCGACGTATCGGGCGGGGAGGTCGTCTCGTCGCGACCCACGAGAACGATGCCGACGGCGACGATCAGCGCGAGCGCGATGCCGCCCAGCACGAGCGCGCGCTTCACGCCGCGCGCCGCTTGGGAACGAGGAGCGCGCCGAGGTAGATCAGCGCGAACCCGAGCGCGACCGGGAACGAACCGAAACGTGCGTACGCCGTCGGGACGCGCGCGCCGATCTCGCCGGTGAGCACGGTTTGCGTCTCCAACTGCGTCGCGGCCGTGTAGCGGCCGTCCGGCGCGATGATCCCGCTGATCCCGGTCGCCGCCGCGCGGACGATCCACGCGCCGGTTTCGATCGCGCGCATCTGCGCGATCTGGGCGTGCTGGTAGGGCCCCGCCGTCGTGCCGAACCAGGCATCGTCCGTGGAGACCAGGAGGACGTCGGCGCCGTTCTGCACGTCTTCGACGGCGAGATCCGTGAATGCGGATTCCCAGCAGATCAGCGGGGCCACGATCCGGTTTCCGATGCGCAGCACGCCGTCGGAATCGCCCTCGCCGAAGCGCGAGACGAGCTCGGCGCCCGGGACTTTCCCGAGCAGATCGGGCGCGGGGAGCGTCTCGACGAACGGCACGAGCTGGCGCTTGCGATAGACGTTCGCGAGGCCTCCGTCCGGTGTGAAGAAATAGAGCGCATTGAAACCCGCCGACCGGCGGGCTTGGCGCGCGCCGACGATCAGCGTCGTGTTCTGCGAGCGGGCGAGCTCGCGGAAGCGGTGCATCAACTCGGGATCCGCGTTCAAATCGAGCGGGATCACGGTCTCCGGCCAGAGGACGAAGAGCGGTTTCGCAGCGGCCGTCTGCTCCGTCATCGAGACGTTCCGTTCGACCGCGAGCGGCGCCGCTCCGGGCACCCACTTGAGGCTCTGACGTATGTTCGCCTGGACGACCGCGACCGAGGTCCCCGGGCCTGCGGGAAGCGTACGAGCGGGCCACGCCCACCAGGCGAGCGCGGTGCTCGCGACCACGGCCGCGAGCGCGACCGTGCAGTTGCGCAGCGCGGCGAACGACCACGCCGGAGGCACGAGCGCGGCGACGTACGCGGCCGCAACGGCGAGCGCGAACGTGACGCCGAAGGAGCCTGCAAAGGCGGCGAGTGGGGCGAACGGTCCGCCGGCTTGCGTGTACGAGAGATTCCCGAACGGCGCGCCGAGGGGCCCCGTCGAACGGAACCACTCGCATAACGCGAACGCGGCGGCTGCGGCGAGCGGCGCGAGCGCACCCGGCGCGCGCCGCAGCGCGAGTGCCGCCAACGCGCCCGCCGCGCCGAACGACGCGCCCTCGATGACCGCGGGCGCCAGGACGAGCGCGAAACCGTACGGCGCGACGAGCGCGCCCGCGGTCTCGGCAGCCCACGAAAGGACGGCGCAGAAATAGGCGGTTCCGGCGACCCAGCCGATCGCGAACGCTTGGGCGGGCGTGCATCGAAACCAGGACCAGAACAGCGGGATCAAGCCCAGCGGCGCGAGGTACGCAAGGTTGGTTTTCGGGAACGCGAACGAGATCGCAAGCGCCCCCAAGGTCGCGATCCCGCCCGCGGCCGGTAAAGGCACTGGGCGGCGCGAGGCTGCGGCGAGGCGATCGACCCGGGGCGGATTCGGCGCGGTTTCGTTCGGAGCGACGCTCGATCCGGTGTTCACTAGGGCCTATCGGTTCGCCGCGGCGATGGGACTTCGCTCCTCGTCCGGTTAAGACGGCGCGAATGCGCCTCCCCGCCGTCTTCTTCTTCGCGCTGTTGATCGCCGTCGCCGTCGCGTGCGGCCGGCAGGTGACGCCGGATCCGACCGGTCCGAGCAACCTCGCCGGCAAGATGGTCATCCGCTACCGGACGGTCAAGCCGATGGATTTCAACAACGTCAGTTATCTCATCGTCTTCAACACGACGGGGAACGGCGCCGAGCCGTATGCCAACGGCTATGGGACGACGTTCACGAACTACTCGTTCGCGTTCGTCGTGGGCGCGGCGACGGGCGGCTCGACGGCGTCGCCGACGCTGCTGCAGTACTATCTCGTCCCGGGATCGTCGTCGGGGCTCTCGTACCGCCAGATCCCGGTCTCCCCGTTCACCACGCTGCAAGTGAACACGAACGGCTCGAACACCGAGTTCACGTTGACGTTCGATCGCGCGCAGTTCGCGATCGCCTCGCCGACCGCGCCGACGCCGGGCCCGGGGAGCACCCCGACGCCCTCGGCCACCGCCGACTCGCTGCGTTACTGGAACATCAACTTCATCACGACCGATCGCAATGGGATCCCGCTCGATGCGCTCGGCTTCGGCGCAACCGACACCTCGTTCGCCCTCACGGTCGATACGGCGACGGAGAACGACTCGGTCCTTCCACCGCGCCCCGCCGGCATCACGCCGCCCTCGAACCAGGGTGCCTCCATCGACGGCGGCGATATCCTCAACACTCCGTAGCGCGGAGCAGCCTTAGAAGGCGAAACTCTGCGGGAGGATCGGCCGCGTGTTAGGGCCGAGGCCGAAACTCGCCGACTGGCTCGGGAACGCGAGGAGATCGAAGGTCAGGCTGAACTGCTTTACGTCTTCGTTGTAGTTGATGCGAAAATCGTAACAGTCGCCGATGATCTTGCGATAGCTGATGTTCTTGTTCTCGAGCCGCCCCTTGTTCTTCCAATCGAGATTCGTGGTCAGCGCGATGTCGGTCCCGCGGCCGAACGGCGTCCAGAGCTGGACGTTCGTACTGCCGAAACCGTTGCCGGGGCCGGGGCTCCAGTAGCCGCCGAGGATCAGCGCCGAACGCGGGGACGGGCGCGAGGAGAACTGATAGCTGACGGGCTGGGCCTGCATGTTGAAGAACGTGCTGGTCGCGAGCGAGAGCGAGTAGACGTCCTTGTTGTAGATGCGCAGGACGTCCTGGGCGCCGTGCGAGCCGCTCGAAAGCCGGTCGAGCGTCTGGAACGGGACGTTCGCGGGGCCGATCGGGTTCTGTTCGTTGTACGTGATCGAGTTGACGAAATGGTCGCCGAAGGGAGTCGAGATCGAGGCCTGTTGCGTCACGAACGCTTTCTCGTCGCCGGTCCCGTACAGATCTTGGCGCACCGTCAGGTTCGTGGTCACGTCGCTGTTGTGGAGGATCCGAAAGAACGCCGGGATGCTGACGAACATGTCGGCGCGCTGCGTCGTGAACGCGTTCTGCTGTTCGGTGTATTCTCCGAGCGTCAGCTGCGTTTGGATCGGAAAGCGCCCGAGCGAGATGTGCGGCGTGACCTGCAGTTCGGGCAGCTTGTCGAAGTTCGAGGGGGTGACCGAATTGGTCTTGTCGATCGTGAGGCTATAATCGGCCCCGCGCGTCGTATACTGCGTGAGCGTGTTGAGGTGGAGCGTCGAGGTCGTCTGATAGGACGAACCGTACTTCGTGTAGCTCACGTTGAACGCTTGCGAGAGCGCTGGACCCATGCGCAGCGTCTCGACGAAGGCCGTGTTGAACGAGTCGTAGAGCGAGCCTTGGATGCTGCGCGTGAACGTGAGGTTCTCCGTGGCCTGCGCGCCCGCGTGGATCAGCGAACCGTTCACCGCATAGGACGGCGGCAAGAAGACGTTGGGGCCGAAATTGCTCGTGTAGTTGACGCCGAATTGACCGCGCAGGCGCGAGGAGAAGTTCTCCGTGTCGGTCACGTTGAGCGTGTTCTGGCGCGCGCCCGCAATGCGATCGTCGATCGTGTACGCGTCGATCGTCGTCTGACGGCGGTTGTCCTTGCGGGTGAGCGTGCCGATGTACCCGAGCCCGAGCCCGCGCTTGGTCGCGTAGTCGACGCGGTAGACGCCGTAATAGTATTGGTCGTTGCCGAAGCCGATGCGGGCGTGCTCGTAGACGCCCTCGAGCTGCGAGTAGCCGATTTCCGGAATGAAGCTTGCCTTGCGGCGCGGATCCTTCACGTCGCGCAGCGGAATGACGAGCACCGGCAGGTACAGAACCGCCAGCGCGCCGAGGTAGAGCGTGGCTTTCCGCGCGATCAGCCGGTCGTTCGGCTTTACGTCGAGCGTGCGGGACTCGACGTGGTATCCGCCGCGCGGGTTCGCGCAGGTCGAGAACCAAGCGCGCTCGCCGTGGCTGACGCCGTCGCCCCTGGTCTCGAGCGAGCGGGCGCGGTAATAGAGCTTCCCCTGCTCCACGCCCTCGGTCGTCTCGCCGCGCCCGTTGACGAGCGTCGCCACCTGCGTCTTGCGGTTGAACGTGATCTCGTCCGCGTAGAAGATCGCGTCTTTGCGCTGGTTGATCAGATACGTGTTCCCGGTGAGGTGGATGATGCCGTCGCCGCCGTCGTGCGCACGATCTCCGTGGACCATCCCGTCGCGATAGAAGATCGTGACGTTCCCGCTGACGTCTTCCGGCGCGCCGTCCTTCGTCGTGCCGTCGAGGCGATCGAAGAGGATCGCGTATTCGTTCGGCCCGAGCGTGGGAATGGGCGACGGCGACGCCGCGCCGGGAGCTGCACTCGGGGTGGGCTTCGCCGTCAGGCCGGGGCTCGGGCGGACGAGCGGCGCGGGCGTTCCGGTCGGCTGGACGAGCTGGGCCGGACCGGCTGATTGCGGGACCGGGGCGCTGGTCGGAATCGGGGGCGGGGTGGTCTGGCTGCCCGGCGGCTGGAGCGGGAAGAGCGTCCCGGGGCCGGCTGGGATCGGCGGGATCTGGGGGGTCGTCGTCGGGACCGCCGTGGGGCTTGCGGTGGGGCTTGCGGCTGCGGACGCCGCGGGGCTCGCGGTGGGCGAAGCCGCCGCGGCGGCCTGCGCGACCATGCGCGGCGGTGCCGCGCAGCTTCCGCTCTCCAGCAGGTGCACGACGTCGGCCGCGCGGTTCGCGGGGCCGATGCCGCCGGGGGAGCCTGCGAGCGCGCGCGGGGAGGCGTTCAGCGCGAGCGCGGCGCTGAGCAGGGCACCGACGGCGCGGCGCTGCAGCGGGCTCAGGATCCGACTCGCCTGATCATGATCGCGCCGACGATTCCCAGAATCAGGTTGGGAATCCACGCCGCGAGATAGGGATTGATCGCTTCGTTTCGGCCGAGCGCGGCGGCCGCCGAGAGCATCAGGTAATATACGAACATCAACAGGAACGACAGCGCTATTCCCAGAGTGCGGCCGCGACGGCCGAAAGCGACGGCGAGAGGCAAAGCGATCAACACGGCAACGAACGAAGCGAAGGGAAACGATAGTTTCTGAGCTAGCGTGATCTTCAGCAGATCGAGCGCGTTCCCGCCTTGACCCGTCGCTTCCATCGCTTTGATCTGCGCGCGGAGCTGGTCGGAGTTGAGAGCGTTCTGGTCGGCGCTCGAAGTGTTGAGGAACTGATCCGCAGTCTCCGCGAACGGAAGGGGAAGCTCGACCGGGTCCTGCTGCACGAACGAGTTATCGAGCTCGCCCGTCCGCTTGAAGACCGTGACGCGCGCGTGCTCGAGGATGAGCGAGCGTCCGTCGATGTGCGCGCGCTCCGCGTTCGTCACGCGGCGGAACGGCGTGTTCGTGGCGTTCTCGAAGATCATCACGTTCTCGAGCGTGCGGTGGTCGTCCATGACGTTGCCTACGTAGAAGACGCGGTCGGTCGCGTCGTCCCTGCGGAAGAAGCGCGGAACTACCGGGAGCGTCTCCGTTCGATAGATGATCTGGTAGAACGTGCGCGTAGAAAGCTCGACGGAGCGCGGCACGACGGAATCGTTCACGACGTACGTGAAGAGAAAGACCAAGACTCCCGCGAGCAGCGGGGTCGCCGCGATGCGATTGAACGAGACGCCGGACGTGCGCAGCGCCGTTATTTCGTTGTCCGCCGACATGCGCCCGAACGCGAGCAAGGTCGCGAACAGGCATCCGAACGGAAACGCCATCGGCACGGATTGCGGCACGCGAAACGCCAGAAATCGCAAGATCAAGAAGACGTTCGCATGCGCGTTGATCAGGTAATCCGCCGCGACGAAGAAGATGTTGATGAACCAGAACAGCATGTACACGCCGGCCGAGAACGCGAACGGTGCGGCGAGCTCTCGCAGAATGTACGAATCCAGGATGTTCAGGAGCGGCGTCCGGCTCGGCGGAGCGAGCGGTGTGGCCCGGACGCCGGGCAGCGTCGCCATGCGCGGCGGCCTTAGGTGTTGCGCAACGCCGCCGTAACCCGGGCCACGTAGGCACGCGTCTCGGCGAAGGGCGGCAGACCACCGTGCGCCGCGTCGACGGCGGCCGGGCCCGCGTTGTAGGCGGCGAGCGCGAGCGTCGTGTCGTTGTGGTAGCGCGCGAGCAGGTCCCGCAGGTAGAGCGCTCCTCCGTGCACGTTATCTTCCGGATCGAAGCGGTTCGCGACGCGGTACGTCGCGGCGGTGTCGGGCATCAGCTGCATGAGGCCCGCCGCGCCCGCGCGGCTGATCGCATGCGGATCGCCCTTCGATTCGACCGCGATGACCGCGGAGAGGAGCGCTGCCGAAACGCCGGTATGCGCCGCTTCAGCGCGAACCAGGCGTTGGAGCCGGACGGCGTCCATCGAGTGCAGGCGCGTAGGGAGGAATCCATCGCCCCCGGAGCAGCCGGCGAAGGCCGCCAGGGCGATGAAGATCAGCAGCGCTCGTTTCACGTTGGTGTTCGGGTTTTCGGCAGAAGGGGCCACCCTCCGCCTAGAAACGAGGTCCTTCTCGCCGGGCTGCGGCCCGGCGCCTCGCCGCTGACGATCCAGGGCGCGATTCCGCGGGCGCGGAGCGCTTCGAGCGCGCGGACGGCCTGCGGGCGGACGGAGTCCCCCAGCTCGAGGACGCCGGCGAGGCTCGAGCCGCGCGCGACGAACGCGGGCGTCGCCTTCGGGGTTCTCCGGCGCCGCGGCCGCGGCGAGGGTCGTCCCACTCCGACGGTTGTCGCCTGGACGACGAATCGGCAAGATCCTGCCGCAAGGCGCGGTCACCGAGTATCCGGCACCGCCCGGTGCCGAGCCGATCGGCATCGCCGCGGCCGGCGGGAATCTCTGGTGCACTGAATTTGGGGCCGACGAGGTCCTTACTCGACGCCCAATTTGATAACGGTCGGCCCGGACTGCTATCTCTCCGTTCACCGATTACGACGCCAACCGGATCGGTATGATCGCGTCTTAGGTTCGGGGGCGAAAGAGCAGCGAGTGTTCTTCCCGCGACGAAGAGGCGCGGCCATAGCACTCTTGTATTTGCCATGCGACTTCGCTACGCTCACGAGTGAGTCTCCGCAGCGTAAGTTGCGTCGAGATTGTGGTCTGTGGTTTGTCGTGCGAAGCGAGGCATCATGCGGTTCTTATCGCCTGCTCGAGTGCGTGACGCACGAGCGGTCTTTTCTGTCGGCCTTTGCGCAGGTTTGTTTGCGACGGCGGTGGTGCTTTCGGGATGCGGAGGCGGAGGTGGAGGCAACAGTACGCCGCCGGCGCCGCCGACGGGCACGGTTACGGAGTATCTCGCGCCGACGTCGAACGCGCAGCTAGCCGCGATCGTGAACGGTCCCAACGGCAATCTGTGGTTCACGGAATACGACAAGATCGGTACGATCACGACCGGGGGTGCCTTCACCGAGTACCCGTTGCCTGCGCCGAACGCGGCGGCTCACGGCATTGCTGTGGGCCCTGACGGCAAGCTCTGGTTCACGGAAACGTTAGCCAACAAGATCGGCACGATCAAGCCCGACGGCACGGGCTTGGTGGAATACTCCGCGGGCTTGACGCCGGCGGCCGGCGTCCAGTACATTGCGGCGGGTCCTCCGGGAGACAATCATCTCTGGTTCACGGAACAAGACTCCAGCAAGAGCGGCCGGATCAGGGTCACCGACGGGGCCATCGATGAGTACGCGACGCAGGCGCTGAACGCCCAACCTGCCGGCATCGCGCTGGGGCCCGACGGCAACCTCTGGTTTACGGAGTACAACGCGAATCAAATCGGCAAGATCACGCCGCAAGGCGCCATCAGCGAATACACCGGCGTACTGACGCCGACCGCCGGCCTCGCGGACATCACGGCGGGCCCCGACGGCAACCTCTGGTTTGTTGAAGCGCTAGGGAACAAGATCGGCAAGATCACGCCGCAAGGTACGGTTACTGAATATCCGGCGCCGGCGGGCGCCCATCCGGTCGGCATCGCCGCCACCGGTGGAAATCTCTGGTTTACCGAAGAGTTTGCCGGCAAGGTCGGCCGCATCACGACCGCCGGGGCCGTGACCGATTACCCTGTGAAAGCGGGCTCGGCCCCAGGTGCTATAACGGCCGGCCCCGACGGCTATCTGTGGTTCACCGAATACAACGCCAACCAGATCGGTAAGATCTCGTCTTAGGTGCGGCGGCGTAACAGCAGCGAGATCCCGGCGAGCGAAACTAGAACGAAAGCAGGCTCGGGCGCCGAATCGATAGCGGGCGGCCCCGACGGCTACCTTTGGTTCACCGAATTCAACGTCGACCGGATCGGTAAGATGTCGGCATAAGTTCGGCGGCGTAACAATAGGGAATTTCCCACGACGAAGAGGCTCGAGAGGCCCATGGCGGCGGCAGCCCACATCGGACGCACGAGGCCGAAGGCAGCAAGCGGAACCAAGATGACGTTGTAGGCGAACGCCCAAAAAAGATTCTGCGCGATCGTCCGCATCGTCGCGCGTGCGAGCCGGATCGCTCGCGGGACGGCACTCGGATCGTTCGAAAGGATCGCGGCGCTGGCCGTCTCGAGGGCGATCCCTGTGCCGCCGCCCATCGCGAGGCCGACGTCCGCGACGGCGAGCGCGGGTGCATCGTTGATACCGTCGCCGACGAACGCGACGCGTGCGCCCGCGGCGCGCAATTCCGAAACGATGCGCGCCTTGTCTTCGGGGCTCGTGCGCGCGTCCCACGTCGCGACGCCCAAACGTTGCGCGAGCGCGCTCACCGCGCCGCTCGCATCGCCGCTGACGATCCGCGTCGCGATCCCGGCCGAACGCAGCGCGTCGAGCGCCGGTTGCGCCTGCGGCCGCACGATGTCTGCAAGTTCGAGCACGCCCAGAAACCGTCCGCCACGCGCGACGAAAACGGTCGAGACATCCGCGCGCTGCGGCGCCAGCATCGCATCGAACGAATCGTGCGGAACGCCGAGCGATTCGAGGAACGCCTGCGTCCCAACCGCCGCCACGTCGCCTCCCAGGTGCGCTTGCACGCCGCCGCCGCGTATCGCGCGCACATCCGTCGCGGCCGGCGTAGAGCCGATTCCGGCGGTGGGCGGGCCGCCGAGGGCCCCGCTCGTTGAGGCAGCGGTTTCGGCGCCGCGCACGATCGCGGCTGCGAGCGGATGCGTTGAGCCGCGCTCTACGGCGGCGGCTACCGCTAGCAGTTCGGCCTCGCTGATGCTGGGAGACGTGCGAACGGCGGAGAACTCGAAGCGACCCGCCGTGAGCGTCCCCGTCTTGTCGAAGACGACCGTATCGATTCCGGCCAGGCGCTCGAGCGCCTCCGCATCCTTGAACAGCACGCCCTCGCGCGCCCCCGCGCCGACGCCGACGATGATCGCCGTCGGGGTCGCGAGGCCGAGCGCGCAGGGGCACGCGACGACGAGGACGGCGGTCGCCGCGACGAGCGCGGCCTGCCACTGGTGCCCGCTAACGAGCCAGCCCACGAACGTCGCGGCGGCCAGCGCGAGGATCGCCGGGACGAATACGCTCGCGACCCGGTCGGCGAGGCGTTGCACGGGGGGTAGGGAGCCTTGCGCCCGGCGTACGATCTCGACGATTCGCGAGAGCGTCGTCCCGGCCCCGACGGCCGTCGCCCGCATGACGAGCGTTCCGTCGCCGTTGAGCGTCCCCGCGTCGACGCGGCTCCCCGGCCCGACCTCGACCGGAATCGGCTCGCCGGTCAACATCGAGGCGTCGACCGCGCTCGTTCCTTCCAAGACGACGCCGTCGACGGCGATGCGCTCGCCGGCGGCGACGACGATCGCGTCGCCGGCGCGAACGCGCTCGACCGGGAGTTCCTCGATGCTCCCGTCGGCGGCGCGGCGCCGCGCGACCGGCGGCCGCAGGTCGAGCAGCGCGCGAATCGCGCGGTTGCTGCGCCCCTTCGCGAGCGCTTCGAGGTATTTCCCCGCATAGATCAGCGTGACGATCGCGCTCGCCGTCTCGTAGTACGCCGGTTCGCCCGCGAGCGTCGCGTAGAGCGAATAGGCGAGCGCCGCGGTCGAGCCGAGCGAAACGAGCGTATCCATGTTCGCCGAGCGGTGCCGCGCTTGCGCCAGCGCGCCGCGATGGAAGTCCGCGCCGACGATCCCCCAGACGGGGAGCGTGAGCGCGAGCATCAGCCAATCCTTGTGCGGGAACTCGGGCACGAGCATCCCGAGCACGAGCGTCGGCACCGTCAGCGCGACGCCCAAGATCAGCAGCGCGCGCTTGCGCGCGATCTCCGCGTCCCGCCGCTCGGCGTCCGCGTCTTCGCCGAACGTGCGCTCGTCGAGCGCTTGCGCGGAGTACCCCGCTTCCTCCACCGCGGCGACCATCGCGGCGCGCGAGGCGCCCTGCGAATGCACGACCGTCGCGCGTTCGGTCGCGAGGTTCACGCTCACGTCGCGCACGCCCGGGACGCACTCGAGCGCGCGCGCCACATGCCGCACGCACGAGGCGCACGTCATCCCGCCGATCGCGAACTCCGCGCGCTCTTCGGCCGGCGCGGCCGGCGCTACGTTCGGCGCTTCAACGAAGCTCATACCCCGCCCGATCGATCGCCGCCGCGAATTCGTCGCGCGCGATTTCTCGATCGCTCTCGACGGCGACGGTGTGCCCCGCGAGATCGACGCGCGCGGCGCGCACGCCCGCGATCCCCAGCAGCGCCTTCTCGACGTGCTTCGCGCAGTTGCCGCAGGTCATGCCCTCGACGTTCAATAGCTGATCCATCCTGCTGGATTCTACAGACCCGGCCGGGATGGCTTGCGTTTCCGAATCGCCGGCTGAGGCGATCCGCGCTAGCTTTCGGCGGCGTCGATGAGGCGAGAGGCTGCGCGGGCGCGGGCGAAACGGCGGACGTGGTCGGCGATCGCTAGGTAGAGTTCGCGGGGACCGAGGACCAAAATGACGGCGAGCGTGATGGAGGCGTAGCCGAGGTGGACGCCTTCGAGGAAGGCGTGCGGGACGTAGCGGCAACCGACGTTCGTACCGGCCATGGCGAGCGCGAAGACGGCCCAGGAGAACTGCAGGCGCATCGTCGGGTCGGCGCTCTCGCCGAAGATGCGGACGCGGTGCGGGGGGTCCGTCCAAACGAGCGCGGTCCAGCCGATCAGTACCAGGATCGCGGCGGCCGTGGTGCCCCAGAGAACGTCGAACGCGCGCGACCCCTCGATCGCCTGCTCGAGCCATACATAGGCCTGGTGCATCTCTTCCATCTGCTGCGCTAAGGACGCCGCGCCGCCTCGCGGCGGTTCCCGGCGCGGCGGCGGTTAGCGCAGGAGCGCCGCGCCGGCGGCGGCGCAGGCTAGGACGACGAGCCAGACCGGGGCGGGCGTGCGGGTGAGGACGGCGCCGGCGGCGAGCGCGAGGAGGAACGAACGCCAGTCGCGCGTTTCCCAGAAGCGGCGTCCGATCGGGTCGACGAGGACGCTTGCGAGAAGGCCTACGACCGAGGCGTTGATGCCGGCGAGGGTCGCCGAGGCGAGGGGGAGCGTGCGAAGCCGGGCCCAGAGCGGCAGCGAGACGGCGAGTAGGAGGAACGAGGGGGCGAAGATCGCGAGCGTGGCGAGCGCGGCGTCGAGCGCGGGGCGCAGGCTGGTGCGGTCGACGGCGCCGAGGAACGCGGCAAACGTGAAGAGGGGGCCGGGCATCGCCTGTGCGGCTCCGTAGCCGGCTAGGAAGACGTCCGGCGCGATGTGCGAGCCCTCGACGAGAGACTGCAAGAAGGGCAGGACGACGTGACCGCCGCCGAAGACGAGCGAGCCGGCGCGCAGGTACGTGGCAAGCGCACGGAGCGAAGGATCCGCCGGCGTTGCGAAGAGCGCGAACGCGAGAACCGCGCAGAGTCCGGCCGCGGCGAGCGCGGCGGCGGTGCGCGAGAGGCGGGGCAGGACCGTGTGGCCGGCGGGGAGCGCGCGCGCGTCGCGGATCAGGATCGCGCCGAGGGCTCCGCCGAGCGCCAGCGCGAGCCATTGCCATTGCGGGGCGCGGTGTTGCACGAGGAGCGCGATCGCCAGCGCGAGGACAGCGATGGACGCGCGTGCGGCGCCTGCCGCAAGCGACTTCGCAAGGCCGAACGCGGCGAGCGCGACGACGGCCGCGGCGACGGCCAGGAGTCCCGCGAGCGCGCCGTGGCCGGCGTCTTCGAGGGGGCTCGGAAGCGCCCCGTAACCGCCGCGCAAGAAGAGGCCGAAGGCCGCGAGCAGGAGCGCGGAGGGCGCGGTGAACGCGAGCCAAGCGACGACGGCGCCGGCCGGGCCAGCACGCAACGCGCCGAGCAGCATCCCGACCTGGCTGCTGGAAGGCCCGGGGAGCGCCGCCGTCAGCGCGACGAACTCGGAGAAGGCCGCGTCGTCGAGCCATTTCGCGCGCTCGACGAACTCCCGCCGGAAATAGCCGAGGTGTGCGACGGGTCCGCCGAACGAGGTGCAGCCGAGGCGCCCGAAGCGCGCCGCTATCTCCCAAAGCCGACCCGCTCGCTCGTCCATCGCGGCGGGTACGTTCTCGCTACGGCCCCTCGAACACTCGCTCGGGATCCGACTGGGGTGCCGCGCTCGCACCCGGCGCCGGCGCGTCGGCCGAGGCCGCGTTTTCCGCCGGGTCGACCGGGGCGATCGGCTCGATCGGTTCGGCCGGCGTGCGGGACGGCTCCTCGCCGGGAGGCGTGAGCTGGAACGCGGGCAAGCCGGCGTTCTCGCGCCACTGCGCCATCCGCTCGAACGATTGGTATGCCAGGCGCGAGACGTTATGGATGAAGCGGCGGCCGGAGGGCAAGCTCGAGAGGTTCGTCGTCATCACGGCGATGACGTAGGGCTCGGCATCGAGGTAGACGACGCCGACGTCGTTGAGCGTGTCGTGCAGCGAGCCCGTCTTGTGCGCGATCGGCAAACCTTCCGGCAGCGGCTCCGGCAACAGCGAATTGTGCTGCTGCCCGGCGAGGATCGCGAGCATCTCGCGCGAGCTCCACGGATCGACGAGTTGATCGCGTGCCATCGCTTCCAAGAGCGCGACCATGTCGCGCGGACTCGAGCGCAGAGCGTTGCGGACGCTGCTGCTCGAGGTGCGGATGTAATCGCCCAAGAGCGTATGCGTCAACCCGAGCTCATGCATCGTCACGTTGATCTTATGGCGCCCGACGAGGCGGATCAGCATGTTCGTCGCGGTGTTGTCGCTCTCGGTGATCATTTGCCACAAGAGCGTTTTCACCGAGTAGCGCGTGCCGACGCGTGCGTAGCACAGGTCGCCCGAACCGTCATCCTTATCGGTGTACTGCAGCCCGACCGTCCGCGTCAGCATGAGGTTGCCGGCCGACATCTGCCGGAAGACTTCGACCATCACCGGGATTTTGATCGTCGATGCGGCGGGCATGCTCGCGTCGGCGTTGTACCCGGAAGAAAAGCCGGTCGAGAGGTCCTTGATCGCGATCCCGACGCGCCCGGGCGCCGAGACGGAAGCGGATGCGAGGCGCACCTGCAGATCGGAGAGCGGGCCCGGCAAAACGGAGGCGTTTCCGATAATAGGAAACACGCTCATGACGGCAACTGCGATCGCAGCGAGGACCAGTCGTCGTTGAATCATGGGGCTTGCCGGCATAGTCTACACGATCTTCGGGTCGGCACCTTCATTCGAGCCGCCCCGCGCTCACCCGGAGAAGGGGACGCCGTCCGCTTTCGGCGCGCGTGCGCGGCCTGCGAGGCCGCCGAGCGCGGCGAGTGCGGCCACATACGGCAGCGCCTGCATGATCTCGCTCGGTATTCCTGTGCGCTGCATCACATATTGCAACGCTGCGAACGCTCCGAAGAACAGCGCCGCGCCGAGCGCGCCGAACGGCGTCCAGCGCCCGAAGATGACGGCGGCGAGCGCGATGAAGCCGCGTCCGGCCGTCATCCCGTCCGAATAGAGATCGAGCTCCGCGAGGGAGAGGTAGACGCCGCCCAGCCCCGCGAGCGCGCCCCCGAGCACGACCGCGCCGAAGCGCACGCGGCGCGGATCGATCCCCGCGGAGAGCACCGCGTGCGGGTTCTCTCCGCAGGCGCGAACGCGCAAGCCCCACGGCGTCGCGTAGAGCGCGGCGTGCACGAGCGCGGTCGCGACGAACGCGCCGGCGATCAGCGCGAACTCCCCGGCCTTGCCGAGGCCGTGCACTTCGGGGGAGGCGCCCGGCTGGCCGAAGACCACGACGAGAGCGAACGCCGTCCCGCCGAGCGCGAGCAGATTGAGCCCCGTCCCCGCGACGATTTGATCGACGCCGAAGCGGGTCGCGGCGAGCGCGAGGATCGCGGCGAGCAGCGCGCCCGCGAGCACGCCCGCGGCGAGCCCGAGCAGCGGACTCCCCGTCGCCGAGGCGACGGCGACCGCGCCGAACGCGCCGACGGCCATCATCCCCTCGAGCGCGATGTTCACGATTCCCGCCCGTTCGCACAGCACGCCGCCGAGCGCCGCATACGAAAGGGGAGTCGCTTTCACGAGCGTGAGCGCGAGCAAGGAGAGGAGCGTCGCGAGCGGGTTCAATCTGCGGCTCCCGGTGCGCGCGCCGCGCCGAACCGGCGCACCGCGAGCGCGACGATCGCGACGCCTTCGACGAATGACACGACGTCTTTCGGTACGTGCGCGAACGCTTGCATCGCGAGCGCTCCGCTCTGGAGGATTCCGAATGCGAACGCGGCGACGCAGATCCAAAGCGGCTCGAGCGCGCCGACGAGCGCGACCGCTATCGCGATGAACCCGTAGCCGGGGCTCAGACCCGTGTTGAAGCGATGGAGGATCCCCGTCACGACCGTCGCGCCGCCGAGGCCGGCGATCGCGCCCGAGAGCATCATCGCAACGAGCGCCATCCGGCCGAGATCGATCCCCGCGCGCCGGGCAGCTTCCGGCGCCTCGCCGCTCGCGCGCAGTTCGTATCCGAACACGGTTCGCGCCAAGAGATAGCGCAAGGCGAGCGCGATTCCAAGCGCGAGCGGGAGCGCGAGCGTCAAGCGCGAGCCGGGAAGAAGCGCCGGCAACCACGAGCTCTGCGGCAGCGAGCTCGTCTCCGCGCCGACTGCACCCGGCGTGCGCAGCGGGCCGACGATCAGATAGTTCGCGAGCAGCGCCGCGATCACGTTGAGCATCAGCGTCGCGATCACTTCGTTTCCGCCGAAACGCGCGCGCAGCAGGCCCGCGATCCCGCCCCAGAGCGCGCCGCCGAGCGCGCCCAGCGCGAGCAGCAGCGGAATCGCGAGGATGCCCGGCAGGTGCGTCTGCGCACCGGCGACGCCCGCCAGCAAGCCGCCGATCACGAGTTGCCCCTCGGCGCCGATGTTGAAGAGCCCCGCGCGAAACGCGAGCGCGACCGCAAGCGACGGGAATAGCAGCGCCGTCGTCTGGACGAGCGTCTCCGCGATCTGCGGCACGCCCCCGAGCGATCCGCGCAGCAGCGCCGCGAACCCGTCGAGCGGGTTCGCCCCCGCGACGAGCATCGCGCCGGCCGCGATCGCCGCGAGCGCGAGCGCCCCCGCAAGCGCCTTCAGACCGCCGTTCCCTGCGCGAGTCATAAGGCCGATGCTCCGGCCATGAGCGCGCCGATGCGCGCGCGATCGAACGCGCCGCGCGCGAACTCCCCCGCGATCGCGCCGCGATACATGACGAGGATGCGGTCCGCGCACGCGAACAGTTCGTCCAGCTCGAACGAGATCCACAGCACGCCCGCGCCGCGATTCCGCGCCTCGATCAAACGAGACTGCACGAGCGCCGCCGCGCCCACGTCGATCCCGCGCGTCGGCTGATATGCGAGCACGAGCCGCGGCTCTCCGGCTAGCGCCCGCCCGACGACGACCTTCTGCTGGTTCCCGCCGGAAAGCGCGCCCGCCGCCGTCAGCGCCGAGGGCGTCCGCACGTCGAACTCCGCGATCACGCGTTCCGCGCGTGCTTTCGCCGCGACCCGATCGAAGCTCGCTCCCTTCCGAAAGGCGCGGCGCTGATCCCCGAGCGCGACGTTCTCGACGATCGACCACGCCTCGACGAGGCCCTCGCGCCGCCGGTCCTGCGGAATCGTCCGAATCCCGGCTCCGATCCGCGCCCCCGGCGCTTCGCCGACAAGCGCCGCCCCGTCGAGCAGCACGCTCCCTCGCGCCGGGATCGTCCCCGCGATCGCATCCGCCAGCGCGGTCTGCCCGTTCCCCTCCACGCCCGCGATCCCGACGATCTCCCCCGCGCCGACCTCGAAGCTGACGCCCCGAACGCCGCGCGCCGCGTCCCCCGCCGTCAACTCGCGGACCGCGAACAACGGCCGCACGTCCGTCGCCTTGCGCGCCGCCAGCGCAGGGAGTTCCCCGCCGACCATCGCGCGCGCGATCTCGTCGACCGACGTCCGCGCCGTCTCGAAGCGCGCGACGACCTTCCCCTCGCGCAACACCGTGACGCGCTCCGTGTGCGCGACGACCTCCTGCAGCTTGTGCGTGACGATCAAGATCGCCGCCCCGCGCTGCGCGAGCGCCCGCACCGTCGCGAAGAACGAATCGATCTCCGCGGGCGCCAACACCGCCGTCGGCTCGTCCAGGATCAGGACAGCGGGCGAGCGAGAGAGCTCGCGCAAGATCTCGACGCGTTGCGCCACGCCGACGGGGAGCGTCTCGACGATCGCATCAGGCTCCACCTCGAGCCCGTACCCCCGCGAAAGCGCGCGCACGCGCTCCCGCGCAGCGCCCGCATCGAGCCGCAATCCCGCGTGCGGCTCCGCCCCGAGCACGACGTTCTCCCAAACGCGCAACCGGTCGACCAGCTCGAAGTGCTGGTGCACGAGCCCGACGCGCCCGCGAGCCCGCACCTCCCCGCGCGTCGCGCGGACCTTCCCCGCGGCAATCGCCGCGAGCGTCGATTTCCCCGCGCCGTTCTCCCCGCAGAGCGCATGAATCTCGCCCGCAACGACATCGAGATCGACCCCGTCGAGCGCCAAGACGCCGGGATACTGCTTGACGATCCCCCGCACCGAAAGCGCGGGTTCGGTTCGCTCTACGGCAGCCTCCGTCACCGGCGGTCAGCCCGCGCCGCACGGCCTGCGGCAAGCCGTGCGGTAGCGTCGAGCGGGAGCCGGGACCCCCGGGCGGGGCGCCTGCACAAGCGGAGCCGGGATGGCGGAGCGCCGGTGCAGTGTCGAGCGCGGTTTTTTCCAGGAGGGGAAAAACCGCGCGTCCCCGCCCGGGGGTCCCGGCTCCCGCTCGACGCGGGCCTTACGCGCCCCACCGATTAACCGCTACAGCGCAACAGGCTTGAACAAAGCGAGCTCTTCGCGCGTGGACGGCGGGACGATCTTCCCGTCGACGATCGCCTTTCGGAGCGCTTCGATCTTCGCGAGGTTCGCCGCGCCGACCGCGGCCTTCGTGTAGCGCATGTCGGTCAGCGAGATCGCGCCGTCTTTGAGCCCGAGCTCGACGCTTCCGGCCGGCCACTTGCGCTCGACGGCGCCTTGTGCGATGCGGTAGACCGCGACGTCGACGTGCTTGATCATCGACGTGAGGATCTTCCCGGGCGCGAGCCCGTCTTGGTTCGCGTCGACGCCGATCACGTACGCATGGTCGCGCGAGCGGACTTCGTCGATCGCTCCGAGACCGGCCTTGCCGGCCGCGGCGAACACGATGTCCGCGCGATCGTTGAAGAGCACGCCCGCCAGCTCCTTGCCCGCGGGGAGATCGTCGAACGAGCCGACGTACTTCACGAGCACCTTCACGTTCGGATCGATCTGGTGCGCGCCCGCGGTGAACCCGGCTTCGAATTTGCGCAACAGCGGGATGTCCATCCCGCCGAGAAACGCGATCGTCTTCGTCTTGCTCACGAGCGCCGCGAGCGCGCCGGCGAGAAACGAGCCTTCCTGTTCCCGGAACGTCACGGATGCGACGTTCGGCTGGTCGACGACCGCATCGACGATCGCGAAGTGGCTGTTCGGATAGCTGCTCGCGATGCTCGTGAGATCCTTGTTCAACAGGAAGCCGATCGCGATGATCTCGTCCGCGCCGGCGTTCGCGAGCATCGAAAGGTTCGGCTGATAATCCGCCGCGGATTTCGATTGCAGAACCTGGACGTCGGCGCCGAGGCGGCTTTCGGCCTCCTTGAGGCCGGCGTAAGCGGAATCGTTGAACGATTTGTCCCCGAGTCCGCCGATATCGGTTACCATCGCGAGGCGCGTCTTCGCGGCCGGGCTCGCGGTCGCGTTCCCGCTCGACGCGTTCTTGCTCTGCGAGCAACCGCTCGACGTAAGGACCGCGCCGAACGCGGCGAGGAGCAAGGCACACACCGCTTGACGGTTCATATGCCGCGTCTACGCAGGTTGGCTCGGCGGGGCCTCCCGCCGGGGACGGCGTATCGGTGCGCATGACGACGAACGCGCCC
Source organism: Vulcanimicrobiota bacterium (assembly GCA_963695225.1). GTDB lineage: Bacteria > Vulcanimicrobiota > Vulcanimicrobiia > Vulcanimicrobiales > Vulcanimicrobiaceae > CAVWTN01. The sequence goes on along the minus strand of OY968762.1, from coordinate 1,840,950 downwards.
GATCTGCGGGTCACCGCCCCGCGGCGCTGGTCCGAGACGCTCGACGGGATCCGTTGGCTGCCGCGTCTGATCGATAAGACGCGCGCGCATCTCGCGGGGACGCTCGGAGGCTATCTCTTCGGGCAGAGTCCGGTCGATGCGGACGTTCTGGCCGTGCTCGGGACGACGTATGCAGGGTGGGCGCGCCTCGTGCGAGAGGAGCCCGACGATGCGGCGCTCATGGCTCGACTGCGCGCCGAATTCCCGGACGGGGTCGAGCGTCTCTACCGCTGGAGCGACGAACTCCCGCAGAAGCGCCGGGCGCACATGGCCGTCCTCGACTACGACGACGGGTACGTCGAGACGCCGCTCTCGCGCGCGTTGCGCGGCCCGGCGCAGGCGGCCTTCGCTCCGCTCGCCGCGCTCTTGCGCGCGGCAATGCCCGTCAAGCTCGACCGGTGAGCGTCGGAGCTCCACGGGCCCGGCGCCCCCGCTCCCGCGCGGAGCGCCGCGTGACGTACTGGCTGAAAGTGCTCTTGCTGGTCGTCCTCGGCGCGATGGTGCTCTCGGCGATCCTCGATTTTCTGAACCGGATTCACTCGTTCACCGTGATCCTGGTCGGCGCGATCTTCTTCACGTACGTCGTGTACCCGGCGGTGCGCGCGCTCTCGAAGCGGGTCCCGCCGATCGCCGCGATCTTGCTCGTCTACGCGGCGCTCGCGGTGATTGCGGCGCTGGCGTTCGCGTTTCTGGTCCCCGCGCTCGCGAACGACGCGCAAGCGCTCGTGAAAGCCTATCCGGGGATCGTGCACCGCGCTCAGGTGTTGCTGAACGACCCCGCCAATCCGCTGTGGGCGCGCCTACCCCCGAACGCGCGCGACTATCTCAGCGATTTGCCGTTGCAGATCGGGTCGCTCGCACAACAGTATGCGGGCGGAGCGGCGGCCCGAGCGCTCGCGATCCTGCTTTCGGCGGTCTCCGTCATCGCCACGGTCGTCGTGATCCCGGTGATCTCCGCGTATCTGATGATCGAGCACGAGGCGCTCGCGAGCCGCGCGCTGCGCGCGGTTCCGCCCCAGGCGCAACCGAAGGTCGTAGCGATCGCTCGCGATCTCGACCGATTGCTCGGCGGATTCATCCGCGGCCAGTTTCTGGTCGGAGCGATCGTAGGGACGCTGATCGCGATCGCGCTGCTCGCCACGCACGTAAGGTACGCCGTGCTGATCGGGTTCGTCGCGGGTCTCTTGAACATCATCCCGTTCGTCGGAGCGATCGCCGGTTTCGTCCCGGCGGTGCTCCTCGCGCTCTTCAACGACGGCTGGCAACAAGCGCTCGTCGTCGCGGGGTGCTTCGTCGTGATCAATCAGCTCGAAGGGCATCTGATCGCTCCGCGAGTCGTCAGCGAAAGCGTCGGGCTCTCGCCGCTCATGGTGATCGTCGCGATCCTGATCGGCGGCGAACTCGGCGGCCTCGGCGGGATGTTCTTGGCCGTACCGGTCGCCGGGATACTGCGCGTGCTCTTCATCCATCTGGTTCCTCGTTACGCGCTGCTGGGAGAGGAAGGGGCCGCCGAGATGCCGGCGCCCGCGGTCACGCCGCCGACCGCCGCGCGCGAACCCGCCGCGCAGGGCTCGCGCCGCTAGCGGGGCGAAGGCGCCGAAATGGTCGCCGCCTCGAAGCTGGATATCGACCGCCCCCCGCGCCGGGTCCCCGCGCGCGTCGACGTGATCGGCGTGCCGATGGATCTCGGCGCCGACCGGCGCGGAGTCGACATGGGGCCCTCCGCGATTCGCTACGCGCGCCTGAAAGAGAACCTCGGCCTGCTCGGCGTCGCGACCACGAACGATCACGGCAACCTCTACGTCCCCGTCCCGGAATCTGCGACGATGGACGAAGCGAGCGCGAAGTACCTTCCGCTCATTCGCGCCGTGTGCGAGGAACTCGCGCAGCTCGTCGAGCGCGTCGTCCGCGAGGGCGGCTTCCCGCTCGTACTCGGCGGCGATCATTCGATCGCGATCGGAACGCTCGCCGGCATTCGGCGGGCGCGCGGGCGGCAACCGGGGTTGATCTGGATCGACGCGCACGGCGACATCAACACGCCGGCGACTTCACCCTCGGGGAACGTTCACGGGATGCCCGTCGCGATCTCGCTGCAAGAGCATGCGATCGATCCCGGTAAGACGGTCCTGATCGGCCTGCGAGATCTCGATGCGGGGGAGCGTCGCGCGATCCGCGAGTGGGGCGTGCGCGCGTACACGATGACCGACGTCGATCGATTGGGCATGGAACGCGTGATGGAAGAGACGCTCGCGCTCCTCGGAAGCGAGCCGGAAACGGCGCACCTGTCGTTCGATATGGACGGCATCGATCCGAGCGAAGCGCCCGGAGTCGGGACGCCGTCGCGCGGCGGCCTTTCGTATCGCGAAGCGCACCTCGCGATGGAGATGATCTCGGAAGCCGGGGTGCTCGGGTCGATGGAGGTCACGGAGATCAACCCGATCCTCGACGAGCGCAATCGCACCGCCGCGCTCGCCGTCGAACTCATCCTCTCCGCGCTCGGCAAGACGATTCTCTGAGCACCTCGTCGAAACGGCCGGCATGGGGAGCAACGAGATGAGGCAGGGCGAGGAAGTGCCGTCCGCCGCGCGGGCCGCGCACGACGGCACGACGCCGGAGAACTTACGCGCCTTCATGCTGACGGGCTGGGCGGCCCCTCCGCAGACGCTTCCCGAACCGATCCCGGGTGCCGAACGGTTCGCCGCGCGGCGAAGAACGCTCGCCGCGCTCTTCCCCGGGGAAACGCTCGTGATCCCGACCGGGCACGAGAAGATCCGGGCGAACGACACGACGTACCGCTTCCGGCCGGGGACCGACTTCTATTACCTGACCGGGAATCTCGAACCCGACGGCGTGCTCGTCCTCGCGCCTGCGCCCGACGGACCCGCCGCGACCCTCTTCGTCGAGCCGAATCCGGGGAAGACAGATCCGACGTTCTTCTCCGACCGCTCGAAGGGCGAACTGTGGGTAGGGCCGCGCCTGGGCGTGCCGCAGACGAGCGCCCGTTACGGGCTTTCGGCCCGGCCGCTGGCGGAACTCGAACAGGCCTGCACCGCACTCGCCGCCGGTGCCGGAGCGTGGCGCCTGTTGCGCGGCATCGATCCGGCGCTCGACGCCCGCTTCCCGGCGCAAGACGAACGGGACGGCGAACTCGCGGCGGCGCTATCGGAGATGCGGCTGATCAAGGACGAGTTCGAACTCGAGGCGCTGCGGCAGGCGATCGCCGCGACGAAGCGGGGCTTCGAGGACGTGATTCGCGCGCTTCCCGCGGCCGCTACCGAGCGCGTCGTCGAAGGCGTCTTCAACCTGCGCGCGCGCGTCGAGGGGAACGACGTCGGGTACGGTACGATCGCCGCCTCCGGGCCGAACGCGTGCATCCTGCATTGGACGCGCAACGATCGCGCGCTGCGCGAGGGCGACCTGCTCTTGCTCGACGCGGGCGTCGAAGGGGAGAGCCTCTACACCGCCGACATCACGCGCACGCTTCCCATCTCCGGGACGTTCGCGCCGGAACAGCGAGAGATCTACCAGCTCGTACTCGACGCGCACGCCGCGGCGCTCGAAGAATGCCGCCCCGGGCGGGATTTTCTCGACCCCCACCGCGCCGCGATGCGCGTCCTCGCCGCGGGCCTCGCCCGCCTCGGCATCCTGCGCACGACGCCCGAGGAGGCGTTGGCGGAGCAGAATCAGTTCTACAAGCGCTACTCGCTGCATGGCGTCAGCCACATGCTGGGCCTCGACGTGCACGATTGCGCCGCGGCGCGCGCCCAAACATACCGCTACGGGAAGTTGGAAGCCGGGATGGTCCTCACGGTCGAGCCGGGCCTCTATTTCCAAATCGACGATCTGACCGTCCCCGCGCGCTATCGCGGGATCGGCATTCGCATCGAAGACGACGTCGCGATCACGGCGGACGGGTGCGAGGTTCTCTCGGAGGCGATCCCGCGCGGAGTGGACGAGGTCGAGCGTTGGATCGCGGGGCTGTTCGCCCGCCCGGAGGGCGTCGCGGCGGACTGATCCCGGCGTTCATCCGAGCTTGCAACCATTCGGCGGCGGCCCTACCTAAGAGTCGTGTACTTTCCCGAAAGGATCTTCATGGGCCGCCCAACCGAGATCGTGCTGTATCAAGCCGAGTGGTGTCCGTACTGCGTGCGCGTGCGCTCGAAGCTCACGGACCTCTTGCTCGACTACAAGAACGTCAACGTGCCGCGGCCGCATTCGGAGCGCGGGATCGTCAAGGAGGTCTCGGGGCAGACGAGCATCCCGGTGATGGTCGACGGCGACGTCGTCCTCAGCGACGACGACGACATCATCCCGTACCTCGAGAAGAAGTACGGGAACGCGTCCGCCTGAACGCCGCTAGCTCGGGCGCGCGGCGAGCGCGAATGCGAGGAGCGCGCCCCCGAGCGTCGCCGCGAAGTTGACGGCATCGTTGCCGAACCAGCTCAGCCCGCGAAGCGGCGTCGTGTTCGCGCCGCAGGCATGCGGATCGGTTTCGCAGCCGCGCGCGCACTGCGGGCACCAGCGCAGCGACTGCAGCGAGGCGCCGAGAACGGAATCCAAGAGCGAGCCCGCGACGCCGGCGAGCGCGACGGCGGCGAAGCTCCCGAACCCCGCCGCGGCCGCGACCGCTCCGAGCAGCAACGCGCCCGCGAACGAGGCGAGCGTTCCGGCGAGCGAGACGCCGCCGGAGAGGCCCTTAGCGATCGGACGGAACGTGAGAATCGAATGCGGCTGCCCGCCGAAGAGCGTCCCGATCTCGGTCGCCCACGTATCGGCGGTCGCGGCCGCGAACGCTCCTGCGAAGGCGACCGCGAAACGCTGATCCCCGCCGAGCGCGAGCAGCGCGCAGATCGCCGCGACGCCGCCGTTTGCGAAGACTTGAGCGCCGTCGCGCGGACCGCTTTTTCCCGCGTCGACGAGCGCCGCCTTGCGCGCCTTCCCCAGGCGCGAGAGCGCGATCGAGCTAACGAAGAACGCGAGCAAGACGAACGCGCCCCGCATCCCGAGCGCGCCGAACGTCGCCGTCCCCACGAGCGCCGCGCCGATTGCGCCGCCCGCCGTCAGCGCGCGAACGCGCCACGCCGCGAACCCGATGACGGCCGCGAGCAGCGCACCGAGATCGAAATCCGTCAGCGGAGCGAGCGAGAGACGCACCGGGCCGACCTTCGGCGAGGTGCGAGGCTACCTTTTCACGCGCGAGCCGTCAATTTTCACCTCGGTGACCCATGACCCGAGGGCCACGGTCACTCTGCGCCCGTCGAGGGTGAAGGCTACGCGCTCGTTTGCCGGGCCGATCGTTCCAGCGCTTCGACGAGCCCGTCCGCCGTGTAGTCGTCGGCGACGACCGTCGGCGGGAAGCCGGCTTCCGTTGCGGCGGCGGCCGTGATCGGGCCGATGCAGGCGATCGTCTTGCCGCGCGCGAGCGAGGCTGCGTCGGGGACGTTCTTGTTGAAGCCGTGCACCGTGCTCGCGCTCGTGAACGTCCAGACGTCGGCGCGACGCGCGGCTTCCGCGAGCGCGGCATCGAGCACGAGCGCCGTCTTGTAGGCCGCGACGACCTCGACGATTCGATCTTTCGCGCGCAGCGTCTGCGGCAACACGTCGCGCGCCTCCGCGGCGCGGTAGAGCAGGATCCGGTCGCCGCTCGCCGTGCGCTCGAGCAGACCCTCCGCGACGTCTTCGCTGATGAACTTCGCGGGCGTGAAATCCGGCCGGATGCCGTGCGCGACGAGCGCGCCTGCGGTCTTGGGGCCGATCGCGGCGACCTTCACGTCGCCGAGCGCGCGCGCGTCGCCGCCGCTCGCCGAGAGCCGGTCGAAGAACGCAGCGACGCCGTTCGTGCTCGTGAAGACGATCCATTGATAGGAGCGTACGTTGCGGACCGCCCCTTCGGCGCGTTCGAGATCGTCGGGCGGCCCGATCGCGATCGTCGGGGCGAGGATCGGTTCGGCGCCGCGCTCCCAGAGCTTCGTCGCGAGATCGTCGGCTTGCCCGACCGCGCGCGTGACCAAGACTTTCTTGCCGAAGAGCGGGCCCGTATCGAACCAGCGGATGTGCTCGCGTTCGCGCACGACGTTCCCGATCACGACGATCGCCGGCGCCTCAAACTTCACCCGTTCGACCTCGTCGCAGATCGTGCCGAGCGTCCCGACGAGCGTCTCTTGCGTGGGGCGCGTCCCCTCGCGAACGATCCCGACGGGTTGGTCCGCTGGCATCCCGTTCTCGATCAGCTTCGCGACGATGCCGCGCAGGTTCCCCATCGCCATCAAGAAGACGAGCGTTTGCGCCGGATTCGCGAGCTTCGCAAAATCGATCGAGCTATAGCCTTTGGTCGGATCCTCGTGCCCGGTCGCGATCGTGAACGACGTGTTGTGATCGCGATGCGAGATCGGGATGCCGGCGTACGCCGGTGCTGCGATCGCGGACGTGATGCCGGGGACGATCTCGAACGGAACGCCGGCATCCCGAAGTTCGCGCGCTTCCTCGCCGCCGCGCGCGAAGACGAAGACGTCCCCGCCCTTGAGGCGCACGACGCGGCGGCCTTCGAGGCCCAAGCGCACGATCAGCGCCGTGATCTCATCCTGCGTGAGCGTGTGCGCGCCGGCTTTCTTGCCGACGTAGATCTTCTCGCAATCGGGCGGGGCGAGACTCACGATCGCATTCGACGCCAGATAGTCGTAGACGAGGACCTCGCACGAAGAGATCGCGCGCGCCGCTTTGAGCGTGAGCAGGCCGGGGTCGCCCGGCCCCGCGCCGACGAGCCAGACTTTTCCGAGTCGTTCCTTCGCCACCGCTATTCGGCTATTTCGACTTCTAGCGTCGCGTGCCGTTCGACGGTCAGGTTCTCGCGCATGCGCACTTGCAGGTCGAAGAGCTCGTCGACGATCCTCGCGTGCATCAACGCTTCGGCTTGGTTGGAAGCGGCCTTGTCGCGCATCGTCGTGATCGCGTTGTGCAGCAGCTTCGAGATGATGGTGAGCGAGGCGCCGGTAACGAGCATGCGATGCCGTTCGGTGAAATCGGGGCAGCGCGCAAAAAGCCGCTCGATCTCGTTCTCGCGGATCGTCTCGGCCTTCTGCACGAGCGAACTCACGACGGGGATCGCGGCGCGCGATTGGTACCACTGCGCGAAGCGCTCGGCATGCTCGGCGATGATCTCCTCGCAGGCCGGGATCGCGCTGCGGCGGTGCTCGAGCGTCACTTGGACGAGGCCCTTGAGTTCGTCGATGTCGGCGACCGTGACGTTCGGGATGCGGGCGACGTCGGGATCCGTATCGCGCGGGACGGCGATATCGATGATGAAGAGCGGGCGGTCGGGGCGGGCCAGCATCGCCTCGGCGACGTTCCCCGGCGTGAGGATGAAGTGCGAGGCCCCGGTCGAGGTGATCACGATATCGGAGATCTTCATCGCCTCGACGATACCGTGCAGTTCCATCGCTTTTCCGACGCCGAGCGAGTTCACGACTTCGAGGGCCTTCGCGTGGGAGCGGTTCGCGATGATGATGTCGCCCGTCCCCTCGGATTTCAAGCGCCTGGCTGCGAGCGTCCCCATCTTCCCGGCGCCGATCACGAGCATCGACTTGCCGGCGATCGAGCCCAGGCGCTGTTTGGCGAGCTCGATCGCCGCCGTCGAGACGGAAACGGATTCGCCGCCGATCACCGTCTGGGACCGGGCGGCCTTCCCGGCGTTGAGCGCTTCGCGGAAGAGGCAGTGGAGCGTCTTCCCGATCGACCGGGCCTTCTGAGCCTGGATGTATGCGTCTTTGACCTGCCCGAGGATCTCGGCCTCGCCGATCAGCATCGAATCGAGCCCGGTCGCGACCCGGAAAAGGTGGTCCGTCGCCTGGCTCCCGAGCAACGTGTACATGTACGAGGCCATGTCCTCGACTTCGCCGTGCCGGAAGTTGCGCAGGTAGGCTTTGAGCTGCTCGACGCCCGCCTCGTAGTCTTCGAGTTCGGCGTAGATCTCGAGCCGGCCGCAGGTCGCCAGCATGACGGCTTCCCGAACGGCTTCGTAGTCTCTCAGCGCGATCAGCGCTTCGCCCATGCGTGAGGCTGGAAACGAATGGCGCTCCCGCACTTCAACGGGGGCCGTATGGTGCGAGAGACCGAGACAGACTATCGGCATATCATCTCCACGCTGATCCGGGCATACCTTGGCGGGACGGCGGAATCCAAGTCAAGCGTGCCACAAGCGGCAGCCTGACGGCGTGCGCTCCGTCACGGAACGCAGCGGACCCAATCGCGTCCGGACATGTACCCTTTTTTGTACCAGAAGCAAGCAAGCCCGGCTACGACGGAAATCGTTACCACGACTTTCCGGGGCCCGTGGGGATTACTCGGAGAGGATGATCGTTGCCTCTTCCCGGAGGCGGCGTTCCGTGAACGGCTTCACGATGAAGCCGAGGGCGCCGAGCTCGACGGCCTCGATCGCCGTTGGTTTATCGGCCAGGGCCGTGATGACGAGGATGCGGGCGTCCGGGTTGCGCTCGAGCATCTGCCGGATGCAGCCCAGCCCGTCGAGATTGGGCATCGTAAGGTCCATCGTCACGAGGTCCGGCTCGAACGTCTCGAACTGGCGCAGCGCCTCGACGCCGTCTGCGGCGCCGCGGATTTCGCTCGCCTGCTCGCCGAGAACGCGTTCGACCGTGCGGCGGATGACCGTGGAATCGTCGACGATGAGCAGCTTCATGGTGGTCCCGTTCTCACGCCGCTACGGGCTCGAAGGCCGGGAACGTCAGGTCGAATTCCAGGTAGCTCCCCGGATCCGAGCGGATGCCGATCTCGCCGCGAGCCTCGTCTACGACGTGCTGTTTGATGATATCCATACCCACGCCGCGGCCCGCGACCTCGTCCGAGGTCTCGGCCGTCGAGAAGCCCGGATGGAAGATCAACCCGACGGCGGCGGCGTCGTCGATCTGGGCGGCACTTCCGACGAGGCCGCTCGCGACGGCGCGCGCTCGCAGCTTGTCGGGGTCGAGACCCCGCCCGTCGTCGCTGTAGCGGATCCGCAGCGCCCCGGAATCGTCGCGGCTCGCGAGCATCGTGAGCGTGCCCACCGGATCCTTGCCGGCCTCTTCCCGCTCTTCGGGGGGTTCGATGCCGTGGGCGAGCGAGTTGCGCACGAGCTGAATGAGGACGTTCTTGATCGTGCGGCGATGCGCGGCGTCCAGCGAGTCGAGCGCGCCGAGCTGCGCTCTTACCGCGACTCGCGTTTCGCGTTCGGCCGCGATCCGCTCCGCGAACCCGGTGAGTTCGGCGGCGATCGCCGCTCCGGCGCCGGCCGGCGCGGGGCGCGCGGACCCGTTCGACGCCGCCCCGGATACAGCCGGAGCGCTGGGTGCAGCGGGCGCAGCAGGTTCGGCGGATGCGGCGGATGCGGCGGATGCGGCGGGTTCGGCGGACGCAGCGCCTTCAGCCCCGGGAGCCGGGGTTGCCGTCTCCGCGGCGGCCGGTGCGGACGGCGCGCCGTTGCTCTCGGCGAGGCGAGGACGCTGGCCGACATACCGCTTGCGGATCTCCAAGAGCTGTTCGAGCAGAATCCGCAGTTCGGATTGCTGGATCACGACGGCGAGGAAGTCGTCGCCGCCTAGGCCCGCGCGCCCCCTCAGCTCGGCGAGCTTCGCTTCGAAGCCCATCGCGGTGCGCACGAACGGGTCGATGCGCAGCGACGAGGCGTTCCCCTTGATCGTATGAACGGCGCGGTAGATCGCATCGAGCCGGCTGCGCAGAACCTGCGAGCGGGCCTCGCTGCCGGAGGCGAAATCTTCCGCCCGCAACGCATCGTTGATGTGCCGGAGCTGCTCGCCGACCAGCGCGGCGAAATCGTCGAGCGCCGCCGGTTCGACGTGCATCGTTCCGAGCAACAGCTCGAACTGGCGCTCCTTGCGATCTTCGTTTTGCCGTAACTCCCGGGCGGCCGCGGCGCGTTCCGTGATATCGGTGATCGCGATGAAGGCTTGGGCGACCTGGTCGCCGTGCATCACGCGGCGGAACGTCGCCGCGATCGTCTTCGTCTTGAAGCCGCCCTCGTCGAGCGGGAAGGAGAGGTCGATTTCGTCGAGCGGGTTGACCTGCAGGACGACGCGCTCTTTCTTCTGGGCGTTGAACATCAGCCCGAGGTAGCGGCGCAACGCATCGTAGTCGCGGGCGGGGATGAGGCGCTCGAAAAGCTTCAGGAAATTCTGACCGGCGAGGTCCTTGCGCTCGAAGATCGCTTCGAGCGCAAGCGAGTACTGCGGCTGGATCGTGTACTCCGCGTCGATGAGCGCGAGCCCTTGCCCCACGGTTTCCATCAACGCGTCGGTGCCGCGCTTAGCCTGCGCGAGCTCGTCCGTGCGAGCCTGCAATTCGCGGTTGCCTTCGGCGAGCGCTTTCGCGTTCTGCTCCGCGTGCGCGCGCGCTCCGGCGACGCGCAGGAAGAAGCTCATCCCGATGAACAGGATGCCGACCAGAATCCCGAGCGTCCAGAGATCGCGTTCGGACGTGCTGCGGGCATCCGCCTCGGCGGCGAGCGTTTGCATCTTTTGGGTCAGCGCGTCCAACTCGGTGAGCAGCGGCTGCTCGACGGCTTCGAGCGCTTTGAGCGTTGCGGCCTGCGCGCCGGCCGAGGGCGATCCCAATAGCCCGTCGATGCTCTTGCGCAGCGGCGCCCACTGCGTCCCGATCTGAGCGAGCAGGTCGAGCGTCGCCTTGTCGTAGCGCGGTTGCCCCGGCGGAGTCTCGGGCGCGGCCGCGCGGGTTGCGGCCGCCAGCGCGCCGAGCGTGCGGTCGAAGAGTTCGGCCGAGTTCCTCAATTCGGCTTGCGTTGCCGCGAGCGGTTCCCCGGCGCGAGCCTTGAAGGCAATCGCGTTGACGTCTTTTGCGACCGTTTGGAACAGCGTGGCTTGGCGCGCCGTGCGGTTGACGGCAGCGACGTTCTCATCGGTCTGCGCGTGGATCTGGATGTTCGCCGTGACGACCTCGTACGTCGAACCGCAGATCCCGCAGAGACCCACGAAGAGGAGCACGTTAGAAAAGCTCGAGCGCATAAGACTCTTTCCGCAGGCAAGGGGCGGCCACTACTATCGTCGTCCGATGCCCGGGAAAATTGAGCCGGAGGCGCTACGCCACAGCGAGCAGGCTCCCGATCGCCTCGTCCGCCGCGCGGATCGTTTCGTCGATGGCCGGCTCGTCGTGCGCGAGCGAGAGGAAGCCCGCCTCGAACTGGGAGGGTGCGAGATACACGCCGCGCTCGAGCATCGCGTGGAAGAACTTCGCGTAGAAGACCGTATCGCTCGTCTTCGCACTCGCCAGATCGACGACGGGTCCCTCGGCGAAGTAGAAGCCGACCATCGAGCCGCGATGGGCGTTCCGGTGCGGGAGCCCGTGCCGTGAGAAGACGCGGTCCAGGCCCTCGGTGAAGCGGCTCCCGAGCGCTTCGAGGCGCTCGTACGTGCCGGGCTCCCGCAGCGCCCGCAGCGTCGCGATCCCGGCCGCCATCGCGAGCGGGTTCCCGGAGAGCGTCCCCGCTTGGTAGACGGGCCCGCTCGGGGAGATGCGCTCCATGATCTCGGCCCGGCCGCCGTATGCGCCGACCGGAAGCCCGCCCCCGATGATCTTGCCGAGCGTCGTCAGGTCCGGGGCGATCCCTTCGCGCTCCCCAACGCCGCCGGGCGCGACTCGGAAGCCGGTCATCACCTCGTCGAAGATCAGCAGCGCGCCGAACTCGGCCGTCAACGCGCGCAAGCCCTGCAAGTACCCGGGGAGCGGGAGCACGAGCCCCATGTTCCCGACGTACGGCTCGACGATGACCGCCGCGATCGCGTTGGGTTCCGCTTCGAATGCGGCCCGCACCGCGGCCAGATCGTTGTACGGAAGCGCGATCGTATCGCGCGCCGTCCCGGCCGTGATGCCCGGCGAGTCCGGGGTGCCGAGCGTCAGCGCGCCGCTCCCCGCCGAGATCAGGAACGAATCCGCGTGGCCGTGGTAGCAGCCCATGAACTTGACGACCTTCTCGCGTCCGGTGAAAGCGCGTGCGAGACGCAGCGCGCTCATCGTCGCCTCCGTCCCGCTCGACACGAAGCGGACCCGCTCGACCGTGGGCATCATCGCGCAGACGAGTTCGGCGAGTTCGGTCTCGGCCTCCGTCGGCGCGCCGTAGGAGGTCCCCCGCGCAGCGGCTCGCTGCACGGCTTCGATCGTCCCCGGATGAGCGTGCCCGAGGATCAACGGACCCCACGACATCACGTAATCGATGTAGACGTTCCCGTCGACGTCGGTGAAGCGGCAACCGTTCGCCTCGCGCACGAAGAGCGGCGTCCCGCCGACGGATTTGAACGCGCGAACCGGCGAGTTGACGCCGCCGGGGATCGAGCGCCGGGCGCGTTCGTAGGCGGCGATGCTGCCGTCGATCTTCATGGTCGGAATCCGTCCTCACCGGCGGCGCATAGGGCCGCCTCGTCGTAGCGTCTCATGTCGTCATAGGCCACTTTGAGTGGCGGCGCGCGTGGCCCGCGTCCGGGGCGGGGCGGGATTCCCCCGCGGGGACGCCCGCGATTTCGCATCCATGCGAAATCGCTGCTAGTCCACTTGCCCGCTCCCGCCATCCTGGCTTCGCGGGCAAGCTGTACTCCCCGCGGAGAAATCCCGCCCCGCCCCGGACGCTGCCTTCGATCTTCACGTCAACTCGCCGTCGGATGAGCGCGGTGCCGTTCGGCGTAGGCTTTCGCGAAGTAGGTGATGATGATGTCGGCGCCGGCGCGCACGAACGCGGTCAACGTCTCGTCGACGGTGCGCGCTTCGTCGATCCAGCCGTTTTGCGCGGCGGCCTTGACCATCGAGTATTCGCCGCTGACGTTGTAGCAGGCGACCGGCAGATCGGTCGCTTCGCGCACGGCTCGAATCAAGTCGAGGTACGCGAGTGCGGGCTTGACCATGATGACGTCTGCGCCTTCCTCGACGTCGAGGAGCGCCTCGCGCAAGGCCTCGCGCGCGTTCGCCGGATCCATCTGGTACGTGCGGCGGTCGCCGAATTGCGGCGTCGAATCGGCGGCGTCGCGGAACGGGCCGTAGAACGCCGAGGCGAACTTCACCGCGTACGACATGATCGGAACGCGCGTGAAGCCGGCGCCGTCGAGCGTCGCGCGCAAATAGCCGACGCGGCCGTCCATCATGTCGGAAGGCGCGATCACGTCGACGCCGGCTTCGGCGTACGTGAGCGCCGTGCGCCCGAGCAGCTCCAGCGTGCGATCGTTGTCGACGTCGCCGCGCGCGTCGATGATGCCGCAATGTCCGTGATCGGTGTATTCGCAATTGCAGAGATCGGCGATGACGACCAGCTCCGGCAGTTCGCGCTTGAGCGCGCGGATCGCGCGCTGGACGGGGCCGTTGCGATCGTAGGCGGAGCTCGCGACCGCGTCCTTCTCGTCGGGAATCCCGAAGAGGAGGACGGCGCGAATGCCGAGCGCGGCGAGCGCGCGCGCTTCCTCCACGGCTTCGTCGACAGAGAAGCGGAAGATCCCCGGCATGCTCGCGATCTCGCCGCGCGTTTGATGCTCGTCCGCGACGAACATGGGCTGGACGAGGCTCGAAATGCGGACGTGGTGCTCGCGGACGAGGTCGCGCAACCCGGCCGAGGCGCGCAGGCGCCGCGGGCGGCGCACGGGCCACGCGTGCGCGGTCTGTGGAGCCAAGAGGTCGCTGAGGCTCATCGGACGAGATCCTCCTTCAAGACGAACTGCGTGACGCTCTGCACGAACTCGGCGACCGTCGGCTCGTCCGCGACGACGTCGGGCGGGAAGCCCGCCGCGCGCGCGGCATCCGAAGAGGCCGCCCCCATTGCGGCCACGATCGGACGCGCTCCATTTTCCCGGAGTGCTGCGAGATACTCCGTGATGGCACTCACCGAGCCGCTCGAAGGGAAGAGCAAGACGTGAGGGATTCGCTCTCCGAGTTGCGCGCGGGCCTGCGCGCTGTCGCTCGCCTCGACGACTTCGGCGCCGACGCCGCGAAGCGCCGGCGCGATGCGGCTCGGGCGGTCTTGCGTGCGCGGCAAGATGAAGAGCTTCCCGGCGAGCGGGAGCGCGGGATCGCGCGGCCCCAGGATCGCGGCGCCCCCGCGCGCCTCGAGATCGCGCGCGAGCATTGCGCCGAGCGCCTCCGCCTCCTCGAGCGTCGCACAGGGCGCGCGCAGGTCGCCGCGGACGACGTGCGATCCGTCGAGCGCCGCGATCACCCCGGCGAGATGCAAGTCGCCGCCGTCGAGCGTGCCGTGCGCGCCGACGGGGGCTTGGCACCCGCCGCGCAGCGTTCGCAGGTAGGCGCGCTCGGCGGTCACGGCGAGCGTCGTCGCGCGATCCCCGAGGATCCCGTCGAGCTTCGCGGCGAGCGCGCCGTCCGCACGCCGGCACTCGATCGCCAGCGCCCCCTGCCCGACCGCGGGGACGATCCGGAGCGGATCCATCGGGACCGTGTGCGCGGCGCCGAGGCCGAGCCGCCGCAGCCCCGCCATGGCGAGGAAGATCGCGTCGAACTCCCCCTCGCGCAGCTTTCGAAGGCGCGTATCGACGTTGCCGCGGATCGTCTCGTAGCGCAAGTCGCCGCGCAACGCCTGGAGTTGTGCGCGCCGGCGCGGGCTCGAGGTCCCGACCAGGGCGCCCGGCGGGAGCGCTTCGAACGAGGCGTACTTCTCCGAACAGAACGCGTCGCGCGGATCCTCGCGCGGCCCGATCGCGGCGAGCCGCATGTCGTCGGGGAGCGTGCTCGGGAGGTCTTTGCACGAGTGGACCGCGTAGTCGGCCCTCCCCTCGCGCAACGCGAGTTCGAGCTCCTTGACGAACAGGCTGTCCGTCCCGATGGCGGCGAGCGAGCGATCTTGGACTTGGTCGCCCTTCGTCGAAATCTGGAGGATCGTCGAGGCGATCCCGGCGGCGGCGAGTTGGGCGATGGTGTGGCGGGTCTGCCACATGGCAAGGGCGCTGGCGCGGCTCGCACAGACGAGTTGGGTCACCGGAGCTCCGTTCGAGGCATCGGTCAGATGGGCAACGGCCGCTTCGACGGCGTCGTGGGCCTGCACGGGATTCATTGCGGCTAGTTCCTCGATCTCCCGCCCGGCGAGCCGCCCCATGACTGCGGCCCGCAGGCTCGGCGTTACGACGGTCTGGGCGTACGCGCGCATCACGCCCAGGGTCTGGGCGGCCCGTCCGTAGCGCTCCCCGAAGCGTTCCCGCACCTCGTCCCGCAGCCGTTTCGCAAAGGACGGGGAGAGGCCGCCGGTCTCGATCGTGAACGTCAGGGATCCCGTCCGGTGCACGATCGGCACCGAGAAATCGCCGCGAGCGGCGTCCCCCGCATCGTTGACCAGGATTCCGCGCGCCTTCGCAAGCGATGAAATGCGGGCGTTGAGCGCGTCGTCGTTCGTCGCCGCGAACGCGAGACGCGCGCCGTCGAGATCGGTCTCCTCGAACCCGCGCTCGCGCAGCGCGCAATCGCCGCGCGCCGCTGCGGCGCGCAGACCCTCGCCGACCGTGGGCGCGACGAGCGTGACGCGCGCGCCGCTTGCCGCAAGCTGCTCGACTTTTCGTTCGGCGACGGCGCCGCCGCCGACGACGACGGCGGCCCAGCCGTGGATATCGAGGGCGATCGGATACGACGGTGGGTGCGCGCGCGAAGGGTCCATGACGGGCCGGGATTCGACGCGCGCGCCGCGCGGGACTTTTCCGCTCCGCCTGCCAACGAAATAGGCCGTGGATCGATCGGCGGCATTGAAGGCTGCGGCTATCGGTGCCGTCCTTGCCGCGCTCGCGACGCTGCCGGGGCTCGGCGGCGGCACGCTCTGGGACAACTCGGAGACGGCGTACGGCGAGGTCGCACGCGAGGTGCTGTTCTATCGCGATTGGGTCGTGATGCACCTCAACGGCGTCCCTTGGTTCGTGCAGCCGCCGCTCTATTTCTGGATCGCGGCGGGCTTTGCGAAGCTCCTCGGGGTCGGCCCGCTCGCGTTGCGGCTCCCGTCGGCGCTGGCGACGATCGGGATGGGCGCCGCCGTCTCGTATGCGGTCGCGCGCGCCGCGAACGCGCGCGTCGCGGTCCTCTCGGCGGCAATCCTCTCGACGATGCTGATGCAGGCGATCCTCGGCCGGCTCGCGATCATGGACGCGCTGCTCGATCTCGCGGTCTGCGTCGCGATCCTGGCGTGGTACGCCGCGTTGCGCGGCTCGGGGAGTGCGGCCTGGCTCGTGGGCTGGATCGCGCTCGCGCTTGGGGTCCTGGCCAAGGGCCCGGTCGCGCCGGCGGTCGTTCTGCTCGTGCTCGTCCCGTGGATCCTTTGGGAACGAAGGCTCGGCCGCAGCCTGCGCGCGCCCTCGCTCGCCGAGGCGCTGGGCGGCGGTGCGCTCGCCGCGGCGCTCGTCCTCCCATGGTTCGCGTTGCTGGTCGCTCGGACAGGCCCGGCCGCGCTCGGCGAACTCGTCGGCCACTATACCGTCGGACGCTACCTCGGAACGATCGAGAATCAAGCGGGTCCGGTCTGGTACTATCTCCCGGTCGTGATCCTCGGAACGTTCCCGTGGTTCGCTTTCGTGCCGCCCGCGCTCGCGGCGGCCACGCGCGCGCGAGAAGGCGAGCGCGCGATGCTCGCCCGGCTCTCGCTCGTATGGATCGTGGTCCCGTTCGTCTTCTTCAGCTTCGCGAACACGAAACTGCCGAACTATATCGCGCTCGAGCTTCCCGGCTTCGCGATCGCGCTCGCGCTGTGGTTCGAGGGGGTTCTCGCCGCGGACGACCGCCGCTCCGCGCTCGCCGGAGCGGCCGTCGTCCCCGTCACGCTCGGGGCGCTCGCGATTGCGATCGTCGCATTCACGCGCGACAACCGCCTGGGCGCCGCGCTCGCCGAGCTCCTCGGCGACGTTGCGCTCCTCGGCGCGACGATGCTCGCCGGAAGCGTCGCGTGCGGGATTCTGCTACTGCGCCGTTCGACCGCGCGTTACGCGCCGTACGCTCTCGCGTTCTCCGGATTCGTTTCGATTGCGGTGATCGCGTTTTTCGCCGAACCGCACGCCGAGACGCTCAAGCCGATTCCGCAGCTTGCGGCCGCGATCCGCGAGCAACGGCGTAGCGGCGACGTCGTCGCGATTCAGAGCCTCGCCGGAGAGAACGGCCTGCTGTTCTACACGCAACCGCCCGTCGCGATCCTCGACGATCCGACGGAAACTCCGCATTCACCGGCGAGCGATCCGCGCACCGTCGTCTGCGCCGCGGAGCGCGCATTCGTCGTTACGCGGGCGCAACGCCCGACCCCCGATCCGACGTACGGCCGGCGCCGGCGCGTCATCGCGCAGAGCAATCGCGCCGTGCTGTTCCTCTACGACGGCCCGCGCTGCGAACCGGTCGCGCAACGGCGCTGAGCGCGGGCCCCGCGGGGCCTCGGATGAAGCGCGGATTGGAGCGCGGTGAAGCGCGGATGAGACTTTTCGGGATTTGCTGACGACGCGGCGCGCGAGAGCGTAGCATGGGCATCACACCAACGCGCCCCGCGAATTAGCGGGAATCGAAAGGACTCTAGCGATGTCGATCACCACCGTTCTCACGAAGTCGCTCATCGGCGCGGCGCTGCTCGCCGTCGTTTCTGCCCCCCTCGCGGCGAACGCGGGCGAAGTGCAAAACCGCATCGACCGCCAACAGGCGCGCATCAATCAAGGCGTCGCCAGCGGCCAGCTCACGGCCCGCGAATACAACAGCACGGAATCCCACTTGCAGCGCATCGAAGCGCAACGCCGCCGCGATCTGCGCGCGAACGGCGGCCGCCTCACGGCTGCCGAATACAACCAGCTCAACCGCGAAGAGAACCGCAACTCGCGCCGCATCTACTTCGACAAGCACAACCTGGCGCGCCAGCACGGCTGATATCTAGCCACTTCGTCACGCTGAAGCTCGCCGAATTGTGAGCGTTCCGCTTGGCCCGCGTCCGGGTCGGGTCGGGGTTCCTCCGCGGGGACGCCCGCGATTTCGCATCCATGCGAAATCGCTACTCCCACCCCACGATGCTAACGCATCGTGGGGACCCCGGGGCAGTTGAAAAGGCGCTATGCCTTCGGCTCCGCGCCCCCCACACGCGAAGCGCGTGGGGCCCCCTCCGCTCCCGCCATCGTGGCTTCGCGGGCAAGCTGCACTCCCCGCGGAGAAACCCCGCCCCGACCCGGACGCTACCTGCGTTCCATGGGCAAGTCGGCTTCGCGCGTAGGCTGGGCTTCCCGTGGGGTATTTGCCCCGGCCCGGACGCTGGTGCGGTCCGGGGCCGGGGGGTGATTGTCGAAGGGCGCTACTTCGCTACTTTGGCTAGTTCGTCGACGGTGATCGGGCCGCCGGTGTTGCCCCACGACTTGCGCACGTGGGTCGCTACGGCGGCGATGTCCGCGTCCGAAAGCACGCCCTTCCAGGCCGGCATCATGCCGTTGTAGGGCTTGCCTTCGACCCTGACCGCGCCTTGGACGCCGTAGAGCAGGGCGTGCATCAGCTTCTTGTCGTCCGCGACCCATTCGCTCTTGGCGAGTGGGGGGAAGACGCTCGGCGTACCGGCACCGGCGGCCCCGTGGCAGCCGGCGCAGTTGGTTGCGTACACCGCGGCGCCCTTATCGGCGGCTTGCGCGCCGCCGCCGGCCGAAGCGACCGCTCCGCCCGCCGGGGCCGCGGGTGCTGCCGCAGCGGTCGCCGGAGCCTTCTTGTCCTCGATCTCCTTGACGATCGCGAGCTGGCTATAGAGGCTGAATCCGATCGCGGCGACGACGCCGATCGCGGTGATCGCCATCGCCCACGGACGCCGCGAGATACGGCGGCTCGGGTTACGATCGACGAACGGCAACGCGATCAGGAACGCGACGAGCAGGCCCGGGACCAAGACGGTCGCGAGCAGATTCGCGAACGATCCGATCGCGCCGTGCGGAGCGAGGCCGGCGACTCGCAGCAGGCCGTAGAGCGCGAGGAAATACCACGCCGGATACGCGACGAATTGGCTGTTCGTCGGGTCGGCCTTATCGTCGAGCGGCGTCGGCGAGAAGATCGAGAGTGCGACGATGACGACGAACACCGCGAACGACGCAACCGCGTCCATGAACATCTGATCCGGCCAGAACCGGCCTTGCGGCAGCTTCTTGAGGTCGGTATCGGTCGGCGGCCCGGCACCGCCGTTGTGCCGGAAAACGAGCAGATGCGCGGTCACGAGAATCAGCATCATCGCCGGCGCGAGCCAGACGTGCAGGCCGAAGAAACGGTTGATCGTCAGCGTCCCGAGTGCGTTCCCGTCCATCAGGAATTGCTGGACGGCAGAACCGAGGAGGGGAACGGAGGCCGCGATGTTGATCGCGACCGACGAAGCGAGGTAGGCGTTCAAGTCCCACGGGAGCAGGTAGCCGGTCAAGCCGAGGACGAGCGTCACGATGATCAAAATGACGCCGATGATCCAGCCCATCTCGCGCGGCGCCTTGTACGCGCCCCAGATCGCGACTTGCAAGAGATGCAAGAACATCAACGCGATCATCGCCGTCGCGCCCCACGAGTGGAGGCTGATGACGAACCAGCCGAGCGGGACGTTCGTGTAGATGTACTTCGTGGATTCCCACGCCGTCAACACGGACGGGGCGTAATAGAACGTCAGGAAGATCCCCGTCACGAATTGCAGGATCATCGCGAAAATCGTCGCGCTTCCGAAGACGTACCAATAACTCGCGCCGCCCGGGACGTCTTCCGTGAGGAAGTCCTTGGTCATGCTGACGAGGCCGGTGCGCTGTTCGATCCAGTTGACCACGGGGTTGGTCACGTTGGCTGACATGCTGTTCCTTCCGGAGTGCGAAGCCTGACGGCTACGTGTACGAGATGATGAGCCGGTTCGGCTGCTGCACTTTGTAGTTGATCCACGTGACTTCGGCGGTGCCGTTCGCCGCGCGCAGCGGGAGCGGGTCGAGGCCGCGCGGCGCGGGGCCCTCGATGTAGTTGCCTTCGATGCCGAATTGCGAACCGTGGCAGGGGCAGATGAAGCGCTTCGCGTCGGGGACCCAGCTATAGAGACACGCCAAGTGCGGACAGACCGAGCTGAAGATGACGAAATTCAGATTCACGACTTCGTAGGGGACGTTGCCCCCCGGCGCCGCGTAGATATCGGGGCGCTTTTCCTTGTACGTCTTCACTTGCTCGTCGTTGAGCTTGACGCCCCAAACGAAGTGGCTGACGTCGCTTTCCGGCAGATACGCGTCCTTCGTCTTGAAGTTGATCGAGATCTTGACGGGCGTATCCGTCGCGTCTTGGAGCGCCTTGAAATCGGCGGGAGCGAACGGCGCCCAGGAGCCGCCGGCGTTGCCCTTGAGCATCGACTCGGGAACGAGCGAGGTCAGGGTCGGGACCGCGACGACCAAGCCGATGATCGCGCCGATGCCGAGGGTCGCGTTGGCCATGAACGTCCGCCGCGTCTGCTCTTCGGGCGTGCCGGGGTCTTTGTAGGCTTGCGCCTCATGTGACACGTGTCTGGTTCCTCCGCGCCGCCTAGGGACGCCATGACGAATCCGATGTATTTGATCTGCCGGACGGCCTCAACGATTCCCTTACGGGAGCGCGCGACCGCCGAGGAGGGTACAGAACTCCCTGTGCCCTCAAACCAGTTTGCTGGAATTGGGCCCCTTTGCGAGAGGACGACCCGAATCGCCTTCTGCGTTACACCCGCCGGAGGCGAATGACCTGCTTCCCGCGTGACGTTTCGCGGGCAGCCGGCTTACCTGTCGGCCGATCCCGGGGGGGCGGCTCGAGCGCCGCGCCGTCGTGCTTGCCGGCGCCGGACGTCCCGGGCCGAATGGACCATTCGCACCACGCAGCAATCGACGCCCCGTGCGCGAACTCGGGTGCATCCGGCCGTTAGGCGCGAGCCGGCACTGCGATCCGTTTTCGTGGAGGTTGCATGGACGAGCGTCCCCGCGGCATCGACTCCCTCTCGCCGGCGCAGTTTGCCGGAGTGACGATCGCAATCTCGCTGTTCGCGTTCACCTGCGGGGGCGCCGTCGAAGCCGCGACGCGCGCGCTCGCCCCGCCGGCGCTCGTCGCGCCGGCCCAGCCCGAGCCTGCGCAGCCGCAACTCATCGAAGACCGGGGCGAGCCGAACGACGTGCCCGCCGATGCCCCGCCGATCCGCCTGATCGACGGGCACGTGATCGCCGCCCCTGCCGCGCCGGCCGATCCGGGCGTCGAACTCTCGGATGGGAGCGCGGCGGTGCAGCCGGCCCCGCCGCCGGATCCGAGCGTCGCCGTCGTCGATGCCGCGCGTGCCCCGGTGCCGGATGCGTCCGGCTGGAGCGGCGTCCCGGTGATCGTCGGTTCGGCTGCGTCGTCGGGCTGGAGCGTCGCCGTCATCGACGGCAGCAAGGATTCGCTTGCGCCCGCGGCCGCCGCCCCGGCCGTGCAATGGCGGATCGTCTCCGGCGTCGACGTGATCGACGGCTCGGCTCCGCGCCGCGCGCTCACGACGAACAGCTGACCGCCGTCGTTTCGGTCCCTTCCGGTGCGGGGCAGGCGTACGCCTCGTTTTCGGGCTGCTCCGAGAACGGAGCGCGCAGGACGGCGTGCAGCCGCCCGATTTCCCCGAAGTCGCCCCCTTCGGCTGCGACGATCGCTCGCTGCGCGAGGTGATTGCGCAGGACGAACTTCGGATTGACGCGCGCCATCGCGGCGCGACGCGCGGCGTCCGTGCGCGGTTCCCGCTCCAGGCGCGCGCGGTAGCGCGCTCGCCAAACGCCCCACGCGGCGTGCCCGCCGAAAAACTCATCGAAGGCGGCATCCGCGGGGCTCGCTTTGCGCCCGAGCGAGCCGAGGCGCCGCAAGGCGAGCGTGTAGTCGGCGCCCGAGACTTCGAGTACGTGCAGGAATGCGGCAATGAGTTCCGCATCCGCCTCCTCCGCCGTCGCGAGCCCGAGCTTCGCGCCCATCAGCGCGGAAAAGCGCGACCGGTAGACGGGTTCGTAAGCGTCGAGCGCCGCTTGCGCATCGGGCCGCTCCACGAGCGACGAGAGCGCGCTCGCGAGCACGTAGCAGTTCCAAAGCCCGACGCGCGGCTGCTGGTCGAACGCGTAGCGTCCGGACTCGTCCGAATGATTGCAGATGAAGCCCGGGTCGTAGCGCTCCATGAAGCCGAACGGCCCGTAGTCGAGCGTCAGGCCGAGGATCGACATGTTGTCGGTGTTGAGCACGCCGTGCGCGAAGCCGGCAGCTTGCCACCGCGCGACGAGTTCGGCCGTGCGCTCCACGACTTCGCGCAGAAAGCCCGCGTAGCGTTCGCGTTCGCCGCTCTGCGCTAGCGCGGGATAAAAGCGCGCGATCGTGTGATCGGCCAGGGTCTTGACGTGCTCGAGTTGCCCGCGCGAATGGAACAGTTCGAACGACCCGAAGCGCACGAACGAAGGGGCCAGGCGGGTGAGGACGGCGGCCGTCTCGGGGCGCTCGCGAAAGACGGGGAAATCGCTCCCCGCAATCGCGAGCGCGCGGGTCGTCGGGATGCCCAGATGGTGCATCGCCTCGCTGCAAAGGTACTCGCGGATCGTCGAACGCAGCACCGCGCGTCCGTCGGCGAAGCGCGAGAACGCCGTCGTCCCCGCGCCTTTGAGCTGGTATTCCCAGCGCTCGCCGCGAGCGTTCTCGATCTCTCCGAGCGAGATCGCTCGGCCGTCGCCGAGTTGGCGAACGAAAACGCCGAATTGGTGCCCGGCGTAGATCGCGGCGCTCGGCGGCCGCTCGCGGAACGTGGCGTTTCCCGCCGCGAGGAGCGTGAAGCGCGGGTCGTCGGCCGCCGCCGGATCGAGATCGAGCAGCGTCGCAGCGTCGGGGTTGAACGCGACGAGGCGCGGATCGGGGAGCGGCGTCGGCATGCGCCGCTCGGCGAACGCCGCTCCGAGCTTCGCGAGCGCGACGTCGTGAACCACTAAGCCGGCCAGCGCCCGCCCGGCGCCGTTCGCGGTCAGCATCGTAACGCTGGGAACCCGCCGGGCGAAGGGAACGTTGCGGCTCGGGCGGCGTCCGGTCAGGCGGCGTCCCGCGCGGCGGGCGCAGCGCTCCAAAAGACGAGGCAGGCGAGCGCTGCCAGGCTTCCGGTGAAGATCAGCGCCGGACCGTTCCCGACGCGCTGCGCGAGCGCGCCGAGCGCGAAGCTGCCGATCGGAATGCCGCCGATGAACGCGAGCGAGAAGACCGCGTTCGCGCGTCCGCGCAGCCGGTCGGACGCGAGTTGTTGCACGTAAGTGTTCGCGAGCGCGTACATCGCGGTGTCGATCGCGCCCATCGCGACTAGGAGCGCCGCTGCGAGGCGGACGTCGTGCGTGGCGGCGAACGCGACGAGCAGGAGCGCGCCGCAGAACGCGGTCGACGCGACGATCCGCCCCTTCGAGCGCAGTTCGCCGAGCGCGCTGAGCAGGATGCCGCCCGCGATCGCGCCGACGCCGCCGCAGGCGGCCAGGAGCCCGAAGCCGCGCGCATCGAGGTGAAAGTCGCGCACGGCGATGTCGGGGAGGAGCGCGATGTACGGCGTGACGCAGATGGTGAAGCTCGCGATCAGCAACGAGAACGGCAGGATTGCGGCCGGCAGGCGTTCCGTCTCGGCCGGGGGAGCCTGCGCATCCGCGCTCGCGCCGGCGGCGCCGAACGTCTGCGTTCGCACCGCGAGCGCGAGGACGAGCATAGGGAGGACGGCGAGCGCGTAGGCCGCGTAGCCGGCCGCGATGCCGAGCGCGGCGACCGCGACGCCGCCGAGCGCGGGACCGAAGGTCCGTGCGACGGCCCATTCGAGCGAGGAGAGCGAGATCGAACGGCCGAGCTGTTTCCCCTCGATCAGCTCGTAGAGCCAGGCGCGATCGACGGGGTGCTCGAGCGCGTTGATCGTCCCGACGCAAAATGCGAAACCGGCGAGCAGCCGGATCGGCAGCGCGCCGCGCGTGACGAGGAACGCCAGCAGGAGCACGAGCGCGCACAGCAGCGCGTTCCCGCCGGCGATGACGTTGCGGCGTTCGAAGCGGTCGGCGAGGACGCCGCCTGCGAGCGAAAACAGCAGGAAAGGCAGATTCCCCGCGCCGTTCACGATTCCGAGCCACAGCGGGGCGTGCGTCGCGTTCTCGACGAGCCAGCCCGTCGCGACGCTGTAGATCCAGTAACCGCTATCGGCGAGCGCGGCAGCCGCGAGATACGCGGCGAAGCGCGGCCTCACGTATTACATCTTGTAGCTGTGCAGGCCGCTGATCCAGATGTTCACGCCGAGGTAGCAGAACAGCACGGCGGCGAACCCGAGCGCGGCGAGCCAGGCGCAGCGCAGCCCGCGCCACTGATTGCGCGTGTGCAGATGCATGTAGCCCGCGTACCAGATCCAGCAGAAGAGCGAGGCCGTCTCCTTGGGATCCCACTGCCAGTAGGCGCCCCACGCTTCTTTGGCCCACCAGGCGCCGGTGATGATCCCGACCGTCAAGAGCGGGAGGCCGACCGCGATGATCCGGTAGGTCATGATGTCGAGCTTCGAGAGGGCCGGGAGCGTCTGCAGCCAGCGTGCGAGCGGATCGCCCGCCTCGGCGGCGGCCGCGACGTTCGCCCCTTCGCGCATCGCGGCGGTGGTGCCGCGGGCTCCGACCCCCAACTCGGGCGAGGCGGTCTGGAGCGAAACGCCTCCCTTGAGCGTCCCGGGGCCGGCCGCGACGGCGGGATTCATTCGCACGAGGCCTTTGCGCGATTCGAGCGAGCGCTCGAGATAGTAGCGAACCAGGTAGAGCGCCGAGGTCACGAACGAGACCATGAAGGCGGCGTAGGCGCCGATCACGAGCGGGACGTGGATCTTGATCCAGTAGGATTGCAGCGCCGGGACCGCCGGGAGATAGCCTTCATTCCAGGTCAGCGCGTAGGCGAGGAAGACGGCCGCGATCGCCTGGATGAAGCCGCCGAGGAACCAGAGATCGTATTTCAGCGAGAAGATCAGGAAGATCAGGACGCTGAGCGCCGCAAAGAGCGAGAGCGAGCCGTAGAGGTTCGTCAGCGGCCAGATGTGCGTCGTCTGGTAGCGCACCCCGAGTTCGACGAGCTGAACGGCGCAGCCCAGGAACGCGAAGGGGATGCCGATTTGCTTTGCGAGCGGCGCCCGGGAGAGGAAGAACGTCGAGAGGGCGAGCGTCCCCATGATGTACGAGGAGATCGCGATGACGATCAGGGTCTGATCTAAATTCATGCCGGCGTTGCCTCCGAATGCCCCTAGTGTGCCCGAGCGATGGCGGGCTCGCGTTGACCAAAGTCACGCGAAAGCGCCCGGACGAGCTCGTTGAAACGCTCCTCGAAGATGTCGTAGCCCTTGACGGTCGTCGCTGCGACGCCGACCTCCCAGGCGGGCGCCGCCCCCCCGGCGACCTTGTCGATCCGGATGTAGAACCGGGCCGGCAGGAAGTAGAAGGAGATGCACAAGCCCAGCAGCAGGATGAACGCCCCGAGCCCGACGAGCGGGATCCCCGGGTCGTAGCGGTACTGCAGCCCCGTGTAGATCGTGTAGCGCAAGACGCCCAAGCGATATCCGCCGCCGAGATCGACGGTCGTTCCGATCGGAACGAGCATCCTTCCGGCGAGCGCATCCCCTTCATAGACGTTGAGGACCACGCCCGGGTCGTTCGGGCGGGGGTCGCGGCCCACGCTGTTCGTCGCGCGGTCGATCGTCCCCACGAACTGCGCGTACTGGATCGCGCGCGGGCTCTGCCCGAGCTGGAACGCGGTCCCTTCCTTGATCGGATCGAGCGGCAAACCGGGGAGCGGGATCCCGTCCTTCGTGGCCGCGACCTCGATCGCGTAGCCGTACGTCGATTGATAGAACAGCGTGCCGTTCACGTCGATCGGATGGTTCACGCGCAGCGTCTGCTGCGAGGTCTTCCCGTCTTTGTCGGTGACCGTCAAGTACGAGACGTAGTCGAGCGGCTGGTAGACGATGCCGCTCTTCGTGCGCATCGGCTTGATGTCGTAGTTGAATGCGTTCAACTTGAGCGTGGCCTTCGCTTGCGGGATCGTCTGCGTCGCCCCCGAGAGGATCGTCGTCGTCCCGGAGAAGCCGCGCGCCCAATAGATCGTCGTCCCGGCCGCGATGATGACGAAGCCGACGTGCGCGATCAGCACGCCGCGCCGCGCCCAATCGAACTTGTCGGCGAACAGCCATTCCGCGCCGCCGAACTCGCGCTTGCGGACCGACCACCCGCGCGAGGCGAAGAACGCCGCAACGCGGGCCGAAACGTCCTGCCCTTCCCCCGTTACGCGGAAGCGCGCGTTCAGGGGAATCGCTTCGAGCTTCAGCGGCCGCAGCGCGGGCATGCGCGCGGGGATCACCCGGTAGAACGTCGCGACCGACATCGATACGAGGATCAGCCCGATGATCGTGATGTACCCCGTCGAGTGGTAGATGTTGTCGAGATCGAGCCGCAGGACGGCGCGGGCGATCGGGGCGGGGTACGACTGGAAGTAGACGGACGCGTCTTTGCCCTGGTCGACGATCACCCCGATCATCGTCATCGCGGCCCAGATCGCGAAGAGCGAAACGGCGAAGCCGATGTTCGAGAAGAGCAGCAAGAACTCGCGCCACGCGCCTGAGACAGGGTTCGCTGCGGCGGCGCCGCCGGGGCGCGCCGCGGAGGAATCGGCCATTAGGGGCTCGCGCTCCGCTGCCAGCCGCGATCGAGGACGACGATCAGCCAGATGCTGACTTCGTAGAGGACGTACATCGGAACCGCGAGCAGGAGCATCGTGACGGGCGAGGCGTCGGGCGCGGCGATGCCGCCGAGCAAGAGCATCGCCATCGCCGCGTAGCGGCGGTAAGCGCGCAGCATCGTCGCGTTGACGAGCCCGATGCGTGCGAGCGCCACGAGCACCATCGGCGTCTGGAAGACGATCGCGAACGCAAGAAACAGCATCATGATGAGGTTGAGCGTCGGCTCGAGCCCGAACGTGGGCTTGGCGATCTCGTTGGTGATCGCGAGCGTCGCGGCGAGGATCCGCTTGACGATGAAGAAATGGCAGAACGCCAAGCCGGCGGCGGCGAGCAGGAGCGAGGGCGCGGTATACGCGTAGACGATGCGTCGCGTCCGCGGATGGAAGGCGGGGACGATGAACATCCACGCTTGGTAGACGAGCACCGGAAGTCCGAGAACGAGCGCCGCGTAGAGCGAGAACTTGAACTCGACGAAGATGCCGTCCGTCGGGGCGAACGCGTTGAGCTCGATGCCCGGCAAGTACTCGCGGCGGATCCAGTTGATGATGAATTGCGAAGGCCAGAACATCGCAACCGCGAGCACGCCGATCGTCGAGATCGAGACGAGCAAGCGCGAACGGAGCTCCCGCAGGTGCTCCGTGAACGGCATCTCCTTCTGATCCCAGTCGGGCGCGTGCGGCTCACGCGCCGCCGAGTTCAATTCCTCCGCGAGCACCTAGGAGCCGCTACGCGCCGGGTTTCGTCGCGGCGGTCTCTTGTGCGGCTTTGGCTGCGGCTTCCGCCTGCAGCCGGGTCTCCGCCTTCAGCTTCTCGGCCGCGAGATCTGCCTCGGCTTGCCCGAGCTTGAATTCCTTCTGAGCCGCGCCGAGCCCACGGGCAACGTCGCGGATCTTGGTGCCGCCGAACAGGAGCACCGCTGCCCCCACGATGACGGCGATCTCAGTCCCACCTAACATAGTTTCTCAGGCTCCTTCGATCAGTTTCGGTTCGTCCGTACTCCGGACCAGCGCATCGGCGAGGTCCGCCAGGTCGGCTCGGGCGGCGGCGTTGCCAAGGGGCGCCAGCGACATCTTCGCCCGCTCGACGTAACCGGCGATCGCCTCGCGGCTCCGTTCGACGCCACCTCCCGCAACGATTCCGGCAAGGAGCTCCGCAATCCGTTCCGGCACCTCGGGCCCCGGAGTCTCCCCGCGATAGAAACGCGCGACCCGGTTCCGAAAGTTTGCCCCGCCCCCTTCGAGCGCGAAAATGAGCGGGAGCGTCATCTTGTGCTCGCGCAGATCGTTGCCGACGGGCTTGCCGAGCGTCGCCTCGTCCGCCGTCACGTCGAGCAGGTCGTCGAGCATCTGGAACGCGATCCCGAAGTACCGGCCGAAATCGCGCAGCGCCTTGATCCGCAGCGGCGAGCCGCCGCCCATGATCGCCCCGCACTCGGCGGAGGCGGCGAACAGCGCCGCCGTCTTGCGCAGCGCGATCTCCGTGTACTCCGCGATCCCGAGATTCAGGTTGCCCAGCGCGCGCAGCTGCATCACCTCGCCGTCGCAGATCTCGGCGAGCGTCGCGGAGAGGATGGTCGGTACCGGATTCGGGTAATTCGCGGTGACGTTCTTGAAGATCCACGCGAAGAGGTAGTCGCCCGCGAGCACGCTCACGCGATTTCCGAAATCGATCGCCGTCGCGTTCACGCCGCGCCGCGTGTCGGCGCGATCGACGACGTCGTCGTGGATCAGCGTCGCGACGTGGATCAGCTCCATGTACGCCGCGAGCGGAAGATGCTCGCGCGCGTCGGAGCCGTTCGCCTCCGCGGCGAGCAACGTGAAACGCGGCCGAAGCCGTTTACCGCCGGCGGCGAGCATCCGCCGCACCGCCTCCGTGATCAGCGGATTATCGGTCGTGAATTCGGTGCTGAAGAACTCTTCGACGAGCGCGTAAAGGTCGCGATCGCTCTTGTCGTGCAGCCCGCGGGATTCGATCATGCGGTCCCCGCGTGGACGGCGATCGCCCCGCCGCCGAGGCGGACGTACCGGACGTCGCGGAAGCCTGCCGTCTCGAAGCGGCGCGCCAATTCGTCCGCGTTCGGAAAGTTCGTCAGCGAATTCGGCAAGTAGCGGTAGGCGGGCTTCGAGCCGCCGACGGCGCCGCCGAGCAACGGGACGACGCCGTAGAAGTACAGGTTGAACGCGCGGCGGAACAGCGGATTCGGCGCCTTCGAAACGTCGAGGTTCACGAAGCGGGATCCGGGGCGGAGCACGCGACGCGCTTCGCGCAGCGTGGCGACGATATCGACGACGTTGCGCATCGAAAAGCCCATCGTCGCACCGTCGAACGTCGCGTCGGCGAACGGGAGCGCCATCACGTCGCCGACGTGGAACGTCGTGCGCCCGGCGGGATCTTCGCGCGGCGCGCGCTTTCGCGCGCCGTCGAGCATCGGCTCGCAAAAATCGACGCCGTCGACGCGCAGCGTCGGGTCGGTGCGCGTGAGGTGGAACGACAGATCGCCCGTCCCGCAGCAGAGATCGAGAATGCGGCCGCCCGGAGGGGGAGCGAGTTCGCGCACGGCGCGGCGGCGCCAGCCTTCGTCGACGCCGGCGGTCATGAGCCGGTTCGTCATATCGTAGCGGGGCGCGATCGCGGCGAACATTTCGCGAACGTAGACGGCCTTGTCCATAGATGCTGTAGCTGCTCGATTCCGAGGCGGGGCTTGTCGTCCTGGGCGATGGGCGTGATCCGGAGCGTAAGAGGGGGACCGATGAACGATACCGCGCTCCAGGATCATCCCGCAACCTTTGACGTCGGAGCGGTGACCACCGTCGCGGTATGCTCGCGCTGA
Organism: Vulcanimicrobiota bacterium; assembly: GCA_963695225.1. Taxonomy (GTDB): domain Bacteria; phylum Vulcanimicrobiota; class Vulcanimicrobiia; order Vulcanimicrobiales; family Vulcanimicrobiaceae; genus CAVWTN01. The sequence continues at coordinate 1,811,362 of OY968762.1, read as the reverse complement.
GCTCGCAGGAGGCGGTTCTCGCCTCGATCGCCCAGGCGCGCGAAGTTTCGTGCAGCGCGTACATACTCCGCTCGGGACCGATGCTCGAGGCCCTCGATGAGGCGGCCGCCTCGGGCGCCCGCGTTCGGGTCCGGCTCGGCGGGGGCGGGCTCGGCGCCGGCGACGGCGTGATCGCCGCCAACCGGGCTGCCGTCGAAGAACTCCGCGCCCGGGGTGCCGATGCCGTCCTCTCCGCTCCGGACGAACCGCCGCTCCACCTCAAGGCCGTCATCGCGGACGGGACGCTCTTCCTCGACGATCGCAATTGGCCGGGCGACGGGTGCGACACGATCCTCGCCACGAGCGACCCGGGCGATCTCGCCGCAGTCCGCGCCGCACTCGCCGGGGAATCGCCGCGCTCGGGCGCGCTTGCTGCGAGCGAGGGCGGGGCGCTCGCGACGAGCAAGGGCGCGGCGCTCGCACTCGAGGCGGAAACGATCGCCGGGGCTCCCGGGGACGGCGTCGCCTGCGAGAGCGAGTCGTTCGGCGGCGGCCGAGTTTGCGCCGCCTTGCTCGAGCGTGCCGAGGCCGGGGGGCACGTGCGCCTCCTGGTCGGCGCGCGGCCGCTCGGCGCTCGCGAGGCACGTTCGCTCCGTGCGCTGCAGGCGGCGGGGGTAGAGATCCGCCTCGGAGAGCGTGGAGAGAAGCTCGCGCTCGCCGGGGACCGGGCTTGGGTCGGCTCCGCGAACGCGACCGGGGGCTCCCCGGGGACGCTCGATTGGGGATACGCGACGAGCGCGGCGGGGCTCGTCGAACCCCTGCGCGCCCGGTTCGAGGCGGGCTGGTCGGCCGGGCGCCCGTTCGGCGAACTGCGAAACGGCGTGCGCTAGCCGACCCCGCTCTTATGCATCGGCGCAGGGGACCGATAGTAGTAGTGCGGGGCCCTCCGGGGAGGGCCGGCGAGGTGAGCAGCTATGCTCGACGATGAGGACGCGCTGGTCGAACTAGTCCAGGCGCTGGAGCGGTTCCCGTCGCTCTTTTCGCTGAATCGAGACGCGGTCGCGCTCTACGACCGGGGCGGCACGATCGTCACCGGAAACGGCGTGGCGCGAGCGCTCGTCGGCGCTTCCGGCCACGAACTTCGCGGCACGCACTTTTCGAGGCACATGGCCTCTGCCGAGGTCGGGCGCGCGGCCGCGAGATTCGAACTCGCGCTCTCCGGGGAGCCGGTCGAATTTGAGTCGAGGTTCGCGCGACTCGACGGCGAGGCCGTCGACGTCATCGTGCGGCTGACCCCTGCGATCGTGGCTGCGAAGATCGTCGGCGTTTTCGGAATAGCGCGCGATGTCACGCAACAGCGCAGAGCGGAGGACGAGCGCGACGAGAGCCGCCGGGAATTCCTCTCGCTCTTCGAACAACACCCCGACCCGATCTCGATGATCGACGCGAACGGCCGCTACGTGAGAGTCAACGCGGCGGCGGAACGTTTGCTCGGTTGCCGGTCCGAAGAGATGGCCGGCAAGGAAGTCGCGAGCATGCTTCCGCCCGGCGAGCAAGACGAACTCAACGGTTTCATCCAGGACATGATCCGCGCCGGCAAACCGACTCGATATCGGCAAACGCTTCCGAACGGCGGAGCTCCGATGACCGTCGAGGGGACCGCGATCCCGATCGTCTTCGAGGAGTGCGTGAAGGGCTTGTTTCTGATGTCGCGCGACGTGACCGATCGCGAGCAGCGAGATGAAGCGCTCGCGTGTCAATCGCTGCGCATGCGCCGGCTGTACCGTTTGGCTTCCGAGATCGGAGCGGACGCGAACGAGCAAGTCGATACCGCGATCGCCTTCGGGCTCAAAGAACTCGAACTGGAATCTGCCGTCGTCGTCGCCATCCACGAGCAGACGCTCACGATCGAGCGTCGCGCCGGGGCGGAGTTGTGCGCCGGGGCCGAGGACCCCCTTTTCAGACGGCTCATTGGGGAAACGATCGCGGAATCGGGTTTGCGCGAGATCCACGGGCCGGCACTCAAGAAACGCTCGGGGGGAGCGCCGCGGACCCGTCCGTTCTGCCGTACGTTCGTCGGCATTGCGCTCGACGTTGAGAGCGGACGCTACGGCGCACTCGCTTTCGTCAGCGGCAACAGAAGCGCGCCGCTGAGCGATCTCGACCGCGAGTTCGTGCGCGCGGTCGGAGAACTTGTGGCGGTGAACACCGAGCGAGCGATACAGGAAAGGCGTCTGAACGGCTTGGCGCACTTCGACGCTCTGACCGGTTTGCCGAACCGCCTCTTGTTGCACGACCGGTTCGCGCAGGCGATCGCGGCCGCGCCCCGGCGCGATGAGAATGTCGCCGTCTACTTCGTCGACCTCGATAGGTTCAAGACGATCAACGACACGTACGGGCATCTCGTCGGCGACGAGGTTCTGAAGGTCGTCGCGCAACGCTTGCGCCGGGCGTGCCGCGACAGCGACACCGTCGCGCGGCTCGCCGGCGACGAGTTCATCGTGCTCCGCCCCGGCCCGGCGATCGGAGCCCCCCCGAGGCGCTCGCGGCCAGGCTTAAAAAGGAACTTGAGGCCCCCTGCGAGATCGAGGGCGTGCACCTCAACCTCAGCGCGTGCATCGGTATCAGCGTCTGCCCGCAGGACGGCGGTGACGAACGGACCCTCATCGAGTGCGCCGACATCGCGCTCTACGCCGCCAAAGCGTGTGGTTTGGGCTCGAGCAGGCGATACGGCGTCGCGACGGCTTCGGGCGCCGGTCCCGCAGCGAGCCTCGAGCGCAGGAGCAGGCACATGATGGCCGAGAGCCTGGAAGCCGCGCGCCCCGCCTAGCCTGGCCGGAGGCGAGGCTTCACACCGCGTGCATATGGCCGCGACGCCCCGGCCGCGCTATGATCGGGGTATGCCGCTGGCCAACAGTTCCGGACCCTCCTGGTCCAAGCGCGTGCGCGATGAAGTCGAACGCCGCACCTCGTTGCGCGGCATGCTCGCACGCTGGCTGGGCCGGCTGTTCTCGCGGTCGCGGCCGGCGCCCCGAAAGACCCTGACGCCGCCGACGCCGATCGGTCAAGCGCGACACGCCCGGTCCGCCGGGCGGGCGCAGCGGTCGATCTTGACCGGAACAGCGCCGGCCCGCGACGGAGAAGACTAGCGGCTACGCGTCCGGCCCGGGCGCGCCGAAGAGCTTCTCGGCGTTCGCGGTCGTGCGCGAGACGACTTCGGATAGGGGAAGCTGGAGCAGGGCCGCGAGCGCCGCACCGGTGTCCGCGACGAACGCCGGCTCGTTCCTGCGCCCGCGGTGCGGCACCGGGGCCAGATAGGGGCAGTCCGTTTCCAGCAGCAGGCGCTCGATGCCCACGGCTCCGGCGGCTTCGCGGAGTTTCCCCGCCGCTTTGAACGTCAGCACGCCGCCGATGCCGAGGAAGAGGTCGAATTCCCCCGTGAGGAGCGTCGCTTGTTCGGCGTCGCCCGTGAAGCAGTGGACGACCCCGCGCATCCCGGGGAGGAACTCATCCCGCAGGACCGCGACGAACTCGTCGAATGCGTCGCGCTGGTGGAAGATGACCGCAAGCCCGCCGGCGCGGGCGTAACGCAACTGCTCGATCATGACCTCCCGCTGGCGCTCCCGCGGGCTGTTGTCGTAGTAGAAGTCCAACCCGATCTCGCCGACGGCGCGCGGCGCGAGCGCGCTTTCGGAGCGCAACCGGTCAAACGCCGCCGCGACGTCGGGCGGCGCGTCTTTCGCCTCGTGCGGATGGATTCCGACGGACCAGTCGAGGCCGTAGACGCTCGCCGCCGCGCAGGCGCGCGCGCTATCCGCGAGGTCGCAACCGACGGTGAGGATGCGCCGCACGCCCGCGGCGCGCGCGCGGGCGAGCACGTCCTCCCGGTCGGCGTCGAAGGCGGCATCGTGAACGTGGGCGTGCGAGTCGAACATGCCGCGGCGTTCGGTTCATCGGATGAAGCTCCCGGTCCGCGGGCTCCCAGCCTCCCCCGAGCGTTGCGCGGAACGATGGCCGTAAACGCCGCGACTCGCGCGGCCGTGTTTGGTCGTGCCCGCTACTCGAAAGGAGGTTGATGCGTTGGCGTTCGGAGCCGCGCCCGTCGGGCTGATCGCCGGCGCATCCCGCGAACGGCGCGGCGACCGGTTCATTCTGCTTGCGGTCCTGCTCTCGCTCGCGGTCCATCTCTTGCTCGCCCTCCTCTGGTTCCTCGCGGCCCCGCGCTTGGCGAAACTGCACGCGTTCCCGGTTCCGGAGCCGACGGAGCGTTTCGTGACGATCTCCAGCGCCGTGCGGATCGACCGTCGCGCCGTCCCGCTCCCGCAGGAGCGGCCGGCTGCGCGGCGCTCCGCGCGAGCTCCGGCGCCGCGCCCGGCACCGAAAGCCGAAGCGAACGCCGCGATCAAGCACGAGTTGACCTCGCACAAGCTCGCCGCGCAACCGGCCCCGCCGCAAGCCACGCCGCGCGAGCGGGCGCCTAATCCGCCGCGGGTCCGCTCGACGCCCGCGCCGCGCCGCGTCGCCTTCGCCCCCGCCGAGCCGGCCGATTCCCAACGCGCGCCGTTCTCTCCCGAGAAGCTCGCAAGGCTCGAGCGGGCGTTCGCGCAGACGATCGCCCAGGCGAAGAGCGCGGCGGACCCCTTGCGGGTTCCGAACGCGCCCCCGGCGGCGCCGAAGCACTACCGCACGGAGATGCTCGGGATCGACGGGAGGTTGAGCGGCTACGAAGGCCTGTGCGACCCGATCAAGTCCTGGGAGGCCGCCGGTTGGGATTACTACTACGTTGCCTGCAACGTCGCATTCGACGACGGCCGGGTCGAGCGGCAGGGCGTCCCGTGGCCGGTCCGCTTCCGCCCCGATGCCGACCCGTTTGCGGGGACGGGCTCGCGGAACGTTCCGCTCGCGGCGCCGTTGCCCGGCTGGACGCCTCCGCCCGATGAGACGATCACGCCCGAGTTGCGCCGCTACCTGCACGATCGCGGCGTCGACATCTGAGCTGCAGTCGAGGCGCTATGCGGCAGGCGGTTCGAGGCGGGGAAAGAGCGGCTCGGCCGAGGGCGCGATCTCGATCCCCGGCGGTAGCCCGCCCCAGAGAAGCTCCGCCCCCCAGGCCGCCGGAGCCTGCGGCGGGAGTCCGAGTTGAGCGCGGATCGCCGCCGCCGTGCGCGGCAGGAACGGGGCGAGCAAGATCGCCAGGCGGCGCAGGCCTTCACAGAGCTCGTAGAGGACGGCGTCCAGTTCAGCCGCGGCGCCGGACTTGTGCAACTCCCACGGCTTGCGCTCGTCCACGAGCCGGTTCAGCGCCGTGACGTACTCCCAAATCGCCTCGAGCGCGTCGCGAAAGCCGAGTTCGCCGATGGCATCTCCGACCCGCTCCCCGAGCGAATCGAAGCGCTCGCCGAAGAGCGAGCGCTCCGGACGCGGCGGTACGAACCCCGCGCGATACCGTTGCACCATCGCGAGCGAACGCTTCACGAGATTCCCGAGGTCGTTGCCGAGATCGCCGTTGTGGCGCAAACGAACCTTCTCCTCGCTGAAGGAGAAATCGCTGCCGAACGGCGCTTCGCGCAAGAGGAAATAGCGGATCGAGTCCGGCCCGAAGTGCTCGGCGAGCGCGAACGGATCGACGACGTTCCCGCGGCTCTTGCTCATCTTCTCGCCTTCGATCGTGATCCACCCGTGCGCGTAGACGAGTTCGGGAGCGGGCAGATCGAGCGCCCAGAGGACGGCGGGCCAGATGATCGTGTGGAAGCGCGCGATCTCTTTGCCCACGAGTTGGACGTTCGCCGGCCAGAACGTGCGGAAGCGCTCGCCGTCGTTCGCCCAATCGAGCGCCGTGATGTAGTTCAGCAGGGCGTCGAGCCACACGTAGATGACGCCGCCGCCGGGGAGCGGGATGCCCCATTCCAGGTTCGTGCGCGAAATGCAGAGATCGTCGAGCCCGCCTTCGATCGTCGCGAGCATTTCGTTGTAGGCACGTTGCGGCCGCACCCACTGCGGGCGGTCAAGAAAATATTCGCGCAAGCGATCGCGGTACTTCGACAATGCGAAAAACCAGTTGTCTTCGGAGAGCCACTGCACTTCGCGGCGACAATCGGGGTTGGGACACCGTCCGTCGATCAGCTTCGACTCGAGCCAAAACGTCTCGTCGTTCGTGCAGTACCAGCCTTCGTACTTTCCTAAGTAGACGTCGCCGCGCTCTTTCATGCGCTCGAACGCGAGGACGCAGGCTTCCTTGTGGCGCGGCTCCGTCGTGCGGATGAAATCGTCGTACGCAACGTCGTAACGGGCGTCGAGATCTTGCCATTTCAGCACGAGACGGTCGCACCAGGCCTGCGGATCGGCGCCCGCCGCGGCGGCCGCCGCCGCCACCTTTTGCCCGTGTTCGTCGGTGCCCGTCAGGAAGAACGTCTTCCGGTGCGTGCGCGCGAAGCGCGCGAGGACGTCGCCGACGATCGACGTGTAGGCATGCCCGATATGCGGGTTTCCGCTGATGTAATAGATCGGCGTGGTGACGAAGAAGCTGTTCGCGGACATCACCCACGCCTTTGGCCCCGGTTCGGGGGCGCACCTGGCTTAGCGCCGCATGGCAGGCGCTACTCTAGCTTCCTTCGAGCCGCGATGCGCGCGTAGAGGTCCGCGCGCGTGCCGAAACCGGCCGCGGCGAGTTCTTTCGCGGCCGCCGCCGTCGAGCGGCCGCCGCGTAGCGCCGCATCGATCGCGGCCTCGACGGCCCCGGAGTCCGGTGGGGCCGCCGCGGGTTGCGGCGCCGGATGCAATGCGAACGCGATCTCACCGCGCACGGGCCGCTCGAGCCGCGCCGCGACGGCCCGAGGCGAGCCGAAGATCTGCTCTTCGTGGAGCTTGCTCAATTCGCGGACGAGCGCGACGTCGCACTCCGGCGCGAATGCGGCGAGCGCTTCGAGCGTCGCGACGATCCGCTGCGGGCTCTCGTACCAGACGCTCGTCTTGCCGGTCGCGAGCGCGGCCCGAAGGGCGGCTTCACGCTCTCCCGCGGCGCGCGGGACGAAGCCTTCGAACGAGAACCCGCGCAAATCGAACCCCGAAAGGACCGCCGCGCAGACGAACGCGGCAGGGCCCGGCAGCACTTCGACGCCGACGCCCGCGGCACGCGCCGCCAAGATCAGCTCGCGCCCCGGGTCAGAGATCCCGGGCGTTCCCGCATCGCTGACGACGGCGACGAGCGAGGTGCGCGCCCGTTCGACGATCCCCGCGACCGCCCGCGGCGGCGTATGCTCGTTGTAGGTCCGGATCTCTTTGCCGCCGAGCGAATGCGCCGAGAGCAGGCGACGCGTGACGCGCGTGTCTTCCGCGACGATCAGATCGCACGAACCGAGAACGTCGAGCGCGCGCAGCGTCAGGTCGCGGAGATTCCCAAGCGGCGTCGGGACGAATACCAAGCCCACGCGCTTCGGATTCCAGGGCGCCCGCGCCGCTCCCGTAGCGTCCCGGGGGGCTCGCGAAAGCGCCGGCACGAAATGGAGCGGCATGTCGATCCTGGCCGGTGACGGCGGCACATTCGTCAAGGAAATCGAACTCACCGGGCACATCCTCGATTCCGGCGTGTTCGGCCACGTGCTCGAAATCATCATGGACAACGAGCACGCCCGCTACACGATCGACGATTTCGCCGTCGGCAAGACCGCGACCGAGCCGAGCACGGCGCGGATCGTGATCGAAGCCGATTCGGGCGATGCGCTCGACGAGTTGCTCGATAAGTTGCGCGCGATCGGCGCGTTCGTCCTCGAAGACGACGACGCGTCGCTCGAGGCGGTCCCTCGCGACGGAGTCCTCCCCGAGGGATTCTACGCCACGACGAACCTCGACACGGAAGTCCGCATCGACGGTCGCTGGATTGCGGTGGAACTGCCGGAGATGGATTGCGCGATCGTCGTGCGCGACGGAATCGCGCGCACGGTCCCGCCGTCGGACGTGCGCGAGGGCGATCCGGTCGTCGTCGGGCACGGGGGCGTGCGCGTCCAAGCGCTGCAACGGCCGCGCCGTAAGGACGTTTTCGAGTTCATGTCGAGCGCGGTCTCGAGCGAGAAACCGAAGGAATCGCTCGTCGCCGAAGTCGCGCGCGAATTGCGCGCGACCCTGGCGGCAGGGCGGCGCGTCCTCGTCGTCGGCGGGCCGGCGATCGTCCACACGGGCGCCGGCAAATACTTACAACAACTGATACGCGACGGCTACGTGACCGCGTTGTTCGCCGGCAACGCGCTCGCCGTTCACGATATCGAGTCGCAGTTCTTCGGGACCTCGCTAGGCGTCGATCTCGCGAGCGCCTTCCCCGTCGCCGAGGGGCACGTCCACCACCTGCGCACGGTCAATCGCCTGCGCGCGGCCGGCGGCATCGCGAACGCGATCGCCTCGGGGATGCTGCGGGACGGCATCATGTACGAGGCGTATCGCAAGGGGATCCCCGTCGTGCTGGCCGGTTCGATCCGGGACGACGGCCCGATCCCCGACGTGATCGCGGACGTCGTCGAGGCGCAGCGCGCGATGCGCCGCTACGTCCCCCAGATCGGCATGGCGTTGATGATCGCGACGCTGCTCCACTCGGTCGCGGTCGGGAACCTGCTGCCCGCCTCGTGCAAGGTGATCTGCGTCGACATCAACCCGGCGAGCGTCACAAAGTTGACCGACCGCGGGTCGATCCAGACGATCGGCCTCGTGATGGACAGCGCTTCGTTCTTGCGCGAACTCTGCCACGCGCTCGAGCCTTCAGCCGGGGCGCCGCTCTAGCGTTCCCCGGCGCCCGAGCGCCGCGACCGCGATCAGGATCAAGCCGCACCATCCGAGCATCTTCGTGAGGGCACGCGGGACCACGTTGGCGTGAAAGTTCGCATCCGAGACGGCGCGCCACCCGGTTTCGGCGAGCGCCGCGCCGTCGCGCGGATCGTACGGCGCGAGCACGACGGGCGCGTTGACGGAGATCGCCCCGAGCAGCGCGATCGAGAGCGCCGCCGCCAGGCCGGCGAAGGCGGCGGCTCGCGGCGAGAGCTCGAAGAGGTCGAGCGCCAGGACGAGCGCCACGCCGGCGACGACCGGAAGGTTGAGGGTCAAGAAGTCGTTCGCGGTCCAGGGTACGGCGAGGAGCACGACCGCGAAGGCGCACGCGCGCGCCTCCCGTCCGCGCAGACCGCACAGGACGAGCGCCGCGGGAAGTGCGATCGCGAGTTGTTGCACGTGGACGAACGGTCCGCCGAGGACGGCCAAGGCCGCCGGCACGAGCACGAGCAGGGCGTCGCGGCCGGTTCGAACGGCCGCCGCCCGCCCTGCGACGATGCCGACGGCGAGCATCGCGAGGTACGAGAACGTTCCGAGCGCGCCCGCGACGCGCTCGTCGAGCCCGGCGAGATGCGCGACGTACGAGAGGCTGTATTGCTCCTCGTTGGAGATCTCACTGAGCGCGTGCGCCGGGAGCACGTCGCGCACGAACTCGACGTTCGCGGCGATCCCGAGCAGCCCGACGGAGAGGGCGGCGAGAATCCCGCCGCAGGCGAGCAGGACGATGCGAGCGCGCGGTCGTGCGACGAAGAGCGCGAGGCAGATCGGGAGCCCCAGGTGCGGCTCGATCGTCGCCAGGGCCGCGGCGAGCGCCGCGGAGCGGTCGTGTCCGCGGGAGACGAAGTACGCGGCCGCGACCGCGGCCGCGCAGACGATGGGAACGATCTGTCCGATGGAGATGCTGTACGCCGTCCCGAGCGCGAGCGCCGCGACGACGGTCCCTGCGCCGAGCGCGCTCATCCGCGCGAGCAGGGCGACGGTCGAGGCGAAACTCGCGCACAGGAGCAGTGCCCACAGCGCCGACGCGAGCGAAAACGGAAGCCGGCTGAGGAGGACGAACGGCGCGAGCGCGTAGCCCGGTAGCGGTGCGGGGAGCGCGAACGGCAACCCGCGCCCGGGCTGAAAACCCCGGACGGCGTTTTCGCACGAGCGCAGCGGCTCCGTGAGATACGGATCCCGGTGCTCTGCGACGGCGGCTCCGGCGCAATAGAACGCGCGGAAATCGAGCGCCCACGCTCCGGACGCGTAATGTGCGCGCGCGAGCGCGAACGAGAGCGACGCGAGGGCGAGCAGGCCCGCCATGACCAGGGCGCTTCGCCTGCGTTCAGCCGGCATTGCGAACCGGCTGCGGCTGCGGGCGTGCCTGGGGCCGCGGCGCGCGTTCGAGCGAAGCGAGCGCGATCAGGACGAGGCCGCACCACGCGAGCACCTTGGCGAACGCATACGGGACGGCGTTCGCGTGGAAGTTCGCCTCGACGTACGTTCGCCAGCCCGCTTCGGCGAGCGCGGCCCCCTCGCGCGGATCGGGGACCGCGATCTGGGGCGGAGCCGGCGCGGCCCACGCAGCGAAGAGCGCGAGGAGCAGCGCCGCCGAGGCAGCGCTCGCGAGGGCGGCGTACGGCGGCGAAAGCTCGAGGAGGTCCAGCGCGAGGACGAACGTTGCGCCGATGACGAGCGGGAGGCATAGCTCCATGAAGAGCGTCGCCGACCACGGCACGGCGAGCAGGATGACGGCGACGGCGCACGAGCGCGCGGCGCGTGCCGAGCCCGAACTCAAGACGAGCCCCGCCGGGATCGCCATCGCCAGTTGCTGCACGTGGATGTATGGGCCTCCGAAGACCGCCAAGGCGACCGGAACGAGCACGGCGAGCGCGACCTCCCCGGTGCGAGCGGCGGCGAGCCGCCCGGCGGCGATGCCGATCCCCAGCATGACGACGTACGAGAGCGTCCCGAGGGCGCTCGCGGAACGTTCGTCGAGCCCGGCGAGATGCGCGAGATAGGTCAAACTGTACTGACCCTCGTGCGAGATCTCGCTGAGCGCGTGCGCGGGCAGCACGGCGCGCAGGTATTCGACGTTCGCGCCGATTCCGAGCAGCCCGACCGAGAGCGCGGCGAGGAACGCACCGCACGCCGCCAAGACGGCACGGGAACGAGGGCGAGCGATGAAGAGCGCGAGGCAGGCCGGCAGGCCGATATTCGGCTCGAGCATCGCGAGCGCCGCGGCGAACGCGGCCGAGCGGTCGCGCCCGCGGGAAGCGAGAAACGCCGCCGCGACGACGGCGGCGCAGACGATCGGAACGGGTTGTCCGACGTAGACGTCGAGCGCCGTAGCGAGGGCGAGCGCGGCCACGATCGTCTCGATGCGGCGCGTGCAAAGGCGTCCCAGCAAGATCGCGGTCAACGCGAAGCTCGCGAGCAGGAGCGCGGTCCAGAGCGCCGTCGCCGCCGGATATGGCAGGAGGCTCAACAACGCGAGCGGCGCGAGCGAGTACCCGGGCAGCGGTGCGGGGATCGCGAACGCCAAGCCGCGTCCGGAGGGAAACCCCCGCAGCACGTTTTCGCACGAACGGAGCGGTTCGGTCAGGTACGGATCGCGGTGCGCCGCCACCGCGGCGCCGGCACAATAGAAGGCGCGGAAATCGACGGGACCGGAACCGTGCGGATAGAACGGGCGTCCGAGCGCGAACGAAGCGAACGCCAGCGCGATCAAGCTCCCGATGACGAGGGCGGCCCGCGTGCGCGCGTTCGGTCCCTCGGCGCGTTCGGAGGTTGCGCCCGCCATCGCGCCGGCGCTCAGTCGGTCCGGGTGAACCGGCGGGCTCCGAGATATCTCGACGTGAAGTAGCTCGAAGCGAAGGTCGAGACGTGCACGTCCGCGCCGATGCTGTTCACGAACGCGCCGTTCCCGAGATAGATGCCGACGTGCGACGCACCCCAATCGTACGTCTGGAAGAAAACCAAGTCGCCGGGGATGGGATCGCCCGCGACTTCTCTGCCGTAGGCAAACTGTTCGTCGGCGGTTCGCGGGATCGAGATTCCGAATCGGCGGTAGACGTACTGCGTGTAGCCGGAGCAATCGAACCCGGCCGGGCTCGAACCGCCCCACACGTACGGCGTTCCGACGAACTTGAGCGCGTAGTCGGCGACTTCCGCGCCCAACCCGGAATAACTCGCGCTGCTCGCCTGGATTCCAGCCTGCGGCTGGGTCTGCGCGTGGGCGCGTGCCGCATGCGCGGTGCGCGGCGCGGGGGTCGGGTCCGGCCCTCCGATGATCACCTGCACTTGCGCGCCGGCCGGGCGGGCGCCCAGAACGAGAGAGGCAAGGAGAACCGCGAGTACGTTCGATGGACGCATCACATTCTGTTCATCGGCAAGAGGGCCGCGCGCCCGTAGCGTTCGGCGGATCCGTCCCTCGGACGGTGGGGGTTGCGGCGCTACGCCTTCAGGTGCAGCCTCCACGCCAGCGCCCCCAGCGCGACGAGATACAGCGCGCACGCGCCGACGACGGCGCTCCCGATCCCGTTCTCGACCAGGGCGGGGCTCGCGCCGAGAGCCTCCAGGCGCTCCCGTAGAGCCGCGGCGCCCCTTTGGAAGCACCAGAGCGCGGAGAACATCACGGGAAAGACGTAGATCGCCTTCATGCTCGCGTGATCGCGATACTGGTAATTCAGGGCGGCAAAGGCGGCGAGCATGGCGAGCGCCGGGACGACGGCCGCGCCGGCCGGACTCCAGAGGCGCGCGGCGGCCGTTCGTTCCCGCAGGAACGAGGCTGCGCCGAGGCCCAGCCCGAGCAGCGCGATCGCCGCCGGGATCAGGCAGAGGGAGAGCGTCGCCTGTCCGAGAGCCAGAATCCACGGCTCGGTGCCGGCCCAGCGCGGCGGCCATTGTTCGAAGAAGAGAAAATGGGAGCGAGCGTAGAGCTGCGTCCAGAGCGAGCTGCGCGCCCCGATGATGTTCGTCCCCCAGCTTTCGATGTACGGGTGGCGCAGAATCCCCGGCAGGTCGAACGTGAAGTATCCCTCGCAGACCGAAAGGACGCCGGGCCGGTTGAAGCCCCCCGGTTCCGTCGGGAGGACCGGCGAGCAGAGTCCGGGCGGCGAGTTCTTCGGGACGTTGCCGAACGGCGTCCCCGCCGCGTGAAACGCTTGGACGTACTGTCCGGCGAACGGGACGACGGCGAAGAACGGGAGGCACAGGAGCGCGAGCGCGATCAGGTTCGTTCGCCGCTCCCCCGAGAACCTGATCCGTGCCAGAGTTCGCCACGCGAACAGCGCGGCAACGGAAGCGAAGATGACGAGTCCGTTGGCCTTGCTCAGCGCCGCCAGGATGCACGCGCCGCTCGCGAACGCGACCGTCCGCAGGGGCAGCGGGGCGCTCGGAGCGACCCTCGTCAGGCGCGCCGCGAGCAAGAGCGCCAGCGAACCGAACAGGATCGCGAAGGAGTCGTTCGTCGCCTGGATGCTGATTCCGGCGAGCGGCGCGTTGCAGACGAGCAACGCGAGCGTCCAATACCTGATGCGGCGGTCGGCGGTCGCTTCCCAGATGAAGGCGCGCCCAGCCCAGAGCATGAGGAAACCCGCGAGCGCGGAGAGGATCTGGGCGGGCAAGCGGTACGGCGCGTTATCGGACGAGGGACGAATGCCGAGAACGTACGCGACGGCGGCGGCGCTCGCGTGAAACAGCTTGGGATGGTAGCACTCGAAGCAGACCCCGGACGCGGGGAGGCTCCCGGTCCGCACGATCGCATCGATCACCGGGAGGTGATCGTCGTTGGCGTCGTCGTTCAGAAACGCGAGCGCGAGGCGCAGGACGAGCGCGAGCCCGATCGCGATGAGGAGGATGCGGCGCTCGCCGCGAGCCCAGGTCACTCGATTCCCTCGACTGCCACCCCTCGTTCATCGGCAGCTGGAGCCGGTTAGTTGAAAGAGAGATGGGTGGCCTGGGCCACCCATCTCTCTTCTGGTTTTTGCGATCCGGCTCGCGTGCCGGGCCCGGGCTAGTGGAATCCGAGCGGTGCCGTCGGAGCGGCTGTCGGTATGAGCGTCGGGGTCGGGCTCGGGGTCGGGGTCGGGCTCGGGGTCGGAGTCGGAGTGGGGCTCGGCGTCGGGGTCGGGCTCGGCGTCTTCGTCGGGCTCGGGGTCGGGCTCGGCGTCTTCGTCGGGCTCGGGGTCGGGCTCGGCGTCTTCGTCGGGCTCGGGGTCGGGCTCGGCGTCTTCGTCGGGCCGGGCGTCGGCGTCTTGGTCGGCGTCGGGCTAGGCGTCGGGGTCGCCGTCGGGACCGGGGTCGGGCTCGGCGTCTTCGTCGGGGTCGGAGTCGGGCTCGGCGTCTTCGTCGGGCTCGGGGTCGGGCTCGGCGTTTTCGTCGGGCTCGGCGTCGGGGTCGGCGTCGGGATCGGGGTCGCCGTCGGTACCGGGGTCGGCGTCGGGGTCGGGCTCGGCGTCTTGGTCGGGGTCGGGGTCGGGCTCGGCGTCTTCGTCGGCGTCGGGGTCGGCGTCGGGGTCGGCGTCGGGGTCGGCGTCGGCGTCGGCGTCGGGGTCGGCGTCGGGGTCGGCGTCGAGGTCGGCGGAGGCGTTCCAAGCGACGGCGGCGGGGTCGGCGTGCCGTTACCCGGCGGGTTGTACGGGTTCGACGGCGGCGAATCGCAGCTCGAACTGATCGGGACGGTTTGGTACACCGGGGTCAGCGGCATCGGCGTCGGAACGCCGGTGCCGGTCACGGCGTCGTGCGTGCCTTCGAACGAAAGCGAAACGACGTTCCCCAGCGCGTTGCTGCAGAGCACGAGCGTTCCGATGTCGGGCGTGCGCAGGAAGTTTTGCGCGGCCGACGTCGACGTCGTGCTCCCGAGCGTGGTGTTGAGGTAGAGCGGAACCTGGAGCGTCGCGCCGAGCGAGGGTTGGAAGTGGAGGACGACGACCGTCGAATCGATGTTGAAGTTGTCGGAGATCGTGGCGATCGTCGAATTGTTGCAGTTCGGCGAGGGCGTTCCTTGCCAATACGCGGCCATCCGCTGCGGCGTCGTTTGCGTCGTATCGACCGTGTTGACCGTGCCCGTCCCGTTGATGTATTGCGTTCCGGGCTGGATGCACGGGGGCGGAGTCTGCGACGTGTTCGTGGCCGCACGATAGAGAGCGTCGAGGCTGTACTCGTTGTACGGCTGGCTGGCCGCGCTCACGACGCCCGCGTAACGGACGCCGATTTGCGCGCGCTCTGCGAGCGTTCCTTCGTGAACGGCCCACATGATCCCGAACATTGACAACAGGAAGAGCGGGAGCGCTATAACGGTCTCGATGAGAGCCTGCCCGCGCGGCCTGGAATTCATAGGGTCCGCTCCTTCGGTCATAAGAGACTCGAATCCGGAACTGGGCAACTGACGGATTGGCCAGGCGTGACCGCCGGTCCGAACGGCGCGATCGGAACCGAGCCCCACCAGCCCATTTGCACGCTGAACTCGTCGTTTGCGATAGGGTCTAAGAAGCCGCGGTACTGAGGATAGACGATGTTATTGTTGCCGCCGTAATTGATCGTGTAATAGGGATTGTCGTTGCCGTTGCCGAGCATTTCGCCCGCCGGATTCTCGCTCGATTGGAAGGCGGCGCCGTTCGCGATCCCGGGATCGCCGACGAGGCCCGGCTGCAGCCAATCTTGCAGCACCTGGACGGACGTCGCGGAGGCCCGGCCGACCGCGGTGAACGGAACGGCCCGAACGATGGCGTTGAGCCCCGGGACGAGCGGCGGGATCGTCGCGCAGGCGACGATGTCGACTCGTTCGGGGAGCCAGAGCTGCTGATTGAGTTGCGAGACGTTGAAGCCGCTGACGAGGCCGGACATGGAGCCGTTCACGATGCGCGGCGTCAGGATGACGTACGCGTCCATCGCGACGCCCAGCAGGTCGGTCCGGCCGCCCATCGAGTTGATTTGGTAGTTGAACGCGCAATCTGCGCCCTCGATGCCGCCGCCTCCGCCGGGTTGGTTGAAGCAGTGCGTCTGAATGTGCGTCAGCATCGTCTGCATGTCGTGCTCGATGTTCGACTTCGTCGCTTTGAACGTGTAGTCGTGCAGGAGCTGCACGTCGTTCGAGTAGCGCGTGATCGCCTTGTTGAGCTGCGTGCGCAACGTCGTGTAATCGCTCCAGCACGAGTTGCCGGTCGCTGCGGGGACCGGTTGAACGGGCCACGCCAGGTCGACGCAGTTGCCGGAGCGGTTCGCGCTCACGACGACGGCATCGATCAGCCGGCGGATGCGAAACTCCTCGACTGCGGCCGCGTAGAGCATGATCTCCATCCGGTTCCAGTTCGTCGTTTGGATGGCGAGGAGTCCGCTCGCCGCGGCGTCCGCCGCGTTTTGCGCCCGAATCTGCCAGCGGATCATGTTCGCGTAATTGAGCGTGAAGAACATCAGCGCGAGCGAGACCAAGATGCCGCCGATCCACAAGGGGAGGGTTTGACCGCGTTGCCGTTCCATCGTTAGCACCCCGATCCGGGCGCGGTCGCGTAGGCGCCGACGCCCGAGGACCACGTCGGCGGCGCGGTCTGGATGTTGTCCTGCTGGTAGATGTTGTACAGGAGCGAGCCGACGCGTTTCGGATTGAAATCCGCGGCGGCCTGAGCGACCGTCGGCAGGGACGCCGAGTACGACGTCGCGAGCAGGTTAGCGAACTGCACGTAGAGCTGCTGGTGGCATTCGGCCCACTGGAAGGTCGCGGTCCGCGGCCCGATGCCCGGATTCGTACTCCCCCAGTTGTCGGTGTCGAGATACTCCGCGAGGCCCAGGCCGTGCCATTCCTGGTTCACGCATTGCGTCCACGGCGTCGCGACCGCCGATGCGCCGGAGCCGGTGGTCATCGCATCGCCGCAGAACCGCATGATGCGGTAGCCGACGAAATACGGCGGCGTGTTCTCGCCTTGCGTGAAGTAGTCGACGCGGTTGGTGAACCAAGAGAGGGGGTTCTGATTGCTGTCGGCGTTGTAGTGGACGCCGTACTCGTCGAACTGCGGCTCGAGGGCCTCCCCGAGGATCGCGGCGTTCGAAGTGCCGGGAATGATTCCCATGCTGCTCGTCGTGGCGTCGACGGTCGAGCGAATCTGGCTGCCCTGGACGATCGAGTAGCCGCCGTAGCGCGTCGAGTTCGAGTTGAAGTTGTATCCCGTGACCGGCACGTTCAGGCTTTGGCCCGCGATCAGGCTGCAGGAGAAGCTCCCGGTGGGGATGCGCGTGAAGATCGAGTGCCCGATCGTTCCCTGCGGCGCGCACGATTTCCGAAGCGCCGACGCATGCGCGTCGAAGAAGGCCGCGGCGTCGGCCGACATTTGATAGAAGCCGACGATCGAAAGATTGATCGAGGCGAGCATCAGGAGGAGCACGACGCTCATGACGAGGGCGGTCTCGACGAGTGCCGTGCCTCGTAGGATCGGGCGCCGCGAGTTTCCGGCGATCGAGATCACGTGTTCTCCTCCGTGAGGGTCATGATGGGTTGGCCGCCTGGACCGTCATGCGCGATCCGGTACCTTGGATTTGGTTGCTGGCGTTCCACTGGACGAAGATGAAGCCGCCGAGCGCCACCATGGAGCACAGCGTCAGCACGAGCGCAAACTCGACCATCGTGGCGCCCGTTTCGTCGCGGAGCAGTCTACAGGCGAATTCGCGCAGGGCGTTCATCGAACGATGACCTCCGGCGTCATGACGAAGACGATGTTCGTTTCGCCGGATTGGTACCGGGTCGAACGGAAGAGCTGGCCGAGGATCGGCAAGTCGCCGAGCAATGGGATCTTCGTGAAGTCCTTCGTCTCGACGCGCCGGAGCATGCCGCCCATGACGATGCTCTCGCCGGGCTTCGTGATGACGTCCGTCGAGAGACGGCTCGTCTTGAGCGCGGGGACGACGAAGCCGCCGAGCGAGATGCCGTTGGCGAAGTCGAGGTCGGAGACTTCCGGCTCGATCTTCGTCTCGATCTGGCCGTTGCCGTGAAGCGTCGGCGTGAGTCTCAGCTTGACGCCGTATTCCTTGAACTGGATCGTCACGCCGCTCGTGCCGTTGGAGACCGCGTACGGGATCTCGCCGCCGACCAAGAACGTCGCCTCCTGCCCGGGGATCGTCGTCAGGTTGGGAGCCGAGAGGATGCGCGCTTGGCCGCTCTGCACGACCAAGTTCAACGTGGGCGCGAGCAGCGTCGTGCGGAAGAACGAGCCGATGTTGAGCGCCGACTTGTTCCCGGACGTATCTTCGAAGATCGGGAATTGCGGCACGCCGAGGACGATCTTCCGCGGGTTGTCCGGGTCGGGCGTGCCGGCTTGCAGCTCGAGGCCCAGGTTCCGCAGCCCGTTTCGATCGATCTCGAGGACGTAGACTTTGACGTCCACCTGGCTCGAGGTCTCGACCGTGAGCCGGTCGAGGACTTTGCCGTCCGCCGCGAGGTACAGACCCGCGAGCCCGCGCGCCCGTTCGAGGATGCGTTCGGCATCCATGCGCTCGCGGACGCGGCCGCTGACGATCACGTTCCCCTTCCCGTCGGGATCGACTCGCACTTCGGAGGCGCCGGGGATGTTCGCAAGCTCGGCCTGCACTTGCCCGAGCGGGTGGAGCACGATGACCGCGTTGACGACCTTGTAGTTCTCTGCGGTCGCGACCTTATCGAAGCGCGATATTACATCTGATAGATCTTGAAAGTGGGCTGCATCACTAACGGTGCCCTTCACGACGACCGACTTGCCGAAGCTGACCACTTGCACGCCCGGCTCGTTGATCGAGCTGCGAAGCATCGCGGCGATCGTGTCGACGTTCTGTTCGGAAACGGAAATGTCGTAGACGATGCGGCGGCCGCCCGCCCAGACCAGCAACGTCGTATGTCCGGGCGTCTTTCCATTGACGATGAGCTGCGACGTGCCGATGGGGACGACGCCGGCAATCCGGCCGTCGCCGACCGCAACGCGGGTCAACCCTTCCGTATGCAGCACGAGCGAGCCGCCGGAAGCGACCGAGAGGAGGTTTGCCTCTTGGGCATTCGATGCCGAGGGGCCGCCGAGGACGGCTGCCGCCGCCATCGTCAGTCCGATCAGCGAGCTCCGAAAGCCTTGATGATTCACGTGGTGCCCCCGAGTGACGAGAAGACGTGACCTATGGCCCCGCCTGCATTAAGCATTCTACAACCGGTTATCGGCGTTATCGCGTCAACATTGCGTACACAATCCGTAAAGAATTGCCGATGACCATTGCGTGGCGCCCGGGACCGGGCGTACAGTCCGTTCCGGAGGACACAGCGTGAACCGATTTACTGCCTTCGCCCTAGCCGCATTGGCGACGACCGTCGGATCGACGGCCCCGAGCTTCGCGGCGATCCGCGCGGCGGGACCCCAGAATCGCGTGGCGGTTACGGCCGTCGCGCCCGTCTCCCTCGACCTGCGTCAGATTCCCGGCAGCTTTCATCTAGCGGTTTCCGGGAAAGCGCTGGCCTCCACGCCGATCGTTCTGACGTTGCTCGGAACGGTCAGCTCCGAGATCCCAGACATCGTCGTGAGTCGCCGGACCGTCGTGCCCGACTATGCCGGCAACTTCAAGTTCGAAGTCCCGGTCGCCGGCGATTACTTCGCGGAATCCTATCTGACACTGGTCGCCACGTCACCGTCGGGCGCGGTCCTGGCGAAGAGCCCCAGACTCGTACTCAAGGCACCCAACACGGACGTCAGCGTGCCGATCGAAGCCGCCCTCAAGGCTGAATCTTAACACTACTCAGCTACACACCCCGGCGTTTTTCGTCGATAGTCCTAGTGGCCCCACTCACCCTCTGTATCACCGCTTTAAGGAGTTCCCGTGCTTAAGAATCTCTCCGCCATGCTCCGCGACGACGAAGGCCAGGGCCTCGTCGAGTACGCGCTCATCATCGCGCTCATCTCGGTCGTCGCGATCGCCGCCCTCCGCCTCATCGGTACGAACGCGAACGTCAAGCTCAACAGTGCCGGAAACGCGCTGACCTAATCGCTCGTCGATGCATGTCCGCGCCCGCGTCGATGGCGATCATTCGCCTCGGCGCGGGCGCAAATGTTTTCCCCGTTAACGACGGGCTCAAGTCCGTCAACGAAACGCCGATATCACCTTTGCGAGGTTCGATCTTATGCTAGCCGTAGTGTATGCCGTTCTGACCGATGAAAGCGGGCAAGGCCTCGTGGAGTACTCGCTCGTCGTCAGTCTGGTAGCTCTGGCCGCAGTCGCGGCGATGGCCCTCTTCGGGCATAAGCTGAACAACAACCTCGGCAGCTCCTCTACGCTGATAAACAGTCTAACGTGAGCATTCTCCTCTGGCTCGTCCTCGTAGCCTGCGTCGCCGCCGTTTGGACGGATTGTTCCACTCGGCGGATCCCGAATGCGATCTCGGCGACGCTCGCCGTCCTCGCGCTCGGGTTTCACGCGCTGCACGGATTCGCCGAATTCGCGAGCGCGGTCGCCGTCCTCGTCGGCGTGCTGATCCTCGGCTCGTTCGCCTTCTCGATGCACTGGCTAGGCGGCGGGGACGTAAAACTCGCCGCGGCCGCCGGCGCCGCGTTCGGCTATCCGGACGTGCTGTCGTTTCTGCTCTACACCTCGCTCGCCGGGGGCGTCCTCGCCGTCGCATACATGGCGTTCCGGGGGCGGCTCGGTGAATTGTTCGGGAATACCGCCGGGCTGCTCCGGCCCCTCGCGTATCGCGGAACGGTCGCAGTCGCGCCCGCTCGCTCGACCGCGCTGCCGTACGCATGCGCCATCGCAGTCGGCGCGTGCGCCGTCGCCCTCTCCCACAGCATCGCTCCCTCCTTGAGGCTCATTCAATGAACAAGACTCGTCGCATTACCCTGATCGTCGCGGCCGTCGTGGCCCTCGGCACCGGCGTCTTGACGGTCAATTACCTCGGAGGGCTTCACGAGAAAGCGGCGCCGCAGGTCGCTCCTCGCACGATCCTCGTCGCCGGCCAAGATATCCCGGCCCGCACGAAGATCACCCGTGAGATGCTGCGCCAGTCGTCTCGCGCGGCTAACGAAGTCGATCCGGACGCAGTCCTCGATCCGCGCCAGATCGACGGCAAGCTCGCCTTGATCACGATCCCGGCCGGCTCGATCATCACCGCCAACAAGATCGGCGCCCCGGTCGAAACGTCGCTGACGTATCGCCTCAAGCCGGGAACGCGGGCCGTCAGCATCTCGATCGACAAGGTCAAGAGCGTATCGGGCTTGATCCAGGCGGGCGACAAGGTCGACGTGATCGCCGTTCCTCCGCGCGACGGGAACACCCAGCCGCGCGGCTACGCCATTCTGCGCGGCGTCACGGTCCTCGCACTCGGGAACATGCTCGAGACCGCGGGCGCGACGCCCTCCCCGGATAACCAGAACTATCAAACGATCACGCTCGAGCTGACGCCGGAACAGACCGACCTCATCGCGATGGCGGACCTGAACACGACGTTGCGCCTCGCGCTGCGTTCGCCGAAGGAGCCGATCCGCGACTTCCCGGTCGAGCCGCTCTACTTCCCCGTGAATCAGCCGCAGCGCCAAGCTCCCGCCGCGGTGCCGCCGCCGGCCAACCCGGCTGCCGCCCCCGCAGTCAAGCTCGGCGTGATGGTGATCGACGGCGACAAAGTAGCCCAATGAACACGCCGATCATCGTCCTGATCAACGCCAAGGGTGGATCGGGAGCGACGACTCTTGCGGCCGAAGTTTCGCAACAGCTGAAGAAGACGGGCACGGTAGCCGTCGTCGACGGCGACCTGACGGGTCGCCGGAACATGGCGGTCGTCCTCGACATCGTTCGGAACTTCGACAACGCGCGCGCCGGCGGAACGTTCTCCGTCGTTCGTGCCGGCGGAATCACCGCCGTCGAGTTGACGGACAGCTTGGACAACTCGTTCATGCTGCGCCAGGACGATGTGGAAGGGCTTGTCGAGTCGCTCGGGCATCACGACATCATCCTCGTGGACGCTCCCGCGCCCTTCGCCGCCGCGGTGCGTCCCTTCGTCGCGCGTTCCGCCCGCTTCGTGATCGTGCTCGAACCGAACCTGCTGGGAACCGCAGCCGCACGCACGCTGATCGGGGACATGACGCGCTTCGGCATTCCCGTCTCTCGCATGTCGATCGTCACGAACGTGCGCAGCGGACGCGTCGAGATCTCCGCGCGCGAACTCGAGAAGGCACTAGGGTCGGCGGTGATCGGCGAAATTCCGCCCAAGAGCGACCGTAACTTCGGGCGATCCATCGAGTCGCTGGCGAAGCGCCTCAGCACGATCGGGGCCGAGCCCGTGCTCACCTCGCTGCGTGCCTCGACGACGACGCCGCCGGGCGGAGACCGGCGCGCCGGATCCCGCGCGCCGCGCACGATGATCCAGCCGTCCGACGATCACGGCGCCTCGGATGGGAGCCCGCAGCGCAACGGCGCCGCCAACGGTTCGCATTCCGGCGGACCCGCGATCGAACGAGCGCTCAGCGCGCGCGACCGCCTGAAGACCGAGATTCACGCGGCGCTCGCCAAGAAGATCGACGTCGTCGCGACGAGCCAAGCGCACTCCGACAGCCAGAAGCTCAACGAGTTGCGCGCCCAGATCGGCGAGCTGACGGGCCAGCTGCTCTCCGAGCGGCCGGACATCAATTCGGTCGAAGAGAGCGCCGCGCTGCGCCAGGAAATCATCGACGAAGTCCTAGGCCTCGGTCCCCTGGAGGACCTGATGCGCGATCCGGCCGTCAGCGAAATCATGGTCAACGGGCCGGATCATATCTACATCGAGCGCGCCGGCAAGCTCACGTTGAGCACGAAGAAGTTCGTCGACGCGCGTCAACTGCGCAACATCATCGAGCGTATCATCGCCCCGCTCGGCCGGCGTATCGACGAGTCCTCGCCGATGGTCGACGCCCGCCTGCCCGACGGCTCCCGCGTCAACGCGATCATCGAGCCGCTGGCGCTCAACGGCGCGACGCTGACGATTCGCCGCTTCGGGACCAAACGGCTGCAAATGGCCGATCTCGTGCGCTTCGGCGCGATCAGCGAGAACGTCGTAAATTTCGTCCGCGCGATGGTCGAGGCGCGTCTCAACATCGTCGTGAGCGGGGGCACCGGCTCAGGTAAGACGACGTTCCTGAACATCCTTTCGTCATACATCCCCGAGGGGGAGCGTATCGTGACGATCGAGGACGCGGCGGAACTTCAACTGAGCCAGGAGCACGTCGTTCGGCTCGAGTCGCGCCCCGCGAATTTGGAAGGGCGCGGCGAGATCCGCATCCGCGACCTCGTCAAGAACTCGTTGCGCATGCGACCCGACCGGATCGTGGTCGGCGAGTGCCGTGGCGGCGAAGCGCTGGACATGCTGCAAGCGATGAACACGGGCCACGACGGCTCGCTCACGACCTTGCACGCGAACTCTCCGCGCGACGCGATCGCGCGCCTCGAGACCCTCGTCATGATGGCGGGCTTCGATCTGCCGGTCAAGGCGATTCGCGAACAGGTCGCGAGCGCCGTCGACGCGATCGTCCAGATCTCGCGCCTGCGCGACGGCAGCCGCAAGGTCGTCAGCATCAGCGAGGTGATCGGCATGGAAGGCGACGTCGTCACGATGCAGGAGATCATCCGCTTCGATCAACGCGGCGTCGATTTGAACAACAAGGTCGTCGGCGAGTTTCAATACACGGGCGTGCAGCCTAGCGCGATCAAACGCTTTGAGGAAGCCGGCGTCTCGTTTGATGTGCGCGAACTGGCCAAGATGTCGTCGGCGGGAGCGCTCTGGTGACCACAGCAGCACCGTATGCCATCTTGCTCGGCGTATCGGCCTTCTTCGGGCTCATCGCGTTCTCGCTCGGCGGGAGCTTCACGGGGTGGCTCGAGGGCTTGGGAAAGTCCTTCGAGGACGGGATCGCCCGAGCCGATTTCAAGATCAAGCCGCAGGACTACGTGCTGATCATGCTCGGAGCGGGCTCCCTGATGTGGATCGCGCTCGCGCTGCTGCTCCATACGACGCTCACCATCGGCCTCCTGATGCTTCCGCTCTCGCTCGCGATCTCGCTCGTGTTCGGGACGTATTATCTAAAGATCGCGGGGGCGCGGCGCGTGAATTCGTTCACGCAACAGCTCGAACTCGTGCTGCGCCAAATGTCCGGCGCGCTTCGCGTCGGTTTGGGCCTGCGCCAATCGATCATTCTGGTTACCGAGGAAGTGCCGGACCCGGCGCGGCGTGAGTTCATGCGCGTCGTGGGCCGCACGAACATCGGCGTGAGCATCCTCGATGCCCTCGACGAACTGGCGACGTCTATGCCGAGCCAGGAGATGAACATGATGGCGAAATCCATTCGGATTCAATCGACGACCGGCGGCGACTTGGCGAAGGTTCTGGAGAGCCTCGCGAACACGATCCGCGACCGCCGCCGTATCCAGCGCAAAATGAGCGCGCTCACCGCGCAAGGCCGCGGCAGCGCGTGGATCATCGGTTCCCTCCCCGTGCTCGTCGGCGGATTCGTGCTGCTGACGCAACCGTCGATGTCGGAACCGATGCTGCACACGCAGCCGGGCTGGATCGCGCTCGGCATCGTCGCCGGGCTCGAGGGGCTGGCCGCTTACTCCCTCTCCAAGATTCTGCAGTTCGATGTTTAGCGCTTCGTTGCCCAACGTCCCGGTGGTGATTTGGGTCATCTCGATCCTGTTCGCCGGCTCCGCGTTCTTGTTCGCGCTCTCGCTGATCCCGTCCAAGAGCGAGGTCACCAAACGTCTCGAAGAGCTCGAGGGCCTGAAGTGGGAACAGGGCTCCGGGTCGGCGCGCGAAAAGGCGCTCGAGAAGATCTTCAACGAGAAGCAGCGCACGACGCTCAAGGACCAGCTGCTCGAGGCCGGCTGGTACACGGTCACGCCGGCGAAGATGGCCGCGCGCATGGTTTCCGGCGGCTGCTTCGGCCTCACGGCGGGGCTCGCGGTCGCTACGTACCTCAATTTCTGGGATTACATCATGTGGCTCGGGATCGGGTTGCTCGTGATCGTGGGCCTGTATTTCCCGCTCTCGCGTCTGCGCGCTGCGATCGCCAAGCGCAAGATCGCGATCCAGAAAGCGTTGCCCGACCTGCTCGACATGCTCGCGACGACGGTGAAGGCCGGCCTTGCGTTCAACGCGGCGCTCGGCTACGCGGAAGAGGCGACGACCGGCCCCTTGAAAGAGGAGATTCGAGCGGTTCTCTCCGAGATTCGGCTCGGCCGTTCCCGCGCCGAGGCTCTCAAATCGATGGCGATTCGCGCCAAGCATCAAGAATTAACGACGACGGTGACGGCGGTCGTGCAAGCCGAGCGGCTCGGCTCCGACCTCTCCCACGTGCTCGAAGAGCTGTCGGCCGAGTCGCGCAACAAGCGCATGTCGCGTGCCGAGGAGATCGCCGCGATGATGCCGATCAAGATGGTGATCCCGATGGCGCTGTTCATGTTGCCGGCGCTGTTCGTGATCATCTTCGGACCGGTCGTCGCCGAGTACCTCAGCAGGCCGCACTAAGATGAATCCCTGGCAGATCGCGGTCGTTGCCGTAGTCTACGGCTGCCTCGCGTACTTGGGCCTCGAAGCGAGCCGTCTGATCTGCGCGAAGATCGTGCCGTTCGAGGACGGCCCCAAACCGGGCACGCCGCCCGTTCTGCTGTTGATCGCCGGTGCCGCGACCGTCGGCGGCGTCCTAGCCTTTCAAGGGACGCCGCTCCCGATGATCGGGATGCTCGCGGTCGTCACGACGGGGCTCGCGGCGGCCTGGGATTCCGACGTACGTTGCGGGATCATCCCCGATTACTTCACGCTGATTCCGCTGGGCGTCGTGTTGCTCTATTCGATCGTTTTCCACGCGTGGCAGCCGCTCTTCTCGGCAGCCGTGCTCTTCTTCCCGTTCGCGATCGCCGCGTTTCTCTCGAAGGGGCGCGGGATGGGCTGGGGCGACGTGAAGCTGGCGGCGCTCGGAGGCGGCGTGCTCGGCTATTGGGATGCCTACGTGGCTTTCTCGGCGGCCTGCCTCGTCGCCGTGGCGCTGGCATTCATCATGAACCGGCGCAAGGAGCCGATCGCGTTCGGTCCCTATCTCGCGAGCGCAATCGCGCTGAAGATGATGTTTGGGCACTGAGATGAGCGAACGAATCTTGCGTAACGCCTCGAACGGCCGCGTGCTCGCCTCGCGCGTCATGCGGGCGGAAAATTTCATCACGCGCGGAGTCGGCCTCTTGCCGCGCGCGACCGTCGCGGATGACGAGGGTCTGTGGATCGACGGCTGCTCCGCAGTGCACACCGTGGGGATGCGCGCCGTCATCGATCTGTTCTTCCTGGATCGCGACGGCCGGATCTTGAAAATCGTCAACGGCGCCCGCCCGAACAGGCTCGTGATCTCGTGCGCGCGTTCCGTCGCGGTCGTCGAATTGGGCTCCGGCAGCGAGCCGCGCGATGTCCTGGTAGGCGATCGCCTAGTACTGGAATGATCGGGACGCCGGCCGCGAGCGCTCGCCCGGTCGCCGGCGTCGACGCGTGCATCCGGACGCCGGCCGCCTGGATCTCGCGAACGCTCCTCTACGTTTCCGTCGCGGCGGCCGTCGGCGCGCGGAGCAGCGGAGATCCCGCGTTCGTCCGCCTGCTCGCGAACGGGAGAGCGATCTTGAACGGCGCCGGGCCGGCGGGCCGGCTCGATGCGCTTTCGAGCACGCTTTATGCCGTCGTCGAGCGAGCCTTCGGGCTCGGCGGCGTCGAGGCTTTCTCTGCGTTCTGCGCGATCGCGATGCTCGCGCTCGTCGAGGCCCAAGCGCGAGCGCGAGGCGCCTCGGAATTCCGGGCGCTGGTCGCGGGCGGGGGCGCCGCGCTTCTTTCGATCGGGGCGTTTCGAGCCGATGCCGATTCGTTTTCGTGGATGCTCGCCGCGGCGTTCGGTCTCGCGCTCGTGTGGGAGGATGCGCGGCGGCCCGCGGTGGCGATCCTGCTCGCTTGGGCGTGGGCGTCCTCGTCCTGGACCGGTGCCGCGGCACCCGCGCTCGCGCTCGCCGCGGCGTTCGGCCGGCGCGGCGAGCGGGCTCTGCTCGCAATCGCCGCAGGCAGCGCGCTGGCGGTGGCCGCGACGGCCGCCGGGCTCGGTTTGCCGCGAGAGGCTTTCGCGCAAATCTCGTTCGCCGACCCGCTCTCGAAGGTGGTCGCTTGGGAGCCGAACGCGATCTCTCCGGAGGCGTATCGCTTCGGGTTGATTCCGCTCGTCGTCGCGCTCGCGTGCTTGCGGCTCCCCCGGCTTGCGGATTGGCCCATGGTCGTGGTCGCGCTCTCGTGCGCCTTCGCCTCCGGGGCGGCGCTGCCGCTCGCGGGAATCGCGATCCTTCCGTGTCTCGTCTCCGCGGCGCGGAACGGCTCGCAGCCTGCGCCGGCGACTTCTCGCGCCGCCTTGGGCGCACTCGGCATCGCCTTCGTTTGTGCGTTGATCGCGCCTGCGACCGCGAACCTGCGCGCGAAAGCCGGAGTCCCGCCCGCCGCCCCGGCCCCGCTCGTCGATGAGCTCGCTTCGCTCGCGGCCCGGCCGTCCGGGCGCACCGTGCTCTGCCAGCCCGTGAATTGGTGCGCGCTCGTCGAGGCGCTCGGGCGCAGCGACATGCACGCGTTCGCGAGCGATCGCATCGGCGGACTCGACGCACGGCGTCTGGCGGATCAGGTGACGGTCGCGCACGTTCGCCCGGCGTGGCGGAGCGTCCTCGAACGCAACGGCATCGACACGATCCTGGTCGGGAACCGGCAAGGGCTTGCGGCATTGCTCGCGATGCAGCCCGGCTGGCGGGCGGCATTCCGAACCGAGCGCGTGACGCTCTTCGTTCGCGCGGATCGGAGCGCGCGATGAGGTTCACCTGGATCGTGCTCGCGCTGTTCGCCGTGCGCTTCGTGCTCTACGCGCTCGGCTATCCGCCGGGCGACGGCGATTTGATGTGGCAGCAGGCCCTCGGCGATCGCATCCTCCACGACGGGCACATCCCGCGCGCGCTCGGCGACGAAACGTTTACCGCTGCGGGTGCGCCGTGGACGCCGCAGGAGTGGCTGTTCGGGATCGGCGTCGCGTTGTCGAAGGAGCACGGCGCGTGGCCGCTCTTTGCGGCAGGCGCCGCTGCGTCCGCGCTCGCCGCGCTCGTCCTGACCGCCCGGCGCTCGCTGGCGCGCGGTTCGTCCTCGCTCGCGACCGCCGCCGCCACGGCGTTCGCCGCCGTCTGCCTGCTCGAATCGTTCGGAGTTCGCGCGCAGGTCGTGGCTTGGCCGTTCCTCGCGGCGATGCTCCTGCTGCTCGAGATCGAGGGACCGGCGGCATACTTCGCGATTCCGCTTGCGGCGCTGTGGTCGAATCTCCATGCGAGCGCGATGCTGGCGCCGATCCTCGCGAGCCTCATCGCGCTCGGCGCGCTGCTCGACGACCGCGGGTTCTCCCCCCGCGTCCGCCGCCTCGCCGCGCTGGCCGCCGCACTCGGCGTCGCGATTTGTCTCAACCCCTTCGGCGCGGGACTCCCGCTCTACGCGCTCTCGCTGTTCCAAAGCCCGATCAAAGCGTGGATCGACGAGTGGCAGGTGACGAGCCTCGTCCAGCTATCGTTCTGCTTCGGCGCGTTCCCGCTAATCTTCGCGGCGCTCGGCGCGGACGCTCGGACCCGAATGCCCTGGCGCGACCGGCTCGTCCTCGGCGCGATGACGTTTCTGCTGCTCACCGCGGCGCGCAACATCGCGGTCTTCGGCATCGTGGCGGCACCGTTCGCCGCCGCCGGTTTCGACCGATTCCTCGCGCTCGTGCCGCGCCGTTTCGACCGGCAGTTGGACCCGCGACAGGAACGCATCGCCGATCGCGCCGTCCCGGCGTTCAGCCTGCTGCTCGCGATCCTCACGGGGGCGTATCTCTGGAACGATCGGGAGGCGCGCCGCGACGAGCATCTGCCGACCGCGGCGCTCGTCGCGCTCGGCCGCGTGCCGGGAGAACATCGTTTGTTCTGCCTCGACTTCGCCTGGTGCAACTTGGACGCGCGAACGCCTCGCACGCGGGTCTTTCTTGACGGGCGCGCCGATCCGTATCCGGCCGACGTTTGGCGGGATTACGCGGAGATTTCCGATCTCGGGCCCGCCTTCCGCGAACGCCTGGCGGCGCGCGGCGTGAACGCGATCGTTACCACTCGCGGCGCCGCGCTCGACGTCGTGCTCCACGACTTGCCGGGATGGCGCGACGCCTTCAGCGACGAGAAGTACCGCCTCTGGATCAAGGTCTCAGGCGCGGACGGGCCTCGCAGCAAAGCCTAGCGCAGCCTTTTTCGCCGGCGCGGGCTGCTCGTCGCCCGAGCCGCCGATCAACAGCCGGCGCATCCGCAGGTTCTGCGGCTGCGTTTCGAGGACTCGCGCCGCGTATTCGCGCGCGCGACGGTCGGAGCCCTCCTCGCGATACAGCTCGGCGAGGCGCTCTAGGACGGTCACGTAGACCGCTTTGTACATCTCCGCGCGTGCGGCGTACCACGGCTCCGGATACTCGCCGCAGAGCAGTTCGCCGTTGTAGATGTCTTCGGCCGCACGGTAGTGAGCCATCGCTTCGCGCGTGTTGCCGCGTTCGAGTTGAGCATCGCCGTCGTGCGCGTGGGCGCTGAAGCGGCGTACGTCGATCACGACGTTGGCGAGGTTGACGACGATGTCGTTGCCCCGGGTGAAGAAGTATTGATCCACGAGCTCGAAGCCGACGACGTTCCCGATCGCCTTGCGGATGTTGCTCGCAGCCGTCCGCAGGCTCTGCATCGCTTGATGCGCTTCCGCGTCTCCCCAGAACGCCTCGCGCACTTCGTTGCGCGTCGCGGTGCCGTTGGGTTTGAGCAGGAGGTACTTGAAGAGTTGCTGGTCACGGCGGCGGATCCACTCCACGACTTCGCCTTCGATCGTCGCTTCGAAGCGGCCGAACATTCGCACCGTCATCATCGGGACGGGCGCCTGCGTGCCCGGCTCCGGGCGCGATTCGTCGACGAAGAAACGGCGGGCGACGCGCATCGGCGCGTAGCGTCCGTCGTGATAGCGCACGAAGAGGCCGCGGGCTTCGAGCATCGCGAGCTGATCGTCGCGCTCGGCCGGGTCCGTCGCGCGCATCGCGTAACGGAATGCGGCGCGGTGGAATTCGCTCGTATGCCGCAGCACGCTGGCGATGTACCCGGAGAAGTGCCTTCCGCTCCGGCTGCACCAAGCTTCGTAGGCGCCGGCGAGGCTTCCCGAACTCGCGGCGGCCTCGCGGACGGCGCCGGCGATCACGATCGGCCAGCCGTCGGTTTCGGCCAAGAGCGCGTCGATCTCGCTCGTCGTATGCCGGACGTTGGAGAGATCGGCGAGGCGCCCGACCTCGAGCGCGTCGAAGGCGAGATCGGCCGCGTGGAGGGCGCCAGCAAAACCTTGCGTGATCAGCCGTTCGGCGTCGATGGCGATCCGCGAGCGGCCGACGTAGACGAAACGAACCGAATCGGGAGAGTCGCAAACGATCTCGTTGAACTCGGAGAGCAGCGTCGGTGAGCCGCGATCGAATTCGTCGATCGTCAGCTCGCAGGGCGGCTGTTTGCGCAAGCGGGCGAGAAACTCGTCGTAATGTTTGGGAGCCGGCTGCATCCCGAGCATCGAGCCCAGGCGCGGCCAGAAGGCTGCGGGCGTCTCCTCGTCGCCGACTTTGACATACGCCGCGTTGTCCGTCGAACTCGCGAGGTAGTGGGCGATCGCGGTGGTCTTCCCGGACCCTGCCGGTCCCGTCACGAGGCGTAGCGGAAGGAGGGCATTGCGTTGCAGCCAGCTCGTCACGCGGGGCCGTTCGATGAGGGTGGGCGCCAGCTTCGGCAACTGCGGGGAAGACAACGAAATACGCCTCCGTAGGAAATCGAGAGACTCCGTTCTCCCTCTGTTTACGGCGCGTTGACGGCGAACTTTAGGGTTTCCGCGAGGGAACCGGGTCACAATCGAGCGGGCAGCGAGCCCCTTAGGCGTCCGCCGGGGAGGGAACGTCACGGGAGGTCACGCGACGGCCGCCCGAGGCGCGGCCTTGCGTTTACGGACCGTTGACGGCAGGCTTCGAATGTCTGAGGGCGGGCCGGACCTCGATGGAGCGGACCACGGTCTCTTGGCCGACGCCGCGCTGGAACGTCGCGACCACCAGGAGCTTGGTCGGGGCGGAGACGTCCGGCGCGAGGAGCACCGCCGTCCGCTCGCCGGGGAGGAGGTCCTTGCTCGCCATCTCGACGCCGCCCGCGTTCGCGATGGCGACGTGGACGTTCGCCAGATTCCGGGCGACATCGATCGGGATCGCCTCCTCCGAACGGTAACGCTGCTTGCGCAAGGAGATCGAAGCGGGGCTCGGGCCGGGCGCGACGTCTTCGGCGGCGACCGGGGCGCCGGCGACGGCCGCGACGGCGTTCGCCCGGACGGTGACGCCGACGCTCGACTCCGAGTGCGCTCCGTTCCGTTGGGCATCCAGAACGATGCGGAAGGACTGATCGGTCTCGACCCGCGGAGCGACGAGCGTTGCCGTGCCGGAGCGATCCATCGGCGCGCTCGCCCGGACGTTATCGCTTTGGTCGAGCAGGCTGACCGTCCCCGCGTCGCCGTTCGTGCGATAGGTGACGAGGATCGGCTTCCCGCTTCCCACCTCTTGGTTCACCACGAACAGCGAGGCGATCCGAACGGGCTCCGCCGCGAGCTTCGCCGTGTCGGGCAGCGCGACGACGTGCGCCGTGCGCGTCTGACTGCCGAACGGGCCCGCCGCGTCGATGTGCAGGTCGTACCCTTCGGCGCGCGAGGTCTGCGGGAGCTGCAGGGAGATCGCGCCGTGCGGTTCCGCGAGGGCGCCCCCATGCACTTCGATTCCGTCGGCGTTCTCGACGCTCCAGCGGAGGCGGTCGGCGCCGCTCGTCGCGTACGCGACTTGGAAATCGGTTCCGCCGGGGACGGAAGCGGGGGCGGCGAGCGCGGTCACCTTCGGTCCGAAGACGGCGTAGGCTCCTGCGGCGAGCGCCGCGATGAAGAGTGCGACGAACAGGGCGACGTTGCGGGGCTTCGGAGGGCGTTCGACGACTCGCGGCCCATGCGCGTCGATCGTCCAGTGCGCTTCTTCCGCGTGCAGTTCCGCGACGACCCGCTGCTCGACGCCGCGAGGCGGGAACGGCACGTCGATCGTCACCGCGATCGAGCTGAAGGGGGGAACCGTTACCGTGCGCCAGCTCGCGCCGTTCGAGGCCGCCTGGCCGAGGGCGTACGTGTAGGCGGCGACCGGCGCGACGCTTTCGTTCGTGAGGACGAGCTCGTACGTCGTCCGGCGCAGCCGAGTGTCCCGCTGCACCGCCCGCAGGTCGCCCGCGACGCTCCCCGAGGAGAGCGATACGAGGACGCCTGGTCCGAACCGAGTCTGCTGGAGAGCGGGAACCGCATTCGTTGGGAGCAACGCCAGCGGGGCACTACCGGAAAGCGCGCGCATCTCTCCGGTTATCGGTCGATCCGTTGAGGATTCGTTAGCACGCGGCCGGTCCGTCAAAACGCCTCCGCGCTCAACCGCCCATCCGCTTCGCCTTGCGGTCGCGCGCGGCGAAATACGCGAGGATCGCGGTGCGATGATCGCCCTGGATCGCGACGATGCCGTCTTTCGACGTGCCGCCGGAACCGCAGAGGCGACGCAACTCGCGCCCCGTCGCTTCGACCTCGGGCGCGGATAGGCCGTAGACGAGCGTCACGCTTCCGCCGCGTCGCTTTTCACAGCCGACTCGCACGATCCCGTCCTCGGGGAGAGCGGGGCCGGTTCGAACCGGTGCGCGCTTAGCCGGGCGGTCGAACCGCGGAAGCGGGAGCGAACCATCGGTCGAATACACGAGCCGCCGGTCGTCGTCAGCCATGCGTTCCTCTTCGCGGCGCAGCGTCCGCGCCCCGCGTGCCTGCGTTAGAGCGGCTGGACGACCTTGAGTTCGGGCTCGGGTTCGGCATTGCGCTCGCGCGACGAGCTCGCGAGGTTCACGAAGAGCATGCCGAGGAGACCCAGCAGGGCGACATCGTCGAAGATGCCGACGATCGGGATATCGCCGAGCAGGTCGAGCGGGGAGACGATCAAGGCGGCACCGGCCAGCGTGCTCGCTTTGAGCCACAGCGGGACGCGCGCGTCCCGCATGAGCGGAAGGATCCGGGGGAGTGTCGCGCGGAGGGCGCCGAGCATGCGGAAGAACTTCATTGCGCAGTCACCTACCGCGCGCGCACTCGAAAGTAACAGGGCCCCCGAGCGGCACGCTGCGAAAGCGTGACGCCAGCGAGCGAAGGGAGCGGATGATGGTCGTCTTGGTAACGGGCGCGAGTGCCGGTTTCGGCGCTGCGATCGCGCGCCGGTTCGTGCGCGAGGGCGCGCGGGTGGTCGCCGCCGCGCGCAGGCTGCCGCGGCTCGCCGAATTGCAGCGCGAGCTCGGGGCGGCCCTTCTCCCGCTTGCGCTCGACGTCAGCGACCGCGGCGCGGTCGAGCGCGCGATCGCGAGCCTGCCCTCGGCATTCGCGGAGATCGACGTGCTGGTGAACAACGCCGGCCTCGCGCTAGGGCTCGAGCCGGCGCAAGACGCCGTGCTCGACGAGTGGGAAACGATGATCGACACGAACGTGAAGGGTCTGCTCTATTGCACGCGGACCGTGCTGCCGGGGATGGTCGCCCGGAATCGCGGACACATCGTCAACCTCGGCTCGACCGCCGCCGAGTTTCCGTATCCCGGCGGCAACGTGTACGGCGCGACGAAGGCTTTCGTCTATCAATTCAGCTTGAATCTACGCGCCGATTTGCTCGGGACGCGCGTGCGCGTCACCGACATCGAACCCGGGATGTGCGGCGGAACGGAGTTCTCCGAAGTGCGCTTCCGGGGCGACGAGAGCAAGGCCTCGGCCGTTTATGCCGAGACGCAGCCGTTGACGGCGGAGGACGTCGCAGACGCGATCCACTGGGTCGCGACTCGCCCGTGGCACGTGAACGTCAACTCGCTCCAGTTGATGCCCGTCTGCCAAGCACCCGGCCCGCTCGCCGTCAAGCGCAACGTATAGCTCTGCCTTCGACGAGCGCAGGCTGATGGGGGCCTGCCGAGCGGAAACGCAGCGGCGTTACCCCAAGAGCTTTACGAACGTGTCCGTCAGGCGCTTGAGTTCGCTCTCGTCGATGCCGCCTTCGGCGCGCGGGCGAATGCATTCCGCCATGCTCGTGGCCATCAATTGAACCGTCGCTCGCTCGAGGGCCGCTCGCGCGGCGGCCATCTGCTGCACGACCGCATGGCAATCGCGACGCTCCGCGATCATGCGCTGAACCGCGCGAATCTGCCCTTCGACCCGCCGCAGGCGCATCGTCACTTCCGTGACGACGGTGTCGGGAACGCGGAGAGCATCGGCCTCTTGTGGGGCCCGGCTCCGTCTGGCTGCCATGCGTCAACTATACACTACCCAGTATGCCTTGACAATCGCATACCTATAGGGGTATAAGATTGCCCCGGGCCGGCTGCGGCGCACGGCCCTTCGGCGTGCGCGACGTGCGTCACGTCGCTTCGCCGGTCCGTTCGAAGTCGCGCGCGAGCTCAGCGTCCCGGCTCTCGCCGCGCAAGAACTCGATGAAATGCAGCGCGAGCGGGGAGAGCGTCCGTTCGCGTAACCGCGCGATGCGGAACGTCCGGCGGAGATCTACGTCGTCGATGCGCACGACGGCGACTCGCCCCGCGGCGGCGGCTCGCTCGACGACGAGCCGCGAGAGGATCGCGATGCCGAGCCCGGCTTCGACCGCGCGGGCGACGCCCTCGCCGCTCGTCAGCGAGAGCGAGATCCGCGGGGCGATTCCTGCCTCGCGCAGGACGCGGTCCGCGAGCATCCTCGTTCCGGAGCCCTCCTCGCGCGCGACGAACGTTTCGCCCTCCAGGTCGCG
The DNA here is from genome assembly GCA_963695225.1 of Vulcanimicrobiota bacterium. GTDB lineage: Bacteria > Vulcanimicrobiota > Vulcanimicrobiia > Vulcanimicrobiales > Vulcanimicrobiaceae > CAVWTN01. Next base: position 1,776,692 of record OY968762.1, on the reverse strand, counting down.
TGCGCGCACCGAGCTGCGCTCGGAGAGGCGGTGCCCGCCCCGCGGGACGACGAGCGCGAGCTCGTCCATCGCATAGGCCTCCTGCACCAGGCCGGGGTCGGCCGTCGCTCCTTCGATGAGCGCGAGGTGGACGCGCCGCATCTTCAGAGCGAGCACGATCTCGGCCGTGTTCGCGACCCGAAGGTCGACCGTCGCCCCGGGATGCCGCGCGCGAAAACGGGCGAGTTGCGGGAGCAGCGCGTAGTTGCCGATCGTGATCGTCGCGCCGAGTTCGAGCGTTCCGGTTTGCGCCGCCGCGAACGCCTGCATGTCGCGTTCCAGCGCGGCGAGATCGTCCAGTAGCTTCTCCGCCTGCGACGCGAGGAACAGGCCCGCGTCCGTGGGGATCGGGCGGCGCCCCACGAGATCGAACAGCCGCGTCCCGAAGTGCCGCTGGAGCGCCTTCACGTGTTGCGTGACGGCGGGCTGCGTGACGTTGAGGGCCTCGGCCGTCCGCGTGAAGCTGCCGAGTTCCGCCAGGCGGCGGATCGTTTCGAGCTGAGCGAGCGTGAGCGCCACGAGGCCCTTTCGATAAGCGGAGCTTTTCCAAAGCAAGGAAATGCCTAACGGGCTCTTCGGTTCCTCTTTCCGCCGGGGCGCCCGCCCGCTTGCCGCGCTCGCTTTCTTACCTGCGCTTAATCTTCTCGCGCGACTCGGCGGGACCGCCGTGCGTTGAGAGGTCGGGCGCGCATCATTCGTCCCGGGAGTTCGGCGTTCGAGCTGCGCGCGGTGAAGGGGTATGCGGAAATGAACGTGAGGTTTTTCCAGGGTATCGCGCCGGTGCTCATATCGGCCCCGCTGTTCGCGCTGCTCCTTGGGGGCGCCGCCGCCCCCGTGCGCGCCGAGGAGGCGAGCCCCGACCCGGGGGTCGCGCGCGTCAGCGTGCTGAACGGCGACGTGGAGCTCCGGCGCGGCGATTCCGGCGATGCGAGCGCGGCGGCGATCAACGCCCCGCTGCTCGCCGGAGACTATCTCTCGACGCACGCCGGCGCGCGCGCCGAAGTGCAATTCGATTACGGCAACGTGCTCCGGGCCGGACCCGACGCCGAGCTGCGCTTCACCCGAATCGGCCAATCGGACCACGTCGTCCAGCTCGCGCAAGGGACCGTGGAACTACGCGTCTTCCGTCTCACCGATGCGCGCCCCGAGATCGACACGCCGTCGGCCGCCGTTCGCCCCGCGCAGAGCGGCCGCTACCGGCTCACCGTCACGGAAGAGGGCAACACGCTCGTGACGGTTCGTTCGGGGCGCGTCGATATCGTCGGCGCGCAGAACGTCCGCAGCGTGACGGCGGGTATGACCGCGCTCGTCGAAGGGACGGCCTCGGACCCTTCGTTCCAGATCGTCGATACGCCGGCGAGCGACGCTTTCGATCGCTGGAACGACGAGCGTGACGGCTACGTCGCGGCAGCGCTCAGCGACCGGTACGTCGGCGAGGGCATCGTCGGCGCGGCCGATCTCGATCGGTACGGCCACTGGGTGAGCGTCCCGGGCTACGGCGACGTTTGGGCGCCGTATGCCGACCCCGACTGGGCCCCGTATCGCTCCGGGCGCTGGGTGTGGGAAGGGTACTACGGCTGGACGTGGGTCAGCTACGAACCCTGGGGCTGGGCGCCGTACCACTACGGCCGCTGGTTCTACAACGCCGGTTACGGCTGGTGCTGGTATCCCGATCGACCCTTCGTGCATCCCGTGTGGCAGCCGGCCCTCGTCGCGTTCTTCTCGTTCGGCGGCGGCGGCGGCGTGAGCATCGGCTTCGGGAACGTCGGTTGGGTCCCGCTCGCGCCGCGCGAGGCGGTCAATCCCTGGTGGGGGCGGCGCTACGCCACCAACCAAACGACGATCGTGAACAACACGACGAACGTCACGAACGTCACGAACGTTCGAAACATCACCGTGTATCGGAACGCGAACGCTCCGGGCGCCGTCACGGCGGTCTCGCATCAGGATTTCGCGGGCGGACGGTTCGACCGGCCGGTGCGCGTGACGCCCGTCGAGTTGCACGCGGCAACGCCGGTTCGCGGGATCGTTCCCGTCGTGCCGACGGCGCAGAATCTCCGCTTTTCCGATCGTCCGATCGCTCGCGGCGAAACGAGCGCGCCGGTCGACCGGCGCTTCAGCCGGTTCGCCGCGCCCTCGGCGCCGGTGCGCTCGTTCGAGGAGCAACGGGCGGACGTACGGGCTGCGACGGTGCGCCTGTACCCGCACGGCGCAACGGACGTCATCCACGAGTCGCATACGCCCGCACCGGCCTTCACGAACGTGGCGCCGGTCGCGAGCCCGCCTGTTAGACCGGCCGGATCCCCCGAATGGCGGCGCTTCAACGAGCCCGGCACCAACCGGGGCCCGAGCGGAGCCTCCAGTGGGGTGATCGAAACGACCCGCCCGGCCTGGCGCACCGAAACCGCGCATCCCGCGCTGCGCACGGAGACGCTGCACCCGGAGACGCTGCATCCGGAGACGCTGCACCCGTCGAACCTCGGCGTCCAGACCGCGGCCCCCGTGCACGTTCGCGGCATCGCGTCGCCGAAGCCGCCGCCGCACGTCGTGCACCCTCATCGCGACGACTCTCATCCCGAGCGCAACCGGGAAACGCCGCAGGCGCGCTGACGGGGGTCGAAGACGAAACGCGGACGCGCCGGGATCAGGGTTTCTCGGCGCGTCCCGTCTTTTCCGAGAGCCGGATGCGGAAGACGATCCCGCTGTCGATCAGCGGCGTCGCACCGCCGTCGTTGAGGACCGGCGGCATCGCCGGTTCGAGGCGGGCGACGAGCGCCAGCATCGCGCGTTCCGCCTCCTCGCCGGCGAGTTCTTCGTACGTGCCGAACGCGATCACGCTCTCCCAATTCCGCAAGCCGTGACTGCGGTCGACCTCGAAGCAGACGCGCGGGTTCGCGCGCATCATGTCGATCTTCTTGCCGTCGAGGGAATGGCAGTAGACGGAATCGCCGTCGTACGCGTACGTCATCGGGACGACGTACGCTGCACCGTCGAGGCAGCAGCCGATCCGGCCGAGGTGCTCCTCCTGGAGAATGAGTTCGACGTCGACGTCGCCCAACAGAACGCTCACGGCACAACCTCTATAGCCCGAAGATGAAAGCGTTTCGCGAGATTCGAATCGCCCGGCGCCCTTCCTGTCGCGGAAAGATTGACTTGAAAGGCGCGGGGGAATAGCGTTGGCGGTGAATGGAGGGATTCATGAGCGACGAAATCCGGCGGGTCCAACACTATACGATCGACATCCAAAACGAGGTCGGTGCGGGTGCGCGCGTGCTGGCGCAGCTGCGCGACGGGGACGTGAACCTCACGGCCGTCTGGGGCTATTCGGCCAGCGGAGGGCACGCAAGGCTCGAGCTCGTCCCGGACGACCCCGAAGGCTTCGCCGCGGCGGCGAAAGCCGCCGGGCTCGAGATCGGGGAAGGGACGACGGCGTTCTACTTCACGGGCGAGGACCGGCGCGGCGCGATCGCGGGGGCGCTCGAGCGCTTGGCGCGCGCCGGGGTAGGCGTCGTCGCCGCGCAAGCGATCTCCGACGGGCGGGGCCGCTTCGGCGGGGTCATCTTCGTCGAGCCCGCCGATCTGCAAAAGGCCGCGACGGCGCTCGATTCGCGCTGAGCCGGCGCGAGCCGCGATAGGGCGGAGCGCCCCGACCGCGAACCGCGATCGTGCGAACGGCGGCTGGGGGCCGGGCGCTCCCGTGACGGAACGACGAGGGGACGAAACACGACGATGAAGGCGATTTGGAACGGCGCGGTGCTCGCCGAGAGCGACGAAACGGAGGTCGTCGACGGCACGCATTACTTCCCGCCCGATTCGATCGACTATCGCTACTTCAAGGCATCCGACAGGCACACGTCCGACGCCGAGCGCGGCCTGGCGAACTATTACACGATCGACGTCGCGGGGCGGCGCCTCCCCGACGCGGCGTGGTTCTTCCCTGCGCCGCTCGACGTCGACGAGATCACCGGGTTCATCACGTTCTCTGGGGACGTGACGATCGTGGAGGCTTAGGCTAGGGCTTCACGCCCGCCGGTTCGACGAGCGCCCCGCCGTCGTGCCGGTCGTGCGGCGTTCCGCACGAGCAGGGCGGCGTGGACGGGGATTCCCCTGCCGGCGAATCGGCGTCGGGGAGGTCGTTCGGTGCGCCGCAGGCGCCGGCCGAAGCGGATGAGGCCGTTGCGGCAGCCGCCCTCTCGAAGAGCGCGTCGGCGTCGGGGAGATCGTTCGGCGCGCCGCAGGCGCTGACCGGGGCGGGTGCGGCCGGAGCCGGCGCCTTTGCACGCGGGGCGTTGTAGGAGATCGCCGCGCTCAGTTCCGGCTGCGCGAGCTTTTGCTCCGCGATCTGCTCGCGCGTGAGGATCTTCGTCTCGTCGAAACCGAACTGCACTTCGGTCGAGAGCCCGCGGAACTTCAGCCGTTCGAGGTCGTAGAACTTCTTCGTCGCGGTCGTCTTCGCGAACGCGCGCAGGCAGCCCATCATGTACTTGCGTTTGAAGCGGTCCTTGATCCAGGGATAGCGGAAGAACGCGCTGCCCGCATAGAATCGCGCGTAGTTCTTGAGCACGCCCTTGAGCACGTCCTCGCGCTCGATCGCGTCCGGTTTCATGATCGGCGTGACGAAATTGTACTTGGAGTAATCGCGCACTTCGACGCGATCGCCCAAGTCTTCGAAGAGTTCGGCGAACGGCCACGGCGTGTACATGTTCCAGTTCGCCATGTCGACTTTCCAATCGATCGCGAGCCGGTAGGTCTCCTCGATGGTCTCCTTCGTTTCGCCCTCGAGGCCCATGATGAACTGCGCTTCGGCGACCATGCCCGCATCGCGGATCAGCTTGATCGCCTTCTTGTTCTGTTCGATCGTCGTCTGCTTGCGGAAGAGGTCGAGCTTCATCTGCGCGGCGGCTTCGGTGCCGAGCGAGATGTGCAGCAACCCGGCCTTGCGGAACATCGGCAGGAGGTCCGCGTCGCGCAGGATGTCGGTGACGCGGGTGTTGATCCCCCAGTGCACGTTGATGTTGCGCTTGATCATCTCCTCGCAGAACTGGATGAACTTCTTGCGATGGATCGTCGGCTCTTCGTCGGCGAGGATGAAGAAGCCGACCTTATAATCGCGGACGAGGATCTCGATCTCGTCGACGAACTTCTTCGGATCGCGCGTGCGGTACTTACGCCAGAACTTCCACTGCGAGCAGAACCGGCACGTGAACGGGCAGCCGCGGGCGAAGTTCGGGACCGCGACGCGCGTGTTCATCGGGATGTAGATGTACTTGTCCCACTTGAGCAGGCTCCAGTCCGGCGTCAACGTGTCGAGATCGGCGATGACGGGGTGCGCCGGCGTCGCGATCAGCTTGCCGTCCTCGAGATAGGCGATCCCCTTGATCTCGCTGCGATCTTTGAGGATCGTCCCGGCTTCGATCGAGCGCAGCAGGTTGACGATGATCTCCTCGCCCTCGCCGCGGACGATGTAATCGATCCAGGGAGCTTCGGAGAAGACTTGACCGTACATGAAGGTCGGGTGGATGCCGCCCAGGATCGTCATGACGCCGGGGCAGGCTTCCTGCGCGACCTTCAGCGTCTCTTGCGCCTTGTAGATCATCGGCGTGATCGCCGTCGCCAAGACCACGTCGGGCTGCTTCTTGCGGATGATCTCGCGCAACGGGTCGTGCTCGATGTTGAACGCCATCGCATCGAGAAACTCGACGTCGGGGAAGCCGCCGTGCCGGATCGCGCCGCCGATGTACGCCGCCCACCCCGGGGGCCAGTTTCCTGCGATCTCAGCTCCGCCCGCATGGTAGTTCGGCTGGATCATCAGGATGCGCATCGATAGGCCTCCGTCGGCGTGCGTTGGTGCGAGAGGAGCCGACCCGGTGCGGCGCGCAACCGAGTTCGCGGCGTCCCCTATGATACTCGCGCCGGCGGCGGCTGTTGGTGACGTAGGTCCGCCCGCGAGGCTCCGGGCGCCTGCCGCGGCGGCGTGCAAGGCCCGGCGGCCCCGAGCGTGAACGCTCCCCCTTCATGGCCGCTCATATGCCGGCCGCGCTGCCTGTTGACCCCACCTCCATCGAATGGGACGCCGTCGTCATCGGTTCGGGAAGCGGCGGTTTGGCGAGCGCGGCAGCCCTCGCGAAACTGAATCGGCGGGTCCTCGTCCTCGAACGGCAGCACGCGCTGGGCGGCTCCACGACGTCGTTCTCGCGGAACGGCTTCAAGTGGGACGTCGGGCTGCATTATCTCAGCGAGGCGGGGCCCGGCCTCGATGCCGTGGCGACGCTCGCGTGGCTATGCGACGGTCCCGTCGACGTGTTCGAATACGGCGATACGTACGACGTCGTCCATCTGCCGGACGGTTTCGAGTTCGGGTTCATGCGCCCCGAGGCCGGGCTGCAGCAGCGCCTCAAGGAGCGCTTCCCGGATTCCGGAGCGCAGATCGACGCGTACTTCGGCACGCTTGCGGCCGCCTCGAACGCGTTCGCCGCCTCGTTCATCCTGCGCGGGCTCCCCGGGCCGCTCAAACCGTTCTACGAGGCCGTCCACCGGCGCGCGATCGACCGCTGGTGCGGCATCACCGTCCACGAGATGCTCGAGCGCAGGATCGGCGACCCGCGCCTGCGGGCGGTGCTCGGAGCGCAGTGGTGCGACTACGGCGCCATCCCGGCCGAAGCGTGCTTCGGGATGCAAGCGAAGGTGACGCGCAGCTTTTCGAGGGGTGCGTTCTACCCGGTGGGCGGCGCCGCCGTGCTCTCGCGCCGCATGCTCGGAGTGATCGAGCGCGCCGGCGGTTGCGCTCTCGTCGACTCGCCCGTCGCCGAGATCCTCGTCGAGCGCGGCGCGGCCGTGGGCGTCCGGACCGCCGACGGCCGGACGTATCGCTCGCGGCGCGTCATCTCCGGCATCGGGGTCCTGAACACGGTCGGCAAGCTGCTTCCCGCGGAATTGCGCGACGCTCCGTGGGCGAAGGAGATCCTCTCGTTCGCCCCCTCGCACAGCGCGGTCGTGATGCACCTCGGTTTCGAGGGCGATATCGCGGCGCACGGCGCGACCGTGCACAATCATTGGTTCTTCGAGTCGTGGGATCAGAACGCGAACCTATGGGAAGACCCGTTCGCGCCGGGCGACGCGCCGATGATGTTCGCCTCGTTCGCCTCGCTGCACGATCCGGCGCACGATCCCGGCCCGCAACGCAAGCACTCCGCCGACTTGATCGTGATGACGAAGGCCGACGCGTTCGCCGCCTGGATCGGGCCGCGGGACGCTCGGACCGAGACGGCCTACCAGCAAAAGAAGGCCGAGTTGGAAACGAAGCTGCTGGCGCAGTTCGCCCGGTACTTTCCGAACCTCCCCCCGCTGCTCGTCTACCACCAACTCTCGACGCCGGCGACGATCAACTCGTACACGGGCGCTCCGCGCGGCGCGATCTACGGCATCGAAGTGACGCCGCGCCGCTTCCTTTCGCCGCACGTCGGGCCCTACACCGGAATTCGCGGGCTCTATCTCGGCGGGCAAGACGTCGTGACGCCGGGCGTCTTCCCCGCGATGGTCGGCGGGATGATGGCCGCCGGCGCGATCGATCCGCGCGTCCTCGCGCATCTCCCGATCAGGGTCGCGCTCGGATTGTCGTAAGGCGCAAGCCCGCACGGATCCCGCTTCATGATTTCCTAGCGCGTCGCGAACTCCAGCGTGACCGTGCGGCCGGGAGCCGGATAGCCGTAGACGGGCTCGTACCGTTCGTTGCCGAGGTCGCTCACGCGCAGCGAGGCGACCGCGTGGCTCGCGAAGCGATAGCGCACGTAGGCATCGGCTTTCGTGTAGCCGTCGTACGGGTTCGGCTGGATCGGACCGTCGGCTTGACGCGAACCGACGACGCGCACGCGGGCGCCGTAGGCGAGCGCGCCGCCGTCGAACCCGCGTTCGAAGCCGAGCGTCGCGACGAGCGGCGGCGTGCTCGGCAGGCGGCCGGCAACGTTCGTGCCGTCGAATCCGTTCGCGCGATAGAGATTCGTCGCGCTTGCGGTGACGCGGACGTGATGGTACGGGCGCGTGTTCGCCGTGAGTTGCAGGCCGTTCAGAGCCGAGCGATCGACGTTGACCGGCAGGCAGTTGAAGCTCGCGTCGCAGACCGTCGCGATCAGGTTCGTTCCGGTCCGTCCGAAGTAGCCGAGCGAGATCCCGCCGGCGAACGACGGGAATGCGAGCGTGAGATCGTAGTTCGAGAGCCGCTCCGGCGAGAGATTGGGATTCCCGAACCCCGGGAAGTACAATTCGTCGATCGACGGGACGCGGAACGATTCCGCGACGTTTGCGCTGACGAGCGCCTGCCCCACGGCGACGCGCGCACCGAGCGAGGGCGCAAGCGCCCCGGCGCGCGGCGAATCGTTCTCGCCGCGCAACCCGAACGTGACGCGCGTCGAGGCCGAGGGAGCGTAACCGAACTGCGCGTACGCCGCCGCCTGCGACTGCGCGACGCCGAACGGTGAGAAACCGAAGGCCCCGCCGCTCGAGAGCGCGGCGCTCGAGCGCGCGAGGTCGATCCCCGTGACGAGATCGCTCTTCGCGGCGGACGCGGCGTAACGCAACGACGCTTGCGTGCGGCTGTCGAACGTATCGCTCTCGCCGCCGAAGGCCGTGCGGTCGACGTACGCGAGGCGTTGCGCGGAGCCTGCGAGCGTGAGCGAGAAGGTGCCTCCGCCGAGCGCGCGCGTCAGGTCGAGTTGCGCGTCGCTGCGCGCCGTCTCTTGCCGGTTATCGGGCGTGGCGCCGAACGCGAGCGACCCCGGCACGCCGAGGCGCGCCGTATCGCTGCCTCCGGAGAGGCGGGCCGTCCAGCCCTCGGCGATTTTCGCGGTATACGAGAGCCGCACCGCGCTTTCGAGCGCGTCGCCGTTCGCGCGCGTCCCGGCCGGCTGAGCCGCCGTTCCGGGGAAACCGAAGGCCGGGTAATCGTATTCGTTGCGGGCGACGTGCCGTTCGAGCGAGACGGCGAGCCCGCCGGTCCCCGCTTCGGCGGCGATATCGGTATCGCCGAGCGTCCCCGTCGAGAGGCGGACGTACGGCTGCGCGGCCTGCGGCGCCGAGATCAGATTGATGACGCCGCCCGACGCGCTCGAACCGTAGAGCGTCGAGGAGCCGCTCTCGACGACTTCGATGCGCCCGATGCCGATCGTCGAGAGCGAGCCGAGATCGAACGAACCGAGCGTGCCGAGGGTGAGCGGAATGCCGTCGCGCAACACGAGCGTTTGCGTCGACGTCGTGCCGCGAATCCCGACGTTCGCCGTCGAACCGAAGGCGCCGTACGAGAAGACGTTAAGGCCCGGGACGCTTTCGAGCGCATCGGAGACGCTGCGCGAACCGAAAGCCTCGATCGTCCGGCGATCGACGACGAATGTGGGGCGAGTGGTGTTCGCGATCGGCTCCGAGCGGCGATCGCTCGTGAAGACGCGGCCGATCTCCGGCAGCGTCGCGGAGGCCGTCGGGGAAGGCGAAGGAGCCGGCGAAGCCTGGGGAGCCGGCGAGGCGTTCGCGCCGGCGGCGCAAGCAGCAAGGAAAAGCGCGGCGAAAGCGCCGGCGCGTGAGATCTTCATCAGGAGACACAAACCTTTTCGCGAGGTTGAAGTGTGAGCGTTGGCTCGCGCGTCGGTATCCTGACTCCGCGGATCTTAGCCTATGTGCCGCACGCCTTCCGAATCCGAAGACCGTGACGCCCGGCGGCTCCCCGCTGACAGTGGCGCGACCGTGCCGGCTTCACACCGGCTTCCCGCGCACGCGAACAGGTTCGGTCTTCTGATCGGCCGAGCGCGTTCCTTTTTCGCTCCTATGGATCGGGCTTGATGAGGCGCGGCTTCCAGAGTTCGAGCAGCATCGCGGGACAGATCGCGAACAATCCGGCGGTGACGAAGAGGAGGAACTCGCGCGCGCCCGCTCGCTGCCCGTCGCGCCAGCGCACGACGACCGCGGCGGAATCTTCCGTCAGCAGGCGTTGCATCGGATCGCGCCCTTCGACGACCCCTCGGTCGAAGATCGGGTTCTCGATCGATGCATCGAAGTGGACCTTGTACTCTTCGACGGGGCGCAAGCGTGGATCGGCCGGAACGAATTGCATCCCGTTTCGCGCGTTGAAGAAGCGATATCCGGTGAGGATCGGAAGCCGGCGTGCCGAGAAGTCGTCGTTGTGCGCCGCGATGCCGAGCGTGCATTCGTGGCGCGTTCTCGCTGCTTCGAACGTTCCGGCGAATGCGCTCGCATCGCCGATCGCGATACCGCCCGGACCGACGGCACGCGGAGCGGATTCTCGCTCGAACGTCGAGACGGGATTCAAGCGCTCGATGGAGCCGACGTACGGCGTGCAGTGCGCGATCGCGTTGCTCAACAGGAGGATATCGCCGATCGGCCCTCCTTTCTGCGCCGCACGATAGACCGCGAGGACGAGGCTCTGCCGATCGGTAGCCCGCGCTCGGCGCCGAGGCCTCGAAGAACGCGCGCAATGCGATAGTGCAGAGGCGGCGATAAGAGCGAAGGGCCCCGAGTTATCGGGGCCCTTCCGGCTGCTACTTGACTGCGATTTCTACGAGTTCGACCCTTCGGTTCTTGGCTCGCCCTTCTTCGGTTCTGTTGCTCGCTACCGGCGCATACGGGCCGGCACCGAACGGAATGAGTCGAGAGGCGGCAATGCCGTGTTTGCCGGCCAGCGCGTTGACAACCGACTGAGCCCGTGCCTGCGACAATTGCACGTTCGTCGCCAGGCTCGCCGTCATGTCAGTATGTCCGACCACGTACACTCTCAGGGTTGGGTTACGGTCGAGAAGCTTCGTGATCTCGACGAGTGCAGGTTCAGAATCGCCTTTCAGCTCCGAGCTGCCCGTATCGAAGTGAATGCCGTACACGGCGACCCGCCCCGCGCTGCCGATATCGCTCGCCATAGCGGACGCATCCAGCGTGACTTCCTGGTGCATTGCTTGCTTCGCGACGATGTACATGACGTAGTGGCTCGGTGCACGACCCGTCGTGCCTATGGCGATCCACAGTTCGCTGCCGTCTTTGACCAGGCGAAGCGTGGTCTCGCGATCGTCATTGCCGCCGGCATCGCGCAGCACTTGCCCGCCCGCGGCGCGCGCTGCATTCTGATAATTTCGAACGATTTGCAGCGCGGTGGTATTCCCGGCGCCGCCGCTTCCGGCTTCGTATCGGAAGAAGTAACGGTGTCCTTCGACCGTCTGCTGCTTCTCGCTTGTCCCCTGAGTAACCTTAAAGCTATACGAGTCGAATTGTGAGTCTTCGTAGCCGGTGATGACGTACCCCGGCATGCGAGGGATCCCCGGATAGTCCTTCGACCCGGGGCGGTCTTCCTGAGCGGAAACGAAAGATGCGGAAAGAATGATTGCAAGCGCAGCAAACGCAACCAACACGCTGCGCAGAACTCGGCTCATCGTTGCTTCTCCAAGCGCGTGATTCACAAGGAAGCACGCCGGCGTGTGACGCTGGAGCCCGTCAGCCGGCAATGACACGCTGTTGTTTTGCCGCCGATCGCTACTCACGCATGGCCGCGTTCGATACGCCGATGAGCCTGCCTGCCCTGGCTCGCGTTCCAGAGAAGCGATCGCATCGAGCGCGCGTCCGTATCCAGAACCAGAAGGCTGCCGGAGGCCGATCGGTGCTCCCGTCGGATCGCTGAGAATGCGTAGTTCCCCATCCCGACGTCGGTGACGGGGACCATCAGCGTCGCGCCGAGCGACTCGGGTTTCTTCCTATGCTCCTCGATATCGCTAACGAGCACGTACGGAACCGACGAGGAGGCGGCTCCCGGTATCTTCATGCTTCAGGATTCCGCCGCCGGTCTCACCGCCGCCGTCGATAACCGTATTGAGGCCCGTCGGCATGCCCTCGCCTGTGAGTTGCCGGCCGCGCTTGCGCCAGGCTGTAACGCTCGTCAAGGAGCCTGAGGTTGTCCGTCCGCGATCGCCTCCGGCACACAGCGAATCGCTCCCATGGCGCTCCCCTCCCGTCTCCCCATCTTAGTTTGCCCGTGACTCATGAAGCTCGGGCGCGGTCGTGAACTGAGGCCTCTTGCCGCGACCACGGACGCCGCGGCGATGCGCTCGTGTTTGGCGGCGCGTGCCCGTTGGAATTAGAGCAGCGTGGAGGGCAACATACTCGGGATTCTGTGGGCGGCCATCGTCATACTCTTCATCTTCTGGATAGCCGGCCTAGCGCTGCACGTCGGCGGCGCGCTCATTCATCTGCTGCTGGTCATCGCGCTCGTTTTGATCGTGTTCAACGTGCTGACCGGCCGGGGCGTGCGGGTCTAACGCAGTCGCCGAGCCGATTATCGGCCGTGCAGCTCCGCGGCCGTCCGCCCTTGCTTTGCTTGGAGTCACGGGCAGGGGCACTCGAGTTCTCCGCTCCGGAGCGGAAGATCCGCGCCGGAATACTTCTTTTGAAAGGTCGGATCCATGAGAGCCCTCGCTTTCCTTCTTCTTGCGCTGGTACTGCCGAACCTGACGTACGCCCCTGCGAATGCGGAAACCAAGGTCGGCTCCGCGACGTTCACGGGGATCGTCAATCATGTTTCAAGTGACAATCTCAAAGTTACGAACACGAAAACGAACGAGACGCTGAGCTTCCTGATCGTGCCGAAGTTCAATCAGGTCTTCTCGAGCGACGGCAAGACCACGTATCAGATGACCGCGATCAAGCCGGGCCAGTACGTCAAGGTGTTCTACGATCAGAAGATGCTCGGTCAGCGCCATGCCGACCGGATCCTTCTGATGACGCAGGAAAACAACGTCAAGGGAAAACAGTAGGCCTACCTCCACTTGACCCCGAGCGGCCGGATGCCGTAACGTCGACGCACGATGGCAGCGGCGCTTGAAGGGTACGCTTCGGTCGTTTCGGCGGCGCCCAGCGAGACGATCGATTTTCACGTTCGCTCCGACGCGGCTCATCGCGACTTCACGCTGAACGTCTGCCGCCGCGGCCTCGTCGATACCGTCCTGCAGAGCGCTCGGGGCACGGCCTTCGCCCCGGGCGCGCAAGACGACGCCACGCTCGCCGTGCAAGGTTGCGACTGGCCGGCGGATCCGCAGTGCCGAACGATCGTTCCGGCGGAGTGGAAGAGCGGATACTACGTCGCGATCGCGACCTCGGGCGATGCGTCGTGCACGATGCCGTTCCTGGTGCGGGCGACGACGCCGGGCCCCTCGCGCATCTTGCTCAAGATCAGCGATACGACGGCGCAAGCCTACAATGCTTGGGGCGGCCTGAGCTTCTACAGCGCGCCGCCCGCGCCCGCGATCTCGCTCGATCGCCCCGCCGACCTCGGGCTCTACGAGATCTATCAACTCCCGTTCTTGCAGTGGGCCGAGTCGAACGGCATCTCGTTCGACGTGTGCTCGAGCCTGGATCTGCATTTCGACCCGCGTTTGCTCGAGCCGTACCGGCTCTTCGTGAGCCTCGGTCACGACGAATACTGGTCGCTCGAGATGCGCGATCAAGTCGAGGCGTTCATCGCAAGCGGCGGCAACGCGTGCTTCTTCAGCGCGAACACGTGCTATTGGCAGATACGCGTCGACTTCGCGAGCGGCGGGCGCCGGATCGTCTGCTACAAGGAGGGCGACGCCGGCCGTTCGCCCGATCCGCAGCGCGACGATCCGGAGCGCATTACGTGCGCGTGGTACGACTCGCCGGTCTCGCGCCCCGAAAACGGCATGACGGGCGTCAGCTACAGGAACGGCGCCGGCTGGTGGGTCGATCCCGTCGTTCCCGAGCGGCGCTTTCGGGGCTACACCGTCGTGACGCCCGGCCACCCGCTCCTGCGCGGAACCGGGCTCTCCCGCGGCGACGAGTTCGGGAACGGCACGAGCGTGGACGATTCGATCTTGGGCTACGAGACCGACGCGGCTCTACTGGATGGGACGCGCGCGCTCGGCACCGACGGCACGCCGCCTGATTTCGTCCCGCTCGCCACCGCCGATCTGACCGACTGGGCCCCGAACGGCAAGGGCGGCTTTGCCACGATGGGCGTCTTCCGGCGCAACGGCACGGTCTTCACGGCCGCGACCGTCAATTGGGGCGGCGGCCTCGCGGGTTCGAACGCCGTCGCGACGATCACGCGCAACGCGCTGGCGGATCTCGCCGTCGCGCCGGCGGCACTCGCCGTTCGGAACGCCGATTTCGAAGCGTGGGACGGAGCGGGTCCGGCGGCCTGGGTTCCGGACGGTGCCGGAACCGTCGACGCACGCGACCTCGACGCTGCGACGCTCGCGAACCAGTTGCGCTTCTCACCCGGCGGCGCGCATGCGCTCGAGATCGATGCGGGCGACGGGGAGACGTGGCTGGGCCAGCCCGGCTTCACGTTCGAAGCGGGAAAGGCGTACGCGGCGGGGTGCTGGGTGAAATCGGGAGCGCCGGGTGCGACGGTCCGCCTGCAAACGACCGATTCGTGGGAGGACTTCGCGAGCGCCGAGCATTCCGGCAGCGGCAAGTGGGAGTACGTGTTCGCCGCGGGCTCGGCCCCGGTGGATCGGCCGGCGCCCGGCAGACTGAAGCTTCAGGTCGCGGCCGGCACCGTCGCGCAGTACGCGCGCGCGAGTTTGATTGCGCTCTGACTGAGCCGTCGCGGCTCGGATAGCGCGAACCCGATTCAGGCCCGGCGTTCGCAGATCGCTTCGCGCGCCAAGATATCGCCGCTGCGCCCGGCGCCTGCGAGGACGATTGGTCGTCAGAATCCGGTGCGCGGACACGTCTGCCGTTGCGCGATGCGCCCGTCCGGTTCGAGCTCCACCGCTTGCGCGCACGACGTATCGGTGCGCAGCAGTAGCGCGCCGCCGGAGCGGAGCGTTTCGAGCGTCGAGGCGGCGGGATGGCCGAACGGATTGTCGCGGCCGACGGAGATGAGCGCATAGCGGGGCGATACGGCGCGCACGAATGCGGGGCTCGAGGAGTAGGCGCTGCCGTGATGCCCGACTTTGAGCACGTCCGCGTGCAGGCCGATTCCGCCTTCCAGGAGGCGCGCCTCCGATTGGATGCCGGCGTCGCCCATGAAGAGCGCGCGCAACGGAGCCGTGCAGGCCGGGCAGCGGTACTCGAGCAGCGCGACGATCGAGTTCTCGTTCACATCGTTCGGGCCGTCGGCGAAATACGGGGCGCTCGGCGCGAGGATGCGCAGCGCGATCTCCCCGTCGAACCGGTAAACCTCCCCCGCGCTCGCGACGTGGACCGGCACGCGGCGCGCGCGCGCCTCCGCGAGGCAATCGCGATATGCATGCCCACCGTAGGTTTGCCCGCTGTCGAGGATCGCGCCGACGCGCAGCGTCCGCAGGAGCGGCGCGCAGCCGCCTACGTGGTCGCCGTGCGGGTGCGTCAGCAGCAGCACGTCGAGCCGGTGAATCCCGGCGCGAATCAGCGCCGGAACGACGATGCGCTCGCCGATCGCCTCGGCGGAGGAACTGCCGTCGGCGAGCGAACCGCGTTCGAGTCTGCCGCCGGCGTCGATCAGGAGGCTGCGCCCCTCCGGCATCCGCACGAGGATCGCATCGCCCTGCCCGACGTCGAGCGCTTCGATCGCGACGCCCCTCTGCGGCGCGCGCGGCGGCCAGAGCACGAGCGCGGTGCACGCGACCGCGACCGCGAGCGCGATGCCCCGCCGTCCCCGGGCTAGCGCGGCGGCTACCGCGATCATCCCGGCGCAATACAGCGCGATCGCCCATTCCGGGGCGGGGGTCATCACGGCGTGCGCCGCCGGCAAGCTCGCGACCGCGCGCACGACGGCGACGATCCACGCGACGAGCGCATCGTCGACGGCGTAGAGCGCGTGCGCGAGCGGCGGGAGCGGGCTCGCCGCGAGGGCCGCGAGCCCGACGACGAGCGCGCTCCCGACGACCGGCACGACGAGCGCGTTCGCGAGCGGCGCGTACGGCGCGAAGACGAGGAACGTCGCCGCCGTGATCGGCCACGTCCCGATCTGCGTCGCGAGCGTCAACGCTATCGCCTCGGCGACGACGTGCGGAACCCTGCTCGCGCGCAAGCGGCGCGCGATCGGCCCCGCGAAGAGCAGGATCGCCGAGACGCACGCAAACGAAAGCGCGAACGAGGCCGAAGCGACGGAGCGCGGCCGGACTAGCGCGATCGCGGTCCCCGCCGCCGCGAGCGCGTTCCAGGTGAGCGCGCGCCTCCCGGCCGCGTGCAGCCCGAGGCCGAACGAAAGCATCGTCGCGGCCCGCACGGCAGGGAGATGCGCGCCGCTCAGCAGCGCGTAGCACCAAATCGCGGCGATCGTTACGAGCGAAGCCGCGATCCGCCCGCCCCCGCACCACCGTGCGAGCGCGAGCGTCAGCGCCGCCACCGCGCCGAGGTGCAAGCCCGCCGTCACCAGCACGTGCATGGTGCCCGTATCTTGGAACTCCGCGCGCAAGTCGGGCGGGAGCGTCCCGCGTCCCCCCCAGAGCGCGCCGGCAAGGATCGAGGCTTGGGGCTCTTCGACCTCGCGATGGATCCGCTCGACGGCCCGCGCGCGTGCGAGCGGGAGCCAAACGTTCGGGTCGCCCGGATCAGGCGGCGCGCGAGCGAGGATCCGGGCGTGCCGGAGTTCGCCGCGGATCCCGCGTTCGGCGGCAAGTTCCTTGGGCGACGGCTCGCCCTCGTTGCGCGGGCCGTCGAGTTCGGCGAGGCGGCCGCGCACCTGCAACCGCTCGGCGATGCCGGGGGCAGGACCGCTCGCCTCGACGCGCAGGCGCATACCGTTCGTTCCGAGGACGAAGCTCGAGCCGAACGCCTCCGGCCGGATCTCGTCGAGGACCGTGCCTTCCAGCGTCACTATCCGTCCGGCGCCGGGAAGGGGCTCGAGCCCGCCGCGCGCGGCGCCGTTCAGGATTCCGCAGGCGAGCGCCGCGAGCGCCATCCGGCGCAGCCGCCCGAGTCCGCTCGGCGACGCACCGAACGCGGCGGCGCCCTCCGCCGCAAGCGCCGCGCAAAGACCGCAACCGAGCGCCGCGAGACCGTATCCGCGGATCGCGGCCACCGTGCCCAACGCGAATGCCGCCGCGAGCGCGGCGAGCCGGTATTGCTCCACGCGGCACCGATCGCGGCGACGGGTTCGCGCCGCAAGCTCGGCGCCGGGCGGCGCGCGCTTCCCCAAGCGTCGCCCGCCGACCGAGACGAAGCGCCCATGCGGTCCCCGGCCGATAACGCTAGGATCGGAGATACCTCCAAAGTGGTATCCGCGCGCCTCGTGGAGTAAAGGGGTCCTCGTGCGTATTTTGATCACCGGCGGTGCCGGCTTCATCGGCTCCACGATAGCCGATGCGTATTTTGCCGAGGGGCACGAAATCGCGATCGTCGATAGCCTCTGGGATCACGGCGGCGGACGTCGCGAGAACATCCCGAAGCGCGCGCATTTCGTCCACATGGACATCCGCGATCACCAACTCGAGCGCGTCTTCCGGGATTTCCGCCCCGAGGTCGTGTGCCACCACGCGGCCCAGCATAGCGTCGCGATCGGCTCGCGCGATCCTCACTTCGATGCCGACGTGAACGTGTTGGGGCTGATCAACGTTCTGGACTGCTCGGTCAAGACCGCCGTTCGGAAGGTGATCTACGCGTCCAGCGGCGCGACGTTCGGCGAGCCGGAGCAGCTTCCGATCTCGGAGGCGACCCCGCAGCGCCCAGCCTCGCCGTACGGGATAACGAAGATGGTCGGCGAGCACTACCTGCGCTTCTACAAAGCCGAGCACGGCCTCGATTTCACGGCGTTGCGTTACGGCAACGTCTACGGCCCGCGCCAGGACCCCAACGGCGAAGCGGGCGTGATCTCGATCTTCATCGGCAAGTTCATCGCGCGGCAGGGCGTGCGGATCGATTCCGACGGCGAACAGACGCGCGACTACGTATTCTCGGGCGACGTCGCGCGTGCGAACGTCCTCGCGCTCGAGCGCGGGGGCGGAACGTGCTACGTGATCGGAACCGGCCGGAAGACGAGCGTCAACGAGATCTATCGCGCGCTCGTCGATATCACCGGCTTCGAAGCGCCGGTCACGCACGCGCCCAAGCGCGCGGGCGACGTGCGCGACGCGCAATTCGACGCCTCGCTCGCGCAGCGCGAGCTGGGCTGGACCGCGGCGACGGATCTGCGCCGGGGGATGGAAGCCACCTATCAATACTTCTTGGAACGGGTGCCTTTGAACAAATGAGCACGCAACGGCCACTCTCCGGCCGCGTCAGCATCGTCACCGGTGCGAGCCGCGGCATCGGCGCCGCTACCGCACTCGCGCTCGCGCAAGCCGGCTCCGGCGTCGCGCTGCTCGATCTGGAGGGCGGCGAAGTTCGCGCGACCGCGGAACGCATCGCGGCCGAGGCGGGCGTCCGCACGCAGGGATACGCGGTCGACGTCCGGCGCGGCGACCTGCTCCGCGCTACCATCGGCGGCATCGCGGACGATTTCGGTTCGATCGACCACCTCATCAACAACGCAGGCGTGCAATTCGTCGCGCCGCTCCCGGATTTTCCCGACGAGCGCTGGGATTTCGTCACCTCCGTGAATCTCGACGGCGTCTTCTACGCGACGAAGGCCGTGTGGCCGCACATGCTCGCGCGCAAGCGCGGACGCATCGTCAACATCGCGAGCGTCCATGGACTCGTCGCGTCGCCGTACAAACCGGCCTACATCGCCGCGAAGCACGGCGTCGTCGGCCTCACGCGCGCCGCCGCGCTCGAAGGGGCGCTCCACGGGATCACCGTGAACGCGGTCTGCCCCGGGGTCGTGTTGACCGACCTCATTCGCAAGCAGGCTCCGCAACTCGTCGCTTCGTACGGCGGCGGGATCAGCGAGGACGAGGCGCTCTCCCGCGCGTTCCTCGATGCGATGCCGACGCGCCGCTTCATCGAGCCCGAAGAAGTCGCGCAACTTTGCGTCTATCTTTGCACGGATGCCGCCCGTTCGATAACGGGCGCGCCGATCTCGATCGACGGAGGCTGGGCCGCCCACTAGAGGCCGCTGCGGCGGGCTCCCCGGACCGCTACCCCAGTAGCGGCGAGGCTTTGCGCCCGCAAGCTCTTCGCTCCGCCTAACACATTGGGCGGCGCCCTATTGTGACATTTTGCCGAAGGGATTACCGTTTCGAACTCGTAGCGCGAAAGTACACAGAATCTGCGCCGGGTGCGCCCAGCACGGCTTCTGCGCGTACGACTAGAATAGCTGAAAGAAGGAAATCCCTTGAAACTCCATATCATCGGGGCACTCGCGGCGTTCGCGCTCGGGACGAGTGCCGCGCTGGCTCAGACGGCACCGTCGCCCGCCCCGGCGGCGTCACCTGCCGCCGCAGCCTCACCCGCAGCACCGGCGGTTACGTTCAACGGCGCCGCCGACATGCTCTACACGAAGACGCTCGGCGCGGGCGGCCTTCAGTTCACCGGCACCCCGCCGCTCAGCGTCGGGAACAACTTCGCGTTCGGCCCGCAGAACGCACGCGGGTTCGACTACGTCAACGATTCGCCCGAACTCGAGGATCTTAACGTTTCGGCGAATTTGAACAGCGGCCCGTGGGCCGGCCGCATCCTGCTCAACGTCGGACCCCAGGCGAACGTCTCGTATACGTACCCCTCGGATTTCGCCAGCTTCGATATTTCGCAGGCCTATCTCTCGTACACGAAGGGCAAGCTCACCTTGACCGGCGGAAAGTTCGCAACGCTCGCCGGCTACGAATCGTCCGAAAGCGTCAACGACACGACGGTTTCCCGCGGCATCCTGTTCTGGTACCAGCCGGCGACGCATACGGGCGGCCGTCTGACCTATGCTTTGAACAGCAAGCTCTCGGTGATCGGCGGCGTCAACGAAGGCTGGAACACCTGGAAGAAAGTTAGCTCCGGCTATACGGCGGAATACGCGGTCCTCTTCAACCCGACGTCCGCGCTCTCGCTGACGGCCCAGGGCTACACGGGGTACGCTCGGCTCGGCAACTACGGCGGGCCGAATAGAAACGCGACGATCGACTTCCCGCTGGGCGTTCCCGCCGGAGATCCGACGGTCGCTCAAGGGCAGAAGCGCCTGCTCGACCTCGTCGGCACGTATCACGTGACGCCGAAGCTGACGGTAGCCGCGAACTACGACAGCGGTTCGCAGTCTTGCACGACGACGGATCTGGCCGCCCATTGCGCCGACGGCACCGGCTGGAACGCGTTCGCCACCGTCAACACGGGTTCGCTCGCTTCGTGGAGCGGGCTCGCAGGTTATGTCGTCTACCAAGTCACGCCGAAGCTGACCGGAACGCTTCGCTATGAAGGTTTCCACGATGCGAACGGCTTCCAGACGGGCTACGCCCAGCTCTGGCACGAGGGCACCGTGGCCGCCTCCTATGCGGCGTCCTCGAACCTGACCCTCCGGGCCGAATACCGCCAGGACAAGTCGAGCCAGCCGGCCTTCAACACCCCGGCAAACTCGCCGCTCGTCACGGGCGCGACGTACGCCTTCGGGACGACCGGCACGAACACGAACAACACGCTCGGGCTCGAAGCGCTGGTGCACTTCTAATCCCAAGATCGTTCACGGGTCGTGAATGAAGGCGCCCCGCGGTGCAACGGCACCGCGGGGCGTTTCCTCGTTACCCGCCGGGGCGGTTACGCCCCGGCCGGGACCAACCGCGGCAGGACGCGCAGAGCGTCGGCGAGCGCCGCGCAGACTCGGTCGGCCTCGGCGTCCGTGATCGTCAGCGGGGGTTCGATCCGGACGACGCGGGCGTTCACGAGCGTCCCGGAAACGAGGATGCCTCGCTCGAGGAGCAACTTTCCGACTTCGAAGCCCGTCCGGTCGTCGATGAACTCGATCCCGATCAGGAGGCCTTTCCCGCGCACGTCGACGACGACGTCCTCGCGGCCTCGGACCGCTTCGCGCAGCCCGGCGAGGAAACGAGTCCCGAGCACGCCGGCCCGCTCCGGCAGCCGTTCCTCGATCAAGACGTTGATCGTGGCCAGCGCCGCCGCGCAGGCCATGGGGTTTCCGCCGAACGTCGTCGTGTGCAGGAACGGATTCCCGAACAGGCGCGAAAAGACGGCTTTCGTGCCCACCACGGCCCCGGCCGGCATCACGCCTCCCCCGAAGGCTTTCGCCAGGCATAGGATGTCCGGCGTGACGCCGTACTGCTGGCAGCAGAACATCGTCCCGGTACGCCCCATGCCGGTCTGCACTTCGTCGAGGACGAGCAAGGCGCCGAACTCGTCGCAGAGCGCGCGCACGCCGGGCAGGTAATCGTCGGAGGGGACGTTCACGCCGCCCTCGCCTTGAATGGGCTCGAGGATGACGACGCCGACCTCCTCGCCGACGACCTTGCAGGTGACGAACATGCGCCGCAGAGCCACCAAATCGTTGAACGGCACGTGCTCGATGTTCGGGAGCATCGCGCCGAACGGGCGGCGGAATTCGCCCTTCGCGCTGGCGGAGAGTGCGCCGTAACTCTTGCCGTGGAAGCCCTTCGTCGCGGCGACGATCGTTTGCTTGGAGGGGTCGAACGCGCGTGCGAGTTTGAGCGCGGCCTCGATGGCCTCGGTGCCGCTATTGCAGAAGAAGGAGTATTCGAGCCCCGGCGGCGTCAGCATCGCGAGGGTTTTCGCGAGGATCGCGCGCAGCGGATCGAGGAAATCCTGGCCGTGCAACGCTTGACGTTGCAGTTGATCGAGCAGCGCCTTAAGGACTTTCGGGTGCCGGTGCCCGACGTTGAAGATCCCGAAGCCGCCGAGGCAGTCGAGATACTCGCGCCCGTCGACCGAGCGAATCGAGTTGAGCCCGGCGTCGGCCCATTCTACGACCATCGCCTCGTGGTCGAGGTTCGCCGCCTTACGATATTCGAGGAAGCCGGGGTTGACGTGGTCGCGGAAGGAGGCGACGGTTTCGCTTGTAATCCAATCCGCCTCCTCGGGAGTGATCTCGCGTTTTGCTATTAGGTCGAGCGCACGGGTCGTGTATTCGTAGACGTCTTGTTCAGAGTTGATTCTTTTTCACCTCAGGGAGCCGATGCGTGAGCCAATCGGAGGTAATCCAGTATAGCGTGCCGAGCAAACGCTCAATTGGCCCCTATCCATTTCGAGCGTCCGTACGCTCGTCTTTCCTACTTGGGGACAAGGGTAGTGGTACTACCCGCATGTTACGGTTCTCTACGGCCACGAATCGTCGCGTTGGGAAGGGTGATATTCGAGCTGTCGCAGCGATAACCATGGAATTCAAGGAGCAACGCGAACGAGCGCACCGGCCGCAGCCCGGTACCGTGGCCGTTCTATGACGAACGATGAAAGCAGGCAGGCGGGGGCGGCGCGCCGTTGGGTTCCGTATGCCTTGGTTTTGCCCGGCGTACTGTGGCTCACGTTCGTCTATTTGATCCCGCTGGCGGGCCAAGTAAGGACCTCCCTTCAAGAAGGAAGCCTCCTGACCGGGCTGGATTTCAATTGGCACTGGCAGAACTACGCGACGGCGGTCATCGATTACGGCCCGACGTTTCTGCGCTCGTTCGGGTACGCCGCGTGTGCGACGCTGCTGGCGCTTCTGATCGGCTATCCGCTCGCCTACTTCATCGTCTTCCGCGGCGGCAGCTACAAGATGGTGCTGCTCTTCGCCGTCGTTGCGCCGTTCTTCGTCACCTATCTGGTGCGCACGCTCTCGTGGGAAGCGTTGCTCAGCGATAACGGCATGATCCTCGGGGCGCTCAAGTTCATCCACGTGATTCCGCAGAACGCCTACGTGCTCGGCACGCCGATCGCGGTCATCTTCGCGCTGACGTACAATTTTCTCTCGTTCAGCGTCTTGCCGATCTACGTGAGCCTCGACCGCATCGATCCCACGCTGATCAGCGCCGCCGAAGATCTCTACGCCGCGCCCTTCGTCGCTTTCCGCAAGGTCGTGTTCCCGCTCTCGCTGCCGGGGGTATTCGCGGGAAGTTTGCTGACGTTCATCCCGGCTGCGGGCGATTTCGTGAATGCGATGATGCTCGGCGCGCCGCAGCGCCAGATGATCGGCAACGTCATCCAGAGCAGGTATCTCGTCACGCTCGATTACCCGATCGCCGCCGCTGCGTCGCTCGTCCTGATGGCCTGCCTGATCGTATGCGTGGCCGTGTATTCGCGGCTGTTCGGGACCGAGGAGTTGACCGGCTAAATGGCTGCCGTATCGATTCCCGCGCCCAGAACGGCCACGGTCCCGGCCCGGCTGGCGCGCTTCGCCGGGCGCCACCTCATCACGCTCGCGGCGGCGCTCAGCCTGCTCTTTCTGCTCGCGCCGATCGGGATGATGATCGCGTTGAGCGTCAATCAAACGAACGGGAAGTTCGATTTTGCGTGGCGCGGCTTCTCGCTCGCCGCCTGGTTGAATCCGTTTGCCGTCGACGGCCTGCTCCAGGCGCTCCAGGTAAGCCTCTTGATCGCGTCGTGCGCCGCGCTGATCGCGACGCCGATCGGAACGGCGATGGCGTACGCCCTCGTGCGCTATAAGTTCCGCGGCCAAACAGCCCTGGAACTCGTGCTGTTGCTGACGATTTCAACGCCGGAGGTCATCCTCGGCTCCTCGATGCTCGACATGTTTCTCGGCATACGCGCTCCGATGGGGCCGGCCACGTTGCTGTTGGCGCACGTGATGTTCGATATCGCGTTCGTCGTCATCATGGTGAAGTCTCGGCTGCGAGGCTTCGATATCGCACTCGAGCATGCCGCGATGGATTTGGGCGCGAGCGGCTGGCGCGTGTTTTCGAAGATCACGTTGCCGCTCATCCTCCCCTCCGTCCTCACGGCGGGGATCTTGGCGTTCATGCTCTCGCTCGACGACTTCATCGTCAGCATGTTCGTCTCGGGGCAGACCGTCACGTTCCCGCTCTACGTGTGGGGGGCGGCGCGGGTGGCGATGCCCGCGCAGATTTACGTTATCGGCACGAGCATATTCCTCATCCTCGCGGCGCTGACGCTGGGGAGCTTGCTCTTGGAACGGAGTCGCGCTCGCGCGCAGGCCCCGCCGCTCGATATGGAAGGTTAGGAGGTAGAGGTGGTGAGCGTCATTCCACAGGGTCCGAGCGGGACAACGGAGCATCGTAACGGACACATGCCGCTAGATCGCGTCGCGGACGACATCGTCATCCGCCTCGAGGGCGTCTCCAAGCGCTACGGCGACAAAGAGGTGCTCCATGCGATCGACCTCGATGTCCGTCGAGGCGAGTTCTTGACGCTCCTGGGGCCTTCGGGCTGCGGGAAGACGACCACGCTCAAGATGATCGCCGGTTTCGAGATACCCTCGAGCGGACGGATCCTGCTCGACGGCGCCGACGTCTCGGAGGTGCCTCCCTACAAGCGGCATCTCAACACGGTCTTCCAGCAATACGCGCTCTTCCCGCACATGAACGTCTTCGACAACGTCGCGTTCGGACCGCGCACTGCCGGCCTCGATCGCGCGACCGTGAACGAGCGCGTGAAGGCGGCCCTGGCGAAGGTCCACGTCAGCGAGCACGCGCACAAGAAGCCGACGCTCCTCTCGGGCGGGCAGCAGCAGCGCGTCGCTCTTGCACGGGCCCTGGTGAACAACCCGAGCGCCCTCCTCCTCGACGAACCGCTGAGCGCGCTCGACGTGAAGCTGCGACTCAACATGCAGTTGGAGCTCAAGCGCATTCAAACCGAAGTGCAGACGACGTTCATTTTCGTCACGCACGATCAGGATGAGGCGCTCACGATGTCGAGCAGGATCGCGGTCATGAACGAGGGCCGCATCGAGATGCTCGGCGTTCCGGAAGAGATCTACACGCGCCCGAGCACGCGCTTCGTGGCCGGCTTCGTCGGCTCGGCGAACCTCTTGCCCGCGCGCGTGACCGGCCAGGGCAACGGAGAAGTCGCGCTCGAACTCGAGGGCGGCGGCAGGGGCGTCGCGGCCGCCCCTTGCGGGCTGCCCGTCGGGGCGCGGGTCTTGCTCATGGTGCGGCCGGAACAGATCTCCCTCGCAAAGACGGATGACCGGGCCGTTTCGGGCGGATCCTTTTCGGCGCGCCTATCGACCGTCGATTTCCAGGGCGCGATTTTCCGCTACGCATTGCAACGCGACGACGGGCGCGAGGTCGTCGTGACGCTCCTGCCGCAGTATCACCTCGCCGGCGTTGCCCCGGGGGATCGCCTTACGATCCAATGGGACCGCGCGCATTCATGGGTCGTTCCCACGGACTAATTCGTTCTACTACAAGGTGCCACATAGCGGCGCAGGCCGCACGCCCAATACGCCGCAGGGCCGGCACGGCCGGCTCCTGCTCAATGGTGGAGGATAATGACTGAGAAGAAGCGGCCGAACGTTATCGGCCGATGTGAATTCATCAAGTCCGCAGCAGCCGCAGGCGCGGGCCTCGCCGCTACGGCGGGCCTCGACGTCGCCGGCATGACGCGGGCGATCGCGGCGGCTCCGGCACTCGCCGGGCCGCTTTTGATTTCGAACTGGCCGTACTATATCGGCCCGAAGACGGTCGCGAATTTCGAGAAGGCGTACGGCGTCAAGGTGCGCTACATCGAGGACATCAACGATAACCCGAGCCTCTTCGGGAAGATCGCGCAGCCGCTGCAAGCCGGCCGCAACCCGGATCGCGACATCATCGTCCCCACCGATTATCTCGCCGCCCGCCTCGTCAAGCTCGGCTGGGTGGAGAAGTACACTCGCGCGGAAGTCCCGAACGCGAAGAATCTCGTGCCGGAATTGGCGCACCCCGACTGGGATCCCACTCGCGAGTACAGCCTTCCGTGGGCGATGTACATGACCGGGATCGCGTACGACATCAAGAAGACCGGACGCGAGCTCACGAGCGTCAACGACATCTTCGATCCGAAGTTCCGCGGGCACGTCTCGATGCTCAATCAAATGCGCGATACGCTCGCGCTCGTGCTCTTGGGACTGGGCGTGGCCCCCGAGAAGGCGACCTACGCGGACGCGCAAGCCGCCGTCGCCAAGATCAAGGAGAACGTGAAGAACGGCCAGATCCGGCAGTTCTTCGGGAACGATTACGGCGCGGCGCTCTCGCGCGGCGACGTGTGGGTCACGTTCGCCTTCTCCGGAGACGTCGTCTCGCTGCAGAAGGACAATCCGAACCTGCGCTTCCTCATCCCGAAGGAAGGCCTCTACCACTCGGTCGACAACATGGTGATCCCGATCAACGCGGCCCATCGCGCCGCGGCCCTCGCGTGGATGAACTACATCTACAAGCCCGAGGTCTACGCCGAGATCATCGCCGCCGTGCAATACATCCCGCCGGTTGCGGGGACGCAAGAGTTCGTCCGCAAGATCAACCCCAAGCTCGCGAGCAACCCGCTCGTCTACCCGTCGAAGGACGTGCTCGCGAAGATGCACAGCTTCGCATCGCTCTCGGCGGAAGACGAACGCAAGTGGGAGACGCTCTTCCAGGACGCGATCGCGAAATAACTTCCTCGCGCTCCCATGGAATGCGAAACGGGGCCGGCACGAAAACGTGCCGGCCCCGTCCTTTTCTCGGCCCTTCGTTCGTCATTCGACCGGTTTGGTCAAGCGGTACGCGAGCAGCACCGGCACGACGGTTAGCGCCATCATCGCCATCACGACGACGTTCACTTCGGGGAGGCGTTGTCCGAGGCGAATCGCGCCGAAGATCCACAGCGGGAGCGTGTTTTGGGCGCCCGCGGTGAACGTCGTGACGATCACTTCGTCGAACGAAAGGCCGAACGCGAGAATGGCGCCGGCGACGAGGGCCGTCGAGATCATCGGCAGGGTAACGCGGCGGAACGTGTACCAGGCGTCGGCGCCCAAGTCCATGGACGCCTCCTCGAGCGAGAGGGGGACGCGGCGCAAGCGCGCGATCACGTTGTTGTACACGATCACGATGCAGAACGTCGCGTGCCCGATCACGATCGTCCAGTACGAGAGGCTCAGGCCCCAGAAGACGAAGAACGAATTGAGCGCCATGCCGGTGATGATGCCGGGGAGCGCGATCGGGAGCACCACGAGCAGCGAGACGGTCTCGCGGCCGAAGAAGCTGTAGCGATGCACTGCGAAGGCCGCGGCGGAACCGAGGACGACGGCGATCGCCGTCGCGACGAAGCCCACCTTCAGCGAGAGAAAGAACGCGGTGCGGATCTCTTCATTTTGCCAGGCGGACGAGAACCAGTGCAGCGTGAACCCGGCGATCGGCCAGCTCTGGATGTTCGAGCTGTTGAACGCGTAGGCGAAGATGATCGCGATCGGACCGAAGAGGAAGAGCAGGACGAGGAACGTCCAGGCGCCGAGCAGCGTGCGCGTCAGGCGGTTCTCCACCTACATGACCTCGAATGCGCCGAGCTTGCGCGCGGCGAGCAGATAGAGGGCCATCACGACGAGCGGAACGGTCGCGAAGGCGGCCGCGAACGGGATGTTGTTCGCGATGCCGACGTTCGCGTAGACGACGTTGCCGATGAAATCGGAACCCGGGCCGCCGACGAGCGTCGGCGTGATGTAGTCGCCGAGCGTCAGCGAGAACGTGAAGATGGAGCCCGCGATGACGCCCGGGAGCGCGAGCGGGAAGACGACCTTCGCGAACGTCCGCACGCTCCTAGCGCCGAGATCCTGCGACGCTTCGAACAGCGAGTGCGGGATTCGCTCGATCGCCGAGTAGATCGGGATGATCATGAACGGCAGCCAGATGTACGTGAACACGATCCACATCGCCCAATTCGAGTAGCCGATATCGAGCGGCGGGATCCCGAACCTCGCCAGCGTCCAGTTCAGCGCGCCGTCGTGATCGAGGATGAGGCGCCAGGCATAGACGCGCACGAGATAGCTCGACCAGAGCGGCAGCAGGACGAGCGCGAACAGGATGCCGCGCAGGCGCGGGCCGGCGACGCGCGCCATGTAGTACGCAAACGGAAAGGCGAGGACGGCGTCGCTCAACGTCACGACGGCCGCCATGCCGATCGTTCGAGCGGCGATGACGCGGTAGGTCGCGTCGGTGAGGATCGTGTGGAAGTTATCGAACGTCCAATGCCGCTCGATCTCGCTCGTGAACGAGTTCACGGTCCAGAACGCGGAGACGAACAGCGCGAGGAGCGCCGCGAGATAGATCAGCACGAACCAAGCCAGCGGCGGAACGAGCAGCAACGCCGCGCCGAGGTTCGGCTTGCGCCACATCAAGGCCGAGAGGCGACGGGCCGGCCGTGCCGGCCGGCCCGTCATCCCTGCGCTCACCCTTCGCCCTTCGACGAGCTCAGAGCGACGCCGCCGTGAACGTGACGCAACCCATCGTCAGCCCTTGATCTCTTGCCACTTTCGTTGCCAAGTGGCGTAGGTCGTACAGTCGTTCTTTCCGTTGCCGCAGTCTTGCTGCGGGGTCTTCCAGAACTTGATCTGCTTGAGATAGGCGGCCGGTGCGTTGAGGTGGTACTTCGCGCACGAGCCGGGCGCCATGGCGTTCATGTACGAGCAGGCCTTCGGGTTCGCCGGCGTCTCGCCGAAGTAGAGCGCCTGCTGCGCCTGGACCTTCGGTGTCGAAACCCAGTTCATCCACTTGTACGCGCAGCTCGCGTGCTGCGATTTTGCCGAGAGCATCCACGAATCGGCCCAACCGGTCGCGCCTTCGGCCGGGACGGCATCCGCGACCGGCGACTTCGCCGCTTGCAGCGTGTTCGTTTGATACGGCCAGGCCGCACCGATCACGACGTCGCCGTTCTTGAAGAGCTCGATCTCGTCGGAGGCGAGCGCCCAATACTTCTTGATGAGCGGGCGCTGCTTCTTGAGCAGAGCGACTGCCGCGTCGAGCTGGGTTTCATTGAGTTCGTACGGGTCCGTGATGCCCAGGTTCGGATCGTGTTTGGCGAGGTAGAGCGCGGCATCGGCGATCTGGATCGGGTTGTCGGGGACCGAGATGCGGCCTTTGTGCGTCTCGTCGTAGATCGCGGCCCAACTCGTCGGGCCCGGCTTCACCTTTGCGGTGTTCCAGAGCAGCACGTTGGGGCCCCACTCGTACGAGAGGCCGTAGTGCAACCCGTTGACGGTATTGTGCGGCGGGGATTTCAGATCCGCAACGAAGTCGTTCCAAGCCGGGAGCAGTTTTACGTCGAGGGGTTGAACGTCGCCGCCGTAGATCAGCCGTAGGCTCGCATCGCCCGAGGCGGAGACCAAATCGTATTGCGAGCCGCCGCCTTGACGCATCAAAGCGACCATCTCGTCCGAAGAGCCCGCGTACTTACGATGGACGGTGCAGCCGGTCTCCTTTTCGAACGGCTTCACCCAGTCGTCCTGCGCGTAGCCTTCCCACGCGACGATGTTGAGTGAGCCTTCGCCCTTTCCGATCTCCTTGGGATAGTTCGGTTGGGCGGGCGCCGCGAAACCGATGGAGGAGAGGACGAACGCGAGGATCGGGGCCAGCGCCAGCGTGGCCGCCGCGCGTTTGGGGATGTGGTTTTTCATCCGATCGGGCCTGCCTTTCTTGCCAGGTTGAGCATTACAAAGACACTTCGCTCTCGGTGCGCCAGCTTACGCTCACGCGCTCGCCGCGACGTTCGTGGGCCTCGGGGGAGTAGTCGCTCCTGTTCTGTTGCATCGAGGTGATCGCGGTTCCGTCGTCGAGCTCGACGATGTATCGCGTGTACATCCCGACGTACACGATCTCGCGCAGCGCACCTGTCTCGACGTGCAGGCCGCTCTCGGCAGCTTCCTGCCCCGCGGGGGCGACGTGGATCTTCTCCGGCCGCACGAGGATGCGCCGTTCGCCGCGGTCGAGGATGTTCGACGTTCCGACGAAGCCTGCGACGAACTCGTTGACGGGCCGTTCGTACACCTCGATCGGCGAGCCGACCTGCTCGATGCGGCCGTGATTGAAGACGGCGACGCGGTCGCTCATCGTGAGCGCTTCCTCCTGGTCGTGCGTCACGTAGAGGAACGTGATGTTCACCTCGCGCTGGATGCGCTTGAGCTCGACTTGCATCTCTTGCCGCAGGCGCAGATCGAGCGCGCCGAGCGGTTCGTCCAGGAGCAGCACCTGCGGATGGTTCACGATCGCGCGCGCGAGCGCGACGCGCTGGCGCTGGCCGCCCGAGAGTTGCCCCGGCCGCCGTTCCCGGAAGCCTTCCAAGCGAACCATGCGCAGCGCTTCGGCGACGCGCCCGGCCTGTTCGCTCTGCCGGACTCCCTTCGCCTGCAAGCCGTACGCGACGTTCTCGGCGATCGTCATGTGCGGGAACAACGCGTAATCTTGGAAGACGGTGTTGACGTCGCGATCGTACGGCGGCATCCCGGTCACGTCGACGCCGTTGAGCTCGACGCGGCCGCGGTCGGGGCGCTCGAAGCCCGCGATCAGGCGCAAACTCGTCGTCTTCCCGGAACCCGACGGGCCGAGCATCGTGAAGAACTCGCCGGAGCGGACGCTCAGGTCGACGTGCTCGACCGCGACGCTGCCCCGGTACGACTTGTGAACTCCGTCGAGCCGGACGACGACTGGCGCGCCTTCGAATGAACCGCCGGGCGCCGCAGGAGCTGCGGCGCTCAAGCGGATGCCGGCGTCACGAGAGTTTCACCATCACGTGACGGACGACCGAATAGTCCTCCAATGCGTACGCCGAGAGGTCCTTGCCGTAGCCCGACGACTTCAGGCCGCCGTGCGGCATTTCGCTCGCGAGCATGAAATGCGTGTTGATCCAGGTGCAGCCGTAGCGCAGGCGGCTCGCGGTCTGCATCGCCCGCCCGACGTCGCGCGTCCAGACCGACGAGGCCAAACCGTACTGCGAATCGTTTGCCCATGCGACGACGTCGTCGTCGTCGGAGAAACGCGTCACGGAGACGACGGGCCCGAAGACCTCGCGCTGCACGATCTCGTCGCTCTGCCGCGCCCCCGCGATCAGCGTCGGCTCGTAGAAGAAGCCGCCGCCTTCGACGGGATTTCCCCCGGCGAGGATTTCGATGTGCTCGAGCGCGCGCGCCCGGTCGACGAATCCCGAGACGCGCGTGCGCTGCCGTTCGGTGATGACCGGCCCGATCTCAACGCCTTCTTCGTCCTGCGTGCCGTATTTTATGCCCTTGACGGCCTCGGCGAGTGCGGCCGTCAGCCGGTCGTACACCTGCGAGCCGGCGTAAACGCGGCACGCGGCGGTACAGTCCTGCCCGGCGTTGTAATAGCCGAACGCGCGAACCGCTTCGACGACCGCGTCCACGTCGGCGTCGTCGAACACGATGACCGGCGCCTTCCCGCCGAGCTCCAGATGCGTGCGCTTGATCGTCGCGCGCGCGGCCTCGATCACTTTGCGGCCCGTCGAGATGTCGCCGGTCAGCGAAATCATGTGGACGGCCGGATGCGAGATCAGCGCCGAGCCGACGCTCTCGCCCCGACCGAGGACGACGTTGCAGACGCCTTCCGGGAAGATCTCGGCGACGAGTTCCATCAACTTGATCGCGGTCAGGGGAGTGTGCTCCGAGGGTTTGAGCACGATCGTGTTGCCGGCCGCGAGCGCGGGCGCGATCTTCCACGCTGCCATCATCAGCGGATAGTTCCACGGCGCGATCGACGCGACGACTCCGACCGGGTCGCGCCGGATCATGCTTGTGTGGCCGTCGAGATACTCGCCTGCGGCGCTCCCCGGCATGCAGCGCAAAGCGCCGGCGAAGAAGCGGAAGCAATCGACGATCGCGGGCATCTCGTCGGCGAGGACGCGCGCATACGGCTTCCCGCAGTTGAGGCTCTCGAGGCGCGCGAACGCTTCCGCTTCGGCTTCGATGCGATCGGCGAGTTTCAGCAGGCGAAGCGAGCGCTCGACGGGCGCGGTGCGCGACCAGGTCTCGAACGCCTTGCCGGCGGCCGCGACCGCCAGATCGATTTGTTGCGGAGAGGCTTCCGGTGCCGAGGCGATCGTTTCGCCGGTCGCCGGATTCGCGATCGTTTCTTCCGCTCCGTCGCCCGCGACGAACGAACCGGCGACGAACAGTGACGTCTTCTCGAGTTGCTTCAAGATGATCCTATCCAAACTTGGGATGGCGCCGCCTCCGGCGGCCGCGCGCCGGCGGAACGCTGCGCCGGATGAAGCTAACGCGGCCCGTCTCGTATTTCCTGCGCGCGCGGCCGGCGGGGAGGCGTAGCGCCGGCCGGGCGAACCATGCATACTGAGGCATATCTGCGATCCCGGCCGGAGCGGCGCGCGCCGCGACGGCGGAAGGAGCTGTATCGTGGTTCACGTGCTCGTGCTCTACAATCACCCTGAGGATCCCGCCGCTTTCGACCGCTACTATTTCGAAACGCACGTTCCGAT
The DNA here is from genome assembly GCA_963695225.1 of Vulcanimicrobiota bacterium. GTDB lineage: Bacteria > Vulcanimicrobiota > Vulcanimicrobiia > Vulcanimicrobiales > Vulcanimicrobiaceae > CAVWTN01. The sequence goes on along the minus strand of OY968762.1, from coordinate 1,744,436 downwards.
CGCGAAGCGGCTCCCCGGCCTGCTCGGCTACACCGTTTCGGCGACGCCGGTGACCGAACTCGGCGGCGAACCTGCTCCGCATTATCTGATCGCCGATTTGACGTTCGATTCGAGCGCCGACGTGCAGCGCGCGCTCGCGTCCCCGGAAGGTGCCGAAACGGCGGCCGACGTCGCGAAGTTCGCGACGGGCGGGGCCTCTATGTATCTCTACGAGTCGAAGGAGGTCTGAACGGGGGCTGCGGATCCCGCGGCGTTCTCGTCGATCCAGGCGAGATAGTCCGCCGATCCGGCGACGATCGGGACGGCGATGATCTCCGGCGTTTCGTACGGGTGGACGTCGCGAATCGCGCGCTCGCACGCCGCGTAGTCCGTCGCGCGCACCTTCAGGAGCAGGAGGTATTCTTCGCTGCGTTCGAGCGCGCCGCGCCACCGGTAACGGCTTGTCAGCGGGCCGAGGATCTGCCCGCAGGCGGCGAGCCGCGCTTCGAGCAGCGCGCCGGCGATCCGCTCCGCGTCGTCGCGCGTCGGGGCCGTCGTCGAGAGTTGCAGGTGCTCGAACTCCGGCACGGCGGCCGCCTAGACGTGCGCTTCGGGCGCGGCGCGCCGTTGCGATACGGCGGCTGCCAAGCGTTCGAGCAGGACGGCCGAGTCTTCCCAGCCCAGGCACGCGTCGGTCACGCTCCGCCCGTAGACGAGCGGTTTGCCGGCGACGTGGTCTTGCCGCCCGGCGAGGAGATTCGATTCGATCATGACGCCGACGATGCGCCGCTCTCCGCGGGCGATACGCAGCGCGATGTCTTCGCAGATCGGGATCTGATTCGCGTATTCCTTGCGGCTGTTCGCGTGGCTCGCGTCGACCATCAGGCGCGCGGGCAGATGCGCCTTCTCGAGCGCGCGCGCGACCTCGTCGACGCTCCGCGCGTCGTAGTTCGGCTGCCGCCCTCCCCGCAGGATAAGGTGGCAATCGTCGTTCCCCGTCGTCGAGAAGATCGCCGAACGCCCGCCTTTCGTGACGCCGAGGAAGTGGTGCGGCCGGCTCGCCGCCTGGATCGCGTCGATGGCGATCTTGATGTTCCCTTCCGTCCCGTTCTTGAAGCCGACGGGGCACGAAACCCCGGAGGCCAGCTCCCGGTGCACCTGTGATTCCGTCGTGCGGGCGCCGATCGCGCCCCATGAGATCAGATCGGCGATGTACTGCGGGCCGATCGTCTCGAGGTATTCCGTCCCGGCCGGGACGCCGAGGTCGCACAGGCCGAGCAACAACGATCGCGCGACGTACAGACCGTCGTTGATGTTGTACGTCTCGTCCATCTGCGGGTCGTTGATCATGCCCTTCCAGCCGACCGTCGTCCGCGGCTTCTCGAAGTAGACGCGCATGACGATCTCGAGCTCGCCCGCGAGCCTCTCCCGGTACGGGGCGAGCCGCGTCGCGTAATCGAGCGCGGCGAGCGGATCGTGGATCGAGCACGGGCCGATCACGACGATGAGCCGGTCGTCCGTGCCGTGCAGGATATCGTGGAGTCGCGCGCGCGCGGCCCGCGTCACCCGCGACGCCTCGGGGGAGCAGGGCAGCTCGCCCATCAACTCTTCGGGGGTGACGAGCTCTTTGAGCTCGCGGATTCGTATGTCGTCGGTCGTCATCGCGTGTATCACGCCGGGCAGCCTCTTCGCCGGATTCTCGCGTCAGCCGACGACGAGGTTGAGGAGTTTGTCGGGGACGTAGATCCGCTTGCGGATCTGTTTGCCGTCGAGGTTCGCACGCACGTGCGCGTTTTCGAGTGCGAGCGCGAGGGCGGCCGCTTCGTCGAGCCCGGGCGCGGTTGCGATCCGAGCGCGGATCTTCCCGTTGATCTGCACGACGAACTCGATCTCGGCGACGGCGAGCGCCGCCTCGTCGTGATTCGGCCAGCGCTCGAGATGGACGGAGCGCTCGTGCCCCATGCGCTCCCACAGTTCCTCGGCGATGTGCGGCGCGAACGGAGCGAGCAGCAGCGGGAACATCCCGACCGCATAGAGGAAGGCGGGGTCCGTCGCGGCGCCCTCCGTCTGCGCGAACTTCGTCAGCGCGTTCACGAGCTCGTCGAAGCGCGCGAGCGTCGTGTTGAAGTGGAAACGGCGCGAGGTCGTCTCGTCGGCCCCGGATTTCAGGGCGGCGTGGACGGCCCGAACGAGTTCCCGTTGCTCGGCGCCGCGCATCTCCGGAAGGCGGTCGAGCGGTACGGCGCGCGCGGCGGCCCCGTAGGGATCGCACGCGCGCCAAACGCGGTCGAGGAAGCGGACGCGCCCGCTGATCCCCTCGTCCGTCCAGTCCATCGTATCTTCGGGGGGCGTCGCTTTGAGCAGGAACAGCCGCATCGCGTCGACGCCGTACGTTTGGGCGGTGTGGTCGATCCCGACGACGTTCCCGCGGCTCTTGGACATTTTCTCGCCGTTGCGCAGCACCATGCCCTGATTGAAGAGGCGCTCGAACGGCTCGTCCCGTCCGCCGATCCAGCCCTTGTCGTGGAAGTACATATAGAAGAAGCGCGCGTAGAGCAAATGCAGCACGGCGTGCTCCGCCCCGCCGATGTATTGATCGACGTTCGTCCAGACCTTCACCCGCTCGGGGTCGAAAGGAGCGCGGTCGTTGTGCGCGTCGAGATAGCGGACGTAATACCAGGACGAATCGACGAACGTGTCCATCGTATCGGGATCGCGCCGCGCGGGGCCGCCGCACTTCGGACAGGTCGTCTGCATGAACGGCTCGTACCGCGCGAGCGGCGAGCCTTCGCCCGTGATCGGGATGTTCGTCGGCAGCAGCACGGGGAGCGCCGAGTCCGGAACGGGGACCTCGCCGTCCTTCTCGCAGTAGACGATCGGGATCGGCGTGCCCCAGTAGCGCTGCCGAGAGAGCAGCCAATCGCGGATGCGGAAATTGACCGTCAGTTCTCCGATGCCGAGGCTCGCCAGCCGATCCGTGATCGCGCCGCGCGCCTCGGCCGTGCCGAGCCCGTCGAATGCGCCGCTCGCGACGAGCGTGCGCCCGTCCTCGTCCTCGTCCGCGGCCGCGAGGACGGCGTCCGCCGCGACGCCCGGCGGGACGTTGACGCGGACGATCGGCAAGCCGAACTTTTTCGCGAAATCGAAATCGCGCTGATCGTGCCCGGGGACGCCCATGACGGCGCCCGTCCCGTACTCGGCGAGGACGTAATTCGCGACCCAGATCGGGACCCGCTCGCCCGTGAGCGGATGTTTCGCGTAGGCGCCCGTGAAGACGCCGGCCTTCTCCATCAAGCTCGTGCGCTCGAGTTCCGATTTCGTCTTGAGCGACTCGGCGAACGCTTCGACCGAGGCGCGCTCGGCGGAATGCGCCGCCACGAGCTTGGGGACGAGCGGATGTTCCGGGGCGAGCGTGACGTACGTGACGCCGAAGATCGTGTCGACGCGCGTCGTGTAGACGGAGATTCGCTCGTCGAGCCCCTCGACGCCGAAGGAGAACGTCGTCCCCTCGCTGCGGCCGATCCAGTTGCGTTGCATCGTCTTGATGCGGTCGGGCCAGCCGGGGAGGGCGTCGATCCCGGCGAGCAGTCTATCGGCGTAGGCCGTGATCGCGAAGAACCATTGCGAGAGGTTGCGGCGTTCGACCATGCTTCCGCAGCGCCAACAGCGACCGTCCTCGACCTGCTCGTTCGCGAGCACGGTCTGGTCTTGCGGGCACCAATTGACCGGGGCCTCGCGCTTGTACGCGAGCCCGTCCTCGTACATCCGCAAGAAGATCCACTGATTCCAGCGGTAGTACTCGGGGTCGCAGCTCGCGATCTCCCGCGCCCAATCGTAGCTCGTCCCGATCAGGCGGACCTGCCGCTGCATGTTGGCGATGTTGTCGTACGTCCACTTCGCGGGATCGGCGCCGGATTTGATCGCGGCGTTCTCGGCTGGGAGCCCGAACGCGTCCCACCCCATCGGGTGCATCACCTTGTACCCGCGCATCCGCATCATCCGCGCGACGGAATCGCCGAGCGTGTAGTTCTTCGCGTGGCCGACGTGCAGATCGCCCGAAGGGTACGGGAGCATCTCGAGTACGTAATACTTCTCGCGCGGATCGGAATCGTCGGCACGGTAGAGCGCGTTGCGCTCCCATTCGTCCTGCCGGCGCCGTTCGACCGCGCGGAAATCGTATGTCTGAGGGGGACGTTCGTCGACCATGCGCGCCCTTTTCAACTTTTGCGCATTGGATGCATTTCACATCGGTGCGGTATCGCTCTCGCGCCAAGCCCTAGCGAACCGGCGCCCGCGTCGCGATGGCCGTGCATGGAACGACGCACGCTCTTGCTCGTCGGCATCGTCGGCGCCGCGGCCGCCGTCGCCGGCTGGCGGAATCTCGCCCCGCAACCCTCCACCCCGCCGTACGCGGCGCAGGCTTCCTCGGGCGCCGTCCGGGAGGCTCTCCCCGTGCCGTCGGGCGCACCCGCCGCGCAGGCCTCGCCCGCGCGCATCGTCGTCTACGTCGCGGGCGAGGTGCGCAAACCCGGCGTCTACACGTTGCCTGCGAGCGCGCGGGCCGAGGCGGCGCTCGCGGCGGCGGGCGGCGCCGGCCCGACGGCCGACCTCGTCGCCGTCAACCTCGCCGAACGCCTCTCAGACGGCGAAGCCTTCGTCGTACCGCCGAAGGGCGCGGCCGCCGAGCCGCGCGCCCGGGGGAGCGGGGGCCACGCGCGCCGCTCGCATCGAGGCGGCCGCAGCACGGCGAGATCGCACAAGGCACTCCCGGCGGCGCCGATCGACCTGAACGCGGCGGGGGCCGCCGAACTCGAACGCCTTCCCGGAATAGGAGCGAGCCTCGCGGAGCGGATCGTCGCCTTCAGGGAGGTCAACGGCCGTTTCGCGAGGCTCGATGATTTGCTCGACGTTGCGGGGATGAACGAGCGCAAGCTCGATGCGCTCGCCGCCTACGTCAGTCTACGGTGAGGCTACCAGCCGCCGTCTCCGCCGCCGCCGCCGTCCCCGCCGCCGGCATCGAACCCGCCGCCGTCCCCGCCCGAGCCCCAATCGCCGAACGACGAGTTGCTCATGTCGGCCTGGCCCGCGTCGGATTGCCAGCCGCTCTGGTCGGGCTGCTGGTATTGCTGGGAGCCGGAGAGGTCGGCGGCGTTCGTCCCGATCTCGCCGCTGCGGTTGTGCCCGAACAGCTCGTTTCCGAGCCACGCGCCGCCTAGACCGCCGAGGAGGCCGCTGAAGAACCCGCCGCCGCCGCCGTACCCGGGACCGTAGCCGCCGTAGCCGGGGCCGTATCCCGGACCGTAGCCGGGACCCTGCTGCATCGGTCCGCCGTAGCCCGGCGGCATCGGGCGGGGACCTGCGATCGCGCGGAAGATCGCGCGAATGATCAGGAACCCGACGAGCAGGATCAAGATGAGCCAGAACATGCCGAACATTCCGAAACCTCCAACGGACGACTTCGTCGTCGTCACGACCGGCTGGGGGTGCCCAAGCGCGGGGTAGCGGGCGCCGCCGAGGGCCGACTCGTGCGAGCGGTAGTTATCGAGGACGAGGTTGACGCCGGTCTTGATCCCGGAGTCGAAATCGCCCGTCCGGAAATCGCCGCGCATCGCCGTGCGGATATCGTCGAAGGTCCCCGCCGGGAAGAACTGCTTGGCGGCGCGGTCCCCGATGATCCCGTCTTTCTTCTCCGCCTTCGCGAGGAAGATCAGAACGCCGTTGACCTGTTTTTCGGCGAAGGCCTTCTCGGCAACATCCTGTGCCGTCTTCCCGCCCAGCGAGGGGACCGTGACGACCACGACCTCCTTCCCGGTGGTGCGGTTGAAGTCGCCGATCCGTTCGTTGAGCGTCGTGACGGTGTCGGCTTTGAAGAGGTGCGCGTCGTCCTGCACGAACGAGTCGCGCGCGGCGGCCGGGAGGGCCAAGGACAACGTGGCGACCGCCGTCGCGGCGATCGCGATGAAGCGCTTCATCGTGCTCCTTGTTGGATGGTAATGCTGCCGCCCGGCGCGTTGCGCCGGTTCGAGGGCCGGGAACTTGAAGCGAGGCGGCACGTCTCCTCTTACTGCGGAGCGCGCCAAAGGTTTCCGGCTCGGGGCTTACCCTAGTTGTGCGGCACCACGATGATCATGGCGACCCCGACGGCGCTGAAGATGAAGACGCCCAGGAAGACCCAGACGAAGGCCTTGATGAGTTTTTCCCGGGACTGGCGCGCTTTACGAGTTTTCATGCGGAGGACGATTCTTGGGCAGGCGCCGCGGGGCGGCCCCATAGGCGCTCGAGGTTATAAAAGGCACGTTGGTCCGGGGTGAAGACGTGCACGACGACCGTGGCGAGATCGAGCAAGATCCAGCCGCCGTCGACGTACCCTTCGGTCCGCACCACGCGGAGGCCGCTCGCCTTCGCGGCTTCGTCGATCGCATCCGCGATCGCGCGCGTCTGGACCCGCGAGCGGCCTGTGGCGATCACGAAGTAATCGGCGACGATCGTGCGCCCGCGAACGTCGAGGACCGTCAGGTCCTCCGCCTTCTTTTCGAGGGCCGCCGCGCGGACGATATCGAGCAACTCAGGCACGCAGGGGACTCTTCGCCTGGGAGGTCCCGGCCTCTTCCCGCTCGAGCAGGTCGAGCGCCGCGATCGTCCGGGGAGCGGGCTCGAGGCCCCTCAGCCGGAGATAGGCGAGCGTCGAACGGAGGACCCCGCGCAGCGCGGCCTCCGGATCGACGAGCGCGAGTGCGAGGAGCGCCCCGCGTTCCGGGTAGGTGCGTCCCGGCTCGAGCGCGTCCGCCAGGAAGAGCGTCCGTTCGAGCCCGGACATCGCCGGCGCGCCGAGCGTGTGCGCGCGGATCGCGGCGAGCACGCCCTCGTCCGTCACGCCGAAGCGTTCACGGGCGAGTTCGGCGGAGAGCCGCGCGTGCAGCACGAGCGGATTCGCGCGCTCGAACGCGTCGACCGGCATGCCGCGCGCCTCGCATTCCGCGAGCAAACGGTTCGCCGGATACGAGCGCGCGAGATCGTGCAGCATCCCCGCCAGGCGCGCGCGCGCGGGTGATTCCCCGCATGCGAGCGCGAGACGCTCCGCGGTCCGCGCTACGCGCACGACGTGGGCGTACCGCCCCGTGCGGCCGAGCTCGGCGCGGACGCCGCGCGCGAGTTCGCCGAACGTCACCGAAGCCCGCCGGATAGGCGGGCTTCGAGCTCCGCCTCCAGCGTCGCCAGACGCGCGCGGTAGAGATCTCCGCGCAGATTCCCGGCCCACATCACGAATGCGTTCTCGTTGTTGTCGCTGTAGTACCCGCGCCGCGTCGAGACGACGGTGAAACCATACTTGCGATAGAGCGCTTGCGCCGAGGAATTCGATTCCCGCACTTCGAGCGTCATCCACGACGCCTCACGATCGCACGCTTGGCGAATCAAGAACTGCAACAACTCCTCGCCGTAGCGCTTACCGCGCCAATCGGGATGGACCGCGATCGTCGTGATGTGCGAATCTTCCAAGATCACCCAGATGCCGCCGTAGGCGATCACCCTGCCGTCGTGCAGGCCGACGTAGTAGTGCGCGAGTTTGTTGTCGTTGATCTCGCTCAAGAACGCGTTCTGCGGCCACGACGTGCTAAACGAGAGCGCCTCGATGCGCAGCACCGCGGGAACGTCGGCGACGGTCATCGGGCGAATCGTCAGACGCCCCGAAGGCCCGGACGCGGGGCGCTCGAGATCTACCCTCACGGGCGACCGGCCGGAGCGCGAACGGCGGGGTTCTCGCCGTAATCGGCGCGCACCGCGTGAGGGCTCGGCGCCGTGGGCGCCGATGCGGCGAGGGCCGCGATGCGAGCGGCGGGCGGAACGGCGAGCGGTGGCGTCACGCGCACTGTGAAGCCGCGTTCGCCAAGCGCGCGAACGACGCCCTCTGCGTCCCCGGCGCACTCGATCGCTCCGGGAGCGATCCGCGCCGCGGCCGCCGCGGCGATTTCCCCGTCGCTCCCGCAGAAGACGGCGGCGGTGCCGCCTGGTTCGCGCATGCGGGCGCATGCGACTCCGGGACGCCCGCGGACGACGGCGAGAAAGGGAAGCGCCGCCCCGGCCGGCTCCAGGACGTCGTAGGACGAGATTCCGGCGAGCGGAAGGCCGCGCGCGAATGCGATGCTCTTCGCGTAGGAGAGCGCGATCCGCAGCCCGGTGAAGCCGCCCGGCCCGATCCCGACGGCGATCCGCCGGATACCGGCGAAACCGCGCGCGCCGAGCAGATCCGCGACCGCTCCGAGGCCCTCTTCGAGGGCCGCATTCGGGGCCGCGACACGCGCGTCGAGGATCGTCCCGTCGTCCTCGGCGAGGGCGCAGGAGAACGCTCCGAGGGCTCCGTCGAATGCCAGGATCACGGCCGCTCGATCGCGATCTCGCGCGGGGCGTCGCCCGCGCCTTCGAGGCTCACCCGGATTGCCCCGGGCGGCATGAAGCCCGGCAAGCGCTCCGGCCATTCGACGAACGTGATCGCGTCGGGCGAGAACGCATCCTCGAGGCCGAGTTCGGCGGCTTCGGCCGGATCTTCGATGCGGTAGAGATCGAGGTGGTTGATCGGCGGGCTTCCTTCGTAGCGATGCCAGAACGTGAACGTAGGACTGGACGCCTTGTCGGCCCCTTGGAGTTCCCGCACGGAAGCTGCGACGAACGCCGTCTTTCCGGAACCGAGCGGGCCCCGTAGCGCCACGGAATCGCCGGGGCGCAGCGTGCGCGAGAAGTCCGCGGCGAAACGCTCGAAGGCTGCGGGCGTCGGCGCCGTCAGCATCCGGGGCATCTGGAAGATACCGCCCGCGCGAACGCGAAAGAGACCGAAATGATGTGGCGAGCCAATGACGTCTTGGTCGGCGTGATCACGGGCGTTGTCGTGGCCGTTGTCGCGGCGTTGTTTGAGTTTGTTTTCGTGACACAGCGCTTTCTCTCGCTCGGGTCGGCGGGTGGAAGCATGGGGAGCAAGCTCGGGATCATCGCGATCATCGGGGCTATCGTCGGCGGCGGCGTGGGATTCCTCGTCGGCGCCGTCGTCAAACCGCGGGCAGGCTCGCGCTGAGCAGTTAGGCGTATGGAAGAATCTTGAATAACGAACGTATCGCACAAGTCAACGTCGAAGACGAGATGCGGGAGTCCTACCTCTCGTACGCGATGTCCGTCATCGCTTCGCGGGCCCTCCCGGACGTCCGCGACGGTCTCAAACCCGTCCAGCGCCGCATCCTCTATGCGATGCGCGAGATGGGGATGGACCCCGGCAAGCAGCATCGCAAGTGCGCCGGGGTCATCGGCGAGGTTCTCAAGAGCTTCCATCCGCACGGCGACCAGTCGGTCTACGACGCGCTCGTCCGGCTGGCGCAAGACTTCACGCTGCGCTACCCCTTGGTCGACGGGCACGGGAATTTCGGCTCGATCGACGGCGATCCGCCGGCCGCCTACCGGTATACCGAAGCGCGGCTCGCCCGCATCGCGCTCGAGATGCTTGCCGACATCGATAAAGAGACGGTCGATTTCGTTCCCAATTTCGACAACCAGACGACCGAGCCGCTCGTCCTTCCGGCACGCCTCCCGCAGTTGCTCGTGAACGGCTCGAGCGGCATCGCGGTCGGCATGGCGACGAACATCCCCCCGCACAACGTCGTCGAGATCTGCGACGCGATCGCGCTCCTCATCGACGATCCGGCGGCCGACGACGATGCGATCTGCGACGTCGTCCAAGGCCCCGACTTCCCGACCGCCGGCATCATCCTCGGCAAAGAGGCGATCCGCACGGCGTACAAGACCGGCCGCGGGACGGTCGCAGTCCGCGGGAAGGCAGAGATCGTCGAAGAGAAGGGCAAGCACAAGATCATCATCACGGAAGTGCCCTTCCAGGTGACGAAATCGCGCATCGTCGAGGCGATCGCCGACGCGCACTCGGAGAAGCGCATCGTCGGCATCGCGCGCCTGGACGACGAATCCTCGCGCAAGGGCCTGCGGGTGGTCGTCGAACTGCAGCGTAACGCGACGCCGAACGTCGTTCTCAACCAGCTCTACAAACACACGCCGCTCCAGACGAGCTTCGGCTTCAATATGCTCGCGCTCGTCCCGGCGACCGGCCTCTCCGACGGACGCCCCGCCGGCGCGTCGGCGCCGCTCGAGCCCCAGGTTCTCTCGCTCAAATCGTTCCTCGAGCATTACATCGCGCACCGCAAGGTCGTGATCCGCCGCCGGACGACCTACGAGCTGACGAAAGCGCGCGAACGGGCGCACATCCTCGAAGGCTTCCGGATCGCGCTCGACCACATCGACGAAGTGATCGCGATCATCCGCGAGAGCGATACTACGGAACGAGCGCGGGAACGGCTGATCGAGCGATTCGCGCTCTCGCTCTTGCAAGCGAACGCGATCCTCGACATGCGCCTGCGGACGCTGACCGGCCTCGAGCGCAAGAAGATCGAGGACGAGTACACGGAACTGCTCAAGACGATCGCCGAGCTCGAGGACATCCTTGCCAGCGACCGGCGCGTCGCCGGCATCGTCAAGCTGGAAGTCCTCGACCTGCGCAAGCGCTTCGGCGATCCGCGCCGCACGCAAGTCCTCCCCGCCGAAGACGAGTTCAACGCGGAAGACTTCATCGCGGATATTCCGGTCGTCGTCACCTCGACGGTCGGCGGCTACATCAAGCGCGTCTCGATCGATACGTTCCGCGCGCAAAGCCGCGGCGGCCGCGGCGTGCTCGGCATCGCGACGAAGCGCGAAGACGTCGTGCAGAACTTCTTCATGTGCTCGACGCACCAGCACATCCTGTTCTTCACGAACAAAGGCCGGGCGTACCGGCTGCGCGGCTACGAGATCCCGGACTCGACGCGTCAATCGCGCGGGACGGCGCTCGTCAACCTGCTCACGCTCCCGCCGGGCGAGAGCGTGACCGCGGTCTTCCCCGTCACGAGCTTCGAAGGGGATAACCGCTATCTCGTGATGGTCACTCGGCGCGGCGTCATCAAGAAGACGGCGCTGGCGGAGTTCGCGAACGTGCGCCGCAACGGGCTCAACGCCGTCAATCTCGACGACGACGACGAGTTACTAGCGGTCGACCTCTCGGACGGGACGCGCGACATCATCCTCGCGACGCGCGAGGGGATGGCCGTTCACTTCAACGAGACCGACGTGCGCCCGATGGGCCGCAGCGCGCGCGGCGTCCGCGCGATCACGCTCGCGCCCGGAGACTCGGTGATGGCGATGGACGTCGTGGAAGACGACCGGCGCGAAGTGTTGCTCGTGACGACGCAGGCCTTCGGAAAACGGACGCCGATCGAGGATTACCGTCACATCTCGCGTGGCGGCAAGGGCGTCAAGGCGTTCGCGAAGGAGAAGGACATCGGCACCGTCGTCGATCAGATCCTCGTGCGCGCGGACGACGAAGTGCTCATCATCACGTCGGCAAATCAGGTGATCCGCATCGCCGTCTCCGGAATCCGCAAGGCCGGCCGCTCAACGAAGGGCGTTCGGCTGCAATTGCTCGCTCCCGGCGACGAAGTCATCGCGATCACGAACCTCGGGCAGCAATCCAGGACGATCGCCGACATCACGGGCGAACTCCCGAACGGCGCGACGTCGAACGGCGGCGCATGATGCGGCGCATGCTCGCCCCGCTCGCGGCGCTCGGTGCGGCGCTCGCGCTGGGCGGCTGCGCCACGGGCTTGATGGGCTCGGGCGGCTCGCAGGGCTATGGCGCTTCCGGGACGCTCGAGGCGCGGTTCGACGCGAACAAACGCGTCGTCGCCGACTTCGGCGTCGCCGCGCGTGATAAGCTCGCGCGTTTCGAACTGCGCTCGGTCTCGCTCGTCGACGCGTCGGATCCCAAGCACGGAATGCCGGCCCCGATCCCGGCGAACGTCGTCATCGTGGTCGACCAGGGGACTCGCGAGCTGACGGTCTGGTCCCCGCAGTCCAAGCACTACTTCCGCAGCCCGCTCGAGAAGATCAAGGAGACGGCGGCCGGTGCGGGTGCGCCCCTGCCGGACGCGACCGCGAGCCCGGGCGCGCGCCGGAGCGGAGGTTGGCTCGCGATGCTCAAGGCGCTCAAGTCCGTCACGATGACGATGAACGTCGCCGGGAACGAACTCGTCGACGGGCACAAGACGACCGCGCTCGACATCGCGATCTTCCAGACGGTTCCCACGCCTCCCGCGACCGCGCAGCATTCCACCGGGGCGCGGACGCCGCCCGCCCCGATGAAGATCGCGGTGCACGCGAACCTCGCGGACGAGTACGACGGGTTCCCGCTCGCGGTCCGGGCGAGAATGGGGAGTTCGCGCCCCGGAAAACCCCCGTTGGAGATACGGTTGCACATGACGGACGTCCGGAACTCCTCGCCGCCGGAGTCGGATTTCCAGCCTCCCGAGGGGTACGAACCGGCGACGAATCCGGCGGAACTCCTCGCACCCGCCGCAACGCCCCAGCCGGGCTGACCCAGGCAGGAAGGGCGCAACCGAGCCCGTTCGCTCGCTGTCCTAACGACCGGAGGAAACACAAGAAATGAGCGCACTCCCCGACGTCTCGCAGGCGACCTTCCAAGCGGAAGTGCTTTCCAGCGACCAACCCGTCCTCGTCGATTTCTGGGCGCCGTGGTGCGGGCCGTGCAAGATGCTCTCGCCGGTCGTCGAGAAGGTCGCGTCGGCGTACGCCGGCCGCGTGAAGTTCGTGAAGTTGAACACCGACGACAACTCGGGGATTGCGGGCGCATACCACGTCTCCGGCATCCCTTGCCTGATCCTTTTCAAGGGCGGGCAGGCCGTCGATCGCATCGTGGGATTCGTGCCCGAAGCGCACATCAACGCGATGCTCGCCAAGCACCTCGCCGCTGCTTGAGCGCCCGGTGAGCGACGAGGTCGTCGCGCGCGCGCTCGCGACGCTCCTCGGAAACGAGCGCGCGAGACCCTGGGCGTTCGGCATGACCTCGCTCGGCCTCGCGCGCGCACTCGGGACCGATGAGGCGGCGCTCGTCCGGGCGCTGGCCGGCGCGGTGGAGCGCGGCTCGCTCGCGTTGAGAGCCGGGTACTATGCCACGCCCTCGTTCGTCCCCGAACTGAGCGCGGAACAGCGCGCGTTTTTCGACGAGGCGTTCGCCCCGGACCCCGAGCAGCCGTGCCGCCCCGTCGAGCGCCGCGCGCTCGTCGCGGCGATGCGCGCGGCGCGGATCGGCGGGCTCGAGCTCGCGCTCGACACGCTCGTCGCCTCGGGAGCCGTCGTCCCCGTCGCCGCGGACCTCTACCGCGGCGCGCAACTCGAGGCGATTCGCTCGAGGCTCGAGGCCGAACTCCGCCCGCGCACGGGGCTGACGGTCGCGCAATTTCGGACCGCCATCGGGACGACGCGCAAGTACGCCGTCCCGCTGCTCGAGTGGTTCGACGCGGCAGGCTTGACCGAACGCCGCGGTGACGAGCGCTTCTTGCGTTAGTGCCGCAGCGCGAGCACTCCGATCACCACTTCCAAGAGGATCAGCGCGATGATGATGAACTCCATGAACTCGGCGCGCCGGTTCTGCGCTTCGTCGTGGAAGAATTGGTAGAGGTCCCGCACGCTCTGCAGCTTCGTCTCGATCTGCTGCTGCCAATCCCGCAGGCCCAGGCGCCCGGCGGCGCCGCGATAGAGGCGCGCGTAATAGGCGTCGCCGATGATCTTGAGCGCGTTCGTCGAGCGGTCGGTCAACTCGAGGATGTCCACGATCAGATAGCGCAGCCGCTCGGCCGATCGCTGCGGGCCGGTCCGTCCGGAGCGCCGGTCGACGTTCTTGGGGTCGAGCTTGTAAATCGCGTCGAGCTCCGCGTCGAGCAGCGCGTCGTACGTGCGCAGTTCGGCCAGTTGCGTGTTCGCGAATTCCAGGATGTCTTCGGCGGCCGCCGCGCCTTCCGCCCGATCGTAGACGAACGCCGTGTCCCATTGCACGATCGCGAGATCGTCCTCGTAGTACGCGAAGTTCGCGCGCAGCGCTTCCGCGCGTTCGAGCGGCATCAAACGGCGCTCTTCGCACGAGACGAGGCTCGCTAGCTCCGAAGCGTAGTCGTTGAGCAACTCGCTCGCGCGGACGGGGCGCGAAAACGCCTGAACTTCGAAGACGAAATAATCTTCGACGAGCGGCGGATGCGGATCGTCCAGCGCGGATTCGATCTCCGAACGCAGCGCCTCGAACGCCTTGCCGGCGATGAGCGGCAGCTCCGCGTCCGTTCGCAGCCGCCGCGTGAACGCGGCGAATTCTCCCCAGCTCCCCGCAAACCCAAGCGTCAAGCGGATCGAGGTGACGCCGTAATCGAAGATCTTGGCCCGGACGACGACGCTCCCCCACGCGCTCGCGGCACTCGGCAGACGCAGCGCGAGCGGCGGCGCCGGGAACTCGATGAAGCCGGCGGAGGCTTCGCGCCGCAGTTGCAGCGGCGCGCGCGCCACGTCCTCCCGCGCCGCGCGGACGATGCGCTCGACGGCGCCGAGGTCGATCGTATCGGCGAGGTCGTAGACGAAGTATGCATGGAACGCACCCGCCGCGATCGCGGGGGGCGAGCCGGCATCGGAACGCGTCTCTAAGTCCGGGTGGGCCGGTGCGGCGAGCGGCGCCGACGGCGAATCGGGAGCCATGCGGAAGGCATTCGACGGCCGAGGGAGGATGCCGCCGCTCGGAGCAAAGGTCGTCCCTGCAACAATCCCGCCCGGCGGCGGGTTGTATTGGGTGCATATGAACGCCGATCGCATGACCGACCGCGTCCAAGAGGCCCTGAATTCGGCCTTTCAGCGGGCGCTTTCCGAACGTAACCCCCAGACCTCGAACGAGCATCTGCTCGCCGCCCTCCTGGACCAGAAGGACGGCCTGACGTCGTCGTTGCTCGCGAAAGCGGGCGTCGACGTCAAGCCGTTCGTCAAGCGCGTCGACGAGGCGATCGGCCGGCTCCCGCGCCTGGGCGGCACCGCCGAGCAGAGTCCGAGCCTTTCGCCCGCGCTCGCGCGCACGCTCGGCGCGGCCGACGCGGAGGCGAAGGCGCTCCAAGACGACTATGTCTCCGTCGAGCACCTCTTGCTTGCGCTCGCGCAAGATAAGGATCTCGCGCGGCTTTTCGGCGAGTTCAACGTCAACCGCGATAAGCTGCTGGTCGCGCTACGGGACGTGCGCGGCAACCAGCGTGTCACCTCGCAAAACCCGGAAGGAACCTATCAGACGCTCGAGCGCTACGGCCGCGATCTCAACAAAGATGCCGAAGCGGGGAAACTCGACCCCGTCATCGGTCGCGACGATGAGATCCGCCGCGTAATCCAAGTGCTCTCGCGCCGCACGAAGAACAACCCGGTGCTCATCGGCGAGCCCGGCGTCGGGAAGACGGCGATCGTCGAAGGGCTCGCGCAGCGCATCGTGCGCGGCGATGTCCCCGAGGGGCTCAAGGACAAGCGCGTCGTCACGCTCGACATGGGCGCGCTGATCGCGGGCGCGAAGTATCGCGGCGAATTCGAAGAGCGCCTCAAGGCCGTTCTCAAGGAAGTGCAGAGTTCCGAGGGGCGCGTGCTGCTCTTCGTCGACGAGCTGCACACCGTCGTCGGCGCGGGGAAGACCGAAGGTTCGATGGACGCGGGGAATCTGCTCAAGCCGATGCTCTCGCGCGGCGAACTGCACATGATCGGCGCGACCACGCTCGACGAATACCGCAAGTACATCGAGAAGGATGCGGCGCTCGAACGGCGCTTCCAGCCGGTCTTCGTCGACCAGCCGAGCGTCGAGGATACGATCTCGATCCTGCGCGGCCTGCGCGAGCGCTACGAAGTGCATCACGGCGTGCGCATCAAGGATTCGGCGCTCGTCGCCGCGGCGACGCTCTCGAACCGCTACATCGCGGATCGCTTCTTGCCGGACAAGGCGATCGACTTGGTCGACGAGTCCGCGGCGAAGCTGCGTACCGAGATCGATTCGATGCCGCAAGAGCTCGACGAAGCGCAGCGCCGCATCATGCAGCTCGAGATCGAACGCGAAGCGCTCCGCAAGGAGACCGACGAAGGCTCTAAGACGCGGCTTGCGCGGATCGAGAAAGAGCTGGCCGAACTGCGCGCCGAGTCCGATGGGCTCAAGGCGCGCTGGCAGATGGAGAAGGAAGCGGTCGCGAAGACGCGCGCGCTCCGCACCCAGATCGAGCAGACGAAGACCGAAATCGAACAGGCGGAGCGCCAATACGATCTCAATCGCGCCGCGGCGTTGCGGTATGGGAAGTTGACCGAACTCGAGAAGCAGCTTAAGACGCAGGACGCCGCAATCGCGAGCGGCGACAGCCGCCTGCTGAAAGAAGAAGTCGACGAAGAGGACATCGCCGATGTCGTGAGCCGTTGGACGGGGATCCCCGTCTCGAAGCTGCTCGAAGGTGAGATGCGCAAGCTGCTCAAGCTCGACGAGGAGTTGCACAAGCGCGTCATCGGGCAGGACGAAGCGGTCGACGCGGTCGCCGAGGCCGTGATCCGTTCTCGTTCGGGGCTCTCCGATCCGAACCGGCCGATCGGCTCGTTCATCTTCCTCGGACCGACGGGCGTCGGCAAGACCGAACTCGCGCGCGCGCTCGCTAGCTACCTGTTCGACGACGAGCGTGCGATGGTGCGCATCGACATGTCGGAGTACATGGAGAAGCACTCGGTTTCGCGCCTGATCGGCGCGCCGCCCGGTTACGTGGGCTTCGAAGAGGGCGGCCAACTGACGGAGGCCGTGCGCCGCCGTCCGTTCTCGGTCGTGCTGTTCGACGAGATCGAGAAGGCTGCGCCCGAAGTCTTCAACGTGTTCCTGCAGATCCTCGACGACGGCCGCCTGACCGACGGTCAGGGCCGCACGGTCGATTTCAAGAATACGATTTTGATCATGACCTCGAACATCGGCTCGCACCGCATCCTCGATGCGACGGCCTCGGGGAACGGCGCGGGGGCAGACTACGCCGTCATGCGCGCGACCGTCCTCGACGAACTGCGCCGGAGTTTCCGGCCGGAGTTCCTCAACCGCGTCGACGAGATCGTCGTCTTCACCGCGCTCGGCGAAGAGCAGCTCGATCGCATCCTCGAACTGCAACTCGAACGCCTCCGCGTGCGCCTAGCCGAGCGGCGGATCACGCTCGACTTGTCGCCGGCGGCGCGCACGCACCTCGTGAAGACCGGTTACGATCCGGTCTACGGCGCGCGCCCGCTCAAACGCGCGATCCAGCGCGAACTCGAAACCCCGCTCGGCCGCCGCATCCTCGGCGGCGAACTCAAAGAAGGCGACAGCGCCCTCGTCGACTACGACGCCCTACGCGGCGAGCTGACGTTCGCTGCAGAAACCAGCCGAATCCCGGAAACCGTAGCGTAATCCCACATGGAAGCGGCTCGTCGAAGGGTGCGCTCGCCGTGGAATCGCCGATTCACCTACTCGACGTGCACGAGGACGTGATGTTCGCGTTGCGGCGGGCGGTCGGATTCCCACGGGCGGCGGTAGACGAAATGCAGTTCGGCTGTCCCCGCGTGGCGCGCCGCATAGAGGAACACGTTGGCGGCCGCGCCGCCGACGGTGCCCGAGCCGGGCGGGACGAAGTCGCGCTTTAGGAACTCGACGGCGTCGCTGCTCGGAGGTTCGGCGTTCCACGTGTAGCCTGCGGTTGGTGTCCCCTCCAGCCGCACGTGGAACGCCTGTCCGACGCCGACGCGTCGCTCTTCTTCAGCGGGCACTTACGTATTGTACCACTTCGTTCCCGAGACGCCCCAGAACGGGTAGGTCGAGTCGATCCCGCACTCGCCGAACGCGATGCAGAAGAACCCGGATTCGCCGAAGCCCGTGCCCCAGCTGTTCTTGCAGATCCAGTAACGGCCCAGGTTGCTGTAGCCGATGACTTCGACGCAATGGCTTCCGGCGAGACCGCCGTAGACGTGCCGGTAGACGCCGGCCGAGTACGAGAAGAAGTCGTCGTAGACGTCGAAGACCGCGATCATCGGACCGATGTTGGTCATGTACTGCTTGCGCTGCGTCACGTCGCTGAGCGTGATGTGCGAGCTGATTTGAATCGCTTCACCGTCGCGCTCGGGCCCCGGGCTGCAGGGCATGTTATGCGGCTGATACGGGAAGTTGCTCTCCTGCGCGATGCCCTTGCTCCCGAGATACGAGATGGCGGCATCGGGCCACCAGCCCGAACAACTCCCGCCTCCGCAATTGAGGAGTTCCGCTTCGGAGAGATCGAAGGTCACGTTGTGCTCGACCAACACCATGGATTCGAGCGCGCCCGTCGTTCCGAACGCGACGCAGGAGCCGCAATCGCCCTGATCCTTGACGGGAGTGACGTTGTTGCGGCCCTTGCGATTCCGCCAATCGACGGCGAGGAGCCACGGGGGGATCGGGAACGGATACGGCCTCGCGAGGAGCTCGCGGCTCATCGTTTCGACCTTCTCTCCGCCGGGTGCCGGCGTCAGGGCTCCGGTCGCGGCGTCTTGCGTGCCGCGGATGCTGATACGCTGGTTGGTTCGCCTCTCGAATTCGGCAATCGCCTTCGCAATGTCGGGCTTCGGCGCCGCCTTGATCCTCTCGAGCGCCGCCTTGTCGACGATCACGCCGAGGCGGCTGCTCTTGTCGTCGTCGCTACGGAGCGAGTCGAGAAATGCGGTTTCCTCCGCGACCCAATCGGCCTTCGTGGCCGAAATGGCCTTCTGGACTTCGTCGATCTTGACTGCGGGCATAGACACCTCCAGATCGAGCCGGCACACCGATATCCCGGCGCCCGGCTGCGGACCCCGACCTTAACAGAGGGCAGGCGGAGGGTTGACGCCATGCTGGCCTTGACAAGGGAACGCAAACGCGCACGATCGCCGTGACCTGCGTCGGACGCCGGCAGGACGCCGGTCGGTTACGATGTTCGGGCACGCAGCATTCACCGAAGCCCTAAACGGCGAGGATCCATGCGCATGAAGCGTCTCGATCGGCACCATCGTGCCTGTTGCGCCGAACTCTCGGGTCTCGAAATCGCCGTCCTGCGAGATTATGCGCGGGGCCTCAGCCGGCAGCAGATCGCAAGTCACGTCGGCCTCTCGCCGCGGACGGTCGGCCAATACCTCACGGTAGCGAAAGAAAAGCTCGGCGCGAACAGTCTAGCGCACGCCGCGCTGCTCGCTTTGCATGGCACGGCAGGCGCACGCGATTGAATCCGCGATTCGGAAACTCAAAACCCGCGCTTGCTGTCGAGGAGGATCGTGACGGGGCCGTGATTCGTCGACGCGACGTCCATCGTCGCGCCGAAGCGGCCGGTGGCGACCGTGTGCCCGAGCGCGCGTAACTCGGCGACGACGCGCTCGTAGAGCGTTTCGCCGAGTTCACCGCCGGCGGCGTGGATGAACGATGGCCGGCGCCCTTTGCGCGCGTCCCCGTAGAGCGTGAATTGCGAGACGACGAGGATGTCGCCCCCGGCTTCGCCGAGGTCGAGGTTCATGGCGCCCTCCGCGTCCTTGAAGATGCGCAGACCCGCGATCTTCGCCGCGAGGTAGCGGGCGTCGTCCGGGCCGTCGTCGCGCGCGACGCCGAGCAAGACGAGGAGCCCGCGCCCGATCTCTCCGGCGACTTCGCCTTCGATCGTGACGCGGGCTCCGTTGACGCGGGTGACGACCGCGCGCAACCCTCGGGCCTAGTGGTGGGCGTGCGCGGCTGCGGCCGCTTGGAACTGTTCCTCTTCGGTCGAGCCGTGGTAGGCCGTCGTCGAGGATTTCCCTTCGGAGACGGCCGTTGCGACCGCGTCGAAGTAACCGGTGCCGACTTCGCGCTGGTGGCGCGTCGCCGTGTAGCCGTGCGTTTCGCTTGCGAATTCCGCTTCCTGGAGTTCGGAGTAGGCAGCCATCCCGCGCTTGGCGTAATCGCGGGCCAGCTCGTACATCCCGTGGTTGAGCGCGTGGAAGCCCGCCAGCGTGATGAATTGGTACTTGTACCCCATCGCGCCGAGCTGCTGCTGGAACGTGTCGATGTCGGACTGCGAGAGCTTGAGCTTCCAGTTGAACGAGGGCGAGCAGTTGTAGGCGAGCAGCTTGCCGGGGAACTGCGCGTGGATCGCAGCCGCGAAGCGGCGCGCTTCCTCGATGTTCGGCTCGGACGTCTCGCACCACACGAGGTCGGCATACGGGGCGTACGAGAGGCCGCGGGCGATCGCGGCATCGATCCCGCCGCGCATCTTGAAGAAGCCCTCCTCGGTACGCTCGCCGGTGATGAACGGCCGGTCGGTCTCATCGACGTCGCTCGTGATCAAGAATGCGCCGTTCGCATCGGTGCGCGCCACGATCAGCGTGGGGACGCCCATCGTATCGGCCGCGAGCCGCGCCGCGACGAGGTTGCGGATCGCGGTCTTCGTCGGGATGAGCACCTTGCCGCCCATGTGGCCGCACTTCTTCTCGCTGGCCAGCTGATCTTCGAAGTGCACGCCCGAAGCGCCGGCCTCGATGAACGCCTTCATGATCTCAAAACAGTTCAGCGCGCCGCCGAACCCGGCTTCCGCGTCGGCGACGATCGGCGCGAACCAGTACGTGTCGCCGTCGCCCTCCATCGTCTGGATCTGGTCGGCGCGCATCAGCGCGTTGTTGATGCGCTTGACGAGCGCGGGAGCGCTGTTCGCCGGATAGAGGCTCTGGTCGGGGTACGTCTGCCCGGCGAGGTTTGCGTCGGCTGCGACCTGCCAACCGGAGAGGTAGATGGCTTTGAGCCCGGCCCGGACGGCCTGGACGGCCTGGTTCCCGGTGACGGCTCCGAGCGCCGCCACGTAGTTCTCCTCGTGGAGCAACTTCCAGAGGCGCTCGGCGCCGAGGCGCGCGAGCGTGTAATCGATGCGAACGGAGCCGCGCAGGCGGGCAACGTCCTTGGCGCCGTAGGGGCGCCGGATTCCATCCCACCGCGGGTGCGTCGACCAATTCAGTTCCAGGTTGTCGGGGGACATTGGATGGGCAACTCCTTCCGAATGGCTGGCAAGGCTTACCGGGCTTCGATTGGATGGCGTGAAGACCTTCTCTGGACGGCTTTCTTTCCGGCGGTAGAGGATTCTACCGGCGCCAGGGCTGGTATTCGGGCCAAATCTCCCGGGTAGCGACTATGTCTTCCGACAATAGTAGACCCGGCAATAGTCGAATAGGTGGCGACATCCTCTATATCTAGGAAAAAAGGCCCGGGTTTCTGCCCGAGCCTCTCTAGTGAGCGAGGGGTGCCTAAGGGTTTTGTTAGACTTTTGCCGGTTCCCTTTTTCGTGCGCGCAAGCGGTCCGTTTCGTTGAGCATGCGCTTGCGTAAGCGAATCGATTTCGGCGTGACTTCGACGAGTTCGTCGTCTTCGATGAACTCGATCGCGCGCTCGAGCGACATCTCCTCGGGCGGGGCGAGGCGCACGTTGTCGTCGGTTCCGGCGGCTCGCATGTTCGTCAGCTTCTTCGCCTTGACGACGTTGATGGCGACATCCTTATCGTCGCCGGCTCTGCCGACGAGCATGCCTTCGTAGCACTCGACGCCGGGGCCGATGAAGAAGCGCCCGCGGGCTTCGAGCCCCATCAGCGCGTAGCCCGTCGCCGTGCCGGTCTCGCTCGCTACGAGCGCGCCGACGTTGCGCCCGGGGATTTCGCCGCTCCACGGCCGGTGGTCGTAATACGTGTGCGACATGACGGCGGTGCCGCGCGAGAGCGTCAACAGCTCGCCGCGCAAGCCGAAGATCGCGCGCGTCGGCATCGTGTATTCGAGGCGGCGCGTCTCGCCGACGGTGAACATGTTCGACATCGCGGCCTTCCGTTTGCCGAGCGCCTCGATGACGGCCCCCGCGTACTCGTCCTGCACGTCGATCACGACGTACTCGACCGGCTCGAACTTCTTGCCGTCCCGTTCCGATAGGATCACCTGAGGCTTTGAGACGGCGAGTTCGTAGCCTTCGCGGCGCATCGTCTCGATCAGAATCGAAAGATGCAGCTCGCCCCGGCCGCGCACTTCGAACGTATCGGCGCTATCCGTATCCTCGACGCGCAGCGCGACGTTCGATTCCAACTCGCGCATCAAACGGTCGCGGATCTGGCGCGAGGTGAGGTACTTCCCCTCCCGTCCCGCGAACGGCGACGTGTTCACGCTGAACGACATCGAAACGGTCGGTTCGTCGACGGCGACGGCGTGCAGCCCTTCGGGCGCCTGCGCGTCTGCGATCGTGTCGCCGATGTTGAGCCCTTCGATCCCGGAGACGCAGACGATGTCGCCCGCGGACGCCTCCTCGACTTCGATCCGCTCCAGGCCCGCGAAGGTGAGCAGCTTCGTCAAACGCAGCCCCGTCTCGACGTGCGCTTCGCGCGTGACCTTCGCGATCGGCGCGTTCAGGCGCGCAGAGCCGCGGAAGACGCGTCCGATCCCGATGCGCCCGACGTACTTGTTGTGGTCGATCGCCGAGATCAACATTTGGAACGGCCCCTCTTCGGCCGGCGCTTCGGGGACTTTCCGCCGGATCGTCTCGAACAGCGGCTCGAGGTCCGTGCTCGGGTCGTCGAGCGAAAGCTTCGCGATTCCGAGCTTCCCGTTCGTGTAGACGATCGAAAAGTCGGCCTGCTCGTCGCTGGCGCCGAGTTCGATGAACAGGTCGAAGACCTCGTTGACGACTTCGGCCGGGCGCGCGTCCTTGCGGTCGATCTTGTTGATGACGACGATCGCGCGCAGATCGAGTTCGAGCGCCTTGCGCAAGACGAAGCGCGTTTGCGGCATCACGCCCTCCGCCGCGTCGACGAGCAAGAGCACGCCCTGCACCATTTGCAGCACGCGCTCGACCTCGCCGCCGAAATCGGCGTGCCCGGGCGTATCGACGATGTTGAACTTGATGTCGCCGTGCCGGACGGCGGTGTTCTTCGCGAGGATCGTGATCCCGCGCTCGCGTTCGAGCGGGTTCGAATCCATCATGCGCGTGCCGGTCGCCTGCCCCTCGCGGAAGACCCCGCTCTGCTTGAGCATCGCGTCGACGAGCGTCGTTTTCCCATGGTCGACGTGGGCGATGATCGCCACGTTCCGGATATCAGGTCGAGTATTCACGGGTAGCAGTATACCATGGCCGCCCGCCCGCCTTGGTCCGGGCTAGGTTCCGTAGCGCCTCTCCCGCTTGGTGAAGTCCCCGATCGCACGGAAGAGGTGTTTCGCATCGAAGTCCGGCCAATGCGTCGGCGTCGACCAGAGCTCCGTGTAGGCGACCTGGTAGAGCAGGAAATTGGAGAGGCGCAATTCGCCCCCGGTCCGGATCAACAAGTCGGGATCGGGTTGCCCGGCCGTGTAAAGATAGCCGGAAATATCTTTCTCGCTCACTTTTGACGCGTCGAGTTTGCCGGCCGCAACGTCGGCGGCGAGCGCGCGAACGGCATCGCACAATTCCGTGCGCGCGCTATAGTCGATCGCGAGATTCAACTGGAGGCGGGCGTTGTGGGCCGTCGCAGCGACGAGCTGTTCGAGCGCGCGCCGCGTCCCTTGCGGGAGCCGTTCGAGCCGGCCGATGATGCGCACGCGCACGTTCTCCTGGACGAGCGCGGCCTGCTCGCTGCGCGCGTAGAGCCCGACGAGCTCCATCAGAAGCCGGACTTCGGCCGGGCTTCGCCGCCAGTTCTCTTCGGAGAATGCATAGACCGTGAGGACGCCGATGCCGGCGTCGGCGGCGGCGCGGGCGATCTCGCGCAGGCGGCGAGCTCCGATCCGGTGCCCTTCGATCGAAGGAAGCCCGCGCTCGCGGGCCCAGCGCCGGTTTCCGTCCATGATGATGGCGACGTGGCGCGGCGTCGGGCGCTCGGCCTCGCGCTCGACGTACGGCTCGATGCCGATCATGATTGTGCCGCCAATCTGCCGAACGTCGTCCCGGCTTGTTCGCGAGCGCTGCTCTGGACGGCCCGAACGACCGCTTCGAGCTCGTCGATGTAGGCGAAGAAGCGCGCGCGCCCCGATTTCGTGATGCGGACGAGCGTCGTCGGGCGGCCGCTCCCGCGGACGCGCTCGAGTACGACGATCTCCATCTCGGAGAGCGCATGCAGGTGGCGATTCAGGTTGCCGTCGGTCAAGGCGCACGCCTCCTGCAACGCCTTGAAGCTCATCGCGGCGTCGGCCGCGACGAGCGCCGTGCAGACGGCGAGCCGTCCGCGCTCGTGGAAGATCCGTTCGAGCCCCTCGTAGGCGAATGGAGCCGAGTTCATCGAAAGCCTTTCTGTTCGCGACCGGCTTCCGAGAGCACGAGCGAACCGATCGCGATTTGGCCCCCGCCGAAGGCGAGCGGCATGATCCACCAGGCGAGCGCCGCATCGCCGTGGAGGAAGAGCAAGACGGACGCCGCCGCGCCGAACGCGATCGCGACGTAGACGACCTCGCGCGGGACTTGGGAGCGCGAGGCGAACAAGCCGAGCGCGTAGATCGCACACCACATGCCCGGCAACAAGCCGTAGAGGCCGCGCATGACGAGCGCGGCGGTGATGACGCCGCCGGCGGCGACCGCCGGGAAGATGCTCATACCGACGTTGCGCATCTGGACGTCGGCGAGCGCGTTGTGGTTACGAGTGCGCCAGACCAAGATCGCGCCGTAGTTGATGACGAGCGCGACGCCGAGGCAGGTCAGCCAGATTGCGAGGTAGCGCTGCTTGTCGAGCAGCGCCGAAGGGAACGGGCACAGAGCCATCTGGGCGAAGCCGACCGCACAGGCGACGGCCCCGCTCGCGATCGCCGCGCTTCCGGAGTAGCCGTCAAAACGCTGGACCGTAACGATACGGCCGCGGACTTCCGCAAGGTCTGCAAGAGCCCGGCGTACTTCCATACTCGCGCTTTGTATCACAAAGTGAAGCCCCCCGCAAGCAATAGAGGCCGGAAGGCCCACGGGGGGAGGGGCTCAGGGGGAGGGGCTCAGCGGAAGTCGGCGATCGTTGCGGTGAGGCGTTCCACGCCGGCGACGATCCCCGTTTCGCTCGCGTTGCTGAAGTTCAAACGCAGCGTGTTCTTCACGTCGCGGTTGACCCAGAACGGCCCGCCCGGAACGAACGCGACGTTCCTCGCGAGAGCTTGCTCGAGCAGCCGCGTCGTATCGACGCTCTCGGGTCCGCGGACCCACAGGAAGAGGCCGCCGTCGGGCTTGGTCCACGTCCAGCCCTCGGGCATCCGCTCCGCGAGTTGCGCCAGCATCAGATCGCGGCGCCGGCGGTAAACCGGAACCATCGTCGCGACGTGCGCTTCGACGGCGCCCGGACGTTTCACGTACGCGTGAACCGCGCGCTGCGCGAACGTCGAGGTATGCAGGTCGGCGGCTTGCTTGACCATCACGACCTTTTCGAACATCTCCTCGTCCGGGATCACGAGCCACGCGACGCGCATGCCCGGGACGATCGTCTTGCTCGCGGTGCCCGCGTAGAAGACGCCCTTCCCGCCCGCGAGCGCCGTCAGCGAGGGCAGCTCGGCGCCCGAATAGCGCAGCCGGCCGTACGGATCGTCCTCGAAGACGGGGATGCCGTGCTCGCGCGCGATCTCGACGATCTCCTTGCGCCGCTCGAGCGTCGTGGTCGTGCCGGTCGGGTTCGCAAAGGTCGTGACGATGTAGATCAGCTTCGGCTTGCGGTCGGCGCTTTCGAGGACGCGGCGCAGATCGGAGGGGATCATCCCCGAATCGTCGGTTGCCACGTCCAGGTAGCGCGCCTCGTAGGCATCGAACGCCTGGATCGCACCGAGGTACGCGGGGTTCTCGGTGACGACGTAATCGCCCGGATCGAGCAGCACTTTACCCACGAGGTCGAGGCCTTGCTGCGAGCCGCTGACGATGAGGACGCGTTCGGGATCGGCTTCGATGCCGTTCACCTGCTGCAGGTGCTCGCAGATCCACGCGCGCAGCGGGCGGAAGCCTTCCGTCGTGCTGTACTGCAACGCCGCGGGACCGTCGGTGCGGAGAACCTCCTCGCATGCGACCGCGAAATCGGCGACCGGGAAGAGTTCCGGGGCCGGGAGGCCGCCTGCGAACGAGATGACCTCCGGCCGTTCGGTGAGCTTGAGCAACTCGCGGATGGCGCTCGCCTTGAGCTTGTCCATGCGGTGCGCGAAGCGGAAAACGCGAGGATCGATTCGATCGGGTGCCGAGAGCATACGTGCCTCCAGAAGGACGTAGTTTCTCCGCTGCGGCCGGGCTCTCCTCAGAGCTGGATGCCGGGGTTGCCCTTGCGGCGTATCGTCCGGGCCGTCTTCTCGGCGGGGGCCGCGGCCCGCAGATCCTCGGCGTAGGCGGCGTCGATGAGGCTCTTGTAACGCTCCTCGACGACGCGACGGCGCACTTTGAGCGTCGGGGAGATCTCGCCGTCCTCGATCGTGAGTTCGCGGGGGAGGATCGCGACGCGGCGGACTTGTTCGTAGGAGGCGAGGTCGGCGGTTTGGGCTTTGACCTCCGCCCGGACGAATTCGTGCACGCGCGGGTTTCCGGCGACGAGGACGGCCGGAACGGTATCGGGGATCTCGAGCTGCTTGCGGACGAGGTCGAGGTTGAGCGCGATCAAGGCGGCCGGATGCGGCCGGTTGTCGCCGACCAGCAGCACTTGGCTGACGAAGATCGAGCGTTTGATCGCGGTCTCGATCCGGGCCGGCGAAATGAACTTGCCGCCCGAGGTCTTGATGAGCTCCTTCTTTCGATCCGTGATGTAGAGGAAGCCGTCCTCGTCGATCCGCCCGATGTCGCCGGTTGCGAACCATCCGTCTTTGTCGATCGGGTGCTCGTCCGGCCGGTGATAGTACCCCTGCATCACGTTCGGGCCGCGCGTTTCGATCTCGCCGTCGGGGGCGATGCGGATTTCCACGCCGGGGAGCGCGCGGCCGACGGAGCCGAAGCGGTTGTCGATGAGGCGGTTCGTCGAGATGACCGGGGAAGTTTCCGTCAGCCCGTAGCCCTGGCAGATCGGGATGTCGGCGGCGGCGAACGTCAGCGCGATGTCGCGGTGGAGCGGCGCGCTCCCGCTCGTGAAGCAGGCGAGCCGGTCGAGCCCGAGCGCGGGCCGGATCTTCTTGAGAACGAGGGCGTGCGCCGCGCGATACCGCAGGCGTTGCAGCAAGGTGGGCGGCGTGCGGTCCGCAACGGCTTGCATGTATGCGCGGCCGGCCTCCAGCGCCCAGGGAACGAGCTTCGCGCCCGGACCGCCTCCGGCGCGAGCTTTCCCGACGAGGCCGGCGAGGACGCGCTCGTAGATTCGCGGCACGAGGTTCGCCGCGAGCGGCCGCGCCGAGCGCATGTCGTCGAGCAGCCGCTCCGGAACCGTCACGTAGATCTCCGCTGCCCGCGCGAGGTACGCCGCCAGCGCTGCGTGCTCGTAGATGTGCGCGAACGGCAGCACGGAGAGCACGGCATCCCCCGGGCGGAGCATCGGAAACGCGTAGTCGAACGCGATCCGCGAATCGGAGGCGATGTTGTCGTGCGAGAGCATCACGCCTTTGGGATCGCCCGTCGTGCCGGACGTGTAGATCAGCACGGCGAGATCGCCCGGGGACAGCGCGCCGGCCCAGCGCTCGACGGCCGCGGGGTCGGCGGCGTGGGCGACGCTCCCTGCGCGTTCGAACGCCGCGAGCGAGTCGGGGCCGTCGCCATCGAAATGGACGACCGGGATCGGGACCGGGCAGGCCGCGCGAACGCGCTCGGCGTCGGCCCGCAGCTGGACGAAAACGAGCTTTGCCTCGCAGTCGGCGAGGATGAAGCGAAGCTGGTCCGCCGCGGTCGTCGCGAAGATCGGAACGCACACGCAGCCCGCGTAGAGGATGCCGAGATCCGCGACGATCCAATCGACGCAGTTGTTCGAGACGATCGCGATGCGATCGCCCTCCCGCGCCCCCGCCCCGCGGAGCGCATGAGCCACCGCCGCCACGCGGGCGCGCAAGAGCCGGCTCGACGTGAACGTCCAATCGCCGCCCCCGGGGCGCTCAGCCAGGACGCGTTCGCGCCCTAGGGCCAATGCCGGTTCGATGAGCTGCGGAAGGGTCGGCATCGGGCCTCCTGCGGGGTGCGACTTTTTCACTTGTGTCTTGCAAGTAATCGCTGCTCGACGGCGTAACATCCTTTCCCAATCGCGGTGGACCGGTAGGAATGATCCTTCACGAGCCCGCGTGGTCGTCTTGAAAGAGGTATCCCAATGACCCCACGGCTTCTACGGGCCGCGGCACTGTCGATTGCGCTCGTCATGGGCGCGAGCGCGGCGGCATCGGCTGATCCCGGAATGGCGGGCGTGCTCAGCTCGAGCGTCGTCCTCCCGGCAACAGGAGCGCTTCACGGCCCGGCCGATCCATGGTCGATCGCCCAGGCCAAGCCGATCGGCCAGCAGGAGCGTCCGCTCTCGCAGCCCGGCCTGCCGCTCGGGTTCTCGTATACGCTCGATGCCTCGTTCGGCTATCCGCTCAACGCTACGGGCAAGAACAACGTGAACTTCCCCGGCGGCATGGATGCGGTCGTCGGGTACGGCTTCAATCGGAACCTCCGCATCCAGGCGGGCCTCTACGAACTGCCCGAGTATCCGACCGGCTTCGATCAAGGAACGGTCCCGGTCTACCTGCAGGGCATCAGCTCGCCGATTTCGAGCGCCGATCTGCACGCCGCGCAGCAAGACGTCACGATCAAGAACAAGATCTTCGTCTTCACCGAACAGAACCTGTTCACGATCGCGCGGAAGCTCCCGATCGTCGTGACGCCGACGTACATCACGCGCACCGGGACCGTCGGCGGGAACTCCGACAACACGCTGATCGATGTCGGCGGCTTCCCGCAGTACGTCAGAATCCGCACGTTCCAAGAGTATCTCGCGGCGGTGACGTTCCCGTTCCTCTCGACTCCGCGCATGTTCGGCACCTACACGATCGCGCCCCAATGGCTCGTGCACCGCAGCGGCGCGAACGTCGATAACAAGGCGCAGCTCTTCCAACTGCTCTACGTCGAGTATCGCTACACGCCCAAGCTGACGTTCTTCTTCCAACCCTCGCTGCTGCAAGACTACACGCCGACCGACGTCTATTCGTCGCATATCCCGACCGTGATCGTCGGCGCGAACTACAAGACTTCGAAGGAATCGTTCATGCAACTCGTCGTCAGCGGCGGGACGCCCACGAACCCGCTCGACGGGAAGATCGGCGTCATCTCGGTGTCATGCCAAACGATCCAGGGCTGCGCGACCAATCAGGTCGTGCCGCGGATCGGCGGCCTCAAGGCCGCGCAGGTTCAGCTCGAATTCGGCATCGGTTCGCCGTCGGTGATTCCGCTATGAAGGGACGGTTGATGGCTAGCTCTCTTTCCCGCCTGCTCGCCGCTGCGGCGGTCGCCGCGCTCGCTGCTTGCAGCAGCGCCTCTTCGCCCCCGGCGCCCGCCCCCGGCAACATCACGGGAGTCGGGGCGAGCGGTCTCATGTCGCGCTTCGTCGGCGTCGGCGATAGCCTGACGGCCGGACAACAGTCGGGCGCGCTCCTCGGCGTAACGATCGCCCCGAACCCGCTCGGGGCAGCGTCGCTCTTCCCCGTCGTGCCGAACACGCAGGGGCACGGTTGGTACGCGCGCGTCTGGTCCCAGGCGAACGGCGGCGCCGATCCGCTCGACCCGGCGAAATCGCCGCTCCCGCTCATGAAGCCGCCCGGCCTCGGGCAGATCTTGCTCCCGGCGACGGCCGGAGGCCTGACCTCGATCGTCGCGAGCGTCTGCGGGCAGGAGGGCGCGGCGTATTCGTACTCCACGGCCCTCGGATTGCGCCTCAATCCGACGGCGACCCCGCTCGACGTCGCGGTCCCGGGGCAGTTGACGCACGAGGCGCTGTATTCGTATCAGCCGACGAGCGCGTGCACGGACCCGGCAAATGCGGCGCTCGGGCCGCTGGCGGGTCTGGCAAGCGCGCTCAGCAGCGAGAACTTGAACATCTACCCCGTTCTCGCGAACTTCCCGGCCGGGACGACGCAACTCCAAGCAGCGGCTTCGCTGCACCCGACCCTCGCGACGATCTGGCTTGGGAGTAACGATCTCCTCAAGTTCGCGGGCAGCAACGGCGGCTTCCCGCCGACGGATCCGGCCGCGTTCGGCACGGACGTCACGAAGGCGATCACGACGCTGCAGGGCGCCGGCGCCAAGGTTGCGGTGTTGAATCTCTTCAACGTGCTGCAGGCGCCGTATTTCACGCCGGTTGCGGCGATCCCGGCGATCATCACGCAAACGCTGATTGCGAACGGCGTTCCCGCTGCGACGGCGGCGGCGCAAGGCGCCGCGCTCGGCGCTCAGGTTCAGGCGTTCCTCCAAGCGACGTACGGTCTCGGGACGCAGGGCTACCTGACGCTCACGGGGACCGGGAAACTCAAGGGCGCGCTCACGGCGATTCTCGGCGGAGCGCCGGCGCTCACCGCGCTCTCGTCGCCGGCCGCAACGCTCGTCGCCGGCGATTTCGTCTCCGACGCGGTCGCCGTCAAGACGCAGCAACTCAACGATGCCTACAACGCGGCGATCGCGAGCGCGAGCGCGGCGACCGGAGCGGCCCTCGTCGACCTGCACGCGTTCTTCCTCACGTATACGAGCGCGAACCCGCAGTACTACATCCCGCTCTCGGGCAACCCGAAGTGCTGCGCGCTGCAGTACGGCGGCGGCCTCACCAGCCTCGACGGGCTGCACCCGTCCGACACCGGCTACGCGCTCATCGCGAACGTCGTGATCGCGAAACTGAACGCGAGCTTTTCTGCGGGAATCGCTCCGCTCACCGACGCGCAGATCCAAGCGATCAACGCGACGGACCTCTACTCGCCCCACTAGCCGGTCGCTTTCCCGCGGGGCCCGCGTCCGGGTTCGGGGCGCGGTTCCCCCGCGGGGAAGCCTGCCCCGACCCGGACGCTACCTGCATTCCAGCCTAGTGAGGCTGACGGGCTCGGATGCAGGAGCCGGTTGAGGCTTGCCCAAGAAATCGCTTGCGAAATGCAAGTGAAATGGAGTTGCCCAGGATGAGCCAAACGATCACGAACTCCCCGCTCGTGCGCGGCGAGGTCCGCGACGGCGTCGCGATCCTGACGCTCGACAACCCGCCGGTCAACGCGCTCTCGTTCGCGCTCTCGGCCGCGTTCATCGCGGCCTGCGATGCGCTCGAAGCCGATCCCGCCGTTCGCGCCGTCGTCGTCACCGGCGCGAACGGGCTGTTCACCGCCGGCGCCGACATCACGGAATTCCTCGCACCGCCGCCGGCCGACGCCAAGAACGTGCGCGATCTGATCGCGCGCATCGAGCGGAGTAAGAAGACGTTCGTCGCCGCGATCGACGGCAACGCTCTCGGCGGCGGGAGCGAGCTCGCGCTCGCCTGCGACTATCGCATCGCGACGAAGCGTTCGAAGCTCGGTTTCCCCGAGATCAAGCTCGGGCTCATCCCCGGCGCCGGCGGGACGCAACGCCTGCCGCGCTTGATCGGCCCCCAGCTTGCGATGCAGATGATGCTCAAGGGCGACAACGTCGCCGCCGATGCGGCGAAACTCCAAGGCGTGCTGGATGCCGTCGCCGACGGGGACGTCGTCGAGGCGGCGCTCGGCAAGCTCGACGCGTGGATCGCGAGCAAGCCGAAGCGGCGCGTCAGCGAGATGAGCGCCTCCGTGCTGCCGTTCATGGTCGCCTGGGCGCACAAGATGGTCCCGGCCGAAGCGGCAGGCGGCATGGCTGCGCACAAGCTCGTCGATGCCGTCGAAGCCGCGACGCAGTTGCCGTTCGCGCAGGGCCTCGCCCGCGAGTATCGGTTCTTCGAAGAGCTCGTCGTGGGCGAACAGGCGCGCTCGCTGATGCACATCTTCTTCGCAGAGCGCGAACTGGGGAAGATTCCGGGGCTTGCGCCCGCCGTGCCGCTGGATGTGAAGAAGGCGGCGATCGTCGGCGCCGGGACGATGGGGACCGGCATCGCGATCACGTTCGCGAACGCGGGGATCCCGGTAACGGTCCTCGACGTCCAGCCCGAGCAACTCGTCCGCGGCAAGGAGACGCTCGCGAAGACGCTTGCGGGGCAAGTCGCCAAAGGGCGCCTCTCGAAGGACGATGCGGCCAAACGCGAAGCACTGGTCTCGTTCGAGGGCGATTATTCCGCGATCGCGGACGTCGATCTCGCCGTCGAAGCCGTCTTCGAGAACATGGACGTCAAGAAAGCCGTGTTCCGCGCTCTCGATGCGGCGCTCAAGCCCGAAGCGATTCTCGCGACGAACACGTCGACGCTCGACGTCGACGAGATCGCGAGCGCGACGAGCCGTCCGGGTAGCGTCGTAGGGATGCATTTCTTCAGCCCCGCGAACGTCATGAAGCTGCTCGAAGTCGTCCGCGGCAAGGAAAGCTCGCCCGTCGCGCTCTCGACCGCGATGAAGGTCGGGAAGACGCTGCGCAAGACCGGCGTCCTCTCCGGAAACGCGTTCGGGTTCATCGGCAACAGCATGCTTTTCGACTACGCTCGCGAGGCGACGTACTTGATCGAAGAGGGCGCGTTGCCTCAGGAAGTCGACGGCGTACTCGAGCGCTTCGGCTTCGCGATGGGGCCGTTCCGGACGTTCGATCTCGCAGGCGTCGACGTGTCGTGGCGCATCGAACAGGAGCACCCGCAAACCGTCGGGCGTCCGTCACGGCTCGTCGACCGGCTCTATCGCGCCGGGCGGTACGGGCAGAAGACGGGCGCCGGCTACTACAAGTACGAGAAGGGGAAGCGCGACGCGATCCCCGATGCTGAATTCGAAGCGCTGTTGCTCGAAGAATCGCGCGTGCTCGGGATCGAACGCCGCCGCATCTCCGAGGGCGAGATCCTCGAACGCTGTCTCTATCCGCTGATCGATCGCGGCGCGCGCCTGCTGCAAGACGGGATCGCGTTGCGCCCCGGCGACATCGACATCGTGTGGATCTTCGGCTACGGATTCCCGCCGCACCGCGGAGGGCCGATGTGGTACGCGGATTCCGTCGGAACGAAGAAGATCTACGAACGCATCCTCGAGTTCAAGGAGCGCTTCGGCCCGGTCTGGGAGCCGGCGCCGCTGCTCGCGACGCTCGCGCAAACGAACGCACCGTTCTCCAGCTATCGGAAGGCCACGTAACCAGTGAGAGAAGCAGCAATCGTCTCGGCCGCGCGTACGCCGATCGGCAAAGCGTTTCGCGGAGCCTTCAACATGGCCCACGGCGCACTCTTGACCGGGCACGCGATCGAACACGCGGTAGGCCGGGCGAAGGTCGACCCCGGTGAAATCGAGGACGTCGTCATCGGATGCGGCCTGCCCGAGGGCGCGACCGGCCACAATCTCGCGCGCAATGCCGCGTTGCGCGCCGGGCTCCCCGTCTCGGTGAGCGGGACGACGATCAATCGCTACTGTGCCTCGGGCCTGCAGGCGATCTCGACCGCGGCGCACCGCGTCATCGTCGACGGAGCCTCGGTCGTCGTCGCCGGCGGGTGCGAATCGATCAGCCGCGTGCAGAACGACATGAACCTCAAGGGGTTCACCGAGGAATGGCTGATGCGCCGGCATCCGGATCTGTGGCTGCCGATGCTGCAGACGGCCGACACTGTCGCAAAGCGGTACGGCGTCACGCGCGAAGCACAAGACGAATACGCGCTGCAGAGCCAACAGCGCACGGCCGCCGCCCAAGTTGCGGGGAAGTTCGACGACGAGATCGTCCCGCTGCAAACGTACATGCGCGTCGAGAACAAAGAGACGGGCGAGGTCCGCGAAAAGCCGTTCACGCTCGCGAAGGACGAAGGGAACCGCCCCGACACGACGCGCGAGGGCCTGGCGGCGCTCAAGGGCGTTCTCGGCCCGCAATCGACGATCACGGCCGGGAACTC
This sequence comes from Vulcanimicrobiota bacterium, assembly GCA_963695225.1. Lineage (GTDB taxonomy): Bacteria > Vulcanimicrobiota > Vulcanimicrobiia > Vulcanimicrobiales > Vulcanimicrobiaceae > CAVWTN01. The sequence continues at coordinate 1,710,675 of OY968762.1, read as the reverse complement.
GAGCCAGCTCTCGGACGGCGCGGCCGCGGTCGTCATCATGGATGCGAAGCTCGCCGAGCAGCGCAACGTGCAGCCGCTCGGGTTCTACCGCGGGCTCGCGCTCGCCGGGCTCGAGCCCGGTGAGATGGGGATCGGCCCGGTCTTCGCGGTTCCGAAGCTGCTCGAGCGGCACGGCCTAACGATCGACGATATCGGGCTCTGGGAATTGAACGAAGCGTTCGCCGTCCAGACCGTCTATTGCCGCGACCGCCTAGGCATCCCGAACGACCGCTTCAACGTCGACGGGGGGGCGGTTTCGATCGGCCATCCGTACGGGATGAGCGGCGCGCGAATGACGATGCACGCGCTGATCGAGGGGAAGCGCCGCGGCGTCCGCTACGTCGTCGTCACGATGTGCATCGGCGGCGGGATGGGCGCGGCCGGGCTGTTCGAAGTCGCCTGACGCCGCCTTCGCGTTTCCGGGTGGTCGCGCGCGCGGCGGCGTCGAAGCGCGCGGCATGAGTATCAATGAGCTCCCATCAAGCCATGGCTAACGCGCGCCCGACTGCCGCCGCGATCGGTAGGAGAAAAGGAGCGGCTTTCCCCGTCGTGACGGCGTACGACGCGCCGTTCGCACGACTCGCGGAGAGCGCCGGGATCGACGTCGTCCTCGTCGGCGATTCGCTCGGAATGGTCGTCCTCGGATTCGAATCGACCGCCTCCGTCGAGCTCGGCGACATGCTCCGCCACGGAGCCGCCGCGGCGCGCGGCGCGAAGCGCGCGCACGTCATCGTCGATCTCCCGTTCGGAGCGTATGAGGCGAGCGACGAGCTTGCGGTCCGCTCGGCCGTCGCGCTCGTGAAAGACGGCGGCGCGACGAGCGTGAAGCTCGAGGGTGGAGTGCGGATGCGCTCGCGGATCGCGGCGATCGTCGCGGCGGGGATACCGGTCTGCGCGCACATCGGCGTCACGCCGCAGACCGCCGCGTTCGGCACCGGCTTCCGGCGTCAAGCCGGGCGCGAAGCGCTCCTCGCCGATGCGCATGCGACCGTTGCCGCGGGAGCTTTCGCGGTCGTCCTCGAGATGATCGACGCCGATCTCGCGCGCGAGATCACCGAAGCGATTCCGATCCCGACGATCGGCATCGGCAGCGGCCCGCATTGCGACGGGCAAGTGCTCGTCATGCACGATTTGCTCGGGCTTTACGAGCACGCTCCGCCGTTCGTTCGCCGTTTCGGCGAACTCGGCTCGGCCGCCGCCGCGGCGTTCGGCGCCTACGCCGCCGCGGTTCGCGAAGGCGAGTACCCGAAGAAGAGCTGACGGCTCAGCGCTCGAGGTCGCGCGCGGCCGGGAGGCCAGGGATCCCTTCCGCCGCGCGCACCGCGCGGACGACGGCGAGCGCGAGCGCTTCGGCGGCGAGGATCCCGAGGAGCGTCACGTTTCCGGGCCTCTCCGCCGTGCCGGTGGCGAGCGCGAAGATCGCGTCGCCGTCGAACATCGTGTGGACCGGTTCGATCGTCCGCGCGAGGCCGTCGTGCGCCATCTGCGCGATCTTCTGCGCCTGTGCTTTCGTGAGCGACGCGTCGGTTGCGACGACGCCGATCGTCGTCGCGGTCCCGGCGCCTAGGAGCGGCGGGATTTCGCCGCGCAGGAGGGCCGCAGTCGTCGCGAGCATGCCCGTGCCGTCGGCCGTGCGTGCGCCGGCGAGCGTCCGTCCGTTACGGGGATCCACGACGTCGCCGATCGCGTTGACCGCGACGATCGCTCCGACGGTGAACCCGTCGACGGCGAGCGAGGCCGTTCCGAGCCCCGACTTCATCGCCCGTTCCATCCCGAAGAGCTTGCCGACCGTCGCCCCCGCGCCGGCGCCGACGTTCCCCTGGCCGGGCGCCGAGCGGCTCGCCGCGAGGCAGGCGGCATAACCGGCGGCGGCGTCCGGCCGGATCGACGCATCCCCGAGCGCCAAATCGAAGAGGACGGCGGCGGGGACGATCGGCACGCGCGCGGGGCCGGTCTCGAGCCCGACCCCGCGCTCTTCCAGATAGCGCACCACGCCGCTCGCGCTCTCCAGGCCGAACGCGCTTCCGCCCGAGAGGACGACGGCATGCACGCGGTCGACGAGGTTCGTCGGGTGCAGGAGATCGGTCTCGCGCGTGCCGGGAGCGGCGCCGCGCACGTCGACGCCGCCGATCGCGCCGCCCTCTGCGAGGATCACGGTGCAGCCGGTCGGGCGCCGGCTCTCGGTGAAATGACCGACGCCGATTCCGGCGACGTCGGTGATGGCGGATAGCGTCATTACGGTCCCGCGCTCATGAGCGGCGGCTTGGGCAAGATGATCGCGGAACCTGCCGCGTCGAAGGCGCCTCGATGCATCTTCATCCGGAAACCCACGTGCGTTCGTCCCAGACGATTCGCGACGTCGTCATCGGGATGTCCGACGGCTTGACGGTCCCGTTCGCGCTCGCCGCCGGCGTCTCGGGGGCGGCGGCCGGGACCTCGCTCATTCTTACGGCGGGCGCCGCGGAGATCGCGGCCGGTGCGATCGCGATGGGCCTGGGCGGCTACCTCGCGGCGCGGACCGATTCCGACCACTACGCCTCCGAGTACCGGCGGGAGGTCGAAGAGACCCATGAAATCCCGGAGGAAGAGCGGGCCGAGGTCGAGCGGATCTTCGCGGCCTACGGCATCGAGGGGAAGCCGCTCGGCGACCTCGTCGGGGCGATCACGCGCGACCGGAAGACGTGGGTCGAATTCATGATGCGCTTCGAACTCGGGCTGGAGCCGCCGGACGAGCGCCGGGCGCCGGTCAGCGCGCTGACCATCGGCGCCTCGTACATTCTCGGCGGCGTCATTCCGCTGTCTCCGTACCTGATCGTCCACGACGTTTCTCGGGCCCTGCTCTTCTCGGCGGGGATGACGCTGCTCGCGCTGTTCGCGTTCGGCGCGCTCAAGGGTAAGCTGACCGGTCAATCGCCGTTGCTCAGCGGCGTGCAGGCGGCCGGGATCGGCGGCCTCGCCGCCGCCGTCGCTTTCATGCTCGCGAGGCTGATCGCTCACTAGGAAAACATTTTTCACGGAAACTTCATAGAAATGGTGTATAATTCCGTGTTGGAGGCCTCTACTGAGTCCCCCGTGTTTTCCCGACAGGCGAGGTGTCTTATGTTCGGATTTGCACGACGCCGGAGGTTTCTCGAGTACGACTACGTTCCGCTCGTCGTCAATCTGCATCCCGCGGATCTTTACGAGGACGAAACCGAGGCACTCGCTCCGGAAACGTCCGACGACGACGAATCAGTCGGCCGCGCAGCCGCGATGGAGGTGCTCGACGCCGCCGACGACCGGGAGAGGATAGCGTTCCCGGTCCACTGAGGATCGAGCGCCGGACGGAAACGGCCCGCCCCGATTTTCGGGACGGGCCGTTCCATGAGCGTTCGAGGGTGGAGTTAGTGCGTTTTATATACGACCGGAGTGGTCCACCAGAGTTGGTAGCGCCACGCCGGCGTCGAGTTCTGCGCTAGGCCGGCCTCGACGAAGGCGTGCAAGTACTTGTAGATGCGGAACGTGTAATCGATGTTGCCGCCGTGCGTGACGTTTCCGAGCCCGTCGTTCAGCATCTCGCCGCGGACCGAGAGCATGTTCTCCCAGTGCTTGAAGATCGGCCGGTAGAGGCCGACGCTGTAACCGGAACTGTGCGCGGCGCCGAGCGGATTGCCGCTGCCGTCGAGTCCGGCATCCCCGTCGTTGCCCGTTTGGTACAGCGCGATGACGCCGGGAACTTCGCCGACCGGATCGCGCTGCGCGTAGACGCCGACTTGGCTGTAGGGATCCAGGTTGCCCGTCGAAAGCGGATACCTGCCGAAGCTTCCGTAGAATCCGGCTTCGAACGGCTTCTTCGGATTCGCGTAGGCGGCGCGCCACTGAACGCTTCTGCCGGTCGGAGGCGCGAAGTCGGTGGCCCCGTTGAGGTCTGCGTCGCTGCCGTACCAACCGATCTCGGCGACGTAGTTGAGCGGCGTATAGGCGAACTTCGCGCCCCAAAGATTCGCGTCGAGCGTCAACGCGTGCTCGCCGATCGCCGCCCCGGGCGGTCCGAACGGTGAGAGATCGGAGAAGAAGCCGAAGAACGAGGGGCTCGGCACCGGCATCTTGCCGAGCACGATGTGGCCCTTGCCGTCGAACAAATTGTTATAAGAGAACCACGCCGTGTCCAGGCCGCCCGGTTGGCCGCCCTGCACCAGCCACTGCTGGATGTGGAACGTGACGTCGTTTCCTGCAAAACCGTCGGCGTGGAGTTCGAGGTTACCGAACTCCGTCTTGTACGGTGGGCCCGCCGATGAATCGTACGTCGCACTCTCGCCGACCCAAATAGGAACGGCCTTGTTGACCGTTGCCGGATCGAGCGCGGCATATTGGGTCCGCTGCACGTAGCGGCCGTAGGCGTTGAGCGCGGGGACTGCCGTGTGACAAGCTTTGCAATCGAGTCCGTACGATTGCGCGAAATTCGGCATCGCCGCGGCGGGTGCGGCGGCGGCAGCGAATGCGGCTACCGCTATGATCGATGACCAGCGAGCGTTCATGACGCCGCTCCGGTGCAAGAGATGGCCTTCAAACAATCTACCTCCCCGGCAGAAAGGAACACAACGAAATCCTAACTCGCAGATTCACACAAAGTCACGAAGTAGTGAAGAAGGCCGAAATGCCTTTGACGAATCCCCAACGTCGACGTGCGCGAGCGGCCCGACTTTTATCGCAATGCCGGAAGAAGCGCACACGAGCGCAACGCGGTGACCGCGTCGCAAACGCGTTCGCGCGGCGTAGCGCGCGCGAACTCGATGGAGTGTGTTTCGTCAATTTCGCCTGCTCCCCGCGCCACCCGAACTCGTCGAAGGGCGACACTTGCGCGGCCATTGCAGGATCGGGACACTCAGGTGTTAGGTCAATCATATTGCGCCGCTCTTGTTTGGCAACATGAAATTGTAGGCGCACCTAATTCCATGGGAGATACAGAAATTCCTGAACGCTATGTGAATCGCACTCTTGCGTGCGACATTTGTCGCAATGTAAATTGTTCTGCATTACGCAGCGATGAGCATGTGAGTAGGTACGAGGTGAGCGTTCGATGAGCAGCAACCTGATGGAGGCTAAAGCCGTCAAGGCGGTCCTGAAGAGCAAGTGGTTTCCGGCGATCCCGCAGGCCATCACGATCTGGGTCTTCATGGTCATCACCTGGCAGCTCTTGTTCGGCCCCAAAGACGCCGACTATAACCTGGGCAGCCTCTATACCTGGAATCTGTGGTGGCCGCTACTGCCCATCACGTTTCTCCTGACCGGCCGGTTTTGGTGCGCGATATGCCCCTTCGGCCTGATCAACGACGTGGTTCAGAAGGCCTTCGGGCAGAACAAGCCCGTCCCGAAGTTCATCAAGAAGTACGGCATCTGGTGCATCGACGCTCTGTTCCTCTTTATCACCTGGGCCGATCACCTGTTCGGGATCTTCAGCAGCCCGCTGCTCACCGGCGGTTTGATGCTCATCCTCATCACGGGGGTCTTGGTGTCGGGCGCGCTCTGGCAACGCCGCACGTGGTGCCGGTACCTCTGCTTCCTGGGCGGCCTGGCCGGCAACTACGCCCGCAACGGGATGGTGGAACTGAGGAATACGCCGGAAACGTGCGCCACGTGCAAGTCCGGTGCCGCGTGCTACAACGGCACCGCCACGACGGCGCCCTGCCCCGTCTTCGAATTCCCCCGCCAGATGGAGACGAGCGAGAACTGCAACCTCTGCGGCAACTGCGTGAAGAGTTGCCCCAATGACTCGATCAAAATCCGCGTGCGGCCCGTCTCGCACGAGATCTACTCGATTCACAATCGTAAGGACGAACCGAAATTCGACGAAGCGTTCTTGGCGATCGTGGTCATGGGCATCGTGCTCATCAAGAATACCGACGATTTCGCCCACCCGATCTGGGAAGGGGCGCTGAACTGGGTGCAAACCATAACGCACACGCCGTTTGCGATCGCATTCACGCTGCTCTTCCTAGTCGTGGTCAACATCCCCGGCGTCATTCTGACGTTGATGTCCCTGGTCGCACAGCGTGTCAACGGGGACTCTTGGAAAGATAATCTCACGCGATTCGGCTTCGCTTTGATCCCGTTGGACATGGCCTTGGTCGTATCGAACACCTGTCCCGACCTGCTGGGCAACGCCCGCGCGCTGATCTACTCCGCGCTGGCGCTCTTCGGGATCGAATCCGGCAAGGCTCCGCGGGAGATTATCCCCGATTGGGCCATTCGAGACTTCCAGATCGCGCTCGTCATCATCGGGGCCCTGATCTCGCTGCACGCGGTCTATCGGATCTCGCACCACTACTTCGATGCAAAGGGCCACGTGACGCGGACTCTGGCGCCGTACAGCGCGATGGTCGTGGGCTTTGCGAGCGTCATGCTCTGGATCTTCGTGAGTTCCGCCGGGAAGGGCGGCGGCGGCGGCGACGAACCCGCCACGGTGGCCTATGTCGCGGCCGATCACAACCAGATGCTCTCCATGGCGGTGGTGTTCGGCGGGTTCATCCTCGCGACGTGGGCGACGGCGTGGGCGAGAGTGCCGCGCGCAAAGCCGAACAAGCAGCCCATGCGCGCACCGCAAGTCGCGAGGGGCACGGAATCTCTTCCGATCGTCGTGCAATCCGCGGCGGGAAAAGCAGAATAGCTGCGACGGACGCGCCGCGTTAGCGGACCGAGTTACACGCCGCAATACGTACGCCGAGGTGCAAGCCTCGGCGTACGTATTGCTCACGAGCGGGACGGCCGGGGAGACGCCGGGCTCGCTTTCGCGGCGTTGGGTCCATCGGCCCTCACATGAACGGGCGGAACGGACCTTTCGGTGCCGGGAAACGCGTCGGATAATGCGGTCATCGAGTCACATTGACCGGTCTGTCCCGTAAACGAGATTCGTCTAGTTAGGTCTCGGCAAGGCGCCTGCGCTCCACGATCTGCTATTTCGAAGCTCGATTTTTCATGCGGCAACGTGGACTCGAGCGTTATTCTTGGTGTTGCGCCGGCCTGGGTTGGGAAAGCAGCGGATGACCAGCGACGTCCCGAAACACGAAACGGTTCGCAGGCTCTTTACGAGCAAGTGGCTTCTGTTCGTCTGGCGGGATTTCACTATCTGGCTCTTGGCCGTTGCCGTCATGCAACTTCTGACCGGCAACCCCGACGCCGATTATGGACTGGAAAGTCCACGCACCTGGCTCTTATGGTCTCCGCTTCTCCTGTTGTTGCTGTTCTTGACGGGAATGAGGAACGGGGCGGCCGCCAAGCTCTTGAAGGGCACGTGGTACCCGGCCGTTCCTCAGGCCATAACGATCTGGGCCTTTGCGATCATCACGTGGCAGCTCTTGTTCGGCCCGCGCGATGCCGACTTCAATTTGGGCAGCCTCTACACGTGGAACCTGTGGTGGCCGCTGCTGCCGATCACGTTTCTTCTGGCCGGCCGGTTTTGGTGCGCGATCTGCCCGTTCGGCTTGATCAACGACGTGGTTCAGAAGATCTTCGGACGGAACAAGCCCGTCCCGGCGTTCATCAAGAAGTACGGAATCTGGTTCATCGACGCCCTGTTCATCTTCATCACGTGGGCCGACCACCTGTTCGGGATCTTCAGCAGCCCGCTGCTCACAGGGGGTCTGATGCTCATCCTCATCGCCGGGGTCTTGGTATCGGGGGCGCTCTGGCAACGCCGCACGTGGTGCCGGCATCTCTGCTTCCTGGGCGGCTTGGCCGGCAACTACGCTCGCAACGGCATGGTGGAACTGAGAGCCGAGCCCGGGACCTGCTCGAAGTGCACGTCGAAGGCCGCGTGCTTCAACGGCACCGCGAGCGTGCCGCCTTGCCCCGTGTTCGAATTTCCTCGCCGGATGGAGACCAGCGTCAATTGCAATCTCTGCGGCAATTGCGTGAAGAGCTGCCCCAACCGCTCGATCCGGGTCCGCTTGCGGCCCCCATCGAAGGAGATCTACTCCGTCTTCGGCCGCACCACCGAACCGAAATTCGACGAGGCGTTCTTGGCGATCGTGGTCGTCGGCATCGTGTTGCTCAAGAACACGGACGATTTCGCGCACTCGATCTGGGCCGCCGCCCTGCAATGGGTCCAAGCTACGACGCACGCTCCGTACGCGATCGCCTTCACGCTGCTCTTCCTAGCCGTGGTGAATACACCCGGCGTCATTCTGACGCTGACGTCCCTGCTTGCGCAGCACGTCAATGGGGATCCCTGGAAGGCCAACCTCACGAGATTCGGCTTCGCTCTGATCCCGTTGGATATGGCCGCAGTCGTCTCCAACACGTGCCCCGACCTGCTGCAGAACGCGCGGGCTTTGGTTTACGCCGCGTTGGGCCTCTTCGGGATCGAGTCGGGAGACGCTCCGCGGGCTATCCTCGACGCCTCGGCCGTCAGAGAGGTTCAGATCGGGCTCGTCGTCGCCGGGGCCGCCGTTTCGTTGCACGCAGTGTACCGGATCGCCCGGCACTACTTCGCGGCGAGTGGCCGCGCAACGCGGACTCTCGTGCCCTACGCTACGATGGTCGCCGGTTTTGCGGGGCTGATGCTCTACATCTTCTCGCTGGGGGGAAAGGCCGAGGATGCGGCGGCCGGCGCGACCTACGTGGCTCCCGGCTACAACCAGGGGCTTACGCTCGCGGTGCTGCTCGTTTCGCTCGTCGTTGCCTCACTTGCGGCGGCGTGGGCGCGGACGCCGGGCCGGAAGGCGCAGAGGAAGATCGCGCGCCCGGTGCGCGTCGCGCGCGGCACGGATTCCCTACCGATCGTCGTGCAGTCTCCGGTAACGCAAACAGAGTATCTGCCGCCCGAAAGCATGGGACGGCACGGCCCGTATGCGACGGCCAAGTGATCCGAGCCAGCGCGGCATCGCTCGAAAAGAGTCCGCGATCGCTCTCGCAATTGCGATGCGGCAAACCCCGCTACGTTCGATAGTCATTTCTACATACGTGATTAGCGTCAGCTAAATTAACGGCGTACGACAAGCGTGAATAGTGCTATTTGCAAAACGCACTCTTGCATGCGATTCTTTTCGCAATGTAAATTGGACCCTAATGTGCGGGTGCTACTTTTCTCGCATATGCCTGAGGAGATGTGGATGAGGGGCAGTCTGGTGAAGCGCCGTTTACTGCGCGCGCTGATGTTTTTGGTTGCGATTACGACGTGTTTCGGCGCGTCGCGTGCGATCGCCGGCCCACCCTATGTGACGGACGATCCGGAACCCGTGGATCACCGCCATTGGGAGATCAACACTGCCGTCACCTACGCGAACTCGGGGAACGGGGAAGTTTCCGGGAATCTCCCGCTGGCGGAGTTCAACTACGGGATCGTGCCGAACGCGCAAATCACGCTCGACTTGCCGATGGCTTACGACTACACGGCCGACTCCCACAAGTACGCTTACGGGGGTACCGGGATCGGAGCGAAGTACCGCTTCGTCCAAGAATCGAGCCACCTGCCGGAGATCGCGTTTGCCCCTTCGGTCCAGTTTCCGGTTAATGCGGGCGACCATGCCGTTACCTTTCTGCCGCTTTGGGCGCAGAAGAACTTCGGATCTTGGAGCGTCTTCGGCGGGGGTGGTGTCTACATCAATACGGGACCGGGCAACCGCGATTACACCTACCTAGGCGCCGTTCTCACGCACGACATTTCGCCCGCGACCACGCTCGGCGTCGAGCTCTTTCATCAGAGCGCGGACACGGTCGACGGAAGCGACACGACGGGCGCGAACCTCGGCATGGTGTCGCAAATCGGCGAACACCATGCGGTCTTGCTCTCGCTCGGCCGGGCGCTCCACGGCAGCAACTCGTTCATGGGGTATCTGGCCTACCGATTCATGCTTGGCCCAAGCGAGGAAGCCAAGAAGTAGCAACCCCGCGGAAGCGGGCGCTCCGAGGCCTGAGCGCCCGCTTCCAGCTCGTCGATCTGGGCCGCGCAGGGCGCTGGAACCCTTCGGGCCCCGTCCGGTTTTCGCCGAACGATGGGCTCGTTCGGCGGTACGGCGGCGGCGCTGTTCTACATCCTCCTGTGGGCGTCCGCATACGTCCCGAGCAAGATCGGCGTTCTGGAGAGTTCCCCGCTGTGGTTCTTGGCTTGCCGGTTCGGGCTCGCCGGACTCCTCGCGCTCGCGCTGGCGCGGGCCTTCGGATCGGAGTTTCCGCGCAAGCCCCGCGATTGGTATGCGACGGCCGCGCTCGGCCTGCTCGCAAACGCCGCATATCTGGGGTTGACGTACGAGGCCCTGCGGCACTTGGCGTCCGGCGTCGGGGCGATCATCGCGAGCACGAATCCGCTCGTCCTCGCGCTCGTCGCGCCGTACGCGCTGCGCGAACCGCTCAACGGCGGAAAGGTCGCGGGCTTGGCGCTCGGCTTCGGCGGCGTCGTCGCGATCATGTTCGCGCGCATCGGCAGCGGTACGGCTGAACCGCGCGACGTGGCGCTCGCGTTCGCCGGCGTCATGGCGAGCGTCGCGAGCACGCTCGTCTTCAAGCGCTATCTGAGCCATTCGGACGTGCACTCGATGACCGGGCTCCAGCTCCTGGCGGCCGCGCTCTTCCTCGTTCCGTTCGCCGTCTTCTTCGAGGGCCGGCCGCATGCGGTTTGGTCGCTCCAGCTCGCCGGCTCGTACGTCTATCTCGTCGGCGTGATCAGCATCGGCGCATCGCTGCTGTGGTTCCGGCTGCTCAAACGCGGCGAGGCGAGCCGCGTCACCGCCTACTACTTCCTGACCCCCGTTTTCGGCTTGCTGATCAGCGCGTGGCTGCTCCACGAACCGGTCGGCCCGCGCGATCTCGCCGGCCTTTGCGCGATCGCCTTCGGCATCGCGCTCGTCCAGCGCTCCTGATCGGCCGCGGGGCTCCGTGAAGCAAAACGAAACCAAGCGGGGCGTTAGGGGCGCGCCCGCCATGGTCTCGAAATTGTAGGAGTATGGAGGCTTAGCTGCCTGCGCCGACGGCTTCCGCGGGGAACTTCGCGTGTTCCGCGGTTTCGAAGAAGCTCTTGACGTCCTTGAGGAGTTCGCGGACGGTGTTCTCGGCGATGTGCTTGCCGACGGCGACGTCGAAAAGCACCCCGGCCGGACCGAACGGCGGCTGATAGGCGCCGTCGAGATCGATGCGGCAGAAACCGGCGCCCTCATCGCTGACGTTTAGGATGCCGTCGAACGAGGGATACGGACCCGTTTCCTTGGGGACCCAGCGGATCTGCATGCGCTCGTACCCCGAATAATGAGGAAGCGGGGTGAGCGTTGCGACGACGTCCCGCTCGACCATCACGTCGCCGAGGGGAGCTCGGAGCGCTAGGAGGATATCGCCGCCGCCGGCCTTGCCGGCGTGCGAGTCAACGTAGGCTTGGATATACTCCGGGACGGCCGAGAACGTGCATCGAGCCGTCACGTACTCATGGATTCCACTCATACTCCAAACCTACCACATAGGTGGGGATTGTACTGTGACAAAACACACGCCCGCCGGCGTCGTTCAGACCGTTCCTCTCTCCGAGCGTGGGAAGGCGAGCATCGCCTCCAACCCCCCTTCCGGGTGATTCCGGATCGAGAGCGTCCCGCCGTGCCGTTCGGCGATGTTCCGGGCGATCGTCAGCCCGAGTCCGGAACCCCCGGTCTCGCGCGACCGGGACGATTCGAGCCGGAAGAACGGGTCGAGGACCGCGGCAAGCTGGTCGTCGGGGATCCCGGGACCGCCGTCGCGGATCCGGACCGCGACCCGATCCCCCTCGAGCCTCGTTTCGACGCGCGCGTACCGGCCGTACTTGACCGCGTTGTCGAGGAGATTCGTCAGGCATCGGCGCAGCGCGTTCGGAGCGCCGAGCACGTCGGCTCCCGTCCTCCCCCCAAGCGTGACGTCCTGCCCCGCGTCCTGCGCGTCCGCGCACACGCTGTCCAGGAGCGAATCGAAGTCGATGCGCTGGAACGTCTCGCGAAGGTCCGCGCTGCGCGCGAGCTCGAGCCCTTCCCGGATCGTCCCTTGCATCGCGGAGAGATCGGCGACGAGCTTCTCGCGCAGCTCGGGATCCTCGACCTTTTCCAGGCGCAAGCGTAGACGCGTGAGCGGCGTTTGCAGGTCGTGCGTGATCGCCGCGAGCATGTAGGTGCGCTCCTGCACGTCGCGCCGAATTCGCGTTTGCATCGCGTTGAAGGCGAGCGCCGCATCGCGCACTTCGGCCGGCCCGCTCTCGGGGAGCGGCGGACTTTCGATGTTGCGGCCGAGCCTCGTCGCCGCGCTCGCGAGCTCGCGCAGCGGACGCGTCGCCATCCGTGCCACTCCGTATGCGAGCGCGAGGATGCACGCCGCGAAGACGAGCGCGAACGCGGGGAGCATCGGCGTGACCGCCGGCGTGGGGTCGCGCGGGCTCTGTACGGAGAGCAGGATCGGCGTGCCGTCGAAGAGCGAGAGGCTGACGATCCGGCACTCGAGCGGCGCTTTCGGCAGGCTCGTGACGCGGCGGCTCGCCGGGCAATACTCCGGAGAGGGTTGCGTCACGCGGATCTGACGCTGCGTCCCGAGACGGTCTTCCAGTTCGGTCGCGAGAGGCGAGTCGGGATCCCATGCGGATTCGGGCGGCTCGTCGCGCGCCGGTGCGATCCCCGCGTCGGCCGCGGCGAACAACAGTTCCGCGCGCGCTTCGGCCGGCACGCCGTCGAGCGCGAGCGTGAGCTGTTCGACGAGCGCCGCGGAACGAACCGTGCGCTGGCGGTCGAGCGCACGATGCCGCTCGTTGTCGGCGAGCGCGAACGTCAGCGCGGCGGAGGCGGCGACGCCGGCGAGCAAGAGCACGAAGACGCGGCCCGCCATCGAGCGCAAGAACGCGGTCATGTTTCGGCGCTGACGGGGGTTGCGAGGACGTACCCTTCGCTGCGAACGGTCTTGATGAGCTTCGGCGAGCGAGCGTCGTCATTGAGTTTTTGGCGCAAGCGGCTCACCTGCAGGTCGATCGAACGATCGAACGCGTCCGCATCCGGCCCGCGCGTGAGATCGAGGATCTGTTCGCGGCTCAATACGTGATTCGGATGTTCGAGAAATATCCGCAGCAAGCGCAGTTCGGCGCCGGAGAGCGCGACGACGACGCCGCTGCTCCCGACGAGATGACGGGCGCCGAGATCGAGCACCCACTCGCCGAAACGCAGCCGCCGAACGGCTCGCGCCTGCGGCGGCTGCGGCGGGGCGGAGACTCGACGCAAGACGCTGCGAATGCGCGCGAGGAGTTCGCGCGGCTCGAAGGGCTTGGGGAGGTAGTCGTCCGCTCCCATCTCGAGCCCCAGGATGCGGTCGAGCGGATCGCCGCGCGCCGTCAACATGATCACGGGCACGTTCGAACGAGCGCGCAGCGTTCGGCAGAGCGTCAATCCGTCTTCCCCGGGAAGCGTCAGATCCAAGACGATCAAATCGGCGCCGGTGCGCTCGAGCGCTTTCCACATCGCGGTTCCGTCGGGTACGGCTTGGGCGGCGAGACCGTTCCCCTCGAGATATTCCGCGAGCAACGTGCGGATCTCGCGATCGTCGTCGACGATCAGGATCCGGGGCGGCGTGTCCATGCGGCTATTCTACCGTGCGCGCCGTGCTTTCCCCGCAGGCGCCGGCCGCGCACCGCGCTCTCGGCGAGGCTGCAGGCCGGCGTGCTACATTTCGACACAAACGCCGGCCGGTCCGACATATCCGCGATACGAACGAATGCGATACTCCGTTCGTATCAGCGCGTCACGCGCGAACAGCCGATGGAGAATCATGAAGAAGTTACGGAACTACGCAGCGGCGGCGCTCGCAGCCGCGGTGCTCGGCACGGCCGGTTTGCAGGGCGCTGCTTACGCAGCCGGCGACCCCGGAGCGCCGCCCCCGCCGGGGCCCCAAGATCAGATGCACCGTCCGCCGATGGACGGCGCGCAATTCGAGCGGCGCGCCGAAGCGCGTCTCGCGAGACTGCACGACGACCTCAAACTGAACGCGGACCAGGAGCCGGCGTGGAAGACGTTCGCCGACAAGACGAAGCCCGAACCGCGCCGCGCGCCGGATTGGGAGAGCCTTTCGAAGCTCTCGACGCCCGATCGCATGGAGAAGATGCTCGCTCTCATGCGGGACGGCGTCAACAAGATGGGCGCGCGGGTCGCGGCCGTGCGGGAGTTCTACTCGAAGCTGACGCCGGATCAACAGAAGACCTTCGACACCGAGTACATGCCGAGGCACCACCGGCACCCCGAAATGATGAGGCGCGACGGGGCGCCGCGCTAATCCCGAGAATGCGCTTCCTCCCGTTAGCTTAAGCGCGCAACGAAGGCCCTCCCGGCATAGCCGGGCGGGCCTTCTCGCGAGCCGTGGGATGCCCGCGCTCTAGCTGGTCGAGGCGGCCGCCTTCTCGGCGAGGTGCCGTTCGAGGAGCGCGATCCATGCGTCCAACCCGGCGCCCGTGCGGCTCGAGAGCTCGAGAATCAGAATTCCCGGATGCACGGCCTGGATCGCGGCGTAGGCCGTTTCACGCGCGAAATCGACGGCTTGCGCGAGGTCGGCTTTCGTCACGAGCGCGACGTGCGACGTGTTGAACGCGAGCGGATACTTCAGCGGTTTGTCTTCGCCCTCGGTGACCGAGAAGAGAACCGCGCGGAAATCCTCGCCGAGGTCGTACTCGGCGGGGCAGATGAGGTTCCCGACGTTCTCGATGAACAGCGCGTCGAGCGGCCCGACATCCCACCCTTCCAGCGCGTTTCCGATCATGCCGGCGTCGAGGCGGCACTCCTCGCCCGTCGTGATTTGCCGGACGGGCGCCCCGCTGCGCCGCAAGCGCTGCGAATCGTTCTCCGTCGCTTGATCGCCCACTAGAGCGGCGACGCGATAACGCGGTGCCAGCCGGCGCAGCGTCTCTTCGAGCAGCGTCGTCTTCCCGGAGCCCGGGCTGGAAAGGAAGTTGACGACGAACGTGCCGGACGCGGCGAAGCGCGCGCGGAGCGCGGCCGCGAGTTCGTCGTTCTTGCCGAGGATCGACTCTTGGAGCGCTATCGTGTTCGTCACGGATCCGGGACCTCCATCGCTACGATCTGCAGTTCTCGCCCGCGCAGGATCTGCGGGGTCGGACTCCCGCAGTCCGGACAGCGCAAGATGAAGTGTTCGAGAGTTTTTTCCTGCTTGCACGCCGAGCAATAGGCGGCGAGCGGGACCTCTTCGATCTCCAGCCGCGAGCCCGCGGCGACCGTCTCCGCGCTCGCCAGTTCCCACGAGAAGCGCAAGGAATCTCGCACGATCCCGGCTATCGCGCCGACTCGCAAATGCACGGCGCTCACGCGCTCGATGCCGCGCTCGGCCGCTTGTTCGCCGACGCGCTCGAGGATGCCCATCGCGAGCGAGAGCTCGTGCATCGAGCGAGCGGCGGAGCGGCTAGGGCCGCCGGTCGCGGATCTTTTGCCCGAAACGCCGTGCGAAGGCGAACCCGAATTGCAGTGCGCGCTGCACGTCGGGATCTTTGAGTTGCGAAAACAACCCGAAGATCGAGGTCGTGCCGCGCGCAGGCGCGGAGTCCTTCGTCGCTTCCACGGCGGATTTCGCAGCCTCGTCGACGAGCGCGACCGATTGATCGAGGAAGACGCTCGAACGAAGCAGGGCTCTGGTTTGCGGCGATTCGACGACGGCGAAGAGGTCGTTGAGGAGTTGGACGAGCTGGCGGGGATCGATCGTGCCGAGCTCTCTGATCGCCTCGATCGACCGGCCGGTGTTCTTGTCGCGCAGCTGGAGCACGAGCGTGTTCAGATTGTCGGCGAACTGCGGCGCGCGGACGAGCAAGCGCTCGAGCGCTTCGAGCATCGCGCTGATCCGGTCGAGCCGGTCGACGAGACCTTCGAGTGAATCCGCGGTTTGCTGATCCTGCAAGCGGTCGAGCAGCACTTGGAAGCTGGGCGATTCGCTCAGCCGCTCGAGTTTCTCGACGGTCTGCGCCAAACGATCGAAGCCGCGCTCGCCGCTCACCTTCTCGCGGACGTCGCCGATCGCGCGATTCACGTTGTCCGCGATGTCCGGGCCTCGTTTGAGCATCTGGCCGAACGTATCGAGCATGTACTCGATTTCGGGGCCACGCTCGAGGAGGAGCATCAAGCGCTCGCGGGACTCGGCATCGAGCGTTGCTCCGTTTGGAGCCCCCTGCGGGACCGCATTCATCGTGGACCGCCTTTGCAAGTGGTTGCCCTGAGGAGGCAGGAAACAATGTTGCGACGTTTGTAGTACAACCCGGCATCCGGTCCCACCTCCGTCTTCCCATCGCAACCATCGCCGCGCCGCCGGCGCAGCTTCGGAGAACAGCATGGCTACGGTAGTTTGGCTCCACGGCGGAGCCTGTAACGGCAACACCCAGTCGTTCCTGAACGCCGAGGAGCCGACGGTCGTCGACCTCGTGACCGATTTCGGCATCGACATCATCTACCATCACTCGTGCATCCCGTTGATGGGCGAGCAGGCGAAGTCGACCTTGCTCAAGGTCCTCGCCGACGGAGGCCCCGACATCTTCGTGATGGAGGGGACGGTCATCCAGGGTCCCAACGGCTCCGGCCGCTACGACATGTTCCTCGGGCGCCCGATGATCGAATGGGTTCGCGATTACGCGGCCGCCGCGAAGTTCACCGTTGCGATCGGTGATTGTGCGTCCTGGGGCGGCATTCCGGCGACCAAGCCCAACCCGACGGATTCCGTCGGGTTGCAGTTTCTCAAGGGGCAGCACGGCGGCTTTCTCGGCAAGAATTACCGCAGCAAGGCCGGCCTCCCGGTCATCAACATCCCCGGCTGCCCGGCGCATCCCGATTGGGTGACGCAGGTGCTCGTCGCGGTCGCGAGCGGCCGGCTCTCCGACATCGCGCTCGACGATCTGCAGCGTCCGCAGACGTTCTTCAAGACGTTCACGCAGACGGGTTGTACGCGCCACCAGTATTTCGAATTCAAGCAGTCCGTCAAAGAGTTCGGCCAAGGCACCCGCAAGGGCTGCCTTTTCTACGAGCAAGGCTGCCGCGGATCGTTCACGCATTCGCCGTGCAACCGGATCCTCTGGAACCGCCAGTCGAGCAAGACGCGCGCCGGGATGCCGTGCATCGGCTGCACCGAGCCGCAATTCCCGCATCACGACCTCGCCGTCGGCACGGTGTTCAAAACGCCGCTCGCTTTCGACGTCGTCCCGAAGGAACTCCCGGAAGGTACCGATCCGATCAGCTACTCAGCGCAAGCCGCCTTGGCGCGAGCCGTCGCTCCGAAGTGGGCCCAAGAAGACCTGTTCGTCGTCTAGGCGAGGAGTACACAACAGATGGGTCAAGTCGTCCAACTCGACGTCGGCGCGGTCGGCCGGGTCGAAGGTGATCTCGACGTTCGCGTGACGCTCGACGACGGGGTCGTCGTCGACGCCTGGACCGAAGCGAGTATGTTTCGCGGCTTCGAGATCATCCTCAAGGGGAAAGATCCGCAAGCCGGCCTGATCGTGACGCCGCGCATCTGCGGCATTTGCGGCGGGAGTCACCTCTACAAGTCGTGCTATGCGCTCGACGTGGCGTGGGGCACGGAAGTCCCACCGAATGCGACGCTGATCCGCAACATCGCGCAAGCCTGCGAGACGCTGCAGAGCATCCCGCGCTATTATTACGCGCTCTTCGCGATCGATTTCGTCAACAAGGCCTATGCGAAGACGAGCATGTTCGACGAGCTCGTGCGCCGGCACGCGCCGTTCGTCGGAACGAGCTACGAACCCGCGGTGCAGGTCTCGGCGAAGCCCGTCGAGGTCTACGCGATCCTCGGAGGCCAGTGGCCGCATTCGAGCTTCATGGTCCCCGGCGGCGTGATGTGCGCCCCGACGCTCAGCGACGTGACGCGTTCGATCGCGCTGCTCGAATATTGGCGGACGAATTGGCTCGAACCGATTTGGCTCGGCTGCAGCGTCGAACGCTGGCTCGAGAATAAGAGCTGGGCCGACGTGCTCGCCTGGCTCGACGAAAATGAGAGCCATCGCAACAGCGATTGCGGGCTCTTCATCCGCTTCTCGCAAGAAGCGGGGCTGGATAAGATCGGCGTGGGCCCGGGTAAGTTCATCTCGGCCGGAACGTATTACGATCCGTGGCACTACGGCCGCCCGACGATCGACGGCCGCAACGCCGCCGTGATCCAGCAGAGCGGGATCTTCGACGGCACGAACTACCACCCGTTCGATCAATCGCGGATCCGCGAGGACCACACGAACAGCTTCTTCCGCGGCAGCGCGCAACTGCATCCGTTCGAGGGCGTCACCGATCCTATCGATCCCGCTGAAGGCGCGCGCGACAAGAAGTATTCGTGGGCGAAATCGCCGCGCTACGACGTCCCGGGTTTGGGGTATTTGCCGCTCGAGACGGGTCCGCTCGCGCGCCAGATCAACGCCGGGCAGCCGGGCGCGAACGCGTGGCAGGATAGCGATCCGCTCTTCCTCGACGTCTACAAGAACATCGGGCCGAGCGTCTTCACGCGCCTGCTCGCGCGCATGCACGAGGCGCCGAAGTATTATCTGCGCGTCAAGCAGTGGCTCTCGCAACTCGACCTCAAAGAGAAGTTCTACATCAAGCCGCAGGAACTCCCCGATGCGAAGGGCTTCGGCGCGACGGAGTCGGCGCGCGGCGCGCTCTGCGATTGGATCACGCTCGAAGGCGGGAAGATCGCGAACTATCAGGTCGTCACGCCGACCGCCTGGAACATCGGCCCGCGCGACGCGAAGGGGAATCGCGGCCCGATCGAACAGGCGCTGATCGGAACGCCCGTCAAGAACAACGACGATCCGCTCGAACTCGGGATCATCGCGCGCAGCTACGACTCGTGCTTGGTTTGCACGGTGCACGCCTACGACGCGAAGACGCACAAGGAAATCGCCCGGTATCGAACCGGCGCTCTCGTCTGAACTCGGCGACGTCGTCGTCGTCGGCTGCGGGAACCTCGTCCGCAGCGACGACGGCGTCGGGCCGATGCTCGTCCGCCGCCTGTGGGAGCTCGGCGTGCCGCCGGGCGTGCGCCTCGCCGACGGCGGGACCGCCGGGATGGACGTCGCGTTTCAACTCGCCGGCGCGCGCGAAGTCGCGATCGTCGATGCCTGCGTGAGCGGAGCGGAAGCCGGGGCGATCTTCGAGATCCCCGGGGAAGAGGTCGAGACGCCGCCGCTCGCCGGGATGAACTTGCATTCGTTTCGTTGGGACAACGCGCTCGCATTCGGGCGCTGGTTGCTCAAAGATCGTTTCCCCGCGCACGTGACCGTGTTCCTGATCGAGGCGCAGAGCACGGAGCCGGGCGTTGGTTTGAGCCCGCCGGTCGAGCGGGCGATGCGGGAGGTCGCCGATCTGCTCCTGCGCCGGTACGGCGCGGGGGTAGCCGGCGCCGAGCATGGGCGGCTTCGACCGTAACGCGCTCCGCGCATATTCGCGCATCGAACGGGAGTCCGGCATGTGGGTCGTTTACCTTGATGTACTGTTCGTCGACGGAATCGCCCGCCGGCGCATCGCCGCGTACTCCTCGCGCGATAGGGCCGAAATGGCGGCGAAGTGGATGGAGCGCGTAGCGGATCGCGATCTCGACGGCCCGCCGAGCGGGTTCTGAGCGTATGCTTTCACCGCAACCGCTCGGCATCTGGTCCGGGCCCGCAGGGGAGTTGCTCCTGCCGGAGACCGCGGACGGCGAGGATCGCGCCGCGCTGGCGCGCGTCTTGCGCGGGGATCTCGCGGAGATCCCCGCCGCGTGGGCGTTTTTCGCGCATGCCGTGCGCGGCGAGGCGGACGAAGCGCTCGCCGCGATCGAGGGCGATGATGCGCTCGCCGCCTACAACCGCTTCGTGTTCACGTCGGCGCGGGAAGCGTTCGACGATCTGCGCCTGCGCGCGACGGGGGACCTCGCCTCGCTCGCTCGCCTCGCGGCGTATCGTCGCGGCTTCATCCCCGCGCCGCCGCAAGGCCATTCCCCGGATGCGGTCGTCGAGGCGACGCTCCTCGCGGGGCGCGCGTTCGCGCGGCTCGCGGCGAAGGACGAGGGCGCGTTCGACGAACTGCGCGCCGCCGCGGAGGCCGCTAGCGGTGCCTCGCCGCTGCTCGCCGCGCGGTATTTCAGCGATTGGGTCGCGCTCGCCGGCGAAGAAGGCGGCGATTCCGAGCCGCTGTTGCAGGCGCTGTCGCGCGCGCGCGAGCTCGCGCGCGACAGCGTGCTCGCGGAGACGAAAGCGGAACTCGCGCTGCAGTACGGGATGCTCTGCCAGGCCTCGGCCGGCGAACGCAAGGCGCTGCTGCTCGAGGCGGTCGGCGCGTACCAGGAAGCGCTGGCGGTCTTCCGGCGCGAGGGCGAGCACGCGGAACGGTACGCGCTCGCGCACATGAATCTCGCGGTCGCCTATCTCGCGATGCCGGGGGAGGGCGAGGCCGCGCACTTGCGTCCTGCGATCGCGATCGGGTCGTTGCGCGAGGCGCTGAGGGTCTTCACGCGCGAGACGAACCCCTATTGGTGGGCGACGACGACGATGAACCTGGCGACCGCGCTGCAGGAAGCGCCGACGGCGCGCCCTGCCGAGCACCTCGCGGAGGCGGTCGAGCTGTATGACGCCGTGCTCGACGTGCGCCGCGTCGAGCGCGATTCGATCGCGATCGCGCGCACGCAGGCGAATGCCGGGAACGCGCTGGTCCGCTTGGGCGAGTTCGCGCGCGCGGTGCCGCGCCTCGAGGAAGCGTTGCAACTCTTCGAAGCGGAGGAGGACGCCGGCGCCGCGAGCGCGGTGCGCGCGCTCCTGCACGAGGCGATGGTGCGCAGCCACGAACCCAAACGCGGAGGCGACATGGACTACGACGAGCTCGCGCGCCGTGCGGACGAGGCGCTGGAAGCCGCGCGCAAGCTGGAGGATGAAACAGCGCGCCGGGCGGCGCTCGCGCTCAAAGAGGCGCTCGACGCGCTCACGCGCAGCGGCCTCGTGGCGCTCGTGCGCGCGATCCGCGCGGACGAGCGCGGGCGCGAGTTGCTGCGAGCCGCGCTCGAAACGCCGGAAGTGTACGCCTTGTTGACGGCGCACGGGATCGTGCGGCCGAGCGTCGCGCACCGCGTCGCGGCCGTCATCGAAGAGCTCCGGCCGGGCGTGCGTTCGCACGGCGGCGACGTCGAGCTCGTGGGGGTCGAGGGTTCGACCGCGATCGTGCGCCTGAGCGGAGCCTGCGTCGGTTGCAGCAGCTCCGCGCAAACGCTGAAGGACGGGATCGAAAGCGCGGTTTGCGCGCGCGTCCCGGAGATCTCGCGCGTCGAACGGGAGAGCGAAGAGCCCGAAGGGGAGGCGCTTCCCGCCGGCCTCGTGGTCTTGGACGCGAGCCCCGCATGACGTTGGAGCAGGTTCGTGCCGGCGGTCGATAGCCTTGCGTTGGCGGGCGGTTTCGTGCCGCAATACCGGGTCGGCGCACCTTCACCGGGCGGGCTCGCCTTGCCCGACGCGCATCCGACGCCGGAACATCTCTACGCACCGCGCGCCGTGTGGCTCGACGACGAACGCCTCGTCGTCGCGGATTCGGGCAATCACCGCGTCTTGATTTGGAATCCGCCGCCGGAGAGCGACGGAGCGCCGGCGCAGGTCGTGCTCGGGCAGGCCGATTTCCATGCTGAAGGGCCGAAGCTGTTCCATTTGCCGACGGGCGTCGGCATCTTCGAGGGCAAGCTCTTCGTCGCCGACGCGTGGCACCATCGTATCCTCGTGTGGAACGGCGTCCCCGAACGGAGCGGTACGCCGCCGGACTACGCGCTCGGCCAGGCCTCCCTCGAGGGCGTCGAAGCGAATCGCGGCACCGGCGTCTCGGCGGATTCGCTCTACTGGCCGTTCGGCATCGCCTTCCTGCACGGCCGCTTCTACGTCGCCGACACGGGGAATCGCCGCGTCCTCTATTGGCACGGACTCCCCCAATGCGACCGGCCCGCCGACGGCGTGCTCGGCCAGCCCGGTTGGTTGCAGAATGCGGAAAACCGCGGCGAAGGCGTCGGTCCGCGCAGTTTCCGTTGGGCGCACGCGCTCGCGGGCGACGAGCGGCGGCTCTTCGTCGCGGATGCGGGGAACCATCGCGTGCTCGGCTGGGAGCCGCCGCCGCAGGGCGACGCGTGCGCCGATCTCGTGCTCGGGCAGGAAGACTTCACGAGCGACCGCGAGCTGAATTACGGCACGCAGAGCGCCGCTAAGCTGCGTTTTCCGTATGGCGTCTCGTACGAAGACGGCTTGCTCGCCGTAGCGGATACGGCGAACAATCGCATCCTGCTGTACGAGCGGCCGCCCGAACGCGGGACGTTCGAGGCGAGCGGCGTGCTCGGGCAAACGGATTTCGCGAAGTTCGGCGAGAACGAATGGAAGGCCGTGACGCCCTCGACGCTCTGTTGGCCGTACGGCGTTCATCTGCATCGCCGCCGCTTGGCGATCGCGGACTCGGGAAACAACCGCGTGATGCTATGGTCGCGCGAGACATAGAGCGGCGAGGCGAACGCGATGTGCTTGGCAATCCCTGCGAAGATCGTTGAATTTCCCGAAAGCGATACCCGCGCGCTCGCCGTCGCCGAAGTCGCCGGAGTGCGCCGTCGCGTGAACGTGGACTTGCTGCGCGATGCGCACCTAGCCGTCGGCGACTGGGTCCTGCTGCACGTCGGCTTCGCGATGAGCCGCGTCAGCGAGGAGCAGGCGCAGGAGCAGATGACGATCCTGCAGATGCTCGGCGAGAGCGAACAAGCGATGGACGAGATGCGCGGCCTGGATTTCGCGGAGTCGTGACGTGAAATACGTCGACGAATACCGCGACCCGAAGCTGATCGCCGCACTCGCGCACGAGATCGCTCGCACGGTCGAACCGGACCGGCACTATCGGATCATGGAAGTCTGCGGAGGGCACACGCACGCGATCTACCGCTACGGCCTCGCGGACGTTCTCCCGGAGAATATCGAGTTCGTGCACGGCCCCGGCTGTCCGGTGTGCGTTCTCCCTACGGGGCGCGTCGACGACGGCCTCGTGATCGCCGAACAGCCGAACGTGATCCTCGCCTGCTTCGGCGACATGATGCGCGTCCCGGGGACGAAGGGAACGCCGCTGGAGTACAAGGCGCGCGGTTGCGACATCCGCATGGTCTATTCGCCGCTGGACGCGCTCCGGCTCGCGAAGGAGAATCCGCAGAAGCACGTCTGCTTCTTCGCGATCGGGTTCGAGACGACGGCGCCCTCGACCGCGCTGACGATCCTGCAAGCGGCCGGCGAGAACGTGCGCAACTTCTCGGTGTTCTGCAATCACGTCGTCGTGATTCCGCCGATGCGTGCGATCGTCGACGCGCCCGATATGCGGATCGACGGGTTCATCGGCCCGGGCCATGTCTCGACCGTCATCGGGTGCAAGCCGTACGAGTTCATCGCCTCGGAATACGGCAAACCGGTCGTCATCTCGGGGTTCGAACCGCTCGATCTGATGGAATCTGTGCTCATGGTGCTGCGCCAGCTCGTCGCCGGGGAAGCGAAGGTGGAGAACCAATATCGCCGCTTCGTCCCGCCCGGCGGAAACGTGGCCGCGTTGCGCGCGATGGAAGAGACGATGGAGTTACGCCCGCACTTCGAATGGCGCGGTCTCGGATCGATTCCAAATTCCGCGCTCGGGATCAAAGCGAAATACGCGGCCTGGGACGCTGAAGTGCAGTTCGAGGTGCCGGGGGTTCGCGCGACCGATCCGCGCTCGGCTCAATGCGGCGAGGTTCTCAAAGGCATCCTGAAGCCGCCCGGGTGCAAGCTCTTCGGAAACGCGTGCAACCCCGAACATCCGCTTGGCGCGTTGATGGTCTCGAGCGAAGGCGCCTGCGCCGCCTACTACAAGTACGTCGATCTCGGCACGGCCGTCGAAAGCTAGCACGATGCGCCGGAATCCCGGGAACCCGGATTGATGGAAACGCTCGACCGGACGCGACCGGACGTGCGCTTTCGCGACGCGTGCATCGAGATGGCGCACGGCGCCGGCGGGAAAGCCTCCCGCCGTTTGGTCGAAGGGTTGATCGCGCCCTACTTCGCGAATCCGGTCCTTGCCGCGTTCTCCGATGCCGCGCGCCTTCCGCACGGCGACGGCGCGCTCGCGACGACGGCCGACGGTTTCGTCGTGAAGCCGTTGCAGTTCCCCGGCGGCTCGATCGGCGACCTTGCCGTGAACGGGACGCTCAACGATCTCGCGGTCTCCGGCGCGAGACCGCTCGCGCTGATGGCGACGTTCATCCTGGAGGCGGGCCTCGACGTCGCCGTCCTCGAGCGCGAGCTCGAAGCGATGGCGAACGCGGCGCGCAAGGCCGGCGTCCCGATCGTCGGCGGCGACACGAAGGTCGTCGAGCACGGAGCGGCCGACGGGATGTACATCTCGACGTTCGGGATCGGAACGATCGATCCGCGCGCGCGCCTCGATCCGGCATCCGTGCGCCCGGGCGACCGCGTGCTGCTTTCCGGGCCCATCGGGGATCACGGGATCACGATCTTGCTCGCGCGCGGGGAACTCGCGCTGGAAGCCGACCTGCGTTCCGACACGCGGTGCGTTTGGCCGTTCGTCGCGGCGCTGCTGGAATGCTGCGCCGGCGAAATTCGCTGGATGCGCGATCCGACGCGCGGCGGCGTCGCGACGGCGCTCAACGAACTCGTGCGCTCGACCGAATGCGGGATCGCGCTGTACGAGGATGCGATCCCGGTGGACGAGGGCGTGCGCGGCGCGTGCGAGTTGCTCGGCCTCGACCCGCTGCACATCGCGAACGAGGGGCAGTTCCTGGCCGTCGTTGCGGCGGAAGCGGCGGACGACGCCCTCGCGACGCTCCGGGCGATGCCGGGCGGCCAAGGGGCGGTCTGCATCGGCGAAGTGCGCGCGCAGCCGAAACGGCGCGTCCTCGGCGTGAGCGGATACGGCGGGACGCGGGTCATCGACATGCTCGTGGGCGACCCGTTGCCGCGCATCTGCTGATGGCGCTCGAGCTCTATATGACGAAGCACTGTCCGTACTGTGCCGAGCTGCGCGAGGAGCTCGAGTTCGACGGGCGCGCGTTCAGCGCATTCGACGTCGAGGGAGATCCCTCGGCGCGCGCGCGTTTGATCGAGCTAGCGGGCGCGGCGGCGATGGTACCGGTTCTCGTCGAGGACGGCCGCATCGTGCAAGTCGGGATGCGGGGGCGCGGCTGTTACATCGGCCTAGCGTGAGCGCGATCCGGATCCACGTCACGGGCATCGTGCAGGGCGTCGGCTTCCGGCCGTTCGTCTACCGGATCGCGGCGCAGCACGGCGTGACGGGCTGGGTTCGCAACGGCGAGGACGGCGTCCACGTGCACGGCGAGGGGCCGCCCGAAGCGCTCGAGCGGTTCGTCGCCGATTTGCGAGCGCGACCGCCGGCGGCGGCGCAGGTGGCCTCACTGGTCGCGGAAGCCGCCCGGGAGGAGGGGTACGCGACGTTCGCGATTCGCGAGAGCATCCGCTCGGCGCTTCCGACGACGCGCGTCTCGCCGGACTTAGCGGTCTGCGACGAGTGCTTGAAGGAGATGTTCGACCCGTGGAACCGGCGCGCCGGGTATCCGTACATCAACTGCACGAATTGCGGGCCGCGCTACAGCATCGTGTTGAGCCTGCCGTACGACCGGCCGCGAACGACGATGCGCGACTGGCCGCTCTGCGCCGAGTGCCGGGCCGAATACGAAGACCCGGGGGATCGCCGCTTTCACGCGCAGCCCGTCGCGTGCGGAAAATGCGGTCCGGCATATCATCTGCTGCATGCGGAGGCGGCCGAGCGAGAGGCCGCGCTTGCCCCCGCGCCCGGCGGCGAGCAGAACGCGAACGCGCCGCTGCGCGACGGCGCGATCGAGGCGGCGGCTGCGCTCCTGCGCTCCGGCGCGATCGTCGCGATCAAGGGGATCGGCGGGTATCACCTGGCCTGCGACGCGCGCAATCCGGATGCGGTCCACGCGTTGCGCGAGCGGAAGTTCCGCAAGGATCGGCCGTTCGCGCTGATGGTGCGCGATCTTGCGACGGCGCGCTCGCTCGCAGCGTTCGGCGCGCAGGCGGAGCGCGTCCTGACCTCGATCGCGCGCCCGATCGTGCTCGCGCCTGCGAGAGTGGAACTCGCGGGAGTCGCGCCGGAAAACGCCGAGCTCGGCGTGATGTTGCCGTACGCGCCGCTGCACCATCTGCTGTTCGCAGCCGGCGCGCCGCACGTGCTCGTGCTGACGAGCGCGAATCGCTCGAGCGAGCCGATCGCGTATACCGAGGGCGACGCGTTCGTTTCGCTCGCCGGAATCCCCGACGCGTTCCTCGTCGGAGAGCGCCCGATCGCGCGCCGGATCGACGATTCGATCGTGCGGGTCGGCCCGCAGGGGCCGAGCGTGCTGCGCCGCGCGCGCGGTTACGCGCCGCAGGCCGTCGCCGAGATCCCTGCGGGGAAGCCGATCCTCGCGCTCGGGGGGGATTTGAAAAACGCGATCGTGCTTGTCGTCGGCGGGCAAGCCTTCGCGAGCCAGCACGTGGGAGATCTCGATCAGTTCGCGGCGCGCGAGGCGTTCGAGTCGACGGTCGCCGATCTTTGTGCGATGTACGGCGTCGTTCCTGAGAAGCTCGTCGTCGCGCACGATCTGCATCCGGGGTATCACTCGACGCAGTACGCGCAATCGCTCCCGGGGCGAACGGTCGCGTTGCAGCACCATCGCGCGCACGTCGCGAGCGTCCTCGCCGAGCACGGCGCCTGGGATACGGAGGTCGTCGGATTCGCATTCGACGGGACGGGGTATGGCGACGACGGCACGATCTGGGGCGGCGAAGTGTTCCGCGGGACGCTCGCGGGCGGGCTCGCGCGCGTTGCCAACCTCCGTCCCGTTTCGTTGCCGGGCGGGGACGCGGCCGCGCGCTTCCCGGTGCAGGCCGCCGCCGGCTTCCTGCACGGGCTCGCAGGCGAGGAGCTCTTGCTGCAGCCGCCGTTCTCGTTTCCCGACCGGTTCGCGCAGGCGAGCGAACTCGTGCGCAAGGGCGTGCGCACGTTCGAGACGAGCTCGGTCGGGCGCCTCTTCGATACGGTTGCGGCGCTCTTGGGCTTCACGCGCGAGCAGACTTTCGAGGGGCAGGCCGCGATGTGGCTCGAGCACCTCGCGCGAACGGCGCCGGAGGCGGCACCGTACCCGTTCCCGTTTCGCGACGGCGAGATCGATCATCGCCCGCTGCTCGCCGCCGCAATCGCGGACCGGTGCGCCGGCCGCCCGCTCGCGCAGATCGCACGCGCGTTTCACGGCGCGCTGGCGGCGGCCGTCCTCGAGATCGCGGAAGAACTGCGCGCGCGGCGCGTCGTCGTCAGCGGCGGCGTGTTCCAGAACGCGCTGCTCGTCGAGATGCTGGCGAGCGCGCTCGGCGAGCGCTTGTGGATCAACCTGCTCGTCCCGCCGAACGACGGCGGGATCGGCCTCGGCCAAGCCGCCCTCGCCGCCGCGGAACGCATCCGGAAGTAGCCCGTCGCCACTTTAGCCCGTCGAGGGGCGTCCGGGTCGCCCTCGATCGACCCATGGCCCGAGGCCACGCGTAAGCGAATGAAAGCTTGTCCGAAGGGCTTCGGCGCCTTGCCGGGCGGCTTTGGGGCGTGATAGGTTGGCGGTGAAGCCATGCCTGCAAACATCGTCGCCCCCATTCCCGCGTCGCTCGAGTTCACGGACACCGAGAAGCCGTACGTGGAGTCGATCCGCGGGCGGCTCGAGCAAAAAGTGAGTCCCCGGCGGCGCCACGCGTTGCTGCAGGGGCGCCTCTTCGCGCAACTGGACCGCTGGGCGCGCGGGCGCGGCGAGGCCGGAACGGAATGGCGCTTCTATCTGCTAGAAAGGGAGGGCAAGGCTTCCTCGCTCGTTCCGGATGTTGCGTATGTATCGTTCGAACGGCTTCCGCTCGCGCTGCCGGAAGACGCACGCGAGCGTCCGCGCCTGGCTCCCGATATCGCGGTCGAGATCATCTCTCCGGAAGATTCACGGAAGACGCTCGCCGAGAAGGTCGCGCTCTACCTCCGGCACGGCGCGCGCGCCGTCATCGTCGTCGATTCGCGCGAACGGACGATCGCCCAACACACCGCGGACGGCGTTGTTACGACGCCGGCTGCCGGCGCTATCGAAGTGCGGGAGCACCCGGGGCTCGTCCTCGATGCCGACGATCTCTTCGCAGGCGTCTGAGGCGCCGCAAGCCGGCATCAGAACCGCATCGCAGCGACATTAGAGCGGCGTCGCGCGGCTCCAGTTCGCGTCGTACTGCGCGCGCAGTTGCGCTGCGATCTCACGGTTGTGGAAGATGAAGCCGAAGTCGACTTGATTCGGCAGGCCGCGGGTCGCGTTCGCGCTGCCGATCCAGGCGTTCGAGCCGTCGATCGCGAGCTTCTCCCCGCTCGTTCCGAGCCGAACGCTCACGCCGTTTCGCGCGAGTTCCGCGATCGCTTGCCGCTCGGCCGCCGAGCGGCGATATTCGAACGAGGCGACGATCAGATGCACCGAGTCGTGCGCGCGCGCCCGCGCCGCGAGCGCGTCGTAGAGCGGCGTACCCGTCCCGAACGATTCGCTCTCGACGAAGACGTCGTGCGCGGTCCGCTGCGAGACGAGCCGCGCTTCGGCCGCCAGCGCGTCGGCTTTGCGTAGCCACAGGTGCTCGTTGCTTCCGGCCTCTCCTAGAATCGCGCGCTCGACCATCGCTCGATCGGTCGGATAGGGATCGCGAATCACGACCTCGCGGCCGCGCCCGCCCGTCCAATTGCGATCGGAAAGGTAGACCGTCCCGTCGATCACGGCCGCTTTGAGGTGGAGCGGGCGCTCCGTGAGGTGGACGCGTATCCCATGCGCTCCGAACTCGGCGATCGTGCGCGCGTTGCTCTGCGCCGCCGCACCGAACGCGCTGCCGTCGAGGGCGACGCTCACGCGCGCGCCGCGGGCCGCCGCGGCGAGGAGAGCGGCGCTCATTTTCCCGCGAGGGGAGAGCGTGTAGGCGGAGAGCGTGACGGTGTTCGCTCCGCCGACCGCGCCGATGACGTCGCGGACGTCCGCCAAGATCGGCGGGAGCGCGGCCGCCCCCGCGCCGCGGGGGAACGCCGATGCGGAGAGCGCGAGAGCAATTGCAATCGAGGCCGCGAGCAGCGAGTGGATCGGCCGGCGTGACATCCGTTCCTTCGATACGCCGTTCGACGCCGTTTCCACTTCGAGCAACGGCCGTTTGGGCCCGGATCGGCGAGCGCGTCATGCCAAGCGTCCGTCGCCGGCTCGTGCGAGGATCGTGACGTGCATCTCGATCCGCGCGACCCCGGCAACCTGCCGCTCATCTTCGGCCTGTTGGACGGCGACCGCAGGCGGTCGAGAGAACCCTCCGGTTGCGGCTGCGGGATGCTCGCCCTGGCCGCCGCGTTCGTCACGTTCCTCGCGCTCCTGCGCGTGGAGTGTTCCCCCCAGGTTACGCTTCGTTCGCAGGTCGTTCGTTCAGCGACAAGCTCATCGGTATGCAATCCCAAAGCTCGCCGTTCTTCCGCCTCACGTGTCTTCGGAAATATCCCTCTTCCGCGAAACCGAACTTGCCGTAAAGCGCACGCGCGGCGACGTTATGCGGAAACACTTCAAGCATGATCTTATGCGCTCCGATCTCGCGACCCCACGCAATACCTGCCGCCAGCAGAGCGCTTCCAACGCCTCCGGCACGCCGGTCAGCCGCCACGATCATCCCGAACTCAAGGAGCCCCGAACGGCGCGTTGAGATGCTCAGTTCGCCCACGATGCGCTCGGCGCCGATTGCAACGAAGCTGCGTGCGTCACTGCGCTGCAGCAGCTGCAGCATACGCCGTCGCAGCTGAGTGTGGTCGACCGGAAGGTCCGTCGCAATCCAGCGTCCGTCCGCCGCTTCCGCCGCGATCAAATCGACAATGGCTGCAAGATCGTCCTCCGTGGCGGCGCGAACCGTCGTTGAGCCGGGATTCCCCATGTGCTCTTCGTTTCGAGCGAGCGTAGCCCGGCTCCGGTAGGCTTGCGGCCGGTTGGCGAGCGCGACGGTCGATGTTGCCGAGACGCGAGCGCACGACGCGGAATTGTTGGCCTGCGGTCAACTGTGCCATATCGCTGGCACAATCATGGGCCAAACTGAATCCAACGTGAACGACGACCGCCTTTCCTTCATCCTTCGCTCCCCCGAACTCGTCGAGCGCGCCGTCCGCGCCGCTCTTGCAAGGGTCCAGGCCGCCCGGGGCTTGCGCGACGAGGCGATCGACCTGCACGCGTTCGGGAACGTCGCGCTCGAAGCGCTCGACGGAGTCCTCTTCGAGGAAGGGCGCTCGCTCGATGCGATCGCGCGCCACGAGGTCCAGGGCGCGACGCTCCGAGCCGCAGCTCGCTTTGGCCGCTCACCGCTCGCGCGGCGCCTCTTCGCGCTCCCGGCCGCGCGGTTCGGGTCGCCGCCGCCGCGAGCGGACGCCCTCGTGTACGACGAGCGCAAGCGCGCGCACGCGGTGCGGATCGAAGCGTACGCCGGGCAAGCCGCGCGCCTCGAAGAAGCGCGGCGCATCGCCGCCGCGCTGCCGGCCGTGGTGCCGAGCCTCGAGGAACCTGCGATTCACATGTTTTCCTTACGCGACGGCCGGCTGCGCTCGTTCCGTTTCGCGAACGCCGGCGCGCAAGCCGCGCGTTCGGCGTAGCGGCCGAGGGATCGCCTCCCGCGCGCGCGTAGATCGAGGGCGAGTTTGCGGACTGTCGCGTCGCGGAACTCGAGAGAAGAGGGAGATTTGCCATGAAGTTGCGTGCGCTCGCGTTGGCCGCCGCCGTTTTCGCCGCCGGCTGCTCGTCGACGCAGGTCGAGGATGCGACGAAATCGCTGCAACAATCGGCACCCGTCGTGCTCGGCGACGGAGCCGTCGTCGCCCAGATTACCGCGCGCCTGGTTGGGATCGACGCGGATTCCGCGCTGCACGTTGCGGTCGGATCGCATGGCGGCGTCGTCACGTTGAGCGGCAAGGCGAAATCCGCAGCGATCGCCGAGCGCTTCCTCGCAGCGGCGAAGGGTGTTCCGGGCGTCAAGAGCGTGACTTCGACGATCGTCGCCGATCCGAAGCTGCCGCCGGCGACCGATCAAGCGAAGGATGCCGGAACGGTCGCCGTCGTGACCGGCGCGTTGATCGCGCAGGCGGGCGTGAATGCGCTCACCGTGAAGGTTCGGGCGCACGCAGGTGCCGTCACGCTCAGCGGCGACGTGAAGACGGAGGCGATCAAAGCGACGATGCTCGACGCCGCGAAACATTCCGCCGGCGTCAAGACCGTCGCCGACGAGCTGAAGGTCAAGCCGTAGCGATCTCCGCCGCGCCCTCGCGGCAGAGCGGGCCGGCGTAGGGACACGAGCGGCACTGGGCGCCGGGGCGCGGCGTATCGTCGTCGAGCCGCGCGGCGGCGCGGATCGCTTCGTCCAGCACGGCGTCGTCGAGCGGTTCGAGCTCCGCGAACGTTGCTTCGTCCGGTGAGAGCCGCAAGACGCCGGTGCGTAGCGGCCGTTCGAAGCGATCTCGCAGGACGCGCCGGTAGAGGGTCAGTTGCAGGCGGTACGCGCCCTCCGGCGTGTGCCCCGTCTTGTAATCGATCACGACCGGGCGACCCGCGGCATCCTCGGCGACCAGATCGATGTAGCCGCCGACGCGATTCCCAGCCACCGTCGCGTCGAACCGCAGTTCGGGCTCGCGCGGCACGAACGCTTCGAGCGCTTCCAGACCGTGGAGCACGGTCGCTGCGACGCGCGCCGCGAGCGCGGGAGCGGCCTCGCGTTCCTCTTCTTCCAACGCTTGCTCGACGAATCGCTCGAGTTCGATGCGTTCGCCCGCGATCTGCGCGCGCGCGCACAGTTCGAGCGCGCGGTGCACGATCGTGCCGAAGGCGGCGGGCGGGAGCTTGTCGGCGAGCGGGTCCGAACCCTCGGCCGTCCAGAGCGGCGTCGCCGCCTCGTCGCGCAGATCCGGGATGCGGAAGAGGTAGCGGTACCGCGCGAGCCGCGGGCACGCCGCGTACGCGCCGATCGCGGAGTACGAGAGGACGCGCGGCGGCGGCTCGCTCGCAACGCTCGCGGCATGCTCTCGTTCGAGCACGCGCCGCAGGCGTTCGCAGGCGGCCTCCGCGCGCGCCCGGTCGAGCATCTTTTTCGCAGCCCGCTCGGACGGCACGGCAGGCCGGGGCGCGTCATCGGAGCCGAACGCGAGCTCGGCGTCGGAGAGGCCTTGCTCCAGCGCCCACTCCCGGACGGCGGTGAGGTACTGGCTGGGTTTGTACGCGGCCCCGTTCGCGGTGCCGGGGGGGCGGCCGTTCGCGCCGCTCACGTAGAGGCGCGTCTTCGCGCGCGTCATCGCCACGTAGAAGAGCCGCGCCTCCTCCGCCTTGCGCGCGTCGCCGGAGGATTGGGTTCGTTCGCCCGTCGCTTCGTCGTGCTCTTGCAACATCGTCCAGCGCAGCGGGACCGATCCGTCGACGGCGTAGCGCAGCGCGAGCGCTCCGGAACGCTCGTCCACGACGGCGCACGGCGCGAAGCCGCCGCCCTGCGAGGGGAACGACGCGGGCGAAACGTTCGCGATGAAGACGACCTCCCACTCGAGGCCCTTCGCCCCGTGCGCCGTCATGATCGAGACCTCGTCGTCCCCGAAATCCGCCTCGCGCTCGTCGTCGTCGAATTCCAGGCGCTCGTCGAGCTCGCGCACGAAATCGTGGGCCCGGGCCCCCGGCCGGTCGCGTTCGAACGCGGCCGCGAGGCGCACGAGCTTGGCGAGATTCGCGCGCGCCTGCTCGGCGCCGCGCGGATCGACGGCGGCGTAGGCGAGATCGATCCCGGTCCCAGCGACGATCTCGCCGACCGCGTGCGAGAGCGGGAGAGCGACGGCGTGCCCGAGCCGGCGCAAGACCTCGCGAGCGCCGAGCAGACGCTCGCGCTCCGCGTCGCGCAGCCAACTCGCGACGGGCTCGGACCACGCTTCGCGGTCGAGCGTCACCGCGCCGTGGGCGAGCGCGACCAGCGTGCCGTCGGAGAGCCCGCAGGTGGGGCTCTGCAACACGCGCACGGTCGCAGCCCGGTCGGTCGGATCGAGGATCAGGCGCAGCCACGCGAGCGCGTCGCGAATCTCGGGGGCGTCGAGGAAGCCCACGCCGCCGTGCGTCTTCGCCGGGATGCCGCGCTCGTGCAGCGCGTCGACGTAGACGCGCGCCCGGCGCCAGCCGCGCAGCAAGATCGCGATCTCGCGCGGCCGCGTGCCGCCTGCGACCAAGCGTGCGATCTCGGAGGCGATCGCCAGCGCCTCGAGTGCGCGCCCCGCGTCGAGGTCGCCGGTCCCGAACGCCTGCACGCGCAGCGGAAAATGCTCCGCGGCGCCCTTGACGGCGACGAGCGGCGCGTGCCCCGCCGGATCCGCCGCGGTCGCGGCGTCGCGCCCGAGAAAGGCGTGCGCCGCGTCGAGGATCTGCTGGACGGAGCGGCGATTCTCGGCCAACGTGTGGGTCACGCACCCGCGCAACTCACCGAAACGCAGGATGCCCGACGGATCTGCGCCGTTGAACGCGTAGATCGCCTGCCGTACGTCGCCGACGGCCATGACGGGGACGAGCGCGTCGCCGAAGATCGCCTGGAGAAGCTCGACCTGCAGGGGGTTCGTATCCTGGAACTCGTCGACGAGCGCGTGCTTCCAGCGATTGCGCAGCGCCGCCGCTACGGCCGGCGAACCGCGCACGAGCCGAGCGGCTCGCGCGAGCAGATCGCCGAACGTGACGAGCGCCTCCTCGCGGAGCAGATCGTCGAAACGGCGGAACAGCGTGGCGACGGCGCGCACGTTGCGCTCCTCGCGTTCCGCCTCCTCCGCGCGCTCCAGCAGGCTGCGTTCGAGCTTCGGTTCGAGCGCGATCCGCGGTTGGGCCTTGCGTTTCCCAGGGCTCCAGAGTTGGCCCCACGTCTGCGTTCGCAGCGCATGCGCCGCCGCGAGGGCGCGCGCTTCGAACTCGTCGACGGAGAGGCCGAGATCGCGCAGACGGAGCGCGATCTCGGCAAGGCTCAACTCGAGATCCTCCAAGCGATCCAGGAGCGGGAGCGCGGACGGATCGACGTAGATGCGGTGCTCGAGCAGATCTTTGAACGCTCGCCGGAACACCGCGCGGGCGCGGGGCTTCGGGATCGCCCGGACGTCGGGCGAGAGGCCGGATTCGGCGGCGAATTCCTTGAGAATGGCGCTGCCGAGCGCGTGAAACGTCGAGCAGGTCGGCGCTTCTTCGATGCCGCGCGCTCGCAGAGCGCGCGTCAAACGGGCTGCAATCTCGCTAGCAGCCTTGTTCGTGAACGTCACCACGAGCAATTCGCTCGGGCGCACTCGTTGTTCGTCCGAGGCGCTTTGCGCGAGCGCGATCGCGCGCTCGACGAGCGTGAACGTCTTCCCCGTTCCCGCGCCCGCGCGAACGAGGTGCGGACCCCGCAGCGGCGCTCCGATCGCCTCCCGCTGCCCCTTGCTCGGAAGCGTTTGCGCCGTCACGGCTGCCCTCCGGGGCCGTCGCAAACGCCCGCGTAGTTGCAGTCTCGACAGTTCTTCTCGCGCGGCGTGGACGGGATCGTGTCGAGTGCGCCGGTCGCGAGCGCGTCGATGAGGTTCGTGCGAATGTCGTCGACCAAACGTTCCAGGAGCGGCGCGACGGCGGCGACGCGCGTCTCGTCGCGGACGACGGCTCCCCGGTCGTCTTTTTCGCCTCTGAAGTAGATATAGTCGAGGCGGCCGACTCCGGGCGTTCCCGCTCGATAGAGCGCGAGCTGCGGATTGAACATCTCGGCGAGGCCCGCGTACGTCGGCTCGCCGGCCTCCAAGACCTGTTCCATCTTTCGAAGCGCGTCGGTGAAGCGCCGGTGGAGGCGCCCCGACTTGTAATCCCTTAGGATGAGCGAGCCGTCCGAAGCCCGGTCGACGCGGTCGATGCGCCCGCGCAGCACGCCCTTGCCGAGCTGGAGCAACAGGTTCTCCTCGCAGGCCTCCACCTGGAACGGGTCCTCCATCGCCTCGACGTAAAGCGACCGCGCGTAGCGCGCGAGGGCGCGCGAGAGAAAGGCGTGCGCGGCGTCCGCTTCGGCTCGCGTCTCGAACGCGCCCGGCTCGAAGCGCTCGCGGAGGAGGGCATGCAACTCGCCCTCCCAGCGCGCGACGTCTTCCGGCACGACGCGCGAGAAGTCGCTTCTGCGCATGTGGAAGAGTTGCAGCACGTCGTGCAGGAGCGTCCCCACCGCGAACGGCGTCGCGGCGGCCGATTCCAGGCGGAGGAGGCGGCCGTAGTAGTAGCGCCTCGGGCAGCGATACCACTCCCCGACAGCGCCGACGGCGATCGCGTCGTCCGCGAGGACGGGGCGCGGCTCGAGCGGCTCGAAGAGCGCATCGCCGCGCGTAAGGTAGGCGGCGAGCAACGGCGCGCGGCGCAGGCGCGAGCTATCCGCCAAGCTCGCCCGCAGAACGGGGTCGCGCCCGCGGAATGCCGCGCTTTCGATTCGCTCGAGGGAGCGGCGGTACGTGGGCGCCGCGTCGTCGAGCGCGTGCGAGGCCGGGATGAAGCGCGAAGGGCGCAGCGGCGTGCCGTCGAGATCTTCGCACGCATAGGCGATCGTGAGCCGGGCGCGCGTGCGAGTGGCGGCGACGTACCAGAGCGCGGCTTCCTCAACGCGCTGCCGTTCGCCGCCGAAGAGCGGACTATCGACCCCGGCCTCCTCGAAGATCGCGCATTCCGCGGCATCGAGGAGCGCGCACGTCCGCTCTTCCTGCGGGAACCTTCCATCGACGGCGTCCGCGATGATGACCTCGTCGAATTCGAGGCCCTTCGCGCCGTGGATGGTGAGGATCCGCACCCCCGGCTCATCGGGTTCGGGCGCTCCCTCCGGCACGAGCGCGTCGAAGTATTCGTCGAGCCGGGCGACGACGTCCGTCGGCAGGGACGGCGCGCCGAGTAGCGCGAGCGTCCGTTGCGCGCCGGAGAGCCCATCGATGAATCGCTCGACGCGCGCGATCGTAGAACGTGCGGCCACCGGCCCGCCCGGGCCCCCGACGGCCGAAGCGAACAAGCCGAGCTCGCGCACGAGCGCGCGCAGGCACTTCGCGAGATCGCCCGCGATCCAGTGCGCGTGCGCGGCGGCCAGCGCGCGAGCGACGTCGCGCCACGGGATTCGGCTCGATTCCCCCGCGACCGCGTCGTATGCCGCGAGCGCAGTGGGGAAACCGCCGGTCGGGAGCTTGCGCACCGCGAAGCGCAGTGCGATCGGATCGAAGCCGAACGTCTCGGTGCTGAGCAGCCGGCGCCAGCGCTCGATGTCGAGCGGCGCGCGGAACAACTCGAGCGAGGCGCGCACGACCTCGACGAGCGGATCGGCGAGAAACGCGTCGCGCGCCGGGGCGACGAACGGGATGCCGCGCCCGCGCAACTCGCCGGTGAGGACCCAGGAGAGCGGGCGCAGCGTGCGCAGCAACACCGCGATGCGCTCGGGCGGCGTACCGCGCTCGATCGCCGCTTCGATCCGGTCGGCGACGAGCGCCGCTTCATCGAGCGTCGTTGCGGCGCGCAGAACCTCGGGCTGCGCACCCTCCTTCCCGTTTGCGTTCTGGATCGGCGCCGCGCCGGGGAGCGGCGTCTGCGCCGCGAGATCGCAAATCGATTGCGGACAGCGTTGCGAGGCGGTCAGCGGGAACGGACGCATATCGAAACGCTCGCGCGCGAGTTCGAGGATGCCGTGCGTCGCGCCGCGGAAACGGTAGATCGCCTGCGCCGGATCGCCGACGGCGAAGAGCCGGGCGCCGAGCCGGACGAACGACGCGAGCAACTCGAACTGCATGCGGTCGACGTCCTGGAACTCGTCGACGAGGACGTGCTCGTAGCGGCCGTCCAGCCAGCGCGTTTGCGGGCTGCGCTCGTCGCCCAGCGCAGCGACCGCGCGGCGCACGAGATCTTCGAGATCGCTCGCGCGCAGCCGTGCGCGCAACTCGCGGGCGCGCGCGTCGAGCGCGAGGAGATCGCCGATGCGCGGTGTTGCGCGCGCGCGTACGTCGGCAAGCGTTTCGGGGAGCGAACGCTCGAGCGCGCCGAGCAGGGCGCTCGCCTCGTCTTGGAAACGGCGGGAGCGCCAGACCTCGCCCGCATAGGACTGCGGCCGGACGCCCTCGTTCGCCCGCTCCAGCACGAGCCGGCGCGCGAGCGCATCCAGGAGGCGGCGGCTCCGAAAGCGCGGGCCCTCGGCCTCGAGCAGGCGGGAGGCGAACCCGTGGAACGTGCGGACCTCGAGTTCCGCGCCGGGCGCGATCGCGGCCAACCGCTCCCGAAGCTCGGCTGCCGCGCGACGCGAAAACGTCAGCGTCAGGATGCGCTCGGGCGCTTCGCCGTTCGCGAGGAGCGCGGCGCAGCGCGCTGCGATGACCGTCGTCTTTCCCGTACCGGGGCCGGCGAGGACGAGAGCGTTCCCCCCGCCCGCCTCGACGGCTGCGCGCTGCTCCCCGGTTAGTGCCATCCGTTCAATGCCATCCGCGCTCCTCAGGCTGCATGATCGAACCCTAGCATGGCAAAGTGCCAAGCCCCTGGCAGATTGCGTACGGGGCCCTTACGACATGGAAGCCCGTGCGGGTGGACAGACCCCACCGTTAGGGATATGCCCCCGCGCTTGAGATTCGCGCCGCGCCTTTCGACGGCCCGTTCGCTACGCGTCGCGCGCGGCGGGCTCGCGCGGCAGACTGCTGCTCACGAACAGCCACGCGGGGACGGCGAGCACGGCGATCATCGCGCAGAGTGCGCTCACCTCGGTGCGGACTTCGGTCCAACTAGCGTCCATCTGCACGAGCTTCGTGAAGCCCAAGATCCCCGGCGTCGAGGGCACGAGCCAGCGCGCCACGCGCAGGAAACCGGGGAGCGAACCCGGCGGCCACGGGTACCCGCTGATGAAGAGGAGCGGGATCGAGGTGAAGACCCAAACCTGGATCGAACGCTCGCGCCGGTCGAACGCGCTCCCCAGCGCCATGCCGAAGATCGACGTCGCGAGCGCGAAGAGCCCTGCGAACGCGAGCGTCCCAGCGAGATTCCCGCCGCGCGGATAATCCCAGAACCAATCGACGAAGCCGCAATAGTAGAGAGACGAGGCGAAGCCCACGGTCGCGAACGCGAGCGTCTCGCCGAGGTATTGCGCGAACGGGTAGGACGCCGGCGGAATCCACCGCTCGCGCCGCGTTCCGAGGAACATGCCGATCCCGATCACGATCGTTTGATGGACGATCAGAATGGCGACTGCCGGGACGACGTAGTTCGCGTATCCTTCCTGCGGATTGAAGAGCGGGCGCGCGTCGAAGGCGAGCGGATCGCGCTGCGCGAGCGCTTGATCCGCCGTCGCGCCGGAGGCGAGCCGGTAGCGCACGTCGATCGAGGCCGAAACGGTCAGGACGCTCGAATAGAATGCGCCGAGGACCGTCTTGTCGACGAGAAAGTACGCGCCGTTCCCGAACGCGACCGCATGGGCGGGGCGGCGCCGTTCGACGTCGCGCTCGAGATCGCGCGGCAGGATCAGCGCGCCGAGGATGCGTCCGTCGACGAGCGCGCGCCGCGCCTCCTCGACGTTCGGATAGATCGCGACCAGGCGCAGCCGCGGATTCGCGGCGACGTCGCGGGCGATTCGGCGGCTGAGCGCGGAGGCGTCTTGGTCGACGACGGCCACCGGGATCCGCGTGACGGTCTCGTTCTTATAGGGCAGCGGGTAGAGGAACGAATAGAAGATCGGCGCTCCGACGAGGATCGTCAGGAGGCCGAAGTCGCGGCCGATCGCCACGAGCGTGTCGAGATACGCGCGGAAGATGCGCATCAGCGCTTGTACCACGCTTCCGGCGAGCGCGCGAGCGAGCCGAGCGTGAGGACGCCGAGCCCGAAGCCGAAGCACGCGGCGGCGGAGAGGGAAGCCAATTCGTACGTCGCGGCTGCGGGCGCTGCGTGAAATTGCAACTGCTCGACGCGCAGGCGCAAGTACCACGTCAGCGGCGTCGCCTCGGACCACCAACGCGCGAACGGGACCATGGCCTGCTGCGGAAACGAGATGCCGGCGTACGCGAACGCGGGGGACGAGACGATCGAGCCGGCGCTGAGCGCGACGCGCAAGTTCGCGCAGATGCCGACGATCGCGAGCGATAGCCCGAGATACGCGGCGACGAACAGGACCGTTCCCGCGAGGACGGTCTCGAGCCCGTACGCCCAACCGTTGCGCGCGGCGAGATACAGGGTGCTTCCGCAGCCGTAGACGCACCACGCGGCGAAATACGGAAGCGCCTTCCCCGCGATCGCCGCGGCGGTGTTCCCGCCGGCGGCGGCGAGCCACTCGCCGGCGGTCCCGTCGCGCAATTCGCGGCCGAACGCCGAGACGGTCGCCAGGACGAGCAGGAGCTGCAGCAGCGAGGGGACGAGCGCGTCGGCCAGAAAAGGTTCGTAGCTCGTGCGCGCGTTGTAGAGCGAGACCAGATCGAGCGAGACCGGAATCGTTTGAGCGAGCGCTTCGACAAACGGCGTCTTGTGCTTTCCGCGCACGATGACGGCGGCGGTCGCAGAAGTTTCGGCAACGATCTCCTGCAATTCGCGCGCGATGTTGCCGGCCGGGAGCGCGTACATCGCGTTCGCGTAGGCGACGACGTGCGCTTGCCGTCCGCGCAGAACGTTTCGCTCCGTCTCGCGCGGGATCAGGACGACGGCGTACGCTTCACCTTGCCGCACGAGCGTCATCGCCTCGCGGAAGTTTGCCGGCCGGTACGCGACGCGCAACCCGGGGACCGCCGAGATATCGCGCGCCAGCAGGCGGGAAAGCGCCGAGGCATCCTCGTCGACGATCGCGATCGGTACGTGGCGCGGCGTTCCGCTCGAGAAGATCCAAATCGTCAGGACGATCGAGAGTACCGGGAAGAGCACCGCCAGCGCGAGATCCCAGGGGCTGCGGCGCAGGAACGCGAGCTCGCGCGCGAACGCGGCGAGCATCAGCGATCCACGATCAAACTCATGCCGGACTTGAGCTCGGCCCGGCGCTCGAGCGGGCGCGCGCGGACTTCGAACGTGCGGAGATCGTCGCCGCTCGTCGTGCGCGTCGACCGCTCGGTCGCGAACGTGCCGAGCGCGGCCTGATAGTAAACGCGGAAGCGCAAGCGCGCGTTTTCGAGCGCGGGGACGCGCGCGACGATCTGCGTTCCTTGCTTGAACGCGCCGAGCTGATCCTCGCGAACGTTGAAGCTCGCCCACTCGTCGCTCGTGTCGAGGATGCTGACGACCGGGTACCCCTGCGGCGCGATCTCGCCCTGGTGCGTCTCGAGCGCGGTCACCTCGCCGCCGACTGGTGCCGTGACCACGGTATCGGTGTTCTGCGCGCTCGCGAGCGCGACGGCGCCGCGGGAGGTCTCGACGCCGCCGGAGGCCGCGGCGATGTCTTCGGCGCGCGCTCCGGCTTGCAAGCCGGCGTGAACCTGGCGCGCGGATTCCGCTTGCGCGACGGCGACTCGCCAGGCGGTGTACGCGGCGTCGCGCATCTGTCGCGAGGTGACTTGCCGGTCGTACAGCGCTTGCGTGCGCCGGTACGTGATCTCGGCGAGACGCGCCGCTTCGGCCGCGCTGTTCGCTTGGGCGAGGGCCGCCGACACCGCTTCGCGGCGAAATCCGTTCTTCGCGCGGCTTTCGATTGCCGTAGCGGTCTGCTCGACGCCGCGCGCCGATTCGAGCGTGGCGCGAATCTCGGGGCTGTCGATCGTGAAGAGGCGCTGCCCGGGTCGCACGGTATCGCCGAGGCGGACGTCGACGCTCGCGACGCGCCCGGCGACCTTCGAACCGACGTCGATCTTCGTTGCGTCGATCATCCCTTCGATCACCGGGGGCTCCTGCCGGTACGCTTTCGCCATGCCGATGGCGAGGAGCGCCAGGGCGAGCGCGACGGCGACGAGGGCGACGATTCGGTCGCGAACGGCGGCGCTCATCAGCGGACCACGACCTCGGCGTGCCTTGCGTACTCGCCGAAACGCTCCGTCTGCCCCGTCGCCTGCAGCAGCGTCGCGAGCGCGACATCGTAGGCGAAAGCGTCTTTCGCGCGCTCCGTCTGTGCGGTCGCGAGCCTCAGTTTCGCGTCGACGACGTCGAGCGGGCGCCCTTGCCCGTAGTGCAGGCGCTCTTCCTGCACGCGCACGGCTTCGGCGGCGGCGGCGATCGAGGATGCGGAGAGGAGATAGGCGTCGCGCTGGTTGAGGACTTCGTCGTAGCTCCTTCGGACGAGCGTCTCCACTTCGACGCGAGCGGCCGCATCGGCGTCCTCCGCGGCCCGGCGCGCATCGCGCGCCGCGGCGACGAGTTGCCCGCGGTCGACCGGATCGAGGATCGTGAACTGCGCGACGACGCCGACGAGCCAATCGGGTTGCAACAAGTCCGACTTCCGGCGATCGATCGCATACGAACCGACGCCCAGGATTTGAGGTGAGAATTGCGCGCGCGCGAGCCGTTCAAGTTCGCCGCTCTGCGCGCGGCGCGCGCCGATTTGCTGGAACGCTGCGCCGTGCTCGAGCGCTCCCGCGACGAACGTCTCGACGGGTTCGAGGTTCGTCGTATTGATGAAGAGCGGCGTCGTGGGGACCACGGGCTGCCCGCTCTGCAAGAAGCGGTCGAGCGCGCCCTGCGCGTCGTCGCGCTCGCGCCGCGCCCGGGCTGCTACCAGACGCGCGCGATCGAGCGCGGCGGAGGCTTCGAGGCGGACGAGCGGCGTTGCGATGCCCTGGCGTTGTTCGATCTGCACGGCGTCGAGCCGGCGAGTGAGATCGTCGACGGTTTGCGCCGCCGTCCGTTCGGCGATGCTCGCAAGTTGCAGCCCGAAATAGCGCATGACGAGCTCGCTATCGACCGTCTGCCGCACCGCACGTTCGTCGGCGCGAGCGCTCGCGACCGCGCTCTGCGCCAGGCCTTGGGCCGCTTCGATCCGTCCGCCGGCGAAGATCGGAACCGCGGCCGTCAGCTGCGGTGTGCCCGCGCTCTTCGCAAGCTGGAAGGCGAAGTTCCGCTGGGGCAGCTGGGCGAACGGAAGCGTGATCGGCCCGATGCCCGGTATCGAAATCGTGAAGGCGTTCCCGGTCCCGATCTGAGCGAGCGCGGTCTCGAGATCGTCGGTCGAGGTGTAGACGGTCTTCTGGTAGCGCAGCATCGTCAGATCGGCGGAGACGAACGCCCGGTGGAGCGTCTTCGTCGACTCCGCAGCGTGGCGGCTTGCGTCGACGAGGTCGGCGGCGGCTGCGACTTTCGCGGATCCGCTCTGAGCGGCCGCTCGCGCATCATCGAAACTGAGCGGCTGCGCGGCGCTCGGCTGCGTGCTGAGAACGGTAACGAGCAAGGCGCCGTAAACGACGATCGGCAGCCGGCGGCCGATCACGGAAGCCTCGGCAAAGTCATGACGGGTTCGGTTTCTTCGTGGCGCCGGTCCTTACTTGCAAGACGGCGCAGCGGGCGACGGCGCGCGGCGAGGCCGGGAGAGCATGCCGGCAGAATACTGAACGTCAGGCCGCTCGCGCCGTCTTTTGTCGTCGCACGCGCGGCCGGCCGCAATGTTTTGGCTACAATGAAGGAGCTTCGTAGAGAATGAGATTCCCGAACATCGTCGCATCGGCTGCGCTTGCCGCGTTCATGGCGGTCGCGACCGTACCGGCTGCGGCTGAAACCTCGATAGCGGGCGGCTTGTTCACGACGGGCCCGAACGGCGGTGCCGTGTTGTCGCTGACCGGCCCCACGTTTGCGCCGCTCGCCACGCAACTCTCGCTCGCGCTTCCGTTCTCGTCCGGAAGCCGCTACGCGCTGACCGGCGAGATCCTTCCGCCGGGGCCGCTTCACATCGGATTCGGCGGTGGGTTCGGGAAGCTGAACGCCGACGGCGACACCGGGCTCATTCTCGACGTGCTCTTGAGGGAGGGGATCGCGCCGCACACGTCGGCCGTCGTCCGGTATTATCAGGGCGTCACGGGCAGCGTCGGCTCGACGGCATTCCTCGGCCTGCAGTTTTCGCT
Source organism: Vulcanimicrobiota bacterium (assembly GCA_963695225.1). Classification (GTDB taxonomy): domain Bacteria; phylum Vulcanimicrobiota; class Vulcanimicrobiia; order Vulcanimicrobiales; family Vulcanimicrobiaceae; genus CAVWTN01. The sequence goes on along the minus strand of OY968762.1, from coordinate 1,667,617 downwards.
CTAGGCCCCGCCCGAGCGTACGGCGCCCGGCCGCGGGCGCGGCGGTCCGGGTCTAGTGCGAACGGAGGAACGTCAGGATGTTGTCGCGGCTATCGTTGATGTGGCGCTTGAGGACGGCGACGGCGCCGTCGCCGTCGCCGCGTTTGACGGCGGAAGCGATTGCGGTGTGGTCGCTCCAAGTGTCCTCGCCGTAGTCCGCGTGGCTGAAGAAGGCGTGCATCGCGCGTATGACCTGCGACCAGAGCGAGCCGAGCACGGACGAGAGGTGCGGGTTATCGGCGGCGGCGGCGAGATCGGCGTGAAAGTCGCGATCGATGTGGAAGAGCGCTGAGGAATCGTTTACGGCGGCGGCCCGTTTGCTACGCGAAAGGTAGCGGCTGAGCGCGGGCTCGAGATCCGTGAAACGCGCCGAAGCGCGCCGAACCGCGAGGGTTTCGAGCGCGAGCCGCACTTCGTAGAGATCGGCGACGTCCTTCGGGACGAAAGGCCGCACGATTGCACCGCGGTGCGGCGCGATCACGACGAGCCCCTCGCCCTCTAGGCGGCGGAGCGCCTCGCGCAGAGGGATGCGGCTCGTGCCGAACTCGGCCGCGAGTTCCTCTTGGATCAGGCGTTCGCCGGGGGCGCGGCGGCACGTCAGGATCGATTCGCGGAGCGCTTCGAACAGATCGTCCGGGGACCGGCCCGTGAGGGGCCGCCCGGGTTGCTCTTCGCGATCGAGGGTGCTCATGCGGAATGTATACGATATAGTGCTCAGCTTCGCCTAGTAAAATATGAGTTTATGCCCCGTCACACTCTTTCGGTTTGAGAATTGTATACAATTTACGAGGGGCATTGGCCGCATGTTGAGAGGCGCCGGCGGATGCGGGCGTCGCGGGCGCTCGCAGACGGCGGATCGCGACAGGCGGTGATGCGACGCTAATCGAGCCTTAAGGCTCGATGCCTACAGTAGCTTCGTACGTTCGTTCGTTCGCTCGTCGAGGGGAAACGTGGGGAGAAGAATGCGTCCGCGTCTCGTTCAGGCACTCGTTTGCGCTGCGCTGTTCGGCATCGGGGCCGGTCCGGTCGCTGCGGCGACGGCGGAAGCGCAACGGCCGGCCATGGCGGCCCCGCCCGGAGCGGTGCGGATCCCCACCGGGCAGTTCATTACCGCGACGGCCGCCCCGGGCTCGCGCACGTACGCACTCTCGACGGGCTTGCGTTCCGATCGGAACGCCGACGCGGCCGAAGCCGTCACGACGGCACTCAGCCCCGACGGCACGAAGCTGCTGGTGCTGACGAGCGGCTACAACCTACGGTTTTCCGACGAATCGACCGGAGCCCCGATCGTGCATCCGGTGCTCGACCCGGTGACCGGCGCGCCGACTGCGACGACGACGTCGAACGCGGAATGGGTATTCGTTTACGACGTCACGGGCGCCGTGCCGAAGAAACTGGCGCAGATCGACATCCCCAACACCTACGCCGGCCTCGTTTGGGATCCGAGCGGGAAGAGCTTCTACGTCTCGGGCGGCATCGACGACAGGGTCTACGTCTTCAAGGAAACGGCCGGCGCGTTCGTCGCCGACCCGCCGTTTTTCATCCTCGGGCATGACACGAACGGCACGGCGCCCTTCCCGAACTACGACGGCGGCATCCTCAACGGTACGCCGGCCGCAGCAAAGAGCGGCGGCCGGCTGCAGACCGGCGCCGTCGTCGCCGGGATCGGCGTCAGCGCGGACGGCAAGACGCTCGTCGCGGCAAACTTCGAAAACGACTCGATCACGCTGGCCGATACCGCGACGCGCAAGCCGGTCGCGGAAGTCAAATTCTTCCTGCCGGGCCAGCCGGAGGCACGCGGCGAGTATCCGTATTGGATCGCCGTGAGATCTGGTCCGGACGGCAGCGTCCGCGAGATCTACGTGAGCAGCCAGCGCGACGACCAGGTCATCGCGGTCGCGGCGGACGGAACCTTCAAGACGATCGCGGTGCCGAGCGGGCCGAATCGCCTGCTGCTCTCGGCGGATCAGAAGACGCTCTACGTCAGCGACGGCAACGACGACTCGATCGCGCTGATCGATACCGCCTCCGATCGCGTCGCGCGGGTCATCGCGCTGCATCCGAACGATCCGTATCGCGGCGCGAATCCCAACTCGCTCGCGCTCGGCCGCGAGGGCGACCGCCTATACGTGACGCTGGGCGGCGAGAACGCGGTGGCCGTCGTGAGCTTGCCCTCGGGCCGAGTCATCGGATTGATACCGACGGGCTGGTATCCGAACTCGGTGAGCGTAGGCAAGGACGGCAAGACGCTCTACGTGGTGAACGCGAAGAGCAACGTCGGGCCGAATCCGGCGAACTCGCGTACGACCGCCTTCGGCACCGCCTCGAACGCCACGCACCGAAACGACTACAACTGGGCCAAGGAAAAGGCCGGATTGCTCGTGATCCCGCTGCCGGGCGGCGCCCAACTCGAGCACCTCACGCGCGTCGTCCTCAACAACAACGGGCTCTCCAACCGGCGCCCCGACGCGACGATGCAGTCGCTGCGAGGCAAGATCAAGCACGTCATCTACGTCGTCAAAGAGAACCGCACGTACGATCAGGTACTCGGCGATCTGCCCGGCACGAACGGCGACCCGCGGCTCAACCTCTTTCCGAAGGCCGTCGGGCCGAACCATCATGCGCTTGCGAGCGAGTTCGTGGCGCTCGACAACTTCTACGATCCGGGCGAATCGAGCGGCGTCGGCTGGAACTGGACGATGGCCGGGCACACGACGGATTTCACCGAGAAGTCGCAATCGGTGCTCTACGGCAACGCGAATTTCCACGGCCTCACGTACGATTATCAAGGCACGAATCGCAACGTCAACGTCGCCTTGCCGCAGACCGGTGCGACGATCGAAGATTCGCGCGTGACGGGATTGCTCGATCCCAGCGGAGCTTCTTCGATCCTTCCCGGCGCAAAGGACGTCGCCGAAACCGAAGGCTCGTACGACGATGCGACCGGCGCCGTAGGCGGCTATCTCTGGGATGCCGCGTTGCGGGCTGGTAAGACCGTGCGCAATTACGGCTGGCAGAGCGACTTCAACTATTACGAATCCGGCACGCCGTTCGACCCGGCGCTGGTGCGGCATCCGTTCGAGGCGCAGGTGCCGCAGTCGGTCCCGGCTGCGGCGAATTTGCGCGGCCGAACCGACGTCTATTTCCGCGCGTTCGATCAGCGGTACCCGGACACGTTCAGAATCGAGGAGTGGGAGCGCGAGTTCAGCGGATTCGTCGCCGTCGGAAACCTGCCGGATCTCGAAGTGATGACGATCAACCACGACCACTTCGGCAGCTTCGAGACGGCGATCGAGGGGTTGACCACGCCGACCCTCCAGTTCGCCGACGACGACTACGCGCTGGGCCGGTTGGTCGCGGACGTGGCGGCTTCGCGCTATTGGAAGGATACCGCGATCTTCGTGCTCGAGGACGATTCGCAGAACGGGCCCGATCACGTTGACGGGCACCGTTCGATCGCGTACGTGATCTCGGCCTATACGAAGCGCCATGCCGTCGTGCACACTGCGTATACGACGGTCAACGTCTTGCGAACGATCGAAGACCTGCTGGGATTGAAGCCGCTGGGAATGAACGACGCGAACGCCGCCCCGATGAGCGAGTTGTTCGGCCGGCTCGATCTTGCCGATCGTTACGCGGCCTACGTGCCGGGCGTGCTCTGCGCGCCGCCGGTCGCGGCTGATCTCGTCCCCGCGTGCAAGGGCTCGCAAGCCGCGGCGCATCGCACGCCGCCGGTCCGCGAGCGCCGCGACGGCGCGTGGTGGGCCGCCCAAACCCGCGGCTTCGACTTCAGAACGCCCGACAAGATCGACGCGGACGCATTCAACCGAATCCTCTGGCGAGGTCTGCGCCCGGACGGCACGCCGTATCCCGGCGGAGGCGCCGGCACGCAGGCGCGCGACGATTAGCTAGCGGAAACGCTCCCCGACGTTCGCTTCGAGCGCGGTCACGTGGAAGCGCGCGTAGATGAATTCTTTCCCCTGGAGCATCCAGCCGACTTCGGCCGTTGCCGGAACGCGCACGCCGCCGAACTCGCGGTAATCGCGCGCGCGTCCGAACCACGGCATGAGTTTCGCCCTGCCCTCGCCCGCGTCGTAATAGCGCTCGCCGTGCACCCCCGAAAGCTTGCCTTCACCGTCGAACTCGAAGACGAGGCTCACGGGCAAGCCTTCGTCGAGTAACGTGGCGCGGGCCGAATGCGCGTCGATCGGGTCCCAGCGGACGGCCTCGCCTGCGAGCGCGGTCGGGCACCACATCATCTCCGCGAGCCACCGCATCCGGCTCCCCTGGTCGATCTCGGGCCCCTTGGCATCGACCATCGTGAGCGTCGAGTAGGCCTTCACGAGCATGTTGCCGCGCCCGTCGAGCAACTGGTCGCGGACCCCGATCCACACGAGCGGCGAAGGTTCGGCTCGCGCGGCCCATACGAACCCGGGACGCTCGAGCGTGAAGTACTCCTCGCCTTCGATAGGCCACCACGCCCCGTCCGGCTTCGTGCGAAACGTTCCGCCGTGCAGCATCCGCATCGTGCGGATGGGCGGCGTGCCGGCGGGTACGGCATAGCGCAGGTAGCGCAGCACGGGTTCGGGGAGCGGCCGGCGGCCTTCCGCCGGGCCGGGTTGCGCGCTTTGGGAGAACAGGTCGCGCACGTCGCGCGTGACGAGGCCGTCGAAGCCTCGACTGCCGGCGATCACGGACGCGAAGGCGACGGCCCCGAGCGCGAGGCCGCCGCGCAAGAGGATTCCCGCTACGTTCATCTTTCCGGCTTCCGCATATCGGGATCATACGCTCCGAGCAGGCGCGGGTGCGCCGGCTTCAGTCGTCGCCGTCTCCGTCGTACCCTTCGTCACCGCCGGTACGCCGCCGCCGCTCCCGGCGACGGCTCGCGGCGGCGTTCAACGGAGCGCCTGCGCCGTTCGCGGACATGCCGTCGCCGTTCGCGCTCGTACCGCCGGCCGTGACCGGGCTGCGGGGCCCGATCCCCTCGCCCCCTTCAGCGACGGCTTCGCGAGCGCCGCCGACGGCGGCGAGGAGAAGCCCCGCCGCCAGCGCGGCGCCGGCGCCGATAAAGCCTTTCCGAGTGTTCGAAGCGAGCGTCGCGTTCGCCGCGCTTTGAGGAATCGGAGCGCCGAGACGGTCGGGTTCCGGCGTTGCGCCGTCGATTGCGGCCGCGGCCCCCGCGGGGACGATGGCGTAGCCCGAGATCATCGCGCGCAGCGTCGGCCAACCCGCGCGCATCACTTGGACGACGTGCACGAGCACGAACGCGACGATGCCGAACATCAGAAACTTATGAATGCCGCGTACCGTGTGGCGCCCGCCCAGCGCCGCGGCGAGCCACGGGACTTGGTCGCGATAGGCCATCGCGAGCCCCGTCACGACTTCGCCCGCGACCATCAGCAAGACCGCGAGATACGCTAGGCGCTGCGCGCCGTTGTATTTCGCCAAGCGCGGCGCGTGCGTTCCGATTCCCAACTCGCTCTTCACGACACCGGCCGCATCGGCGATCGTCTCGCGCGTCGGGAGGAATATCTTCCAACCGCGGCTCGCGATCAGCGAGACGAGATAGATCGCGCCGACGCCGAGCAAGAGCAAGTAGAAGACTTCATGGATCGAGCCCCCGAGCGAGCGCAGCCATTCGCCGCCGATCATCATCGCGATTCCCGTGGAGATGAGTGCGAGGGTCGCGACCATGTTCAACCAATGCAGCGTGCGCGTCAGCAAGCCGTGCTTCGCGTAGAGCCGCACCTTGGGATCGTTCGCGGGTGGGAGTTTCGATGAAGTGGGCGCCATTTCGTCTCCGGGATGAGGGGGAGGGGATGCCCCGAGCATAGGCCTTCATCCTGAACCTCAAATGAACGGTGCGTTACGGCGTGTCCTTAGCGCGAGCTCAACCGGTCGTCGGCCCGACGGTCCGGCCGGACCTTGCGCTCGCGCCGGCGAAGTTCATCACTCTGCCGCGAGGTACCCGGATGCACTACGGTAACCGTCCTGCAATCGATTCCGCGCCGAGTCGCGGAGGAGCGAGCGCCCTGATCGCCGCGGCGCTCCTGATGCTCGGGCCGACCGCGGCGATCGCGGATTCGAGGCATGTCGCGACGAGCGCAGGCAAAGAGACGTTCATCTTCGGCTACACGGCGATCGACAATCTCTGTTCGTTCGTGGCCGTTCCGGAGATGAAGGTCACCGAACAGCCCGCCAACGGCACGCTGGTGAGCCGTGCCGCTACGATCAAGTACACGTCGCGCGTACCCGTGAGAATGAAGTGCAACGGCAACTCGTACCCCGGCATCGCGGTGTATTACGAGCCGCGCGAGGGCTTCACCGGGACGGACCATTTCAAGTACGAAGTGAACGCGAGCGGTTGGAGAGGCCCTCTCGCCGACGAAGCCACCGTCGACGTCGGTCCGGCCGCCGCCGCGCCCGCGTCCCCGGCGCCCTCCGCGCCGCCCGCGAAGTAGCGTTGACGGCGTTCCTGCGCGCAGAGCCGGCGGAGCGCTCGTGCTGAGCCGCCGCCGCTGGTTCGAACTTGCGCTCGGGGGCGCGACGGCGCTTGCCGTCGTGCGCCTCGCGCGTAAGGCGACTCCCGCCCGTGCGGCGCAACCCCGCGCGCGTGAAAGCGCCCTCGACCCCGCCGCACGCGGGATCGTAGCCGCGATCGCGCCCGTCATGCTCGCGGGCGCGTTGCCCGAGTTGGGCGAGCGCGAGTCCTCCGCGCTGCGCGACGTGGTCGACGGCACTGATGCCGCGATCGCATCCCTGACGCCGAGCGTTCAGCGAGAAATCGCTCAGCTCTTCAAGCTGTTGGGTTTTCCGCCGGCGCGCTTTCTCGTCGCCGGCGTGCACGGTTCGTGGGAGGAAGCGGGCGCCCAGGAAATCGAGCGCTTCTTGCAGTCCTGGCGAACGAGCCGGATCGCGACGTTTCGGAGCGGGTACGACGCGCTGCACCAACTGATTCTCGCGGCGTGGTACGGGAATCCGGCAGCGTGGCGGCGGATCGGCTACCCCGGTCCGCCGGCGCTCGGCAAGGCGTGATCCGGGACGCCGTCGCTGAAGGGATCCGCAGCGGCTGGGACGTCCGCGACGCGTCGCGCCTTTCGTCCGACCTCGCGCTCGATGCGGACGTCGCGATCGTGGGAACGGGCGCGGGCGGAGGGACGGCGGCGGAGATCCTCGCACGCGCCGGATTGCGCGTCGTGCTGATCGAGGAAGGACCGTTGCGAACTTCCTCCGATTTCCACATGCTCGAAGCGGAAGCGTATCCCGATCTGTATCAAGAATCCGCCGCGCGAAAGACGAAGGACAAGGGCATCAACATCCTGCAAGGGCGCAGCGTCGGCGGCTCGACGACCGTGAATTGGGCCTCGAGTTTTCGCACGCCGCCTTCGACGCTCGAACATTGGAGGGAGCGCTTCGGCCTGGCGGATTACACCGAGAGCGATCTCGCTCCGTGGTTCGCGATGCTGGAACGGCGTTTGAGCGTCCGCGATTGGAGCGTCGCGCCGAACGCCAACAACGAGCTCTTGCGCGCGGGCGCCCGCGCGCTCGGCATCTCGATGGGGCACATCCGCCGGAACGTCACCGGTTGCCGCAACTTGGGATATTGCGGAATGGGATGTCCCACGAACGCCAAGCAATCGATGCTCGTGACGACGATCCCCGCTGCGCTACGGCACGGCGCAGTGCTGCTCTACCGCGCGCGAGCGCAGCGACTCCAGTTCGCCGGCACGCGCGTTACGGGGCTCGACTGCGTGGCGATGGATTCGCGCGGGATCGCTCCGACGGCGAAATCGATTCACGTGCGCGCCAAGCATTACGTCATCGCCGCGGGTGCGATCGGGAGCCCCGCGTTGATCTTGCGAAGCAAGCTTCCCGATCCGCACGGCCGCGCCGGAAAACGCACGTTCCTGCACCCGGCGGCGGTCTCGGCGGCGGTGCTGCCGGATCGCGTCGAAGGCTACTCGGGCGCGCCGCAGTCGCTCTACTCGGATCATTTCCTCAAGGGGCCGCTCGACGGGCCGATCGGCTACAAACTCGAGGTCCCCCCGCTGCATCCGTTGCTGACCGCGACGACGTTGACGTCGTTCGGCGTGCGGCACGCGCGGTTGATGGCTCGGCTGCCCAACGTCCATGCGATCATCGCGTTGATGCGCGACGGCTTTCACGCCGAGAGCGCGGGCGGCACGGTCGAACTCAAGGATGACGGTACGCCGCTACTCGACTACCCGATCACCCCGTACGTGTGGGACGGTTTTCGCAGGGCGTTCGCGACGATGGCGCAGATCCAGTTCGCCGCAGGTGCGGTGCGCGTGTTCCCGCTCCACGAAGATGCGAGCGACTACGACGCCCTTCCCAGCGCCGAAGCCGCGATCGCGCTATTGCGCATGGAGATCCTGCGCGCACGCGTCGTCAGCGCGCACGTGATGGGCGGCTGCGGGATGGGCGCGAACCCGCGCGAGTCGGTCGTCGATCCGGCCGGGCGGCACCATCAGATCGAAAACGTCTCCGTTTTCGACGGCTCGATCTTTCCCACGAGCGTTGGGGCGAATCCGCAACTCTCGATTTACGCGATCGTCGCCCGCAACGCGAGCAAGCTCGCGCGAGAACTGGCCGGCGCCCCACTCCGGCGATCGCCTGACGTATCCGAAGTATCGACCTCAGCAAGCGAATGACGTTGTAGGTAAGCAAGGTCTAAGCAGGATGGCGTGACTGCACTTATGTGCGCTCACAATCGTTCAATCGCCTATGGTTTTTCGGCGATGTTAGGTCTATACTTCGGATGGGCGCGCAGGACGAGAAGGGGGGCCGCTATGGCCAGCCGGACCGATTTCGGAAGCAGCACGGATGTCATGCCGGCGGTCCAGTTCCGGTCCTTCAGCTGCGGTTGTCGGAACGTGAGCGGGCCCGGGAGCGAGTTCCGCGTCGAGTGGTGCCCGCAGCACGAAGCGAATCACGGATTTTTCTCCGAGAGTTCGCTGGCGTTGAGCGAACAGAGCGCGACGCCGCCGCGGCGTTCGCCGCGCCGGAATCTCCAGTATAGCGAGCGCTAGGCGAGCTTCCGCGAAATCCGGGCCGCGATTCGACGCCGGGGTGCGAGCGAGCGGCGGAGAAGATGCGGGCACGGTCCCGACTACATCCGCGCCCAGCGCCCGAACGGAGATCCTCGCAGATGCGCCCCCTCGGCATGGCTCTCGCCGCGACCGCGGCCCTGTTGCTCGCGGTCTCCTTCGTAGCCTCGGCCCGGCAAACGGAGAGCGCCTCGACGGCGCATGTCGCCGCGGCGAGCCCCTTCGAGGCCGGCAGATATCTCGTCCGATTCGGCGCGTGCAACGATTGCCACACGCCCGGCTGGCGGGAATCGGACGGGAAGCTGCCTGAGGCGCAGTGGTTGACGGGCAGCACGACGGGCTACCGTGCGGCCTGGGGGACGAGCTATCCACCGAATATTCGCCTGCTCGTCGCGCAACTCACGGTCGACGACTGGCTCGCGATGATCAAGACGCGGGCCGACCACCCGCCGATGCCCTGGCACGAACTGCGGGCCCTCGGCGAGACCGACCGGCGTGCGATCTATTTCTTCATCCGCGCGCTGGGCCCGGCCGGGAAACCGGCCCCGTTCAACCTGGGATCCGACCAGAAGCCGACCACGCCGTACGTCGACATCGACGTCAAGCCGCCGGCTCAGAACCCTTAGCGCGCCAATACGGCTCGCTGCACGCGGTTTTGCTTTGCGAGCGCGGCCGAGACGCGCGCCGAAGCGTTCCCTATCATCGGTTCGCCGTGGGATGGGAGCAGGTGCTCGAACGTCCGCACGCCGACCTTGTCGAGTTGCAGGCGGCTGAGGCGCATATCCTCCGAGAGCCAAGCCGGGCGCGGCTGCGGCGGCCCGTAGGGCAATAGAAGCGGGACCACCAACGAGAGCGGATTCGTGATGTCGGGACCTTCGAAGTTGAAGAACGCGTCGCCGACGATCAATATCCCGCCGTCGCGTTCGAGGAAGAGCCCCGTTTCGCCGGGACCGATCCCACCGAGATCGATCGTGCGAAAGGTGCCCAAGAGGGCGTCGCCGGCGTAGAAACGGGTGCCGTGCCGGGATTCGCGCGCGTCCGGCAGGGCGTTCACGTACCGGCGGACGCCGAAGCGCGCTTCGAAAGCAAGCGCATCGCGCTCGTGCCAATGCGTCGTGAGGACCGTCGCGACGGGGTCTCCGAGCGCGGCGATCGCATCGAAGCCTTCCTTCGGAATCAACGGATCGACGACGACGGGCCCCGCCGCCGTGCGGATGTAGAGCGAGGCGGCCGGAATGCCCGGGCCGACGCGCCGCTCCCAGCGATAGATCTCGGGAAGAATCTCTTTCACGACAGCTTTCTGACGAAGGCGGGTTTCGAGGTGGGCGCGGCGCTACCGCCGGCGGGTTCTTCGCTGAGGGCGACCGTGGTGATGCCGGTCGCCGGAATCGGGAGCAGGACGAGCGCGCCGCCATTCTCGGCCGTCGTGAACGTGACGCTCGGCGCGACGGCCGCCGCGCCGGTTTTCAACGTCCAAATTTGCCAGACGCGCCCCGCGGAGAGCTTGGGCGTGCGATACATCGCGAGATAGAGCTTTTCCCCGCGTCGAATCACTTCGCCGCCGTCGACCGGGAAGCGGTCGCTATCGCAAGCGTAGAGATCGCCGAGCCGCGTTTTGCACGCGAGCGGGCGTGCATGCTCGGACGTGGAGAGCGCCGCCGCGCGGACCGCGCGCATCACGCGCGATTTCATGCGGCGCTCCGCCAATTCGTCGAGTTGCGGGACTTCGGCGGCACAGGCGACGAGATCCGCCGTCGCACGGCATGCCGTGTACTCTGCCCGGCACAGAGCGCAGCCCGCGATGTGCCCGCGCAATTGCGACGCCTCCGCCGCCGGGAGCGCGCCGAGCGCGAGGGTGCCGATCCGTTCGAGCAGCGCGTCGTCGTGCGTCATCTCCCTCCCTTCCGCCTGGTGGCCTTCAATTGTGTAACGCTCGCACGCCCGCGAATGGATGCCGGGGCGAGGCGCGGGCCGGCGGCAGCTCGTTCGCGCCGGCCGCGGCCCGCGGGGCGGGCCCGGTTCGCGAACCTCGCTGCTCATTTGAGAGCGGTTGCCGATAACTCAGAGCATATGGGTCCGACGAGGGTACGAACGGAGGCGGCGGCGCGGACACAGACCGCCCTGGAGCTCGAACGCGTCCGTTGGCTGCGCCGCCACGGCATGCTCGAACGCCTCCCCGATCCCCAATTCGACCGAATCGTCGAAACGGCGGCGGCGGCGCTCGGACGTCCCTTCGCCGGCCTGACGTTGCTGGACGAAGACCGGCTCGCGATCAAGGCACACGTCGGCTCGTTCCCGCTCGAGGTCCCTCGCGCCGGCTCGCCCTGCGATGCCGTCGTCGCGGCCGGCCGGCCGCTCGTCCTCGCCGACGCTCAGGCGGACCCGCGGTTCGCGACGTTCGTTCTCATGGCGCGCGATCCGGCATTCCGCTATTGGTCGGGAGTCCCGGTCTCGACCGCCGACGGCTACATCGTCGGAGCGTTATGGGTCGCCGATACGGCCGCCGGCGTGTCACCGGCCAACGAGCACCGCATCTTGGCGGAACTAGCGGCGCTCGTGCAATTGCACCTGATCGATATCGAGATGCGTCGCGCGCAGCGTCGCGACCGGCAAATCGCGAACTCGCTCGACCGAGCGGAACACCTGACCTGTTGGCTGATCGCACCGGACGGGACCCTGCGATCGTGGAACGCCGCGGCCGCGACGATCCTCGCTTTGCCGGCGGGGGAGGCGGTCGGTCGAAAGTTCTGGGAGCTGCCGCTCGGCGTCACGGGCGACGTGTTCGACGCGATCATGCGCGTGCTGGCGGGAGGGGCCGTCCACACCGAAATCACGTTGCGCGCTCGAGACGGCCGGCGCGTCGATCTTTCGCTGCGTTGGTCGCCGGTCTTCGATGCCGAGGGAAAAATCGAGGCGATCCTTGGGACCGGTGCCGAAGTCAGCGCTCGCAATCGCGCGCACGAGCGCAACCGCAGGCGAATCAAAGTCCTCGAGTGCGTCACGCGGTTCGAGCCGCTCTCGAAGGCGATGGGCCTGATCGTCGGTTCGATCGAAACGCTTTTCCCCGGCAGCGCGGCGATGATCGACATCGTGCGCGACGACCATTTCGAGCGCGTCAGCCGGTCGACGAATCTTCCTCCCTGCCTCGAGGTGCCGTTGCTGCGCCCCGTCGTCTTGCGGGAGCGTCCCGACTGCTCCGCGGGCGCCGTGTTGATGAGCAACGTGCAGCGCTTCTCGACCGATCTCGTGGGCGACAAGATCTGGGGACCGCACGGCCGGGAACTCGAGGCGCACGATTACCGCTCGGCGTGGAGCTTCCCCATCTCCACGGATGGCCGGTGCATCGGCGTCATCACGATATTGGTTCCGGAACGCCGGACGCCGAGCGAAACCGAGTTGGCGGAGCTCGAGAGCGCGACGACGCTGATCGCCGTGATCGTCGGCCGCTACGACGATCACGCGCGCCTCGTTCAGCTCGCCCATTTCGATCCGCTTACGGGTTTGGCGAATCGCTCCGTCGCGTTCTCGAAGCTGCGCGAGGCGCTCGAGATGGACGCATTGACGGGGAAGCGCTCCGCCGTAGCGTTGTGCGATCTGAACGGGTTCAAGAAGCTGAACGATACGTTCGGCCACCACGCCGGGGATCGCGTGCTGCAGTCCGTCGCGCACGCGTTGCAGGCTTCGCTGGGACATCAAGGGACCGTCGCGCGGATGAGCGGTGACGAGTTCCTGCTGATTCTCAACGGGGTCGACTCGGTGGCGGAGGCAAACTTGCGCGTCGAACGCGCGCTCGCGGCGTGCCGGGCCGGTACGGTCGTCGACCGGCATCGCATCGTCGTCGAAGCTTCCGCGGGCATCAGCTTCTCGTCGGCGGAAAACTGCGACCCGGAACGTCTGATCCGCGAAGCCGACCGCGCGATGTACGTCGCGAAGCGGAGCGGCATCTCGCATGCGCTCTTCACGAACGATATGCTTTCGTGCGACGAGTTCCAAACCGCCGAGCTCGCGCGCGACCTCGCCGCGGCGGTCGAGCGGCAATCACTGTTCGTCGACTATCAGCCGGAAGTCGACCTGCGTGACGGCCGGATCGTCGGCATCGAGGCGCTCGTGCGCTGGAATCATCCGCGTTTGGGGCGTATCTCTCCCGAAGTCTTCATCCCGATCGCGGAGGCGACGAACCAGATCGTCCGGATTGGGGATTTCGTGCTCGAGACCGCCTTGCGGGACGCCGCGCGCTGGCAGCGCGCCGACCGTCCTCTGCGCGTGGCGGTGAACGTCTCGGCTCGCCAATTGGAGCGGCGCGGGTTCGCCGGAAGCGTCCTCGATGCGATCTCGCGCGCCGGCTTCGACCGGAACTGCGTCGACCTCGAGATCGCGGAGCATCTGGTCGTGAACTCGTCGCCGGAGACCGGTGCCGCGCTGCGAGCTCTCAAGGCCGCCGGACCGCGAATCGTCGTCGACGATTTTGGATCCGGCCACGCGAACCTCACGTATCTGCGCGATTTTCCGCTCGACGTCCTCAAGCTCGACCGCTCGTTCTCGGCGCCGCTCGGGAGCGAGGAAGAGCTTGCGGGGCGGGCGGTCGTCGCGGGGTTGGTCACGATGGCGCGCATGATGGGCGTGCGGATCGTGGCCGAAGGCGTCGATTTGCCTGCGCAACTCCGGAGCGTGCGAGAACTGGGCTGCGACGCCGTGCAAGGAGACCTGATCGTGAGCGCGGTCTCCGCCGACGAGATGGGCCGCCTGATCGCCGAGGATCGCTCGTTACTCCCCGTGTCATCCTGAAGGCGGTGACGCCGCTCGAATCGGTTAGGCCGCGCCTTCCCCGGCCGCGGCGGAGGCTACCGCGGGGCGCCTGAGGTTGCGCGCGATCACGGCGGCGCACACGAGCGCGACCGCGCCGTAGGCGAACGCGGCTGTATAGCTCGCGAGCACGAGTTTTCCGATGCCGAAGAGCGTCCCGTAGACGAGGCCGCACCCGGCGAACCAATCGATCGCGCTCGTCCCGAGCGAATCGCCGGCCGCAACGGGGATGCGCCGCGCTATGGGGCCCCAACCCACGGGGCTCGGGCGGACGCGCCGGTAGAACCGCTCGAGCGTCCCGGCCGGTTCGGGAGGCGTCGCGAACGTGACCGCGAGCCAGACGAGCGTCGTGACGGCGACCGTCACGAGGAGCGCTTTGGCGACGGCGTTCGGATCGCTTTCCGGAAAGACGTGCGCGATCAGCAGCGCGTTCGAAACGAGCGCCGACGTCGCCAGCGCCGAGATCTCGCTCCACGCGTTCACGCGCCACCAGAACCAGCGCAGGATCATCACGAGGCCGACGCCCGCCGTCAACCCGAAGAGATATTTCCACGCGTCGCCGACGTTCGTCATCGCGTAGGCCCCGGCGATCGCCAGCAGCATCACGATCATCGTCGCCCAGCGCGAGACGCCGACGTAGTGCGCCTCGCTTGCACTCGGGCGCATGAAGCGGCGATAGATGTCGTTCGTCAGATAGGATGCGCCGAGGTTGAGGTGCGTCCCCATCGTCGACATATAGGCGGCGAGAAAGCCCGCCATCATCAAACCGCGCAGCCAGGCCGGCAGGTAGTCGATCATCGCCTGCACGTAACCGAGTTCGGGGTCGATCTTGCCGTCGACGCCGGCGACGCCGTGCGGATAGAGCACGAGCGCGCCGAGCGCGACCAGGATCCAGGGCCAGGGGCGCAGCGCGTAGTGCGCGACGTTGAAGAAGAGCGTCGCCAGGAGCGAATCGGTCTCGCTGCGCGCGCTGAAGATGCGCTGCGCGATATAGCCTCCGCCGCCCGGTTCGGCGCCGGGATACGACGACGCCCACCATTGCACCGCGATGTAGGTGACGAACGTGAAGAGCGGAAGCCACGCCTCGTTCGTCGTCGGGAAGAACGCGAGCACGGAACCGCGGCTCGCCGTCTGATGGGCCGCTTCGAGGGCGGCGAGCTGTGATTGAAGGGAGCCGATCCCGCCGACCGCCGCCACCACACTGACCGCGAGGACGATTGCCATCGACAGCTTGACGACGAACTGCAGGAGATCGGTTACGAGCACGGCCCACAAGCCGCCGATCGTAACGTAGACCGCCGTAAAGACCAGGCACACGGCCAGCGCTTCGAGTTTGGGGACATGGAGCGTGAGCGTGAGGACCTTCGCCATCGCGAGGTTCACCCAGCCCATGATGATCGTGTTGACGATCACGCCTTGGAACATCGCGCGGACGAGGCGGAGCGCCGCCGCCGGTGCACCGCTATAGCGCAGTTCGATGAACTCGACGTCCGTCAGCACCCCCGAACGCCGCCACAGTTTCGCGAAGAAGAATACGGTCAGGATCCCGGACATCACCGAGCTCCACCACACCCAATTCCCCGCGATCCCGTGCTGGTTGACGAAGCCCGTCACCGCGAGCGGCGTATCGACCGCAAACGTCGTCGCGACCATCGAAACGCCGGCGAGCCACCACGGCACGTTGCGCCCCGAAAGGAAGAATTCGCTGACGCTCTTCCCGCCCCGCCGCGCATAGTACAACCCGATACCGAGATTGACGGCGAAAAAGAGGAGGATGACGGCGTAGTCGGTCGTGGAGAGCTTCACGTCGGCGCTCCCTCGGCGGCAAGCATTCCGGAGGCGGTTGCAAGAGCAGGGGGGCGAACCCTGCTCGACCGGAACGCCGCCCCTCCCCCGGCATCCCGAGTTCGCGACGCACGATCCGGCGACGAGCGCGTTTCGCCCCGAGCGGCTCGCGTCAGCGCAATTGGCTCTCTAGGAACGTCAGGCCGTCGACGCCGCGTTCGACGCGTTGATCGAAGGAATCGCCGATGCCGTGCCCGCTGCCCGCGCGCTGCACGAGCAAGTGCGGGTACGGCGAAGGCGAACTCGCTTGCAAGCGTGCGATCATCTTTCGCGAGTCGTACGGATCGACGCGCGGGTCGTTCTCCCCCGTGTCGAAGAGCACCGCGGGGTAGGTGCGTTTCGAGACGACGCGTTCGTACGGCGACTGTTTCACCATCCAGGCAAACTGCGCCGGGTCCTCCGTCGTGCCGAACTCCGGGGTGTTGAAGGCGCCGTTCGGCGTCGTCTGGGCGCGCAGCAGATCGTAGAAGCCGACGTAAGAGAGCACGGCGCGATAGAGCTGCGGATCGCGCGTAAGTGCGAGCCCCATCAAGTACCCGCCGGCGCTCCCGCCGCTGATCCCGAGGTGCCGCGGCGAAGTGTAGCCGTTCCGCTCGAGCCAACTCGCGCACGCGGCGAGATCGTCGCTGGAGAGCGTTTTCGTCGCGAGATGCGCCGCCTCGTGCCAAGCGTCCCCGTACTCGCCGCCGCCGCGGACCATCGCTTGTGCGAAGATGCCGCCCCGTTCGAGCCAGGCGAGATCGTAACCGATGAATCCCGGCGACGAGATCGTCCCGTACGCGCCGTATGCCGTCAGGTTGGCCATGGCCGAGCCGTTCCGTTCGAAATCGCGCAAGTGCACGATGTCGAGCGGGATCTTCACCTTGCCGTCGAGCGACGGGACGAAGACGCGCTCCGCGACGACGCGCGAATAATCGCCCGGGACCTTCGTTTCGATGCCCGTCGGAGTCAGCGTATTGGAGACGGGGTCGTACGCGAGCCAGACTCGCGGCGTCGTGTAACTCGTAGAGCCGACGACGATCTCGCCGCCCGCGGGGTCGGCGGCGAAATCCGCGATCGAGGAGAGTTCCGGGAGGGGCAACCGCCCGCGCGGCGTTCCGTCTGCGGCGAACGAGCGCGAGACGGAACTCCCGCCGTCGATATCGGCCGTGAGAAAACCGCCGGGGATTTCCAGGAGATCGGCGATCACGAGAGCGCTCGGCGGGACCACGGTTTTCGCCGAAGCGAACGTCCCGCCGGGCGGGATCGCGACGATCTCGCCGCGCGGATCGCGCTTCTTCGAGATGACGTAGAGCGAGTTGCCGACGAAACGCCCGCCGGCTTCCGCGCTGTCGCCGCTTGCCGCATCGGGCGTTGCGGCGAGGGCGAAGGGTCCGCCTGCGTGCCGCAAATAGATGGAGGCGTGCACGCCGTCTCCGGCTGTGACGAACGCCGCCTGATCGATCCCGTCGCGCGATTCGACGAGCGCGTACTCCGCGTCCGGCGGGAGCCCTTTGCCGAAGACGTACGTGTCGGCGGCGGGCGGGGTGCCGAGCGTGTGATGGTACAGCAATATCCCCGATGCGGCGTACGAGCCGTCGGGCTTGCGCGGCCACAGCGTGTGCACGAAACCCTTGCCGTCCGCGTCCCAAACGAGTGCGCTCGGGCTCGTCCCGCCGCCGACGCGCGGGAGCGTATCGGGGAGCGCCGCGCCGGTAGTCGCATCGACGACGTGGAGCGTCTCGGCCTCGGCGCCGCCGATCTGCGTGGTGAACGCGACCTTCGATCCGTCCGGCGCGGCGAACACGCTCTCGATGGCGAGCGGAGCTCCTCCGCGGCGGGCACCGGTGTCGAGGACGCGCTCGGTTCCGTGCAGGCCGTCGCGCGCGATCAACTCGGGCTGTGCTTGCGCCGGCGTCTGGCGGAAGTAGATGTAGCGGCCCCCGGCGATCGTCAGTCCGAAGCGGCGCGTCGAGGTCGTCGCGAGTGTGCGCACGCGCCGCTCGTAGAACGGGTAGGCAGGTTGCGCGTGCAGGAACGCGAGCGCGAGTTTTGTTTGCGCGGCGGCCCAAGCTCTTACGGCCGGGTTTTTTCCGTTCTCGAGCCAGCGGTACGGGTCGACGACCGCGTGACCGTGATACACGTCGATGACGTTTCTGACGGGCGTCGTCGGGTAGGCGAGGCGCTGCGCGTACGCTGCGCCGAGCAGGGCGAGCGCGATGGCGGAGAGGGCCGCGCGTGGGCGTATGGCCTTCACGATCACTTCGACGCGCCGGGCGCGGCGGAAGGCGCGGCGGAAGGCGCGGCGGTCGGCGCCGGGAGCGGCGTAGCCGGGAAACCGAGCGCGCTGCGGGCGGCTGCGGCGTCGAACGCGGCCTCCTGTGCCGCGACGCGCGCGCGATCGTGGAGGACGGCGGCGGCGACGAGATTCCCCACCTTCGCTTCGAGCGGGAGCGTGTCGCCCGCGTCTTTGGGATAATGCGCGTTGCTCGTGAAGACGATGGCGATCCCGAGGGCAGGATCGATCCAGAGGCTCGTCCCGGACGAGCCGGTATGCCCGAAGCCGCCGCGCGGGAGCAAGTCGCCGCGGTTCCCGGAGAAGCCGGAGTCGAGGTCCCACCCGAGCCCGCGCACCGCGCCCTTGCCGACGTAGTGCGGCTCGATCATGGCGTTCAGGCTCGCCGCGGAAAGCGGCGCGTTCGGCGGACGGCGGCCTTCGAGCGTGAGCAACAGCGCGCGCGCGTAGCGTGCCACGTCGTCGGCGGTCGAGAGCATCCCGGCGTGCCCGTTGACGCCCGGAACGGTCCCGAACGCCTTGCGCAGCCCGTTTTCGTCTTGGTGCGGAATCTGCGGGGCGAGGCGCGCGCGATGCGCTTCGTCGAGCGTCGTGTCGAAGGACGAATCCCGCATCCCAAGCGGCACGAACAACTCGTTCGCGACGAAGCGCTCGAACGGCTCGTGCGCGACGCGGGCGATCACTTCCGTCAGGACGATCGGCCCGAGATTGCTGTACGAGAATCCCGTCCCCGGCGCGAAGAGCAGCTTGCGTGCGTACGTGTGCGTCAGGATCGTCGCGCGGTCCGCGTAGTAGTCGTCCTCCGAAAACGCCGGCGGCAGGCCGCTCGTATGCAGCAGGACTTGTTCGATCGTGATCCCGTCCTTGCCGTTCGCGCCGAACTCCGGGACGTAGGCCGCGACTTTGTCGTGGAGCCGCAACTCGCCGCGCTGAACGAGGAGCATGATCGCGGAGGCCGTCGCGACGGGTTTCGTGAGGCTCGCCAGCTCGTAGACGGTCGAGAAATCGTTGGCGACGGGCTGCGGCTCGAAGGTGCGCGCGCCGTAGGCTTTTCGCAGCAGCGTGCGCGCTTGCGGCGGCCCGAGGACGACGAGTTGCGCGCCGGGGATCGTGCCGTCGGCGACGGCGGCGGCGATCAATCGATCGATGCGCGCCCGGGTGGCGGAATCGAGTTCCGCCGGCCGCGCGAGGGTTCGCGCCTTCGCCCGCGGGGCTGCCGGGGACGAGCCGCCGAGCCCGACCGCGAGCGCGACGGCGAGCGTGGCAAAGGCCGCGGCGGCCCGTAGGGTTCGGAATCGGTCGATCATCGCCGTTCAGGTTACGCGCTCGCGTTGCGGCGGGCCCGCCAGGTGAGCGCCTCTCGGGCGGCGGAAAGCCGCGTTGTGATTGCTCTTCGCCGGCTTGCGGCCGGCCTGACGTTCGGCATCGCCGCGTCGCGGGCTGCGTGCGCGCAAGCGGACGAGCTCCATCTCATTCCAAGGCCGGCCCGGGTTGAAATCGTCCAGCCGTGCGCCGGCCCGGCGCTGCGCCCCGCCTTGACCGTTCCGCTCTCGCTCGACCCCGGGGCACGCGACCTCGTCAACGAACGTTGGCGGGCGCTCGGAATCCCGGGGTTGCGCAGTTCGCCGCGCCCGCGCGTCACGGTGCGCATCGTGGGCGGCGCGGCCGAGGGGTACCGCCTCTCCGTAAGCACGGCGGGCGTGCGCGTCGCCGCGAGCGACGGCGACGGCGTGATCCACGCGTTCGCAACGCTCGCGCAGCTCGCGCGGCCCGGGCCTTCGGGTTACGCGCTGCCCTGCGTCGAGATCGCCGACGCTCCGGCGCTGCGCTGGCGCATTCTCTCCGACGACGTCTCGCGCGGTCCGCTCCCGACGATGCGCTATTTCAGAGAGCGCATCCGCACGATCGCGGCCTTCAAGATGAACGGCTACTCGCCGTACGTCGAAGGCGTCGTCGCCGATCCCGAGCATCCGCTCCCCGCGCCGCTCGACGGCCTGAGCCCTTCCGAGCTGCGCGAACTCGCGGCGTACGCGGCGCGTTTCCACGTCGCGTTCATTCCCGAACAGCAAACGTTCGCGCACATGCACGCGACCTTGCGTTGGGAACAGTACGCGGGGCTCGCCGAACTCCCGCACGGCTACCTGCTCTCTCCCGCAAACCCCGGCAGCGAAGCCTACGTGCGCGAGGCGATCGAACAGATGCTCGCCGCCGTTCCGCACCCGCCCTTCTTCCACATCGGCTCCGACGAGCCGTCGGACCTCGGGCGCGGTCAGAGCCGCGCGCTCGTCGAGGCGCAGGGCGACGGGCAGGTCTACGCGCGGCACGTCGCCGAGACGGCGCGATTCGTCATGCGCTCCGGCGCGCGGCCGCTCGTGTGGGACGACGCGCTGGCGCGCCGGCCCGAGCTGTTCTCGCTGCTTCCGAAAGAGCTCGTCTTCGTCAACTGGCATTACGATACGGAGCCGACGTACGCGCCGTACATCAAGCGGATCCGAGACGGCGGCTTCGAGCAGTTCGTTGCGCCGGGCGCGAATAATTGGAACGACATCTATCCCGATCTCGATATCGCGCTGCCGAACGAGGCGCGTTTCATCGGTGAGGGGAAGGCCGCGCGCGTCCTCGGGCTCTTCCAGACCGTCTGGCACGACGACGGCGAAACGCTGTTCGAGGCGACCTGGTATCCGGTGCTGTACGCGGCGGCCAACGCCTGGGAGGCCGGAACCGTCCCCGCGGCACGCTTCGCGGAGGACTTTCCGGCGGCGTTCTTCGGGAGCGACGATCCGCGCTACGCCGCCGACATCGCCGCGCTGGCCCAAGCACGTACGCTGCTCCATCGTTCCGGCGAAGCCGATTCGAGCGACTATCTCTTCTGGAGCGACCCGCTCGATCAAAGTTTTCGCGCGCGGGTCGCGCCGCGACTCGATCTCGCCGCCGTGCGCCTCGCGGCCGAGCGCGCGATCGCGCACCTGCGCCTCGCCTCGCCGCCCCTGCACCCCGCCGCCGCGCGCGTGATGCATTTGGCGGCGCGCCGCTACGACGCGCTCGCGCGCGGCCTGCAGATCGCGCAGGAAGCGCGCGATTATTATGGGGATGCGCTGGCGCATGCCGACGGCAAGCACGATGCGCTCGTCTATCGCGGCTTGTTCGTGACGAAGTACCTGTTCTGGGAGATGCGGGATTCGTACCTCGAGCTCGAGGCGCTCGCGCGCGACACGTGGCGCTACGAGAATCGCGAGAGCCATCTGGCGAGCGTGCTCGAACGCTATCACATCGCGGCGCGCCGGTCGATCGCCCGCGCCGATCTCATCGACCGCGAAACGCACGAACGCTACGAGCAGCACCAAACGCTGCGCCCGTTCGACGAAGTCTTGGGGCTCTCCGGGGCCGCTCCGTGACCGGAGTCGCGATGCTGCTCGTCTTCGCGGCTTGCGCCGCGTTGATGGCGGCGCGCATCCTCCCGGCGCTCTTGGCAGTCCCGTTGATGGCGCTGGCCGTCGCCGTGCTCGGCGGGGCGGGTTGGGACGGCGTTGCGAGCGTGGCGATCGACGGGACGGTGCAACTGAAGAGCGTGATCGCGACGGTGATCCTCGGCGCCTGGCTCAGCCGCGTGACGATGTCGACCGGAATCGCCGAGACGATCGTGAATTACGCGGCCGAGTTCGGCGGAGATCGCCCGATCGTGCTCGCGCTCTCGCTGTGCGCGGCCGTCGCGTTCCTCTTCACGTCGCTAGCGGGGCTCGGCGCGATCATCATGGTCGGATCGATCGTCCTCCCGATCATGTTGACGCTCGGCATTCCGCGCCGGCTCGCCGCGACGCTGTTCTTGATGTCGTTCGCGCTCGGGTTCATCTTCAACATCTCGCAGTGGAAGTTCTACACGGAGACGTTCTCCGTCGATCCGGGCGCGTTGCACGCGTACGCGCTCGCGCTCGCCGCGATCGACCTCGTCGCACTCGCCGCGTTCGTCGCGCTCGGCTTTCGCAAGCAGCGCGGGTACGCGGCCTGGAGCGTTGCGCTCGACGAACCGCTCGCGCGCAAGCGCGTCCCCTGGTTCGCGCTGCTCGCGCCGGTCCTTCCGATCGTGCTGTACTACGCGTTTGGGATGAACCCGATCCCCGCGTTCGCGCTCGCCGCGATCTACGGCGCGCTCGCAGCCGAACCGCGCCGCGCCGTCGAGACGCTCGTCGCGGCGGCGATCCGGGGGGTCGAGGACGTCGCCCCGGCGGTGCTCTTGTTCATGGGGATCGGAATGCTGCTCGTCGCGACGAGACTGCCTTCGGTGAAGCTCGCGCTCGAGCCGGTCGTTTCCGCGATCGCGCCGCGCGGCGCGGTCGGGTACGTGGTGCTCTTCGGCCTGGCGAGCCCGCTCGCGCTCTATCGCGGGCCGCTCAATCCGGTCGGGGTGGGGATCGGCGTGTACGCGGTCCTGGCCGGTCTCGGGCTCTTACCGCCGGTGGTGCTGGTCGCGGCGATCATGGCGGTCGTGCAGGTTCAGAACGTCTGCGATCCGACGAATACGCAGAACGTCTGGGTCGCGAACTTCACGGGCGTGCGGGTCGAGGAGATCATGCGCGCGACGCTTCCGTATCAGGTCGCGGTCGCGACGGCCGCGGCGCTCGCCGTCGCGTTCTTCGGGGGCGCGTTCTTCGGCATCCCCGTCTTTCCGCATGCGGGCGCGCCCGCCGCCGCCGCGACGGCGCCCTCCGGGCTGTTCAGCCCGCCGGAAGCCGCGCGCACGATCGCGTTCGCGCGCGGCGACGAACCGCTCGCGGAACTGGCCGTCGAGACGATCCGCGGCGAGATCGACGGCGGTTGGAAAGGCTTCCGCACGTTGGCGCTCGAGGGCGATCCGGCCGCGAGCGATTGCGCGCGCAAGCCGTATGCGGCGGTCGGGCGCGCGGTGGTGACGGTGCTCGGACGCGATCCCCGCCCCACGTTCGATCTGGGCCTGTTCCTCGACGATTGCGCGGGGTGGCCGGTCGAGCAGTGGCACGTCGTGCGTTCGTCCAGCGAGGGCGCGACGAACGACGAGATCCGCAACGCCGCCTTCGCCGCGCTCGTGCGCCTGCGGACGTGGATGCACGAACGGCCCGCGGTCGCCGGAGCGCTCTTCGCTCGCGGACTCGCGTACGACGAATCCGACGCGCCCCCGACGTATTTCTACGCGCTCTTCAAGACGAACGACGGTCAGATGCGCGCCTTCGTGCGCGCCGGAGGACCGGCGTGGGAGGCCGGGCTGCGCACGAACGACATCGTCGTGAAACTCGACGGGAAGTATTGGTGGGAGTACGGCACGTTCCAAACGCAGCGCCGCGCCTACGACGGGTTGCCGCATACGTTCGTGGTGACGAGCGGAATCAACGGCCCCGAGCGCACCGTCACGTTCGGCGCTCCGTATCCGGCGCCCGTCGCCAGCCCGCGGGCCCTTGCGCCGGAGCCCCGGCATCCATGACGGCGCTGCGCGTCGGCATCGACGTCGGGGGAACGTTTACGGACGTCGTCGCGATCGATGCGGCGACGCGGGCGGTCGTCGCGCGCATCAAGGTGCCGACGACGCATCGCGGGAGCGAGGGCGTCGCGGCCGGCATCGTGTCGGGCGTGCAGGCGCTGCTGGCGACGCCGGGGATATCCGCCGAACGGATCGCGTTCATCGCGCACTCGACGACGCAGGCGACGAACGCGCTGCTCGAAGGGGACGTCGCGCGCGTCGGCATCCTGGGGCTCGCGGGGCCGCGCGCGTGGCTCGCGCGCAGGCAATTGCGGCTGCCCCCGATCCGCCTGGGCCCGAATTCGGAACTGCGAGCGGAGGTCGCCTTCTCGAACGGCGAACGCGAGTCGGTCGCGGCTGCACTCGCGACGCTGCGCGCGGCGGGGAGCGAAGCGGTCGCCGTCAGCGAGGCGTTCGGCGTCGATCGCCCGCAGCGCGAACGACGCGCCGTCTCGCTCGCGCGCGAGGGAGGCTTCTTCGCGACGAGCGGGCACGACGTTTCGGCGATGTACGGCTTGCGCGCGCGGACGCGGACGGCCGTGCTCAACGCCGCGATTTTGCCGACGATGGTGCGGACCGCGCGCATGACGGCGGGCGCCGTCGAGCGCGCCGGCATCGGCGTTCCGCTGATGATCATGCGCAGCGACGGGGGCGTGATGGACGTGCGCGACGTCGCGGAACGGCCGATCCTCACGATGCTCTCGGGGCCGGCGGCCGGAATCGCGGGTGCGCTCCTGCACGAGAACGTCACGGACGGCATCTTCATCGAAGTGGGCGGAACGAGCGCGGATTGCTCCGTGATCCGCCGTGGCTTGCCGCAGATGCGCCCGGCGCGCGTCGGCGGGCACCGCACGATGCTGCGAAACCTCGACGTGCGAACGCTCGGGATCGCGGGCGGCAGCCTCGTCCGGCTCGATCCGCAAGGGCGCGGCAGCGCAGCGTTGCGCGACGTCGGTCCGCGTTCCGCGCACATCGCGGGCTTGCGTTACGCGGCGTTCATGGAAGCTCGCGAGTTCGCGGGGGCGCGGATCGCGTTCGTCCGTCCGCAGCCGGGGGACCCCGACGATTACCTTGCGTTCGAAACCAATTCGGGCGGGCGCGCCGCGCTAACGCCGACGTGTGCCGCGAACCTGCTCGGCTACGTGCCGGAAGGCGCGTTCGCGCGCGGCGATCGCGCGGCCGTCGCAGCGGCGTTCGCGCTCGCCGGTGCGCACCTGGGCTGCCCCGGCGAAGAGCTCGCGCGTGCGATCCTCGTTCGAGCGAGCGACAAGCTCGCCGCCGCGATCGCGGAACTGATCGACGACTACGAACTCGATCCGCAGACGGCCGAACTCGTCGGCGGCGGCGGCGGAGCCGCGGCGCTCGTTCCGTTCGCAGCCGAACGGCTCGGCTTCCCGCACCGCCTGGCGCGCGATGCGGAGGTGATCTCGCCGATCGGCGTCGCGCTCGCGCTCGTGCGGGACGTCGTCGAACGGACCGTCGTGAATCCGTCCCCCGACGACGTCGTGCGCATCCGGCGCGAAGCGTTCGAACGCGTCGTCGCGGCGGGCGCCGCCCCCGACCTCGTCGAGGTCTCCGTCGAAATCGACGCACGGCGCAATCTCGTCCGCGCGACGGCCTCGGGTGCGACGGCCGCCGCCGCGCACGCGGCGCAAGCGTGCGAGGCGACGGACGCGGAGCGCCGCGCGGCAGCGCTCCGCGCGCTGCGCGCGCGGGCGGAGGATCTCGAAGCGCCGGTCTACGCCGGCACGTTCGTTCTTTTTGCCGCGCGCCGGAACCGGCGGACGCACGAGGTGGATATCGCGGCCGTCGACGACCGCGCCGTCGTGCGCGTCCTCGTCCGGCGCGGTACCGTCGAAATCGCGCCCGCCGCGCGCCTCGAGGCGGCGTTGGGGCGCGTCCTCGAAGCGATGACGAGCTTCGGCGACGTCGGCAGGGCGCTCCCCGAGACGACGCTGCTCTACGGGCGGCGCGTCGCCGACCTCGGAACGCTCGCTGAGCCGGCGCAAGTGCTCGCGCTCGCCGCCGAAGAGCTGCGCGGCTTGGAGCCGGCGACGCCGGTCGCGATCCTCTCGGCGCGCCGCCCCGCCTAAGAAGCCGGTGAAGCGCTCCGCGCCGCAGCCCGTGCGGCGGACCGCGGCGGGCGCTCGGCATTGACGGAGTGCGCCGCCTTCGGAGCCTGCGCCGCGTGCAAGGCCTTGGCGTTCGCACCGTAGATCGTGCCGAGGCCGAAACCGGCGGCGAGCGCGAGCGCGAACCCCGCGGCGAGCGCCACGATCCGGCGCGCGGGCGCGTTCGGGCGGCGCGCGTCCAGGAGCGCGAGTTGGCGCCGCGTCAGTTCCGCACCGGGCTCGTCGCACAGGGCCTCGCGCTGTTCGAGCGCTTGCTCGAGCGCGGCGCGCGCGACGTTCCGTTCTCCGGTTGCGAGCGCGTGCACGCCGGTCTGATGGTTCGCCCAGGCTTGCGAGGAGCGGTCGCCGAGGCGATCTGCGGCGACGGCGATGTGCGAGACGGTCTCCTCCCATGCGCACCACTGCGCGCGCGCAGCGAGCGCGTCGCTGACGGGGCGCCCGAAGCGCACGACGGCGGCGGGCCGGCCCAATTGGGCGAGCCTGCGCACGCCGTCCGCGAGGTCGGCGAGACGCCCGAGGTCGTTCGCCATGAGTTCCCCATACGCCGCGAAGCGTTCGTCGAACCATTCGATCGCCGCATCGAGCCTCTCCGGATCGTCCAGTTGGCTTGCGAGCGATTCTGCCAGGCCCGTCGCGAGCTTCAGCCCGCCGGGCGCGCGATCCAGCAGGCGCAACTCTTCGAGCGCGTGGAGGTCGGGGAAGGCCGGGTCCTCGGCTTTTCCGCCGCAGACGGCCGCCTCGCCGAAGAGCGCGGCGGCTTCGAGGATCGACCGCTGCTCGTCGTCGAGTTTGCTCGCGACCTCGGCGAGGCGCGTCCGGTCGAAATCTTCGGGGCCGCGCAAGTGGCCGGCGAGCTCGCGCAAGGGCCAGCCCATCGTGCGTGCGTGCGTCGCGAGCTGCCGGATGCGGCCCGGGTTCCCTGCCAGCGCGGTGCAGAGCACGCGGATCGCGTCGCGCGCCGCGGCGGCGCTCCACGGGTCGAGTCGATCGCCGGCGAGTAACACCGCCTCCGCTTCGTCCAGTCCGTCGAGCGGATAGTTCAGGGCCCCGGCGGTGACGAGCGGCTCGGAGGCCGCGACCAGGAACTGCGCGCGCGGAGCGAGCGCGAGCAACGTCGAGAGCGCGAAGCCCACCGGAGCGTCGTCGAGCACGACGAGCGCATCGCACGCCTTGAGCGCCTCCCCGATCTCGCGATCGGCCGGCGTGCGCTGCGGCGCCCCGTCTTCGACGAACCGCTGGTAGAGCGCGAGCGCGCAATCGGCCGCGGTTCGCCGGCGCGCCGTCGCGACGATGACGCCGCCGGGATGCGCGGCCCGCAGGCGCGCGTCGCTCGCGAGCGCGGCGAGCAGCGCGCTCTTCCCGCAGCCGGGCGGCCCGTGGACGACGACGGCCCGCGTCCCCGGCGCCGCGAAGAGCCCGGCGACGTGCGCGAGGTCGCGTTCGCGCCCGGGCACCGGGCCCGCGCCGTAGCCGTCGTCGAACGAGGCCGGCGCGCGCAGCCGCGGCCGCGACGGCCGGATTCGTTCCAGCGCGGCGCCTTCGGGAGCCTCGAACCGGACGGCGAACGCGCCGAGCTCGACGGCTTTCGACGCCGCCGGGGCTGGGGAACGTGGAATCAAGACAAGCAGCCTCCTATCGGGAAAGATCGACAGGTCCCGCACGGAAATCAACCGCGCGATGAAAAATTGCGTGCCGGCGTCGAGCGACGTGCTCGTGATCGGCGGCGGGAACGCCGGCTGCGCGGCGGCGATCGCCGCCGCACGCTGCGGCGCGCGCACGACGCTCGTCGAACGCTACGGATTCTTGGGCGGGACGGCGACGGCCGGGATGGTCGGCCCGTGGATGACGTTCCACTCCGGAAAGGAGCGGATCGTCGGCGGGATCGCGCAAGAGATCGTCGAGCGGCTCGTCGCGCGCGGCGCTTCGCCCGGGCACATCCCCGATGCGTCCGCCTACGTCCCGACGATTACTCCGTTCGATCCGGAGATCCATAAGGCGCTCCTGTTCGAGATGATGAGCGAATCGGGAGTCCGGCTGCTGCTCCACGCCTATTTCCTGGACGCCCTCAAAGACGAGCGCGGGCGGGTTGCCGGCGGGCGCTTCGCGACGGTCGGCGGAACGCGCGAGTTGCGCGCCGGGCAGACGATCGACGCGACGGCCGACGCCTACGTGGCGGCGTCGGCGGGCGTCGAAGTGCAGCAAGGCGACGATCGAGGCTGCGTGCAGCCGGCGAGTTTGATGTTCCGCTTGAGTCACGTCGACTTGAGCGCGACCGCCGCGTACGTCCGCGCGCATCCCGACCAGATGCGCACGAGCCTGCCGCCGGGCGAGCGCACGCCCGCCGCGCTGACGGCGGTCGCCGGGCTCTACGACCTGTGGCACGCCGCGCAAGCGCGCGGCGCCGTGCACGTTCCGCGCGAGCTGGTCTCGTTCTTCATCTCGCCGTATCCCGACGAGGTGACGGTGAACATGACGCGCGTCGTCGATATCGATCCGCTCGATCCCGACGATTTGACGCGCGCGGAGATCGAAGCGCGCGGGCAGGTAATGGAACTGCTCGAATTCTTCCGGCGCGACGTCCCGGGTTTCGAGAACGCGCGCATCGCGGCGACGGCGGCGCAGATCGGGATCCGCGAATCGCGCCGCATCGTGGGTGCGTACACGCTCACGCGGGGCGACGTGCTCTCCGGGCGCACGTTCGACGATGCGGTCGCTCGCAGCGCGTATCCGATCGACATCCACAACCCTTCGGGAAGCGGGACGACGACGCACCGCCTCGCGCCCGGCGGGAGCTACGAGATTCCCTATCGCTGCCTCGTCCCCGAACGCGTCGACGGCTTGATCGTGGCGGGCCGCTGCATTTCGACGACGCACGAGGCGCTGGCCTCGACGCGCCTCACGCCGACCGTCATGACGCTCGGCCAAGCGGCCGGTACCGCGGCGCATTCCGCGCTGGAGAGCGGCGTCGAGCCGCGCGCGATCGACACGGGCGAACTGCGGCGGCGTCTGGCGGGCGCGGGCGTCGATCTACGCCGTCCGGCGGAGATGCCCGCGTGATCCCCGCCGCGCTCGCGGCGCGCGCGGCCGCCGGCGGATACGTGGCAGTGCTCGCGGATCTCGGGACCTGGGGCGCGCGCGCGCGCCTGTTCGCCGAACGCGACCCGGCCGAGCGCACGATTCGCATCGACCGCGGGGCGCTGGCGCGCGTTCGCGAACGCGCCGGAGACGAGGCGGCGGAGGCGTTTCTCGCTTACGCGATCGCGCACGAACTCGCACATGCCGAAGACCGCGGGGCGGATCGCGGCGCGGACGAGCGGCGCGCGCACGCTCGCGCCGAGGCGGAAAGCGGCGTGCCGGCGGCCTCGTTCGAGCGGTGGTTTGCGCCGTGACGTGGTTTGCCGGCATCGACGGGGGGCAATCCGGGAGCGATCTCATCCTGGCGAACGAGGCCGGCACGAAATCGGTCCGTGTGCGCGGCCCCGCCTGCGATCTCGTGGGCGAAGCGCCGGGTTCCCGCCGCCGAGCCGACGCGATCGATGCGCTGCTCGCCGCCGCGTGGCCCCAAGCCGGACTGACGGGCTTGCCGCGCTTGCGCGCGCTCGTCGCGGGCCTGAGCGGGTATGACGGCTACGAGATCGAGGCCGCGCCGCCGCAAAGCGCGATCGAACTGCTCCGCTTCGTGCACGACGGCGAGATCGCGCACGCCGGGGCGCTCGGCGGAGAGCCGGGAATCGTCGTGATCGCCGGAACCGGAAGCGCCGCCCTCGCGACCGACTCCGCGGGCCGCAGCCTGCGGGTCGGCGGCTGGGGCTATATGTTCGGCGACGAAGGCAGTGCGTTCCGGCTCGCACGCAACGCGATCGCGCGAGCGATGCGCGCCCGGGATCGCGGGAATTTCGCGAGCCGCGCCGACCACGCGCTCGTCAAGCTCGTGCGCGAGCACTTCGGCGTCCGTTCCTTGCGCGAGATCCAACACGGCTTCGCGAGCGGCGCGCTCTCGCGCGGCGCGATCGCGGAATTCGCGATGACGCTCGTGCGAACGGACCGCACCGAATGCGAGGCGGCCGGGGAACTCGTCGACGAAGCTGTAGCCCGTCTGGCGCAACTCGTCACCGTCGCCGATGCGCGTTTGGCGCCGGAGCGGCCCCGTCGCGTTTCCTACTCCGGCGGCCTCTTCGCGGAGCCGGCGATCCGCGAGCGCTTCGCGCTCGCGCTCGCCGGCGAAACGTACGACGTGCGGGCCCCGCGCCGCTCGCCGGTCGAAGGAGCCTTGTTGCTGGCCTATCGAGCGGCCGCGGCGCCCTCGGGAGTGCGCGGATGAACGTACTCGAGCGCTTGCGCGGCGGCCTCATCGTCTCGGTTCAAGCGAACCCGGATTCGGTGTTGAACGCGCCGCTCACGATCGCGACCTTGGCGCGCTGCGCGATCGCGAACGGCGCGGCCGGCGTCCGCATCGAAGGGGCGGCACGCATCGCCGCGGTGCGCGGCGCGATCGACGCGCCGATCCTCGGGATCATCAAGCGCGTCCACGAAGGATTCGAGCCGTACATCACCTCGACGCTCGAGGAGATCGCCGAAGCCGCGCTGGCGGGATCTCACGTCGTCGCCTTCGATGCGACGGAACGGCCGCGCTTCGACGGCGCCGGGATTCGCGCGTCGATCAACGAGATCCACCGCCGGGCGAAGCTCGCGATGGCGGATTGTTCGACGGAAGACGAAGCGCGCGACGCGGCGGAAGCGGGGGCCGACATCATCGCGACGACGCTCGCGGGCTACACGCGGGAGACGCGCGGCCGGGCGTTGCCCGCGCTCGACCTGGTCCATCGCTTCAGCCGGTTCCACTCGTTCGTCATCTGCGAAGGCGGCGTCGGCGACCCGGCGAGCGTCACCGCCGCGTTTGCAGCCGGTGCGAGTGCCGTCGTCGTCGGCACGGCGCTTACGAACCTGGATGCGAACGTGTCACGCTTCGTCGCTGCGGCGCCGCGCTCCGGAACCGGCTAAAGGCGCTAGCCGCCGTCCGCGCGCCCGGGTGACGGCGTCGCCGATCCAGGAGAACGGATAGAGCCGCGACTCGCGATCCGCCCAATCGAGATAGCGGCGTTCGCCGGTCAGCTCGTGGAGCTTGAGCGCGGCGCGTGTCGCGCGCCACGAGTAGCCGACGTTCTCCCAGAATGCGAACGCTTCGGCGATCGGTGCGACGCCGCGCGCCGGATCGAGGCTCGCCGCGATCACTCCCTCGACGTAATTCTCCGCCGCCGACCAGCGTGCGTCGGAATGCGCCATCAGCGAACGCGAGAGGTTCTCTTTGAGCGCTCGAAAGCGCGCGAGATACCGGGCGGCGTCCTGCGGACATTCGGGAGCGAGTAAGTCGGCGAGCGTGAGCAACCCGACGCACTCTTCGCCGCGCATTTGCGGCCAATCGACGCGCTCCGCCAGCTCCCGCGCTTCGCGGAGCGCGTTCGCGACGTCGAAGCCGTCTGCGCGACGCCGGGCGCCGAGTTCCGTGCCGAGGAGAATCCGGTCGAGCAGCGCCAGGAGCCGCCAGGCGTCGCTTGGGACGACGTTCTCCGCGCGCTCGAGATACTCGAGCGGCGCGGACGGATCGCTTCCGTACACGCGAGCGTAGGAGAGCGAGCGCAAGATGTGATACAGCGGAACGGCCGTCTCCTCGCTCCAATCGATGGACTGCGTGCGTTCGGAGAGGCGGCGCGCCACAGCGGGCAGCGCAAAATCGGCGACGACGCCCGAGATGTTTTGCAGCAGCGATGCTTCGAGCCACATATCGGTGTGCCGGCACCGGTCGAGCTGGGCGAGCGTCGCCTCCAGAATCGCAATCTGCTCCATGTAACGGCCGCAGCTTGCGGCTGCGAAGCCCAGGAGCTGCGCCGCCGGGCCGAACGTCGCGCCTTTCGTCGACGACATCGCGACGTGTGCGAGCGCTTCGGCGCGCGCGATATCGCGCTCGGTCCAAGCGTGCAGCGCCCGGCATAGGGCGATGCGACACGCGATCTCCGTGTCGCCGACGCCGGCCGAAAGCGCGACGGCCCGCTCGACGCGGGCGGTGGCCCGTTCCGGATTTCGATCGACGAGCTCGGCCCAGCTTTGGAGCAGGAGCGACTCGATCGCGACCTCGAGGCCGTACTCGTTCGGGTCTTCGATGAGGCGCAGGAACTCGATCGCCTCGCGCGCTTGCCCTCTGCGCGCGAGTGCCACAGAAGCGAGGAGCGTCGTCGCAGGCGAGTGCACGCCCGCCGCGCGATATTCGGCGAATGCCGATAAGAAGTCGGAATAACGACCCCTATAGAACAGCGCGTGCGCTCGTTCGAGCGCGGGTGTTACGTCAGCGGGCACTGGAACTCACGCGGTGCGGCGCCACCGGCCGGCAGGAAGGCAGGACGGACTTACAGTTGAGTATCGGTCCACGGGGAGGATTGCTTAATTTGTAAGAGAGCTGAAACTACGTCTTACGATGACCGGCACGCGAAACGGCCTCGCTCAACCACGAATACGGATAACGGCGCGACTCGCGGAACGCCCATTCGATGTGGCGTTCTTCGCCGCTCAACTGATACAGCTTGAGCGCCGCGCGCGTCGCGCGCCACGAATACCCGACATCGTCCCAGAACTCGAACGCCTTGCCGACGAGTCGGATGCCGCGCTGCGTATCGCCGTTCGCCGCAACGACGATCCCTTCGACGAAATCTTCGGTTGCGAAGTTGCGAGCGTCGGATTTCGCCATCAGCAGCGGCGACACGGCTTGCTGGGAATCGCGATAGAGCTGGAGATACTTTGCAGCGTCTTTGGGGCGCTGGTCGGCCAGGATTTCGGCGAGCAGAGTTAGCGCGAAGCGCTCCTCGCCGTCCGCGTTGCGCCAATCGAGCTTTTGCGCCGATTCTTCGGCAAGCCGGAGCTCCGCGGCAACGTCGAAATCCTTGACGATCCGGTCGCCGCTCATCTCTTGGATCATGAAGATGCGATCGAGCCGGGAGACGAGCTTCCATGCGTCCGTCGGCGCAAAGGCCGCCGCCCGGTCCAAATACTCGAAGGGCAAGAACGGATCGCTGCCGAGCGAGCGGGAATATGCGAGCGCGCGCAAGATGACGTGGCGCTGAACGTTGAACTCGTTCGGCCATTCGATCGCTTCCGCCCGATCGGACATTCTTCGGGCGACTGCCGGCAAGTACAAATCGGCGATGATCCCGGAGATGTTATGCAGGATGGAGACTTCGATCCAGATATCTCGCTCGCGGACCGTGTCGAGTTCCGCGAGCGCGCCCTCCGAGATCGCGATCTGCTCCATATACCGGCCGCGGCTCGCGGCAACGAACCCGAGAAACTGCCCGGCCAGCGCCAGCGTCTCCGCGCTGACCGAAGACATCGCGCTTCGTGCGAACGTTTCGGTCGCAGCGAAATCGCGCTTCGCCCACGCCATGAGCGCTTGGTGCAACCGTAATTGGGCTTCGAGTTCGGCGCAGCGGCTTGCGGCGACGAGGCGTTCCGCGGTCTCGATGCAAGCGCGGGCGTTGTCGTCCTGCCCGAGCACGAGCGAGGCCACGGTCCGGTGCAGCGCGGCTTGCGCCGCCAGTTCGAGGCCCACCGTTTCGGGGTCTGAGAGCGACTGAAGGATCTCGACCGCCTCCGGCGCCCGGTTCGTGCGCGCGAGCGCCTTTGCTGCGAGCAGCCGCGTTTCCGGCGGCATCGCGCGCGGATCGGACGTCTCGACCGCGTCGAGAAAGTCGGAGTACCGGCCGGACAGGAAGAGCGTCCGCGCGTCCGTATCCCCCCAACCGTTCGTGTCGTGCTCGGTCACATACGCCGTCCGCAAGCCCGGGGTGCGCGAGATCGCGCCGGACAACTATGCTTGCCGACCGGGAGTTCGGCGCGGCGAGTCCCAACCCTTACTTGCGGCCGGACGGTACGCGCTCAGCGGTGGCCGGCGCGCGACACGGCGTCGCTGAGCCACGAATACGGGTAACGCCGGGACTCCCGGAACGCCCAATCGATGTGCCGCTCCTCTCCGGTCAACTCGTAGAGCTTGATGGCAGCCCGCGTCGCGCGCCACGAGTAGCCGACGTCGTCCCAGAACGCGAACGCTTTTCCGATCAGCTCGACCCCGCGAGCCGCGTCCCCGTTTGCCGCGACGACGATCCCTTCGACGAAGTCTTCGGTCGCGGTCCAGCGCGCGTCCGATCTTGCCATGAGGATCGGCGACATCGATTGTTGGTATCTGCGATATTGCGCTAGATAAGCCGCGGCGTCGCGCGGGCGGCTCTTGGACAAGATTTCCGCAAGCAGGAGCAAGCCGAAATGGTCCTCGCCGTGAGCCGTGCTCCAATCGATGCGGGCGGCAAGGTCCTCCGCGTGCTGCAGCTCTTTCGCGGCATTGTAGTCTTTGAGGATGCGGTCTCCGCTCATCTCCTGGAACAAGAAGAGCCTGTCGAGCCGTGAGACGAGCTTCCACGTGTCGGTCGGCGCGATCGCGCAGGCACGGTCCAGGTACTCGAACGGCAGGAACGGATCGCTCCCGAGCGAGCGGAAGTACGCGAGGGAGCGCAACACGTGGTAGCGAGGGACCGTGAGTTCCTCGGTCCATTCGATCGCTTCGGCTCGATCGGACATTCGCCGCGCGACCGCGGGCAGATAGAGATCTTGAATGATGCCGGAGATGTTTTGCAGGATCGAGACTTCTATCCAAATGTCGCAATTCGACATTCTGTCGAGTTCGGCCAGAGCGCTCTCGAGGATGGCGATCTGCTCCATGTAACGCCCGCGGCTTGCCGCAACGAACCCGAGAAACTGGCCGGCTAGCGCGAGCGTTTCAGGATTTGTGGACGACATCGCGCTACGTGAATAGGTTTCAGTCGCCGAGAAATCGCGAGTGGCCCACGCGTGCATAGCACGATAAAGTTGCAATCTGCACTCGAGTTCGGGATCGTAACTTGCGGATACGAGACGCGCCGCTTCGCCCAGGCACGCCATGACGCCCGCTTGGCTGCCGGCAGTGACCTCTGCGACGGCGCGCTGCAGGATTGCGTGTACCGCTGCTTCCACACCGAAGCGAGTTGGATCGCTGAGTTCCTTGAGCTGCTGGAGACTCTCCCTCCATCGGCCGATCCGCGATAGCGCCTTCGCCACCAGCAGTTGAAGGCTGGGCGTGAGCGCTGAAGATTCGCCTTCGACCATCGCTAAGAAGTCGCGGTAGCGGCCCGCATAATAGACTGCTCGGGCCTCGTCTGCCCAATGCCCCTCGCTGCGAATCGCCAGTGCCATCGTCAGTCCTGTCCTGGTAGGGAGGAGAGGCTGTCGTAGCAGCGGGTAGCCGTAGCGCGTCGGGAGCGCTGTCTCGTGCTTAGCTCGGCGAGCGTCTGGGCCGGGCATGACCTCGCGAAAGATCGCCCTCGCGCAGTAAATCTCGCCCCCTTAGGAACGAAGGCGCTCGACTTGGCCTGCCGGACGAACTCGCAAAGATTCACGATACGTGGGCTGGACCCCAAAAAAGCCAGAGAACAGGCTCCAAAACGGAGTCTGCTCCCTGGCATTTCGGTCGGTGGCCGACAATACTTTAGTCGACCGCCGACTTACCTGTTATCGGTTATTGGTGCCCGCCGATTCCGGAGCCGCCGAGCGGGCCGGCGTTCGTGTGCGAGCCGATCCCGGAGCCGCCGAGCGGGCCGGCGTTCGTCTGCGAGCCGATCCCGGACCCGCCGAGCGGGCCGGCGTTCGTCTGCGAGCCGATCCCGGAGCCGCCGAGCGGACCGGCATTCGTGTGTCCGCCGATCCCGGAGCCGCCGAGCGGTCCGGCGTTCGTGTGCCCGCCGATTCCGGAGCCGCCGAGCGGGCCGGCGTTCGTGTGCGAGCCGATCCCGGAACCGCCGAGCGGGCCCGCGTTGATGTTAAAAAACGACAAGAAAGCGCTCAGAGTGAGAGCGAGAATCGCGTGCATGGGAACCCCTGCGGACGCTTTTGGCTTCCCTTGCCCTGCGTTCGATCGCTAACTCCGTTGACTACAGTATACGGTGGAAGCGAGCGCTCGCGCAACCTCAAGTTCTTAATGTTTTTGGATTGCGCGCTCCATTTGGCGGGAGGAGACTCCTACAGCGTGAGTTGCAGTACGCGCGCAGCATCAAACTACGTGACGGAAGTGCGACGCCCGTGCCGAATGAGGTTTTCCTAAAGTTCCGCATTCGGAATGGAGAACACGGAAAGTAGTATGGGCCAAGTCGTCGATCCCCAGGAGAAGCAGAGTCTGGGACCCGGCTTTTGGCCGGTAACGATCGGCATCACGGCCTTCAACGTTGCCCTTGCGTTCGCGATCGGCGCATTTCCGATCGAACGGTATCTGCCGGAGGCGGCGAAGCCGGCGGCCGATATCGATTGGCTCTTCAAGTTCATGGCGATCTTCGGCTCCGCGATCACGATCTACGTTTGGGGCTATCTCGTCTACTTCGCGATCGCGTTCCGGAGGCGCAGGGACGAGCCGCTGACCTCGATCGGCGTTCAGGTCCACGACAACGTACAACTCGAGCTCTGGTGGACGGTCATCCCGACCATCATCATACTCGTGCTCGCGGTCCTCAGCGTGCGGGTCTGGGGGCAGCTTCAGAACCAACTCGGTGACGTCCTGACGATGGAGGCCATCGGCCACCAATTCAATTACGAATTCCGCTATCCGAACCTCAAAGTATCCGTCTATCACGAAATGCACGTCCCGGCCGGCACGCCGGTGACGCTCCACGTAACGTCCGTCGACGTGATCCACTCGTTCTGGGTTCCGGAGATCCGCTTGAAGGCGGATATGGTGCCGGGGCTCGTGCAAACGCTCCGTTTCACGCCCGAGCGCATCGGCAAGTACCGTATCATCTGCACGGAGTTTTGCGGCGTCAACCACGGGCGGATGTTCGATACGCTCTACGTTGATTCGCAACAAGATTTTCAGAGGTGGCTGGCCGTCCAGCAGCATGCGGCCGGCCTCGGGGCGGCGGGCGGCGGCGCGATACCCTTCGCCCAAGGCAACATCGATTCGGGCCGCGCGCTCTTCGGGCAGAAGTGCGCGGCGTGCCACTCGCTCGGAGCGTTCGAACAGAAGATCGTCGGCCCCGGGCTCGGCAACCTGACGCACGATCGGGCGCATCCGATGCTCGTCGACGGCACGATCCCGTCGCCCGCCAACATCGCGCAGATCCTCAGATACGGGTACAACGGCCCGGCGGGCATCATGCCCAACGCGCAAGCGAACGCGATCTCGAACCTCGACATCGCGAACCTGACCGCCTTCCTGCTCAGCACAGCTGCAAAGTAACGGAGAGACCCGCTTGTCTGTCACGACTCTCGACCGGTTCAACCCGCGGCCGCACGGAAGCGAAGACCACATCCACCCTGAGCCGGAAGGCTTCATTCGCAAGTACATCTTCACGATCGATCACAAGATCATCGGGCTGCAGTACATGATCACGGGCCTCCTGTTCTTCGTGATCTCCGGTTTGCTCGCCGAAGTCATTCGCTTGCAGCTGCTCAACCCGGACGGCCGGCTGCTGAGCGGGCAGGCGTACAACGGCGTCTACAGCGTGCACGGATCGGCGATGGTGTGGCTCGTCATCATCCCGATCGTGACGGGCGGCTTCGGAAACTTCGTGATGCCGCTGATGATCGGCGCGCGTGACGTGGCCTTCCCTTGGTTGAACATGGCCAGCTTCTGGCTCTTCCCGCCTGCCGGAGTCATACTGTTCTCGTCGTTCCTGATCGGCGCTCCCGATGCGGGCTGGACGGAGTATCCGCCCGTCTCGCTGCAGGGCCCGCCCGGCACGACGCTCTGGTGCATCGCGATCTTCCTGATCGGGATCAGTTCGACGATGACCGGGATGAACTTCATGGTCACGATCGTCAAGATGCGCGCACCTGGGATGACCTGGACCCGCATGCCGCTGTTCGTGTGGGCTACGTTCGCTACGGCGGCGATGAACATGGTCGCGACGGTCGCGCTCTCCGGCGCGCTGCTCGCGCTCTTCCTCGAGCGCGTGTTCGGCGTGCCGTTCTACGATCCGGCGCGGGGCGGCAGCCCGCTGCTCTGGCAGCACATGTTCTGGTTTTATTCGCACCCTGCGGTTTACATTATGATCCTACCCGCGTTCGGGATCATCTCGGAGATCCTGCCGACTTTTGCGCGCAAGCCGATCTTCGGCTACAAGATGATCGCGTTCTCCTCGCTCGCGATCGCGGTCGTCGGATTCATGGTGTGGGTGCACCACATGTTCACGAGCGGCGTAGCCCCGTGGCTGCAGCTCCCGTTCATGATCCTTACGATGCTCGTCGCAATCCCGACGGGCGTGAAGATATTTTCCTGGCTTGCCACGATTTGGGGCGGAAGGCTGTGGTTCACGACGGCGATGCTCTTCGCGGTCGGGTTCCTCGCGACGTTCACGTTCGGCGGGATCACGGGCGTCTTCTTGGCTTCGGTGCCGACCGATCTGCACGAGCACGGGACGTATTTCGTCGTCGCGCACTTCCATTACGTGCTTTTCGGCGGGAGCGTCTTCGGAATCTTCGCCGGCCTGTATTATTGGTGGCCGAAGATGACGGGGCGCATGCTGAGCGAGAAGCTGGGAAGGTGGCATTTCTGGACCGTGTTCATCGGTTTCAACGGGACGTTCTTGCCGATGCACTGGCTCGGGCTCATGGGGATGCCGCGCCGCGTCGCCGTCTATGATCCGCAGTTCCAATTCTGGAACGTCGTGGCATCGTGCTTCTCGTTCCTGATGGCGATCTCGACGCTGTTCCTGTTCTATAACATGTGGTGGAGCCTGCGGAAGGGGAGGGTTGCCGGGAACAACCCCTGGGGCGCGCGGACGCTCGAATGGATGATCAGCTCGCCGCCGCCGTACTACAACTTCAGGACGATCCCGGCCGTCCTCAAGACGCCGTACAACTTCAACGAACCGCTGCCGTATCTGGGGCTCGAAGATCCGCCTCCCAACCAAATGCCGGTCCCGATGCCCGAGCTGCTGAGGTCCTGACGTGGCGGCAGTCGTCTTGCTCGATTCGCCCGATGCGGTCGTCGCCCGCTACAACGACGTGGATCACGCCTACGCGCAGACTCGGGACATCCGGCTGCTCGGGTTCGTGTTCTTTCTTCTGAGCGACGTCGTGCTGTTCTCGATGTTCATCTTCGCTTACGTGTACCTGCGCGGATCCGTCCCAAATTGGCCGCCGATCAACTCGGAAGGGCACCAGCTTCCACGCTTCGATACCGCGTTCGCGGCGGTGAATTCGGTCGTACTATTCGGTTCCGGCGCAACGATGCACTTCGCGCTCGAGAGCTGGAAGCACATGAAGAAGGACGCGTTCAACCGGTGGCTGGCGGCGACGATCGTACTCGGGATCGCGTTCTTGATGGGGCAAGGCTACGAGTACGCGAACGCCGCGATCACGTGGTCCGGCAGCACGCTCGGCGCATCGTTCTTCACGCTGACGGGGCTCCACGGTTTCCACGTGTTCCTCGGCGTCATCTTCCTGCTCGTGCTCGCGGCGCAGGCGAATGCCGGCGTCTACACGTTCTCGAAGTACTTCGGGCTGACGGCGGGGACGCTCTATTGGCATTTCGTGGACGTGATCTGGGTCGCGCTCTTCTTCCTGTTCTACCTATGGTAGGGGTGTAGCGAATGACGCTTGCGGTTTTCGAGCGTGGCGTGGCCCTCATCGGCGCGATCGTGGTGATGGTCACGACCAGCATCCAGCTCAAGAACGATTGGCGGACGACCGGCCTCGACAACGCGGTCACGAAGGCGTTGCTGGGTTTGATGGCGTTCGGTTGCGTTCTCGTGATCCTGGCCGCGACCGGCGTGCTGGGGGGAGGCGGATAACGCATGTACGATCCGAAGGACTCGCGCGGCGTCCCGATCTCGAGCGGCATCCCGCCCGTCGTCATCATCTCGTCATTCGTGGGCCTGGCGATGATCATCGTGATGATGGCCCTCGTCATCTTCGCCTCCGGAGCAAACCACCGCTGGCCCTCCTCGACGACGGTGAAGGAGCCGCTCGGCGCGGCCGGCCCGGTGCGGATCAGAGCTTGAGCTGGGTCATCTCGCAGGTGATGAGGCCGGATTCCTCGGCACGGCCGGACCGGAACGCGATCGTCTCGCCCCCTGCGGCGCACGCCGGCTCCGATGCGAGCGTGCCCCCCTGCGTGACGTCGAAGTCTGGCTGAACCGTCGCCCGGCCCGAACTTGAAACGAAGATCGCGAACGTTGTAGAGCCACGGAAACTGATCTCGACCGGCGTCGTGAGTTGCGGAAAGCCCGGTTCGCGCTCGGGTGGAGTTGGACGCGTCGAGGTCGGCCGGTAGCGGTAGATCGAGACGGAGGTTTGCGCGTTCTCGCGTTTGACCTGAATCGTCGCCCCGCTCGCCCCGGCTCCGTCGTCGGTCGAAGCGGCAAGCGACCGCGCCGCGCCCACGATCGCCTGGAGCGCAAGCGCCCCGGCATGCACGCCGCCGTCCTGCCGCGAGATCCCCGCGAGAAGAGCGAGCGAGAGCATCGCAACGACCCCCACGGCAACCACGACTTCGATAAGTGAGAAGCCACGGCTGTCGGGCGCTATCAGCACTCTCGCAAGCGCTGGCGACAGCGTCGCTCGGGCCGCGACCTGCCTCCGCATGAGGGGATGAGGCTGAGAGCCGTCGACGCTCACGTTCCGGAAACCGACATCGTCCCCGAATCAGGCGCGCAATCTGTCACGGCACTTCCGGTGGTACTCCCGTTATAGGCAGCCACTGCTACCCTCGTTTTGGGGACACCGGTAGCGGGCGATCCCCAGGCGGCAAGATCGATCGAATAAGTGACGGTCTTTCCAGCGACAATCACGGTTGCCTCGTCTTGAGGTATGCCGCTCGCGTCGACAATCGGGTATGAGCCATCCGCGAGGCGACCCTCGACGCCACCGGCGTCGACAGCTGCATCGATGCTGGGTAGATTCAGTACCGATGAGCATT
The DNA here is from genome assembly GCA_963695225.1 of Vulcanimicrobiota bacterium. Classification (GTDB taxonomy): domain Bacteria; phylum Vulcanimicrobiota; class Vulcanimicrobiia; order Vulcanimicrobiales; family Vulcanimicrobiaceae; genus CAVWTN01. The sequence continues at coordinate 1,626,984 of OY968762.1, read as the reverse complement.
GAAAAGCCTTGGTTCCGGTCGTGCTGTTCCCGTCGATATCGAGAAAGATCTCGACGCCGAGAAGACCAGGATACCCGACCAGCGCACTGCCTGGACTTGGTAGCGCGGCGGAGACATCCTGCGTGAAGGTGACGGCGACTTGAAGCTTCACATACTCGTTTCGAAACGGCCCTTCGAGCAGTGTCGTTTGCACGCCCGAAATATCCCAACGCGTGCCGAGACCTGGAATCGAGTCTCCAATGCGATCTGTCATTGTGGCTACAATATTATGCGGTGGAATAGCGAGTCCTGAAACCCCGTTCCCGCTGGATCCCCCGCCACAGGCTACGAGGAAAACGCACGGCAGCCAGCCGATGGCACGAAACAGAGCGATCCTGGGCATCATTCGGACCAGCCCGTTGAATTCATGTTGCCATTCTGCCATGACCGCTGCGACGACAGCTTGTCGAGACTGTCAAATATGCCAGCTGAGCACGGCAGTTCGAAACCCGACGAGCTAGTTCCCCAAGGCGTCCCTTCGTTGCCGGGAGCGGACTGCAAATGAGCAGTATCATTCATGGTCGCGCATTCAATCCGCACTTTCACCGTTGTATCGCGATATCTCTCAGGGTAGAGCACATTTGGCTGGAGGACATCACCATGTTGTGCGCCGCTCACAAGGGTAGCTGATACAGTTCCACTCGTATCGCCTTGCGCTGATGATGCGAGGCCGTTGATGGTGGTTCCGTCGCGGACTCCGCTTACGATTGCGTACGGGGCTGAGTTGAACACGCGGTACGTCAGATAGCGCGTTCGCGATCCGAGCATCCGCTGGGACTCGTGCGCGTAGAGGCGTACCGTTACTTGGGCCGAGACGCGCTGCTCGTCGACGACCGACGACTGCAGGTTCCACGCAACGTCCGTCCCGCCGTCGCCGTGCGAGCCGGTGCTCGAACCCGTGATCCTCGCGGCGACGTCGTAGACGTACGGGCATTGCTCCGTCGCAAGCGCTTCGCCGCAGGCCGAACGCTGCGGCGAGCGGCTTTCGCCATTTGCGATTTGCCAGGGACCGGCCGCTCCCGCATGCTTCACGTAGTACTGGATACCCGTCGTGAGATCGGCGATGCCGTCGCTCGTTTCCGCTTCCAGATACCGGGACACCGCCGTTTGGAGCGCGATCTTTGAGGCGACGAGCGACTGCATGAGGATCGTCGCCGTGAACGTGGTGAGGAGCAACACGACGGCCATCGAGTGCATCAGCATGGAGCGGTACTCCGTTTCACGACGTCTTAGCCGGCTGCGCACACGCGGCGGATCGAGCGTGCGCGGCGCACCACTGCGGAGGCGGCGTATCGGCCGGGCGCGGATTTGGGGCCCAATCCGCGGGCGCGTCCGGCGGCCAGCACCGATTTCCCGTGGCGGGGTTCGTCCAACACGGCGGCGGCGTATCGACGAGCGCGGGCGGCGTGCGATAAGGATCGGGGGCGGAATAGGTCGCGACTCGCTCCGGCAGCGGCGCGTGCGCGGCGCAATGATCGAGGATCGCCTTCGGCTGAGCTGTTCGATCGTGCACGAGCGCGCGATAATCCGCGTGCGGGTCGCTCGGGTCGAGCCCGTCGCCGCCGTCGCCGCCGTAGATCGCGTAGTCGCACCAAACGCGCGGGCCCGTCGCCCAATCATCGTACGTGATGCTCGCGCGGCCGCGGATCCAGACGTGGCTCTTTCCTGCGATACCGAACCAGAAGCGGTGCGATTGATCGACGCGATACAGCACCGTGTGGTACTTGATGTTGCCGCCCACGTAAAAGCCGGTAGGCATCGTCCCGGCCGCAAGATGGACGACGCGCGCCGCTTTCCGATTCGAGAGCGCGATCTCGACGATTCGGTTCCCTCCGACGAGTCCCGCGACGTTGCGGCCGTTGGCCGGATCGTTCAAACTGACCGGCTCGCCGTTCGGCGCGCGCGGGAACAGCGCCGCATAGCGATTCAGCGCGGGATCGCCGAGTTGGTTCGCCTCGATCGTTCGCGCGCCGAACGCGCTCATCTCCGGGATCTCGGGATAGCTCGCCGTCGCGTCGATCGCCCCGGTGCGCGAATCGCGAACGCCCCCGACGGGATTCGTCTGCGGGTCGTAATCGTAGCGCCGAAGCGTGGAACTCGAAGCGTCGAACACATAGCGCCAGAAGACGTCGCGGTTTTCCTGCCCCTTCGAGTAGAAGTCGACCTCGTGGCCGTCCGCGTTCGGAGCGCCGTGCAGATCGAACGGCGGAACGAAGATCGCCGACGCGGTTGCCGCTTCGGAACGAAAGGACTCAACCTGGCGATCGAGAGCATCCGCGCCGGCCTGCGCAGTCGTAGCAGCGCGCGCGACCGCGCCCAGCAGCGCGATCGATGCGAACGCGATCCCCATCACGATCGCGAAGACGGCGGCTGCGATCGTCACCTCGATCAGCGAGAATCCTCGCTCGTTCGCTCGTCGCATCGTTCACGGTCCCGCGCGGCATCCGCGCCCGAGCAGGCACGGCGAACACGTCGCCGCGCTTGGATCGCAGCCGCCCGGAGCCGGGCCGTTCGTGCGCGGCGGCGCTTCGGCGGGAGGCGGCGACGAGAGGGGGATGACGCTGCCCGGCGCGGGCGCCTCCTGCACGAGCGTCGAGCGCAGCGTGACGGTATTGCCGGAAGCATCGTCGACCGTCACGGTTGCGGTGTACCCGGCACCGGAAGCGTTCGGCGCGACCGCGACGGTGACGGTCTGAGCCGTTGCCGGGCCTTCGGTTTGCGACGCCTCGATGTTCAGCCGGCGCGAACCTGCGGCAACGAGCTCGGCCAACTCGGACGAATCGTAGGCACTCGCCGCTCGCAGGTCGGCGAGCACGTTTTGAGCCGTTGCCGTAAGCGCCGCGCGCGGCGCACCGTTCGCCGCAGCGCGGACCGCAACGGTCACGGCGCCCATCGCGCACAGCACGGCAACGGTGAGGATCCCTACGGCGACGAGCGCTTCGATCAGCGAAAACCCGCTCTCGTCGCCGCGCGGCGGCGCGACGCTCATGCCGCGCATAGTGCCCCGCCCCGTTGCGCTGCGGACATCCGCTCGTTCCCGTAAATGCGTTGCCGAGGGCGGACTTGCTTGTTAGTATCTACATTCGCGCACGGCGCTTCGGTTCTGCGGTTCGTGCTATCCGGCGCGCGTCGCGCCGATCCCGAGCGCAGGAAGCGCCGCGGGCAACGCGCCCGTGGTGCGCCCGTCGATGCGCAAGACGCCGCCGTAACGGCTGAACTCGATGTGCGCGGGGACGGTTCGCTGCGGCAAGGGCGAAGTGCCGTACGAAGGCCACTCTCGAACGAGCGCGCCGTCGGCGGCGAGCACCGCGACGTAGCCGTTGAGATTCGGCTCGCTCGGCTCGCCGGGACTCCCGCGGTAGCGGACGTAACCGTCCACGATCAGGAGAGGATCGAACGTGCTCAACAGCGCGCGGCTCGGCTCGACCATCAGGGTCACGGCGTATATCCCGAACGCGATGAAGCCGAGTGCGAAAATCGGTGCGAGCACGATCGCCGGTGCGTCCTCGCGGTTGACGCGCACGAGCCCCACGACGAGCGCGAGAAAGACGGAGCCCACGATCACCGGCTCGATCGCGATCAGCGAGCGTCCGAGGAAGCCGTTCCAGACGGCGCGCCGTTCCGCGCCGGTCCACGGCCGGGAGACGACCGAGTGTTCGGGCCATGGCGCGCGTGCGAGCATTTCAGGCTATTCGGTGCTCCTAACTATCGTCCTAGGCGTGCTTAGCACTTTGTTCGGCGCAGGCGCTCCGGCCGGCGCCGCCGAGCGCCTCCACGGCCTCGTCCTCTCGGCGAATCCCGCGAAGGGGGAAGCGATCGTCCGGCACGATCCCGTCGGCGGGATGCCCGGGATGACGATGCCGTTCCGCGTCGACCCGGCCGCGCGCGTCCGCGCACTCCACGCGGGTGACGTCATCGATGCCGAGCTCGATACTTCGGCCGATCCCTGGACGCTTCGCGACGTGCGGATCGTTGGGAGCCAGGGCATGACCGGCACGCCCGCGCCCCAGGCGAACGGCGACAAGGTCCTGCGCAACGTGCGCCACCTGGTGATCGGCGATCTCGTCCCCGCGGCGGACTTCACGGACCAGGACGGCAAGCCGTTCTCGTTCGCGCAGTTGCGCGGGCAAGTCGCGGTCCTCGCATTCATCTACACGCGCTGCCGGGATCCGCGCATGTGCCCCCTGATCTCCGCGAAGTTCCACACGCTCCAGGGGATGCTCCGCGGCGAACCGGCGCGTCTCGTCCTCGTCACGCTCGATCCGCGCTACGACACGCCGCCGGTCTTGCGACGCTACGCCGCCGCGCTCGATGCGGACGCCTCGCGCTGGACGTTCGCCGGCGGCGATCCCGACCGCGTCCTCGATTTCGCGGCGCAATTCGGCGTGACCGCGTTCCCCGACGAGCGCTTCGGACTGATCCACCCCGAGCGGACCGCCGTGATCGACGAAGGCGGCGTGATCCGGCAGTTGATCGACGAGACGTCGTGGGCTCCGGACGAGATCGTCGCGAGCGTGCGAAATTTGCGGCGCGAATCCTCGAATCCGTTCGCGCGTTTCGACCTCTGGCTTTCGTCGCGCGCGGTCGCGATATGCGGGAACCGCGCCGCGCAGTTTTCGGGCTTCGCGGATTTGGCGATCGTGCTCGCCATCTTCGCGGCCTTCGGATGGATCCTATACCGGATCGGCCGCCGCATCTTCGCGGCCTAGGCCTCGTTTTTCGCGAGCCGCCAGCCCTCCGTCGTGAGATACGCAGCCGGATCGAACGGGGGCTTCCCGCGGCGGGCGAGTTCGCTCGCGGCGTCTTCCCTCAGTTTGCCGAAGTCGCGCTGGAACTCGGCCGCCGCGCCGGGGTAGCTGGTCTTCTTGGCGAGGCCGTCGCGGACTTGGTACAAGAGATTCGTCGTAACCGGCGTCGCGTGGCTGCACAAGCGCCGGAGCGCGACCAGATTGCGCTCCAGCTGGAACTGCAGCTTCCCGGAGCCGGTCCAGAACGCTTGGTCGCGCATCTCTTCCGTCGTTTTCCGGCCGAACGTATCCGTGACGGTGTAGCCCGAGATCTCGAGGATCGGTTCGGTGAGGTCCTCGAAGAGCGCGCGCACCGCCGGTGCGACCGTGTACCACGCGTAATCGTTGAGCGGGAACCGGAACATCGCGTCGACGACGGCTTCGCAGGCTCGGCGGTCGCCGATCATCCCGAGCGCCTCGATCGCCGCGACCTCGAGATCGACCCGCTCGCTGCGCCGCGTCAGGACGGCGATCAGCGGTTCGACTCCGCCGCGATCCCCGAGCGCGCCGAGGGCCCCCGCGCAGGCTCGGCGCACGTCGTTGTGCCACTTCGCATCGGCGACCGCGACGCCGAGCGGCGCGACCGCGCGAGGATCGCCGATGCGAGCGAGCGCGAGGGCGGCATAGTGTTGCCCGTATTTGTTCGCGCTCAACATTTCGATGAGGGGCTCGACGGCGTCCGGATCCCGAACGTAGGCGAGGCTCGACAGCAGCGCGTTCGCGTCGTCCGGGGAGTGCGCGACCTCCGAGGCCGCGATGACGGGGCGCACGGCGGGGGCGCCTATCGCGCCGAGCGTTTCGGCGGCGGCCGCCTGCTCCTCCGCGCGGTCCTCGCCGGGCTTCGCGGTCCCCAGGATCGCGCGGATCAGGGCCCCGACCGCCGGGGCGCCGATGCGCAGGCATTCGTCCCACCGGCATTTCGCGGCCCAATACGCAGCCCCGGCCGGGCCGGAATCCGCCTCCCAGCCGAGGTCGTCGAGCGCTTTCGCGCAGGATCGGCGCACGGCGAGCGTCGGGTTCTGCAGATCCGCGATCAACGCGTTCTGCGCGCGGCTGAGGCGCTCCACGGCGTGCGACGCATGCTGGACTACCACGGGATCGGCGTCCTGCAGCGCTGCGACGAGCGGCCTGAACGCTCGCGGGTCCGCGATCTCGCCGAGCAGCCAAGCGGCTGATTCGCGGATCTTCCGCTCCGGGCTCTTCAATCCGGCGACGAGCGCTTCGACGGCGCCGCCGCCGACGTCGAGCAGCGCCTCGCGCGCGCTCGCGTTCACTTCGGGCGCGTCGGCGAGGGCCGCGACGAGCGCCTCCGCGCAGGAAGCGTCCCGGGCCTGCCCGATCGCCGTCGCGGCCGCGGCGCGCACGACCGGGCTCCGATCGTGCCGAAGGGCCTCCGTCAGCGCCTCCGCCGCTCGAGCGTTCCCGCTGCCGAGCGCGAGCGCCGCGCTCTCGCGCACGACGGCGGACTTGTGCCGTAGCGCGGCCAGCAGCGCCTCGACGCCGGGAGCGCCGAGTTTTGCAAGCGCCTGGCCCGCGTCGGACCGGATCGTACGATCCGAATCGCCCAGGGCTTCAACGAGCCCCGGGACGTCGCGCTTCATCGATAGCCTATCGATGTTCGGCTTGAAGAATCGCACTCGCTAACCTCCGGCGTTGTTCGACCGACGTTGCGCGCGCTCAGTTTCCTGGGCGTTCCTCCGATTTCGACTTGAGGGCAAGCGTTCCGAATGCGGTGAGGACCGCGACCGCAGCGAACGTGAAGTAGGCGTGTTGGTAACCGGCGGCATCTTCCAGTTTTAGGCCGACGACGCCGCCCGCGAGCGAGCCGCCGACGATCTGCCCCATGATCAGGAATATGCTCAAGAGGCCGACGGCCGAGGCTCGCGCCGTCGAGGGGACTTCGTTCGTGATGATGTAGCGCGTCGGAGCGCCGAGCAGCGATCCGAACCCGCAACCGGCGACCGTCAGGCCGGCGATGACGAGCGGCAGGGAACTCAAACCGGCGCCGACGATCGCGAGGCCCGCCGCGGTGAGGCTCGCGCCGACGAGCAGGACCGCGCGGCTCCCGAACTTGTCGAGCGCGCGCCCCGCCCCGGGGATCACGGCGACGAAGACGACGGCGCCGATCGCGGCGATCGCGCCCGCGAACGCGTACGACATGTGTTGCGCGGCGACGAGCGCCGCCGGGATGAAGAAGAGCGCGCCCTCGAGGAGCCCGATCGCGATCTCGAGCGAGTACGTCACGATCAGTTGCCGCGTCGCGAAGAGCGCCGGAGAGATCATCGGCGATTCGGCCCGCCGTTCGATCGGAATCAGCAGCGCGAACGCGACGGCCGCGATGCCGAGCGCCGCATACACGGTCGAGTTCCCGATCGTCGCCGCGTTCGGATCGAGCCGCGTCAGGCCGATCATGAGCCCGAGCAGACCGGTCGCGAGGGCGAGGATCCCCGCGATATCGAGCGCGCCGCGCACGCGCGAGGCGAGCGTCGGCACGTGGCGCATCGCCATCGAGATCACGACGATCGCGAGCGGCACGTTCGCGGCGAAGATCCAGTGCCACGAGAGAAAATGCGTCAGCACGCCGCCGACCGCGGGGCCCACGATTGCCGCGACGCCCCAGATCGCACCGAGGATGCCGAGCGCGGAACCACGCCGTTCGATCGGCACGCGATCGGCGATCGCCGCCGTCGCAACGGGAAAGATGCCGCCCGCGCCGACCGCCTGGATCGCGCGCGCCGCGAGGAAGAATCCGAACGTCGGCGAGAGGATCGCCAGCACGCTCCCCGCTGCGAAGATCGAAACGCACGTGATGTAGATGGAGCGCCGTCCGTACGTATCCGAAAGCTTCGTCATCACGGGGATGCTGACGATGTTCGCGAGCAGATAGAGCGTGAAGACCCACGCCATGTCGCGCGGCGCCGTCGAGAAGTCGCGCGCCAGCGCCGGCAGCGCCGGCGAAAGGACGCTCAGATCGAACGCGCCCGCAAAAACCCCGAGCCCGAGCGTGAGAAGCAGCGGGATGTTCGCGCGGTCGAACGTGTGCCCGGCGACCTTCTTCGGGGAAGCGCTCGCAGCCGCGGCCGCATCGGCCCCGGCGGACGCGGCGGGAGGTCGGTCTGTCTGCAACTTCATTCAGTGATGCGGGATGACGGCAACGAGCCTGTCGATCACCATGACGGCGCTCATCAGCGCCAGATAGAGGAGGGAGTACCGGAACGTGCTCCTAGCCCGTTGCTTGGTCGGCCCGGCAAAGATCATATATGCCTTGTAGAGGAAAATCCCGCCCAAAACGGCCGCCGCGCCGAAATACAGGGCGCCGAAGACTCCGAGAAAGGTCAGAGCCAGGGAGCCGGCGACCAGGACGACCGTGTAGGCGAATATCTCGATTTTGGTCCGCCGGACGCCGTACACGTTCGGTAGCATCGGGATGTTCGCTTTGTGATAATCGGTCTCGACCATGAGCGCCAGGGACCAGAAATGGGGCGGCGTCCAAAAAAAGACGAGCGCGAAGAGGCCGAGCGCGGGCCATCCGATCGAGTTCGTGACTGCGGCCCAGCCGACGAGCGCCGGGATCGCGCCGGACGCCCCGCCGATGACGATGTTCGCGGTGGTCACGCGCTTGAGCCAGAGCGAGTAGATCACGACGTAATACAACTCGCCGCCGAGCGAAAGCCAGGCCGAGAACGCGTTGACGCAGAGGTAGAACAAAGCGAACGAGACGATCCCCGTGGCCGTCGCGAAGACGAGCGCCTGCCGCGGCGTGATGCGGCCGAGCGGGATGGGGCGCATCATCGTACGGCGCATCAAGGGGTCGATGTCGCGGTCGATCGCGCAGTTGAACGCGCCGGAGGAACCCGCCGCGAGCGCGCCGGCGACGAGCGTCGCGACGAGGGTCCCGAGCGGCGGGAGGCCGCGCGCCGCCATCACCATCGACGCGGCCGTCGTGACCAGCAGCAAGAGGATGATGCGCGGTTTCGTCAGCTCGTAATAATCGACGAGCGTGCCGCGCCAGCCGGCCAGTTGGATGGGAAGGCGGCCGTCCAGGCGCGCGATCGTCGAGTTCATGCGCTTCGCACCACGCGTCGCGTCCGCTCGCGCGCGCCTTTCGCGGGGACGCTGCGCAATCGGGCGCGGGCGGGCTCGCACGCGGCCGCGGCCGCGGCGATCACGAACGCGACGAACGTCGCGCTCGCGTTTGCGGCGTGCGCCTCGCGCAACGCCGTCGGCAAGAGCCAGGCGACGTTCGCCGCTCCGAGCGCGATCTGGACGACCGTGAGCGTCCCGCCGATGCCCGCGAAGAGGCGCACGAGGCGCGAGCCGCGCACGAAAGCGAGCCGGAGTGCGACGAGCGCGGCGAGCGCGAACGCGCCGGCGAAGAGCCGGTGCAGCATCTGCGCGAGCTCGGCTCCGTTGCGCCCGAAGAGCGTTCCGTTGCAATCCGGGAACGTCGCGCACGCGAGGCCCGCGAAGCTCGAGCTGACGTACGACCCGATGCACATCGCGACGAATCCGAGGAGCGCCGCGGTTGCGAGCGCGAGCCCGTGCGATCTCGGCGCGAAACGGCTTCCGGGAGGCGGGGCGAGGACGGCGAGGAGCGCGAGCGTCGCGAGGAGCGCGAGCAGCACCATCGCCGCCGCCCAGTGCAGCGTCACGGAGAGCGGGCTATTCGCAAGCTGGACGGTCGCTCCGCCGAGAGCGACTTGCGCGAGGAAAGCGAGCCCGAGCGCGCCGAGCATCGGTCCGACCGCCGCGATGCGCTCGCGTACGTTCCAACCCGCGACGAAGAGACCGAGCACGACCAAGCCCTCGATGAATGCGACGAATCGATGCGACCACTCGAGCACGACCCCGCCGCCCATCGCCGGAATCAGCTTCCCGTTGCACAACGGCCAATCCGGGCAGGTCATGCCGGCCCCGTTGATGCGCACCCAACTGCCCAGGACGGCTAGCGCGAACGCGAGCGTGGCGGCCGAAATCGCGAGCCTGCGGAACCAGCGCACCGCGTTCCCGCCCGTCGTTTCGACCGCCGATGATGTGTTCCGAGTGGGAGACGGGCCGACTTTTGTCGGAACCAACTTCATTAACGCGCGCCTCGAAATCATTCGCGGTCTTCAGAATGCGATACTTCGGTGTTCCAACGATCTTTCGTAGGTTTTCCGCTTCCGACCTGTGGAAGTGGGAGTGGGTTGCAGCCGTTCGAGCGGTTCCTTCTCTTAGTAGGCACGCTCGATGCGGAGTTCGCGCGCATCCGCATCTGCTACGATTGTCGCACGGCGGGCCGGAATATCACGCTCGGAAGAGGCCGGTCCGGACTACGCGCGAACAGCGCTCGCGATGCGTAAGCTGAGATTTCTCGCGCTCGCCGCGTTGGCTCTCTCCCTTGCGGGTTGCCGCGAGGTGCGCGTGAAGGAGTATGCACAAGGGACGACGTCCGCCGCGCGGACGAGTCAGATCGCCGTCGTGCGTTCGACGCGCGACCTCGAAGAGCTCGGCATTCGCGCGCAGATCACGTTCAATCACGAGTTCGGCGTCGTGCTCCTCATGGGGCCGCATCGGGAGACCGGTTACCGCCAAGTGATAGAATCGATTCGCGCGAACGCGGATCGGGTGCGCATCGTCGCGTTCGAACGGCCCACGGCGGGCGGCGGCGCGCCTTCGAGCGAGTATCACACGTACACGCTGTGGGTGATCCCGAACGCGGTCTACCGGCCCGGCTCGATCGTCGACGTCGTCACGCCCTCCGGCGATACGGTCGCCTCGATGACGTTACGATGAAACCGCAAATCGCGCTCGACGTGCCGGCGCTCCGCGCGAACGCGCGCGAGTGGAGAGAGCACTGCGGCGTTCCGGTGCGCGCGGTCGTGAAGGGCGACGGATACGGCTGGGGTTTCCGAACCGTGGTCAACGCGCTCGAGAACGCCGTCGACGCCTTCATCGTCGCCGACATCGACGAGTTCTTTGCCGTGCGCGCGTTGACGTCGCGCAGCGTGCTGACGCTCTCGGATATCCCGCCGCGGGAACTCGCCCGCGTGCTCGACGCGGGAGGCATCCCGAACGTTTCGACCCACGAAGGGCTCGAAGCCGTGCGCGCGTGGTCGCGCGCTCGCGCTCGCTCCGCGCGCATTCGGGTCGGGATCCGGCCCTCGATCGGCTGGTCCGGAATCGATCCGCCCGACGTCGCGGAGTTCGGCGCGGCGCTCGCCGCGGTCGGCTGTGAGGTCGAGGTCTGGACGCACGTGAGCGATCCCACGAGCGAGGACGAGCATCGCGCGGTCTTCGAGCAGAGTCTCGCGACGCTTCGCGCCGCGGGCGCGAACGTCGTCGGCCACGATATCGAAAGTTCCGGTTCGGCCGCCGCCGGGAAGAGCGAGGGGAGCAACGTCCGGCTCGGCGCGGCGCTCTTCGGATTCCGCTTCGGCGTCGGGCCGCCCGGAGTGAAATCGGCGCTGCGCGTGCAGGCGGCGATCGTCGACCACATCCCCGCACGCGGCCAGCGCGTCGGCTACGGCACGAGGTCGGCGCCGAAGCGAGGGACGCTCGCGATCGCCCGGTGCGGTTACGGCGACGGTTTCCCGCGTGCGGTCGGGACGAAGGACGGATTCATCTTCGTCGGCATGCAGTATGCCACGCTCCTGCGCCCCGAAGGGTTCACGGAAGGATCGGTCGCGCTCATTCACGCGGAGACGGATCTCGATGCGCTCGCGCGCGCCGCGCACGTCGCGCCGCAAGAGGTCATCGTGCGGCTCGGCCACGCCGCCCGCGCGCGCTAGCGAATGTGGCGTTACCTCCTGATCGCGACGGCGATCGTCCTCGGGGCGATCGCGTTGTTCGCGCCGCTCCACCGGCCGCAGCGCCCGCTCGAGATCGCTTCGGTGAGCGCATCGCCCGCCGGACGCCCGGCGGCGACGAACGCGCCGGAAGCGCGCCCCTCGGCGGCGCTCGCGCTCGAGGCGGCCTAGGCGCTCTCGGCGCTCCCCGAGTGCCTGCGCCAGTGCGCCGTGCGGCGCGGCGGCGAGGCGGAGATACGCGCGCGGCTCCCCGCGCGCAGCGCGCGCGTCGCCGCCGGGAGCGGCGTCGCGAGCGGAAGCTGCCGCCTGATTTCGGGCGCCGGCGACGTGCGCGTCGAGCGCTCGGGCGACCGGCTGCGCGTCCCGCCTCCGGCGGAACTCTACGTGCTCGACGAGGGCCTCGCGCTCATCGAACGGAGGCGCAACGTCACGACCTTGCGCACCTACCGGACGCGGCGCGGCCCCGGCTGGGGAGCCTGTCCGAATCTCGCGTGACGGCTTTCGCGCCCGCTGCGGCGAATCGATGAGCCCAATGGACATCTCCGAGGAGGTTTCGCGGCGCCGCACGTTCGCGATCATCTCGCACCCGGACGCGGGCAAGACGACGCTCACCGAAAAGCTGCTCCTCTACGGCGGGGCGATCGCGACGGCGGGCCAGGTCGCCGCCAGGCGCAAGGCACGCTCCGCGACCTCGGACTGGATGGAACTCGAGAAGGAGCGTGGGATCTCGATCACCTCGACCGTCCTCCAGTTCCCGTACAAAGGGTTCACGCTCAACCTGCTCGACACGCCGGGGCACCAAGATTTCGGCGAGGATACCTACCGCACGCTGCTCGCCGCCGACAGCGCGGTAATGCTGATCGACGCGGCCAAGGGCGTCGAACCGCAGACGAAAAAGCTGTTCGCGATCTGCCGCGCCCGGCGCATCCCGCTCTTCACGTTCATCAACAAGATGGACCGCCCGAGCCGCGATCCGCTCGAACTCCTGGACGAACTGGAAAAAGTCTTGGGGATCGGCGCGTTCCCCGTCAATTGGCCGATCGGCAACGGACCCTCGTTTCGCGGCGTCTTCGACCGCACGACGCGCGAGGTGCATCTCTTCGAACGCACGACGCACGGCGCGAAACGCGCGCCGGTGCGGGTAACGGGAGAAAGCGACCCGCGCATCGCGGAGCTGACCGACGCGACGACGCTCGCCGAATTCCGCGACTCCCTCGAACTCCTCGACGGTGCGGGAGAACGGTTCGACCGGGACGCGTTCATTGCGGGCGAATCGACACCCGTCTACTTCGGAAGTGCCGTGACGAACTTCGGCGTGGAACTGTTCCTCGACGGTTTCATCGCGACCGCGCCGCCGCCGACGCCGCGCATGGCGGCCTCCGGCACCGAAAGCGAACGCGAGCCCGTTCCGCCGGTTTCGGAGAATTTCTCCGGCTTCGTCTTCAAGATCCAGGCGAACATGGACCCCCGCCATCGCGACCGCGTCGCGTTCGTGCGCGTCTGCAGCGGAAGGTTCGAACGCGACATGACCGTCCGCAACGTGCGTACGGGGAAGGACGTGCGGCTCACGCGCGCGATGAAGCTGTTCGCGAGCGAGCGCGAGGTCGTCGACGAAGCGTACGCGGGCGACGTCGTCGGCCTGGCGAATCCGGGCAGCTTCGCGATCGGGGATACGCTGTGCAGCGGCCCGCCGCTGCGCTTCGATCCGATCCCCACGTTCGCGCCCGAGCACTTCGCCTCGGTTCGGAGCATCGACACGTCGGCGTACAAGTCGTTCCAGAAAGCGCTCGCGCAGTTGCGCGAGGAAGGCGCCATCCAGGTCTTCTTCCCGGCCGGGCAGGTCCATAGCGAGCCGATCTTCGGCGCGGTCGGCGAACTCCAATTCGAGGTCGCGAAGTACAGGATCGAATCGGAATACGGCGTGAGGACCGCGTTTACCGGACTTCCATATCGCCTTGCGCTCCGCGTGCTCGGCGAACCCGAGGCGATCGCCGGCGCGAGCTGGCCTTCGAACGCGAAACTCGTCGACGATTGGGCCGGCAAACCGGTTGCGCTCTTCGAGAGCGAATGGAGCGTGGGACTCGCCCGCGAGTGGAACCCGGCGCTGGCGTTTGCCGATTTCGACGCGCAGACGGGCGCGGATGCGTCGTTGGAGGTTGCTTCGTGAAACGTCTCGTCCCGATCGCGGTCGTGGCCGTCGTGCCGGTCCTGGCTGGATGCGCGGGCGAGAACCATGCCGAGAAACTCGCGGATCAAGTGACGCGGGCCATCGTCGCGAACGATATGCGGCCCGTCGCCCCCGAGTTCAACGCGATCGTGCGGCCGAAGCTGATGGAGCGCGAGCGCGTGGGCCGCCTCTCCGATCAACTCGCCCCGCTCGGGAGCTTCAAGCGCACGAAGGAGAACACGCCGGCCGGGGCGCCCGCGGGGACGCACCGGTTCGTCGCCGAGTTCGAGCGCGGAACGCGCATCGAGGATATGACGCTCGACGGCGACGGGAAGATCGCCGCGTTCCACATCCATCCTGCGAGCGAGAGCCCGGCGCAGTGACCGCGGACGAACTAGCGATCGGCTTCGACGATGTCGTCGCGGCCGCCGCTCGTTTGCGAGGCGTGGCGCACAGGACGCCGGTCGTGACCTCCCGCACGCTCGACCGGGTTACGGGCGCCGAAGCGTACCTGAAGTGCGAGAACCTGCAACGGATGGGGGCCTTCAAGTTCCGCGGCGCGTTCAACCGTCTCGCTCAACTCTCGGAGGCGGAGCGCGAACGCGGCGTCGTCGCGTATTCGAGCGGGAATCACGCGCAAGGCGTCGCGCTCGCCGCGCAGCTGCTCGGGATCCCGGCCACGATCCTGATGCCCGAGGACGCGCCCGCCGCGAAGGTCGCGGCGACGCGCGAGTACGGCGCCGAGGTGATCTTCTTCGATCGCGAGCGGTCGCATCGAGCCGATCTCGCCGCCGCGCTGGCGCGCGAACGGGGCGCGACCCTCGTCCCCCCGTACGACGATGTGGCGATCATCGCGGGGCAGGGGACGACGGCGCTCGAGCTTCTGCAGGAAGCCCCCGGCCTCGACGCGCTGCTCGTGCCGGTGGGCGGCGGCGGGCTGCTCGCGGGCTGCGCGGTAGCGGCGGCGCACCTGCGCGCCGGGATCGCGATTTACGGCGTCGAGCCGGAGGCAGGCGACGATTTCGCGCAATCGTTCGCGCGCGGGGAGCGCGTGACGATCCCGGTCCCGCGGACGATCGCGGACGGCCAACAAACGGTCGCGCCGGGGGAACTGACGTTTCCGATCGTGCGCCGGTTGTGCGCGGGGATCCTCACCGTCTCCGACGACGCCCTGCGCGGCGCGATGCGCTTCGCGTTCGAGCGCCTCAAGCTCGTCGTCGAACCGAGCGGCGCCGCCGCGCTTGCGGCGCTGCTCGCGGGGAAGCTCGCTCTGCGCGGGCGGCGCGTCGGAATCGTCGTCAGCGGCGGCAACGTCGATCCCGCCCGCTACGCCTCGATCCTCACGGGGGGAAGCGGAGCGATCTGATGATCCGCGCGACCCTGCGCGTGCTTGCCGGGCTCGCATTCATCGCAGCGGGCGCCTCGAAGCTCGCCGCTCACGCTGCGGCGGCGCAGCAGTTCGCGCACTGGCAGCTCCCGGAACCCGGCCCCTTCGCGCTTCTCGTCGGCGCCGTGGAAGTCGTTTGCGGCCTCTTGCTCGCGATCGGGGCGCTTACGCGCCCCGTCGCGCTCGTCCTCGGGACGATCATGGTCGGCGCGGTCGTGACGGCGGGGCGGATCGACGGCGGCGTGCACGTGATCCTCCCTTCGGCGTTGTTCTTCGCACTCGTCTACCTCGCGTGGAGCACGGGCCGCTTCGCCGAGGCCCGCCCGCCGCGCCCGCCCGGGGTCCAGTGACCCTACTTGCGGCGGTGTAGGATGAAGCCGTTCCCCTCTTCGTCCGATCCGAAGGCCATGTGGCAGACCGGCGTGTCGGTGACGGCTCCCTCGCCCGAGAACGCGACGCCGCGCGCCTTCGCCGCCGCGACGTACGCGGGGACGTCGTCGACGGCGAACATCACGCCGCTCGAAGCGCTGAACGGTTCGTCGGCCTGGAGCATATAGAGCCCGAACGATTCACCGTTCGGGAACGTCCATTCGCTGACGAAATTCGGCGCGTGCATCGTCGGCTCGGTGCCGAGCAAGCCGGTGTAGAACTTCGTCGCGCGGTCGAGATCCTTCGTCGTGTAGTACGTCGCGTCGATTCCGGTGACGCGCATCGTCGTCGTGGTCATTCGTAGGCTCCTCCACACGTAGGCTAGGTGGTTCTACCTCGCGGGCCGTCCCATCTCGTGGAATTCGTGATTCGGTCGCATATCCATCATACCCGCCATGCGATTCGAGAACCCGAAGAAGGCTGCGATCGCGGCGATGTCCCAGATGTCGTCGTCTCCGAAGCCGGCCTCGCGCAGTTCGTCGATCTCGGCGTCGCTCGCCGAGAAGCCGGGCTCGTTCACGCGCGAGGCGAAGCCGAGCATCGCCCGCCAGCGCGGCGAGAGTTGCGCCGTCCGCCAGTCGATCGCGATCTGGTCGGCCAGGACCGGATCCTTTCCCAGGATCCGCAGGGCCGCGCCGTGCGAGGTCACGCAGTATTGGCAGAGGTTCTCCGCTGAGACCGCGACGACGATCGCCTCGCGCTCGGTGCGGGAAAGGCCGCCATCGCCCCGCATCAGCACGTCGTGATAATGCATGAACGCGCGGAAGTGCTCGGGACGCCGCGAGTACGCGCGAAAGACGTTCGGCACGAACCCGAGCTTCTCACGGTACTTCGCGTAGATCTCGGCGATGTCGGGCGGTAACTCGTGCTCGGGCGTCTCGCCGAAGCGCGACGGTTCCCTCGGCTTCGTCTCCATCGCTGCAATCCAGCCTTTCTCGGGCGCTCGGGCGCCCGCGCGTCTAGGTCTTGCGCCGCCCGGCCGCCTTCTTCGCCGCGGCGCGGCGCGGCCGGAACGGAGGGCCGCTCTTGTATTCGCCTGCGCGCGGGAGCGAATCGTCGACGTCTTCGCACTCGATCGGCGTGAACGCGCGGCAATCGTGCGGCCGGGCTTCGTAGATCCCGCAATAGTACTTCCCCGAGCCGCTACCTTTGAGGAAGACGCACTGCGAGGCGACGTCTTCGGTGACTTTGCGCAGGTAGCCCACGACGAACCCGTCCGCGGAGCGGCGGCGCACGACGTAATCCTTCAGCGCGCGCTCGTAGCCCAAGCCCAAATGGTCGGCGATCCGCTGCACGTCCTCGCGGCTCACGAACGGCTCGTATCCGCTGCAGCACTCGGCGCAGCCCGGCGGGCAAGCGGCGTTCTCGGGCATGTCGCGCAGGTGCTTGCGCGCGAGGTCGATCACGGCGCCGACCGCGCGTACGAACTCAGGATCGTCGTTGTACTTGTACGACCATTCCTTCTGGACGACCGTCTTCGCGTTGTAGCGGTGCTCGATCTTCTGGTTGTAGGTGATCGTCACGTGCTCTTCGGTTATCTCGATTTCTTGCACGTTGTGCATCGGTTCGAGATCGAAGAGCTCGAGCGTTGTCGGCTGACCCGTCTGTCGCGTGAATGCACGCAATTCGCGCGCCGCCGCGTGCGCGATCAGATCGATCGTCTCTTGCATGCGAGGCCCTTCGGGGGCGCCGCGTGGGCGACCTAGGCATGGATCAGCGTTTGCGGCGCGAAGGCGCCGGTATGACGGCGACGATTGGTGTCGATCTCGGTGGCTCGCACGTTCTGGCGGCGTTCGTCGACGAAGAAGGGGAGATCCGCGACCGCAGCGCGCGGGATATCGTCGACCGTAACTTCGAAGCCGTAGTTAAGACCGTCGAAGAGACCGTCACGGAGGTGCTCCAGCGACACCCCGAGGCGCGTGCGATCGGCCTCGGCTCCCCCGGGAACATCGACTTAGCGACCGGGACGATCCGCTATTCTCCGAACTTCGGCTGGACGAACGTGCCGCTCGGCGACGCGTTGCGCAAACGCTTCCGTATCCCCGTCCACATCGGGAACGATGCCCGCTGCGCGACGCTCGGCGAGTACACGTTCGGGTGCGGCAAAGGGACCGGGAACTTCGTTCTCTTGACGCTCGGAACCGGAATCGGCGGCGGGATCGTCGCGGCGGGAACGCTGGTGCTCGGGCTCAACGGCGGCGCGGGAGAGATAGGGCACCATCAAATCCGGCCGCTCGACGGTTTCATCTGCGGCTGCGGGAAGACCGGCTGTTTCGAGGCCCAAGCCTCGGGGACGGGGCTCTTGCGCCACGCGATCGCCGTCGCGCCGTCGTTCCCGCGCAGCACGTTGCTCGAGCCGAAGAAGCCGGGGAAGCCGCTCGGCAGCAAGCAGATTCGCAAAGCGGCGGAAGCCGGCGATCTCCACGGCCTCACCGCGTGGTCGCGTTACGTCGACGATCTCGCACGCGGCCTCGCGAACGTGATCGCGTTTCTGAGCCCCGAGGTGATCGCGCTCGGCGGCGGCGTTTCGAGCGCCGGGGATTTTATGTTGCGCGCGCTCGAACCGAAGGTCGAAGAGTTGACGACGATGGCCCCGCGCGGCGGCACGAAGCTCGCGATCGCGATGCTCGGCAACGACGCGGGGGCGATCGGCGCCGCAACGATGGCACGCCGCGGCGGCCTCATCGCGGTCCCCGAACCAAGGTAACTCGCCTGCCGCAGGGTGGGCTTTTCGCGTGGCCCGCGTCCGGAGCGGGGCGGGGTTCCCCCGCGGGGACGCCCGCCGTTTCGCATCCATGCGAAACGGCTACTAGTCCACTTGCCCGCTCCCGCCATCGTGGCTCCGCGGGCAAGCTGTACTCCCCGCGGAGAAACCCCGCCCCGCTCCGGACGCTACCTGCGTACCGCCCGCCCATGGTGGACTCGTCGGGGGTGACTGCGCTCGTGCGCGGTTAGACTGCGGCGGTGACTCGGGGGCGCGGACGCGGGACTTCGTCGATCGTCCCGGTCAAGGCCATGTTGGCGATCAGATGCGCGATCCGGCGCGAACTGCCCCGCGGGGCGACTTTGCTCTGCTGGACCCGCATCGTTTGCAGACGCTCGAAGTTCGAGACGAGCCGGCGTATCGAACGCACGACTTCCGGCGTGCTGAGCGAAACGACGCCGATGCCGTTCGCGCGCACGTAGTCGAGGTTCCCTTCCTCCTGGCCCGGGACGAAATCGTAGACGACGACCGGCAACTCGGCGACGCTCGCCTCGGCGATCGTTCCGGGTCCCGCCTTCGTGACCAGAAGGTCCGACGCGCGCATCAGTTCCGGGACGTCTTCGCGGAAGCCGAGGATCGTCATCGGCATCCGCAACGACGGCGCCATCTCCTCGAGCTTCGCGCGCAGCGGCGCGTTGCGCCCGGTGACGACGATCAAATGGAGCGGCAGCTTCGATTTCGCGATCGCGAGCGTCGTCGGCAGCAGTTTTCCGCCGCCCTCGCCCCCGGCCATCAGAAGCGCGATCGTTTTGTCGATCGGGAGCCCGAGCTTGCGCCGCAGTTCCGGCTTGTGCGCGGTGACGTCCTCGAATTTCGGGTGGATCGGGTGCCCGAGCAGCCGCAAACGTTCTTCGGGGACGCCGCGCTGGACGGCGCGCTGGTAGACTTCGCGGGCGGGGACGACGACGGCGTCCGCCTCGGGGATCAGCCAGCCTTCGTGGACGCGTCCGAGGTCCGTGATCACCGTGATGACGGGGGCTGCGATCCGGGCATCGGCGCGCGCGCGCAGCGCGGCGTGGTTGAGGAGCGGGTGGACGGAGACGATCACGTCGGGCTGGTAGGCGATGAACAACTCGCGCAGACGCTCCCGGTAGAGCGGTTCGCAGAAGCGCACGACGCTCCTGAAGCGCCGGCGGCCGTTCGTCGCGTGGAAGAGCGCACCGTAAATCGGGGGCGCGAAGCGCAACGCCGCGCTATATGCGGGGCCGAGTTGCGAGAGCGGGAACGTGCAATGCGCGGCGACGTCGTCGACCCGGTGTTCGAAATGGATCGGGTCGCCTTCGGGCGTGGATCGGATCTCGTCGAGTGCCGCAGTGATCGCCTTCGCCGCGCTGCGATGTCCGCCGCCCGTGTCCGAGATCAGGAAGAGGATGCGTTTGTCGATCAACCTTCGTTGCCCACTCTTGCTACTGCGTGCCGCCGGCGCCGCGCAGAGCGCGCCGCCGCTCGAGCCGTCTGATGACGTGCCGGCGGCGCCGGATTTCGCCGCGCGCCTTGGCAATCACCGCTCGTGCGGGTGCATCGTAGAAGCGAAAGAGGTCGCCGAATTCGACCTCGGGGTTCAAATGGTGTCCGTTATGGTCTTCGGGGAGCACGAGCCCCAGGGCGCGTGCGACGCGGACGACGGGGGCCGGCGTAGACCAGCCGAGTTCGCTCGTGTGGCGCCACCACACGTGGAGTTGGCCGAGCGCGAGACCCGCGATCGCACCGGCCGGGGAGAGTTGCCAAGCGAGCGCCGCGACGGCGAGATACGGAAGCGCGCCGAGGAAACCGTCCAGCAGGACGGCGGGACTGCGGGAGAGGACCGCGTGATCCCAGTACGAGCGGCTACGGTCGTGATGCGTGCGAAGGTGGAGCTTCCCCCAGACGTGCTGCGGAACATGGTAGAAGAAGGTGGAGCCGAAGTCGCCCACGACCAGAACGATTCCCAGCGCTACGAAAAACGTCAGCAACGCGCCTTTACCGCTTCAACCGAGCGCACATTGACAATCCTCTCTCGGGAAGAGCTACCATCGCGAATTGCTCCGCCCCGTCGCAGTCACCTTCCGCGCGCCCGCGCCGCCGAGACGGCCGTTCGGCTCGCCCGTGCGATGCTTCCGGCATTCCTGCTGGTTGCGCTCGCCGCATGCGGTGCTCCGGAGCCGCCCGGCCCGGACGATCTGACCGTCGCCGAACTTGTCGCGGGCGTCCGCGTCGAACCTTTGCGCCAAGCGGTCGCGGTGCGCCCCGGAGTGCCGCCGCGGAGCGGCCTCGCGGGCGGGCGCTTCATCCTGGACGCCCCCGCGCCTGCGCCGCCCGTGACGGCGGTCGCGCGCTCGATCATGCGCTCGAATCGGCGGATCGGGCCCACGGACGCATTGGAACTCGCGGCGCACGCGATCTCGGTGGCACGCCGGGAGGGCCTGCCGTATGGATTCTTCTGCGCGACGCTCCTCCAAGAGTCGGCCTTCGATCCGGGCGCGATCTCGAGCGCAGGAGCGGTTGGGATCGCTCAGTTCACGCTCGGGACGGCGGCGCTCGAAGGCGTCGATCCATTCGACTGGCACTCCGCGATGGCGGGCTCCGGCCGCTTGCTCGCGCGCTACGTCGGCGGCTACGAGCCGCTCTACGCCGATCCGTATGCGGCGGCGCTCGCCGCCTACAATGCGGGTCCCGGCGCGGTCGCGCGGTATCGCGGCGTGCCCCCGTATCCTGAAACCCGTGATTACATCGCGGACATCTACGACCGCTGGTCGCGCATCGAGCGCGACGCGAGCGGGGTGCCCGCCCGCTCGCCCTGATCCGCCCGAGCGTCAGGCGAAGTGCCGCTGCAAGAATGCTTGGACGCGATCCCAAGCATCCGCGACCTCTTCGGCGCTCATGTTCTCGCTGCCGGAACGGAAGAACGCGTGCCCGACGTTCGGGTAGATCTGGATATCGAACGGCTTCTTCGCGGCGGAAAGCGCGTCCGCGATCCGCGCGACCGCGGCCGGAGGGATGGATTCGTCTTGCCCGCCGAACGCGAGCAGGATCGGCGCCCGCAGTTCGCCTGCGTCGGCCAGCGCCGGCGGCTCCCCGTCCGGCAACGGCTTGGCGATATGCGAGCCGTAGAACGAGACCGCGCAGGCGAGTCCCGGGAGCGTTGCGGTGACGAACGCGACGCTCCCCCCGAAGCAGAAGCCCCAGGTCGCGATCCGGCCGTGCGAGACGAACGGCTGGGCGTTGAGCCAGTCGATCGCGGCTGCGACGTCGCGCCGCAGATTGGCCTTCGTCACCGCGCTCGCAGCCGCGAAGCCGGCCGCGATGCCCGCCGGCGTGTACGGTTCGTTGAGCTGCGGGTCCGTGCGGTAGTAGTAGTTGGGCGCGAGCGCGGCGTACCCGGTGCTCGCAAGCAAGTCGCCGATGCGCCGGACCTCGGCATTGACGCCGAATATCTCCTGCAGGACGATGACCGCGGGGACGGGGGCGTCACCCTCGGGGCGGGACAGATAACAGGGCATCGGCTTCCCGTCGATCTCGATCGTGATATCCTGGCTCTGCACTTCGCTAGCTCCTTTTGCCGTAGCGGTTTTGCCGGGAACGAAAGGTGCCGACATGACGAACGCGATGATTCCCGGGAGCGGCGACTTGGTGCCGGTCGCCGAGCGTTTCCTGCTCTTTCGTTCCCCGGGCATCGATCGCGCGACGTCCTTCGCCGAGGACGTCCGCAACGGCCTGGACGGCGATCCAAAGCGCCTCTCGCCGAAATACTTCTACGACGATCTCGGCTCCGCGATCTTCGAGGCGATCTGCCATTTACCGGAATACGATCTCACCCGCAACGAGCGCGAGATATTCGAGGCGCACGCCGACGACATCGTCGCCGCCCTCGGCGAGCCGCTCGAGCTGATCGAACTCGGGAGCGGGAGCGGAAAGAAGACGCGGCTCTTGATCGAAGCGATCTTGCGCCGGCAAGACGCGCTCGAGTACCACCCGATCGATATCTCCCCGGGTGCGCTGACGGCTTGCGTACCGGCCCTGGTCGCGTCGTACGAAAGCCTCTCGGTCAGCGCC
This sequence comes from Vulcanimicrobiota bacterium, assembly GCA_963695225.1. Classification (GTDB taxonomy): domain Bacteria; phylum Vulcanimicrobiota; class Vulcanimicrobiia; order Vulcanimicrobiales; family Vulcanimicrobiaceae; genus CAVWTN01. The sequence continues at coordinate 1,604,591 of OY968762.1, read as the reverse complement.
TACGCAAGCGACTACTTCGACATCCTCGCGGCACGGCGCATCGAGCCGGAACGGCGCGCGCTCGTCTTGTTTCTCGGATCGAATATCGGCAACTACGCGCCGGTCGAGGCGCGGCGCCTGTTGCACGCGATCGCCGCGGCCTTCAAGCCGGGCGACGCGCTGCTGGTCGGGGCCGATTTAAAGAAGGATCCGCGCGTGCACGAAGCGGCATACGACGACCCGACCGGCGTGACCGCGGCGTTCAACAAGAACCTGCTCGCTCGCATCAACCGCGAACTCGGCGCCGATTTCGACGTGCGCGCCTTCGATTTCACGGCGCGCTACGACGTGATGCGCGGCGCCGTCGAATCCTATCTCGTTTCGCGTAGCGCGCAACGGGTGCGCGTCGAGGCGCTGGAGCGCGAGTACGCGTTCGCGGCGGGCGAGCTGATCCACACGGAATCGTCGTACAAGTTCTCGGTGGAAGATGTGATCGCGCTCGCGAGCGAGACGGGCTTTCGCTTGGCGTTAGACTGGACGGACTCCGGCCGGCGCTTCCTCGTGGCCCTGCTCGTTCGAGCTTAAGGCGGCTCGCAGGGTGCGCGCGGCCCCGCGCCAAGAACGACCGATGCCCGTCTCGATCGGAATCACGACCACCTATCGCAACGGCGCCCCGGTGCGGCATGCGGCAACCTACGCGCGCGCCGTGAGCGCGTCCGGGGGCGAGCCGTTCTTCTTATCGAACGATCTTGCCGAGCTCGAGGGGCAACTCGCCGGCTGCAGCGGCGTCGTCTTCAGCGGCGGATGCGACGTCGATCCCGCTCTCTACGGCGGCGCGCGGCTGCCGAGCGTGGACCCGCCGGACGTGGCGCGGGACGCCTTCGAAATCGCGCTGGCGCGCGCCGTCCGGGAGCATCGGATCCCGACGCTCGCGATCTGCCGCGGGCTGCAAGTCGTCAACGTCGCGTTCGGAGGGACGCTCGTCGAGGATCTCCCCTCGGAACACGGCGCCCGCTACACGCTGCATCACCACCAAGTCAAGGAAGACGGCCGCGAGCGCGAAGACTATTTGCCGGGGCACGTCGTCGAAGTCGAGCCCGCGAGCGCGTTCGCACGGCTCGCCGGCGCGGAGCGTTTCGCTACGAACTCGCTGCATCACCAGGGGGTCCGCGCGCTCGCGCCGGGATGGCTGCGCGCCGCCTGGACGCCGGACGGCACGATCGAGGCGCTCGAGCCCGCGTTCGCGCACCCGTTCTTCTTTTGCGTGCAATGGCACCCCGAGTTGATCGCGGAGGATCCCGTGAGCGCGCACCTCTTCGGCTCGCTCGTCCACGCCGCCGAACGGCATCTCAGAGAGCCGCGCCCGCTTCCTCGCTGAAGCGGCCGGCATGCCGGCGGGCGGCTTCCTCGGCGGCGCGCAGCGCCGCGTCGGCTCCGATCGCGAGCAAGGCCGAGGCTGTCGCACCGATCGCGAGCTTCGCGTTGTCGTCCGTGCGAAGGCCGTCAAAGAGGAGGACGCCGAGCCCGCCGGCGTCGATCCAAGCCGCGAGGTTTGCGAGCGCGATCGCAGAGACGGCGGCGATCCGCACGCCGCTTGCGATGACGGGGAGCGCCTGCGGCAACTCGATCCGCCGGAAACTCTGCGCCTCCGTCATACCGAGGCCGCGGGCGGCGTCGATCAGTTCCGGCGGGACGCTCCGCAGCCCGGCGACGACGTTGCGCACGAGGATCATCTGCGCGTAGAGCACGAGCGTGGTCAGCGCCGTCGGGAGCCCGAGCCCGAGCAGCGGGACCAGGAGCGCGAAGAGCGCGAGACTCGGGATCGTGTAGATGACGCCGAGCACGCCGAGCAACGCGCCGCCGAGCTTCGGGCGGCGCGCCGCGAATGCGCCGAGCGGGAGCGCGATGACGGCGGCGATCGCGATGGCGCCGCCGGCGAGCGCGACGTGCTCGCCCAGCAGCTGCAACACGTAGCCGGCGTGCGTCGTCAGGTAGTTCACGCGCCCTCCCCGAGGGCGCGGCGGACATCGTCGAAGTCGAGCGACCCGATCGGGACTCCCTCCTCGATGACGGTAAGGCGGTTCGCCCCTGCCAGCAGCGCGTTCAGGGCGTCGCGGAGCGGAACGCCGGCGTCGATCGATGCCTCGCCGGGCGCACCGCCCTGCCGGGCCGCGCTGCGCGCCGGCAAGAGGTCGGCGCGACGCAAGACGTCCTCCGCATCGAGGAGCTCGGCCACGTACGGGGTCGCAGGGTGGACGAGCGTTGCGAGCGGCGCCGCGTCCTGCACGATGCTCCCCGCCGACATGACGACGAGCCGGTCCGCGAGGCGGAGTGCCTCGGCGACGTCGTGCGTCACGAAGAGGATCGTCGTGCCGAGCGTGCGCTGGATGCGCCGGACTTCATCCTGCAACGTCGCACGGACGACGGCGTCCACCGCGCCGAACGGTTCGTCCATCAACAGGAGCGGCGGCCGCGCGGCGAGCGAGCGCGCGACGCCGACGCGCTGTTGCTCGCCGCCGGAGAGCGCTCCCGGCCGCCGATCGCGATAGCGCGCAGGTTCGAGCGAGACGAGCGCCAGGAGTTCGTCGACGCGAGCCGCCGTCTCCGTCCGGCTCCAACCGAGCAATCCCGGCACGATCGCGACGTTTTCGGCGACCGTCATGTGTGGGAAGAGCCCGACCGCTTGGATCACGTAGCCTATCCCGCGCCGCAATTCCGTCGGCGGGACGTCGCGCACGTTCCGCCCGTCGATCTCGATCGTCCCCGCAGCGGGTTCGACGAGCCGGTTGATCGTTCGCAGCAACGTGCTCTTCCCGCACCCGGACGGTCCCAGGACGACGACGAACTCGCCGGGATCGAGGGAGAGCGAGACGCGGTCGAGCGCCGGAATCGCACCGGGGGAATAGCGGACCACGAGCCCCCGAATCCGGACGCTCGCGCCTTTCACACGAATCCGATGCCCGTCAGGAAATCGTGCGCTACCGACGCCGGCTCTTGCTTCTGGCCGTCGATGGCGTAATTCAGCTCCCGCATCGTCGTATCGGTCAAGCGCGCGCTCACCGCGTTGAGGTGCGTCGTAAGGCCGGGGAAGCGTTCCAGCGCGTCCGCCCGGACGACGGGCGCCGCTTGATAGACCGGCCAGAAGTGCTTGTCGTCTTCGAAGACGACGAGCGAATTCGCCAGGATCTGGCCGTCGGTCCCGAACGCGACGACGACGTCGACGCTCCCGGCCTCGAGCGCGCGGTATTTCAGCGCGATGTCGAAGAGCTTGACTTCGCGGAACTGAAAGCCGCCGTAAGCTTTCTGTAACCCGGGCAAGCCGTCTTCGCGCGTCGTGAACTCCGGGATCGCGCCGAGCCGCAGCTTCGGCGCAGCCTTGCTGAGATCGCTCAGCGTCGTGATGTCGTACTTCTCCGCGATCGCCGCAGTCGTCGCGAGCGCTTGCGTGTTGTTCATCGGCGCCGGATCGAGCCAGACGAGGTTGTAGTCGCGCTGGTACGCGTCGCGCACCGTTTGGTACGTGGCGGCGGCGTCGCCCGTCGGCTTCAGTTTCAGTTGCGTAAGCAGCGCCGTCCCCGTGTATTCCGGATAGACGTCGATATCGCCGCGCCGGATCGCCGCCATCGCTACCTGAGTGCCGCCGAGGTTCAGCTTGCGCGTGATCCGGAAATCGTAGTGTTCGAGCACTTGCGCGTAGAGTTCGCCGAGCAGCAGCTCTTCGGTGAAATTCTTCGAGCCGACGATCAACCGCTCGCGCGGTTTGTTGCCGCATGCGGCGAGCAGGGGAACGGAGGAGAAGAGCGCGAGGGCCGAGCGGCGATTCATGGGGCGAGGTTCCCCGCGCGAGCCGCCAAGACTTGCGCGCGCCCCAAAGCCCATTCGGCGGCGAGCGCGAGCGCCGCGACTCCGAGCGCTCCCTCCAGCAATTCGGCGAGATCGTTCGCAGCCAGGCCGTTCACGATGAACTCGCCGAGCCCGCCGCCCCCGATGAACGCGGCGAGCGTCGCGCTCGCGATCACCTCGACCGTCGCCGTCCGTACGCCGGCGATGACGATCGGGAGAGCGAGCGGCCAGTCGATGCGCCGCCGGATCTCCCGCTCGTCCATCCCGAGGCCGCGCGCCGCCTCCCGCACCGCCGCAGCGACCGTGCCCAGGCCGGTATCCGTCGTGATGACGATGGGCGGGAGCGCGAGCAGGACGAGCGCGACGAGCGCGGGAGCGAAGCCGATGCCGAGCAGAGGGAGCATGAACGCCAGCACGGCCAGGCTGGGGACGACCCGGGCGGTCGCGATCGCTCCCAAGACGGGGCCGCGAATGCGCCCGGCATGCGGCAACCAGGACCCCAGCGGCAACCCCGTAAAGAGCGCCAGCCCGAGCGCCGCCGAACAGAGGATCAAATGATCGCGCAGATGGATCGCGAAATCGAGGGTCCCGCCGCTCAACTCTTCGTCACCTCCGCCGTGAGAGAATAGGCCGGTCATGCTCGTTCGGTCGGAACAAGAGTCCTCCCGGGTTCACCCCTCGCTGACGGTCGCGCCTCCTCCGCTGGACGATCCGTCGCTCTACTTCAGCCGGGAACTCTCGTGGCTCGCCTTCAACGAGCGCGTTCTCGAGGAAGCGCTCGACGAGCGCCACCCGCTGCTCGAGCGCGTCAAGTTCGTCGCGATCTACGGGACGAACCTCGACGAGTATTTCATGGTCCGCGTGGCCGGCCTCAAACAGCAACTCGACGCAGACGTGCACGCGCGTTCGGTCGACGGGCGCCTCCCCGCCGAACAGTTGCGTGCGATCTCGGCGCGCCTGCGCCCCTCGCTCGAGCGGCAGCAGCAACTCCTGCGGGACGTGCTCCTCCCGGAACTCGCACGCAACGGCATCAAGATCTTGCGCTACGACGCCCTCTCCGAAGCCGCGCGCGAGGAGCTGCGCCGCACGTTTTACGAGCGCGTCTTCCCCGTCCTGACGCCGCTCGCCGTCGACCGCACGCACCCCTTTCCATATATCTCCAACCTCTCGCTCTCGCTCGGCGTCGAGATTCGCGACGAGACCTCGCACGGTGCCGTCGAGCATTTCGCGCGCGTCAAGGTGCCTTCGAGCCTGCCGCGCTTCGTTCCGATCCCCTCGCCGTGGGGCGAATCGCACTTCGTCCTGCTCGAGGACGTGATCGCCCACAACCTCGACGCCTTGTTCCCCGGCGTCGAGGTCGTGCGGTCCTACTGCTTCCGCGTTACCCGCGACGCCGATCTCGACATCCAAGAGGACGAAGCCGACGACCTGATCAGCGCGATCGAATCCGAGCTGCGCAAGCGCCGCTTCGGCGAGCCCGTCCGCTTGGAGGTCGAGGCGGCGATGCCGCACGCGATGCGCTCGCTCCTGCTCGAAGAACTGGAATTGGAAGAGCAGGATCTCTATGCGGTCGACGGGCCGCTGGCAGTCAGCGGGTTCTGGACGATCGCTTCGCTCGATCGTCCGGAATTGCGCGACCCCTCGTTCACGCCGGTCATCCCGCGCCGCGTCCATGCAGCCGCGGACATGTTCGAGGCGATCCGCGAAGGCGACATCCTCCTCCATCACCCCTACGACTCGTTCGACCCGGTCGTGCAGCTTTTGGAAGCCGCGGCGGAAGACCCGCGCGTCCTCGCGATCAAGCAGACGCTCTACCGGACCTCGGGAACGTCGCCGGTCGTCTCCGCGTTGATGCGGGCCGCCGAGAACGGCAAGCAAGTCGCGGCGCTGATCGAACTCAAGGCGCGCTTCGACGAAGAGAACAACATCTTGTGGGCGCGCAAGCTCGAGCGCGTCGGCGCGCACGTGATCTACAGCGTCCCGGGGCTCAAGGTCCACGCGAAGGTGACGTTGATCGTACGCGACGAGCCGGAAGGCATCCGCCGTTACGTCCACTTCGGCACCGGCAATTATAACGAGAAGACGGCCCGCATCTACACGGACCTGAGCCTTTTGACGTGCCGGCCCGATCTCGGTTCGGATGCGACGCGGCTCTTCAACTCGCTGACCGGCTTCACGCGGGCCGCCAGATACGACCGGCTGCTCGTCGCCCCGCGCGAGCTGCGCGCGCGTTTCCTCGAGATGATCGATCGGGAGATCGAGCACAGCAAGGCCGGGCGAGCCGCCGGCATCGTCGCCAAGCTCAACGCGATCAGCGACGAAGCGATCATGGAGGCCCTCTACCGCGCCTCGCAAGCGGGCGTGCCGATCGAGTTGCTCGTGCGCGGCCTGTGCGAATTGCGCCCGGGCGTTCCCGGGGTCAGCGATACGATTCGCGTGCGCTCGATCGTCGGGCGGTTCCTCGAACATTCGCGAATCTTCGTCTTCGAGAACGGCGGAGACCGGGAAGTGTACATGGGGAGCGCCGACTGGATGGGCCGGAACCTCGACCGCCGCGTCGAGGTGATCGTCCCGATCCTCTGCCCCCAACTGCGCGACCGCGTCACGGACGAGATCCTCGGGACGCTGATGCGCGACGACGCGCAGACGCGCTGGCTCCAATCCGACGGAAGCTACGTTCGCCGCATTCCGCCGGGCGGGCCGACGCACAGCGCCCAACTCGAATTTCTCGCGGCGGGGCGGTCCGCGGCGCGCGAGACGCGCTGACGCTCGGCTGTCTCTCCAGCCGGCAACGGCTAACCTTACGTTCTTTAGCTACGCTTAATTAGCGCTTAACGAGCCGCTCATATAGTAAGCGCGGGGGTCCCTGTCGGGACGCCACCATCAAAACAGGAGAATTCTGTTGCGCTTATTTAGTCATCGCGCAGCGCTGGCTATTGCGTGCTTCCTGGCTGCCGGACCCCTGAGTGCGGCGGCGGCTGGGGCATCGCAAGGGCCGGCGTCTGCGATCGCCCAAACGGCAATGCCCGCGGCCGCAACGACCGGGACGCTCACCGGGACCATCAAGGACGCCGACGGAGCACCGCTTCCGAATGCCGTGGTCACGGCCACCGGTCCGGCCACCGCATCGACGAAGACCGACGTTCAAGGCGTTTTCTCCCTTACGTTGAGCCCCGGCATCTATACCCTCAAGGTTGCCAAGGCCGGCTTCGGTACGGCTTCGGAATCCGGCTACGCGATCGCCGCCGGCGTGACGCAGAACGTCGGCATCACGCTCTCGGCGATCAGCTTCGAAACGATCAAGGAGATCGGGCACGTGACCGTGTCCGCGAACCGGACGTTCAACACCAGCGCCGCCTCGGTCGCGAACATCTCGCAGACGACGTTCCTGGATCAGGGGCAGCTTCAGGTGCAGCACATCCTCGACGAAACGCCGGGGATCGTCGCCGACCACCCGGGCACGAGCGCCAACAACTCCTCGCCCGGCAACATCACGTTCCCCTCGGTCCGCGGCGGCCTCGGGTTCGAGACGGCCTCGCTGATCGACGGCCATCCGCTCGCCGTCATGGATTACGGCGACTACGTCACGACGTTCTTGAGCCCGTACGTGCTGCAGGACGTCGAGGTCGTGAAAGGCCCCGGCGCGACCCTTCCCGTGAACTACAACGCGATCAACGGCGCGGTCAACTTCCATACGCTCGATCCGACGCACAAGCTCGTCGTCCGGATCGACCAGGGCGTCGACGGCTACGGCGGGCTCAACTCGAACTATCGCATTTCCGACACGCTGCTCAAGGGCAAGCTCGGCTTCGTGTTCGACTACGCGACCTCGGGAACGCCCGGGCCGCTGCAGACGAGCAACTACTCGACGCTGCCTTCGAGCGGTAATTCGTTCCTCGGCGACTCCAGCTCCACCGGCATTCCGATTCCGACGACGGTGAAAACGCCCACTACGGGCGCGGGCGGCACGGCGAACCCCGGCATCATCAACAATCCGCCGGCCGGTACGTCGCTCGTCTATTGCTGCGAGAACTTCACCTCGGTCTACAGCAACAAGACCGAACTCGCGAAGATCCGCTACGGCTTCTCGGATGCGACGGCGCTTACGTTCACGTACCTCGGCAGCCAATCGTGGACCGATCAAAACGGGAACCACGGCTACAACTTCAACATGCCGTTCCTCCCCGGCGGATCCTATTCCGGCCTGCCGGCGAACGGCATCGTCGCCGGAACGAACGTCAACACGTTCCAGAACGGCTATCCCTTCCCGTATTACGAGATCAACAACGAGCCGATGTTCCAGGGCGAGTTGCGCACGACGTACCGCGGCGATACGATCCTGGCGCGCTATTACGCCGCCTCGATCAACCGCCTGCAGTACGACGGCGCGTGGGGCGACATTACGAAGCCGCTGCAACTGTGGGGCACGTTCACGGCAGGCGGCGTGACGCACACGTACAACGGCCAGACGGTCGACGTGACCTTCCCGGCCTCGTACTCGGAATACACGAACGCCGAACAAGACTCGCTGCACGGCGCCTCGTTCGAATACGACCACCCCTTCGGCAAGTCGAAGAACGATCTGCTGACGCTCTCCTACGACCAGACTGCGGCGCGCAGCAACACCTATTCGGTGTACGACAACGCGACGACCGCGGCTCCGAACGTTCCCGTCCCTTCCTATAGTTACTCGGTGTTCCCGGGCTCGTGGCTGATATACCGCACGTACAAAGCGGCCGTGAACTTCCGGCCGAACGACAAGCTCAGCGTGACGCTGGCGAACTACCTCGACAGCTACACGCAGCACGTCACGCTGGACGGCGGCAACACCTGGCTGCAGAACGGACACGTCCAGGACGATCCGCGCCTCGGCGTGACCTATCGGGCGAATCCGGACCTGTCGCTGCGCGCCTCGGCCGGTGCGTCGCTCGCGCCTCCCTATCTCGCGCTTCTCGACAACGGCGCCCCGACCTATACGCTCAGCTCGGACGCGACGTACGTGACCACGACGCAACAGACCGGCAAAGTGCTGCCGGAAACGGCGTTCGGCTACGATCTCGGTCTGGATTACCGGATCAGCGGCGACAAGCAGACCGTGCTCTCGACCGACCTCTACCTCACGAACGTGAAGAACCAGTTCGTTTCGAGTGCGGCCTTCACGAACGGGAACCTCACGTTCTGCCCGCCGAGTTCGGGCACGAAGGTCACGCCGGCCACGAGCTGCCCGGGCGGCGTCACCCCGACGACTTTGCCGCTCCTTACGACGGCCGCTACGAACCTCGACAACGCGCGGTATGCGGGCTTCGAGCTCTCGGTGACCCGCAACCCGCACGTGGGCTTCGGGTACACCGCGCAAGGCGCGCTGCTGAAGGCCTACCCTTACGACCTCGGCGCCTGCTTGTACAGTAAGACCGCCATCACCGGCGGTGCCGTCAACTGCTCGCTGCTGAACACGAACCTCGGGATCGTCTCCGGCGCGAACTTCTACGGCTCGGGAACCGGCGGCACGAACGGCTCGCCGGCGAACGGCGCCGGCAGCAACTTCAACGCGGTCAACAACCATGCGATTCCGTACTCGCAGGCCTACGGCGAGATCCACTACCGCGCGGCCAACGGCACCTATGCGAGCTTCGGTATGCAGTACCTCGGACCGAACAACTCCTACAACGAGCCGGCGTTCACGATCGCGAACACGACGCTCCGGTTCCCGTTGCAGGACGGCATCATGTTGCAAGGGTCGGTCTACAACCTCTTCAACGTCCTCTCGGGCGCTACCGAGGTTGAGTACGGCGGGGTACCCGTGCCGCTCGTCAACGGACAAGTCGGCTTGACGAACGCGAACGTCGTCGGACCGCGCTCGTTCCTGTTGACGGTCTCGAAGCAGTGGTAACTCTGTAACTCGGTAACTCTCGTCGCGGAGAACTACCGCAACGGGCATCGCGGAAAAGCCCCGTGCAGTTGCACGGGGCTTTGTCCCGTCCTTTGCGGTGCGGGGGCCCTTCGCGGGGACGCCCGCGATTTCGCATCCATGCGAAATCGCTACTAGTGCACTTGCCCGCTCCCGCCATCCTGGCTCCGCGGGCAAGCTGCACTCCCCGCGAAGGGCCCCCGCACCGCAAAGGACGGGACGCGGGCCATGGTGCGCTCTAGATGAGCGCGGGTGCGTGGCTCGCGAGGTCCATTATGATTTCCCACTCTCGTACGTGCACTGGTTGCACCGAGAGTCGCGATCCTCGTTTTAGTAGCACCATCGTGGGGGCGAGCGCGGTGCAGCGGCGTAGCTCGGCGAGGGTTACGAAGCGGGGGAGGTCGGCTTCGTAGGCGACGTCTACCATTTGCCAGATGGGGTTTGCGGCCGTCGATTTGCGATCGTAGTAGGGCGAGGCGGGGTCGCGGGCGGTGAAATCGGGGTAGGCCTCGCGCACGACCTTCACGATGCCGGCGATGCCCGGTTCTTTCGTGCTGGAGTGATAGAAGAAGCCAAGATCGCCAGTCTTCATCGCGAGCATGAAGTTGCGCGCTTGATAGTTGCGGACGCCGCTCCATTCCGTGCGCCCTTCGCTGCATAGGCGGTCGAAGCCGTACGTGTCGGGTTCGCTCTTGAAGAGCCAGTAGTTGCGCATCGGCGGGTTCTACGAGGGGTGCGGCGGCAGGACCCTCTCGGTTTGTGGGCTTCTCTTAATCCGTCATTAATCGAATCTGCCGTATAGCGTTAACCTGACCTGAGCTATAGTACGAGCGTCGCGCCGCTAGTGGCGCGGTTTCTTTAGCGTTTTCGGAGGCTATCCGTGTTGAATCGCAGGGTCCTCGCTCTGCTCGTGGGCGCTTTCTTAGCCGTCGGACCCCTTTGCGCGGCGACGGCTCTGGCCCAGAGCGTTACGAGCCCGACTAGCACCACCCAGGCCGCCACGGTGCGCGGCACGGCGACCGACAGTACCGGCGCGCCTTTGGCCGGCGTGACCGTCACGCTTTCCGGAGCGACGTCGCAATCCACGACGACGAGTTCGAACGGGGCGTACGCGTTCAACGCGGTCCCGGCGGGCGTCTACACCATCTCCGCTGCGAAGAGCGGGTACCAGGGCGCGACGGCGGTCGAGGTCGCGCTCGTCGCGGGGCAGTCGGCGAAGCTCGACGTGACGCTCGTCTCAACAACGCTCAGCTCGCTGCGCGTCATCGGGACCGTGCGCAGCGCGGCGCGCAGCGGCTTCAACGTCAGCGGCCTTGCGATCACCACGCTGAGCGGCGAACAGCTCGCGATTCGCGAACAGCCGAACCTCACGGGGCTCGTCGAGGAGTTGCCCGGCGTCAGCGTCACGCGCGATAGCGGGAGCCGCACGCCGAACACCTCGATCGCGGTCCGCGGCGCGTCGCTCGAGACGAAGGTCGTGATCGACGGGCATCCGGTCAGCTCCGGCGTCTTCGGAACCTACAACACGAACTACGCGAATCCGCAAGTCTTCCAGCAAATCGAAGTTCTCAAGGGTGCCGGGCTCAACGGCCCCAACGCCGGCGAATCCGTCGGGATCGTCAACTACCGAACGCGCGATTTCTCCGCGAAGAACGAGTTCTCGCTCACGCTCGGCGACGACACGTACGGCTCCGGCAACTATGCCGGATCGCTCAATGTCAATCTGCTCAACAACCGTCTGAGCATCCTCGGCGTTCGCACGTTCAACAGCGTGAACGGTCCGAACAACGGGTACTACCCGTATCAGATCGGCGCCGGGACGCTCACGGCCCCGGGGACGCCGGCCCTCGAGCAGTGGAGCAGCGACTTCTCCTCTCCCTACGCGACCGAAGCCGATCTCGTGAAGGTCCGCTACAAGCTCTCCCCGGTCACCTCGCTCACCGGCGAGTATCTCGGGCTTTTCGGCAAGTACGTCCCGCAGGGCGGCTCGTACGGCCTCGTCTACGGCGGCTTCCCGCTCGGCGCGTGCGCGAACGTATCGGCGGCGACCGGCAAGGCTGCCGTCACCACGAACCCGGCGCTCTGCACGAACCTTTCGATCTACAACGCGCCGTACACGACGGATCCGGTCGGCAGCCCGTTCAACGGGTACGGGTTCTTCCCGGTCTCGACGATCGCGAACAACGAGCCTTCGTTCTCGTTCGAATTGAAGACGCAATTCAAGAACGATACGATCCTGCTCCGTCCCTACACGGCGATCATCGATCGCTTCATCGACGGCGATCTCGAGAACACGACGCCCGGTTACGGCTCCTCGGCCGGCCAGGCGGCATCCAAGTACAACGGTCTCGTCGGCTGGTTCCAGGTCACGAACCCCGCGAATTGCCAGGTGGCGTTCGCTTTCGACAACGCGAACGCGGCGAACACGAAGGGCCCCTGCTTCAGCTCAGCGGGGGGCTACGGTGCGGCCTACATCGGTAACGCGGCGACGCAGTTCCCGACCGTCTTCAAGACGACGTCGACCGCTCCGAATTGTTCCGTGGCGACGCCCTGCTGGACGACGCCGACGAATCAACAGGCGAACGGGTATTTCGGCTTCAGCACGCCGTTCAGCCAACCGGAGGTCGACCGCCTGCGCGGTGCGACGCTCTCGTACCTGCATCCGGTGCACGACAACCTCTATACGTTCAGCTTCGACTACAACACCGACGACACGCTGAAGTTCACGTCGGATACGTCGCAGCTTCCGCCAGGCTGCGTCGGCGTCGTCGGTTCGGGCTCGCCGAACACGCCGGCCAATCCGTACTATCAGCCGAACTGCAAAGTCAACGGCCTCTTGATTCCGACGCTGCCGCGCTCCTCGCTGCAGATTCCGCCGACTCAGAACATCCGGTACGACACGTCCCTGACCGGGCTCTTCCAGATTCGTCCGAACCTGCAGGCGGGTCTCGGCGCGTACTATACGTTCCAACGCATCTATTACAAGATCACGGATCCCGCGGCGATCACGGCGGCGCTCGCGGCCGGGTATCCCGGCGGCGAACCGGCCGACTCGACGCTCGTCTCCGGCATCAATGCGAACTCGCACGTCGATCCGCACGTGCAGATCGAATACCGCCCCTCGCGCGACCTCTCCGTGCGCGCTTCGGGTGGTTCGTCCGTAACGCTCCCTTACAACGGCCTCGTCTCCGGCCTGACCGCGCTCAGCGTGAACGGCGGCCCGGACGGTAAGTCGGACGTCCTCACGACGAAGAATCCGGGCCTGCTCCCGGAGACGACCGTCGCGTACGATCTCGGCTTCGACTATCGCGCGCCCGGCGGCTCGGTCCTCTCGCTCGATGCGTTCGACAACACGATCCACAACGTATTCATCACCTCGACCCAGGTCGTCCCGAACCTCGCCGGACGCAGCCCGTCGCAGACGTTGCTGAACGCGACGTTCAACGGCCCGCTCGAACGCTCGTACGGTCTCGAGGCGACGCTGCAGCATAACGTCTCCTCCGGCTTCGGATACTATCTGACGGCGACGGCGATGCGCGCCTATTACGATCAGATCCCGCTGAGCTTCTATCAAGGGCTCTGCAAGCCGGGCGCGACCGTCTGCAGTGCGTCGGCGCTCATCAACGGGAAGCAACTCGACGGCACCGGCGGCTTTACCGGCCAGATCCCGTACTTCAAGGCGAAGGGCGAGATCAATTACACGAGCGCCACGCACCGCTGGAACGCGTCGTTCGGCGACTCGTGGTACGGCAACAACAACGCCACGGGCGGGCCCGCCTATAACGTCGCGTACGGTTACGTGGGCACGACGCTCGGCCCCGGCGATCTCAACAGCGGGATCCGCCTCTCGCTGACCGCTCAGAACCTGTTCAACGCGGACACGGCGGGCACGTTCCTCGGCAGCGTCGCGGCGTTCAAGGGCTTCAACCCCCTCGGCGTCGCGTACTCCCCGACGACGGGCGGGCTCGTCAATACGAACGCGTATTCGAGCCCGAACGGCATCGTGGTCATGCAGCCCTGCACGTTCTACCTCGAGCTCACGAAGAAGCTCGGGTTCTAGTCCGGCCGGAGGCCTGCGCGGGGAGCGGGGTCGCCGAATGGCGGCCCCGCTTTCGCGCAAACGTCACCCTTCGGCCGGCTCAGGACGTCTTGGGGAACGGGCGCGATGCCGGAAGGCAGGGCCGGGTATCTGGTATCATGGTCCGCATGCAGCGATCGTTCGTCTTGAGGTCCGCCGGTGGTTGGGAAGGCGTGGAGCCGGAGGGCTATGTCCCGGGGGCGCCGCGGGCGAAGGTCGTTCGCCACACGCTCGTCGGCGGCCGCAAAGCCGATCCGCAAGCCCCCGGGCCGAAACTCGAAGTACGGTATTTCGAAGTCCCGCCGGGTGCCGTCACGCGGCTCGAAAAGCACGAGCACGAACATTACGTGATCGTCGGGGAGGGTTACGCGCACGCGATCGTCGGCGAATCCGTCAGCGTCGTGGGACCGCGCGACGTCGTCTACGTCGGGCCGCTCGAACCTCACCAGTTCGTCAACCGCGGAGACGTGACGTTCGGGTTCTTCTGTACGGTGGACACGCTGCGCGACTTCTCGCAGACGCTCTCCCGGGAGGAACTCGCGCGGTTGGAAGCTTCCCCCGCCGGCGACTTCATCGACCCGTTCGGCGCCCCGCCCTCGCGCGCCGCCGCGAACCTAACGCAGAGCTAGCAGCGCCGGCGAACGGCGGGCGCTACAATCCGGGTTCGAAGGCGATGAGGGCGGCGCGTTGCGCTTGCGTCCAGGGGACCGAGGCTTCGCCGTCGGAGCGGACGATCGTCACGCGCGAGAGCGCGCGAATCGAACCGTCCGGCCCGACGATCGCCTGCTCCATCGTCGCGCTCGTCCGGCCGAGCGCGACGAGCTTCGAGCACACTTCCAGCGGCTCGTCGTAGAAGCACGCGGCGACGTAGCGTAGCTGCAACTCGGCGGTTACGTGCGCGAATGCGAACGGCCCGGGCTCCGGGTCTCCCGCGGCGATGAAGTATTGGAGCCTGCTGAATTCGAGATAGGCGGGGTATACGACGTTGCTCACGTGCCCCAGCGCGTCGGTTTCGCAGTAGCGCGGCCGCACGTCGGCGCGAAAGCGAAACGAGGCGATCCACGTGGCGGCTTCGCCCGGCGGGTAGAGTTCCAGCACCGCCGCGGAGCTAGTGGAGCTGGATGGGGTCGGTCGGCTTCGGCTTCCCGGCGAATGCCGCCGCGAGCACGCCGGCAAGCTCGCCGTGCTCCTCCATCGGGCCGAGAATGTCCGTATCGCCGTAGAATTTTCCGGCGATGAAGACCTTCGGGAGCGTCGGCCAGTTCGTGATCTCAGAGAGCACTTCGCGCTTGGGCAGGTCCTCCAAGACGTCGATCACCTCGAACGGGTAACCGAACCGGTCGAAGAACTCGACCGTCTCGAGCGTGAAGCCGCAGCGTGGCGCGTCCTTCGTCCCCTTGCCGTACACGAGGATCGTATGCGCGGCGATCTCCCGTGCGATTGCCGTTCTCAGCTCGTCTGACATCGGTTACTCCTTGACTGCGGTGCGAATGGCGAGTGCGTGCAGGCGCCCGTCGGCGCGGGCGGGCGCCACGGCGCCCTCCACTATGCGATGGCGGTCGAGCAGCGTGACGCCGGCGAACGCCTTCGAGCGTACCAACACGCTGAGATGGTCCATGGTGCCGGTCAGGTCCGTGACTTCGACGTCGGCATCCGGCAGGGCGGCCCGGATCAGGGCCGCGAGCGTCGCATCGTCGATCATCGAGCCGCCCGGACGACCTCGGGCGTGAAGGCCCCCTTCTTGCTTTGCGCGCTCTCGAGCATCGAGCGTCCTTCCCGGAATGTCTCGGGGAGGGAGGAAGCGCTGCACGCGATCGCGCGTGCGATCCCGCTCGCGAGCACGAGCCCGGAGAGCGAGACGATGACGGCGGGGAGGCCCCTCGCGCTGAAGCCGCCATACGAGATCTTGGCGTTCTTGACCAGGAACCGGAGATCGCGGATGTCCATGCCGGAAGTTACTGATTTCCGCGAGGCTCCGCCTGCCGTTCGTTGAAATCTCATCCCGCTATGCAAATGACGCGCGAAAACTTCAACTGGGATGTCCCGCCGGCGTTCAATTTCGGTCGCGATGTTATCGACCGCCTCGCGGCCGAGCAGCGACGAGCGCTCCTCTTCGTCGACTCCACAGGGAAGGAGCGAGACTACACGTTCCCCGAGGTTGCAGCGGCTTCGCAGCGTTGGGCCGGTGCGCTGCGCGACCTTGGGATCGAAAAGGGGGAGCGCGTCGTCGTGCTCCTGCCGAAGATCCCCGAGTGGCTGTTTTCGATGATCGCGCTCGACCGGCTCGGCGCGATCGTCGTGCCGTGCTCGGAGCAGTTGCGCGCGAAGGACCTCGCGTTCCGCGCGAACCATAGCGAGGCGACGACGATCGTCGGGCACACGACCAATCAGGCCGAATGCGACCTCCTGCGTCAACTCGCGCCCGGCGTGAAGCGGTATCTGCTCGTCGGGGGATCGGCCGAGGGCTGGACCTCGCTCGACGCGCTCGTCGAGAACGCTCCCGAGTTCGCCGGAAACGAGACTGCCTCGAGCGACATCGCCTACATCGTCTACACGAGCGGAACGACGAAGGATCCTAAGGGCGTCGTCCACCTGCACGCCTACACGTACGCGAAGCGCATGCAAGCGCAATTCTGGTTCGATTGCAAGCCGGACGATCTCGTTTGGAGCACGGCTGGGACCGGCTGGGCGAAATCGCTCTGGAACGTTCTGCTCGGGCCATGGTCTTGCGGTTCCGCGATCGTCCTCGACGAGGGCGGTTTCAACCCCGCGCATCGCATGGACATGATCCGCGATCTCGGCGTGACCGTGCTCTGCCAGGCCCCGACGGAATACAGGCTCGAGGCGAAGCTGGAAGGGCTCGGGGAGCGCTGGAAGCTGCCGAAGCTGCGGCACTGCGTTTCGGCGGGCGAACCGCTGAATCCGGAGGTGCTGGTGCGCTGGCGCGAAGCGTTCGGGTTGACGATCCTCGACGGCTACGGCCAGACCGAGAACTCGCTGCTGGTCGCAAATCTGCCGGGGATGGAAGTTCGCCCCGGTTCGATGGGTAAGCCGACGCCCGGGCACGACATCGTCGTCATCGACCAGGAAGGCAACGAATGCGAGGCCGGCGAGGTCGGCGACATCGGCGTGCGCGGCCGGCCGCCGACGCTGTTCACCGGCTATTACAAGAATCCCGAGGAGACGCGGGCCTCGCACCGTGGCGAAATCTATCTCACCGGCGACCGCGCGCAGGTCGACGACGACGGGTACTATTGGTTCGTCGGCCGCTCGGACGACGTTATCTCCTCGGGCGCCTACCGCATCGGCCCGTTCGAGGTCGAGAGCGCCCTGCTCGAACATCCCGCCGTCCAGGAATCGGCAGTCGTGGGAAGCCCGGATGCGGATCGCGGGAACGTCGTGAAAGCGTTCGTCGTGCTGCGGCCGGGCTACGAGCCGGGGCCCGCTCTCGTGAAGGAACTCCAGGAACACTGCAAGCGCGTCACGGCGCCGTACAAGTATCCGCGCGAGATCGAGTTCGTCGCCGAACTCCCGAAGACGCGTTCTGGGAAGATCAGACGCGTCGAGCTCCGTCAGTCGGAGCTGCATAAGAAGGGGGCGACCGCTGCAAGCGGTTTCGTCTAGATGAGCGACCTGCCGCCGCCGCCGCCGATCCAGGCGGCGGCGGCAGCGGGGGGCGTAGTCGCCGCGCCCAAGGCGCCGGCGCCGCGGCCGTACGAGCCGAAGTTCGGAAGCCTGCCGGTCTACTTGATCCGGCGGTTTTGCGCCGCCTGCGTCGATATCTTCGCAATCGGCTACCTGGTCGCGACGTTCTTCTTCAACGCGGCGATCGGGGGGGCGGCGGCGTATGCGTGGGTCCTCGTCCCCGTCGCCGCGCGCAGCGAAGGTGCGTTTGCCGCGCTCGCCGGCCTCTCGCTCGGCTGCGCGTGGATCTTCGCATTCGTGATGGAAGCGCTCGTCGGCACGACGGTCGGGAAGATGCTCTTTGCCCTGAACGTGCGTACGCTGCGAGGAGGGTGGGCAGGCTTCGGGCGCGTCTTCGCGAGGAATCTGCTCCGCCCCGTCGACCTGCTCTTGATCGGCCCGCTGCTCGCGGCCGTGACGCCGAAGCACCAGCGACTCGGCGATCTCGTCGCCGGGACGGTCGTCGGGGGGAGCGTGATCGGCCCGTTCGCCCCGATGCTCGCGATCGGGGTGTTGAGCGCGCTTGGGTACGCCCAGGTGCTCTTCGGCGGCGGGCTGACCTCGGCACTCGGCGTCGCGGCGCAAGCCTCGGCGTTCGGGCCGGCGCTGTTGGGACGCGCGGTCAACGTCGGCCGCGGCCTCTCCGGGCAACTCCCGGCCGTTGCCCCGCCGGGCGAGTCCGCGGCTCCGGCGAGCCCGCAAGCCTCCGCCTCGCCCGTCCCGGCCGCGAGCGCGGCGCCCACCGCCGCTTCCGAGGAATCGTCTGCCTCCCCGGCGCCCGCGCCGACGCCCGAACCTGCCGCGTCCATCTAGGAGGTTTCCCTTGCGCGCCGCTCGTCTGCACGAAATCACCGGCCCCGAGAACCTCCGCGTCGAGGAGGTGCCGCAGCCCCATCCCGGGCCCGGCGAGATCTCCGTCCGAATCGCCGCCGCTGCGTTGAACCGTCGCGACCTGTTCATCACGCAGGGGCTCTATCCGGGCATCGCGCTCCCGTGCACGCTGGGTTCGGACGGCGCCGGCAGCGTCGCCGAACTCGGCGCGGGGGTCACGGGTCCGCCGCCGGGGACGCGCGTCGTCATCGATCCGCAGCTCGGCTGGAACGACGATCCGGGGATCCTCAGCCGCGACGGCGGGATCGTCGGGATGCCGGGCGACGGGACGTTTGCCGAATACGTGATCGTCCCCGCGCAGAACGTCCATCCCGCGCCGGAGCACTTGACGGAGGCCGAGGCCGCGGCGCTCCCGCTTGCGGGCTTGACGGCCTACCGCGCGACGTTCACGCGCGGGCGGCTGGTCCCGGAGGATACGGTTCTCATCACCGGCATCGGCGGAGGCGTCCAGACCTTCGTGCTGCTGTTCGCCAAGCACTTCGGCTGCCGCACGATCGTCACGTCCGGGAGCGATGAGAAACTTGCGCGCGCGAAAGCGCTCGGGGCCGACGTCGCGATCAACTACAAGACCTCGCCCGCCTGGCACAAGGAAGTCCGCGACGCCTCGGGCGGCGGTCCGACGCTCGTCGTCGACAGCGCCGGCGGCGAAACGTTTTCGCGTGCGCTCGAAATCGCGCGGTACGGGGCGCGCATCGTCGTCTACGGCGGGACGACCGGGAACGCGACGATCCGGCCCTTCCCGATCTTCTGGAAGCACCTCACGATCCTCGGAACATCGATGGGCAGCCCCTCCGATTTCGCGGCGCTGCTGCGCCTCGTAGCGGAAACGCGCCTGCGGCCCGTCGTCGACCGCGTCTACCCGCTGGAGCGGATCGTCGACGCGGCGCGTCGCCAACTCGAAACGGAGCAGTTCGGGAAGGTCGTGCTCTCGATCGCGTAAGTTCCGCCGCTTCGACGGCGCCTACGTCCGCTCGTAGACGGCGAGGCGCTCGATGCGCTCTGCGACGCCGAGTTCCGCGCTCGCGACGGCGCGGCTGTGCTCGTCGACGAGCGCGCCCACGTCGGGGTTGAGGATCGCGTCCTCGCGCTCGGTCGGAGCGCGCTCGAGATGCTCGGCGTGCACGCGCCCCTCGCGTTCGAGCGCGATCAGGTGCGCGAGGACCTGGCGGGCCGCCGCGCCCCATAGGATTTGCGGCGTATCGCGATAGACGTGCGCGACGATTTCGGGAATCGACTGCGGGCCCCGCGCGAGCGTCGCGAGGATCGCGCGCTCGCGCATTTCGCGATGTCGCACGTATTCGTCGAGCTTCGCGAGCGGTTCCGAGATCGCATCGCCGTGCCCGCCTTCGATGCGGTCGAACTCGCTCGCGAGCGCACGCAAGCGAACGAGCGTCGCCTGATACTCCCGCATGTCGCCGTTCGGCGGCGCGATCAGAATCGTGCCGCGTCCGACGATCACATCGCCCGTGAACAGCGTGCGCGCGCTCTCTAAGAAGAAGACCAGGTGGTCGGGCGCGTGTCCCGGAGCGTGGAAGGCGACGATCTCGGTTCCGCCGGCGCGGACGGTCGCGCCGTCTGCGAGCGCAGCGTCGAACGGAACGTTCGCGTCCGCATGGGCGTAAATGCGCGCCCCGGTGCGTAGCGCGAGCGGTGCCGCGCCGGGAGCGTGATCGGGATGCCCGTGCGTCACGAGGATCGCCTCGATCCGCAGGCCGAGGTCGTCGGCCGTCGCTGCGATGCGTTCGACGTGCGCCGGGATCGCGGGACCGGGATCGATCGCGAACGCCCGCCCCCCGCCGGCATCGACGAGGAATGAGTTCGTCCCCTCGAGCGTCATCGGCGATGGATTGGGCGCGAGGATCCTGGTGACGCGCGCTCGCGTCACCAGGGTTCCCGTTCCGGCGGTATCGTGAAGACGCCGCCCGGCAGCGCTTCGGGTTCGACCGGCCGCACGACGCGCGAACGCGCCGCTCGCAACAGCCCGTCGACGGACGACGCTTCGGCCAACCGTTCGAGGTGTTTGATGGTCGGGAAGACGAGCGTCAACTCGTTGTTGCGCCCTCGTTCCAGCGCCTCTTGCGGCGCGACCCAAAGGCCGTCGTGCACTTCGATCGCATCGGCGGCGGCGGTCTGTCCCTCCGGCTCGCGCGCGACGAAGAAGTGAGCGTCGAAGCGGCGCGGCTCTACGGCCGGCGTGATCCAATTCGAGTAGTAGACGAGCTCGCGCCCGTCGAGGAAGGCGTCGTTCGCCGCCAAGAGCTCCGGGAGCGACCGGCCGCCGCGGAGGAGAGCGGCGCGCTCGGCGGCGAGCACCTCGGACGGAAGCGCTTTCGGCGAGCCGTCAGGCGCCGCTGCGAACAGGATCCCCGCTTCCTCGAAGAGTTCGCGCAAGGCCGTGACGACGAGCCTCGGCTCGACGAGCGCCGCAGGGCGGCGACCGGCGTCGGCGGCACGGGCGTCCGGATGCAGGCGCGCGAGGATCTCCGGGGCGCCGTCGCCCGGGTCGGCGGCGCCTCCCGGGAAGACGTAAGCGTCCGGCATGAACGCGCTCGCGGCGCTGCGCCGCGTCATGTACACGGCTATTCCGCCGGCCGGGCGGTCGCGGACGAGCATCACCGTGGCGGCGGGGCGGGGAACTCGGGCGGACGGCGCTTCGTTTCGCAAACGTATGAACACGCGCTTCGTCGCAGCCTTTGCCCTCGCCCTCTCCCTCGCCGCCGGCGCGGCCGCCGCCGAGACGGGCCCCACGCCTTCACCGAGCCCGGCCGCAACGTCGAGCGCGCCGCAACTCCCGAGCTCTCTCGGGGGGCAAACGGTGAATCAGGTGATCAACGCCGTCAATTCGATCATCAAGGGCGAGGTGAACCAGGGCCTCGACGAACTGAACCGCCGCGCCAACGAGACGCGCGGACAGGTTTCGTATTTCCGCCGCTTCGAGATGCAAGTGCAGACGGGACGCAATTCGTACCGCTCGATCCACTTGCATCAGGGGACGGTCATCAACCCGCGCGGCTGGTCGATCAAGAACGGCGACACGGTCAGCGTTTCCGGCGACCCGCAGAGCGACGGCTCGCTCAACGCGAATACGATCACCGTCATTCAGTGAGCGCGTCCGGCGCCGGTGCGCCGGACGCTCGAGACGCTGAAACGGCGAAGCGCGATGCAATTCGTGAGGCGATCAATGCGGCCGTAGCGCGAGGAGGAGCGCGAGGATCGCCCAGTTCGCGACGTGGCTTGCCCAACAGTACGGGCACGGAGCGCGCGTGACGAAGAGCAGGCCGTACGCCAGATAGGCCGAGAAGGCCCCGGCGGCCGCCGCCGCCCCCAGCGCGGCCCACCATACGGTCGCAAGGCCGAGCGCCGGCACCGCGACGGCGAGGGCGGCATAGTAGACGATCCCGATCGCCGCGTTCGGGATACCGCCGAGGGCCCGCGCCTGCGGCGTTCGCACGATGCTCTCCTCCCGCAACTCCCCGCGTTGCGCCGAGCGCCATTTCCGGAGCATGAAGGCGGAGGCATACAGGCCCACGCCGCAAAGCAATAGGATTGTGGTTTGGAAGAACATTACTTGACGCCGACGTCTTGGCGCCGGGCGGAGGCGGTCGCAATTTTCATCGGGTCGTTTGTCCTCGGCGCGGTCGTCGTACGGGAGCGGACGGCGGTCGAGACCCTGCTCGCATCGAATCGACTATTGGCCTACCCCCTTGCGGTCCTGATCTTCACGCTGGTGGCCTCGGCGCCGTTTTCGGTGACGGACGTGCTCGCGGTGATGAACGGGATCATCTTCGGGCCGCTCTGGGGTTCGGTTGTGAACGCGCTCGGCATCGTCTTTGCCGCGATCGTCGGGTACCTCGTCGCGCTGCGGACCTCGCGGCTGCTGGATCTCGAGGAACGGTTTCAACGGCTCCCGCCGTGGGTCAGGCATTTCAAGCTCGGGTCGCCAATGTTCTTGCTCGTTGTCCGCATCATCCCGGGGCTCGGCGGCACGATCGCGACGCAAACGGCGGCCGCCATGCGCGTCCCGCTCGGCATCCACATTCTGACGATGTCCGCGATCGCGATTCCGATCTGTACCGTCCTTGCAATCTTCGGGGACAGCGTCTCCGATACGCTTCACGACCTGCTCGTCAGGTCGATTCCGGTGGGACCATGAACGTCCGGTTGATCGATGAAGAGGAACCCTTCGCGCGTCTCTGCGAGACGGTCGCAACGGCGGAGCGGGTAGCGCTGGATACGGAATTCCACAACGAGCGTTCGTACTCGGCGCGGCTGATGGTCGTGCAACTCGCCTTCGGCGACGAGGTGGCGCTAGTCGACCCGCTCCGGCTGCAATCGTTGCAGCCGCTCGCGGACGCCCTTGCGAGCCGGACCGTCGTCGGGCACGCGTTGCAGAGCGATCTGAAGATCTTTGCGGACCGTTTCGGGCGTTTGCCCGCGCGCGCGTTCGACACGCAGCTAGCCGCGGCGTTCAGCGGATTCGGCATGTCGATCTCGCTCGCCGACCTGGTGCAGAACGTCGCCGGCGTTCGCTTGCGGAAATCGCAAACGGTCAGCGATTGGAGTTCGCGGCCGCTCTCGCCGCAACAGATCGAATACCTCGTCGACGACGTGCGCCACCTCTTCACGCTGCAGGACCGTTTGGGCGAAGCCCTCGCGCGGAGCGGCCGTTCGGAATGGGCCGAAGAGGAGGCGCGCTCGCTCGTCGATCCGGCGCGCTACGCTGCCGATCCCGAGCGTCTCTACCTGCGCATCTCGGGCGCGATGCGGATGAATCGTCGCGAGCTCGGCATCCTGCGCGAAGTCGCGATCTTGCGCGATCGCATCGCGCGCGATCGGGACGTCCCGCTCAAGTTCATCATTCCGGACGACGTGATGGCCGCCATCGTCCATCTTCGTCCGGCGACGCGCGACGATCTCTCACAGCTGCGCAGGCTCGACGCGGGCGCGCGCAAAGCCTACGGCGACCGAATCGTCGAGGCCGTCGAGCGCGGACTCGCACTGGAGGACGTCGACCTTCCGCGCAAGCCGGCGCGACCGCCCGGCCCCGATCGCGAGGCGATCGTCGCCTGCCTTTCGGTTCTCGTCAGCGCGATTGCGGCGGAGAACGACCTCCCGCCCTCGCTACTCCTGCCGCGGGCCGCGATCGAACGCATTGCGCGCGAATTGCCGCGGACGCCGGAGGCTCTCGCGCGGCTCGCCGCCGTGGATGACGAGACAACGGGCGGTAGCTGGCGTAGCGGGCTTGTCGCCGAACCGCTGCACGCGCTCTTGCA
This sequence comes from Vulcanimicrobiota bacterium, assembly GCA_963695225.1. GTDB lineage: Bacteria > Vulcanimicrobiota > Vulcanimicrobiia > Vulcanimicrobiales > Vulcanimicrobiaceae > CAVWTN01. The sequence goes on along the minus strand of OY968762.1, from coordinate 1,580,935 downwards.
CGGGAAGACGATGCTCTCGATCGCGGGGGCCGCGGAGGGCTCGCCGCGCGTCGCGCGCGTGGATCGCGCGTTCGCCTCGAGCACGGAGTAACGGGTCGCTCCCGGGGCGAACCCGGGCCCCATGTCCGATCCGCATCCGAACAGTTTTTCCGCCCGCGCCGCGCTGACGGTGGGCTCGCGCACGTACGCGTACTACCGGCTCGACGCGCTCTCCGAGGCGTTCCCGAACGTGCGGACGTTGCCGTTCAGCCTCAAGATTCTGCTGGAGAATCTACTTCGTTGCGAGGACGGCCGCAGCGTCACCCGCGACGACATCGCGGCGCTCGCGGGCCGGGATCCGGAGCAGGCCGCGGCGAGCGAGATCGCCTACCGCCCGGCGCGCGTGCTCTTGCAAGATTTCACCGGCGTTCCGTGCGTCGTCGATCTCGCGGCGATGCGCGACGCGATCGTCGCGATGGGCGGCGAGCCCAAACAAATCAATCCCCTGCAACCGGTCGAACTCGTGATCGATCACTCGGTGCAAGTCGACGCGTTCGGTACGCCCGAGGCGTTCGCCGTGAACGCCGATCTCGAATTCGAGCGCAATCGCGAACGCTATGCGTTCCTCAAGTGGGGGCAGCAGGCGCTCGACGGCTTCAAGGCGGTCCCGCCCGACACGGGCATCGTCCATCAAGTCAACATCGAGTACCTTGCGCGCGTCGTCTTCGGAGCCTCCGACGAGAGCGTCGAGCCGCTCGCGTATCCGGATACCGTCGTCGGGACCGACTCGCACACGACGATGGCGAACGGCCTCGGCGTGCTCGCCTGGGGCGTCGGCGGCATCGAAGCCGAGGCTGCGATGCTCGGGCAGCCGGTCTCGATGCTGATCCCCGACGTGATCGGCGTGAAGCTCCACGGCAAGTTGCGCGAGGGGATCACCGCGACCGACCTCGTGCTGCACGTGACGCAGATGCTCCGCAAGAAGGGCGTCGTCGGGAAATTCGTCGAGTTCTACGGCAAGGGACTGGCGAACCTGACGGTGAGCGACCGCACGACGATCGGGAACATGTCCCCCGAGTACGGTTCGACCGTAGCGATCTTTCCGATCGACGATCAAACGCTCGCATACCTGCGCTTGACCGGGCGCAGCGCGGAGCACGTCGCGCTCGTCGAAGCGTATGCGAAGGCGCAGGGACTCTTCCGCACCGACGACTCCCCCGATCCTCGCTATAACGACACGCTCGAACTCGACCTCTCGGAGGTGGAGGCCAACCTCGCCGGGCCGCGCCGCCCGCAAGACCGCGTCGCGCTCTCGAAGGTCAAACCGGCGTTTCTGGCCGCGCTCGCCGAGTGGCAGGGCGCGCGCGAAGCGAAATCGCAAGCTCCCGCGCTCGCGCGCCTGGAAGGCGAGGGCGGCGGGACGGCCGTCGCGGTGCGTCCGGCGACGGAACTCTCCGACGGTGCGGTCGTCATTGCGGCGATCACCTCGTGCACGAACACGTCGAACCCGGCGGTGCTCGTTGCGGCCGGACTCCTCGCGAAACGGGCGGTCGAAAAGGGCCTCACGCGCAAGCCGTGGGTCAAGACGTCGCTCGCGCCCGGCTCGAAGGTCGTCACGGATTACCTGCGCGCCGCGGGGCTCGATACCTATCTCGACGCGCTCGGCTTCAACCTCGTCGGCTACGGTTGCACGACGTGCATCGGGAACAGCGGTCCGCTCCCCGAAGAGGTCGCGCACGCCGTCGCGGAACGCGATCTGATCGTCGCCGCGGTCCTCTCGGGGAACCGCAACTTCGAGGGGCGGATCCATCCGCAGGTGCGAGCGAATTACCTCGCCTCGCCTCCGCTCGTGGTCGCCTACGCGCTCGCCGGCCGCATGGATGTCGACTTGACGAGCGAACCGCTCGGCTTCGCGAGCGACGGGACGCCCGTTACGCTGGCCGACATCTGGCCGGCGAACGCTGAGATCGAGCGGACCGTCGCGGCGTGCGTGACCGAAGGGATGTTTCGCGAGTGTTACGCCGACGTCTACGCAGGGGACGATCGCTGGCGTGCGCTCGCGGTTCCCGGCGGCGAACGGTATGCCTGGGACGAGACTTCGGAGTACGTGAAACGGGCTCCGTATTTCGACGGCATGCCCGCCGAGCCGGTCGCGCCCGGCGATATTCGCGGCGCTCGCGCGCTCGCCGTCCTCGGGGATAGCGTGACGACGGACCACATCTCACCCGCCGGCTCGATCGCGAAGAGTTCCCCCGCCGCACTCTATCTGATCGAGAAGGGCGTCGCTCCCAAGGATTTCAATTCGTACGGTGCGCGCCGCGGCAACCACGAGGTGATGGTGCGCGGGACGTTCGCGAACACGCGGCTGCGCAACGCGCTCGTCCCCGGCGTCGAAGGCGGCGTCACCCGGTACTTGCGGACGGGCGAGCAGATGTCGATCTTCGACGCGTCGGCGGCGTACCGCTCGGCGGGGATCCCGCTGATCGTGCTCGCGGGGAAGGAATATGGTTCGGGCTCTTCACGCGACTGGGCGGCGAAGGGGCCGATGCTCCTGGGCGTGCGGGCGGTGATCGCGGAATCGTTCGAACGCATCCACCGCAGCAATCTCGTCGGCATGGGCATTCTCCCGCTCGAGTTCGCAGCCGGAGAGAATCGGGCGACGCTAGGGCTCGACGGCGAAGAAACGTTCGATATCGCCGGCCTCGGCGAGCGCATCGTACCCCGCAGTACGATCGAAGTGCGCGCGACCGATGCAGCCGGCGGGACGAAGTCCTTCCGCGCCGTCGTCCGCATCGATACCCCCGACGAAGCGGAGTACTACCGCAACGGCGGCATCCTGCAGTACGTCCTGCGCCGGCTGAAGGCGAAGCAGTAGGAGGCTCTATCGGGCCGGGCCGCGCCGAGCGGCCCCGTTCACGCGCTCAGCGACGGCCGAGTTGGCAGACGCCCAAGAGGTTCGAGCCTTCCGAACAGGGCGGAACGATCGTGCTCGGGGGGCTCGCGACCGATCCGACCGCTCCGCCGACGAACGCGACGATCGGCACGAGGAACGGTAGGAAGGATCCGTGGGAGACTTCCGGAGCCGAAACGACCGGCTGCGTGTAGGCGATGACCGGCGGCGTATAGACCGGTTGTGAATAGACCGGCCCCGAAGTGGCCGGCGGCGTCTCGGGCGGCTGGAACGTCACCGGCGTATACGATGAGCCTTGAGTGACGGTCTGGCGCGGTACATTCGCAACTCGCGTCGGCTTCTTAGGATGTTGCGCAATTTTCGCTCCGTGTACGAGCGAAAGGTTGCCGCAAACTTGCGGAACGTAGACGAGCGTACCGTCGGAAAGCGCAACCTTCCAACCGAGCGTTTTTTCGGGGACTGTGACGGACTTGATCGCGTACGGCCGGCCATGGTGCAGGCCCGCCATCGCGTCGATGTGCGTCGGCAGCCGAACGTACAACGCCTTGCCGTCGAGGAGCGCCTGCTGGAATTCGGCATATTCGGAGCCGCTCAAGCCGACTTTCCGGGCACCCTCGGCGTAGATCTTCGAATGCTCTTTGGTCGCGTTCCAGACTTCCTCGGCCGTGTTCGGCGAGTTGGTCATGAACCGATCGACGTAGAGATTGACTGGCGTCGCGTTCACGATTGCATCCTCATGGAGGCGCTATTATCCGTAAAATTGTGCGCCCAGTCACATTATGCCTGTCAAACCGGGACCTGAGGACGTCCATTGGTCCCGCCGCCCGTGGGAGAACGGCTCCGCCGGCTTCAGCCCGCGAGCGCTCCCGGAAGCGGAGCGGCCGTGAGATTCGTGCCGAGATACGGTGCCACGTGCTCGCGGATCGGCGTGCTCGCGAACGTCGCGCCGAAGCGCTCCATCGCCTTGCCGAGGATCCGCAGCTTCTCTCGAGCCGGGAAATTCATCGCCGGGAAGAAGCGCAAGCGCGGCGCATCGCTGCCGTCCAAGAAATCGAGCGGGTGGAGCAAGAGCGAAGGCTGCACGCCGGTCGCGCGGCACAGCGCCATCGCGGTCGCGAAGTATGCCATGCCCACCGCCTCCGAAAACGTGCAGAGGTAGAGCAGATAGCTGAAATGGATCGGAATCTTCAGGAGCGGCATCGTCGTGACGGGGATCAGCGCGATGCGGCGGCCCGCAGCCTCGACCGTGCGGATGCGCAGCGGTTCGAGGCCGTCGGCGAACGAGCCGAACAATGCCTTGCGCCGTTCCCGCTCTTCGGGCGAGAGTTTGCTCGTGCGGAAATAGTACGCGCGCGCGAGCGGGCCGATGTACGTCGGCAGCGTCGAGGCTTCGTATTCGTAGCCCATGCGCGCGAGCGTCTCGAGGATCACCTGCGAGCGCGCGTAGCCCGGCCCCCGAAATCCTACGATCTTCGCTCCCGTCGCCGCGCGGATCGCCGCGTCGGCGCGGCGCAGTTCGTCGTCGATCTCGGCGGGCGAATAGGACGCGAGATACGGCTCGTGTTTGAAGGAGTGATTGCCGACCTCGTGGCCGGCCTCCGCGATCGAGCGCAGGACCGCGTGATGCTGCGGCAGCGCCGCATCTTGCCCGACGATGAAGACCGTGATCCGCTGGCCGTGGCGCGCGCAGAACTCCAGCGCGCGCGGCACGACGGCATCGAGATACGAGGGCAGCGCCGCCCACTCCGGGTCGCCGTGCGTCTTGAGGTACGACCACTCGTTATCGAGATCGAGCGACAAGCTCGCGGGAGGGCGGCTCATACGACGAACTCTTGGCAGAGCGTGCGGAACGCGCGATTCGCGAGGTCGACGGTTTGATTGGCGTTGAGCGTCCCGTTGACGATCTGAGCGGCGTTCACGATCGAGAGGCCCGGGACGGAGGTCGTCATCGGCGGGACGTGCTCGGAATAGTTGAGCGTCGTGATCGGGAAGACGTGCTGAACGCGCGACATGCGGCTCGCGAGGATGGACGAGCGGTCGAAATCGGGATGCATCTTGATGATCGCCCGGATGAAGCGCTCTTCGATCTCCTCGTCGCTCAAGCGGAAGATCTCGTCGTCGGGAGCCACGTATTTCGGAAGATAGACGAGCGCGTTGCCGCCGAAGTTCTTGCGGTCGACGACGCACGACATGTTGATGATCGAAGTGAACGGCACCCACGTCTCGGTGATGTTCGTGACGTAATACTTGTTGACGGGCTCTTTCAACAGGAGCGAGGCGCAGACGATCCCCTGATAGCGAACGCCCCGCAAACGCGCGAGTTCGGTCTCTTCGAGATTTTTGCAGATGCGCGCGGCGACGGGCGCCGGCGCCGTCACGATGACTTCTTCGAAGTCCAGCTTACGGTCGCGAAGCTGCACGGATAGGCCGCCGGCCTCGCGTTCGACCGCGGCGACCGGCTCGCCGGCCAGTATCTCGACGCCGAGATCGCGGAGCTTCGCTTCGAACGTGCTCAGGATGCGCGCGTAGCTTCCGTCGATGTAGCCGAACAGTTCGCGCTTCTCACCGCTGCGCCGCGCGCCGTAGAGGCGCGAGATGATCGCCCAGATGAAAGAGGCCGAAACCTGCGGCGCGTAGTCCCCGATCTTCGCGCGCAATAACGGCTCCCAGATGTTCTTGTACGTATCCTCGCCGCACAGGTCGGTCAGCCACTTGCGCGCGGTGATCGATTCGAGCCGCCGCCCGTCGCGGATCGAGGAGGCGTACAGGATCGCGATGCCGAGTCGCGCCTTCGCGGCGTGCGAGAGCGGCTTGAAACGGATGAAATCGAGGACGCCGGAAAAATCGTGATAGCGCCCGTCCGTGTAGAAACCGGTCGTCGTGGTCGTGAAATTCATCTCGTCGCGCAGCCCTAGTTCATCGAGCAGCGAGAGGAGCTGCGTATCGGATTGAAGCGTGACGTGATAGTGGCGGTCCCAGGTGATGTCGCCCAGCTTCCACGGCATGGCGAGGCCGCCGAGCGTTGGGCTCGCTTCGACGATCGTTACCGCGCGCCCGCACTGCGCGTACCGCAACGCGAGCGTCATTCCGAGCAGTCCGCCGCCGATGATGGCGACGCGCGAAACGTGGCGGCCTCGTACGGAGCCGATGGGGGAACGTAAGGTGCTGGTCATGGCATCGAGACTCCCTTGGCTGCCGGTTCGTTGGGTGCGGCACGTTTCTCGTCGCCGCCGAGCGCGTGGAAGCGGAGCGTTCGAAGGACCGCCAGCGTCGCGCGTGCGAGCTTGCGGAGCGGCATCCGGGGCGCGCCCGCGAGGCGCGCCGGCGGCCAGCAGAGGTGGGCGGGGACTTCGCAGACGACCGCGCCTCGCCGTAGCGCGTCGAGGAGCACCCAGGAATTGAATTCGCCGTCCGGCATGCAGGCGAGCGCCCGGGCAGCGCCGTCCGGGCTGTAGGCGCGGACCATACCGGTGAGCGTCGAGACGCGCCCGCCCGTGAACGCCGAAAGCAGCGCATTCGCGCAGCGGCTCGCCAGCAGCCGGATGAACGGGACGTTCGAAACGCGCCCGCCGCGCATATAAGGAGACGCCACCACGACCGCGGCCCGCTTCGCCGTCAGCGCGTCGAGCATCGGCACGACGACCTCCTCGGGCGCATAGCTGAGGTCCGCATCGAGCACGACGACGCTGTCGCCCGGCAACTCGGCGAGCCCCGTCCGCAGGGCGGCGGCGATTCCCCGGTTGCGATCGTGGTGCACAACCCGGACGTTGTCCGCCGTCCGCGCGTACGCATCCGCGATCGCCGCGGTCTCGTCGCTGCTGCCGTCGTCGACGACCAGCAGCCGGAGTTCGTAACGGTCGGAAACCGAACGAGAGAAAACTTCCAAACGGCGGAGCGTCGCACGAAACTCGGCTCCTTCGTTGTAGGCGGGGACCAGGATCGAAGCGGGGGCACGGGTCATGGCTGGAGTGTACGAGGAACGGGCTAGGACCACAAAGGGCGGGCGGTGCCGATATTTAGGACTTCCTACCCAACGCAACGCGGCGGCCCGGTGCCCCCTTCGCAGGTAGGCCGTACCGAAATGGTACGAATAGTCCCCTGTGTCCCAGCTCACATAATGCTACCATTGTCACGATCATGGATGTATCGCTTCGTTCCGACAGCGCCGAATCTAGCCTTGGATTCGCCGTCTCCCCTGCGAAACCGAAGCCCTCTCCGGCCAAGTATGGCCCGCGCTGGAGCCGCCTGCTTTTCGCCACGGACGCGCTCCTGTTCGTCGGTTCCGCGTGCCTCGCGTCCCAGCTCCATTTCGGCTCGCTCCTGAACGTTACGCGCCCGAGCTTCTGGATCGCGATCCTTCCGATCCTCGCGCTCTGGCTGTTCCTCTTCGCCCGAATCGGGCTCTACCGCCAGACGTTCGCGAATTCGGTCCGGGACGAGGTCTACTTCGCGATCGCGGCGCTCGCTCTCGGCGTCTTGCCCGAGCTCTTCCTTTTTACGATCGCGCCCAGCATCTCGATCTCGCGCATCCTGCTGATCGAAATGTTTGCGGTCTCGGCTTTCCTGGTCCCGGCCTCGCGGGCCGCCCTGCGCATCGTTTGGGAGAAGGTGGCGCTCCAGGCCCCGCGCCGGATCGCGATCGTCGGCACCTACGATCGCGTCAACGCCGTCGTCGACGAACTCCACCTGACCCCGCGCGACGCGATCCTGCGCCTTTCGATCGACGATTTCGACGCGCGCCTCACGCACTCGATGGAAAACGAAGGCGTCGACGACCTGCCGTGGATGCGCGGAGCGCTCGAGTGGCAGTGCGACACGATGATCGTCACCGAGGCGCTTCCTCCCGCCATCGTCCCGAGCTTGCTACGCACGACCGAAGGGCGCGGCGTCAAACTCGCCTTCGCGCCGACTCGGATCCGGCCGCAAGCCTACGATTTCTCCCTGCAGAAGGACGGCGGGCTCGCATTGATTTGCCCGCGCAGTCTCGCGATCTGCAACCCGAAGATGGTGACGCTGCGCCGCATCTTCGATCTCGCGCTCGTCCTGCCGTCGATGATCTTCGTCGGCCCGATCATGGCGCTCGTTGCGCTAGCCGTCTATCTCGACGACGGCGGCCCCGTGATCTATCGGCAAACTCGCGTCGGCCTGCGCGGCAAGACGTTCGAGATCCTCAAGTTCCGCTCGATGCCGGTCGACGCCGAAAAGGCGACCGGCCCCGTCTGGTCGGATCCGAACCGGCGCAAAGTGACGCGGATCGGCGGATTCCTGCGGAAGACGAGCCTCGACGAGTTGCCCCAGCTCTTCAACGTGATTCGCGGCGAGATGTCGCTCGTCGGTCCCCGCCCGGAGCGTCCGTTCTACGTCGAGAAGTTCCGCCGCGTGCTCCCGCGTTACGACGAGCGCCACTTGGTGCGCCCGGGGATCACGGGCTGGTCGCACATCCACATGAAGCGCAACGTCGACGTCTCTGCGATCTCCGAACGCCTCGCCTACGATCTCTTCTACATCGAGAACTGGTCGCTGTTCCTCGACGTCTCGATCTTGGTGAAGACGCTCGCAGAGTTCCTGTTCCATCGCGTAGCCTGACGCGGTCATGCAAGCAAAGAGCGCCGGCGGTCTGAAAGGCCAGACCGTCGACGCGTTTTCCTGGACGATCGCATCGCAGGTCGCGATGGTGCTCGTCGGGGTTCTCGTAGCGCGCACGTTCGGACCGACGGGCAAAGGTCTCCTCAATTACGCAGGGATCGCAGTCATGGTTGCGGTGACGCTCGCGGAGGGGGTTTCCGGGAGCATCGTCTATCTGCTCGGCCAGGCCGGGCGAGACTTTTCCGCCGTACGCCGCTCGACGTGGCTCGTCATCGCGCTCCCGGCGCTATGTGGAACGCTGCTCTACCTCGCGCTCGCCGCGCGCTTCGGCTCGCAGCATGCGCTCTACTACGCGGGGATCGCGTTTCCGTTCGCGCTCGCGGCCAGCGCGTTTGCCGGATTCTTCCTCGTGCAGCACCGCATCCGCGAAATCAACGTGGCGAACTTCATCGCGCAGGGCGGCGGGGCGCTCGCTGCCGGCGCGGCGGTTCTCGCGTTCCACGTGCCGCTCGCGGGATTCATGCTGATCTGGGTCGCGGCCTACGTCGCAAGCGCGCTCTATCTCACGTTTCGTCTGGGCCGCGCGACAGGCGGTACGCCCGCTCCCGACTCGAGCGAGTTGCGCGCCGCTCAAACGCGTTTCGCGTTGCGCGCGGGCTCTGCGGCGCTAGCCGGTTTCTTGGCGCTCCGGGTCGACGTCGCCATCGTCAGCGCCGCGTTCGATGCGGCGATGCTCGGCGTCTATACGCTCGCGCTCGCCGCGGGCGACTTGATGTGGCAGTTGGGGCGTTCGATCTCGCTCGCCTCGTTCGGACGGCTCGCGAGCGCGGACCGCGCGCGCGCCGTCGAATTGACGACGCGGACGACGCGTATGTTGGTTGCGTTCCAAGCTTGCGTCGCACTCTTCTTGTTCGCCGTCGGACCGCGTCTGATCGAGTGCGTCTACGGGCCGGATTTCAGCGCCGCCGGTGCCCTCTTGCGGCTGCTGACGCTCGGTATGTTCTTGTATTGCATCGACGCGCCGCTCGTGTATTATCTCAACGCCTTCGAAGGGCGCCCCGACATCGTCTTCAAGATCGACGTCACGGTGTTGATCGGGAGCGCCACGTGCGCCGCCCTGCTTGCGATGCGCTTGGGGATCCTCGGGGTGATCATGGCGATGACCGTGGGTTACGCCGTCTCGCTTGCAGCCAAACTCCGCGCATGCGTGAAGCTCTCGCAGGCTCCGCTGGGCGCGTTCGTGTTCGTCACGCGTGAAGATCTCGCAGCGATCCTCGGCATGCTGCACGTGCGCCGCCGGCGTTCGACGCACGGCGCCTAGCCGAGTTCGGCGGCGGGGAGGCTTTCCAGGCTCGCGCCGAGCCGCGACGCTCTTGGCGGAGCGAGCATGCCGCGGATCTGCCCGAGGCCGTTCGCCGCGTGGAGCACCGGGAAGAAGACGCATGAGGCGAGCGTGACGGCCGGGGATTCGCCCGGCCTGCGGCCGGCGATCGTCGCGATCGCAAACAGCCCGTACAGCGGAATCAACCCGCGCCGAAGCGGGCTCGCGAGCAACGCGAGGCCGCCGACGAGCGCTAGAGGGGGAGCGAGATGCCGTGGCCGGCGCGATTTCGGGTGCCGCTTGTTCGTTTGCGCTCGCCAGAAGCCGTACCGGTGCCACTGCTTGACGGCGGCGAGCGCGCCGCGCGATACGATATACGTGGAGTCGACCGCGATCCGCCGCACGCGCCCGCCCGCATCGCGGAGGCGCTCGTTCAATTCGGAATCCTCATTCGCGATCCAGGCTTCGTCGAAACCTCCGAGTCGCTGGAGCACGCCGGGGCGCCACGCGCCGAGATAAACGTGCGGGACGTCGCGCTCGGCGGCCGACGCGCGGTAGGGCGCGCCTCCGAGGCCCATGCGGTTCGTCAGCAGCGCGGCGTAGAGTTGCTTCGAGAATTCGGCGGGGTGGTCCGGTTCTTGCCCGCCGCCGACGCACCAAACGTCGGCCGGTAGCCGCTCGAACGCGGCGGCGATCGTCCCAACGTATGACGGATCGTAGCGCGTATGCGCGTCCAAGCGGACGATGTAATCGGCGGGGGCGGCCTCTCGAATCCCGCAATTGAGCGCGTGGGGAATAGAGCGAATCTCCGTCCGCACGACGCGCCCGCCGATGTCGCCCGCCGCGAGCCAGGCGCGAACGATGTCGGCGCCGTCATCCGTCGAGCCGTTATCGACCGCGAGCAAGTACATCCGCCCGTGATCGAAGGTCTGCGCGCGGATGCTTTCCAGAACCGCGGGCAGGTGCTTCGATTCGTTCAAGAACGGCATGATCAGCGCGTAGCGCGGTGCGTCGGGTACCGGCATCTTCATCCCAGGACGGGTGGAATTCCGTGTTGCTTGCCGTCGCGAGCGGAACCTCCGGTCGTTCGGCCCTAGGCCGTGGGGTAAAGGTCCCGACGCGCCCCGCCCTGCCGCAAGTCCCCTCCGCACGCGCGATGTGCTACAATTCTGCGCGATGATTCAGCCCGATCGCCCGTTGCGCGTGACGCACGTCATCAGCAATCTGCTCGGCGGCGGTGCGGAGACGCTCGTCCGAGGACTCTGCGTCGGTTTGCGCGCCGCCGGCGTCGAGGCATCGATCGTCTCGGTCTACAAATCCGATCTCGACGACGACCAGAAAGCGCGTCTCGGCGTTCCCGTCGTCGAAGTCGCGCGAGCCGGGCGCGGCGATCTCACGTTTGTTCCGCGCCTGATGCGCGCGATGCGCGAGCTGCGCCCCGACATCGTGCACGCCCATCTCCACTCCGGCAAGTATGCGGGGCGCATCGCAGCGCTCGCGGCCGGCGTGCCGTCGATCGTATTCACCGAGCATGGCGACGAAGCGGGCGGGCTGCTGCGGCGCTCGGTCAATCGAGTGCTCCATCCGCGCACGACGCGCTTCGTCGTTTTCACGAGCGGGCAGCGGGAACGCTACGCCGGGGCCGAGGGGATACCGCTGGAGCGCATCGTCGTGATTCCGAACGGGATCCCGTTCGTCGCGCCGTCGGCCACGGCCGATCGCGCGGAACTGCGCGCGAAGCTCCAATTCCCGCCGGACGCCTTCGTTTTCGTGCTGCCTGCCCGGATGTGCGCGCAAAAGAACCAGAAGCTGGCCATCGAGGCGTTGGCCCGCGGCGCCGCGGCCGGGTTGCCCTGGCACTTGCTCTTGACCGGCGCCGGGGGCGACGAGGCGGCGTTGCGTGCCGCCGTCGCCGCCGCCGGCCTCGGTGAGCGCGTTCGCTTCCTCGGCTTCCGGTCTGATCTCCCCGACCTGTATCGCGCGGTCGACGTCTATCTCATGACCTCGCTCTGGGAGCGGATGCCGTTGGCCCTGGGTGAGGCGATGATGGCCGGCCTGCCGGCCGTCACGACGCCTTGGGAAGGCGCGCTCGACTTCGTGACCGACGGCGTGACGGGGTTCGTCTGCGCCGATTGGTCCCTCGAGGCCGCCTATGCAAAGATGCACGAGGCCTGGGAGAACCCCGGCCGGCTCGCCGGGATCGCCGAGCGGGGGAGACTGTACGCACGCTCCCACTTCGACATGGGACTCTCCGTTCAGCGCCACCTCGACCTCTACCGCAGCCTCGCGCAAGCGACGGTGCCGTACGGCAACCAAGCGCTCAGTCACTGAGGTTGAACGAGGCGCCGCTCGATCAGACTTTCATCGGGACTTCAGTCCCGAAAGTCGAGGCGCTTTGGGACTGAATGCTACAAGCCGGGCGGGGTATTCTCGAAATAGATGCTGGAGAGGTGTTTGTTCTCGCGATGATTTTCCATAGACGCGCGTTCGCGCTCGTGGCGCTTGCGCTGTTAGCCTGCCCCACAGTCGTCGCTACCCCGGCGTTCGCCGCCGCGCCCGCCGACGCCGTCCAGAGCGGCCCCGCCCCGGGGCCTGCCGCGGGCGTCGGCACGGCGCATCCGGCAGCGCCCTCTTCCGGCGACATCTATCGCATTCACGTCGGCGACCAGATCACCGTGACGGTTGCGGGCGAGCAGAACCCGACGCAGGTGCTCAAGGTCGTGCGCGGCGGGACGATCAGCTACCCGCTGGTCGGCAGCGTCATCGTCGCCGGCCTCACGCCGAACGAGGCGTCCGCTGCGATGGAGAAGGCGCTTTCGAAGTATATGCGCCACCCCGTCGTCACGATCGGCGTCGTGCAGGAAGGGCAGATTGAAGTCCTGGTGTTGGGGAACGTCAAGGCCCCCAACAAGTACATGATCTCTTCGCAGGGCCGGCTCTACGACGCGATCGCGGCGGCGGGCGGGATCGGCCCGGTCGACGGCGACTTGCCGATGGCACGGGTCGGAACCCCCGACGGGGCCGTGACGAAGTATTCGCTGCAGAAGCTGCTCCAGGAAGGCGACGTGACGCAGAACGCGCCGCTCGCCGATCAAGCGACGGTCTACGTCGAGAGCCTCCCGACGTTCGACGTGCGCGTGGTCGGCGACGTGCAGCGCGCGGGTGACGTGCAGGTGCATGAGGGCGACCACCTCTCCGTCGCGATCGCTCGCGCGGGCCCGACGCAGACGGCCGATCTCAATCGCATCACGCTTGCGCGCGTCGACGCCGCCGGCAACAAGACCGTGCAAACGATCGACCTTTACCAGATCCTGAACAAGGGCGAGTTCGATAAAGACGTCGTCATGCAAAAGGGCGACTTTATCGCGGTTCCGATATCGAGCGGACACCACGACACCGTCTCAGGGCCGGCTTCGCTGATCTATAGTATCGGTCACCTTTTCGGCCTGCCGTTCTGATGCTCAACGTACTAGCGAACGCTCTTTAAGGGTTAGTGATGCAGAGACTTCCCGGCACCGTTTCCCATCTACCGGTTCAGAACGCAGCCTTCATGGCCCCGGCGATTTCCGGCCCGGCCTACGGCGGTATGCGGCCCGAGCGAGAGGTCGATCTGCTGCGCTTCTGGCGCGTCCTCGTTCGGCGGCGCGCGACGTTCTTCGCCGTGCTCGGCGGTTTTCTCGCGCTCGTCATCCTGGGCACGTTACTGCAACCCAAGAGTTACACGACGCAAGTCAAGGTGATCGCGGGCAGCGCGAATAGCCCGAACGTCCAGGAGGGCCGCGATTCGAGCCTGCCGCTGCTGAACGTGCTCATGAACGGCGGCATCCAGACGCCGGAGACGCTCGCCGAACTCTTGCACGAGACCCCGGTCTCGCAAGCCGTCGTCGACAATCTCAAGCTCGACATGTCGACCGAACGGCTGCTTTCGCACGTGACGATCAAGCCGGTCACGAATACGTCGATCATCGGCGTTTCCGTCTCTTGGCCGGATCGCGACATGTCGGCGCGAATCGCGAACGAGTTCGCCTCTGTCGCCGTCGAACGCGAGCGCACGCTGATCGCCGGGCAGGCGACGTCCGCGATCGGGTTCCTGCGCGAGCAGATGCCGATCGCGCAAGAGCGCCTGCGCGCCGCCCAGAACGCGCTCGCCGAGTACGAGCGTAAGAACGGGATCGCCGATCTCACGACGCAAACGACCGCCGTCGTCACGGCCGCCGCGACGCTCGATGCGAAGGCGTCGGGCGCCGACCTCGAGCGCAAGCAAGCCCAGGCCGAGCTCGAGAATTACACCGCGCAATTGGCGCGCACGCCCGAGTTCGTCGCCGGCCCGCAGACGGATAGTCAGAACCCGGTCGTCTCCCAGCTCAACGCGGAGATCGCCGCGACGCGCGTGCAGTTGGCCAACGCCCGGGCGACGTACACCGATGCCCACCCGGTCGTCCGCGCGCTTCAGGAACAGCTCGCCTCGCAGCAGGCAGAGCTCGCCAAGCAGCCGCGCACCGTCGTGGCCCAGACCGGGACTATTCCGAACCCGCTCTACCAGCAATTGACGCAGCAAGCCTCGATGGCACGGGCACGCATCTCCGCCGCCGCTTCGCAGCTCGATACGATCGCGCAACAGCGCAAGGCGCAGCAGCCTCTGCTTGCGAGCCTCCCGGCGCAAACGAGCCGCATCGCGGATCTTCGCCGGGACGCGCAGGCCGCCGAATCCGTCTTCATGTCGCTCCAGAAGAAATACCAGGAGGCGATGGTCGCGCAGACGACCGCGCCGAGCGACATCACGATCACGCAGGCCGCCGATCCGCGCAACGCGGTCAAGACTCCGAACATCCCGCTCAATTTGTCGATCGGCCTCTTGATCGGGCTGATCCTCGCGCTGACGACAGTGTTCGGGCTCGAGTTCTTCGACGATCGCTTCCGCGACGAAGAAGACATCAAGGACCGTATCGGATTGCCGGTGCTGGCGACGGTCCCGAAGCTCGCGCTCGGCGCGGAGAAGGATCGTGACCTCGTCGAATCGATGACGGTCGAAGCCTTCTTCCAGCTCGTCACGTCCCTGCGTTATTCCTCGGATAATCCGCCGCACGTCATCGCGGTCACGAGCCCCAAGCAAGGCGACGGGAAATCGACGGTCGCGATCAACACGGCGATCAGCATGGCGTCGTTGAACGCGCGCGTTCTCGTCATCGACGCGGACTTGCGGCGGCCGACGATCCACCAGAAGCTCGGCCTCAAGAACGACGTCGGCCTCTCCGACGTCCTGGTCGGCATGGTCCCGTTCGCCGAAGCGCTTCGGCCGAGCGGCCACGCCGGTGTCTGGACGATCACGAGCGGCGTCCGCCCGCCGAACCCGGTCGCCCTCCTCCAGGGCGAGAGTTTCGATCGCGTCCTGGCGCTCGCCCGCGAACGGTTCGACTTCGTCATCCTCGATTCGCCGGCGCTCGAATCGATCATCGACGGCGTCGTCCTCGCGATGAAAGCCGACGGAGCAGTCCTGGTCGTCTCCGCAACCGGGACCGACAGCCGCAGCACGAAGGTTGCGATCGAGAAGCTCCGGAGCGTCTCCTCGATCAATCTTCTCGGCGTCGTTCTGAACCAAGCGCGCGCCGAAGAGAGCCAGTACTCCGACTACTACCTGGGCAGCGGTAAGGCCGTCGCGCTGGCTTCCGGCGCGCCCAAGCCTGCCGGCCCCTCACCGGAGAGCCCGCCCGCGCCTTCGACGAATGGGGCGCCCGCGAGCGAGGTCCCACGCGAGGCGACGGCGGGCTGAGACCCCTCCCCCGAGCCCAGGCAAGTGCAACGACGCCCGCGGATACCGCGGGCGTCGCCGTTTGGCCATATCGCCGGGATCGCATGTGCCGCGCGAAGCGCCGTGGACGATTTTTGGACGCCGTACCTGTACCATGGGCGTGTCGGTGGGACGACTGACCCGGGCGGTTTGGGATATATCCCCGAAAACCCGGATTGTCCTACGACAAACGTCCTGGTCTAATAGGGTTGTGGGTGTCGTCTACATGGCGCGCCCTCGGCTCCGATCCGATTTCATTATGGACGTTGGTCGGTATCGTCATTCTCTCGCGCTTGGAGGCAATGGTTAAGAACATGGCAGTTGCATTTAATCCAGTCCGCGTCTTTTTGGTGGAGAGCCAGCTCTTGGTCGCCAAGGCGCTCTGCCAAGTCCTTGGTCAAGATCCGTCCATCAACGTGATCGGCCACGCCGACAGCACCGCGAACTCGCAGCTCGTGAAACTCCAGCCCGATTTGATCGTCCTCGACATCGACGGGCATGCGGTCGAGATGGAAGAAGCGATCGCCGCTTGCGCCAAAGCCGCGCCGCGGGCGAGAGTCTGCGTCCTCTCGATGCACCTTCGCGCCGAAGTCATGCAGCGCGCGCTGGCGGCCAATGCCGATGCTTACATCGTCAAAGACATCACGCCGGAGGCGCTCGTCCAGATCGTCCGCTCCGTCGCGGGCGGCGAGTTCTACGCGGATTCGCGCATAGCGGGAACGATGCTTCGCCGCCGCGCCGGCGTCAGTCGCGATCTCAACGAGCTCTCCCGTCGCGAGAGCGAGATCATTCGCTTGATTGCCGAGGGGCTCTCGAACAAGGAGATCGGCGTCCGCCTCTCCCTCTCCGAAAAGACGGTCAAGAACCACATCAGCCACATCTTCGCGAAGCTGAACATCAACGCGCGTTCGCGCGCCGCAGTCTACGCGATTCGGAACGGGCTCGTTTAGCGGAGAGGCGACGGGACCTAGGTCCCATCGCCCGCTCCCCAACCCGGACTGTTAAGAAATCATTGTTGCTGTCAAAATGACGGCATGCAGCTCTCATCCGGCGCCGAGGGGTCCAAGCGCGCGTACGTCATCGAACCACAGCGGTTCTTTCTGCCGTACCTTGAATCGCTGTTGACCAAGGCGGGATGCACGGTCGTGGCGATGCGCCCGACGATCGACGAGCGGGATCTGCAAGGGCACGATCCCGGTCTCGTGTTCTTCGACGTCGACTTCTCGGAGCACGAGCTGTGCTCGATTCGCGCGATCCGCGAAAGCGTGCCGGCTGCGCGCATCATCGTCTATTCCGCGAACACCGACGAGCTGTTTTCCGCTTCGTGCTTCATCGCCGGAGCGAGCGCCGTGCTCTCGAAGGCGGATGACGATTCCTCGCTGATCCGGTTGGTTTCGCAAGCCGCCTGATCGCCGCCGCGCGCCTGGGAACCACCGGCCGCGTCGGGCGCACGGCTGCTTCCAAACGCGCGCAAGGCCTGCGATGGCGAATCCGGCTCGGGCCCCGGTTCAGAGGTAGCCGGGGATGCGGGCGCCGAGGGTCCGGCCGGCCGGCGCGTCGTGCTCCGGCTCGGCTTGTTCCAAGGCTTCTTTGCGGGCGGCCGCCGAGACCATCAAGACGAGCCCGAACGCGAGCCAGTAGAACTTGATGTAGAGCGTGTCGATCGTCAGCGCCTCGTAGAAGAGCGCGATGAGCGACGCCTCGAGCGCAACGCGAATGGGATAGAAGAAGCTCTGCCGCTTCACGGTGCGCAGCTCGCGGAACGTGAGGAACCAGGCGCCGAGGACGATCAAGAGGCCGATGACGCCGATCTCGACGAGCGAGCTGACGATGAGACTGTGCCCCGGGCGATCCCAACCCTGGAACACCTGCTGGTAGACTCCAAAGAAGTTCCGGTCGTACACGTCGCCATAGGTGCCGAAGCCCGAGCCCGCCAGGAAGTGCTCCTTGAACGTGCGCAAGCCGGTGGCCCAGATGAACGTCCGCCCGGTGCCGCTCCCGCCCGCGCCGTCGTCCGTGGCGAAGCGCGTCCATACGGCCGGGAACACGAGGCTCAAGCCTAGCCCGACGGCGGCGAGTACGACCGTGATGATGCGTTGCCGGCCGCGAATCATGTAGTAGGCGAACACGAGCAGCGTCGAGATCAACCCGCCGCGCGAACCGGAGAGCAGGACGCCGGACATCATCAAGACGATGGACAGTCCCGCGAGGACCCGGACGGCGAGATTCTTCGAAGAGGAGAGGGCCGCGAGCGCGAGCGCGATCGGCAGGACGAAGCTCGTCGCGAAGGCGTTCGGGTCGACGAAGAGGCCGCTATCGGTCTTGAGCGAGAGCCTGCTCACTTCGCCGCCTTCCGTCACGCGGCCGGTGAAGTAGCCGAAGAGTCCGTAACACCCGGCGAATATCCCGGAGGCGACGACGACGGCCAACATGCTCGTGAGCTCGGTCCGAGACGCCGGGTAGACGGCCAGGATCGTCGTCAGCAAGAAGAGCTGCAGGACCGTCCCGAACAGGAGCGCGGTCCCGGCGCCGTTGATCGTCCAAACCATGCTGAGGCCGGCCCACGTCACGAGCGCCAGCCAGGCGAACCAGGCCACGCCCGGGCGGCGGAGCTCCCGGCGAGCGAGGATGTGCAGCGCGAGAACCCCGGCCGCAGCGATCGCGACGACGCGGGCGCCCGTGGCGCCGCTCGAGTTCAATAGGATCGCGTCGATCGGGATCGCGAACAGGTAGAGCCCGAACGGGAAGAGCAGCGGATGCTTGAGCAAGAGATAGAGCGCGACCGGCCCAAAGCTTAGGGCCAAGCTCCCCGCCACGCGGAACTCGCCGAGCGGGATCGGCCCGAAACCGGTCAGTTCGGCTGCCGTGAACAGCGCATAGAGCGCTAGCCCCGCGAGGAGCAGAGACCGATTCGCCGACCCTAGCGATGCCGTCGGGCCGAGGGTTTGCGCGGGGGAGCTCACGCGTCCTATCGTGCCATCCTCGAGTCGTTCTTGCGAGTGCCTACCGCCACCGCGGTTTGGGACGATCGGCTCATTCGAGGAGACTCCGCCGCGTGCCGCGCGCGCTTGCGCTTTCCTCGCTCGCCGTTTCCAAACGCGCGCGCAAAGTTGTTAAGCGCGTCACGATTTCCGGCCTGCTCTCTCGCGTCGCCGGCCTGCTGCCGATTCACCGGGATGCAAAGCGTGCGGCGGCCCGAGGTGATGAAGTGAAGGCGATCAGAACGGAGTCGAAGGGCGCGACGGCCTTCCTCTGTCTTGCATTTGCATCGATCTTGACGGGCTGCGGCGGAGGCGGCGGAGGCGCTGCCGGCCCGTCGTTGCCCGGCGGTACTTCGGCGACCCCCGTCAGCGTGACGGTCGTGATCGGCTCGAACGCGAGCTCCGCGGTGCGCCGGACCGCGGCGAGTTCTTCGATCGAATCAGTCAAGTTGATCGCAACGAGCGGGACGCTCGTTGCGCAAGCTATGTCGAATTGCGCGACGACGTGCTCTGTGAGCTTGCAAGTGAATCCGGGAACCGTTCGATTCGACGGCACGCTCTACGACGGCCAGAATGGCGCAGGCAACGCGCTCGCGACGGCCACGACGACGGCTCAGATCGCGATCGGGCAAATGAATCAGGTTCAGCTCGTCTTCACGAGCACGAGCGCGAGCACGAGCCCGACGCCGGCTCCCGCCGGCGCTTCTTATCCGGTCGCAGGCTGGCCGCAATGGACGAGCGCGAACGTCTTCACGCAGCGGCTCGACGCGCTCAATCCCGCGAGCCACATCGCGACGTGGTCCGCGCGGGCGGTGAACGAATACAACGCGAATCACGGCGGCATCGGAACGTGGACGACGTACACGCCGCTGCAAATCGGCAACGCGAATGACGGCGGAATTCCCGTGTACGTTACGACGGCGGCGGATCCCGTGCACGCGATTCATTGCACGGCTTCGTGGGGCTGCCCGGGGCTCGAAGGACAAGCGCTGCACGTTCCGGCCGGCGCGGTCACGCAACTGAACGGAAGCGGCGACTCGCACATGATCCTCATCGCGCCCGACCACGTGACGGTGTACGAACTGTATCAAGCGGCGAACGCCGGCGTGAACGGCAACATTTCGAGCGGAACGTGGTACGACACGACGACCGGCGCGAACGCGAGCGGGCGCGGCTGGTCCGTCGTCTATCACGGTGCGGCAAACGCGGGGCAAGCCTCGTTCGCCGCCGGGCTCATCACGGCGGAGGACCTGCTGCAGGGGAGCATCAACCATGCGCTCTTGCTC
Source organism: Vulcanimicrobiota bacterium (assembly GCA_963695225.1). Taxonomy (GTDB): domain Bacteria; phylum Vulcanimicrobiota; class Vulcanimicrobiia; order Vulcanimicrobiales; family Vulcanimicrobiaceae; genus CAVWTN01. The sequence continues at coordinate 1,561,083 of OY968762.1, read as the reverse complement.
GACGGGCCGTGCGAAAGCGGGACCGTCTACCCCTCGACCTCGGCTCCGGACGGGCCGTGCGCCACGGGGAACGGCGCGCCGATGGGCGGACGCTTGTGGTTGAACATGACCGACGCGCAAATCGACGCGCTCGGAATGCCCGTCACGAAGACGATCGTCGCGAAGGCCCTCGCTCACTACGGCGCATTCTTGATGGATAGCGAAGGCGCGGAATCCTGGACCGTCTACCGCAGCGCGGCGTCGGCGCCGTCCTCGGAAGCGGCCGCGTGGAACACCGTGAAATCCACGCTGCTTGGCGGGGGCACGGAATGGTTGACGGACGGTTGGCCGCCTGCCGTCGCCAACAGCTTCGTCTTCCTCGATCCGTGCGTCACGCAGTCAAGTTGCTAAATGCGAACGATTATCCACGATATTCACAGTATTCACAACGCAACACGTGTTGATATTAGAAGAAATACTCAATAATCTGCGCGCGCTGACGTAAGTTATCCACAGAAATCGGTAACTAACGTCGCCTTCTGAAAATAGCTGGCGTAACAGGTTATAAAACGCGTCGGCTTTGGGTAAGGAAGCAATCGTCAGGTGAACCCCACTCGGTTCACCCTTTTCCCGTTGCCGCTTCCGGGGGCCCCAAGGTGAACGCGACCAGCCGTATCTCAAAGGGCGTCATGACGCTGTTCCTTAGCGCTGTCTCGACGGCGCTGCTTGCGGCCTGCGGCGGAGGCGGAGGGGGGAATTCGAGTACGGCGGCGTTGCCGGCCACGGGTTCGTCGCCGACGGCCGTCAGCGTCACCGTCGTGATCGGTTTGACGAAGACGAGTTCGGTCAGCGCCGCGTCGTCCGGATCGGTGCAATCGGTCAAGTTGGTCGCGACGAGCGGCGCCGGCACGAGCCAAGCCGTTTCGAACTGCACGACGACGTGTTCGCTGAACCTCCAGGTCCCCGCGGGGAACGTGCGGTTCGACGGTACGCTCTACGATGGTCAGGACGGCACTGGGAACACGCTCGCGACGGCCTCGACGACGGCGGCGATCAGCGCCGGGCAAGTGAACCAGGTCCAACTCGTGTTCACCAGCACGGGTGCGTCGTCCGGCGGAGCCATCCCGGGCGTCTACTCGCAGTGGTTCAGCAGCGGCAGTCCGTTCCGCACGACGGTCGCGCAAGAGAAAGCAGCCGGAGCCGTCGTCCTCGCGCATTCCGCGATGGATAGCTTATGGAGCCAAGGGATCGGATCGCAAGATCTCAGCCCGGCGACGTTCATGTTCCCGTTGTACCTCTCGTCGGCGAGCGACCCGGTCAAGACGATTTCGTGCACGGGGTACGGTCGCTGCAACGCGGACGGATTGCAGATTCATGTCCCGAGCGGGGCACGACCGGAAGCGAACAGCGACGGCCATATCGCGATCATCGATGCGACGCAGAATTTCGAATTCGACGGATACCAGTGCTCGATCGGTTCCGGCTCGGTGGCTTGCACGTGGGGCGGGATGTATCCGCTCGGCGGCAACGGCATTACGGACACGGGATCCGATGCCGTGCACGGCGGGTACGCCGCGGGCATCATGAACATCACGGCGCAGGAATTGCTCAACGGGCACATCGACCACGCGCTTGCGATGGCGACGCGTTGTTTGAACAGTCCGACGGTTTATCCGGCCGATCTCGCCGCCGGCGGAACCGATACCAGTTGCGGTTGGTCGGGGGCGCCGTCGTATGGCGACATGGTGCATCTGGTGTGGAGCGCGAGCCAGATCGCCGCGTCGAATCATTCAGCCGAATGCAAGACGGTCCTGACGGCGCTCGCAACGTACGGCGCGTACACGTACGACACCGGCAGCACGGGCCTCTCGCTGATCACGCAGAGCACGCTCTCGTACACTGCTCTAGGGCAATCGAGCCCGTGGTCCTCGACGATCCTGCCGGATCTGCAAGCCGCAGGCGAAGCGTCGGGGACGTATTGGAGCTCGTGCTTGGAGGGCTTGAGTTCCTCGGATTTCGAGTTGGTCCAGATCCCCGCCGGCAGCTACTAGAGATCGCGGGCCCCGCGTTCAGCGGGGTTCCGCCCGGCGCCGTCTAAGTGCGAGTGTGCGACGGGAGTCCGTATGTCGGGCTGAGAGGGCGCGAATGACGCGCCGACCGTTCACCTGAACCGGATCATGCCGGCGGAGGGACGCTTCCGGCGGTGACGTTGGGAGCATGCAGGATGGCAAAGCCCGAATCGACCCCCCGTTCGCGCCGAGTCTACGCCGAGGGTTCGGACCCTACGATTCGCGTCCCGATGCGGGAAGTCTCGCTAACGAACGGCGAGCGCCACGTCCTTTACGACACGAGCGGACCTTACACGGATCCCGCGCTCACGACCGACGTCCGCGCCGGCATCGAGCCGCTCCGCGCGGCCTGGTTGGAACAGCGCGCCGATACGCTCGAACTCGAGCGCCCGTCCTCGCTTTATCGCAGCGCGCGGGAAGCGATGCCCGAACTCGATGCGATCCGCTTTCGTCCGCATCGCGCGGCGCGGCGCGCGAAACCGGGCGCGAACGTCACGCAGATGCACTACGCGCGGCGCGGCGAGATCACGCCGGAGATGGAGTTCGTCGCACTTCGCGAGGGGCTCCCGGCCGAGCTCGTGCGCGCCGAGGTCGCGCGCGGTCGCGCGGTGATCCCGGCGAACGTGAATCATCCCGAGCTCGAACCGATGATCATCGGCCGCAACTTCTTGGTGAAGATCAACGCGAACATCGGGAATTCCGCGGTCGCTTCGACGATTGAGGAAGAGGTCGAGAAGATGACGTGGGCGACGCGCTGGGGCGCCGATACGGTCATGGATCTCTCGACGGGCAAGAACATCCACGAGACGCGCGAGTGGATCTTGCGCAATTCGCCGGTGCCGATCGGAACGGTCCCGATCTATCAAGCACTCGAGAAAGTCGGCGGCAAAGCGGAGGAGCTGACCTGGGAGCTGTACCGCGATACGCTGATCGAACAGGCGGAACAGGGCGTCGACTACTTCACGATTCATGCGGGGGTGTTGCTGCGCTACGTGCCGCTCACCGCGAAGCGCGTCACCGGGATCGTCTCGCGCGGCGGATCGATCCTTGCAAAATGGTGCCTCGCGCATCACGAGGAGAACTTTCTCTACACGCATTTCGAAGAGATCTGCGAGATCATGAAGGCGTACGACGTCGCGTTCTCGCTCGGGGACGGTTTGCGCCCCGGCTGCCTCGCCGATGCGAACGACGAAGCTCAGTTCGCCGAACTCGACACGCTCGGCGAATTGACGCAGATCGCGTGGAAGCACGACGTGCAAACGATCATCGAAGGGCCGGGGCACGTGCCGATGCATCTGATCAAGGAGAACATGGATCGCCAACTCGCGGTCTGCAAGGAGGCGCCGTTCTACACGCTCGGGCCGCTCACGACGGATATCGCGCCGGGATACGACCACATCACGAGCGCGATCGGCGCGGCGATGATCGGCTGGTACGGGACGGCGATGCTGTGCTACGTGACGCCGAAGGAGCATCTCGGTCTTCCCGACCGCCAAGACGTCAAGGACGGCGTTATCGCCTACAAGATCGCGGCGCACGCGGCGGACGTCGCGAAGGGGCACCCGGGAGCGCGGCATTGGGACGACGTCCTCTCTCGCGCGCGTTTCGAGTTCCGCTGGGAGGACCAGTTCAATCTCTCGCTCGATCCCGAGACGGCGCGCGCGTTCCACGACGAGACGTTACCGGCGGAAGGCGCGAAGGTCGCTCATTTCTGCTCGATGTGCGGGCCGCATTTCTGCGCGATGCGGATCACGCAAGAGGTGCGCGAATACGCCGAACGCGGCCTCGCCGAGAAGGCGGCCGAGTTCAAGGAACGCGGAGCGGCTCTCTACGTCCCGCTCGAGGAGCCGGCTGCCGTCCCGGGCGGCTGACTTGGCGCGCGGGCGGATGGGTCGATGGTCCCGCAGGCGGGGCCCGGCCGCGCCTAGGCGCCGGACCGCCGTGTTGGGAGAATCGAAGGCAAGGATGCGAGTAGCCTACGTCACCCGGTGGTTCCCGTTTGAGGCGCTTGGGGAGCAGTTCCTCGAACCCGAGGTGCGCTCGCTTTCGCGCCGGCTGGATCTGGTCCTCATACCGACTCGGCCGCCGAAGGCGACGCTGGATTTCGACCTGCCCGGGACGCAGTCTCGATTCATGGGCCTCGCCAGCCGCGAGGTCTGGCTCGCCGCCGCGGGCGAATTTGCGCGGGACCGGTTCGCCGTCGCGCGCGCCTTCATCCGGGTCTTCGGTCCGCGCTATTCGCTGCGCTCGAAATTCGTGAACCTGACGGTCTTCCCGAAGGGGCTCGCGCTCGCGCGCTGCGTGCGCGAGATCGGGGCCGACCATATCCACGCCCACTGGCTGACCGCACCCTCGACCGCCGCCTATATCGCATCGATGCTCTCGGGGATCCCGTGGAGCATGACTGCGCACTCGCACGACATCTTCGCGGACAACCTGACCGCGCAGAAGGTCGCCGACGCGACGTTCACGCGCGTGATCTCCGAACGTAACTGCGCGCATCTGCGCGACCTCGTCCCGTCCGGGGCGCGGGCGCGCTGCGCCGTCGTCTATCTGGGCGTCGAGGTCCCCGAGCGGATCGTCGAGCCGCCGGAACGCGTCCCGCGGATCGTCTGCGCGGCCCGGCTCGCGCCGGTCAAGGGGCACCGCTACTTGCTCGAAGCGCTCGGGAAACTCGCCGCGCTCGGCCGCGATTTCCGATGCGATCTCGTCGGCGACGGGCCGCTCCGCGACGATCTGGCGCAGCTGGCGCGGGACCTCGGCATCGCGGAGCGGGTGAACTTCTTGGGGCAGATCCCGCACGACGTGGTGCTCGAACGCTTGAACCGGGCGGACTGGGACATCTCGGTCATGTCGAGCACAGAAACCGAGGTGGAGTTCGAGGGCATTCCGGTCGCGCTGACCGAAGCTGCGGCCGCCGGCCTCCCGATCGTCGCGTCGGATACGGGAAGCATCCCGGAGATCGTCACGCCCGCGAACGGGCTGCTGTTCCCGCAGCGCGATTCCGACCGCTTCGCCCAGGCCCTCGATGCGCTCATCCTCGACCGCGAACTCCGCCGCACGCTGGGACGCGCGGGGCGTGCCCGCGTCGAAGAACTGTTCCGCACGGAAGCCACTTCAAAGGCCGTCCTGCGCCTGTTCGGCGCCGAGCCGCCCGCTGCCGGTCCGGCCGAAGGCGAAGGTGCGCCGGCGCCGTTCCTGCGCTCGGCTTCTCTGCCTGGTTAGACGGCCGAGGAGACGGGCTCCGGAAGCGCCGCAGGAACGGCTGCGGTTTTCTCGCGGGCGTCGGTTCCAAGGGTCTGCCGCGCCTGGTCGATGAAGGCGCGGAGCGTCGGCGAGAGCCATTTTTCGCGGCGGTAGGTCAGCTTCGTGCGGATCTCCGCATGGAGCGTCACGTTGAGGCGCGTCAAGCTGCCGCGGCTGAGTTCCCGTTCGACGGCGACCGTCGGCAGAATCGAGATTCCGAGCCCGGCCATCACGCACTGCTTGATCGCCTCGACGCTGTTGAAATGGAGCGTCGAGACCGGATCGAACCCGGCGCGCCGGAGATGCGCTTCGTAGAGCCGGCGGTAGCCGCACTGGTTCTCGGTCAGGATCGCCGTCGAGCGTGCGAGCTCGCGCGCGCTGACGCGCAGTTTCCCCGCTAGCGGGTGGTCGGGTGCCGCGACGACCGAGAGCGGTTCCGCGACGAGGTCGATCGCGTGCAGGCCCGAGTCGTCATCGCCGTCGTCGCCGAACTGGATCGCCACGTCGATCTGGCCGCTCGCGAGATCCCGGCGGGAATCCTCGGGTTCGCCTGCGTGAATCGTCAGCTGAACCTCGGGATAATTCTTACGGAACGCCCGTAGGATGCCCGGGAGCCGGTACGTGCAGAGCGTCTCCGCGGACCCGATCACGAGCGTTCCCGCCGGGGGGGCGTCGAGCCGGATGCTGGCGCGCGCCTCCTCGACCAGGTCGCGGATCCGCCCCGCGTAGGGGAGGAGCTGCTCCCCCGCCGTCGTCAGCGAGATGCGTTTACCGAGCCGTTCGAACAAAGGGACGCCGAGTTCCGTCTCCAGCGTCTGGATCTGGGCCGTCACGCTGGATTGCGCGTAGCTCAGCACCTCGGCGGCGCGAGTGAAGCTCTGCTCGGTCGCAACGGTACGGAAGGTCTCCAAGTGGCGTAAGTCCATCGTTAGCTCCATCGATTTTACTGATCATAGTTATCGACACTATCGTTCATGGCGATAGTTGCAGCATGATACGCTGGGCGCGAGGAGAGAACGAATATGGAAGTTGCGCTGTTGATCGGGTCCCTTGGAATCCTTGGTGTGGCGGCAAATCTATGGGGCGTCGACAGTCGTGATTCCGACGTCAGCCTCTTCAAGTGCCCCTGCCCCCCGGCCCGCGAAACCTTGCTCGCTTGGAATGAGGCGACCCCCGGCCCGGCGGTCGCGATCCCGTGTTCGCGGCCGCGCGCCCATCTGCGCTTGCGGCTGCACCGGGCCTAGTCCCGGCGATCACCAGGGAATCGGTTTCGAGTCGAGCCAGAACCGGCCGGTGCGCGCACCGGCCGGTCTCGTTGCGAGGAAGAGCGCCGTCTGGGTGGCGTCCTCGGCGTTGCGCTGCGCACCGGGACCGCCCATCTCCGTCTTGACCCAGCCCGGGTGGTAGGCGTCGACGAGGATGCCGCGCTTGTGGAGCGCGGCCGCGAGCGCGCTCGTGTAGGCGTTGAGCGCGGTCTTGCTGATGCCGTAGGCGACGGCGTACGGCTCGAGGCCGCCGTCGAGTTGCCCCATCGTCGATGAGAGGTTGATGATGCGGCCGCCGCTCGGCATCATCGGCGCGAACGTCTTGCACATCTCGATCGTGCCGAAGAGGTTCACATCGAGCGTCGTTCGCAGGACGGCGGCATCGAGCTGGTCGGCGGTCGTCGCGCGATCCGCGCTCAGGAAGATCGCCGCGTTGTTGACGAGGATGTCCAGCGTCGCGTGCCGCCCGCGGACGCGCTTGCCGAGCGACGCGATCGAAGCCGGGTCGGCGATGTCGCAGACCTCGACCTCCGTCGTGCGCTCGGGGAACTGCGAGAGCGCGCTCGTCGCGGTCGCCAGGTCGCGAACCGTGAGGATGCAGCGCGCGCCCTCGGCGAGGAAGCGCTCCGCGATCGCATGTCCGATGCCGCGATTCGCGCCGGTGATCAACGCGAGCTTCCCCTCGAGTGACGTTCGCGCGCTCATGGGCCGCGATTTCCTTCCCCGCAAGCGGGCCCCCTCCGGCGGGTAATCGGGCCCCCGGTCGCCGATATGCATCCTCGATGGAGAACTCGAAGATCTCGATTCGCCGCATGTGCGTCTTCTGCGGATCGAAGAGCGGCAACGACCCCGTCATCGTGGAGACGACCCGCGCGCTCGCCGAGGAGCTGGCGCGCACGGGCCGCACGCTCGTCTACGGCGGAGGGAGCGTCGGTCTGATGGGGGTTCTTGCCGACGCGATGCTCGCGGCCGGCGGTGAGGTCGTCGGCGTCTTGCCGCGCGGGCTTTTCGCGGCCGAGGTCGCGCACGAAGGGCTCTCGGAATTGCGCGAAGTCGGGAGCATGCACGAGCGGAAAGTCGTCATGGCGAAGCTCTCCGACGGCTTCATCGCGTTGCCGGGCGGCTTCGGGACGCTCGACGAGCTCTTCGAGATGATCACGCTGACGCAACTCGGCGTCCATCACAAGCCCGTCGCGCTCTTGGACGTCGGCGGTTACTTTGCCGGAACGCTCGCACAGGTCGAACGCGCCGTCGCATCCGGCTTCATCCGGCCCGATCACGCGCGCTTGCTCGATCATGCGGCGGGGGTGCGCGAGCTGCTCGAGCGCATGGAGAGCCGCAGCGCCAAGCACGGCCCGAGCTAGCTTTCGAACCGGCGCGGGAACCGGGTGTTTCGGCGACTCTGCAACAAGTAGCGTCTTGGGTGACGAGGAGGGGTGAAAATGGGCAGCCACGCGCTGACGCCGATGAAAAAGATCGAGATCGTCGTCGACGGCGAGCAACTTCAAGCGGTCAAAGACGCGCTCTCCGGCAGCGGCGTCTGCGGCTACACGATGCTGCAGAACGTCTCCGGGATGGGGCACCACGGGCGCCACGAGGGGCGCTTGCTCTTCGACGACGTCGGCACGCAGGTCATGTTCGTCGCTGTCGTTCCCGAGACGGTGCTCGACGGCGTGCTCGATGCGCTGCTCCCGCTCTTCGAGCGGAAATCGGGCGTCGCGTTCGTCAGCGACGTCGCCGTGAGCCGCGCGCGGCATTTCGGCGCACCGTAGCGGCGCGGCCGTCTACTCAGACGAGCTGGCGGCGGTAGAGCGCGATGCTGACCCCGAGCGCGACGAGCGTGAAGACGACGAGGAAGAGCGCGTTCGGCCAGTAGATCTCGATCCCCGAGCCCTTGAGCCAGATCGCGCGCACGATCGTCGCATAGTGGCGCAACGGATTCAGCAGCGTGGCGGTCGCGACGGCCGGGGGCATGCTCTCGATCGGTGCGATCGCGCCCGATAGCTGCACGAGCGGGAGCGCGAGGAACATCGCGGAGAGGATCGCTTGCCGCCGGTTGCGCGCGACCGTCGCGAGCAACATTCCCAGTCCCATGCCGCCGAGGATCATCAGCGCCGAGATCAGCGTGAACGCGAGAAAGCTTCCGCGGAACGGCAGCCCAAACCCGAAGTACGCGACGCACACGGCGATCGCGTACGTCACGAGCAGCAGACAGAACATCGGGACGATCTTCGCGACGACGATCGCGGAGGAACTCGCGGGCGTCATCAAGAGCTGCTCGAGCGTCCCGCTTTCTTTTTCGCGAATCGCTTCGACCGCGGTCGCGATCACGCTGACGAGCAGGAGCAGCGCGCCGATGATACCCGGGATGAAGAACCAGCTACTGACGAGCCCGGGATTGTAGAGATACGTCACGCCCGGCGCGGCGGAGCCCGCGAGCGGCGGCGAATGCGCGGTGGGGACGGTCGCGAGGATCTGCGTTGCGTACCCACCCGCAATCCCCGACGTGTAGCTGTTGACGCCGTCCAGGTAGAGCCCGACTTCCGGCTGCTCGCCGCGCGCGATTCGGCGTTCGAGGTCCGGCGGAATGACCAGCCCGGCGGCGACCTGTCCGCGCCGGACGGCGTCGGCGAGCGCGGCCTCCGATGGCGCTTGCAGGCCGGCGACGAACGTGCCGTTGCGCGTGAGCGCCGAGACGATCTCGCGGCTCGTCGCCGAGGGGCGCTCGTCGACGACGCCGAGCGGGATCGCGCGCACGTCCGGATCGAGGATGATTCCAAAGATCACGAGTTGGAAAAACGGCGGGATCAGCAGGAGGGCGATCACTTGCCGGTTGCGCAAGAGCTGGCGCAGTTCTTTGAGCAAGAGCGCGCCGAGCGCCGCGAGCGGCGCGCTCACGCGGCGAGCCTCATCGCGCCGAGCGAACGGCGCGCGACGGCGAGGCACACGAGCGCGATCGCGGCGAGCGCGAAAGGTGCCGCGACGACGCCTTCCCAGCCGCTCCCGCGGACGAACGCATCGCGCGAGACGTCGATGAAGTAGCGCGCCGGGATGACGTACGAGAGCAAGTTGAGCGGCCACGGGATGTTGGAGATCGGGTAGAGGAAGCCCGTCAACAGGACTGCGGGCAAGTTCGAAACCGTCGCGATCGCCTGAACCGCCGCGCTCTGCGTCGTCGTGCGCGAGCCGACCGCCATGCCGAGCGCGACCACCGTGATGCAGTAGAGCGGCGTGCAGATCAAGAGCGGCGTCACGTCCCCGACCGGGAGCAAGCCCCAGATGAGCGCGCCGAGCAGCATGATCGCGGTCGCCTCCGCGAGGCCGACGAGCGCGTACGCAAACGTCTTGCCGAGCAGATACTCCGTCGCGCCGACCGAGGAGGCGTAGACCTGCAAGATCGTCCCCTCTTCGCGATCGCGGACGGCGGCGATGGCCGCGAGCAGAGCCGGGAAGATGCCGATGACGATCGCGTAGATCCCCGGGATGATGTAGAGCGCCTCGCGCCGGCCGGGATTGAACCAAATGCGCACGCGCGGGCGGATGACGTCGGCGCGCGCGGCCGCATAGGCGGAGGTCGTCGCGAGCAGTTCGTTGCGGATGACGCGCGCGTTGACGACATCGCTGCCGTCGATCGTGATCTCGAGCGGAATCGGATGCCCCGCGAGCATCGCCCGTTCGTAGCCGGGCGGAATGACGATCGTCGCGCGCGCGATTCCCCGGTCGAGAGCGGAGTCCGGCGATTCCCCCGGCTTGCGCTCGAACGGGACGGCGCGGAACACGTTCGTCGCGAACAGGCGCTCGACGATCGTGCGGCTCGTCGTCGTGACGTCTTCGTCGCCGACCGCGATCGGGATGTCGTGGCTCTCGAGGCGGATCCCGAACCCGAAGATCAGGAGCATCAACGCGGGCAGCACGAACGCGAGCCCCACGGAGAGCCGGTCGCGCCGGAACTGCCGCAACTCCTTGAGACACTGCGTTCCGATGCGCCGCAGGATCATACCGGCTGCCGCTGGACGAGGCCGATGAACGCGTCCTCGAGCGTTTGCGGCGTGCGCGCAAACGTCGCTTCGATCCCGGCCTGCGCGAGCGCGGCGCGCACCGCTTCGAGTTCCCGTTCGGGATCCTCGAGAACGACGTGCACGCGATCGCCGAAGAGCGAGGCCCGCCAGGCGGGCAAGATGCGCTCGAGCGCATCGAGGGCGCGCTCGGGCGCGGTCGTCTGCAGCTCGTAGACCGCCGCCGGCTGCAGCGCCTTGATCTCGGCTGCCGAGCCCTCGGCGATGGTCTTCCCCGCGGCCATCAGGCCCATCCGGTTGCAATGCTCGGCTTCATCGAGATGGTGCGTCGTCACGACGATCGCGGCACCGCGCGCAGCGAACGTATCGATCAGCCGCCAGAACGCGCGCCGCGCGAGCGGATCGACGCCGGAGGTCGGCTCGTCGAGGAAGAGGATCTCGGGATCGTGCATGACCGACGCACCGAAGGCGACGCGCTGCTTGTAGCCCCCGGGGAGCTTTGCCGTCAGCTCGTTGCGGCGCCCGCCCAGGTCGCAGCTTTCGAGCACCCAATCGATCTTCGCGGCGCGCTCCGCGCGCGGAATCCCGTAGACGCCCGCGTAGAACTCGAGGTTCTCGCCGATCGTGAGGTCGTCGTAGAGCGTGAACTTCTGGCTCATGTAGCCGATGCGCCGCCGCAACGCGGGGGAACGCAGATCGTGCGCGACGCCGGCGATCGTCACGAGGCCGTCGTCGGCTGCCGCCAATCCGCAGAGCAGCTTGATCGTCGTCGTCTTCCCGGCGCCGTTCGCGCCGAGCAGACCGTAGATCTCGCCGTAGGCTACGCGCAAGCTGACGCGATCGACCGCGGTGAACGAGCCGTAGCGCTTGACGAGGTCGCGCGCTTCGATCGCCGTCCCCAAGCGCCCGCCGCGCGCGGCGCCGCCGCTCTCCGGAAACGGCACTTGCAGCTCGGCGCTCGCGGCGTTTGCGTGGAGGTCGAGAACGAACACGTTTTCGAGCGTGGGTTCTTCGTCGACGAGCCCGGCGATCGCAACGTGCTCTCGAGCGAGGCATTCGCGGACGCTTTGCTCGGCCGCCGCTTCGTCTTTCGCGAGCACGTCGATGCGGTCGCCGAACGGTTGCACGTCCACGATCGTCCCGGCGTGCGCCGTCGCGAGCGCGGTCAGGGCGCGGTCGCTGCGGCGTAGATCGTCGACCCGGACCTCGAGCCGCCGCAAGCCTTCGGCACGCCGCAACTCGCGCGGTTTTCCGACGCGGTGGAAGCTGCCGCCGTGCATCAGCGCGACGGTGCGGCAGCGCTCGGCTTCATCGAGATACGGCGTCGCGATCACGACCGCGACGCCGGTATCGGCGAGCCGGGCGACGACGCGCCAGAACTCGCGGCGTGAGATCGGATCGACGCCCGTCGTCGGTTCGTCGAGCAGCAGCACGCGCGGCTCGGCGATCAGCGCGCAGCAGAGTGCGAGCTTTTGCTTCATACCGCCGGAGAGCGCCCCCGCGAGGCGAGCCCCGAACGGCTCGAGCCCCATGATCTGCAAATAGCGCGCGCGCCGCTCCCGGTACGCGTCCGCGGGGACGAGCCGCATCCCGGCGGCGTATTCGAGATTCTCGTCGACGCTGAGATCTTCGTACAGGGAGAATTGCTGCGTCAGGTAGCCGACGCTCGTGCGGACTTCGGCGGCCGGCTTCCCGAGGACGCGCAACTCCCCGGCGCTCGGTTGCAAGATGCCGGCGAGCATGTTGAAACACGTCGTCTTGCCTGCGCCGTCCGGGCCGATCAACCCGAAGATCTCGCCCGGCGAGACGTCGAGATCGACGCCGCGAACCGCTTCGACCGCGCCGTACGATTTGGCGAGTCCGCGCGCGCGGATCACGGGAGCGCCGTTCATTCCGCGGCTAGCGATCCAAGAAGATCGTGCCGTCGGCGGGCATCCCGGGTTTCGCGAAGCCCGCCGGATGATCGAGATCGATGCGCACGCCGAAGACTTGGCGCACGCGATCGTCCTTGAAATAGACGTTCTCCGGGGTGAACGAAGCTTCGGCATCGATTGCCGCGACGTGCCCGGCGAGCGGGTCCTTCGGCGCGCTATCGAGGAAGACGTCCGCGCGCTGCCCCACGCGGACGCTCCCGATGCGTCCTTCGGGGACGAAGCCGCGCAGGTAGACGGCGTTCGGGTCGATGAGCGCGAGGAGGATGCGCCCGGGGGCGACGACGGCCCCGGGTTCCACCGCCCGCGTCGTGACGATTCCGTCGATCGGGCTGCGCACGATGAGATCGGCCTGAGCGGCGAGCGCCTGCGCGCGCTGTGCACGGGCCGCCGCGACGTCGGCGTCGGAGGCGGCGGCCCGTTTGCGCGCTTGCGCGATCTGTTCGCGCAGGGCCGAGGATTGCGCGGCGCGGATCTGCGGATTGAACGAGGACGTGCGCGCGACGCCCAGGCCGGCCTGGGCGCCCTCGACGCCGCGTTCGGCTGCGATCGCGGCGGCGTCGCGAGCCGCAACGACGGCGCGGGCGGAGACGGCGCGCGCCCGCGCCTGGTCCGCGCTCTCCTGGGAAATGTCGCCGGTGCGGAGGAGCGATTCGGCGCGCGCGCGCTCGCGCTCCGCGAGGTCGAGATCGGACCTGGCCTGCACGGCCTGCGCCCGCGCGAGCTCGAGCTGGGCGCGCGCGGAGGCTACCGCGGCCTGCGCCTGCGCGGCGACGCTGCTCGAATCGAGCGCGGATTGCCCGCGCCCGAGTTCGCTCGCGTTCAACTGCTGCTCGAGGACGCCGGCGTCGCCGTGCGCGCTGCTCGCGATGCGTTCCGCGCCCTCCAGGCGCGCGGTCGCGCCGGCGACGGCCGCCGTAGCTTGGTCGTCTTGGAGCCGCGCGATGATTTGGCCGCGGCGCACGCGCGCCCCCTCCCGGACCGTCACTTCGACGACGCGCCCGGAGGCTTTCGAGGCGACGTCCGTCCGGTCGCTCTCGAGGCGCCCGCTTAGGAATATCTCGTTCGCGGGTACGGCAGCGGCGCGGCGGACGACGTAGACGGCGATAATGGCCGCGAGCGCGGCGAGCGCGATGAGACCGACGACGAACGCCACGCGATTTGGCCCGTGGCTCGCTACGCGCGTTAGCGCCATGATGCGGTGTGCTTCGACCGCTTTGGTTGCGTTTGCCTTCGGCTAGGCTTCGGTCGTTCGCTCCGAGACGAAACGGCTGCGATAGACCGACGGCTTCCAGAGCGATTCCGCGGGCGCGCTCCACGAATGAACGAGGCGCGTGAACGGCCAGATCGAGCAGAGGAGCAACCCGGCGATCGCGTGCGCTTGCAAAAAGAGCGGCGCGCCGGCCATCAACTGCGGGTCGGGCGAGAACGTGAGGAGTCCTCGGAACCAGACGCCGACCGTCGCGCGGTAGTCGTAACCGGCGCCGAAGAGGTTCACGCCGGCGGTTTCGCACAGGCCGAGCACGACGATGACGGCGAGCAGCGCGTACGAAACGCCGTCGATTCCGGTCGTGCGTTTGCGCAGATGCTTGTTCGTCAAGCGGCGATAGAGCAGGATCGCGAGCCCGACGACGCTGAGCGAGCCCGCGAGCACGCCGCCGCCGACGGCGATCGAGCGGTACAGGTACGGATCGATCCCGGCCGCGGTGACGAGCGAGACCGGAACGAGAAGGCCCAGCGCGTGCCCCGCCAGCGAGGCGATGATGCCGTAGTGGAAGAGCGCGCTGCCCATCCCGAGCGACCGTTTCTCGTCGGCCTTGATCGTGCGGTTCGACCATTGGAAGCCGTCGACGCGGAAGCGCCAGATGTGCCCGGCGATCGAAACGGCCAGGCAAAGGTAAGGCACCACGATCCACAGGGCGACCGTCATTCTAAGGCATTATGCCGCTTAAGGAACGGGCCCCTTTCTCACTCGAGCGCTCAGCGCGCCGCGGCCGGCCCCAGCGTGCGCAACCGCAGCGCCGCGCCCCGCGCGAACAGCACGTTCGCGCCGAGCCCGAGGAAGGCGACGAAGCCGGCCGTCCCCGCGACCCCGAGCAGGCCGGCGTGCTGCGTCGCGATTCCGGCCGCGCCCGCGAGCACTGCGACTTGCGCCGTGCCGAAGGTCAGCCGGCTCAAGCGTGCGTCGAGCAGTTCCTGCGGCCGCGTCTCGTCCTCTTCGCCGAGCACGAGCGTCGCGAGCAGGCGAATACCGATGTGGTGGAGGTGCGCGTTCACCATCTGCCCCACCCAGCCGGCGAGCGCGACGAAGACGGCGGCGGGCATCGTCGCGGCGCCGAAGCGGGCGGCGGCGACGAGTCCGACGGCGACGAGCAGCCAGGTCAGAGAAGCCGCGACGAACGCTTGCGGCGGACGGTGCGGGACCGTCGCGCGGTGGAGGATGTCGAACGCATCGAGCACGTAGCAAACGGCCCCGGCGCCGATCGCAAGGAGGCTGAGGTCGAGGAGCGGGCCGGATTGCAGCGCGATCGCGAGCGCGGCGGCGAGACTGCCGGCCGTCAATGCGACGCCGATTGCCACGTGCGCCAAGACGAAGCGGGATTTCGCGCCGAAGATCGGCCGGAAGGTGCGCGTCGAGACGCCGGTTGCGAGGATCGTCAGCCAACCGACGATCCCGAGCACGGCGTGCGCGGGCGCCAGGCGCAACATCCCGATGAAGTAGCCGGGACCGAGCGCGAACGTGAACGCGTAGCCGAGCGCCGCCGTGACGCCGAGGACGATCAGCGTGAGGCCGAGCGCCGCGGCGATCGCGCGCTCTTGGCGCTCGACGCCTGCCCGAGCGAGGGTCCGGAGGGCGGCGAACAGGTAGGCCGCGAGCGCGGCGCAGACGACAGTCCCGCCGATCGGGATCAGCGCCTGCGAGTTCAGGTAGAACCCGAGCGTCAGGAGCGCGACGCCGAAGGCGAAGAAGGGAATGGAGCCGCGTGCGAGCCCTTCATTTGCCCAGCGCGCATCCGTGAAGCCCGGGATCACATGGATCAGCACCGCGAGTGCGACCGTCGTGATCCAGCCGAGCGCGACGAGATGCACCCACGCAAGCTGGAGGCCGAAGCTCGGCGAGGCCTGCCATGCCGCGCTCCCGATCACGATCCAGGAGAACCCGTACGCAAGGTGCCCCGCGACCAAACCGGCCGGCGGAATCCAGGCACGCGGCGGCTCGCGCCGCATCAGCGCCGGCCGTCGAACGGCGCGGGCGAGGGCGCCTCGCGGGCAGAGCGCCGCGCGTACTTATGCTTGGGCATCAGGCGCGACGGCTTTGGAACGGCCATCCTGAGTTTGTCCGCTCTCCGGCGGCTTAGCGTGGGCACGGCCGCTCACGCGGAGTAGAAGACGCGCTCCGGGGCGTCGAGGAAGACGACGTGAATGGGGACCTTCGGACCGGGCATCCCCGGCGTGCCGGTGGGCATGCCCGGCACGGTGATGCCGCGGGTGTGCGGGCGCTCGCGCAGGAGCTTATCGAGCGCGGCGATCGGCACGTGCCCTTCGGCGAGGTAGCCGCCTACTTGCGAAGTGTGGCAACTCGAAAGGGATTCGTCGATCCCGAAGCGCCGCAAGCGCTCGTCGTGATCCATATCCTGCAGCACGACGGCGTACCCGGCGGCGCGAGCCGCGGCGATCCAGCCCTCGCAACAACTGCACCCACGGTCGCGCACGGTAACGATTCGCGGGCGCTGCTGCGGCGCGGCGGCGAGCAAACCGGCCGCAGCGATCGGGGCCGCGGCGATGGGGATGAAGGCCGAACGTTTCATTGGCGGATGCTCCGATTGACTTCGTGGTTGGTGCTATTCTCGGCGGCCGGCGAGGTAGGTCTCGCGAAAACGCGCCGCTACTTGATGCGGAATTCGCCTATGATTTCGGCACGGGGCGCAAGAGCCTGTGCGAAAGGAGCATCCTCGAAAGCCTGCGCGACTTGCCGATCGATCGGGTAATCGCCTCCGCGCCATTCCGCGGGATCGGGCGATCGCCTGGCGCCGGAGATCCAGCGGGGCCATGCGCGAAGTCTGGCGATTCGCCGGCGTGCCGAGTGGTTGTGGGGGTTTCGGGGCACTCGGCTTCTGGAGGGAGCTATGGCCGTCTGTGAAGTGCCTCGGAGCCGGGACGGCTCCGAGCAGTTACTCGAAGAACTGCGGGCGCTCTCGGCGGGCGTTGAAGCCGTGGGGTCGGAGCTTGACGCCAAGTGGCGCCCGAAGATCGTGCGCCGTCCGTTCGTGCTCGCCGCCTCGAACTTCGCGCGCTATCTCGCTTTGCGGCGGACCGATCTGCGCGGGTTGCAAACGAGGTTGATGCCGCTCGGCCTTTCTTCCCTCGGGCGTTGCGAAGGGCGAGTCCGGCCCAACCTCGACGCCGTGATCTCCGCGCTCGCCGCGCGTTGCGGCGATGGATCCGTGAAAGCGCCGCGGCCGCGAACCTTCTTTCGCGGGAACCGGCTTCTTGCCGCCGAGACGGATCGCGTTTTCGGCGCGCGCAAAGGGTCGCCTCAGGTGCGGATCATGGTGACGATGCCGCCGGAGGCCGCAACCGACGGCGGCAAGCTCGTTCACGCGCTCATCGCGGCGGGCATGGATTCCGCGCGGATCAACTGCGCGCATGATACTCCGGAGGCGTGGCGCGCGATGGCGGCGGCGGTGGCGGAGGCACGCGCGAATCTCGGGCTGCACTGCAGCATCTATGCCGATCTCGCAGGGCCGAAGGTCCGCACGCTCGACGTACACGTTCGCAAGGAGGGCCGGGTTTTTCCGGCCGATACGATCGCGCTCGTCCGTTCGCTCGACGATGCGAAGGCAAGCGAAAAGGCGTTCACGTGCACGATCCCGGCGGTGCTCGAACGCTTGCGAGCCGGCGACGCGGTGTGGATCGATGACGGGCGCATCGGATGCACGGTGGAGCGGCTCGCCAAGAATCGCATCGACTTGCGGGTGATGCAGGCGCGCGAACGCGGCGATAAGCTGCGGCCCGGCAAGGGCCTGAACTTCCCCGGCATGCAAGTGCCCGTATCGCCGCTCGCAGATGCCGACAAAGCGGCGCTGGCAGCCGTCATCGACGTCGTGGATGTGATCGGCTTTTCATTCGTGCGCGAAGCCTCGGATATCGAACTGCTGCAGCGAGAGCTCGCACGGCTCGGACGCCCGAACCTACCCCTCGCGTTGAAGATCGAAACCGCCGAGGCCGTCACGAACCTGCCGGAACTCATCGTGCAAGCCGCGGGGCGCCAGCCGACGGCGGTGATGATCGCGCGCGGCGACCTCGCGGTCGAGATCGGCTACCGCCGCCTCGCCGAGATGCAAGAGGAGATTCTGTGGCTCTGCGAGGCGGCATCGGTGCCCGTGATTTGGGCGACGCAAGTGCTGGATAACTTCGTGAAGACCGGCATCCCGACGCGCGCGGAGGTCACCGACGCCGCGATGGCCGAGCGGGCGGAATGCGTGATGCTCAACAAGGGCGCGAACGTCGTCCGCGCGGTCGAGATCCTGAGCGACGTATTGCCGCGGATGGCGGGCCACCAAACGAAGAAGACGTCGCGCATGCGCGCCCTCTCTTCGTGGTAGCGCAGCGCCTGTCTCAGATCAGAAGCGCGGGTTTTCGTGGTGGAGATGAGGAGACTCGAACTCCTGACCCCTTACATGCGAAGCAAGTGCTCTACCAGCTGAGCTACATCCCCACGGGCCGCAGAAGATTGTATCACCGCGGCACAAGCGACGGAAGTACGGCTCGGGCTGCCGTACCCCCTGCGCTGTGCCGCCTTCCGGGTTAGAGCGGGTTCCCCAGGTACGGGAACGTGGTCAGCGGGTGTTTCGCGGGCGTCACGTTCGCGCTCGATAGGTTCGGGTTGGCGATTTGCGCCTTGCCGTCGTCGGCGATCGGGGTAGCAGTCCCGGCCGTGAGCTGGACGACCGTGTTCCCGAAGGCGAGCCCAAGGTCGGCGGTCATCACGTCGTCGGCCAAGCCGCGCCCGCCGAAGGTCGTCCCCGCGCCGACGGTCCCGGCCGGGGTCATCTTCCCGGCCGTCTCGGAACCGAGGTAGGTCGCCGTCGTCGCGCTCGACGAGAGGTCTGCGACGAGCACGTCCGAGCCGAGAAGCGATTGGACGTAGCTGCCGATCGCGGCGCTCCGGCCGGCGGTCCCCGCCATGAACGTGCCGATGTCGGCCTTGATCAAGGTCGCATCCTGGGACGGAGCGCTCCTCGAGTTCGCGTCGTGGTGGGCCCATGGGGCGAAGATCACGTTGATTCCCGGGCGCCCGACCCGGTCGATCTGTTGGAAAACGGGGTTCGTCAGCGTCGGGTTGATCGAGTTGTCGTTGCTGCAGGCCGCCAGCGCCCCCGCGAAGGCGAGCGCGCCGAGCGTGCGGATCGTACGGGTCGTCATGCTCGTCCTCACTGCCCGGTCACGCTGCTGGTCGTCGCCCAGAAGGCGATCCGTCCCGGCGTCGTGGAGTTCGTCGGCACAAGGGCCGTCTTCGGGATCTCGGCGACGATCGCGAGCACGTTCGTGCCGGCGAACGTGTCCGTCCCCGGATTGTTGAAGCCTTGCGGACACGTCCCCGTTCCGCCGGCCTGCAAACAGCTCTGCACGGTCGAACCGGCGTTGCGGTCGGGAAATATCTTATAAAACTGCGCTTCGTCGAAGAAGAACGGGTCCTCGCGAGGCCCCGCAAAGATCGTCGTGACGCCGACCCCGAACGAGCGGCCGACGAGGCCGGTGCCGGTCGCCGTAACGAGCTTGTTCCCCGAACCCGTCGTCGTCGGGGCGCTCGGGCCGTAGACGTTCACCTGCTGCGATCCGTTCGACGCCGCCTCGAACGAGAACTGGATCACGACGGTCTCCGTGGGCGCCGTTCCCGCCGCTTCGCTCCCGTAGTTCGTGTCGAACTTCATTTGGTAGAGCACCGTCGGATCGAAGAACGTCGTGCTCCCCGCGCCGGCGGCGATCCCGGGGTTCACCGTCATGACGGCGACCACGTTGTTCGGGTTCGAGGGGCTCGGGAAGAGATAGGTATCCGCTATGTCGGCGCCGGGCCGGGCGATCGTTGCGACCGAGGCGCGATCGTCGGAACCCCTGGCCGGGTGGTTCGTGACTACGAGCGTCAGCGCGACGAGTGCTGCGAGCGCGGCAACACCGCCGAGGCGTGCAAACTTCATGGCTGTGCGGTTACGCCCGAACAGTCGCGAAAGCCTCGCTCGCGCGCTTCCTGGGAGAACCGCGCGCCCCGGCGGCGTGCTCGCGGGAAGGGAGCCGGGCTCGCCTGCGGAGTAATCTGCGAATGATTTGCGAATTATGCGGGTAGAAGGTGGATATGGGAGCGGAATCGAGAGCGATTCGCGGCACGGGCGAGGAGCGGCGGTATTCGACGAGGAGCCGGGCGCGCATCGTCGACTTGCTGCGCCGGGAGCGCCGCTACTTGACCGCGGCGACGATCGCGCGCCTGCTCGAGACGAGCGGTAACGGGGTCGCGCTCTCGACCGTCTATCGCGCGCTGGATCTGCTCGTCTCCCGCGGCGTCGCCTCGCGACGCACCGAGGCGGACGGCGAGCAGAGCTACGTCGCGTGCACGGGGGAGCACCACCATCACGCCGTCTGCCGGCGGTGCGGCGTCGTGGAGGAAGTCGATTGCGCGGCGATGGAGCGCTTCGCCGAAGTCCTGCGCGAGCATCATGCTTTCGAGCTCGACGAACATTCGATCGAATTCTACGGGCGGTGCGTGCGATGCCGCTGAGGCGTGCGGCGCTCCTTCCCGTGCCCGCAGCCGGGCTGCTCGCGCTCGTGCTCGCGCTCGCGATGCCCGCGATCGGCCGCGCCGCGGATGCGCCGCCGTTGCGCGTCCTCACGACGATCTCGACGTTCAATTCGTTCGTCACCGGAGTCGGCGGAGCGCGCGTGCGCGTCGAGAGTCTCGTTCCGATCGGCGCGGGGCCGGAAGATTACCAGCCGACGCCCGGCGACGTCGCGCGAATCCACGATGCGGACATCCTCGTGCAGAACGGGGCGGGGCTCGAGGGCTGGCTCGCGCGCACGATCGAGAACGCGCGCAACGCGCGCCTGCGCATCGTCACTTGCTCCGACGGCCTCCCGCTGCGCAACGGCAACCCCCACTTGTGGCTCGATCCCGAGTTCGCGCGCGACTACGTGCGGAAGATTCGCGACGCCCTCATCGAGCGCGACCCGCCCCACCGCGCCGACTACGAGAGGAACGCGAGCGCGTACGACGCCCGATTGCGCGCGCTCGAACGGGAGATCGCCGCGCGGATCGCGACGATTCCGCCGGAGCAGCGCACGATGATCGTCTTCCACAGCGCGTGGGATTACTTCGACGCGCGTTTCGGTTTGCGCATGGTCGGCGCGATCGAGCGCAGCCCGGGGCAAGAGCCGAACCCGCGCGACCTCGCCGATCTCGTCACGCTGGCGCGCAGCCTGCACGTGCGCGCCGTCTTCGCGGAGCCGGAGTACAGCCCCAAGCTCGCCCATGCGCTCGCCGACAGCGCGCAGATCGGCACCGTCGCGACGCTTTACGACGATTCGATCGGAAACGACCCGCGCGCGAGCGATTATACGAGCATGTTGCGTTTCGATACGGAGACGATCGTTCGCGCGCTCGGCGGCAAGCCGCCGGCGGGAGGGTGGAAGTGAGCGCCGTCGTCGTCGACGCCTCGGACCTCGTCGTTTGCTACGATCGCGTGACGGCGCTCGACGGCGTGACGTTCGTGCTTCGGGAGGGAGAAGCGCTCGGGATCGTCGGGCCGAACGGATCGGGGAAATCGACGCTGCTGAAGACGATCGCCGGGTTGCTCGATCCCTCCGCCGGGAAGGTTTCGGTCTTCGGGCGTTCCCCGCGCGATCTCGAGCCGGGCGCGATCGCGTACGTGCCGCAGATCGAAGCGGTCGATTGGACGTTTCCCGTTTCCGTCGGCGACGTCGTCGCGATGGGGCGCTATCCGCGCGTCTCTTCGCTCGCGCGCTTCTCCAAGCGTGACCGTACGGTCGTCGCCGACGCGCTCGACGCGCTCAATCTCGGGGCCTTGCGCGACCGCCACATCTCGCAGCTCTCGGGCGGACAGCAGCACCGCGTCTTCGTGGCGCGCGCGCTGGCGCAAGAGCCCCGCCTGCTCTTGCTCGACGAGCCGACGACCGGCGTCGACGCGCCCACGATCGAGGCGTTGCGCCTGGTCGTGCGCGGCCGCGTCGCGGCGGGTTTGCCGGTCATGATGACGACGCACGATCTCGACGAGGCGCCCGAGTGGTTCGATCAGTTGATGGTCGTCGACCGGCGCGTCCTCGCATTCGGCGACCCGGCCGACGTCCTTGCCGCAGGCACGTACGCGGGGATCCGCGAGCACACGCACACGCACGGCCACGCGCGGCACGAGCCCTCCACCGGCACGCTCCGGTGATCGACGCGCTGACCGCTCCGTTCCAGTATCCGTTCATGCAGCGCGCGTTTCTCGCCGCGCTCGTCGTCGGGACGCTCTGCTCGACGATCGGCACGTACGTGGTTCTACGGAAGCTTTCGTTCATCGGGGACGGCATCGCGCACGCCTCGTTTGCGGGGATCGTCATCGCCTATCTGCGGGGGCTCGACTATTTCGTCGGCTCGGCGTTTGTCGCGATCGCAACGGCGCTCGCGATCGGGTACGTCAACCGGCGCGGGAACGTTTCCCTCGATACGGCGATCGGCGTACTCTTCACCGGCGCGTTCGCGCTCGGCGTCTTTCTGATGAGCCGGTTACCGAACTACAGCGTCGATCTGCAGGGGTTCTTGTTCGGGAACATCCTTGCGGTCGACGCGCGCGATCTCGCCTTGATGCTGGTGCTCGCGTTGCTCGTGACCGTTGTGCTCGTGTTGCTCTACCGCGCGCTGCTGTACACGTCCTTCGATCCCGTCGTCGCGCAGGCGAGCGGGATTCGCACCGAGCTCGTCGATTACGCGTTGCTCGTCCTGCTCGCGCTGACGATCGTCATCTCGATTCAGTCCGTCGGCATCGTCCTCGTTGCGGCGCTCCTCGTCACGCCGCCGGCCGCGGCCGCGCAACTCACGCGCCGCTTCACGCGCATGCTCTGGCTCTCCGCGGCGATAGGGGCGGCGTGCGCCGTCCTCGGTTTGTACGCGTCGTATTACCTGCACGCGGCGAGCGGCGCGACGATCGTGCTGCTCGCGACGCTCGTCTTCTTCATCGCGATGTTCGCCGGGCGCCGCTTCGGGCTCGGCACGCGCGGGGCGAGTTCCCGCTAGCGCCGCGCGCGCTTCACTTCTGCTGTTGCTGGCGCAACTTCACCGGGCCGGCGAGCGCTTCGATCGCCTCCTGCTGGAGGATCGAACCGATCCCGGTCACCGCGTCGTAGCCGGGGATCACGGTGCACCCGCTCGGTTGGATCCCCGCGCAGCCGTACACGAGCGGCGGCGGCGTCGGCAGGATGCCGCGGTACCCGAGCGGGAGCGCCTTCGGCCGAGGCCGGAGCGTGTTGTCGAGATAGAAGCGATCGTTTTCGCGCGAGACGTCGCGAAACGCCTTGGGGCTCGAGCGCGCGAGGGCGTAGAGATCGCCCGCCGAGTGGATGCGCCGTTCGGCGGGGACCGCGGCGTTGACCGCGGCGAGGCTCGCGCCCACGAGAGCCGCGCTCTCGCTCGTTCCGCCGACGCCGCCCGTCGCGTACCCGTGCCACACGATCAGCAGATGCCCTGCCGCGTCCGCGGAGACGTCGGGGACGATGCGCTTCTGCAAGACGGCAGGCGTGAACTCGAAGGAACTCGGCGGATCTTGCCAGCTCGGCCGCGGATCGAGCGAGACGCCTCCCCCGCCGGCGTGCGTGCCGTCATTCCAAGGGCCTTCGCCGAGGACGCGCGAGCGCGTCCCGAGCGACGTCCCCCCGGCGCACACCACGTACGCCAGCGCGCACGGGTAGGTGACGCCCGCGCGCTCGTCGCCGGGCTCGCGGACGCCGTAGGCGCCGTCGTCGCCGCTCGGCACGACGATCGGGATCCCGAGCAGCGCTGCTTCCAAGTAGGGGATGGGCACCGGCCCGTAAGCCGCCGCGCTCGCCTCGTGCAAGGCGCCGACGACGAACGGGAAGACGATGACGTCCGGTGCGTCGGCTGCGTCCAGCGCGTGTTGCAGCGCCATGACGCCTTCCCCGCCCGGGACGCAGACCGCCTCCTCGCGCACGTCGATCGTCGCCTTCGGCGCGAGCGTCAGGATCGCGGCGAGATCGATCGTCGGCTCTTGTCCGCGATCTTCCCGGCCGCAGTTCTGCTCGCTGGTCGCCGGCGGCGCTTGCGAACTCGTAAGACGGTCGAGATTCGCGGCGAACGGCGAGGCCGGCCCGACGTCGGAGGGCGGTTCGGGGTGCACGGCATCCTTCCCGAAATCGCCGCGCACGAAGCGCGCGAGATCGTCGCGCTCGAAACGGTCGGAGGTATCCTCGATCACCGCGATGCGTTGCCCCTCGCCTCCGTCGGGTACCGCATCGTAGGCTTCGCGAAAGCGCGCCGGGAGAAACCAATCGCCGCGGAAATCCGTCGGCAGATGAGGCACGTCGGCCAAGCGCGGCGGCGCGCCGAGAATGACGCCGCGCACCGCGCGCACGCGCAGGTCGGGAAGCGAGAGGGGGCCGAGCGGCGCCACGAGCGTGCGAGTGCCGTCGCCGAAGCGCGCGAAGCGCGTGCCGAACGCGCGCTGCGCGTGCGCGACGTCGATCGTTGCGCCGACGACGAGGCGATTCGCAGAAGTCTCGACCGCCGTCGCGCCCGCATTCCGGAGCCACGCCGCGAGCGCCGCGATTTCGGAGGGCGCGCGCCCGTATTGTTGCGCGAATCGCGCGGGCGTCATGCGGAGATGGTGCAGCGGCGAAGCCGGATCTGCGGCGGCCGCAGCGTCGGCATCGAGCGTCGGCGTCGCCGGGGAGAGTTCGATCACGAGCGCGATGCTGCGGTTCGCCTCCGCCAACCCCGCGACGTCGCCCTGAGCTTGTCGCAGGGCGAGCCGGGCGGGCGGCGGGATCCATCGCTCGGCGTGCGCGCTTCCCGGCGAGCATGCAAGCGCAAGCGCTCCCAGGATTATCCCAGAAATCGCGGCGCCGGCGCGCGCGGATAGGCAACCGTCTGAACGCATGGAACGTCATTAGAACAATAACGTCCGAGGTCTTGCATGCAGCGTCGCGCGTTCTTCCTGAGCCTCATCGCCGCCGTCGGCGTCACGCAGCTGACGCACGCGACGGCCGCGCTCGCGCTCGACGAAGGCGCGATCGGAAAGGAAGTCTTCCTGACGCTCCAAGACGACGGCGAAATCCTGTTCGATTCGCCGTACTACGAGCATCTCAACGAAGTCGGCCGCATCATTTCGACGACGGTAACCGCGCGCTACCCGTATCCGATTCGCTTCTACATCGTCAAGGGCGACTCGGCCAACGCGTTTTCCGTCCCCGGCGGGTACATCTACGTCAACGAGCCGCTCCTGCGCCTGGCGAAAAATCGCGACGAACTCGGCGGCGTGCTCGCGCACGAGACGGGGCACATGGTGTTGCATCACGTGGCGAAGCGCATCAAGAATCAGAACATCGTCGGGGGGATCGGGACGATCGGCGAAATCCTCGGGCAGATCTTTCTCGGACCGATCGCTTCCATCGGCTCGAGCTATGCGCTCGATACCGCGATGACCGCGCAAGATCTCAACGTTTCGCGCCATATCGAAGCGCAGGCGGATGAAGAAGGCGCGCGCATCGCCGCCGCGACGAACGTGCTGAACCCCTACGGATTGATTTGGTTCTTCCGCACGATGATGGAAGTCTACGGCGACAAAGGCTCGCTCTGGTTGCGCTCGCATCCGCTCGACCAAGCGCGCATCGCCGATCTCGAGCATCTCTTCGCAAGCACGCCGCAAGTCTTCGCGAAGTTCGACAAGACCGATAAGCGCGGCGTCGTCTACTGGTGAGCGCCGCGCGGCGCCGACGCGTTCGTTAGGGCGTCGCTTCCGCCGGGTGGAGGACGCGATAGCGATGCGTCCCTTCGCGTGCAAGGAAACGCGCGTCGGCGAGCGCGTTGAGGACGTCGAGCGTCACGGCGCGTTCGTTCTTGTTCGGCATTCCGGCCCAACGCATCGCGACCTCGCCGAGTTCGAGCTCCGCCCCCGGCACCAGCAGGCTCACGACGAAATCGAGGGTGAGATTCAGCTTGCGCATGCGTGCGGCGTGCAACGCCAGCGCGACCTCGAGCGCGCTGCGCGGCGGCGCGAGCGCCGCGCGTCCCCGAGCGAACGCCTCGCCTTCGGGAGGCGGGGGCTCCGCCGGTTCGGCGGGTTCCGGCGGCGCGCCGGGCGCTTGGGGCAGCGGCGGCTCATCGGGGGGCTCCGGCGTGCCGGCTGCCTCGGGCGGTACGCTTGCCGGGCTTTCCGGCGGCGCCGGCGGCTGCGGGCTCTGAGCCGGAATCGGCGGAGCGGCGCTCTCGAGCGGAATGCCGGGAAGCGGTGCGAGGCTCGGCGGTCGCGCGGGGAGCGCGGCGCCGCCGACGAGCTGCGGCGCTCGAGCGAGCAGCGAGTCGGTCAGCTGCGGGAAATGCTCGGCGAGCGCGACGAAGGCCGTCTGCCAAGGCACGGCGTTCACGACGCGCCGGTCCGTCCCGATCGCGTTGAAGATCTTCCGGGCGACCTCGTGCGCCGAAACGAGGATCGAGCGCGGCGCGGGCGCCATCCCGGCGCGCGCCATGAACTCCGTATCGACGGCGCCCGGATCGACGTACGTAACGGCGATGCCTTCGCTCCGCAGCTCGTTGCGCACGGTGCGCGAGAGGGAGCGGACGGCGGCCTTCGCGCTGGGATACGCGCCGAGGCCCGAGACCGGGACGCGCGCGACTCCGGAGCCGATGAAGAAGACGTGCCCGCGGCTCGCCCGGAGCGGATCGAGCGCCTCGCGCAAGAGCGCGAGCGGCACGAACACGTGCGTTTCGAATTGCTCGCGGAGTGCGCCGTCGGATTGCAGCGTGAGGGACCCCGCGCTCGCTCCACCGGCGTTGTTGACGAGGACGTCGATGCGGCCGAACCGTTCCACCGCCGCGGCGACGATCCGTTCCGGTGCGCCGGGTTCGCGCAGATCCAGCGCGAGCGGGACCACGACCCCGCCGTGCGCGGCGGCGTTCCTTACGAGTTCGTCGAGCCGGTCCGCCCGGCGGCCGACCGCAAGGACGCCGTATGCGGCCCGGGCCGCTCGTTCCGCAAGCGCCCGGCCGATCCCGGACGACGCACCGGTGACGATCATCGCGCGCCCGCCTGCCATCTCGACCCTCCTACGCGACGAGTTACCGTGGAATCGAGGTCGCCCCTTCGAGCCGGGCGAAGCGAACCGGCTATGAGCGATCAACCCCGCGTCGGCATCATCATGGGCAGTCTCTCCGATCTGGAAACGATGCGCTCGGCCTCGACGACGCTGACCGAACTCGCCATCGCGCACGAGATGCGCGTCGTTTCGGCGCACCGCACCCCAGATTTGTTGTTTCGCTACGCGGAGGGAGCCGCCGGGCGCGGCATCCGCGTGATCATCGCCGGAGCGGGGGGCGCCGCACACCTTCCGGGGATGGCCGCTGCGAAGACGCTGCTCCCGGTGATCGGAGTGCCCGTCCGCTCGTCGAACTTGAACGGGCTCGATTCCCTCCTCTCGATCGCGCAGATGCCGGCCGGCGTTCCGGTCGCGACGATGGCGATCGGGAACGCGACGAACGCGGCGCTCTTTGCGGCGCGCATCCTCGCACTCGAAGATCCGCCGCTTGCGGAACGCCTGTACGCGCACGCTGCGGCCCAGACCGCGAAAGTCGAGGCGATCGAACTATGAGCATCCCGGCAACGATCGGCGTCCTCGGAGGCGGCCAACTCGGGCGGATGCTCACCCTCGAAGCCAAGCGCATGGGTTTTCGGGTCGTCACGCTCGAACCGCTCCCGGATTCGCCGTGCGGCCAAGTCGCCGATAAGCAGATCGTCGCGCCCTACGACGATTTGGAAGCGATCGCGGAACTCGGTGCAGAGAGCGACGTCGTCACCTACGAATTCGAAAACATCCCGCTCCATTCGGTGCATTTTCTCGAGCGCGAAGGTCACGTCGTTCGGCCGAGCAGCGAAGTGTTGCGGATCACGCAGAATCGCGGGACCGAGAAGACGTTCGCACACGATATCGGCTTGCGCACGGCGGGTTTGCACGTCGTTCGCGGCGTCTACGATTTGGAGGCGGCGTACGCACGGCTCGGATTGCCGCTCGTTCTCAAGACCGCGTTCGGCGGGTACGACGGCAAGAGCCAGTGGATCGTGCGCACGCCCGAAGAAGGCGAAGCGGCGCTCGCGCAAGCGATCGCGCGCGCTGCCGCTTCGGTCCATCCGTTCCCGCTGCAACTCCTCGCGGAATCGTTCGTCCCGTTCGACTGCGAGATCTCGGTGATCGCAGCCCGCGGCGCCGGCGGGGAGCAGATCGTCTTCCCGATCAGCGAGAACACGCACGATCACGGGATCCTCGTCACGGCGATCGTTCCCGCACGCGTCAGCGAGGAGATCGCGGCCGAGGCGCGCGCCGCGACGCTCCTCATCGGCGAAAAGCTCGGTTTGATCGGCGCGTATTGCGTCGAGTTCTTCGTGCGCGACGGGAAGATCTACGTCAACGAAATCGCCCCGCGCGTCCACAACAGCGGCCACTACTCGCTCGATACGATGACCGTCTCGCAGTACGAAGCGCACGTGCGCGCGATCTGCAATCTCCCGCTGATCGAATCGCGGCTGCTCGAACCTTCGGTGATGATCAACATCCTCGGGCAAGGGACGGGCAACTACCTCGAGCACATTCCGGAATTGCTGCGCGATCCGTGCCTGAAGCTGCATCTCTACGGCAAGAAGCACGCCCCGCCTCGCCGGAAGATGGGGCACCTGACGATCCACGCGCCGACGCTCGAGGAAGCGCTTACGCGAGCGGCCCGGGCGCGTGAGCTGCTCACGTGGACGCACGTGCGGCCCGACCTGCTCGCGGCCCCGGTCGAGGCCGGTTAGCGGGCCACTCTAGAGAGGAGCGGACGGATGGAAGCGACGCATGGGGTTTTGCCTGCGGGGACGGCGCTGCGGCCGTTCTCTCCTGGGATTTCATGGGCGGTTTTGCCCGGCGACGGGATGACGCTCGTGTACTGGGTTTTCCAACCGCCCGAGTGCGGCGTCGTTCCGATGCACGAACACGAGCCCGCGCAGGGCGGGATCGTGATCGAGGGTTCGATCCACATGCGGTATGCCGACGGCGGAGAGACGACGCTGCGCCCGGGCGACGCGTACGTCGTGCGCCGTGGCATCCCGCACGGCGCGCGCTTCACGGAACGGTGCGTGGTTCTAGACATCTTTTCTCCGAACCGCGTGGAGTACGAGCGCATGTATGCGGCCGGCGTCACGAGCGAACGCTGGAATCCGGCAGACGTCCGCTCGTGACACGGCTGCGCTAGCGGTTTAGATCGTCGTCAGCCCGGCCAGGGAGGCGAGCGTCGCGCCCGCCGCGCCGGCCGGGGCCCACCAGGTTTCGTCTCCGACGATCCCGTCCACGGTCACGCCGCGCTGCGTCTGGTAGGCGCGTACCGCCGCATCCGTCTGCGGGCCGAAATCGCCGTCGGTCGGGCCGGGATCGGTGGGCGAGCCGGCTCCGCCGTATTTGAGGAGCGCCTTTTGTAGAGCGGCGACGACCGCTCCCGTCGATCCCGCCGCGAGTTCCGGCGTGTTCGGATCGGCCGGGAGCGAGTTCCACGTCGCGGGGCCGACGATCCCGTCGGCGACGAGCATCTGGCCCGTTTGGAATGCGATGACCGCCGCTTTCGTAACGGGTCCGAAGGAGCCGTCGATGTCCGCCGGGCCGAGCAGCTTCATCATGACCAGAATGCGCTGAACGCGCCGGACGTCCTGACCGGCCGCCCCGAGACTCAACGTGGGTCCACTATTCATCGGCGCCTCCCTCAATGATTTGCTGCGTGGAGTTCGTGAGACCCGAATACCCCAAATCTCGAGCGCCCAGGCGAGGGCGTGACCGGCCGGAGCCGTCTCGAGCGCGGCGGAGCGGGTGGAGCATCGCGCTCGGCGAACTCGAAAGGCCGGTTCGCATCTGCGCTTTTCGTCGTGAACGACGCCGCCTCGGGGGACGTGAAGATCGTGGCTAGCTATCCGGCGCACGAGCGCGGGGATCGGCCGGTGCTGAAATGATGCACGTCGTCGACACCGTCACGAAGCTCGGCCCCGAATGCCGGGGAACGGTCCTCGTCGCCGGGTCGCACGGCGGCGTCTATGCCGCGTATCTCGCGGCCCGCGCCGGCGTACGCGGCGTGATCCTCAACGATGCCGGCGTCGGGCTCGATCACGCGGGGACTGCGGGGATCGCCTATCTCGATGCGTTTTCGACTGCGGCGGCGACGGTCGACTATCGGACCGCGCGCATCGGCGACGGGCGCGACATGCTGGCCCGCGGCCGAATCAGTTTCGTCAACGCGGTTGCGGGGACGCTGGGCTGCGCGCCCGGCCAGACGGCGCGCGAATGCGCGGAATTGATGATGAGCCTGCCGGCGCCGGAACTCGAGCTTCGGCCGTACGAGGAGGCGCGCTTCTCGATCCGCGACGGGCCGGGGACGCCGAAGATCGTCGGCGTCGATTCCGTCTCGCTCGTCCTTCCCGAAGATGCGCATTCCGTCGTGGTTACGGGCTCGCACGGCGGCTTGCTCGGCGGAAACCCGGAATCGGCGCTCCGCGGCGAGGCGCTCGCGATCGTTTTCAACGATGCCGGAATCGGCATCGACGACGCGGGGATCTCGCGCCTCGCGCCGCTCGCGGCGCGAGGCATTGCCGCGGCGGTGGTCGATGCCCAGAGCGCGCGGATCGGCGAGGCGCGTTCGACGTGGGAGACCGGCCGCATCTCGCGCATCAACGTGGTCGCGCGCTCGCGCGGAGCGAACGTCGGGATGACGATCCCCGAATTCTCGGCGCTCTTCGCCTAAGATGTAAAGGAACTTAAGCGCTCCGCGCGCGCTGGGCTTCGAGCGCGGCGAACGCGCGCGAGGCGAGCGGGCGCCCGAGGACGCCCGCGATGTACCGCGATGCGTCGCGGACGCGTTCGAGATCGACGCCGGTATCGATCCCCATGCCGTGGAGCAGATAGAGAACGTCTTCCGTCGCGACGTTCCCGGTCGCGCCGGGCGCGAACGGACACCCTCCGAGTCCGCCGCTCGACGAATCGAAGCTCGCGATCCCGAGTTGCAGCGCGGCGAGCACGTTCGCTAGCGCCGTCCCGCGCGTGTCGTGGAAATGCATCCCGATCCGTTCGAGCGGGACGTGCGGCTGCAGAGCCGTGACCACGTCGACGACTTGATTCGGCGTCCCGACGCCGATCGTGTCAGCGATCGAGAGTTCGTCGGCACCGAGTTCGAGCAGCGCGCGCGCGACCCGCACGACGTTCGCGACGGGGACGGCGCCTTCGTACGGGCAGCCGAAGCTCGTCGAGATCGAGGCGCGCGTGAAGATGCCGTTCTCGCGCGCCGCGGCGAGGACGTCGCGGGCGACGGCGAGCGATTCGTCGATCGTCATGTTGATGTTGCGCTTCGCGAACGTTTCGGAGGCGGCCGTGAAGACGGCGATCGCGCGGGCACCGGCGGCTTGCGCGCGCTCGAAGCCGCGCACGTTCGGCGTCAGCACGAGGAAGCGCACGCCCGGCGGCTTCGCTATCCCCGCCAGCACGTCGGCCGCGTCGGCCATCTGGGGGACGAGCTTGGGATGCACGAAGGAGGCCGCTTCGATCAGCCTCAAGCCGCTTTGCGCGAGCAAATCGATATAGCGGATCTTCTCGGCCGTCGAAACGAAACCGGGCTCGATCTGCAGGCCGTCGCGCGGCCCGACCTCGCAGATCGTCACGCGCTTCGGCAGGCCGGAGAGAACGCTCGTACCCATGCTCCCATCGACCCTTCGCGCGCCCCGAAGGGTTCCCCGCGCTCAGACGATGTCGACGAGCAGCGCTCCCGCTGCGACCATCGCGCCCGGCGCGACGCCGACCGTCTTCACCGTCCCGGCATGGACCGCTTCGATCCGGTGCTCCATCTTCATCGCTTCGAGGACTACGAGCAGATCTCGCTCGGCGACCGTATCCCCCGGCTCGACCACGACGGCGACGATCTTCCCGTGCATCGGCGCCAGGACGGCGCCGGGCGCTCCGGCGGGGGCGTGCGTTTGCGTTGCACCGAGCTGCGGCGGCGCTCCGAGGCCGAAGCGGTAGCGCGCGCCGTCGTAATCGACGACGGCCTCGCCGCCTTCGAAACGCGCGTGCCCGCGCACGATGCACCGGCCGAGATCGAGCGCGAGCCGCCCCGCCGCCTCCTCGAGCGCGAACGTCGCGGTGAGGCCGCCCTCGACGATCCAATGCACGCCGTCCTCGCTGCGCGAGAGCGTCACCGCGCACGCTGCGCCGGCGCCTTGCAGAACGATCGGGATCCCGATGCTGCCGACGCGCCAGGCGCGCCGGTCGAGCGCGATGGCGGCTATCGCGAGCAGGCGCGCCGCCTCGGGCTCTTCGTGCGGCGGCGGATGCATGAAGTCCGGCCGCTCTGCGAGGAACGCCGTCGACGTTTCCCCTGCGGCGAACGCGGGATCGCGCAAGACGGCGAGTTCGAGCGGGACGTTCGTCGGCACGCCGGCGATCTCGAACGTCTGGAGCGCTCCCGTGAGCCGCGCGATTGCGCTCGGGCGGTCGGGGCCCCACGCGATCAGCTTCGCGAGCATCGAATCGTAGTGGATCGAGACGTCGCCGCCGCTGACGACGCCCGAATCGACGCGCAACCCCGGGCCGTTCGGCGGCTCCCAGCGTGCGAGCGTTCCGCTCGCGGGGAGGTACCCCGTGGCCGGGTCCTCCGCGCAGATGCGCGCTTCGATCGCCCAGCCGCGCGGAACGATATCGGCCTGCGCGAGGTCGAGCGCTTCGCCCGCGGCAATGCGCAATTGCCAACGCACGAGATCGACGCCGTAGACGGCTTCGGTGACGGGATGCTCGACCTGCAGGCGCGCGTTCATCTCGAGAAAGTAGAAACGGCCCAGGTCATCCAGCAAGAACTCGACGGTCCCCGCATTCGTATACCCGACGGCGCGCGCGGCGCGCACGGCGGCCGCACCCATCTCCGCACGCAAGGCCGGCGTGAGCGCGACGGAGGGCGCCTCCTCGATGACCTTCTGATGGCGGCGCTGGATCGAACACTCGCGCTCGCCGAAGTGAAGCGTTGTGCCGTGCGCGTCGGCGAGGATCTGGAACTCGATGTGGCGCGGCCGCGCGAGATACCGTTCGAGCAGCACCGTCGCATCGCCGAAGGCCGCCTGCGCCTCGCGCTGCGCCGCGTCGAGCGCTTCGTCGAATTGCGCGAGGCCGGTGACGACGCGCATTCCGCGCCCGCCGCCGCCGGCGCTCGCCTTGATCAAGAGCGGCATCCCGATCGCGGCGGCTTCGCTGCGTAGCCGTTCCCGGGAACGGTCGTCGCCGTCGTAACCGGGAACGACCGGCACGCCGTGGGCGCGCACGCGCCGTTTCGCCTCGATCTTGTCGCCCATCGCGGCGATCGCTTCCGGCGAAGGCCCCACGAAGATGAATCCCGCCTCGCGAACCGCGCGCGCGAACGGCGCGCGTTCGGAAAGGAACCCGTACCCGGGGTGGATCGCATCGGCGCCGAGATCGTGCGCCGCCGCCAAGATCGCATCCGCGTTCAGATAGGATGCGCGAGCCTCCGCCGGGCCGATGCAGGCGTCCGCCTCCATCGCGGTACGATGATAGGCCGTGCGATCCGCCTCCGAATAAACGCCGAGCGGGGCGATCCCCGCTTCGCGCGCCGCGCGCGCGATGCGCACTGCGATCTCCCCGCGGTTCGCGATGAGGAGCCGGCGGATCGGCCGCTCCGTCAACGCGACCACGCTGCGGGGCGGTGTTCGAGGAACGCGCGCAAGCCCTCTTGCCCTTCGGGGCTCGTGCGCTGAGTCGCGATCGCCCGTGCGGTCGTTTCGAGGGACTCGTCGTACGACGATTCCGCTACGGCGGCGAACAGCGCTTTAGCGGCAGCGATTCCCGCCGGGCTGGCGCTCGCGATCTCGCGGCAGACTCGCCCGACGGCGGCGGTGAGCGCCTCCGGGGGTACGACTTCGTGCACGAGACCGATCGAAAGCGCGCGCTGCGCGTCGAAACGCTCGCCGGTCAGCGCGAGCGCGCGCGCGTGCGAGCTCCCGATCTTCGCGAGGACGAACGGCGAGATCACGGCCGGGAGAATCCCGAGCTTGGTCTCCGTGAAGCCGAAGACGGCGTCGGCGGCGGCGATCGCAATATCGCAGACCGCAGCGAGCCCAATCCCGCCGCCGAGCGCCGCTCCGTGGATGCGCGCGATCGTCGGTTTGCCGATGCGGTCGATCGCCCGCAACATTCGCGACATCGCGCGCGCATCTTCGACGTTCTGCTCGGTGGGCAGATCGAGCGAGTCGCGCATCCAGCCGATGTCCGCTCCGCCGCAGAACGTCCTGCCCTCGCCGGCAAGGACGATCGTCCGCACGCTCGCATCCCCGGCGAGTGCGTCGAACGTGCGATGGAGCGTCGCGATCAGTTCGGAGTTGAAGGCGTTACGCACCTCGGGGCGGGCCAGAACGACGTGCGCGATCGCACCGTCTCGAAGGACCTTGACCGTCGTAGTCTCCATTCCGTGGCACTTCGCGCAGATGCGTCGGCTCCCTTACAGAAGCGATCGGGCCGGCGTGGTACGATGCGCCCATGAAGGAGCGCCTGGTCTACCGGCACTCGCTCGTCACCAGGCTCACGCATTGGGCTTTCGCCTTGGCGTTCGTCGTGCTCGTGATGAGCGGCCTGCAGATCTTCAACGCGTCGCCGCAACTCGACGCCTCCGATAAGAGCGATCCCGCTCGCCGGGTTCTGGCGATCGGCGCGCGCACCGGCGATGACGGAACCCCGGTCGGCGTCACGCGCGTCTTCGACCGCGAGTTCACGACGACGCACGTCTTGGGCTACACGAGCGACGGGATGGGCGGCGAAGCGGTCCGCGCCTTTCCCGGCTGGATCACGCTGCCGGGGTACCAATCGCTTGCCGACGGCCGGCGCTGGCATCTGTTCTTCGCCTGGGTGATGACGGTTGCCGGCGCGGCGTATTTCGTCGCGGGCGTCGCGCGCAGGGATCTCGCGTTGCTCGTGCTGCGGCCTTCGGACATTCCGAAGCTGCTCCCGATGCAATTGTACTATCTGCGCCTGCGACCCGAGCCGCCGCCGCACGGGAAGTACAATCCCATGCAGAAGGCGGCGTACACGCTCGTGTTGTTCGTGTTCGCCCCGGCGATCGTCCTGAGCGGGCTCGCGCTCTCGCCCGGGGTCGATGCGCTGTTCGGGCCGCTGACGACGCTCATGGGCGGACGACAGTTCGCGCGCCTTTGGCACTTCGTCTTCACGCTCGCGCTCGTCGGATTCTTCGGCGTCCACCTGTTCTTGGTTGCCTCGACCGGTGTCGCCAACAATCTGCGTTCGATGATCGACGGGCGCTATCGCCCGGGGAAGTACGAAGGGACCGGGGCATGAAACGCAAGCTCTTCGTCGCGACGTCGCTCGCGTCGCTCGCCGGTTGCGCGCAGGCGACGAACGCCCTCAACGAAGGTCCGGTGCACGGCCTGTTGACGGCGGCCGAGAGCCTCAACCACGCGGTGATCGGGACGCGCGGCCGCGCGAAACTCTACGCCGAGGCAGACATCGATCGCGATTTCCGCACGAACGGATTCGATCCGCCGGGCGATGCCGGCTATCGCGCGCTCGCCGCCGAGGGGTTCGCGCGCTACCGGCTCGCCGTCGACGGCGCGGTCGAGCATCCGCAAGCGCTCGACCTCGCGCAACTGCGCGCGATGCGGACGCTCTCGCAGATCACGCGGCACGACTGCGTCGAGGGTTGGAGCGCGATCGGGAAGTGGAGCGGGATACCGCTCCATGCGGTGCTGGCGCTCGCGAAGCCGCGGGCCGAGGCGCGCTACGTGATCTTCCACTGCCTCGATCGTTCGCCCGACGGGGATCCATATTACGAGAGCCTCGACCTCGTGCAGGCGGCGCACCCGCAGACGCTCCTCGCGCTCGATCTGAACGACCGGCCGCTCGACGCCGCGCACGGCGCGCCCGTCCGGCTGCGCGTCCCGACGCAACTCGGCTACAAGAGCGCGAAGTGGGTCGCGCGCCTCGAACTCGCCGCCACGTTCGCGCCGGTCGGCGGCGGAAAGGGCGGCTATTGGGAAGATCAAGGCTACGAATGGTACGCCGGCATCTGAGCGCAGCGCGCTGACCTGAAGCTAGCCGGTAGCGCCCGCCAGAGCACGCCTGCAGGTAGCGTCCGGGGCTGGGCAGGGTTCCCCCGCGGGGCGTGCAGCTTGCCCGCGAAGCCACGGATGGCGAGAGCGGGCAAGTGCACGAGTAGCGATTTCGCATGGATGCGAAATCGCGGGCGTCCCCGCGGGGGAACCCTGCCCAGCCCCGGACGCGGGCATCAGGGCAAAGCTAGCGCGAGCGGGGATCGAGCGCGTCGCGGAGGCCGTCGCCGAACAGGTTCACGCCAAGGACGGTCAGCGAGATCGCGAGGCCCGGGAAGAGGCCGAGCCACCACGACGTGTCGAGGAACTGGCGGCCGTCGGCGAGCATCGCGCCCCACGACGGGATCGCTTGTGGGACGCCCAAGCCGAGGAACGAGAGCGCGCTCTCCAAGATGATCGCGCGCGCGACTTCAAACGTGGCGAGGACGCTGATCGACGATGCGACGTTCGGCAGGATGTGGCGCAACATGATGCGCGTCCGCGAGAGCCCCGTTGCGACCGCCGCCTGCACGAACTCGCGGTCCCGCAACGCCATCGTCTCGGCGCGCACGACGCGCACGTACTGCACCCAGCTCGTGACGCCGAGGGTCCCGATGATCGTCCAGAGACTCGGCCCGACGACGCCGACGACCGCGATCGCGAGCAAGACGAGCGGAAACGCGAGTTGGATATCGGCGAAGCGCGCGATCACGTCGTCGGCGAGGCCGCCGACGTATCCGGCGATCAGCCCGACCGTCACGCCGA
This sequence comes from Vulcanimicrobiota bacterium, assembly GCA_963695225.1. Lineage (GTDB taxonomy): Bacteria > Vulcanimicrobiota > Vulcanimicrobiia > Vulcanimicrobiales > Vulcanimicrobiaceae > CAVWTN01. The sequence continues at coordinate 1,524,434 of OY968762.1, read as the reverse complement.
TCGTTCCGCCGATCGCGACGACCGAAAAGCCGACGATCAGTGCGACGCGCGCTCCCCAGATCATGCGCGAGAGGATGTCGCGGCCGAGATCGTCGGTTCCGAGGACGTGCCCGGGTTCGCCGCCGGCGAGCCAGATCGGCGGCTTCTGCGCGAGCGCTAGATTCTGCGCGTTGGGATCGTGCGGGGCGAGCAGCGGCGCGAAGATCGCGCACAGCAGCACGGTCGCGGCGATCGCGGCGCCCGCGATCGGCGCGGGCCCCGAAAACAGCTCGCGCGCGAAGGAGCGCCGTTGCGGCGCGTCTTCGCTTCCGATGAGTTCGCCCGGGAGAACGGCGGCGGCCATCAGTCGTACCGGATTCGCGGATCGAGCGCCGCGTAGCTGAGATCGACCGCGAGGTTGATCAGCACGAACGAAACGGCCGCGATCAGCACGACGACCTCGACGACGGGGAAATCGCGATCGTAGATCGCCTGGACCGCGAGCCGGCCGATGCCGGGCCAGGAGAAGACGGTCTCCGTGATGATCGCTTGCGAGAGCAGCGTCCCGAGCTCGATGCCGACGACCGTGACGATCGGTATCCAGGCGTTGCGCAGCGCGTGATGCAGGATCAGGCGAAGGGGTTGCACGCCCTTCGCCTGCGCGGTGCGCAGGTAGTCGCTGCGCAGGATGTCCAGCATCGCGCTGCGCGTCAAGCGCATGATCTTCGCCATCGAGAAGAGCCCGAGCGTGACCGCCGGCAAGATGAGATGGCGGATTCCACCGATTCCGCTGACCGGGAACCAGCCGAGTTGCACTCCGAAGACCAGGATCAGCATCAAGGCGAGCCAGTAGACGGGCGCGCTCTGCCCGATCAGCGCGAAGACGCGCGCGGCCAGATCGATCGGCGAATTGCGCCGGACGGCGGCGAGGATCCCCGCCGGAATCGCGACCAGCAGCGCCAACGCGAGCGCCGTGAGCGCAAGTTCGCCGGAGGCCGGCAAACGTTGCAGCGCGATCCCGAGGGCCGGCTCCCCGTGGCGGAGCGAGTTGCCGAAATCGCCGTGCGACGCCGCCAACATGAAGGTTCCGTATTGAACGATCAGCGGGCGGTCGAAGCCTTGCTCGTGGCGGAACGCCGCGACCTGGTCCGCTGTCGCCTCGAGCGGCATCATGACCGCCGCCGGATCGCCCGTGAGATGCAGGATGATGAAGACGGCCGTCGCGACGCCGAGGACGACCCACAAAGCACCGACGAGACGGCGGACGAGGTAGGCCGTCACGTCAACCCGGCGTCAACCGGCGAGTTTCATTTCGTCGCAGAGGATCAACTCGTCGCCGCGCGCCTGCCAGATCAGACGTTTGCTCGTCGCGTACAGATCTTCGTACTGGAACAGGAAGAGCCACGGCGCTTCCTCGTGGATGATGCCGAGCGCCTTCGCGTAGAGCGCCTCGCGCTTCGTCGCATCGAGCTCGAAGCGCGCGTCGGAGATCAGCTTGTCCGTCTCCGGCGTCCCCCAGGTCGCGAGCGGCGCGTCCGTCGTCAGCAAGCTCGTCAGCGTGTTGTCCGCGTCGTAGCTGTCGTTCCCCCAGCCCAGTTCGTACATCGGCGTCAGCGCGCGCGTGCGCGTCTGATTGACGTAGATCGTCCACTCTTGGATGTTCGTGGTGACCTTCGCGCCCGTCTCGCCCAACTGCCCCGCGAGCGCCTCGGCGATCTCCTTATCCTTGTTGTAACGGCCGACCGGCGCTTGCAGCACGACCTCGAGGCCCTTGCCGTCGGGGAAGCCGGCTTGAGCGAGCAAGGCCTTCGCCTTGGCCAGATCGTGATGGTACATCGGGATCTTGGCGTCGTATCCGAAGAAGCCCGCGGGGATCGGCGACGAGACCGGATAGCCGTGCCCGCCGAGCACGTTCTTGATGATCGCCGGGACGTCGATCGCGTAGTTGAAGGCTTGGCGCACCAGCTTGTTCGTTTGCGGCCCGGGCTTGGTCGTGTTGAACGCGACGAACAGGACGCGCGCGCTCCGCGCGCTCTCCAGCTTCGTATTCGGGCCGCTCTCGATCAGCGGGAGGTTCTGCGTCGGGACGTTGACGATGAGATCGGTCTCGCCGGTCCGTAGCGCCGCGACGCGCGCGGCAGCCTCGGGGATCGGCTTGAAGATCACGTGATCGATCGCGGGCTTCCCGTGCCAGTAGTTCGGATTCGCGTCGAGGTCGAGCTCCTCGTCCTTCGTCCACGACTTGAACATGTAGGGGCCGCTCCCCATCGGATGCTCGGCTTGGTACGCGTCGCCGTGCTCTTTCCAATACTTCGAATCGACGATCGCCGTCAGCCATGGAAAGCCGGGGATCGTTGCGGTCGGCTTCGTCGTCACGTACCGGACCGTGTACGGGTCGGGCGCCTCGACGTGGTCGATCGTGGCGACGCGCGGCGTCTGCTCGGAGACTTCAGCGGGATCCTTGATCTTCTCGATCGTGAACTTCACGTCCGCGCTCGTCAACGGATCGCCGTTCCAGAACTTGACGTTGTGCCGCAGCTTGAACTCCCAGACCGTCGGCGCGACGTGTTTGTACGATTCCGCGAGCCAGCCGATGAGCCGGCCGTCGCGGTCGTGCCGCAGGAGCGTATCGAACTGGTTGAGTTGCGCGTTCGTCGTCGGCGTGATCGTCCGCTTGAGCGGATCCATCGTGACGGGATCGACGCCTTGCGATATCCTCACGGTCGAGTCGGCCGCACCTGCGACCGGCCCGCGCGCGACCGCGCATGGGATCAGCAGCGCAGCCGCTGCCAGAGACATCAAGACTCGACGGACTCGCATACGATTCGGCATGTGCCCTCGCTCGTTTCGACGCGGCTACCACTCTCGTGCGCCGCCGTTCGAGCCTCCTCGCTCCAGGTCCTCGCCTCAAGAACGAACCGCGACGGCCCCCCTCGAGCTCATCGAAGGGTGGCGGGCTTGCTCAGCCGTCGGCGGCGAGCGCCGCCGTTCGCGGCGCGGCACCGCGCATCGAGAGCCATACGCCGAAGATGACGAGCAGGGCTCCGGCGATCTCGCGCGTTCCGAAAACCTCGCCGCCGAACAGCGCGCCGATTGCGACCGCGATGACGGGGATCATCAGCGCCGAAAGGCCCATCAAGACGCTCGAGATGCGCTGCAGCAGCCAATGGTTCAAATAGAACGCGATCGCGCTGCCGAAGATCGCGAGGTAGAGGAGCGCGAGCAGCGGGCGCCAGGCGAACGCTTGCGCGAGCGAGGGATGCTCGGAGAAGCTCCCGGCGGCGAACATCACGGTCCCGGCGAGCAGCATCGCCGGCGGGAGCGTGGTGAAGGGCTCGGCCTCGGCGTGGCGTTTGAGATAGACGGTCGCGTATGCCGAAGAGAAGGCCGCGGCGAGCGCCGCCGCGACGTAGACGGCGTCGCCTTGGATATCGCCGGAGAGCGAGATGAGGGCGACGCCCGCGAACGCGAGGACGGCGCCGAGCAACATCCCACGCGAGACGCGCTCGCCGACCATCACGCTCGCGATCCCGAACACGAAGAACGGCAGCGTCCCGAAGAGGACCGCGACGAGACCCGAGGCGAGGTGCGTCTCGGCGAAGTACGTGCACGCATAGTTGAGGCCGAACATCGTGGCTGAAAGCACGACGACCAAGTGCAGCGGCGGCGCGTTCTTGCGGGGGTCGATCCGGAACGCCAGGCCCAGCCCATAGAGGAAGAGGCCGGCGACGATGAAGCGCAGACCCGCGCCGGTCACGATCGGCAACCCTTCGAGTGCGATCTTGATGGCGAGCCACGTGGTCCCCCAAATGCCGACGACAACCGCATACGCGACGATCACGGCCGCCTTAGGCACGCCTTTGACCCCTTGACCGGACCGCGGCGAACAGGCCTCCTTCGATGGCGGGCTCACATCCGGAAGACGCCGAAGCGCGTCGGTTTCGGTGCGGCATAGCGCGCGGCGTCGAGGCCGAGCGCGAGGACGCGGCGCGTATCGAGCGGATCGATGACGCCGTCGTCCCACAGGCGCGCGCTGGAATAGTAAGGGCTGCCTTCGCGTTCGTACTTTTCGAGGATCGGCGCCTCGAACGCGGCCTTTTCCTCGGGCGACATCGCGCCCTTGACGGTGGAGAGCACGCTCGCGGCTTGGATCCCGCCCATTACGGAGATGCGGGCGCTCGGCCACATCCAAAGTTGTCGCGGCGAATACGCCCGGCCGCACATGCCGTAGTTCCCCGCCCCGAAGCTGCCGCCGATGACGACCGTGAACTTCGGAACCTCGGCGCACGCGACCGCGGTCACGAGCTTCGCCCCGTCCTTCGCGATCCCGCGGTTTTCGTATTCCTTCCCGATCATGAAGCCCGTGATGTTCTGCAGGAAGACGAGCGGCGTGCCGCGCTGCGCGCAGAGCTCGATGAAATGCGCGCCCTTCTGCGCGCTCTCGCTGAAGAGGATGCCGTTGTTCGCGAGGATCCCGACCGCGTGCCCTTCGATGCGCGCGAACCCGCAAACGAGCGTCGCGCCGTAGAGCGGCTTGAACTCGTGGAAGAGCGAGCCGTCGATCAGGCGCGCGATGATCTCGCGGACGTCGTACCCGATGCGCGTATCGCTCGAGACGATGCCGTAGATCTCGTGCGCATCGAGTGCAGGGGGTGCGGGCTCCGTCCAGTCCGGCGGGCGAGGCGGAGGCGGCGGAAGGTTCGCGACGATCGAGCGCACGAGCGCGAGCGCGTGTTCGTCGTCGTTTGCGTAGTGGTCGGCCACGCCGGAGATGCGGGTGTGCACGTCGGCCCCGCCGAGATCCTCGGCGCTGACGACCTCCCCGGTCGCGGCCAGCACGAGCGGCGGGCCGCCGAGGAAGATCGTCCCGTTCCCGGCGACGATCACCGTCTCGTCGGACATCGCCGGAACGTACGCGCCGCCTGCCGTGCAAGATCCCATGACGGCGGCGATCTGCGGGATGCCCTCGCTCGACATCCGCGCCTGATTGTAGAAGATGCGGCCGAAGTGGTCGCGATCCGGGAAGACCTCGTCTTGCTTGGGCAAGAACGCGCCGCCGGAATCGACGAGGTAGATGCACGTCAGGTGATTCTGCTGCGCGATCTCTTGCGCGCGCAGATGCTTCTTGACGGTCAAGGGGAGGTAGGATCCGCCTTTGACCGTCGCGTCGTTCGCGATCACGACGCAGAGCCGCCCTTCGATCGTGGCGATCCCGGTCACCATCCCGGCCGAAGGCGTCTCGTCGTCGTAGACGCCGTCCGCCGCGAGCGCCGAGAATTCGAGGAACGGCGTGAGAGGATCGGCGAGCCGGTCGACCCGCTCGCGTGCGGTCAGCTTCCCGCGCTTGCGGTGCCGCGCGACCGCCTCCGGCCCGCCGCACTCGCGCACGCGCCGCAGCCGGGAGCGCAGGTCCGCCACGAGCCCGCGCATCGCCGCGGCATTCCGCGCGAAAACGTCGCTCGCAGGGTCGACGTGAGACTCGAGCAGCTTCATCCCGACGCGTTCTCGCAGCGCGGACGCTCCTCCCAGGTTCCGCGCGGAGGTTCGCGTCAGGTGAAGCCGCGGTTAGATTCGCGCCCGTACCATATCGCGCGTCGCGGGGCGGCGGTACGATGTCTGCCATGAATGCAGCCGCTCCGTATCGCCCCGCGGGGACTCTCGCGCTCGCCGGTGCGCTCGCGCCCTATCGCGGCCCGTGGAACGAGCGTTTGGCCGCGCATTTGCAGCGCCGCGCCGGTTTCGAGGGGTCCCCCGCCGACCTCGCGCGCTTGACGGCGCTCTCCCCGGCGGAGGCGGTCGATTCGTTCGTGCGCTTCCCGTCGACCGCCGAGCTCCCGGAGCCGCCTTCCGGCCTGAGCGACGAGCCGGGCCCGGCGCGGCGTCAGGCGCGGCTCGCGCTGCAGACGTGGTGGCTCGAGCGTATGATCGCGACCCCGGCCCCGTTGCAAGAAAAGATGACGCTCTTCTGGCACGGGCATTTCCCTTCGGCGCTGGGGGCCAAGGGCATCACTCCCGCGCTCGCGATCGCCCAGAACGAGCTGTTCCGTTCGCGGGCGCTCGGCAACGTGCGCGAGTTGACGCTCGCCGTCTCGCGCGATCCCGCGATGCTGCGCTACCTCGATAATTTCCGCAGCGAGCGCGCGCATCCGAACGAGAACTACGCGCGCGAGCTGATGGAGTTGTTCACGCTCGGCATCGGAAACTACACCGAGAACGACGTTCGAGAGAGCGCGCGCGCTTTCACGGGCTGGACGATCGAGCGTGGGACGGGCGAATTCGTCGAGGATCCGCGCCGCCACGACGACGGGCGCAAGACGTTTCTCGGGCGCAGCGGCCCCTTCGACGGGAGCGACATCGTCGAGATCATCTTCGAGCAGCCGGCGGCCGCGCGCTGGTTTGCCGGGAAGTTGCTCCGGTTCTTCGTCTACGACGATCCGGAGCCGGAACTCGTCGAGGCGTTCGCCGCGAAGATCCGCGCGAGCGATTTCGAACTGCAGCCTTCGCTTGCGCTGCTCCTGCGCAGCAACGTCTTCTATTCCGAGCGGGCGTATCGCGCGCTCGTGAAGAGTCCGGTCGAATTCGTCGTCGGCGCGCAGCGGCTCTTCGGCATCCGGGAAGTGGCCCTGCAGACGCTCGCCGCGCTCGCGCGGATGGGGCAGGAACTGTTCGCTCCGCCGAGCGTCAAGGGTTGGGACGGCGGCGCGGCCTGGCTCAACAGCCAGAGCGTTCTCGCGCGCGAGAACTTCGCGGACGCGCTCGTGACCTCGCAGCAGATGCGCGCGGATTGGCTGATCGCCGCGGGGCAGGGCGGCTCCGCGCGCGCGGCCGGCGCCCTCGTGCGCGCCATCGTGCAGGGGGATGCCTCTCCGGCCGCGCTCGCGCGGCTGCAAGCGTACCTCGACGGCGAGGGCGTCTCCGCGAACGCGATGCTCTCCGGCGAGAACCTCGACGAACGCATGCGCGGCGCCGCGTACCTCACGATGGCGATGCCCGCCTTCCAACTCAACTAGCGCGAAGGGGTCAGATCGATGAAACGCAGCCGCTTCCTCCTCGGCTCGCTCGCCGGCCTCGCGGTCGTCGCGCATGAAGGCGCGTTTTTCGCGCGAGCGCTCGCCGCGCCGGGCGACCGTTCGGACCGCGTTCTCGTGCTCGTGAATCTGCAAGGCGGAAACGACGGGCTGAACACGATCGTCCCCTACGCCTCCCCGCAATACTACCGTTACCGTCCGACGCTCGCGATCGCCCAGGGCGACGTGCTCCGCATCGACGAGCGGATCGGGTTCAACCCCGCGCTCGCCGCGCTCAAGACGCTCTACGACGCCGGGAACGTCGCGATCGTGCAAGGAGCGGGGTACCCGCGACCGGACCGGTCGCATTTCCGCTCGACGGAGATCTGGCAGACGGCGGTCCCCGAGCGGTACGAACGGACGGGGTGGCTCGGCCGGTACCTCGACGGCGCCGCGATTCCGAAGGACGACTTGTTCGGCGCGGTCGCGATCGCGCCGGTCCTTCCGGAAGCGATGATCGCGAACGGCGTCGACGTGCCCGCGATCTCGCGACTGCGCGGGTACGGGCTGCTCAGCGATCGCAACGCCGTGCAGCGGCGCGAGTTCAGCGCGCTCGTCGCCGACGAGCGCGCGCCGTTCGGCTCGCCGTACCTCGCTACGATCGCGCGAATCGAAGATCGCGCGCAACGAGGCAGCGAAGCGCTGCCCAAGCTCCTGGCCGGGTATGCGACGGACGTGCAGTATCCGCCGACCGCGATCGGGCGGAGCTTGGCGCTCGCGGCGCAGATGATCGGCAGCGGCCTCGGAACCCGCGCGATCTACGTGCAGCACGGCTCGTTCGATACGCACGCCGCGCAGCGAGCGACGCAGGACCGGTTGCTGCGCGAGCTCGCCGAAGCGCTGGGGGCGTTCTATGCGGACCTGGGCGCGCACGGGAACGCCGGCCGCACGCTCGCGCTCACGTTCTCCGAGTTCGGGCGGCGCGTCGCGGAGAACGCGAGCCTGGGGACGGACCACGGCGAGGCGGCCCCGATGTTCGCCGTCGGCCCCGTCAAGGGAGGCATCTACGGGGCGCACCCCTCGCTCGACGATCTCGACGGCGGGGACATCACGTTCACGACCGATTTTAGACGGGTCTATACGACGGTAGTCGAGCGCTGGTTCGGCCGTTCCGTAGCCGGCGTCCTCGCCGGCACGTTCGACCCGGTCCCATTCCTCGACTGAGTCCGCCTACTTGTCATGCCTAACTTGGCGATTCGCCGGGTCTTCTGCCCGTGCGTGCTGAAGTAACGCCCCGAGCGGCACAGTTCGCCGTCGCTTCACCGAGAGGATGATCGCAGTGGACTTCACCGAGGGGCATACCAGCACGCTCACGCGCACGGTCACGGCGGAAGACGTCGAGAGATTTGCCGCGGCGAGCGGCGACACGAACCCCGTCCACCTCGACGAGGCGTACGCCGCGAAGACGCGTTTCGGCAAACGCATCGCGCACGGGATGCTGTCCGCATCCTACATATCGGCGCTGTTTGGTACAAAGTACCCCGGTCCGGGAAGTATCTACCTGAGCCAGACGCTCAAGTTCTCACGCCCCGTCTTCATCGGCGACACGATCGAAGTGCGGGCCCGCGTGACCGCGTATCGCGCGGATAAGAAGATCGTGACCCTGGCCACCGAGTGCGTGAATCAGAATGGGGAGACGGTCACCAGCGGTGAGGCTGTCCTGCTCGTTACCGACGTCGAAGGCGCATAACACCCTCAGCGGCTTGACCGCATCTCAAGATAGGTGTAAAATACATATATAGGCATGAAGGACACTGAGGACAACGGTGTGATCTCGTCAGGACAAGATCCCACTGAATCCGGTCAGGGTCGGGCCGAAGCGGGGCTTCCCCCCCGCGGCACACCCAAGAATTACCTGATGGCTTGGTTGCTCGTGATGCTGAAGGACATCAACCTTCACGGGTACGAGATCATGACGGCCTTACGCGACAACTTCGCCATAACGACCGATCCTGGGACCGTATATCGCGCGCTTCGTCAACTCGAGCGCGACGGCTATATCAGCTCGCGCTGGTCCGCGCAAGACCAGGGCCCTGCCCGGCGGGTTTACACGTTGACCGGGGCGGGGGGCGATGCGCTCAAACTCTGGAGCTCCGCGCTCGAACAGTACCGGACGAATCTGGATGCGTTCTTCAGCCTTTACACTGGGACGTGGGTCAAAGAGCGATCCTCTCCCGACACCGACGATGAGGATGTTTCTAATGGCAAAAGCGGAAGCGACCGCCCCCGGCCTTAAGGCCTCGACCCCGAGCTACAACGAGCTTTCCAGCGAGTACTACGCGCTTTACGTCGACGCGTTCGCGACGGCGAACCGCCGCGGCCTCGACTACTTCAAGTCGCTCTACGAGATCGCTTCGCGCCCCTATGCGTCGAGCGCCGTCGAGCAGACCGTTCGCGAGAACTTCGACCGCCTCAACCAAGTGATCTCCCTGACGATCGCCGAGCTGCAGAACAGCGGCCAGAAGGCCGTCGAGCTCAACGACAAGCTGACGAAGCAGAACGTGAAGCTTCAGGAATCGGCGATCGAAGCGCTGCGCGGCCTCACGAAGACCGGTCTCTCGAATCTGGAGTACGTCAAGGAAACCGCCGACGCGCAACTCGAGAACTTCACGAAGGGCGTCACGGACGTTTCCGAGCGCGTCGTCTCCTCGGTGAGCGCGAAGTAACACTCCCGGCACTGCACGCGAAGGGACCGGCGCCGGCGCCGGTCCCTTTTCTTTGCTTGCGGCCGGAGCCCGGGCCGCCCGTCCACGTTCAAGATCGATACGGGCGCCCTTCCGAAGTTCGTGCCTTGGCGGCGGGACGCTGCGGCAAACGCCGCGGGAAGGCCGGCGGGGGCGCGAGCGGCGCGGCGTTCGGGGACTCTTCACGCCTGAGAAGAGCCCGGGGCACGGCCCAGCCTTCCGTCGCGCTCGGGTGCGAGCGGAGCGCTCCGTCGTAGAGGTACACGTTCCCGCTCGCGCTGTTCGCGGTCACGACGGGGCCGCCGCCGCCGACGACGGCCGTCGCGTCGCCGTCGCGGTTCTCGACGCGGGTCCGGGGGTCGAATTGGGTGTAGACGCGCCCGCTACCGGAGTGGGCCGCGATTTGCGAACTCCCGCTGACGCCGATCGCGACGTGGCCGGTCTGCGATTCGAAGCGCGCGAGGCCGGGCTCGAACGCGCCGTCATCGTAGAGGATCCCGCCTTCGACGCTCGCGACCTCGATCTGCCGGGCGCTGCAGCGTTCGAAGACGATCGGCCCAAGACCGCTGCGCGCGCGCAGGTGCGCAAACGCCGAATCCGATACGTGCGTCGGGCCGCGCAGCGTCTGCACGTACCCCTCTCCGCCGTCGTCGCTCAGGCGGATCGCGCCGTTGCGCACGCGCACGAGAAACGTGCCGCCGCGATACCCGTCGACCGAGACGTTGCCGCGAACGAGTTGCACGACGAGCAGCGCGGTGTGCGCGGGGATCGTGAGGTTCAGCGTCCCGACGCCTTTGAACGTGACGATCGCGCGCGGACCGCGCGGGAGCGAGGTCGAGACGAACGATTCGGCCGGCAGGAGCACGGGGCCGTTCGGCCCCTCGATCTCTCCGCGCAGGATAGGAAACGTCCGCGCTCCTTCGCCGAGCGAACCGGAGGATTCCGTGGCCTCGATCGTGCTGTCGCCGTCGACGGAGATCCCCGGCCGGTCCGCGGTCCGCACGGTGACGTTGCCGTAAAGCAGGTTGACGCGTACGACCGGCGCCTCGAGCCCGTCGAAATTCGGGACGTCGGCGCGTGCGGGCGCGTTCGCGAGCACCGAGACGGCGGCCGCGGCGAGGAGCATCCGAAGCCACACCGCGGGCCGAGGTTGCAGGGAACGCACGTTCTCAGTCTACTCGTGCGTCCGGGATGCGTCATGAGCGGGAGATGAAGGGTCCTCGGCGGCGAGGGGGAGCGTCACGCGGAAGCGGGAGCCGCCCGCCGCTTGGCGATGCGCCTCGACCGAACCGCCGTGCAGCCGGACGATGCTGCGCACGATCGCAAGGCCCAGCCCTTGCCCTTCGACGATGCGCGAGTGGGCCTCGTCGGCCCGGTAGAAGCGGTCGAAGACGCGCGTGAGCGCGGCTTCGTCGATCCCGATTCCCGTGTCGGCGACGTCGACCGTTGCGTTTTTGCCGTCAGTGCCGAGCGCGACCGAAACGCTCCCGCTTTCCGTGAACTTGATCGCATTGTCGAGCAGGTTCGTCACGGCTTGGCGCAGCAGGCTCGGGTCGCCGATGACGACGGCGTGCCCGCCCGAAACGCGGTTTTCCGCTTCGAGCGCGAGCCCTTTCGCTTCGGCGCGGCCGCGCGCCGCGCGCAGGGCTTCGGTCACGATCTCTTCGAGTGCGACGCTTTGGCGGGGAATCGCATCCCCCGATTCCGCCTTGGCGAGCGTGAGCATGCCGTTCACCATCGTCGCGAGCGTGCCGCTCTCGGCGATGATCGCCCGCAAGCTCTCGCTGCGAATCGCCGGATCCCGGTCGCCCCAGCGTTCGAGCATCTGCGCGTTCGCGTTGATGACGGTCAGCGGCGTCTTCAGTTCGTGCGAAGCGTCCGAGATGAACTGGCGCTCGCGCGCGAAGCTCTCCTCCAAACGCGCGAGCATCGCGTCGAACGAGCGAGCGAGGCGGCCGACTTCGTCGTCGCGTTCGGGCCAGGCGACGCGCCGGTCGAGCTGGTCGGCGCCGATCTCGCCGATCTTCCGCGAGAGTTCGTCGATCGGCTTGATCGCGTTCGAGGCGAGCGCGAACGAGGCGAGGACGACGGCGAGCGCGGCGACGACGAGCACGATCGCGAGCAGCGTGCGGAGCCGGTCGAGCGTCGCGTAGTACAGATCGAGCCGCTCGCCGACCTTCACGATCAGCGCCGTGCCGTTCGCGAACGTGAGGCGCTCGCCGCGCACGAGCACGGTCCCGAGCGGCGTCTCCTCGACCGCGTACAGCTTGCCCTTGCCGGGGGGCGTGCCGGCAGACGAGAACGTGACGGCACCTAGGTTCGAGCTCTTGCCGATCGGATAGCCGTTGCGATTGTCGATCTCGACGAACGTCGTGGGCGAGGACCACCGGTCGAGATTCCCCGGGAGCGCAAGCTCCGCATCGGCGGGCAACGCGTCGCCGAGCGCGCCGATCGCCTCGTTGTTGGAAGCGATGCGCGCGATGTCGGTGCCGACACGATCGGTCGCGGCCCGCGCGCCGTCGAGCACGACGCGGCGAACCTCGAAGCCGAGGACGATTCCGATCACGGCGATCGTCGCGAGCAGGAGCAGCGTGTACGATATCGCGATCCGCCAGCGCAAGCTTTGCGGCCCGGCGGGGACAATCCCGAGCAGAGCGTCAGTCTCGCAGCGTATAGCCGACGCCGCGCACGGTCTGGATCAGCTTGTGTTCGTGGCCGTCGTCGATCTTCACGCGCAGATAGCGGACGTACACGTCGATCAAGTTCGAATCGCCGAGGAAGTCGCTTCCCCACACGCCGTTGAACAGCTCGTCCCGCGTGTGGACCCGGTTGCGGTGGAGCAGCAAGTACTCGAGCAGGGCGTATTCCTTGGCGGTCAGCGTGACGGGCTTCCCGGCGCGCGTCACCTCCCGGCGGTCCCGATCCATCGTGAGATCGCCGCTGGAGAGGACGTTCGAGATGGGGTGCCGCTCGCGCAGGCGCGCCCGGATGCGAGCCAGGAGTTCCTCGATCGAGAACGGCTTCGTGACGTAATCGTCCGCGCCGCGATCGAGCCCGCTCACGCGGTCGGGGATGCGATCCTTCGCCGTGAGCATGATGATCGGGACGTTGCTCTTCGCGCGGATCCGCGAGCAGACTTCTCCGCCGTCGAGTTTCGGCAGCATCAGATCGAGCACGATGAGATCGGGCTCTTTGAGCGCCTTCTCGAGCCCCGTGAGCCCGTCGGCCGCGGTCTCGACGATGTACCCTTCGTGCTCGAGCTCGAGCTTGAGCACGCGCGAGATCTGCGCGTCGTCCTCGACGACGAGCACTTTGAAGGCCTGCGGCTGTGCAGGCGTCACGAGCGTCCGCCGCCGAGCGGGAGGCGGCGCCCAAGGGCGTCCGAGAGTTGAACTGCGAGGACGGTCAGCGCGCCGAGCCCGAGCCAAACCGGCGCCGTCGGCTCGTTCAGCAGATGCCCGAACGCCCCCACCCCGGCCGCGATCGATTCGGCGAGGGCGCGATCGAAGAAGGCCGCTAGGACGAGCCAGACCGCGACCGCGGCGCACGTCCCCGCGAGGATCGGATTCCAGGGGCGCACGGCGGCCTGGAGGGGCGCCCCCGGTTCCCGGATCGTCGCGCGCAGGATCGACCCGCGCAGGTCCGCGGGCGGCTCCTCGAGGTCGAGCGCGAACAGCGCGCGGTCGAGGTCGTCGAGGTCGTCGCCGTTCATGGCCGATCCTCCGGGGAGGGCACGCCGGCGGGGTCCGCGAGCTTACGCCGCAGCAACTCCTTCGCTCGGAAGAGGTGCGTCTTCACGGTTCCCATCGGTAGGTCGAGCACCTTCGCGATCTCCTCGTACTGTCTCCCTTGCAAGTGGTAGAGCGTGATGACGACGCGATATTTCTCCGGGAGTTCGTCGATCGCCGCGCGGAGCATGCGTGCCTCGTTGCGGGCCATGACGACCGCTTCGGGGCCCGGTGCGGGGTCGGCCCCATCCGCGATTTCGGCATCCGTATAACGTTTTCGGCGCGCGATCCGGTCGCAACAAGCGTGGTAGGCGATCGAGAAGAGCCACGTCGAGAACTTCGCCCCGGGGCGGAACGTCCCCAGGCTCCGGTAGGCCCGGAAGAACGCCTCCTGCGTCGCATCCTTTGCGTCGTCGGCGTTGCGCAACGTCTTGAGCGAGAGGTGGTAGACGGCCCGGTCGTACCGGCTGACCAGCTCCTCGAACGCGTCGTTCCGCCCGCCGAGCGCCTGCGCGACCAGCGTCCCGTCATCGAGGGGTTCGATCACGCGCGCGACCGCCCACGGCCGGGGACCGAGCGCCGAGCGAGGGAACGTGAGTGCCAGCTCCACACCGGCACGTACGCGTGAACGGCGCGAACTGTTTCGCGGGGCGGCGTGAAACATGCGGGGCTCTGGGCCGTATCACCGACGTCCGGCGAGGGAGCCTCCCCCGCGGCAAGGAGTCGCACGTGATCGTCAAGCACCAAATCGTTCCAGCCCCACGGATTCCGCGCCCGTACGTCGATCGTGGGCTTCCGGCCGTCTCGACGACGTTCCCCGGTTGGGGGCCGCGGATTTGAGCCCATGGGCGTTCGCGCCCGTCGTCGGCGCGATCGACGAAGATTGGCCGATCGCCTCGCTTGCGATCACGCTGATCTTCGGCGGCCCGATCTTCGCCTGGGTCTTCGTGAGCTGGCTGCGCCATCGCGAGCGCGTCCTCGCGCAGATGGAGCGGTTGGAGATGATCCGCCGCGGCGTGGTGCCCCCGGGCGCCTACGGAGCGCAGGGATTCGCCCCTCAGCCGGAAGCGGCGCGCGCCCAGCTCTTCAAGGGGATCAAGACGGCGGCGGTGGGCCTCGCGCTGTTCATCGGGCTCTCGTTCATCGATCTCGGGCATCCCGGGCCGTGGCTGCTCGGCGGGCTCGTACCGCTCTTCGTCGGGCTCGCGCAGATCCTGACGGCATATCTCTCGGGGGCGTCGCTGCGCGGCGCCGCCTGGCGCCCCGCCGACGCCGTGCCGCCGCAGCAACCTGGGCAGCCGTCCCCGCCGCAACCGCCGCCGGAGGGGCCGTACACGTATCGGCCGAGCGGGACCGCGCAGGAGCTTCGCCCCCCGAGTCCACCGCCCGACAAGCGCTGACCGTCCGCAGCATGAAGCAGCGCGTTCCGGTTACGCAAGAGCGCCGTTCGCGGAACGAACGGCTTAATTCAAGGAGACGATGGCCAGCGCCCAGCCCTTTTCCGTCCGCATGCGAACCAAGTAGCCGTCTTCCGTGCGATCGTAGACTTCGAATCCGGCTCTGATGGCCTCGGATAAGGTCTTGAACACGAGTAGCCCGGTCATTTCCATTTCCTCCTCCTTTCCAGTCATCGACATATTCTCTCAGGATTCTGATAACGTACCGTTACCGCGCATTGTCGCGTATGTGACCGGCCGCAAGGTACGAGTTCGACGTACCTAGGACGGACTCGCCGCCGCGCACCGAGAACCAGCGAGTCATGCCCGCGCTCGCTTCCTCGCCCTCGGTCCACACGTGCACGATCGTCGATCGTCGCGAAGCGGGCCCGGGGATCGTCGTCATGACGTTGAACGCGCCGGAACTCGCGAGCGTTGCACGCCCAGGACAATTCGTGATGGTGACGCCGCCCGGCGGCGAACGCGTGGCATCCGCGTTCGGGGTCTACGAGACCGGGGACGAGCGCATCTCGCTGATGATCGTCGTGTGCGGTTTCCGCACTCGCGAGATCGCGAGCCTCGCACCGGGAGCCGAGCTCGTACTCGCGGGCCCGCTCGGCAACGGGTTCTTTCTCGAAGGCGAGTTGCGCGACGTCGCGCTCGTCGCGGGAGGAGTCGGAATCGCGCCGCTGCTCTTGCCCGCGCGCGTCCTGCGCGCGCGCGGCATCGCCGTCGATCTCTACTACGGCGCGCGCACCGCGGCCGCACTCGTCGACATCGAGAAGTTCGAAGCGTTGGGAGTGCGTGTGACGCTTGCGACCGACGACGGCTCGCGCGGACACCGCGGCTACGTCGCGGATGCGCTGCTGCAAAGCGGCCGTGCGCACGGTTCGCTGCTCGCGTGCGGGCCCTCGCCGATGTTGCGCGCGGTGGGGCGCGCGGCGGAGAAACTCGGCGTGCGAGCTCAGCTTTCGCTCGAGGAAACGTTCGCGTGCGGCGTCGGGGCCTGCTGGGGCTGCGTCGTCCCGCTCGATCGCACGAGCGCGCAGGCGCCGTTCTTTCCCGATCCCGAGCCCGGCGAAGCGCGCGACTACGTTCACGCGCGCATCTGCAAGGAGGGCCCGGTGTTCTGGGCGCACGAGCTGCGGTGGTGAACGAGGCTCCGGCGGCGGCGCGCGAACCAGATATCTCCGCGACGCTCGGAGCGCTGCACTTGCGATTCCCAACGCTGACGGGGAGCGGTTGCTACGGTTCCGGAGAAGAGTACGCGCCGTTCATCGATCTCGCGCGAATCGGCGGCGTAGTGCTCAAGAGCGTCACGCGCCGGCCGCGGTTGGGAAACTCCACGCCGCGCCTCGTCCCGACGCCGAGCGGCCTGCTGAACGCGATCGGTTTGCAGAACCCGGGCATCGATTCGTATCTCGCGCACGACGTCGCGAAGTTCGCGGACCGGCCGTGCGCCGTGATCGGCAGCGTCGCCGGTTTCTGCGTCGAGGATTACGCATACGTGACCGAGCGGCTCGCGGCGCGCGACGAAATCGATGCGATCGAGTTGAACATCTCGTGCCCCAACGTCGCCAGCGAAGGCGAAACGATCGGCTGCGACCCGCGCCTCGCGGCCGAAGCGACGCGCGCCGCGCGGGCCGCGACCTCGAAGACCTTGATCGTCAAACTCACGCCGAACGTCACGGATATCACCGAAGTCGCGCGCGCGGTGGAAGCGGCGGGCGCCGACGCGCTCGCGGTGATCAACACCGTGCGCGGGATGTCGATCGACGTGGACCGTTGGGCGCCGCGCCTGGGGAACGGGAGCGGCGGACTTTCGGGTCCCGCGATCCGGCCGATCGCCGTGCTCGCCGTCTACGAAGTCGCCCAAGCGGTCGCGCTTCCGATCGTCGGGCAAGGCGGCATCGAAACGGCGCGCGACGCGCTCGAGTTCGTTCTCGCCGGTGCGAGCGCGATCTCGATCGGCACGGCGAATTTCACGGATCCGCGCACGCCGTGCAACGTTGCGGACGGCTTGCGAGCCTATCTTGCAGAACGGAACCTCTCGTCGCTGCGCGAGCTCGTCGGCCGCGCGAACCCTCGCTTCAAAGGAACCCGATGATCGCCGTGCGTCCTCAACTGATCGTCGCGCTCGACGTCGAAGGCCTCGACTCCGCGCTCGCGCTGGTTCACCGCTTGCGCGGACTTCCCGCGCTCTACAAAGTGGGGCACGAAGCGCTCTTCGGGTACGGCGATGCGATCCTGCGCGCGCTGGGCGAAGCGGGGGCGCAGATCTTCGTCGATGCGAAGTTGCACGATATCCCGCGCACCGTCGCCGCCGGCGTTCGGGCGCTCGTCCGGCCGGGCGTGCGGATCGTCAACGTTCACGCGCTCGGCGGCGCCGCGATGATGGAAGCCGCGGTGCAGGCGGCGCACGAGCGGGCGCGCGAGCTTGGAATCGAGACGCCGCAGATCTACGCGGTGACGATCCTGACGAGCATCTCCGCCGCCGATCTCGGCGAACTCGGGCTCGCCGGGGGGCCTGGGGAGAACGTGATCCGCTTGGCCGCGCTCGCGCGAGACGCGCGCTGCGCGGGGGTCGTCTGCAGCGTGCACGAGGCGGTCTCGATCAAGGAGTACTTCGGCTCGGGATTCGGCGTATTGTGCCCGGGCATCCGCCCGGGCGGCGAGGCGGCGGGAGATCAGAAGCGCGTCGCGACGCCCGCCGAAGCCGCACGAGCCGGCGCCGACTATATCGTCGTCGGGCGGCCGATCACGCACGCGCCAGATCCGCGGGCGGCCGCCGAGCGGATTCTGGCCGAGACCGCGCAGGCGCTCCATGGACGCTGATCGTTTGGCCGCAGCGCTCGGCGAGCGGGGCGCGCTGCTCGAAGGGCATTTTCGCCTCTCGTCCGGCCGTCACAGCGACCGTTTCATCCAGAAGTTTCGCATCCTCGAGGATCCCGCGCTCGTCGAACCGGTCGCGCGCGAACTCGCGCTGCGGGCGAAGCCTCTCGAACCGACCATCGTCGTCAGCGCCGCCGTCGGGGGAATCGTGCTCGGCTACGAAACGGGGCGGCAGCTCGGCACGAAAGCGATCTTCGTCGAAAAGGAGGGGGGCGTTCCGAAACTGCGGCGCAACTTCCGCTTGACGCCCGAGGACCGCGCGCTCGTGGTGGAGGACGTCGTCACGACCGGCGGTTCGGTGCGCGAAGTGCTCGACGTGGTGCGCGCGAGCGGGGCGGCCGTCGCGGGCGTTGCGATCATCGTGCGTCGCAGCCCGGTCGATTTCGGGGTCCCGACGATCGTGCTCCTCGAGTATCCCGTCGACTCCTACGATCCGGCGGAGTGTCCGCTCTGCGCGCGCGGCGCCCCGCTCGACGAACCCGGCTCGCGCTTCGTGAAGTAGCGGGCCGAACGTCCCGGCGGGACGGCATCCTCCGGAACGTTCCCGCGGTGCGGCCGCCCGGTACGCTTGCGTCAACGAATCTTAACGGGCCCGGAGCATGGCCGAGCTTTCACGATCCGGAATCGGACCGGCATCGACTCGTGCGCATGCGTAGAGCACACGGAGGCTGCTTCATATGTTCCGCTTTTCGGTCGGCGCGCTGCTGCTGGCGTTCGCGCTCGGCGGCTGCTCCTCGGCGTCGTCGCTTCCGCAGGTCGCAGCCGCTCCGAGCCCGACCGCCAGCCCAACCGTACAGATCACCTTCACGCTCGTGCCGTAAGGCGCCGCTCGCGCCTCGCATGGCGATGCGCCGCCGGGGTCGAACCCAGGCGCAATGAAGTCGCCAGCAGCCGACCGGCTCGTGCGCCGCGCATTGCGCGATCTCGCGCCGTACGTTCCCGGAACGTCCGCCGCCGAAGTCGAGCGCCGCTACGGCATCACCTCGCCCGTCAAGCTCTCGCAAAACGAGAACCCGCTCGGGACGTCGCCCCGCGCGCTCGCCGCGATTCGCGCGCTCGATTCATTCAGCGACTATCTGGAAGACGATCACTGGGAACTGCGCGGGCGTTTGGGAGCGCGCTACGGCCTCGCCGCCGAGAACGTGATCTGCGGTCACGGAAGCAACGAGTTGATCGCGCTCGCCTTCACCGCTTTCGCCGATCCGGGTGACGAAATCGTCATGGCCCAGCCGACGTTCTCGCTGTACAAGAAGGACGCCGGAATCGCCGGGGCGCTCGCGGTCGAGGTTCCGCTCCGCAGCGGCGTGCACGATCTCGCCGAGATGCTCGAAGCCGTCACGCCGCGCACGAAGCTCGTCTTCGTTTGCGATCCGAACAATCCGACCGGGACCCGCCTGGAACGGGAAGCGCTGCTGCACTTCGCGCGCGCGCTCCCGCCCGACGTCCTGCTGATCGTCGACCAGGCGTACCTCGAATACGCGGACGAAGGCGCCTGCGATGCGGTCGATCTCCTCGCGGAGCGCGCGCAGACGCTCGTCTTGCGCACCTCGTCGAAGATCTATGGTCTCGCCGCGATCCGTTTCGGGTACGGCTACTCCTCGCCCGAGATCGTCGCCTGGATGAACTCCGCGCGCGTGCCGTTCAACGTCGCGCGCCCCGCGGCCGCGGCGATGCTCGGTGCGCTCGAGGACGGCGAGTTCGTGGAGCGGAGCCGGCGCTCGAACGAGGCGGGGAAGGCGTTCTTCGGAGCGCTCTTCGAGCGCCTCGGGTTGCCGGCGTATCCGACCTCGGCGAACTTCGTCGCGGTCGCCGTCCCGGTCGGGGCCGACGCCGCCTATCGCGCGCTGCTCGCACGAGGCATCATCGTTCGCTCGGGGGACGGGCTGCGCATGCCCGGCTACCTGCGCGTCACGATCGGGACGCCCGAGCAAAACGCGGCGTTCGCGAGCGTCCTCGAGGAGTTGCTCCCGATCTGGCGCGGCGCGCCCGCGGCGAGCGCCCGCGCGTGAGCGCGACGATCGCGATCCGGCGCGGCGGAGTGCGCGACCGCTCCTTCATCCTCGACCTCGGGCGACGTTCCCTCGAAACGAGCGTTCCGGAGCATCGCGACCCCGCGCCGAACGCCGTCGAGGAGAGCTACGAGCGTTTGCTCGAGTTCGCCTACGAGCGTCCGCACGTGCTGTTGATCGCCGAATCCGCGCTCGAGCCGCTCGGGTTCATCCTCGTCCTCGACGGCATGCCCGACGAAGTGACGCTCGAACCGCAATCGTTCGTCGCGTATATGGCCGTCGAACCGTCCGCGCGGCGGCGCGGCGTCGCGGCGGCGCTGCTTGCGGCCGCGGAGGCGGATGCGCGCGCGCGCGGGCGCTCGCACGTGGCGATGATGGTCACGGAAGAAAACGCGGCGGCCCGGCAGCTCTACGCGCAGGCCGGGTACTACACCGAGCGCCGTCTGTTGTGCAAGAAGCTCTAAGATCGCCGCTGGTGCGGCGCCGGCTCATCCTGAGCGGCATCGCGCTCGTCGTCGGCATAGCGGCCGTCTTGCTCGCGATGCGCATACCGCGGACCGTAGCGATCTTCGCGATCGCGGCGTTCATCGCGCTCGGCGTGCACCCGAGCGTCGCGTTCCTCGAGCGCCACATGCGGCGGGGCTTCGCGGTCACGCTCGTATTCGCCATCTTGATCGGAACGTTCGTTCTGCTCGCCGTGCTCGTGCTGCCGGCGACGTTCGAGCAGATCCAGGTGCTCTCGGGGCATCTCCCCGATTACATCCTCGCGACGCAGAACTTCCTCGGGCGCGGCGAGAGTTTCATCCGCTCGCACCTCGGGGCGCAGGTCTTGCCGGCGGGTTCGAGCAGCCTGCACGATTACTTCGGAACGCGCGCCGCGATCGTTCTGAATTCGGCGCTCGCTTCCGCGCCGGATCTCCTGATCAACACCGGGAACGCGATCTTCATCGCGTTCTCCGCGCTCGTGCTTTCAGCGTTCTTCCTGTTGCGCTCCGACGCGATGGCGACGTCGGTGGAACGTCTCGTGCCGGCACACCGGCGCGCGACGGCGCGGGCGCTCGGCGCCGAATTGGCGCGCGTTTTCGGCGGCTACGTGGCCGGCCAGACCGCGCTGTGTACGATCACGGGCCTCCTGATCTTCGCGGGTTGTCTCGCGATCGGCTTCAAGTTCGCGCTCTTGGTGGCGGTCCTTAGCGCGGTCGCCTACGCGGTGCCGTTCTTCGGGATGCTCGTGGCGCAGCTCGTCGCGATCGTGCTCGCCGCGCCGCAGGGCGTGTGGATGATGGCGTGGGTCACGGCGATCGTCTTCGTCGTCGCGCGCGTCAGCGATACGCTGCTCGTGCCGAAGGTGATGGCGGAGAGCGTCGGCGTTTCGCCGATCGTCGTGATGTTTGCGGTCTTCGCGGGGGGCGAGCTGTTCGGGCTCCCTGGGCTCTTGCTCGGCATCCCGGCAGCCGCGCTCGTGAAGGTCGTGTGGAGATTCTTCCGCGAGTGGATGGCGAGCGAGCAGCCGGAGTTGACGGAAGCGTTCGGCGGTTCAGGACCAGAGCTGCATGAGGCGGATCAGCCCGTCGGCCACGATGCCGTAGGGCGGGCGTAAGAGGTCGGAACCGACGAACCCGCCGATTCCGCGCTGCACGAAGACGGCTTGCGTGCGCGAGAACGTCTCGAAGCCTTCGCGCCCGTGGTAACGGCCGATCCCGCTCGCGCCGTGCCCGCCGAACGGTAGATCGTCCTGGACGTAGTGCAACAGCGTCCCGTCGATCGTGACGCCGCCGGCGGGAACCGCGGCGAGGAAGCGCTCGCGCAGCGCGGGATCGGCCGCGAACAGGTAGGCGGCGAGCGGCGGCGGTAGCCGCTCGATCACGCCGAAGGCTTCCTCGAGAGAGGCGTAGCCGAGGACGGGGAGGATCGGACCGAAGATCTCTTCCCGCATCACGCGCGCGGAAGCATCGGCGCCGAGGACGAGCGCCGGCCGGAACGTGCGCTCTCCGGCTGCGCCGGCGCCGAGTTCGTCGCCGAGTTCGACGACCGTCGCGCCGCGCGCCCGCGCGTCTTCCAACAACGCGCGCAGGCGCGCGTGGTGAACGTCGTCGACGATCGTCGTCCGGCTCCCGGCCCGCGACGCCGGCTCGAGGGCCCGCACCGCCGCGTCCGACGCGGCGACGAACGTCTCGAGGCGGTCCTTCGGAACGAGCGCATAATCGGGCGCCGTGCACGTCTGCCCGGCGTTGAACAGTTTTCCCCAAAGGATGCGGCGGGCGGCGACGTCCAGCGGCGCGTCGGGCCCCACGAGGGCGGGGCTCTTTCCGCCGAGCTCCAGCGTGACGGGCGTGAGGTTCTCGGCGGCCGCGCGCATCACGTCCCGCCCGACGGCCGTCGAGCCCGTAAACAGGAGATGGTCGAAGGGCAGCGCCGCGAAGGCGCGGGCGACGTCGACGTCGCCCTCGACGACGTACGCGTCCTCGCTCGAGAAGGCCTCGCCGATCATGCGGGCGACGAGCGCGGAGGTCCGCGGCGCCCCTTCGGAGAGCTTGATCATCGTCCGGTTCCCCGCGGCGAGTGCCTGCGCGAACGGGGCGAGCGCCAAATGCACGGGGTAGTTCCACGGCGCGATGATGCCTACGACGCCGGCCGGGCGATGGATGACGTGGGCGGTCGAGGGCCAGAACCAAGGCGAAACGCGGCGCCGTTCCGGGCGGAGGCGGCGCGCGAGGTTCGCTCGCGCGTAGCGCGCGCCGTTGAGCGAAGCGAGGACCTCGACGAGCCGCGTCTCGTAGAACGAACGGTGCCCGAAATCCTCGCAGACCGCCGCGCAGAGCTCGCGCTCGTGCCCGCGGATCGCTCTCTCGAGGGTGATGAGTTGCGCGCGCCGTTTCGTGAACGCGGGGATTTCGCGTCGCGCGGCCGCGCGCTGCTGCGCGAAGATCGCGCGCATCGGCGCGAGGCGCGATGCGTCGTCGCTCATCCTTCTCGTTCGCTCCGCTCCATCTGCTCGGGCGCAGCGACGCCGAGGATGGCGAGCGTTTGCGCCAAGATCAGTTTCGCCGCGTGGGCCAGGCCGAGGCGCCCCGCCGAGAGTTCGTCGTCGTCGCCGAGCACCGTGCAGGCCATGTAGAATTGGTGAAAATCGGCGGCGATGTCTTGCGCGTAGCGCGCGAGCCGGTGCGGCGCGCGGCTCTCGGCGACCGAGCGAACTTTCGCGGGGAACTCCGCGAGCCGCCGCGCGAGCGCGAGCTCCGCGGGTTCGGAGAGCCGCTCGAGCCCTTCCCCGGCCAGCGCGCGCTCCAGCAGCGCCGGCGCCGCTTTGCGCTCGATCGAAGCGATGCGCGCGTGTCCGTATTGCACGTAGTAAACGGGGTTCTCGCTCGACTGTTCCTTCGCAAGCTCGAGATCGAACGTCATCGGCGATTCGGCGCTCGGGATCGCGAAGAAGAAGCGCGCGGCGTCGACGCCGACTTCATCGACGATCTCCTCGAGCGTGACGATGTGCCCGGCGCGTTTGGACATCGAAACGATCTCGGCGCCGCGCTTGAGCGTCATCTGTCCGGTCGTTTGGACCTCGATCTTTCCGGGATGACCGTACGCGCTCGCGAGCGTGTTGAGGCGGCCGATGTAGCCGTGGTGATCGGGACCGAGAATATCGATCACGACGTCGGCGCCGCGCTGGAACTTCTCGTAGTGATAGGCCACGTCGCAGGCATAGTACGTCGGGCGCCCGTCGGCGCGCACGACGACGCGATCCTCGTCGTCGCCGTGCTCCGTCGTGCGGACCCAGAGCGCGCCGCCCTTCTCGTACGTGAGTCCGAGCTCGCCCAAACGGCGGAGCCCCGCGGCGACCTTCCCGTCGGCGTGGAGTTCGCGCTCGCTCTGCCAGAGATCGTTGAGCGCTCGGAAGCGCTCGGCAACCCGCTGTTGCCCGGCGACGATGGCGTCCCGCGCAAACGCGCTGAAGTACGGCAGCCACGAGCTGTCCTCGGCTTGGCGCCAGCGCTCGCCGTCCCGTGCGCGCACCGCCTCGGCGAGCGGGATCAGGTAGTCGCCCGGATAGCCGTCCTCGGGGAACGGGTAGTCGGGCTCCCAGAGCTGGCGGTAGCGGGCGTGGAGGGAGCGCCCGAGTTGCTCGAGCTGCGAACCGGCGTCGTTGATGATCCATTCCGTCGTGACCTCGTGCCCGACGAAACGCATCGCCGCGGCGAGCGCCGCCCCGAGCGAGAGCGTGCGCCCTTGGACGACGACGAGCGGGCCGGTCGGATTGGCGCTGCCGTATTCGAGCGAGACGTGCATGCCGGTCGGCAGCCCGCGGCCGTAGCGGTCTCCTTCGCGGAGGATCCGCGCGACCGCGCGCTGCCAATGCGCCGGCGCGAGGCGCAGGTTGATGAACCCGCCGACCGCGCTCGCCTCGGCGATTTCCGCGAGGGCCGGCTCGCGGGCGAACGTTTCGCCGATAAGCGCCTGCGCGAGCTGTTGCGGAGGCCGACGCGCGGTCTTCGCGAGCTGCAGCGCGAGATTCGTCGAGAAATCGCCGAACGCGGGGTTGCGCGGGCTTTCAAAGGCGACCGCAGGCGGGTCCGTGCCGAGGATGCCGCGGGCCGTCGCCCGCAGCGCCTCCCCAAAACGCGCGAGCGAATCCAATTCCGAACTCTCCGAGATCATTACGCGGAGCTTCGTCGAGGGAGCCCAACCCTCCGCGCGCCGCCGGGCCGCCCGCGGCCTAGTAGTGATACGGCTCGTTACGGCGAATCTTCGTCGCGCGGTAGAGCTGCTCGAGCGCGATCGCCCTGGCCCATTCGTGAAGAAACGTGAGCGTGGAAAGGGACCAGCACAGATCCGCCCGCTCGATCAAGGAGGGATCGGCCCCGAACGTCCCTGCGACGATCAGGGCCAGCCTTCGGACGCCGGCGAGTTCGAGCGAGGCGAGTTTCTCCGCAAGCTCGACGCTCGAGAACGAGCGGCCGGTGCGCTCCAAGAGCCAGACGGCGTCATCGGGCGCGAGGGCCCGCTCGATGCGCTCGGCCTCCTCCCGCATCGCCCGGGCGGGGTCCCGGCCGTGCGATGCGGGGATTTCGCGTTCCTCGTAGGCCGTCAGGCGCTGCAAGCGCCCGCGAAAGTCGGCCACGGCGGCTGCGACGTACGGCTCGCGGACGCCGCCGACCGCGATCAAGCGAAGCTTCACGAGCCGTAGGTTCGGCGCGCTCGGGGCGCTTCGCTGCGCCCGCGGGCTAGTAGCTCCCCGAAGGGATCTGGACCAGCTCGAAGTTCGAGGCGCCGAGTCCGTTCAGGCATGAATTCCAATACGTGCCTGAAGCCTCGCCCGCGGCATCCATATCCGGCAGGATCTTCGTGACCCAAGGGCTCGACTTTCCGACCGCGCTCTGCGAGAGCGCGTTTTCCGTGACGAGCGAGAGGCCCGGGTTGCCGGTGTCGTAGGTGTAGGCCCCGTACGTCGCGAGCGCCGTCAGGATCGTCTTGCATTCGGCCGAATGGTTCGTTGCGGCGATTTGGCTCGGGCTCATCAAGAGGTGCATCATGTGCCCGTACGCCGGCGCCCCCGACCCGCCGCAACCGGCATCCGACCCGCCGTTATTGGGATCGGCCGGATAGACGGTCGGATTGTTCAGGCAACTCGTGTTGACCGCGAGCGCGTGATTGATCTGCCCGTTGACGAGCTCCTGGGCCGTGATGTCCATGACACCCGCCGCGTAGCCGGCGTGGACCGCGTCGGAGCCGGAGTTCGTGATCCCGGAGCCTCCGAGCGGGTACTTCCCGCCCCACGTGCACGAAACCGTGCTGGAGCCGACGGAGCATTGATATCCGTCGAACTCGAAGTTCTGCGCCGTGTCGATGATCGCGATGTGCCCGTCGGCGTGCGGCTCCGGCTGTGCCCCGCCGGGGACGTGGATCTGCAGGCCGTTCGCATTGCACTGTCCGTAGCCCGTGCAGGAGATCGTCTTGACCGGGTCGCTCGACGATGCGACGTAGACCGGGAACATGTAACTGGAAGGGCCGAGATCCTGGGAAGATACGCCGCCCTGGTTCCAGAGGCTGCTCATCGCGGACTGCGAGAGGACGGTCGCACCTGCCGCTTTGAGCTGCGCGACGGTCGTGCGGAAGGGGCTGCTCGAGCTGTACAACTGCGCGTAGACGCCGGAACCGGCACTCGAAGCGGGAGCGGTCAGCGTTTGAGGGGGCGTCGACGACGGAGTTCCGGAAGGGACGAGCGAGGGAAGGGCCGAGGAACCACCTCCCCCGCCGCAGGCGGAGAGCGCCGCCGAAGCGAGGATCACCGCACCTGCGGCCAACGATTTCAAGAACCTGACGGACACGACAAAGTATCTCCCGGCATGCAGCGGCTCGGCGTTCGCGATCGTTGGATCGCGAGGCGCCGGCTCGAACATGCAGCTGCGCACCCGGACGCGGTCTAAGCGCTACGGGTAATGCGAACGAAGATGCGGGCCGAGGCATAGCGCCCGCACTGAAGATCGACGGCAGGCCACACCTTGCGTGCGTGTGGCGCATTCGCGCTTCGCGCTCGATGAACGGACCGTCAGCGACGATCGTTGACCGCGACGTATCACGCTCGATGTAGCGAGATACGATGCTGACGTTTGGCGATTTGCCCACTCAGCCTGAGGATAAAACGTGAACTAAATCACTAATCCCGATACGCGGGCGCGGCGTGTTTGGAGGTTGAGCACGCCGAAAACATCGGCGGATCGACGATCTCGCATCGAAGAATCCAATGAGTCTTCGACATTTGTCGCATGATTTCGTTGCGACTAAATTGCTGCAAATTAGTTCCGCGACGCACGGATTCATCTGCGTCGCGGCTTTCCTAGGCGCACCCAGGCTTTGCGGTCAGTAGCTCCCGGCGGGGATCTGCACCAGCTCGAAGTTCGAAGCACTCAGGCCGTTCAAGCACGAATACCAGTACGTGCCGGATGCTTCGCCTGCGGCCGCCATGTGCGGCAGGATCGTCGTCATCCACGGACTGGATGCTCCGAGGGCGCTGTACGAGAGCGTGCTCTGCGTGATGAGCGAGAGCCCGGTGCTGCCGGTGTCGTAGGTATAAGCGCCGTACGTCGCGAGCGCCGTTAGGATCGTCTTGCATTCGGCAGAATGCTGCGTCGCGGCGATCTGGCTCGGGCTCAGTAAGAGGTGCATCATGTGCCCGTACGAGGGCGCGCCGGAACCGCCGCAACCGGCGTCCGAGCCGCCGTTGTTGGGGTCTGCGGGATAGACCGTCGGGTTGTTCAGACACTTCGTGGCTACCGCGAGCGCGTGGTCGATGTGCCCGTTGAGCAATTCCTGCGCGGTGATGTTCATGACGCCTGCGGCGTACCCGCCGTGCACTGCATCGGAACCCGAGTTCGTGATCCCGCTGCCGCCGAGTGCGTACTTCCCGCCCCACGTGCACGAGAGCGTGCCGGATCCGCGCGAGCATTGGTATCCGTCGAACTCGACGTTCTGGACCGTATCGATCACGGCGATGTGGCCGTCCGCGTGGCCCTCCGGTTGTGCGCCGCTCGGGACGTGGATCTGCATTCCGTTCGCGTTACAGCGGCCGTAACCGGTGCACGCGATCGTCGCGAGCGGGTCGCCGGCGGACGAGACGTAGAGCGGAAACATGTAAGTCGACGGGCCGAGATCTTGCGACCCGATGCCTTGATTCCACAGGCTGTTCATTGCGGATTGCGCGAGGACGGAGGCACCCGCCGCTTTCAGTTGCGCTGCCGTCGTTCGGAAGGGGCTCGAGGCGCTGAAGAGTTGCGCGTAGACTCCTCCGAGCGCATTCGAGACGGAAGGCGTGGGGGCGGGCGTCGGCGCGAGAGTGGGAGCCGCAGTCGCCGCGACCGTCGGCGCCGCGGTCGGAGCCGCAGTCTTGGTCGGAGCCGGCGTCCCGGTGGCCGAGGGGGCCGGCGTCGCCGCGCTATACCCTTTGGGCAGCGGCGAGCCCGCGAACGGCGTCAGCGACGTGCGGAACCACGAGGCGGATAGGCCGCCCGCGCTCGCCGTCTTGGGATCCGCGTAGATCGCGACGAACTCGCCGACGGCGAGCGGAGGGCCGTCGTACTGCTTTACGCCGGCCTGCACGTTGACGACCAAACACGTGTTCGGCGCGAAGTAGGTCGGCGCGTCGCAGTTGATCGTCCACTGATTCTGGTCGCCCCAAAAGTAGCTGACGTAGCCCAAGTAGTTAGGGGTCACCGTGGACGTCGATGCGGAGCGCGACGCGGCATTCGCCGTCGACGGCGTTGACTGGCCGGGCGAAGCCGCTGCGAGCGGCGCCGAGGGCAGCGGTTGCGAACCCCCGCCGCCGCAGGCGGAGAGCGTCCCCGAAGCGAGGACGGCCGCGAGAGCGGCGATGATTCTCGAGTTTCTGACGGACACGACAAAGAGTCTCCCCGGCATGCCGCGCGCGGCGACTCGCGATCGTCGGATCGCGGAGCGCGCGCGAGCATGCGAAAGTTGCGCTTCCGAACGCGGAAGATCGGGCGCGTGAGACGCGCCGAACGGAAATGCGGGTAGAGAAATAAGGCCCGCATCGAAAGATCGAAGGCGAATTGCGACGCGCTAGCGTGCCGCGAAACCGCGTTCCGCGATAAAACCGCCGTTGTGAATCTCGCTCGAATCGCGTGGTTCAGACCGACGTTTGGCGATGTGCCCACTCAACTTGGGGATGAAACGTTAGCTGCATCACTATTGTCGATGCGAGAAAAACGCGCGCGAGCACGCGCTCCGGTGCGCGTGCTCGCCGCGAAAGGACTTCGTAGCGGCTAACGCGCAATGCTGCGCCGCTTAATCGAGAGTTTGCGCGGCGGCTAACAGCGCTCAGCCGCGTTTACGAGCAGTTCTGCGCGACTTCACACGGAGCGATGATGCGGAGCCGGTTCGCCCAATCGATGCCGAGACCACCGAACATCGGGCCGAGTTGCCAGCGATCGCCGCCGCCTTGCGCGACGCCGTACTTGCGCATGTCCGGGAGGATGACGTTCAACCAGGGATCCGGCCTGCCACGCGTCGCGTACGTCAGATACGAGAGGATCGAAAACGAGTTCTCGGCGCCGACGTCGTACACGTACGCGCCGTAATGCGCGAGCGCTTTCTTGATGACTTTGTCGTAGGGCGATGTGTTGAGCGCGTCGATTTCGGCGTCGCTCATGTCGAGTTGAATCAGCATCCCGTAATACGGTGAATCCGGCGCATTGCACGCCCCGTCCGTTGCGTGGAGGATCGCCGGGAAGACGGTCGGTTCGTCCGCGCAGCGCACGTCGACGCCGAGCGCATGGTCGATGCGGCCCGCGAGGATCTCCGCGGGATACAGCGTCATTGCCGACGCCGCGTAGCCGGCGTGGTTTCCTTCGGCCTCGAGCCCCGACCCGCCGAGGCGCGTGCGCCCGCCCCAACTGATCGAGAGCGTTTTGCCGTTGATGCGCGGCGTCCCGTCGGCGTTGCCGGCTTGCCAGAAATTGTATTCGTAACCGGTCGCGAGATCGACGACGTCGAGGTGGCCGTCGTCGCCGCGCTCCGTCCGGGCATAGGACGGGATGTGGACGAACGCGTTCTGCACGTTGCACGTCCCCCAGGGTTTCGTGCATTTCACGAGGTACGCGGGGTCGCTCGCCCGCCCGACGTAGATCGGATAGTTCCAATCGCCGCCGGCCGCATCGTTGCGAAGATCGGTGTAACCCGCTCCGCCGGCCAGAAAGCGTGCGACGATCTCTTTGCTGCGCGGATGGAGCCGCGGGTTCGCGGGGATCCGGCGCTTGAAGACCGAGTGCGGATAGAGATTGCTCGGAGCGAAATGGTCGATCTCGCCGGTGTACGCCGGCGAGGCCTGCGCGAACATCACGACAGCGAGCGCCGCCGCGCCTATGGAGAGCATCGATTCTTCTTGGCGTGCCCGGCTGAGATACCCTGGGGTTGAAGTGCACGGCGACGACGCAGCCCCGCCCACGACTGCAGGTAATCGTGGGCGGGGCCGGGGCGATCGCGACGTGGTGCGATCGACGGGTTTGGAGCGCTGGCTCGAGGTCAGTAGCTTCCCGCGGCGATTTGGATCAGCTCGAAGCTGGAGGCGCCGAGGCCGTTCAGGCACGAGTTCCAATACGTTCCCGAAGCGTCGCCCGCGGCGTCCATGTCGGGGAGGATCGTCGTCGTCCAGGGGCTCGACTTGCCGAGCGCGGTTTGCGAGAGCGCGTTTTCGGTGACGAGCGAGAGCCCCGGATTTCCGGTATCGTACGTGAAGGCGCCGTAGGTCGCGAGCGCGGTCAGAATCGTCTTGCATTCGGCGGAGTGGCTCGTCGCTGCGATTTGGCTCGGCGTCAGCAAGAGGTGGAGCATGTGCCCGTACGCCGGGGCCCCGGTCCCGCCGCAGCTCTGATCCGTGCCGGCGTTGTTCGGATCGGCCGGATAGACGGTCGGGTTGTTCAGGCAGTGCGTGTTCATCGCGAGCGCGTGGTCGATGTGGCCCTGCGCGAGCTCCGCGGCGGTGATGTTCATCACGCCCGCGGCGTACCCGCCGTGCACGGCGTCCGAACCGGAGTTCGTGATGCCGTTGCCGCCGAGCGCATACTTACCGCCCCACGTGCAGGAGAGCGTACTGGAACCGACCGAGCACTGGTACCCGTCGAACTCCAGATTCTGCGTGGTGTCGATGATCGCGATGTGTCCGTCGCCCTGCGGTTCCGGTCTCGCTCCGTTCGGGACGTGGATTTGCATTCCGTTCGCATTGCATTGTCCGTAACCGGTGCAGGAGATCGTCTTGAGAGAATCGCTGCCGGAGGAGACGTAAAGCGGGAACATGTAGCTGTTCGGGCTCAAGTCTTGCGACGAGATTCCGCCCTGATTCCACAGACTGTTCATCGCGGATTGCGGGAGCACGACGGCGCCCGCGGACATTTCTTGCGCGACCGTCTTTCGGAACGGGCTATTCGAGCTGTACAGCTGGACGTAGATACCGCCCGAGGCCGACGGCGGCGCCGTCGGTGCCGGCGTGGCGGTGGGTTTCGGCGTCGGCGTGGCGGTCGGCTTCGGCGTCGGCGAGGGTGTCGGCGGAGCGGTCGGCGGAGCAGTAGGCGCTACGCTAGGTGCTACGCTTGGTGCTACGCTCGGCGCCGGCGTTGCGCTCGGCGCCGTAGTCGGAGGCGCACCCCCGATCGTTACGGGGAATTTCGTACCGGCAATCGTGACGTAGCACGAGCCCGGAGTCGTGAGCGAAAGCGGAGTTACCGAGATCGTTCCCGATTGCGGCACGCTGACCGAGACGCAAGCGTCCCATGAAAGCGCGCGCGGCGGCGTGCCGCCGGTGATCGTGAACTGCTGCGCGCCGACGCTTGCGCTTGCGAAGTAGAGCGGCGCGGAGAGTGCGATGGTTGCCGTCGTCGCCGGCACCGTCGGCGCAACGCTCGGAGCGACGGTCGGAGCCGCGGCCGGCGTGCCGATCGTCACGGGGAATGCCGTGCCGGCTATCGTGATGTTGCAAGAGCCCGAGGTCGTGAGCGTGAGCGGCGTCACGGAGATCGTTCCCGATTTCGGGACCGTGATGGAGACGCAGCTATCCCACGAGACCATCCGGGGCGGCGTGCCGCCGCTGACGGTGAACTGTTGCGCCCCGGCGCTCACGCTAGCGAATGTGAGCGGTGCCGAGAGCGTGATCGTCGAGGATGAGCTCGTGTAAGATCCGGAACCCGTATCGAGTTGCAACGGTGGACCGGCCACGCCCGTCCCCGGTTGCGCGGGTGCGGGGATCATGGAAGAATGGCCGCCGCCGCCGCAGGCTGCGAGCAGCGCGGAAGTGAGGACGATCCCGGTAAAGGAAAACGCCTTCGAGGTTGAAGACACGACAAAAGCCCCCTTGGAATGCCGCGGCTCGGTGCTCGCGATCGTGAATCGCTGAGTGCAGGCCGGCCGTTAAGTGCGTCTGCGGTCGAGAACGACCGGCGTCCAAATATCCTGGACGAAGATGCACGCACAATATAGATCGCGCATCTTCATATTAAAAGCGCGCTACGACACAGTTGATCGCTTCAGGCGAACATCGTAGCGCGATGCATGAGCGGCGCGCGAAGAAACTCCAAATGCGAGGCGCAAAGCCTTACACGGCGCTCGTTTCAGGCGCCCTGTCGTACTGAATCCAAAACGATGTTTGGATCACACTTGCAATCGCACGCCGACGTTGCGCGAGAACGTAGGCTGCGCGATAGTGCGAGATCGTTGTAACGCGATGCCGGAAAGTGTGCGCGCGCGCACGCATGGAGCGGACCGCTGCTGCGAGCGACGCGCGCGAATGCAGCGTCCGCGCTTGCGGCGGGCGCCTAGCGGAAAGGACGGGCGAACCCCGCCGTGCCGCGGATGACGAACCCTGCGATCTCAAGACGAACGAGCTCGGCGAGGGCGGCCGCCGGCGTCGCTCCCGTGCGCTCGATCAACGGCTCCAGCGGAAGCGGTCCGTCGGAGAGCGCCGTCCAGATGCTCTTGCCGAGCGGCGTGAGCTCGCCCGGAGGGGCTTGCCCGCTAGGGGAGGGCGATCGGCGCGGGAAGCCCATGCCTTCGAGGATGTCGTCCGCATCGCGCACGAGCGTCGCGCCGTCGCGGATGAGCGCGAGGCAGCCTGCGACCTTGGGCCGCTCGACGTCGCCCGGGAACGCGAAGACGGGGAGGCCCATGTTCGCGGCCCAGCCCGCCGTGTTCAGCGATCCGCTGCGGCCCGCCGCCTCGACGACGACGACCGCGTCGGCGAGGGCGGCGACGATCGCGTTGCGCTGTAGGAATTGAGGCGGGCGCGCGGGCTCCCCGGGCGGGAACGGAGAGACGACGGCGCCGCCCGCCCGAATCATCCGTTCGGCCAGTGCGATGTTGCCCTTCGGGAAGAAACAGCGGTGCCCGCCGCCGAGGACTCCGATCGTCGGCGCCCCTGCCTCGAGGGCGCCGGCGTGGGCTGCGCCGTCTATGCCGTGCGCGAGCCCGGAGACGATGCAGAGCCCGGCGCTCCCGAGGTCCCGCGCGACGCGCGTCGCGAGGCGCCTGCCTCCTTCGGAAGGAACCCGCGTTCCGACGATCGCCACGCTCGGCCGTGCGAGCCCCGCCAGTGACCCCGCGACGTGAAGTTCATCCAGGCGCTTCAAGGCAGCAAGCGAAGGCCGCAATCGATGCAACTCCGCCGCCGCTACAACCGAAGGATCGTCAAGCCCCATCGCTCCACCATCGCGCCCCACCGCCGTCCGCCTAGCGGTACGCGCCAACCCAGCAGAGACCCGCCCCCGTCGGCCGGCCCAAGCCCAGGGGGCCACGCGCCCCGCATCCTGGGGGAATGCAGGGGCCGCCTCGGAATACACTTGCCGCAATTGCGACGCTACCCCGCGATGTCGCCGGGGGGCTCGCACGAGCGCCGAAAGGGAGACCATGGCAGCAGAAGCCTACTGCGTGAAGTGCAAAGCGAAGCGCGAGATGAAAGATCCGGTCGTCATCACGATGAAGAACGGCCGCCCCGCGACGGAGGGAAAATGCCCGGTCTGCGGGACGAAGATGTTCAAGATCGGCGCCGCGTCATAGGCCTTCCCCGCGCCCGCGAGCGGGCTCGCGCGTCGAGTATTAGGGGTAGGGATATGCGGAACTACCCCTTGTGGCGTATACTCCTAAGGACCCCCATCGGTTGGGGGTCTTCTTGCGGAGGCTAAACCGAGCTGATCTGCCCGACCTGTCGGAAGAGCGAGACGCGCGTCGTCGACTCGCGCGACGACGAGAGCGTGGTGCGGCGCCGGCGTGAGTGTCTGAACGCGGAGTGCAAGCACCGCTTCACCACCTACGAACGGATGGAAGCGCCGCGCCTTTTCGTCGTGAAGAAGGACGGCCGCCGCGAGCAGTACAACCGCGACAAGGTCCTCACGGGCCTCCAGCGCGCCTGTGAAAAGCGGCCGATCTCCGAGTCGCAACTGGAGGAGGCTGTTTCCCGCCTCGAGCGCGATCTGTTCTCGCGCGGCGAAAACGAGGTCCAGACGAGCTTGATCGGCGAGAAACTGATGGAAGCGCTGAAGGCGATCGACAAGATCGCCTACATCCGCTTCGCGAGCGTCTACCGTTCGTTCCGCGACGTCGAGAGCTTCCAAGCGGAGCTCGCGCAACTCCTTGCCAAGTAGCGCGCCCGGCGGCAGCGTGCGCATCGACGTGCTCCGCCTGCCGGAGGGCGCGGGCTTGCCGCTGCCGAGCTACATGAGTGCCGATGCCGCCGGGGCCGACGTCTGCGCCGCGCTCGAGGCCGACCTCACTCTCGCTCCCGGCGGGCGCAGCCTCGTCCCGACCGGCTTCGCGCTCGCGATCCCGCCCGGCTACGAAGTGCAGCTCCGCCCGCGCAGCGGCCTCGCGCTCAACCACGGCGTTACGCTCCTGAACTCCCCGGGCACGATCGATGCGGATTACCGCGGCCCCGTCGGCGTGATCGTGGCGAATCTGGGGAGCGAGCCGTTCACGATCCGGCGCGGCGACCGCATCGCGCAGATGATCGTCTCGCGCGTCGCGCGCGCCGCGTTCCTCGAATGCGAGGAGCTCCGGGCGACGGCGCGCGCCGAGGGCGGCTTCGGCAGCACCGGCCGCGCTTGAAGACGTACGTCGTCGGCGCCGGGGCGATCGGCACGTACCTCGGCGACCTGCTGCGCGCGACCGGCGCCGAGGTGAGCTACGCGCCGCGGCGTCTCGAGGACGTCATCGAAGTCGCGCCCGATCTCGCGCTCGTCGCGGTGAAAGCGTACGACACGCCCGGGGCGGTCGCCACGCTCGAGCGGGCGCTAGCGCGCTCCCCCGAGACGACGATCCTCACGGTCCAGAACGGCGTCGGCAACGAGGAGCTCTTCGCGCAGGCGTTCGGCGCGGATCGCGTCGAGGCGGGTGCGCTGACGGTTCCCGTGGAGCGCGCAGCCGGCGGCGGCGTGCGGGCGGCGCAACCGGGAGGGATCGGGCTGGCGCCGGTCGGGCAGAGCCCGCACAACTGGCTCGTCGCGGCATTCGAGAAGGCAGGCCTCCCCGTCGTCGTCTGCGATAACTACCGCGCGCTCAAGTGGTCGAAGCTCGCGCTCAACATCGTCGCGAACGCCGGCTGCGCAATCCTCGATATGCTCCCGGCCGAAACGATGCGCGATCCCGCACTCTTCGAACTCGAATTGGCGGCGGTGCGCGAAGTGCGCGCCGTGATGGAGCGCCTCTCGTTGCAGCCGGTCGATCTGCCGCGTTATCCCGTGCGCACGTTCCTTGCGACGGCGGGGTTGCCCGTGCCGGTCGCGCGCGCGATCCTCGCCGGGCGTTTTGCGAAATCGCGCGGGACGAAGGTGCCTTCGCTGCTGCTCGATCTGCGCGCGGGGCGCCGCACGGAAGTGAGCGCGCTGAACGGCGCCGTCGCCTCCGCCGGCGCGCGTCTTTCGCTCGCAACGCCGGTCAACGCCGCGTTCGCGCGGATCGTCGAGGAGATCGGTGCGGACCCCGCCCGCTGGGCGCACTACCGGCACCGCCCCGCGAGCTTGATCGCGGCCGCCCGGTGACGGTGGGCACAGGCAACGGGCGCCCGGGCGCGCGAAGCTAGCCTCATGCGACATCCGGACGTCCCCGAATCCCTCGATAGCTGGCACATCCTGCACCGCATGTTCCGGTTCGACCGCAGGCGTTTCG
Source organism: Vulcanimicrobiota bacterium (assembly GCA_963695225.1). Taxonomy (GTDB): domain Bacteria; phylum Vulcanimicrobiota; class Vulcanimicrobiia; order Vulcanimicrobiales; family Vulcanimicrobiaceae; genus CAVWTN01. The sequence continues at coordinate 1,488,982 of OY968762.1, read as the reverse complement.
ATGCGCTCGGGGCCGAGCGCCGCGAAGCGATCGCGGCGGCCGCCGTCGCCGCCCTCGAGCCGCCGGCGGCGGGCCCGGAGAGTGATTGCGCGCTCGCGCAGCTTCTCGGGCACAAGGGCGATCTGATGTTCACGCATTACGCGAGATCGTTCGACGATCTCGCGGTCGCGCAAGCGCTCGTCGACAAGCTCGAGCTCGCGGAGTACCTGGAAGCGCGCGGCTCGTACGTCTCGGTGTTGGAACTCGGCCTCTACGAGGCGACGGGACGCATCCACGCCGAACTGCGCGATCGCGGCCTCAAGCCGAACTCCCAGGAATGGATCGCGGCGTTCGACGGCCTCATCGCCGAGCAAGCGCTGCAGCCGCGCAACGCGGCGCGGTTGTGGGCCAAGGTCCCGCCGCGGCGCTACGTCTGCTTCTATCCGATGAACAAGAAGCGCGGCGAGCGCGTGAACTGGTACTCGCTGCCGTACGAGGAGCGCGCGCAGTTGATGCTCGATCACGGCAAGATCGGCCGCTCGTTCCACGGGCAGGTGACGCAGGTGATCTCGGGTTCGATCGGCTTCGACGATTGGGAATGGGGCGTCGATCTGTACGCGGACGATCCGCTGACGTTCAAGAAGCTCGTCTACGAGATGCGCTTCGACGAGGCGAGCGCGAAGTACGCGGAGTTCGGGCCGTTCTGGACCGGGATGCAATTCTCGATCGCGGAGTTGCCGGTCTTTCTCGTGGGCGAACGCTCGCCGCAACTGCTATCGCAACCCGCCGCGCCTAGCGGGCGGCCCTCGGCGGCCGTCACCGGCTAGATCCGATCTTGCCTGCGTGGCCCGCGTCCGGGGCGGGGCGGGGTTCCTCCGCGGGGACGCCCGCGATTTCGCATCCGTGCGAAATCGCTACTCGTGCACTCGCCCGCTCTCGCCATCGTGGCTTCGCGGGCGAGCTGCACGCCCCGCGGAGAAACCCCGCCCCGCCCCGGACGCTACCTGCGTTCGATGGGCGATTGCGTTCGCGTCGTTCGGGATGACGTTTGGGGCTCAGGACGTCGCGAAGATGCGGCTTTTGCGGATGTCGGCTTCGTCGATCGTCTGCAGGTCGGCCGGCGTTACGGTGCCGCCGCGCTCGAAGAGCCGGTTTGCCTGGCGCAGGCGAGCCCGGTCGATCGCGTTGCGGACGCTGCGCGCGTTCGCGAACTGCGGTTGCTTCATGCGCAGGACGACGTATTCGCGGAACGCGCGCTCCGCGGCGGGCGAGAACGAATAGTGCAGCTTTTCGAGCATCAAGTGCGCGATCGCGACGAGTTCGTCGACCGAGTAATCCGGGAAATCGATGTGGTTGGCGACGCGTGAGCTCAAGCCGGGATTGCTCGCGAAGAACGCGTCCATGCGGTCCTTGTAGCCCGCGAAGATCACGACGAGGTCGTCGCGCTGGTTCTCCATCACCTGGAGCAGGATCTCGATCGCCTCGCCGCCGTAGTCGCGTTCGTTCTCGGGCTTGTAGAGGTAATACGCCTCGTCGATGAAGAGCACTCCGCCCATCGCGCGCTTGAGCACCTCTTTCGTCTTCGGGGCCGTGTGCCCGATATATTGACCGACCAGATCGTCGCGCGTCGCGACGACGAGGTGCCCGCGCCGGATGTAGCCGAGCCGGTGCAGGATCTCGGCCATGCGCAACGCGACGGTCGTCTTTCCGGTACCGGGGCGCCCCGTGAACGACATGTGCAGCGGCGGAGGCTCCGAGCTCAAGCCGACTTGCTTGCGGATCTTGTCGATCAAGAGCAGGTGCGCGATCTCGCGGATGCGCGTCTTGACCGGGGTTAAGCCGACGAGTTCTCGGTCGAGTTGAGCGAGAATCTCGCCGACGTGCGAATCGCGATAGGCTGCATCGAGGTCGAGCATGCTCGACCCCTTCGCCGCTTCGATATCGCTACTCATTCCCCCGAGGGGTAGCGCTGGCCGTGGGGCTTATCCATCGCGTACGAGTGAAGCCCCGTGACGACCTGGCGGTCCTCGCCCGTCGTGCGGTCGAGCCGGAAGCCGGGTTCGTGCTTCGGACGGTGGATGATGAAGCTCAGCGCCGTCGTCTGGCGGCCCAGCCGCGCGTCGAACGCGTTGAGCTTGATGTAAGCGTTCGCGTGGTGCTCGCGCGCCTTGTGGACGTGCTGCATGACCGCCTTAGCATCTTTGAGATCGAACATCGGCAGCCCGAACATTTCCCAATACGAGTTGCGCGGATGCGGATCGTCCGTGTATTCGATCGAGACGGGCCAATCGTGATCGAGTGCGTACTGGATCTGCTTCTCGATCTGCTCGTCGGTCAGCGGGGGAAGAAAAGAGAACGCGCCTTGCGTGAGATGCATCGTTACCTCTAGTACGACGGGGTGGCGACGACGTCGGGAGTGTCGGTCGACTCGTAGTTGAAGGTGATGTCCTTCCAGATGTCGAGCGCACGCGCGAGCGGGTGGCAATGTTTGGCGGCGGCCTTGAGGATATCGGGGCCCTCGTTCAGGAAGTCGCGGCCTTCGTTGCGGGCGAGAACCATCGCTTCGAGCGCGACGCGGTTCGCGATCGCGCCGGCCGCGATTCCGTCGGGATGGCCGATCGTGCCGCCGCCGAACTGGAAGACGACGTCTTCGCCGAGCAGATCCAAAAGCTGATGCATCTGGCCCGCGTGGATGCCGCCCGAAGCGACCGGCATCACCGGCGCCATCGAGGCCCAATGCTGATCGAAGAAGACGCCGTGCAGCGGATTCGTGGGGATGAAATCCTCGCGCAGGATGTCGTAGTACCCCTTCGTCGTGTGCGGATCGCCTTCGAGCTTCCCGACGACGGTCCCGGCGTGGATGTGGTCGACGCCGAGCAGGCGGCACCACTTCGCGAGGACGCGGAAGCTGACGCCGTGCGATTTCTGCCGCGTGTACGTGGAGTGGCCCGCGCGGTGGAGGTGCAGCAGCATCCCGTTCTTGCGGCACCATTTCGACATCGACGTCATCGCCGTGTAACCGATCGTTAGGTCGATCATCACGATGATCGAGCCGAGCCGCTTGGCGAACTCGGCGCGTTCGTACATCTCTTCCATGTCGCCGGCCGTGATGTTGAGATAGTGGCCTTTGACCTCGCCGCTCGCGGCCTCGGCCTTGTTGACGGCCTCCATGCAGAACAGGAAGCGGTCGCGCCAGCGCATGAAGGGCTGGCTGTTGATGTTCTCGTCGTCCTTCGTGAAGTCGAGGCCGCCGCGGAGCGCCTCGTACACGACGCGCCCGTAGTTCTTCGCGGAGAGGCCGAGCTTGGGCTTGACCGTGGCGCCGAGGAGCGGCCGGCCGAATTTGTTGAGGTACTCGCGCTCGAGGACGATGCCGTGCGGCGGGCCCTGGAACGTCTTCACGTAGGCGACCGGGATCCGCATGTCCTCGAGCCGGAGCGCCTTGAGCGCCTTGAAGCCGAAGACGTTGCCGATGATCGACGAGGTCAGGTTCGCGATCGAGCCTTCCTCGAAGAGGTCGAGGTCGTAGGCGATGTAGGCGATGTACTGTTCGGGGTTCCCCGGGACGGGATCGACGCGGTAGGCCTTCGCCTGGTAATGGGAATGGGCGGTCAGGCGATCGGTCCAGACGACCGTCCAGGTCGCGGTCGACGATTCGCCGGCGACCGCGGCGGCCGCTTCGACGGGGTCGACGCCCGGCTGCGGCGTGATCCGAAACGCGCAGAGGACGTCGGTCTCTTTCGGCTCGTAATTCGGATCCCAATAGCCCATCTGGGCGTACGGCGTGACGCCGGATTCCCAGCGCTGCTTCGCCTCTCCGTTTGCGGTGGTTGCCATCTAGCGGACTCCCTCAAGCAGTTCGTTCTCGACCAGGACGACGCGGCGCGCGATCAGCAACTGGGCGAGGGCAAGTGTGTAACCGGTTCTCTTGTTTCCGGCAGCGTCGACGAATTCGCCGAGCCGCTCGGGCCGAAGGTGGGCGTGGGTCGACATGTGCGACCAGATCTTGTCCTCGACCGCTTCGGCCGTTTCCGGGTCGATGTGGCCGTCGAGTTCGATCAACGTCTGGGGAAAACCGCTCGTCTCCGCCGCGAGCTGGCGGATCGAGGTGCCCCGGCTCGCGAACTCGCTATAGTCGAGCGCAGGGAAGCGGCCGCCCTTGCGGATGCGGGCCGAGAGCTTCGTCGGATCGTCTCCCGCGAGGCCGGCGGAACGGTGGAACTCGACGGTGAGATCGGCGTGCTTGCCCTGTGGCTGGATGTGGGCCTCGATATCCGGGCGCCGCTTCTCGAGCTCGCTCAAGACTTCGGCTTCCGTGTACCCGCGCTGCATCGTGTCGCGCTGGATCTTCCAGGCCAGCTTGAGTGCGGGCTCGGGATCGAGCCAGACCGTGATGTCGAAGAGCGCGCGCAGCGAACGCGTGTAGAGCGGGAAGAGCCCCTGCACGACGATGATCTCCCGCGGCTCGATGCGCTCGGGCGCCTTGAACGTGCCGTCGGAGTGATCGTACACGGGCTTGTCGATCGCCCGGCCCTCGCGCAGGGACCACATGTCCTCTTCCATCGCGGCGAAATTGTTCGCGCGCGGGTCGAGTGCGGTGAAACCGACCGCCTTGCGCTGGGCCCGGTCGAGCGAATGGTAGTCGTCGAGGCAAATCGTCTCGATGCGGTCGGCCCCGAAAATGCGGTCGATGCCCCGGCACAGGGTCGTCTTTCCGGTTCCGGAATCGCCTCCGACGGCGATCATGATCGGTCTGCTCGGCAATTGGATGGCCTCCGCGAGTTCATTGGACTGGACCATGGGATTACGACTTTTGTCGACTGCTTTCCTTGCTTGACTACGATCCGGATCACACTTTGCCGATAATGAGAGGCATGTTAGCCACCGGTCTCCTTCCGATCGTCGAAGACCGCTTCGACTTCCTCAACCGCGAATTCGGCTTCAAATTGACTCAGTCGAGCGAGTTGCCCGTCGGAGCCTGGTACCGCGCCGCCGGGAGGGCCGTGGTCCTCTCGTACGATTTCTCCCAGGAGCCGGCGCTCGAGATTTCGCTCGAGGACAGCGCGCTCGAGCAGACCCATTCGCTAGCGACGTTGCTCGGAACGCCGCCGACGGGTTCCGCCGGAACCCCCGGGCGGACGCACGAATCGCTCGCGAGCGAGATGGAGCGGCAGATCGCGCGCTTGCGCGCGAACTGCTCCGCGTTCTTGTGCGGCGATCTCCCGGCGTTTCGCCGGGCGTTCCGCGAGCCGATCCTCGTACAAGCTTGCCGCAACGCCGCGATGGGCGCGTTCTACGCGGGCGACCTCAAGAGGGCGGCCACGCTGTTCTCGGACCTCCGCGAGTACTGGACGGAAATCGACCGCGAGCACTACACGCGGGCGACGAGCGAGAAGGTGCTCCCGAGCTTCCTACTCGGCCGCCGTTAGCGGCCGGGCCGGCCTCAGCCGACCTGGACTGAGAGCATCGATATCGAACCGCCGTCGATTCCCTCGACCGGGAAGGTGATGCGCTCGCCCGGCCGTCGCGCGCCGATGACGTAGAGCAGCGGGAGGTAGTGCTCGGGCGTCGGGACGGAGAGGAGCGCATCGCTTCCGAGCGCCTCGTAGTCGATGATCTGCAGGTCGTCGCCCGCCACGAGCGCGCTGCGGACGCGCTCTTCGAAACGCAGAGCCCAGTCGAACGGCTGGGGAACGTGCCGGCCCCAGGCGTACGCGTGCAGGTTGTGGACGAGATTCCCGCTCCCCGCGATGAGGATCCCCTCGTCGCGCAGCGGTGCGAGCAGCTTGCCGACTTCATAGTGAAATGCCGGGGGGCGGCTTTCGTCGATGCTGAGCTGTACGATCGGAACGTCCGCGTTCGGGAATACGTGGCACAGCACGGCCCAGGTTCCGTGGTCGAGCCCCCAGAGCCGGTCGCTTCCGACGGAGAGCGGCGAGAGGAGCTCGGCAACGCGCCGGGCTAGCGCCGGATCCCCCGGGGCGGGGTACTGGACGCGGTACAACTCCGGCGGAAAGCCGCCGAAATCGTGGATCGTGCGCGGAGCTTCCATCGCCGTCACCAGCGTGCCGGGCAGGTACCAGTGGGCCGAGATCGCGAGCACGGCTTTCGGGCGCGGCAGCGCGGCCCCGAACGCCCTCCAGGCGCGGGTGTAGGGGGTGTCCTGGATCGCGTTCATCGGGTTGCCGTGTCCGAAGAACACGGCGGGCATCGCGTGCGGCACGGTCGATCTCCTCGGTCTCGTTTGTTCAAACGGATCGAGGGACGTGCGGTTGCAACGCTGCGCTACAGCCGGTACAGGAACGCAGGGATGTCGAGATCGGCTTCCGCTTGCCGCAAGGCCTCGGTGCGCTCGATGACGAGGCGCTGGAGGGCCGGGCGTTGTCGCGCCGTCTCCGAGGCGATGCTCCGCAGCAGCGCCGCGCCGCCGGCAAGCTTCGTCTGATTGACGGTGCGCTCGCGCATGTGGCGCGCCGCAAGGTCTCGCAGCAGCCGGTGATCGAGCCCGCCCTTGGGGTTGAAACGGAACCGATGCTCGATGCTCTTGCGCCACGCGATCAGGTTCTGCTTGCGTTCGTACGAGAGCGTGGGAATGCGCGCGAGCTTCGCGTCCGTGACGTCGGCGGCGGTCTCGATTCCGAACGAGAGCAGGAGCGCCTGCGTCTTCTTCCCGATCTCGGGGATCCGGTAGGCGAAGAGGATGTGCCGTTCGAGGAAGGCCTCGAGCTCCTTGCGCGCGCGATGTTTGTGCAGGTTCGCGAGGTCCGCCTGATAGCGCGAGCGCTGCTCGGAGAGCTGGCGCTTGGCCGTAACGAGCTGATCGCGAGCCTCCGTGAAGCGCGTGTTCCGGGCCGCGCGCGCCCACTCTTTCGAGACGGCTTCGTAGGCACGCTTCGCCTGGGCGTGGCGCCTGCGGCGCGCTTCCATGACGGAGCGCGCATCCGGACGGAAGAGCACGGCGAGGCCCGCCGCCACGATGAATACGAGGACCGAGAGAATCGGCGCCCCGATTGCGAACGTCGTGACGACGCCGGCCACGAGCGCCGCGGCGCCGGCCGCATAGGCCCACTTGCGCGGCGCCGTCCAGAGCGAGAGCGGTTTCGGTTTGCATTCGCGCTGGTGCGCGATCTTGTCGCTGACGGGCGGCGGCGGCGAGATCGAAGCGATCTCGTTCCACACGCGTTGGATCTCGGCGTCGCCGAAGCGCTTCCAGAATGCGTCGTCGATGCCGCCCTGGGCCGCAGCGGGCGTATCGAGCACGAAATAGTAGAGCCCCCCGCGTTCGAGCGCGCACCACGGGCAACGCGTCGTCTGCAGGTGGCGATGGATCGCGTTCGCCTTGCAGGCGACCGTCTTCGCTTCGAGATCCTCGAGCGCGCCGCGCCAGGCCGAGGCCGTCGGCCGCGTTCCGGGCTCGGCCAAAAACGCTTGGATGAAGTAGGCCGACATCTGCGGCGTGATCGCTTGCAGGTTCAGCGCGCCCGGCGGCGGGCGCAGACCGTTGCGAATCGCGTGCTGGCCGTAGAAGAAGCGCTTCGCCGCGACGTTGTCGCCGATCGCGCCCGTGTTGCGGATGTGCGGCGGAAGGACGCCCGCGAACGGGTGCTTGCCGACGAAGAGCAGTTGAAAGATCATGACCGCGAGGCCGAAGAGATCGTGCTGCGGCAGGCGATCGACGCGCGAGAGGTCGCGGCTCTGCAATTCGGGCGGCTGGTACTCCGCGACGCCGACGTTGCAACGCAGCACCGAGCCGTTGTACGGAATCTGGAAGCTGTCGCAATCGATCAGATGCGTCACCGAATCGCGTTGCACGAAGATGTTGCTGGAATTCACGTCGCCGACGACGATGTTCCGGCCGTGCAGCACCTCGAACGAGCGCGCCAAGTTGATCGCCGTGTGGATGAGGAACTTCCAATGCGCGTGCGGGAAGAGGTCCTGGCGGCGCTTGGGGCCGAGTAGATCGTGCAGCGGGCTCTGCCCGTCCAGGCGCGGCATCGTGAATCCGACGGGGCGCGAGCTCCTATAGAGCATCGAGAGGGGCCAGGCGGCGACGGCGCCGAGCGTATCGTCGGCGGCGGCGACCATCGTTTCGAGTTTTGCGATCTGCAGCTTCGTGAGCGGCGCAGAGTAGAGTTTTGCGACGACTTTCGTATTCTCGTGCGTCGTGAAGACGGCGCCCTCGCCGCCTTCGCCGAGTTTCTTGGCCAACGTCAGGATGGTGCCCGACGAGTCCTGGAATTTCACTCGTCGGGCACCATCCGGCAGCCGATCGCGAGCGCCTTGTCGTCGTCCGTGCGCCGGTTGATCGCAGGCGAATTGAGGTAAGCGACCAGCTCTTCGCGCATGACGCCGTTTGCCGCGCCGTTGCCGCGGACGGTTCGCACGAGCGGCTCGAAGAACGGCGCGAACGGACTGCGCGTCGCCTGCAACAGCGCGAGATTCTGCAAGCCGTCGGAAAAGACGATCACGTCGTGGATGCAGTCGTAGCGCCGGATTTCGATGCGCTCCGCGGCGACTTCGTCGGTGATGAAATAGGTCTGATTCGCGTATTCGCCGCCGACCGGCCAGACGGCGAGTTCGAACTCATCCTCGAGCGTGCGCCGGAATACGATCCCGCCGTCGCCGATCTGCGCGCAGAGCGCTTGCCGGTCGGCGGCGATCGCGAGAAGCGCCGTCGCGGCGTATTCGCGCAATTCGATATCGGCTTCGCGCGCCGTCGCGCGCAACCGTTCGCGCACTTCCAGGAGCCACGCGCGGACGAGCTCGTCCGGGATCTCGTCGAGGTTGCTGCTCTCGCGCATGCGCGCGCCGGCGAGTTCGACGAGCACGTCGCAAACCGTCTGCGCGCCGAGCTCGGACTGCGAGGCACTCCCGGCCCCGTCGGACACCACGGTCATGAACACTTCGCCGCCGTCGGCGCTGCGGATCACGGTGCAGGCGCACCGGTCCTGGCAAGGCATTTGCGCTCCGACATGCGATGTGCCGACGGCGTAGCCGTCAACGTATCGCCACGTCACGTTTGCGTCGTGATCCAACCGGGGGGCTGCAACGCGACGTCTTGCCCGATCGTCGCGGTCGACACCGTTCGCATGGATTTCGAGAGCCAGACGAAGAGGTCGCGGAAGCGGAGGCCGTCGAGTTTGACGGGAGGGCGGTTCAAAGGTGCGATCTCCGCGAGCTTCTGCATGTTTGCATCGTTGACGCCGACCGCATAGAACGAGAATGCGCCGCGCGCCTCGCCGTCCCGGATTTGCTGCGCCGCTCCGAGGTACTCGTCGGTCGGTTCGCCGTCGGTGATCAAGAAGACCCAGGGCCGGTAATAGGCTATCCCGTTGGCACGGTAAAGTTCCTTGCGCGCTTGGAGTCGGCCGAGCGCATCCCAGAGGGCGGCCCCCATCGGCGTGAGTCCGGCGGCCGTGAGGTGCGGCGGCTGAAAGTTCTCGGCGTCGGTGAAATCGGCCACGAGTTGCGTGGAATCCCCGAACGTGAGGACTGCGACCTCGACGCGCTTGGCCGCCAGGGGGTCTGCCGCAAGCTCGTCCTTGAACGATTTGAGGCCCATGTTCAGTTGCGCGATCGGGGCGCCTTGCATGGAACCCGAGGTGTCCAGCAGCAGGATGCAGGCGCAGCGGGGTTCGGGATTCTCCGCGAACTCCACGTGAGCGAAGCCGCCGGTCGTCGTCGAGGCCGGCGGTTCGATATAGGGCGTCTGCAGGTTCTGATCCATTCGTCTCCTCTGTAGAAACCGCCGGAACAGGTTGCCCTTGGCGGCGGGCAGGAAAGGGACTCTGGGGGCTTATTGTTCCCCCGTTAGACGCCGTCTTGCGGTGGTCGGCGTCACAGGCGCCGGAAAACGGCGAGCCCGATCGCAACGCTCGCTTCGTTCGCCGGGCACGCTGAGCCGGCTTGCGATTCCGCTCGAAGGAGCCCGAAGGGTCGCCGGTGCGGCCGAACTAGCGCGCGCGCTCCGCAACTGCGGGCCGGCACACGACCGGCATGAGGTTTCTCCCGAGGATCGCCGAGGCGGAGAGCACGCCGCCGAACAGCGCCCCGGTCACGCCTGCGGAGCAGGCGTCCTGACCGGTCAGGTAGAGCCGGCGTATCGGCGTCCGCGGGCTGAGCGCCCGAGCCCGGAAGCGTGCCGGCACGGCGGCGAGACCGTAGATCTCTCCCCGTTGATAGTTCGCGAACGATCGCGTCGAAAGCGGCGTCGAGAGCTCGCTGTAATCGATTCTGCCGCGCGCGGCGGGCACGTGGCGTTCGAGTTCCGCAAGCAACCGCGCGGCGAGCCGCTGCTTGAACGCGTCGTACTCCGCGCCACGCCTTTTCCACGCCGTGTCCGCCCAACGCTCGAACAGGCCGAAGGGCACCGGCGCGACGACTTCGATGGTGGAACGCCCGGGATGACGTTCCTCGAACGTCGGATCCTTCGCCGACGGGAAGGAGATGAAGAGCGCGGGCCACGGCGCCTCCGGGTCCGCGGCGAAACGTGCGACGCTCGCGTCGTGTTCGTTCCCGCCGTACACCCAAAGATTCGTCGCGTCGAACTCCGGCTCGCCCGGAGCGCGCCGAACTCCGGCATAGAGGCACACGTGGCTCATCGAGGGGCCGATCCCTTCGAGTTCCTCGAGGACGCCGAGGCGTGCCGAGATCTCCCTTGGGAGGAGCTTGCCGAAGGTGTTCCCGGCGCCGGCGTCGCTGATCACGATCCCGGCGTGATATTCGCGGCCGTCGGCGATCCGCACGCCCGCGGCGCAGCGCTCGCGGTCGAGCACGATCTCGGTGACCTCGGCACCGACGACGATGGAGCCGCCGGCGCGTTCGATGACCGGAGCCATCCCGGCCGCGATCTCGGATGCGCCGCCGGCGGGGTAGGCGGCGCCCTCAAAATAATGGTTCGCCACGATGGCGTGGGCGGCGAAGCTGCTTTGAGCCGGGGGCAGCCCGTAATCGGGCCACTGCGCGGTCAGCACCGCGATCAGCTCCGGATCCCGGGTGAACCCCCGGATCACGTCGAGTGTTGTGCGGTCCGCATACTGCAGGAAGCGCGAGCGCAGTAACGGGCCTGCCAGGCGCGCGACGGCCGGCGGGAGCGCCTTCTCGGAATAGTAAGCGCCGGTCGCGGCGACCGTCGCTTCGACCGCGTGGAGATAGCCGTCGACGGCCTGCGCCTCGGCGGGGAAGCGCTGCTTCATCTTGGCCCGGAAGCGCTCCCGGCCGGTCGGGAAATCGTAGCTGCGCCCGTCGATCAGGACGCGGTCGTAGATGTCGGGGAGCGGATTCCAGCGCAGCCGCCCCTCCGTGACGTGGTCGAAGGCGGCGAGAACCTCTGAGCCCGGCCGCGTGACCCCGCCGACGTAATGGACGCCGACGTCCCATTCGTAGCCCGGCCGGCGAAACACGTGGGTGAATCCGCCTGCCGTGAAGTGGCGCTCCAGCACGAGAACCTTCATGCCCGCGTGCATCGCGAGCAGGGCGGCGGCACTGAGCCCGCCGATCCCGGAGCCGATCACGATCGCATCGTAGGCGCCCTCGGGCGCATGCTGCTTGTACGCGGTTCCGACGTGCTTCACGGCCAGCCTCTCTTTCGGCGTTGAATGTGGGCGGTGTCCACACCGACGGTACGGCATGATGTTGCGTTTGTCAACATTCCCTGGTACTGTCACATTCGGATGGAGAAGCAGGGACGGATTTCGCAGCGCGACCGGCGGCCATACCACCACGGCAATCTTCGCGTGGCCTTGTTGGAGGCGGCGAGCCGTCTGGTTGCCGAGCTGGGGCCGGCCGGTTTCACCTTGCGCGAAGTCGCCCGGCGAGCCGGCGTATCGCACAATGCGCCGTACCGCCATTTCCGCGACAAGGGAGAGCTGATGGCGGCGCTGGCGGAGCAAGGTTTCCGCGAATTGACGCAGGCGATGCTCGACGCGGCGGAGTCGCAGACGGCCTCGCTCGACAGGCTCGAGCATTCCGGCTTGGCCTACGTCGCGTTCGCATTACGGCGACCGGAGCACTTTACGGTGATGTTCGACGTGCCGTTTCCGAACGACCGGTATTCCGAGTGCGCCGAGGCCGGCCGCGCCGCATTCGGCACGCTCGTCCGGTTCATCGAGGAGTGCCGGCGCGACGGCTTTTTCGCCGACGAGGATCCGCTGCAACGCGCGCTTGCGGCCTGGTCGCTCGTTCACGGCATCGCGAAGCTCGCCGTCGCGGAGCGACTCCCGTTCGCTTCGGAGGATGAGATCCTCCGCTTCGCCGCGCTTGCGATCGAGCGCTCGAACTCGCAAGGATCGCTCGCCCCCGCGATGGAGCGCGGAACGAGGCCGCAAGGCCATGCGAGTCCGGTGGCAGGCGAAGCTCGATGACGTTCAGCTAACGTCGTCGCCGCAGACGCCGCCGCAGCGCTTACGCCGCGAGCCCGCGCCGTTCGAGCGTTCGGTAGGCGATCGCCTCGCTGATATGCTCGGTCCCGATTTCGCCGGCCCCGGCGAGATCGGCGATCGTGCGGGCGACGCGCGCGATGCGGTCGAGCGCGCGTGCAGAGAGCGTGCCACGCGCAGCGGCCGCGCGCAGGACCGCGGTCGCTTCCGCGCCGAGCGCGCAGACGCTCCTCACTTGGTTGTCGGGGAGCGCCGCGTTCGTGAAGACGCCGCTGCCGCGATAGCGGGCGATTTGGCGCTCGCGTGCGGCTTCGACGCGCGCCCGGATCGCGGCCGAAGGCTCGCCCCGTTCGCGCCCGACGATCTCGTCGAAATCGAGCCGCGCGAGTTCGACGTGCAGGTCGATGCGGTCGAGCAGCGGGCCCGAGATCTTCGAGAGGTAGCGCGCGACCGTCGCGTCGTCGCAGCGGCAATCGTGCGTCCGCGTACCGCGAAATCCGCACGGGCAGGGGTTCATCGAGACGACGAGCATGAAGCGGGCGGGATACGTGAACGAACCGGCGGCGCGCGAAATCGTGACCGAGCCGGATTCGAGCGGCTGGCGCATCGTTTCGATCGCGCTCCGGCCGAACTCGGGGAGCTCGTCCAAGAAGAGCAGACCGTTATGGGCGAGACTGATCTCTCCCGGCTTGGGAACGGCACCTCCGCCGACGAGCGCGATTTGACTTATCGTATGGTGAGGCGCGCGAAAGGGGCGGACCGCCGCGATCCCCGCGCCGGCCCCGAGTTGCCCGGCGACGCTCGCAATCTTCGTGACTTCGAGAGCTTCCTCGAGCGACATCGCCGGCAGGATCGACGGGAGCCGGCGCGCCAGCATCGTCTTGCCGCAGCCGGGTGGGCCGATCAGGAGCACGTTGTGCCCGCCCGCCGCCGCGATCTCGAGCGCGCGCTTCGAGCCGAGCTGCCCGCGGACGTCGGCGAAATCGCCGGAGGTTTCGGGCCGCGCGCGATACGGCTGCGGCGGATCGATCCAGCGAAACTTCGCGCCTTTGCCGAGGATCACGGCGACCGCGTCGGCGAGCGTCTCGACGGCGTAGATCTCGAGGCCGTCGACGAGCGCGGATTCGCGCGCGTTCGCGCGCGGGACGATCAGCTTTTTGAACCCGCCGCTGCGCGCGCCGAGAACCATCGGCAAGATGCCGCGGACGGGCGCAAGCGTTCCGTCGAGTGCGAGTTCGCCGAGCGCAACGTGTTCGGCGAGCGCGAGCCGGTCGACGTGCTCGTCGATCGCGAGCAGCGCGAGCGCGATCGCGAGATCGAAGGCCGGGCCCTCCTTTCGGATCTCCGCCGGTGCGAGATTCACCAGCAGCTTCCCCGCCGGGAACGGGAAGCCGGAATTGAAGATTGCGCTGCGGACGCGATCGCGCGATTCGCCGAGCGCGCGATCCGGTAACCCGATGATCGAAAACGAGGGCGTCCCCGCCGAACTATCTGCCTCGACGCGGACGATGTAGCCGTCGATCCCCAGCATGGCGGCCGCGTGAGCGAGAGCGAGCACGAACGAGAATCCTCCCCGTTCGCTCATTGCGACCGGAGCCGCGCTTCGCTAGGTTCAGGCGACCTCCGCGATGCTGAGAGTCGTGTTCAGGCGCATCGTCACGCTCGCGCCGTGCGCGTATTCGTCGAAGAGCGCGTCGATGGCGGCGTGCAATTCGGCGCTTGCCGCGCCTTCGTTCGGGAGATAGGACGTGCTCCGGGCGCGGGCGTGCAGGCCCGCCCGGTCCAGTCGCTGGGCGTTGCCGATCTCGACCGTGCGCAGGCTCCGCCACGCGGACCAAGCCGCGAAGGCGGTACGCCCCGCTTTTCGCCGCCGCTCGGTCTCATCGGTCGCGTAGCGCCGCACGAGCTCGCCGTAAGCGGCGCCGAACGGATCGTCCTCGTCGCGTTCGTTGTACACGATCGCCGCGCGCCCGCCGGGGCGGAGAACGCGCTCGATCTCCCGCAGCGCGAGCGCCGCTTCGAACCAATGAAACGCCTGGAAGGCCGTCACGAGGTCGCTCGACCCATCCGGCAGGCCGGTGCGCTCGGCCGATCCGGCCTGCCACCTCACGCCCGCGCACGGCGCGGCGCGCTCGCGCATCTCCGCGTTCGGCTCAACGGCAATCACGGCCGGTCCTCGCGCCGCGAGCAAACGCGCCGAGATACCCGTCCCAGCGCCGAGATCGACGACGTTCAGCGCCGCCGGATCGCCGAGCCCGGCGAGCAGCACGTCGATTGCCTCGCTCGGATACGACGGCCTGCCCGCCACATAGTCGCTCGCGCGTCCGCTGAAGCGCTCCACACTTGCCCCGGAGAAATTGTGATTTCGACCGAACTTCTCCACAAGGTACACAGGCAGCCTTTGCCCCGCTGTGGATAACGCTAGGAGCCGAACGTGGAAAATGGCCGTCCAGATACCGCTGCAGTGCGATCCGGGACGTTTTCACTGCCGCAAAACGCGGCCTCCAGCCCGCCGCTCTACCAGTCATCATCCTACGAATTCGCCGACCTCGACGAGGTCGCCGCGATCTACGGCGGCGAGCGGGCAGGACGCATCTATGGGCGCTACGGCGGGCCGAACGGCGCGCATTTCGAGTCGACGATCGCCGAGCTCGAGGGGGCGCAAGCGGCCGTCGGCGCGGCGAGCGGAATGGCGGCGATCGACGCCGCGTTGAGGACGAATACGCCGCCGGGCGGGACGATCGTGGCCACGGGCGAGCTCTACGGCGGGACCTTCGCGCTACTTGAGAACGAGTATCAAGAGCGCGGCGCGCGAATCGCCTACGTGGATCAATGCGATCTCGCCGCCGTCCGCACTGCGCTCGAACGGGAGCGCCCGGGCGTGCTCTACCTCGAGGCCCTCACGAATCCGTTGATGCACGTAGCCGATCTTCCGGCGCTCTGCGCCCTGGCGCGGGAATTCGGCGCCGTCTCGGTCGTCGACGCGACGTTCGCCACGCCGGTCCTCATCCGGCCGGTCGACTGTGGGGCGGACCTCGTGCTCCACAGTTGCGGGAAGTACATCGGCGGGCACGGCGACGTCGGCGCGGGCGTCCTCGCCGGCCGGGCAGACCTGGTCGAGCGGGCGCGCGCCACGCTCGTGCGCTGCGGGGCGACGATCCCGCATTTCGAGGCCTGGCTGGCCCTGCGAGGCCTGCGCACGCTCGCCTTGAGGATGGCGCGGCATTCGACGAACGCCGTGGCCGTCGCGGCAGCGCTCGCGAGCGACGCCGCCGTCTCGGCCGTTCACCATCCCTCGCGTCCGGAGCACCCGCAACGCGCGCTCGCGGCTCGCCTCTATCCGCGCGGGACCGGCGGGATCGTGGCGTTCGACCTGCACGGAGGAGCCGAATCCGTCGACCTCTTCTTGCGCGGGTTGAGCGGCATCCCGATCGTCCACAGCCTCGGAGAGGTCGCGACGACGATCTCCTATCCCGCGGTCAGCTCGCACCGGTCGCTCTCCGCCGAGACGCGGAGCCGCATCGGCGTCGGCGACGGGACGCTCCGTTTGTCCGTCGGCATCGAAGATCCGGCGGATCTCGTTGCGGAGATCGAGCGAGCGCTCGCAGGGCTTTCCGCGCGCGTTCGCGCATGAGGCCGGGTTTGGAGGACGTGCTCGTGCGCTCTTTTGGTTACGTTTTGATTCCCGTCGCCTTAGCGTGCGCCGTCGCGGGCTGCAGCAAGTCCGGCTCCGAGGGGACCGCCTCGAGCGGAAGCGATGCGAACGCGAAAACGATCGGCGTTTCGATTCAGAATCGCGAGGCGCAATTTTATCAGGACATGGAACGCGGCATGAAAGAAGAAGCGGCCAAGTACGGGTACACCGTCACGGTCGTCGACGCGAGCCGCGACAATTCCAAGCAGCAGAGCCAAGTCGAGGACTTCATCTCGCAGAAGGTCTCCGCGATCGTGTTGACGCCGTACGATTCGAAAGCGATCGGCAGCGCGATCGTCGAGGCGAATACCGCGGCGATCCCCGTCTTCACCGCCGATATCGCGAACGCGTCGTCGAACGGTGTCGTCGTGGCGCACATCGCTTCGGACAACGTGCAGGGTGGGGCGCAGGCCGGGAAGTTGATGTGCGAGGCGCTCCCGAACAAGATGGGCGCGGTCGCGATCATCGACGAACCGGAGGTGACGAGCGTGCAGGATCGCGTGCGCGGCTTCAAGCAGGCGCTCGCAACAGAATGCCCCGGCGCGAAGATCGTGCAGAGCGTGAACGGCGGCGGCGAGCGCGCGAAATCCTCGAACGCGACCGAGGACCTGCTGCAAGCGCACAAGGATCTCAAGGGGATCTTCGGCATCAACGACGATTCCGCGCTCGGCGCGAGCAAGGCCGTCGAAGCAGCCGGCCTTTCCGGGAAGATCGCGATCGTCGGTTACGACGCGACGCCCGAAGCCCAGACGGCGATCAAAGCCGGCAAAATCTACGGCGATGCGATCCAGCACCCCGATCGGATCGGCGCGATGACGATCGATGCGATCCACGATTACTTCGGCGGCAAGACGCCGGAAAAGAAGATCAGCGTACCCGTTGGAACGTTCACCAAAGCCGACGCAAAGTAACCGCGAGCGGCTGCGCATGACGGGGATCGTGAAGACGTTCCCCGGCGTGCGCGCGCTCGACGGCGTCTCGTTCGACGTGCGCGAAGGCGAAGTGCACGCCCTCGTCGGCGAGAACGGGGCCGGGAAATCGACGCTGATGAAGATCCTGGCCGGTGCGCAGCCGGCGGATTCGGGCGAGATCTTCATCGACGGCAAGAAGGTCTCGATCGCCGATCCCAAGCACGCCGAAGCGCTCGGCATCGGGATGGTCTATCAAGAGTTCAACCTCGTCCCGGCGCTCGACGCCGTCGACAACATCGTGCTCGGAGACGAGCCGCTGCGGGGGCTCTTCCTCGACCGCGCCGCCGCGGTCGCGCGCGCCAAGGCGACGCTCGACGAACTCGGCATCAACCTGCCGGTCGGCGTCCCGACGGAACGCCTCTCCGTCGCGCAGCAGCAACTCGTCGAGATCTCGAAGGCGCTCGTGCGCAAGGCGCGGGTGATCGTCATGGACGAGCCGACCGCGGCGTTGACGGCCCGCGAGATCGACGGGCTGTTCGCCTTGATCTCGCGCCTGCGCGCCCGCGGCGTCGCGTTCGTCTACATCTCGCACCGGCTCGAGGAACTTCCGCAGATCGCAGACCGGATCACGATCCTGCGCGACGGGCGCAACATCGATACGCGCCCGCTCGCCGAGATGCCGGAGGCCGAGATGGTCCGCCTGATGGTCGGCCGCTCGCTCGAGGCGCACTTCCCGGACCTGCCGCCGGTGGCGGCGGATGCCCCGGTCGTCCTCGAAGTGGCCGATCTCGTGCGCGGCCCCGCCGTCAACGGCGTCTCGCTGCGCGTGCGCGCCGGGGAGATCTTCGGCTTGGCCGGGCTCGTCGGGGCGGGGCGCACGGAGATCGTGCGGGCGATCGCGGGCGCCGACGTCGCTGCGAGCGGCAGCGTGCGGATCGGCGGGCGGGATGCCTCGGTGCGTTCGCCCGGGCAGGGCATCGCGGCGGGAATCGCGCTGATCACCGACGATCGTAAACGGCAAGGGCTCGTTCTCGGAATGAGCGTCCGCGAGAACACGACGCTCGCCCATCTGGACCTGTTCATGCGGGGCGTCTTCATCGACCGCGCCAAGGAGACCGCGACGACTCAACGTTTCATCGGAGAATTGAAGATCCGCACGCCCAGCGCCGAGCAGACGGTGCGCAATCTCTCCGGCGGGAACCAGCAGAAGGTCGTGCTCGCGAAGTGGCTCGTGAAGGAGGCGCGCGTCTTCTTGTTCGACGAGCCGACGCGCGGCATCGACGTCGGCTCGAAGTTCGAGATCTACTTGCTGATGCTCGAGCTGTTGCGGCACGGTGCGGCGATCGTGATGGTCTCGAGCGAGCTCCCCGAGGTGCTCGGCATGTCGCACCGCGTCGGCGTCGTGCGCGGCGGGCGCATCGTCGCCGAGCTTCCGCGCTCCGAAGCCTCGCCCGACCGCGTGATCGCGCTCGCGACGGGAGCCGCCGCATGAGCGAAGCCGCCGCGACGCCCGTCCCGGCCCCGCGTTCGCACTTGCTGCGCTACGGGCTCATCGCGGGCGGCATTGCCGCCATTCTCGCGATCCTCAACGTGTTCACCTCGGGGCACCTCCTCGAACCCGGCAACATCATCAACGTCTTGCGGCAGATCACGTACAATGCGATCCTGGCGATCGGCCAGACCTTCGTGATCATCGCCGCCGGGATCGATCTCTCGATCGGTTCGCTCGTCTCGCTGACGGGCGTCGTGATGGCGCTGTTCGTGAACTCGAGCGGGTTGAGCGGTCCGCTCTTGGTCGCGGCGACGCTGCTCGTCGGGATCGCGATCGGCGGTCTCGCCGGTTTCGTCAACGCGATCCCCGTCGTGAAATTGAATATGCCGCCGTTCATCACGACGCTCGCGATGATGCTGATGGCGCGCGGACTCGCCTACAACATCTCGCACGGCACGCCGATCGCCATCGAAACGGACGCGTTCACGCTGACCGGCACCGGTTACATCTTCGACCAACTGCGCGCCTCGACGGGTTTCCCCGGCATCCCGGTCGCCGTCATCTGGATGGCGGTCATCGCGCTACTCTTCGGCACCTTGCTCGCGCGCACGCGCTTCGGCCGCTACGTCTACGCGCTCGGCGGGAACGAAGAAGCGGCGCGCCTCGCCGGGATCAACGTCGCGCGGGTGAAGACGCTCGTCTACGTGATCTCGGGCGCCTGCGCCGGCATCGCGGGCCTCTTGCTGATGGCCCGCTTCTCGAGCGGCTCCCCGCAAACCGGGCTCGGCTACGAATTACAAGCGATCGCCGCCGTCGTGGTCGGCGGCACGAGCCTCGTCGGCGGACGCGGCACGATTGCCGGAACGTTCGCCGGCGCGCTCTTGATCGGCGCGCTCTACAACGCGATGAACTTGCTTCACATCGAGTCGTACACGCAGGAAATCGTGCTCGGCGCCGTGATCCTCGCCGCCGTCTCGATCGACGAAGTGCGCAAGCGCTACATGAGCAAGTAGCGCGCCGCCGCGATGACGGCGCGCCGGCCCTGGCCGCTGCTCCTCTTCCCGCTGCTCTTGGCCGCGGCGATCTTCGCCGTGGAGCGCTTCGCGATCATCCGCTTCACGATTCCGAGCGGTTCGATGCGCCCGACGCTACAGCAGAACGAGATCGTCTTCGGGCTGCGCGGCGCGTTCGACCCGCGCCCGATCGCCGCCGGCGAGATCATCGTCTTCCGCCCGCCCGTCGATGCCCAGCGCGATTACATCAAGCGCGTCGTCGCGCTCCCCGGCGACGGCTTCGAAATCTGGAACGGCAACCTGTTCCGCGACGGCGCGCTCGACCCCGAAGCCTACCTCGACCGCCCGACGCCCTACACGTTCGCGATCCACGATTACGGCTTCTACGTCGACGGCGTCCGCTTGACGCCCGACGCGGCGAACCTGCCCGACCGCGTCCTCTGGACCCGCCCCGACGCCGTCCCGCCCGGCTGCTACCTCGTGCTCGGCGACGACCGCGAAGATTCCGACGACTCGCACGTCTGGGGCTGCGCCCAACTCACCGGCCCCTTCGCCTCCGGCCCCCGCCGCGGCACCGCCGCCCACCTCACCGCGCGCATCTTCGCCCGCCTCCGCAACGGCACGCTGACGCGGCTGTAGCAAGGGCGCTGCACAGCATGTTCGCAGGTAGCGTGCGGGGCGGGGAGACAGGGGGCGGCGAGAGCTCCGACCGCCGGCCGGAGCCAAGGACGGCGAGAGGCCGGCGGCGGTGCAGCGCTCGTTTTCGCAGGATGCGAAAACGAGCAGCGGTCTCGACGCCCCCTGTCTCCCCGCCCCGCACGCGGGCCCAGCGAACCTACGGAGCAGCCGCCTTGGCCGCGGCCTTCTTTGCGCTCGTGAGGTCCGACGGGGGCGTCAGGATGCGGCCGAACTCCCCTTGCACGCCGATGAGGACGTCGCACTTCGCCTTGGCGGCGATCACCTCGATCGCTTTGGCCAGCGGCGCGCCCGCGTATTTGCCTTCGCGAAAGGCGCCCATGACGACCATGTGCGCGTCGCGGCGCTTGGCGACGTCGAGGACGCCTTGGCTCACTTGGCGGGCCATCACGATTTCGGTCGCGATCTCGACGTTGTTGTTCCGCCCGAGCGCTTCGGCCGTCGCCAGCACGTCGAGCGCCTCGCGGCTCTCCACCGGCATTTCGGCGTCGAGCGGGAGCGTGTGCGGGACTTCGACGACGTAGAGCGCGCGCAACTCGGCCTTTTCGCGGCGGGCCAGGCGGACGGCGAGGGCCAGCATGTGCTCGGAGTGGATGTCCTTCGCGAAGACCACGAGGATGCTCCCGATCAAGTGCTCGACATTCAACTCGGCGTTGCTTGCGGCGCGGTCGGCTTTCGTCGTGGGCGGATGGAGCATCCACCAGAGCGTGCCGGAGACGGCGGCCAGGACCGCGAGCGCGAGCAGCGCGCCGAGCAGATGCGGCTGCGGGTAGATCTGCGGGGTCACCGCGGCGGCCTCGCGCGCAGTGCGATGAAGTCGCGCAGGCGGACGACTCCGAGCGCGATCATCGCGGTTCCGAGCACGAGCGAGGGGATCGTTTGCGTGCCGATCCCGGCGAGTGCGATGCTGCGCCACAGCGTGACGGCGCCGAGCACGATGAAGCCGGCGCCGAGGAGCGCGCGCAAACGCTGGTAGCCGGTGCTCGAGACGATCCGCCTCATTTTGCCGCCGCCGCTTTGCGCTCGTCCATCGCCTTGACGTTCGCGATGTACTCGTCCATCAACTCGAGTTCGCCGGCTTCCCGCAGGATCTGGATCTGCGCCTTGCGCCAATCTTGGGGCCGCGAGCGGAAGAGCGGCAGCCCCTTGCTGCGGCGATAGACGAGGTAGCCCACGATGCCGCACGCGATCCAAGCGGGGCCGGCGACGCGGCCGATCTCATGCGTGATCATCGTGAACACGAGGATCGAGACGATGCCGATGAATCCGATGACGGCGACGACCGGGAACTCGACGCGGTTGCCGCGATACGTCATCGGAATGTTCAGCGGCATCTTGAACTTGCGCGGGCTCTGCGGATCGTTCAAGCGCAGCGAGATGAACGCGATGAAGACGAGCGAATAGCTCGCCGCCGCTCCGAACGCGTAAAGGTCGCCGAGGAACGTGATGCCGTCCTCGCCGCGGAAGAGGTGGGCGTAGGTTTCCTTGACCGCGGGCGAGAGGCTGGGGAGCGATGCGAAGATCAGCTCCACGATCGCAACGCTGCAGAACGCTACGATCGAGAGTGCGGGCGTGCGGTATTTCGGGTGAACGCGCCGGAACGGGCTCGGCAGAAGGCCGGAATCGCTCATCGCGTAGGCGATCCGGGAACTGCCGAAGACGCCGGAGTTCGAGGAGATCAGCAACAGGATTCCGCCCAGGATCGGCACGTAGAGCGCCGCGAGCGCGCCGTAATACGGCACGTACGACGCGAGGACGGCGACCGCTTTGCCGTTGTTCTCCGAGTTACCGAGGAAGTGCCACAGCGGCTGAACCTGCCCGTGGGCATCGAGCGGGAGCGTCGGCGTCTGCATGCCGAGCGCCAGATTCGAATACGAGAGCGCGAAGATCAAGATGGTCAAGATCAGGCCGATCGACGTGCGCGGTATGACCGAGGCCGGCCGCTGCGTCTCTTGCGCGGCTTGCGAGATCGATTCGAGCCCTACGAACGAGATGATCGCGAGCGAGACGCCGTTCATCAGATTGAACGGCGTAGGCCACGACGTCGTCATCGTGTGGATCAGCAGATCCGGATGGAATGCGAACAGGAAGCCGAAGAAGAGGATCAACGTCTCGCTGACGACGTCGAGCCCGCTGACGAGCTCGTTGAACGCCGAACTCTCGCGCACGCCGACGATGTTGAGGACGGCGAGCGCCACGATCACGCCGAGGACGATGACGAAATGCGTGATCGGATGGTGCGTGAAGCTCAAGAACGCGAGCGGAGGGAGCGCGCTGAGATAGTCGATGCAACTCCATGCGAACAGCGTGATGTCGATCGTGAAATCGAGCAGTACGGCCCAGCCCGCGATGAAACCGAAGATGTCGCCGAGGCCGCGGAAGACGAAGTATTGACCGCCGCCCGCCACAGGATACGTCGCGGCGAGTTCGGTGTAGGCGAGCCCGATGCAAACGTAAACGATCCCCGCGAAGAGGAACGCGACGTTCGAAGCCCCGGCGGCGGCGCCGAGCACGAGGCCGAGGCCGACGAAGATGTCCGCTCCGATGTCGGAGTAGCCCCACGAAAACGATCCCCACGGTGTGACGGAACGCCGTAAGGTCGGCTCGCTGACCGGGGCGGCTTTGCTAGCGGCGGTCGTGGCCATCGTTCATGCGGCGCTCTGCTCCAGGCGGAAAGACCGTTCGGACAAACGGCCGTCCCGTATTCGAGTTCTTACGAAAAGGCCCCCCGGAAATGCGAGATTCGTTCCCCGTCGATCGCGAGGACGTCGAAGCGCGCTTTCGTGCCGGCAGGGACGAATTGCAGGAAATCTCCGGCGAGCGTGCGGAGCTGCTTGCGTTTTCGCGCGTCGACCGCCGAGAGCGCGGACCCGTGGCTGCGCCCTCGGCGCACCTTTACCTCGACGAACACGAGGGTCTCGCCGTCGCGCGCTATCAGGTCGATCTCGCCCCGTCCGCAGCGCACGTTCCGTCCCACGATGCGGTAGCCCAGGCGCCGCAGATGCTCGCATGCGGCGTCTTCGCCTGAGCGCCCAAGCGAGCGCCGATCGTTCACGGCGCGGAATCGAAGTCGAGGTCGAAGAGCGGGAGCATCTCCTTGACGGTCGCGAACCCGCGCCGGTGATGCGCGCAAGGCCCGTGCTCGCGGAGCGCCGCGATGTGCCGGGCCGTCGCGTACCCTTTGTGGTCGGCGAAGCCGTACGCGGGGAAAGCCCTGTCGAGCTCGCACAAGAGCGCGTCGCGGTAGACCTTCGCGAGGATGGAGGCGGCGGCGACGCAGGCGGATTTCGCGTCCGCCTTCACGAGCGGAAGCTGCGCCCCGGCGTACGAGCGAAGGCGCACGGCATCGGTGATCAAGTAGTCCGGCGGCGCCGGCAGCGCGGCGAGCGCGCGTTCCATGGCGAGCACGCTCGCCCAGTAGACGTTCAGCCGGTCGATCTCGGCGACGGAGGCTTCGCCGATCGCCCAGGCGTGGGCGCGAACCTTGATTTGGGCGGCCAGCAGTCTGCGTTGCTCCGGCGCGACTTGCTTCGAATCGTTGAGGCCCGGCAGCATCAGCGAACCGCCGGTGACGACGACGCACGCCACGACCGGCCCCGCCAGCGGGCCGCGCCCGACTTCGTCGCAGCCGCCGATGAACGTGTGCCCCAGCTCCCGCGCCGCGAATTCGTAGCGGTGGAGCCGGAGCAGCCGCCGGTGCTCGCGATCCCGTGCGCGGCGGGCGGCGAGTTGCGCCTCGCCGCTCACGCCGCCTCCGGCGCGGGGTCGAGCGTGATCCTCCCGAATTTCAGTTCGTTGAAATCCTTGATGTACGACCATGCGGCGTTGTGCGTGTCGGGGATCGTACCACGCCGGATGAAGCCGCGCGTTTGCGCGTATGTTTCCAAATCCGGCAGCGCGCGGTTCGGGAGCGCCCCTGCAGCCCAGGCGTGGAGGGCGCCGACGACTTCCTCCGCCTCGAAACGCGCGCGGGGGACGGCGCCGACCAGCGCGAGCTTCCACTGCGCTTCCGGCGTGTCGATCCTCGGCACGAGGATGCCGGCCGTATCCATCAGCTCGAGCCCGGGCGCGACCCGGAACCACTGGGCCGCGCGCGTGACGCCGGCGCGGTCTTCGGTGCGCGCCACGTTCTTGCGGACGAGCGCGTTGATGATCGAGGATTTCCCCGCGTTCGGAATCCCGAGGACGATCGCGCGCGCGCTGCGCCGTTCGCCGCCGAGTTGCGCGAGGCGGGCGCGCAGCGCGGTCCCGTCCGCTTGGGATTTCGCATTCGCTTCGACCGCGGGGACGCCGGCGCGCTCGAAGTGCGCGAGCCAGGCGGTGGTTTGCGCGGGATCGGCGAGATCGGAGCGTCCGAGGACGAGCAGACGCGGCCGCTTGCCGACCATGCGGGCGAGCGCGGGATTCCCGCCGCAGCGCGGGACGCGCGCGTCGACCACCTCGATGACGACGTCGATCAGCTTGATATCCTCGGCGAGGCGGCGCATCGCGCGCGCCATGTGGCCGGGATACCACTGGACCGGGTTCGTCGCGTTCACAGCGCGCCCGCGCGCTCCGGAGGCCAGACGCCCCACAGCGCGCGCCCGACGACGTCGCGTTTCGCGACGAAGCCCCAGGAGCGCGAGTCCTCGCTCTTCGCGCGGTTGTCGCCGAGCACGTAGTAGGCGTCGGCGGGGACGACGACGGCGGGCGCGCTGCGCCCGTCGCGATAGCGCACGTAGCTCTCATCGAGCGCGCGGCCGTTGAGGATCACGTTGCCGCGTTCGATCGCGATGCGGTCGCCGGGGACGCCGATCACGCGCTTGAGGTAGACCAGCGAGTTCTCCTCGTGCTTGAACGCGATGATTTCGCCGCGCGCCGGCGCGCCGAACCGGTACGCGAGCGTGTTGATGAGCACGTACTCGCCCGCGTCGATCCGCGGCTCCATCGAAAGACCGCTCACTTGCGGTGCTCGCAGCATCAACGCGAATGCGATCAAGCCGAGGAGCGCGACCTGCAGCGCGATGGAAGCGGCAGATCGCCACCGCACCGTGGACGACAGCACGGATTCCGACGTTCGCGTTCCGCGCGAGTTCCCCCCGCGGCGGAGCGTCCGCGCGACCCTACTTCAGAATGCGAAGGCGCTGCGGAGGCCAGAACAACAGGAACGCGTGCCCCGTGAACGCCGCACGTTGCGATTTCTGGGATCCGCTCCAGAAAGTGCCGCTCGGCTGCGCGAAGCCCCAGAAGTGCGAGTCTTCGGAATTGTTGCGGTTGTCGCCCATCATGAAGTAGCACCCGGCGGGAATGCGGTCCGGCGCCGACCACTGCTCGCGCGGCGGGATGTTCGCAACCGTCGGATCGAGCGGTTGGCCGTCGACGTAGATGCCGTAGTCCTTGATTTCGAGCTCGTAGGCCGGCGCTTGCGCGGTGTACGGCTCGGCGAGCGGGACGTCGTTGCGGTAGACGAGCCCGTTGTGGATGCGCAGCCGTTCCCCGGGAGATCCGATGACTCTCTTGATGAAATCGTTCGGCGTGTCGAGCGGCGGCTTGAAGACCACGATGTCGCCGTCGTGCGGGGGCGACGTGCGATATTCGAACTCGTTGACGAGCAGCACGTCGTGGATCTGCAGCGTCGGCTCCATCGAGCCCGACGGAATGTAGAACGTCCGGATGACGAACGTGATGAGGAAGAGCGCGACGAGCCCCGCGACGATGAACGCGTCGAGGTACTCGCGCAGGACTTCCGTGGCCGACGAAGCGGGCCGGGCGGGCTGCTCGCCGACGCCGAGGCCTGTGCCCGTGCCTGAAGGCGCGGTCGCGGGCCGGAAATGGAGCACGACGCGGATGACCGCCAAGACGCAGATCAGTGCGAAAAGCTGAAGCGGCGACACGATCCCGGCGGCCGGCTATCCCGCCGCGCGCTTTTCCTTGATGCGGGCTTCCTTGCCGATCTTGTCCGCGAGGTAGTAGAGGCGGCTCCGGCGCACGATGCCGCGCTTGGAAACCTCGATCTTTTCGAGGCGGGGGCTATGGAGGAGGAACGACTTCTCGACGCCGACGCCGTGCGCCACGCGGCGGACCGTGATCGTTTCGCCCGAGCCGCCGCCCCGGCGGACGGTCACGACGCCTTCGAACATCTGGACGCGCTCTTTGCCGCCCTCGACGATCTTCGAGTAGACCTTGACCGTATCGCCCGGCCGGAAAGCGGGCGGGGTCGCGTTCGCTTGCTCTTTGTCGATCAGGTCGATGAGGTTCATGACGGCTCCATACACGCGCAGGCTCGATCGGTTTCGAGAGCCCGCAGGACAACCCCGGAATTGTATCACGCGCGCCAACCCCTAGGCAAACGCCGGCGCGTCAGCGGTCCGGCGGCCCTCCCAGGTCCGGGCGGCGGGCGGCCGTCCGGGCGCGGGATTGTTCCCGGCGCCAGGCCGCGATCTTGGCGTGGTCCCCTGAGAGCAGGACCTCGGGGACTTCGATCCCCCGGAAGCGCGGAGGGCGCGTGTAGGCCGGCGCATCGAGCAGGCCCGCGGCGAACGATTCCGATTCCAGGGAGGCGTCGTTCAGGGTCCCGGCCCGCAGGCGGACGGTCGCATCGAGGAAGGCCAGCGCCGGGATCTCGCCGCCGGTCAAGACGAAGTCGCCGAGGGAGTACTCTTCGGCGCCGTACAACTCGGCGAGCCGTTCGTCGATCCCCTCGTAGTGGCCGCAGACGATCACCAAGCGATCGAGCTGCGCGAATGCCTCGGCGTCGGCGTGGCGGAACTGGTGCCCGGCCGCGCTCGTGACGACGATGGCCCGTCGCTCCCCGGGCGCCGCCCCGGCGACGATCCCGTCGAGGATTCGCGCGAGCGGCTCCACCCGCAGCACCATCCCCGGCCCGCCGCCGAACGGCCGGTCGTCGGCCCGCTCGCCCCCGCCGAGCGCGTCCAGGATGTTGTGCAGCCGCACGTCGACGATCCCGCGCTCCTGGGCGCGCCCTACGATCGAGAGCCCGATCGCCGGCGCGAACATCTCGGGGAAGAGCGTGAGGATGTCGACATGGAACATGATGCTGATGTTCGACGTGCTGGCTCGACTTGCCGCGCGCCGCCCGCCGGGCGGCGGGAAGGCCGCGCTACCCGGGGAGCCTGCGGGCCCGTACGGGCGCGGCCTGGCGGCGCTGGCGGCGGGGTGCGCCGAGGAGGCGCTGGGCGCGTTCGAAACCGCGCTCGAGGCGGCGTCGAGCGAGGAAGAGCGCGCCCGCATTCTCAACAAGCGGGGCGTCGCGCTCGTCGCGCTGGCGCGGGCGCCGCAGGCGCGCGAGGCCTTCGAGGCGGCGCTTGCGGCGCGCCCGCGCTTCGCGCCGGCGCTCGTCAACCTCGGCAACCTCCTCTTGGAAGAGGGCCGCACGCCGGAAGCGATCGCCTTCTACGAGCGCGCCGTCGCGGCGGACCCCGCGTACGCCCCGGCCCATCTCAATTTCGGGATTGCGTGCAAACGGAGCGGTCGCCGCGCGGAGGCCGTGCGGCATTTCCGGGCCGCCGCGCGACTCGAAGCGCGCGGCCCGCGTTCCGAGCCTTAGATCAGTCCCTTTCGCGGCGCGTCGCAAAGCTTCTCGACGTGCGTGATCTCTTCGAGGTACTCGAAGAGTTGCGGCAAGCTCATCCGCTCGAGGCCGGCCTGCTGCGGCTGCCCGTCGCTCTCGTCGCCTTCGTCGCGCAGGTAGCATCGCGATTCGACGTCGACGGCCGGTTCGGAGAGGAACGACACCGCGAAGCCTTTGCCGAGGGTTTCGTCGTAAATGCGCATGGCGGCGGGGTTGAGGATTTCAATCGAGTGCGTGGAATGGTGCGCGTCGAAGATCGTGATGCGCAGGAAGTCGCGATTCTCGACTTCGATCGAGCCGACGACGAACGAATTCTTCGTGGAGAAGAATTCGTGAGCGCGCTTATTCCGACTGGAGACTTCGTAAAAAACCCGATGCTTCACAAAGCGGTTCAGAATCTTTCTCAGCGTCGAAATCGACGCGAGCGTCTCCGTTCGATTACCGCGCGTGTAGATGATCTTCACGTTCGCTCGTGCCAGCCTTTGCGGGAAGATGCGCGCCGGAGGAATGCCGGGTTCCCAACTTTGCACGCGTGCGGGAAGGAGCCCTTTGCTCTCGCCCGTTGACGTCGCCGTCATAGGGGTCGCGGCGCTCCTCCTGTTCGGCCCGGACCAGCTTCCGAAGGTGGCCCGGAAGGTGGGCGCCGTGATGCGCGACGTGCAGAACACGTCCCAGACGTTCATTCGCGAGATGGAGAAGGCGGCCGAGATCGAGCACCCGTTCTCCCCTTCCGCCTGGGAGGACTCGATCCGTCACGAGGCGCCCGAGAGCGCCGCGGCCCTCCACGAGCCCGTCGAACCACGCGGCGCCGTGGAGCCGTTCGCCCACGATCCCTCGACGAACGGCACGGCAAAGGCGTTCCAAGCGGAGCCGCCGCCTGCTCCCGTCGATGGAGCGGGCGATGCAGCGCCCGCGATCGTGGCCGGTGCAGGCGACGCCGCGCCGCAGGAAGCCGAGCCGGCGAATCAGGAGAGCGGGCCAGGCGAGGGCGCCGAGCCCGGCCGGGTCACCGAGCCGGTCCGCGGAGCCGACTTCTCGATCTAGCCTGCGGCTCGATGTCACGCTGAACGGCCCATGGCCGTATGGGCCCGCATCGAAGCTCGCTCCGCCGCGGGTGACATTTGAGGATGGCGGCGGTGTTCTAGCCGAGATCCTCGCGGCGGATTCGGGTGTATTCCTTGCGGACGGTCGCGAGTTCGACGAGCCGCGCGATCGCGGCGTCGAAGTTTCGCTCGCAGGTGCGGTGCGTGAGGATGACGATGTCGGTCTCGTTTTCGAGATCGCCCGCGCCCTGTTGGATCATCTTGTCGATCGAGATGCCGGAGTCCGCGAGCGTGCGGGCGATGTCGGCTAGGACGCCGACTTGGTCCTTGACGCGCACGCGCAGATAGTACGACGTCTCGACGTCGCCCATCGGCAGGATTCCGACGTCGCTGAGCGCGTCGGGCTGGAACGCGAGATGCGGCACGCGTTCCTCCGGCTCCGCGCGCATCAAGCGCGTCACGTCGATCACGTCCGCGAGCACCGCCGAGGCCGTCGGCTCGGAACCGGCGCCGGCGCCGTAGTACATCGTCACTCCGGCCGCGTCGCCCTTGACGAGAATCGCGTTCATCGCGCCGTCGACGCTCGCGATCAAGCGGTTCGCGGGGATCAGCGTCGGATGCACGCGCAGTTCGATGCCGCCGGGCGTGCGGCGCGTGATGCCGAGCAGCTTGATGCGGAAGCCCAGATCTTCTGCGTAGGTGATGTCCTTGTCGGTGAGCTTCGTGATGCCCTCGACGTACGCGCGTTCGAACTGCACCGGGATGCCGAAGCCGATCGCCGAGAGCAGCGTGATCTTGTGCGCCGAATCGATCCCCTCGACGTCGAACGTCGGATCCGCTTCCGCGTATCCGAGCCGCTGCGCTTCGCGCAGCGCCGTTTCGAACGGTAAGCCCTTCGAGCGCATCTCGGAGAGGATGAAGTTGCTCGTCCCGTTGATGATGCCGGCGATCCACTCGATCCGATTCGCGGCGAGGCCCTCGCGCAACGCCTTGATCGTCGGAATGCAACCGGAAACGGCACCTTCGAAGGCGACCATGACGCCGTGCTTGCTGGCGGCGCTGAAGATCTCGTTCCCGTCCGTCGCGAGCAGCGCTTTGTTTGCGGTGACGACGTGCTTGCCGTGTGCGATCGCGGTGAGGATCGCGTCTTTGGCGACGGTCGTGCCGCCGATCACCTCGACGACGATGTCGATCTCCGGGTCGGTCACGGCGCGCACGACGTCGTCGACGAGCGGAACACCGGGGCCCACGATCCCGCGCGCTCGTTCGAGATTGCGCGCGCCCACCCACGCGATCTCGATGCGGCGCCCGGCGCGCCGCGTGATTTCTTCACGGTTGCGCTCGAGAACGCGGAACGTGCCGCCGCCGACCGTGCCGATGCCGAGCAAGCCGATCTTCACCGGCTTCGTCGAGGGGGCGGGCCGGCTCGTTTCGAGCGTGGGCAAAGCGCTCATCGCGCCTAGATGTTCAGGTTGGAGCGAATCTCGTTGATCCGGCTCTCGACGGCGCCTTTCACCTGGCGGTGGAGGCGGTCTTTCTGCTCCTCCGAGAGGCGCGAATAGACCGCATAGCCGACGGCGGAAGCGATCCCGCCGAGCACCCCGACGAGGAGCGTGCGGCCGGCTTCGTTCGGTGCGGCGGGCTTGATTTCGGGCGCGGGCGGCGGCGTCTGTCCGTCGCCGGCGGCATTGGGAAGCGGCTTCGTGGTGTCGTTCATAGCTGTGTTTTCCTTATCGACGGAACGCGCGTTCCCCCTTCGGTGAGGCGCGTCGTCCGCACGTGGTCTGGGAATTGGTCGGCCAGGCGCTCGACGGAGAGCGCGGCGGTGGAGACGATCGCGCGGACGTCTTCGCGGTCGCAGGCATCCGCGGACCAGGAGAGGGTCAGGCGCCCGGCCGAGCGGGAGCCTTCGGCCGGAACGCGCGCGACTTCGACGAGCCCGAGCCAGGCTGCTTGGAGCAGCGCGGAAACGGCGGCGCAGACGACGTCGCTGCCGTGCTCGGCCCAGCCGGCATGCCCCTCCGCAACGAAAGAAGACAGCCTGCCGCGGCTGTCTTCGTGGAATTCGACCTCGACCATGGCCTCTTAGGCCGGGAGTTCGATCTTCGTGATCTTGACTTCGGCGAAGCGCTGGCGGTGCCCGATCAGTTTCCGAACGCGCTTCTTCGGCTTGTACTTGAAGACGAGGATCTTCTTGTCCTTAGCCTGGCGCACGACCGTCCCGGTCACTTTCGCCCCCGCCACGTGCGGGTGTCCGATGGCAACCTGGTCCGCACCCGAACTCGCGAGTACGACCCGCTCGAAGGAAATCTCGGCGCCCACTTCGGTATCGATCGCGTCGCAACGGATCGTATCGCCTTCGCTCACGCGGAACTGCTTGCCGTCCGCCTCGATGATCGCGTACATAACCACGGAATTTTACACGAGCAGGCGACGAGTGTCAATTTAGCTGCGCTCGCCGAGGGGGCAGCTTCCCGGCGTGGCCCGCCTCCGGGTCGGGGCGGGGTTTCCCCCGCGGGGACGCCCGCGATTTCGCATCCATGCGAAATCGCTACTCGTGCACTTGCCCGCTCCCGCCATCCGTGGCTTCGCGGGCAAGCTGCACGCCCCGCGGAGAAAACCCCGCCCCGACCCGGAGGCTCCCTGCCGTCCATTGCGGCTGAGCGGAGAGCGAGCGAGCTCAGGCGGCGAATGAGGTGGAGGGAGGGCCGTCGTGCAGGCGGAGCGCCATCCGGCGCGCCGAGCCGCCGAGGGCGTGGAATTCCGAAAGGTCCGTCGCGAAGAGACGGTAGCCGGCAGATTGGAGCCGCTCGCGCAAGCGGGGTGAGGCCGAGTGCATCACGAGCACGCCGTCGAATTCGATCGGGCTGCAAGCATAGGCGCGAGCGTCGTCCGGCGAGATCTCGATCAGTGCCTCGGGCTCGACCGTGCGGCGCAGGATGCGCTGCGACGCCGGCGTGAACGCCGGCAGGTGGGCGAGAACGTGGCCGTTCCCGAGCGGACAGAGGACCTGGTCGAGGTACGGCAGCCGGCCGTCCGCGAGCTCGAGCGGGAGCGCCCGGATTCCGAGCAGCTGGCCGAGCTGCAGGGCGGCCGCGTGTTCCGTCTCGCGGCCGTAGCCGACGTACAGGACCGGGCGGCGGCGATCGAAGACCGCGTCGGCCGCCCCGCCGAAACGAGCCCCGTCGAGCGAGGCGGCCGCAAACCCGAGCCGAGCGAGCGCATGGCGGTGCGCCGCGCTCTTGCGCCCTGGAATGGAGGCGAAAACCGAGAGCTTTCCGGCGACGAGGGCCGAGCGGCCCGGGAAGGCGCCCTGCTTGTCGGATTCTACCGCCGAGCGCTCGATCAGCGCGTCCCCGGCGCATTGGACCAGCTCGACCAGCCGTTCCCATTGGCGGTGAGCGGCGGCCGCGGCACGCGGAGGTGGACCCATTAGGAAACTCGTTTTCATGTCATCGTAGGATATTACGGAAGCGGTCTCCGCGTCTATCCGACAAATGTCACTTTTTATGGGCTAGAGGGTTCAGGCGGCCGCGCTGACCGCGCTGGGCCCGTCCTCCAGGCGCAGCGTGAGGCACTTTGCCGAACCGCCGGCCTTGTGGAACTCCCCGAGGTCCGTTGCGAATACCCGATACCCGGCGGCGTGCAGGCGCTCGCGCAGCTTCCGCGTCGCGGAATGGAGGACGATCGCATCTCCGAGGTCGACCGCGTTGCACGCGAGCGCGAGCGCATCGTCGATTCCGATCGGGATGAGATACTCCGGCTCGATGTGGCGGCGCAGCAGCCGCTGCGCGTGCGGCGAGAACGCGTCCATGAAGGCCAGCACGTGTCCGCTCGAGAGCGGGCACAGCGCCGTATCGAGGTGGTAGAAGCGCTCGTCGACGAGCAGCAGCGGCAGCGTGCGAACGCCGAGCGTCTCGCCGAGCTGGAGGATCGCCGGACGCTCCGTGCGCCAACCATAACCTACATACAGATGCGGACGTGCGCGGTCGAACAGCGCGTCACCCGCGCCTTCGAAAAACGTCTGCCGCAGGGACGTCGTGCCGAACCCGTAGCGCGAGAGCCAAGCGCGGAATGCGGGCTGCTCGCGGCGGCGCTCCGGGTGCCGGAACGTGCTCATGATGGCGAGCCTGCCGCTGATCAACGCTGCGTTCGCCGTGAACACCAGATCGGGGAGCCCGGGGATCGGGGCGAGCGTCTCGATCGTCACGTCGGCGGCGCACTCGAGCGTCTCGACGAGCCGGTCCCATTGGCGCTGCGCGTCGGGGGTCGCGCGGCCGACGTTGCGCGACATCCAAGGGTTGATGTCGTACGCGATCTCGAAGGAACTCGGCGGGCACATCAAGAGCGTCGTGTTCATGCTTAGCATCGTACCCGCCCGCGGGCCGGTCGAACATTCAACAAACGTAGCGGAACGCTCGGAGCCCACGCACCAGATTGCCGTCCGCGCCTCCGCGCGCGCTGCATGTGGATAACCGGCGGGCGGCTAGTGTGCCAAACGGGACGCCGCGCGCTCAGAGGTCGAGGTAGAGGTCGTCTCCCTCCGTGCGCACGGCGAACGTCCCGACGGGGAGGATCGCGGGCAGCGTGAGCGCCGCCCCCGTCGTCACGTCGAAGAACGCGCCGTGTCTCGGGCACATGATGCGGCATCCGTCGAGCTGCCCCTGATCGAGCGCCCCGCCGTCGTGCGTGCACAGGTCCTCGATCGCGTAGATCGTCCCGCCTACGTTGCAAAGCAAGATCTGTTCGTCCCCGACGGTGACGCGTTTCGTCGTCCCAGGGGCGATCTCGGAGAGCGTGGCGACGGGCGTTGATTCGTGCATACTCACAGGTTCAGGCCCGTTCGTCCGCGCTCCCGCGCCGGACTAGCCGACGGCGCCTTCCATTTCCATCTTGATCAGGCGGTTCAGCTCGACGGCGTATTCCATCGGCAGTTCCTTGACGAAGAAGTCGAAGAAGCCGTTGACGATCATCGCGGTCGCGTCGGCTTCGGAGAGCCCTCGGGAGCGCGCGTAGAAGAGCTGCTCTTCGCCGATCTTCGACACCGACGCTTCGTGCTCGACGGTCGAGCGCTGCTCGTGAATCTTCATCGTCGGCTTCGTGTCGCTCGCCGATTTCTCGTCCATGATCAATGCGTCGCAGCGGACGCGCGTCTTCGCGCCGACCGCTCCCGGAAAGATCTCGACGAGGCCGCGATAGGTCGTCTTTCCGCCGTGAGCGGAGACCGATTTGTTCGTGACGACCGAGGTCGTGTTCGGTGCGGCGTGGATCACCTTCGCGCCCGCGTCCTGGTGCTGGCCCTCGCCCGCGAACGCCGCCGAGAGGATCTCGCCGCGCGCGCCTTCGCCCATGAGATAGATTGCTGGATACTTCATCGTCAGCCGCGAGCCGATGTTGCCGTCGACCCACTCGACTGTCGCGTTCTTGTAGGCGACCGCCCGTTTCGTGACGAGGTTGAAGATGTTGCGATACCAGTTCTGGATCGTCGTGTAGCGGATCGAGGCGCCTTCCATGGCGATCAGCTCGACGACGGCCGAATGCAGCGAGCTCGTCGAGAACTTCGGCGCGGTACAGCCCTCGATGTAGTGCACCTTCGAGCCTTTGTCGGCGATGATCAGCGTCCGCTCGAACTGGCCCATGTTCTCCGTGTTGATCCGGAAATAGGCCTGGAGCGGCGTCTTGACCTCGACGCCCGGCGGGACGTAGACGAACGAACCGCCCGACCACACGGCGGAATTCAATGCGGCGAACTTGTTGTCGCCCGGCGGGATGATGGTAGCGAAGTACTTCCGCACGATGTCGGGGTGCTGCTTGAGCGCGGTGTCCATGTCGCAGAACAGGACGCCGTCCTTCTCGAGATCCTCGCGGATCGAGTGGTAGACGACTTCCGATTCGTACTGCGCGGAGACCCCGGCCAAGAACTTCCGCTCGGCCTCCGGTATGCCGAGGCGATCGAAGGTGCGCTTGATGTCATCCGGGACGTCGTCCCACGAGCGCTCGGTTCCCTCGGTGGACTTCACAAAGTAGAAGATGTCGTCGAAGTTGATCTCCGCGAGCAGGGCCGTATCGCCCCACGCCGGCATCGGCTTGGAACGGAAGATCTCCAGCGCCTTGAGCCGGAAGGCGAGCATCCACTCCGGCTCGCTCTTCATCGAGCTGATCCGCTCGACGATCTCGCGCGTTAGCCCCTTGCCGGATTTGAAGACGTAGTTCGCCTCCGAATCGTGGTGACCGTGGCGATAGTCCTCATCGAGCGAGGCGGGGCCGACCTTCTGAGCTTCAATGGCCATGTCCCAAGGCTAAGGGCCAATGGAGCGATAGTCAAGATATTCCAGAAGATACTTCGTTTTCTTTAGGCCGTCAGGCCGGCGAATGCCGAACGGTCGGCGGGGAGGGGTCTGCCGAGGTGAAAGCCCTGAGCAAGCGCGCCGCCGCACTCCTGAAGGAAGGCGAGATGGGCGTCGTTTTCGATTCCGGTCCCGATGACGGAGAGACCGCGATCGACTCCCCACCGGACGATCCGCCGGATCGTTTCCTGGTCGGCCGGTTTGCAGAAGATCGAGCCGATGTCGGCGATCAATCCGCGAGCGATCTTCAAGCCGTCGACCGGCAGCGCTCCGTACCCGACCCGGTCGAGCGTTTCGCTCGTGACCTCGTCGATCACGATGCGGACGCCGCGGTCGCGAAGAGCGGCGATCGTCGACGCGGCCTCGGTGCGCGTCTCGAAGTACGTCGTTTCCGAGATTTCAATGGCGAGGCGTTCCGGCAGGAGCCGGCTCTTGGCGAGCGCCGTCTCCACGGTGGTGAAGAAGAGCGGGTGGATGAGTTCGCTCTTGGAGACGTTCACGCCGACGTTGCCGCGGGGCCAGCGGTTCGCCTGGGCGCAAGAACGCAGCAGCACCCATGCCCCGATCGAGAGGATGATCCCCGTTTCTTCGGCGACCGGGATGAACTCGGAGGGCTCGACCCAGCCGATGCGCGGGCTATCCCAGCGCAGCAGGGCCTCGTAGCCGCTGACGAGCCTCTTCTTCAGATCGAAGATGGGTTGGAAGAAGAGCTGGAATTCGTCGTCCTTGATCGCGTACTGCAGTTCGCTTTCGACCTGGCGATATCGTTCGCTCCGTTGCATCCCTGACACCTCACTGAGAACGGCCGGAACCTCCGTGTTCCGAACCGGCGCCTCCGACTATGGAAGCGCGATACTCAGATTATCGGGTGTGCGCCTCAGCGCGTGGAGGCTGCGCCGGTTAAGAATTCCGAACACAAAGCGCCGCCGCCGGCGAGGACGGCGAGTGGGCCGGCGCGTCGCGCGTGTAGCCGAAGTCCTTTACAGGGGGGGGGTGAGGGGCTATCATGATCGACGGACCCAAAGGGCGGTTATCCGCTCTCGGGTCCGAAGCGCTCGCTTCAGAGGAGAACCAGAGAGGGACGGCGCGCCCTACGCGCCATCGCGGCAAGCCGCCCGCGACTCGAAGCCAAGCGAAGGCGCTTGGACTAGAACGCCGGTCAGAGCAGGCCGAAAGGTCGGGGACGCAAGTGCACAGCACGCGCCAGCCGACGTAGCCTGGAGGTGGGATTTCCCAACCAAACGAGGAGACAAGAAAAAAATTGGATGCACGCGGGACCCACATCATCTGCGAGCTGTCGGGATGCGATCCCCGAATGTTGACCGATGTCGAGCACGTTCGCGACGTCATGATTGCGGCCGCCAAAGAGGCGAACGCCGAAATCTTGAAGGTCGCGTTTCATCGTTTTTACCCCCAGGGCGTTTCGGGCGTCGTCGTGATTCAGGAGTCGCACCTCTCGATTCACACCTGGCCCGAGTCCGGTTATGCCGCGGTCGATTTCTACACGTGCGGCGACCATACCGATCCTTGGCGGGCCTGCGAATATGCGGCGCAGAAGCTCGAGGCATCGAGCATGTTGACGACCGAGATCAAACGCGGGATTGCCTCGACGAACGGGCAATACACGCACGTCGTTCACGAGCACGCCGGACGCTCGCTCGCGAAGATTCCGGCGTAACCCCCGCGTGCCGCCCGGCGGCACAGGCACCACGAGAGGCTCCCGATACTTGGCACCTACTTCCCTGACGTGGCTGCGGCTCGGAGCCGCAGCCACGCTGCTCCTTGCCGCCGCCTCCGCCTGCTCGAAGTCGTCGAATTCGGCGACTGCCGTGCCGACTGCCGTCCCGAGCGGTGCGACCGCCTCGCCGACCACGACCCCGACGCCTGCCGTGATCGGCGTGGCGTACGTTCCGGACGGCGGGAACGGCGCCGGATTCAACGGCATTCAGTTCGCCCATTTCGAGGACACGTCGGGGAACTTGCTCCCGGCGCCCGCGAGCTCGGCGACGCCGACGGCGGTGAGATTTCCGGCCTCGGTCGGGCCGCTCGCGTTCGCGCTCGACGGCAGCGTCGCCGCCGCCGCGATGGGTTCGGCCGGAGTCTACACGCAGATTCAGGGCATCTTCGGTGCGAACGCGGCGAACCTGGTCCCGGCGGGCCTTCCGTACATCACGAGCGTGCCGCCGAGTCCGGCCGCTAGCCCCACGCCGACCGCGACGCCCGAGGCGGACGCCGTCGTCGCGAACGTCACCGGCATCTCGATCCTCGGGACGAGCACCGCGGCGGTCGCGTTGCTCCAAGGGAACCCCGCCGGACTCCTCGGCGTGAGTTCGCTCACGCAGACGCCGCCGCAATTCTCCGGGTTCGTGCCGTTCGCCGCCGCCGCGGCCGCCACGCCGACGCCGGTCCCGCTTCCTTCCGGCGCGAGCCACCTGTTCGTCGCCTCCGCGGCGATCTCGAACGGCGGCACGGACGGCAACGGGAACGCGATCGTCGGGAGCGCGCTCGTGCGCGGGAACGCGGACCTCTTCTCGGTGCAGGTCACCGTCGTCGGCGCCGGCTACGGCTTTGCGATCAAGGCCGACGACACGACGCTCGGCGTGAACCCGGCCGTCGCCGCGAACCAGCTCGGACGCGGGGCGATGGCATACTCCCCGGTCGATCCGACGCGCGCGTTGATCGCGCAGGCCCCCGCGGCGAATCAAGTCACGCTCGTCACCGGCCTGCCCGCGGCGATCACGCGATCGTACACGCTCACGCTGCCTACGGCCGCCCGAATTCACTCCGTCGCGATCGCGACGGGCGGACAGATGGCCGTCCTCGGCGCCGACGACGGCTACTACGTTATCGGGGGCGTGAGTTCGCCGCCGCTGACGCTGCTCGCGCAGACCTCCCCCGGCATCTACGGAACGGGGACGGTCACCGGCGGAATCCAGCCGAGCTACGTCGGCGCCGACGGCGCGACGCACGCGCTCGCGAACGTCACCTCGGTCGGCTTCTCGGCGGACGGGAAATACCTCGCGCTCCTCGGTTCCGCCACGGGTGCCACGAGCGCGACGCTCGTCGCGCTGCCGTTCAACCAGAGCATCGGAGCCTCGGCGACGCCTGCCCCGAGTGGCACGATTCCGCCGCAGACCTTCACCCAGAACAACTTCTACCTCCCGGGCCCCGATCAAGACCTCACGGTCGTTCGCTAACCGGCGATGCCGAAGACCGAACGCTGGCAATGGTACGTCGAAGAGTTCGCCGACGGCGAGCAGCACCATCACGCGATCGAGGAGACGTACTACGCGGGGCGGACGCCCTTCCAACAGGTCGCCGTCCTGCGCACGGCCGCGTTCGGGAAGATGCTCGTCCTCGACGGCGATACGCAGAGTTCGCAAGCGGACGAGCGCATCTATCACGAGAGCCTCGTCCATCCGGCGCTCGCGGCCGTCGATGACCGGCGCGAGGTCCTGATCCTCGGCGGCGGGGAGGGGGCGACGCTGCGCGAGGTGCTGCGCCGGGCCGACGTCGAGCGCTGCACGATGGTCGATATCGACGGAGGCGTCGTCGAACTCTCGCGGAAGTTCTTGCCGGAGTGGTCCGACGGAGCGTTCGACGAT
Organism: Vulcanimicrobiota bacterium; assembly: GCA_963695225.1. Classification (GTDB taxonomy): domain Bacteria; phylum Vulcanimicrobiota; class Vulcanimicrobiia; order Vulcanimicrobiales; family Vulcanimicrobiaceae; genus CAVWTN01. The sequence goes on along the minus strand of OY968762.1, from coordinate 1,450,255 downwards.
CCGCGCGCGCGCGTCGTCATCGGCGACGCGCGCGCCTTCCTCGCAAAGGAGACGCAGCGTTATGGGGCCGTCATTTCCGATCTGACGGAGCCGCTCGAGGACTCGCCTTCGAACCCGCTGTTCTGCGACGCGGTCTTCGAGGATATCAAACGTTGCCTCGCCCCCGGCGGCGTCTACGTGCTGCAAGCGAGCACCGCCGGCTTCCACAATATGCGCCTGCACGCGAAGATGGCACGGACGCTGCGGCGCTACTACCGGTTCGTCCGCTCGTTCTACGCGCACGTCCCTGCGTTCGACAACGACTGGGCCTTCCTCGCCTGCAGCGATGCGGTCGACGTGGCCGCGCTCGTGCCGGAGCGGATCGCGGGATACGTCGCGGGGCTGCGCGGCGAGAACTACTTCTACGATGCCGAAACGCACAAACGCATCTTCAGCCTCCCGCTGTACCTGCGGCGCGAGCTGGCAAAGGAAGGAGAGACGTTTTGAGCACGCCGTCCGACATCGACATCGAGCTGGCTAAGCGCACGTGGGATAAGGAACGCGCGCACTTCGTCGAGATCCTCGATCTGCGCCTGGAACACGTCGGGCGCGGGACGGCCCGGATGCGCATGCCGTTTCGGAGGGAAGTGACGAACGCGATGGGCGCGATCCACGGCGGCGCGATCGTAAGCCTGTGCGATACTTGCTTCTACATCGCGCTCGCTTCGATCTACGGACGGAATCAGGAGACGGCGACCGCCTCGCTGTCGTGCAGCTTCCTCGCGCCCGCGCTCCCGCCGCACGATTTGATCGCGGACGCCGTCGTGCTCAAGCCCGGCAGGCGGATCGTCTACGGCGAGGTCCACGTGCGCAGCGGCGATAAGCTCGTCGCGCACGCGACGCTCAGCTTCCTGAACACGAACCGCGACCGCAAGTGAGCGAACCCCTCCGCCGCACGCCGCTCTACGCCGAGCACGTGGCCCTGGGCGCGCGGCTCGTGCCGTTCGGCGGCTTCGAGATGCCCGTGCAGTACGCGAGCGTCCTGCGGGAGCACGAGGCCGTCCGCAAACGGGCGGGGCTCTTCGACCTCTCGCACATGGCGCAATTCGAAGTCCGCGGCGAAGGCGTCGCCGAGTGGGCCGACGCGCTCACGATCAACGCCGTCGGGACGATGAAACCGTTCCAGGCGCGCTACAACGTCTTTTGCAACGAGCGCGGCGGCGCGCTCGACGACGTGCTGTTCTACCGGCTCCCGGGACGCTGGCTGCTCGTCGTCAACGCGTCGAACGCGGGAAAGATGTGGGCCTACCTGAACGAGCGGCTCGACCGGGACGGCGTACGCCTGGAAAACGGCCACGGCGTTCGCGCGCTCGTGGCCGTCCAGGGCCCACGTGCCGTCGAGATCGTGGCGTCGCTCTGCGACGTCGATGTGGCTTCGATGAAGTACTACTACTGCGTGGAGGGCCGCGTTGCCGGTATCCCCGCCGTGATCGCGCGGACCGGCTACACCGGGGAAGACGGCTTCGAATTGTTCGCGGACGGAACCGCGGCGCCGCAGCTCTGGCGCGCCCTCCTCGAGCGGGGTGCTCCGGCGGGGCTCGAACCTGCGGGGCTCGGCGCGCGCGACATCCTGCGGCTGGAAGCCGGGATGCCGCTTTACGGGCACGAGATGAGCGAAGAGATCACGCCGGTCGCCGCCGGGCAGAGCTGGGCCTTGAAACTGAACAAGCCCGCGTTCGTCGGGAAGGAGGCGCTCGCAGCGCAGCTTGCGGAGGACAGCCACGACCGGATCGTGGGCCTCGTGCTGGCTGGGCGTGCGCCGGCTCGGGCGGGCTACCGCGTGTTCCTCGGGGAGCGCCCCGTCGGAGAAGTGCGCAGCGCCTCGCTCGCGCCTTCCGTAGAGAACCGGCAGATCGCGACGGCGCTCGTTTCGAAGGACGCCGCAACAGCCGGGACGGAACTCTGCGTGGAGATCCGCGGCCGACTCCATGAGGCGCGGGTTGTGCCGTTGCCCTTCTACAAGCGCGCCTGAACGACGAGGATCGAATGTCGCGACCGGACGATGTGCTCTACAGCAAAGATCACGAGTGGGTGAAGATCGAAGGGGATATCGCCACGGTCGGCATCACCGATTACGCGCAGAGCTCGCTCGGCGACATCGTCTACGTGGAGCTGCCGCGCGTCGGCACCGAGGTCGCCCAGTTCGCGAACATCGGCGTGGTCGAGTCGGTGAAGGCCGTTTCGGATCTCTACACGCCCGTGGGCGGCGAAGTGTTGGAAGTCAATGCCGCCCTCGAAGCCGACCCCGCGGCCGTCAATCGCGAGCCGTTCGGCGCAGGCTGGATGCTCAAGCTCCGGCTCGGAGACGCTTGGGAGCGCGCGAATTTGCTCTCCGCCGCCGAATACGGAAACATCGTTCCGGACTAGGCCGGAAGGCCCGAATTGCAGCCCCGTAGGACTCAGAGGGCCGCCCGCTTGCTGGCGTATCCTTGAGAGCGACAACGATGACGGCGGTACATTCCGCCGCGCAGCTATGCGTTGTTCGCGAGGGAGCATGAAGTTACAGTATCTTTTCCCGGCGGTGCTCGCAGCAGCAGTCGCCGCGGGTTGCGGCGGAGGAGGAGGGTCGACGACTCCGCCCGCGCCGACTCCGACGCCGGCCGCCACGCCGACCCCGGCCCCGACCGCCACGCCGACCGCAGGGCCCGGACTCAACCTAGCACCTGCGTCGCTCTCGTTCGATAACTTGACGACGCCGGCCAATAAGACGGCGACCGCGTCCGCCAGCGGCTACACCGGAGCGTTTACGCTCTCGGCCGGCACGCCGTCGTGTGCCGGAATCGCAACGCTCAACGTCAGCGGCGGAACCATCACGGTGACGCCGGTCGCTGCGGGCCAATGCAACGAGACGGTTTCCGCCGTCGGGTTGCAAAACAAAACGCTCTCGGTCACGGTGACGACCACCGCCATGACCGGCCAGAGCGCAAACCGCTCGATCGGAGGTCGCTGAAAATGAACGCGCGTTCAACGCTTTCCAACGGTCTCCGTTTCGCTGCGGCAGGTTTGACCGCGGCGCTCCTCGCCGCTTGCGGAGGACACTCCGGCGGCGGCTCGCTCCCCGCTACGCCCAGCAACGCCGCGCGTTCGGTGACGGTGAGTTTCAACATCGTCATCCCGTCGGCGACGAGTGCGAGCGCCGCGCGCATCCCGAATTACGTTTCGGCTTCCACGCACACCGCGAACGTCTCGGTCTCGCCCGTCGGCGACGGGTCGGGGAGCGTCACCGCGGCCTGCACCGCGACCGCCTGCAGCGGGACGATCAGCGCCCCCGTCGGCTCCGACACGTTCACCGTCTCGCTGTTCGACAACGCCTCGACCCCGAACTTACTCTCGAAGGGCGTTACGACGCAAACGATCGTCGCCGGGCAAGCGAACACGGTCAACGTGACGTTCAACCCGGTCGTTGCGACGGTCACGTTCGGCGCCGTCTCGTTCACGGCCGGTACCGCGGCATCCGGCACGGCGCTTCCGATCGTCGCGAAGGACGCGGCGGGCAACACGATCATCGGTCCGGGCGTCTTCATCGACAAGGCCGGGACCAAGCTCACGATCGGCGCCACTGTGGCGAACGACGCGCCGTCGACGGCTCCGGGGCACGTGACGGTTACGGGAACGGCGACCGGTCCGGACGTTCCGGGCCCGAGTCAGAGCGCCGTCTATAGCCTCCACGCCGCCATCGACACCGGGAACATCTACAGCGCGACGCTGACGCCGACCGTCACGCCGAGCACGCCGAACGTGACCGCAACCGCCGCGACGGTCGCGATCAATCCGGCCGTCACGTCCTATGCGGCGACCGGGAGCAACCCGGGCGGAATCTTCTCGGACGGAACCAAGTTGTGGTTCGGCGGCCGGGCCGGCGACAACAGCGTCGACTCGATCACGGTGGGCGGCACCCTCACTCCGGTCAGCGCGGGCGGCACCGCCGCGCCGCTCTACGGCGTCATCGGTTCCGACGGCAACTACTGGTTCAGCGACTGGGGAACGGTGGGTGACGCAAACCAGCCGACGCCGGCCCGCATCCTGAAAGTCGATCACACGACGTCGGCCCTCACGCCGTACGCGGTGACGACCACGAACGCGGTGCCGATCAAACTGGCGCAAGGCAGCGACGGCAACGTCTGGTTCGCCGAGCGCGGATACGTCACCGGCGCCGTGCCGCCGGCCCTCTCCGCCAGCGGGCTCGGCAAGATCACGCCGGCCGGCGTGGTCAGCGAGTACGCGCTGGATCCGAACGCGCACCCCTACGGGATCGTGGCGCAGGGCACGAAGCTCTGGTTCACCGAGGACTACAACGACGCGATCGGCTACTGGGATCTCTCGGCCGCGACGCAGACGGTCGCCGGTGCCGTCACCATCATCACCATGAACAGCAGCCCGACGCCTGCCACGTTCGCCGATGCGAACAAGGGTATCACCTACCGGAGCAGCGACACCTCGCTGTGGTGGTGCCGCCAGTCCTCCAACCAGATCGCGAAGATCGGCACAGACGGAAGCGGCCTGACGTTCTACCAGCTGCCGAGCGGTACGGAGCCGAAGAACATCATCGTCGCGGCCGACGGCCGCCTGTGGTTCACCGAGAGCGGCACGAACAAGCTCGGCGTCATCGATCCGGCAAACGCCGGCCTGACGCCGGCGACCGCTCCGCTCTTCACGACCCCCGTGGTTTCGGCCGGCTATACGGAGTTGACGCTCCCGACCGGCGCGCAACCCGTCGATCTCGCCACCGGTCCGGACGGTAACGTCTGGGTGACCGATGCGAGCGGAAACATCCTGAAGGTCACCGCCTTCTAGAGGCGGCATCCCGACCGACCGGTACAGGGCGCCCGTTTCGCGAGAGCGAACGGGCGCCTCTGTTCGTTACGGACGCCGTGCGACGAGAGAGCGTACCCGAAGGTACCGCCGAAGGCGCAATCACCCGAAATCGCTCAGGCAAAAAGAATCACGCACGGCCGACTCTGGAGAGCGTCGAGCCTAGCTCGGCCACCGAAGGGGCAGGCGGGACCGGTTCCCGCGAAACTCTCAGGTACCAAGGACAGAGGGGTGGATCCGCGAGCGCGACCGGCGCTCGGGTTTTGTTCTTGGAGGTACCGTGGAGAGAACCGAACCGCTCGGCGAGTTCGAGCAACGCCACATCGGCCCGTCCGCAGAGGAGGCGGCGGAGATGGCGCGCGAGCTCGGCTACGCATCGCTCGACGAACTGATCGCGGCGACCGTTCCGGGTGCGATCGTCCGCACCGAGCCGCTCGACCTTCCCGCGGGGCGGAGCGAAGCGGAGGCGCTCGCCGATCTTCGCGAGTTCGCCGCGCAGAACGAGGTCTTCCGCTCGTACGTCGGCACCGGCTACTACGACACGTTCACGCCGAGTCCGATCCTACGCAACGTCCTCGAGAACCCGGCCTGGTACACAGCGTACACGCCGTATCAACCGGAGATCTCGCAAGGCCGGCTCGAGGCGCTCCTCAACTTCCAGACGATGGTCGCCGACCTCACCGCGCTGCCGATCGCGAACGCCTCGCTGCTCGACGAAGGGACGGCGGCCGCCGAGGCGATGACGCTGCTTCTGCGCAACGCCCCCGCGGGGAAACGCACGTTCCTCGTTTCGCCGGATTGCCATCCGCAAACGCTCGACGTGCTTCGCACGCGGGCCGAATGCCTCGATATCCGTATCGTCGAACTCGCCGAGGGAGGTGCGCTCCCCGCCGACGCGTTCGGGCTGCTGTTGCAGTATCCGCGCTCGACCGGCGAGATCGCCGACGATCGCGCGCTCGTCGCCCGCGCGCGCGCGCTCGGCGTGAAGGTCGCCGTCGCCGCCGACCTCTTGAGCCTCGCGCTGCTCGCCCCGCCCGGCGAATGGGGCGCCGACGTCGCGATCGGCACGACGCAGCGGTTCGGCGTTCCGTTCGGGTCCGGCGGCCCGCACGCGGCGTATCTTGCCTGCCGCGACGAACTCAAGCGCACGATGCCCGGGCGCCTCGTCGGCGTTTCGGTCGACGCGCGAGGGCGCGCCGCCTACCGGCTCGCGCTGCAGACGCGCGAGCAGCACATCCGGCGGGAGAAGGCGACGAGCAACATCTGCACCGCGCAAGTCCTGCTCGCAGTGATGGCGGGCATGTACGGTGTCTATCACGGGCCCGAAGGCCTCACGGCGATCGCAACGCGAACGCACCGCCGGACCGTCGTGCTCGCCGAAGGCCTGCGCCGACTGGGCCTCGACATCGTCACGCGCGCGTTCTTCGATACGCTCGCCGTACGCACGGGCGCCGCGACCGAAACGGTCCACATGCGGGCCGCAGCGGCGCGGATGAACCTGCGCCGCATCGACGCCGCGACGGTCGGGATCTCGCTCGACGAGACGACGAGCGCGCGCGACGTCGAGGAACTCTGGGCGGTGGTCTCCGGCAGCGCCCCTGCGTTCACGTACGCGGACCTCGACGCGAACGCTTCCGATGCGCTCCCGGCTGCGCTGCGCCGGACGAGCGCGTTCATGACGCATCCGGTCTTCCACCGCTATCGTTCCGAGACGGAGTTGATGCGCTACCTGCGCGCGCTCGCCGACAAGGATCTCGCGCTCGACCGCACGATGATTCCGCTGGGCTCGTGCACGATGAAGCTGAACGCCGCGACCGAGATGCTCGCGATCACCTGGCCCGAGTTCGCGAAGATCCATCCGTTCGCGCCGCCCGAACAGGCGCGCGGATATCGCGCGTTGATCGCCTCGCTCGAAGCGATGCTCTGCAAGATCACGGGGTACGACGCCGTCTCGTTGCAGCCGAACTCCGGGGCCCAAGGCGAGTACGCCGGGCTGCTCGCGATCCGCGCCTACTACCGCAGCCGGGGCGAAGCGGAACGTAACGTCGTGCTGATCCCGAAATCGGCGCACGGCACGAACCCGGCCTCGGCCCACATGGCCGGTTTCGAAGTGGTCGTCGTCGAGTGCGACGAGCACGGCAACGTCGACCTCGTCGACTTGCGACGCAAGGCCGAGCAGCACCGCGAGCGTCTCGCCGCCTTGATGGCGACGTATCCCTCGACGCACGGCGTCTTCGAAGAATCGATCGGCGAGATCTGCGCGCTCGTGCACGAGCACGGCGGGCAAGTCTACGTCGACGGCGCGAACCTGAACGCGCTCGTCGGGCTCGCGGCACCGGGCGAGTTCGGCGCCGACGTCTCGCATCTGAACCTGCACAAGACGTTCTGCATCCCGCACGGCGGCGGCGGTCCCGGCATCGGCCCGGTCGCCGTCCGCGCGCACCTCGCGCCCTTCTTGCCTTCGGGCGGAGCGGTCGGCCCCGTATCCGCGGCGCCGTTCGGGAGCGCCGGAATCCTGCCGATCTCGTGGGCCTATATCGCGCTGATGGGCGGCGCCGGCCTCACCCGGGCCACGAAGGTCGCGATCCTCAGCGCGAACTACGTTGCCAAGCGCCTCGAAGAGCACTACCCGGTGCTCTACACCGGGCGAAACGGCCTCGTCGCGCACGAGTGCATCCTCGATCTGCGCCCGATCAAGGATCGCACGGGGATCACGGTCGACGACGTCGCCAAGCGGCTGATGGACTACGGCTTCCACGCGCCGACGATGTCGTTCCCCGTCGCCGGAACGCTGATGATCGAGCCGACGGAGAGCGAGTCCAAAGCGGAACTCGACCGCTTCTGCGCGGCCATGATCGCGATCCGCGAAGAGATCCGCGAGATCGAAGACGGCCGGATGGACCGCCTCGACAACCCCCTGCGCAACGCGCCGCACACGGCGGAGGCGCTCGTCGCCGAGGACTGGACCCACCCCTATCCCCGTGCCAAGGCGGCCTACCCTTTGCCTCCCCTGTATGCCCGCAAGTACTGGCCGCCCGTCGCCCGGATCGACAACGCCTACGGAGACCGCCACCTCGTGTGCTCCTGCCCCCCGCTCGAGGACTACACGGCCGCCGCCACCCCGGCGCCCTGAGGCCCCGGCGAATACCCGCCTTCGCGTGACATCGCGGCGGGCCGGGCCATGTTCATGCGCGTCCATGTAGTTTGTTTAGCCGATCGCCGGGCCCGCGGGCGGGGAGGGGCGACGGTCCCCCGTGGGGACGCCCGCGATTTCGCATCCATGCGAAATCGCTACTAGTCCACTTGCCCGCTCCCGCCATCCTGGCTCCGCGGGCAAGCTGGACTCCCCACGGGGGACCGTCGCCCCTCCCCGCCCGCTCCCTCAGTGCTCTCATGGCTCGAACTCGACGAGCTCAGGGCGGCTCGCCACCATGCCTGCGCCCTAGACGGGCGCGGGGGTTGGCTTCTTGGGGGCTCTTGCTAGAATAGAGCAAAGGGGTGTCGATCGGGCACCCACTCTTTTCGGGAAGCGTACGATGCGGATCAAGTATGAGGTCTCGGCCGGAGGGCTGGTTCTCCGGCGGAACGGCGCGTCTTTTGACGCCCTTTTGATCGGTCGTGGCCACCCGCGAGTGTGGTCCCTGCCGAAGGGGCACGTCGAAGTGCGCGAGACGCACGAGCAGGCCGCTCTGCGGGAGGTCCGCGAGGAGACCGGCTGCTGGGCCGAGATCATCACGAAGCTCTCCGACATCTCGTATTGGTTCTACCTGAACGGCCGCAAGCACAAGAAGTCCGTCCACTTCTTCCTCATGCGCTACCTCTCGGGGGATACGGCGAATCACGACCACGAGGTCGACGAAGCCGCCTGGTTCGAGATCAAGGCCGCCAAGCGAGCCCTGAAGTACGTGAACGAGAAACGGCTGGTCGATCTCGGGCTCGAAGCGCTCGCCGCGCTCGACAGCGATCCGTTCGCCGAGGGGGAGGCCGCGGGTCCGATCGTCCTGCCCAAGCCGGTAGCGAGGGAAAGCCAAAGCCGTTGATCAGCGAAGGCGACGTCCGGACGCTCCGCGTCTCGCTCGACGTCTTCGACGGTCCGCTCGACCTCCTGTTGAGCTTGGTCCGCGAGCGCCGGCTCGACATCGCGACGGTCCCGCTGGCTACCGTCGCCCAGCAATATTTCGACTACATCGAGCTGATGGACGGGCTCGACGTCGAGCTCGCGGCCGAGTACCTCGTCATCGCGGCGACGCTCGTCTTCCTGAAATCGAAGTCGCTGCTGCCGCCGATCCCCGCCGACCTCTTGCCTGAAGGCGAGGAGAGCGCCGAGGAGGTCGAAGAGCGCCTGCGCCGGCGCCTGATCGCGTATTCGCGGTACAAGGGCGTCGCCGAGGAACTGCGCGCGCGGTCGCTCGAGGCCTCGTCATTCTTCTACCGGGACGCGGGCGATCCGGGGACGGACGTCGTGCAGCGCTATCGCATCGACGTCGTGCGCCTCTCGGGGGCGCTCCTCGCGGCGTTGCGCGCCGTCAAGCCGGAGAAGCGCCGAATCGCGCGGGAGCGCCTCTCGATCGCCCATCAGATGGCGTTCGTGGCACGCGTCGTGCGCGAGCGCGGCCGAATCGATTTCCTCGAACTCTGCGCGGATTACGATCGCGGCGGCATCATCGTGACGTTCCTCGCAATCTTGGAGTTGATTCGACAGCGCCGCCTCGCGTTCGAACAGGCGGGACCGCTCGCCTCCCTCATGCTCTTCTCCGCGGAAACGGCCGATGTCGGAACTCGCTGACCTGCTCGCCCCCGAAGAATCCGCCGCACGCACAGACGAAGGCGTGACGCAAACGGAATTGCTCGAGACGGGCTCCCTCCAGCGTTCGCTCGAAGCGCTGCTGTTCGTCGCGAGCGAGTCCCTCTCGATCGAACGGCTCGCGAAGTTGACGCACGCGACGCCCGTCGAAGTCGCCGCGACGCTCGCCCGGATCGAACGGGATTTCGCCGAGCGCGGGATCGTGGTCCGCGAGATCGCCGGAGGCTACCGCTTCGCGAGCTCGCCCGCCGCCCGGGACGTCGTAGAGGCGTATCTGCTCCCACCGAAGACGAACCTCTCCCCCGCCGCGATGGAGACGCTCGCGATCGTCGCCTACATGCAGCCGGTCACGAAAGGCGAGCTGGAGGGCGTGCGCGGCGTGAACGTCGACAGCGTCGTTTCCACGTTGCTCGACCGGCGCTTCATCGCCGAAGCGGGGAGGCGGGACACGCCGGGCCGCCCGATGACCTACAAGACGACGTCCGAGTTCTTGGAATCGTTCGGCCTCCGTTCGCTCGGCGATTTGCCCGCGGTCGAGCTCGAAACCGAGATGCCGGTCCCGCTCTCCCTCCCGCTCGCGGAAGCGGCGCCCGCGGCGGCGAAGACGGATTCCGATGAGGCATAGTGGATAACGACGCGATTTGGGCTCAAGTCGACGCGAACGCGCAGGCCGTCGCGGTCGCCAGGGAATTGGTCCAGCCGGGTGAGCGTTTCTCGCTGACCCCCGATCAGCAGACCGCGATCGAAACGATCGGCGCCGGGTTGGCCGCCGGCGACTTCGAGTTCCTCCTGAAAGCGCCGACCGGCTCGGGGAAGACCGAGGTGATGATGCGCGTCGCGCTGGGCGAAGTGTTGCGCACCGGCGGCTACGCGTGCTTGATCGCGCCGACGCGCGATCTCGTCCGGCAAGATTGCACGTATTTCCGCGACCGGCTGGCGGAAACGGGTTTGCAGATCGGCGAGATCCACGGCGGGATCGCGCCCGGGGAACGGCGGGATACGATCGAGGGCGTCCGCAACGGCGCGATCCGGTTCCTCGTCGGGAGCGCGATGATGATCTCGAGCGACGATCTGTGGGACGTGCTCGACCGCAGCGCGCTGACGATCGTCGACGACGTGAACGCGTTCGACGAACGAGAGCATTTGCGGCTGCTGGAAGACCTCGATTGCCCGCTCTTGTTCGCCTCGGCGACGCCGAACGAACTGCGCACGTTCCTCAATCGCGTCGGTGCGTTCGAAAACATGGTCACCATGGAGGCGATGCCGTTCGACGTGCTGCCGACGACCGTGCACAAGATCTCGGGCGTCTGGGGCGAGCCCCCGCCCGAACAACTCGCGCGCGCCGACGCTTTGATCCGCGAGCATCTCGCGCGCGGCTCGCGCATCTTCGTGATCGGGCGGACGCGCGGCGACGTTCCCAAGCTCGCCACGCGGCTCGAAGATCGCTATCAACTGAACGTGCAGCAACTGCGCGGCGACATGGCCGATACCGCGGAACAGGGGAAGCGCTACCGTCGCAAGGGGATTCGCGTGCACGGGCAGCAGACGCGCATCGAGAGCATGCGCGCGTTCACGGATGCGGCGCCTTCGATCTTGGCCGCCACGAACCTCGTCGGCAGCGGGCTCGACATCCCGGCCGCCGACTTGATCGTGATCACGGATGCGGATGCATTCGGCGAATCGGAAGTGGAGCAGTTGATCGGGCGGGTCGGCCGGCGCGAGCGGCCTTCCGACGCCGTGCTGATCACCGAGACGACGTTCGAGAAGAACCCCTCGCGCAGCATGTCGTCGGGGCGCGCGCTGTCCTTCGGTCCGCGCGGCTCGCGGGGGCGGTCGCTGCGGTTTCGGCGATGAGCTTCGACGCCGTCGCCGGCGCCTACGACCGGCATCGCATCGGCTATTCCGACGACCTGTACGACGCGATCGTCGGGTACGGCCTCGGCCCCGGGAGCCGCGTCCTCGATCTCGGTTGCGGGACCGGGATCGCGAGCGCCGCGCTCGCGGCGCGCGGGATGCTCGTGACCGGCGTGGACGTCTCCGAAGCGATGCTGGCCCACGCGCGCGCGCATCTCCCGAACGCGACGTTCGTGCACGGTTCCGCCGGCGATCTCGCCTTCGCCGATGACACCTTCGACGGCGTGGCGAGCGCGCAGGCCTTCCACTGGTTCGACGCGCCGGAGGCCCTCGCGCAGATCGCGCGCGTCGTGCGCCCTTACGGCGTCGTCGCGATCTGGTGGAAGACGATGCTCCACGGAGATCCCGTCCGGATGCTGCGCGATGAGGTCGCAAACGAGATCGTCGGCTCCACGTCGAGCCTCGAGGATCTGACCGGAGAATCGTTCCCCGCCTTCGCGGACGCGCCGTTCATCGACAAGCGCCTGCGCGTGATCCCGTGGCAGGCCCAGACCCGCGTCGCCGACTACATCGGTTACGAGGGCTCGCGGGCGCGCACGCGGATGCGGTTCGGCGATCTGATGCCGGAGTACCTCGAACGGCTCGGCGAACGCCTCGGCGATCCGGCAGCGCTGCTCGATATCGGCTACGTGCAGTACCTCTACATGGGGAAGGTGCGGCCCGGATGATGCGCCTGGGCCTGCACGTGAACGTCGGCGCCGGTTACGAAGGCGCCGTCGCATACGCGCGCTCGCTCGGTTGCGACGCGATCCAGTTCTTCGCGTCGAACCCGAAGACGTATCGCACGAGCGCCCTCGACCTTCCGAGCGTCGAGCGCTTTCGGGCGCTGCGGAAGGAGGCCGGGCTCGATCCCGCGGTCATCCACACCTCGTATTTGATCAACCTCGCGAGCGAGGATCCGAAGATTGCCGCGAACTCGCTGCGCTTGCTCAAAGCCGACCTCGCGTTCGCGGCGGCCGGGGGAGTGCGTTTGGTGAACACGCACCTGGGCTCTTACGGAAATCGTCCGCGGCGGGAGGGTTTCGCGCAGGTCGTCGAGGCGCTCGCGGCGGCGCTCGAGGGGATCGCGCCGGGCGTCTTCCTCGTGCTCGAGAACTCGGCGGGCGCGGGGCAACTCTGCGGCGGGACGGTGGAAGAACTGGGCGAGTTCGTGCGCGCGCTCGATCATCCGCAACTCGGAGTCTGCATCGATACCGCGCACTCGTGGGCGGCGGGGTACGACATCGGCTCGCAACCCGGCGTCGATCGCTTCGTCGAGCTGATCGCCGGGCACGTCACGCTCGAGCGCCTGCACTTGTTCCACTTCAACGATACGCAGATTCCGCTCGGCGGGCATCGCGACCGGCATTGGCACATCGGCGAAGGGTCGATCGGCTTCGCGGGTTTCCGCGCGCTTGCGGAGCGGGCGGAACTGCGCGGGAAGACCGCGATTCTCGAAACGCCGGGTGACGAAGCGGACGATCGCCGCAACGTGGCGGCGATCCGTTCGATCTTCGAGGGCGTAGCCGCGCAGAGCGCGTGATCCTCCACTTCGATATCGACGCGTTCTACGCGAGCGCCGCGCAACTCGACGATCCGGCGTTGCGAGGAAAACCGCTCGCCGTCGCGGGTTCGGGGCGGCGGGCCGTCGTGCTGACCGCATCGTACGAGGCGCGCCCGTTCGGCGTGCGCTCCGCGCTCCCGCTCTATCGCGCGCGCGAACTGTGTCCGCACCTCGTCGTCGTGCCGCCGGATTTCGCGCGCTATCGCGAACTCTCGCGCGCGGTCTTCGCGATCTTCGAGCGCGACGCGCTCGCCGTCGAAGGGCTCTCGCTCGATGAGGCGTTCGTCGATATCGGCGCGCGCTCGCTCGACGATGCGATCGCGTGCGCCGCGGCCGTGCGGGCGAGCGTCCGCGCGGAGGTAGGGGTGACGGTGAGCGCGGGCGTCGCGGCGCAAAAGATGGCCGCGAAGATCGCCTCCGATGCGGCGAAGCCGGACGGTCTCGGCGTCGTGCCGCCGGGGGAAGAAGCGGCGTATCTCGCGCCGCTCCCGGCGGGGCGCCTGTGGGGGATCGGGCCGAAGACGCAGGCGCGTTTGAGCGCCGCGGGCATCGAGACGATCGGAGCGCTCGCCGCGCTCGACGACGACCGGCTCATGCGCGTGCTGGGACGCGGGGGGACGGCGCTGCGCGAACTCGCGCGAGGGCGCGACGAGCGCCCCGTCGTGGCGGATCGCGAGACGCGTTCCGTCTCGGCGGAGGAGACGTTCGAATACGACGAACGGGATGAGGAACGGCTGCGGGAGTACGTGCGCGCGGCGGCGCTCGAAGTGAGCGAGCGCCTGCACGCGCACGGCTTGCGCGGCGCGACGATCGGCGTCAAGTTGCGGCGTGCCGACTTCACGACGATCGTGCGCCAGCTCACGATTTCGGAGCCGAGCGCCGACGCGGGAACGATCGCGGCGGCCGCGCTGCTGTGCCTGGAACGCGCCGATTTACAAGGCTCCGCGGTGAGGCTTGCCGGGGTGCGGGTGGCCGCGCTGACGGAGGCGCCGGCCGAACAGCTCTCATTGTTTTCTTAGCCGTTTCGGAGCAATCGGTGGTAGACTACGCTGGTGCGCTTGCGACTGACGTACCTAGCCCTTTTTTCGTTCGCGATCTCCGGGTGCAACGGAGGCGGCGTCGGCCCGAAGGCGGCCCCGACCGCGACCCCCACGGCGACGCCGACCGCGGTTCCCACGCCGCCGGCGGCGGCGTACGTGTGCCCGACGAGCGCGAGCACGTTTTCGGCCGCGCGCGGCGGGAGCGTGGGGACGGAGACGGTGCGGCGAAGCGTCGCTCGCGCCCGGAGCGCGGAGGCGACGGCGGGCTTGATCGCGGTGACCTACGACCGCGCGACCGCGCAGCGCTCGACGGCGGCCATCTCCTCGCGCGAACAGAGCCTCGGGGCGCGCGTCGTGCAGCAGTTCGATTTCCCGCACACGGGCGTCGTGACGCGAATCCTTTCCGTCGAGCCCGCGCAGGCCGCGGGCGTGCAGACCGCGCTGCGCTCGCAAGCCGGAGTGCGCAGCGTCGGCACGGCCGGGGGGCGCCGCTATCCCTCCACGATCGCGACGCCCTACTATCCGAACGATCCCTATTTCAACGGGTTCACGGCCCAGCAAGGGGCGGTGCCGGCGTCCTATCACGTCTTGCCCTACTCCGAGAGCGCGAGCGTCCCCGGTCAGTGGGACATGCACGCGATCGGGCTCGAATCCGCGTTCGCCTATAGCCAGAGCGGCAACGGGAGCGGGATCACGAACGCCGCGGCGCTGGGCTCGCCTTCGGTGAAGATCGCCGTCATCGATACCGGCGTGGACAGCACCCACCCCGACCTGCATGCGAAGATCGCGTATCAGAAGTGCTTCATCACCTCTACCGACGGCGTGACGCAATCGACGTCGAACTACTCGACCGATCCGACGGGCCACGGGACCGACGTCGCGGGCATCGCGTCGGCCGCGCTCGGGAACGGCCTCGGCTTCGTGGGCGCCGGGGGGAACACCGCGATCTATGCGTATCGCATCTTCCCGACGCCGGATGACAATTGCGCGAGCAGCACGGCGAGCGATGCGCAGTGCAGCGCCGCGACGGCCGACATCGCGTCGGCGATTACAGACGCGATTGCCCAGCACGTCAACGTGATCAATCTCAGCCTGGGCGGCGGAACCTGCGACAGCAACGGCGTCGATTCCGATCACACTGAGGGCAACGCGATCGCCGAAGCGATCGCTGCGAACGTGATCGTCGTGGCGTCGTCCGGCAACGGCAGCGCGCAAACCCCGCAACCCGTCGAAGCCCCGGCTTGCGTGAGCAAGGTGATCGCGGTCGGCGCGACCTCGCTCGGCGACGGCGTCGCAAACGGCTCCGGGGCTTCCGTCGGTGCGGCGGCGAGCCCCGTCGAATACGTTGCGTCGTATTCCAACTACGGCTCGCCCGCCAAGGCCTACCAGATCGCGTCGGCGTGGGGCATCGTGGCCCCGGGCGGCGATCCGTCGGCGAGCGACGTGAGCGCTGCAAGCGGCACCGACGACCTGCACTGGATCGAGAACGTGTGGACCTCGACGCCGTACCAGTCCTCGCCGAGCGACCTGAACTTCGTTGGCTCGTGCACGCCCGATTTCGGAGCCGCCGCCGGTTCGACGGCGGATTGCCGCACGCTCATCGCGGGCACGTCGATGTCCGCCCCGCACGTCGCGGGCGCGGCGGCGTTGATCCTCTCCGTGAACCCGGCGTATCAGTCGCCGGATGCGATGAAGGCGCTGCTCTGCTCTAAGGCCGACGATATCGGGGATCCGCACGAAGGCTGCGGCCGCCTCAACGTCTACCGCGCGATGGCGACGGCGCTCGCGGATCCGCACCTGCCCTAGCGCGCGCTCGCGCGCTCGCTAGCGAGTCGAGAGCATACGCACGTGCGCCCGGCCGCGCGCGTCGAGTTCGCGTTCGATCCGCGCGAACGCTTCGGCGCGCGCGTTCGCGCGGAGCGTGCGGCGCGTTTCGAGCTTGCGCCCGAGCTCGGCGTGCAAGCGGTCGAGATCGTCGCCGCTCGCGTTCGCGAGTTCCGCCTGGAGCGCGCGAAGCTGCTCGTCGAAGCCCGCCTGCAATTCGTGCGCGATCTCCGTTTCGAGGCGCTGCAGCCGCTCGAGCAGCGCGCGCATCTCCTCGACGGTCGGGCGCTCGGTGCGCGCGGCGGCGGCGCGCGGAGCGGCCGGCGCGCGCGGCGCTTTCGCCGGGCGCGCAGCGGTTGCGCCGTTGCGCACCGGCGCATCGAACGCCGGATAGAGCCGCACGATCGATTTGATCTTCTGCGGGCCCTTCGGCGATTGCAGGCCCTCGGCGATGCGCGCCGCGATCAGGCGCGTGCGCAGCGCCGTGTCGTCGATGACTCGCAGATGCTCGCTCGCCGCGTCCGCGGGCGCGCGGCGTCCCGCTGCGAAATCCTCGGCGCGCGCGAGCTCGAGCTCGAGCGCGCGATGCCATAACACTTCACGATCTTTGAGCGCCATGCGCGAGCGTTTCGCTGAGCGGGGCGCCGGACCTCGCGGCGCACGCGGGGCGTAGGTGGGACCTCGCCGCCGCGCCTGGAAGCCTCCGGGCATGGCCTGGCTGACTGCGACCTACCTGATCGATTCGGACCCCGCCCAGATCGAGGCGCGCGCCGCGGCGCTCGCGCTCGAGCAGAGCGTCGAATGCCCGATCGCGGCGATCGGGGACGAACGCATCCGCAACGAGATCGTGGGGCGCGTCGCCGAGATCGTTCCGGTCGCGGAGCGCCGCTTCCGCGTCGACGTGAACCTCGCGGTCGAGACGACCGGCGGCGAGCCGGCGCAACTGATGAACATGATCTTCGGCAACTGCTCGCTGTGGGAGAACGTGCAGTTCGTCGGCCTCGATCTTCCCCCGGACCTGCTCGAACGATTCCCCGGCCCGCGGCACGGCATCGCCGGAATCAGGGCGCTCCTCGGAGTGCACGACCGCGCGCTGACGAGCGCCGCCACGAAGCCTCAAGGCCTGCAGGTCGCCGAACTCGCGCGCCTGGCGCGTACGTTCGCGCTCGCCGGCATCGACATCGTCAAGGACGATCACGGCATCGCCGATCAAGCCTACTCGCCCTACGCCGAGCGCGTGCGCGCCTGCCAGGCGGCGGTGAACGAGGCCGTCAAGGCGACCGGAAAGGCCTCGTTCTACGCGCCGAACCTGATCGGCAGTCCCCGCACGTTGCACGAACGCGCGCGGATCGCGCGCGAAGAAGGCGTGCGGGTCGTCCTGGTCGCGCCGATGATCGTCGGCCTTCCCGCCTTCCACGAGCTCGTCGAGGATTTCCCGGAGTTCGTCTACCTCGCGCACCCCTCGGCCGGCGGGACAGCCCGGATTGCCTCGCCGCTGCTCTTCGGGAAGCTCTTCCGGCTCTTCGGCGCGGACGCCGCGATCTTCACGAACTACGGCGGCCGGTTCGCCTTCCCGCAGGAAGAGTGCGCGACGCTCGCCGGCACGGCGCGGGCGGCCTGGGGCCGGCTGCGCCCGATCCTCCCCGTCCCGGCGGGCGGGATGCTGCTGGAGCGCGTCGAGGAACTCCTCGGCTTCTATGGGCCGGAAACGATGCTCCTGATCGGCGGGAACCTCCTGATCGCCCGCGAGCGGCTGCTCGAACGGACGCGCGAGTTCGTCGCCAAGGTAGAGCGGTATCCTTGGGGGGCTACGATACTGGGCGCACTATAACCCCGCACGCCGGGAGAAGAAAGCGTGGCGTCCGTTATATTGACGGTTTGTCCATTCTAGTGGATAATACGTCGAAACGCCCGCTTTGGAGTGTGGAATGGCATCTGCCGCGTTGGCCGTGGTCCACGATCTTGACGAGTATCGCCGTCGCCGCCAGGAGCAAGCCGAGCTTGCAGCCCGCAAACCGCAGACCGCGGTCGCGCCGATGATGTGGTGTTTCGTCTGGATGCCGGTGCCGTACGGCTACGCGATGGGCCTTCCCGTTAGCCCGAGCCCTTGTTGAGGGCGCCGGTACACGTAGTGCGAGGCGACGGGGAGCCGCCGATAGGGGTGGCCGAGGAAGACGATCTCGCCACCGTCGTCGGTCAGAACCTCCGGCACCTGCGGACCCGGCGGGGCTATTCCCTCGAACGCCTCGCGCATCTCTCCGGGGTCAGCCGCGCCATGCTCGGCCAGATCGAACTCGGACGCAGCGTGCCGACGATCAACCTGCTTTGGAAAGTCGCGAAGGCGCTCGACGTCCCGTTCGCCTCGTTGACGGGCGCGCCGCAAAGCCACGGTTCGATCGTCCTCAAGTCCGCCGATTCGAAACTGCTCGTCTCGCATTCGCGCGAGTTCACTTCGCGCGCGCTGTTCCCGTTCGATAGCCAGCGGAAGGCCGAGTTCTACGAGCTGCGCCTCGTCCCGAAAGGGATAGAAAAAGCCGACGCCCACGCTCCGGGGACCCTCGAGAACTTAGCCGTCAGCAAGGGGACCGTGGAGATAGGCGTCGGAGAGGCGAACCACGTCCTAGAAACGGGGGATGCGATACTATTCGAGGCCGACGTCGCGCACCACTACCGGAACGTCGGCCAGATCGAAGCCGTCATGTATCTCGTGATGACGTACGTGGACCCGATCGGATAAGAATAGCCGCTCGATATCCTCGAACGGCTTACTTCTTCGCGGGCATGCACATCATCATGGGCATCCCGTGACCCATCATCATCGCGGGCATTCCCATGTCCATGATGGCGCACATGCGGTCGCAGCATTCCTTCATCATGTCCATCGACATGCCGTCCATCGGCTTCATGGTGCAGACCATTCCGGCGGACGTCATCTCGCAGGTCATCTGGCACATCATAACGGGCATCGGCATCATCATGCCGTTCATCATCATCGGGTTCATCATCATCGGGTTCATCATCATCGGGTTCATCATGCCGCCCATCGGCATCATCATCGGGTTCATCATGCCGTTCATCGGCATGCCCATCGAGTTCATCGGCATCTGCATTGCAGGCATCATGGTTCGTTCGTCCTTTTCCGGCTCGCTTGCTTGCGGCCAACTGCGCAACCCGGCGCACTCGGCCGCGCTATCGACGACCGATCTGATGCTTCAATCGTACGGGGCCCACGCACGCGCCGCAACGCGGGATGCGGCTCGCGGTGCAAGTTGAATCCGTTGGAGCGGATATTCCGCTCGAAATAGCAAGCGCGGCTCTAATTTATTGCGGCGTCCGTCCAATTCCGCGGATGCGGAAGGCGTCTCAGGGCCGGTACCCATCCGCTATCCGATGATGTGGTACGCGTACCGCGAGTGCGTGAGGGCGCGCTCGGAGAAGCGCCCGTGCCGGAAGAGGGAGATATCGTAGGTCCGGGAGGCGCCTTGCGTCACGAGTTCGGCGAGGATCGTGCCGACGGCCGGCGCCGTCTTGAAACCGTGCCCGCGCAAGCCGACGGCGCAGTAGAATCCCTCGATTCCCGGAATCTCGCCGATCACGGGCAGGCCGTCGGGCGTCACATCGTAGAGGCCGGCCCAGCTCCCCGTTGCGGTCCCGTCCGCCATCGCCGGGAAACGGTGCAGGACGGCCTCCGTATAGCGGAGGGTCTCTTCCGGCTGCACCTTCGCGGCGTACCTTCGATATCGACCTCGCGGTCGCGCTCGATCTCCGAGAGGCACCCGACCATGAGACCGTGCCGCCCCTCGGGCTTGAAGTACCAGCCGTTCACGAGGTCCCCGAAGACGGGCGTCGGGCTTCTCCAAGCCGGGGGGCGTTCCAGGACCAGGACCGGATGGCGGCTGGGAGAGATCGGGA
This sequence comes from Vulcanimicrobiota bacterium, assembly GCA_963695225.1. Taxonomy (GTDB): domain Bacteria; phylum Vulcanimicrobiota; class Vulcanimicrobiia; order Vulcanimicrobiales; family Vulcanimicrobiaceae; genus CAVWTN01. The sequence goes on along the minus strand of OY968762.1, from coordinate 1,430,367 downwards.
TCTCGACCCCGGCGAACGCGGCGATCCGCGCTCCCCACGGCCCGGCCGCATTGACGGCCGTCCCGGTGGCGAACGATCCGGCGGTCGTCTCGACGCCGCGGATCCGCCCCGCCTCGATGCGCAAGCCCGTCACTTCGGTGTTGCGCAGGATCGTGACGCCCGCGCGCTCGGCGGCTGCGGCGTACGAATTCGCCGTCAGCGCCGGATCCGCGTAGCCGCCGTCCTGCTCGTGAGCCCCCAACGCGACGTCCTCGACGTTGAGTGCGGGCTCGAGGTCCGCCAGTTCGGAGGGCGTCAGCAGCCGCTCGTCGATCCCGATGCGGCGATGCATTTCGACCGTCTGCCGAAGGATGTCGGCGCCGTCGAGCGGGGCGACGAAGTCAAGCGCGATCGCGTGCTGCCCGGCACGGATCGTCTAGATGTGATCGGCGTTCCAGCAGGCTTCGCGCGGCTCCGCCCGGCCGTCCCCGGCGACTGCGGCCAGCCAGGCGCGACCGGCGCGGGTGAGCCCGGCGCCCATGAAGATACCGTCCTCGCGCGGCCGGACGGAGCCGCGCGGTAACGCGGCGCGCGCGACCGCGGGCGGGAGCCAGGCCTTGACGCGGGCGAGATCCCCGGCGGCGGCGCGCAAGAGCGGGCCGATGAATTCGCGCGCATCGTCGTCGGCGAACGCGAAGTCGTCGACCGCGAGCGTGTCGCGGTCGGCGACGCGGCGGCACAGCACGTAAGCCGCGACCGACCGTCCGCGGCGGGCCAGCAAATCGACGCGCTGCGTGTAGTGCGGGAGCGTTTGCGACCATTTCGAGCGCATGAACTCCCACACGTGCGGCGTGCGCCGGAAACTGCACTCGGCGCGTGCGTCAAGCGCCTCGAAACAGCGCCGGATCCCCGCCCAATCGCCCGGTCCGACCGGCGTCCAGGGGACGATCGCCGGGTCGAGCGAGCGCGCGCGCAGCGAAATCGCACGCGAAGGTAGGCGCACGAAGCCGAGGCGCTCGTAGAAGAGCGGAGAGATATCGGCGAACAGGAAGCCGAGATCCGCGCCGGCGGCGCGTTCCGCATCGAGTAGCGCTCCGAGCATCGCCGATGCATAGCCGCGCCCGCGGTACTCGGGCCGCGTGAAGACCGCGCCGAACCCCGTCGCCTTCAGCGTGCGTTCCCCGTGCCGTAGTTCGCGTCCGTACAGTTTCGCGGAACACGCGATCGCGGCGCCGTCGCGCACGCCGACGGTGAACGGCCGCCGCCGCGCGAATGGGGAGCGCGCGACCGCTTCCAGATCGTGAACGTACGTCTCGAACGAGCGCTCGGCGCCCCACAGGTCGAAGCTGTGCGGCAGGACCTCGCGGACGTATTCCTCGGTGGAGATCGCGCTCAGCATCCCCTGCAGGCTACGCCACGGCTCGACGATCCTCTTGCGAACGCGAGCGGAACCGTCCCCAGGCGCGCCGTCTGAGCCTGGGATGCGCTACGCGTGCGTCATGTCGGCCGGAACCACGAACCGGTCGTACTCCTCGCCCGTGACGTAGCCGAGGCCGAGTGCTGTCGCTCGCAAGGTCGCATTCCGTTTGTGAGCCGTCTTCGCGATTTCGGCCGCCTTGTCGTATCCGATATGCGGGGCGAGCGCGGTCACGAGCATCAGCGAATTCTTGAGATTTTCGGCGATGATCGCCTCGTTCGCGACGAGCCCCTCGACGCAGTATTCGCGGAACGCCGTACAAGCATCGCGGATCAGCGTCGTAGAGTGCAGGAAGTTCATGATCATGACCGGGTTGAAGACGTTGAGTTCGAAGTTACCTTGCGAACCGCCGAAGCTGACGGCGAGGTCGTTTCCGAAGACCTGCACGCAGACCATCGTCAGCGCCTCGCACTGCGTCGGGTTCACTTTACCCGGCATGATCGACGAGCCGGGTTCGTTCTCGGGGAGAGTGAGCTCGCCGATCCCGGCGCGCGGCCCCGAGCCGAGCCAACGGATATCGTTCGCGATCTTCATCAGCGCGCCGGCCAGCGTCTTGAGCGCCCCCGATGCGAATACGATCTCGTCGTGCGAGGCGAGCGCCGCGAACTTGTTCGGATGCGAGCGGAACGGAAGTACGGTCAGCTCGGCGATCATCTTTGCGGCGCGCTCCGCGAATTCGGGATGAGCGTTGAGCCCCGTGCCGACGGCCGTCCCGCCGATCGCGAGATCGTAGAGCCCGTCGAGCGCCTGCACGCAACGGGTTACGCACCGGTCGAGCTGACTGGCGTAGCCGGAAAACTCCTGCCCGAGCGTGAGCGGCGTCGCATCCTGGAGGTGCGTGCGGCCGACCTTCACGATGCCGGACCACTGTTCAGCTTTCACGGCGAGCGCGTCGCGCAGCGCTTCGACGGCTGGGAGCATGCCGACCATCGCTTCGGCGGCGGCGATGTGCATCGCGGTCGGGAACGTGTCGTTCGAGGATTGCGACATGTTCACGTGGTCGTTCGGGTGGATCGGCTGCTTCGAGCCCAGCACGCCGCCCGCAAGCTCGATCGCGCGGTTCGAAATCACTTCGTTGACGTTCATGTTCGTCTGGGTTCCGGAACCCGTCTGCCACACGGTCAGCGGGAAGTGCGTCGCAAGCTTCCCCGCGATCACTTCGTCGGCGGCGCGGACGATCAGATCGGTCTTCTCTCCATCGAGCTTCCCGAGATCGTGGTTGACGAGCGCGCACGCCTTCTTGAGGATGCCCATCGCGCGAATGACTTCGCGCGGCATCACGTCGTCGCCGATCGCGAAATGGATCAGCGAACGGGCGGATTGGGCGCCGTAGTACTTATCGGCCGGAACCTCGATCGGTCCCATGCTGTCTGTCTCGACGCGCGTCGCCTGCGCGCCGCCGGCGGAGGTTGCTGTGGACATGATTCCTCACCCGCAAGACGATCGAATGGGGGGCGTGTGATTACGTGACCCGGCGCCGCAGCCCGTAGTTTCGGGGTTTGCGGTCCGCGCCTTCCGCCCGGCCGAATCTGAGAGCCGGGTGAGAAATTTCGTTGAAAGGCGCGAACGCGCGCCCGGCTGCGTTATAACCATCATCGATCCCCACCCGAACCAACCGAGAGGCCGCCATGAACGCACGCAACGTCCTTCCCATCCTCGCCGCCGCCGCCGCCTTTTGCATCCCGCGCATCGCCGGCGCGGAGCTGCCCTACTACAACGCTCACGAGTACGAGCGGCTCGGCCGCGTCGTCAACTTCCAGCCGTATAACCTGCAACTCGATCGGGGTCCGCACATGTCGCTCCACAACGGCACCGTGATCCGGCCGACGGGGCTCACGCTCGCCAACGGGATGCCTGTCCGCGTCGTCGGCCACGACAACCGGGACGGCACGTTCGAGGCCGACGAGATCGATCTGCTCCCGCCCGGCCGGCTGCAGTACCTTCGCTCCTTCGGGCGCGAATAACGGCGCGGAGCCGGGCTACGCGCGCGGACGGAGCTCCTCGTAGAATTCGGGAGCGGAGATGCCGCGCGTCGGCCGGCCGGAAGCGCTCAGCGTCAGGCGCTCGCGGGCGCGCGAGGCGGCCGCGTAGAGCGCGCGGCGCTCTTGTTTGTTGTAATTCTCGCGGGCGGCGATCTTCGAGAGGACGTACGTGAACTTCGCCGTCCGCGCGGCCTTCGCGTCCCCGACGTTCTCTTTCGGCACGATGCCGAAGCGCGGCGTGTACAGGAACGCATCGGGGACGTAATAGCGCGGGAACGCACCCGCGCGCAGATCGACGACGAAGACGTGCGCGAACGTGCGCCCCTTCGCGGCGTCGACGCTGCACAAGCTGACGGTGGGGGCGGGATCGAAGCTCCCCGCTTCGAGTTCGATCAACTCGCCGTCGGCCTCGCGCTCCGATTCCGCGGCGCGCAGGAAATCCCACAGGCTCGCGAGCGGATGCTCCGCCGCAAAGCGTCCGACGCGGCCGAGCAAACGTTCGCATGCGGCCCGCGCGAAACGGGCCGAAGCGCCGCTCCCGGCGGCGGCGAGGACCGTATCCTCCAGCATGCAGCGCGCGAGCGCCGCGAGGCTCGCCGTCCGTTCGAGCCGCTCGTATCGGGCCAGCGCCGCGCGAAATGCGACGAGCCGTTCGCGCGCGACCTCGGGAAGTTCGTTATCGCGGTCCCCGCGCATGACGTTGCGCCCCAGCCGGAGATCGCGGTTGCGATCCCAGCGATTTCGCCCCGTCTCTTCGTCGCTCTCCGGGACGGCGAAGAGCAGGCGCTGCGGGTCGCTCGGTTCGGCGCAGAGCAGCGCGATCGTCGCATCGCTCAGGTTCAACCACGGCGCTTCGAGATTGCGCAGCAGCCAATCGTGGCGGAACGGATCGGCGAGCGCCCAGAGGACGGCGAGTGCGTCCCCCACGACGGGCAACTCGTACAGATCGGCGTCGCCGTGCATTTCGACGGGGACGTCGCGCGCCAAGAGCGCGCGCAGGTACGGGTCCGCCGTGCGCAGCGTGCGCGTGACGATCGCGATCTCGGAGGGCGCAACGCCTTCTGCGAGCAGCGCCGCCACGCGGCGGGCGACTTCGCGAGCCTCGTCGCGCTTGTGCTCTTGCCGCGGGAGGAACTCGAGCGCGGCCGAGGCCGCTTGTGCGCCTCCCGTCGCGAGCGCCCGGCGCGCCGCCGCGACGAGCGCGGGGTCTCGCCCGTGCGGCCGCGTCAGCTCGATGCGCGGCAGCTTGGCGAGCACGGACGCGCCGCACGCGCCCGCGAACGTGCGCGTCGCTTGATCCGGATCGCCGGCGAGCGTGAGCCCCGCGCCGTCCGGGGCGCGCAGCGCGCAAGCGAAGGCCCACGCCGCGGCGTCGAGGTCCTCCGCTTGGTCGATGTTGACGGGGCCGACCCGCGCGGCGCGCGCGCGCGCGCGCGCATCGTGCGCGAGCACCTCCGCGGCGGCGGCGAGCGCCTCGCCCTCCGTCGCGACGCCGGCTTCGGCGAGATCGGCGAGATACGCCTCGTACAGTTTCGCGAGGATCTTGATCAAGTCGATTTCGCGGGAGTGCTGCCGTGCGAGCTCGCGCGCGTCGACGACGAGCGAATCACGGTATTTCTCCGGCGTGTCGACGATCAGCGCCGGGTCGGCGAGGCGCGCGCCGCCGCCGTAGAATTGCGTCGCGCCGCGGAACGCGTCGCGCCGGAAATCGGCCGGCGCGATGCCCGCGCCTCGCAGCTTGCGGACGAGCCGGTACGCGGCGGCGCAGAAGCGTTCAGGAGCGCGCAAACCCGTGATCTCGGGATCGATGCCCGCGCCCTGCTCGTCGAGCGTGGGGGTGAATTCCAGCCAGTCGAGCGAGAAGAGGCCGGCGGCCACCGCGGCGAAGCGGCGCGCTCCCTCCACGTCGTCGATGCGGCGCACGTCCCGCCCCGCGGCGGCGAGGATCTCGAACGCCACGTCCGGCAACGCCCGCACCGCGAGGCCCGCGGGCCGGTCCCGTTCGGCGCGCGCGGCTCGCAACGCGGCGAGCGCGTGCGCGGTCGGCGCGGTCAGGAGCGCCGCGCCCGCCGCCGCGGCGCGCTCCGCGCGCAGGACGAGCGCGAACGTCTTCCCGGTCCCGGGCGCGCCCGTGATCGCGAACGCGGGCCCTTCGAAGGGGCGCTCGATCGCGGCCTGCTGTTCGGGGTCGAGCCCCGGCGCGAGCAGGTTCACCGGCCGAACCGCTCTTCGTGGACGAGCGGGCGCTCGCGGCAGGCGTTGCGGTAGGCGCAATACGTGCAGGCCTCGCAGTCGTCCGCGGCCGGGAAGCGTTCGATCGGATCGTCGGAGAGCGTCCGGGCGAGTTCGATCATGCGGGTGCGCGCTCGCTCGAGTTCGTCGATCCCGATGGTTCCGACGGGTCCAAAGTCGCGCCGGAGCGGCGCGCGAGCGACCGGGACCACTTCGAGTTCGATGGGGACGACGTCGAGCAGCGCGTCCTTGAGCGGGACGAGCGCGAGGCGCGTGACGCGGTCGCCCGCCGCGGTGCGCGCCCAGTAGTAGAACGGCAGCTGGAAATCGACGTAGTCCGCGACGGCGGCGCGATACTCGGCGGCGCTCGTGGCGATGGAACCCGTCTTGTAATCGATCACGCTGACCGCGCCCGTCGCGTCGTCGCGGTCGAGCCGGTCGATGTAGCCGATGAAGTCGTAGCCGTCGAGCTTCAAGCTTGCCGCGGCTTCGGTTCCGATCACCGTGAACGGGCGCGCGCGAGATCGTTCGAGGAACCATGCGAGGTAGCGCTTCGCGGTGCGGCGCGCCCGGCGGAGTTGCAATTCGAACTCGACGTTCGTCTCGAAACCGATGCGATAGCGCTCGAACGCCGTCCCGATCCAGCCGTCGAGCGCCGCCTCCAGCGTCCGGGCGGGCGCCGCGTCGCCGCGTGCATAGGTCTTGTGAAAGTTCTCGAGCGCGAAGTGGAACGCCGTCCCGTAATACGAGGCCGACGAACCCGGGTCTTCGACACAGGCGCAGACGTAGCGGTAATACCATTTGCGCGGGCATTCCGCGTATATGCCGAGCGACGACGCGCTGAAGTGCCCGCGCCGCCGCGGGACGGGGGCGCGCCGCTCGGGCTCGAGCGCGGGGAGCGGATGCGGCGCCGGAACGTCCGCGGCGCCGGCGCGGGCGGCGGCGAGCGCCTCGATCGCGCCGGCGAACGCGTCGGGATCCCAGGCGGCCGCGGCCTCCTGCGCCGCGTCGAGAGCGGCGGCGAGCGCCTCGACTTCGCGCAGGGTCGCGCGCTCGCTTTCGTCGAGGCCGGCGTCGAGTTCGAACGCGAGCGCGATCACTGCCAGCAACTCGCGGCGGGTGGAACCCTGCGCGCGAAAGTCCGCTACGCTCCGCGAGAGTCCGGCGCAGAAGCGCGCCAGCGCGCGCCGCGCTTCGGAGCCGAGCGGGACGAGTTCCGCCGCCAGCGCCTCGACGAAGCGACCCCGGCGGTGCGCCGCCACCGCGAGCGCGCGCGCGTCGGGGCGCCCGATTCCGGAAAACGGCGAGCAGAGGAGCCGCTCGGGCTCTTCCTCGCGAGCGTGCGCGGCGTAACGGATCGCGGTCGCGAGAAAGTCGGCCAAGCGCGCGGAGAACGAGGGCATCGCGCAGTACTGCGCGCTTCGCCTCGCGCGAACCTCGGAGGTCCTTCCGTCGCGCGGCGGCGGAGCACGAACGGGCGGGGGCGGCGTCGAACCCGCGGAAGGAGTCCTCATGCGCAAGATCATCGTCGGCGTCTCCGGCGCGAGCGGGAGCCTTTACGCGTTCGCGGCGCTCCGCGCGCTGCGCGCCGCCGGCGACGTCGAAACCCACCTCGTCGTGAGCGCCCAAGCGCGCCGCACGATCGAGCTGGAGACCGATCTGACGGCTGCGGATTTCGAAGCGCTCGCCGACGTGACGTATCGCGACGAGGATCTCGCCGCCGCGATCTCGAGCGGCTCGTTCCGCACCGACGGGATGCTCGTCATCCCGTGCTCGATGAAGAGCGCCGCCGCGATCGCGAATTCGTTCAATGCGAACCTGCTCGTCCGGGCGGCCGACGTCTGCCTCAAGGAACGGCGCACGCTCGTGCTCGTCGTGCGCGAGACGCCGCTGCACCTCGGGCACCTGCGGACGCTTACGCAACTCGCCGAAACCGGAGCCGTCATCTTGCCGCCGATACCGGGGATGTACGCGCGCCCGAAAACCGTCGACGACGTCATCGCGCACACGGTCGGGAAGGCGCTCGACCAGTTCGGAATCCCGAACGATCTCTTCACGCGCTGGAAGTAACCCTCAGCGAACGAACTCGAGCTCGAGGTCGAGCGTCACGTCGTTCCCGACGATCGGGTCCCCCGCCGGCATGATGCGCGACCAATTCAGGTTGAAGTCGCGCCGGTCGATCTTCCCCGTCGCGGCGTAGCCGACGTGCTGCCGTCCGCTCGCGTCGGCGACCGCGCCGGTGTAGCGGGCTTCGAGCACGGTGGGTTTCGTCACGCCGTGCAGCGTCAGCCGTCCTTGGATCGTGAAGTGATTGGGATCCTTGCCGGCGATCTTCGTGCTCTCGAAAGCGATCGTCGGATAGGCGGCGGTGTCGAGCCAGTCTGACCCGTTCAAGGCCTTGTCGCGTTGCGGCTCCTGCGTATCGATCGTGGCCGCGTCGAGCGTCGCGTTCACCGCACTCGGAATCGGCGACCCGGCTTGCGTCGTCAGCTCGACCGACGCGATCTTGATCGTCCCCGTTACGCTCGTGAGGACGAGGTGCTGGACGGAGAACCGGGCGCTCGAGTGGGCCGTATCGAGGACGAGCGGCGAACCCGCCGCGAAGGCCGGGGGCGCCGCGGGGGCGCTCGCGAGCAGCGCACCGAGCAGGAGCGAGCGGAGCGCGAGCCGGGGCGTTCGCCTACCCATCGCTGCGCGCGGCGCGCTGCATTCGGGCGGCGTACCTCTCGGCGAGGGCGACGTCGCTCGCGCGATCGACGTTGAACGCGATCTCCGCGTGCGTGCACACCACCGCGGCGACGGGCGCCCCGAGCAGCATGCTCGCGCGCTTTTCGGCAGTGCGGATCGAGAGGCGTCCGAGCGCGTACTGCGCCAGCGTGTCGTATCCGAAGATCGAAGCGAGCGCGAGCGGATTCTTCCGCGCGGCGCCGAGGCGCTCGATGAACAGCTCGAGGCTCCGGAGGATGCGGGGACGCAGCGCGACGACGCCGCCGCCGCAGAACTGCCCTTCGCGCAGCTTCGCCCAGGTGTGCGGCGCCTCCGGGAAGCGCGCGACGTGCGCCGCTTTCCCCAGGCACGCGTAGGACAGGTCGGCGTCGCGCGCCCGCGCGAGCGCGATGAATTCTTCGAGCGAGGCGCGGGTGAGGATCGGGAGATCCGAAGCCGCGACTAGCAGCAAGTCGTCGGGAGGCGCGCCCGCGAGGCCGAAGCGCAAGCTGTCGCCGATCCGCTTGCCGTCGAGGCGGCATTCGTCGGCGAGCGCGAGCGCCGGCTCCCCGTGCGTTTCGCGCGGCGCGACGACGACGATGCGTTCGATCGCGGGGACGTCGCGCAACGCGGCGAGCGTCCGTTCGACGAGCGTGCGGCCCAGGATCGGCACGAACGCCTTATTCGCGGCGCCCGCCGTCTGCGCGCTCACTTCGTCGCGACCACCCCCGGCGAGGACGACCGCGTTCACCGCCAGCGCTCGTCGCTGACCAGCGGGACGACGGAGATCTCGCCCGCTCCGGGAGCGCAGCGGTCCGCCACGGAACGCGCCGCGAACTCGCTCTCGAAAAGCGCGAAGAGGCACGAACCGGAGCCGCTGAGCAGCACTTTCGGCGCTCCCGCGTCGCGAAGCGCGCCGTGCGCGTGCGCGATCGCGGGATACGCGGAGAGGATGACGTCGTGGAAATCGTTCGAGAGCGACGCGTGCAACGCGTCGAAATCGCGCCGCTGCAGGGCGTCGACGGCCGCGAGCGAGACGCTGTTCGCACGGGGGCGGCTGGACGCGTCCGCGGAACGGGAAGAGTCGAAGAGCCGGTACGCGTCTGCAGTATTTACGGCCGCCGGCGGACGGGCGAGCAGACACCACCAGCGCGGGAGCTTCCCGATCGCCGTGACGCGTTCGCCGGCGCCTTCCACGAGCGCGCCGGTACCGCACAGGAAGAACGGAACGTCGGAGCCGAGCGAGGCTGCGGTTGCGACCCAATCCTGCGCGGTGACTGGGCCGAGCGCGCCGCTCGCCGCGAGCATCAACGTCGCCGCCGCGTCGCTCGAGCCGCCGCCGAGCCCGCCGCCGACGGGGATGTGCTTTTCCAGCTTCGCGTGCAGCGGCCCGGCGCCGGCGCGTTCGAGCGCGCGCACGACGAGATTGTCCTTGGCGAGGGACGGCGGCGTGCACTCGAAACGTGCCGCGGGTGCGGGCTCGAACGAGAGCCGGTCGTACAAGCCGATCGGGACCATCACGCTGCGCAACGTGTGGTATCCGTCGGCGCGGCGCCCGAGGATCTCGAGCGTCAGGTTCAGCTTCGCGGGGGCTCGAACGGAGGGCATTCGCGCTACGGTGCGCTCGCGCGCAGGCCGACCCCTTCCGTTTCGCGTTGCGGAAGGAGGGCTGCGCGCGTCGCTGCTCGATAGGGTCAGGTTGTGGCTTCCCCTCGCATCGGTTTGTCGGGGCTGCTCGTGCTCGGTGGCGGCGTATTATTGATCGCGATCGGTATCGGCAATTCAATGGGCAACCGTGTCCTCAGCCAAGTCGCGGGCAGTAACGGCGGCTTTTCCCAAAACGTGATGGTTACGCCGGTCCCGGCTGCCGGCACGCGAGCCGTGAACGACGAGGTCAACTGGAAGAAAGTCCAGGTGATGAGCGTGGCGACGGATCCGGCCTTCCCCGATCCGCGCGTGACCCCCGAGCCGACGCCCGAGCCGACCGCACGCCCGGTTCCCAAGCCGACGCCGAGGCTGCATACCCCGCCCCCGCGGCCTCCCTCGCCGGTCGCGGATACGCCGTACCCCGGTCCCGAGGCGGTCGAGTCGGCGAGCCACACGGAGCGCGGCCCTTGATAAGTGTTCCTATTGTACCTATTGAGCCGAAAGCATACGATAGGAACACTGGAGGGTTTGCTCGGTGAACGGGAACGAAAAGGCTCCTTCGAAGGGGACGGTCAAGGTCAAGCGTGGGCTCGCTCAGATGCTCAAGGGCGGCGTCATCATGGACGTCGTCACGCCGGAGCAGGCGCTCATCGCGCAAGAGGCCGGGGCGGTCGCCGTGATGGCGCTCGAACGCATCCCGGCCGACATTCGCGCGATGGGCGGCGTGGCGCGAATGAGCGACCTCGCGCTCGTGCAAAGGATCATGGACGCCGTCACGATCCCCGTGATGGCGAAGGTGCGCATCGGGCACATCGGCGAGGCGCGTTGCCTGGAAGAGCTCGGGGTCGATTTCATCGACGAATCCGAAGTCCTCACGCCCGCCGACGACAAGTACCATATCAACAAGAACGAGTACCGCGTCCCGTTCGTCAACGGAGCGCGCGATCTCGGCGAGGCGTTGCGCCGCATCGCCGAGGGCTCGGCGATGATCCGCAGCAAGGGCGAAGCCGGGAGCGGAAACATCGTCGAGGCCGTGCGCCATATGCGCGCGATCCGGGACGGCATCAACGAGCTCGCGGCCGTTCCCGAAGAGGAGCTCGTGGTGCGTGCGCGCGATCTGGGCGCGCCGTACGAGCTCGTCCGCGAAGTCGCCAAGGCCAAGAAGCTGCCGGTCGTGCTGTTCTGCGCCGGAGGCATCTCGACGCCGGCCGACGCCGCGCTGATGATGCAACTCGGCGCGGAGGGGCTGTTCGTCGGAAGCGGGATCTTCAAATCGTCGAATCCCGCGGCGTTCGCGAAAGCGATCGTCGACGCGGCGACGCATTACGAAGACGCGGCCGTCGTCGTCGCGGCGCACAAGGCGCTCGCCGGGACGGCGATGGAAGGGCTCGACCTGCGCAAACTCCAGGAGAACGAGATGCTCTCCTCCCGCGGGATCTAGCGCGAGCCGATGATCCTCGCCGCCGCGTTCGTGGCGGCCGCGCTCGCCGCGCCGCCCGACGAACGATTGCTCGGAAAGTGGCAGTGCACGGCGCGCGCCGAGAGCGCGAGCGCGCCCGTGCGGACGTTCGTGCTGCTCGCGAACGGCACGTACGCGGCCGGAACCGCCCGTGGCCGCTACCGCTTCGACGAGCGCTCCGGCCGCATCGATTGGGTCGACGGCGCGCTCCGCGCCGCCGCTTCGAACACGCGTTACCGCATCGACGAGAACTCCAAGCCCACGATCGGGACGAAGATCGATCGCTTCGATTATCGTTGCGGCCACGCGGGCGTAAAGCCGCCGGAGTGAGACCGAACGTCGGCGTGCTCGCCGTCCAAGGGGACGTCGTCGAGCATCTCCATGCGCTGCAGGCGGCCGGCGCCCGCGCGGGCGCCGTGAAAAACGCGCGCGACCTCGCGGCGGTCGACGCGCTCGTGATCCCGGGCGGCGAGTCGACGACGGTCATCCGCTTGCTCGAGCGTTTCGGGCTCGTCGAGCCGATCGTGGACCGCGTGCGCGCCGGGATGCCGCTCTGGGGCACCTGCATGGGCATGATCGTGGCGGCCCGCGACGTCGCGGGCCTCGAACAGAAGACGCTCGATCTGATCGACATCACGGTGCGCCGCAACGCGTTCGGCCGTCAAGTCGAATCCGCCGAAGTCCCGCTCGCGATTCCGGTGCTCGGCCCCAAACCCTACCCGGCCGTCTTCATCCGCGCCCCCTGGGTCGAGCGTGCCGGCCCCGGCGTCGAAACCCTCGCGTCGTACGGCGGCCACCCCGTCTTCGTGCGCCAAGGGAACGTCATGGGCACGGCGTTCCACCCTGAGCTGACGCGGGATCACCGGGTCCACGAGTACTTCTTCCGGGAATTCGTCCTGCGCTGAAGGCGCAGCCGGCCCGGCGGGGCGCCCGGCCCAGTCCCGGCCGGCGGCCTGAGAACGTCCGCAAGGGGACCGAGAGGCAAATCGCATATTGTAACGGCGTCAATGGATGCGCACAGCGATTCGAGGGTGATTCGCCCCAGCGACGCGGCCGACTTCTTGAGTCGTCAGCCGGCGAGCGAGCGTGCGTGTCGAGAGAGCGAGGGTGTGCCTCGCTCTCTTTGCTTTTCAAGCTGGGGTGATGCGTGGTGAGCGACGTCCTCGTCTTGAATTTCACGTACGAAGCGCTCAACATCACGAGCTTCCAGCGCGCCGTGAAGCTGCTCTTCTCGGGGAAAGCCGAGGTCGTTCACGGCCGCGAGTCGATACTCTACTCGCCGAAGTTCGAGATGCGCATGCCCTCGATCATCCGGATGCTCTACTACGTGCGCCGGCCGATGCAGAAGGTCGCACTCACGAAGAAGAACGTGCTGCTGCGCGACGATTACACGTGCCAGTATTGCGGGCTGCGGGGCGAGCGGTTGATGACCGTCGACCACGTTGTGCCGCGCAGCAAGAACGGGCCTTCGACGTGGGAGAATCTCGTCTGCGCGTGCATGCGCTGCAACAATCGCAAGAACAATCGCACGCCGGAACACGCGAACATGCCGCTGCGCCGCAAACCGAAAGCCCCGAAATACATTCCTTGGATTCGCGTGAAGCGCAACACTTTGCCGGGCGAGTGGCACAAGTTCTTGTTCCTCTACAACATCTCGATCGAAGAACGCGTAGAGTAGACGCCGAGCCGCCGCGAAGGCGGCGCGGCCTCCCCGGAAAACGCAGCGGCGAATGCCGGACGGAGTTCAACTCGAGATGATGCATCGATAGCCGGCCGCAGCCGCGTACGCGTTCTTGCTATGGAACTTCGGAGTCCCCGGCTTTCAGCCGTCGATTTGAGGTCGCAAGGCTCGCGCAGGCGCTTTCCCGAAGTTCGGCTTCCAATGTCGCTTGCACGGGCCCGGCGTGCCGGGCCTAGCCATGTCGCGGTCGTGTTGGTGCTGGCTGCCGCCGCTTTCGCCGCGCTCGCCGCCCATCAAGTCGTGCATGCGCTGGCGGACTGGGGTTGCTTCCCGAGCGCTTACGACGAATACAGCCACAGCGCGCTCGTGCCGCTGGCATCGTCTGCTGCGACGCTCTCCTTCGCGGGGGCGCTCTTCGCATTCGGCGACGCCCTCTTCGCGACGCGCACGGAGGATTGGCTTCGCGCCGCCGCCCGCACGATCGCCCGGCGGCGCTTCGGCGAGATCGCGGCCGCGATTCTCGGCCTCCAGTTTGCCACGCTCTTCGCGATGGAGAGCGCGGAGCAGGTGATCGCCTTCGGGCATCTCCTGGGCGGCCCGGCGTGGCTCGGCGGGCCCGTCGCGATCGCGCTCACGATCCACATCGCGGCGGCGTTGTGCGCGACCGCCGCCCTCGCCGGTGCGGCCCGTTTTCTCGCCGCCGCGGCGGCGCTCGTTCGCAAGATCGTCGCGACGTTCGCCGCGCGGCGCGCGCCGGAGCGTGCCGGCGCCGTTGCGCGCCGAACGCTTCCGCGGCGCACGCCGCGCTGCAACGTCGACGCGCGGCGCCTCGGAAAGCGCGGGCCGCCGCTCCTCGCTACCTAGGGCAGGCCGCGTACGCGCGGCCGTTACGCGCTGTGTAGTCGGGCCGTTCGCGACCCGGAAGGGGCCGTCCCAATCATGCTTTCATTTCGCCCACGCGACCTCGTCGCGTCGTCGGCGTGCGTAGCGGCGCTCCTGCTCGGCGCCGCTCCCGCGCGAGCCCATCCCCACGTGTTCATCGATAACCGGGTGCGCGCCGTCTTTTCGTCCGGCCGCTTGACGGCTTTCGCGCTCGAATGGCGCTTCGACGAGCTGGCCACGCAGGGCGTGCTGTTCGGGCGCAAGCCCGCCGGCGCGCCGCTACAGCCCGCCGAAATCCCCGGTTTGCGCAAGAAGGCGTTCGACAATCTGGTCCACTATGGCTATTTCGTCCACGTTTGGCAGGGTGGAAAAGCCGACCCCGTCGGCGGCATCGAGGCGTTCGACGCGCACCTGGACGGCAGCCGCATCGTCTACGACTTCACGGCTCGTCTGGCGAGGCCGCTCGATCCCAAGCGCATGCCGGTCCAAGCGGATTTTTACGACGAGACGTATTTCGTCGACGTCGAGTTTCCCGAGGGGGATCCTCGACCCGTCACGATGACGGGAAGCCCTGCCGGATGCACGGCGACGGCCGGCGAGGACGCGGCGCACCCGATCCCCTTGTGGGGATTTAGCCCGTCGGGGGTGACGATCGCATGCGCCTGATGCTCCGCGCCGCCACGCTCGCGGCCTTGCTCATGCTCGTCTGGGGAGCACTCTTTTCGGCCGACGCCTCGGCGTCGCCGTTCGACGCCTCGGCTTCCGCGGCCGCGGCCACGACCCAGATGGGGAAGCCGAACGAACTCGCGATATTCGCGAGTCGCGTGCAGCGCGAAGCCGCGCGCCGGCTCACCGCGGCGACCGCGGGACTCAAGCGGGGGACGTTCGCGCCGTCTCTCGCGCTGGCGTTCGTCTTGGCGTTCGCCTACGGCTGCGTGCATGCGGCCGGACCCGGCCACGGCAAGACGGTCGTGATCGGGTATTTCCTCTCCCGCGACGCGAGCGCCATGCGCGGCGTCGGGCTTTCGTTCTGGATCGCGGCGACGCACGTCGCCTCGGCCCTCATCGTCGTCGGCGCCCTCTCGCTCGCGATGCACGCGAGTCTCACGGCGCTCGAGGACGTGCGCGAGGTCCGGCTCACGAGTTTCGCGTCGATCAGCGTGCTCGGGCTCGTGCTGCTCGCGCAGACGATGCGGCGCGGCGGGCGCTCCGGATGCGCGCACGGTTGTCCCTCGGAGCACGACCACGAACGCGGCGCCGCCGGCGACGAGCGGACCGTCAATGCGATGGCGGTGGTCGCGGGAGCCGTCCCTTGCACCGGGTCCTTGCTCGTTCTTGCCTACACGGTCGCGAACGGGTTGCTTGCCGCGGGCGTGTTCCTCGTGTGTACGATCGGGGCCGGCATGGCCTTGACGACGACCGCGCTCGGGCTCGCCGCACGCGCGGGGCGGCGCACTCTGCTGGGCCGGACGCCCTTGCGCACCGGATTCGACCCGCGATTGGCAAGCGCGCTCGCGTACGCCGGGCCGCTCCTGATCGTCGGAACCGGCGCGCTGCTCTTCGCGATTACGTACTTCGGCTCGTAGCGCGGAGCGGCGAGGCTGCGGGTGCGAATCGTTCGCCGAGTTTAGAGGCGGTCGGAGGGGTCGCCGGCGGAGCGGACCCACGGGGCGACGCCTGCCGCGACGATCGTCTTCACCGCGTCGCCGAGCAGGTACGGCGCCACGCCGACGACGAGCGCCTTGCCGAAGCCGCCGACGAAATGGGCGAGCCAGGCGGCGCCGCCGAGGAAGACCACCGCGCTCCCCAGGACGATCGCGACGAGGCGGCCGGTGTAACTCGACCAGAGGCCCCGGTCGAAGAGCGCGCCCGTCACGTACGCGGCGAGCGGGAAGGCGAGCAGATACCCGGCCGTCGGGCCGAAGAAGCGCGCGATGCCGGGGGCGCCGTGAGGCGAGAAGACCGGGAGGCCGAGCGCCCCTTCCGCGAGATAGAGGACCGCCGCGAGGAGCGCGCCGCGAGCGCCCAGCAGCGCCACGACGAGCGCCAGCGCGAACGTCTGTCCCGTGACCGGGGGCATGCCGAGCGGCATCGGGATCGAGACCTGAGCCCCCAGCGCGAGCAGCGCGGAACCGGCCACGACGAATGCGATTTGGCGCGCTCGCGAGCGCGCGGCTGAAAGCGGTGGGGAGGCGTTCATCACGCGGCCTCGGTTTCGGTGACCGCGCGGACGCCGCCTGCGCGCAAGAACCGCGCGACGCCGCGTTGAACGTGCCGCGCCGTGGATCAGAGCCGCACGCCGTACTTCGATGTCCTGCTCAACTATGTGGACTCCGGCGTGATTCCGTTTCACACTCCGGGGCACATGCAGGGGCAGGGGATGGACCGGGCCTTTCGCGAGTTCCTCGGCGACAACGTCCTTTCGATCGATCTCACGCAGATCCGGGGCCTCGACGATCTGCTGCAGCCGACCGAAGCCCTGGTGGAGGCTCAGGCGCTTGCGGCCGAAGCGTACGGCGCGGAGAACTCGTTCTTCTTGATCAACGGCTCGACGAGCGGGAATCAGATCATGATGATGACCGCCGTGAACCCCGCGGAGAAGATCGCGCTGCCGCGCAATGCGCACAAGAGCGCGATGGGCGGTCTGATCATGAGCGGCGCCGAGCCGATTTGGATGCAGCCCGAAGTCGATCAAGACTTGCACATGGATCACACGGTGACGCCCGAAACGGTGCGCCGCACGCTAGCGCGTCATCCCGACATCAAGGCCGTGTACGTCGTCAGCCCAACGTACTACGGCGTCGCCGCGGACCTCGCCGGGATCGCCGAAATCGCCCACGCGCACGGCGTGCCGTTCCTCGTCGACGAAGCCTGGGGGCCGCATTTCAAGTTTCATCCGGCGTTGCCGGTCTCGGCTATCGAGGCCGGCGCGGATATGTGCGTCAATTCGACCCACAAGATGCTCGGCAGCCTCTCGCAGACCTCGATGCTGCATCAGTGCGGCGAACGCATCAGGCTCGATCGTCTCAAGGCGGTCGTCAAATTGTTTCTCTCGACCTCGCCGAACCTCGTGCTCGTCGCCTCGCTCGACGTGGCGCGAAAGCAGATGGCGACGGAGGGGCGCGCCTTGCTCTCGCGCACGATCGATCTCGCGAACGAAACGCGCCGGCGCCTCAATGCCATTCCCGGCATCTACTGCTTCGGACCCGAACTCGAAGGCCGGCCGGGCGTTTTCGATCTCGATCCGACGAAGATCACGATCATGGTCAAGGCGCTCGGCTACACCGGCTACGAGGCCGAAGAGATCCTGCGGCGGCGCTACAACGTGCAGCTCGAACTCGCCGATCTCTTCAATTGCCTCGCGCTCTTCACGATCGGCACGACGCGCGCGGCAGCGGACCGCCTGGTCTACGGCGTGAAGGAACTCGCGCGCGAAGACCGGCCGATCGACGTGTTCTCGCCGTCCGGCGTTCTGGAGCGCCGCTTGGCCACGAAGACGTATGCGCTTCCCGAAATTCCGCCGATTCGCATGCTGCCGCGTGACGCGTTTCTTTCGGAGACCGAGCACGTCGCGTTCAAACGGTCGGGCGGGCGCATTTGCGCGGAAGTCATCACGCCGTATCCGCCTGGAATCCCCGTGCTCTCGCCCGGCGAAGAGATCACGCCCGAGACGATCGCATATCTGGAATTGGAGAAGAAGGCCGGAGTGCGCATGCAAGGCCCGTACGACACGGAATTACGCACGATCCGCGTCGTACGTTGAGATTTCTTCGGGGGCGAGAGGGGAGCGCGCGCCGGTAAGGAAGTCCGCTGCAACGAAACGGCTCGCTGCGGACGCCGCTCGTGGACTCCTCACCTCGCGTGAGGAAACCCTAAGTTGAGGATGTGAATTGGCCGTTAACGCCGAGACAGTCTCAGACCGTTGGGAACTGACCCAACTCCTCGATATCTTCCCCCTCCCGATCCGTCAAGCGCTCGTCCGGCTTCCGCACCTGGAATCGATCATCGAAGTGGTGTTGGACCTCGGGCGGCCCCCGGAAGCGCGCTTCGCAGACGACTTCGTCTTCCTCTCGGACCACTGCGTCACGCCGGAGGACCTCGCGCACGTCAGTTCGCGCGTTTCGGAATTCGGCGGCGATAATCGCGCGGGGATCGAGAAGACGCTGCACCGGATCTCCGCGATTCGCAATCGCTCGGGGAAGATCGTCGGCCTCACGTGCCGCGTAGGCCGTGCCGTCTTCGGTACGGTCGACATTCTGCTCGACGTCGTGCGCAGCGGAAAATCGATCTGCCTGCTCGGGCGCCCGGGCATCGGGAAGACGACGATGCTGCGGGAGTGCGCGCGAATCTTGAGCGAGGATCGCAAGCGCGTCGTGATCGTCGACACGTCGAACGAGATCGCGGGCGACGGCGACATCCCGCATCCCGGGATCGGGCACGCGCGGCGCATGCAAGTCGCCGATCCCGCGCTGCAGCACAACGTGATGATCGAAGCCGTCGAGAATCACATGCCGCAAGTCGTCGTGATCGACGAGATCGGCACCGAAGCCGAAGCGGGCGCGGCGCGTACGATCGCCGAGCGCGGCGTGCAACTGATCGGGACCGCGCACGGGCAGACGCTCGAAAACATTTTGATGAACCCGACGCTCTCCGACCTCGTCGGCGGCATCAGCACCGTCACGCTTTCCGACGAGGAAGCGCGCCGCCGCGGCACGCGCAAGACCGTTCTCGAGCGCAAAGCGCCGCCGACGTTCGACATCCTCGTGGAGATCGCGGATCGCAACCGCTTCGCGATCTACAAGAACGTCGCGGACGTCGTCGATGCGTTCTTGCGCGGGTACGCCCCGCAGCCCGAGATTCGCGAACGGGGTCCGGCGGGGAACGTCTCCGTCGTGCAAGAGGCGGGCGCGACGCTGACGGCGGTCAAGCGCGCTCCAATCGATGCGGAGTTCGCGCTCGGCGTCCTCGATTCCGAGGCGCTCTCGGACGTGGAGGAACGCGACGCGCCGATGCGCATCTTTCCGTACGGCGTCTCGCGCAACAAGATCGAGCGCGCTATCGCGAACCTGCGCGTCAACGCCGCGATCGCCAGGAAATGGGACGACGCGGACATCGTCTTGACGCTCAAGACGCTCGAGCGCAAGGAATCCGAGAAGCTGCGCTCGATCTCGGCCGAGAACGTGCCGATCTACTCGATCAAGACCAACACCACGACGCAAATCCAGAGCGCGCTCAAGGACTTCTTCAATCTGCCTTCGCTCGATATGGAAGAGATCGCGATGCGTGAGGCGGGCGAAGCGATCTACAAAGTGCTCCTCGACAGCCAGCCGATCGAGCTGACGCCGCAGACGTCGTACGTTCGCCGGATGCAGCATCAACTCGCCGAACAGTACCGCCTGCAATCGCGCAGCACGGGGCTCGAACCGAACCGGCGCGTGCTGATCTTCCGCGGAGCGGATTTCCCGTACACCTCGGAGGCGACGGCCTGACGATCGCGCGCAAACCGGGTTTCTTCCTCACCCTGGAGGGGATCGAAGGGAGCGGCAAGTCGACGCTCGCCAAGGGACTCGCGAGTAAGCTCGCGGCGGCAGGCCGCGATCCTCTCGCGACCCGCGAACCGGGCGGGACGGAACTGGGGGACCAGGTCCGGGCCCTCTTCCTCGCGCGGCTGTCCGGGATCGCAATAGACCCGCTCGCCGAGGCCTTCCTCGTCAATGCCGCCCGCGCGCAGCACGTGATCGAAGTGATCGAACCCGCGCTCGCGGCGGGGCGCGTCGTGCTCTGCGATCGTTACGTCGATTCGACGCTGGCCTACCAAGGATACGGGCGGGGCCTAGAGATCGACCGGCTCGAGAGGATCTGCTCGCTCGCCACGGGCGGGCTGCTCCCCGACCTCACGCTCCTGCTCGACGTCCCGCTCCCGGTCTCGCGGGGGCGGCTCGGCGAGCGGGGCGGCGGGATCGACCGGGTCGAGAGCGAGTCGGCGGCGTTTCACGAGCGCGTCCGGGCGGGCTACCTCGCGCTCGCGGCGAGCGTGCCGCGGATCCGGACGCTCGATGGGACGCGCACGGCCGAGGAGACGCTCGAGGCCGCGTGGCGGATCGTCGCGGCGCGGCTCGAAATCGCCTGAGCGTGGGGATTACCGGATCGTTCGACGTCGCCGGCGCGGCCGCGCCGCTCGCGTATTTCAGCCGGCTCGAGCCGGCGAAACTTTCGCACGGCTACCTCTTCACCGGCGCGCCCGGCGTCGGGAAGAAGACGTTCGCCCGCAAACTCGCGCAGTCGCTGCTTTGCGAGACGCCCAAAGCGACGTTGCTCGGATACTGCAACGCCTGCACCGGCTGCACGCTCGTGAAAGCGGGGACGCACCCCGATCTGCTCGAGACCGACGGCGTGGTCAAGATCGGGAAAACCGACGAGCGCGCTTCGAGCGAGGACGGGATCACGGCGCGCGATCTCGTGCGCGAGTTCTCGTTGCACGGCTACCGAGGGCGGTATCACATCGTGATCTTCGGCGACGTGGAATTCGCAACGCACGAAGCCGCGAACGCGCTCTTGCGGTTCTTCGAAGAACCTCCGCCCGGCGTCGTCGTGATCCTCACGACGAGCGCCCCGGGGGCCTTGATCTCGACGATTCGCTCGCGGATGCTTGAGATCGCGTTCCCGTTGCTCAAGAAATCCGAAGTGCAAGGGATCCTTACGAGCGACGGGATCGAGGAAGGGGCGGCGCGCGTTGCGGCGGCAGCCTCGCTCGGGAGCGTGACGCGCGCCCGTGCGGCGCTTTCAGGCGAAGCGAACGGGTCGCGGGCAGCCGCCGTCGCGTGGTTCGAGGCGGCGCTGCGGGGCGAACGCGCGGAACTCGACTTCCTGGGCTCCGACGATCGGCGGCTCTCGGCCGCGGAGAAGCGCGATGCATTCGCCGCGATGCTGGAGATGATCCGGCTCGTCGCGCGCGACTGGGCGGTACTCGCCGTCGCCCCGCGCGAGGCGAACCTCTACGCCGCGGACTTGCGCGCGCGGATCGAGGGCTTTCCGCACCGCAGCACGGCCGAGATCCTTGCGCTGCAGCAAACGTTGGCCGACGCGGAGCGGCTCGCGCGCACGAACGTCTCCGCCGCGCTCGTCGCCGATCTCGTCAGGATGCAGTTAGCGCCGGGCGCTTAGAAGCGCCCGTACGACGCGTCGCTATAGCCTTTGGCGAGCAGGAGCGAGACGAACGCGATCCCGATCGCTTTGATGAGCGCGTTGAGGATCGGGACGAAGAGTCCGCCGGAGAGGATCAAGCTGCCGAGGATCGGCAGCATCGCGAGCGACGTCGCATAGTAGACGGCGCCGATCACCACGAGCATGATGGCCGTCGCGACCGGCGTGCGCTGCACGCGTTCGATCGAGGCCTGCGGGGCGGCGCTTCCCGGGATCCCGCCGATCGCCGCCGCCGGGATCGCGTACACGAAGAAATAGAGTGCTACCAGGACGAGGAGAAGGCCCGCCGGCCCGAACACCCCGCCGACCGATCCCGCGGCCCACAGGATGAAATTGAAGCCGAGCGCGGCGAGGAGGATGTCCGGAGCTTTGCGCCGCGTCGACTCCCATGCGGCCGAGAACGGCGCCGTGCCGCGCCGCCGCCAGGCGAGATCCGCTACCGCGAGCGAGACGGCGAGCGCGAACGAATCCAGGAGCGTCTGAATGAGCCCGGCTGCGCCGCCGGTGACGCCGCCGAGCGCCCCGCCGGTCGGCGCCAGGAGCGCGATCCCGGCGCCGATCAGCGCGGAGGCGAAGGGGGCGAGCAGGAGCGCCGGATTGCGGAACAGCAGGCCGAACGCCTGCAAGTAGCCTCCGAAATCTATGCGCCCGAGCTCGCGCATCCGTCTATCGGGCTCCCGTGAGCGCGCGGCCGCAGCCGCAGGTCCGTTCCGCCGGGATCGCTTCGATCAGCTTGAAGATCGCTTGCTTGACGCGCTCGTTGTTGCTCGCGAATACCTTGATCACTTCCGCGTGGGAAACGGGCTCGATTCCTGCCTGCCCTTCGAGGCCGACGTCGTAGTCGGTGATCAGCGAGATGTTCACGTAGCAGATCTCGAGCTCGCGGGCGAGGTAGCACTCGGGATACTGCGTCATGTTGATGACTTCCCAACCCATCCCGGTGAACCACTTCGATTCGGAACGGGTCGAAAAGCGCGGCCCCTGGATGACGACGACGGTCCCGCGCTCGTGCGTCGCGATCCCGCCCGAGCGGAGGGCCTCGATCGCGAGCGGCCGCAGCTGCGGGCAGTACGGATCGGCGAAGCTCACGTGCGTCGTGATCGGGCCGTCGTAGAACGTGTCCTTCCGCCCCGTCGTGCGATCGACGATCTGGTCGGCGACGACCATGTCGCCGGGCTTGACCTCGGCCTTGAGCGAGCCGCAGGCGGTCGGGCCGATGATGCGCGTGACGCCGAGTTCTTTCATCGCCCACAGGTTCGCGCGATAGTTGATCGATTGCGGCGGGTACTGATGCGATTTGCCGTGACGCGGCAAGAACGCGACGCGCTTGCCGGCGACTTCGCCGATCGCGAGCTTGTCGCTAGGCGCACCGTACGGCGTTTCGACCGTTACCTCACGGGCGTCCGAGAGCAGTGAATAGAATCCCGAACCCCCAAAAACGCCGATGTCGGCGCGTTCCTGTGCCACCCCTCAAACCTCTCTACCGGAACGGTCCGCAGAAAATCGAGCGGACCGCCGGTCGCGGTTCGTCGGGAGGCGAAAGCGCTCCCCTCGCGGCGCGCTCAGACCTCGAAGCGCGAGAACGATCCGCTGTCGAGCGCTGCCTCGGCGCGCTCGCGTCCGCGATAGAAGCGCGATTCGCGATCGCCTTTGCCGCACGCCGCGCAGACCGCTGCGATGAAGTAGCCTTCGACGCCTGAAAGGACGACCCGGTCGCGCTCCGCGCTGCATGCGGGGCAAGGCGCCGCCGCGTTGGGGTCGTGCTTCGACGTGATGATGGAGGTGATCGTGGGCGGAAGCGACTGGTTCACGATATTACGATAGCCTCTCGGTGCAGTTGGTGCTTGAGGCTTCCGGACTAGATTCCTAGTCCCTGAAATCGCCTGGTTTCAGATCTTCTATGAAACGCCGGAAACGCGATTCTTCTTCCTGCTCGGCCTTCTTGTCGGCGACGGTTTCTTCGAGCACGATCCGGTCCGAAACGAAGATCGGCGCCTGCATCCGCAGCGCGAGCGCGATGCCGTCGGAAGGGCGTGCGTCGATCTCTTGAGTTTCGCCGTTCGTGCGCACGATCAGCTTCGCGAAGAACGTCGAGTCCTTGATATCGTGGATCACGATCTGTTCGAGTTTCGCGTGCATCGTCTCGAGCAGCGAACGCATCAGATCGTGCGAGAGCGGGCGCGGAACGGCGGTACCTTCGAGCGCGAGCGCGATCGCCGTCGCCTCGAACGGTCCGATCAGGATCGGAAGGAAGCGCTTCCCTTCGAGGTCCTTCAGAATGACCACGGGGTCGTGCGTGAGGAGGTCGATCCCCAGCTTGTCAACCTTCATCTGCCGCATCACGTGTAAATCCTACGCTCCCAGGACGATTCCTTGCCGGGGCCGAACGCGGACGGTCGGCTTTTCATGGGATTATCATGTGGCATCGTCGGCTTGCCCAATGTCGGCAAGTCTACGATCTTCAACGCGCTGACGCGCTCGGCCGCGGCACTGGCCGCCAACTACCCCTTCGCGACGATCGAACCGAACGTCGGCGAGGTGCCCGTCCCCGACGAGCGCCTCGGGGTGCTCTCCGATCTCGTTCACGCCCAGCGGATCGTGCCCGCGACGATGAAGTTCGTCGATATCGCGGGCCTCGTTCGCGGCGCGAGTTCCGGGGCCGGGCTCGGAAACGCGTTCCTCAGCCACATCCGTGAAACCGATGCCGTGGCGATGGTCGTGCGCTGCTTCTCCGACCCGAACGTGACGCACGTCGAGGGATCGCCCGATCCGCTGCGCGACATCGAGATCATCACGATCGAGATGGCACTAGCCGACTTGGCGACGCTAGCCAAACGAGCCGACAAGCTCGAGCGCGAAGCGCGCGTCAATCCGAAGATCGGGCCGATGGTCGAAGCGGCCCGGCGGCTCTTCGCCGCGCTCGAGGAGGGGATCCCCGCCCGAACGTTTCCGGCCGATTCGCTCGAAGCGCAGATCGCCCGCGAGTCGTTCCTCTTAACCGGGAAGCCGCTGCTCTACGTCGCGAACATCGACGAGGACCAGATCGGGGCCCTCGGCGACGAGGCGCGCGCCGTGTTCGAACGGGCCGCGAAGGAGCGCAGCCGCGCGATCGCGTTCTGCGGGAAGATCGAAGCCGAACTCGCCGGCCTCTCCGACGGCGACGCGAAGGCGTTCTGCCACGAGCTCGGGATCGAGCGGGGCGGTCTCGACCAGCTGATCCTGAGCGCGTACGACCTGCTCGGGCTGATGACGTACCTGACCGCCGGCGAGAAGGAGGTCCGCGCTTGGACGATCGAGCGCGGGACGAAAGCACCGCAGGCCGCGGGGAAGATCCACAGCGACCTCGAGCGCGGATTCATTCGGGCCGAGATCGTTTCGTACGACGATTTCAGGCGCCTGGGGAGCGTCGAAGCGGCGCGCGCGGCGGGCTTGCTGCGCAGCGAGGGTAAGGAATACGTCATGCAGGAAGGCGACGTCGTCACGTTCCGCTTCAACGTCTGATACAGACGGTGTGAATCCGGCGGATTTCTCAGCCGAATATAGGACATATGGTGTAGAATCAGCCCCGCTGGTTCTACATGTGTAGGGGAAACGGCTCCGAGGAATAAGGTTCCTTGGAGTTCGGTTCTCCACGGGGGAAAAGTCGGCATGGCTATGACGGTCGCGAGGGATGTCTCAGTCTTCGGCGATGCGATCTCGTACTTCAACGAGGCGGCGCTGATGCTCGATCTGGACCCCGGAATGCGCCGCCTGCTGACGCACCCCTCGCGGCAGATCATCTTCGCGATCCCGTTCCAGCGGGATTCGGGCGAACTGGACGTCTACACCGGATACCGCGTCCAGTACAATTTCGCGCGCGGGCCCGCCAAGGGCGGCATCCGCTACCATCCCGGCGTCACGCTCGACGAGGTGACGGCGCTCGCGTTCTGGATGACGTGGAAATGCGCCGTCGTCGACCTGCCGTTCGGCGGCGGGAAGGGCGGCGTGACCTGCGATCCGGCGAAGCTCTCGGCGGGGGAACTGGAACGGATCACGCGGCGGTACGCGGCCGAGCTCGTCGAGGTCGTCGGACCCGATAAGGACGTTCCGGCCCCCGACGTCGGAACGACGCCGCAGATCATGGCGTGGTTCATGGACACCTACTCGATGCACATGCGCATGCACGTCCCCGGCGTCGTCACGGGGAAGCCCGTCGAGATCGGCGGTTCGCGCGGGCGCGTCGAGGCGACGGGGCGCGGCGTCTCCCTCGTCGCGTTCGCGCAGATGCAACAGATGGGCATCGAGGCGAAAGGCGCGAGGATCGTCGTGCAGGGCTTCGGCAACGTCGGCTCCGTCGCGGCGCGGATGTTCGCCGAGCGCGGCTGCAAGATCGTCGGGATCTCCGACGTCTCGGGCGGCTACTACAACGAGCGGGGGATCGATCTCGCGAGCGCCTCCGCCTACGCGCAGGAGCATCATTCGCTCCACGGCTATCGCGGCGGCGAACGCGTGAAGAACGACGCATTTCTCGAACTTCCCTGCGACGTGCTCGTCCCGGCCGCGCTCGAAAAACAGCTCACGGTCGAAAACGCGGGGCTGATCCAAGCCAAGCTGATCGTCGAGGGCGCGAACGGGCCGACGACGCCGGATGCGGACCGCATCTTCGCGAGCCGCGGGATCACCGTGATCCCGGATATCGTCGCGAACGCCGGCGGCGTGACGGTCTCGTACTTCGAATGGGCCCAAGACCGCGCCGGGTATTTCTGGAAGGAATCCGAGGTCAACGAGCGGCTCGCCGACATCCTGCTGACGAATTTCGACATCGTCCGTGACGTCGCGCGGGCTCGCCGCATATCGCTGCGCACGGCCGCGTACGTGCTGGCGATCGACCGCGTCACGAAGTCGCTCCGCATCCGCGGCGTATACGCCTAGAGATTCTCTCGGGCGTCTTCCCGCCCCGCGATTGCGGGCCTTGCCGGCTAGCCTCGCCTGCTCTCCTCGAGCTGCCGTAGCCGGCGGTCGACCTCGCCGAAACGGACGTCGACGTCGTCGAAGCGGCGCAGCATGCGGGCTTCGAGCATGTCGAAGCGGCGGTCCATTTCGCGGAAGCGCTCCTCCATGCGCTCGAAGCGCTCGTCGACACGCGCGAAGCGCTCGTCGACACGCGCGAAGCCGAGCGCGATCGCTTCGTGCAGGCTCTGGAACCCCGCCAGGATGTCGTCGTCGGTCACCCGCCTACGCTCGGCCATCGGCGTTACGGCGCCGTTTCCGGCTCGTGAAAAACTTGCTCCGCGTGATACGAACTGCGCGAGAGCGGGCTCGAGACGACTTGGCGGAAGCCTTTCGTGAAGCCGAGCGCGCGCATCCGGCCGAATTTCTCGGGCGTCACGTATTCGGCGACCGGCAAGTGGCGCTTCGTCGGCTGCAGATACTGCCCCATGGTGAAGATGTCGACGCCGGCGTCGCGTGCGGCGTCCATCGTCGCCTCGATTTCGAGTTCGGTCTCACCGAGCCCGAGCATCAGCGAGGTCTTCGCGTAGCGGATCTTCCCGCTGCGCTTCGCGTGCGCGAGGATGGCCAGCGACTGAGCGAAGTTCGCGCGCTTGTCGCGGACCGTCGCTTGGAGCCGCGCGACGGTCTCGAGGTTGTGCGCGAACACTTCCGGCTCGCTCTCGAGCACGACGTCGAGCGCGGCGAGGTCGCCCGCGAAATCGCCGGTCAGGCACTCGACCTTCGCTTGCGGGGAGAGCTTGTGGATCGCGCGCACCGTGCTCGCGAAGATCGCGGCGCCGCCGTCGGCGAGATCGTCGCGGTCGACGGCGGTCAAAACGAGATACTTCCAGCCCATGTCGCGCACGGCTTCGGCGACGCGCTTGGGCTCGAGCCAATCGACCTCGCCGCGCGGGCTGCCCGTCTTCACGTTGCAGAAGCGGCAGCCGCGCGTGCACGTGTCGCCGAGGATCATGATCGTCGCGGTCCCCGCACTCCAGCACTCGCCGAGGTTCGGACACATCGCTTCGCGGCAGACCGTGTGCAAGCCGAGGCCCGCGACCTTGCTCTTGACGCGCTCGTATCCCTCGCCATGTGCCAGCGGGATCGTCAGCCACGGGGGCTTGCGCAAAGGCGGCTGCGGCGCCGCGCCGCCCGGCTTCGTCAAGTCGATCATACGGCTGCCTTCGCCGGAGCTTCGACGCTCGCCGGGACGAAGCGGAGCGCGAACACGGCAGCCAGCGCGGCGAGCAGCGCATCCCGCCCATCGCTCCATGCAACGGGGCGCGCGAGTTCGCGGGAGACCGAGGTGATCCCGAATTGCGTGGTCCCGCAGGGCAAGATCAAACGATCGTAATCGAGCGCCGTGCAGACGTTGAGCGCGAGTCCGTGCAGCGAGGTCATGCGCCGCACCGCGAGGCCGACCGCGCAGATCGCATTCGAACCGACGTAGACGCCGCGATGCTCGCCGCGGGTCGCGCCTTCGATCCCGAATGAGGCGAGCGCGCCGATCGCCGCGCGCTCGAGCGCAGACACGAGCGGGACGACTTCGCGGAAGCGCTCGAGCTTGCGAATCGGGTAGACGACGACTTGCCCCGGACCGTGGTAGGTGACGTCGCCTCCGCGCTCGATCCGATGCACTTCGATGCCGCGTTCGGCGAGCAGCGCGCGCGGGAGCAGGAGGTTCTCGTCCTTCGCGTTGCGCCCGAACGTGACGACCGGGTCGTGCTCGACGACGATCCAGGTTTCGGGTGCGCCCGCCGCGACGGCGGCGTGCAATTCCCGCTGCAACGCGAGGACGTCCCCATACGGACGCCGCCCGAGATCGAGCAGGCGAACGTCGCGTGGGATAGGCGTCGCAGCGAGCACCGCCTAGACGCCCGCCGGAACCTTCGGCGGCTTGGGGTTCGGAATGTGAATCGCCTTGTTGTGCATCGCCTCCGCGGCGTCCATGATCGATTCCGTCAACGTCGGGTGCGGGTGGATCGAAAGCCCGATATCCTCGACGGTCGCGCCCATCTCGAGCGCGATCACGCCCTCGCCGATCAACGATTCGGCCTGCGGCGCGACGATGTGCATGCCGAGCAAGAGATCGCTCTTCGCGTCGCCGACGAGTTTGATCAAGCCGTCCGTCGCGTTCATCGTGCGGGCGCGCCCGCTCGCTTGCAACGGAAACTTGCCGATGCGCACGTCGTAGCCTTTTGCTTTCGCTTCCTCTTCGGAAAGGCCGACGGTCGCGACCTCGGGATCGGTGTAGACGCAGTTCGGGATCGCGACCGGGTCGAACGCGGCGGAGCGGTCGCCGGCGATAACTTCCGCGGCGACGACGCCCTCCTTCATCGCCTTGTGCGCGAGGAGCGGAGCGCCCGCGACGTCGCCGATCGCAAAGATGTGCGGAACGGCGGTGCGGCGTTGCGCGTCGACCGCGAGGAAACCGCGCTCGTCGATGGAGAGTCCCGCGGCGGCGAGGTTCAGCGTATCGGTGACGGGGCGGCGGCCGACCGCGACGAGCACCATGTCGAACTCGCGCGTCTCCGGCTTGCCGTTCGTGTACGCGCCCTTGATCGTCACCTTCACATCGCGGTCCGCTACCTTTTCCATCGTCTCGACTGTCGTGGAGAGCGCGAACTCGATCCCCTGCTTCTTGAGGATGCGCTGCAACGTCTTGGAGATCTCGAGATCCGCGCCCGTGATCAACTGCGAGAGCGCCTCGACGACGAGCACGCTCGCGCCCATCCGCGCGTAGACCGTCGCGAACTCGAGCCCGATCACGCCCCCGCCGACGACGAGCAGCTTCTCGGGGATTCGCTTGAGCTGCACCGCGTCGTCGGAGTTGAGGATCGTCTCGCCGTCGCGCGGCCAGGCCTTCACGTCGATCGGGGCCGAGCCGGTCGCGATGACGGCGTTCGCGAACGCGTATGTCTCGGCCGTGCCGTCGCGCTTGCGCAGCGCGACGGTCTGCTTGTCGACGAACGAGGCATCGCCGTAGGCGAACGTCACGTTGTTCGCCTTGAACAGCGATTGCACGCCGCCGACGTTCGCCTTGACGACGGAATCCTTGAACTTCGCGACGCCTTCGCGATCGATCTTCGCCTTGGGAACCGCGATCCCGATCTCCGCGGCGTGGTCGATTTGGCGCGCCACCTCGCCGACGTGCAAGAGGGCCTTGGTCGGGATGCAACCCCAGTTCAGGCAGACGCCCCCGATCTCGTCGCGGTCGAAGCAGACGACGCTCTTGCCGAGTTGGCCAAGGCGGATCGCGGCGTGATAGCCGCCGGGTCCGGCTCCGATGACGACGGCGTCGACGGTGTGGTCAGCCAAGAGACTCTCCTTCGGCAGCAGAGGTGCGCGCGTTCGCTCCCATCATTCAACCCCGCTGTTGTGCCTGCATTTTCGCTGCCCTCCGATTCGGCCGGCGACCGGGAGAAGGCGCGGGCGAACCAGAATGGGCCCCGCCAATGTCGCTAAATGGATGGTCCGATTTCTCGCCTGTCCTGGATCGGGACAGCATCGTTCCGCTCTACCGGCAGATCTACGAAGGGCTGCGCGAAGCGATCTTGACCGGGGGGCTCCCCGAGTCGACGCGCCTCCTTCCCGAGCGCAGTCTCGCCGAGAAGCTCTCGGTGAATCGCAGCACGATTGTCCATGCCTACCGCGATCTGGCGGCGGAGGGGCTGATCGAACAGCGCGTGGGCTCCGGTTCGCGCGTCGCCTCGGCTCTGCGTTCCGGCCGGCCGGAACGTGCCTCGGGCGTCCCTTGGTGGGTCACGCTCCCGCCGTGGCGCGTCGGGGAGTTTCCGGCCGTGCTCGGCGAGCTTGCCGCGGTCCGGACGGGCGGGCGGATCGATTTCATCCAGGGCGTTCCGCCCGTCGAACCTTCGCCGCTCGCCGACCTCTCGAATTCGTTCGCGCGCGTCGGCGGGAACGAGAACTTCGTCCTCTCCTACGGGGATAGCCAAGGGTACGCGACGCTCCGCGAGGCGGTCGCCGCACGGATGCGCCGGCGGGGCTGCCGCGTCGAGTCGAGCGAGATTCTCATGTTAACCGGCTCTACGCAAGGAATCGCGCTCGTCGCGCAATCGCTCGCCGAGCCGGGCGACGAGATCATCATCGAAGCGCCGACGTATCCCGGCGCGCTGCAGGTCTTCCAGATCGCGGGGCTGCGTGCGATCCCGGTCCCGGTCGACGAGGAGGGGATGCGGGTCGACCACGTCGAGGCGATCCTGCGCAACCGCAGGCCGCGGTTCATCTACACGATGCCCTCGATGCACAATCCGACCGGCGCGACGATGAACGAGGATCGCCGCTCGCGCCTCGTGACGCTGGCGCGCCGGGCCGGCGTCCCGATCGTCGAGGACGACCCTTACGGCGAACTCGCCGCCGTCCCGATCGCGCCGCTCGTCGCTCGCGGTCTCGAAGACGTCATTTACTTGAGCAGCTTCTCGAAGACGATCGCGCCCTCGTTACGCCTGGGTTGGCTCGCCGCACCGCGGACGATCTACGAGCGCTTGCTGCTGCGCAAGCAATCCTGCGACATGGCTTCGAGCTTGTACGTGCAGGCCGGCGTCTGCGATTATCTGAGCGGGGCGTACGACGAGCACGTCCTCGCCCTGCGCGAGGAGTTGGCGGTGCGGCGCAAGCTCGCCCACGCGGCCGTCGAGAAGCATTGGCCGAGCTCGATTCGCCTCGCGCGCGGCGGCGACGGGTATTACCTTTGGGCGACGGCGCCGCGCGAGATCCGGGCGCGGGCGCTGCTGGAGGCGGCCGAGCGGCACGGAGCCTCGTTCCTTTTCGGCGAGGCGTTCTACCCTGCCAGCGGCGGAGAGCATCAGTTCCGCCTCGCGATCACGCCCGTCTCGCGCACGGCCCTCGTCGAGGGGATCCGCCGCATCGGCGAGGCGCTCTCGGCCGATTCCACGCGTCCGCAGGCCGGGCGGCCGGCGGGCGTCCTGCGCGTCCCCTGACCGCCTTCGCGGCGCCCGGCGAGGTGGAACGCATTGCGGCGCTCAATGCGGCGCTGCTCGACTGGTACGAGCGGAGCGGCCGGCATTCGCTCCCTTGGCGGCGCCGGCGCGACCCGTACCTCACGCTCGTCAGCGAGTTCATGCTGCAGCAGACGCAAGTGGAGCGGGTGATCCCGCCGTTCGAGCGCTTCGTCGCCGCCTGGCCGACGCTCCGCGCGCTCGCCGCAGCCTCCCGCGCCGACGTCGTGCGCGCCTGGCGCGGGCTCGGCTACAATTCGCGCGCGGTGCGCCTGCACGCATTGGCGCAGGCGGTCTGCGCGCGGGGCGGCACGGAACTGCCGCGCGAGGAAGCGGCGCTGCGCGCGCTGCCGGGGATCGGGCCGTACACGGCGCGCGCGATCCGCGCCTTCGCCTTCGATTGCGACGAAGCCGCCGTCGATACGAACGTGCGGCGCGTCGTTCACCGCCTCTGCTTTGGGCTGGAATGGCCGCCCCTCGCGAGCGGGCGCGAACTCGAGCGAGCGGCGCAGGCGGCCGTCGCGCCGGGCCGCGGCCACGATTGGAACGGCGCTTTGATGGATCTCGGCGCGACGATCTGCACCGCGCGCGCGCCGCGGTGCCCGGCCTGCCCGCTCCGCCAGCGCTGCGCGGCGGCGCCGGTCGACGGGGCGACGCTCGCGGAGCGCGCCCGCCGGCATGCCCGCCGGCGTTCCCCGGGGGAACGGGTCCCCTTCGAGCGGACGCGGCGCTATGCGCGCGGGCGCTTGGTCGACCGGCTCCGGGCGCTCGGGGCGGGGGAGGGCATCTCGCTCCTCGCGCTCGACCGCGAAATACCGGAGCTCGCCGGACGTGCGCCCGGCGAGTTCCGCGGCATCGTGGACGGCCTCGTCCGCGACGGCCTCGTCGTCCGTTGCGGCGAGGACGTGCGTTTGGCCGCAGGCCCGGGCGCTATTCCGAGCTGACGCTGGCGCCCGCGACCGGGGTTCCGGAGACCTTCGTCCCGACGCTCGTGTCGTCGCTGACGGAGGTGATCTGGATCTTGGCGATCGGGAGCTTCGAGGTCAGGATCTTCCCGGTATCGGGATCCTTGAATTGACGGACCTTCACGACGTCGAAGAACTGGCCGACGGCGACGCCCTTCGCGGAGCCGATGTTCAAGGTCACGTCGTTCCCGTCGACCGCGAGGATGCGCCCGGTCAGCGCCGGGGCGGCCGGCTCGCTCGCGAACTTCGCCGGGTCGATCTTCGAGGCGATATCCTGCGCGACGGAGTTGATGAGCTGGCCCATCGCCGAGCTCGTGAACGATGAGTTCGAATACGAGCCCGCGGTCCAGCCCGAGTAGCCGCCGCCGCCGAGGGAGACGGCATTCTTCGTCTGCTCGTCCGAGATCGATTGCACGATCTCGCCGCTCAGCGCATCGACGACGCGCACCGCGACCCGCAGCGTCACGCGGTCGGAGCGGACCGAGCCGACCGCCGCCCCCGCAAAGCCGCCGATGAAGCCGCCGACGTTGGCGCCGCTGCTGCCGGTCTTATCGAATTGCAGGACGTTTCCCGAGACGAGGTAGCGCGCGCCGGTGAGGCGCCCGCTTTGGATGGCGGTAGCGGGCGAGATCTCGCCCGCCTTTGCCAAGTTATGCTCGGAGAGCGTCGCGTCGAGGTTCTTGCGGTCGACGACGCGGAACTTGCCGCTGTTCACGAGCTGGTCGGAGAGCAGGTCGGAGATCGCGATCCCCGGCTCGAAGTTGCCCCACCAATCCGAGGTGAGCCCTTTCGTGCTGAAGTTCATGACGGCGATGGGCGGGTTGCCCGCCGCCCGGGCGGGGACGGAGAGGGCGGCCGGAGCGAGCAGAGCGGCGGCGCAGAAAGCGGCCGCAATCCTAATGAGCGATCGGCGCACGGAATGCTGTCCTTTGCAGGATGAAGGCGGGTCATGCAGTGCTACGACGATGGGGCCCGGTGCGCCTTGGGGCGCCGCTCGCGCGGCTGGAATTACGAGCCCGCACTCCGAACGGAGCGCGGCCGGAGAAGAAGTGAGGTTGTCTCGTGGAGCCGATCCCGTTTCCAAAGAAGAAAGTGTCGCGCGCCGTCGCGGCGCAACAACTCGCGGCGCTCGAACGCGCATATCCGCAGGCGGTGACGGCGCTCGAATACGATTCGCCGTTCACGCTCTTGATCGCTGTGATCCTCAGCGCCCAATGCACGGACGCGCGCGTCAATCTCACGACGCCGTTCCTGTTTGCGAAATATCCCACGCCGCAGGCGCTCGCGGCCGCGGATCTCTCGGACGTCGAAGGCCTCATCAAGTCGACCGGTTTCTTTCGCATGAAGGCAAAGAACATCGTCAACGCCGCGCGCGCGCTCGTCGAACGGCACGGCGGCGAAGTCCCGCGCGCGCGAGAGGCGCTGGAAGCGCTTCCCGGGGTCGGCCGTAAGACCGCGAACGTCGTGCTCTCCGTCGCGTTCGAAGAAGCGGCTTTCGCCGTCGACACGCACGTGTTCCGGGTAGCGCACCGGCTCGGGCTCACGCTCGCGACGACACCCCGCGGCGTCGAGGACGACGTCGTCAAACTCGTTCCGAGCGAGAAGCTGCGCCACGCGCATCACTGGCTGATCTTGCACGGCCGGGCGGTCTGCAAGGCGCCCACGCCGCTGTGCTCCGAGTGTCCCGTCCGCGAGCTCTGCCCGAGCGCGCCGCTCGTCGCGCGGGCGCTCGCCGCCCGCCGCGCGGCTTCGAGGGAAGCCGCTAGAACTGCAGCGGCCCCAGCCCGTCCAGCCCCGCGGGCCGCGGGAGTTCGGCGTCCTCGGCGACCTTCTTGAGGAGCAGGTTCGGGGTGAGCGCAACCCCGTAGCCCGGCTCCGTCGAGAGCTGCGAGAGGTTGATCAGCGCCGGCGGGTCGGCACTGGGATCGAACTGATACTCGCCGCCGACGCCGCCTCCCGCTACGATCACGAGCTGGCGCGCCTCATCGAGATCGAGGCTGACGCGCTTTTCGCGAAAGCGCAGGCGCACGCGTAAGGGTTTCTCTAGGCGCACGAACGTGACGCCGCCCTTCCCGAGGATCGAGTTGAGGCGCTTGACGCCGACCGCGAGCGCGAGCGCGAAGGCATCGAGCTGCGAGCGCACGTCGCTCGTGCGCGGCTCGACCGCGGGCGTCGCGGAATCGATCGCCCGCTCGATATCTTGCCGCGCCCGCAGGCGCTGCGCGAGTGCAACGATGGGGTTCGGTTCGCGGTCCATATGGTCGTCGCTCACGCTCGCGGATTTCAACGCGATGCGGACGTTCGGCCTTTATTGGGCGGAGGAACCAAGTATGAAGATTGGCATTCTCGGGAGCGGGGACGTAGCGCGGGCGCTCGCGGCGGGCTTTCTCGGCCGCGGGGACTCCGTGATGCTCGGGACGCGCGATCCCGCGAAACTCGTCGCTTGGAAGTCGGATGCCGGGACGGCAGCCTCGATCGGAAGCTTCGCCGACGCCGCGGGATTCGGCGAACTCGTCGTCGTGGCGACGAACGGCGCGGCGACGCTCGCCGCGATCGCCCACGCCGGAG
Source organism: Vulcanimicrobiota bacterium (assembly GCA_963695225.1). GTDB lineage: Bacteria > Vulcanimicrobiota > Vulcanimicrobiia > Vulcanimicrobiales > Vulcanimicrobiaceae > CAVWTN01. The sequence continues at coordinate 1,395,636 of OY968762.1, read as the reverse complement.
CGGAACGCTTCGCCGGCAAGGTCGTCATCGACGTCACGAACCCGCTCGTCCTGACCGAGAACGCCCCGCCGGGACTCTTCGTCAGCGGGAAGGACTCGCTCGGCGAGTGGGTGCAGCGCGCGCTTCCGCACGCGCGCGTCGTCAAGGCCTTCAACACGATCAACTACCACGACATGGTCCAGCCCCAGTATGCGGACGGGCCTCCCGATTTCTTCCTGTGCGGCGACGACCCGGCCGCGAAGGCCGAGGTGGCGGAGGTCGCGCGGACGTTCGGCTGGCAGAACGTGACCGACCTCGGTCCGCTCGAAATCGCGCGCTATCTCGAGCCGCTGGTCGTCATTTGGGTGCTGTACGGTGTCGCGACGGGAAAGTGGCGCCACGCTTGCCGGATGCTCGTGAAATGAGCCTGCCGTGAAAAGGACGAGCGGCGCGATCGATTCACGATCGCGCCGCTTGATGAATGGATGATTGCGAAGGCTACTTCTTGGGGGCTTTGGTCGGAGCGGCCTTGGCCGGCTTGACGGCGGTCTTCTTGGTGGTTTTCGCCGCCGGAGTCGGGGTGGCTTTGACGGCGGCGGCCTTCTTGGTGGTTTTCGCCGCCGGAGTCGGGGTGGCTTTAACGGCGACGACCTTCTTGGTCGTCTTCGTGGTGTCGGCCATCGCCGAGCCGGTAGCGAGGAACGCGGCGGCAACGAGGGCTGCGAGGAACTTGTTCATGCGTGCATCCTCCTTTCCAATGAAAAGTGCGGCGACGCGTTATCACGCGCCGTCACCTTGACCTCTGAACGAGGCGCGAGGCTGATTCGTTCCGCCCAGGCGATAGTCCCGGCCGCGCACCGGCGGGTTGCGAGAAAGGACGGCGGGGCGCGAGGCGAATGGCCGCGCATGGCGAGTACAGCGGGACCCAAAGCGATCTGGCAGCCCGGCGACGATGCGATCGCCCGGGCGAACATCACGGCGTTTCTCCCGCGCCTGGGCGTGAGGGACTATGCGGAGTTGTTGGCGGCGACCGCAGCCGACGTCCGCCCGTTCCACCGCGAGATCGTCGCCGCGCTGGGCCTTCATTGGGACCGGCCGTACGACGAGTTGCTGGATCTCTCGCGCGGGAAGCCGTTCGCGAAATGGTTCGCCGGCGGCTTGCTCAACGCGCCCGCGAACTGTCTCGACCGGCACATCGCGCTCGGGCGGGCGCACGACGAGGCGCTCGTCGCCGAGGGTGAAGACGGGGTCGTGCGCCGGTTCACGTTCGGCGAGCTGCGCGACGAAGTCGGGCGCCTCGCGAACGCGCTGCGCTCGCTCGGCGTCGTCAAAGGCGATCGCGTCGGGATCTTCATGCCGCTGGTTCCGGAGGCGGCGATCGGGCTGCTGGCGATCGGCTACGTCGGCGCGATCGCGGTCCCGGCGTTCTCGGGATACGGAGAGCAAGCGCTGGCCGCGCGCCTCGCCGACGCGCGCGCGAAGGTGCTGTTGACGGCCGACTCGTCGTCGCGGCGCGGGAAGCCCGTCGATATGAAATCGACCGTCGATCGCGCGCTCGCGCTCGCGCCGACGATCGAGCGCGTCGTCGTCCTGCGCCGCGGCGGCCGCGAAGTCCCGATGGAGAGCGGCCGCGATCTCGATTGGCGCGACCTCGTGCACGGGCAATCGAACGCGTGCGAGTACGAGCGCACCTCCGCGAACGATCCGTTCATGCTGCTCTACACTTCGGGAAGCACGGGAAAGCCGAAGGGCGCCTTGCACGTGCACGGCGGCTTCCCGCTGAAAGTGATGTTCGACCAGCACCTGTGCATGGACGTGCGCCCCGGCGAGCGGATGCTCTGGTTCACCGACATGGGTTGGATGATGGGGCCGTTCCTCGTCCTCGGATCGCTCGGCCTCGGGGCCGCGATCGTGCTCTACGACGGGACGCCCGACTACCCGGCGCCGGACCGACTCTGGGACGTCTGCGCGCGGCATCGCGTCACGCATTTGGGAATTGCGCCGACCGCGATCCGTTCGCTGATGTCGCACGGCGACGAGCATCCGCGCAAGCACGATCTCTCGTCGCTGCGCATCCTCGCGAGCTCCGGCGAGCCGTGGAACACGGAGCCCTACGCCTGGTTCCTCGACGTCGTCGGCGGGGGGCGCAGCCCGATCATCAACTATTCCGGCGGGACGGAGATCGGGGGCGGGATCCTCGGCACGCTGCCGACGCTCCCGCTCGTCCCAAACTGCTTCCACGGTCCGTGCCCGGGAATGGTCGCCGACGTCTTCGACACGGAAGGGAAGCCCGTCCGCGGCGACGTCGGCGAACTCGTCGTCCGCGAGCCCTTCGTCGGCATGACGCAAAGCTTCTGGGACACGCCCGAAACGCGCGACGACGCGCGCTTCCTCGCGACGTATTGGGAGCGCTTCGAGGGCATCTGGGTGCACGGCGATTGGGCCCAGATCGAAACGCGCGACGGGCGCGACTATTGGTACATCCGCGGCCGCAGCGACGACACGATCAACGTCGCCGGCAAACGCGTCGGCCCCGCCGAGTTCGAGAGCGCGCTCGTCTCCGATCCGGACGTGACCGAGGCCGCCGCGATCGCGGTGCCGGACGAGATCAAAGGCGACGTCGTCGTCTGCCTCGTCGTCGCGCGCTCGCGCGAACTAGAGAGCGAGGCGCTGCGCAAGCGCCTGATGGGAACGATCGACGCGACGATGGGAAAGTCGCTGCGCCCGAAGGCGATCCTATTCGTCGACGAGCTGCCCAAGACGCGCAACCAGAAGGTGATGCGGCGCGTCGCGCGCGGGCGCTACCTCAACGTGCGGGAACTCGGCGACCTCTCGGCGCTCGAGAACCCGAGCGCGCTGGAGGCGATCGACGGCGCGCGCTAACCGCCCATGACGATCAGCAGGTCCTGCGCTTCGATGTGCGTCCCGGGCGCCGTGAGGATCGAGCGCACGACTCCGCGCCGCTCCGCGTAGAGCACGGTCTGCATCTTCATCGCTTCGATCGTCAGGAGCGCCGTGCCGGCCTCGACCGCTTGGCCCTCCTCGACGGAGAGGCGCACGACGAGCCCCGGCATCGGGGCGCCGACGTGCGCCGGATTCGCGGCGTCCGCCTTGTGACGGACGATGCGCCGGTCGCCGAGCTTGCGATCGTCGACGGTCACGGTGCGCGGCTGCCCGTTGAGCTCGAAGAAGACCTTCCGGCGCCCTTCCCCGTCCGGTTCGCTCGTCGCGATGTAGCGCACGATCAGCGTCTTCCCGCGCTCGATCTCGAGCGAGATCTCCTGCGCCGCGGTCATGCCGTAGAAGAAGACTTCGGTGGGCAGGATGCTGACGTCGCCGTACGTGTTCGCGTGCTTCGCGTACGTCACGTAGACGTCCGGATACATCAGATACGACGCGAGGTCGCGCTCGTTGGGCTTGCGTTCCGTTGCCTTTTCGACGGCCGCGCGTTCGGCCTCGAGGTTCGCGGGCGGTAGCGTCTCGCCGGGGCGGCCCACGAGCGGCTTGCGGCCGCGCAGCACCTTCCGCTGCAACGCTTCGGGGAATCCGCCCGGCGTCTGGCCGAGTTCGCCCGCGAACAACTCGACGACCGAAGCCGGGAACGAAACGTCCTTCTTCGGATCGAGGACGTCCGCGACGGTGATGCCGCTCGTCAGCATGTAGAGCGACATGTCGCCGACGACCTTCGACGTCGGCGTCACCTTGACGATGTCGCCGAAAGCCATGCTGACGTCGTGATACGTGGTCACGACTTCGGGCCAGCGGTCCGCGATGCCGAGCGCCTTCGCCTGCTCCTGCAGATTCGTGTATTGGCCGCCCGGCATCTCGTGCACGTAGACGTCGGACGAGCCCGAACGCAGCTCGCTTTCGAAAGCGGCATATTGCTTGCGGACTTCGCCCCAGTACGTCGAGATGCGCGTCAGTGCGGCGCGGTCGAGTTGGGTGGAGTGCCGGGTGTGCTCGAGTGCGGCGACGATCGAGCCGAGATTCGGCTGCGAGGTGAAGCCGCTCATCGAATCGAGCGCGCCGTCGACGGCGTCGCAACCGGCTTCGACCGCGGCGAGGACGCTCGCGCCCGCGTTCCCGCTCGTGTCGTGCGTGTGGAAGTGGATCGGGATGCCGATCTCCTCGCGCAGCGCCGCGATCAGCTGGCGCGCCGCGTACGGCCGGCAAACGCCGGCCATGTCCTTGATCCCGAGGATCTGCGCGCCCGCCTTCTCGAGCTCTTTCGCGAGCTCGACGTAGTAGCGCAGGTTGTACTTCGGGCGCTTGGGATCGTCGATGTCGCCGCTGTAGCAGATCGCCGCTTCGCAGAGCTTCCCGCTCTCGCGGATCGCGTCGATCGAGACGCGCATGTTCTCGATCCAGTTCAGCGAGTCGAAGACGCGGAAGAGATCGACGCCGGCGTCGGCGGCTTGCGCGATGAAATGCCGCACGACGTTGTCGGGATAGTTCTTGTACCCGACGGCATTCGCCCCGCGCAGGAGCATCTGCAGCAAGATGTTCGGCACCGCCTCGCGCATCGAGGCGAGCCGGGCCCACGGATCCTCCTTGAGAAAGCGCATCGCGACGTCGAACGTCGCCCCGCCCCAACACTCGAGCGAAAACAGATTCGGGAGATCGCGCGCGTAGATCGGTGCGATCGCGAGCATGTCCTTCGTGCGGAAGCGCGTCGCCAAGAGCGACTGATGCGCGTCGCGGAACGTCGTATCGGTGACGAGCGTGCGCTCCTGCGCGCGCATCCAGGCCGTGAAACCATCGGGGCCGAGGCGTTCCAGGAGCTGTTTCGTTCCCGCTTCCCCAGACTCGCGGTGCGCGGCGGGGACGCGCGGGGCGGGGACGATCTCCACGCGCGGGCGCCCCGCGACCTCGGGGTTGCCGTTGACGAGGACTTCGCTCAAGAACGAGAGCAGGCGCGTCGCGCGGTCGCGCGATGGGAGGAACTGCGTGAGCTCGGGCGTCTCGTCGATGAAGCGCGTGCTGTAGTCGCCGCTGCGGAAGCGCGGATGCGAAAGCAACGCCTCGAGGTAGCTCAAGTTCGTCGAGACGCCGCGCACGCGGAACTCCCGCAGCGCGCGCAGCATCCGCATCCGCGTCTCCTCGCGCGTGGGCGCCCAGGCGGTGACTTTTTCCAAGAGGGAATCGTAGTAGGGCGTGATGACCGCACCCGAGTAGGCGGTCGCGCCGTCGAGGCGAATCCCGAAGCCAGCCGCAGGCCGGTATGCCGTGATCGCGCCGTAATCGGGGGCGAAGCCGCGTTCCGGATTCTCCGTCGTCACGCGGCATTGCATCGCGAAGCCTTCGGTGACGATCTCGCCCTGCGGCGGGACGCCGCTCTCCGCATCGCCGATGCGGGCGCCTTCGGCGATGCGGATCTGCGCCTTGATCAGATCGACGCCGGTGACGACCTCGGTGACCGTGTGCTCGACTTGGATGCGCGGGTTCACTTCGATGAAATAGAACGCGCCCGTCTCGGCATCGACGAGGAACTCGGCGGTCCCGGCGCTCGAGTATCCGACGCTGCGCACGAGCGTGACGGCGGCTTCGCAAAGCCCTGCGCGCAACTCCGGCGAGATGAACGGAGCCGGCGCCTGTTCGACGACCTTCTGATTCCGGCGTTGGATCGAACAATCGCGTTCGAAGAGGTGCACGACGTTGCCGTGCAGATCGCCGAGCACTTGCACCTCGATGTGCTGCGCGCGCCGCAGGAACTTCTCGAGGTAGACCTCGCCGTTCCCGAACGCGGCGAGCGCTTCGCTGCGGCCGGCCTCGACGGAGCGCACGAGCTCGGCGGGATCCTCGATCATCCGCATCCCGCGCCCGCCGCCGCCCCAACTCGCCTTGAGCATCACGGGCAAGCCGATCGCCTCGGCGGCGGCTACTACGCCCTCCGGATCCGCGGGGAGCGCCCCCGTCGCGGGCAGCGTCGGAACGCCGACGGAGCGCGCGATCTCGCGCGCTTCGACTTTCCCGCCGAGCCTGCGCATCACGTCCGGGCTCGGGCCGACGAACGCGATGCCCGCGGCGGCGCACGCTTCCGCGAACGCCGGATTCTCGGAGTTGAAGCCGTAACCGGGATGGATCGCGTCGACGTGCGCCTCGCGCGCGACGCGCAAGATGTCCGCGGTATCCAGGTACGCTTGCACCGGCCCTTTGCCGGTGCCGACCAAGTAGCTCTCGTCTGCTTTGAAGCGGTGCAGCGCGAAGCGGTCCTCGTGCGAGTAGATCGCGACGGTCGCGATTCCGAGTTCGGTCGCGGCCCGGAAGATACGGATCGCAATTTCGCCGCGATTGGCGACGAGCAGACGGCGGACCGGGCGTGGTACTACGCTGGAAAACATCGGCCAACCATTTCGAGCCGGGCGCCGTTTCCCCGCCCGCCACGCGGTGCGTTCGCGCTCACGCCGAGCGTTCCAAGAGCGCGAGGCCGACCGCGTTGTTCCCTATGCGGAACGTCGCGAACGCGATCAGAATGAGCGTTTCGACGACTGCGACGACGGTGCTCGCCGCGAAGGCGATCGTGGCGGAATGGAGCGCGAGCATCGCGAGCGAGAACGCGAGGAGCATCGGCAAGAGCAGTGCGGAGAGCAGCACGAAGCGCAGGAGGAAGGCCGGCCCGCTCGCGTCGATCCTGCTCGGGAACGCGGCGTACAATGCCATGCCGATCACGGTCAAGAACCACCAGAGGACGAATGCGGTCGGAAACGCGGCGACGGCGAACGCGACGTCCCCCGAGCCGGCGCCGAGGAGGGCCGGGCCGGCGCCGAGGGCGACGGCGCCCCGCCAGGCGTGCGCGATCGACCAGGCCGCGAGCCGCTCGCGCAAGCGGGCTTGCGCGAGCCACCAAACGGGGCGCGCGATCTCGTCCGCCAGCGAAATCGAGGCCGTGATCGGGATCAGGAATGCGAGCGCCCAAAGGGCGCCGGCAATCCCCGCCGCTTCGCCCCGGTCGATCCCGAAGCGCTCCGCGAGGAGGACGAAGGCGCCGAGCGCGGCCGATCCCGCAACGAGCGCGAGCCATTTCGCCAGCGCGCCGCGCGTCCGCCGGAACGTCGTCCAATCGCTCCACAGGAGCGTCCTCGCGCCGCTATAAACGGCAGGCGGCAAGCGCCTCGAGCCGTGCACGCCCGCGCTCGCGGATGAATCGGGCCGTCCGCTGCGCCGCCGCTCGATCGTCTCGAGCGTCTTCATCGAAGCGGCATACAGATCGGGAAGCGTGCCGGCCGCGAGCGGGACGACGGCCGCCGTGAGCGCGAGGGGCAGGGCGAGCGCGAATGCGAGCGCCTCCGGAGTGCCGGAGAGCAGCCACTGCGCGAACGGACCGGGATCGAAGCGGAGTGCCGCCGGGATCGCCCGCGCGATGGTCGGCGCTTCGCCGATCTCGGCGATCCCGGCGATCGCGTAGAGCCCGCCGACGGCCGCGACGCTCCAGCCGAACGCCGCCACGGGGAGTGCGCCGAGACGGCGCCCCAGCAAGAAGGCCGGGAGCGGAACTTCGAGGATGACCGACGCGGCGGCGGCCGTCGCAAAGAATCCGCCGACGAGCGCGCGCATGCCGGAGCCGTGCCCCGCGAACGCGAGGAAGTAGAAGAACATGAAGGCGCCGTAACGCGCGGCGAGGATCGTCCCAGCGCGGATCTGCAGCCACACGGCGATCCGCTGCGCTCCGAGACCGGTGCTGCTCAAGAGCCGCGCTTCCGCGCTGGAACGAAAGCTGCGCAGCGTGCCGCCGGCCGCCGTCGCGATCGCGCTGCCCACGGCGGCGAAGAACCACCCGAACGCCAAGAGCGCGCCCGAGTGCGACAATGCGCGTCCGAGCCCAGCCGGGTGCAATTGCGCCTGGTACGCGCGCGCCGCGAGGAGCGCGGCGAATCCGATGATCCCGAGCGTCCAGAGCGCGAGCCGGCCCGGAGAGCGTGCGATCGTGCGCGCGGCGTTTCTCGCGCTCGCCAGCTCTACGAAGGCGAGAGCGTCGAAGCTCACGCCGTGATCTCGAGAAACGCTTCCTCCAGCGAACGTTCTCCCGTCGCCCGCGCGCGCAGTTCCGCGATTCGACCGGATGCGATCGAGCGGCCTTCCTTCATGATGATCGCGCGGTCGCACAGCGACTCCGCAGACTCGATGATGTGCGTGCTCATGACGATCGCCGTTCCGCCGCGCCGCAACTCCAAGATCAAGTCGTGCAGATCGCGCTGGCCCTTCGGATCGAGCCCGACCATCGGCTCGTCGAGCAACAGGATAGGCGCGTCGGCCAGGATCGTCGCAGCTATCAGCGTCTTCTGGCGCATTCCCTTGGAGAGTGCGTTCCCGAGGACGTCGCGCTGCGCCGTCATGCCCAATCGGGCGAGGAGCTCGCCGGCGCGCGCCTCCCAACCGGCCGGGAGGTTCGTGCTGCGCGCGACGAAGATCAAATGTTCCCACACGCTGAGCATCGGGTAGACGTCCGGCGTCTCGGGGATCAGCGCGATCGATCGGCCGCGTTCGCCCGCGAGCGGTTTTCCCTCGAAGCGCAGCTCTCCGGAATCAGGCCGAAGCAGGCCGCACAGGCACAGCAGCGTCGTCGTCTTCCCGGCGCCGTTGGGGCCGAGCAAACCCAATATTTCGCCCCGCTCGAGGACGAACGAGAGGCCGTCGACGGCGGCGCGCGCGCCGAAACGCTTCGTCAAACCGACGACCTCGAGGAGGTTGCGCGCCGAACTCTCCATCGACGCCTGAAGTGCTACGCGCCGACCGCCGGTGCCTGTTCGCGGAACTGGGTCCAGTAGAGCGAAGCATAGCTTCCGCCGCGCGCGAGCAATTCCGCATGCGTCCCGTGCTCTGCGATGCGCCCGTTCTCGACGACGAAGATCGCGTCGGCGGAGAGGATCGTCGAGAGCCGGTGCGCGATCACGAGGCTCGTCCGGCCCGCCATCAACGGGACGAGGGCGTCTTGGATGAGCGCTTCGTTGTGGGAATCGAGCGCGCTCGTCGCTTCGTCGAGGATCAGGATGCGCGGGTCCTTCAGCAGGACGCGCGCGATCGCGAGGCGTTGGCGCTCGCCGCCGGAGAGCTTATGCCCGCGCTCGCCGACGATCGTCGCGTATCCGTCGGGCAGGCTTGCGATGAACTCGTGGATGTTCGCGGCGCGGGCGGCCCGTTCGATATCCTCTTGCGAGGCGTCGATGCGGCCGTAGCGGAGATTCGCCAAAATCGTATCGTGGAAGAGGTAGGTCTCTTGCGTGACGATTCCGATGTGCGAACGCAAGGATTGCAGGTCCAGATCGCGCGCGTCGATCCCGTCGATACGGACGACGCCGGACGTGGGGTCGTAGAAACGCGGTACGAGTTGTGTGATCGTCGTCTTCCCCGCGCCGGAAGGCCCGACGAGGGCCGCGACCTGCCCCGGCTCGATCGTGAGCGTCACGCCGTTGAGCGCGCTGCGCTCCGGCGAATAGGAGAAGTGCACGTCCTCGAAGCGGATCTCGCCGCGCACGGTCGGAAGCAAGCGCCCGCCGCCGGGACGCTCGGCATCGAGCGCGCCCTCCGGGGTCATGTCGAGGTATTCGAAGATTCGCTCGAAGACGGCGAGCGCGCTGACGATCTGCACTTGGACGCTCGCGAGGCTCGAAGCGGGCGAGTAGAGGCGGCCGAGCAACGTCACGAACGCAACGATCGTCCCGATCGTCAGCGCTCCCTTGATCGCGAGGTATCCGCCGGCGAGCCACACGATCGCCGGGCCGATCACGACCATCGCCGTGATCGCCGCGATGAACCAGCGCCCGACCATGGCGAGCCGGATCTCGAGCGTCATCAGATCCGTCCCGGCCGCGTAGAAGCGCTTCCCTTCGAACGACTCGCGCACGAACGATTTGATCAGCGTGATCCCTGAGATCGAGAGCGTCTCTTGCGTGATGCTCTCGATCTGGTCGCGCTTTTCGCGAGTGAGTTTGCGGATGTCGTACATCCGCCGGCCCACGGGACCGAGGGGAAGGATCATGAACGGGACGACCGCGAGCGCCAAGAGCGCGAGGCGCCAATCGAGGAAGAACATCGTCGCGATCGTCGTCAGCATGACGGCGACGTTCGTCACGATCGTCACGAGCGTGCCGGTCACGACGTTGTCGATGTTGTCGACGTCGCTCGAGACGCGATTCATGATCTCGCCGGTCTTCGTGCCCGTGAAGAACGAGATCGGCATGCGGTGGAGATGCGAGACGAGGTTCGTCCGCATGTCCCGCATGATCCCTTCGCCCACGTACGAGTTCAGGAAGCCCTGGTAGACTCCGATCAGCCCGGCGACGATCGCCGCCGCCACCATGCCGCCGACGTCGAGCGCGAGCGCCGTCGAGTCGCGCCGGGCGAGCGCGTCGTCGATCAGCCACTTCGTGAAGATCGTCGGCCCGAGCCCTAAGAGCGCCCCGACCAGGATGCAGGCGAGCACTGCCGCTTCCTTCCGCCAGTAGGGCAGGAAGAGCGCGCCGATGCGCCGCCATTCCACCGGTCGCCTGACCTGCGGCTTGTCGGGGTTGAACATGGAGGACCACATCAAGTGGACTGGAGGGCCGCCTAACACATGCCGTTAGACCTTGAGGCGCCGCGGAGGGTTGCTCGCCGCCGCCGGGTCACGCCTCCGCGAGATCTGCAAGCTGCGTCGCGCGGACGGCCATCGCCAGCGAGGCGCGGCCGTTCTCTTCCGTGATCTTGCGCCGGCGGCTCGGGTCCCGGATCCAGCCGATTTGGTCGGCGAGCATCGCCCGCAGCATCTCCCCGTAGCGCTGCGATTTGTCGGTGCCGAGCCCCTCGTCGAGCTCGACCGAGCGATCGACCGCGAGCGGCTTTTGGCGGGCGCGGCTCGGGGCGAGCTCGCCGGGCCGGATCGGCTCGATCCTTACGTCCGCAAGCGGGAACAGGGCGGTCAACTCCGCGAGGCCGGGGCCGTTCGCCAGCGCGCGAATGCGCGCGCGGATCGGGATCCAGCCGTCGAGCGTGAGGTCGCCGCGCTCGAAGAGCAGCCGCGTCTCTTGGCGATCGAGCCGGTTCGCTTGCGTGAACCCGTTGTACATGTTCACGAGCATCCCGTCGCGATAGCGGATCGTGCAGTTCGTCTGCTCCTCGATCCCGCTCCCGGGGCGCAGCGTACGCTGGGCGGCGATCACTTCGCCTTCGCCGAGCCAGCCCGCGAACATATCGAAGAAGTGCACGACGTGTTCGATGAAGATGCCGCCGCTGCGCGAGCGGTCCCAGAACCAATGCTCGGGGCCGAGCCCTTCGTCCCCGGCGTAGTTCTCGAAGTAGCCGTGCAAGAACTCGCCGAGCGGCTTGCGCCGGACGAGTTCGGCGACCGCGTCGAAGAGGGGATTGTAGCGCTGCATCAGGTCGGTGACCATCAAGCGGCCGGTTCGGCCGGCGAGCGCGATCATTTCGTCGGCCTCGGCGAGCGTCAACGCCGTCGGTTTCTCGACGATCACGTGCTTGCCGGCGCGCAACGCCGCCATCGACTGCTCGTGATGCAAGAACGGCGGGGTCGAGATGTAGATCAGATCGATATCGTCGCGCGCGAGCAACCCCGCCACGTCGTCGGGCGTGCCGAGGCCGAAGCGCTCCGCGATCGCGAGCGCCGGAACGGGGTTGAGATCGGCGACGCCGGCAATCTCGGCGCCCGCGACGCGCGCGAAATGCTGGGAGGCGAACACGCTGAAGCCTCCGGCGCCGAGAAGGCCCACGCGGATGTTCTTCCCAGGGGGGCTCTGCGATCCCATGTTTCGGCTAATACCCGGCCCAAGCGCTTCGAAACGTGCCGCGGCACTGCGCCGGAAGCCGGCGGCTAGTGCGTCGCCGAGCCGTTCCGCAACGCAGCGAGCTCTCGGAACAGCCGCCGCTCCGCATCGCTGAGCTTCGTCGGCAACAGGCCGACGAGGCGGACGTATTGGTCGCCGTGCCCGGCGCCCTTCGGTTTCGGCATCCCTTTTCCGGCGAGGCGTACGGTTTGATTGTTTTGCATCCCCGGCTTGATCGTCATCGAGACGTTGCCCGTCATCGTCGGGACCGTCACTTCGCCGCCGAGCACGAGATCGTAGATGTTGACCGGGAGGTCGATGTAGAGATCGTCGCCCTTGCGTTGATAGCGCGGGTCCTCGGCAAACTGCACGACGAGATAGAGGTCGCCGTTCGGCCCGCCTCCCGTGCCGCGGCTCCCTTGTCCGGCTAGGCGAATCCGCTGCCCCGCCCGGATGCCTTTTGGGATCGTGACGTCGAACCGCTTCGTGGCGACGGTCCGCCCCGTCCCGTGACAGACCCGGCAGATTTGCTGCGTGCCGCGTTCTACGCCGGTTCCGCCGCAGGTCGCGCACGCGTCCTCGACGTGCAGAGCGACGGATTTCGTCCCGCCTGCGAAGGCTTCCGCGAGCGTCAGGTCGATCGTGGTTTCGAGGTCGCCGCCGCGCTGCGCGACGCCGCGCGCGGGGCCCGGCCGGCGCCCGACGTTCGAAAAGAACGAGTCGAAGAAATCCGAGAAGCCGCTTGGCGCGCCGTGCGGGGCGCCGCCCCCTTCGAACCCGCCGAAATCGAACCCGGGCTCCGTTTGCGACGCGCGGTACCGGCGCTGCGCCTCCGCCTGCTGCGCGGCCCGCTGCCAATCGCTGCCCAGCGCGTCGTACTTGGCGCGCTTCTCGGCGTCGCCCAGAACTTCGTAGGCCTCTTGGATCTCCTTGAACTTTTCCTCGGCGGCGCTCTTGTTCTCCAGATTCGCATCGGGATGCCATTTGCGCGCGAGCTTGCGGTACGCGGACTTGATGTCTTTCTGAGCCGCGTTTTTCGGGACGCCGAGGGTTTGATAGTAGTCCTTGTAGTTCACGCGGGTTTCTTCGACACGATCACGAGCGCCGGCCGCAGCAGGTCGTCGCCGATCGCGTAGCCGCGCCGGGCCACTTCGAGGACCGTGTCATCCTCCACATCCGCGGATTCGCGCGTGCCGATCGCTTCCGCCACGCGGGGATCGAACGGCGTTCCGACGAGCGAGAGCGGCTTCACGTTCTCGCTCTCGAGGGCGCTCTCGAACCCGCGCAGCGTGGCATCCAGGCCGTCCTTCAAACCGCCCGGCGGGATTTCGAGCGCGAGCGCCCGCTCGAGGTTGTCGATCACGGGCAGGAATCTCGCGAGGATCGCTTTCTTGCCGTGCTTCAACTGGTCGACGACTTGGCGCTGCGCGCGCTTCTTGTAGTTCTCGAACTCCGCGACCGCGTAGAGCGCGCTGTCGTAATGCTCTTTCGCGCGGGCGTTAGCTTCTTCCAATTGTGCCAGCAGCTCCGCCTCGCGCGCGGCCGCATCGCCGGCGGCCGCCTCCGTGCGCGCATCGCGCGTCGTGACGACGTCGGATGCGTCGGCGTGCTGTGCGTCGATCTCCATGCTCTTAAACCTCAAAGTGCGCGCCGGCGCCGTGCGGGCACCGGCGCGCATCGTGTGATCGGCGGTGTTACTTCGATTCCTTGAACTCGGCGTCGATGACGTCGTCGCTCGGGCCCGCAGCCGCACCGGTACCCGCACCCGCACCGGCTCCGGCTCCGGTTCCGGTTCCGGTTCCGGCACCGTTCGCTCCGCCCGGCGCTGCGCCGTCGGTCTGGCCGCCGCCGCCCGCCTTCTGGTAGAGCAGCTCCGCCATCTTGTACGAGCTCTGCTGGAGCTTCTCGGTCGCGGCCTTGATCTCGGCCGAAGTGCCGTTGTCGCTGACGCGCTTGAGTTCGGCGAGAGCCGCCTCGACGTCTCCCTTCGCGGCCGCGTCGAGCTTGTCGCCGACTTCCTTGAGCGATTTCTCCGTCGAATAGATCAGGCTCGAGGCTTGGTTGCGGACCTCCGCTTCGTCCTTCTTGCGCTGATCGTCGGCGCGGGCGGATTCGGCCTCGCGGACCATCCGATCGACTTCCGCCTTGTTCAGGTTCGTCGACGCGGTAATCGTGATCTGCTGTTCCCTCCCGGTCCCAAGATCTTTTGCGGCGACGTTCACGATGCCGTTCGCATCGATGTTGAACGTCACTTCGATCTGCGGGATTCCGCGCGGAGCCGCGGGGATGCCTTCGAGGCGGAAACGGCCGAGCGTCTTGTTGTCGGCGGCCATGTCGCGTTCGCCTTGCAGCACGTGGATGTCGACCGACGTTTGGCCGTCCTCGGCCGTGGTGAAGACTTGCGACTTCTTCGTCGGGATCGTCGTGTTCCGCTCGATCAGCTTCGTGTTCACGCCGCCGAGCGTCTCGAGCCCGAGCGAAAGGGGCGTCACGTCGAGCAAGACGACGTCGCGAACTTCGCCGGCGAGAACGCCGGCCTGAATCGCGGCGCCGATCGCCACGACTTCATCCGGGTTGACGGATTGGTTGAGTTCTTTGCCGGTGAGCTTGCGAACGAGTTCCTGCACGCAGGGCATGCGCGTCGAGCCGCCGACCATGACGACCTCGTCGATCGCCGAGATGTCGAGCTTCGCGTCGCCGAGGGCGGCCTTGAACGGCCCGATCTGGCGATCCGTGAGATCGCTCGTCAGCTCTTCGAACTTGGCCCGCGTCAGCGTCATGTCGAGATGCTTGGGCCCCTCGGCGTTCGCCGTGATGAACGGCAGGTTGATGTTCGTCTGGACGACCGACGAGAGCTCGATCTTCGCCTTCTCGGCTGCCTCGGTGAGGCGTTGCATCGCCTGGCGGTCGCTCGAGAGATCGATCCCCTGGTCCTTGCGGAATTCGGAGACGAGGAAGTTGACGACGCGGAGGTCGTAGTCGTCGCCGCCGAGATGCGTGTCGCCGTTCGTCGAGAGCACTTCGAAAACGCCGTCGCCGACTTCGAGGATCGAAACGTCGAACGTTCCGCCGCCGAGGTCCCAAACGAGGATCTTCTCTTGGCCCTTCTTATCGAGTCCGTAGGCGAGCGCCGCAGCCGTCGGCTCGTTGATGATGCGCAGGACTTCGAGCCCGGCGATCTTCCCCGCGTCCTTCGTCGCTTGGCGTTGAGCGTCGTTGAAATAGGCCGGGACGGTGACGACCGCTTTCGTCACGCGCTCGCCGAGGTAGGTCGAAGCGTCGTTGACGAGCTTCTGCAGCACCATCGCCGAGATCTCTTGCGGCGTGTAGTCCTTGCCGTCGATCTTGACCTTGTGGTCGGTCCCCATCTGTCGCTTGATCGAGGAGATCGTCCGCTCGGTGTTCGTAACGGCTTGGCGTTTGGCGAGTTGCCCCACGAGGCGTTCGCCGGTCTTCGTGAAGGCGACGACGGACGGGGTCGTCCGGCTGCCTTCGGAATTCGCGATGACGGAGGGCGTCTGCCCTTCCATGACGGCAACGACGGAGTTCGTCGTGCCCAGGTCGATGCCGACCACTTTGGCCATAATGTTCTTCTTACTCCGAAACTTCGATCGGCGTGGACCATCCTCGCCGGAGTAGCCGGCTTCGGCCTTGCCGCTTACCGTCGATCGAAAAGTAGGATTGCGCCGTTCACCCGGCGCCGGGGAGTCTACTAGAGCTTGCCTCTTCTAGCAAGATACCGCAATCGGGTCAAATAGTTGCTTTGTCCGGCCATGCTTTCCGCGCGGCCCGCGTCCGGAGCGGGACGAGGTTCCCCCGCGGGGGAGCCTAGCTTACCCGCGGAGCCGCGATAGCGGGAGCGGGCAAGACCCTACGGTGACCGTGGAATGCATGGTAGCGTCCGGAGCGGGGCGGGGTTTCTCCGCGGGGCGTGCAGCTTGCCCGCGGAGCCACGATGGCGGGAGCGGGCAAGTGCACGAGTAGCGATTTCGCATGGATGCGAAATCGCGGGCGTCCCCGCGGGGGAACCCCGCCCCGCTCCGGACGCGGGCCACGCGGGGAAAGCTCATCCGCCGACGACCCCAGGATGACGTGACGGCAGGCGGGCCTGCTACGGCGTTTCCTGCGGTTGGGGAAGGTTGAGGGCGGCGGGGCGCTCCTGGACCTTCACGGTGATGAGCTTCTTGACGCCGCCGCTCCAGACGTTCATCGAAATGCTCTGGCCGGGCTTCGTCGCTTTGATCGCGGCGATCGCGTCCTCCACCTTCACGACGTCCTTGCCGTTGATCCGCTGGATCACGTCGCCCGCGTTCATCCCCGCGTCGTCGGCCGGGGAGCCCCCGGTCACCTGGGCGACGAGGACGCCTTCGCCCTTGAAGTCGTTGAGCTGGACGCGGATCTCGGGGGTCAGCGTCCCGAGCAGGACGCCGATATAGCCGACGCCGGTCCCTTGCCGCGTCCCGGGCGTCTTCTCGAGATCGGCCAGGACGAGCTTGACGGTGTTCGAGGGTATCGCGAAACCGATGCCCTGGGCGCCGGCCTGCGGATTCGCGGTCGACTGGTTCACGCCGATCACGCGGCCGTCGATGTCGACGAGCGGTCCGCCGGAATTCCCCGGGTTGATGGGCGCCGAGGTCTGCAGCAGGCCCTTGAATTCTTGGGCGGTGCCGTTCTCGTTCCCGATCGTCTCGTCACGGTTGAAGCCGGAGACGATCCCGAGCGAGACGCTTTGCTTCAGTTCGAACGGCTCGCCGACGGCGATCGCCCACTGCCCCGCCTGCAGCTTCGCCGAGTCGGCGAGCTCGAGCGCGGGCGGAAGCTTGTCATAGCCCTCGACCTTGACCAGTGCGAGATCCTGAGCGAGGTCGGTCGCGTAGACCTTCGCCGGGACCCGGTCGCCGTTCTTGAAGACCACTTCGAGCTTGGAGATCGCCGCCCGGTTGGGGGCGGTCACGACGTGCGCGTTCGTGACGATCAGCGCCGTGTTTCCGGAACGCGAGTAGACCCACCCCGAGCCTGAGGCGCGGGCGCGGAACTTCTGGACTTGCTGGGGGCTGTGTCCGCCGAAGAACTCGATGAACGGGTCGGTCGGGACGATCTGCTGGCCGTTGACCGTGACGTTGAGCGCCACGACGGACGGTTCGACGCGCTTGACGGCCCCGACGATCCGGTCCTGGTCGCTGCCGCCGGCTGCTGCGACGACGGGCGCCGCGCTGACCGCGGGCGGCGTGTTGCCCGGCCCGGCCACGTTCGTGAAGTGGGTGCTGGCATAGAGCATCATCGCGAAGGAGCCCAGGACGGCGCCGACGAGCCCGACGACGAGGGTCGGAAGGATACGAGATTTCTTCTGCATGTGGTCCCTACGGTAGAGAGGGTCGATTGAGCACGGAACGGTCCTACTCGCCAAACGTAAAAAGGTCGCAGCCGTTCGTCAACGGGCCCGCGGCGCGTTCTGGGCGGCGGCCTCGTCGGAGACGATCAGGCCGTCGCGGGTCCGGATGACGCGCTTGGCGTTGCGGGCGATCTCGGCGTCGTGCGTGACCATGATGATCGTGCGCCCGGCGGCGTTGAGCTGGGCGAAGAGCTCCATGATCTCGGCGCTCGTCTGCGAATCGAGGTTCCCCGTCGGCTCGTCGGCGAGCAGGACGGCCGGGTCGTTCACCAGCGCGCGGGCGATCGCCACGCGCTGCTGCTGCCCCCCGGAAAGTTCGCTCGGCTTGTGGTCGAGCCGGTCGCCGAGGCCGACCTCCCGGAGGCGGTCGGCCGCGGCGGCGTTGCGTTGCTTCGTGGGGATGCCGGCGTAGAACAGCGGGAGCGCGACGTTCTTGACGGCGTCCGTCCGCGCGAGCAGGTTGAAGCCTTGGAAGACGAAGCCGAGCTTCTTGAGCCGGATCTGGGCGAGTGCGTTGTCGTCGAGCGTTCCGACGTCGATCCCGTCCAGGACGTACGTCCCGCTCGTGGGACGGTCGAGGCAGCCGAGCAGGTTCATCAACGTCGACTTTCCGGAGCCCGACGGCCCCATGATCGCGACGTATTCGCCGCGCTCGATCGTGAACGTCACGCCGCGCAACGCGGGGACCTCGAGCGCGCCGTTCTTGTAGACCTTCGTCACGTTGCGGACGTCGATCGCCGCGCCGCGCGCCGAGCGCTCGTTTGCCGCCTCATTCATAGCGCAGCGCCTCGATCGGATCGAGCGACGCGGCGCGATAGGCGGGGTACGTTCCGAACGCCAGCGTCACGAGCGTGGCGAAGCCGGTCGCGATCGCGATGGAGTTCAGCCACGGAATCGGCGCGACGACGCCGGAAATCTGCACGAGGCCGAACGTGTTGACGGCCCAGCCGATCGCCACCCCGAAGACGAGGCCGATCCCGCAGCCGATGAGCGAGAGCAGCAGAGCCTCGATGAAGAACTGGGCGAGGACTTGGGAGCGCGTCGCGCCGATCGCCTTCCGCAGGCCGATCTCACGCGTCCGTTCGGCGACCGAGACGAGCATGATGTTCAGGATCCCGATCCCCGCCACGACGAGCGAGACCGCGCCGATCAGAGCGACGACGAGCGTCAATCCGCCGAAGATGCCGTCGGTCAAGCTCGCGAACGATTTGCGGTCGAACGTCTGGTACTGCGCGCGCCCGTGCTTGAGGTCTTGGAAGAAGCGGATCGTCGCGGCTTCCGTCTCCCCCAAGCGCGATTGATCGGCGATCAGAAAACGCCCGCCTAAGACTGTCCGGCCGCGCAGTTCGTCCTCCGTGAACGTCGTGTACGGGAGGAAGACGTCCCCGCGCACGACGTTCGGCAAGATCCCGGTACGCGGTTTGGCGAGGACCGCGACGATGATGTAGCGCCGGTCGCCGACGCGCAGGCTCAAGCCGGTCGGATCGCCTCCGTCGGGGTAGAGCCGCGTGTACGCGGCGTCGGAAATCATCGCGACCTTCGCGGCAAAATGCACTTCGTCGGCGGTCAGCGCGTGCCCGTAGCGGACCGGCGTCGTGATGAAGCGCGCGTCCGATTCGCCGGTCAGCGAGAAGCGCGCGGAACGATGTCCGATCCGGACGAGCCGGCTGATCGTGACGGCGGGGATCGCCTCCGCGATGTTGGGGATCGTCCTTTTGGCGCGTTGGATGTCCTCCGGCTTCAGCGCGGCGCGCGTGAAATCGGCCTGCCGCGTATTCGGGACGAGGACGAACGAGCGATCGTTGATGCTGCCGAGGACGCCCTGCACGGCGCCCGACATCCCCGAGCCCAAGATTTGGATCGCGATCACCGCGGTGACGCCGATGATCAGGCCGAGTGCCGTCAGCAACGAGCGCGCGCGATGCGCGGCGAGCACCGAGAACGCTTCCACCCAGTACGGCCACATCAGGAACGCAGCGCTTCGATCGGGTCCAGCCGCCCCGCGCGAATCGCGGGGTACGTTCCGAAGACGGTTCCGACCATCGTCGAGAAGCCGACGGCGACCGAGACGATCAGCAGGTACGGGATCGGCGCGGGCCCCACGAGCTTCGCGATCGGAGCGTACGCCGCGAGGACCGCAAGAAAACCGAGAACGGTTCCGATCCCGCCGCCCATCAGCGAGAGCAGGATCGCTTCGGTGAGGAACTGCTGCGTGATGTCGTTCGCGCTCGCGCCGATCGATTTGCGCAATCCGATCTCTCGCGTCCGCTCGGTGACGGAGACGAGCATGATGTTCATGATGCCGATTCCCGCGACGACGAGCGAGACGCCGCCGATCGCGGTCAGGGCGGCGGCGATGACGCCGATGACGGTGTTGAACGCACCGAAGACGGCCCCCGTGTCCTGCGTCGTATAAAGGGCGCGCTTCCCATGGATGTGCTGCAGTTCCGCGATCACCGCTTGCGAGGCCGCTTCGACCGTGATGCCGGGCTTCGGGTAGACTTGGACGAAATCGACCGGCCCGGGCTTGATGCGGTGGAAGAGCGTGTAGGGGATCTCGATGTAGTCGCCGCCGCCCGTGTTCAAGAACGAGCTCTTCAGCCGGTCGTAGACGCCGATCACGCGGTATGGCGCGCCGTTGATCTTGATGTTCTGGCCGGCGGCGGGGCCCGTCCCGAAGAAGCGCTCGGCGAGATCCTGCGAGAGGAGCGCGACGTGCGCCGCCTGCCCGACGTCGTCACGGCTCATGCGTCGCCCCTCGCGCAGCGTGAGCGAATCCGTGTAGTTGTCGGTCTGCGATTGAACGGTCGTCGTGTAGGCGATGCCGCGGGCGCGCAGCTCGTAAGCCGCGCTGTAGTTCGGCGTCACGAAACGGACGATGTCTCCGGTCGCTTCCTCGAGCGAGGGGATGTCGCGGTATTGGATCTGCGCGTTCGCGGGATCGTCTTGATTCGCGTCGGCGGTGATGAAGATACCTTGATCGCCGAAATCCGCGATCGAGCCCTTGATTCCGCCGGAAGCGGCTTTGCTGATCCCCAGCACGCCGATGATCGAGGCCGTCCCGATGATCATCCCGAGCATCGTGAGGATCGAACGCGTCCGGTTCCGCCAGATCGCCTCGAACGCCTCGTGCACGTACGCCAGCGTCCGCTCGAACCGCGACATGCGCGTCACGTGCGGGCTACCCGGCTTTCGCGGAGGCGGAGGGCGCAGGCTGCGGCGCCGGTTTGACGGCGGTCCCCTCCACGACGGCGGCATTCTTGTCCGCGACCACGACGTCGCCCGCGTTCAAGCCGCCCGTGATGACGGTCTGCTGATCGTTCGACTCTCCGGTCGCAACGGCGGTCTTGCGCGCCTTGCCGTCGCGAACGACGTAGACGTACGGGGCTTCCCCGTCCTTGCGGACCGCATCGCTCGAGACGACGAGCACGTCCGGCAGGTCCCGCGTGATGATGTCGACGTCGACGCTCATCCCGTCGCGGAGAAACGGCAACGTGCCGTCGAGCGCGATCGTCGTGATCACCTGGCGCGCCGTGTTCGACGGATCGTCGCTGCGCTGGGCGAACGCCGCGATCGAGGCGACGTGCCCCGGGAGCGTCTTCCCGCCGAAGTCCTCGCCCCCGATGGTGACGCGCTGGCCGGCGCGGACCGCCGAGATGTCCTGCTCGTCGACCTTCGCGCGGACGATGAAGCCGGCGTCCGTCGCGACCTTCATCAGCTCTTCGCCGGCCTGGATCGAGTCGCCGGGCTGCAACGGACGAAGGCTGTCGCTCGGCTGCGAGGCGAGCGCCTCGACGATGCCCGGGAACGGCGCGCGGACGGTCAAGTGCCCGACTTGTTCCGCCGCGTACTTGCGATCGGTCTCGGCGCGGGCCGCGTCGGCGAGGGCGGCGTCGACGTCGGCGCGTTTCGTGTTGAGCGCGTTCGCCTGTGCCGCCGCGAGCGCCGCCTGGGCTTGCCGCACCGCATCCTCGGCGGCGCGGACGCGGTCGCGCAACACCGTCTGGTTTCGCGAGAGCGTCCCCGTCAGGATCTCCCGCTCGCGGTGCGCCTGATTCGCCGCGACCTTGGCTTGATCGAGGTGCGCCGCGGCTTGGTCGAGCGCGTCCTTCGAGACCGCCTTCTCGGCGTACAACTCGCGATTCGCGTCGTAGAGGCGCTGCGCTTCGCGGAGGTCCGTATCCGCTTTCGCGGCGTTCGCGTCGGCCGCGAGGCGCTGCTCTTCGGCGGTCGAGCCGCCGTAGCCGAGCCCGGATTGAGCGCCGGAAGCGAGATCCTGGCGAGCCTGTTGAAGCTGTACCTTCGCCTGCAGGAGCGTCGCCTGCGCTTGCACGACGCTCGAGCGGAGTTGGGTGGGGAGCGCCGCGTACGTCGCCTGGGCGCTCTGGGCGCGGGCGCCTGCCGCGCGCGCGGCGGCGTCGGCCGAATCGAGCGACGCCTCGATCTGGAGGTTCACGATCGTCGCGAGCAGTTGCCCCGCGGCGACGCGATCGCCGGACTTGACGAAGAGCTTCCCGAGATTCCCGCTCACGAGCGCCGAGATCGTTTGCGTCAAAGGCCGCTGCAGGGTTCCGGTTTCGGGGAGTCGCGTCTGGAAATGGGCAACCTTCGCCGTGTCGATGCGCGCCTCGACCGTGTTCGAGCGCGGCCGTGCGGCGAACGCGCCGATCGCGAGCAAGAGGGCGAGCGCGGCGACGGCGACGATCAGGTTGCGGCGGTTCATAATCCTCTCACATCGGCGGCGGTCGCGGGGTCGGTGTCGCCGATCGCGATGCGCAAGCGTACGATCGAAACGAGATAACTCACGCGCGCCGTCGTGAGGTCGTTCGCTGCGGAGAGCGCGGTTTGCTCCGCCGCGTCGGCGTCGCTGAAGGAGATCAGCCCGTTCTTGTACTGCAGTTGCGCGATGCGCGCCGACTCGCGGCCGAGTTCGGCAGCCTGGGCGTAGAGTTTCAGGTTCGTTGCGCCGGTTTGGGCCGCACGCAGAGACTGGCGCACGTCGAGTTCGACCGAGGCGAGCGCCGAGGCGAGCGCCGCGTCGGCCGAGGCGATCTGCGCTCGCGCGCTCGAGTGCGCCGTGCGGCGCGTGCCGTAATCGACGAGCGGGATCGCGAGCGTCGCGGTCGCGCCGATCTGCCAGAAGCCGGGTTGGCCGCGGGTCACGTTCGGGATCAAGGGCAGGCCTTGCGAGGCGTTGATCGCATTCTGCTGATCGATCGCGCTCTGCTGCGCGCCGAACGTCGTCGGGCTGACTTGGTTGCCGAAGGCCGCGTTGAGCGCGATTTGCGGGCGCAGGTCCGTGTCGATCGCGGCGTCGGCGAGGACGGCGGCGCCGCGGTTCGCCCGCGCGGCCGCGACGTCGGGCCGGTGCGTCTGCGCGATCGCAATCAGGATGTCGACGGGCGTCTCGGGGAGCTTCGGCTCCGGGATCGTTTCCGGGACGTCGAAACGCGTGTCGAGCGGCGCACCGATCTGCAGCGCGAGCGCTTCGCGCGCGTTCTCTTCGTCGGCGTGCGCGGAGACGAGCGCCGCTTCGCCTCGGGTCTCCCCGACTTGCGCGCGCAGGACGTCGACGCCCGCGACCCGGCCGACCCGTTCGCTGACGCGCGCGGCTTCGAGGAGCGCTTGCTGGTAGAGCCGGTTGGATTCGGCGACCGCGACTGCGGTGCGCTTGGCGGCGAGATTGTAGAACGCGGAGGTCGCGTCGGCCGCCGTCTGTTGTTCGGTCCGCCGCAGATCCGCGCGCGCGCTCTCGAGTTGGCGCCGCGCCTGCTGAGCCTGGACTTGCGCGAGCGAGCCGTTGTAGAACGCATACTGCGAACCGATCTGCGCCGTGTTCTGCGAGAACCGGTTCTGCTGCGAGAGGCCGTAGGCCGCGAGCGACCCCTGGGCGTTCGAGGAACGGGTCATTTGGTTGGAGAGTTGCCCGGTGAGCGTCGGGAGTTCGGCCGCCCGCAGCCGGGTGAACGTCGCCTCCGCGCTTGCGGCCGCCGCCCGCTTTGCCAGCACCGCGGCGCTGTGGTCGAGCGCGAAGCGAACGGTGGCGTTCGCGTCGAGCGTCGCCGGCACGCCGCCGGCCTGCGCGGCGGGCGCGGCCGCGGAGCGCGCGGACGCGGCGGACGGGGCTGCGAGCAGCAGCGCTAGGCTGAGGGCCGCTGCAAGCCTCTTGGTGCCGCGCCGCGCCGGCGTGAGTTCCGAGGTCATGCGAACCTTCCCGGAGGTGCGGGCATCACGCGGAGAACGTGATCATGAGCGCGTATGCGAGCCCGATCGCGAACGAGAGCGCCAAGGCGAGCGTGAGATCGAGTTTCAGATAAGCGGCATACCCATAGCCGATCAGGATCAGCGACCATAGCTGCCACGGATCCCAGAAGCCGAGGAAGCTCAATTGCCGTTCGTCGGCGTGCCGCACCAGCGCGGCGAGACTCAAGGGGAACGCATGATAGAGGTCGGCGACGGTGGCGAAGTTCCCCGCCGGGTGCAGGCGCAGCACGATTCCGAACGCCAGCGTGCCGAGCGCAGCCGGGATGTTGCCGTACGCGTTGAGCGCCAGCAGGCGTGGATAGTAAGCGAGCGGAGTCTCCTTGCGGGCGAGCAACGCGACGCTGACGGCCGCGATGTTCCACGTCAAGATCGGAGCGATCAGGCTCGAGATCACCTGGGAAGCGATCGTTTCCCGCGCGTTCTTGGTAAGCTCGGCGACCGTTTGGGTCGCCGGCTGCGGGCCTTCCTGCGCGAGTGCGACCATCACGTGCATCAGCGCCGGAGCGGCGAGCAGCATCCCGGCGACGGTGATGGCGGCGACGACGAAGTACGCGACGATCCAGGTCGGGCGCTCCGCGATCGAAGCGAGCGCGCGCCCGGGAGCGACGAAGATGTCGCGCACGGTACGGAGGGAGAGCGCAGGAGGAGTGAGCGAGTCCACCGTCCTGCAAGTTGGCGCGTGCTTGTTGCGGCGCCTCTCTAAGGGAGGCGCAACAACGCGTCGGCCCCCAGCCGGCGCTCGATGACCTCCGCGGCACGGTCGAGGCGCGCCTTGCGCAGTTCGAGCAGGCGCATGCGCAGGTAGGCCGCCGCGCGGCGCCGCGCGCGCAAGGAGAAGACGTCGTCCGCGCCCAGCGCTCTCGCGCGCGCGGGCGGGGGCGGCGCGGGCGCGGGCTCGCGAGGCCTGCGGGCGGCGGACTCCGGGAGCGCACAAGTAAGGGCGGCGCCGAGCGCGAAGACGAGAGCCTCCATGACTTCTCCTTCCGATGCATCCATCGCGCCCGCGCGCGCCAACGGCAAGTCCCAGGCCGCGGCCGCCTTCGTCGTCCCGGAGCCGCCTTCCGAACCGTACGTTCGGATCGTCCCCCTCGGCGGGTGCGGCGAGATCGGCCGCAACATGACCGTCATCGAGACCGCCGACGACCTCATCGTCGTAGATTGCGGCTTGATGTTCCCCGACGACGAGATGTTCGGCGTCGATATCGTGATCAACGACTTCACGTACCTGCGCGAGCGCGCCGACAAGTTTCGCGCGCTCCTCGTGACGCACGGACACGAAGATCACATCGGCGGCATTCCGTATCTCTTGCGCGAGTTCAACGTGCCGGTCGTCGGGACGCCGCTCTCGCTCGCGCTGATCCGTGCGAAGATGCGCGATCAGAAGTTCTCGGACCGTACGTTCCAATCGGTGCAGCCCGGCACGCGCGTTTCGTACGGCTCCCTCGAGATCGAGTTCATCCACGTCAACCATAGCCTGGCGGGCGCCTGCGCGCTCGCGATCCGCACGCCGCTGGGAACCGTGTTCCACACCGGCGACTTCAAGTTCGATCAAACGCCGATCGACTGCCGTCCGGCGGATTTCGCCGCGATCGCGCGGATCGGGGACGCGGGCGTCCTGTGCATGCTCTCCGACAGCACGAATGCCGAGCGGCCGGGGCACACGCCCTCGGAGCGCGTCGTCGGCGACGCGTTCGCGAACATCTTCGCGCGCGCGGAAGGCCGCATTCTCGTCGCCTCGTTCGCCTCGAACGTTCCGCGCATCCAGCAGGTCGTCGACCAGGCCGTCGCCTTCGACCGCAAGATCGCCTTCCTCGGCCGCTCCCTGCTCAACGTCGTGCATTACGCGACCGAACTCGGCTATCTCGAAATCCCGCCGGAACGGATCATCCGCATCGAGGACGTCGACGGGGAGCCGCCCGAGCGGGTCGTCGTGATGATGACGGGCTCGCAGGGCGAACCGATGTCGACGCTCTCGCGCTTGGCCGTCCGCGATCATCCGAAGATGCGGATCGTCGCCGGCGACACGGTGGTGATCAGCGCGACGCCGATCCCCGGGAACGAGAAGAGCGTCTCGCGCACGATCAACAACCTGTACCGGCTCGGTGCTACGGTGATCCATGGGACGAGCGGCGCGCAGGCCCACGTCTCGGGGCACGCGTCGCAAGAAGAGCTGCTCCTGATGTTCAACCTCGTGCGCCCGTCGTATTTCATCCCGGTCCACGGCGAGTATCGCATGCTGATCACGCACGGCGAACTCGCGCGTAAGACGGGCGTCGAGGCGCGCAACGTCCTGGTCTGCGAGAACGGCGACGTCGTCCAGTTCACCGCCGCAGGCGCCTCGCGCGTCGGCAAGACCTACGGCGGAAACGTGATGGTCGACGGCTCCGGCGTGGGCGACGTCGGCGATGCGGTGCTGCGCGATCGAAAGCACCTCTCCGCCGACGGCATCATGATGGTCGTCGTGACGATCGACGCCGAAGAGGCGCGCGTCGTCGCGGGCCCCGATCTCGTCTCGCGCGGCGTGTTCTACCTCCCCGAATCCGAGGGCGTGACGCTCGAACTGAAGACGATGCTGGCCCGCGTCCTCGAGGGCATCTCGTCGGAGAGCATCCGCGACGTCGCGATGGTGAAGGAACACATCCGCGGCAGCCTCTCGAAGGCGGTCTTTCAGAAGACGCGGCGCCGCCCCGTCGTCGTTCCGGTCGTCATGGAGGTCTGAAGGCGCCACAAGCGCGTCGCCTCGACGAAAATGACATCGAGAACGGCCTAGCAGTGGAATCGAGCGCCGCCGCAGATACGCCGGCCGCCCGCTCGTACGGCGGCGATATTTGGCTACGCTTCCGGCGGGATCCGGGCGCGCTCGTCGGAGCCTCGATCGTCCTGGCCGTCCTCCTGGCCGCCATCTTCGCGCCGCTGATCGCGGGCTGGGATCCGCTCGCGCAGGATCTGAGCAATCAGGCGCAGGCGCCGAATTCCCACCACCTGCTCGGCACCGACAAGCTGGGGCGCGATCTCTGGTCCCGAATCCTGTACGGCGCGCGCATCTCGATCCGGATCGGCTTCGCCGCGGTCGGGCTCGCGATCACGGCCGGGACGGCGATCGGCGCGACGGCCGGGTATCTCGGCGGAAGGGCCGACGACGTCCTGATGGGCGCGATGGACGTCATGCTCGCTTTTCCGTCGATCATTCTCGCGATCGCGATCACGACGACCCTCGGGCCCAGCATCACGAACCTGATGATCGCCGTCGGCGTCGTCTACATCCCGCAGTACGCCCGGCTCGCCCGCTCCTCCGTGCTCGGCGTGAAGGAGATGGAGTACATCGAAGCCGCCCGGGCGGTCGGCGTCTCGGCACCCGCCGTCCTCGCGCGGCACGTCCTGCCGAACATCCTCGCGCCGCTCCTCGTGCAGGCGACGCTCGGCGTTGCGACCGCGGAACTCGAGGCCGCCGGGCTCTCGTACCTCGGCCTCGGCGCACGTCCCCCGGCGCCCGAGTGGGGCGCGATGCTGAACGACGCGCGCGACTACTGGCTGACGGCTCCGTGGGCGCTCGTCTTCCCCGGCCTCGCCATCACGACGCTCGTCCTCGGCTTCAACCTGCTCGGCGACGGCCTGCGCGACGCGCTCGATCCGACGACTCGAACGTAGTCCGTGGCGCTCCTCCTCGCGCTCCTTTCCGCCCTGACGTACGGCGCGGCGGATTTTCTCGGCGGCGTCGCGAGCCGGCGCGCGCCGGCGGCGGCCGTCGTCCTGCTCTCCCAGCTGGCGGGGCTCGCGCTCCTTGCCGGCCTGATCCCGCTCGTCCCCGGGACGCTCTATCCGAGCGACGTCGCGCTCGGTCTCGCCGGGGGCGTCCTCGGCGCGGTCGGCATCGGAGCGCTCTATGCGGCGCTCGCGGTCGGCCGGATGGGGGTCGTCTCGCCGATCACCGCCGTCGTGGGGGCGAGCGTCCCCGTCGCCTGGGGGCTCGCCTCGGGAGAACGCCCGCCGCTCCTCGCCCTCTGCGGCGTCGCCTGCGCGTTCGTCGCGGTCGCTCTCGTTTCGACGAACCCCGAGAGCGGGCGGTTCACGATTCGGGCGCCGGGGGTCGGGCTCGCGCTCGCGAGCGGGCTCGCGATCGGAAGCCTCTTGGTGGTTCTGGCGCACGGACACGCGGACGGCGGTCTGTGGACGCTGGCCGCGCTCCGCGCGAGCTCGCTCGGGGTCGTGGCGCTGTACGTTCTGGTCCGGCGCGAGCCGCTCCCGACGCAGCGCTCGCTCCTCGGCACGATCGCCCTCGCCGGCGCGCTCGATATGGGCGCGAACGCGTTCTACGTCCTCGCGTCGCGGGGCGGCCTCCTGGCCGTCGTCGCTGTGATCACGTCGCTCTACCCGGCGGGGACCGTCTTTCTCGCGCGCTTTCTGTTGCACGAACGCCTCGCGCCGATCCAACTCGCAGGCGCCGGCTTCGCGGCCGCGGCCGTCGTCCTGATCGCGGCGGCCCGCTGAAGCGGCGGCGCGAGAGTCCTTGAGTGAGAGTCGAAGGCAGGCCTATCCTGCTCATCACAGGAATCATCCGGCGGCGACTCGACACCGAGCGGAACTTGCGTTAGGAATCGCGGTCTAAATATCTGATGGAACTCCGGCTACTGCCGCGCGACCGCCTCGTGAAGACGGGCGAGGTCGACCATGCGGATTGGAATTATCGCCGCCTGCTCGGCTTCGTGTCGCGCCAGCGTTTTCGGCTCGTGGTGGGGTTGCTTCCCGAGCGCCCCGTCGAAAAGCTGCTCGAGGTCGGATACGGCAGCGGCGTGTTCTTGCCCGAACTTGCGCGCCGTGCGCGGCACGTTTATGCCGCCGACGTCCACAAGCACGCGACCGACGTGGCGCAAGCACTCGAGCGCGCGGGCACCTACGCGACGCTGGTCGAGGCGCCGGCCGAGAAGCTGCCCTTCGCGGCGGAGACGTTCGACGTCGTCGTTGCGGTCAGCACCTTCGAATTCGTCAGCGATGCGGCCGCGGCCACCGACGAGATCGCGCGCGTGCTGCGCCCGGACGGTTGCGCGATCGTGGTGACCCCCGGGACCTCGCCCGTGCTCGACCTCGCGCTGCGCGTCGCGACGGGCAAGAGCGCGAAACGCGATTTCGGCGACCGGCGCGACGCGGTCGTGTCCACCCTGACGTCGCGTATGAAACACGACCGAACGACGGCCTTCCCGCTGCAGGCCGGGTTCACGGTCTACCGCGCGCTCCGCCTCGTAAAGCGCTAGCCGCGACGCAGCCCATCTCGCCGGCGGAAGCGGGCGGACGAACAGGGTCCGGCCCCGCGCTGCGATAACGTCAGCAACCAATGGCACGCGTGCGCCGGAAGGCGAGTGCGTCGCGGCGGTTCTCCGCCCTCCGACTGAATCTCGAAATCGCTGGGATCGCGGCGCTGGCGGTCGCGGTCTTGCTGGGCTTCGCCCTCTGGAACCCGCACCACGCAGGGCGTCTCGGCGCGGCGGCCGCCGACGAGCTCCACGTGCTCTTCGGCGGTGCTGCTTGGTGCTTCCCGATCCTGATCGCCCTGATCGGCGGGATCATCTTCCTCGAGATCAGCGTGCCGCAGCTGATCGCGACGCTCGGCCTCGCGGCGGCAGTGCTCTTCCTGATCGTCGATGCCGCCTACGCGGGCGGCGGCGGCAAGGTCGGGGCCGCCCTGGCGAACTGGCTCGTCGCGATGGTCGGCTCGTTCGGCGCGAAGCTCGTCCTCGCGGTCGCCGCGCTTGGCATCCTCGTCGGGGTCACGAAAGTCTCGCTCAAACAGCTGATCGGACGAGGGATCGTCGCCGGGGCGCGCCTGCGCGCGTTCGTGGCGAACTTCTTGGCCCGGGAGCGCAAGCCGGCGCCGCCCCCCGAGCGCAAGCCCGCCGGGCCCGCGAACCTGCGCGAGGCCTTCGCGATGCCCGAGCGCTCCGCCGCCGCCGCGAAGAAGCCGGCGGCTTCCGCCGTAGCCGCTCCCGAAGCGAAGCCGGCGGCCGCGGCTCCGCTCGTCGTTGCGCCGGCGGTCGCCTCCTCGGCGCCGAACGGGCGCCCCGTCGCGTCCGGCGGCGACGACGATGACGATGACGACGACGAGGACGAGTTCGAAGAAGAGGATGGCGAGGACGAGGACGAGGCCGACGAATTCGAAGACGACGACGACGATGGCGCGGGCGCCGTCGCGGGCGAGTACGAGCCCGCGAGCGTCCTAGCCGCCGATCCCGCGCGCCGCACCTACCGCCTCCCCGACCTCTCGCTGTTCGACGCGCCGCAGGCGCAGATCATCGATGAGACGACCCGCACGCACGTCCTAGAAGATACGCTCGCTTCGTTCGGCGTCGGCGCGAAGGTGACGCACATCGAGCGCGGCCCCTCGATCACGCGCTACGAACTGCGCCCCGATCGCGGCGTGAAGATCTCGCGCATCTCCTCGCTCGCCGACGATCTCGCGCTCGCGCTCGCGGCGACGTCGGTCCGGATCGAGGCTCCGATCCCGGGAAAGTCGGCGGTCGGCATCGAGATCCCGAACGCGACCGTCTCGATCGTCGCGATCCGCGAGATCCTCGAAGCGCTGCCGCACCGCGGCGTCGTTCCGCCGCTGAACATGGCGCTCGGGAAGGACATCACGGGGCGCCCGGTCTTCGGGGATCTCGGGAAGATGCCGCACTTGCTCGTCGCGGGCGCGACCGGTAGCGGCAAATCCGTCTGCTTGAACGGCATCATCGCCTCGCTGCTCGTCTCGGCGACGCCGGACCAGGTGCAGATGCTGTTCATCGATCCCAAGCGCGTCGAGCTGACGGTCTACAACGGCATCCCGCATCTGATCAAGGATGTCATCACGGATCCGCGCTTGGCGGCGGGGGCGCTCTTCGAGATGACCAAGGAGATGGACCAGCGCTACGAGCGCTTCGCGAAAGCCGGCGTGCGGAAGATCGAGGAGTATAACGCGAAGTACCCCGACGAGAAGCTGCCCTACGTCGTGATCGTGATCGACGAGCTCGCCGATCTGATGATGATCGCGCCGGCGAAGGTCGAGCAGACGATCATGCGGCTCGCGCAGCTCGCGCGCGCGACGGGCATCCACCTGGTCGTGGCGACGCAGCGCCCCTCGGTCGACGTCATCACGGGCTTGATCAAGGCGAACATCCCCTCGCGCATCTCGTTCGCGGTCAGCTCGCAGGTCGATTCGCGGACGATCCTCGACGGCGGCGGGGCCGAGCGGCTGCTCGGCCGCGGCGACATGCTGTTCTTGCCGATCGACGCTCCGAAGCCGATTCGCGCGCAGGGCGCGCTGATCACCGGAAACGAGGTGAACCGCCTCGTCGCGTTCTGGGCCGCGCAGGCCCGCCCCGACAACCTGCTCGACGTGGACGTCGTTCCGATCGGCGACGACGACGGGGCCGGAGCGAAGGTCGACCCGCTCTGCTACGACGCGGCCCGGTTCATCATCGAAGCGAACTACGCTTCCACTGCGCAGCTGCAGTCGCAGTTTTCGATCGGGCATCCGCGCGCGGTGCGCGTGATGAAGCACCTCGAAGATTTCGGGATCGTCGGCGTACACGAAGGCACGAAGCCGCGCCGGATCAACGCGAGCCTCGCCGACTTGGAAACGATCGCCCCGCGCCTTGGCCGCAGCGAGCAGACCGAACTGTTCGACCTGAAGAATTAGGAGCGCGGCCGCGCCGGGAATTGCGGAGCAAGGCCCCGGAAGGCGTGGCCCGCCCGAACTGCTAGGATTCGCGGTGAGGTGTCCACGATGATCGAAACGATGATTCTTACGGAGGAGCCGCTCCTGCGCGACGACGACGAGCGCTACGAGGCGGTCCGCCGCCGCGACGCCCGCGAGGACGGGCGTTTCGTCTACGCGGTCGCGACGACCGGCGTGTACTGCCGGCCGAGTTGTTCGGCCCGCCCGGCGCTGCGCCGGAACGTCAGCTTCCACCCAAACGGCGAAGCGGCCGAGCGAGCGGGGTTCCGGCCCTGCAAGCGCTGCCGGCCGGACGGCCCGTCCGCCGCGGAACGGCGCGCCGTGGCGATCGCCGCCGCCTGCCGCGCGATCGAAGGCGCCGAGAGCGTTCCGTCGCTGCGCGAACTCGCGGACGCGGCGCGGATGAGCCCCTCCCACTTTCACCGCCGCTTTCGTGCCGCGACGGGGCTGACGCCGCGCGACTACGGGGCGGCCGTGCGCGCGCGGCGCTTGCGCGAACGGCTGCGCGATTCCCCGAGCGTGACCCAGGCGCTGTACGATGCGGGCTTCGGCTCGAGCAGCCGGTTCTACGAGAGCGCCGAGGCGGCGCTCGGGATGAAGCCGTCCGTTTACCGTCGCGGCGCGCCGGATACGCGCATCGGTTACGCGATCGAGGCGACCTCGCTCGGTCCGCTGCTCGTCGCCGGGACGGAGCGTGGGATCTGTGCCGTCGCATTCGGCGAGAGCGCCGAAGCGTTGGCAGGCGAGTTGCGCGCGGCGTTCCCCCGAGCCTCGCTCGTCGCGGGTGAGGAGCGATTGAGTGCCTGGGTCGCCGTCGTCGTCGCTGGGATCGAGGGCTCGCCCCTCGCGACCGAACTGCCGCTCGACGTTCGCGGAACGGCGTTCCAGCACCGCGTATGGCGGGCGCTGCGCGAGATTCCGAGCGGGACGACGACCTCGTACGCGACGCTCGCCGCTCGACTCGGGAACGCGCGCGGTGCTCGCGCGGTCGCGCGAGCCTGTGCCTCGAACCCGGCCGCGGTCGTGGTTCCGTGTCATCGCGTCGTCCGCGCGGACGGCGCTATCGCCGGGTACCGGTGGGGTATCGAACGGAAGCGCGAACTGCTCCGCCGCGAGGCGGAGGCGAAGCCCTAGCCTGCGGGTCCTCATCGGGCGGGTTGTTCCCGCCCGGCGCCTAACTCGCCGCCGTATGCCCAGACCTCCCAGAGCGCGTTCCCGGCAGGCGCCGTCCCGGCAGGGGACGCAGGCCGCACTCCTTCTGGCGCTCGCGGCGTTCGTCGCGCGGCCCGGGGCAGGGGCGAGCGCGCAGGTCCGGCAGGCTGCGACGGCGCTGCCGCGCCCGGCGCACGTCGTCGTCGTCATCGAAGAGAATCACTCGTACCGCCAAATCATCGGTTCGGCCTCGGCGCCGTATTTGAATTCGCTCGCGCGCGCTGGGGCGAATTTCACGAACGCCCACGGCATGACGCATCCGAGCGCTCCGAATTATTTCGCGCTCTTCGCCGGGCGTCGCGTCGATAGTGGGGACGACTGCCCCGCGCGCGGCATCGCCGCAACCGATGCGAATCTCGGCAGCCAATTGCTCGCCGCGCATCTCGGGTACGTCGCGTACTCGGAATCCTTGCCGAGCGCCGGATTCACGGGTTGCTGGGCCGGGAAATACGCGCGCAAACACGCGCCCTGGGCGCACTTCACGAACTTGCCGCGCGCATCGCATCAACCGCTCGGCGCACTCAAGGCGTTCGCGGAGCTCCCGGCGGTCACGTTCATCGTGCCGAACGCCGACCACGACATGCACGACGGAACCGTGAAGGCCGGCGACGCGTGGTTCGAGCGTAACCTCGGGCCGCTCGCGAAATGGGCGCGGGCGAACGATACGCTGCTCGTCGTCATCTGGGACGAAGGATTCGATCCCCGCAATACGATTCCGACGATCTTTTACGGACCGATGGTGAAGCCGGGCAACTATGCGGAACCGATGAACGCATACGTCGTCTTGCGCACGATTGAGGAGATGTACGGGCTCGAGCCGCTGGGCGAGGCCGCAAACGCCGTTGCCGTTCGAGACGTTTGGGTGAAACGCTAACGCGCGACGTCGGCCAAGGCTTGATCGAAACGCGTGAGCACCGAGTACCGGTGGACGAGCAACGGCGAGGTCGAATCGCCGGCGAACCCCCAATCCTCGGTGAAGCCGAGATCGTAGCCGCTCCGTGCGGCGAGCAGCGCGAGCCGCTCATCGTAGTTGTCTTCGGGATACACGACGGCGTAGGGGCGCCGGCCGATCCGCGCTTGGATCGAGCGCTGCGCGAGCGCGAACTCGTGCAGCACCTCGGCGTCGGAGAGCGCTCGAAGATCGGGCGGATGATTCGCGGTGAGGCTCTGAATTTCGACCAGCCCGCTCCGCTCCATCTCCGCGAGCTGAGACCACGTGTTGTGCCGCTTCGACGTCGTCTTTCCGACAAAATTCGTGTGCACGAAGAGCGTTGCGGGGAAAGAAAGTTTCTTCAATAGCGGGAATGCGTTTTCGTAAATCCCGTGCCCGTTGTCGTCGAACGTGAGCACGAGGGACCGCGCCGGCACGGGCGTGCCTCGTTCGAGATGCGAGCGCAGTGCCCGCAAGCCGATGACGTGGTAGCCGCCGCGCCGGATGGCCTCGAGTTGGGTGCGGAAGGTATCGAGCGTCGTGTCGAACCAAACCTCCTTCGGGCCGGCCACGACGTCGTGCCAGACGAGCACCGCCACGTGGGGCGTGCGTCCCGCGGCGGCAATTTTCGGTAGTTCCTGGGCGCCGGCGACGGCCGGCGAGGCCGCCAATAGCAAACCGAGCGACAGCGAGGCGATTATCCGCGTGATCATCGAGGGTAACCCGGATTCTGCGCGCAGGGCCGTTTTCCGCGTCGACGGCTTCCGGCTTTCGATCGTCGTCGCCGCGTGCGCCGGCATGCTGCTCCTGTTCGCGTCCCGCAGCGCGGTCGAACGCACGCTCGTGCAGGCGTTCGTCGCGCGAGCGACCGCTGCGAGCGTTTCGATCGGCGACGTTCGCGGAGGGCTCGCCGCCTTTCTGCGCGGGCGGTTCTTCTCGCTCGAACGCTTTCACATCGAAGGCGGCGGCGCGGCGTTGGACGTTCCGCGCATCGACGTGCGCCTCGGCGGACCGCTGGAGATCGTCATGCGCGCGCCGCGCGCGACCGTCGCGCTCGCCGCGCCCGTGCCGGCGGCGAATCCGGCCGGCGCGGCGATCGCGTGGCTCACGGGTTCGCACGCACGCCTGCGAGTGGTGGACGGCAGCATCGACGTTGCTTCGGCGGCCGTTCCGGTCGGCGACGTGCTGCACCTCAAGCATCTGAACGGAACTCTGGCACTCGACGCCGCCGCGAACACGTACGATCTGAGCGGCGATTTGGGCGCCGGGGAGCGCGCGTATCCGTTCGCGGCGAAGACCAAAAGGCACGGCAACGCGGCGTCCCAAGTCTGGTCCGCCGCGGCGCTTCCGGTCGGGCCGCTCGCGGCGCTCTATCCGTCGTCCGCCATCGCGCTCTCCGCAGGCGAACTGCGCGATGTGACGATCGTGAACGACGGCACGCTCGCAGTCGACGCCACGCTCGTCGGCGTCGAGGGCGCGGCGGGCGCCCATCGCTTGCGGGACGTGAACGGCCCGCTCGCGGTTCGGGGCGACCGGCTGGGCAGCACGGGACTGCACGGCACGCTCGACGGTGTGCCCTTCTCGCTCGCCGGCGAAGTTCACGATTTCAGCGATCCAGCCCAGAGCCTGCGCGACGGGACGCGACATCTGAAAGAGCTCGATCGGCTCTTCACGATGGTCGCCGCACAGCCCGGCTTGCAGTTCGTAAACCTCGAAACGACGGCGCCCGGCATCGCATTCGCTCAGTATGGAGAGCGTACGCCGGTCGGCCCGCGGGTGATCTCGCTCCTTGCCGTCGACCCGAGCGAGCCGTCGATCAAACTCGGCACGGCGATCTCTTCCGACCACGTGATCTCCAAGGGCGAACGCACGTCGCAACTGGCGCAGCGAACCGGGGCGGTCGCCGGCGTTAACGGCGACTACTTCGATATCGGACGCTCGTACGAACCGCAGGGCTTGTTCCTGCGCGACGGCGCGATCGTGCGCGGTCCGACCGACCGCGCCGCGCTCGTGATCGACCGCGCGAACAAGGTGACGTTTGCGGAGTTCCGGTTGAGCGGCTCCGTCGAAACGCGCGGCCGTTCGTATCCGGTCACGCAGATCAACACGTGGCCGCCCGGGGAGGCCACGGTCATCACCCCCGATTATGGTGTGGAACTGCCGCCGGCCGCGGCGGCGACGTTCGTGCGGCTCGAACCGGTCGACCCTGCAGCGCACCTGTTTCGGGCGACGGCTGTCGAATCGGCCGCGGCCGGCCTGAAGGTTTCGTTCGGAATCGGTTTCGGGCGGCTGGCGGCGGGGCTCGCCCCGCGGGTCGGCGACCGCTTCAAACTCGATTACACGCTTCTTCCGAGCGTCCAAGAGGCCGTCGCCGGGATCGGCGGCGGCCCGATTCTGCTCAAGGACGGCGCGTGGTACGAAGACCCGCACGCACCCGCACCCGACGAGCGGGACGTTCGCTGGCCGGTCGTTGCGCTGGGCTCGACGGCGGACGGCCTGCTGCTGCTTGCGGCAGTGGACGGGCGCCACCCCGAGCGCGCCGTGGGCATGACGCGTCCGGAGTTCGCGGAGCTCCTCCGGAGCTACGGCGTCCGCGATGCGATGGCACTCGATTCCGGCGGCTCGGTGACGCTCGTTTCACGCGCGGCGGGTGAGCGCATCGCGCGCGTTCGCAACACGCCGTCGGACGATAGCGCGGAGCGCTTCGTCTCCGACGCGCTGCTGGTATACAGCTCGGCCCCGCCGGACGAGATCGTGA
Source organism: Vulcanimicrobiota bacterium (assembly GCA_963695225.1). GTDB lineage: Bacteria > Vulcanimicrobiota > Vulcanimicrobiia > Vulcanimicrobiales > Vulcanimicrobiaceae > CAVWTN01. Next base: position 1,359,636 of record OY968762.1, on the reverse strand, counting down.
AAGCGACCCCCTCGCCTGCGCCGGCTTCACCGCGTTAGAGTATGTACGCGTTTCCGCCTAACGTTTCTCCGCCCGATCCCTTCCCGCCGGTGCTCGCGCAGACTGCCGCGCGTGAGTTCGTCGCGCCGGGCGTTTCGCGCGCGGAGATCCGCCTGCAGACCTCCGCGGGGCCGCTCTGCGTGCACGTCGTCGCCGTCGACACGACCGAGCCGACGGTCCGGCTCGGCGTCGTCCTCGCGCACGACCGGCTCGTTTCGAGCGGTGAAACCGTCTCCTCGATGGCGGTTCGAACGGGCGCCGTCGCGGGCGTGAACGCCGATTATTTCGACATCGGAAACACGAATCAACCGCTCAACATCGTCGTGCAGGGCGGGCAACTCGTGCGCAGCCCCTCGAATCGGGTCGCGCTGTTCGTCGGAACGGACAAGCGCGTGTATTTCGCAAACGCGGCGTTCCACGGTGACGTGCGGTACGGCGGCGCCGACGTTCCCCTCACCGGCGTGAACGTCTGGCCCCCGCAAGGCGGCGCGTCGTTGATGACGCCGGCCTACGGCGCACCGGTGCCGCAGCCGTCGATAAGCACGGTCGGAATCGTCCCGACTGCGCCGGGGCAGTATCGCGCGACCGACCTCGCCGGCCCGGGCGGACCGCCATTCGCCGCGTCGCTCGCGTTCGGCCCCGCGGCAGCGGCGGTCGCGACCCCGCCGCCTGCGGGAGCGACGCTCGAGATGACCATGACGCTCGAACCCGAGCTCGACCGAATCGCCGAGGCCGCGGGCGGCGGGCCGCTCCTCGTCGTGAACTCCCGGCCGGTGAGCGACCCCAATGCACCGGCGCCCGAGGAGCGAGACATCCGCTTCCCCGTCTCCGGCGCCGGCCTCGCAGCGGACGGGACCCTGCTGCTCGTGGCCGCCGACGGCCGGCTACCGGCAGAGTCGATCGGTTTGACGCGCCCGGAATTCGGCGCGCTGATGCTCGGCCTCGGCGCCGTGGATGCGATGGCGTTCGACTCGGGCGGTTCGGCGACGCTGGTCTCGCGCGTCCTCGGCGACGAAAGCGCGAGCTTGTTGAACGTGCCCAGCGACGGCCGCGAACGGCCGGTCGCCGACGGCGTCTTCGTCTATTCCGACGCGCCGGCCGGCGGGCAGCCGCAGCTGTTCGCACGGCCCGCGCAATCGCTCGCGCTGGGGGGTGCGACGATCGGCCTTCGCGGCGCCGTCGTCGATGCGGCGGGGCACCTGCTGCGTGAGGTGCAACTCCCCGCGCTCGTCGCGGATCCGCTCCCCGGCGAGCATGCGGTTACGCTCCGCGACGGACCGCTTGTGACGACCGTCCGCTACCAAACGGTCGAGCGGATCGCGAAGCTCTCGATCGAGCCGTCGCGTCCGAATCCGGACCCGGGCGAGTCGATTCCGCTGCGCGTCCACGCGTACGATGCGCTCGGCAACTCGGTCGCGCTCGATGCGGTGCAGTGGTCCGCCGCCGGCGGCGCGGTGACCGGCAGCGGCGCGGCGGCGGTCTATCGTGCGGGCAGCGCCGACGGCGTCGTCGGCGCGAGCGCAGGCGGCCTCAAAGCCGGCGCGGACGTGCGCGTCGGACGCCACGTGCAGGTTCTCCCGTTCTTCCGGGCGGACGCGTCCCGAACGTGGCAATTCGCGACCGCGCCGAAAGGCGGTGCGGGGGCGCTCTCCTTCGAGGCCGCGGACGCCGGTGAAGGGGACGTTCTGGAGCTGCCGTACGACCTGAGCGCGGTGCGTGCCGCGTACGCCACGGGCGACTTCGTGTTGCCCGGCGAACCGCTTGCGTTCGAGCTCGAAGCCTTCGGGGATGAAAGCGGCGTGGGTTTGCGGGCCGCATTCGTGAACCGGCTCGGAGAACGCAAGTCGCTCACGCTTGCGAAGAGCGTCGATTGGGCCGGGTGGCGCCGGCTCGTAGTCCCGCTGCCGCCCGATCTCAACCCGCCGGTCCACCTCGCCTCGCTCTACGTCGTTCGCTTGGGGCAAGCGCCGCTCCGGACAAATGGGGTCATCCGCATGCGCTATCCGGCCGTCACCCTCGCAGGCAGTAGCCGATGAAGGCGCTCGTTCGCCTGACGCCGGCCGTCTTTGCGTTCGTCGCGTTCGTTGCGTTCGCCGCCGTGCAAGGGCACGCCGAAGAGCGATGGGGCGGCGTTCCGATCTTGATGCTCCACCGGGTCGACCCGATCGTCCCGGCGAGTGCGGTGGGGCGAAGCCTCACGCTCGATCCGGCAAAGTTCGAAGCGTCGCTCGCGTGGTTTCGGGCTCACAACGTGCGTACGATGACGGCTGCGGGTCTGGTCGGAGCGCTCGAGCGCGGCGAACGTCCGCGCGACGCCGTCGTCCTTTCGTTCGATGACGGTTACGAGGATGCGGCCACCGTGGTGACGCCCTTGTTGACGAAGTACGGCGCCCGAGCGTCCTTCTACGTGAGTGCCGATCTCATCGGTACGCCGCGCCACGCCTCGTGGCGCGAGTTGCGCGCGATGCGCGATGCGGGCATGGAGATCGGCTGCCACGGGAGCCGGCATCTCGACCTGACGACCTTATCCCGCGCCCAAAAGACGTACGAGATCGGCCACTGCGCGGCGGCACTCACCCGCTATCTCGGCGCACCGCGCACGTATGCCTACGCCGCCGGCAAGTACGACGCGGCGGCGATCGAACTTCTCCGGAGGTTCGGGTTCAAGGCCGCGCTCACCGAACGCCATGGCGACGTCGCCTCGCTCGCGCGCCCGTTCGAATTGCCCCGTTACCGGATCGATCGCGAGACGACCCTCGCAGCGTTCGTCACGTTATCCCGGCCGGGCGTGACGTTCGCGGGACCTCGAGCGCGGTCGCAATGAGTTCGGTCGCCGCGGCCGTGCGCCGCGTTCGTACTAAGAGGTAGACGGCGGGCGGTTAGGCGCGGGCGCGGAACTCGCGTGATCGAACGGGGTGACGAGCAGCGTCTTGGCCTCCGTGTACCACACGAGCCCCGGCGCCGCTTGGCGCTGCTTGCGGACGTGCTTGCGCTCGGTGTAATCGACGTCGACCTTCGGGCGTTCGCGCCCCTTGCTGTAGAACGCGGCCGCTTCGGCCGCGCTGCGCAATTCGTCCTCGGTGGCGCGGCGGGCCCCGTCGATCGTGAGGATCACGTGCGCTCCCGGGACGTTGCGCGCGTGGAACCAGAGATCGTCGTGGCGGGCCGTGCGAAACGTCACCTCGGCGTTCGTCCGCGGGGAGCGGCCGATCAACAGGCGCGCGTCGTCGGAGAGCCGCACGACGCGCGGACCGAGCGCGCGCGCTCGCTCGCGGCGTTTTCCGCGGCGCCGTTCGAGCGCATCCAGATCGTCGCGCAACTCGCCGAACGCGTCGGGGGCGGCCGCATCGATCTCCCAAGCCAACTGATCGGCGGCGGCGATGTCGCCCTCCAGCGCCGCGAGCCGCGTCGCGATGTGCGCGAGCTTCGCGGCCGCCTTCCGGTAGCGCTTGAAATACGCCGCGGCGTTTCCCTTCGCATCGAGCGCAGGATCGAGCGAGATCGCGAACTCCGGCTCCTCCGGCGGGGCGAACGTCCGCGCCCCGGGCGGAATCTCGGCGTGATGGGCGTAGAGCGCCTCGCCGGAGCGGCGCAGCCGCTCGCGGCCTTCTGCGTCGGCCCGTTCACGCTCGAGCTCGGTCCGCTCGCAAGCGAGCGCGTCCAGCCGCTTGCGCATCCGCGCGCGCAACACGCCGCGAGTCCGCTCGTCGCTCCCGGAGCGGCGCTTGCCGCGTTCCTGCCGGTCCGTCGCGAAGAGGACCGGCAGGAGCGCGGGGGCGCGCTCGCATTCGAGCGCCGCGAACTGCCGGAGCGGGACGACGTGGCACTGGCGGACGGCGCCGTTCTCACGGTACACGAAGACGTCGCCGAGCCCGTCGGGCTCGCCCTCCGTCGCCGCAACGATCGAGCGCGCGCGCGCTAGGGCTAACGCCGCGAGAGCCCGCGCGTCGCGCGCCGGGATTTCGGACGCCTCGGCTGCGAGCGAATCCGCCACGAGGGCGGGAAGGAGCGGTACTGCGGCGCGCAGCGCACGGGCGAATGCTTTCCGCGCCTCGCCGCGGGGCGGGCTTCCCGCGTCCCCGGCGTTTCCCGGACTGGCGGCGAGGGGCGCCGCCGCGGCTTCCACCCCGGCGTCGTCGCCGCCGCCCGCCGGGAGCGGAGGCGGTTCGTAGGTCTCGCCGACGAGCGTGGCGCGCCGGGCGTTCTCCGCGCGGGTGAACTCCTTGGCGGCGGCGATCACCGTATCGTCCTTGAGCAGGACGAGGTTCCCGAAGCGTGGGACGAGCTCGAGGACGAGCCGGACGCGATCCGAGACGCCGAACCGCGAGTTGGAGGCGCAGTCGATTGCGATCAACCGGTCCCCGCGGCGGGCCCGGACGCGTTCGATCCGGCGCCCTTCGAGGCTGCGGACGATCGCGCCGGCCCAGCCGCCCGCTCTCGCGGGCGGCGCCCCGTCCTCGAGCGTGACCAGGGGGAGCGGTCCGAACGCGTCGACCGCGAGCAGGTTCCCGCCGCGGCGGCCCGAGGCGCGACCGAGCTCGAGCGCGAAACGGCCGTCGTCCAGGAGGCCGCCCCCGGTGACGCGCGCGCCGCGCAGCGACGGTTCCAATTCGGCCGCGAGACGGCGGAGGATGAGCCAATCGGTGATCACACGCCCTGCTTCTCGCGAGGGAGGCAGATTACTACCACGGTCCTTGTGACGTTCGTAACCGTTCCGTACTCTAAACCAGCGGTAGAATGATGCCCACGAGCCCGCCGCCAGCCGCCGTTCCGGCAGAGGAAGTTACACGCGTGCCATTCGCAGCCGATCCGGCGCTCCGGACGATCGAGCACAAGATCGACGAAGGGATCCCGCTTTCGAAAGAGGACGGCCTCGCGTTGTTGGGGACGCACGATCTCCATACGCTGGGGCGCCTTGCCAAAGCCGCCAAGGAGCGCAAGAGCGGGAACAAGGTCTTCTACGTCCTCAACCGTTACATCAACTCGACGAACGTCTGCTACGCGAACTGCAAGTTCTGCTCGTTCGACGTCACCGAGAAGGACGAGCGGAAGGTCCGGATGTCGGCGGACGAGGTGCTGGAGCAGGCCTTCGCGACCGGCGACAACTTCAACCAGATGCACATCGTCGGCGGGCACGATCCGCGCCAGCTCTCGCTCGATTACTGGCTCCCCTTGATGCGCCGCTTCAAGGAGCGCGCGCCGCACGTCCAGCTCTCGCTGTTCACGGCGGCCGAGATCGATTACATGGCGCGCCGCCACCGGCTCTCCTACGAGGACCTGATCCTCCAATTGCGCGCAGCGGGGCTTGACAACATCAACGGCGGGGGCGCGGAAGTCTTCAGCGAGCGCTTCCGCAAGGAGACGTGCGCGAACAAGGTCGGCGCGGCCGAGTGGCTCGAGATTCACGAGATCGCGCACCGGCACGGAATCGCCTCGAACGCGACGATGCTCTACGGCACGATCGAGACGCACGAGGAGCGGATCGACCACTTCATCGCGCTGCGCGAATCGCAGGAGCGCTCTCCCGGTTACAACGCGTTCATCCCCCTTGCGTTCCACCCCGACGGCAACGCGATGAGCGATTGCGGCTGGACGAGCGGCCTCGACGACATCCGCATGTTCGCGACGGCGCGCCTGATGCTGCACAACTTCGATCACGTCAAGGCGTACTGGATGATCCAGGGGCTCAAGGTCTGCCAAGTCGCGCTGCACTTCGGGGCCGACGACATGGACGGCACGCACGGTTCGACGGACGAGGAACGGATCTACCACAGCGCGGGGACGCAATCCGGGCAGTACGTCGACGACCGCGAGTTCCGGCGCCTCATCGAGGAGGCGGGGTACCTGCCCGTCCGGCGCAATTCGACCTACGACGAGTTTCCGTACGATTGGAAGCCCGACGTTCGCGTGCTGGCAACGGCGGGCGGGGCACACTCCGCTTGAGCCCGCTGCGCGCGGGGCGCATCGTCTACACGAACGATATTCCGGTCTACGCCGCGTTCGACCGCGGCGCGGTCGCCTTCCCCGGTTCGCTCGTCGAAGCCGTGCCGGCGGAGTTGAACGCGATGCTGCTCGACGGGCGCCTCGACCTGAGCCCGATCAGCGCGTTCGCGTACCTCGCGAACGCGGACCGGCTTGCGCTGCTCGGCCGGCTCTGCATCGGCTCGCGCGGCGACGTGTGGTCGGTCGTGCTCGTGAGCCCGGAACCTCCCTCCGCGCTCGACGGGGCCGAGATCGGCGTGACGCGGGAATCGGCGAGCGGCCGGAATCTCTTGCGCATTCTGCTCGAACGCCGTTACGGCGTGCGGGCCCGGTTCGTCGAAGTCGACGACCCGCTCGAATACGCGCTCGGCGGGAAGCCCGCGTTCATGATCGGCGACCGCGCGATCGACGCGCAGTTGCGGTTCGCGCCGGGGCTCGTCTACGATCTCGGCTCGCTCTGGCACGAGTGGACCGGTCTCGACATGGTTTACGCGGTTTGGGCGGCGCGGCGCGAGGTCGTCCGGTCGAATCCCGAGGGCGTGCGCGCCGCCTTGGAATCGCTCGTCGCGTCGCGCGCCTGGGGTTACGCGAACCCCGAACCCGTCATCGCGGACGCGCAGGCGCACGTCACGCGCCCGGCCGGTTTCTATCGAGCGTATTACGAGACGTTGAACTTCGAACTCGACGAGCGCGCGCTCTTGGGCCTGGGCCGGTTCGCCGACGAGCTGGCGGCGATCGGCGCGATCGGCGCGCGGCCGTCCGTCGAGCCCGAGGTGGATCTTGTCGCTCGCTGACCTGATCGATCGAGCCGCGACCGGCGGCCGGCTCGGCTTCGCGGAGGGCGTGCGCCTGTACAAGGAAGCGCCGCTCTCCGAACTCGGCGCGGCCGCGCATCATCGCCGGATGTCGCTGTACCCGACGAACGACGTCACCTACGTGATCGACACGACGATCAACTACACGAACGTCTGCAACGTGCACTGCACGTTCTGCGCCTTCTTCCGGCCTGAGAAGTCCGCCGAGGGCTACACGATGTCGCACGAGCAGGTGCTCGAGCGCGTGAAGTTCGCCGCGGATCAGGGCGCCACGCAGATCATGATCCAGGGCGGCGTCAACCCCGAATTGCGGATCGGCTGGTTCGAAGAGCTCTTCCGGCGCGTCGGCGTCGAGTTTCCCGGCGTCGATATCCACTCGCTCTCGGTCTCCGAGATCAACGGCCTCGCGAAGGTCGAGGGGATGACGCCGCGCGAGGTGCTCGTGCGCCTGAAGGCGGCGGGCCTCAAGTCGCTCCCGGGCGCGGGTGCGGAGATCCTCGTCGAACGCGTCCGCAAGCGGATCAGCGCGCGAAAGATCAAGCCCGACGAGTGGATGGGGATCATGCGCGAAGCGCAGTTGCTCGGCATGCCGACGACCGCGACGATGATGTTCGGTTCGATCGAGACGATCGAAGAGCGGATCGAGCACCTCGAAGTGATGCGCGCGCAGCAGGACGAAACGGGCGGCTTCACCGCTTTCATCCCGTGGTATTACGTCCCGTACAACACGTATCTGCGCGGCAAGGAAGCGACCGGACTCGAATACCTGCGCGTCCTCGCGCTCTCGCGCCTCTACCTCGACAACTTCCCGCACCTGCAGGCGTCGTGGCTGACGCCGGGCGTGAAGATGGGGCAACTCGCTCTCTTTTACGGCTGCGACGACATGGGCGGCACGATCCTGGAAGAGCGCGTCGTGCACGATGCCGGCGCTTCGAACGAGGCGACGCGCAAGCAGCTCGAAGACGTGATCCGCGGCGCGGGCTTCAACCCCGTCATCCGCGACACGTATTGGAATCTGCGCCCGGAATACCCGCTCGCCTCGGTTTCCTAGGCCGCTCGGCGGCTCGCCGGACGGAGCAAGAGAGTCCGGTGCCGCAAGCCCGAGCGTCACCTTTGGCGCAGATCGCTCCTGGGCGGGGCGGCCGAGAGGGCGGCGACGCGCCGCTCCAACTCGTCGATGAAAGCCCGGCGGCTCGGGTAGGCGGCTCGCCGTAAAGGCGGGCCGAAGCGCGCGACGGGGTACCGATGCCCTCGCCCCGAGAACGAGAAGCCGGCCGGGACGACGGCGACGTGCGTGCGCCCGTCCCGTTCGGCGAGTTCGATGAAGCGCGCGAAGCCGTCTTGAAACGGGAGCATGCGGCCCTCGGGCTTGCGCGAGCCCTTGGGATCGATATCGGGGAAGCCTTCCGGGAAGATGACGACGAGCTTCCCGGCGCGCAGCAGTTCGACGGTGCGGCGCGTCGCGGTCTGGAGATAGCGGAACGTCTCCTTCGACGCGAACGCCGAGCGCGCGCCGTCCGCCTCGAGCGCGCCCGGCCGGAGCGCGACGGGCCACGCGACCGCGGCGCAGAGGCGCTCCATCAGCACGCGCACGAAGCGCCGTTCGATCCAATCGAGCCCGACGAAGATGTGCACGTCGCGTCCGAGATGCTGTTCGAGGATCGCGCCGTCGAACTCGTGATGGACGTGCCGCGCGACGATCAGCGTCGGGCCGGAGGCGGGGACGAATTCGAGTCCCTCGACGCGCTCGCGCACGCGGCCGCGCACCAGCAGGCTGCGGGTGTAGAGGCCAAGCCCTGTTTGCATCGGGGAGCGGCGGATCACGCCGCGCCGCTGCGTCCAGTTACGCGTCATTCAGAGCGATTTGACGATCGTCGCGGCCCCGAGTACCTCGTCCGAGGCTTCGTCGTAGAGGGCGACGAGTTGTCCGGGGGCGATCGCGCGCTCCGGCGTCTCGAACGTCAGCCGCAGGCCGTTTCCGCCGGGCTCGACCTCGGCGCGCGCGAAATTCAGCGGAGCGCGATAGCGCGTCATCGCGCGAACCCGGACCGGGCCGGAGGCGAAGCGTTCGGGCCGGATCAGATTCAGCTCTCCGGCGAGCAGGCCGAACCCGGCAAGTTCCTCCTCGCGGCCGATCACGATCGTGTTCGAGAGCGGGTCGATGCGCGTAACGTAACGCGGCCCGTCGTTGAACGTCGTCGGCGGCAGGCCGCGCCGCTGGCCGATCGTGAAGCCGGAGATGCCGCCGTGCCGCCCGACGGGCGTGCCGTCGGTGGTGACGACGGCGCCCGCCGGTTCCCCCGTGGCCTCCCCGCGCTCGAGCAACGCCCGGTAGTCGCCGCCTTCGACGAAACAGATGTCCTGGGAATCCGGCTTGGCATGCACGGGCAGTCCGAGCCGTTCCGCGTGCACCCGCGTCTCCGTTTTCTCGAGGTCCCCGAGCGGGAGCAAGAGTCCGTCGAGCTGCGCGGGCGTAAGCTGCGCGAGCGTGTAGGACTGGTCCTTCGCAGCGGAGGCGGCGGCGAAGAGATGCGGACCGTCGGGGCCGTGCTCCAGACGCGCATAGTGCCCGGTCGCGACGTACCGCGCGCCGAGCCGGCCGGCGTACGCGCGCAGCGCTCCGAGCTTGACGAAGTTGTTGCACGCAACGCACGGATTCGGCGTTCGTCCCCGGCGGTAATCGTCGGCGAAGCGCGCGACGACGTTGCGCGCGAACGTCTCTTCGAAATCGAGCACGTAGTGCGGAATTCCGATGCGCGCAGCGCTCCGCCGCGCATCGTCGAAATCCCGAGCGCCGCAGCACGACTTCGCGTGCGGGGAACGCGAGGGTGCGTACATCTTCATCGTCACGCCGACGACCTCGTAGCCCGCTTCGACCAGCAGGCCCGCCGCGACGGCGGAATCGACTCCGCCGCTCATCGCGGCGATCACGCGTTCCATCAATGCAGAGGATAACCGAACGACTGGGCAAACTCCAAACGCCATGCCGTCACTCGGAGAGGAATTCCGGGCTGCGCGCGAGGCGCGAAAGCTTTCGCTTTCCGATGTCTCCGAGCAGATTCATATCCGCGCGGTCTACCTGCAGGGCATCGAAGACGAGAACTGGTCCGCGATCGCGGCGCCGGTCTACGTGCGCGGGTTCTTGCGGACGTACGCACGATTTCTCGGGGTCGACCCCGAGCGAGCGATCGATCGCTATAACGAGACGCTCGCCGGTGCGGAGCCCGTGCAGACGGCGGTCGGCGCCTACCGCTCGGTCGATTTCGACGAACCCCGGCCGACGTCGCCGCTCGTTTGGATCCTCGGCGGCGTCGCCGTTCTGCTCGTGCTGCTCGTCGGCTTCACGTACGTCCAGATGCTGCGCGGGAACTCGGCGCCCGCGCCGACCGCTGCCTCGAGCCCCGCGCCGGCTGCTTCGGGCGCCGCCCCGGCGGGGACCGCGGCCGCCGCTTCGCCCGGTTCCGGGAGCGCCGCCGCGGCGGTCCCGGGGGCGCTCCCCGCGCCCGCGGCATCCGGCGCCAGCGGTTTTCCGAACCCGGCCTCGACGATGCCCGGCGGCCCGTTGGCCGCGACGGCGACGCTCACCGTCCACACGGTTGCGAATTCGTGGCTGCGCGTCGTGGTCGACGGCAAATCCGAGTTCGAAGGCCTGCTCCCGGCGGGCTCCGACAAGACGTTTCACGGCCATATCGCCACGGTCCGCGTCGGAAATGCCGGCGGCGTCGAGGTCGCGGTGAACGGCCGAAGCCTTGGTACGCTCGGCGCTCCGGGGAGCGTCGTCGAGCGCTCGTTTCCCTTAGCCCAGGAGCAAAATGGCCGATAGTTCCTTCGACGTCGTTTCGCGCGTCGATCCACAAGAACTCGACAACGCCCTGAATCAGACGCGCAAGGAGATCGAGGGCCGTTTCGATTTCAAGCATTCGAAGACGAGCGTCGAGAGCACCGACAAGACGATCACGATCACGACCGACGACGAGCTCAAGCTCAAGAACGTCGTGGATATGCTGCAGAGCCGCGCGACCAAGCGCGGCATCTCGATCAAGGCGTTCGAATACGGGAAGGTCGAGCCGGCCGCCGGGAATGCCGTGCGGCAGACGATCACCGTGCGCAGCGGGATCCCCAAGGACAAGAGCAAGCCCTTGCTCGAGGCGATCAAGGGCGCGAAGCTCAAGGTCAACGCGCAGTTCCAAGACGACCAGATCCGCGTCTCCGGCAAGAGCCGCGACGATCTCCAGAAGGTCCAGGCACTGCTGAAGGCGCTCGATTACGAACTCCCGCTGCAGTTCACGAACTATCGGTAGAGAGAAGTCCCAGGTCGCCCGGCGAGAAAGAGGGTACAATAGGGCTCAATGTCCTCACTGTCCTCAAGACCCGGGCTTGCCCCGTCCGCAGCTCGGCGGGTTGCCTTCGTCAGTCTCGGTTGCGCAAAGAACCTCGTCGACTCGGAGGTGATGATCGGGAAACTCGGTTCGGCGGGCTGGGAACTCGTCCCGGAGGCCGCCGAAGCGGACGCAATCGTCATCAACACGTGCGCGTTCATCGATGCGGCGAAGGCCGAATCGACGGACGCGATCTTGCGGCACGCCCAAGCCAAGCTGCCGGGCCAACGCTTGATCGTCGCCGGCTGCCTCTCGCAGCGCTTCGGCGAGGAGTTGCGCTCTCTCGTCCCTGAGATCGACGGGGTCGTCGGGACGGGTGCCTTCGCGTCGATCGTCGAGGTCCTCGACGAGGCGAGCGCGGGGCTCGCCCCCGTTCGGCTGGAGTTCCTGGAGGAACCCGAACACGATTTCCTCCCGCGCTTGATCACCACCCCGAGAGCTACCGCGTATCTCAAGGTCGCCGAAGGCTGCGACCATCCGTGCACGTTCTGCATCATCCCGCAGTTGCGTGGCCCGTTCCGCAGCCGCAGCCTCGAATCGATCCTCGCGGAGGCGCGGGCGCTCGCCGCAGGCGGGACGCGGGAGCTGATCCTGATCGCGCAGGACACATCGATGTACGGCCGGGACCGAAGCCTCCGCCGCGGCGGCCTCGCGGCGCTGCTCGCGGAGTTGAACGAGATCGAAGCGCTCGAATGGATCCGCCTGCTCTACCTCTACCCGGCGACCGTCGACGATGACCTGATCGAGGCGATGGCGCGCTTGCCGAAGGTCTGCGCCTACCTCGACATGCCGTTGCAGCACGCGCATCCCGAGATCTTGCGTGCGATGCTGCGGCCTTCGAATGGGGAGCGGTATCTCGAGATCGTCGACGAGTTCCGCCGCCGCGTCCCCGGGATCACGCTGCGCTCGACGTTCATCGTCGGCTTCCCGGGCGAACGCGAGGAGCACGTCGCGTATCTCGAAGCGTGGCTCGCGCGCGCGGAACTGGACCGCGTCGGCTTCTTCGTTTATAGCCGCGAGGAGGGGACGCCGGCGGCCGCGTTGCCGGATCAAGTTCCCGCGCGCGAGAAGCGCACGCGCTTGCTCCGCCTGCGCGAGGCGCAGCGGCGCGCTTCGGAACGCGCGCGCGCGCGGCGCGTCGGCGAGACGGTGCGCGTCCTCGTCGAGGGGAGCCGGGCGCTACGCAAGAGCGACCCGCTACGGGGCGCGCTCGGAGCGGCGCGCGCGACGTTCGGACGTTCGCCCGGCGAGGCGCCGGGTGTCGACGGCGGGATCTACTTTGCGGCGGAGGCGCCGGCCGGGACGTTCGTGGAGGTGACGTTGCGCGGGTCGACGAGCTTCGATTTCTACGGTGAGGCCGCCCGCGTCCCGGCGACCGCCGGAGGATGGTCGGCCAAGCGATGAAGTTCGCGCGCTACGCGGGGCTCGCGCTCGCATTCGTCCTGGCAGTCGCCGGTGGATACGTCGCCCTTCGGGCGCTGCGGCACCACCAGACGGCCGCGCAGGCCTTCACGGCGATGTTCGTGGAGCCGCCGCAGCGACACTTTGCGAAAGACCGCATCACGGTACTCGTCATGGGGCTCGACTACGACTACGACGCCAAGGATCAGGAGTTCTCGACGAACGCGCGCAGCGATACCATCATGGCGCTCTCCGTCAACTTCCCGACCGATGCGAACCCGAAGCCCTCGCTTTCGATCCTCTCCGTTCCGCGCGACATGTACGCTCCCATCACGCCGAGCGCGCGGAAGGACAAGATCAACACGGCCTACGCGCTCGGCGGCCCGACGCGCGCTGAGGAAACCGTCGCTTCCTTCTTGGGGCTGTCGGGGTTCGACCGGTACGTGACGCTGCGGATCGACGCGAGCAAGGACTTGATCGACGCGATCGGCGGGATCGACGTCGTCCCCGACGAGACGATGGATTACGACGACAGCTGGGGGCATCTCCACATCCATTTCAAGGGCGGCCGGAAGTATCACATGAACGGCGAGCAGGCCGTCTCGTACAGCCGCTTCCGGCACGACGCCTGCGGAGATCCCTGCCGGATCAAACGCCAGCAGCAAGTGATCGCGATCGCGATCGGCAAGATCAAATCCGACGGCCTGAACGACTTTACGCACATCCCGCAATTGCTCGCGGTGTTGCGCAAGAACGTCTACACCGACTTCTCGTTCGACGAGATGAAGAGCATCGCGGCCGCTTTCGCGGCGATCGACGTCGCCTCGATCAAGCGGGATCAGGTGCCGTTCACGGAAGCGATCGACACGCCGTGCTGCGGGAACGTGCTGCTGGCGGATGAGGACGCAAAGGGGAAGCTGGTCCAGAAGCTGTTCCTCGATCCGATCCTCCCGGACGTGCCGATAGACCCGCAGGCCGTCGCCGCCGTCGATCCCAAGAGCGTGACCGTCAGCGTGCGCAACGGGAGCGGGGAACCCGGCGCGGGCCTGAAGATGGCCGGGTTCTTGAAGCGAAAGGGCTTCACCATCGGGACGGTGGCGAACGCCGACTCCTTCGGCTACGACGCGACCGAGATCCACGTGCATTCGGCGAAGACGCCCCTGGCGGGAGAACGCTTGCGCTCGCTCGCGCTCCCGGCGGCGACCGTCGCGCCGGTGCAGACGCCGAGCGAAGACGCCGATACCGACGTGACCGTCATCGTCGGGCGGGATTTCGTCGCGACGCTCCATGCGGAGGCGTCCGCGGTCAAGTGAGCCGCGCTTCCCGCCTCGCCGCGTTCGCGCTCTTCCCCGTCGCCCTCCTCGGGGCCGGCGCGTACCAGTACTTCGTGCGCGGCGCGGAGCCGCCCACGCCGATCATCGTCCGCCACGACGAAGATGCCCACCGCGCGGTCTCGATGCAGGCCGATGCGCGCCTCGCCCGGCTCCTCGCCGCACGGCCGGCGCCCGACCGCGCGGCCGCTCCAAAGCTGATCGCCCTGACGTTCGACGACGGTCCGTACCCGGTCAAGACGCCCCTCCTGCTGGACGTGCTCGCCGACCTGCACGTTCCGGCGACGTTCTTCCTGATCGGGCGCGACGCCCAAGAGTTCCCCGAGATCACCGCCCGCATCGCGCGCGAGGGACACGAGATTGCGAACCATACGATGACGCATCCGAACCTCGACGCGCTCGGCCCGGACGAGATCAAGCGCGAACTCGACGACGCAGCAGGCGCTCTGGGCCGCTTCACGGCCGATTCGTCGGTGCGCACGATGATGCGGCCGCCGCACGGCCGTTTCACCGAAGCGACCGTGCTCGCCGTCCAGCGGGCGGGTTTCGACGTCGTCCTCTGGACGGACGACCCGGGCGATTGGCGCACGGTCGGGCCACAAGCGATCGTGGACCACATGGTGGAGTACGCGACCGCGCCCGATCTGGTCTTGCTGCACAGCGGCCGCCTCCCGACGATCGAGATGATTCCGGAGGTCGTCGACCGCTTCCGGAAGGCCGGCTTCAAGTTCGTGACGGCCGAAGAACTCCTCCGGGAGAGCGGGAACGACTACCTGGAGCACCCCGTCCGGGTCTCGATCTAGCGCCGGTCCGCTTAGCGGTTTTACGTGACACGGGGCGAAATCGGCCTAGTATAATGGGCAGGCAAATCATCAATACGGGCGCCCCGGGGCCTAAGCCCCGGGACTTTCTTCGGATCGCGATCGCGCTCGGAATCCTCGTCGTCCTCGCCATCGTCGCGTACGTCGTCATCGGGCACCACTAGCGCCGCCCGGAACTTTGAATTAGGAAGAACGGTTAACCCTTCGTATGGCTTTCCTGAAGAATCTCTTCGATCCGAACGAGCGTGAGGTCGCGCGTCTGCGGAAGACCGCGGTGGCCGTCAACGCCCTCGAACCGAAGCTCTCGGCGCTCTCCGACGAGGCGCTCAAGGCGAAGACCGCCGAGTTCAAGCAGCGGCTCGAAAAGGGCGAAACGCTCGACTCGATGCTGCCGGAGGCGTTCGCGGTCGTCCGGGAGGCCTCCAAGCGCACGCTCGGGATGCGGCATTTCGACGTTCAGATCATGGGCGGCCAGGTTCTCCACGAAGGCAAGGTCGCCGAGATGAAGACGGGCGAAGGGAAGACGCTCGTCGCGACGCTCGCCGTCTACGCGAACGCCCTGCTCGGCCGGGGCGTCCACGTCGTGACGGTCAACGACTACCTCGCCCGCCGCGACGCCGAGTGGATGTCCCCGATCTATCACTTCCTCGGCTTGACGCTGGGCGTGATCCAGCACGACCTCCCGGCCGAGGCCCGCCGCGCCGCCTACAACTGCGACATCACGTACGTGACGAACAACGAAGTCGGCTTCGACTACCTGCGCGACAACATGGCCTGGTCGCTCGAGCAGATGGTCCAGCGCGACCTGCATTTCGCGATCGTCGACGAAGTCGATTCGATCCTCATCGACGAGGCGCGCACGCCGCTCATCATCAGCGGCCAGGGGACGGAAGCGACCGATCTCTACGGCAAGTTCGCCAAGATCGTTCCGCGCTTGAAGAAGGACGTCGATTTCACGGTCGACGAGAAGGCCCACGCGGTTCCGATCACGGAGCAGGGCGTCGCCTCCGTCGAGAAGATGCTCGGGATCACGAACCTCTACGATCAGCGCAATCTCGAACTGACGCATCAGCTCAACGCCGCGCTCAAGGCGTGGAATCTGTTCCACCTCGATCAGCAGTACATCGTCAAGGACGGCGAGGTCGTGATCGTCGACGAGTTCACAGGGCGCCTGATGTACGGGCGCCGCTACTCCGACGGCATCCACCAAGCGATCGAGGCGAAGGAAGGGCTCAACGTTCGCAGCGAGGATCAGACGCTCGCGACGATCACGTTCCAGAACTACTTCCGGCTCTACGAGAAGCTTGCCGGGATGACGGGCACCGCGAAGACGGAGGAGCGCGAGTTCCGCGACATCTACGGCCTCGACGTCGTCGTGATCCCGACGAACCAGCCGATCGCGCGGCGCGACCAGTCCGACATCGTCTACAAGACGGAAGAGGCGAAATTCAACGCGGTCGTCGACGAGATCGTGGCGGAGCACGAGCAGGGGCGGCCGGTCCTCGTCGGCACGCGCTCGATCGAGAAGAGCGAGCGGCTAGCGGCGCTCCTGCGCCGGCGTGGCGTCGAGTGCAACGTGCTCAACGCGAAGTATCACGAACAAGAGGCGCAGATCATCAAGGACGCCGGGCAGCGCAATGCGGTCACGATCGCGACGAACATGGCCGGCCGCGGCGTCGACATCAAGCTCGAAGACGGCGTGGCGAAGATGGGCGGGCTGCACATCATCGGGACGGAGCGGCACGAATCCCGCCGGATCGACAATCAGCTCCGCGGGCGCGCCGGACGTCAGGGCGACCCCGGGACCACTCGCTTCTACAACTCGTTGCAGGACGAGTTCATGCGCCTTTTCGGCGGCGACCGGATGCAGAACATCATGGATCGCGTCGGTTTCACCGACGATACGCCGATCGAAGCCGGGCTCGTGACGCGCCAGCTCGAGAACGCCCAGCGCAAGGTCGAGAACCACAACTACGAGATCCGCAAGTCGGTCCTCGAGTACGACGACGTCATGAACAAACAGCGCGAGATCATCTACGGCGACCGCCGGGCGATCCTCGCGTCCACCTTCCCGACGCGCGACTTCATGCTGCAAACGCTGCACGATAAGGTCGAGAACGCCGTCGACCAGAACGCGCCGGAGAACGTCCACCCGAGCGAGTGGGACCTCGCCGAGATCCTCAGCGAACTCGAGCTGTTCTTCCCGGTCAAGGCGCGCATGACGGTCGAAGAGCTCGAGAAGATCGATCGCAAGGAGATGAAGGCGCGGCTCGAGGCGATCGGCGTCGCAGCGTACGAGGCGAAGGAGGCCGAGCTCTCGCCCGACCTGATGCGCGTGATCGAGTCGCAGTACATCATGCTGCCCACGATCGACCGGCTCTGGGTCGACCATCTCTACGTGATGGACGCGCTCAAGACCGGCATCGGCTTGCGCGGTTACGGCCAAAAAGATCCGCGCGTCGAATACGAAAAAGAGGCGTACGAGATCTTCGAGGATCTCAAGACGAACATCGCCGACGAATCGCTGAAATCGGTCTTCCGGATCACGATCGAACGGCAGGACGACGAACCGGGGACCGGCTACGTCGCGTTCCCGGACGGCACGGGCGCGCAAACGGAAGAGCAGCCGGCGCAGGAAGCCCCCACGAACGGGCGCGCGCCGGCGCCGGCGTTCGAACCGGTTCCGGAC
The DNA here is from genome assembly GCA_963695225.1 of Vulcanimicrobiota bacterium. Lineage (GTDB taxonomy): Bacteria > Vulcanimicrobiota > Vulcanimicrobiia > Vulcanimicrobiales > Vulcanimicrobiaceae > CAVWTN01. The sequence goes on along the minus strand of OY968762.1, from coordinate 1,342,179 downwards.
GGATCGCTCGCACCGCAGCCCTCGCGCCTAGATTCGGTCGCCGCCGAGCGTTTGCTGGGGCCCCCGCCGGGCGCGGAGCGGTCCGTCGATCTCCACACGAACCTGGGCAACGACGAACCGCGCAAGCCCGTGCGGACGCTGCCGGAGAAGAAGGTCGGGCGCAACGACCCGTGCCCGTGCGGTTCGGGGAAGAAGTACAAGCGCTGCCACGGGAACGAAGCGTAAGTGAGCGATTCGCAGTTCACGAGCCTCGCGCGGCTCGCCGATCGCCTCGCGTCGCTCAAGGAGCGTCTTTGACTACGCCGGAAAGGCTCGCGCGGTAGCCGAACTCGACCAGCGCTCCCGCGCGGACGGCTTCTGGGACGACGCCGAGGCCGCGCAGAAGACGATGAAGCAACTCGCCGATCTGCGCGCGGAAGTCGTGGAAATCGACGTCGCCGAGAAGCTCGTCGCCGACGGGCGCGAGATGCTCGAGCTCTTCGGGGACGATCCGGCCGCCGCGGGCGAGATCGACGCGCAGATCGAGCAGGCGCAGGGGCGGACGGACGCGCTCGAGATGGCCGCGAACTTCGACGGGGCGTACGACGACCACGGCGCGATCGTCTCGATCTTCGCGGGCGCCGGCGGGATCGATGCGGCCGATTGGACGCAGATGCTCGCCCGGATGTATTTGCGCTGGGCCGAACGCAAGGGCTTTGCGACGCACGTCGTCGACGAGTCGCCCGCCGAGGAGGCGGGGCTCAAATCGATCACGTTCTTCGTGCGCGGGAAGAACGCGTATGGGATGCTCGACGGCGAGCGCGGCGTGCACCGGCTCGTGCGGCTTTCGCCATTCGATGCGGCGCATCGCCGGCATACCTCGTTCGCGTCGGTCGACGTCATCCCGGAGATCGCCGGGGACGAGAAGATCGCAGTCGAGATCCGCCCCGAAGACTTGCGGATCGAGACGTTCAAGTCCGGCGGCGCGGGCGGACAATACGTGAACAAGACTGAATCGGCAATCCGGCTCATCCACGTTCCGACGGGGCTGATCGTCTCCTCGCAGCAGGAGCGCTCGCAAACACAGAACCGCGAGGTCGCGATGAACATCCTTCGGGCGAAGCTCGCGCAGCGCGAACTCGAGGAGCGCGAGGCAAAGCTCGCGGAATTGCGCGGCGAACGGAAGGCGAACGAGTGGGGCTCGCAGATTCGTTCCTACGTGCTGCAACCGTATCAAATGGTGAAGGATCATCGCACGGATGTCGAAACCGGGAACGCGCAGGGCGTCCTCGACGGCGACATCGACACGTTCGTATGGCCTTATCTGCAAGTGAGGCGCCGCTCGGCATGACGCAACCGATCAATGCTCCCCGGATCGACGTGATCGTCGTTTGCTGGAACGATCGCGAGAGGATCGCGACGGCGCTCGACTCCGTCTTCGCGCTCGGCGAGGTTGTCGCCGACCCATCCTTCGCAAACGTCGTCGTCTCCGACAACGGCTCGACCGACGGCAGCCGAGAGTTCATCGCCGAGCGCTACGGCGCGCGCGTGCAGATCGTCGCGAACGGCGCGAATCTCGGGTTCGGCGCGGCCTGCAACCGGGCTTTCGCCGCGACGGGCGCGCCCTACGTTTTCCTCCTCAACCCGGACGCCGAGCTCAAGGACGGCGCGCTGCGCGAGATCGTGCGCTTCCTCGACGAGCATCCGCGCTGCGGCATCGCGGGCTCGCGCATCTACAACCCGGACGGCACGGTCCAGGAATCGTGCGGCGAGTTCGATACCTGGGTGGGGGCGTTCTTGCGCTCGAGCGCCTGGGGCGAGTGGCCTATCTTCCGCAGCCATGCGAACGGCGCCGAATTGCGCGCTTGGAACTACGCCGGAGAGCGCCGCGTCGATATCGCGATCGGCGCCGCGCTCGCGATCCGGCGCGCGCTGATCGACGAGATCGGCCCGTTCGACGAGCGCTTCTTCCTGTACCACGAAGAGGTCGATTTCGCCAAACGAGCGGCCGATGCGGGTTGGGAGACCTGGTACGTTCCCTCGAGCGAAGCCGTTCACGAAGGGATGGGGAGCGCGCAGGGGCAGTACAACGTCGAGACGCGGAAACAGAGATCGCGTCGCGCCTACTGGCTCAAGCATCACGGCCCCTTATGGTACGGCTCGCTCGTCGGCGCGCTCGTCGGCCGCTACGCGCTCTACGCCGGCGCCGCCGCCGGCGCCGTCCTGCTCGTGAGGCGCGTTAGAGAGCGATGATCCGGCCCGAGGCGATCGTCACGCTCGAACGTATCGACGGTTTCCGCATCGTGCGCAGCCTCGGCATCGCCCAGGGCGAGGCGAGTTGCCCGCGCAGCCTCTTGCGCTCGACGTTCCGCACGATCGGGATGTTCGTGGGCCTCGCACCGTTCTCGTATCTGACCGATGCCGAGCGGATTCGCAAACAGGCGCTCGCGGATCTCGCGAACGCCGCGGAACGGCTCGGCGCGAACGGCGTCGTCGGCCTGCGCTTCGACGCCTCCGAACGCGGCGACGGCTCGACGATCGTGAAGGCGAGCGGGGAAGCGGTCGTCCTCGACCCGCAGCCGGGGCGCGTCGCCGCGCCGTGACGCTGCAAGAGCGCAGCTCGCGGGAACAGCGCCTGGCGAACGCGGCGGCGCTCGTCGAACGCTGCCGCAAGTGCGAGATCGGGCGGACGCGCACGCACAGCGTCTACGGCGAAGGCGATCCGGCGGCGGCGCTGATGATCGTCGGCGAGGGGCCCGGGGAAACGGAGGACCGGCTCGGCCGGCCGTTCGTCGGGCGCGCAGGCGAGCTGCTCGACCGCATGCTCAACGCCATCGGGCTCGCGCGCGAGGAGACATTCATCTGCAACACGGTCAAGTGCCGGCCGACGTTCGACGACGGCGGGAAGTTGCGCAACCGCGCCCCGATGCCGCAAGAGATGGCGAATTGCCGTCCGTATCTCGACGAACAGATCGAGATTCTGCGCCCGCGCGCGATCATGTGCCTGGGAGCGCCGGCGGCGAAGTCGTTCCTCGGCGAGAAGTTCTCGATCTCGCGTCAGCGCGGCCTGTGGTTCGACGGACCGCTCGGGATCCGGTTGATCGCGACGTTCCATCCGGCGTACTTGCTGCGTCAGACAGGCGGGGAATTGACCGCCGTCAAGCGGCTCGTCTGGAGTGATTTGAAGTCCGTACGGGCGCGGCTGGACGAGCCGGTGCCGAAAGAAGAGGAACCGTTGCCGGTCCAACCCGCGTTGTTCGAGTTGTGATGCAACGTTCGGAATCCGTCGAACGCGTCGAGGCGGCGTTGCGGGAGCTCGAGTGGCCCGCGCGCATCGTCGTCGTCCCCTCCTCGACGCGCACCGCCGCGGAAGCCGCAGCCGCCGTCGGCTGCTCGGTCGCGCAGATTGCGAAATCGATCGTCCTGCGCGCGAAGGAGAGCGACGCCGCGGTCGTCGTCGTGACGAGCGGCGTGAACCGCGTGGACGAACGCGCGATCGCAGCGCTGCTCGGCGAGCCCGTGGGAAAGGCCGATCCCGATTTCGTCCGCGCGAAAACCGGATTCGCGATCGGAGGGGTCGCGCCGCTCGCGCACGCGACGCCGACGCACCGCTTCTTCGACGTAGCGCTGTTGCGCTACGAGACGGTCTGGGCCGCGGCGGGCTCGCCGTACGCCGTCTTCGAGATTCCGCCGCTCGACTTGCTGCGCATTACGCGAGCGCGGCGCGTCGACTGCCCCGTGCGTTGAAACTCGGTTTTCGGTGCGCCGCGCTCGCACTCGCGCTCGCGTCGGCGTGCGTTCTTCCGGCGCGCGCGGAGGCCGCGCCGTGGCTCTTCGTGAGCGACATTCACCTGGATCCCCGGGCGCAGGGTGCCGAACCGTCGCCGGGAGGGTCCGATACGAACGAGGCGCTCTTGCGTTCGGCCATCGCGGAGATGCGGCGCGTCGATCCCGCCCCGCCGGTCGTCGTGATCCCGGGCGACTTTCTCGGGCACAATTTCGACCGCCGGTACGCGCATGCGACGATGGCGCACGTCGCCGATCTGTTCGGGCGGGCGTTCCCGAACGCGCAGTTCGTCGTCGCGATGGGGAACGAGGACTCCGCTTGCGGAGACTACGTGGCCGCACCGGACGCGCCGTACCTCGCCGATACGGCTGCCGTGTGGGAGCCGCTCGTGAACCGTCGCGGCGCGGCTGCGGATTTCCGCAGCACGTTCTCGCGCGACGGCTTCTACACGGTGAAACTGCCGGTGCCGGGCCTGCGGGCGGTCGTGCTCGACGATACGTTTTGGTCGCCGCTCTTTCGCTTGGGGTGCGGTTCGACCGCCGGCGACGGCGGAGCCGAGGAACTCGCGGATCTCGACCGTGCGCTCCCTCCCGGGAACCCCGAGAAGTCGTGGGTGCTGCTGCACATCCCGCCCGGCATCGACGCCGGCACCACGGTCCATCTGACGCACCGTTTGGCCGTGGTGCCGTTTCTGGACGGCGTGCCGCGCGACCGGCTCCTCGCGATCCTCGGCGACCGGCGGCGTAACGTCGCGCTCGCGATCAGCGGGCACACCCACAAGTTCGCTTTCCGGCTCGTCGGCGCCGAGTCGCCCGAGCCCGTCCCGCTGCTCCTCGTCCCCGCCCTTTCGCCGATCTTCCGCAACGCGCCGATGTTCCTGACCGTCGACGTCGAGCCTACGGGGACGATCCGCCGGATCGAGGAGCACGCCTTCGACGGCAAGGTCTGGCGCGACGAAGGCGGTTCGAAGGACCTCGGATTGCGGGAATTCACTGGCCCGGAGCTTTCGAGGCTCCGCCGCCGCCTCGAGGGCGATCCCGGACTCCTTGCGGCGTACGCCCGGCTCTACGAGGGTGGCGCGAATTCGGAGATCACGGCCGGGAACGCGCGCGGCTACCTCTGCGCGATCGACGCGATGAACAGCAACGAGTATCGGGGCTGCGTGGGAGAAGGCGGATACCGGTTTCTCACGGGCCGGGGCGTGTTCGTCGTCGCCTGCGCCGGGGCGCTCGTCCTCCTCGGTCTGATCCTCGCTACGGGCTTCATCGTCCGCCGCCTCTCGCCGCGCTAGCGGGCGCCCGCCGGGAAGGTTGGAGGTGCGCCGTCCGGCGCATGATACAATCGGGCAGTTATGGCGCAGCAGGTCTGGTTCGACGAAAAGGCGCAGCGCGCGGGATACTCCGACGGCGCGGCTTTGCTGCAAGCGTACGGGCTCAAACCGTACCGCGCCAAGCAACTCTACCGGGCGGCCTGCAAGGAACTCGCCCCGACGCTCGAGGCGGTGACGACCTGGCCCAGTGAGTTGCGCGAGCGCTTGGCCGCCGACGGCTTCGCGCTCGAATCGATCGAACCGGTGACGGTGCTCCGCTCGAGCGACGGGCAAACGACGAAGGGGCTCTTCCGCCTCTACGACGGCGCGGAAATCGAGGCGGTGCTGATGGAGCACTACGGCGGACGCTCGACCGTCTGCGTCTCGAGCCAAGCGGGGTGCGCGTTCAAGTGCGCGTTCTGCTCGACGGGGCAGGCGGGGTTCACGCGGCAACTCAAGGCGACCGAGATCTTCGACCAGGCGCGCTTCTTCGCGCGCGCGCTCGCGACGCGCGAGAAGAAGATCACGAACGTCGTCTTCATGGGTATGGGCGAACCGTTCAACAATTATGCTGCCGTGATGCGCGCCGTGGCGCTGCTGAACGACGGGCAAGGCTTCGGCCTCGGGCACCGGCACATCACGATCTCGACGGTCGGCGTGGTCCCGCAAATCGACGCGTTCGCGGCCGAAGGCGTCCAAGTGAACCTCGCGATCTCGCTGCACGCGCCGACCGACGAACGGCGTTCCGCAATCATGCCCGTCAACCGGAGTTGGCCCGTCGCCGAGCTGTTGGCCGCGTGCGCTCGGTACGTCGAGAAGACGAATCGCAAAGTCTTCTTCGAGTACGTGATGCTGGATGGCGTGAACGACGACGCGAAGGCCGCGCACGAGCTCGCGAAGCTGATGCGCGGGCATCTGTACCACGTCAACCTGATCCCCTACAACAGCACGCCGGATGCGGCGTTCCAAGGCTCGCCGACGGAACGCATCTGGGAGTTCGCCGCGATCCTCGACCGGGCCGGCGTCCCGACGACGGTGCGCGCCTCCATGGGCCGCGACATCGCGGCCGCCTGCGGGCAACTGCGCGGCACGGTAAGGCCGCAGAACAGGGCTACGGCGAGGGCCGGCGCGTCTCTCTAGCCGCCGCGCTTTCCGCGGAAATCTTGACAGGTTTGACAGGATAGTCAGACATTGACAGGATTTGACAGACGGGGGACAATCGAAGCATGCCGGGGCTCTTCGACAATCCATTCCGCACCGCTCCGGGCAGCGATCCCCCGTACCTCGTCGGCCGGGACGCGGAGATCGCGTTGGCGCGTTTTGCCCTTGGGATGACGCGCTCCGGAGCGCCCGCGGCGCCCTTCATCATCATGGGGCTGCGCGGTATGGGGAAGACCGCTCTGCTCCGGCGGATCGCGGCAAGGGCGAGGCGCGAAGACGCGCTCGTCGTGGCCATGGAAGCCACCCGTCGCGAGCTCTTCGCGGCCGTGCTGCGAGCGGGCCTCGAAGCGGCGCACGAGCGGCTCGGCAACGTGCCGGAAAAGCTCAAGCGAGCGCTGGAGTCGGCCGCGCGCGCGCTGCCGAAGCCCTCGTACGAGCTGCCGGGCGGGGGCGGGTCGATCACGCTCTCCGCGTCTGCATCGGCGCCCGAGCAGGCCGCGCTGATCACGCTGCTCCGCGCCGTGAACGCGGAGGCGCGCAAGCACGGGCGGTACCTCCTCTTCGCAATCGACGAGCTCCAGGAGGCGCAACTCGACGACTTGAGCCTGCTCGTGCGTTTCATCCATGAGTCGGCCGGCACGCCCGAGCCCGCTCTCATCATCGGCGCCGGATTGCCGAACACGCGCGATCATCTGCATCGCGCCCAAACGTACACCGAACGCTGGCGCTACGTCGAAATCGGCCTCCTCGACGCACAACAGACGCGAGACGCCATCGGCAAACCGATCCGCGACGCGGGGCATCTCATCCGCGAAAATGCGCTCGACACGCTCGCCGAAGAATCCGCCGGCTATCCTTTCTTCATCCAAGAGTATGCCTCGGCCGCTTGGATGCAGCATCGGGGGAAGATCATCACGAAAGAGGACGTCGATGCGGTGCTGCCCGGAGTCCGCAATTTGCTCGATTCGTCGCTGTACGACGGGCGCTTCCGCACGCTCACGCCGCGCGAATGTGCTTACGTTCTAGCCGTGGCGGATCTGGGTGCAGGTTCGCATACCGTCCACGAGATCGGCGAACGTCTCGGTTCCACGTCCGAACGTCTGAGCTCGACTCGCAACCAGCTTGTGAAGAAGGACGTCCTGTTCGTGCCCAGCGCCGGCATGGTGGAATTTCGCATTCCTCTAAGCGATCGATACGTCCTCACGCATCGGCGCGAACTCGAGCGGCGTGCCGCGAAGAAGGTCGGGGGACCCCTCTGAATCGTTTGCTCGGTCACATTCCCGCCGCAACTGCGCTCGCGTACGTGCTGCGCTGCGCCTCTTTCGCCGGGAAAGCGCGCGAGATCGAGCCGTTGCTCGAAGATCGCCTCGACTTGCCCTCGCTTTCGATCGTCGTCCCCGCGCGCAACGAAGAGCGCTCGATCGAGCGGTGCGTGCGCTCGCTGCTCGCGCAGCAGCTCTCCGATTTCGAGCTGATCGTCGTCGACGACCGCTCGACGGACGCGACGCCGGCGATCCTCGCGCGGCTCACATTCGAATTTCCGGAATTGCGCGTTCTCGCCGGCGCCGAGTTGCCGGCGGGGTGGGTCGGCAAGCCATGGGCGCTCCATCAAGGGGCTCGCGTCGCGCGCGGCGAGTGGCTGCTCTTCACCGATGCCGATTCGTATCACGAGCCGTGGGCTTCGCGTTCGACGCTCGCCTACGCGCTCGATCGCGGCTACGACGCGCTCACGCTCGTGACCGGGCAAGATATGGAAACGCTCGCGGAGCGCGCGATCCTCCCGTCGATCCTCGGCGCGATCGTGCTCGCTTCCGGCTCGCCGGAGAAACTGAACGACCCGCTCGACCCCGATCACGCGCTCGCGAACGGCCAATACATCCTCGTCTCGCGGCGCGCGCTCGAGGCGCTCGGCGGGCATGCGGCCCTGCGCGGCGAACTGGCGGAGGACGTCGCGTTCGCCCGCAAGCTCAAGCGGGACGGGCGTTTCCACCTCGCGCTCGTGGGCGGGCAACGGCTCTGCCGGGTGCGCATGTATCATTCCGCGAGCGAGATCTGGGAGGGCTTCACGAAGAACGTCTATTACGGCGCGGAGGGCCGGCTCGACCGGCTTGCCGGCGGGGTCGCGTTCCTCTCCGCGCTCTCGATCGTCCCGGCCGCGCTCGCGCTCCGCGCGCTCGCGGGGCGGCGCTGGCTCGCGGCGGCGGAATCGCTCGCGACACTCGCCGCGATCTCGGCGACGAGCGGCTGGGCGATGGGCGAGGTCGGGATGGAACGGCGCCTGGGCATCTACGCGCCGGTGGGGTTCGCGTTCTTCGCGGCGGTGATGGCGAACTCGACCTGGCGCGTCCTCTCGGGGCAAGGCGTCGAATGGCGCGGGCGCACGTACGGAGCCGCCGCCACGAACGGCGCGCGGCCGCCGAGGCCCTGACGGCGAGGATGCGGCGCTTCGCGCGCACAATAGCGCGAGGATCATGACGACGCCCGATACCGCAGCCAAACCGAACGTGACCATGGAGGAAATCACCGCGCTCGCGAAACGTCGCGGTTTCATTTTCCAATCGAGCGAGATCTACGGCGGGATCGGCGGCTTCTTCGATTACGGCCCGCTCGGGGCAGTCCTCAAGCGCAACGTAAAGAACGCCTGGTGGCGAGAGATCGTCGAGCTGCGCGACGACGTCGTCGCGTTCGATTCGTCGATCGTCATGCACCCGCAGACGTGGGTCGCCTCGGGACACGTTGCGGCGTTCCACGACAAACTGATCGATTGCCGCAACTGCAAGCACCGTTTCCGTGCCGACCATCTGGCCTCGCTCGAGAAATGTCCGGATTGCGGCATGAGCGGCACGCTGACCGAGCCGCGCAACTTCAACCTGATGATGAAGACGAGCATCGGTCCGATGGAGGATTCCTCGTCACAGGCGTATCTGCGTCCCGAAACGGCTCAGGGCATGTTCGTCAACTTCAAGAACATCTACCAGACCGCGCGCCGCAAGCCCCCGTTCGGCATCGCTCAGATCGGCAAGTCGTTCCGCAATGAGATCACGCCGGGCAACTTCACGTTCCGCATGCGCGAATTCGAACAGGCCGAGCTCGAGTATTTCGTCCCGGACGACGGTAAGGACATCGCCTGCTTCGAAGAGTGGGTCGCCGCCCGCAAGAAGTGGTATTCCGATTACGGGATCAGAGCCGAGCGCCTGCGCTTCTACGAGCTGACGCCGGCCGAACGCCCGCACTACGCGAAGGCCGGGATCGACGTCGAGTATCTGTTCCCGTGGGGCTGGGGCGAGCTGGAATCGATCGCGCACCGCGGAACGTACGATCTCGACGCGCACATGCAACTCTCGGGGAAAGACCTTTCCTACTTCGACGAGGCGAGCAAGACGAAGTACACGCCGATCCTCATCGAGAGCTCGGCCGGGATGGACCGCACGACGCTCACGATGCTCGTCGACGCCTACGAACGCGAGAAGAGCGTCGATCCGAACGGGAAAGAGACCGAGCGCGTGGTCCTGCGCTTCCACCCGCGGATCGCTCCCGTTCAGGCCGGCGTCTTTCCGCTCGCGCGCAACAAGCCCGATCTCGTCGAGCGAGCGAAATCGGTGGAGCGCGCGCTACGTCCGCAGTTTCGCACGCAGTACGATGAAGGGAACGTCGGCCAGCTCTACCGCAGGCAGGACGAGATCGGCACGCCGTGCTGCATCATGGTCGATTACGATACGTTCGAAGACGGCAAGGTCACCGTCCGCGATCGCGACTCGATGCGCCAAGACCGCGTCGCGCAAGACGCGCTCGAGGCCTACCTGCGCGAGCGGCTAAGCTAGGGTCTCGCGCGTTACGTCAGCGGCGGCAACAGCCCGATAACGCGGGCGACGATCTCGGAGCGCTTGCGGACCTGCATCTTCACGGAGATGTTCTTGACGTGATCCTGCACGGTCGATTCCGCGATGTGCAGGCGCTCGGCGATCTGCACCGTGGAGGCGCCCTTCACGATCTGCTCGAGCACGTCGACTTCGCGCGGCGTAAGATTGTAGTGTTTCGCCGCGGGGCGAATGCCGGAACGCGTCTTGAACGTTTCGAGGAAGACGCCGTAGTGAGGGCGCCCGTCGCTGCTGGATAACGGCATCACGCGCAAAACGACCGTCGGGCCGAGGAGCGTCGCCAGGGAGATCGGAGCCTTGACGCTCATCGATTGCGTGAGCGAACGTACGCCTCGCTCGAGCGCGGCGGGCAGCCGGTCGGGCCCGGGCGCGAGCAGCGAGATGTCGCCGAATGAAGGCTCGCCTTCGTTGGACCACGCGAAGAGCACTCGCAGCCGTTCGTCGACGATGTAGAAATTGGGAGTACTCCGCGCCGCAATGACGCGTAACACTCCTGGATCGATTTGCTGAGCTTGAGGCTTCATCAACGTGTTCATCCAGAGCGGTTCCGGCCGGCGCCGGCTCACAGGAGAAGTTGGGACGATCGTCCGCGAGACCTTGTGGATACCTTCTAGCCTATCGGCGAAACGCGCCCAAACCTCAAGACGCACGGGCACGGCGGGAGGTTCCGAAATCGATTGGCCCTTTGGTTAACCTTCGGTAAAGCGCGGGACGCCTTACGCTGCAAATGCGGCGAGGGCGCGTTCCAGGCGGCCGAGCCCGTCCCGTGCCTCCTCGAGCGAGAGGACGAGCGGCGGGACGAGCCGGATCGTGTTGCGCCCCGCCGCGTTCACGAGGAGGAACTCGCGCTCGCGGGCGGCCGCGGCGACGTCTTTGGCCGCAAGCGGTTCGCGAATGGGGAGCCCGAGCATCAGGCCCCGCCCGCGGGGCTCGCCGGCGATCGCCGGAAAGCGGGTTGCCAGTTCCCGGAGCCCGTCGTGCAGGAACGCGCCGATCTCGCGGACGTGCTCGTCGAGGCCGAGCCCGTCTCGAACTTGCAGGTGCGCGAGCGCGGCGGCGCACGGTACCGGCGACCCGCCGAAGGTCGTGCCGTGGTCTCCGGGTTGCAGCCCAGAGGCGCACCGTTCGTCGATCAAGAGGGCGCCGATCGGGAGCCCGTTCGCCAGCGCTTTCGCCATCGTCACGAGATCGGGCCGCACGCCGTACGCGTCGAACGCGAACAGCGTCCCGAGCCGCCCCATGCCGCATTGGATCTCGTCGAAGACCAGGAGCGCGCCGCGCTCGTCGCAGAGGCGCCGGGCCGCCGCCAGGAACGCCGGCTCGGCCGGGACGATCCCGCTCTCCCCTTGGACCGGCTCGACGATGAACGCCGCTACGGTCCCGTCGAGCGCGCGATCGAGTGCTTCGGTATCGTTGAACGGGACGTGCGCGAAGCCGCCGGGGAGCGGTTCGAAGCCCACGTGGTAGGCGGGGTTCGGGGTCGCGGCGAGCGCCCCGAGCGTGCGGCCGTGGAAGCCGCCCTCGCAGGAGAGGATCGTGCGCCGTTCGGCCTCGCCCCGGCGGTAGGCGAACTTGCGCGCGAGCTTGATCGCCGCCTCGTTCGCTTCCGCGCCCGAGTTGCAGAAGAAGACGCGCTGGAATCCGGAGCGTCCGGCGAGTTCGTTCGCGAGGCGCCCGGCAGGCTCGTGATGGAAGAGATTGCTGCATTGCACGAGGCGCCCGGCCTGCTCGGCGACCGCCGCGGTGATCGCCGGGTGGGCGTGCCCGAGCGCGCAAACCGCGATCCCCGCGACGAAGTCGAGATAGCGCGTGCCGCGCTCGTCGTAGAGCCAGACGCCCTCGCCGCGTACGATCGTGAGCGGGGCGCGGGCGTAGTTCTCGAGCAGGTGGGCGTGACCGATCGCAGCCGGCTCGTTCACGTGCGGTAGTGCGCGTTGATGCGCACGTAGTCGCGGCTGAGGTCGCAGCCCCACGCCGTCGCGCTGGCGCTCCCCATGCCGAGATCGAGCGCCACGGTCACGTTCGTTCCCTCGAGTTCGCGATGGGCCTCGGCCTCGGAGAGCGCCTCGATCGCCCCGCGCTCGACCCAGGTCTTCGAATTCAGCGCGATCGACCAGGTTTCGGGATCGAGCCCGGCGTGGACGCTGCCGGCCGCGGCGATGATGCGTCCCCAGTTCGGATCTTCGCCGTGGAACGCCGTCTTGACAAGGCTCGAGTTCACGATCGCTCGGGCGATCGCGCGAGCCTGCGCGGTTTCGCGAGCTCCGGTGACTTCGATCGTGAGCGTCTTCGTCGCCCCCTCGCCGTCGCGCACCATCGCGATCGCCAGGTCATGGGCGACGGCGCGGAGCACTTCGCGGAAACCGGGGGGAGCCGGCGCTTCGCCGGCCTTCGGCGCGGGCGCGAACGCATAGACGGCGTCGTTCGTCGACATGTCGCCGTCGACGGAGATCATGTTGAACGAATCCTCGCACGCCTCCACGAGCTCGGCCTGCAGCGCCGCGCGGGACATCGGCGCGTCCGTCGCGATGAACGAGAGCATCGTCGCGAGGTTGGGAGCGATCATGCCGGAGCCTTTCGCGATCCCGCCGACGACGTAGCGGCGCTCTCCGTCGTAGAACGCATAGGCGGAGAGCTTCGGGACGCGGTCCGTCGTCATGATGGCTTCGGCCGCGTCGTACGAGGCCTCGGGACCGTCGTCGAGATCTTTCGCTGCGCGCTCGAGCCCCTTCGCGACGCGATCCATCGGCAGGTAGACGCCGATGACGCCGGTCGACGCGACGACGACCTGCGCCGGCTCGAGGCCGAGCAGCGCGGCCGCCTGGCGCGCGGTCGCGCGCGCGTCGCGCTCGCCGCGCGCGCCGGTGCAGGCATTCGCGCAGCCGGAATTGCAGACGAGCGCGCGCATCCGTTCGCCGCACTGCGCGAGGTGTTCGTTCGTGACGAGCAGCGGGGCCGCTTTGATCTCGTTCGTCGTGATGACCGACGCGCAGACTTGCGGCGCGTCGAAGACGACGAGCGCGAGATCGAGCTTGCGCTTCTTGATCGCGGCATGGACGCCGGCGAGTTTCACTCCCGGGACGGCGCCGAGGCCGCCCTTGACCTCGATCAGGCTGGTCGCGCCGTTCCCGGCGTTATTGGACGACGACGCGATCATGGAACCCGCACTCCTCCGGTAAACCCAGCATGACGTTGACGTTCTGCACCGCTTGACCTGCGGCGCCTTTTCCGAGATTGTCGTCGGCGGCAAGGATGCGCGCGACGTTCCCCTTCACCGATACGTGCAACTCCACGTCGTTCGTCCCCGCGACGGACGGGAGGCTCGGTGCTTGGCCCGCGGGGAGCAGACGCACGAACGGATTCCCCGCGTAGGCTTGCGCGAACGCCGCGGCGATCGCGCGCGGATCGGGCGCTTCGCGGAAGATCGCGTACGCGTCGACGAGCATGCCGCGCGCGATCGGGACGACGTGCGGCGTGAAGACGAGCGGCGCTGCGATCCCGGCTGCATCGAGCTCTTGCCGAATCTCCGGCTCGTGGCGGTGTCCGTCGAGCCCGTAGGCGCGCACGTCCCCCGCGACCTCCGCGAACATCGAGCCGAGCGCAGGGGTCCGCCCCGCGCCCGTGATGCCGCTCTTGGCGTCGACGATCAGTTGCACGATCTCCCCCGCGAACGGCGCGAGCGGAAGGAGCGCGAGCAGCGTCGCGGTCGGGTAACATCCGGGGTTTGCGACGAGCCGGGCCGTCGCGATCGCGGCGCGGTACCGTTCGGTCAATCCGTAGACGGCGACCACGCCGCTTTCGGGGAGCGCGGCGTTCGCGGTCTCCCGCAGATCGCTCGAGAGGTCGATCGCGCGAGCGCCGCGCGCGAGCAGCGGCGGGACGAGCTTCCGGGCCTCGCCGGAGGCCCCGGCGCAGACGACGATCTCGCCGGGTGCGAGCGTCGCAAGGACGGCGCCCGGCGCATCGAAGGTGCGGTCGAGCCCGCGCAGCAGCGGGACGCTCGCGCCGACGGATCGGCCTGCGTGCGAGCGGCTCTCGATCGCGCCGAGTTCGAGCCTCGGATGGCGGGAAACGAAACGGAGAACTTCGGCCGCGGCATAGCCCGCGGCCCCGATCACGTGCACGCGCGTCATGGGATGCGGAACTCTCCGTCGAGCAGATTCGCGAGCTCGTCGATCGCGTGCTTCACCGCCGCCGGGGAGGTTGAGCCGGGAGTCACCTTTGCCGCGATCGAGGCCCGCGCGTCGAGCGGGGCTTCGAACCGCTCGAGCCCGGCGCGTTCGGCGAGCGCGGCGAGATCGCGTTCGGCGAGCGGCCGTCCTTCGCGTTCCGCAGCGGTGACGACTTCTCCGACGAGGGAATGCGCCCGCCGCGCCGAGACGCCGCGGGCGATCAGCGCGTCCGCGACGTCGGTCGCGACGACGTACCCGAGTTCGGCCCGCTGCGCCATCACGTCCGGATTCCAGCGGAGCGCCGCGAACGCGCGCTCGAACGCCGCGAGCGTCGCGAGGCCGCGTTCGGTTCCGCGCAAGACCTGCGCTTTGACTTCCTGGAGATCGCCGTGGTACGACAGCGCGATCCCGGTCGCCGCGCCCAGCGCTCCGGCGAGCGTCCCGTTCAGCAGCGCCGCGTGCGCGCGGACGTGCTCGAACGGATCGGGATTGCGCTTTTGCGGCATCAAGCTCGAACCGGTCGAGGCGGAATCGTCGAGGCGCGCGTAGCCGAACGCGGGCGTGCAGTAGATGACGGCCTCTTCGCAGATGCGCGAGCAGGCGACCGTGGCGCGCGTGACGGCTTGCAGCAGATCGAGCGCGATGTCGCGATCGCCGATCGCGTCGAGCGCGTTGCGCGTGGGGCGCGCGAAGCCGAGCGCGTCGGCCGCCGCCGCACGATCGAGCGGGAGCGTGGAACCGCTACAGGCGCCGGAGCCGAGCGGACAGGCTTCGCGGGCGTCCCGCTCGACGCGCGCGAAGCGCCGGGCCGCGCGCGTGAAGATCTCGGCGACCGCTTCGTACCAGAAAGCGAGCGAGATCGGCTGCGCGGGCTGCCAGTGCGTCGTCGCCGCGAGCAGCGTGCCGCGGCCGAGTTCCTCGCGCGCCCGCGCCAGCGCGAACCGGGCGAGCCGCGCCGAGACGCGGCTGCCGAGCGCCGCGCGATCGCGCACGTAGAGCAGGAGCGTCGTCGCGACCTGATCGTTCCGGCTGCGCCCACTGTGGAGCGACTCGCCCGCGGCAGTCAGTTCCCGCACGCGCGCGTCGATCGCGCCGTGGATGTCCTCGGCGCCGCTCGCGCGCGCAAACGCGGCGAATTCGCCGGTCGCGATCTCGCGTTCGACGGTCGCGAGCGCGTCGAGCAAGGCGTCCGCGGTCGCGGCATCGACGATCTCGCCGCCGCGCAGCGCGAGGACGTGCGCTTGCGAGCAGCGCACGTCGAACGGGCCGAGAACGAGATCGTCTTCGAGCGAGGCGCCGAACGCCAACAGCTCGCGATCGGGCGGGGCCGCAAAGCGCCCGCCCCACTGCAGCGATCCGCTCACGGAGTCTTGGCGACCGCCGACTTCGCGACGCGCGCCCCGACTTCGAGCGGGAGGCCCCAGAGCTCGATGAATCCGCCGGCCGCATCGTGCCGGAAGAGATCCCCCGCGCCGTAGGTCGCGAGGCGCTCGTCGTAGAGCGCGAACGGCGAGCGGCTGCCGTGCGCGATCGCCTGCCCCGTGTGGAGCGTCATGCGCACCGCGCCGGTCATCCGCTGCGCGAGCGCGGCGTTGAAGGCGTCGATCGCGCCGCGCAGCGGCGAGGGCCACAGCCCGTCGTAGATCAGCTCCGAGTACTTCTGATCGAGCGAGGCCTTGAAACGTAGCTCGTCGCGCGTGAGGACGAGCCGCTCGAGCGCCTTGTGCGCGGCGATCAACGTGACCGAGCCCGGGCATTCATAGACTTCGCGGGACTTCATCCCGACGACGCGATCCTCGACCATGTCGATGCGGCCGACGCCGTGCGCGCCGGCGCGCGCGTTGAGGTGCTTCATCAGCGCGGCGCCCGTGAGACCCTCGCACGAGGGGACGCCCTCGGCGAAATCGATCGTGACGTCTTCCGGTTCGGCGGGCCGACCGGCGGGCGAGGCGGTCCAGGCGTAGGCGTCTTCGGGCGGCGCGTTCCAGGGATCTTCGAGGATCCCGGCTTCGATCGAACGGCCCCAGAGGTTCGCGTCGATCGAATACAACTTGTCGACGGTGTGCGTGATGGGGACGCCGTTCTGCTTCGCGTACTCGATCGCATCGGGGCGCGAGAGCGGCTCGTCGCGCAGCGGCGCGAGCGCTTTGATCGAAGGATCGAGTGCGCGGACGGCCAGCTCGATGCGGACCTGATCGTTGCCCTTGCCGGTGCAGCCGTGTGCGGTCGCGTCGGCGCCGTATTTCTGCGCGGTCTCGACGAGGAGCGCTGCGATCAGCGGCCGCGAGAGCGCCGCCGAGAGCGGATAGATCCCTTCGTAGAGCGCGTTCGCGCGCATCGCGGGGAAGGCGAACTCGGAGAGCAAGCGTTCCTTCGCGTCGATGACGACGGCGTCGTACGCGCCGAGATCGAGCGCCTTCTGCTTGACCTTGGCGAGTTCGGCGGCGGCGCCGCTCCCGGCGGCTCCGTCGCTCTCGCCGAGATCGAGCGTCAGCGCGATCACGCGGTGACCGGCGTTGATGTACTTCTTGAGGAGGACCGAGGTATCGAGCCCACCGGAGTAGGCGAGGACAATCGTGCTCACGGGGTTCCTTCCGTATCTGCTGGACGCATGTCGTTGAAACGTTGCATGACGATCGGCGTGCTCGTCGGGGCATCGAGGATCACGAGGACCGTATCGTCGCCGGCGAGCGTGCCGAGGACTTCTTTCCATTCCGCGTTGTCGATCGCGGTCGCCACCATCATCGCGCTCCCCGGCGGGGTGCGCAGGACGATCTGATTCAGCGCGCCGCGCACGTCGAGGACGAGCTCGGCGATCACGCGGTGCAGGCGGCTCGAGAACGTCGCGGTGAGGCCCGGCTCGACGTATTTGAATTGCGTCGCGGCTCCGGCGCCGCCGTTCTTCAACGGCACCTTGACGAGACCGAGCTCCTTGATGTCGCGCGAGACGGTCGCTTGCGTGACGGCATAGCCTTGCGCTTCGAGCAAATGGGCGAGTTCCTCTTGCGAGTGAACGGGACGGGTCGCAATCAGCGAGAGGATCGCCCGCTGGCGCGTGGTTTTCATATGGGCATCCCTCGTAGGTCGGTGAGCAGCGCGACAAGCAGCGCTTTCTGGGCGTGCAAGCGATTCTCGGCTTGATCGAAGACGACGCTCTGCGGGCCGTCGATGACCTCCGCCGTGACTTCCTCGCCGCGATGCGCGGGGAGGCAGTGCATGAAGACCGCGTGCGGCGCGGCTGCGGCCATCAGCTCCGAGGTGACGCGGTAGGGCATCAGGGCGGCGGCGTTGCGCTCCGTGTAGGCTTCCTCACCCATCGACGTCCAGATGTCCGTGTAGACCACATCGGCTTCGCGCACGGCGCGCAGCGGGCTCGTGAACGCTCGGACGGTCGCTCCGGACGGCTTGGCGAGCTCGTGCAAATGCGCCAGGAACGCTTCGGTCGGGCGATGGGTCGGCGGCGAACCGAACGTGACCGAGGCGCCGCAGAGCATGGCCGCCTCCGCGAGCGAGGCCGCGACGTTGTTGCGCCCGTCCCCAAGGTACGAGATCCGCAGTCCCCCGAGCGTCCCGAACCGATCTTTGATCGTCAGCAAGTCGGCCAGCGCCTGACAGGGGTGGGCGAGCGCCGAGAGGCCGTTGATCACCGGGACGGTCGAGGCCGCGGCGAAGCGTTCGAGCGGGGCGTGCGCGTGCGTGCGGATCACGATCGCGTCGACGTACCGCGAGAGCACGCGGGCGGCGTCCTCCGGCGTCTCGCGGGTGCCGAGCATGAACTCGCTCCCTTGGGCGAAGAGCGCGTTCCCGCCGAGCTGCGTCATCGCGACCTCAAAGGAGACGCGCGTCCGCAAACTCGGCTTTTCGAACAGCATGCCGAGCGTCTTCCCGCGCAGGAGCGGGAGCTGCTCCGCGGTGCGCCCGGAGCGAAGGTGGTCGGCGAGGGCCAGGATCGTCCCGATCTCGGGCGGCGCCAGATCGGCGATCGCGAGCACGTTGCGCCCCCGCAGGGCGACGTCGGCGACGGAAGCGAGCATAATACGACAATTTATGCACATTTTGCATAAAGATGCAATCCCTTGTGGCGGCCGATCGCTGGGCCCGCGGGTGGGGCGGGGCTACGGTCTCCCGCGGGGACGCCCGCGATTTCGCATCCATGCGAAATCGCTACTCGTGCACTTGCCCGCTCCCGCCATCGTGGCTCCGCGGGCAAGCTGCACGCCCCGCGGGAGACCGTAGCCCCGCCCCACCCGCTACCTTGAGCTTGTCAAGACGCAAGCGTATCGTCGACGAACTCGCGACGAGTAAGCCGCGCGCCTAGGAAGATCGGCGAGCGTCATGCGGCACCGTCCGTCGATTGCCGGCCACCAGCGGGCCCAGCGATCGGCCGCCCGAGGAAGGTCCCCGGCGGGTCGCTTCCGCACACTTCGGGCGTGCTGATCGTCTTGAAATACGGCGGGAACGCGATGGCCGCGACCGAGGACGACCCCGTCCTCGACGATTGCGCGGCGCGCGTCCGGTCCGGCGACCGGCTCGTCCTCGTGCACGGCGGCGGGCCCCAGATCGATGCGGCGCTGGCCGAACGCGGGATCGGGCAGGTGCGCGTCGATGGGCTGCGCGTCACCGACGCCGCAACGCTCGCCGTCACCGAAGCCGTCCTCTGTGGAAACGTGAACAAGGCGCTCGTCCGGGCGCTGGCGACGCGCGACGTGCGCGCCGTGGGGATCAGCGGTGAGGACGGCGCTCTGCTCGTCGCCCAGCAAAGGGCGCCGATCAAGGGCGCCTCGCTCGGCTTCGTCGGCGAGATCGTCGCGGTCCGGACCGAACTGCTCCAGACGCTCCTCGCGGCCGGCTTCACGCCGGTCGTCGCGCCGCTGGGGGCCACGCGCAACGGCTCGCAGGCCCTCAACATCAACGCCGACACGGCGGCCGGGGCGATCGCGGGGGCGCTGGGCGCCGATGCGTTCGTCATCGTGACGAACGTCGACCGGGTCCGGCGGCGCTTGGACGATCCGGAGAGCGGCATCGCGCGCTTGGTCGCTTCCGAGGCGCGGGATCTGCTCGCCGACGGGACGTTCGACGGCGGGATGGTCCCCAAGATGGAGAGCGCCCTCGCGGCGCTCGACGCGGGGGCCCGCTCCGTCGCGATCGGCGGCTCGGGGCGCGGGGCGGTCAGCGCGGCGCTTTCCGGCGGCGGCACGACGCTCGTCTCGCGCTAACCTAGTTAGCCGAGGCTCACAAAGGCACCGCCGCAAGCCGGGCCGAGCGCCCGCGAAACGTGCCCAAGGAAACCGCGAAACCTCCGCTAATCCGCGATAGCATCATGACTGAAGTTGCGCCTGCCGCCACCCCGCCCGCCGTCGGCGTTCCGAAACGCGTCTACACCCTGGAAGAGGGCCGTGCCGAGATGAAGAATCTGCTCGGCGGGAAGGGCGCCGGGCTCGCCGAGATGACTCGCGCGGGGCTGCCGGTACCGCCCGGCTTCACGATCACGACCGAGGCGTGCCTCGCGTTCTACAAAGAAGGCCGGCAGATGCCCGCCGGCCTCGAAGCCGAGATCGAATGCGCGTTGCGCGCGCTCGAAGAGCGCGCCGGTAAATCGTTCGGCGGCGTCGCGAACCCGCTCTTGCTCTCGGTGCGCAGCGGCGCGCGCGTTTCGATGCCGGGGATGATGGATACGATCCTCAACCTCGGGCTCAACGACGAGACCGTCGAGGGCCTCGCGAAGTTGACCGACAATCCGCGCTTCGCGTGGGATGCCTACCGGCGTTTCATCTCGATGTTCGGCAGCGTCGTGCTCGGGATCGAAAAAGATCGCTTCGAGCACGAGATCACCGCGGCGCGCGCGCGGGCGGGCGTCGCGACCGATCCCGAACTGGATGCGAGCGCCTGGCAGGCCGTCGTGACGAAGTTCAAGGGGATCGTGCAAGAGCACGCCGGACGCGCGTTTCCGCAGGACGTCCACGAGCAGTTGATGCTGGCGGTGCAGGCCGTTTTTGATTCCTGGCACTCCAAGCGCGCCACGGATTACCGCCGCTACAACAAGATTCCGGACGACTGGGGCACGGCCGTCAACATCATCGCGATGGTCTTCGGAAACCTGGGCGACGATTCGGGGACGGGCGTTGCTTTCACGCGCGACCCGAATACCGGAAAGAACGTTCTCTTCGGCGAGTACTTGGTCAACGCTCAGGGCGAGGACGTCGTCGCGGGGATCCGCACGCCGGAACCGATCGCGAGCCTGGAGGCCAAGCAGCCAGAGATCTACGCGCAGTTCTTGGCGATCGCGCGTAAGCTCGAACAACACTACGGCGACATGCAGGATCTCGAGTTCACGGTCGAGCGTGGGAAGCTGTACATGCTGCAGACGCGCAGCGGGAAGCGCAGCGCCGAGGCCGCGGTGCGGATCGCGCTCGACATGGTGCACGAAGGGTTCATCGATCGTGCGGAGGCTCTGCGTCGCGTCGACGCGGCGACGCTCGACCAACTCTTCCACGCGCGCATCGACCCAAGCGAGAGCTACGAGATCACCGCGCGCGGTCTGAACGCTTCGCCGGGCGCGGCTTCGGGCGCGATCGTGTTCGATCCGGATACGGCGGTCGCGTGGGCGGCCGCAGGGAAGGCCGTGATCCTCGTTCGGAACGAAACGACGCCGGACGACGTGCACGGCATCATCGCGGCCCGCGGCGTGCTGACGGCGCGCGGCGGCGCGACCTCGCACGCGGCCGTCGTCGCGCGCGGGATGGGGAAATCGTGCGTCAGCGGCTGCGACGTGCTCACGTTCGACGAGCACGCGCACACCGCGACGCTCGCTGGCATCACGCTGCACGAGGGCGATCACATCACGATCGACGGGACGGCCGGGACGGTCGTGCTCGGAAAGCTCGCGCTGATCGATCCGCCGAGTGAGTTGCCGCCTTGGCTCGCGGAATACTTGCGCTGGACCGACGAGTACAAGCACATGGAAGTCTGGGCGAACGCCGACACGCCGGAGGACGCGCGCAAGGCTCGCGAACTCGGCGCGACCGGGATCGGGCTCTGCCGGACCGAGCACATGTTCATGCAGCAAGAGCGCTTGCCGATCGTCCAGCGCATGATCATGGCGAACACGCCGGAAGCGCGGGCCGAGGCGCTCGCGTTGCTCCTGCCGTTCCAGCGCGACGATTTCACGGGCATTCTGAGCGCGATGGCCGGCCATACGGTGACCGTGCGCCTGCTGGATCCGCCGCTGCACGAGTTCTTGCCGTCGCTCGAAGACCTGCTCGTCGAAGTGACGGAATTGCGGTTGCAGAAGGGCGAGGAGTCGCCGGAGTACGTCGAACGCGCCAAGGTCCTCGCGCGCGTCCGTCAGCTGCACGAACAGAATCCGATGCTGGGCCTGCGTGTTTGCCGCCTCGGAATCGTCTATCCCGAGATCTACGCGATGCAGGTGCGCGCGCTCTTCGAGGCGGCCTGCGCGTTGCGGGCCAAGGGCGTCGACGCGCGGCCCGACGTGATGATCCCGGGCGTCGGGGTCGTCGAGGAGATCCGCTTCACCGTCAAGGCGGCGCGCGAAGTCGCGGACGCGGTGATCGCGGCGCACGGAACGCCGGTCCCCTACCGGGTCGGCACGATGATCGAGCTGCCGCGCGCCTGCGTGGTCGCGGACAAGCTCGCGGAACACGCGCAGTTCTTCTCGTTCGGCACGAACGACCTCACGCAGACGACCTACGGCTACTCGCGCGACGACGCCGAGGGATCGTTCATCCCGCGCTACCTGGATCTGAAGATCCTCGCCGACGATCCGTTCCAGGTGCTCGACCGGGAAGGCGTCGGGGGGCTGATGCGGCTGGCGGTGGAGCGTGGCCGGGGCGCCCGGGCAGACCTGAAGATCGGGATCTGCGGCGAGCACGGCGGGGAGCCGTCGAGCGTCGAGTTCTGCCACACGCTCGGCCTGAACTATGTCTCGTGTTCGCCGTATCGCGTCCCGATCGCGCGCCTCTCGGCCGCGCAGGCCGCGCTCGCCGGACGGGCCCGCGGCGGCGTCTCGCAAGACTAGGCGCGCTGCAACGCTGCCGGCGCCCGGCTGCGGCCGGGTCGCCGGCTTGTTGCCGGGGCCCTTGCGTCGAGCGGCATATCCTGTAAGGATCAGATGATCCACAGGACTTTCGCCCCATACGAGGGGCGCGAAGCCGGCGCATGCCCGTCACGGAATCACGATACGCAGTGCTCACGATCTCCCTCCTAGGGTCGCTCCGCCTTGAAGTGGGCGGAACGCAGCTCAAGTTCGCGGGACCGCGCAAGGCCGCGGCTCTGTTCGCGTACCTCTTGCTGCATCAGAAGGAACGGCTGAACCGGCAGACCCTCGCGTTTACGCTCTGGCCGGACGAGGATGAGACCTCGGCCCGCGCCGCGCTGCGGAGACACCTCTATCTTGTGACGCGCGCGCTCCCGCCGAGCGGGCGCGAACCTTGGATCGACGCCGACGCGACGACGGTGCGCTGGAACCCGAAAGCGCCTGCGACCCTCGACGTCGACCTTTTTCGCGCCTACAGCGCCGACGACGCGCGCCTCCCCGATGCCGCCGCGCTCTACGCCGGGGACCTCTTGGCCGCGTTCGACGACGAGTGGATCGTTGACGAGAGGGATCGCTTGCGGCAGCGAAACACCGAGAATCTCGAGCGTCTCGTCGTGAAATCTCGAGAAGCCGGCGATTTCGCGACCGCGATCCGGTACGCGCAGGACCTGCTGCGGCTCGATCCGTGGCGCGAGGACGCGATCCGGCACGTGATCGCGCTGCGCGCCGAACTCGGCGACCGTTCCGGCGCGCTCGCGGAGTTCGAGCGCTTTGCGCGGCGGCTGCGCGACGATCTCGACGTCGAACCGATGCCGGAAACGGTCGCGGTCTACACGAGCATCGTCAAGCGGAGCGCGCTTGCGGTGGAGATGCCCGTTGCGGCCGTCGCCGGGGCGCGCTGGACGCCTGCGGATGCGCTGCCGTTCACCGGACGCGACGGTCCGCTGCAACAGCTTCTGCAGGCCTGGAGCCGCGCGGTGCGGGGGCGCGGAAACCTGATCGCCGTCGGCGGCGAGGCGGGCTTGGGAAAGACGCGCCTCGTCGAGGAGTTCGCCAAGCACGTCGTCGCGGGCGGCGGCATCGCCTTCGTCGGCGAGACGTCGTTCATCGAATCCGCTCCGTATCAGCCGTTCATCGACGTGCTGCGCAAGGCGGCGCCTGGGATCGAAGCGGCCGAGCTCGATGCGGTTCGCCGCGATGCGCTCGCGACGCTGCTCCCGGAACTCCTCGGCGAGCGAGAGACGCGCGTCTCCTCGGTTCCGCTCGACGCGGCGGCCGAGCGGCGCCGCCTCTTCGAAGCGATCGTCGCGGCGTTCGCGGCGCTCGCCGCGAAGGCGCCCGTCTTGCTCGCAATCGAAGATCTGCATTGGGCGGGCGCCGGCACGATCTCGCTGCTCGAGCACCTCGCGCGGCGCTTGAGCGAGGCTCGCGTCCTCATCCTGGCGACCTATCGCGAGGAGGAGACGCTGCGCTCGCACCCGCTCCGCGAATTGCGCCGCCGGCTGCAGCAAGAAGGGCGTATCGTCAAGATCTCTCTCGGCCCGCTTACGTTCGACGACGTCCGCGAGATCCTCGAAGACGTGGCCTCTGCGGCGCCCGCTTCGCCGCTCGCGAGCCGTTTCTTCGCGGCGACCGAAGGGCACCCGCTGTTCTTGAGCGAGCTCGTTCGCGAGGTCGCGGAGGCACCGGCCTCCGGAGGCGAAGAGCTCGATACCGCACGGCTTCCCGGGAGCATGAAGGCGGCGATCGACGTGCGGCTCGGCCGCCTCTCGGAGGCCGCTCGCACGCTCGTCGAAGCCGCGGCGATCGTCGGGCGTGGTTTCGACATCGCGCTCTTGAGCGAATTGACCAGCCTGCACGAGCGCCAGATCGTCGCCGCCATGGCCGAACTCGTCGCCGGTAACATCGTCCGCGAAAGCGCGGCGCGAGGCTCGTCGTACAACTTCACGCACCAGCTCTTTCAAACGCGGGCCTACGAGCGCATCCCCAAGGCGCAGCGGATCGAGCGGCATCGCCGGATCGCGAGCGCGCTCGAAGAGCTCTATCCGGACCGGCAGCTCGAACTCGCGAGCGAACTCGCGTATCACTTGGAGGCTTGCGGCGAACGCGAGCGCGCGGCCGCGTTCCATTTGCTCGCGGCGCGGCGCGCGCTCGATCTCTACGCGAACGAAGATGCGGTGGCGGATGCGACGAGCGGCCTGGCCCTCTCGCCCGCGCCGGAGACGCTGCTCGAACTGCTGCTCACGCGGGAGGAGAGCCTCGGGCGGCTGGGGCGCCGGCGCGAACAAGGCGAGGATCTCGAGCGGATCGAGGCGCTGGCGGCGGACGAACTCGCCTGCGAGGCGTTGCAGCGCCGCATTGCCTTCGCCCGCGCGGTGAGCGACCGCGAACGGGAACGGGCGGCGATCGCCGCGCTCGCGGAGCGCGCACGTTCCGATCGCTGGCAGGCGCGCGCGGCGCTAGCGCGGGGATCGTACTTGCTCGCGAGCGGGCACTTCGCGGAAGCCAAGCCGATCCTGGAGCAGACGCTCGAACGCTTCGACGAGCTCGGGGATACGTCGGGGATCGTCGACGCGGCGCTCGAGATCGTACGGCTCTTTCGTAGCGAGCGGAACGACGACGGGATCCGCGCGATGCTCCGGCATGCCGAGGAATCCCTGGACGAGCGACCCGAGACGGGGTTCCTGCGGGCGAAGTTGATCGTGCAGCAGATTCTGGTCGAGATGATGGCGCAGCGTTACAAAGCGATGACGTCGCTCGCCGAAAAGCTGCTCGAGCTTTCCATCTCGATCGGCTACATCGAGGGCGAGGCGCAGGGCTACCGCTTCCTCGGCGCCGCCGCAGCTTGGCAATTGAACGTCGTGCGGGCGCGCGATTTCCTCGAACGCGCTGCCCGCATGTTCGAGGATCTCGGAAATCGCCTGGAGTCGTACAGCGTGCTGGCGGAGTACGGGATCATGTCGACGTTAGTCGGCCGCTTCGACGACGCCGAGACGGCGTTCTCTGAAGCGCTGCGTGCCGCGTCGGAACTCGAGTACGAATTCGGGGTCGCCTCGTGTCACGTGAACCTCGCGCATTGCTACAATCGCAGCGGCCAGTTCGAACGGGCGCGTGCGGCGAGCGAGACGGCCTTCAAACTCTGGACGACGCTCGGCACGCAGGCTCAAGTCGTCCCGACGCTCGTGAACCTTGGGGTAGCGCAGCGCGGTTGCGGCGACGAGGAACTAGCGCGCTCCACGTTCGAGCGAGCGGCTACGCTCCTCGCGCCGGGGGCGGGCGAGCGCCTTGGTGCCGAACTCTATAGCCATCTCGCGCTCTCGCAGTTTCGAACGGGTCAAACGCGCGCGGCTGCGGAGACGCTCGAGCGGCTCTTACCGTTCCTCGACGGCGTCCCGGCCGGCTTCGATTCGATGCCGGAGGTCTATGCCGCCGCGATCGCCGTGTTGCGCGGTCTGGGCCGCACGGAGGAGGCCGATGCGGTGGCCGCGCGCGCGCGCGGCATGGTCGAGAAGCACTTGCGCGAGATTCCGGATGACGAAACGCGGCGAGCGTTCTCGAGCGTCGGCGTCCATCGCACGCTGCTCGAGACCGCCGGGAATGGGCAGGCGGGACGGTTTTCGGACAGCGCGCCCTTAGAATCGACATAACCATAGCCAGTCGAATAGGGGGAACCGTTCATGACGAAATCAGCGGCGGACGGCCGCGACCCGGCCGTCACCAGCCGGCTCAAAGAGCACCTCGATGCGCACGCGAAAGCGATCGACGATCTTCACGAGAAGATCAAGGCGATCCCGGGCGCCGTGGACGACCGGAACCGCGCCCAGGTCGCAGGTCTGATCGAACGCAGCAAGACCGTGCACAAGTGGCTCTCAGACGACGCGTTCGGCTGCATACCGCCGGTCGACCACGGCGGCCCTTAGCACGTCCGAAGCACCGCTGAGGAGGTGCATCACGTCCGAGCTGCACGGCGCACCGGAGCCGGTGCTCGGATCCCAGCCCCCCCCGCGAGGACGAAACGGGGGGAGATCGCCCTCGCGAATCTCGCGGAACAGACGCCGCCCTTCAGCCGCGCCCTGGTAGAGGAGCGGCGCGAAGAACCCGGCGGTGGGACCGCCCAGGCGTTGATTGATCCGAACGATCAGGGCGGCGATGAACGGCGCGACGGCGCTCGTTCCGCCGCCCGCCGTTATTGCGCCCTTATAGGCGAGCGTGAAGCCGGGTGCCGCCATGGCGACGAGATCCGGCGTCCCGCGCCCCGGTTCGGCCCCATACAACTTGCGATAGCGCGCGACGGCCGCGCAGAGCGGCGCCTGCTGCCACGGGGGGAGCGGGAAACGCGCGCTGAAACCGCCGCCCGTGGTCTCGTGCGCTCCGGCGTTCCAGACCCGCTCGCTCCGCCGGCCGCCGACGGAGGTCTTTGAGACCTCGGTCCCGCCGCACGCTAGGACGAACCGGCTCGAAGCCGGATACGCTACGGACAGCGTCCCGTCGCCGGAGCCGAGCGTCGGGCCCGAATCCCCGGTCGCCGCGATCACGGTCACGCCGATCAGCGCCGCGGCCTTGAAGATGTCCTCGAAGCACGCGATCTGCGACACGGTGAACGCGTCCTCCGGCTGCCCGTAGCTTATCGAAATGACCGAGGGAGCGGCTTCGCGATCGGCGAGCGCCGCGACGAGCGCATCGAGCCAGCCGCGCGGTGAATCTTTCGCGGCGTAGATCTTGAGGCGCGCGCCGGGTGCGAACGCGCCCGCAACCTGCGTGTCGATCGTCAATTCGACGCTCGGCGTCGCCGGGTCTACGGCGTCGACGACTTCGCGGGTAACTTCGCCCGGGGCGACGCCGCAGGCGCGCATCCCCGCCACGAAATCGGCGTGGTCGAACGTTCCGCCGAACGAGATGAGAGCGATCGTTTGGCCCGCTCCGTCGAGCCCCGGCGGCAGATCGTAGAGTCGCGCGATCTCCTGCGGCGGGATCGGACGGCCGGCGGCCGCCGGTTCCGAGGGTCTTGCACCCCGGCGCGGCACGGTGGCCGCCGGTTGAGCGGCCTCCGGTGCTTCGTCCAAGCCGAAGAGGTCGATCACGGTACGCGCGAGGAACGAGCCGTCCGCCTCGCGCGCATCCTCGCCGCGCCCGAGCGGCGTCGCGGCGCTCGCGAGCCGCGCCTTTTCGTGCTCGAGGTCCGCCTGCAGCTTCCGAAACGCCGCCGGCACGCCCGTCACGCGGAGGGCCCGCCAGCGCCGCCATGCCGTCCGCAGGCCGTACGAGGCCGTCAGGATCTTGCAAACTTCGTCGACATCCGCGGGGTCCGGCCCGTACTGCTCGTCGAGCGCGTCGCGGGTCAGATACTGCCGCTGCGCGGGAAGCATCCGGCCGATTTCGAAGGCGCGCTCGGGGCAAAGCTTCCCGCCTCGGCGCGGTCGCAACCACAGGGTGACGTCGATCTCTTCGCTGCCTCGCTTCTCATGCACCATCCCTCGACGATAACCGGCGGGCGTCCGATTTTCGTCCTGAGCGGGTACTACGGAGCGGGGATTCCGCACGCGTTCCGGACGGGGTTGCGCCGCAGGCCGCGGTTCGGCCGCTTGGCCCGCGCGAGCGGGAGCCTCCTGCGCGGCTAGAAGAGGCGGCGTTGCTGGGGGGACGGTCTGGCTGCTACGGCGCGCACGAGTTCGCGCGCTTCCTCGACGCTGTTTCCGCTGCGGCGTACGAAGAGCTTGCGCCAGTAGGCTTTTCCGGAGAGCTTCGCGATCAGGTCGGAGGCTTCGCGGGCGTCGACGACGCCCGAGCGCGAGCCGACGAGAACGGTCGGGGCGTCGTCTTCGACGCCGAGCGGGAGGCGATGGAGGAGTTGCTCTTGGGCGTCGGCCCAGACGTCGTCGCCGAAGCGCTCGCGCAGGACGCGGCGGCATGCTTCGAACGTGGAGAGGTCGGCCGCGGCGCTGAACTCGCCGGCGAGTCCGTACAGCGTGCGGCGTTCGCGCAGGGCGCGGCCGGCTTCGCCGCGCAGGGTGCGCAGCGCGTCGAGGACGCGGAAATCGTCCCAGGCCAAGAACTCGTCGATGGGGTCGAGCGCGCGCGGGTCGCTCCAGAGTTCGGCGAGCGCTTCGTGCAGCACGCGCTCGAACATGCGCGTCGTGTGGTGGAAGTAGACGGTCGCGAACATCATGTAGCGCGCCAAGACGAACGACTCGAGCGCCACGACGCCGCGCCCGTCGACGCCGAGCGCGAGCGCGCCGCCGCGCTCGTAGACGCGCAGCGAGCCGATCAACTGTTCGGCGTCGTAGCGGCCGCTGACCACGCCCGTGAAGTAGCCGTCGCGCAAGAGGTAGTCCATGCGGTCGGCGTCGAGGTTCGGGCCGCTGACGATCTCCTTGAGAACGGGATAGCGGACTTCGCCTTCCCCCGCGACCAGCGCGACGAGATCTCGCGGTTCGATCTCCAGGCGCGCGATTGCCCGCCGCATCTCGGGCATGCCGACGATCTCGCGCGTGCGGCGTTCGTGGTGCACGCCGAGCGTCGCCTCGCTCGCGTGGCTGAACGGCCCATGCCCGACGTCGTGCAGCAGCAGGGCTGCGCGGAGCAGGCGTCGCTGCGCCTGGAAATCGGCCTCGTCGCGGAAGTACTCGCCGTGCCGGCGCAGCACTTGCACGATGCGCTCGCCGACCGCGAGCGCTCCGAGCGCGTGCGTGAAACGGGAGTGCTCGGCGGCGGGGAATGCGAGGTACGCGAGGCCGAGTTGCCGCAAGCGCCGCAGCCGTTGGAGGGGCGCCGCGTCCAGGAGGGCGACCTCGGCATCTTCGAGTTCGATGAAATGATGGACCGGGTCGAAGACGCGTTTTCCAGCCGTGATTGGGGGGTAGCCGGAGGCAGCCGGAGGAAGCGAAAAATGGCCCATTAGATGAAGACACTTTCCTCGGCTACCTTCGGCTTCCCCCGGCTTCCCTCGGCTTTCCCAGCAGGTCTCATGCCCAAAACGTGACTGGAACGTGCCCGGAAGTCAACCCGACGCCCGAGCGCCGAATGCGAAAACAGCGCGGGGGTCGACCTCGGGCGGCGTATGGGAAAACCACCGCCCGAGTCCTTACGCCGTTACGCCGTTGCGGTGGCCTTAAAGGTGGCGTGGCGCGCGTGACGGCGCTCTCGCCCGAAGAACGCAAACGAATCGCCCAGGAGGCCACACGCAAGCGGTAGGGTGACAGGCCTAAGCCAGATGTCCGGTTCGCTCCAAGATTACATCCGATTTTATTGCGCCGTCAGCGTCTCTGTAGGCTGCGACATTACGATTGCCTCTTGCCTGTCGAAATAGACGGTCAGCACAATGGGCGGCGTCGTCCCTAAGTCGCCTCCACAACTCGAACGTCTCCGTCGTTTCTGGCGGAAACGTCAGTATCAGTTCTGGTTCCAGTTCCCTGAGTACATCAAGGGCTTCCTCGACTGCCGAGACGTTCTGCGCTATAGAGCCCACAACGGCGGACTTCACCTCATCATCGACGAGTGCCCATGAAAACTCGCGCGTCAAGAACCGGAAGCACGAATACACACGAGGATGCATACGACCAACGAATTGCAGGACGTCCCAGGCCGTGACGGCATCTCGAACCTTGTCGTGCCCAGATGTGTCCGGCGTTCGTCCCTCACTCCATGAATTCTGCTTTGACGGTCGGAAACTGCATCGTGCCACCCATGGCGTTGTTGCCCTCCATCGGCTCGGCTACGGTTCCAATTATGCGGACCGCTTGGCCTGGCGAAAGATCCGTTGCATCGTATTCGATGACCACCACCGCAGATTCATCGTCGCTCCCGCAGTTCGCATTGAAGAACGAGCGGTCGGGGATGTCCATGACGGTGCAATGGATGTCGACGCGTTGGCCAACGTACTTGAACTTGTTGCCAGCGATCATCGCGCCGCTAATCGACTCGTCGACGCTCGAGAGAAACTCGCGCTTTTCACGTTGGCGCTGATGCTCATAAGACTCGGGCTTCGCGGTCGCCTCCGGCGCTCGTTTGGCTCGCGCGTCGGCTGCGGGCGTTGCCGACTGTTGATCGTCTGCGCTAGCGGTTACGGCATCGGTCGGTGCGGAGGTCGCCTGAGATTGGTCGTCCGTGTGGCCGCCGCAACCCGCGAGTAGCACGACGGCCAGTGAAACGCTCAAGAAGTAGGGTCGCATTAGATTATGTGGATCGACCCGAGCAGAACCCAGCGTTGTTCTTTCATAAACGTCTCCCGCGAGCGCCATTTGACGGCGAACTGCCAGTCCGCCACCGCGAAGTCTACTCCGATGCACTTTGGAACAGAGCACCGTCTCCCCTTGCTTCATAGAACAAACGTCCTAGGTTGGGTTTAGGCGTCGTTGGAACTAATTACGCGCGTCATCTCGGCTGGAAAGGCCGCCTCCGTCTTACTTCCATAGACACGAAGGGTGACTTTGGCTTCAGCCACGGCTTCCCGCCCGGATAGAACCAACAGTCCCCTGCGCGATGCCCGAGGAAGCACGACGTGGCGGGCTTTCTTCGAGTTGCCTGCCGGGCCACCGACCGTGTTCCGCGCGGAAGCGGTTGATCGCGACGAACTCGATGCTCGCCGTCGATCCGCCGCGATTCAAGCCCCGCGAGATGCCGTGCCCGGAAACCGGGGAACTTGTGGCGCTCGTCGACGCGATGCGCGGATCGAGCGTCTTTGGAGGCATCATCCTGGCGGCGTACGGCGGTCTTCGACGCGGAGAAGTCGTCGCCATGAAGTGGTCCGACATCGACCTGCAAACAGGCGTCGTCAAGGTTCGGCGGGCGCTCGAACAGTCGAGGTTCGAGACGACCGTGAAGCTGCCGAAGAGCGGGAAGTCCAGGGTCGTCGTCTTGCCGATGAGCGCCCGATCCGCGCTCGCGGCCTGGCGCATCGAGCAGGACCTGGTCCGCGAGCACATGGGCGAGGGATGGAACCGCGAGGGTCTCGTCTGTGTGGACCCGCGATGGGGAGGCATTGGATTCCGGCGAGGTTCGGATATCAGTACCGCTCGGTGGCGAAGCGCGCTGGGTTCGGGCGGTTTGGCTTCCACTCGCTGCGACGGCTTCGTCTCCGCGCTCGCCGGGGCAGGCGTCCCCGCGAACGCCGTGCAGTCGCTCGCCGGGCACAGCAGCATCGTGACGATGATGGGCGTCTACAGCCACCTCGCGAGCACGGCGCACGCGAACGCGAGCGATGTGCTCGAAGCCGTCATCGCCGCGGCCCGAGCCGTGCCCAAAACGTGACCGGAGGGCAGGCGACGACCAACTAACGCCCGTCCCACGGGCCTCGTGAAACGCGTCGAAGATGCGTTTCATCGCACGTTCCCGTCCTCGTCTCCGCAGCCCGATCCCTTCCGCGTGGGACGCTCTCCCTCGAGTTCATCCTTCGATCGAGCTCGCTTCGCTCGGGGCTAGCAACTATTCTCACCTCAGCGCGTGGAAGGGCGAGCGTCTCGAAGGCGGCGGGCGCGTTGCGGGGGCTGCGCGAATCCGGGCGGGGTGCGGTTCGACCAAGACGTCACGCGCGAGGTTCGCTCGCGGATCGACATCGGCACCTTCATCGGGGGCTACGTCGCGCTGCGCAAACGCGGGAACGATCTCGTCGGGCTCTGCCCGTTCCACGGGGAGAGGACGCCGTCGTTTCACGTCCACCCCGATCGGGGCTTCTTCAAGTGCTTCGGGTGCGGCGCCGGCGGCGACGTCATCACGTTCTTTCAGAAGCTCGAGAACCTCACGTTCCCGGAGGCCGTGCGCGAGCTCGCGCGGCGAGCCGGCGTCGAGGTCGAGGCGGAGACGCCCGCCACGGCGCGCGCGCGCACGGAGAAGGAGGCGATCTACGAGGCGAACGAACTGGCGGCGGCGTTCTTCAACCGCACGTTGATGCTCTCGCCGGAAGCGGCCGGAGCCCGCGCGTATTGCGCGGAGCGCGGCCTTACCGCCGCGACGATCGAGTCGTTCCGGCTCGGTTACTCGCCGGACCGCTGGGATGCGCTCGTCGGCGAGTTGACGGCAAACGGCATCGATCTTGCGCTAGCGGCCCGCGCGGGGCTCGTCAAGCAGGGTCAGCGCGGCTATTACGATTTCTACCGCGGTCGCCTCATGATCCCGACGCACGCGACGACCGGCGAAGTCGTCGCGTTCGGCGCGCGCGCGCTCGACGGCTCGGAGCCGAAGTATCTGAACACGAGCACGACGCCCGTCTACACGAAGGGGCGCGGGCTCTTCGCGCTCGAACGCGCGCGCCGCGGGGCGGCGCAGCGCGGGTCGCTGATCGTCGTCGAAGGCTATCTCGATTGCATCGCGCTGCATCAAGCCGGTTTCACGAACGCGGTCGCCTCGCTTGGGACCGCGTTCACGGCCGAGCAGGCCGCGGAACTGCGCAAGCACGCGGAGCACGTCTTCGTCTGCTTCGATGCGGATGCGGCGGGGAGCGCGGCGACCGCGAAGTCGATCGAACTGCTCGTCGCGGCCCGTTGCAGCCCGCGGATCGTGGACCTGCCGCCGGGCGAGGATCCCGACAGCTTCGTACGGGGGCACGGTTCTGCTGCGTTCCAAGCCAGGCTCGACGCGGCGGTTCCGTGGATGGAGTTCCAACTCGAGCGGAGGATCGCGCAGATCCGCACGCGCTTCGTCGGTGCGAGCGCGATCGCGCGAGAGGCCGAAACGCTCGTGCAATCGCTTCCTCGCGAAGAGTGGGACAAGTGGCGCGTCTACGCGGCGAACCGGCTCGGCCTCTCGGTCGACGACCTGCGCGCCACCCGTTTCATGGCGAACCGTGCGAACTTTCAGCCGCGCGAACCGGGGGCGCCGCGTTTCGTGCGCAGCGCTCCGGCGGCGGAGCCGATGCGCTTGGACCGGGACGTGCTGACGACGATCCTCGAAGAACCGGCCCTGCTGGCGGAATATGCGGAGCGCATCCCGCTCTCGGCGTTCAAGGATGAGTCGCTGCGTGCGCTCTACGAGCGGCTGCTCCAGCACGCCGAAGCCCTGCGGACCTCCTCGGATGTCTTCGCGCCCTTCGGCGACGACGTTGCAGCGATCCAAGCCTTGGCCGGGTTGCAGAAAGCAGATCGTACGCGCTCGATCAGATTCGTGGACTCGGCCTCGCGGCGGGTGCACTTGGATCGGATCGTCGAGACCTTGGCCGAGGCGGAGGATCTGCGCCGGAAGCAAGAACTCGACGCACGGATCGAAAGGCGGTTTGCGAGCGGCGAGCCGGTGCCCGACGAAGAAAAAGACGAATTGCGTCGGCTTGTCGAAAGGGTAGAGCTTGCTGCTCGAAAACGTTTGGGAACTCGGCCGGCCCCAGGGCCCGGCTCGGAAAGGAGGTGAGGACCAGCATCATGGCACGTAAGAAAGCAGCCGCCGCGCCGGCGGCCGATACGCCTGCAGCGCCGCTCGAAGACTCGATCAAGAAGCTCCTCGAACGCGGCAAGAAGCGCGGCTCGTTGACGTATGAAGAGATCAATGCCGTTTTCGAGAACGTCGACGACGTCAGCCCCGAGCGCATCGACGAACTGTTCGAAGAGATTTCGGCGATGGGCGTCGAGATCGTCGACGAGCAGAAAGAAGAGAAGCGCCCCGCGGAGAGCGAGGAGGCGGCGGAAGAGGTTTTGCCCGCCGGTCTCTCGCTCGACGATCCGGTCCGGATGTATCTCAAGGAGATCGGGCGCGTCCCGTTGCTCTCGATGGACGACGAGAAGCGGCTCGCGATGGCGATCGAAGCCGGCGAACAAGAAGCCGAGAAGAACGGCACCGCCCGCGGCGACGTCATCACCGCCGGCTTCGATGCCAAGAAGCGGTTGACCGAAGCGAACCTGCGGCTCGTCGTTTCGATCGCGAAGAAGTACGTCGGCCGCGGCATGCTGTTCCTCGACCTCATCCAGGAGGGGAATCTCGGCCTCATACGCGCCGTCGAGAAATTCGATTATCGCAAGGGGTATAAGTTCTCGACGTACGCCACCTGGTGGATCCGCCAGGCGATCACGCGCGCGCTCGCCGATCAGGCGCGCACGATCCGCATCCCGGTCCACATGGTCGAGACGATCAATCGCCTGATCAAGATCTCGCGCCAGCTCCTGCAAGAGCTCGGGCGCGACCCGACGGTGGAAGAGATCGCGGGCGAGATGGGCCTCACGCCCGAGAAGGTTCGCGAGGTCATCAAGATCTCGCAGGAGCCGATTTCGCTGGAAACCCCGATCGGCGAAGAAGAAGACTCGCACCTCGGCGACTTCATCGAAGATCAAGAGGCGATCGCGCCTGCGGAAGCCGCTTCCGTCATGCTGCTCAAAGAGAAGATGGCGGACGTGCTCAAGAATCTGACGGATCGCGAGCGCAAGGTCCTCATCCTGCGGTTCGGCCTCGAAGACGGCCATCAGCGCACGCTCGAAGAAGTCGGCCAGGAATTCGGCGTCACTCGCGAGCGGATCCGTCAAATCGAGGCGAAGGCGCTTCGCAAACTGCGGCATCCCTCGCGCGGAAAAGCGCTCAAGGATTACTGGTCGAGCGAATAGCTCGAACGGATCCCCGAGCGCTAACTCGCGGCCGGCGGAGTCGCGCTTGCCGAGGGACTCGGCGAGGGGCTCGGTCTTGGGCGCTTCGGCGGCGCGGGCGCGAACGTGAAGAGCGGAATCGGCGTGAAATCCGAATGGATCGGATCCGTGTTCGTCACGAACGGCGCAGGCATGATGATGGCGATCGCCGCCGGGTTCGTGGCATCGATCGTCGCGCCGGTCCGCGCTCGGACGATCGAGCCCGCCGGGAGCGTGAGATCGCGCGCCTTCCGACCGGCGCCCGCCTCGACCGTCAAGAACTCCGCCACTGCCCGCAACGGCAGAAGCCCATGCCCGGCCAGCGGGAACGGTTCGAGGTAGATTTCGAGGGATCCGTCGTGGTCGGGCGCGTCCGCCTTGCGTGCGGCGACGACCTTGAGATTCCCGGGCGCCCCGGCAGCGGCAAGCACGATCCCGCCGACTTCGAGCGGCTTTTCGAGATGCACTTTGACGAGCGTCCCGGCCGGCGTCGAGCGTGAATCGATGGCCTCGTCGAGGACGAGATCGAGCAAGGTCCCAGCCGCCATGACCGAACTGCTGCTAGGCGGCGGGCTTGCCGTCGGGCTCGGACTTCCACGCAGTGGTTGGGGCGGCGAGAGCGCGAACGCGCCTGTCCCGGCCAGGGCGAGCCCTGCCGAAAGAGCGCAGCACGCGACCCCCGCCGCCACGCGGGGGTCGGTCACTTACGAGGCTTTTTTCTCGGTTTCGCGGATCGCGGCCGCAGCTTTCTTACCGGCTTCGATGAGGGCTTTCACTTTCTGTCCGCCCTTTTGGCCGATCTCCTCGTAGAATGTCGGGCCGTAACGGTCGCGAGTCGCCTCGCCGCCTTTCTTGCCGCCCTTCTTCCCGATTTCTTCGTAGAAGGCATGGCCGTGCGCGAGTTTCGTCGCTTGACCGCCCTTGCGGCCGATCTGTTCGTAGAATTCGGGTCCGTACTTCCGCTTGACGGTCTCGCCGCCTTTTTGGCCTGCTTCGCGGACAGTCATACCGCCTCCGGACTTGCGTTTGATTGTTGACATGTTGGGGGGCCTTCCTGGGGGGTGCCAGGCTTCGCCGCTCGCCTCAAGGGAGAGGGCTCTTGTACGCCTGCCACTTATTAACGTACTTGCCCAATTGGACGTTCGTTACGCGTTACGCGCGGCAACAAGAGAATTTAGGTCTGGCTCATCCATCATACTCTTGTTTTGCCTCTCAATGCTATAGGCGTTTGCTGCGAGAGATCTGGGACACAACCGTTTTGAGTGCGGTTCGGCCGGGAAAGTTCGCGCTCCGTCCCCTTGAATTGCTCGCCGGCGGCGGGCCGCTAGCCCCGCCGGGTCATCCCCGTGCCGGGGCCGGCGCGCCCGAGCTTGAAAACGGCCGAATGCGCGAAATCGGACGCCCGAACCCCTGATGGGCCGGGAATCGGGACTCCCCCGCTGCGACTGGGCGAGGTCGGCGCTCTCGATCCCCTACCACGATGAGGAATGGGGCGTCCCGCTCCACGACGACCGGGCGCTCTTCGAATTCCTGATCCTCGAAGGCGCGCAGGCGGGCCTCAGTTGGGAAACGATCCTCGCCAAGCGGGCCCGCTACCGGGAGGTGTACGCGGGCTTCGACCCGCGCCTCGTCGCCCGCTTCGGGGCAGCCGACGTCGCGGCGCTCGTCGTGGATCCCGGCATCGTCCGCAACCGTTTGAAGATCGCCGCCTCGGTCGAGAATGCGAAGCGGTATCTCGAAGTGCAAGCGGAGTTCGGTTCCTTCGATGCGTACGTGTGGCGGTTCGTCGACGGCGCGCCGATTCGGAACGCGTGGAAGCAGCACGACGAACTGCCCGCAACGACCGAGCGCTCCGACCGGCTCAGCCGGGATCTCCGCGCGCGCGGTTTCCGCTTCGTCGGATCGACGATCGTCTATGCGTTCATGCAGGCGACCGGCATGGTAAACGATCATCGCGCCGGCTGCTTCCGCTACGACGAGCTCGCGTAGACGTAGCCTACTTGCGGACGAGCGACGTGAGCGCGAAGAACGCGTTCTCTTTGCGCTCCGCGACGCGCCGGTAGAAATAGCCCGCCCAGTGCGTGCCGAACGGCACGTAAATTCGCACGCGGTAGCCTTCGCGCACGAGTTCTCGCTGCTTCTCGGGGCGCACGCCGTACAGCATTTGGAACTCGAAGCTCTGCGGAGAGATCCAGCGCTCCGTCGTGAACGCTTTGACGGCGTCGATAACGCGCTCGTCGTGGGTCGCGATCCCCGGATGGTTCCCGCGCTCGAGGAGCGCCTCCGCCATGCGCAGATACTCGCGCCGGATCGTCGCCATGTGCGGGTGCGCGATCTGCGGCGGCTCGTTGTACGCGCCCTTGCACAGGCGGACGCGTGCCCCGAGCGCGATCGCGCGCTCCACGTCGCCGGGAGAGCGCCGCAGAAGGGCCTGGATAACGGGCCCGACGTTCCGGCGCTCGGCGAACATCCGCTCGAAGAGGCGGAGCGTCGCGTCCGTGACCGCACTACCCTCCATGTCGATGCGCACGAACGGGTCGGCGAGCGAAGCCGCACGCGCCACGATCTCGCGGAGGTTCGCCAGCGCGAAATCCTCATCGATCATCAGGCCCATCGCGGTCAGCTTGACCGAGACGTTCGTTGTGAGGCCGCTGCGCTCGATCGCATCGAGCATCTCGAGATACGTGTTCTTCGTGCGGGTCGCGAGCGCGCGGTCCAGCACGTCCTCGCCGAGGAAGTCGAGCGTCGCGGTCTGGCCTTGCGCGTTCAACTCGCGCACGGCGTCGAGTGCCGCTGCGATCGTCTCGCCCGGAACGAAGCGCTTCGCGAGAAAGAAGAAGCGGCTCTGGAAGGACGACTCGGGGGCGAGCAAACGATCGATGACGGACATCGGTTTTTCGCTTCGACGGCTTGCGACGGCGGCCTCTGCAACGGATTCTTTACGCGCCGGAGCGCGTTCGGCGTAGGAGCGGGCGAGCGATCCGCCTCAATTTCGAGGTGATGGACGCACCTAATACGCAGCATGCGGCGATCCGGGTGCTGGTCGCGGAGGACGACCCCGACATCGGCGCTTTGCTGGCGCTCGTGTTGCGCCCAGCCGCCGCCGTTACCGTCGTCCCCGACGCGGAAGCCGCGCTGGAGTTGCTCGAAACGGGGGAGCGCTTCGATCTGATCGTCTCCGACTACGGGCTCCCCGGGCTGTGCGGCGTCGAATTCGTCGAGCGGCTGCGCGAGAGCGGCGCGCGCGCGACGCCGGTGCTCATGATCTCGGGGCACGTCGCTCTCGACGACGGGATGCGCGCGCGCGCCGCGGGCATCGAAGCCTTCTTGTGCAAACCGTTTTCGATGAGCGTATTGCGGCGCACGGTCGGGCGGCTGATCGGCGGGGCGGAACGCCGGACGGAGGTCGGCCGCTTCTTGGCGTAAGGGGGGGCCTCGTGTACTCCGCCGCGCTCAAAGTCGCCCTCGTCGCGCTCTCCCTCGGGCTCGATGTCTTCGCCGTTTCGATCGGCGTCGGAGTTCGCGGCGTGCCGCTGCCCCAGAAGATCCGCATAGGGCTCGCGTTCGCGTGCGCCGAGGTGGGAATGTCGTTGATCGGCGTGTTGCTCGGCGCGGCTGCGGGGAGGCTGCTCGGAGAGATCGCGGGGTATCTGGGGTATGCCGCACTCGTCGGCGTCGGGATCTACATGATCGTCGAGACGCTGCGGGAAACGGACGAAGCGGGGTTCGACCTCTCGAAGGGCTGGGGCTTGTTCCTCGCCGCTCTCTCGATCAGCCTCGATTCGCTCGGGATAGGATTCTCGATCGTCTACATCGGCGTTCCGCTTCCGATCACGCTCGGCGCGATCGCGCTCGTCTCGCTCCTTTCGACGACGGCGGGATTGGCGTTCGGGAAGCTTCTCGGCTCCCGCGTCGAGGCGCAAGCGGGAACGTTCGCCGGCGTGGTGTTGATCCTCACCGGCCTGTTCTTCGCCGCACACCATTACTTCGGCGGGGGCTGAGCGCGGGCCCGAGCGTCGAAGCGAGCTTCCATGGAACCGTTGATCGTTACGGTCGCCCCGGTCGGCGCCGAGTTGACGCTCGAGCGCGTGCCGCATCTGCCGTATACGCCCGCGCTCTTGGGCGAGACGGCGAAACGCGTTCGCGCGGCGGGCGCTTCGCTGATCCACGTCCACTGCCGTCGCGACGACGGAACGAACACGCACGAGGTCGCGAGGTTTCGCGAGGCGTTCGAAGCGATCCGGCGCGAGAGCGATCTGATCGTCCAGTTCTCGACCGGAGGCTCGATCGGGATGACGTTCGAGGAACGCGCGGCGCCGCTCGAACTCCGCCCGGAGATGGCGACCTTGACCTGCGGGACCGTCAACTTCGGCGACGAGATCTTCGAGAACGGCTTCCCGCTGATGCGCGCGATGCTCGCGCGGATGCGACTCCACGGCGTCCGGCCGGAGCTCGAGATCTTCGACGCGGGGCATCTCTCGAACGCGAAGCGGCTGGCGCGGGAAGGCCTCGTCTCGTTCCCGCAGCACGTCGCTTTCGTCCTCGGCGTCCCCGGCGGACTCGACGCCTCCGTCGAGCACCTCGCCGGCCTAGTGCGGGACCTTCCGGCAGGTTGCACGTGGTCGGTCGCCGGGATCGGGCCGATGCAACTCACGCTCGCGATGGCGGCGCTCGCGATGGGCGGGCACGTCCGGGTCGGGCTCGAGGACAACATCTACTATTCTAAGGGGCGGCTCGCGACGAACGAGGAGTTGGTCGCCCGCGTCGTCCGCCTCGCGGGCGAACTCGGCCGCCCCGTCGCGACGCCGGGAGAGGCCCGCCGCCTGCTCGGCTTGCCGATCCCCGCGCGCTAGGCGCGTCACAGGATTCCCCTGAGGGCTGCCGTAGGGGATTCCGTTCTGCAGCCCGGAGGCATCGCAACCTGTTCACGTACGTCATTCGCAGGAGCTTACAGGCGGTTCCGCTGCTCCTGTTCATCTCGATGATCCTGTACTGGATCCTCTCGAATGCGCCCGGCGGCCCGTTGGCACCCTACCTGCAGAACCCCCACATCACGCCGGCCGATATCGAGCGCCTCAAGCACAACTTCGGACTCGACCAGCCTTTGCCGGTCCGCTACGCGCGCTGGCTGTGGCTCGTCCTGCACGGCGATTTCGGATACTCGACGTCGAATTCGATGACGGTCGTCGGGGCGATCCTCGACCGGCTTCCGGCGACCCTGCTGTTGATGACGAGCGCGTTCGTCGTCTCGCTCTTCATCGGCGTCGCGGCCGGGATCTTCGCCGCGGTGCGGCCCTACTCGTTCGGGGACTACGCCGTGACGACGTTCGCGTTCTTCGGCCAGTCCATGCCCGTCTTCTGGTTCGCGCTGATGCTGCAACTCGCGTTCGCCGTCGTCGGCATAACCGCGTTCGGATATCACATCGCGCTCCCATCCGCCGGAATGTGCGCCGACGACGCCTGCCCGCTCGGTGACCGGCTCGTTCATCTGATCCTGCCGACGGTCGTGCTCAGCCTCTTGTACATCGCGACCTGGAGCCGCTTCACGCGCAGTTCGATGCTCGAAGTGATCAAGACGGACTACATGCGCACGGCCTCCGCGAAAGGGCTCGACCGCGCGACCGTGATCTTGCGGCACGGGCTCAAGAACGCGCTGATCCCGGTCGTGACGGTGATCGCTTTGAGCCTCCCCGGGCTCGTCGCGGGTGCCGTGATCACGGAATCGATCTTCGCGTGGCCCGGGATGGGCCGGCTCTTCATCAACGCGCTCGGCCAGCAAGATTTCCCGTTGCTGATGGGCTACCTGATGATGATCTCGTTCCTCGTCGTGCTGTTCAATCTGGTTGCCGATCTGGCGTACGCGTGGCTCGATCCGCGCGTGACGTACGACTGAGACGATGGCAACCGCAACGCTCCCGACCGGCGCCGTCCCCGCCGCGCCGGAAGAAGAATTTCAAGTCGAACGGCACGGCGTCTGGAAACGCTTCCGGCGCCACAAGCTCGCGCTGACCGGCGCGGTCGTGCTGACCCTGATCGTGATCGTCGTCTCGCTCGCGCGCTTCATCGCGCCGGCCGACCCGAACTTGATCGATCAGACGAATTGGCAAGGTACGCCGCTCGCCCCGGGCGTCGCCGGGCACATCCTCGGGACCGACGAGAACGGCCGCGATCTGCTGTCGCGGTTGATGTACGGCGGCCAGATCTCGCTGATGGTCGCGTCGTTCGCCGTCTTGATGGAACTCTCGATCGGGACGTTCCTCGGCGCGATCGCCGGCTACTACGGCGGCAGGGTCGACTACTGGATCATGCGCCTGACCGACGTGTTCTTGTCGATCCCGCTCCTGCCGTTGCTCTTGGTCCTGACGGCGATCGTGTCGGCCTCGTCCTCGAAAGCCTCGCTCGGGGTCCTCACGATCGTCGTCATCATCGGGGGGTTGAGCTGGATGCCGGTCGCGCGCCTCGTGAGGGCGTCGTTCCTTTCCTTGCGGGAAAAGGAGTTCGCCGAGGCCGCGCGTGCGGTGGGGAACAGCGACGGGCGGATCATCTTCCGGCACCTGCTCCCGAATGCCGTCGCCCCGATCATCGTGCAGGGGACGCTCGAGATCGCGAACGTCATCCTGCTGGAGTCCGCGCTCTCGTTCTTGGGTTTCGGGATCCAGCCGCCGACGGCGAGTTGGGGGAACATGCTCGCGAACGCGGAGTCGAACTTGCAGATCGCGCCTTGGGTCGCGATCTTCCCCGGCCTCTGCATCCTGGTGACGGTCCTCGCCGTGAACTATCTGGGCGACGGGCTGCGCGACGCGCTCGACCCGAACATGAAGTGAGCCTGCAGGCCGTCCCTGCCGGGTTCTGGTTCTTGCGTGGCGGCAGCCGATACGATACCATACGCGGGTTAATCGCTCCGGCGTTTCCCGCGCCCGAGCTTTGACCCCCCCGTGCGCGAGTGGCGGAATTGGTAGACGCACTAGCTTGAGGGGTTAGCGGAAGTGATTCCGTGCTGGTTCGAGTCCAGTCTCGCGCACCAAGAAAGCCCCGCGTCCGCGGGGCTTCTCGTTTAGCTTCGAGCAGGCCGCCCGCTCGGGA
Source organism: Vulcanimicrobiota bacterium (assembly GCA_963695225.1). Taxonomy (GTDB): domain Bacteria; phylum Vulcanimicrobiota; class Vulcanimicrobiia; order Vulcanimicrobiales; family Vulcanimicrobiaceae; genus CAVWTN01. The sequence continues at coordinate 1,300,224 of OY968762.1, read as the reverse complement.
GCGCGGCCGCCTGCGGACGCCGTGCTCCCCGGCGCAGTCTAACGGGTGCCGGGGAACCGGGGGATCGCTTGGGGATCGAACGTCCGCCGCCGGCGAAACTTCCGCACCGGAATCGTCGTACCTGAGGTCGTAGCGATCCGTTCGGGAGGATGACGCGCCTGTGTGGTTGACCCGGTTCGCGATTACCAGACCCGTCATCGTCGCGATGGCGGCGATCGCCGTTGCGATCTTCGGGCTGGTGTCGTACCGCTCGCTCGGTGTGAGCCTCTTCCCGAACGTCGCGTTTCCGATCGTGGTCGTCTCGGCAAGCTATCCCGGCGCGTCGCCCGCCGAGATGGAAAAGCTCGTCATCAAACCGATCGAAGACCAACTCGACGGCATCGACAACCTCGACAAGCTCTCCGCGACGGCGCAGGAAGGTACGGCGACCGTCGTCGTCCAGTTCAAGCTCGATACGAACCTGGACTTCGCGGCGACGGACGTCCAGCGGCGCGTCGATACGGCGCGCGTCAACATGCCCGCGGATCTCGATCCTCCGAGCGTGTTCAAGAACTCGGGGACGGCCGATCCGATCCTGACCGAGGCGCTCAGTTCGAAGACGCTCTCCGCGGCGGCGCTCGGCGATCTGATCAACGACCGGATCGTCCCCGATCTCAAGAACGTGGCGGGGGTCGTCTCGGTCGACACGCGCGGGGACACGCCGCGCGAGATCTACGTGTATCCGGACCTCGGCCGGCTCGCAGGCGTCGGCGCAACGCTCTCCGACATTCTCGGCGCGGTCGCGTCGAACAACGCGAACCTTCCGGGCGGCCGGATCGATGCGAAGACGAGCGAGACGAGCGTTTCGGTCCACGCGGATATCGTCGATCCGTCCGACATCCTGCGGCTCCCGGTGCCGATCGGGAACATCCTGCAGCAGTCCGCGGATACGCTCGTCCCGACGATCGGATCGCTTGCGACCGTCGTCGACGGGCATCAAGAGCAGCGCTACCCGACCAAGAACAACGGCGCTTCGGCAGTGATCCTCGACATCCAGCGCAGCGCGGATTCCGACGAGATCAAGACGACCGATGCCGTCCGCGCGGCCTTCGTCGAACTCGCCAAGCAGCATCCGGACGTGCGGTTCAGCGAGATCGAGGCGAATGCCGATTACACGCACGCCTCGATCAACGGCGTCCTGCAGAGCTTGATGGAAGGCATCTTGCTCACGGCGATCGTGATGCTGCTCTTCCTGCACGCCTGGCGCAACGCGGCGGTCGTCATGATCGCGATCCCGATGTCGTTGCTCGCGACGTTCATGGTGATGCGCATCCTGAACTACACGATCGACACGATCTCGATGATGGGGCTCGGGCTGACGATCGGGATCCTCGTCGACGACTCGATCGTCGTCCTCGAGAACATCACGCGGCATCGCGACATGGGCGAAGCGGCGCTGGACGCGGCGTACAACGGCCGCACCGAGATCGGGCAAGCCGCAATCGCGATCACGCTCGTCGACGTCGTCGTGTTCCTGCCGATCGCGTTCCTCTCCGGGATCGTCGGCAAGTACATGAAGGAATTCGGGATCGTCATCGTCGTCGCGACCCTCTTCTCGCTGCTCGTCTCCTTCACGCTGACGCCGCTGCTCGCGGGGCGCTGGTCGGTCAAGAATCGCAGCGAGGGCGTGCCGCACTGGGCCGCGTGGTTCCAACGCCTCTTCGAGCGCGTCGCGCGCTTCTATATCGAGCGGGCGCTCCCGTGGGGGCTCGGGCATCGCTGGATCACGGTCGCGAGCGGTTTCGCGCTCGTCCTCGCGGCGCTCTCGCTCGTCCCGCTCGGATTCATCGGCTCCGAGTTCGTCCCGAGTTCGAATACCGGCGTCCTGAACGGGGCGGTCACGTTCCCGGTCGGCACGCCGCTCGCGGTCACCGAGGCTGCGCTGGACAGTTTCTCCAAGGAGGCCGTGAAGATCGACGGAGTCCAAAGCGTCTTGACGACGGCCGGCCGCAAGCCGACCGGCTGGGGCTCGACGATCGGCGGACACGTCGGACGCTTCACGGTGATCCTCGATCAGAGGCGGCGCAAGGAGACTCCCCGCGCGCTCGAAGACCTGCGCAAGCTCGGCTGGACCGTCCCCGGGGCCGTCTTCGAAGCGCAGAAAGAGGGCGGCGGAGGAAGCGGCACGGCGATTTATTACACCCTTTCCGGCCCCGACGCGACGCTGAACCAGGCGGCGAACAAGCTCGCCGCCCTCATTCGCGAGCAGCCGGGAGCGATCAACGTGCAGACCGGCGCCGAGGCGGACGGCCCGCGCCTCAACATCCACATCGACCCGGCGCGGGCGACGCTGCTCGGCGTCTCCCCGGGCGACGCCGCGACCGCGGCGCGCATCGCGATCGGCGGAGCGATCGCGACGAAGGTTCGCACGCCGAGCGGCCTGATCGACGTGCGGGTGCAACTCCCCGAATCGACGCGCAACGACGTCGCGCGCGTGCGGACCGTGAAGGTCCGCTCTCTCTCAGGGACGCTCGTGAACCTATCGAGCATCGCCGATTTCACGATGACGAAGGCGCCGACGAAGATCGAGCGGCAGAGCCGCCATCGCATCGTGCGCGTCACGGGCGATATCGACTCGACGACGACGCTCGGGAACGTTCTCGCCCCGGTCGACAAAGCGCTCGCGACGCCGGGCTTCCTACCGCCGGATACGAAGGCGCTCTCCGCCGGCGACGCCGAGCTCTATCAGCAAACGTTCTCGAGCATGGGGCTCGCGCTCGCGACCTCGGTCGCGCTCGTCTACATGCTGATGGTCGTTCTGTACGGCTCGTTCGTCGAGCCCTTCGTCGTGATGTTCTCGGTCCCGGTTGCGATCATCGGCGCGCTCGGCGGGCTCGCGCTGCGGCATCAATCACTCAACTTGTTCTCGCTGATCGCGATGATCATGTTGTTCGGCTTGGTTGCGAAGAACGGGATCCTGCTCGTCGATTACGCGAACCAGATGCGCGCGCGCGGCCTGCGTGTCGTCGAGGCAATGAAAGCGGCCGCCGCAACCCGCTTCCGGCCGATCTTGATGACGACGTGCGCGATGATCTTCGGCATGCTCCCGCTCGCACTCGGATTGACGGAGGGCGGCGAGGAGCGCGCTTCGATGGGGACCGTGCTGATCGGAGGGCTTTCGAGCTCGCTGGTGCTCACCTTGATGCTGGTTCCGATCGTCTATTGCGGAATCATGGGCTGGTCGGAACGGCGCGCCGATAAGAGGCGCAAACCGGCGGCGCAGCTGCCCGAGCTCGACGTGCCGCGGGTCGGCGCCGGCGTCTAGACGTCCGCACGGCCCGCTAGTCTCGCCCGGAAGCAGCCGGGCCGCGCGCGACCGCGGCGCCGGACGCGGAAGCGGGCCCTCGACGCCGAAGCATCCCGCTCGTGGGCAAAGAGACTCGGGTGGCGCTGGTCACGGGGGCGGCGCGGGGCTTGGCTCGCGGTATCGCGCGCGACTTCGCGGCGAGGGGGTACCGCGTGGCGTTAACCTATCGCGCTGACGGGACTTCACCCGAGCGGACGCTGGCCGATATCGCAACGACGGGGCACGCAGCCTTTCCCGTCGAGGCCGACCATGCCGTCCGCGGCGCGACGCAAGCGGCCGTCGCCGCGGTCGAAACCCACTTCGGGAGGCTCGACGTCTTCGTCCATTCCGCGGGGCCGATCGTCGTACGCCGTTTCGCCGACTGCACCTATGCCGATTACGAGAGGATGCTCGCGGCGAATCTCGGCAGCGCGGTCGAAGGGGCGTTCGCCGTCCTCCCGGGCATGCGCGCGCGCGGCTTCGGGCGCTTGATATATTTCGGCATGAACGGTTCCCACGCGACGCTCCCCGCCCGCGGCATGTCGTTGTACGGCGCGGCCAAGGCCGCTGTCGTGACGTTCGCCCGCGCGCTGGCGCTCGAGGAGGCGGAGTACGGCATCACCGTCAACGCGATCGAGCCCGGCGACATCCGCGACAAAGAGGCGGACCGTGCCGCCGCGCGGGCCTTGCCCGCGAAGAACCCGACGGGCCATTCGGGCTCGTGGGAGGATATTGCGGCGGCCGTGCGGTTCTTGGCCGGGGATGAGGCAGGCTTTATCAACGGGCAGACGCTCGGCGTGAACGGCGGTCTCGTGGAGCCGCACGAACGGTGACGGCCTACGTTTGGGCGGCAGTCGTCGTGGTGTTCCTCCTGCGCGCGGTCGGCGCGTTCTTGCTCCCGTTGACCGGCGACGAAGCGTACTACTGGGAATGGAGCCGACGCCTCGCGTTCGGTTACGTCGATCATCCGCCCGCCGTCGCGTGGACGATCGCGTCGTTCGGACAATTCGGCAACAACCCGGGGTTCGTACGGTTGGGCTTCGTCGTGTGCGGCGCGATCGCGACGTTCGCGTTGGCGCAAACCGCGACGACGATCGCGGACGATCGCCGCGCCGGAGCCGCGACCGCGCTCGCCTTCTCCGTGACCCCGCTCGCCTCGATCGCGTTCGGTACGGCCCAGCCGGACGGGCCCTATCTGATGTTCTGGTCGCTCGCGTTGTGGTTCGCGGTCCGCGCGTTCCGTTTCGGGTTGCGGCGCGATTACGTGCTGCTCGGCGTCGCGCTCGGCGGCGCGCTCCTCTCGCGCATGTTCGGCTTCGCGCTCGTCGCCGGGATCGCCGGTTACGCGCTGATGCCGCGAAACCGGCATCTCTGGAAACAGGGCCTCGCGCTCTCGCTCGGCGTGTGCGCGCTCGTGTATTCGCCGTTCTTGGCGTGGAACGCGGCGCACGATTGGGTGACGTTCACGTTCGCGCTGATCCACCGGCACGAGGGCGAGCGGCTCTTGCAATCCTCGCTCCGCCACGTGCTCTCGCTCTATGCCGCGCAGGCGGCCGCTTACTCCCCGGGGATCTGGCTCGGCGTTCTGATCCTCGCCGTGCGGCCGCGCAACGCGCTGCTCGCGTGGACCGCGCTCCCGCTGCTCGCCGGGCTCACGCTCTTCGCGCTCGTGCGCGACGTCGAAATCCATTGGGTCCTGGGCGCGTTCGCGTCGCTGTGCGCGATGATGGGAGTCGCCTACGTTCAACTCCCGGCGCGTCCGCGCATCGTATGGACGACGATCGCGCTCGTCCCGGCGGCCGTACTCCTTCCGGCGATCTTCGCGATGACGTTCGCCCCGGGCGCGAGTTATCGCGTCATCCAGCGCGAAACGGGCGTCCAGCTCCGCAACACCGGGCCGTTCGAGATCTTCGCATACCGGCCGCTCGCGCTCGACGTCGCTCGCATCGCCCGCGAGCGCGGCGCGATCGTGATGACCGACGGTTACGGGCTCTCCTCCGTGCTCGACTTCGACGCGAACGTCCCGCCGGTCGTGATCGGTTACGATTGGCAAGGGCGCGAGTCGCACAACTGGTATCCTTCGACGATGCGCCCCGCGCGAGCGCTCTTCGTCGACAAGGAACCGCTCGCAACGCGCCCCGATTTCCAGGCGCGCCTCGCGCAAGCGTGCGGCAGCGTCGTCGACGGGGGCGTTCACGCGTATCGTTACGGCGATGCGCCGGCGCGGCGATTCTACTTCACGTGGTGCGAATCGCTCGTGCCCGGCGGCCTCGCGATCCTGCGCTGGGAGCGGGAGCCGCGCGCCGTCTCGCTCCTCCCGCTTCGGGCGCGGCCCTTCTAACGCGCCGCGTGACCGCCCTGCGCGTACCGTTCGTGCGGTGGGTGCGAGGCGCGCTCGCGCTCGCACTCGCCACGTTCGCCGCCGTCGCGTGCGCGCCGAAGGGCGCTCCCAGCGCCTCGCCTGCGCCGCGCGAAAGCCCGCGCCCCGCGGCGACGCCGCGCGCCTACCACTGGAGCGCGGGCGAGCGGCTGCGCGCCGCTCGCGAGATGCGCGCCCTCTTGGACGACGCGGTGTTCGATGATGCCGGGATCGACATCGTCGCCGCCGACGGGACGCGGCTCTTCGCGCGCAGGGAACGCCGCTCGCTCGTCCCCGCCTCGACGATGAAGCTCCTCGTCGCGGCGGCGTCGCTCGCGACGTTCGGGCCGCAACACCGCTTCGAGACGCGCGCGGTCGCCCGGAGCGAACCGCGCGACGGCATCCTGGCTTCACCGCTGTGGCTCGTCGGCGGCGGAGATCCCGCGCTCGCTTCGAACGACCTGCGCGGCGCCGCGCAGACGCTCGCGCTGCGCGGGATCCGTCGCATCGAAGGGCCGCTCGTCGTCGACGGATCGCTCTTCTCCGGCGGCGAGACGAACCCGGCGTGGTCCGCGGACGATCTGCTCGCAGGCTACGCTTTCGCTTCGAGCGCGCTCTCGCTCGACGGAGATACCGCCGAAGTCAGCGTGATTCCGACGACGCCCGGTGCCGCGGCGCGAATCGAACTCGAACCTCCCGACAGCGGCATGCGCATACTGGGGACGATCCTCACGGTCGGCGCGGGCGCATCTGCGGAGTTCTCGCTCGATCGCGAAGGGCCGGTCCGCGGCGGCGATGCGAACGTCTTCCGGGCCTCGGGCGAAGTTGCCGACGGTGAGCCGCAGCACGCATGGATCCCGGTCCTATCGCTACCGCGTTACGCGGGGCACGCGTTTGCCGCGATGCTCGCGCGACGCAAGATCGCGCTCGCAGGCGGCGTCGAGGTCGGCGCCGCTCCGGCCGACGCCGTCGCGCTGTGGACGCACCGCTCGCCCCCGCTCGCCGGCCTCGTGCGTGAGATGCTCTTCCAATCGGACAATCACGCGGCCGAGCAATTGCTCCGCCTGCTTGCGGTCGACGGGTTCGGCGCCGGGAACGACACCGACGGGATTCGCGCCGAGCAGATGTGGCTCGCGCGCTGGATGATTCCGCGCGCGGGCTTGCGCATCGTCGACGGCAGCGGGCTCTCCGCTGCGAACCGCGCGACCGCCGCGGCCCTCGCCGCGCTGTTGCGCGCGCAGTTACGCGAGCCGCCCGAAACGAGCATAGTCGCCTTGCTGCCGCGCGTCGGAATCGAGGGCACCGTCCGCCTTCACGTGCTCCACGCTGGTGCGGGGCGCGTACGCGCGAAGAGCGGGCACCTCCTCGGCGTCAACGCTCTCGCGGGGATCGTCGAGAGCCGCAAGCACGGTCCGATCGTGTTCGCCTTCATCTCGAACGGTCCGCACGCCGGTGCGGACCGGCTCGCCGACCGCGAGGACCTCGCGCTCGACCGGCTGGCGGAATTCTGAGCCGCAAGGAAAAGAACGCAGGATGGAGATGCTCGATGCGGCGACGTTTTCGGCGGTGCTCGCCGAGGCGATCGGTGCCGGCGACTACGCCGAAGCGTTCTACGAACGGCGCGCGAGCCGCTCGTTCCGCTTGCAGGACGGCGCGATTCACGAGGCGGGCTTGAGCGTAACGGCCGGGGTCGGGATCCGCGTGCTCTCGGGGGAGCGCGCGGGCTACGCGCACACCGACGATCTCTCGCGCGAAGCGCTCGCGCGAACCGCGCGCATCGCGTCCTATATCGCGCGGGACGGGGCCGCGCGCGTAAGAACCGTGGAAGTGAGCGGACGCCCCGAGCCGGCCGCCGAGATCTATCGCGCTGCGAGATCGCTCGACGGGACGTCCTCGGCGATCTACGTCGATCTGCTCTCGCGTGCCGACGCCGCCGCACGCGCGTTCGATCCGAAAGTGATCGCGGTGAACGCGTCGATCGCGGAAGAACTGCAAGAGGTCGTCATCGCGACGAGCGAGGGACGGTTCGCGAGCGATCGCAGACCGCTCGTAACGCTTGCCGTGCAATGCGTCGCGCGCGGCTCCGTACGCGGAAACGGGTTCTCCGCCGACGGCGGACGGACAAGCCTTGCCTACTTTCTGGAGCAGACGCCGGAAGCGATCGCGCGCGAGGCGGCGCGCGTCGCCGTCGTCAACGCCGACGCGATCGAGGCGCCCGCGGGGGAACTGCCCGTCGTCGTAGGCGCGGGGAGCGGAGGCGTTCTGCTGCACGAGGCGGTCGGGCACGGCCTCGAAGGGGATTTCAATCGGCAAGGGACATCGCTCTACAGCGGGCGCATCGGCGAGCGCGTCGCGAGCGAGCTCGTGACGATCTACGACGACGGAAACCTGCCGTGCGAGCGCGGGAGCGTCGCGATCGACGACGAGGGCACGCCGGGTGCGCACAAGGTCCTCGTCGAGAACGGCGTCTTGCGCGGATACATGCACGATCGTCTCAACGCGGCATTGATGGGCGGGACGTCGACGGGGAGCGGCCGGCGTCAATCGTTTCGATCGATGCCGCAGCCGCGCATGTGCAACACCTACATGCCGAGCGGCGAATCGACCTACGATGAAATCATCGGTTCGGTCAAGCGCGGGGTTTTCGCGAAGTCGTTCTCCGGCGGGCAAGTCGAGATCAGCAAAGGCGATTTCGTCTTCATGCTCGCCGAAGGGTATTTGATCGAAGACGGCAAGCTGACGCGGCCGTTGCGCGGCGCCTCGCTCGTGGGGAACGGGCCGGAGGTGATGACGCGCGTCGTCGCGGTCGGGAACGACAGCCGGCTCGCAGGGCGCTTCTACACGTGCGGCAAGGGCGGACAGTACGTGCCGGTCGGCGTCGGGATGCCGACGGTCAAACTCTCTTACGTGACGGTCGGGGGCTCGGCGCTTGGAGCGTGAACTGGAAATCGCGTCGGCTGCGGTCGATGCGGCGCTCGCGGCGGGCGCGACCGACGCCGAGGCGACCGTCAACATCTCCGAGCGGTTTTCGACCGAAGCGCGCGACCGCGAGATCACGAAACTCGAGCAATCGATCGGACGCGCGCTGACGCTGCGCGTGTTCCGGAACGGCGCGAAAGCGACGTTGGCGACGACGGATCTCTCCCTCCCGGAAGTGCGCGCGCTCGCGCGCGAAGCGGTGGATGCCGCCGCGCACGTGGCCGCCGATCCTTTCGCCGGCTTGCCGGAGAGCGTCGCGGCGCTCGCGGACGATGCGCAGCTCGGGATCCTCGCGGCGGACGTGCGCGAACGCGCGGTCCGCGCGAAGCTGGACGACGCGCTCGAGCTCGAGCGAGCCATCCGCGAATACGATGCGCGCATCTCGAACTCGGGCGGCTCGCGAGTTGCGGACGGAACGACGATGCTGGTCCTTGCGAACTCGCGCGGCTTTCGCGGCTCGTACCGGGCTTCGAGCGCGTCGCGCAGCACCGCGCCGATCGCGCGCGACGGCGTGAACTTGCGCGTCGCCGGATACGGCAGCGCGTCGCGCGGCTACGCCGCTCTCGAATCCGTCGCATCCATTGCCTCGACCGCGGCGCGGCGGGCCGTCGAATTGTGCGGAGCGCGCAAGCCTGCGACGGCCCGGCTCCCCGTGATCTTCGAACGGGATGTGGCGGCCGCCGTCCTGGCGGACGTCTTCGCTTCGGTCAGCGCGGCAAACGTCGCTGTCGGAAACTCTTTCCTGATCAATCGCACCGGTGAGAAGATCGGTAGCGACCTGGTCACGATCGTCGACGACGGGCGGCTCGCGGGGGGCCTCGGCACGTCCCCGTTCGATGCGGAGGGCGTGCCGACGCGACGCACCGTCGTGTTCGAGCGGGGCGTTTTGCGCACGTATCTCTTCGATACCTACTACGGCCGAAAGCTGGGTGCGAGCTCCACCGCGAACGCCGCGGGCGGCGGAGTCGGCCCGAACAACTTCTACTTGGAACCGGGCGCGCGGTCGCTCGCGGAGCTGATCGCGGCGACGCCGCGCGGCGTGCTCGTCGTCGACACGATAGGCTTCGCCACCGAACACGTCAGCGGAACGTACAGCCGCGGGGCGCGCGGTTTCGCGATCGAAAACGGGGAGCTCGCAGGGCCTTTGGACGAGTTCACGATCGCGGGAAATCTCGCGACGATGCTCGGCGCAGTCGATGCCGTCGCGAACGACCTGCATTTCGACGGCGCCATCGTCGCGCCGTCGTTCCGCGTCGCGGAAATGACGATCTCCGGCTCGTAGCGAGCAACGCAGGCGCCTCCCGTGCGGCGCCGGCCCGGAAAAAGGTCTGCGAAAAGACCTAGGAGCCGCCATTTTCTGCCGATAACGTATGGGCATGGCAAGTCCTGCAATCGGTTTCTCCCTCATCATGCGCCTCGAAATGCCGAACACCCCGGGTGCCTTCGGCGAGCTTGCGTCCGCAATCGGCTCGGCCGGCGGAATGATCGGCGGTGTCGACGTGTGCGCCATCGCAAAGTCCGTGGTCACGCGCGACGTCACGGTGAACGTTTCCTCGGACGCGGTCGCGGCGGCCGTGCGCGCCGTCGTCCAAGGGCTCGGCGGCGTCAAGGTGATCGGCGTCTCCGACAGCACGTTCCTCGCCCATCTCGGCGGGAAGATCCGCGTCGAAGGGACGGTCCCCGTCAAGACTCGGCACGACCTTTCCACCGTGTACACGCCGGGCGTCGCGCGGGTCTCCATGGCGATCGCCGACGACCCTTCGAAAGCCTATAAGTTCACGATCAAGCGCAACTCGGTCGCCGTCGTCTCCGACGGCACGGCCGTGCTCGGGCTCGGCGACATCGGGCCGTTCGGAGCGGCGCCCGTGATGGAGGGCAAAGCGATGCTCTTCAAGCAGTTCGCGGGCATCGACGCATTTCCGATCTGCTTGGATACGAAGGACGTCGACGAGATCGTCGAGACCGTCGTGCGGATCGCGCCGATCTTCGGCGGAATCAACCTCGAAGATATCTCGGCGCCGCGCTGCTTCGAGATCGAACGGCAGTTGATCGAGCGTCTCGACATCCCCGTGATGCACGACGATCAGCACGGAACGGCCGTCGTCATCCTCGCGGCGCTGATCAACGCGGCGAAAGTCGTCGGCAAACGCATGGAAGATCTGACGGTCGTCGTCAACGGTTGCGGCGCGGCCGGGACCGCGACGATCAAGATGCTGCTCGCCGCGGGCGTGCGCGACGTGATTCCGGTGGACCGCGCCGGGGCCATCAATCGCGACGAAACCTACACGAACGCCCATTGGACCTGGCTCGCAGAGCACACGAACCGAGACAACAAGCACGGGCAACTCGGCGAAGTGCTGCGCGGGGCGGACGTGTTCGTAGGAGTCTCCGCGCCGGGAATCCTCAAACCCGCCGATCTCCAAGGGATGGCTCGCGATCCGATCGTGTTCGCGATGGCGAACCCGACCCCGGAGATCATGCCCGACATCGCTGCGCCGTACGTCGCGGTGATGGCGACCGGCCGCTCCGATTTCCCGAACCAGGTCAACAACCTCTTGGCTTTTCCGGGGATCTTCCGCGGTGCGCTCGACTGCCGGTCCCGGAAGATCACCGAAGGGATGAAGCTGGCGGCGGCGCACGCGATCGCGGAGATCGTCACGGATGCCGAGCGCGGGCCTGAGTACGTAATCCCGAGCGTCTTCGATCCGCGCGTCGTCGATGCGGTCGCGAAGGCGGTCGCGGCGGAGGCTGCCCGCGAAGGGATCGGGCGGCGGCTGCTGGCGGTCGACAGCGAAGACGCGCCGGGAGGCGCGGGCGCTCGCACATGATCGACAGTTCGACCGCTCGGGTGCTGATCGTCGAAGACGACGCCGACACGGCGCGGTTCGAACAACTCGTCTTGGCCAAAGCGGGCTACGAGGCTCGCATCGCAGCGAACGGCTCGACCGGTTTGCAGCTCATGACGAAGTACCGTCCGGACGTCGTGCTCTTGGACATCGGCTTGCCCGACATGTCGGGGCTCGACGTCTGCACGGCGATTGCGGAAAGCGCCGATGCTTACATCCTGCTCGTGAGCGGGCATGCGGAGGAAGAGTTCAAACTGCGCGGCCTGGGGCTCGGCGCGGACGACTACATCACGAAGCCCTTCCTCCCGAGCGAACTCGTCGCGCGGATCGGCGCCTTCCTGCGGCGGCGCGACCGGGCACGCGCGAATGCGAACGGGGCGACGCTCGGAGTAGGCGACGCGCGTTTGCTGCGCGATCTCCACGTCCTGGAACGAAACGATAAGACCGTGAGCCTGACGGCGCTCGAGTTCCGCTTGCTGTGGTTCTTGGCCGAGGGCGAGGGACGCTTGCTGACGCGCGCGCAGATCCTCGAACGCGTTTGGAACGACGTCTCCGGCGTCCCGACGCGCGTCGTCGACGTGCACGTCGCGGCCCTACGCAAGAAGCTCGGCGAGGTCGGCTCGAGCGTCGAGATCTCCTCGGTGCGCGGAATCGGATACCGGCTCGACGCGGCGTGAAGCCGGTCCTCGGCGAATTCTTTCTCGACGAGCGGGATAAGCGCCCGCTCTACGTTCAGATCGCCGACGGTCTGGCGGCGCGGATCGAGCGCGGCGAGCTGGTTCCGGGGGAGCGCCTCCCGGGAATGCGCGAATTGGCGCGGCGCTTGGGGTGCGGGCTCGTCACGGTCTCGCAAGCCTACGAGGCGCTTGGCGCGCGCGGGCGCATCGTCACGCGCGTCGGGAAAGGTTCGTTCGTCGCGCGCCCCGCCGGGGCGATCGAGCCGCCGGCGCGCCGCTGGGAGCCCGATCTCGGCAGTCACTCTCGGGCACGCATGGAGGGCGTCTTCGAGCGCCTCGAAGCGGCGCGGCGCCCGGGCACGATCTCGCTCGCGACGGGGTATCCCGCGCCCGAGACGTTCCCGCTCGCCGAGTTCGGCCGTTGCGTCCAGCGGACGCTCCTCGACGACCCGCCCGAGACGATGCAGTACGCTTCCGGGAGCGGGGATCCGGATTTGCGCGCGACGCTCGCGCGGGCGTTGAACGCCCGCGGCGTCGAGGCTTCCGCGCGCGACGTCATCGTCTGCTCGGGGGCGCAGCAGGCCGTCGACATCGTCGCCGGGACGTTGCTCGAACCCCGCTCGGTCGTCGCCGCGGAGAGCCCGACGTACGCGGCGACGCTCGGGGCGTTCGATGCGCGCGCCGTGACGTACGTCGAGCTCGGCGCCGACGACGAGGGCGTGCGCGTCGACGACGTCGCGCGCGTCTTCGCGGAGTATCGCCCGCGCCTGCTGTACCTCAATCCCTTCGCGCAGAATCCGACCGGCGGCATCCTGCCCGAGCGGCGGGCGCGGGCGATCGTGGGACTGGCACGGCGGTACGACGTCGTGATCCTCGAGGATCAGACCGGCTGGGTGTTCACCTACGACGCCCGCCCCCCGGCGCCGCTCGCCGCGTACGACGTGGACGGGCGCGTCGTCGTGATGGAGAGCCTTTCCAAATCGATCTTTCCGGCGCTCCGCATCGGGTACATCTGCGCGCGCGGCGCGCTGCACGCCCCGCTCGCGGCGGCGAAGGAACGGACGGATTCGTTCACGTCCACGTTGATGCAGCGCTCCGTGCGGCGCTTCCTGGAATCGCCGGCGTACCCCAAGCATCTGCGCGCGGCGAAAGCGCTCTATCGGCGCCGCCGCGATGCGTTCGTCGAGGAGCTCGCGCGAGCGCTTCCCTGGGCGAACGCCCGGCCGCCTGCCGCGGGCGTCACGCTTTGGCTCCCGCTCCCGCCGCGCATCTCGATGCAGGCCGCGTTCGCCGAGTGCGCCCGCGAAGGCGTCCTCGTGATGCCGGCGGATGCATCCTACCCGACGCGCTCGGGTCCTCCCGCGTTACGGCTCTCCTTCGGCGATCTCGACGAGGCCACGGCGCGAGAAGGGATCGCGCGCCTCGCCCGAGCGCTCGCGCGCTGCAGCCGTTCCAGCTAGGAGCTACGTGCTGCCGGACCGTATGCGAAAAGCGTGAGAATCCGTCTTCTCGCCGCGCTTTGCGCCGCGGCCGGTTTGCTCTTCGCGCCTCCCTCCGCCGGCGCGGCCGCCAAGCCTGCCGCTCCGCTCGTCTTCGAGCCGCCCGCGGGGAACCGCGCCGCCGGCCTGCTGGACCCGGCCGATCCGTACTCGCAGATCCTCCCTTCGGGGCGGCTGGTCGTCCCGGAAGGCGCGAGCGTCGCCGTCGGCATGAACGCGCTGGGGGTCACGCTCACGCCCGACGGGCGCTTTGCGCTCGTCTCGAATTGCGACGAAGGCGGAAGTTCCGCGACGAACGGCCTCGATCCGCGCATCCGCGGCGGGTATTCGCTCGCGGTCGTCGAGACCGCGACGATGCGTCTCGTCGAGCAATACCGCGCGCCCGGCGCGACGTTCTTCGCGGGGATCGTCGCGTTCGCCGATCCGCTCGATGCGGGGCGTACGCTCGTCTTCGCCGCCGGAGGCGCCGACGACGCCGTCGCAGTCTTCGATCTGGACGGGGCGGGGCATCTCGTTCCCGATCGCGTCCCCTCGATCGCGATGCCGCTCTCCACGGACGCGCAGGCGGCGAATGCGGGGCGGGCGTTCCCCGCATCGCTCGTCGCCTCGAAAGACGGCACGCGAGTCTACGTCGTGAACGATCTCGCGAACGACGTGACGACGATCGACGTCGCCTCGCGGACGCTTGCCGGGGTGCCGGTTCCGGTCGGCTACTTCCCCTTCGGCGCGGCTCGTGCCGGCGATCGCTTGCTCGTTGCGAACGAAGGGCTTGCGAGCTATCGCACGCTCGCGACCCCCGTGGCCGCCCCCGAGTTCCGCAGCCCCAAACCTGAGCCGGCCAAGGCCTCTTCGCTCTCGGTCATTCCGCTTGCGGCGCGAGGTTTACCCGTGCGGCAGCGCTCGTACGCCCTCGCGATGGACCGGGGGCCCGACGGATCGAGGACGATCGGCGGTGCGCACCCGACCGGGATCGCGGCTACGAAGGACGGCCGTCACGCGTTCGTCGCCATGACGAACGTCGACCGCATCGCCGTCGTCGCGTTCGATGCGAAGGGACGCGCGCGCGTCGTCGGAGGGACGGAGTTGCGGCTCTTCGACCGCGCGCCGTACGGCACGCAGCCGACCGCCCTCGCAGTGTCGTCCGATCAGAAGCGGCTCTACGTCGCACTTTCCGGGTTGAACGCCGTCGCGGTCCTCGACGTGCGCGATCCCGCGCGCCCGCACCGCGTCGGCCTGATCCCGACCGGGTGGTCGCCGAGCGCGCTCGCACTCTCCGCCGACGGCCGCACGCTCTACGTCGCGAATGCGAAGGGGTTCGACGACGAGACTCGCGCCGCCGCGGAGGTGCCGACGGCGCATGACGCGGGGGGAACCGTCGTCGCGGAGCAAATCGACCGCGGCGCCGCGTGGGCGACGCTGCAGAAGATCGATCTTGCCGGGATCGATCTTCCCCGCACGACGCGGCGCGCGCTCACGTACGTGCGCGTCGCGCGCAGGGGGGTCGCGAATCCCGCCGTCCCGCAGGGCTTCCAAGGCGTCCCGAGCCGGACGATCAAGCACGTCGTGCTGATCCTGCAAGAGAGCAAAACGTACGACGCGATGCTCGGTGACTTGACCGACGCCGCGGGGCAGCCGCACGGCAACGGCGCTCCGTCGCTCGTCGCGTTCGGCGAGACGGCGACGCCGAATCTGCACGCGCTCGCGCGCACCTACGCGCTGGCGACGAACTTCTACGCCGATGCCGACGAGTCGAACGCGGCGCACCAATTCGCGGTGGGCGGAATCGCTTCGGCGTTCACGGAGAGGACGCGCCTCGTGGCGCACGGCCGCGGGCCGCTCGGGAACGCAAGCCAAGACCCCGAGGACTATCCGCGCAACGGCTACATCTTCGATGCGCTTTCGCGCAAACACCTGAGCTATCGCGTCTACGGCGACCTCCTGCAACTCTCGGGATACGACCGCGGCGCAGCCCCGGACCCGCGAACCGACGATCCGGCGTACGTCGATGCGGCCGATGCGAACCCGCCGACGCGCGGCCTCGGCGGCCTCTACTCGCTGGACGTGCCCGCTCCGGCCGCGCTCGCGGGGCACGTCGATCTCGATTATCCCGGCTGGAACCTGCGCGTTCGCGATGCCCGGCGCGCGAAGGAGTTCGTCCGCGACTTCTCGCTCTTGGCGGGACGCAAGCAGGTGCCGAGTTACACGCACATTTGGTTGCCGGGGAGCCGGGCCGGCGCCGGCCCCGGCGTCCCTTCGCTCGCGGAGCGGGTCGCCGACTCCGACCGCGCGCTCGGCACGATCGTCGAGTACCTCACGCACTTGCCCGAGTGGAAGGAGACGGCGATCTTCGTGATGTCCGACGATGCGGAATCCTCGCGCGATCACGTGCAGGCCCATCGCACCTACGCGCTCGTCATCTCGCCGTACGCCAAGCAGCGCTATCTCGGCGCGCGCCACCTCTCCACCGCGAGCGTGCTCAAGACGGAGGAAGAGTTGCTCGGGCTTCCCCCGCTCTCGCTCGGCGATGCGCTCGCGGCGGATCTGCGGGATTTCTTCACGTCGAGCCCCGATGCGCCGGCCTACGTCCAAGCCGCGCCGCCGGTGCAACGGGCGAGCGTGCGCCCGGCGCCCGGAATCGCGAGAGGGGGCGCGGCGCGCCTTTCGGCCAACTACCGCGGGTGATCTCGACGGCAACGACAGTCCAGGGTCCCTTCGTGGCAAACGACGGCGCGCGTCTCGCGACGGCCATGCTCGTGCGGCCGGGAGCGTCGATCGAACGGGCGAATCCCGTCCAGGGCGAGTCCGGTGCCATACTCGAGCGCGCGCTCGAGCAATTCGCGATCTTCGAGGGGACGCTGCAGTATAACGGGGTGCGCACGATCGTGCTCGAGCCGGCCGCCGGTCTTCCGAACGCGAGCGCCGTCGCGGATCTCGCGGTCGTCTTCCCCGAAGGTGCGTTTCTCGCGCGCCCCAGCGATGAGACACGGCGCGCCGAGCTCCCGGCGGTCGAGGCGGCGCTCGCGGCGGCGGGCGTGCCGATCGTCGGACGCGTCCAAGCGCCTGGTTTGCTCGACGGGGGCGACGTGATGTTGGGCGCGGGCGCGCTCTATGTGGGCGTCGGCCGTGCCCGGCCGTCGGCAGGCGGGATTCCCACCGGGAGGCGCGGGAACGCGCTCGGACGCAAGCAGATCGCCGCCTACGCGGAGAGCATCGGACGGAAGGTCGTCGAAGTTCCCGTCGCCGCCGATGCCGTTCGCCTGCGCGGCGTCGCCGCGTTCGTCGACGAGAAGACGGTCGTCTATTCGCCGGGCCTCGTCGAGGGCGGCGCGTTCGCCGGCCTCGCGACGCTCGCCGTGCCGCGGGGCGACGATTACGGTGCGGGCGTCCTCGCGCTAGGGCGGGGGCGCGTTCTCGGCAACCTGCGCTTCCGGGCCGTCGTCCCGCTGCTGCGCTCGGCGGGCATCGCGGTCGACGCGATCGATCTGTGGGAGTTCGGGAAGATCGGGACGACCCCGTCGTTGCTCGCGCTCGCGTTGAAGCGAGGCTGAACGTGCGGGCCGCGATCGTCTCCGACGTTCACGGAAACCTCCGCGGTCTCGAAGCGTGCCTGGACGATCTCGCCGGCCAGGGCGGTGCCGACGTCATCATTGGTGCGGGCGATTATTGCATGGACGGTCCCCGCCCCCGCGAAGTGCTCGAACGCTTGAGCGAGATCGGTGCGCGCTGCGTGCGCGGCAACACGGATCGCTACATCGCCGGCGGCTCCGCTGCGGAAGACGCGCTTGCTGAGGGCGGGGAAGAAGCAGCCGCGCTCGCGTGGCAGCGCGCGCAACTCGGCCCGGCGTGGCTCGCGCGGCTGCGGGAGTTTCCCGCTTCGCTGCGCATCGGAGCGGAGGGGAACGAACTCCTCGTCGTCCATGCGAATCCGAAGAACGATGAAGAGCATCTCTGGCCCGATGCGGACGACGGATTGCTCGTGCGGATGACCGCCGGCGTCCCCGAACGGACGATCGTCTTCGGGCACCTGCACGTGCCGTACGTGCGCGCCTGGCGCGACCGCATCTTCGTCAACGTCGCCTCGGCCGGCCTTCCGAAGGACGGAGACCCGCGCGCCGGGTATGCGATCCTGACGGAACGCTCCGGCGGCTGGGAGATCAAGCACCGGCGCGTTGCATTCGACGTCGAAAAGGTCGTCCGCCAGCTTCGCAAGAGCGGCATGCCGGATGCGAAGGACCGCGTGCGCGTGCTGCTGCGCCACCGCTACAAGGAGCTCGGTGAACGGATCCCCTGATGCGATCTCGATCTCGCATCTGACGAAGCGGTTCGGGACGTTCACCGCCGTCGACGATCTTTCGCTGACCGTTCGGGCGGGGGATTTCTTCGGGCTGCTCGGGCCGAACGGCGCGGGGAAGACGACGACGATCAACGCGATCGTGGGGCTCGCCCGCCCGACCTCCGGGCGCATCGCTGTTTTCGGCGCCGACACGCAGGCCGATTGGCGCCTCTCCCGCGGGATGATCGGGCTCGCGCCGCAGGAGTACAACTTCGACCGGTACCTCTCGATCCGCGACGTGCTGATCTATCAGGCCGGTTACTTCGGGCTGCGCGGGCCGGCCGTCCGGCGGCGGGCGGACGAGTTGCTCGAGCGGTTCGGGCTCTCGAGCAAGGCGAACGACACGTTCGTGAAGCTCTCCGGGGGGATGAAGCGCCGGCTCACGCTCGCCCGCGCCTTGATCCACGAACCGCGGCTGCTGATCCTGGACGAGCCGACCGCCGGCGTCGACGTCGAACTCCGAATCGAGTTGTGGGCGTTCCTGCGCGAACTCAACGCGGGCGGAATGACGCTCGTGCTGACGACGCATTATCTGGAAGAGGCGGAATCGCTCTGCCGCCGGATCGGAATCATCGAAAGCGGGCGGCTCGTCGCGCTCGACACGACGGAACGCTTGCTCTCGGGGCGGGACGGCAGCACGCTGCGCGTAACGCTCGACCGTTCGTTCTCGGCCGTCACGCCGGAACTCGCGGCGCTCGGCGCGCGCGCGGACGCGGACGCTCCGGGCGTCGCGCGCTTCGACGGGCTCGCCGCCGAGCGGATCTCTGCCGCGCTCCTCGCGCTCGAACGGGCCGGGTATCGCGTCGTCGACGTCGATTTCCGGCGCGCGAATCTGCAGGACGTCTTCCTGGAGCTCACGCGCGGATGAGCGGCGCGAATCTCGTCGGCCTCGGGACGCTCGTCAAACGGGAGCTCGTGCGCACGTTCAAGATGATCAACCAGGTGTTCTGGCCCCCGGTGATCACCACGGTGCTCTACGTCTTCGTCTTCGGGCTTGCGCTCGGGGCGCGCATCCAACCCGCCGGCGGCGTGACGTATGCGGCGTTCCTGATCCCCGGCCTGATCATGCTGCAGGTGATCGATTCGACCTACGGCGAGTGCAGCAGTTCGATGTTCCAGGGGCGTTTCATGAACTCGATCCAGGAGTTGCTGATCGCGCCGCTCTCGGCGGTCGAGATCGTGGCGGGCTTCATCCTTGCATCGATCGCCCGGGCCTTCTTCATCGCGGGGCTCGTCCTCGGCGTCGGCATCCTCTTCGCGCAGACGTGGCCGCAGAATTGGTTCCTGTTCGCAGGCGTGACGTTTCTCGTGGCGACGCTCTTCGGCGCGCTCGGGATCATCTTCGGGCTGCTCGCTGAGAAATTCGACCACATCGCCGTGCTGACGACGTTCGTGATCACGCCGCTCGTCTTCGTCGGCGGAGTCTTCACGTCGGCCGATCAGTTGCCGCCGTTCGTGCGCTCGATCTCGTCGTTCAATCCGATGATGTACATGATCGACGCCTTCCGGCATGCGTTCATCGGGACGGGGGACGTGCCGCTCGCTCGCTCGCTCGCGATCGTCTCGCTGCTGGCGGCCCTCGCTCTCGGCGCGGCGCTGCGGATGACGGCGCTCGGCTACAAGCTACGCGTCTGAACGGCAAGACGCCGCGGCGGTCCCGGGCGGGGCGGGGCACCGGCGGCGCGAAACCCCGCCCATGGTGCGCCTGCTCTCGCTCGCCTCGATGCTCGCCTTCGGCGCCGCCGCGCCGGCCGATTCGAGCCCGGGTTTCCTAACCGGGCCCGCGCTCGGAGAGCCCGCTCCGGACTTCGCGTTGCACACCCTCGACGGGAAGCCCGTCACGCTCGCGCAGTATCGCGGCAAGACGCTCGTCCTCAACGTGTGGGCGACTTGGTGTCCGCCTTGCCGCCTCGAGACGCCGGACCTCGGGCGCGCCGCGCGCGAACTGCGGCCGCGCGGCGTCGAGTTCCTCGGCGTCGACATCACGGAAGATGCGCCGATCGTGCGCGCCTTCGTCGCCGCGAAAGGCGTCCCGTACGCGCAGGCCGTCGATCGGACGAAGGCGTTCGACCGCGCTTACGACGTGCAATCGTTTCCTACGACGTACGTGATCGATCCGCGAGGCATCCTGCGCGCGCGCTACCTCGACATGGCGACCACGGGGCAACTCCGCTCGTTCGTGGCCGTGGCGCAGGCGGGGAGAAACGTTGCGATCGGCTCGCCGCTGCAGAGCAAGATCGACGCCCTGCTCGCCGGTCCGGCGTTCTCGTTCGCCGGCGACGCGAAGCAGATCGCGGCGCACGTCAAACGCGCCGGCGAGGCGATCGCCGAGGCTGAGAGGCTGATGGACGAGAGCGACGCCGCGAACGGCAACGCGGTCGACGTCCTGCGCACGCGCGCCGCCGAGGCGGCCTTGCGGGATCGCGCGATCGCGGCGCTCGAGCCGGTCGCCGCGAGCGACGCCGAGCGCGCGCAACTCGCACGCTTGAAGGGCGACTCTGCAAGAGATCGCGAGCACTGGAGCGACGCGGCGTCGGCATATCGAGCGGCGCTCGCAATCGCGCCGGACGATACGGACGCACTCGAGGGTCTCGCGCTTTCCGCCGGCCGGCTCGAACAGTACGAAGTGACGGAACGAGCGCAGGAACGGCTCGTCGCGCTCCAACCCGAGAGCGTCGATGCGCTCGTGGCGCTCGGAATCACGCTCGGCAAACTCGGGCGCGCCGCCGACGTCTCGGCGACGTACGCGCGCGCGATCGCGCTCGCGCGCAGGCAAGTCGTCGCGAAGGGGAGTCCGGCCGCCATGCGGCACTTGGCATGGGCCTATCTCTACCAAGGCCGCACGCTAGCGAAGCTCGGCGCGACGGACGAAGCGCGCGCGTCGTTCGCCTCGATGCTCGAGTGGTCGCGCAGGCTCCCCAAGAGCGACGAGCGCTACGCGATGTACTTGGAAGAAGGGCAGGAAGCGCTCGTAGCGCTCGATCTCTCCGGGTCGCAGGCGCGCACGGCGCTCTCGCTCGGGCCGTGGACGGGACCTGAACTGCCGGGGAGCGTGCCCGACACGCTCAAGTATCGCTTGATCGTCGCGGGCCCGGCTGGGCGCGCCGTCGCATTGCGCGCCGACGGCGTTCCGAAGGAGTGGGTCGCTTCGTTCTGCACCGACGGCCGTTGCGCGCCGTTCCGCGTCGACATCGCGATCCCGAGTTCGGGCGTCAAAGTGCTCGAGTTTCAATTGGTCCCGCCGGCGGCCGGCGCACGCATTCCGTTCGTGCGCGTCGTCGGCAACGACGGAACCGAGGTCACATCGGCGGGGACGACGCCTTAGCGGACGGCGTAGGCGGGTTAGTGGCCGGTTTTGCCGGCGCGCGTGAGGTAGATCGCTAGCGCGATCAGCGCGATGCCGGTCGCGAGCATCAGGAGATCGAGCGGCGTATGGATCGCCTGTTCCAACGCGTACTCGAAATACTTGACGATCAGGATGAGGAAGATCACCTTCGCGAGCCGGTCCTTGAGGTCGTCGAGCGAACGGACGAGCAGGATCCGTTCGGCGAACTCGGAGTTCTCCGCCGCTTCGATCTTGCTCACGAACAGTTCGTAGAGACCGAGCGCGAAGATCAGCAGGATCGTCGCGAACAGATAGGCATCGATGATCCCGGCGACGTCGGCGACGGTTCGATTGTAAAGGTGGCGGCGGTCGTCGACGGCTAGCGCCGGGCTCATGTACTCGAAGACGGTATGCGGCAGACGCGCCACGTCGATCGTTGCGACGACGAACATCGCGATCGAGGCGAACACGCACGCGACGACCGCGATCACGACGATGAAGCGCGTGTTCCAGAGGAGCTTTTCGAAGAGTCGTTCGATCATGCAGCCATTTCAGAAGAACGGGTTGTGCGCTCGTTCGAGCGCGACGGTCGACGGCGGTCCGTGCCCGGGCATGAGGACGACGTCGTCGCCGAGCGTGAAGATCTTCGTGCGCACGCCCTCGAGGATGTCGCGGTACGTGCTGATGTCGCCGAACGCGCCGCCGACGCTTCCCGCGAACAGCGTGTCGCCGGTGAACAGCGTCGACCGGAACAGGTACGACGTCGAACCGTCCGTGTGGCCGGGAGTGTGGATCGAGCGGATCTCTGCTCCTTCCCCGAATGGAAGGGCGGCGCCGTCGACCACGCGTAGCGCCGCGCGGCCGAACGCGCCGATGGCTTGGACGTCCAAGGCGTGCATGACGATCTGCGCGCCGGGAAAGGCCCGCGCGATGTCGCCCGTCGCGTCGCAATGGTCCGCGTGTTTGTGCGTGATCAAGATGTACCGCAGCGCGTACGGGCCCTCGGCGATCGCGTCCAGGATCGTCTTTGGGATCCCGGCCGGATCGACGAGCGCCGCGGTGCGCCCGTCCTCGAGGAAGAAGAGGTAGCCGTTCGAAGGATGCGGGTCGTGCGGGTGGTGCCGCACGTCGCTCGGGAGCGCTACGTGCGGATGCCAACGTCGCGCCGCGCCGTCGGCGAGTTTTCCGGGATCGAGGCCGAGATCGCGCGCCAGCGCGCGCGCCGTCGCCTCGTCCGGGACGCCCTCTCCCTTCGACCAGCGATCGATCGCGCGGGCGTCGAGCCCGGTGCGTTCCGCGATTGCGGATGGGCCCTTACCCGTGCCGCGCATCGCCTTGCGCAGGATGTCGCAGAAGTCGTCCTCGAGGGGAAGATCGCTCGGGATCATGCCGTTCGCTTCGGCAAGCGCGCGCCGCTCCCCCAGGCTGCAACCGGAACGTCCGAGCGCGCGGTCGAAGCGGGCGGTATGGAACGCGTCATCATCATCGGCTCCGGCCCGGCCGGCCTCACCGCGGCGATTTACGCGGCTCGGGCAAATCTCGCGCCGCTCGTCTTCGCGGGACACATGTACGGCGGGCAGTTGATGCTCACGACGGAAGTCGAGAATTTCCCCGGATTCCCCGAGGGCATCATGGGGCCGGAGTTGATGGAGGCGTTTCGTCTGCAGGCCGAGCGTTTCGGTGCGCGGATCGAAAACGTCGACGTGACCCGCGTCGACTTCTCGCAGCATCCTTTACGCGTCTGGGACGGGGAGAACGAGCACACGGCCGATGCCGTGATCGTTGCGACCGGCGCGAGCGCGCGCTGGCTCGGCGTTCCCGGCGAGGCGCGGCTGCGCGGGCGCGGCGTCTCGACCTGCGCGACCTGCGACGGCGCGTTCTTTCGGGAGAAGGAGATCGTCGTGATCGGGGGCGGGGACTCCGCGATGGAGGAGGCGCTGTTCCTGACGCGCTTCGGCCGGCACGTGACGGTGATCCACCGCCGCGAGCAGCTGCGCGCGAGCAAGATCATGGCCGATCGCGCCTTGGCGCACCCGAAGCTATCCTTCGTGTGGGACACGGTCGTCGAGGAAATGCACGGCGAGGAACGCCTCGAGCGCTTGTCGCTGCGCAATCTCGTGACGGGAGAGCGCAG
Organism: Vulcanimicrobiota bacterium; assembly: GCA_963695225.1. GTDB lineage: Bacteria > Vulcanimicrobiota > Vulcanimicrobiia > Vulcanimicrobiales > Vulcanimicrobiaceae > CAVWTN01. The sequence continues at coordinate 1,276,747 of OY968762.1, read as the reverse complement.
CGAATTCGCGGCCGACGCGATCTTCATCGCGGTCGGGCACGATCCGAATACGGAGATCTTCCGCAACCAACTCGAACTCGACGCGCACGGGTACGTCGTCTCGCCGGACGGCGTGCACACGAACGTGAGGGGCGTTTTCGTCGCCGGCGACGTCTACGACATCCGCTACAAGCAGGCGGTTTCGGCGGCGGGAATGGGCTGCAAAGCCGCGCTCGAGGTCGAACGGTATCTCGAAACGCTGGAAGGATCCCGCGCGGCCGTTTAAGCCGCTGCGGCAACGGCCGCGATGATATCGGCCGTCCCCGGGCTGCCGCGCTTGTAATAGACGATCGTCCCGTCTCTCCCGATCCCGACGACGGTCCGCTTGATGACGCGCAGCGGACCGAAACCGAGCACGCACTCGTAGTCGGTCGAAATCTTGAAATCGGCGTCGACCAAGAGCCTGGTCTGCAACTTCTGCGCGGCGATGAAGCGCCAATGCGATTGTTCGTCGGCGTTGTTCACGCCGAAGACGGTGATGCCGGCGGCATCGTACTTGTCCCGATCGTCGCGCACCGCGCAGAGCTGCTTCGTGCATCCCGGCGTAGAGTCGCCGGGATAGAAGATGAGTACGAGCGGTCCCTTGCTCAGCGTGTCGCGCATTCGAATGCGCTCGCCTCGCTCGCTCGATGCGGTGAAATCCGGTGCTGTGCTGCCGATTCCGATCATGTGCGTTCCCTTGATGGGCGTTCGAATGCGTAGCGATATTCGTCGCTCGTCGCCCCCTTGAAGTAATCGGCACCTTGCGTGATACCTTCCAGCCGGAAGCCGAGCCAGGCGACGACTCTGATCGAGCGCACGTTCCGCGTGTCGATGTGCGCTTCGATGCGGGTGACGCCGTCGAGATCGAAGAGCGAGGCGATCGCCGCCTGGACGGCCTCCCGGGCGTAGCCGCGACCTTGCGCGGAACGCACGAGCCAATAGCCGATCGAGGCGGTCGTCCCCCTGACGGTCGCTTGGACGCCGCCGATCGGGACCGAGTCGTCGAGCGTACGGACGAGCCAGTTGTACCAGCGGGCGCCCGGATCGGGCGACCCGGCGGCGGCGCGCTCGAAGCGTGCGCGCAGTTCCGCCTCGGATTTCGGCGGATCGGAGGGAATGAAACGGAATTGAGCCGGATCCTGCATCGGCTCGAACAGGAGCGCCGCGTGTTCGGGGCGCAGCGGCTCGAGCCGCAGCCGCATCGAGATCAGCGTCGGCGTGCCGTCAAGCGACAATCTGCGCGAACGCCGCGTCGATCTCCGGGTAGCGGAACGTGTATCCCTGGGCGCTCGTGCGCTCGGGGAGGACCCGCTGACCCTTCGTGACGATGACGGCCCCCTCACCGTAGAGCAAGTTCATCGTGAACTCCGGGATGGGAAAGAACGCCGGCCGATTCACGGCGTGGGCGAGCGCGCGTGTGAAGTCGCGGTTGCGCACCGGATTCGGGGCCGTCGCGTTCATGACGCCCGCGGCTCCGTCGAGCGCGGCGAGATAGATGCCGACCATATCCTCGATGTGAATCCACGAATACCATTGATTTCCGCTCGCCACGTGTCCGCCGCCGCCGAGTTTGAAGACCGGTAAGAGGCGCGCCAGCGCGCCGCCGTCGGATCCGAGGACGAGCCCCGTCCGCACGATCGCGACGCGCATTCCCGCTTCGGCGGCGCGGTGCGCCTCGCTCTCCCACTCGGTGCAGACGTTCGAGAGGAAGTCGTTCCCCGGGGGGGCCGCTTCCGTGAACGTCGCCGTTTCGCTCGTACCGTAGTAACCGATCGCCGAAGCGGAGACGTAGGCTTTCGGGGGGCGTTCGAGCTTCGCGAGGGCGGCGATCAACGTACGCGGCGCGTCGACGCGGCTGGCGCGGATGCGCTCCTTGGCCTCGTCGGTCCAGCGCTGCGCGACCGGCTCCCCGGCGAGGTTCACGACGGCCGGGACCCCTTCGCAGCCCCGGGCTGCGGCCTCCGGATCGCGCAGGGAGAGTTCCACGACGTCGTCGCCGCGCGCCCGCAGCGCCGCGGCGAGGTGCCGGCCGATGAATCCGGAGGCTCCGACGACCGCGATGCGCACGTTAACGCCCTCCGCCGCGCGCCGCAAGGCATTCTTGTGGGAGTTTCATTTCCGGCACTTCGCTCGAGGATGCGCCGAACATGCAACGTGAAAGAGAAAGGGGACGACCTCGCGAGCGTCCCCTTTCTGCGAGCGTCGTTGACGCCGCGCGGGAGGCCGGATTACTTGCTCGGCGAGGGCGCTGCCGTCGCGCCGGCCGCAGGCGAAGGCGTGCTGTGGTGATGATGTTTCGGGGCCTTGGTTTCCATCGCGCCGGGTGCTGCGGTCGCCGGCGCGCCGGCCGCGGGCGAAGGCGTGCTGTGGTGATGATGTTTTGGTGCCTTGGTCGCCATCGCGCCGGGCGCCGCCGTCGCCGGCGTGCCGGCCGCGTTGCCCGGAGCCGGCGTGGCGCCGTTTCCGAACATGAAGTGCTTCCTGGGTGTGGGGGTAGCCGCCGCACCGGCAGTCGCGCCCGACGTGGTTCCGGCCGACGTGGTCCCGGTCGACCGCGACCCTTCCTTCGACTGGCGGCCGCCCGCCGCGGTGGCTTGCGATTGGCAGAGATATTTGCCGGCTTTGGTGTTGCCGAAATACTTGTCGCCTTTGACGTGGTAGACGTTGGACGACGTGTTCAGCCAAACGACGGGGTCGTTCGCCGGGCATGAGGGCATTGCGCCGCCTGCCGCCTGGGCGAAGGCCGGGGCGCTCGAAGCCGCTAACGCCGCCGCGAACGCGAATGCAAGAAGATTGCGCATGGGTCTCCCATCGGAAGAGTGTGATGCTACGCACTTGAACGTGCCGGGTCGCAGAGTCGTTGCGCTCTGCCCCTCGGTCGAAGCCGTTGCGTGCGAAACCAAGCCGCTCCGGAGGGGGTCATTCCGTGGGATGGAGTGGGAACGCTTCGGTGATTCGTTCGCGTGCGCGCCGGGCCGGCGGGCCGCGGAGGGCCTGCGGCAAGACGGGGTGCGCGCGATTGGGAGTTAGCGTTGCCCGGCGCGCGGGCGAGTGGAACCTTCGGGCGCTCTCGCTCGTAGCGTTCGCGCACGGCATCAGCGATTTTTTCGCCGGGATGATCCCGCTCGTGATCTACTTCGTGATCGCGCGCGACGGTCTCTCGCCCGTCTATCAGGGGCTCCTCGGCTTCCTGTGGTACTTCACGAGCTCTGTCGTCCAGCCGTTCTTCGGCGCTTACGCCGACCGTCACGGCCGCTGGTGGTTTCTCCCGAGCGCGATCCTCTTGACGGTGACGAGCCTGTCGCTTGCGGGCTCGGTCCACTCGCTCTCGCTGCTCGCGCTCTGCATCGTCGCGGGCGGGATCGGCTCCGCGGTCATGCACCCGGAAGCCGGGAAATATTCCGCGCTCCTCAGCGGCACGCGCAAAGCCGGCGGCATCTCGATCTTCCAAATCGGGGGGCAGATCGGCTTCTCGCTCGGCCCCATCGCGATCGCGCCGCTGCTCGCGCACTTCGGCGGTTCCGGCGAACTCTATCTCCTGCCGCCGATGGTGCTCGTCGCGTGCGCGATCTTTGCGACCATGCCCGGCATCGACCGGGCGGCCTACGGCGGCGAGCGCCCCGAGTATGTCGCCCGCCCGGCGGGCGAGCGTGTCGACCGTTTCGGCGTCACGCTCATCATCGCGAGCACGGCGCTCCGCCAATTCGTCACCGGCGCGTTCATGACGTTCTTGCCGAACGTGCTCGCCGCGCGAGGCTACACGCTGACGGAAGCCGGCGAACTCGTCAGCGCCTTCCTGATGGTTTCGGTCGTCGGCCTCTACGCCGGCGGCGCCATGGCCGACCGCTTCGGCGCGCTCCGCGTCAGCGTCGGCAGCCTCTGCGCCGCGGTCCCGTTCCTCGTATTCTTCTTCGCCGTTCCCGGCGTGCCGGGCATCGCGCTCTTGCTCTGCGGGAACGCGCTGCTCGCGATGCAGAACGCTCCGGGCGTCGCGCTCGTGCAGGCGATGCTCCCGCGGAATCTCGGGATGGCGCTCGGCTTGATGAACGGCGTCGCGTTCGGCGTCGGCTCGATGTTCGTCGCGCTGACCGGCTTCATCGGCGTCCGCTTCGGCTTCGACGCCGCGCTCGCGCAGGTCAGCTACATCCCGCTCCTCGCCGCGCTTGCGATGCTCGCCGTCGGGAAGCGCGGCGCCGAGCGGAAGGCCGCGGTCCGCCGTTCCAACTGATCGTGCGCTAGCGCCCGGTCATCTTGAGCGCAGCGTCCGGTAACCGAGCTCCTTGCAACGGTATCTGCGAGGCCGCCGAATCGATCTCTTCGAGGTCTTGGGCATCCAGGTCGACCTCAATGGCACCGAGGTTTTCTTTCAGGCGATCGAGCCTTGTCGTCCCGGGGATCGGTACGATCCACGGCTTCTGCACCAGCAGCCACGCAAGCGCGATTTGAGCGGGGGTCGCGCCCTTTCGAGTCGCGACAGCGCGCAGCAGATCGACAAGCGCCAGATTTGCCTTGCGGGCCTCAGGCGCGAAGCGGGGGACGCTCGCTCGAAAATCGGAGCCCCCGAACTGCGTTGTCTCATCGATCTTGCCCGTGAGAAACCCCGCACCCAGCGGACTGAAAGGCACGAAGCCGATTCCGAGTTCTTCGAGGGTCGGCAAGATCTCGGCTTCCGCAGCTCGCCACCAGAGCGAATACTCGCTTTGAACCGCGGTCAGCGTATGGACGGCATGCGCGCGGCGAATCGTTTGGACCGACGGCTCCGAGAGTCCGAAGTGCTTGACCTTGCCTTGCGCGATGAGATCCTTGACCGCGCCCGCAACTTCTTCAATCGGCACATCCGGATCGACGCGATGCTGATAGTACAGGTCGATCGCATCGACCCGAAGGCGCTTGAGCGATAGCTCTGCAGCCGCGCGGATGTGCGCCGGGCGGCTGTTTAGGCCCGCTCTTCGTTCGCCCGTAACGGGATCGATGTCAAAGCCGAATTTCGTCGCGATCGCCACCTTGTGCTTGTACGGCTCGAGGGCCTCTCCGACGAGTTCTTCATTCGTGAACGGACCGTAGGATTCGGCCGTATCGAAAAGCGTCAGCCCAAGAGCGACGGCTGCACGGATGAGGCCGATCATCTCCTGTTTGTCCCTCGGACGCCCGTACACGCCGGTCATGCTCATGCAGCCGAGTCCGAGAGCGGACACTTCCAGATCGCTGTTTCCGAGTTTGCGCGTTTGCATCGTGCGACACCATTTCGGTTGACAGTCAGGATGTTCGGGGATGGCCCTCACCCGCCGACTCGCTGTTGCAAGTGTTCCGGGTAGCGAGCACCGAGCCGAGGCCGATTGCCGAGACTTCGAGGCCGCACTTTCCGAGAATGCGCTTGTTCATGATGGTCTTACCATCGTTCCGGCGCGCACGGCGCCGCTTGCGGCACATGATGTGCGAGGTGAGCAACGAGCTCGATGACTTCTTGGCGCCTGACTCCGCTCTCGAGGGCTTTCTTCACGTGGAAAGGCAGCTCGGTCGTCCGGTTCAGCGCCACGAGGAAGGCGACGGTAATCAGGTCGCGATCGCGTTGTGATAGCTTCGGATGCTCCAACGCATCGAACGAAATGTCGCCGGCAGGGCGCGGGCCGGCGGAGCCGGATCGGGGGAGAACGACGTGCCTTGCGCTCATGCCGAACCGAGCTCGCCGAACCAGTAGGCGGCTGTGACTCCGCCGTCCTGGAGGAAGTCACTGCCGGTAATGAAGGCGCCGTCCGGGCCCATGAGGAGCGCGCCGACGGTTGCGACCTCATCCGGAGTGCCGGCGCGCCCGGCCGCCGACCCCGCGATATAGCGCCGGTACCCGGCGCCGCGAGGCCCGCTCAATTCGTCGTTCGCGAGCGGAGTGATGATGATTCCGGGGCTGATCGTATTGACTCGCGCGCCGCGCTTACCCCACCGCACGGCTTCCGCCATCACCCGCAGCGAATTCGCGCGCTTGGAGATTTGGTACGCGTGCAACGGGTCCGTCACGCGATCCGGCTGGAGCATCGGGAGCGCGAGCAATTCGTCGGTGGGGGTTGTCGCGAGAGCTGTGTTTTGCTCGGCGGTTAGCGCCGGCAACCGGTGTCCGGACATCGACGCGATGACGACGCAAGACCCGCCGGGAGCGATGACATTGCCGAATTCCTCGAGCACGAGCGAGGTGCCGTAAAGGTCGACGCGCAGGATCGTCGCCGGCGACGCCTGCGACGGCGAGACGCCGGCGGCGTGGATCACGCCCCAGACGTCGCCAAGCGCCGTCGCCCTCTGGACGAGCGCGTGGACCGACTCGCGCGAGCAGACGTCGACGGTCGCGGTGCTCACGTCAAATCCGGCATCGCTCATGACCTTCGCCGCCGCATCGGCGAGTTCGCGGCGCAGGTCCGCCAGCAGGACGTGCTTGCCGGCGCCGACCCGTCGGGCGATCGCCTGCCCGATCGATCCGGCGCCGACTACGACGACAACATTTGGCATGGCAGTTTCCTCTGTGCGGTATCCGAGATCGTCAGCGCGATCATACTGCGGGCGACCGAGCGTAGGAAGGATGCGGGCAACCGTACTATTGGCAGTGTAAGGATGAGCGAGCAAGGCCGGTCCAGCGAGCTGTCTCGGTTCCTGAAAGAGCGCCGATCTCGTCTTGCGCCCGCTGACGTGGGCCTTCCGGCGACCGGGCGGCGCCGCGTGGCAGGACTGCGACGCGAAGAGGTGGCCTCGCTCGCCGGGATCGGCGTATCCTGGTACACGTCGCTTGAAAACGGGGAAGCGTCCGGCGTATCGGAAGCGACGCTGACAACGGTCGCCGAAGCGCTGCGCCTTTCGGATTCCGAACGGGAATACTTGCTCGCTCTCGCCGGTGTAAGGCGCCCTCCGCAACGGCCTTCGGTGCCGGAACCGTTGGTCGTCGCGACACTCAATGCCATCGCGTTTCCGGCCTACATCATCAACCCGACGTGGGACATCATCAACTACAACGACGCTTTCCGCCGCGTGTGGGCCATTCGCGAAGACGAAGTGCACTTCAACGCGGTCGATCGCTTGTTCTTGCACGACGAGTCGCGAAAGATGCACGGTTCGCAGCTTGCCGACAATATCCGGCCCATTTTCGCGATGCTCCAATCAAGCATCGGGCGACAACCAACTGCGACGACGTTGCTCCAGCTTCGCGACCGCATCATCGCCGACGGCGATCTGCGCAGGATCTGGAACGAGTACGAAATCACGAGCCCGCTCTTGCCGAACGCCTGCACCATCGAATCGCCGATTGGGACGTTTCACTACGAGACCATGACGTTGCTGTTGTCACAATCACTAGCGCTGGTGGTTCAGGTTCCCGACGAGGCAAGCCGGAAACGGCTTGGAGCCGGCTGAAGCTTTTGCTTGGCGATGAGCGCAAGCCACGCTCGATCGCTGAGCGGCGCGGCTAGATCCCGCCGACGAAGCGGCCCGGCGCGAGCGTCCCGTTGGGGTCGAAGCGGCGCTTGAGCTCGCGCATCCGCTCGAGCGCGGCCGGCGGTGCGCCCCAGACGGCGAGCCGCTCGCGCACGCCGGCGGGCGCCGCGAGGACCGTCGCGCGCGGGTTTGCGCCGTGCAGCGCCTCGTCGAACGGGACGATCGCTCCGTCGAGATGCGCGTCGTCTTCCCCGGCGACGCGCGCGATCAGATCGCCCGTCCGCACGTCGCAGATCGATTCGTAGGCGAGACCGTGCCGTTGCACGAGCAGACCGACGGAACGCTCGCGCTGGAGCGCATCGCTCGGCAGGCCGCCGATGCGGTACGTCACGGACGCGCCGTAGGGAGCGATGTACGCGTCGATCGCGCGCTGCAGCACCTCGCCCGCGCCGCGGTCGACGAGCGCCGTCTCCGGAACGCCCGCGGCGCCGAGCGCAGAGCGGACGTCGCGCGTCGCGCGTTCGACCGCGCGCTCGGAGCCTTCGAACAAGAGCAGGATGCGGCCGTCGATGCCGTCGCGCCCTTCGATCTCCCCGGCGAATCCGCCGATGATGAGTGCGGCCGCCGGCTCGATCTCGAGCGCGAGAACGTGCGCAGCGGCGCGTTCGCGCGTCCCTTCGGGGAGCGGCGCGAGCGCGATGCGCTGCAGCGCGGGGAGCGGCTTCGTCTTGAAATTCGTGCGCACGAGGACCGCGAGCGTTCCGAAGGAGCCCGCGTAGAGGCGGCTCAGATCGTAGCCGGTCGAATTCTTGACGACCATCCCTCCGGCTTTCGCGATCGTCCCGTCGGCGAGGACCACCGCCGTCCCGATGAGCAGATCGCGCGGACGCCCGTACGCCGCGCGGCGCGGCCCGAGCCAGCCGGCCGCGATCGCTCCGCCGACCGTGCTCGCTGAGCGGCGCGGAACGTCGAGCGGGACGAACTGACCGTTCTTCGCGAGCGTCCGCTCGAAGGCGCCGACGGTCATCCCTGCTTCGACCGCGATCGTCAGATCGCGATACTCGTACTCTAGCGTCCGGTCGAGCGCGCCGAGGCCGATCGCGACGTCGTACCGCGCTGGGGCGTACCCGACGCCTTGGAGCGTCCCGCCGCCGAACGCGACGACCGCTTCGCCCGCGGCGTCGCAGGCGCGCAACGTCGCGGAGAGCTCTTCGGGCGAAGCCGGAGTGACGATGCGCGACGGCAGCTTGCCGTCGAGCGCGAACTGGGCGGGGTCGGGGAGCGTGAGTTTCATTCGCCGCTCGCTACGCCTGCCACGGGCGTTGCGGCGAGGCCCGCACGCACCTCGCCGCAGACCGCACCGCTCGGGAAGATCTTGTCCGGGTTGAAGAGCCGCCGGGGATCGAACACCTCGCGGACGCGCCCCATCGTCGCGAGATCGTCGCTCGAGAAGACCTTCGAGAGCGACTCGCGCTTTTCGAAACCGATGCCGTGTTCGCCGGAGATCGTTCCGCCGAGCGCGATGCAGGCGGTCAGGATGTCGGTTCCCGCCGCGAATACCGCTTCGATCTGCTTGCGCTCGCGACGATCGAACAGGAGCAGCGGATGCAGGTTGCCGTCCCCTGCGTGGAAGACGTTGCCGACCGCGAGGCCGTGCTCTCGCGAGACGGCGTCGACGGCGCGGACGGCTTCGGGGAGTTTCGTGCGCGGGACCGTCGCGTCTTGGATGTAGTAGTTCGGCGCGATGCGTCCGATCGCGCCGGCCGCGCCCTTGCGCGAGGCCCAGAGCGCTTCGCGCTCCGCCGCGCTCCGCGCGCTGCGCCACGAGAGCCCGCCATGCGCTTTCGCAATCGAGGCGATCGCCGCTTCGGAGGCCGCCATGTCCTCGCCGGCGCCGGCGATCTCGACGAGCAGCACCGCGCCCGCATCGGTCGGGAAGCCCGCGTGATAGTGCGCCTCGACCGCTTGCGTGATCACGCGATCCATGATCTCGAGCGCGGTCGGGACGATCCCCGCGCCGACGATCGCCGAGACGGCGGCCGAAGCGCTGTCGATATCGCCGAAGGCCGCGACGCAGACGCGGACTGCGGCGGGAAGACGGAGGAGGCGCAGGTCGATCGCCGTGATGATGCCGAGCGTCCCTTCGCTGCCGACGAACGCGGCGGAGAGATCGTAGCCCGCATCGTCGCACGAGACGGAATGCACCTCGCCCTCGGCATCGACGAATTCGACGCCGAGGACGTGGTTCGTCATCGAGCCGTAGGAGAGCGCGTGCGGGCCGCCCGCGTTCGTCGCGGTGTTCCCGCCGAGCGTCGAGATCTTCTGGCTGGAAGGATCGGGCCCGAAGAAGAGGCCGAGCGGCTGCGTCGCGAGCGAGAGCGCGAGGTTCGCGGTCCCGGGTTGCACGCGCGCGCGCCGGTTCGCCGCGTCGAACGAGAGGATGCGATTCATCCGCGCGAACGAGATCACGATCCCGCCGTGCACCGGGACCGCTCCGCCGCAGAGCCCCGTCCCCGCACCGCGCGGGACGAGCGGTTCCTGGAAGTCGCGCGCGATGCGCACGATCGCGCTGACGTCCTTCGCATCGCGCGGGATCACGGCGGCGCTCGGCAGCTGCTCTTCGCTGAACGCGTCGTACGCGTACGCGGCGAGATCTTCCGGTTGCGTTTTCACCGCATCGCGGCCGATCGCGTCGGCGAGGCGAGCGTGGAGCGCCGCGCGCTTACGGGAATCGGGCTGCATCGAGGGTTCTTGGCGAGGGCGCGCGCCGTTCCTGGACCGCTCCGGCCGCTCGCGCGCCCGGCCGGCGCCGCCTTCACGGATACAGCAGAAAACGCGTGCGCAACGCGCGGAAGCGTTGGGTTTCGGGCTCCCACGTGCGCACGATCTGCTCCGGGGTGAGGCCGCCGGCGAGGCCGAGGCGGAGTGCGTCGGTCCCCCAATCCTTATCGAGCGCATCGGCGTGGATTGCGAGCAGGCCGGGGGCGATCTCGCGGACGGCGCACAGGAGTTCGACGGCGGTGCGGACGGCGCGGAACGTGCGCGGGTTCGTCACGACAAGCTCGACCCCGCCGAGCTGTTTCCCGCTCCAGAAGCCGGAGACCGGCGTCCACGAGGCCGCGCGGAAGAAAACGCCGGGGATCGGGCGCGCATTCAGATAGTCCGCCAACCGCGCGCCGTCGAGCCCCCAGGCGCCTGCGTACTTGAACGGCTTCGTGAAGCCGACGCCGTTGTTGATCCCGGCTGCATCGATGAGGCCCGTGCTCGGATAGACGAGCGTCGTGTCCCACTCGGGGATGTTCGGAGAGGTCTGCACCCACGCGAGGCTCGTCGCGGGCCAGAACATGCTGCGCCTCCAGCCGCGCATCCGCACGACGCGCAAGTCGGCGCCGATCCCGAACTCTTGGTTGAACATCCGCGCGAGTTCGCCGACGGTCATGCCGTGCCGCAGCGCAATCGGATAGAGGCCGACGAACGACGCGAAGCGCGGATCGAGGACGGGGCCTTCGACGATCTCGCCGCCGAGCGGATTCGGGCGGTCGAGGATCCAGATCTCCTTGTGGAAGTCCCGGGCCGCCTGCATGACGTAGGCCATCGTCGAGACGTAGGTGTAGGCGCGATCGCCGACGTCTTGGATGTCGAAGAGCAGGACGTCGACGCCGTCGAGCATCTCCGCCGTCGGGTGCCGCGTCTTGCCGTAGAGACTGTAGACCGGGAGCCCGCTGCGCGGGTCGACGTACGACGCGACGTTCGCGCCGGCCGGCTGATCGCCGCGCAGGCCGTGTTCGGGGGAATAGATCGCCTTCACGCAGATCTGCGGATTCCGGCGCGCCGCGTCGACGATCGATTCGAGCTGCGAGGTGACGCCCGTCTGATTCGTCACGATCCCGACGCAGCGGCCCTGCAAGTCGCGCCACGCGTCCTGCAAGAAGACCTCGTCGCCGAGCGTGACGGCGGCCTGCGGCATCGGCGAAGCGGCGCCGGGCGCGCGGCCGAACGCCGCGGCGAGCGCGCACGCGAGCGCCGCGGCGCACGCAAATGCGCGCGCGCCGCGCGGTGCGTTCGCTCGAACGTGCACTCCGCTAACGGCCGAAGCGGCCGGTCAGCGTCGCCTTTGCGAGGACGTGTCCGCGGATCGCGAAGTTCAAGAGGGCGATCGTCGTCGTCGAGTCGAGGTCGAGCTTCGGAACGTCGAGCGCGTAGAGCGTGAAGATGTAGTGATGCGGCGGATCGCCGGGCGGCGGCGCGGCCCCGCCGTACGCGCTCGTCCCGAAGTCGGTGTGTCCGAGCGTGATGCCGTGCGTGTTCCCCGCCGCCCCCGCGTTCTCGGGAAGGCCCGTCGCGTCGCCCGGGATGTTGAAGGCGACCCAATGCGTGAAGCCGTGCCCCGTCGGCGCATCCGGATCGAAGACCGTGAGCGCGAAGCTCTTCGTTCCGGCCGGCGCGCCGCTCCAAGCGAGCGCGGGCGACCTATTGCCGCCGCCGACGCCGAAGCCGTCGAAGAGCGTCGAATGCGGCAGCGTCGCGCCGTCCGCGAAGGCGGGGCTCGTGAGGTGAAGCGTTGCGGCAGAAGATTCGCTGGACATCGTGAAAACGGCGCCTCCGATCAAGAGAGCAGCGAGCAGCGTGCGGAGCGATCTCCTCATCGCGGAAGATTCTACGGAATCGCGCCGGCCCCGCCTAGCGCGATCTCCGGCGCGGGCTCGAGCGTACGCGTTGCTTCGCTCGAAGAAGGCGCGGCTGCGGCTTTGGCCGGCTGCGCAGGCCGGGGGACGCTTGCACGAAGCGTCCCGTCATCGGTGAAGATCGGCGCGGTCCAGGCACGCAGTTGACCTGCGCGGACGATCGCGTAGAAGAAGTGCTTGCCGTCCGGGCGCAGGCTCGGCGTGTTCGGGATCGTGACGTCGATCGTTCGGAGAGCGTGATCCCCCCGGAGCGGGACGCTCGCGATCGTCGTATTCTCCGGCGGCCCGTCGATCGGCGCCTTGCGGACGGCGCAGCCGCACGAATGGGCGAAGCGCCGGTGCTGCTCGAGGTAGCTGAGCGCATATGGCCCCGAGCGCCGAAGGTGCGCCGAGTTTTCGCCGTCGTAGTAGCCGTGCGGATCGACCCCGTTGTCGGAGATGATCTCGACGCTCTCGAGCGGCCAGATCGTCGACCCGGCCTCCACGGTCAGCGAGAGCGTCTGGCCCGCGCGGGCGCTCGTGACCGTGCCGCCTTGCCAGAGCCCGCCGGGAGCGCGGAGCGTCGCCCATAGGCTCGGATGCTCGGTCGCCGAGGTGCGCCGCGCCGCGAGCGCTTTCGCGATCGCCTCGGGCGTCGCGGCCTCGGCGAGGACGAGCGTCCGCTGGCACGGGAGCGTGGTCGCGTCTCCACCCCGCACGCCGACGTCGGTCTGCCTGAAGATCCTGCGCCAGTGGTGCATGTCCCAGTTCATCACGGGACTGACCGTCCAGCCGCGCGTGAGCGCGAGCCAGTACCAGCCGGCGTCGGACTGCGCGAGGGATGCGCCGTCGAAGCCTGGTTGTCCGCCGATCTCGATGGCCGCGAAATTGTCCGCGACTTCCGAGGCGAAGGCGAGATCGTCCCATTGAAGTGCGCCCTTGGCGCTGGGATGATTGAAGATCGAGATCGCGTCGCGCCCCGCGAGCCAGCGATAGAGCGGGCTCATCGAGAGATCGCCTTGATGCAACCCCTTGAGGTAGCTCGAGGCCCCGAGGACGCTGACGTGGTTTTCCTCGTCGGACGTGTACTCGAAACCGCGGATGAACGGAAAACCTAGGCTCGCGTACTGGTCGCCGATGCGTGCCTGCTTCTTCCAGGCGCTGGGCCCGAACGGCTCGCGATAGGTGAACGGCCAGAAATCCGAATGATCGCAGAGCCCGGCGAAGTCGATGCCGAGTTCCTGACGGTGGGTGTACAGCCACTTGGCGATGGCCTTGGGCGAGGCGTCGCCGTCGGAGTCGGTGCTATGGTTGTGAAAGCTCCCAGCAAGGATCTGCAAGCCTCCGGAGACCCGAGTGCCGCCCGGCCGCAGCGTCGGGGCCTCCGCCCGCGCGCCCTCGCGCAGCACCGGGAGCGCCAGGGGGGCGAGCGCCGCGGCTGCCATCGAACGCAGAAACGTCTCGCGGCGCAACGCCGTTCGCGCGTCCTGAGCGCTCGGGTCGGAAACGGGTCGAGAGACGGGGCAGCACGGATGCGGAGGGCCGGCGCGACGGAACGTTCGGGGCACGGCCGCTTTGATGCGCAATCGAGGTTACGAAACCCTACCTTGCAAGCGGAACTGTGCTGGAGGTTACCGGCGCGGCGGATCCCGCTGCAAGGCGTGCTTATCCGGCGAACTCGGGTTCCACGCCGGTCAGCAGACCGGCCTTTGCGGCGCGCGCGAAGAGCTCGCGGACGGCGGCGATCCCGGCCGCGCCGACGTCGTCGGAGTAGCCGTTCACGTAGAGCGCGATGTGCGCGCGCATCACGTCGTCGTCCATCTCGAAGGCGTGCTCGCGGACGTACGGCGCGACGGCGGCTTCGTCGCGGCGGGCGAAGGCCAGGCTCGAGCGGATCGCGGCGTTGAGGCGCCGGGCGTGCGCATCGTCGAGGTCGCGGCGAACGAGGATCGCCCCGAGCGGGATCGGGTGGCCCGTCGCCCGCTCCCACCAGTCGCCGAGGTCGGCGATCGAGGCGAGCCCTTCGCGCGCGTACGTGAAGCGCGACTCGTGGATGATCAGCCCCGCGTCGACAGTGCCGCGCGCGACGGCGTCGACGATCCGGTCGAAGCGCATCTCCACGCTCTGTGGTTCGAACCCGAGCGCGAGGCGGAGGAGAACGTACGCCGTCGTCAAGCGCCCGGGAATCGCGATGCGGGCCGTGCGCGGCAGCGACGCGAGCGTGGGGACCTCGCCGGAGGCGTCCGGCCTGGCGATCAAGAGCGGCCCGCAGCCGCGCCCGAGCGCCCCGCCGGCCCGCAGGATGCGGTAGCGGTCCAAGAGGTAGGGGATCGCCCCGTAGCTGACCTTCGTCAGCTCGAAGCGACCTGCGCGTGCCGCTTGGTTGAGCGCCTCGACGTCGTCGAGCGCGACGCTGACGGCAGGCGCGCCGGGGAGCAAGCCGTTCGTGAGCGCCGCGAAGATGTACGTGTCGTTCGGGCAGGGTGAGTACGCCAGGGTGAAGCGCGCGCGCTCGGCTGCGATCGGCATGGAGCCCCAATTGCGCGGCGCCGGAGCCGCGTCCCGCTCAGCGCCCGGCCGCGTACACGTCCAGGAACGCGGCTAGGACGTCCGCCGCCGCCCGCGCGCCGCGCGCGAAGTCCCAGCCGTTCGTCGCGCGCTCGCCGACGACGTTCGAGATGCCGCGCAACTCGAGCGCCGGGACCCCGGCGAGTGCGGCGGCGCGGAGTACGGCGAAGCCTTCCATCGCCTCCAGATCGCAGGCGAAGCGGCGCGCGAGGAGCGCCGCTCGTTCGTCGCTCGCGGTGATCGTCGCCGTCGTCAGCCCGCGCCCGATCCGTGCCGCGATCCGCCCTTCGCGAAACGGCGCGAGCGCGGCGGCACTGCTCTCCGCCCGGTCCGCAAGCGTCAGGGGGAGTGCACCGCCCCCTTCGAGCTCGAGATCGGCGTACAGCGCTTCGGCGACGGCGAACGCGTCGCCGACCGCCCCGCGCCCCGGGAAGACGCCGGCGATCCCGGCGCTGATCGCCAGCTCGTACGGCGCGCGCGCGAGCTCCCGGGCCGTCGCGGCCGCCGCCTCGATCGGGCCGATCCCGCAGACGAGGACCTCGATCCCCGCGCGCTCGGGGAGGAGCGCCCGCTCCGCTTCGGTGGCGCAGACGACGAGGATCATCGGACGCCGATGAACTTGTGCGTCTGCAGCGAGAGCCGGTACCGCCCCGGCGCCGCCTTCGCGGCCTCGAGCGCGAGCGCGACGTTCCGCGGCTTGTTTCCCTCGGGCTGCAGGAAGCGCGGCGTCGCTGCCGGGAACGCGCCGTCCCACTCGTGCGGAAGCCGGCCGTCGACGATCAGCTTCACTTCGTTCGCCCGCACTGCCATCGCGGGGTCGAGCCGCTCCTTCGGCGAGACCGTCAGCCAGACGTCGCGCGGGAGCTCGATTGCGATCGAGCCGTTCGACTCGATGTGGACGCGCCGCCCGTCCGCACGGAGCGCGTCGATCAGGAGCGCCGTCTCGCGCTGGGCGAGCGGTTCGCCGCCCGTCAGCACGACCATCGGGCAGCCGCCGCCTGCCTCGCGGACCCGCGCGACGACATCGGGGATCGTCGCGACGAACTTTAGCGCGTAGTCCGTATCGCAGAAGCGGCAGTTCAGGTTGCATCCGGCGAGGCGCACGAAGACGGCGGGCGTCCCGACGTGCGTCCCCTCGCCTTGCACGCTGTA
This sequence comes from Vulcanimicrobiota bacterium, assembly GCA_963695225.1. Lineage (GTDB taxonomy): Bacteria > Vulcanimicrobiota > Vulcanimicrobiia > Vulcanimicrobiales > Vulcanimicrobiaceae > CAVWTN01. The sequence continues at coordinate 1,260,932 of OY968762.1, read as the reverse complement.
GAAGATCTCAGCGAGTTGCAGCATGCGGACCGCGCAGGACCGCGCACGCGGTCGGCGTCTCCCAGAGGACGACCTCCGCGAGGCCGGGCAGCTGCGGCGCGAGCTGCTCCCAAATCCAGGCCGCCAGCAACTCGGCGGTCGGATTCGCGACGACGTCATTGAGCGATTGATGATCGAGCGGCTCGATCACGGTGCGCTCGACGATCGACTTGAGCTCGTCGAAATCGAGGACCATTCCGCTCGCCGGCCCGCTCCGGTGGAGCGGGCCTTCGACCGCAACCTCGAGGCGATACGAATGCCCGTGAAGCCGGCTGCATTTCCCGGGATGGTGCGGCAGCACGTGGGCGGCCTCGAAGGTGAAGTGTTTTCGGATTTGCACGACGTGCCCGCCTTCGCTCAGGCGGTCGCGACGTCCTCAGTCCGGCGGCGGAGGCCCTTCGGGAAGATGCGATTCTCGTGCACGCGGTTGCGGCCGAGCGCCTTCGCGGTGTAAAGCGCGCGGTCGGCTTCCCGTAGGAGCGCCGCCGGGTCGAGTCCGGCGCGGTCCTTGATCGAGACGATGCCGATCGAGATCGTGACGCGATGCGAGCCGCCCTCGTGCGCGATGAGCATCTCCTCGACGTGCGCGCGCAGGCGTTCCGCTACCTCGAGCGCGCCGAGGCGATCGATGCCGGTGAGCAGGACGACGAATTCCTCTCCGCCGTAGCGGGCGGCGAAATCTCCGGTGCGGCCGACCGAGCGTTTGAGTGCCGTACCGACGGTTTGCAGCGCGAGATCTCCCGCCTCGTGCCCGAATTGATCGTTGAAACGCTTGAAGTGATCGATGTCGATCATCAAGACCGACAGCGTGTCGGCCGCGCGCCGGCCGTCGGCGAGCAGGCGTCCGAGCTGCTCGTCGAGGTGCCGGCGGTTCGCAAGACCGGTTAATGCGTCGACGGCGGCCAGCGACGCGAGTTCGCCCGAGCGGATCGAGACTTCGGTGACGAACGCTCCGAGCACGATGCCGTACTCGATCAAACGCATCGAGCTTGCGACGTACCAGCCGAGCGTGAAGCGCGTGCCGCTGATGTACGTGAATGCCTCGCCGAGAATCGAAGCGACCAGCGCCGTGACGAGCCATCGGTTGAGGACCGAGGCTGAGCCCCAGGCGAGAAGCGTCGCCAGGAGCGCGATGAGGTCGCAGACGACCGACCCTGCGATGTCGGGCTCCGCCGGGAGCGTCCAAGGGCCGAAGGCGACGGCGGTCGAGAGCAGCGCGACGACGCCGATGCGCATCGCGAAGACGGTCGCAACGAGGCGCGCCCCCTCGGCCGGGACCGTCACGTTGCGATTGCGGGCGTACAGATACCAGCAGACGTGAACGTCGAAGACGGCCTGCGCGATCAGCGAGAGGATGCTCGGAGCGCCCGGAGCGATCGCGTAGCCCGCCGAGCGCGCGAGCGCGAGGAAGAGCTCCGGGAGCGCGAGCAGCGCGATGAACGCGTAGCCGGAGGCGAGGATCAGGAGCGCCTTCGAGCGGGTGCTCCCGTATTGCGTCGAGATGACGAACGCGGAGACCGCCGCCAGGCACAGCGAGAACGTGATGAAGACGGGCGGCATCCCCGGCACCGGGGTGAAGCCGTGCTTGGCGAACGGATACGCCGCAGCCGAGGCAACGATCAAGCAGACCGTTGCTATAACGGCGTTACGGCGTTGCGCGCGCGATCCTTGCGCGTCGGCGACGCTGTCGAACACTGGAACCTCCTGCCCACTTACTATACGGTCTAAGCTTCCCTGCTCGATAGGTCTTAACGACCATTTTACACAGGAGGTACGGAGGGCTAGGAAATCTAGAGTTGGCCTCCCGGCGCCATGCCTTCGAGACGCTTTTTGAGGTCGCCAAGGAACCTGCTCGCGATCGCGCCGTCGACGACGCGGTGATCGAGCGAGAGACAGACGTTCATCATCGATCGGACGGCGATGGCGTCGCCTGCGACGACGACCGGGCGCTTGACGACGGCTTCCATCGTCACGATCCCGGCCTGGCCTCCGTTGATGATCGGTGCCGACATGATCGAGCCGTTCGCGCCCGTATTGTTCACGGTGAACGTACCGCCGACGAGATCGTCGGCCGTCAGCTTCCCGCCGCGCGCCGACTCGATGAGGCGCCCGGCCGCGAGCGCGAGGCCGGTGATCGAAAGCGTGTCGGCCTCGCGGACGACCGGGACGATCAGGTTCGTGTCGAGGCCGATCGCGATGCCGACGTTGATCGATCTCTCGACGACGATGCCCTCGTCGGTGAAACGCGCGTTCATCAGCGGGAAAGCGCGCAGCGACTCGACGACCGCGCGAATGAAGAAGGGGAGGAGCGTGAGCGGGGCGCCGTGGTTGCGCCGGAAGCGCTCCTTTTCTTGCTCTCGCCAGGCCCACAGCGAGCTGACGTCGGCTTCGACCATCGTCCAGGCGTGCGGGGCCGTGCGCTTCGATTCGAGCATCCGCTGCGCGATGAGCTTGCGCGCGTGCGTGAGCGGAATCGTCTCGCCCGGGACGGGCGCTCCATAGGTCGGCTTCGGCGTGCCCGGGGCGCGGGCGGGAGCGGGCGCGGCTTGCCGGCCGGTTGCGGCGGGCGCCGGGGCCGGAGGGAGGGCCGGGGGCGGGGAGGTCCGGGCCGCTTCCAGGACGTCGTTCGCCGTGATGCGGCCGCCGGTTCCCGTCCCGCGGACCCCGCCGAGATCGATCGCGTGTTCGCGGGCCAGGCGGCGCACGGCAGGCGAAACGCGGCGCAGCACCTCCGGCGCATGCTGCGACGACCCGTTCCCCGAATGAGTGGGGGCGCCGGCGTTGATCGCGGTGACGTTCGCGGCGAGGACTTCGGGCGCCGGGACGCCCGCTGCGGGGGCTGCCGGCGGCGCGGCGCTCTCCGCCGGGGCTTCGTCGATGATCGCGATCGGAGCGCCCGTCGGAACGGTCTCGCCTTCCTTGACGATGAGTTCGCGGATCGTTCCGCTGACCGGCGCCGGCACTTCGGCGTTCACCTTGTCGGTCGAGACTTCGACGAACGCCTCGTACTTTTCGACGGTGTCGCCCACTTGCTTGAGCCATTGCGCGACGGTCCCCTCGGTGACGGATTCACCGAGCTGCGGCATCGTAATCGTGGTCGGCATGATCCCTCACCCCCTCGCGAGACTTAGAATGCGACCAACTCGCGCATCGCCGCCGCCATGCGCTCGGTAGAGATCATGAACTCGTCCTCGAGCGTGTGCGCGTACCCCATCGCCGGAACGTCGGGCCCGCAGAGCCGCCGGATCGGCGCGTCGAGATCGAAGAACGCGTCTTCGACGACCATCGCGCTGATCTCGGCGCCGATCCCGCCGAACTTGTTGTCCTCGTGGATGATCAGCAGTTTGCGCGTCTTGCGGACGCTCTCGAGGATCGTCGTGCGGTCCATCGGCCGGATCGAACGCAGATCGATCACCTCGATCGAAAGTCCTTCGGTCTCGAGACGCTTCGCCGCGTCGAGCGCTTGATGCACGTTGAGGCCGTACGAGACGACGGTCAACTGCGTCCCCGGATGCTTGACGTCGGCCTTGCCGAGCGGGATCGTGTAGCGCTTCGTCGGGACGTCGCCCTTGAAGAGCCGGTACGTCCGCTTGTGCTCGAGGAAGAGCACCGGGTCGGGATCCTCGATCGCGGCTGCCAGCATCCCTTTGATGTCGGCCGGGAAGGACGGCGCGACGATCTTGAGGCCGGGGACGTGATAGAAGAGCGCTTCGATCGAGACGGAGTGCGAGAGGGCGCCGTGGACGCCGCCGCCGTAGGGCGTGCGGATCACGAGCGGACACGAGTAGTCGCCGTTCGAGCGATAGCGCGTCTTCGCGGCCTCGCCGACGATCTGATTGAACGCCGGGTAGATGAAGTCGGCGAACTGTATCTCGGCGATCGGGCGCAAGCCCTCCATCGCCATGCCGACCGCGACGCCGACGATCGACGCCTCGGCGAGCGGCGTATCGATCACGCGCCCCGGCCCGAACTCGTCGAGAAAACCCTTCGTGATCAAGAAGACGTTACCGCGCGCGCCTACGTCTTCGCCGAGGATCAGCGTCCGTTCGTCGTGCTTGAGCGCCTCGTGAAGCGCCGCGCGGACGGCCTCGACGTTGTTCATCGTCGCCGTGTGGGAACGTGCGGCTAGAGCCATGGCTCGTGCCCTCCTTCGTACACGTTCGCGTAGAGGTCGCCGGGAGCAGGCAGGGGCGCCGCCTCCGCGCGATCGGTTGCCTCGTTGATCTCTTGGAGGACGGCTTTCTTGAGTGCGGCGAGCGCGTGAGCTTCGATGACGCCGTGCTCGACGAGCAGCGCTTCGAAGTGCGGCACGGGGTCGTGCGCTCTGCGATGCTGTTGCACCTCTTCGCGGCTCCGATAGGTTCTATCGTCGTCGTCCGTCGAGTGCGAGAGATACCGGTAGCATTTCGCCTCGACGAGCGTCGGGCCGGCGCCGGCGCGCGCGCGATCGAACGCTTGCTTGACGGCGGCATAGGTGGCGATCGGATCGAGCCCGTCGCAGGCGACGCCCGGAATTCCGTAACCGGCGGCGCGCTTGTAGATGTCGACGATCGCCATTTGCTGCGTCTGTGGGACGGAGATCGCGATGCCGTTGTTTTCGCAGAGGAACACGACCGGAAGCTTGTGGACCGCCGCGAAATTCAGCGATTCGTGCCACTCGCCTTCGCTCGTCGATCCGTCACCGAACGTCGCGAGGACGACGCGATCGAACTCCTTGCGATGCTTGAACGCGTAGGCGACGCCGACGGCGTGCGGCAGGTGCGCGGCGATGATCGAACTCACGGAGAGGATCCCGAGGCTGCGGCTCTCCGGATGATTCGGGAATTGCCTTCCGCCCGCGCGATCCGCGGCGCGCGCGAACATCGCGAGCAGCGCTTCGTACGGCGTGTAACCGACGCCGAGTGCGAGCCCCATGTCGCGATAATACGGAACGAGCACGTCTTTTCCGCGCTCGAACGCCAGCGCCGCGCCGGCCTGCAGCGCTTCGTGCCCTTCGCTGCCCATCGCGAACGGAATCTTCCCTTGGCGGTTAAGTTGGAAGCCGCGGTTGTCGAGCGTGCGCTGCACGAGCATATTGCGCAGAAGCCAGCGGAGTTGTTCGTCGGAGAGTCCGTGCCGATCGAGCGGATCTGCGTTGCCTTGGACACCGGTTGGAAGCGTCTTTGCCATTTCCACCCTCACGAGTCGAGCGAGTCTTCCTATGGCGGGGGCGCAGTTTCTTTTCCTGTATACGAGGCCGATAGCCGATTTCGATAAGCGGAAACGGCGTCAGCCTCTCTCGGCGGCGGACCATCGCGGTTCCTTGTGCCGGGGTTGCAGAGGAAGAGACCGCTTGCGGGAGCCGAAAGTTGCACGCATGATCGTGCTGCCGCCAGTCCCGACCGACGACCTCGTCCGCGTTCGCCGTTTCCTGCATGCCCATCCCGAGCTTTCGATGGTGGAACACGAGACTGCGGCATTCGTCGCGAACGAACTCGCCAAGCTCGAGCTCGACGAAGTTCGCACATGTGTGGGAAAAACCGGCGTGCTCGGCACCCTGCGCGGCGGCCGTCCGGGGCCCGTCACGCTGCTGCGCGCGGATATGGACGCGCTCCCGATCCAGGAACTCATCCAGGTGCCGTACCGCTCGACTCGCGACGGCGTGATGCACGCGTGCGGTCACGACGGACACGTCGCGATTCTGCTCGCGGTTGCACGGACGCTCGCGGAACGTCGTGCCGACGTCCCCGGAACGCTCGTATTCTGCTTTCAGCCCGGCGAGGAAGGTTACGCGGGCAACCGGCAGATGATCGACGACGGCGCGCTGGAGCGGCCGCACGTCGAGCGCACGTTCGCGCTGCATCTCTACTCGGGGCTCGACGTCGGCAAGATCGGCGTGCGGGACCGCGCGTTCTTCGCGTCGGCGGACGAGTTCGACCTCACGCTTCGCGGGAAGGGCGGACACGGCGCGATGCCCGACCGCGCGGTCGACCCGATCGTCGCGGGCTCGTATTTCGTTACGCTGTTGCAGACGATCGTCAGCCGAGAGATCGCGCCGAAGGACCCGGCCGTGTTCACCGTCGGCAAGTTTACCGCGGGGACGACGTTCAACGTGATCCCCGATTCCGCGGTGATGCAAGGTACGGTTCGCTCCTTCGATCCGGAGGTGCGCAAGAGCATGCCGGAGCGCATGGAGCGAATCCTGAGGGGGCTCGGCGAAGCGATGCGTTTCGAATACGAGTTGACGTATCACTGGTCGTACCCGCCGACGATCAACGACGCGGGGATGAACGACATCGTCCGCGAGGTCGGCCGCGCGACGCTCGGTGCGGAGAACGTCGTCGAACACGATATCGTGATGTGGGCGGAGGACATGGCCTTCATGCAGGAGGTTCGCCCCGGCGCTTACTTCATCGTGGGGGCGCGGGGCGGCGAGGCGACCTCGTTCGCGCATCACAACGCGCGCTTCGATATCGACGAGCGGTCGCTCGAGGTCGGCTACCGGATGATGGTGGCGCTCGGTCTGCACGGATAGGCCACAAGGCCGGTCCGCGAAACAAGTTTTCCGCCAAACGGCGAATTGATGACCGATCTTTTCGCCTATATCTGAAGCATGCGCGCCTAGGTGCGTCGAATTATTCGGAGCGGTGTGCCGTCCGCGAGAAAAGTCGGATCCGCCGTCGCGGGTGGACGACCGTTGATTCGACATTTGGCGAATGACGGTCCGCTTGTTAGGTACTAAAGTCGAACTCCGAGGTCGCACGGGCCTCGATTGCCGTTGTGAGGGTTGGAACGATAGCCCACCAGGTCCAGGTTCCCGAAGAGCACGATGCCTGCGGCGTCGGCTTCATTGCCGACCTTGGCGGCCCGGCATCTCACGAGACGGTCCGCCTCGCGCTCGACGCCGTAGCCGCGATGATGCACCGCGGTGCGCGGGCGGCTGACGGACGGACGGGCGACGGTGCCGGGATCCTCTGCGAGACCCCCCGCAAGCTTCTCGCGCGCGAACTGGAAAAGGCCGATCTCCACGCGCCGGCAGCCCATCTCGCCGCGATCGTCGTGTTTCTGCCGCTCGATTCCGCCGTCGCGGCGGCGGCGCGCGCCGAGATCGAACACATCGTCCACTTGCTGGACGTGACCCCGCTGCGTTGGCGCGTCCCCGGTACCGACGACGCGATGCTCGGCGAGCAGGCTCGGTTGACGCGCCCCGCCTTCGAGCAGTTGATCGTCGACATGGGCCCAGGGAACGTCCGCGAGCGCATGCGCAACGTCGCGCGGCTGCTCGAGAAGGCTCTTCCGGGGTTCGGGTCCGCCTCGCTCGTCAGCGCCTCGGCGACCTCGGTCGTCTACAAGGGACTGCTCTCTTCGGACGAGTTGGGCTCGTACTTCGACGATCTGCGGGACCCGCTCTTCGCCTCGCGTTTCGCGCTCTTCCATCAGCGCTACAGCACGAACTCGTCGCCCGCGTGGCGCCTGGTGCAGCCGTTCCGCCATATCGCCCACAACGGCGAGATCAACACGATCACCGGGAACCGCACGTGGCTCGCCGCACGCGGGATCCGGACGGTCCCCGGCTCGAGCGACTCGCACGATTTCAACGTCGCCGTCGACGCGATGGTCGGCGCCGGCTACCGCGTCGACGACGCGGTCGATCTGATGCTCTCGCCCGCGATCGGCTCCGACGATCCGCGGCTGCGCGCCTATTACGACGCGCACATCACGACCGTCGAACCGTGGGACGGACCGGCCGCGATCGTGTTCGCCGACGGCGACACGATCGGAGCCGCGCTCGACCGGGCCGGTTTGCGCCCCCTGCGCTGGTGCCGGACGGCATCGAACAAGGTCCTGTGTTCCTCGGAGGCCGGGATCGTCGATTTCGGCCACGATCCGGTCGTCTGCCGCGGACGCCTGGGCCCCGGCGGGCGCCTGATCGTCCGGTTCGCCTCCGGCGAGGTCGTCGAGACCGCACAGTTCTATAAAGAGCGCCGCGACCGCGCCGATTTCCGCGAGGTGACCGCGACCTGGGCCTTCCCGATGAGGGATGCCGTCGATCCCATCCCCGCGCCGGATCTGCAGCGCGATCTCCTTCGTTTCGGGTGCACGAAGGAGGAGCGTAAGGACGTCATCGGCCTGATGGCCTCGGGTGCGGGCGAGCCGACGTCTTCGATGGGCGACGATGCCGCCCTCGCGTTCTTCGAGCGCAGCCTTCCGGTCGCGGAGTACTTGCGCGAGCGTTTCGCGCAGGTCACGAACCCGCCGATCGATCCGATCCGCGAAGCGCTCGTCTTCGATCTGCGCACGTTCGTCGGGAGCGGCGACATCAACGGAGACGTCCCCGCCCCGCACGCGTGCGCCGTCCTCGAGAGCGCGATCCTCTCGGAACTCGATTTCGATTCGCTGCGCTTCGACGCGCGGATGTTCCAGCGCTCGATCCCGCTCGAATTCGAAGGTCAATCGTTGCGAGGGCGCTTAGAGGGCATCTGCGACGAGGCGGAGCGGGCCGTGCGTTCCGGCACGACGTTGATCGTGCTCGACGACCGGGCCGACGCGCTCACCGTCCCCTGTTTGCTCGCGGCGGGCGCGATCCACCAGCGGCTCACCCAGCGCGGCCTGCGCATGCAGGCTTCGATTGCGGTTGCCGACGGGACCGCGCGCGATTCGCACGCGATCGCGGCGTTGATCGCCGTCGGCGCGAACGTGGTCACGCCGTGGCTCGGTTTGCGCGCGGCCTGCGACGGAGGCGAGGGCAAAGCGTATCTGACCGCGCTCCGCAACGGCCTGCTCAAGATCCTCGCGAAACTCGGCATCTGCACGCTTCGTTCCTACGTCGGCGCGCAAACGTTCGAATCGATCGGGCTCGGTCGCGACGTCGTCGAGCTCTGTTTCCCAGGCATCGCCGCGCACGTTCCGACGGTCTCGTTCGACGATCTCGAACGGGATGTGCGCGACTGGTATGTCGCCTCGCGCGAAGCCGGCGCGCCGCTCCCGGAACGCGGGCTCTTCCGATACCGGCGCGACGGCGTCCACCACGCGTTCGATCCGAACGTGATCAAGAATCTGCGCGCGACCGCGATGCGCGGCGATTACGGCGCGTTCGAGAAGCTCTCCGACGAGATGGAGGCGCGCGATCCGGTCACGCTGCGCGATCTCCTCGTCGCCAAGCCGATGCGCGGCGACGCGGTCCCGCTCGACGAAGTCGAGCCGGCCAGCTCGATCGTGCAGCGCTTCGTGACGGCGGCGATGTCGCTGGGAGCGCTGGCCTCGGAAGTCCATTCGACGATCGCGGTCGCGACGAACGCGATCGGCGCGAAGAGCAATTCCGGCGAAGGCGGCGAGGACCCCGCGCGCTACTCGCGGGCCGCCGGCGTCGCGCGCAGCCGCATCAAGCAAGTCGCTTCCGGCCGCTTCGGGCTCACCGTCAGCTACCTCGAAAGCGCCGACGAGATCGAGATCAAGATGGCGCAGGGGAGCAAGCCCGGCGAGGGCGGGCAGATCCCCGCCCACAAGGTCACGCTCGAGATCGCGACGTTGCGCGGATCGACGCCCGGCCAGCCGTTGATCTCGCCGCCGCCGCACCACGACATCTACTCGATCGAAGATCTCGCACAACTCATCTACGATCTGCGCCGGGCCGCGCCCCACGCGCGCATCGCCGTCAAGCTCGTGAGCCAGTCCGGGATCGGCTACGTCGCGAGCGGCGTGGCGAAGGCCGATGCCGACGTCATCCACATCAGCGGACACGACGGCGGGACCGGAGCCTCGCCGCTCTCCTCGATCAAACATGCGGGCCTGCCCTGGGAACTCGGCCTCGTGGAGACGCATCACGCGCTCCTCGCGAACGGCCTGCGCTCGCGCGTGAAGCTGCGCGTCGACGGCGGGTTCAAGAGCGGGCGCGACGTCGTGCTCGCGGCGATGCTCGGCGCCGACGAATACGGTTTCGGAACGGCGCTGCTGGTCGCGCTCGGTTGCATCTACGCACGGCAATGCCACAAAAACACGTGCCCGGTCGGGATCGCGACGCAGGACGAGACGTTGCGCAAGAAGTTCAAGGGCACGGCCGACGAAGCGATCTCCTATCTGATGTTCGTCGCCCGCGACGTGCGCAGGCGGCTCGCGGCGCTCGGCGCGCGCTCGCTCGACGACGTGAGCGGGCGCTCGGACCTCTTGCGCCGCCGCGAGTTCGACAACGATTGGTTCTCGAACGTAGAGCTCAACGCGCTCCTGCGCCTCCCCGAGCGCGCCGCAGCGATCAAGAAGCCGGCGCTGGAATCGACGCACCTGGACAACCTCGTGCCGCGCCCCTGGTCGGCCGCGCGCAAGGATCCCGCCGCCGTACCTCCGCTCGCGATCTCCCCCACGGATCGCGCGGTCGGAGCGCGGATCGCGCACGAGATCGCGTTCCGCCGTGCGAACGGCCAACCCGTCGAGCCCGTCGCCGTCCGCTACCGCGGATCGGCGGGGCAGAGCTTCGGCGCGTTCCTCACTCACGGCATGACGCTCGATCTGGCAGGCGAAGCGAACGATTACGTCGGCAAGGGAATGGAAGGCGGGCGGATCGTCGTGCGCGGCTTCGGAAACCCGGCCGAACCGGTCGCGGGGAATGCATGCTTCTACGGAGCGCGCGGAGGCGAGGGCTTCATCCATGGCGGCGCCGGCGAGCGCTTCGGCGTCCGCAACAGCGGGGCCGAACTCGTCGTGGAAGGCGCGGGCGACCACGCCTGCGAGTACATGACCGCGGGGATGGCCGTGATCCTCGGCCCCGTCGGGAAGAATTTCGCGAGCGGAATGAGCGGCGGCGTCGTCTTCATCACGCTCCCCGAAGCGTTCTCGGCCGGACCGAAGCTTTCGCTCGGCCCGACCGTCTGCCGCCTGCTGCCGGCCCGGAGCACCGATTCCGACGTGGCCCGGATGCGCGCGCTCCTAGAGCGTTACTTCGTCACCACGGGGTCGGCGCGCGCGGGGGAGGTCCTCGCCGATTGGCCGCGCGCGCTCGAACGGTTCGCGAAGGTCTCGCTCTACGCGGAAGAGCCCGCGGCTACGAACGGGGCGAGCCGCCCCCTCGTCCCTGCTCCATAGCCGTCTTCGCCGCATCGGCAACCTTGCGCGACTGCTCGATCATCTTCTCGAGGGCCGCTCGGCTTTGCTCGGTCGTTTGGTGCATCGCCTCGGTCCCGATCTTCATGTACTCCTGCAGATGACCGAGCGCAACCTTGGATTGCTCGGCGGCGACGTGGCTGGTCTCGCCGGCGTGCTTGAGGAGCGTTTCTTGGATCTCTTGCGCGTTCTTGAGCGACTCGCGCATCAGCGGCTGCATCTGCTCGACGCTCTTGTTCATGGCCTCGTTCATCGAACGCTGCAGATCGCGCGACTGCGCGAGGAGCCGTTCGAGGGTCTCGTTCCAAGTCATTGACGGTTCCTTTTCCGGAGGGTTGACGCCGGGGTTTTTCAGGTCCGGTCGACGCCCAGGACCCAGCGTACGGCCCGCGCGTACTGTTCTAGTTCCCGCGTGGAGCGTGAAAGCGCGGCGAACGTCTGATCGTAGACGGCCCGTTTTCCGCGCCGGTCGTCCGCGTCCGAAACGTAGCGCAACGCGCGCTCGAGCGCTGCCGCGACGGCGGGCCACTCGTCACGCAGCGTCGCCGCCGACGCGTCGGTCAAGCGAGGTATCAACGGGGGCGCCGCCGCTCGCGAATGCCGCATCGCGTATTCGAGCCGCGCCAAAGTATAGTCGTTCGTCGCCGAAATGAAGGAACTGAGAAGCTGGACGAGCCGGACTTCCATGCGAGCAGAAATTCCAGCTTTCGAGGCGGCCACCTATCGGGTCTTTGGGCCCAAAGCGGCCGTCGCCCCGTGGGCGGAAAACCCGCGTCGTTGCGCATCGCGGGGGGCCGGAAGGGTGCGGACGCTACGGCGGCGGCAGGGTTCTGCCCGGTTTCCCGGCGGAGCGCACGGCTTGTCCGGCGGACCCGGGACGGCGGCGGCGCCCGTGCGCTTTGCGCGCGAGCAGCGATGTAGCATGGCTTGCATCGAGCGCGCGCGTGCAACATTTTTCCGTCGTTGCGACGGTCGCGAAGTGCCGGATTACATGCGCCGGATAGGACGGAGACGGGCGGGGGCCCGGCGTATTCCAGGGGCGCACCATGCTGCGAAGGGTTGAGGGATAGTGGCGAAGGAACGTCTTGGCATACTCGTCGGCGGAGGCCCGGCACCGGGGATCAACGGCGTCATCGCGGCTGCAACGATCGAAGCGATCAACAGCGGCTTGACCGTCGTCGGGATCTACGAAGGGTATATGCATCTCGCCGCCGGCGACGTATCGCACGTGGCGGAGTTGTCGATCGACGACGTGGCGCGTTCGCACGGTTCCGGCGGGTCGATTCTACGCACGTCGCGCACGAATCCCGCGAAGGACGAAGCGACGCTCGATCGCTGCGTCGCATCGCTGCGCGCGCTCGGTTTGCGCTATCTCATCTGCATCGGCGGCGACGATACGACGTACGGTGCCGCGCGAATCGCGGCGAAGACCGCCGGAGAGATCGGCGTCGTGACGGTCCCCAAGACGATCGATAACGATCTTCCGCTGCCGGATAACGCGCCGACGTTCGGCTTCGAAACGGCGCGTTCCGTCGGAACCGCCATCGTCGAGAACTTGATGGAGGACGCGCGCAGCGCCGAACGCTGGTACTTGGCGGTGACGATGGGACGCAAGTCGGGTTCTCTCGCGTTGGGAATCTGCAAGGCGGCCGGCGCGACGCTCGCGATCATCCCCGAAGAGTTCGCGATGCCGCGCGTTCGTCTCTCGCGTGTCGTCGACACGATCGTCGGCGCGATGATCAAGCGCAAGGAAAGCGGGCACGATCACGGCGTCGCGGTGATCGCGGAGGGAATCGTCGAGCGGCTCGACCCCGCCGAACTCGACGGAGGTTCGAACATCGCGCGCGATGCGTACGGCAACGTCACGCTGGCCGAGATTCCGGTCGGATTCGTGCTGCGCGATGCGATTCGCCGCCGGCTCAAGGAGCTCGGCGTCAAGGGAACGGTCGTGCCGAAAGATATCGGCTACGAATTGCGTTGCGCCAAGCCGCTCCCGTTCGATCTCGAGTACACGCGCACGCTCGGCTACGGTGCCGTGCGCTACTTGCTCGGGGGCGGGAGCGGGGCGCTGGTCGCGCTTTCGGGCGGGCGGGTCGTCCCGGTGACGCTCTCCGAACTCACCGATCCCAAGACGGGGCGCGTCCGTATCCGCCTGGTCGACGTCACGAACGAGGCGTACCAGGTCGCGCGCAAGTACATGATCCGCCTCGAACCGGAGGACCTCGTCGAACCGCAACTCTCGGCACTCAGCGCGCATACGTCGCTCGCGCCGGCGGCGTTCCGGGAGCAGTTCTCGCACCTCGAGATGTGAGGCCGGACCGGTAGGGGGCCTTTTTGGGCCCGAGCCGAACGCAGCAAAGGCCGCTTCGCAGCGCGAATCCGGCCTTTTTCATGTACAGAGATATCGACGCATCGCCGGTGATCGCCATCCCCAAGAACACGGACGACCTTCGCATCCGCGCGCTCAAGGAATTAACGGCTCCCGAGCACCTGATTCGAGCGTTCCCCTGTAGCGACGCCGCTTCCGAGATCGTTTTCGCGACGCGCGAGGCGATCCACGCCGTGCTCGGCGGCGTCGACGATCGATTGGTCGTCGTGATCGGTCCGTGCTCGATCCACGATCGCAAAGCCGCGCTCGAGTACGCGGGCTTGCTCGCGGTGCAGCGCAAGCGGCTTGGGGGCGAGCTGGAAATCGTCATGCGCGTCTACTTCGAGAAGCCGCGGACGACGGTCGGCTGGAAGGGGCTCATCAACGACCCGCACATGGACGGGACGTTCGACATCAATGCGGGCCTGCGCCAAGCTCGCGGGCTCCTGCTCGACATCAACGAGCTCGGCGTTCCAGCGGGGACGGAGTATCTCGATACCATCAGTCCACAGTACATCGCGGACTTGGTCTCTTGGGGAGCGATCGGAGCCCGAACGACGGAGTCGCAGGTCCATCGCGAGCTCGCCTCCGGCCTCTCGTGCCCGGTCGGCTTCAAGAACGGGACGGACGGCAACATCAAGATCGCGCTCGACGCCATAAAGGCGGCGAACCAGCCGCATCATTTCCTCTCCGTCACCAAGCGCGGCCGTTCGGCGATCGTTTCGACCGCGGGGAACGAGGATTGCCATCTGATCCTACGCGGCGGGCGCCAACCGAATTACGACGCCGAGAGCGTGCAGGGCGTCTGCGAGGCGCTTGCGCGAGCCGGCTTGCCGGCTCGCGTGATGATCGACGCGAGCCACGCGAACAGCCGCAAGGACCACTCCAACCAAATCCCGGTCGCCGAGAACGTCGCGCTGCAACTCGCCGCGGGCGAAGAGCGCATCATCGGCGTGATGATCGAATCCCACCTCCTCGCGGGGCGCCAGGATCGCGTGCCCGGGCGGCCGCTCGTGTACGGGCAGAGCGTGACCGACGCGTGCCTCGGCTGGGAGGATTCGCTGCGGGTGCTCGAGCGGTTGGCGGAGAGCGTCACGGAGCGGCGCGCCGCGCGCGCGCAACGCTAGTCCGCCGTCCCGTACGCGTTCGTCACGTACTGCGCGACCATCCGCTGCGTGTTGAAGAACGAGCCGTTCAGCGCGATCGCCGAGCGCATCACGTGCGCGTAGCCTTGCGCCCGCCCGTAATAGAGCGGGAGGATCGCGCGTTCGAGCTTCGTGTAGAGATCGACCGCCTCCGAGCCGTTCGCTTTGCTCGGATCGTCGCCGCCGATCGACCATCCGGTGACGCCCTCGATGTGCCCTTCGACCCACCATCCGTCGCGCACGGAGAAGCTCGGAACGCCGTTCAACGCGGCTTTCATCCCGCTCGTCCCGGAAGCTTCTTCGGGATAGCGCGGTGTGTTGAGCCAGAGATCGACGCCGCTCGTGAGCAGATGCCCCCAGGTGAGGTCGTAGTTCTCGACATACACGAACTTGACGTCGCTGCCGAGTTTCGCAGCCGCGGCGAAGACTCTGCGAATTGCGTCCTTCGCCCCGGCATCGCTGGGATGCGCCTTCCCGCCGTAGACGATCTGGAATGGTCCGACTTCGGCGGCGATGCGCCGCAGCCGCTCGACGTCGGTGAATAAGAGCTCCGCGCGCTTGTAGAGCGCCGCGCGGCGCGCGAAGCCGATCGTGAAGCACTTCTCGTCGAACGAGACGCCCGACTCTTCGCGGATCTTTGCGAACAGCGCACGTTTGGCGTGCAAGTGCGCTTCCTCGATCTCGTGCAGCGGGATGCTCATCGCGTAACGCAGATACAGGTTGTCCCGGCGCCACTCGGGGAGGCGGCGGTCGAAGAGCGCCGCGAAGGACGGCGAGGTCCACGTCGCGGCGTGCACGCCGTTCGTGATCGCGTGGATCGAGTACTCGGGGAACATCGCGCGCGAGACCTCGCCGTGCTTCATCGCGACGCCGTTGACGTAGCGGCAGCAGGTCAGCGCGAGATACGTCATGTTGAGCGTGCCGTCGTGGTACGCTTCGATCTTCTCGAGCAGTGCCGAGCGTTCGCGGCCCAGCATCTTGTCGGCGAGCTTCCGATCGAACTTGTCGTGCCCCGCCGGAACGGGCGTATGCGTCGTGAACACGCACTCCTTGCGCACGCGTGCTCGCGCCGCCAGCGGCGCGAGCCGCCCGTCGCGGATCGTCTCTTCGAGCAGCCCGAGCGTGAGGAGCGACGAGTGCCCTTCGTTCAAGTGGTAAGTCTGGATTTCGCGATAGTCGAGCGCTTCGAGGATCGCGAGGCCGCCGAGGCCGAGGACGATCTCCTGCGCGAGCCGGTAACGGCCGTCGCCCCCGTAGAGCAGATCGGTGAGGGTGCGGTCCCAGGGGCCGTTCTCGGGGAGATCGGTGTCTAAGAGCAGGACTGGGACGAGGTGCCCGCTCTCCGCGCGGATGCGGTAGAGCCAGGCGCCCAGGTGAACGGTCCGGCCTTCGAGCGTGACGGCAGCGCGCGCGGGCGTCCGTTCGAGATGCTCCGCCGGCTCCCAGCGAACGCTTTCCTCGCGCTGGGTTCCGTCGGCGGCGAGGCGTTGCTCGAAGTAGCCCTTACGGTATAGGAGGGTGACGGCTACGATCGGCACGCCGAGGTCGGCGGCGGAGCGCAAGGTATCGCCCGCAAGGATGCCGAGCCCACCGCTATAGGTGGGCACGTCGGCCTCCAGGGCGATCTCCATGGAAAAATAGGCGATCGTCGGGTTAGTCCGCATTGCTCCCTATGCTACCCGAGCGACGGGGCCAACCCTTGTGACGAAAGGCGAAATCTCAGGAATCTCTGCGGGGGTACCGTTGGGTACGTCAGGCGCCGCCGGAAGGTGAAACGACGATGCGGCGCGGTTGCTCCGCCGGGAGCGTTTCGGCTTCGAGCGCGATGCGCTTCGCCATGTTTGCGAACACGAAGCCGTGGAACGGAGCGACGCCGTACCAGTAGAGATACCCGAAGAGCCCGCGAGGCTCGAAGAACGCGGTCTGTCGCAGCGTCGAGCCGCCCGCGCGCGGGAGCGCTTCGAATTGCAACCAAGCAGAGCCGGGCAAGCGCATTTCGGCGCGCAGCCGCAGCAATTTCCCCGGCTCGTACGCTTCGACGCGCCAGAAATCGATTGCGTCGCCGGCGCGCAGGTCGGTTTGCGAACGCCGCCCGCGCCGCGTTCCGCAGCCTCCGGCGAGGCGGTCGAGCGCGCCGCGCAATTCCCACAGCCAATCCGCGTAGAGCCAGCCCTTCGTCCCGCCGAGGCTCGCGAACGTGTCGAAGAGCGCCCGCGGGGAAGCGCCGGAGGCGCACTCGCGCCGGTCGACGAGCATTCCCTCGGTGAGGCCCGCGAACTCGCCGGGGAGCGAGCGCGCGTCGAACGCGTCGAACCACGTCGTCTCCGGCCCCGCCGCGCCGTAGCGGTCGAGCGCGCGGCGCACCGCTTCGTCGAATCCGAGCGGTTTCACTGAGAACTCGCGAAGGGCCCGGTCGTCGCGGACGACGACTTCGTTGAAGAGCCCTTCGATGAGCGGGCGCGCGATGGAAGCGGGGATCGGCGTGACGAGATGGACCCAGCCGGCGGAGAGCCCCGGCGTAAAGAACGGGACGACGACGAGCCGGCGAGAGAGGCCTCGGATACCCGCGTACCCGAGCATCATCTCCCGGTACGAGAGAACGTCCGGCCCCGCGATCTCGAAGATCGCGTTCTCCCGCGGCTCGCGATGCAGCTCCTCGCAGAGATACGCCAGCACGTCGCGCACCGCGATCGGCTGGCAGCGCGTTTCGACCCACTTCGGCGCGATCATGACCGGTAGGCGGTCGGTCAGGTAACGCATCATCTCGAACGAAGCGCTCCCCGAGCCGATGATGATCGCGGCGCGGAATTCGGTGACGACGGCGCCGCTCGTGCGCAGCACGTCGCCGACTTCGTGACGGCTGTGCAGGTGATGCGAGAGCGCGTCCGCATCGTCGCCGAGCCCGCCCAGGTAAATGATGCGGCGCAATCCGGTCGTGCGGGCCGCCGCCGCGAAGATGCCGGCCGCCTCGCGGTCGCTCGCCGCGAAGTCGCGCGTCGCTTCGCTCATCGAGTGGATGAGATAGTACGCGGCGTCGACGCCGGCCATCGCGCGTTCGATCGAAGCGCGGTCGAAGACGTCTCCGGCCACGATTTCGACTCCGGGAAAGCGGCCGCCGACTCGGGCAGGATCCCGCACGACGCAGCGAACGGCATGCCCGGCCTCGATCAGGCGGGGAACGAGGCGTCCTCCGATGTACCCGGTTGCTCCGGTAACAAGAATCAGCATCAATCCGGCTTTCTGACAGGCACCCGCCGCAGCACGGGAGTACGAGTGCTCCCACCCAACCGTGGAGATTCAATCGTGCCTGCACGTATGACGTTCCGGCACCTCCGAACGTTCACGGTCGCGTGACGGTGATCCAAGGCGCAGATGCGATCGCGGCCCCGGGGAGCGAGATCACCGAAGCGAGCCCGGCGCGGACGTACCCGCCTGGGCCGATCGAATCGTGCGTTCTCTGCGCTCTTATGGCACCATTGCCGGAATTTACCGCTCGAACGTTTGGAGGCAAGCGCGCATGAACCATCGTCGATCGACCGGTCCGGGACCCGCCCCCGCAGGCCGCACGTGCTTCGCGGCGGCGATCGTTGCCGTGCTGGCGACAACGGTTGCCGCGAGCGCGGCGCCGACGCCGCTTCCCGGCGGCGCGAACCAAGTGAAGGCCGTTTCGGGGACGGTCGGCCAGACGATCTGGAACGGCGCGGTCCGCATCACGATCTCCGACGTGCGCGAAGCGACGGCGGAAGAAGCCGCGAAGCTCCTCCCGAATCCCGGGCAGAAGGTCCTGACGTTCACCGCCGTCATCCGCAACGGCACGACGAGTCCGTTCATCGACCTGATCGAGTACACGTTCGCGGACAAGGACGACGTCGCCGTGCAGGTTCCAACTGCGGACTACACCCACGCAAATCTCAACATTCTGCAAGGCGCCGCCCAAAAGCAAGTCGCCTTCTTCCCCGTCGACAAAGACTTCGTGCCGGCGAAGATCCTCGTGGTCTGCTCCACGTGCAACGCGAAGTCGCCGTTTGAATCCATCCGTATCACAATACCGCAATAGGGGCTCCCTTCTTATGGGATCCCGTATCCCGTATTGACGCGGCGAGGCCGGTCGGCTACGCTTGGCTGGATGCGGGGTGCCGGGGGGCTCGGCCGGATGCGCCGGCCGGTTGCGTTGCGGGAACGGATCCACGAGCGTTTGAGGCAGGCAATCCTGACCGGCGAGTTTCCGCCTGGGACGCCGCTGATCGAAGGCGAGCTGGCGGCTCGCCTCGGGGCTTCTCGTACCCCGGTGCGCGAGGCGTTGCGGCGCCTCGAGGCCGAGGGGCTGCTCGAGCCGCGCGGGGCTCGCGGGACCGTGGTGCGCGAACTGCGCCGCGAAGACGTCGTCTGCATCATGGAGATTCGCGAGGCACTCGAACCGCTCGCCGCGCGCCGGGCCGCGCGGCGTATAACGGCTCCGCAACTCCGCCGGCTCGGGACGTTGCTCGAGCGAATGCAGGCGGCGGCCGACGAGCCGAACGAGATGGAGCGCGCCGATACCGCCTTCCACGACGTCATTCTGGAGGCGGCGGACGGCGAGAGGCTCAAACGCATGCTCGGCGACGTCCGCGGAGAGTTGATCGCGTGGCGCTTCCTCTCGCTCTCGAACGCGGACCGCCGGCGCGAGACGGTCGCCGAACACGCGGCGATCCTCGCCGCGCTCGCGGCGCGCGATGAAGATGCGGCCGCGCTGCGCACGGCGGAACACGTTGCTCGCGTGCGGTCGGCGGCGCTCGCGGCGATCGCGCCGGACGGCGCTCCCGCCGGAGAATCCCCATGAGTGCGCCCGCAGATACGCCCGTCCGGTCCGCGAACGCCGCTGCGCGAACAGCCGAGTTGCGCGCGCGCCTTGCGGAAATCGTCGGCGGGCGGAACGTCCTGACGTCTGCAGCCGAGTTGCGCAGCTACGAGTGCGATGGCCTGACGAGCTATCGCGTGCGCCCGGCCGCGGTCGCGCTCCCGGCGACGACGGAAGAAGTCGCCGAACTCGTGAAGGCGGCGCGCGCGTTGGGGATGCCCGTCGTCCCGCGCGGGGCGGGAACCGGACTCTCCGGCGGCGCGCTCCCGTCCGAAGGCTCTCTCGTGATCGGGCTCGCGCGGATGACGCGCATCCTCGATATCGATCTCCCGAACGGGCGCGTGCGCGTCCAGCCGGGCGCGATCAACCTCGACGTCTCGAAGGCCGTTTCGGCCGACGGCTACTACTACGCGCCCGATCCGAGCTCGCAGAGCGTGTGCACGATCGGCGGCAACATCGCCGAGAACTCCGGCGGCGCGCATTGCCTCAAGTATGGGTTCACCGTGAATCACGCGCTCGCGGCGACGGTCGTGCTCGAAGACGGAAGCGTCGTCGAACTCGGTTCCGCTTGCGCCGATCCGCTCGGATACGATTTGATGGGCGTGCTCGTCGGGAGCGAGGGGATGCTCGGAATCGTCACGGAGATCGTGCTGCGCATCCTGCGCAAGCCCGCCGCCGTGCGCACGCTCTTCGCGACGTTCCCGACGACCGACGAAGCCGGGGCCTGCGTCTCCGAGATCATCGCGGCCGGGATCGTTCCGGCCGCGATCGAGATGATGGACGCGCTCGCGATCGAGGCGATCGTGAAATCGACCGGCGTCGATTGGCCGCTCGACGTCGGCGCCGCGCTCTTGCTCGACGTCGACGGAACGCCGGCCGAGGTCGCGCACACGGCGGCGCAGGCGGAAACGATGGCGCGCGCGACCGGCGCGCTCGAAGTCCGCGCGCCGCGCGACGACGCGGAGCGCGCGCTGATGTGGAAGGGCCGCAAGAGCGCGTTCGCCGCGATGGGCCGCATCTCGCCGAATTACATCGTGCAGGACGGCGTGATCCCGCGCTCGGTGATCGGGCCCGTGCTGCGCGAGATCGCGGAACGCTCCGCGCGTTCCGGGATGCGCGTCGCGAACGTCTTCCACGCGGGCGACGGGAACCTGCATCCGCTCGTCCTCTACGACGCTCGCGTCGAAGGCGAGGAACGGCGTGCCGAAGCGCTCGGCGGCGAGATCCTGCGCATCTGCCTACGCTACGGCGGTTCGATCACGGGGGAGCACGGCGTCGGCGCCGACAAGGCGATCTACCTCGGCGAGCAATTCGGCGAGGACGATCTCGATGCGATGAACGCCGTGCGCTGCACGTTCGATCCGGAGCGCATCTTCAACCCGGGGAAGGTCTTCCCGACGCCGCGGCTCTGCGGGGACCGGCCGGGGCCCTACCGCGCGCACGACGCGGAGCGTTCGGGCGAGGCGGGGCGCGGATGAGCGGGACGGAGTCGATCCTCGGCGTCGTCGCGGAGCGTGTCGCGACGCCGGCGACGCTCGACGAGGCGCAGGCGTGCATGCGCGAAGCCTCCGCCGCCGGGGAGCGGGTCGCGTTCGTCGGGAGCGGGACGGAGATCGATCTCGGGTATCCGCCGGACGGCATCGGCGTCCTGATCGAGACGCGCGAACTCGCCCGCGTCGTCGACCACGCGCCGGGCGATATGACGGTCACGGTCGAAGCCGGCCTCCGGTTCGACGCGTTACAGGCATTCCTGGCGCCGCACGGCCAGCGGCTCGCGCTCGATCCTCCCGAGCCCCTCGCGACCGTCGGCGGTTTGATCGCGACGAACCAGAGCGGCCCCCGGCGCGTTCGCTACGGCAGCCTGCGCGACCTGATCGTCGGCGTCTCGCTGATTCGCGCGGACGGGACGCGCGTGCGCGGCGGCGGGAAAGTCGTCAAGAACGTCGCCGGTTTCGATCTGCCCAAGCTCGCCGTCGGATCGCTGGGAACGCTCGGGATGATCGCGGCCGCGACGTTCCGGCTGCATCCGCTGCCGGAACGGACCGTCCGCGTCGAGATCCGCGGTTGCGCCGTTTCGGACGTCCGCCGCTGGTGCGCGCAGCTCGAGCGCGAGCAGTACGAACCGGCCGCGCTCGTCGCCCTGGAGGATGGAAGCGAGATGGCGCTCGACGTCGCGTTCGAGGGCTTCGCGGCCGGCGCCCAAGATCAAGCGGAGCGCCTCGTCGCCGCCGCGCGGGCGGCTGGGCTCGCTGCGGAGCTCGCGGACGACGCCGCGGCGGAACGGCTCGACGCGCTGCACCGCGCGGCGCGGAGCGGCGGAGACTGGCGCGCGAAGATCGCGTTCCCGCCCGCCGCCCTCATGCAAATCGAACGGTACGCGTTGCGCTCCCTGCGCGCTGCTTTGCGCGCGCCGTCGCTCGCGATCTACCCGGCGGCGGGCGTCGCGTACCTCGCCGGCGAGGAGATGAACGCGGACCTGCTGGCTGCCTCGATCGCGCGCTCGCGCGCGATCCTCGCGGACGCGGGCGGGACGCTCGTGCAGCTCTCCGCGTCGCCCGCCGTGCGGGCGGCGAGCGATGTCTACGGCGCGATTCCACCTTCGATCGAATTGATGCACGGGCTCAAACTGCGCTTCGATCCGGAACGCCGCCTCAACCGCGGCCGTTTCGTGGGCGGGCTCTGATGGAACACGCGCCGCGCACGGCGGCCGACCTGCTGGACGACTGCGTGCATTGCGGATTCTGCCTTCCCGCCTGCCCGACGTATCGCTCGTGGGGCTCGGAGGCCGATTCGCCGCGCGGGCGCATCGACTTGATGCGGGGTATCGAAGAGGGCGTCATCGACCTCGGCGAGGCGCAGGTTCACTTCGACCGGTGCTTGGGGTGCATGGCCTGCATGACGGCCTGCCCCTCGGGCGTCGAGTACGACAAGCTCATCGAAGCGACGCGCACGAAGATCGAAGAACGCAAGGCGCGGCCGGCATCCGAGAGCTCGTTTCGCGAGATGATCTTCTCGTTGTTTCCGTACCCGGCGCGCTTGCGCGCGCTTGCGCCGGCGCTCGCGCTGTTCGCGAAGAGCGGCCTGCAGGGCGCGCTGCGGCGCACCGGCTGGCAGCGGCGGCTGCCGAGCGGGCTCGCGCAACTCGAGGCGTTGATGCCGCCGGTCGACCTCGGCGAGATGGGCGCGGCGCTCCCGCAGCACACGCCGGCGCGAGGGAGCTCGCGCGGACGCGTCGGCCTCGTCGCCGGTTGCGTGCAGCGCACGTTCTTCCCGAACGTGAACGCGGCGACCGTGCGCGTCCTTACGGCGGAGGGCTTCGATGTCGAGATCCCGCCTAACCAAGGCTGTTGCGGGGCGCTCTCGTTGCACGCGGGTCGGGCCGGCGAGGCGAAGCGTTTCGCGCGCGACCTGATCGAACGTTTCGAGAAGTGCGGCGTCGAGACGATCCTGATCAACGCCGCGGGGTGCGGCTCGACGCTCAAGGAGTACGGCGAGCTCTTCGCGGGCGAGCCCGCCTTCGCCGAACGTGCGGCGGCGTTCTCCGCAAAAGTCAAGGACATCTCGGAATTCCTCGCGGGCGTCGAACCGCGCGCGGAGCGCCGCCCGATCCGGGCGCGTGTCGCGTATCACGATGCGTGCCATCTCGCGCACGCGCAGGGCATCCGCAGCGCCCCGCGCGCTCTGCTCCGTGCGATCCCGGAGCTCGAGCTGTGCGAGATTCCCGACGGCGATCAGTGTTGCGGGAGCGCGGGCGTCTACAACCTGCTGCAGCCGGAGAGCGCGAACGAGATCGGGGAACGGAAGGTCGAGAACGTGCTCTCCGTCGGGGCGGATCTGCTCGCGAGCGCGAATCCCGGCTGCACCTTGCAGATCCAAGCGATCCTCGCGCGCCGCGGGCTCTCGCTCGCCGCGGCGCATCCGATCGAAATCCTCGACGCTTCGCTGCGCGGCGCGATCCCGAAGGGCGTGTGATCCGGGCCGGCACGCGGGCAACGCGTCCCCGGGAGCGAAACGACAAACGCATGGGACCGTACGACGAACTCGTGGCCGCCTGGAAGGAATTGCGTTCGACGCACGGCGTGGCCGTGCGCGAGGTCGCGTGTCCGGGTGCGCAGCGGACGCTGCTCTGCTGCGATTTCGGCGAGGCCGGCCGTCCGCTCGTCACGCTGGCGGCGGGGGTCCACGGCGACGAGCCGGCGAGCCCGTGGTCGCTGCTCTCGCTCGTGCGCGACGGGTTGCTCGATCCGCGGTATGCGTACCGCGTGTGGGCCTGCACGAATCCGAGCGGATACGCTGCCGGGACGCGCGCGAACGCGGAGGGACAGGACATCAACCGCACCTTCAGCGCCGGCGGGACTTCGCCCGAGTCGCGTGCGATCGTCACGGCGAATCGCGACCGCCGTTTCGAGCTCTCGATCGACTTGCATGAGGATTACGAAGCCGACGGCTGCTACTTCTACGAAGCCGAAGTCGACGGGCCGCCGCTCGGCCCCGCGCTCGTGCGCGCTCTCGACGAAGCGGGGCTCCCGATTCAGAACTGGCACGCGGGTTTCGATCTCGCGTACCCGCCGGGCGCCGAGGATGCGTACCGGCTCGAACGCGGGCGGGTCGTCACCGGGACCTCGAAGCTCTCGCGCCATTTCGAGGGCCGGCTGACCTACAGCATCTTCATGCAGGGGCGCAGGGCCGCGCGCACGCTAACGATCGAATCCGCGCGAAAACGGCCGTGGGATGAACGCATCGCCATGCATCGGGTCACCGTCGTCGCGGCGCTCGCCGAACTAGCGGCGCTCGCGCCCGCGGAGGCGCGCTCGTGAGCGGGCTGCTCTTGCTCGGGATCGTTTGCATCGTGGGCTTCACGGTTTACCAGCAAGCGCGGCGCGACGGCACGTGGTCGTGGCCGCAGTTCCAGCGCACGATCGCCGGTGCGGTCGTGCTCTGCGCGTTCCTCTTCCCGTGGGCTCTCTTCGTCACGCACAAGTTCGGCGAGACGCAGCCGCTCCTCTCGCTGCTCCTGATCGCGGGCCCGCTCGTGCTCGGCCTTTACGGAATGATGCGCGCGCTGGAAGCTGGCCGCCCGGGGAAGCCGTAGGCGCGGGCCTTCGTCGCACAGGTTCCGGCGTCGAAGACGGCCGCGATTCCGCATGCCGATTCTACCATTTTGCGGCCCGTATGCCCAACGCCCGGTACGAACCACAGGTGCCCCCGAAAATCCGAAGGATGGCGGCTCAGCAAATAGCGGAAATAGGCCTTGCCGCGCTCGAGTCTTTCCGGCCCTTGCGCTTCGCCGGCGCATGACGTATCCAAGTCAACTTGAGCCGGATCGGTGTCCGCCGTTCCCAGCAGATAGGTCACGTCGGCTCGTGCATACGCCGATTCCCGCTCGGCCCATGCGCGGGCTGAGGTGTCTTCGACGTACGGCGGCGCGTTCTCGGGTCCGTAGCGCCAGCGATCGAAGCGGGGGCAGCGTTCGCGGCGGAAGGCAGCAAACGATCCATCCGGCTGCGGACGCTCGTCGTTGAAATAGAAATACGATGACGGGTTCGCAATGACAAAGCGAACGTGTAACCCGGCAGCCGAGAGCGTTTGCGGCTCGCGGCCCACGATGGCATAGCGATTGAGGAGTTGCCCGCCGGCGGAGTGTCCGAAGAGCACGACTCCGCTGAGATTGGGAAACGTCCTGCGATCGCCGAGAACCCCAAGCAGCGCGTCGATGATCTCGAACGTGCTCAGCGGCTGTGGCGCCGCTGCGGGGAGCCCCGCCGTCCACGAGCCCTCATGCCAGCGGAGAACCTGGCTCGGCAAATGATGAGCCCGAACGTCTTCTTCGCGCAAGAACTGCGGAGCGATCAGAATCGTGCGAGCAGCCTGCCCCGCAACGCCTGCCGCGCGCTCGAGGTCATGATAATAACCCTCCGCATCGCGCCCCTTTCCGTGGAAGATGAGAACGGCACGCGTTATTTCGGGATGCACCGTTCCCAAATCCGCGGAGACATCGATAGGAATGGTTGCATCGCCGGCAGACGTGTGCTGCGTGAAGCGCGCCTTGGCGATGATCTCGACGGGCTTCACGGGCTTCACGGGCTTCACGGGCTTCGCGGGCTCCGCGGCCGAGGCGGCTAGGCACGCGGCGACAAGGGCCGCCGCGCAGTTGCTCAACACTCGAAGCGCCGTACGATCCACGACCATGCTCCTGGCGCTGTCCGCCGCCGGCGCTGCGGCCACGGCTTATGCCGTGACTTGACTTGGTGCGAACGGGATCACGTAGGGGCCTTCCGGCAAGACCGCGCAGGTCGCCCCCGCGCCTGCTCGTGCGAGCGCCTCGCGCACTGCGGCGGCCGGATCGGAAATCGGTTCGAGCATCGCCGAGCGGACGAGGTCTTCCGGCAGCGTCGATTTTATCGCAACGCGCGCGTGCAACAGCACGAGCGCGTTGCTGTGCGCCGCCCATTGATCGTACCGGGAGTAGCCCGGCGTCTCGATCATCTCGAGCAGCTCTTGCGGCGTCGCGCGCTCGCGGATGATGTCCTTGAAGTTGCCGTGATCGGGGAAACCGTCGCTGCATTCCGCGCAGAGGACGATCGTGCCGCCGGGCTTGACGATCTGCTGCGCCGCCGAGAGGCCTTTGATGCACTGGTAGAGGTTCTGATCGAGCGGATATCCGCCGTTCGTCGTGACGACGACGTCGTAGCGGTGCGGGACTTCGAACGTTGCCGTCTCCATACAGAACGCACAACCGGCCCGGTGTGCGCTCAGGTAGTTACCGCAGAAGAAGCCGGTGATGCGGCGTTGTCGATCGAGCGTGACGTTCACGAGGAAATCCGGCGGGACGAGCGCTGCGACTTCGCGGGCCATCGCCTGGACCGGGCTCCACTCGAGATTCAGCCAGCGCGTATCCGGATCGCCGATCATCCGCGCGTTGTGGAAGAAGATGACGGTTTCGATCCCGGCGATGCCGGGCATGACGCCCTTCGGCCCGCCCGAGAAGCCCGCGTAGAGATGCGGCTCGATGAAGCCGACGACGATGCGTTTGTCGGCCTTCACGTACTCCGTATTGAGAAAGACGGGAGCGCCGAGCGATGTCTCGCCGACGAACGTCGATTGCTCGGGGTCGTGCGCGTTGTGGTCGATGACGCGGACGCGGTCGAGCGTCGCCTGCCCGAACATCGCGACCATCTCGGCCGGCGTCGTCAGGCGGTGCGAGCCCGTGCCGATGATGACGCTGATCTGGCCGGACGGGACGTGCGCTAGCTCGTCGAGGATCCACGGGATCAAGCGCTCGTTCGGCGTCGCGCGCGTGACGTCGGAGGTGACGATGACGACGCGATCCGTCGCCGCGACCTGCTCGCGCAACGGCCGCGCGTGAATCGGCGCGCGGACGGCGGCTTCGAAGGCGGCGCGTTCGTCCGGGAGCGCCGGCGGATCGTGGGGCTCGATGACGTGGGCCCACTCGGGCAGGTCGACGTCGAGGCCTTCGCGGCCGTAGGCGAGACGGATGCGCATGCGCTCCGATTCGGATTCGAGGGCCGAAATCCGCGTCGGCGCCGGGTTAATTCGAGATGAAGCAACGGGAGCGGGCCCCTGTGCTCCGGTACCTTCGTTCCATGACACTGAAGAAGCCGTTCGCCGTCCGGGTTGCGCTCGCGGCGCTGTCGTCACTCGCGCTGGCCGTGACCTGCGCTATCACCGCCGGCTCGGCAGCGCCGAACGCCTCCGGCGCGCCCGCCGCGCCGGCAGCCGAAGGGGCGGGCCTCGAACGGTTGGCCCGCGCGGCGGAGGAGCTCGTCGCCGAGCTTACACCGGAACGGAACGTCTACGGTTCGCACCCGACCGAGGTCCTATGGGCCGATCCTGCAGCCGGGATCGCGGCGCGGAACCGGAGCGTATGCAGTTCGTTCCTTTCACATCTCCTCGAACGCGTCTACGGCATTACGCCGGACCGGCTCGCGGCGCTGACCGGGAAGCGGAATCCGCACGCGCGCGACTACTACGAGGCGATCGTGGCGCAACGCGGGTTCGCGCGCCTCTCCACCGTCGGCGAAATTCGGCGTGGCGACGTCATCGCGCTCTCTTATCCTCCGGGGAGCGGCTCGACCGGGCACGTGATGGTCGTCGCCGCGCTGCCGGAACTGCGCGAATCGACCGCGCCGCTGCTCGACGGCACGCGGCAGTATGCGGTGACGGTGATCGACTCGTCGCATTCCGTGCACGGCCTCGCGGATACGCGCGGGACGCCGGCGCGGCACGGAACGGGCGTCGGCCGCGGCATCTTCCGCCTCTACGCCGATTCCACGGGTGCGATCGTCGCTTCGAGCTGGAGCGTGCTGCCGGGGTCGCGTCTCGACGACGTGCGCGTGCGCAAGCTCGCGGCGGGCCGTTTCACCGACATCGCAGCGGCGCCCTACGCTCCACCCGATCGCATCGGTGCGAACGTAAGCGACGAGCGGCCGGAGCACGAGTTCTGAAGACTTGCTGCAGCCCGCGATTCCAAGCGGTGCCGGCGGCGGGCGAGGGCGCTTTCGCGACCCTCGCCGACCGCCCGCTCGCCGTTAGCGCACGAAGGCGAAGCTGCCGGACCAATTGCCGTAGTCGCGGCTCGAGACGCCGTTGCGCGTCGAGCCCGTGTAGGCTGCCGCGCCGGATCGGATCTCGATGACGACGGTGCCGCCTTGCGCGGCGCCGATCAGACCTGCGTGCACGGCAGCGGTGCAAACGCTGCTGTCGTCGGTGTAGAGATCGGTTCCCCATAGTCTTCCACTCGGGGTACCGCCGGCGGGGCAGGAATACGAGTAGCGCGCTCCGTTCTGTCCGCGGAATCTGTCCGCTTGCGCGCTCCAGTCGCTGCCGCCGTTATTCGTCTGAGAACGCCGGCCCGAGGACGCTCCGACGAAGGCGAAGCTGCCGGACCAAGTGCCGTAGTCGCGGCTCGAGACGCCGTTGCGCGTCGAGCCCGTGTAGGCTGCCGCGCCGGATCGGATCTCGATGACGACGGTGCCGCCTTGCGCGGCGCCGATCAGACCTGCGTGCACGGCAGCGGTGCAAACGCTGCTGTCGTCGGTGTAGAGATCGGTTCCCCATAGTCTTCCACTCGGTGTGCCGCCGGCGGGACAGGAATACGTGTAGCGCGCGCCGTTCTGTCCGCGGAACTTGTCCGCTTGCGCGCTCCAGTCGCTGCCGCCGGAACTGCTTCGCATGCCGGAGTCTCCCGTCGGTGTTGCTTGCGGCGCGCTCGCGAGGACTTCGCCCATTCCGCGATTGCCGGATTCGTCGTCTTGCGACCACGTCGCCGGCTCGCTGTCGATAATCCTATAGGTTCCGGGTTGCAGACGGATGCCGGGCTGGACGTACCAGAAGGCGTTGTGGACGCCGCCCGAACCGGGCGCTCCGGCGGCTTGCCAGGGTCCGTAGAGCGTCCCGCCGGGGCCGCGCAATGCGATGGTACCCGGCATTGCGCCGAGGCCATCGTTCCAGTGATAGGTGATGATACCGGTGAGCGTGACGGGGCGCGTCACGTCGAACGTCGCGGGCTGCGTCGGCCGGTTGCGGACGCCGGAAGTGTTCATCGTGTTGAAGATGATGCCGCCGGGAAGGTCGATGCCGGTATATGCGTCGGCCACTTGGATTGCTGCCCGGGTCGTGGCGGCGAATGCCGGCTGCTGCATCGATCCGGACGAAGCGAACGCGGTTAGAGCCGCACAGATCGCCGTCAAGTACGCGTGTCGCACGAAAGGGTGCCTCCGATATAAGCACTGTGAGAATATGAAGTGCGGGGAGCGCCTTTTCGCCCCAATGTAGATCTTGCACTCGATCAGGGCAACCTTGCAAGTTCGCTTTCGCCTTCGTCCGTGCGCGCGCGCCGAACGCCTGCGGGTAAGCGCCGTGCCGCCGTCCAAGCAAAAAGGAGCGCGCGTTCGTCGCGCGTGAAATCGCTTGCAATTCGCAAGCAATCTTGTCGAGGACCGTATTACCGTGCCGGATCGCGATCAACTCGAAGTCGACGTTCTCATCGTGGGAGGCGGCCCGGCCGGGCTTGCCGCCGCGATTCGCCTGCGCCAACTCGCGGCGGAGAAGGGCAAGGACGACCTCTCGGTCATGGTGATCGAGAAGGGCGGGGAGATCGGTAACCACGGGATCTCCGGCGCCGTCCTCGATCCGCGCGCGCTCGACGAGTTGCTCCCCGGTTGGAAGGCGACGGCGCCCCTCGAAGGGGCCGTCGGTTACGATGCGCTCTGGTATCTGACGTCTTCCGGGAAGATCGCGGCGCCGTTCCTGCCCCCGATGATGAAGAACGAAGGCAAGTTCGTAGCGAGCCTGCAGAAGCTCTCGAGGTGGCTCGGAGAGACGGCGGAAGGCCTCGGCGCCGACGTCTTCCCGGCCTTCCCCGGGCAGGAGCTGCTCTGGTCCGAGGAGGGTGGGGGAACTCCGCGCGTGATCGGCGTTCGCGTCGGCGATAAGGGCGTCGGACACGACGGAAAGCCGAAATCGAATTTCGAGCCCGGCCCCGACCTGCTGGCGAAAGTCGTCATCCTCGCCGAAGGGCCGCGCGGGACGCTCGCCAAGCAGGCGATCGGGAGACTCCACCTCGATAAGGGCGTCGATCCGCAAGTCTACGCCGTCGGCGTCAAGGAACTGTGGCAGTGCGCGCCGGGGTCGGTCAAGGCCGGGAGCGTGATCCATACGATGGGCCACCCGTTGCCGAACGATACGTTCGGCGGCGGCTTCATCTACGGGATGAAGAACGACATCCTCGACATCGGCCTCGTAATCGGGCTCGACTATGCCGACCCCACGACGGACCCGCACGACCTCTTCCAGCGCTACAAGCAGCATCCGGCGATCGCGCCGATGCTGGCGGGTGCGAAGTTGCTGCGGTACGGCGCGAAGGCGATCCCCGAGGGCGGGCTGTTCTCGATGCCGCGCAACTACGCGGACGGGCTCCTGATCGTCGGCGATTCCGCCGGCTTCCTCAACGGCATGAGGCTCAAGGGCATCCACCTTGCGATCAAGTCCGGGATGCTCGCCGCGGAGACCGCGTTCGACGCGATCCTTGCCGAGAATACGGACGCCGCGACGCTGGGCTCGTTCGCGCGCCGCTTTGCCGACTCGTGGGCCTACGCCGAGCTCTATAAGGGGCGCAACTTCCACGCCGCATTCAACGGCGGCCTGTTCGCGGGTTTGATCGCCAACGGGCTCGGCATGTACGCGGGAGGCCGGGCGTTCGGCGTGCAGGAGCGCCTCTACAACCACGATGGCTACGCGCAGATGAAGCAGCTCTCGGAGCGCGCTCCCATACAGTCGACGCTACGCGCGAAGATCGACAACGTCCTCACGTTCGACAAACTGACGGACGTCTTCAACAGCGGGACGATGCACGATGAAGATCAGGTCTGCCATCTGCACGTCTCCGATACGTCGATCTGCAAGGACCGCTGCACCGTGGAATACGGGAATCCATGCCAGTATTTCTGTCCGGCGAAAGTCTACGAACCGATGTTCAAGTTGCCGGACGGAACGCCCGATCCCGAGGCGCGCCTGCAGTTGAACTTCTCGAATTGCGTGCACTGCAAGACGTGCGACATCATGGATCCGTATCAGATCATCACGTGGGTGCCGCCGCAGGGCGGCGAGGGCCCCGTCTACACCGGAATGTGAACGCGGCGGCGGGCTCCGCCGCGGTGGGGCCAGCACCTTCGCCGGGCGAAGACGCTTTGCGATGCGCGAACACGAAGTGCCTCGGGAAGTCGTCATCGTCGGCGCCGGGCTGATCGGCCTCGGCATCGCCTACGAGCTCGCCAAAGAGGGCGTCCGCGCGCGGATTCTCGACGGGCGCGCGCCGGGCTCCTCGGCCTCGTGGGCGGGTGCCGGGATGCTCTCACCCTATGGGGACGCCGCTGCGGAGGATCCGTACGAAGCGGCCTGCATCCGTTCGTTCGCTGCGTTCGCTTCGTTCGCGGCGGATCTCGAAGATCGGACCGGGACCGATATCGGATTGCGCGTGGACGGGATCGTTGAGGCCGCGTACGACGAAGCGGCAGCCGGGCGGCTGCGAGAAAAGGTCGGCGCGTTCTCGGCGCGGGGCATCGCGGCGGAGTGGTTCGAGCGCGCCGGGGCGCTCGAACTCGAGCCGGCGCTCGGACCCGCCTGCGCTGGCGCGGCGCTCGTCAGCCGTTCCGGACAGGTCGACAACCGGCGCCTCGGGCGCGCGCTCAGGACGGGATGCGAAGTGCTCGGCGTGCGCATCGACGTCGGCATCGAAGCGCTTGCGCTCGAGACCGACGGCGCGCGCGCGTGCGGCGTGCGCACGAAGAACGGAACGATCGCGGCTTCCGTCGTCGTCAATGCGGCGGGAGCGTGGGGCGGTGCGCTCGCGGGCGTCCCGCCGTGGGCCGTCATCCCGGTGGTCCCGGTGAAAGGGCAGATGTTCGCGTTAGCGGCGCCTGCGGGCCTCATCTCCCACGTGCTCCGGGTCCCCGGCGCATACTTCGTGCCGCGCCCCGACGGCCGTCTCCTCGTCGGCGCCACGATCGAAAACGCCGGTTTCGATCTGCGCGTCACCGCAGGCGGCATACGCGCGCTGCTCGACCCTGCGCTCGACGCCCTCCCGATCCTGCGAGACGCGGCGATCCACGAAACCTGGGCCGGCCTGCGCCCGGGCTCTCCCGACGGGATGCCGTTCGTCGGCGAGACCGGGCTCGAGGGGTATCTCGTGGCGGCCGGGCACGACCGGAACGGCATCTTGCTTACCCCGCTGACGGCACGCTTGATCGCCGGGCTCATCCTCGGCCGCTCCGACGAGGCGCTCGCCTTGTTTTCGCCGCACCGGGCGCAGGATCGCGCGCCGCACGTCGCAAGCGCCGGCACGTGAGGGACGTCTACGTCGCCGAGGTTAGGCCGAAGTGCGAGCCGGCAATAAATGTTCCTACCTACTAGGCGACGTAGGCGAGGCTATTAGGCCTGCGAGGGCGTATCGAGAGATGCATCACACGGTCAAGCGCGACGGAGGCGTTATACTCGATGCTGGACGTAGGTGCGGCCTGTCCGGCCGTCAAGCTCGCGGACGATACCGGAACGGTCATATCGACGGTCGATTTTCACGGACGGCCGCTGGTCCTGTATTTCTATCCGAAGGATGACACGCCGGGGTGCACCAACCAGGCGACGCAATTCGCCGACCTCTACCCTGCATTCGAGAAGAAAGGAGCACAGATCGTCGGCGTGAGCCGCGATTCCGCGGACTCGCATCGGAAATTCAAGGTGAAGCACGGCATTCCGTTCCCGCTTCTGGCGGACGTCGAATCGGAGCTCTGCAACGCATTCGGCGTGATCGTGGAGAAGAACATGTACGGAAAGAAATCGATGGGCGTGCAGCGCGCGACGTTCTTGATCGACGCCTCGGGGAAGATCGTCCACGTGTGGCCGAAGGTCAGCGTCGACGGGCACGCGGAGGACGTGCTATCCAAACTGAAATGACCGCGCCGTCGCGAAAGCCGGCCGCCGCGTTGCACGCAACCGTGCTCGGTTCGAGCTGTGCGATTCCGCGGCCGGCCCGAGCCTGCAGCTCGTATCTGCTCGAAGGCGAGGGAACCCGCATCGTCCTGGATTTCGGGACCGGAGCGTTCGCGAACGCGCAGGCCTACGTGAGGCCCGAAGACATCGACGCGATCGTGATCAGCCACATGCACGCCGACCATTTCCTGGATCTGATCCCGCTGCGCTACGCGCTCAAGTACGGTCCGCGCGCGAACGATTGGCGCGTCCCGCTCTACCTGCCGCCGGGGGGGGAACCGATTCTGCGGGCGATCTCCGACGCGCTCTCGCGCGAACCGGGGGGCGACTTTATCGGCGAAGTGTTCGAAGTCCACACCTACGACCCGGCGCTGGAGCTCCGGATCGGTCCGGCGCAGCTCCGTTTCGCGCACGCGCGGCACTACATCCCCGCGTTCGCCTGCCGCTGCGAGCTAGCGGGGGCGAGCTTCGTCTATTCGGCGGATACCGCGCCCGCCGATGCCGTCGTCCGGCTCGCGCGGGAAGCCGATCTGTTCCTGTGCGAGGCGACGCTCGGCGAGGATCATCGCGAATCGGCGACCGGCCGCGGGCATGCGTCGGCGCGCGAGGCCGCCTCGATGGCGCGCGAAGCGGGCGTGCGGCGCCTCTGGATCACGCATTATCCGAACGAGGCCACCCCCGAAGTCATCACCGGGCACGTCCGCGCGGTCTTCGACGGGGAACTGGACGTCGCGGACGATCACGCGACGTACGCGATCGAATGAGCTAGGCCGGCGCCTCTAGTTCTCGGTCTTGGCGTCGCTGCGCGGCAGCGAGAACTGCACGAGAGATTTCACCGGCGCGAGCCCGCGGTTGATGACGGCCCAGACCTCGACGTGCAGCTTGAGCTCCTCGAGCCGCAGTTTCGCGGCCAGGACCTCGCGGCCGCTCGTGACCACGTCCTCCAGCAGCAGGACGCGCTGCCCCTCGCGGTACGGCCCCTCGACGTACTCGTCGGCGAACGCGCCGAACGCCTTGGGCGCTTTGCGGACGACGATCATCGGAATGTTCGTCATCTGCGAGACCGCCGTCGCCAAGATGACGCCGCCGATCTCCGTCCCGGCGATCAAATCGGGCGCGGTCTCCGCAACGACCGGGGAGAAAAGCCTCGCGATACGGCGCAACACGGACGGGTCTGCGAAGAGCCGGAACTTGTCGATGTAGTAATCGCTTCGCACGCCGCCGGAGAGCAGATATTCGCCGCGCGTGAGCGCGCGCTCCATGATCGTGCTGACGAGCCACTTGATCTCGGGTATGCGGCCGAGCCGCGAGCCTTCCGGTTCTATATGTCCCACAGATACGCATTCCACGACTCCGTCACCGGGTTCGGTGAGAAGCCTTTGAAGTCGGGGTTGATCGATTGAATCTGGCGCGGCCACCAGAAGAAGTTCTGCGGCATATCGCCGGCGAGGATCTTCTGGATCTTCGAATAGGCGAGCTTGCGCTTGGCCAGATCGAAGGTCCCGAGGGCCTCTTCTTGCGCCGCGTCCATCTCTTTCGAACATTCCCGGGTGTAATTGTTGCCCGCGGGCGGGATGAACTTGCACATGAACTGGGATGAATCGTCGGGATCGACGCCCGCGATCCAGCCCGAGAGATTGAGGTCGAATTTTCCGGTCTGAAGGATGCCGCCCGCACCGTACGACGCGAACAGGAGCGAGCCGAGGTAGGGCTTGGGCTGGATGTCTACGCCGATCTCGCGCAGCGCCGCTTGTATTTGGACGCTCGTCTGCTTGCTCGTCGCGGAACCCTGATTGTATGTCATGACGAGCGAAAGCCGTTTCCCGTCCCGCGTGAGGATGCCGTCCTGGCCGGGTTTCCACCCCGCCTGCGCGAGCAGCGCCTTTGCCTTTGCGGGGTCGTGCCCGTAGACGGTCACGTTCGGCTCGTAGGCCCACATGTAGGCTGGGAGGTCTTCGGTTGCGACCGAGGCCGAGCCGAACGTGTTGTCGTCGACGAGCGCCTTCTTATCGAGACCGTACGCGATCGCGCGGCGGACGCGCGCGTCCGCGAGTAACGGCTGCTTGATGTTGTAGAGCATGCCGTAGTATTGGTTGTTGTCGACGAGCAGGTTCATCACGTCGGGGAGCGTTTTCAATTCCTTGTACGTGTTCGGCGTCGCCTCGAAGAGCCAATCGATCTCGTGCGTGCGCAACGCCGTGACGAGCGTGTTCTCGTCGGGGATGATCCGCGCGACGATCTTGCTCAGTTTAGGCTTTCCGAGAAAGTAGCCGTCGTTCGCAGCGTACTCGAGGCGATCTCCGCGCCGCCAGGAGACGAACTTGAACGGCCCGGTCCCCACCGGGCTGGAGTTGAACGGGACGCCGTTGAGGTCCGAGTACTTTGCGAGCAGATGCTCGGGGATGATCCGGAACGGATTGTCGCTCTCCGCGAACACGGTGTTGACGAACGGGACGAACTTCTCTTTGAGGTGGAACGTCACCGTCGCTGGGTCGGGCGTATCGACGCTCTTGACCAATTCGTACCCCGTCCGCGAGATGACGTTGTTCTTCGGGTTCATCAACTGCTCGAGGCTGTACTTGACGTCTTTGCTCGTGAACGGGACTCCGTCGTGCCACTTGACGTTCTTGCGCAGGTGGTACGTGATCGTCAAGCCGTCCGGGCTGATCCCGCCGTTTTCGAGCGTCGGCACTTCGGTCGCGAGCCGGGGGACGGGATTCCCTTTTTCGTCGGCTTCTATCAAAAGATCGAAGGTCAAGCCGGCGAGCATGCTCTCCGTCGTGTTCTCGGTCAGGATCGGGTTGAGCTGATTCGGCGTGAGCATGATCCCGATCCGCAAGACGCCGGGCTCCGTCCACGCGTGCCGCGCGCCGATCGCACCGGTCGCGCCGGCTTGCGGCGCCTCGGTGGCGACTTTCGTGCAGGCCGCGAGCAGGAGCGCCGCGGCAAGCGGCGCGAGGATGCGACGAAAAAGCAAAAGCCCTCCTGTTCGGAACAGGCTTTTGTTCGGCTTGCGGGCGTGGGCGCCCCCCGTAGGCCCCGTTCTAGCCGGCCGCGACGGCTTCGCGCAACCCTTCGGCGACCTTCGGCGGCGCGACGTCGAAGCGTTCGTGTTGCCAGCGGTACGTTCCGAGCCCGGCCGTGGCGGTGCGCAGCTCGCTGATGTAGTTTCCTAGTTCCGCTTGCGGCGCGAACGCCGTCACGCGCCGGAACCCGCGCGGCTCGCAGGGCTCGAAGGCGAGCACTTGCGCGCGTTTCGCGCTGAGGCCCCCGAGAACGGCGGCTGCGAACTCTTCGGGGATATCGGCCTCGACCCGCAGCACGGGCTCCAGCAGCATCGGTGCGCAGCGCGCCAGGCCTTCGCGAATCGCGAGCCCCGCGGCCGTCTTGAACGCGGCTTCGCTCGAATCGACGGTGTGGTACGCGCCGTCGATCAAGGTCACGTGCAGATCGACGACCGGGCGCTTCGCGACCGGACCGTGCAGCAACGCCTCGCGCACGCCCTTCTCGACCGCCGGAAAGAAGTTCCGCGGGACGACGCCTCCGACGATCTGCTCGGAGAAGGTCACGCCGTGCCCGCGCTCGCGCGGTTCGATGCGAATCGTGACGTCGGCGAACTGGCCGTGCCCGCCCGTCTGGTGCTTGTAACGCGCATGCGAATCGGTCGGCAGCGTGATCGTCTCGCGATAGGCGACGGTCGGCGGATTGAGGTCGAGCGCGAGATGGTACTTGCGGGCGATGCGCTGAGCGGTCGTCGCGACGTGCACTTCCCCCGCACCCAAGAGCTGGAGTTCGTTCGTGAACTCGGCGCGGACGAGCGCGACGGCGGGATCCTCCTCGCAGACGCGCGCGAGGACTTGCGAGAGCTTCGCTTCGTCGAGGCGTTCCTTCGGCCTGATCGCGACGGCGAACAGGGGCGCAGCGACCGGCGGGACGGGCAACGGTTCGACGGCGTTTCCGTTCGTCGTCAGCGTATCGCCGGTCGTGACGCCTTCGAGACGCGCGATCGCGACGATTTCGCCCGGGCCCGCGCCGGTCAGGCTTTCCTGTTTCTTCCCTTGCAAGCGGTAGAGCCCGGCGGCGCGGACGCGCAGGTTCTCGCGGGAGCGGTCGACCAGAGCCGCATCGGCGGCCAGCGTCCCGCTATGGATCCGCGCGATCGAGAGCTTCCCCGATTGCGGGTGGATCGACGTCTTGCAGACCTGCGCGACGAGCGGAGCGGTCGGGTCGCCGGCCGGCGCCGGGAATTGCCGCTCGATGACGTCGAGCAGGGCGCCGACGCCGATATCGGTCAGGGCCGAACCGACGAGAATCGGCACGATGAGATCCTTGACGGTCTCGTCGTGCAGGTCGCGGCGGATCTCTTCGAGCGGCGGCTCGATCCCTTCCAGCAACTCCTCGAGGAGATGGTCGTCGAAATCTCCGAGCGCTTCGAGCAGCTTCGTGCGGGCTTCTTGGACGGTCCCCGCCAACTCGGGCTCGAGCGAGATCTCGCGCGCCTTCCCTTTCTCGACGACGAACGCGTGCTGGTCGGCGAGGTCGACGTATCCCCGGAACGACTCGCCTTCGCCGAGCGGCAGGTGTTCGGCAACGACTCGATTCCCGTAGGTCTCGCTCAGCGCGGCGAGCGTGCCGCGGAAGTCGCTCCCGGTCCGGTCGAGCTTGCTGACGAAGAAACAATGCGCGATCTTACGCTCGTCGAGGAAGTCGACGAGCGCGCGCGTCTGCTTGACCCTCGTCGGGTCCGCGTCGATCACGACGACGGCGGCATCCGCCGCGAGAAGCGCGAGCTTCGCTTCATCGATGAAATCGACGAAGCCCGGGCAATCGATCAGCGTGAGATCGATCGTCGCAGTTTCGGCGTGCGCGAAACCGACGCTGGTCGATTGCGCGCGATCGACGCACTCGGGCTCGTAATCGGTCGTGGCGGTCCCGTCGGTAACGGAGCCGCGCCGTGGGATCGCGCCGCAATAGGCGAGCACCGCCTCGACGAGGGTCGTCTTTCCGCTGTGATGCGGTCCGACGAATGCAACGTTGCGGCGGCGATCGATCTGTCCCATGCGGACACCTCCCGAAACTTATGAAGCGAGGAGGTGCAAATTCAGCGGCGCTTGCGCGTTGCCTTGTTGGAAGAACCTTTTCCCTTCGGCTTCGGCTTTGCGGCCTTGGGCGCGCTCTTTGCTGCTTTGGCAGGGGCTTTCGCGGGCGCTTTTGCCGCTGTCTTCGGCGCGGCTTTCGCGACCTTGCGCGCCTTCGCCGCGCGCGCGGCGGGGGGCGAAACCTTCTTCGCTGGGGCGGCTTTCTTCGCGGCCGCAGCGGTGGCGCGTGCCGGCGGTTTCGCCTTCGCGGCGGCGCGCGGTGCGGCCGCCTTCGACGGCGGGGCCTTCTTGGCGGGCTTCGCCGTGCGAGCGGCCGGCTTGGCCGCTGCGGCGGGAGTCTTCGCGGAGGGGCGTTTCGGCGGCGGTTTCGCCGCCGCCGCCTTCACCGCCGTCGCCTTCGCCTTGGCGGCGGTCGCCTTCGCCGCGATCGGTTTCGCCGCGGTTGCTTTCGCGGGCGGCGCGCTCTCGCGTGCCTCGACGCGAGCGGGTTTGGCGCGCGCCCCCTTCTTGGCGGGAGCGCCCGTGGCCGGTACGGTCGCGGGCGTCAGGGCCTGGGTGACGGGTGCAGGCTCGAGCGCCTCGCGCTGCGGTGCCGCGGCTTCGGCCGCCACGGGGAGTGCCTTTGGAACGCGCGCGGAGCGCGCTCTCGCCGGCTTGGCCGGCACGTCGGCGGCCGGTGCGGCCGCACCGTCGCCGGCGGGCGCAGCTTCGGGCGTGTTCTCAGCGATCTGCGCCGGCGCTGCCTTCGCGCGGCGCGGCGCCTTGAGCGCGGCGTCGGGCGCTTCGGCGGCGGCCGCCGCGGCAGCAACGCGCTTCTGCCTCGTTCGAGCCGCAGCCTCGGTGCGCTCGGCGGGCTCGCTCTCCGGGGGTAACGCGACACCGCGCGCTGCGAGCTCGGCCCGGCCGAGGCCCGTGATGCTGCTCCCGACAGAGACCGGGGCGACGTTGCGCTTCTGTTCGAGGAGCTCTTTGCTGGCGCGCAGCGCGACCTTCGCGAGACGCCCTCCGATCGGGAACGCCAGCTCGTTGATCTCCGCTTCGTCGAGCATCTCGAGGACGATCTCGAAGGCGCGCCCTTGATCCTTCGGGCTGTGCGCGTCGGAGCCGACGGCGACGAGAACGCCCGCGGCCTTTGCTTTCTTGAGCAGGCGCGCGTTCGCTTCGCGATAGCGCCGGTGCTGTTCTTCGTTCTGGTCGCGGTAGAAGCAGCGGGAGTTCAGCTCGATCGCGATCTCGCGCTCCTTGCAGACTTCGATGATGCGGTCCTCGTAGGCCTCGAGGATCTCCGTGGCCGGCCAGTGCCCGAATTTCGCGGGCACGTAGAAATGCCCGAGGATTTGGGAGCTCTGGTTCTCGAGGGCGGCGAGCAGCGTTTCGATATAGATTTCCCACGTGCGCTCGACGCCGACGAGATCGAAGGTCGCGACGAACTCGGGATTGTCGAAGGGCCACAGCCAGCCTTCGCCGTGCTCGGGGTGCGGGATCGGGAGGAAATGCACGGAACGGATCGTCCCGTCCGGCTTCATCGCGTCCACGATGTTCTGCGCGTCCGGCCGGCTGCGCGGATCGTTGTCGACCTCGGCGCCGATGGAATAGCGCATCCCTTTACGCAGGCCCTCGGAAACGACCGCGGCGTGAGCGATCTCGACGCCGGCGGTCTCCGCGGCGCCGTAGAGATCGCCCGCATGGGCGAGCTTGAGGGCACGGCGGACGAGATTGACGGCGGCCGGATCCTCGAACGTGAGGTAATTGACGTGGTCGGAGACCATCATGAAGCGCGGCGAGCCACGCCGGCAGGCGTGGTAGAACCACAGAAACAGCATCCGCGCCGAATAGGGGATCGGCCGCTCCTCAGCGTACGGGCGGTGTTCGCCCTTCGGGTGGCCGTGAATGTCGGGGAGCGCGTGAATCCGCGGATCGTCCGTCATTGGGGCCGCTCCTGCGCGGCGCGGGCGGCCGGGAGCCAAACGAGGCGGACCGATGCTCTGTCGTGGTACAGCGTGAAATCCTCGAGGGAAATGTGAATGCGGGCGAAGTCCCGCTGTTGCGAGGTAACCGGGGTCACAGCAAGGTTCCTTCGAGCGAAACATGCCTTCGTCCCGCGCGTTGCGGAAAGCGGTGAGCCCTCATCCTGCGGCGGGCGCAGGATGACGGGGGGCAAAAAAAAAGCCGGCGCGCGGCCGGCGGACAAGTGGTGAACGTTCGCGCGCGGGGTTAGCCCCACGCACCTCCAATCATCGTGGTCGAATTGCATTGATGGCCTTCGTAACTAACGATGATCACCTCCCTTTGTCCGTCTGTTAACCTTCGTTCGTCTCGTTCTCTGAAGGGGCCGCGGACGTAGTATGGGGGCGGGATTTCGCCGGGCGGACGCTCAGCCCTTGCGATACCCTTCCATCAGCAGGATGCGAGCTTTGAGCTCGATGCCGTATCCGTAATTGTGCAGCGCTCCGCTGGCATCGACGACGCGGTGGCACGGATAGAGGAGCGCGATCGGATTGCGCGCCATCGCTTGGCCGACCGCCCGCGCCGCGAGCGGCTTGCCGATCTCGCGCGCGATCCAGCCATACGAGCGCACTTCGCCCGGCGGGATCTGCGCCGCCTTGCGCAGCGCGGCCTGTTCGAACGTCGTCAGCGTCGAAATATCGACGCGCGCTTCGTCGACCGACCACGTCGCGAAGAATCGCGCGACGGCGTGGATCAGCCAGGTCGGCACGTCGGCCGGCTGCACGGGGCGCCGCAGGCGGCGCTCCACGCGCTGGGTCATCGCCTCGAAATCCTCGCCCCGGTCGAATCCGAGAAACGTGATCGCGTCGGCGCGCCAAGCGACGTACAAGTCCCCGACGGGCGAGGAGACCCGGCCGATCTCGTCCGGGACGGCGGCGCGCTGCAGGCGGCCGCGCATCGCTCGAATGTGATCGATGATCCGCGGCAGCAGATCGGCCGGCGGCTCGACTACCGGGAGGCACGAGAGGCAATACGCGACGCCCTCGAATTCCCGGTAGAGCTCTTGGCAGGTCGTGCAACGGCGCAGATGCGCGACCGCGTGCTCGCGCTCGGGTTCGACGCCTTCGCGCATTTCATCCCACAGGGCTTCGACGTCACTACACCGCATGCTCGGCCTCCTCGTTTGCGACGATTCTTCCGAGTTCGGGGCCGAGGACGCGACGCAAGACGCGAACCGCACGATGCACGTGCGACTTGACGGTGCCGATCGGTTGATTCAGAATTTCGGCGATTTCCGGATGGCTGCGCCCTTCGATGAAGCGCAGCGTCGCCGCCGCGCGCAGATGCATCGGAAGTTGCAGCAGGGCTCTTTCGACCAGGACCATGTCCGAACTGCGCTCCACGATGGCTTCC
Organism: Vulcanimicrobiota bacterium; assembly: GCA_963695225.1. Lineage (GTDB taxonomy): Bacteria > Vulcanimicrobiota > Vulcanimicrobiia > Vulcanimicrobiales > Vulcanimicrobiaceae > CAVWTN01. The sequence goes on along the minus strand of OY968762.1, from coordinate 1,219,505 downwards.
GGCCGCTCCGGCCCCTCGCTCGCCCCGCGCAGGAGCGCGTCGGGGTCGGCGAGGGCGTCGAGCGCGACGTTCGGGGGGCGCTTCGAACGCAGGCGATTCCGCGTCACGTTCAGCGTGATCGTGTAGAGCCACGGCTGCAGGCGCAGTTCGGCGCGTTGTTCCGCCGACATCTTCCCGAGCGCCCGGAAGGCGCGCACGAAGGCGTCCTGCACGATCTCCTCGGCATCTTCGCGATTTCCCGTCATGCGGAGCGCGAAGCCGTAGAGGCGCCGCTGGAACTCGTCGACGATCGACTCGAACGATTCGACGGACGGGACCGGCTTTTTCGCAGAACGGGACGGCTTTCGGAGGGAGTCCTCCGAGTTGACCTGAGCCGTTCGCAAGGGAGAAGGCACGCGGAACTCCTGCAACAGGAGCGGTGCAAGCGCACTCATGAGCGCAACGACCGCGATTGGGGGGGCAGAGTTGCGCGTTTTCTGCGGTCCGTCGCGGCGGTCCCCCGGCTGGAAACGGCCGGCACGGGCGCGAGCGCCTGCGTTTCACGCCGAATCGACCGTCGATAGACGGCGAGTACACCGGCTTCCTCGTGCGGCATCACTCGTCCCGAGATCGTGACGGTTGCGTCGAGATCGCGAAGGAGACCGCTCGCCTTCACGTAGCGAGCGGTGCCGTCGACCGTAATGCGTCCGTCCAGCGTTTCCGGCGAGCGGTCGCCGACTCGACCGTGCATCGGCCCCGCGACGTGGAAGACGACGCCGAGGATCCCGCGTTCGCCCCGATCCGTAGCTTCGTGCCGCAACGTCCCATCGAGCGCCGTGCCGTCGACGGGGGACGGGAACCGGAAGGGGATGGGCGCGGAGAGCGTGGCGAGGTCCCGCATCGTCAGGCGGTCCAACTCGACGTTGAACGGCTGGTTGAGGACCGTCATGAAATCCGGATCGTTCGACTCCAGATCCCGCACGTCGCCTTCGGCCGTTGCTTCGGCGCCGAAGGTCGCGATCGCATGAACGCGCGCTCCGCCTTCGACCCGGTCGTACTCGGCCCGGGCATGGTAGATTCGCAGGTTTCGTTCGCTCCGGATCGAGAGTGATTGCCGCCCGCTGTAGTCGATCTCGCTCGGGCGTCCGCCGGCGGCCGTCTGGAAGCGGTCGCTCCCCCACATGCGGTAGGCCTCGTCGGCCAGAGCCCGCTCCGAGCCGCTGCACGCGAAGAGCAAAACGGCGGCGATCGCGCTCATCGGCGTACGCATCGGGTGGTCCCCTCCCCTGGCAACAACGCGCCGTCCGCCGCGGGAGTTTCAGCCGATAACTAGAGAAGAGCTATGTTTACATCGAGCCGCGTGATTGCAATTCTAGCTGCGGCGATGCTCTTCTGGGCAGCCGCCCCGCCTGCTCGCGCGGATGCCCAGACGGCAGCGGCTCCTTTGGCGACGCTCGAGAGCATCTACCTGACGGCGTTCGACGAAGCGATGCACCGCCACGCCTCGACGCAACTCGACGGCACGACGTTCGTGACGACGGGCGACATCGAGGCGGAATGGCTGCGCGATTCGAGCGCGGTCGTCGCCCCGTACGTTCCTTACGCCGCGCGCGACCCGGAGATCGGGAAGATGCTGCGCGGCGTCGTCGCGCGACACGCCAAGTACATCCTGATCGACCCGTATGCGAATGCCTTCTCGGCCGACTACCGCGTCGCGGAACGGAAGTTCGAAGTCGATTCCCTGCTCTATCCGATTTGGTTCGCGCACCGCTACTGGCGCGAGACCGGCGACCGCTCGATCTTCACCGGCGAAGTCAATCGCGCGTTCGAACGCGTCCTGGCCGTCTTCCGTACGGAGCAGCATCACCTCGCGCGCTCGCCGTATCGCCACGAGCAACTTGCGGAAGGAGGGCGGGGGAGCCCGGTCGGGGAGACCGGCATGATTTGGACCGGGTTCCGCCCCTCCGACGATCCGGCCCGTTACCACTACAACGTCCCGGTCAACATGTTCGCCGTCGTCGCGATGCGCGATCTCGCCGAAATCGAGCGCGACGTCTACCGCAACGCGCTGGATGCGGCGCTCGCCTCGACGCTCGCGGAGTCCGTCCGGGCCGGCATCGAACGCTTCGGCATCGTGACCGTCCCCGATCTCGGGAAGATTTACGCCTACGAAGTCGACGGCCTCGGGCATGCGAGCCTGATGGACGATGCGAACATCCCGTCGCTCGTTTCGATCCCATATTTCGGGTACGCGTCGCAGCGCGATCCCGTCTACCGGACGACCCGCAGTTTCGCGCTCTCCTCGCGGAACCCGTACTATTTCGTCGGGGCGTTCGGGCGGGGTATCGGCAGCCCGCACACGCCGCCGGGGTACGTTTGGCCGCTCGCGCTCGTGATGCAGGCATTGACCTCGAGCGACGCCGCGGAGATCAACGACGTCGGCGCGTATCTCGCGGCTTCGGATAGCGGCGACCATCGCTTGCACGAGTCGTACGACATCGACGATCCGCTACAGTTCACCCGGGCCGATTTTGCCTGGCCTAACGCGCTCTACGCGGAGCTGGTCCAGCGCCGCGGCGGAAACGTGACGGCGGCGTTCCTGCGGCCGTAGCTCCGGCGCTCAGCTTGCCGGCAGGCGCGGTCCGCGCCGCTCGGTCGAGAAGAAGCGAAGCGTGATCGTGCCGGAGCAGACCGCGATCGCGTCGAGGCGCTCGTAGATCCGGCCGTCGACCTCGACGACGAAATCCCGCGCGTGCAAGCCGGCGAGGACTCGCCGGATGCTGCGCTCGCGCTTGTCGGCGGGGGCGCGGAAACCGATCGCTTCGCCGATCGCGAGCGCCACGAGCTGATCGACGCGCAGCGGCGTTGCGAGCGCAAACGCCTCGCTGGCCGTTGCCGCTACCGTGCGGATGTCGATCGGGGTCGAGAACCGGATCACGCCGCCCACTTCGCTGCGGACGTGCACGCTTCTTGGTGCGCCGGGCCACGTTCGCGCGAGGCGCAACGGGGCCGTCGCGCGAAAAGAATCCGCAATGGGAGCGCGCCCGCCGCGTCGTCGGCCCGTCGAGCCGAACTTTCCTCTGATCCCGGCGATGATCGCCGTCGTGTTCGCCGGTTTCGCAATAGGCGGAGCGATTTCGTACGCGGTCAACCGCGAACCGGCCGTCCCCTCGCCGGCGGTGCATGTCGTCGTCGCGCCGCCGCCGCCTTCGCCGGCGCCTCTCGCAACCCCGGCGAAGACCCCGGCGCCGCCGGCCTCCCCGTCTGCGCTGCCTTCGGCGACGCCGCTCGCTGCGGCATCGCCCGCCCCGAGCCTCGCACCCTCTCCGCGGGCAACGCCGGCACCGGCAGCGACCGCGAGCCGCGAACCCGCGTCCGTCCCGACGGTCTCCGCCTCGCCGACGCTGCGGCCTGCCGCCGCTCTCGCGAAGCGGCCGCCGGTGACGGCGCGCCCCGCCGCCACGCTCTCGCCGGGCGTTGCCGCGGCGGTGGACGAGGAAATCGACTCGTCCCTGGGACGCGATGCGGGCGGGCTCGTCCGGCGCTATCTCGGGGCGCTCATCGCCGGCGACGAAACGGCCGCGGCGACGGCTTTGGGAGTGGATGCTTCGCGGGGGCTTCACCTGGCGGAAGAAGAATTCATCGACCGGTCGACGCGGATCACCGGGTTGCGCACGCACACGTCGGGCAACTCCGTCACGGTCGAGACGGATATCGAGGCGACGAGCGGCAGCTATTTCGAGCGGTTCCTGGTCGAGCGCGGCCCCGCCGGGCTCGTGATTCGCGAACACGATTTCATCAAGCCGTAAGCAAGAGAGTACGAGGCGAGCACGTGCAAACCGAAGGATTGATCGAGAACCTCCTGGACACCGGCGAACGCTTTCCGGCCCCCGCCGAAGTCGCGCAATGGGCGCCCATTCCCGACCAAGACGCTTGGAACGCGGCGGCGCTCGCGGACCCCTCGGCATTCTGGCGCGCCTGCGGCGAGCGGCTTGCCTGGGAGACCGCTCCGCAGACCGTCCTCGAGGGCGGGCTCGGCTCCGCGCGCTGGTTCCCCGACGGCCGCCTGAACGCGACGGTTTCGTGCTTGGACCGGCACGCCGCGTCGCATCCCGACGCGCTCGCCTATCTCTACCTCTGCGAGAACGGGACCGAGCGGCGCGTTTCGTACCGGGAACTGCTCGCCGAGACGAACCGCTTCGCGAACGCGCTCGCGCGCGACGGCGTGAAGGAAGGCGACCGCGTCTGCATTTACATGCCGCTCTCGCTCGAGGGGATCGTCGCGATGCTCGCCTGTGCGCGGCTCGGCGCCGTCCATAGCGTCATCTATGCGGGACTCGGAGCAACGGCGCTGCGCGATCGCATCGAGGATGCGGGCGCCGAGGTCGTCATCGGCGCGGACATCACGTACCGGCGCGGCAAGGAAGTCGACCTCAAGACGATCCTCGACGATGCGGTCGAAGGCTCTGGGGTGCGGCGCGTGATCGTCTGGCAGCGTGCCACCAACCGCTCCCCGCTCGGCGAGCGGGAGCGCGATTGGGACGCCTTCCAGGAAGGCTGCTCGGGCGAACGCGCGGCGGCAATCGTTTCGGCCGAGCACCCGCTGTTCATTCTGTACACGAGCGGCACGACGGGCAAGCCGAAGGGCGTCGTCATGACGCACGGCGGCTATCTCGCAGGCGCGAGCGGGACGTTCGCGCTGACGACCGGGATCACGCCCGAGGACATGTATTGGTGCACGAGCGACATCGGCTGGATCGTCGGCCACTCGCTGATCGTCTACGGTGCGCTCGCGAACCGCTATCAATCGATCGTTCGCGAAGGCTCGCCGGATTATCCGAGCACGTCGGAAGTGTACCAGGTCCTCGACCGCCACAAGGTGACGATGCTGTACACGGCCCCGACGCTCGCGCGCATGTTGATGCGTTTCGGCCCCGACCTTGCGGCGAAGAGCGACCTCTCCCGCCTAAAGGCGATCTTCTGCGCCGGAGAGCCGCTGAACCCGGAGGCCTGGCACTTCCTCTACGAGACGATGGGTGCAAAGAAGGCGGCGGTCTGCAACCAGTGGTGGCAGACGGAGACCGGCTGCATGATGATGGGCTTCCTTCCGACGGCCGACATCCGGCCGGATCGGAGCGGCAAGGCGCTCGGTCCGATCGTCTACGACGTCGTCGACGCGAACGGCGAATCGGTGCCGCGCGGCTCCGGCGGTTTGCTCGTGATCCGCTCGCCTTGGCCGCACGGGTTCGTGACGATTCACAACGATCCGGCCCGTTACGAGCAGTACTTCCAGCAGATCCCCGGCTGCTACACGGCGGGCGACGTTGCGACGATCGATGCCGAGGGGTACATCACGGTCCTCGGCCGCGCCGACGACGTGCTGAACGTGGCTGGGCACCGCATCGCGACGGCGGACGTCGAGAGCGCGCTCGTCTCGCACCCGGCGTGCGGCGAAGCCGGCGTCATCGGGAAGAAGGACGAGATCAAGGGCGAGGTCATCAAGGCTTTCGTCGTCTTGCGGATGGGGCACGTCGCGAGCGATGGACTCCGCAAAGAGCTGATCGAGCACGTCCGCTACCACCTTGGGCCGATCGGGACGCCCGCCGATATCGAGTTCCTTCCGAAGCTTCCGAAGACGCGCAGCGGAAAGATCATGCGCCGCCTGCTCAAAGCTCAGGAGGCCGGTCTCGAACTCGGCGACGTGACGACGCTCGAAGACTGACGCCCGCCCGCTGCAACGAGCAGCCCGCCCGCGCGGAGGCGCCGGCGGGCTGCTCGTGCGCTTGCCGGCTTAGACGTGGAGGTAGCGCTTGAGGACGTCCGCGTTGCCGCGCAGTTCGTCCGGCGTCCCCTCGAAGCGCATCGTCCCTTGGTCGATGACGTAGCAACGGTCCGCGACGCTCAGCGCCGAGTAGAAGTTCTGCTCGACGAGCAGGATCGTCATCCCCGCGGCCTTGATCTCTCGGATGATCTTCTCGACGTCGCGGACGATCAGCGGGGCGAGCCCTTCCGTCGGTTCGTCGAGGAGGAGCAGCTTGGTATCCTGCACGAGCGCGCGCGCGATCGCCAGCATCTGCTTCTCCCCGCCGGAGATTTCGTCGCCCTTGTTCGCCGAGCGCTCTTTGAGCCGTGGGAAGTGCGTGTAGACGTCTTCGAGGGACCAGCCCGGGCGTTGCGCGGTCACCTGCGCGATCTTGATGTTCTCGGCGACCGTCAGGTTCGTGAAGATGCGGCGCTCTTCGGGGACGAGCGAGATCCCGAGCCGAGCGATCTTCATCATCTCCATGCCGGCGACTTGCTGCCCGGCGAACGTCACGCGTCCGGTCCGCGGCGGGACCCAGCCGACGATGCTCTTGAGCGTCGTGGTCTTCCCGACGCCGTTGCGTCCGAGAAGCGCGACCGTCTCGCCCTGCCGGATCGAGAGGCTCAGATCCTTGAGGATGTGGCTATCGCCGTAGTACGTGTTCAGGTTCTCGACGCGCAGCAGTTCCGCGGCGGCGACGGCGGTCGTCATCAGTGCCCCTCCGAGCTGAGTGCGGCGTTCCCCGTCCCCTCGGTGTGCCCGCCGAGGTATGCTTCCTGAACCCTGCTGCTGGCGCGGATCTCGGCGGGCGTCCCCTGGGCGAGGACCTTCCCTTGATGCAGCACCGTGATCGAATCGGAGATGCCCATGATCATGTCCATATCGTGCTCGATGATGAGCACGGTCATCCGCTTCGCGAGGGCGCGGATCAGGCGGTCGGTCTTCTGCACTTCTTCGATCGACATCCCGGCGACCGGTTCGTCCAGGAGCAGGATCTCCGGCTTCGTCGCGAGTGCGACCGCGATGTCGAGGCGCTTCTTGTCGCCGTGCGAGAGGTCGCCCGCGCGTTCGTCGGCGAGGCCCGCGAGGTCGACGGCCGCGAGCCCCTCCTCGGCGAGCTCGTCGACGCTGGCGAGGCGCTTCGAGCGCCGAAAGAGTTCGAGCGAGAAGAGGCCCTGCGTCTTCGCCAGCGCCGCCAGCCGGCAGTTCTGGAAGACGGTCTGGTCGGGATAGATGTTCGCGGTCTGGAACGCCTTCGCGATTCCGATCGCGACGCGCTTCGGCCCGGCGACGTGCGTGATCGGCGTCCCCTTGAAGCGGATCTCGCCCGTCGTCGCCGTCGTCGTTCCGGCGAGCATATTGAAAAAGGTCGTCTTCCCGGCCCCGTTCGGGCCGATCACCGCGCGAAGTTCGCCCGCGCGGACGGAGAAATCGATCTCGCTGTTCGCGGCGAAATGCCCGAAGAACTTGCCGAGATTCTTGGTGGAGAGGATCGGCTCGCCGGTCGTCATGGCGCGGCCTTTCTCGGAGCGCTCGCCGGTTCGAGAACCTTCTTCGGCGCAAGCGCGGCGCCGAGGGGAAACTTCTTCTTGCGACGTTGGAGAATGCCGAGGATGCCGGAGGGGAGGAAAACGATCACCGCGACGAAGACGAGCCCTTCGATCAGGCGCCAAGCCTCGGTGATGCCGCTGACCACATTCTGCAGGTACATGATCGCCGCGGTTCCGACGAGCGGCCCGAAGAGCGTCTGCACGCCGCCGACGACCGTGTAGATCACGAAGTTGCCGCTCTGTTCGATGTTGAGCGTCTCGACCGAGGTGGACGTTTCGTAGAGTCCCTTGAGAGCGCCCGAAAGTCCGGTGAGGGCGCCGGCGATCACGAACGCCGCGAGCTTGTAGCTGCGCGGATCGAAACCGATGAACGTGCTGCGCTCCTCGTTCTCCCGGATCGCGTCGAGGACTTCGCCGAACTGCGAGCGGGTCAGCGTCCGCATGAACGCGATCACCAGCAGCATGACGACCGCGACGAACGGGTACCACCAATGGACGTCGCTCAGGTTCCCGAAGGGCCCCAGATCGAACGCCGGAAGCGCAGCCGAGAGATCGAACGATCCGAGCGGGCCGAGCCAGAGCGGCGGGGCGCCGATCCCCTGCAGTCCATCGTCGCCGTGCGTGAGATCGCGCCATTGGAACACCAGGAAGAAGAACATCTGCGCGAACGCGAGCGTCAACAGGGAGAAGTAGATGCCGTACAATCGCACGACCAGCAGCCCGATCAGGAACGCCATCAGCGTCACGAAGACGACCGCGAGCAGGATCGCGAGCCAGAAGCTCGGGTGGTCGGGGAAGAACTTCGAGACGGTCAGGAGCGCGACGTACGACCCGATGCCGAAGAACATCGCCTGGCCGTACGAGAGCAGGCCCGCGTAGCCGAGCAAGAGGTTGAAGCCCATCGCGCCGATCCCGACGATCAGGATCTGGGTCGCGAGGCCCGGATAGCCTTTGATCGGGTGGATGAGGACCGGGAAGACCGCCAGCGCGATCGCGGTCAGCGCGTAGAAACGAAGCTCGCGGCTCATCCGCGGATGACCTCGCTCTCACCGAGGAGGCCGGACGGCCGGAACATCAGGACCAGGGCCATTGCTATATAGATGATGACGTCGCTCGCCTCGGGGCGCACGAGCGTGGTCAGGCTCTGTAACTCGCCGACCAGCAAACCGCCGAGGACCGCGCCCCAGAAGCTGCCGAGGCCCCCGATCACGACCACGACGAACGACGGGATGAGGAAGTTGAACCCGGTGTTCGGGTCGACGCTGAAGATCGGGCTGGCTGCGGCGCCGACGAACCCGGCGAGCGCCGCGCCGAGCGCGAAGATGATGGTCGACGCTTGCCGGATGTTCCCGCCGAGGAGTTGCACCATCGTGCGGTCCCGGATCCCCGCACGCACGATCAGGCCGTAATCGGTCCTCTCTATGAAGAGCCATACGGCGACGATCAGCAAGATGATCCCGGCCGCGAACGCCAGGCGATAACTGGGGTATTGCGTGAAGCCGAGGGAAACCGAGCCCATCAGGGCCGGCGGAACGGGATAGCTTCGGGTAGTACCCCCGAAGATCAGGCGGAGCGACTCTTCGACGACCAGGGCGATGCCGAACGTGACGAGGATCTGCGACGTCGGTTCTTTGTTGTAGAACAGGCGCAAGACCACGCGATCCAGGAGGACGGCGAAGAGGGCGACGGCGATCGGAGCCGCGATCAGGCCGGCGACGATCCCGGCGCGTTCCGCCACGACCAATCCGACGTAGGCTCCGACTGCGTAGAATGCGCCGTGCGCGAAGTTGACGAGCCGCAGCATCCCGAAGACGATCGTGAGCCCGATCGCGATGGCAACGTAGATGAGCCCCTTGATGAAGCCGTCGAGGAGTTGTCCGTACAGCGCTTCGATGGTGGTACTTTCCAATCAAGAAAAACAGTGGGGCCGGTTTCTCGCGGGGGAGAAACCGGCCCCCTTTGCGCGACGAAAACCGGTTATGCGGGTTCGAGCTTACACTTCGAGGCGGCTTGCGGGATCGCGACGTCTTCCCCGTTGTGGACTTCGAGCACCTTGGCGTACGAGAACGTATCGCCCGCGCGCTCCGCTACCGAGAGCCCCTCGAGTACGAGGCAGCTATTGATCCCCTGATGATCGAACGCGCGCCAGTACTCGCCCGGCTCCTTGGTCGCCTGGAACTTGAACCCTTCCATCTTTCCGATGAACTTTTCCGGATCGAGGCCGCCGGCGCGTTCGATGCCGCCCTTCCACTGATAGATGTTCGTGTACGCGCATTCCGCGCCGTTCGAGGGCGGGACGCCGTACTTGGCCTGGAAGGCGTTCACGAACTTCTTCGCGGCGGGGTACTTCTCGGCATGGTATTTCCAGTAGAACGGAGCGGTCGTAACCACGTTGTCGAAGTTGTCGCCGGCGCCCTTCGCCATGTATTCGTCGGCGAGCGGGACGAGGATCTTGGTCGACTTCGTCAGGCCAAACTGAGCCGCTTGATTGAGCGAGTTGACCATGTCCTTGCCGAACTCGATCAGGACGAGCACGTCGGGCTTGGCGGCCTGCGCCTGGCCGAGTTGCGAGGAGAAATCCGTCGTGCCGAGCGGGACCAGGATGTTCTTGACGGTCTTCGCGCCCTTCGCTTCGAGGACTTCGGTGAGGTTGTCGTAGACGCTGTGCCCCCACGTGTAGTCGGCCGTGATGTAGAACCACTTTCCGGTGCCGTACTTCGTCGTGAGCGTTCGTGCCATCGAGTGGGCCGACATGCGCGCGTTGTTGTAGCGACGGAACGTGTGGCGGTGGCAGCTCGTATCGGTCGTCTCGTCGCCGTGCGTCAGCGTCGCCATGAAGATCGTTTTCTTCTCTTGGCAGAGGCCCGAGACCGCAACCGCGGTCCCCGTGCTCGATCCGCCGGTGATCATGACGGCGCCGTCGCGCTCGATCATGCGCCGCGCGTTCGCTACCGCGACGGGGGCCTTCGTCTCGTCGTCGCCGACGACCGCACGGATGGGCATCCCCATCACGCCGCCGGCCTTGTTGATTTCGTCGATCGCCAGGTTGTAGGCTCGAAGCTGATCGGTTCCCTGATCCGAGTAAGGGCCCGATTGAGGGACGTTCAAGCCGATCACGATTTCTTTCGCCGGGGCGGCGATGACGTTGACGCTTGCGAACGTCGACGCCGCGGCCGCTGCGGTACCGGCGATGAATTGACCGCGAGTAGGTTTACAAGAAGACGTATTCATGGGCTCCTTCGCTAATGCACGGGAGAGCTCGGTTCCGGGGTCTTGCAGGACGTTGCTATCTTCTGGCCGGACCGGCCGTTGTGAAACGCGATTTCGTTACCCGAAGTCGGGCGATTCCCTCCTCATTTCGGAGCTTTTTTCTATGACAAACGTCGCGCACAACCTCTCAATTTTCTCGCTCTTCCCCCGAGCGTGCCGTATCCCGCGGGAGCGCCGCGCGTGAGCTTGGCGGTCACGCCGGACGAAATCCGGAGAATCCTCGCAGAATCGGAGTTCCTTCAGGGGTTCGGCTTCGCGCTCGAAGCGCTCGAAGACGGCGCGTGCGCCTTGCGTTTCCCCTTCCAGCAGCGCTTCGAGCGGCCGGGCGGCGTCGTCACGGGCATCGTCACGCTCGCGGCGGCCGATCTCGCGATCTGGTTCGCGGTAATGACGCGGCTCGGCAAAGATGCCGACCGCTCGGTAACGATCGACCTTGCGACGAGCTTCGTGCGAGGCGCGCGCAACGAGGACATCGTCACGACCGCGCGCGTCCTCTCGTTCGGCGAATCGGTCATCTACGGCGTCGCGAATTCCGCCGGGGACGACGGCCGGCTGATCGCCCACCATACGGGGAATTACGTCCGGCCCCCCAAACAGGCGCCGGGATGAGGGTCGTGGCCGCCGCGGCGGCTCTTGCGCTGGCGGCATGCGCGCGGGCCGAGCATCCGCTCGCGCCGCCCTCGGGCATCGAATCCTTCTGCGGGCAGAAACAAGTCCGCATCACTGCCTTGCAGAGCATCATGACCTCCACGAACGATAAGCTCGCCGTGACGCCGCCGCCGAAGGGGGCCGCGTTGAGGCTGCGGCTCGCGCGCGAGGGCGGGGCGATCGGAGCGTGGGACGACGAGCGGCTGCGCCTCCCGAAGACGGCGCGGGAGCTTGGTGAGGCGGACGACTACGTCCGGGTCCGCAAGGTCGTCGCGATCGACGCGCCGGAAGGCGCGGCGACGCGCCCGCTCTACCTGCTCGTCCGGGAGCGCGGCGGCGAGCGCTGGATCGAATTGACGGCGTTCGACGTGCAGAGCGTCTGCGTCGAGGGGCGCCGCAGCATCTAGCGCCCGCAGCCGGTTACGGCAGGAGGCACTCCCCCGGCGGCGAGGGCGCCGCGGCCGCACCGAGCGGGACGCGCCAGCGGAGCGAGACGGCCGCCGGCGGCCCCAGGCGATCGGAGGTCGAGCGGTAGAGGCGGTCGGCGAGGTTCTCCGCGCTCAACGTCAGGCTCGCGCCCCCCGCGAGCGGGGCCGAGAGGCGGATTCCGGCTACGAGCGCCGCGCCGAGCGGGTCCAGATTGAGATCGTCGGCATAGGTCGGGCCGAGGTAGGCGAGCGAGAGCCCCATCCCGCCGGCTCCGAGCCGCCCCTCGTAGCCGAGCGAGGCCGATTGTTGCGGGACGTACGCGAGCCGCTTTCCAAGGTTGCCGGTGGAGCCGTTCGTCACTCGGGCATACTGGGCGACCGCACTGGCCCGGAGTCTCGAACAGGCGCCGAGCGAGCGAACGGCGTCGAGCGTCACGCCGTCCGTCTGCGTCTGCGAGAGGTTCGAGCGCTGCTGCACCGTCGGCGAGAGCGTGACGAATGCGATCGCGTTCGAAACGACCGTATGCGCGAACCCGAGGGACAGGCGCGCCCCCGGGCTCACGAGGTCGAGCCCCGCATCGAGGGTCCGGCTGTGCTCGGGCGTCAAGGCGGGATTCCCCTGGTAGCGGATCCCCGAGATCGTGTACGAGCGCAGGAGCTCGTTGAGGAAGGGAGCCCGGAACCCCCCGGAGGCCGAGGCCCGGAGCGCAGCGTTCGGCGAGAGGTCGTAGCGCACCGCCAGCCGCGGCGAGAACGCGCTCGCGTACTCCGAGGAGATCGCCGCGGTCGTCGGCGCCGGGGAGGCGAAGCTCGTCGAGCTGCCGCGCGAGACGATCGCATCGAGCCGCGCTCCGGCGATCGCTTCGAGCCTCGGGCCGCGCACGCGTTCCTGGAGCCCGAAGCCCGCGTCGGTTTGTCGCCCGGAAGCCGAACTCTGCGGCAACCCGGTCGGGCCGGTCTGGCCGGCGCTTCCGTCGACGGAACGCACGTCGCCTTCGAGGTCGAGATCGCCCTGCCGCCAAGCTACGGCGGCTCCGAGGTCGTTCGAGGGCACCTCTTGCCGGTAGAGCACGACGCCGGGCTTCGCGGGAGCTTGGTCCGCTAGGTTCATGACGTGCCACGAGCGGGCGAAGCCGGAGAGCGCGAACAGCCCGTCGCCGGCAGGCCGTTCGAAACGCGCGTCGACCTGGTCGAGGCGCCGGTCGAAGCCGTAGTTGGGACGCCCTTGCGCTTGCCGGTCGTACGAATCCAACAGGCCGGCCTCGAAGCTCGAGCGCTCGCCGGCGTACTTCGTCCGCAGCCGTGTCGTCACGAACGTCGAGGTCGCGTCCGTGTCGAGCGGCGTCTGGTGGCCGGGCGGGAGTTGGAAGGCGGAGATCGTCCCCAGGTCGCTCGCGAACGATGCGGCCAGGCGCGGCCCGAGCGGCCCGCGCCAGCGCAGCGCCCCGGAGCGGGCGAAGTGGTTGCCGTACGCCAGGTCGAGCGAGCCGTTCGGCGCGGCCGCCGGGTCGGAGGGCCCGAAGGTTTGCGCGGCGAGCACGCCGCCGATCCCGCCCGACCCGTAGAGCGCCGAGCCGCCGTCGCGCAGGAGCTCGACGCGCGAAAGTTCGGAAACGGGGTAGGCTGCCCAATCGACTTGGCCGCCGAAGCCGTCCTGGGCCGGAACGCCGTCCACGAACATCGAGCCGCGGTCGGTCCCCGCGCCGGAGAAGGAGAGGCGGAGCTGGCCGTAGGCCGTGAAGGCACTGTTGCTGCGGGTCCGGTCGTTCCCGGCGAGCGAACGCAGGACTCCGTCCGACGTCGACGCGGGGCTGAGCGCGAGCGTGCGCCTATCGAGGTTCGAAGCGGCGACGGGGAGCCGGTGGAGGCTTTCGTTTGCCCCCGTCGCGACGCTCACGTTCCCGACCGTGGGGAGCGCCCGGGTCAGGACGATCCTCGCCGGCCGCTCGCCTGCCGGGAAACGGAGATCCTCGTAACCTCGGGCGCGTACGACGATCTCCCCCGCCAAGCCCTCGGGGAGGGCCACGCGCCCGGCCGCGTCCGTCCGCCCGAGCTGGTGCGTCCCCGTGGAATCGCGGAGTTCGATTTCGGCGCCGCGGATCGCGGCGCCCGACTCGTCGACGACCGCGAGCGCATCCGAAGCTGCTGCCGCGAGCGAGAGCGCGAGCGCGAAGAAGGCGCTCGCGACGAAAACCCGGTACGCCCGCGCAAGCATGGCGGGCGGGTTCTACGCCTCGCTAGCTTCGCCTTCGGGCCAGCTCGCGATCTCGCCGAGCGCCGCACTCTTGACGACCTTCAGGCAGAGCGTCGCGCACTTCATGCGCGCCGGCGTGATCCCGATCCCGACGTTTTCGAGGACCGTGGCGACCGGTAGGCGGACGACGTCCTCCAGCGACCTGCCGCGGAGCGATTCGCTGAGCATCGAAGCGGAGGCCTGGCTGATCGCGCAGCCCCTCCCGGTGAAGCGCACGTCGGCCACGCAGCCGCCCTCGACCTTCAGCTCGAAGCAGAGACGGTCGCCGCAGAGCGGATTGAGATCCTCCGCGACGGCGTCCGGCGCTTCGAGATGCCCGAAGTTCCGGGGATTGCGGTAGTGGTCGAGGATGTACTCTTTGTAGAAGTCGTCCATAGTGCTTTGGGGGGATTCCGATTCGGTCGAGCGGCCGGCGGACCTTTCGCCTTTTGTTACGCGAGCCTGAACAGGCGGGCGGCTTTCGCCAACGCCTCGATCAGGGCGTCGACGTCGGCCTCGGTATTGTAGAGATAGAACGACGCCCGGGTAGTTGCGGGCCAGCCCATCATTTCCATCAGCGGCATCGTGCAGTGGTGTCCGGCCCGCACGCACACGCCCTCGGTGTCGAGGATCGAAGCGAGATCGTGCGGGTGGACGTCGGCGAAGTTGAACGAAATGACGCCCGAGCGCAGGGCGGGGTCGCGTGGCCCGTAGATCTCGAGCCCGCGCGGGAGCAGCTCCGTCAAGCGCTCGAGCGCGTAGCGGGTGAGCGCGCGCTCGTGTGCCGAGATCCAATCGAGTCCGACCGCTTCCAAATAGTCGACGGCTGCTCCGAGGCCGATCGCCTCGGCGATCGCGCTCGTCCCGGCCTCGAACTTCCAGGGCAGCTCGTTGAACGTCGTCGTTTCGTAGGTGACGGTGCGAATCATGTCGCCGCCGACGAGGAAGGGCGGCATCGCTTCGAGGAGCTCGCGCTTGCCGTACAGGAAGCCGATCCCGGTCGGGCCGCACATCTTGTGCCCGCTCGCGGCGAAGAAGTCGACGTCGAGCCTCCGGACGTCGACGGCGAAGTGCGGCGTCGATTGAGCGCCGTCGATCAGGACGGCGGCCCCGGCCGCGTGTGCCAGCGGGACGATCGTTTCGAGCGGCGCGATCGTCCCGAGCGCGTTCGAGACGTGCGCGAGCGCGACGAGCTTGACGCCGCGCAGCTTCGCATCGAGATCCTCGAGGCGGTGCACGCCGTGCTCGTCGACCTCGATGTAGCGCAACTCGGCACCGGTCTTCGCGGCCAGGAGCTGCCAGGGGACGAGGTTCGAATGGTGCTCGAGCTGCGAGCAGAGGATCGCGTCTCCGGGGCCGAGGTTCCGGGTCCCCCAGGAGTAGCCGACGAGGTTGATCGCCTCGGTCGCGTTGCGCGTGAAGACGATCTCCGCCGGTTCGGCCGCGTTCACGAAGCGCGCGACCTTCGCGCGCGCGCCCTCGAACGCATCGGTCGCGCGCTGCGCGAGCTCGTAGACGCCGCGGTGGATGTTCGCGTTGTCGTGCTCGTAATAGTGCACGAGCGCGTCGATGACGGCTCTCGGCTTCTGCGAGGTCGCGGCCGAATCGAGGTAAACGAGGCGCTTCCCGCGCGAGGTCGGATGCTGCAGGATCGGAAAATCCCGCGCGAGCGCGGCGGCGCGCTCGCCGGCGCTTTCGCTCGCGATCTTCCCCGCCATCAAGACTTCCCGCCGCCGAGCTTGCTTGCGAGCGAACGGCGGATCGCCTCGCGCAAAGCCTCGGTCGGGAAGCGCTCGATCGCAGGCTCGAAGAAGCCGAGCGCGATCATCCGTTCCGCTTCGTCGCGCGCGAGGCCCCGGCTCTCTGCATAGAAGAGCTCGTCCGCGTCGATCGAGCCGACGGTCGCGCCGTGGAACGCCTTCACGTCGTTCGCCGCGATCTCGAGCGCCGGGATCGAATCGACGTGCGCGTTCTTGGAAAGGAGCAGGACGTCGTCGCGCAACGAGGCGTCGCTGCCGTGCGCATTCGCCGCGATCACGATGTTCCCGACGTAACGGCCCTGCCCGCGGCCGATCCCCGCGCTCTTGACGACCGTCTCGGAGGTCGTGTTTCCGACGAGGTGCCGGACTTCGCTCGCCAGGTCGACGTGCTGTTCCCCGGAGGTGAAGAAGAGCGCCGCGAGCGAGGTGCGGCCGCCCGGGGCTCCATTCGTCGAGACGATCGAATCGGCAACGTACGCGTCCCCGAGATCGGCGACGGAGAGTTCGACGGAGGCTCCGGCTCCGCAGAGTGCGCGCCGCGTGAACAGCGTCGTCGCGGCGGCACCGTGCTCGGCGACGGCCGCATACCCGACCTGCGCGCCGTCCGCCGCGACGATCTCCGTCAAGGCGCATACCAATCGGTCCGTTTCGCCGAAGAACCGCTCGATCGCGGTGAACTGCGCGCCGGCCCCGGCCAGGATGAGGGAGTGCGAGAACTCATCTCCGCCGTCGGTCTGGTGCTCGAGAAGGATCGGCGCGTCGAGCACGACCCCTGACGGCACGAAGACGAATGCGCCGTTGCGGGCGAGCGCGCGCGCCAAGAGCCCGCTCTTCGAAGGGGCGCTTTCGAGCGCCCGCCCGGCGGCGGCGAACAGGCCGGCGTGCCGGGCCCGCGCCGTGCGCATGTCCGTGACGACGACGCCGCGCTCGCGAGCCCGCGGCTCGACGGCGGCGGTCACGAGATTCCCCCGGCTGCGCCCGTGGGCGGCTGCGTCTGCGACGAGCGGAGCGCCCTCGGGGAAGGCGATCTCGCCGAGCGCCGGGGCGGCTCGGCAGATCTCGACCGCCGGCCAATCGTACGTGCTCGGATCGTGCTTCCAATAGCGCGCGGAAGGCGGCGCCGGGAAGGGCATCGCTTCGGAGCGCGCATACGCTTCGCGGCGGACCCCGGCTTCGCCGGCGTCGATCTCGCCCGCGGCGACTAACGCGTCGAGCGCCCGCGCGACGTTCTCGGCCGAGACGCCCGGCGGGAGGGTAGCGCTAAGCTGCACCGCTCGCGACCTCCTCGCGGATCGCCTCGTAGCCTTCGCGTTCGATGCGGTCGGCGAGTTCGGGGCCGCCGGAGAGGACGATCCGGCCGTCCATCATCACGTGGACGCGGTCCGCCGCGACGTGCTTGAGGATGCGCGGATAGTGCGTGATGATCAGGAAGCCCGTGTCTTTGCCGGCCTCGCTCTCGCGCAGCGACTTCACGGAATCGCCGACCGCTCGGAGCGCATCGACGTCGAGGCCCGAATCGGTCTCGTCGAGGATCGCGTATTTCGGCCGGATGATCGCCATCTGGAGCATCTCCAGGCGCTTCTTCTCGCCGCCGGAGAAGCCGTCGTTGACGTAGCGGCTCAGGAACGACGGGTCCATGCCCAGGATGTCGATCTTCTCGAAGACGAGCTTGCGGAACGTCGCGGGCGGCAGATCGCCGGGGCGGATCGCCTGGCTCGCCGCGCGCAGAAAGTTCGCGACGCTGACGCCCGGAATCGCGGCCGGGTATTGAAATGAGAGGAACAGGCCCGCCTTCGCGCGCTTGTCCGGCGCGAGCCCGATCAGCTCCTCACCGTCGAGCGTGACGGAGCCTGCGGTCACGGCGTAGTTAGGGTGCCCGGTCGCGGCGAACGCGAGCGTCGACTTCCCGCTTCCGTTCGGGCCCATCAGCGCGTGCACGGTGCCGGGTTCGACCTCTAAGTCGATCCCTTTGAGGATTTCCTTGCCCTCGACGCTCGCCCTCAGGCCGGAGATCCGCAAACCCAACTGCATCGTGTCCTGCTCGCTCTCAATCAACACGAGCGCGCCCGTCCGGCGCGCTTCTTTACCAGGTATCGTAAAGTGCGGGTCCGGGAAAGTCAAGGAAATGCTGGACTATCTTCGCTATCCATGCTATCTTTTCGGCAGGATGCTCGGACCCGCCTGATGCACGACGCTCGCTTCTTTCAGACGACCCGCGGCCGGATCGTAGCCGCGCTGCGGCGACGGCGTAGTGCGTCTGCGATCGAGCTCGCAGAGGAATTCGGCCTCTCCGCGAACGCCGTCCGCCAGCAGCTTCTCTTCCTCGAACGCGACGGCTATGTCGTCGAGCGTGCGGTCAAGCGCGGCCCGACGAAGCCCACGTTCGAGTATTCGTTGACGGCCGAGGGCGAAGAGATCTTCCCGCAGCAGTACGATCGGATCCTGAACGCGGTGCTGCGCGAAATCCGCGAGAGCTACGGCGCCGAAGCGGTCGAGGCGATCTTCACGCGCCTGGGCGAGCGTTCGGCCGTGAACATCGAGCGTCGCACCGCCGGGAAGGGCTCACGTGCGAAGGTCGAGGCGCTGGCTTCGATCCTGCGCGAACAAGGCGTCGAGGCCGACGTGATCGACATCGCGGGCGGGTTCGAGTTGCGCGAGCACAACTGCCCCTACGCCAAGACGGTCTCGGAACATCCGGAGATTTGCGGCGTGATCCACGCGGCGATGGATTCGACGATGCCGCACAAGCCGTTCCAGATCGAATCGCTTGCAACCGGAGGTTCAGCCTGCCGGTTCGAGATTCGCGAGGACGCTCCGCTTGGAGCGGCCGTGCCGGAAGAGGTGATGGCGCCGTGAATTTCGCGAAATTCCAAGAGCTCGTCGAGAAGCGGACCGGCTTTCGAACGATGGAAGCGCCGATGGCGACGGGCGAGTACTTCAGCGATTCGTGCGGCGACCTCTACACGTATTTCCTCATGGTCGGCCCGGGCGACGTGATCGAGGACGTTTCTTATTTCACGACGGGATGCGGCTTCGGAACGGCGACGTGTTCGCTGCTCGTCGACCTCGCGCGCGGAAAGACGGTCGATGCCGCGTACGCGATCTCCGAAGCGGACATCGAAGCCGCGCTCGACGGCTACCCCGAGAAGAAGAAGGACTATCCGCAGCGTTCGCTCTCCGCCTTGCGCGCGGCGATTGACGACTACCGCGCCAAACGCGCCGCGGGAACGATCTCCGACGCGAGCCTGGAACAGGCGCGCGCCCGCGCCGCCGCAACGGCTGCGCGAAGCGAACGGGATTCGGCGGGCGTCGCGGTCGTGCCGAGCGCTGCCGCCGCGGGCGGCCCGGTGACGATCAAGCTGCACTGAGCGCCCGCCGCAGCGCGGCGCAGGCGTCGAGGACCGGCGCGGCCGAGCCCGAACGGCTCGGAGCGTGATGCAGCGTGTGATTTGCGCGGCGGCGTTGTCGTGCGCGCTCCTGACGTCGTTTGCGAGCGGTGCGTTCGCACAATCGCACGAGAGCGGCGTCGTTGCGCTCGAAGCGCTCGCGGACGAGTACTTCGCCGGCGAGTTGCGGTACAGCCCGAGCTTGGCGACGAGTTGGGGCGACCATCGCTACGACGCGTTGCTCGACGACCGGTCCGAGCCCGCGATCTCCGCGCACGTGGGGAACCTGCACGGCTTTCTGAATCGCCTCGGCGATATCGACAAGACGATCCTCCCTCCGGAGAGCGCGCTGGACGCGGCGCTGCTCGACGACGACATCCGCGACAAGCTCCTCGCCGACGAGACCATGCTCGTGTGGCGCAGCCACGCCGACGACTACGTGCAGATCGCGTTAGGCTCGGTCGCCGACTTGATCGATCGCGATTTCGCCCCCGAGGCCGAGCGAATGCGGAGCGCGATCGCGCGCGAGCATGCGTTCCCGCGGCTCTTCGCGCAAGCGCGGGATAACCTGACCTCCGTCGACGGCACGACGGCTGGGCTCGCGGCGCGCGATGCCGAGGGTTCGATCGCGTACGTCACGCAGACCGTCCCCGCTGCGTTCCCGCACGTTCGCGATCCGGCGCTGCGCTCCGAATTGGCCCGCTCGACCGCACGCGCCGCGCAGGCGTTGCGCGCCTACGCGAGCTGGCTCGAGAACGGCTTCGTCCGGCATCCGCGCGGCACGTATGCGATCGGCGCGGAGAACTATCGTGCGATGCTGCGTTACGAAGAGCACGTCGACATGCCGCTCGACGACTACCTGGCGATCGGCGAGAGAGCGCTCGCCGAGACGCGCTCCCAGGTCCTCATGCTCGCGCACGAGATCGACCCCCACGCGACGCCGGAGGCCGTCTTTGCGGAGCTTTGGCGCAAGCATCCCTCCGCCGCCGGGGTGATCCCCGCCGTCGAGGAGGATCTGCGGCGGCTCCGCGCGTTCGTCGTGCAGCGGCACTTGATCACGTTGCCGGACGACGCGGACATCAAGGTCACGCTGACGCCGCCGTTCCTGCGCGAGACCGAGGTCGCGAGCATGGACGCCCCGGGCCCGCTCGAGACGCACGCGACGCGCGCCTATTACTACGTGACGCCGGCGAACGCGAGCTGGTCCGCGGCCGAGCGCGAAGCGTTCCTCGGCGGGAACTTCAACGATTTCGAGCGGCCGCTCACGTCGGCGCACGAAGTTTACCCGGGACACTACACGAACTTCGCGATCGACAAGCACCTGCCGCTCAGCTTGACGCGCAAGCTTCTCGGCAGCTCGTCCTTCATCGAGGGATGGGCGCACTACGACGAGCAGATGATCGTCGACGAGGGCTGGGGGAACGGAGATCCGCGCGTGCGCCTCGCGCAGTTGCAGGACGCGTTGCTGCGCGAGGCCCGCTTCGTCGTCGGCGTCAAGCTCCACACGGGGAAGATGACGCTCGCGCAAGCCGAGCGTTTTTTCATCAGCAACGCGTTCCAGCCCGCGGCGACCGCCCGCCTGGAAGCGCTGCGCGGGACGCAGGACCCGACGTACGGATACTACACGTTGGGAAGACTCGAGATTCTCAAACTGCGCGAGGATTATCGCAAGAAGCTCGGCGCGCAGTTCACGTTGCAGCAGTTTCACGACGCGCTCCTCGCGCACGGTACCCCGCCGATCCCGCTCCTCCGCCCCTTCCTGCTCGGCCCTTCCGACGACGGCCGTCCGCTCTAGGCGAAGGACCTCGAACTCACTGCTCGGCGACCTCGGCGTGACATGGCGTCGACGATGTGCTGCCGGTGCCGCGGGCGAGATAGATGCGGGCCATTCCGAAGTCCTCGACGAGCTGGAAGCGGCCCGTTGCCTCGATCGTCGAGGCTTCGAGCGGGGTGTGGTAGAGCAGCGCGACGTCGCGCGCGCGTTCGGCGAGGACGTCCGCGAGGACGGCCTCGAGAACCTCGGCGCGGAACGGGTTGTAGAGATAGAGCGCGAGGTCGCCCCGCGGCCAGCGATAGCGCGCCGCGTCGCCCCGGACCAGCCGCACGTCGCGGCAGCGGCGTAGCGGATCTTCCGCGCGCGCGAGGTTCTCGCGAGCGGTCTCGTGCAGCGCCGGTGAGATTTCGAGCCCAATGACCTGCCGGAAAGGGCGGCGCGCCGCGAGCAGGACGACGCGCCCGAGCCCCGAGCCGACGTCGACGAAGACCGCCCGTTCGGGTGCGAGCGGGAGCGCGTCGAGCAGCCGTTCCGCGTCGGCGGGCGGCGTCGGCTCGTAGTGCGTCGCGTATTCGAGGTTCGGCCCAATCGCTTCCGGGTCGAGTTCGCCGAGGAAGAGCAGCGCTTCCGTCGCGACGCCGAGCGAGGCGTCGAAACGCCGTCCGGCGCTCCGCCCCGATCCTATGCGTGCGACGGGTCGACCAGGAATGGGTTTGTCGCGCGCTCGAGGCCGATCGTCGTGGCCGGACCGTGTCCGGGGATCACGAGCGTCGCGTCGGCGAACGCGAACAGTTTGGAGCGGATCGAGGCGACGATGTCTTCGAGCGAGGTCCCGCCGACGTCCCAGCGCCCCACGCCGCCGCGGAACAGCGTGTCGCCGCTCAGCAAACGCGTGTGGTGCTCCGCGTGCAGCGCGAACGATACGCTCCCCGGCGTGTGCCCCGGCGTATGCAGGACTTCGAGGACGGCGCCGCCGGCCGCGATGCGGTCGCCTTCGGCGAGGTCGCCGTCGATGCGCACGACCCGCGGCGCGGGGAGGCCGAAGAAACGCGCTTGGGCGGAGAGCGTCGCGTACAGCGGGAGATCCGCCGGGTGGAGCAGCCCGCGGCCGCCGGTGCGGTCGCGCAGCTCGCCGAGGGCGCCGATGTGATCGAAGTGCGCGTGCGTGTGGAGCAAGTACGTCGCGCGCACGCCGAGCCGGTCGAGCCGCCCGGCGATCTCGTCGACGTCGTCGCCGCCGTCGACGACGATCGCTTCGCCCGTAGCGCGATCCGCGACGATCGTGCAGTTGCAGGCGAGGTCGCCGACCGGGAAGTGCTCGACGACGATCGGGTCGCCGCCCGGGGCCTGCGGGGTGTTCATGAAACCTCCCTTGGTGCGGCGGGCCGGGTTCCTCCTCCGCCTAGGGAACGTGGAACCCGAAATCGCGGTAGGCGCCGTTGAGATAGCCGAGCGGGACGCCTTCGCTCGCACTGCAGGCGGCGACGGAGCCGATGAATACCGTGTGCGTCCCGGCGCTATACTCCTCGGCGACGGTGCAATCGACGTAGCCGAGTGCCCCCGCGATGACGGGGGCGCCGGTAGCGGCGCGTTCGTACAGTACCTCGGCGAACGGATCGAATTCGCGATGCTGCGCGAAGAGCTCGGCGAGGTCTCGGCGCTCCACGGGGAGCAGGTTGACGCAGAAGATGCCCGCCTGCGAGATCATCGGGTGCGTCCGCGCGTTGCGGTTCACGCAGATCAACACCATGGGCGGCTCGAGCGAAACGCTCGCGAACGCCGTGGCCGTGAAGCCTTTCGGCCGGCCGTCGAGGACCGTCGTCACGACGGTCACGCCGGTCGGAAAGCGGCGCATGACGGCGCGCAGCTCGCTCACGCGATGCGCGCGCCGATCCCTACGCCGTCGCCGATGTCGACGATCGTGGCGTCGAGCTGCGGGTGCCGCAAGAAGGCCCGGTTGAACGACCGGATCGCGAGCGTCTCCGGCGAATCGCGCTGCGCCGGAGCGGCCGCCGAGAGGCCGTCCCACAGCAGGTTGTCGACGAGGACGAGCCCCGAGAGCTTGAGCAGCGGGACGCAACGCTCGAGATACGCTTCGTACTCCGTCTTTAACGCGTCGATGAACACGATGTCGAGATTGCGCTGCGGAAACGTCGGCAAGATGTCGAGCGCCGGCTGGTTGATGATGTCGACCGAGCCCGCCTTGCCGGAGCGCGCCAGGAATTGATGCGCGACCGCCGTCCGTGCGTGATCGGGATCGATCGTCCAGATTCGGCCTGCCGGCGGCAAGGCCAGCGCCATCCAGAGCGTCGAGTAGCCGTAGGCCGTCCCGATCTCGAGGACGCGGTTCGCCTGCATCGCGTGGACGAGCGTCGAGAGCAGCCGCCCCGTCTCGCGGGCGACGATCGGGACGCGCTCGCGCGCCCCCAGCTGTTCGAGTTCGAGCAAGAGCGGTGAAGGGTCGCGGTGGAGCCGCGCCAGGTAGTCTTTGTCGCTCACGAATGGAATGTTGTGAAGTATCGGCTGCCGGGACCTGCGAGGACGACAAGGACGCCCCGGCCGTCGTCGAATGTCCGTCTCACTCGTTTCCAACGTTTCCGGGAGGTCTTCGACTCATGGCAACCTTGACGCAAGCAGCGTACGCCGCGAAAAAGTGGAGTCTTGCGGGGCTCCAAGGTATCTCCGATCAGACGCTCGCGGTCCATTTCGGCTTGTACGAGGGGTACGTGAAAAACACGAACCTCCTGAACGAGCAGATCTCCGAGATCCTCACCGCCGGGACGGCCGGCGGCGCGAACCCGCATTTTGCCGAGCTCTCGCGCCGGCTCGGTTTCGAATACAACGGGATGCGCCTGCACGAGTACTACTTCGACAATCTGACGAGCTCGCCGGGCGGCGAGCTGCGTTCCGGGCCGCTCCAGGAGGCCCTCGCCGCCAGCTTCGGCGACTACGCGACGTGGAAGAAAGACTTCACCTCGGTCGGCGCGATGCGCGGGGTCGGCTGGGCGATCGCCTTCCAGGATCCGACGAACGGCCGCATCTCCAATCATTGGGTGACGCTGCACGAAGACGGCAATCCGGCCGGCTTCAAACCGATCCTCGTCATGGATGTATGGGAGCATGCGTTCCTGCTCGATTACAAGCCCGCCGAACGGCCAAAATACATCGAGGCGTTCTTCGCGAACATCGATTGGGCGAAGTGCGAATCGCGTCTCGTGACTCCGAATCCGGCGACGTAGCCCGTAGCGCATGCCCGTCGAAAACCGCCTGCGGATATTCCCGCTCAACACCGTGCTCTTTCCGGGCGCGAACTTGAACCTGCACGTGTTCGAGCCGCGCTACAAGCAGATGATCTCCGAATGCCTCGAAGGCGGCGAGCCGTTCGGAGTCGTCCTGCTTCGCGACGGCGACGAAGCCGGCGATCCGAGCGCGAACCCGCACGAGATCGGAACGACGGCGGAGATTGCAGACGTGACGCCGCTCGAACAAGGACGTTACTACATCAGCACGGTCGGGCGGCGGCGGTTTCGCATCGATCGCGTCGTCCTGCGGGAGCCGTACTTGCTCGCCGCCGTGACGTATCTCGATGAAGAAGGCGCGGCGTCCCCCGCAACCCTCGGCGAGCTGGTCGACGAGATCCGTGACGTCTTTCGCGAGTATCTGCGGCTGCTCGTCGAGTTCTCGGGCATCCAAGCCGATATCGAGCTACCCGACGATCCGGTCGTCACGTCGTACCTCGTCGGCGACGCGTTGCAAGTCGCGGACTCGATGAAGCAGCGCTTGCTCGCGCTATCCGACACGCGAGAGCGCCTTCATGCCGAGCTCGAGTTCTTGCGGCGCCTGTTACCGCAGTTGCGCTCGCTGCTCGAGCGCAAACGCGCGGAGCCCGTCGTCGAACGGGCGGATGCGCCGGGCGGGACGTTCCGCGCCGATCAGGAGCGCTTCTTCGGCAAACACTTCAGCTTGAACTAAATCGGACGAGACGCTCCGCTGAGCCTCTCGGCCGCGTGGATGACGTTCTGCATCAACGCGATGTTCGTCACGGGGCCGACCCCGCCGGGGACCGGCGTCAATTCGCCGGCGACCTCGAGAGCGCTCGCAAAATCGACGTCGCCGAGCAGCTTGCCGCCGACGACCGTCGTGCCGACGTCGATGACGGTCGCGCCCGGCCGCAGCATCTCGCCCGTCACGAGCCCGGGCGCGCCCGCGGCGACGACGAGGATCTCCGCGTTGCGCACGTGGGCGCGCAGGTCGAGCGTTTCTTGGTGAGCGACGGTGACGGTCGCGTCTTGCGCCATGATCAAGAGGCTCACCGGGAGCCCGACCACGTTCGAGCGCCCGATCACGGTGACTTCGCGCCCGCGCAGCGGCCACTTCTCGCTGCGTTGGAGCAACAGCATCACCGCGGCCGGCGTCGCCGGCACGAAGGTTGCGCCGGTACTGAAGGCGAGCCTTCCTTGATTGAACGGATGCGCGCCGTCCACGTCCTTCTCGGGCGGCATCGCGTCGCAAATCTCGCGGATCGGGAGATGCTTGGGGAGCGGTTGCTGTAGGATCGCGCCGTGGAGCGTACGGTCGCGACCGTACCCCTCGAGGCGTTCGCGCAGCGCCGCGATCGAAGTCCGCGGGTCCAGCAGATCGACGGCCACAGCGATCCCGATCTTTTCGCCGAGCTTCTCCATGTTGCGGACGTATGCGACGCTGGATTCGTCCGCGCCGACCATGGCGACGACGAGGCGCGGCGCAACCCCGCGGGCGGAGAGAGCGGCGCTTCGGCGCAGGAGCTCGGCGCGCAACTCTGACGCGAGCGCGCGGCCGTCGAGGAGACGTGCGGACATTGCATAAGGGTTTGGCGGTCGCCTCGCGACCATCCCCCGGAAAGTCGTCCTGTGGAACACGTTCGTCGGGAGATCCAACTCGGCCCGCGCTACTCGCGGCAAGCTTTCGAACGCGCCTTCGGCCGCTTCGCGGAGTTGTACGGCGTGCGCCCGCTCCGCGCGCGTTGCAGCCCGGACGTGCTCGAGCGTTACTGCGCGCTCTTCGAACGCTCCGAGGTCGTCGCGCACCTGCATTCGACTCGCATCGTCTACGACGGGGTCCCGTTGCTTGCGGCCGTCCTCGCCCCGGGCACGATCGTGTTCGAAGGCGAGGTCGAAGAGACGCGAATGGGCGACTGGTAGCTTCTCCACAGGGAACCGCCTCGGCGGGCGGTGTAAACGGGAGCGTGCTGCCCCGAGTCTTCGGCATCGTGACCGGCCGCTTCGGCCTCACGCATGACGATCGCCGCCAATCAGAGACGAACCGCCTCGGCGTGCTTTCGGCGAGCGGGGTCCGTCCGGCTGCGAGCGAGATCGAAGTGATCTCGGCCTGGAAACTCGACGAGGCCGAATACGGGAACGCCGCGCTCGATCTCGATTTGCTGCTGCGCTGGTGGTCCGTGTATCCGCGCGGCTTCTGGTTGTTCGTCGAAGACGGGCGGACCGTCGGCAGCCTCGGATTGTGGCCGCTGCGACGCGCGGCCTTCTACGATCTCGCGACCGGGAAGCGCGCGGAGAAGCAATTGCGCGGCGCCGATTTCGCTCCGGTCGCCGACGCGAGATCGACGCGCTCGTGGTACTGCTCGGGCATAGTCGTCGCGCGCGACGCGCGCAGAAAGCGAACGGCCGTGGCCCGGCGGCTGATCTGTGGAGCGATCGAAGGCTGGACGACGGCGGCGGCGCACTCGTCGCGCGTCGATCTCTGCTCTGTCGCGTTCACGCCCGAAGGTCTGCGCCTCGCGCGGCGCCTGGGCATGGTCGAACAACGCCCCACCGGATTCAGCGTCGCCGAATATCCCGTCTACGTCGCGCTCGATCAGCGGCCGTCGTTGCTCGCCGCGCGATTCCCCAAGAGCACGAGCTGAGCGGCGAGCGCCTCGGGCTCCTCGACGTTCGGGCAGTGCCCCGAATGCTCGAAGACGGCGACGCTCGCCTGCGGGTACACCGCGCGCGCGTTCCGCAACGCGGCGAGCGGGATGTAGGCGTCGTGCCGCCCCCAGGCGAGCAAGACAGGTCCCCGGTAGCGCGCCAGGCGCGCGTGTAGTCCGGATAGGTCCAGCATCTCCTGCAGCGCGCCCGCGTAGACGCGCGCGAAAGCGCGCCGCACGGCGGGTTCGAGCGCGAGCGAGTAGGCGCGGGCGTGGATCTCGGCACTCACGTTGCGGGGATCGTGCATCGCCTGATCCATCGTGCGCCGCACGAAACCGGGCGTCGGCGTCAATTTGAAGAGCCAGCCCGCGGGTTTGCTTGCGACCGCGCGGAGCAGGAGCTTCGGCGTGCGCATGAAGCCGGCAGGGTCGATCAGCGCGAGGGCCCGCACGCGCTCCGGCGACTGCTGTGCGAAATCCGCCGAGATCAGGCCGCCCAGCGAATGCCCGGCGAGGATCGCGCGCTCGATGCCGCGCGCGTCCATGAAGCGGCGCAGGACCCCCGCGTAGAACGGGAGCCGGTATTCGATATCCGGTTTGCCGGAAGCGCCGAAGCCGGGGAGATCGAGCGAGACGATGCGGTACCGCTCGGCGAGTTCGGGCGCGAGCCGGTCCCAGGCGGCCTGCGTCCAATGCCCGAGCCCGTGCACGAGGAGGAGGACCGGAGCGCCCGGATCCGAGCGCCCGGTCTCGAACGTGGCAAGGCGCAGGCCGTCCTCGGAGAGCAGCGTGTCGCTGCGGACCCAGCCCGGATCCGCAAAGGACGGGGCGGAGCGCGCGGGGGCGGCGACGGATTCGTGCGAAGTGGTGTGCATGGGTAAGACCCTTTGGTTGGTTGTGGGTGCGGTTGGGATATTGGTCGCCGTGGCTTCGTTCGGCACGTTTTTCGGGGGGACCGGGTCCACGAAGCCGGGGCCGGGAGGGCCGACGTCGATCGTCGGTTCGCAGGCGGCCAGTTACGAGGTCAAGCGTTTAGACGGCGCCGCCGACGCTCTCGACCGCTACCGCGGGCAGATCGTCGTCGCGAACCTGTGGGCCTCGTGGTGCGCGCCGTGCCGGGAAGAGACGCCCGCACTCGCTCAGCTCTACCGCGAAGAGCGCGGCAAGGGGGTCGTGGTCCTCGGGATCGACCAAGGCGAGTCCGCCGAAGCAGCCCGTTCTTTCGCTCGGGAACAGAAGCTCGATTATCCGATCCTGCTCGACGAGGATCAGCGGTACGGGCGCGCGTTCGGCTCGGTCGGGCTCCCGACGACGGTCTTCGTCGACCGTACGGGCCGCGTGGCCGAGGGCGTCGACGGGCCGCTCACGTTGGAACAGATGCGCGCAAAGGTCGCGCCGCTGCTGGCGGCACGTTGAAGCAGCAACTCGGTATCCTGGCGCTCGCCGCCGCGGCGATCGCCGGCGTCGGCGCGCAGTACTTCTACCCGCAGTGGACCGGGTTCCATACCTGGCAGTATTCCGGCGTCCTCGTCCTGGCGGCGATCCCGCTGTTCGGGTTCATCGGCACCGTGCGCGGCGGCACCGCGGGTCCGCGGGGGCAGCGCGCCCTCATTGCCGTCGTCGGCGCGCTCGTCTGCATCGCGGCGGGGATCGGCTCCGGGCTTCTCGGGCCCGATTCGGAGACGATCGCGCGGCCGCCGGGCACGACGTTGGCGCTCGCCGACGCCGGCATCTCGGCGACGTTTCCGAACGTCGACGCCGCGGCGCTCGCGCGGGGCGACGCGCGCGTCTCGCTCGCCAAGCACGGCTCGCCGGCCGGGGACCTTGGCCTGGGAGGCCGGCGCTTCGTCGGGTCCACGGCGCTGGAACTGCTGGCGCAACCTGCTGCGTACATCGAGGCTCGCGACGCCCGGGGGCGCCACCTGACGATCACGCAACCGACCGGCTCCGCGTTCTTGTCGCCGGTCCTGTTGTTCACCGATCGGATCCCGCTCTCCGGGAAGAACTATCCGTCCGATCAGTTTGCGGTGCCCGCCGCGCGCCGCCAGGTTCGCGCGGTGCTGTTCGACATGAAGGATTTACCGGCGGGCTCGCACGGCGCGCCGGCTGCGGGGACGCCGAAGGGGAGCGCGCTGCTCTTCGCCGTCGCCGACGAGCTCGGACGCGGTCTGCCGGATGGGATCGGCTTCGCGCCGCAGGGGAAGGACGTCGACCTGGGCGGGGTTCGCCTGCGCGGAACGCTCGGCGCCTATCCCGCGCTCGTCACCTCGTCGATCCCGCCCGTTTTCGCGATGTGGATCGGCGGGCTCTGTTTCTTGGCAGGATTGATCGCGTTCGCCGTCCCGGCGGCGCCGCTTGCGGCGGGATCGGGAAAGCGCGTGAGAGCTCGCGTGGGTGGGTAACTCCGCTCCATAGCCCATGGCGGAGGTCCCTGTGGATAAGGCAGGAACCAAGGCTTTCCGGAGGGGTGTCGATGGAGTGCGAAGCCACGCTTGATCTGACCCGCGACGCGCGCACCGACGCGCTCATCGCGCGGCTCGAGGCGTACGATTTCGGCACCGCCGCGCACTCCCGGTCGACGGCCGTCTGGGCGCGCCGCATCGCCGTGCAACTCGGTCTGACGCCTCGCGAGTGCAACTTCGCGGCGTTGTGCGGCTTGTTGCACGACATCGGCAAGGTCTCGACGCCCGATGCGATCCTCTTGAAGCCGGGGCCGCTCGACGTGCGCGAGTGGGAGATCATGCGTTCGCATCCCGCCGAGGGCGCGCGGATGCTGGAAACGATTCCGGCACTCCGCGACGCCGCGCCGATCGTGCGCTCGCATCACGAGCGGCACGACGGCGAGGGGTATCCCGATCGCTTGGCGGGCTCGCGCATTCCGCTGACGGCGCGCATCGTATCCGTCGCCGACGGATACCACTCGATGATCTCGCAGCGCGTCTATCGCAAGCCGTATTCCTCGGCGGAGGCGATCGCCGTCCTACGCGACGGGCGTGGAACGCAATGGGATGGGAACGTCGTCGAGGCGATGATCGCTTCCGTGCGCATGCGCGATTCGCACGAAACGCGCTTGAGGATAGTCGCCCGCTAGAACGCGGTGACGGACGAGAACGCGAACCCTTCGATCTTCGCCGCGGGCGCGACGATGCTGTAGAAGTACCCGCCGGTGCGCACGGCCTCGCGAGAGAACTCCGCGTTCCTCAGCGCTTCCAGGATGCTCTGGTTGAAGCGCAGATTGCGGACGCCGCGCACGATCTTCCCGTCTTCGATCAAGAACGTTCCGTCGCGCGTCATCCCCGTCACGATCGTCTTGCGATGATCGACGTTGCGGATGTACCAGAAGCGGCTCACCAGCAGGCCGCGCTTGGTTCCCGCGATCAGTTCGTCCGTCGATGCCGTGCCGGGGGCGAGCACGACGTTCAGCGGATGCGGCCCCCACGCGTTCGGTTCGGGGAGCGCGTGCCCGGTATTCTCTCGCCCGAGCCTGCGGGCCCAGCTTGCGTCCGTGACGACCCCTCGCGCGACGCCGTTTTCCAAGAGGACGACGCGCTGCTTCGGCGCGCCCTCGTAATCAAATGGTTGGCCGGGATTGAGCGGATGCGCGAAATCGTCGACGATCGTTACGTTCTCGCCGGCGTACCGGCGCTCGAGGCCGTCTCCGAGAAACGACGAGCCTTCGTCGAACGCTTGCGCGGAGAAATGCGGCGTTAGATACGAGAGCAGCTCGCCGAAGGCGGCGGGCTCGAGGATCACCGTCCACGCGCCGGGCTCGACGGCGATCGGCGCGCTCGAAGCGCGCGCCTTCTCGGCCGCGCGCGAACCCGCGAGCGTGCCGTCGAGATCGGCGACGTCGTTGCTGTACCGTTCGGCGTAACCCGACGAATCGGCGGCGATTTGCTTGACGTTGATGCCCGCGTCGGTCGAGTCGAACGAGGCGAGCGTCCCGGCTGAGTTCGCGATCGAAACGCCGGAACGGCCCGTCGTGACGTATCCGGCCGCTTGAAGCGCGCCCTCGTCGCCGGTGCGGAAGATCGCCTCCGCGATGCGCGCGCGGAGTGCGGCGTCCGCAACGGCTGTCGCTTCGTGGAAACATCCCGCCGGGGCCGGGTTCGGCGCGTAGTGCGCGAGCCCGGGGAACGCGTCGTCGCGCGGCGCGAGCCGCGCCATCGCGACGGCGCGCTCGGTGACCGCGCGCAATCCCCGCTCGGACGTATCGTTCGTGACCGCGACGCCGGTCCGCCGGTCGACGATCGCTCGGACGCGCACCGTCGTGTCGGAGGATGCGACGTTTTGATGGATCGCGTTGTGCGTGAAGCGAGTCAAGCCGCTCGCTGCGCTCGTGACGATCGCTTCGGTCTCGTCGGCGGCCGAGAGTTCGAGGACGCGCGCCGCAGGCGCCTCGCGCTCGGCGCTACCCACGGTAGCCCGCTCCGACGGCGATCTTGCGGAAGCGCGCGGGGGCCGCGGCTTGCGTCGTCCGCCCCGTCTGGATCGGCTCGCCCTTCCCGCAATTCGGGGTCCCCCATGGGACCCACGAGCGCTCGTCCGCGATCGCGTCGCACGCGCCCCAGAATTGCGGCGTGACGCCGCCGTACGTGGGGTTCTTGAGCATTCGTCCGCGCTTCCCGTGCTTGATCTCCCAACCGATCTGGCACCCGAACTGGAAGTTCAAGCGCCGGTCGTCGATCGACCACGAGCGATTCGATTCCATATAGATCCCGTCGTCGATGCCTTCGAACAACGCTTCGAACGGCGTCGTTCCCGGATGCAAGTTCAGGTTGCACATGCGGATCATCGGCACGTGCTTCCAACTCTCCGCACGCACGCATGCGTTCGTCGGCCGGCCTATCAGCCGTGCCGTGTCTCGCGACATCTCGAACCCGGCCAGCATGCCGTTGCGGATGATGTCGGAACGCACGCTCTTCGCTCCCTCGTCGTCGTAGCCGACGGTCGCGAAACCGCGCGGCAGCGTGTTGTCGAGTTCGATCGTGACGAGCTCCGATCCGTATGCGAGCCGGCCGAGTTCGGCGGGATCGAGGAAGCTCGTGCCGGAGAAGTTCGCCTCCCAGCCGAGGATGCGGTCGAGTTCCGCTGCGTGCCCGCACGATTCGTGGATCTGCAGCGAGACTTGGGAACCGCCGAGGATGACGTCGTAGATGCCGGCCGGACATTGCGGCGCGGAGAGCAACTGTGAAGCTTCCTCGCCGATCCGCGCGGCATTCTCGCGAAGCCGGGCGAGTTCGACGATCTCCCAGCCGCCGCCCTGGTAGAGCCCGTTGTCGCCGGGGTACGCGCGGTCTTGCGCGTCGTGTTCGTCGACGGCGAGCGCGGAGATCCCGCTCCCCGTTTGACGGAGCGATTGCGCGATGCGGGAACCGGTGGTGCTGAAGAACTCTTTCTCCGTCCGCCACAGATCGATCCACGCGCGGCCGACGCTGATCTGCGGCGTCGCGTGCAGCGCGCGTTCGGCGTCCAGCAAGAGCGCGACGCGCTCGCCGAGCGGAACGCCGGCCGGATCCCGTTCGACCGGCGTCGCGTAGGTGTCGACGTACGAATCCACCGGCACGTGCGCCCGGCGCCGCGTCGCGACTCCGGCGCCCGCGCGCGCGATTTCGACGGCCTGCGCGGCGACCGCATCGATGCCCGCCTCCGAAAGATCGGCCCCGGCGGCGAACCCCCAGGCGCCGTCGACGAGCGCGCGGATCCCGTAGCCGATGCTCGTTTCATCCGAGAGCGTCGCGACGCCGCCGTTGCGCACTTCGATCCGCTCGCTGCGGCCGTCTTCGAAGCGGATGTCGGCGTACGCCGCACCGCGAGCGCTCGCGGTGTCGAGCGCGCGTTGGGCGAGCGAGGCGAAGGTCACGAGCGGGCGGTCCTCTCTTGCGGCTGCGTTCAGGTCGCCATTCGTGACGGCGACGCGTAACCCCGTGCGCCGCGCCCCTACCGCGCGCCCGCGATCTCCTCGACGCGCCGCAGCCCCTCTAGGACGTCCGTGTGCGGCGCCGCCAGCGTGTTCGCAGTGCGCGCGGTGCTATAGACGAACGCCGCTACGCGGAGATCGTCGAACGTTCCGCAGACGGCGGTGCCGTCGGGATCGCAAGCGAACGCGCGGCCGCCATAGCGCGGATCGAGGACGACGACGTATGCGCGCAACTCCGCGGCGCGCGCGCGCGCCAACGTCGTCTGCCATGCCGGGTCGCGTTCGGTGACCCAGCAGAACGCGTCGATGCCGCCGAGACGCGCCGCCACGAGCCCCGCCGGATCTTCGATCGTCGCGTCGTCGACGAGCCCGAACGAAACGCCGGCGACGCGTGCGATGGTTCGCGGCGAACCGGACGCGTCGAGCGCCGGGATGCCCGTCTCCGCCGCCGCGCTCGATCCGAGCGCGATGAGGCCGTGCGCATCGGCACGTGCGGCGAGGCGCGCCAACCAGGCGATCTCTTCGGCAGAACGCGCGGTCGAGACGGCGAGCCGTACTTCGCGCGCGTTATCGGGCCGTTCCGGTGGTGCGGCGAGTTGCGGGCCGCGCAGCGGGTGCGCCGCGCCGATTTCGATTTCGCCGTAGACGATCGTCTCTTCGCGCTCGCCGCCGCGCGCGACGAACGTGCCGTCGGCCGCGACGATCGCGCTCTTCCCGCAATACGCGACGCTGCGCGCTTCGGTCCCGACTTTGTTCGCGGCGACGAACGGGACGCCGTTCTCCCTAGCGCGCACGTTCGCGAGCAAGTCCGCTTGCAGATTCTCGAGGTTGCGTGGATCGCGCCCGCTCGTCACCCAAGCGGTCGGCATCACGAGGACCTGCGCGCCGCGATCGACGAGCGCGCGCGCGAGCGTCGGGATGCGGCCGTCGGCGCACACGAGCACGCCGAGCGAACCGAGCGGCGTCGCGATCGGTTCGAGCGCGTTCCCCGGGGCGAACCACAGGCGGTCGAAATGCCAGAGGAAGTTCTTGTGCGCGTTTCCGAGGATGCCGCCGTCGGGTCCGACGACGCAGGCGGCGTTGTACGTCGCGCCGTCGACGATGCGCGCCGTCCCGTAGACGATCACGGCGCCGTGAGCGCGCGCGACGTGGCTCAACGTACGCTCCGCTTGGCGCAGGAGCGCGGGTTCGACCGGAGCCGTTCCGAGGACGTACCCCGGGACCGAACCCTCCGGGACGACGATCAGCCGGGCACCCCGCGTCGCCGCCCGTTCCACCATCTCGACGACGAAGGCCCAGTGCTCCCCGAAGTGATCCCGGTCATATGCGTGCACTTGGATGCAGGCGACGGCAAGTTTCGCTAATGACAAGTGCTTTGGCCTCCGATATCATCCGTGCACAGAAGGGACGGTCCCCGTGAGACGATTGCTCGTTTCGATCGCGTTCGCCGTCGCCGCCGCCGCGGCGGCCGGGGCGGTGCCGCCGCAACCTGCATTTGCGGCCGGGCGCCCGGTTCACCTCGCGCCCGCGGACGAGTATTTCGGCCCGCTGAAGATCAGCATCCTCGGCATGCGCAACATCCTGCGAGACCAAGACGCGCGCTTCACCGCGGATCCTTCGACGTCGAACGCCGTGCTCGGCATGATCGGCAACGTCGAAGATGCGATCAGGGACTTGGAGCGGAAGTATCCCGAGGATACCGCGCTCCCCGGTTCGATCTATCGCCTCGAGCGTCTCTACGCGAAGCTCCCGCTCCCCGCTGCGATCGCGAAGGCCCAAAGGGCCGAACGCTGGCTGTTCGAGCGCTATGCGAAGACGCCGCAGGCGAAGCAGTTGCAGCGGGAACTCGCCGAACATCCGTTGCCGGACTTCTCGGCCCGCGCCGACGCGCAGGTCCCGCTCTCCGTCGTGGCCGGCGACGCGCCGAAGTAGACGGCGTAGCGCGAAGAAGGAGCCTCACGCCTGGGCGTGAGGCTCCTTCTCGTTTCGGGTCTGCTTCCGTCTAGAAGTGGATGCCGAGTCCGACGTGCGGCCCGTTGTGGCTGAAGTCGGCGGGTGCGTTGGTCTTGTTGCGGCCTTGATCGCCGAGGTAGCCGAAGTCGAGGTACAGCGGGGTGCTACCGAAATTGTAGGTGCCGCCGATGTCGTACTTCATGATGCGATACGAGAGGCCGGAGCCTGTGACGCTCGGGTAGTACCAGATGCTTCCGTAGATCGAGAAGGGCTGGTCGAGATCCGGCAACTTCTCGGCGCCGAATCCGAGACCGTTTTGTTTCGGATAGCCGTAGTTCGTGGTCCGCCAGAGGTAGCCGACGCCGACGTACAGACGCGGATCGGCGAGTTTCAGGCCCCAACGGACGTCGAAGTCCGAATCGCGAGCGTTGAACGTCGGAACGAACGTCTGGCCGCCGCCGCCGATGACGGTGACGTACCCCTGGTCGCCCGGTGCGGGAAGCCCGCCGGTGGGCAGCAGGTTGCCGTTATGCGGATACGTGAACTGACGCGAGTCGACTTCGAGCATCCACGGCAGGTTCAACAGACCGAACTCGATGCCGGCCTTGAGGCCGTAGCTGCCGTACTTGCCGGTGTTGCCGGGGCTGAACTCGTTGTACACCTTCGGCGAGATGATGTAATCGCCGGCGACGAACGCTTCGTTGGCGGCTTTCTTCGCCGCGACCGGAGTCGGCGTGGGTGCCGGCGTCGGCGGCGGCGTGGCGACCGGTGCCGGGGTCGGCGGTGCGGTCGGTGCCGGGGTCGGCGGCGGCGGGGGGAGCGGCGCCGGGATGTAGCGGACGACCGTCAGTTGCTTGGAAGGAACCCACTGGACGTACGCGCCCATGCCCTCGGAGATGACGCGAACCGGAACGACGACGGCGCCCTTGTAGATCTCGGGCGGAACGTCGAGCGGGCGGCTCTCACCGTTGATGATCACCTCGGGCTTGCCGACCGTCACTTTGACGTCGGAGCCGGGCTTCGACACGTCGACCGTCTTGGTCGCCGGATCGTACGAAACCGTCGCGCCCATCTGCTCGAACATCGAGCGGAGCGGAACGAGGATCGTGTTGCCGCGGACCAGAGCGCCGAGCGTCCGATCTTGTTTCAGGCGGCTCGGCTTCGCGTAGACGTGGTGGTCGTTGTACAGGATCGGCACTTCGCCCGAAGGCGGTGTACCGAAGTCGGCTGGTGGCAATGAGGCTTGTGCGACGATCTTGATCTCGACCATCTTGGGAGCAGACGCGTAGGGTCCAGTGTTGCCTTGCGCTGCGCTCGAGACGGCCGTGCTCGCGATCGCCGACAGCCCGAGGCCGGCGGCGAATGCCGCAAGCACGCCGGTGCTGATTGCTTTCAAATCTGTCCTCCACTCAATTCAGAGACGGGAGAAAGCCGGACGCTTCCTTCTCTCTCGGTATACCCATGAGGCTGCCCAGGTAGTCTCCCGTGAGAGATAACGTATCTCATCTTCGGCTTATAACGACACGTGGCGAGGGGTTGGTTCCGGCCGGAACCGTGAAAAGTCAAAATTGCTCGGCCCGCCGAGGCGGGGCGGCCGATCCGAGCGCTGCGCTCGCGAGTGCGCGAAAGGCCGCCGGACGGGTCGCGCTCAGATCTGATGCTTGTCCTCGAGCACGGCGCGGAACTTCGTCAGCTCGATGACGTAGCGCTCGTGCGTCCCCTCTGCGATCTTTTCCCGTTCGTCGAAAGCCGTGACGGCAAATTGGATCCACCGCCCGTTGATCGCCGTGATTTGAACTTCCGTCCGCACGATGAAGCCGACGGGAGTCGGGGCCAGATGCCGCAGGTCCACGTGCGCCGCGAGCGAGACTTCGCCCGGGGCGAGCATCGGGGCGATGCATTGCACGGCGGCGTCTTCGACCAGTTGGAGCAGCATCGGTGTCGAAAGGACGTCGACCCCCGTATTGCCGGCCTTGTGGGCCGTCATCCACTCTTCGACCCGGGTCTGACTCCGGTACGTCCGACCGACCTCGACCTTGGCTCCCATGAAGCGAGTGTTACTCCGGCGAAGGCGTTGCTCCCGCTGCCGGGCGCACCGCAACTGCGACGGATGAATCAAAAGGTGCGTTTTGTGTGTACTAGGGGTGGAATCGTTCGAGCTCCCCGACCTGTCGATCAAGGAGAACCATGACCGTTCGCACGCGTGCGCTGCTCCTCGGGTCCGCATTCGTCCTCGCGCTGGGCGGCTGCGGAAAGCCCGCCGCCAAGGGGCCCGCGGGGCCGCCGCCGCTAGCGGTGGACGTCGGCAAGGCGACGCAGCAGGACATCGCCACGTACCTTGCGCTCGACGGCCAGATCGCGCCGCTGCAGGAATCGACGCTGAACTCGACCCAATCCGGGACGCTTGCGGCGATCTACGTGACCGAAGGGCAGCACGTGGAGAAGGGGCAGCTCCTCGCGAAGCTTGACGATTCGACGTTGCGCGCGGAACTCGCGCAGAACGAAGGCCTCCTCGAGCAGGCGCGCGCGCGGCTCGTCAGCTCGACGATTTCGCAGCCGATCCAATCGCAACAGTACGCGTCGTCGCTCGCGAGCGCGCAGCAGGGGCTCGACGGGGCGCGCAATCGCGTCGCGACGGCCGAAGCCTCGCTCAAGAGCGCGCAACTCGTCAACGCGCAGAACCAGCAGCTGTTCGCGCAGGGCTACGTTTCTCAGACGGCGTTGACGCAATCCCAAGCGGCTTACGTCGCGGCGCAGCAAGAGGTGAACAACGCGCGCTCGGGTTTGCAAGCGGCGCAAGCCGCGCTCGCCAGCGCGAAGGCGAACCTCGGGCAGACGCAAGTCGACAAGCAGACGATCGCGGCGAACAAAGGCGCGCTGCAGCAGGCCCAAGCGAGCGTGGCGCTGCTCCGCACGCAGATCGATCAGACTTCGATCTACGCGCCGTTCGACGGCGTGGTGACGCAACGTTTCCTCGACCCGGGCGCGCTCGCGAGCCCGAATGCGCCCGTCGTGAAAGTCTCGCAGATCTCGTCGGTCTACGTGAACGCGAACGTTCCGGACGAGGATCTCCCGTACGTTCACTCCGGGACGCCGGTGACGTTCACGACCGCGTCGATCCCCGGCAAGACGTTTTCGGCGGCGATCTCCGACGTGAACGCGACGCCGACGCAAGGGACGCTCTCGTATCGCGCGCGCGTCCGCCGGGAGAACCCCGACGGACTCTTGCGCGGCGGGATGCTCGTGACGGTCAACGTGCGCAAGGAAGCGCATCGCGCGGCGATCGTCGTGCCGCGCTCCGCGATCTTCCAGAGCGAAAGCGGCGCGAACGTTTTCACGGTCGAGGACGGCAAAGCGAAAGCGATCCCGATTCAAGTCGGCTTGCAGACCGATAGCCTATCCGAGATCCTCGGCGGAAAGGTCCGGCCCGGGACGGTCGTGATCACGACGCGTCCGGATTCGCTACAGGACGGCAGCGTCGTGGCCGTCGCCGGAGCGGGGCCCGGCGGCGCTCCACCGGGCGCGCCCGCGGGGCAAAAGCCGAGCGGCTCAGCCACTCCCGCGGCTAAGAAGTAGCCCGCGATGTTCGCAACGACATTCGCACGCACCGCGCTCGCCGCATTCACCCTCGCGCTTCTCGTGGCGCTCCCTCGAGCCGCGACGGCTGCGCCGGCCGCGACACCCTCGCTCCCGCCCGCGGCGGTCGCAACGCCCACGCTCCCGCCGCAGGGCGTGACGCTCCCGAGCCCGATCCCGGTTCCGACGATCGGCCCCGCCGGGTCGACGGCGCCGCTGCAGTATCCCGCCTACGGGACGCCCGTGACCGGGCTCGATGCCGTGCCCGCGCCCGGCGTGCCTGCGCGGCTCACGTTGCAGCAGGCGGTCGCAATCGCTGCGGCCCGCTCCCCCGCGCTCGCGACGGCCCGCGCCGACGAAGGAATCGCCCGGGCCCAAGCGCGCTTGGCGCAGACGGGCCTCCTCCCGAATCTGGCGGGAAACGCGAGCACGACTCGCTCGTTTTCGCAGGGCGGATCTTTCGTCGATACCGGCACGGGGACGGTGCTGCGTGCATCTCCGTCGACGACGAATTCGCTCGGCGTGACGCTGCGCCAACTCGTCTTCGACGGAGGACGCGTCGCGGAATCGATCCGCGCGGCGAAGGCGAACGAGACGCAGTTCGGCGACCTCTACCGGCGCCAACTCCAGACCGTCTCGTACAACGTCGCGACGGCGTATTTCGCCGCGCTGACCGCGGAGCGCCAGACCGAGGTCGCGGTTCAAACCGTGAAGCTCAACCAGGTTCAGGAGGATCTCGTCACCGCGCAGTACCGCGCGGGGGCGGCGGCGCGGACGGACATCGCGACGGCGCAATTGCCGACGGCACAAGCGCGCGTCGCGCTCGTGCGGGCGCAGGGAGCGGAGCGTTCCTCGTATGCGGCGCTCGCGAATGCGATGGGGCTCGAGGCGAACGTGGACGTCAAGCCGATCGACGA
Organism: Vulcanimicrobiota bacterium; assembly: GCA_963695225.1. GTDB lineage: Bacteria > Vulcanimicrobiota > Vulcanimicrobiia > Vulcanimicrobiales > Vulcanimicrobiaceae > CAVWTN01. The sequence continues at coordinate 1,180,403 of OY968762.1, read as the reverse complement.
CGCGCCTCTCGCCGACGAGGCCGCGCAAGCTTCGACGGTCGTGATCCCGAGCTACGCGCAGGCGATCGCGCGGGCGCTCGCGCAGCGGCCGGACTACGACGCGAGCCTGCAGTCGCTGAAGGCGGCCCGCGCGTCGCTGCGCGCGGCGCAACTCGGGAGTTTCCCGACGCTCTCCGGCAGCGCGAGCAGCAGCACGACCTCGACCGCTGCGGGGGGCGGAACGTTCCGCAATTCGAGCTCGCTCGGGGCGGTCCTCGCGATTCCGCTCTTCGATCAGGGCGTGACCAGCGCGAACGCCGATCAGGCGCGAGCGAGCTTGGCGAACGCGCAAGCCTCCTTGGATGCCACGCGGCTCAACCTGCAGTTGAGCGTGCAGCAAGCCCTGATCGGCCTCGTTTCGGCCCGCGCCGCGCTCGATCAGGCGCAGGCTGAATACGCGAAGGCCGTGGAGGTTCTGCAAGCGACCCAGGCGCAGTACGCGGCCGGCGTGACGACGCTGCCGCTCTTGCTCAGCGCTCAGGTCGGTTTGACGCAGGCGTTGACCGACCAAGTCACGAGCGTCTACTCCGTGCGCACCGCGGAGCAGACGCTGCTCTACGCGCTTGGAGCGAACTGACGCGCTCGGATCTTACGGCAGCGTCCGGCCGAGCATCTCACCCGCTTCGTTCCAGTCGAGGCCTTTAGAGAAATAGAAGCCTTGGCCGAAGTCGCAGCCCAGCGCCCGGAGGGCATCGAGTTCCGCGTGCGTCTCGATACCTTCCGCGACGACCTTGAGTTCGAGCGTGTGAGCGAGCGACACGATCGCGCGCACGACCTCCGCACCCCCGGGATCGGAGGTCATCGTTTCCACGAACGAGCGGTCGATCTTGAGCATGCTCACAGGGAGGTGCCGCAGATAGCTCAGCGAGGAGTAGCCGGTTCCGAAATCGTCGATGTAGAACTCGATCCCTAGGGCACGCAGGTTCGCCAGCAGCGTCGTCACGAGCGTCGAGCGATCCATCAATGCGCTTTCGGTGATCTCGAACTTCAGGTCCGTCGCTCGAATGCCGGTCGCGTGCAGGATCCCTTGCACGTGCGCTACGAGATCCGCGTCTAGGAAGTCCCGGCTCGAAAGGTTGACGCTGAGGATCGGGGCGATCCCGCTCGAGGCGCTTCGGCTTCTCACCTGCTCGCAGGCGCGCTGCAGCACCCAGCGATCGATCGCCGTGATGAGCCCGGCCGCCTCGGCGGCGGGGACGAACTCCGCGGCGGGTAAGAAGCCGCGCGTGGGGTGCTGCCAGCGGACCAGCGCCTCGAAACCGACGACGTTCGAGGTCTCGAGCACGACGATCGGCTGGTATGCGACGCGAAATTCATGCCGATCGAGCGCGCGGTTCAATTCCGCTTCGATCGTTTGGAGCGCGACGACGCGCTCGCGCATCGACGCATCGAAAACGGCGTACCGCGCGCGCCCTGCCGCCTTCGCCTCGTACATCGCGATATCGGCATCGCGTAACACGTGCTCGGGGCGCGCGTACGCTGCGGACCCGATTGCAATCCCGAGGCTCGCCGTCGCGGTGACTTCATGCTCTTCGATCTGGAACGGAACGGCCAGAGCGGCCTGGATCCGCTCGGCGACGAGAATCGCTTCGCCGGTCTCTTCGAGATCGCCGATCAGGATGCCGAATTCGTCTCCGCCGAGTCTCGCCAGAATGTCCTCCGGGCGAATCGTGGCCGATATGCGGCGTGCGATCTCGATCAGCAGCCGGTCGGCGAGGATGTGACCGAACGTATCGTTGACAAGTTTGAAGTTGTCGACGTCGAAAAAGAGCAGACCGAACGACTCCGGCTTATGCCGCCTCGTGCGCGCGAGCAAACGCGTCAGGTGCTCCAGCAAGAGGCCTCGATTCGGAAGCCCCGTCAGCGCATCGTGGAACGCCTCGTGGCGCAGCTCGCTCTCGAGCCGCCTGCGCTCGGTGATGTCGTGCGAAACCTTGACGAAACCGCGTGCGACGTCGCCCAACGGGGCTGCATCGATCTGCGTCACCTTCCCGCTCGCGAAGAAGCGAGTGCCGTCCTTGCGAACGTTCCAGCGCTCGTCGGCGAAATTGCCCAGCACCGCGGCCCGGCGCAGCTCGAGCGCGGGGATCCCGGCTTCGGTATCCTCGAGCGTGAAGAGTCTCGCATGATTCTGTCCGAGCATCTCCTTTTCGGAATAGCCGTAGAGTCGTTCTGCTCCCATGTTCCAGAGCGTAACCGTTCCGCGCGGGGAGAGCGAGTAAAGCGCATAATCGTGGACGCTCTCGAGCATCAAGCGCAGGCGCTCCTCGCTAGCGCGCAGAGCCTCCGTTGCGAGGTAGCGCTCCGTGATGTCTCGGACGATCTTCGTGAAGCCCGTGATGCTGCCGCCGGCGTCGCGTAACGGCTGCACGGTGTTCGCGCAACGGAAGCGGCTTCCGTCGCTTCGGACGTGCCAACACTCGATATCCGTCCGGCCTGCGACCTCGGCCGTGCGCAGTTCCCCCTTCGGAACGCCGGCTGCGCGGTCTTCCGCCGTGAAGATGACCTCGAAGTTGCTGCCCACGATCTGGTCGCGCCGGTATCCGAACGCATGCTCGGCGCCGGGGTTCCAACTCACGACGATCCCGCTTGGCGATACCGCGAAGATCGCATAGTCGGTAACGCTCTCGACGAGGAAGCGGTAGAGCTGGTCCGTCGTCCGCTGCGCCGGATCGAGCGAGGGCACGCTCGCAAGCTCGTGCCCCTGCCTCTCGAGAGCGGGCGCCGCGTGGCCGGTCTCCACCGTTCTCGCGGGCTTGCCGTCTGCGGTCGCTATGACCGCAGACGGAAGAGGAAGATGCTGCTTTTTCATATCCGTACGCCCACGATCGCTGCGCCAGACGCCTCCGGTGCGGACCCGCGGCAGTGGCTGCCGTTTCTAAAGTATCAAACTGCAAGCGTGCTTCATATCCTGATACTCGGGGATTGCCGCGGCGGGGCGCCTGCTGCGGGGCTTCGCCTCCCGGGTGAGAAGTAAGACGCCATTATGGGCGTAGTCGAAGTACCCGTCGCCATCGGCGACCCGATCAATACGAAGATCCTTAGCGTCTCCGAGGACCGCATCCAGGGGTTCCAACGGGATCCGGTCGGGTCGATCGCCGAGCTATCGGGCGTGCCGGCCGAGACCGTGATCGAGCGCATCCGGGCGATGCTCTCGGCCGGCGTGATCCGGCGCGTCCGGCAGACGTTGATGGCGACGAACCTCGCCGACGGCGCGCTCGTCGCCTGGGTCGTCACCGAGAACAAGCTGGACGCGGCGTTCGATTATCTCTACCGCGAGGATCCGTTCTCGGGGCACGTCGTCATCCGGACGGCCGACCCGGCGACTCCGGGCGCGAAGTATCGCCTCTGGACGACGCTGAAAGTGCCGCAAGGCTACTCGATCGAGAAGCACGCGGAGTTCCTCCGCACGACGATCGGCGCCGACGCCGTCCGCTTGATGCCGGCGAAGCGCCTCTTCGCGCTCGGCGTCGGGCACGTGCGGCGCAAGGGGCTCGAGCCCGGCAGCCGCGCCGACGTTCTCGCCGATGAAGTCTACACGAACATCGTCGAGTTGACCGACCGCGAATGGCGCGTGCTGACCGCGCTCAAGCGCGAGTTCGAACCCGAAGAGTTCGTGCGCGACATCTGGGCCGCGCGCGCACGGGAAGCCGGGGAAGATCTCGAATCGTTCTGCGATGTAGCGCAGTCGTTGCACGAGCGCAAGGTGATCGGCCGCTTCTCGACGTTCCTCGAACACGTCAAGCCGACGGCGGGAAGCGAGCGCGTCACGCGCTACAACGCACTCTTCCACTGGCAGGTGCCGGCTGGGCGCGAGATCGACGCCGGCCGCGAGGTGGGGCGGCATCACGTCATGACGCACGCCTACTGGCGCGAAGGCGGCGAGGAGTTTCGCAACGTCAACGTGATGGGCGTCGCGCACGGGACCGACAAGCAACTCGTGCTCGCGCACAAGGCCGCGATCGACGAGCACTTGCGTGAAGCCGGCATCGAGATCGGCTACACGAACGTCTTCTGGGGCGGGCGCAGCGAGATCAAGCCTTCCGAGATCTCGCCGCTTGCGTACGCGGACTTCTGCCGCAAGCACGGAATCGACCCGGAGAGCATGCGGATTGGCTGACGCGCCGTGGCGGGCCCGCCTCGCCGGCGGGCTCCTCGCGGCGTTGATCGCAACCGGTTGCACGAAGGTCGAAACGCAGAACGCCGTAGCCCCCGGCTCCTCCGCCGCGCGGAATCCCTGGACGAACGCGGACCGCTTGGTCATCGGCGAAGGGCAGGACGCGAAATCGCTCAACCCGATGCTCGCGACCAGCGCGATGACGCTCGATCTTTCGATGTTCGTCTTCTCGTATGCCGTTCGCTACGACGATAAGGCGAAGCCCGTCCCGGACGCGCTGCGCGAGTTGCCGACGCTCGAGAACGGCGACGTCGCCAAAGACGGCCTGACGCTCAAATACAAGCTGCGCCCGAACATGACGTGGCATGACGGCGAGCCCGTCACGTGCCGGGACCTCGCCTTCACTTGGAAGGCGGTGATGAATCCGCACAACAACGTCGTCACGACCGACGGCTACAAGGATATCGCGAGCATCGACTGCCGCGACCCGCTCGTCGCCGTCGTCCACATGAAGCGGATCTACGCGCCCTTCTTGCAGCAGTTATGGGGCGTCAACGGGAACGCGCCGATCCTGCCGGCGCATCTCCTCGAGAAGTTCAACGACGATGCGGGCTCGTTCAACACGGCCGCCTATCAGTCGGCGCCCGTCGGCAGCGGACCCTATAAGGTCGTGAACTGGCAGCGCGGTGCGTCGATCAAGCTCGAGGCGTACGACCGCTACTACCTAGGCGCCCCGAAGATCCGCACGGTCGTCTTCAAGATCTTTCCCGACGACAACACGATGGTCGCGCAACTGCGCACGCACGAGATCGACGTTGCCGTCCACCTCGGCGGCTCCTTATGGCCTCAAGTGCAGAACGTTCCCGGCATGCTGACGGAGGCCGAGCCGGTTTTTACCTACGACCACATCGACTTCAATTTGCGCAGGCCGCTCTTTGCGGACGTGCGCTTGCGGCGCGCGCTCGCGCTGGGGATCGACCGGCGCGAGATCCTCGAGAAGATCGACCACGGGCTCGGAGACCTCACGGACGTCGCGCAGTCGCCGCGTCTCTCGTGGGCGTACACCGCCGATACGGATCACTTCGATTACGCTCCCGAGAAGGCGAAAGCGTTGCTGGATGCGCTCGGTTGGAAAGCCGGACCCGACGGCATCCGGGTCAAGCACGGCGAGCGGCTCGCCTTCACCTACACGACCGCGACCGAGAGCACCGGCGGGCGCGCGATCGAGGTTCTCGTGCAGCGCCAATGGCACGACATCGGCGCCGACGTCTCCGTGAAGAACGTTCCGACCGCGCAAATGTACGACAACACCGCGAACGGCACGCTCCAGGGCGGGCATTACGACGTCGCGAGCTTCGCTTGGGGCGGGGCGGCCGACCCGGACGACAGCGCGATCTACTCCGCGCACAACTTCGCCCCGCACGGGCAGAACGCGCTGTTTTGGGACGATCCGCTCGCGACCAAGGCGATGGACGACGGCCTCGCCACGGTCGATCCGGTCAAGCGGAAGGCGTTCTCGCAACTCGAACAGCGGCGCTTCGCGAGCGACGTCCCGTCGATCGTGCTATTCTTCCGGCGCGAACCGCTCGTGCGCAACGCCGACCTCGCCGGTTACAGCACGTCCTCCGTGATCTCCCCGTTCTGGAACCCGCACGCCTACTCGCTCTGAGCGCATGACACTCAAGTTACCCTCAGCTCGTCGGCCTGATCGCTGGGCCCGCGGGCGGTGCGGGGCGACGCTCTCCCGCGGGGACGCCCGCGATTTCGCATCCATGCGAAATCGCTACTCGTGCACTTGCCCGCTCCCGCCATCGTGGCTCCGCGGGCAAGCTGCACGCCCCGCGGGAGAGCGTCGCCCCGCCCCGCCCGCTCCCTGAGTGACCGTGGCCTGGCCCGCCGCCGGCGCGGCTCCGAGCTCGAGAAAGTGTGGGCCCCTCGGGGCGCGAGGGGATGGAGCGAGATTGCGCCCTCTCGCTTAGGGCTGGGACGCGCGGCGCGCCGCCGAACGGACGCGGCCGTCGATCCAGACTCTTACCGCTCAAACGCTTGATCAGGAGGAACAGAATGGCCTACGGGATCGTGCATTTCTTTCCGGGCGGCACGAAAGACCAGTACGAAGCGTCGATCGCCGCCGTCCATCCGGCACGCGACGTCCTGCCGAAGGGGCAGTTGTTTCACGCGGCAGGCGCTTCGCCGGGCGGCTGGACGATCATCGCCGTTCACGATTCCAAAGAGAGTTGGGAGCGGTTCCGCGACGGCACGCTGATGCCGGCCATGGGCAAGGGCATCCCCGGCGGTTTCGGCTCGCCGCCTCAGGAGACGGGATTCGAAGTCGTCAACCTCGTGAAAGCATAGCGCCTCCCCCGAATGAACCCGCGAAGGCCCGCACCGGCGGGCCTTCGCCCGTCTCCGGCCGTTCGATCCCGCATTTCCGGCTTGCGTCGAGGGGTTTTCTCCGACGCCTTCAATGATCACACGGACCCCGGCGGTTCGGGGGATGACGTCGTTCGATCACGGGAGCGGGAGATATTGAAGAAGATCGTGCTCGGCCTTGCGCTCGCCGCCCTCGCCGCATGCACGCGCGTCGAGACCTCCGGTTCCGCAACCGGGAGCGCGGCGCGGGCGCCGTACACGGTTCCCCACGTGCTGCGCTACGCGAGCGCCGAGGACATCACGGGCCTCAACCCGATGTTCTCGAGCGAGGCCGTCGTCTTGTACATGTCGTCGATGACGATGGCGAACCTGATCAAGACGGACGAACGCGGCGATCCGACGGTCCCCGAACTCGTCACGGAGATTCCGACGCAGAAGAACGGCGGCATCTCGGCGGACGGGAAGACGATCACCTGGCATCTGCGCAAGGGCGTGAAGTGGTCGGACGGACAGCCGTTCGATGCCGACGACGTCGTTTTCTCGACGAAGCTGATCCTCGATCCGAAGACGAACGTCATCAGCCGCGAGGGCTGGGAGCGCATCGAGAAGATCGACGAGCCCGACAAGTACACGGTCGTCTATCATCTCACGACGCCGTACTCCGCGTATGCGGTCACGTTCTTCAGCACGGGCGGCGCGAATCCGTCGATCGTCCCCAAGCATCTGCTCGAGGGCGTCGCCGACGTCAACAACGCTGCGTACAACGGACTCCCCGTCGGGATCGGGCCGTTCAAGTTCGAGAGTTGGAAGCGCGGCGACTCGGTCACGATGGTCCCGGATCCGAATTACTTCCGCGGCGCACCGAAGCTGCAGAAGATCGTCTTCAAGCTGATCCCCGACCGGAATACCGTCTTGCAGCAACTGCGCACGCACGAGCTCGATCTGTGGACGCCGGTCAGCCCGCATTACGTCCCCGACGTGCAGAAGATCGAGGGCGTGACGGTGCTGACGATCCCGAGCTTCTATTTCGACCACCTCGATTTCAATCTCGCGCGCCCGATCTTGCGCGACCGCGCGGTGCGCGAGGCGATCCGCTACGCGACCGACCGCAAGACGCTCAACGACAAGGTGCGCAACGGCATCTACCTGCTCTCGGAATCGACCGTCCCGGTCGCGAGCTCGTATTACGACAAGGACATTGCCCTGGTTCCGTTCGATTTGGCGAAGGCGCGGGCGATTCTCGACGCGGCCGGTTGGAAGCCGGGGGCCGACGGGATCCGCACCAAGGGCGGGCAGCGCCTAGCGCTCGAATTCGCGGCCTTCACCGGTTCGCCCGACAGCGATACGCAGATCGAACTGATGCGCGGCTGGTGGCGGCAAGTGGGCATCGACCTCACGGTCAAACGCTACCTGCCGTCGCTGATGTTCAACACGTACCAGGCCGGCGGGATCCTGTACGCCGGGAAGTTCGACGTCGCGGTGTTCGCCTGGGGGCAGAACACGATCGCGGACCTATCGAACATCTACGCCTGCAATCGCTTCCCGCCCGACGGCCAGAACCTGCTGCACTATTGCAATCCCGAGGTCTCCTCTCTGATTGCGAAGTCGCAGATCACGTACGATCCCGCCGAGCGGCTGCCGCTGATCCGGCGGGCGCAGCGCGGGATCTTCGAGGACGTTCCGACGATCGTCCTCGATTCGCGCAAGGAAATCTTCGCATTCAATCGGGATTTGAAGGGGTGGCACCCGAACCCGATCGCACCCTTCGATGACGTGATGAATGTTGATATTTGATCTCTTGCATTCCACCCGGCCGCGCCGCGTTCGCGCCGCGCTCCTGCTCGCCGCTTTCGCCGCGGCTGCCGCGCGCCCGGCGCCGGCGGCTGCAGCGAACGCCTTCACGATCCCGCACGTTTTGCGGTATGCGACCGCCGAGGACATCACGGGGCTCAACCCCCACCTCGCGACGCAGACGGTCGTGAACTACCTCTCGACCCTGACGATGGCGTACCTCTTCAAGACGGGGCCGCACAACGAGCCGATCCCCGAGCTTGCGACGGAAGTGCCCACGCAGCGCAACGGCGGCATCAGCGCCGACGGGAAGACGATCACCTACCGCCTGCGCAAGGGCGTCAAGTGGTCGGACGGGCAGCCGTTCGATGCCGACGACGTCGTCTTCTCGACGCGCGTCGTCCTGAATCCGAGGAATAACGAGGTTGGGCGCGACGGTTGGGATTTGATCCAGAAGATCGACGAGCCCGACAAGTACACGGTCGTCTTCCATTTGAGCCGGCCGTACGTCCCGGCGATCTTCACGTTCTTTTCGACCGCGGGCGCGAACCCGTGCATCCTCCCCAAGCACTTGCTCGCCGATCTCCCGGATATCAACACCGCGCCCTACAACGCGCTCCCGATCGGCATCGGACCGTTCAAGTACAAGTTCTGGAGGCGCTCCGACTCGATCGAGCTCGAACCGAACCCGCTGTATTTCCGCGGGCTGCCGAAGCTGCAGCGGATCGTCTTCAAGATCGTCCCGGATCGCAACACGGTCGTCACGCAACTCCGCACGCACGAGATCGACCTGTGGCTCCCGGTCGCGTCGCGCTACTATGACGATCTCAAGACGATCCCAGGGGTCGCCCTCCTGCGGCAACCGAGCTACTACTGGGGGCACGTCGATTTCAATCTGGAGCATCCCGCGCTGAAAGACCCCGCCGTGCGCCGCGCGCTCATGCTCGCGACCGATCGCAGGACCCTGCGCGACAAACTCGGCCGCGGCATCGGGATCCTTCAAGACGGCGTCGTCTCCCCGTTGAACCCCGCGCACGATCCCTCGATCGGCTTCACCGCGTACGATCCGAAGAAGGCTGCGGCGCTGCTCGAGAGCGCGGGCTGGAAGCTCGGGGCGGACGGCGTGCGCGCAAAGGGCGCCGTCCGTTTGGCGCTCGAGTTCGCGACGAGCACAGGGGCGCCCGATACGGACGCGCGCAACGAGTTGATCCGCGCGTGGTGGAAGGCGATCGGCGTCGACTTGACGTTCAAGCACTATCCGGCGCCGTTGATGTTCGCGTCGTACGCGCAGGGCGGGATCATCTACGCCGGGCGCTTCGACGTCGTCAGCTTCCAGTGGAGCGGCGATCCGCTTGGCGACCTCTCGACGCTCTTCGAGTGCAAGCAGCGTCCGCCGAACGGGCAGAACGATCCACGCTACTGCAACGGCGAGGCCGACGCGTTGATGGAACGCTTCAAGGCAACCTACGACGATGCCGCGCGCCGCCCGATCGGCTACAAGATCCAGGAAGCGATCGCACGCGACGTCCCCGTTTTCGTCACCTCGATCGCGGAGGACATCTACGCCTATAACAGCGACTTGCGGGGCTTCCACCCCAACCAGCTCTCCGCGTTCGACGACTTCATGAACGTCGACATCTGACGGCGCAAATCATAGTTGCGCCTAAATCAGAGCGTTCAGAGTGCCTACAAGAAGCGTGTTTAGCGCAGATAGATAGGGACTGTTGGTTCATATCCAAAGTGCGATTTCGTAGCCAATAATAGAGAAAGTCCGGCCGGCCTTTTACGCCGCAGGGGTTCTTTTTTGCGGCCGGACGAGCGCGAATCGTAGACGCAGCATGGTCAGGACAATCGAAATGCCGGGCTTCGCTCGTATTCGCTACTCGAGTACCGAATTCGAGGAGCCCTCATGAACGTTCGCCCCCTTCGCGCGCCCGCTCGCTGCACGCGAGTGCCTGTGCTGTTCGTAGCGGCGGCGCTCGCGGCGCTGGCGGGCTGCGGAGGCGGAGGTTCGACGGTTACGCCCCCCGGCCTTAAGCCGACGCCGGTTGCGACCGCCGGTTCGACGCCCGTGCCCGGCGCAACGCCGAACGTCGCGGCGGTGACCGCCGGCCTGCAGAGCGCGCAGACCTATTTCGCGACGCTCCCGCACCAAAATCTGCAGACCGATTTGGGCGCGCTCGCCGCGCAGATGGTCTCCTCGAAGGCGTTCACGAGCGCGACGGTGACCGACGGCGGGATCACGGCCGTCGCGGCGGACGGAACGGCGACGCTCGTCTTTGCCGATCATCCCGAAACTCTGGGCTATAGCACGTCGGCGGCTTCGCGGAGAATCGCGGCCTTATACCCTTGCGCGACCGAGACGCCTTCGCCGAGCAGCTCGGTAAGCGCTCCGACGGCACACGAGGTGGCGCTCCTGGTGAATGGTTCCGACATTTGCGCCTTCGCACCGCAGCGGCAACGGGCGTTCGGGGCGGCGTTCCGAAGCGTCGGGAGCGCGAGCGGTGCGGAGTACAACGTCGATGTACTCGATATGTCGCTGGACAGCGTCCTAGCGCTGAACGGCCATCAGATCGATTTTCTCTCGATCGCGACGCACGGTATGGTGTATGGGCGGCAGTCATCGAACCCATACTATGCCCTATTGTCGACGACGCCGTTTAATTCAACGACGATGCTGAAGTACTATGACGACTACCAGGCAAAGAACATCTTCGTTGCGTGGAATTTAGTGGGCAGCAGCGAGGCAGGCCAGTTGCCGAAGTGGGCGTTCACTCCGGCGTTCCTTACGGCTCATCTGGGATTCAACTCCGGCGCCATCGTCGATAACCAGTCGTGCAACGGGCAGAATCCGGCGATTGCAGCGGGCGTTTCGAGCACGCTGCAGGCGGCGGGCGTCGGCCGCTATACCGGCTGGACAGGCTCGGTCGATTCCCAAGACGCCGACCAGACGGAAGCCTTCATCTTCGACCGGATGCTCGGCGAGCAAAGCCCGAGCAAGACCGGCCTCGATCAGTTCGCGGCGCAACGAAAGCCGCCGCAGCGACCGTTCCCGTTCGACGACATCGCCGCGATCATGGCGACGGAAAATCGGTCGGGACCGTTTGGGACGTCCTCTGTAACGTACGCGGCGTCCCTGAGGAGCGTGTGGCTCGAGAGCCGGCTCGCGAGCGTCGAGGACCCGCCGGTCGAGTACGCGTTACCCTCGATCGAGTCGATGGCGATGACCTCCGAAGGGCCGACGAGCGGTACGCTCGCGATCTCCGGCCGGTTCCCCCCGGCCGCCGGGACCGTCGTCATCGTCGACGCAGGGAGTGCCGAGACGCTGACTCCCGTTACGTGGACGTCGAGCGAGATCACCGTGAGCTTGCCGGCTTCCGGGCAGTTTTCGAAGGGCCTGGTTCAGGTTTTCGATGCGAACGGCGTCGGGAGCAACATCGAGCCGCTGACGCAATGGCAAGGGACGCTCACCTACTCCGAAAGCGAGACGCTCACTAGGCTGAACGGAAACCCCGGAAGCGGGACGGGCGGCTTCGGCCTCGTCTTCGCTCTGACGTTCCGTTCCGACGTCCATCCCGTGGTTCCGGCGATCGACGCGTCGCCCGAGCCGCAGAATCTGTACTTCCCGCAAGTGGAAGGGAATTCGACGGCGACGATCACGTCGCTCGACGGTCGCTTCACCGCGTCGTCCGGAAGTCCGGTGCCGATCGCAGTTTTCGCGCTGAGTGCGGTAGAGCCGATGACGATCGGCGCGTTACCGCTAAGCCGGGGCTCCGGGACGTTCAACGTCGGCCCGGCGGCCGATCAGCCGGCACCGTGCAACGACGGAGAGCCGGGACCCACAAGCGGTGCGGGCAACGTGTTCTGCCCGCTCTTCGAGTACACGTCGGCGTCGGTCGGTTCGTGCAATGCCACGCCCGAAAGCAGCAACCTCTGCGCCGGCTTCGATACCTTCCCCGTGGAAGGCGGCATCGGGGTTTCGGCGACGAACGCGGACCCCGGGGTCGTGCAGTTCACAATGGATCCATCGACGTATGCGATCACCGTATCGTCGGCGCCGGGAGCGTTCACAAGGCAATTCGGATTAGGAGAATGGCCGGCGACCGCTTCGCTCACCGGAACCATCGGCGCACCCGTCGCGGCGCCGGATTCCGCGACGCCGGCGTCTCGCGCGCGCGCAACCGCGTACCGGGCCCCTTGAGTGCATGTCGGTACTCGCGGTTACGAGAACCGCGAGTGCCGGTCAGGTACGGGGGCGCCGAGCGGGGCGAACCCCTCGCGGATGACGCGGACCGGCGAGCGCGCGAGCGCTACGAGCGCAACTCCCCACACGAGCGTCGCGCCGAGGAGCGAGAGGGCGCGGAGCGCGCCCCACGTCCAATCTTGAGCGCTGATTCCGCACAGGAATTGCTCCAACTCCCACACCTGCGTCGCGCCGAGGCCCGGCGCGGGCGCGAACGCAGGGCCGAGCGCGTTCGGCCAGACCGGCAACGGATCCAGCGAGGCGATGCGTCCGGTGATGAAGGCCAGCGGTGCAAAGACGAGCGGCCACGCGTCGGCGAGGGCCGGGCGCTTCGCGCTCAGCGCGACGAGCGCGAGACTCGCGCCGAGCGTGAGCAGCGTCGCGTACCGGAGGGATTCGGGGCGCTGCGCGAGGCCGAGCCAATCGACGGCGAGCAGCATGAACCCGACCGCAGCAAGCCGGCGTAGGGGGCCGTTAGCGCGCCGCAAGACGAGGAGCGCGGGGAAGAACGCGATCGTGAAATCGTGTTCGTGGGAGAAGGGGAGGACGAGCGGCGCGAGCGCGCACGCGATCGCGACCTTCGCCGCCGCGTCGTAACGCTGCGCGCGAAAGAACGCGATCGAGACGCCGAGCGCGCCGAGCGCGACGCACGCGGCCAGCGCTTGCGCGCTCCCTTCTGAGAGACCTAGCGCGTGTGCGACCGCGGCGACCGTCGTTTGAATGGCGATGAAGCGTTCCGCCTCGCCGTGTTCGCGCAGCAACGCGAAGTAACGCAGCAGCCCTTGCAGGCCGCCGAGCGCGGCGAGCGAGCCGGCGAGCACGATCCCCGCCGCCGCGGTCAGGACGATCCACGAGCGCCGTTCGCGCAGGCGCGCCGCGAGGACGAGGCCGAGGTTCGGTTGCAGCGCCGCGGCGAGCGCGGCCGCGATGCCTCCGGCGACGCCGCCGAATTTCGAGCGCGCATCGAGCGCGAAGACGAACGCGACGATCGCCGCGCACGAGACGACCGCGACTTGCCCGAGCCCGATGCCGCTCGTGAGCGGCCCGAATCCCGCGCAAAAGAGCAGGATCGCGAGTGCGTCGAGCCGGTCCGGCGAGCCGCGCGCCAGCCGCAAACTCCCGAGCGCGATCGTCAGCAACGCGAGCCCGAGGACCACGCTCCATGCGGCGGTCGCCCAGGCGTACGGCAGTTTCGCGAGCGTGGCCCACAGGGGGAGCGCGAACGCGGGGCCGACGAACGGCAGCAGTTCTTCGCGCGTCGCGGCGACGCCGGGGATCGGGCGTTCGGCGCGCCAGATCTCGCGGCCATACGGGTCCCCGCCGCCGTGCCACACGGAACCCGCCGCATAATACGATTCGAAATCGCGCAGCGCCGGGCCGCCGGCCGCGGGCGGGCGGGCGAAGAAGAACGCGCCCGCGACGACGATCGCGGCGCAACCCACGAGGAGCGCGCGCCGCACGTTACGCCGGCACGGCCGTCGGCACCGGGACGTGCGTCAGGATCATCGCGACGATCAAGAAGCCGATCAGCGCCGTGTAGGCCACAGCAACGCCGAAGCGCTGCGGCGCGGTCAGCTTGAAATACGCGGGATCGACCTGACCGCGCCAAGCCGCCACGACCTGCGGGATGCTCATGACGATGAGGATGAAGAGCAGCGGGTTCCACCAGTGCAAGGCGATCGCGAGCGCGACGAGGCCGACGAGCCCGGCGACCCACAAGCGCGGGGAAATCGCGCCGACGACGCGCCCGCCGTCGAGCGGGTAGACCGGAAACATGTTGAACAGGTTCAGGAAGAAGCCCGTATAGGACGCCGCGACCCAGAACTCGCTCTGCGTCGCGATCCCGTAGCCGAGGCACAACAGCGCGCCGACCGTTCCCAGCAGCGGCCCCGCGAGCGCGATGTACGCTTCCTCGAGCACGGAGGCCGGGCGGCCTTTCATCTGGATCAGCGCGCCGAAACCGGGGATGAAGTACGGCATCGAAGCCGGGACGCCGAATGCGCGCATCGAGATCGCGTGCCCCATCTCGTGGATGAATATCAACATCACGAAAACGATCGCGAACTTCAGCCCCCAGAATTGCGTGTAGAGCCAGATCGAGACGAGAAAACCCAGCGAGGATAAGAAGACCTTCGCTCCGAGCGCGAACCACTTGAGGTTGAGCAGCACGAGCAGCAGGCCTTTGAATTTCGCGAGGACGAGCCCGATCCCGACGGCGCCGGCTCCCGCCGTCTTCCAAGCGGAGTTCTTCGGAGTCTCCGGCGGGATGTAGGTCCCCTCGTACGCCGGATGATGCTCGGCGCCCGGCGGAATGTACTCGCCGCCCGGCGCGCCCTCGCCGGCTTCGACTGGTTCCGGGGTCGCGCCGGGCTCGGCGTGACCGGGGGGAGGGGCCGTTCTCGGATCTTGCACGAGTCGCTCCTTCGCGAGAGCCGCCCCGCCGCCCCCAGTCGAAGCGCGGCGGGACGTGCGGCCGCTAGGCGGCGTCGGAAGCAACAGGGAGGACAAGAGCTTGCTTGTCGAGAGCACAAACGGCGCCGCGGAACCGAAGCCGCACACTTCGCGCGCACGCGGCGCGGCCGCGGGGTATGCGCTCTGGGCCTTGCTATGGGTGATGGCCGTCGTCTGGGCGGCGTTGCTGTGGCATCCCTGGATCGACTGGTTCGGGCGAACGCGATGAGCGCGTGCCACTCGACGATCGCGATCGTGAGCCCGCAGGCTGAGCACTTTACGTAGGTAGCGTCTCGGGCGTCCCCGCGGGGGAACGCTGCCCCGCCCGAGACGCGGGCCAAGCGATAAGGCTCAGCCCGACTAGTACATCCCCAGGATCCGGGAAGTGCCGTCGATACGGGCAAGTGCGGCGCCGAGCGTCTCGCCCGTTACGTTCTCGACTTCGCAATAGAAGCGGTACGTGAACGGATCGTCGTTCGTGGGCCGCGAGACGAGCGAGCGCAGGTTGAGATTCGCGTCCGCGAACGCCCTGAGCGCATCGTGCAGCGAGCCCGGCCGGTTCGCGAGCGTCAGCGTGATGCACGCGCGGCCGAGGTTGCGCCGCGCCGTTCCGCCGCGCGAGACGAGGAAGAAGCGCGTGAAGTTGTTGCTGATGTCCTGGATGCCCTCGGCCAGGATCTCCGCGCCGTACCGTCGCGCGGCGATCGCGGAGCCGATCGAGGCGCTCGCGGGGTTGCGGGCCGCCATCATCGCGCGCACCGCGCCCGCCGTGTCGGCGACGATCACCGAATGCCAATTCGGATGACGGCTGAGGAACCCGCGGCATTGCTCGAGCGCGACCGGATGAGAGCGCACTTCGGCGATATCCTCGAGCGTCGTCCCCGGGACAGCGATCAGATTCTGGATGACGCGATAGACGATTTCGTCGATGACGACGAGGTCCGGGTTCAGCCAGAGCAGATCGTAGACGCGCGGGATCGAACCCGAGATCGAGTTTTCGACCGGCAAGACGGCGAGGTCCGTCTTCCCCTCCGCGACGGCCGCGGCGACCGCGTCGAACGTGTCGAACCCGACCGTCTCGGCGCCGGGGAGAAACTGGTTGGCGACGTCGTCGCTGAATGCGCCGTGTTCGCCCTGAAAGGCTACGATCAAGAGCCGGTCTCCGTCAAGGTTCGTTGTTGGCCGCGGCGCCGAGGCGGAAGGCCGCGTGGAAAGCCCGGAAGATCGTCGCGTAATCGTCGTGGACGAAGCGGACGCTGCGCGCGCCGGTCCGTTCGAAGCCGGGGATCAACTCGACGAGATCGGCGTTGTGGGTCGCGACGAAATCGAGCTCGAGGGCGATCGGCGGCTCGAACGTGAACGGCTTCGCTTCGGCGACCCCCTCGATCGCCGTGCGCGCGCCTGCGCGAATGCGCTCGCGGGCGGCTTCCGGCGAGAGCGAGTTCGTCGAGTAACGCCCGATGCCGTCCTTGACGATCACGCCCGTGACCCAGGGAAGATGGTGCCTGACGTGTTCGACCGTCGCGCGATCCCCGGTGATCAAGGTGACGGGGACGCCGTGCAGCCCCAAGAGCGCCGCGTTCAGCAGCGCCTCGCTGCAAAGTGTGCCGTTGACGCGGACCGCGTAGAGCGTTTCGCCCGTGTAGGTGTGATCGAGGACGCCGTCCTTCGTTCCGCCCGGCGCGTGGTAGCCGGTGAAGAACGCCGCCTTGAAGTTCCCGTTCGCGCCTTGCCCCATCGCGAACGGCTTGCGCCCGCCGTAGATCATGCGCACGTCGGCGGGGAGTTCGTCCCACAGAACGTTGCGCATCGCCCAGTGCGAATCGTTGACGAGGATGTCGCGTGCGCCGGCTTCGCGGGCGCCGTCGATTGCGGCGCGCACCTCGCGCGACATGAGGCGGCGATAATACGGGTACTCCGACGTGTTGGCCGGATCGACTTGGGCCCACGTGCAGACGGCGGCCGTCCCCTCCATGTCGCAGGAGATGTAGACGTTCATCCGGCGCCGAGATTCTTGAGCGCCGTGCGGGCCTCTTCGGCCTTCGGATCTTTGGGCGAGACGGCGATGAAGCGGCGGAATGCGTCGATCGCTTGCGAGCGGCGCCCGATCGTGCTCGCTACGACGCCTTCGTTGAAGAGCGCGGGCGGAAAATTCGGCTTCTTCGCGAGGACGCGCTGGAGTTCGGCGAGCGATTCGAGATCGTGCCCGGTCGCGTGCAGCGCGGTCGCGTAATCGGTCCGCGTATCCTGGTTATCGGGATCGATCGCGAGCGCGCGACGATAGTACGGGACTGCTTGCTCGAACTTCCCGGAATCGAAGTAGAGCGTCGCGAGGCCGACGAGCGCTTGCAGGTCGTTCGGGTCTTGCGCCAGCCGGTCTTTGAGCGAGGCGAGTAGCTTCATGACCGGAGCGGGCGGGCCGCCGCCCTGGGCCGGGCCGCTCGCGCCCGCGGAATCCGCTTGCTGTCCGCCGTCGGCCGGCGCCGCCTGCTGCCCGCCGCCGGCGGGCGAGCCCTGTTGGCCGCCGTCGGCCTGCGAGGCCAGCGGTGGAAGGGGGGCGCCGGGCGGGAGGCCGCCCGTCTGCGGGATGCCGCCGCTCTGCGGGATCGTCTCCGGGAGGGGTGTGTCTTCGGCCGTGGCCGCCGTGGGCAGGCTGTTCGGCGCCGCCGTCGCCTGGATCCGTGCGTCGCCTTGCTCGGCCGGTCCGCGCCCGAGCGCGGAGCCGTTCGTCGAGAGCGAGACCTTGATGAAATACGCGAGGAGCCCGAAGAAGAGGATTCCTCCGAGCACGAGGATCGGCACGTAGACTTTCGGCGGAAGCCCGCGCTCGGGCGAGGGTGTCTTGCTCACGTCGAGCGGGTTTCGGCGCGGGAGATACAAATCTTTGGACGGTGCTCCCTGATATCGCGGACCTGCAACTCCTCTTCGCTCAGTTCAACAGCGAGCATTTCGGCGGCGAGATCCCTGCCTACCGGATCGCCTATAACGCGCGCTTCTCGAATCTCGCCGGGCGGATCACCTACAAGCCCGCACTGATCGAGCTCTCGCCGAAGCACTTCGAGCGCAATCCCGCGGCCCTGCGCGAGACGCTGCTCCACGAGATGATCCACGCGTGGCTTTTCGCGCGCGGAATGAACCCCGGGCATACGCCCGCATTCAAGAAGAAGATGCGCGAGCTGGGCCTGCGCTCCGTCTATCACGATCTCGGGACCGCGTTGCCGCGCAGAGAGAGCAGCAAGCGCTTCATCCTGCGCTGCGACCGCTGCACGCTCGAACTCCTGCGCAAGCGGCGTCCGCCCGCTCCCGCATCCTGCCCGCGTTGCAGCCGCCGCCGTTTCGATCCGCGCTTCCCGTTGCGCACGTTCGAGATCGTCGCAATGGAAGAACGCGAACCTCCCGCGCAAGCCGCGCAGCGTACGCGTCCAAACTCGTCGTCACGCTGAGCTTGTTGAAGCGCGCTACCGGCCGGGTAGGTGGCGGAGGCCGAGACCGATGACGGCGAGCATCAGCGAGCATGCGAGCACCGTCATCAGTTGCTTCGAGCTCAGGCGCCGCGCGATGATCGCGCCCAGTTGACCGCCGGCCAAGCCGCCGACGGCGAGAGGGATCGCGAATGACCAGTCGATGTCGCCGGCGACGTCGTGCGCGACGACGCCGACGGGCGCCGTCAACAGCAGCACGAACGTCGACGTCGCGGTGACGATGTGGGCGGGCATCCCGAAGACGAGCACGAGCAGCGAGACGAAGATCACGCCGCCGCCGATCCCGAAGAAGCTCGAGAGGAGCCCCACGACGACGCCGCACAGCAGCAATACCGGGATGCTGACCGCGTAGCGGTAGACGGCGCCGTGCGCGTCGACGAGCGTGCGCAATTTCGCGCCGAGGATCAGCCGGGGTTCGGCGGGCGGTTGCGCGCTGCGATGGCGCATCACCGTCGTCGCTAGGTAGACGAGCAGCACGGCGTAGAGCGCGTCGAAGCCCGTTCCGCTCACGCGATGCACGAGGATCGTTCCGAGCACGCTTGCCGGCAGAGCGGTGAGCGCGACGACGAGCGCAAGGCGTACGTCGATGCGGCGCTGCCGCCAGAACGCGAGCGATCCGCTCGCCGCGTTCGCCGCGACCATCACGAGGGAAACCCCCGCCGTCGTCGCGGGCGCCATCCCGTAGAAGAGCCGCATCGCCGGGATGACGATGAACCCGCCGCCGAGCCCGACCATCGAGCCGAGCATTCCGGCGAGCGCTCCGATCGCGGCGAGGATCAGCCAAGCTGCAATCACGTGCCGGTCAGCGCGTCGGAGCCGCCTAGCATGACGCCGGACGGGGCTCCGCCCGCCTGCCACGCAAGCATGAGAACATCACCGTGAGGGAACCGCTTTCCCGGCTGGGCACCCCCTCCCTGTAGCAGCCCGTCTGCGGTGCGGCGGCTTGCGCGAACGTGTACGGGGAGCTTGCGCGTTATTGCACTCGGCCGATGTAGCGGCGGTCGCGCGTGTCGATCTTGATGAGGTCGCCCGGGTTCACGAAGAGCGGAACCTGAACGGTCGCGCCGGTTTCGAGGACCGCCGGCTTCGTCGAGCCGGTCGCCGTATCGCCTTTGAAACCGGGGTCGGTTTCCGAGACCAACAGCTCGACGTGCGCGGGAAGCTCGCAACTGATCGGCACGCCTTCGTGAAATTGCATCGCGACCTTCATGCCGTCTTTGAGGAAATCGGCGGGTCCGCCGATCAGCTCGCGTTGCAGCGTGACGTTCTCGTACGTCTCGGTATCCATGAAGTGGAAACCGTCGGCGTCGTTGTAGAGCATTTGCATGTCGCGGTTGTCGACGGTCGCGCGCTCGAGCTTTTCGCCGGCGCGGAACGTGCGGTCGACGGTCGAGCCGGTCTTGACGTTCTTGAGGCGCGTACGGACGAAGGCCGACCCTTTTCCGGGTTTCACATGCAGGAATTCGATGACGGTCCACAACTGACCGTCGATGACGATCGTGACGCCGTTCCGGAAGTCGTTAGAGGAGATCATTGCAGGACGGGGGTTTCACCCTATTCCTGCGTGCTCCCGCCGAAGGAGAGTCGATTCTCTCGCCCCGCGCGCAGCCTGCCGAGGTTCTCACGGTGCGTCCAGAGGATCAGCAGCGCGACCGCGAGGCCGTAGAACAGCGTCGCAATTTCGCCCGTCTCGCTCCACATGAGGAACGGCGCGGCCGCGATCGAGGCGAGCGAGGCGACCGATGAATAGCGGCTGACGAGCGCCGTGACGATCCAGACGATCGCGCAGCCGAGCCCTGCGACCGGGGAGAGCGCGCAGACGGCGCCGACGGCCGTGGCGACGCCCTTCCCGCCGTGGAAGCGCAGCCATGGCGAGAAGCAGTGGCCGAGGATCGCGCCGCCGGCCATGCAGAGCGGGAAGAGGATTTGGTCGGCGTCGGGCCGGTTCATGATCCACGCGCCGACCGCCGCCGGCACGTAACCCTTGAGCATGTCCAGGACGAGCACGACCGCCGCGCCGCCCTTCCCGAACGTGCGCAACGCATTGGCCGTCCCGATGTTCCCGCTTCCGGACTTGCGGATGTCGACGTGGAAGAACGCGCGCCCGATCAGAAAGCCGAACGGGATCGAACCGAGCGCGAACGACGCTAGGGTGAGGATCGCCAGGGGCAGCACGAACTCGCCGTGCCAGTACGTCATTCCGCGCCGAGCTCCGTTCGGGAACGCTCGCGGAACTCGAGCGTCAGCGGCACGCCTTCAAATTCGAAGTGCGTGCGGATCGTGTTCTCGATGAAGCGCCGGTAAGAGTTCGCGATCAGGTCCGGATCGTTGCAATGGAAGACGAAGAGCGGCGGCCGCGCGGCGACCTGCGAGCAATAGTAGATGCGGGCCGGTTTCCCGCCGGCGGACGGAGGCGGATGCGCCAGCACCGCATCGCGGATGACCGAGTTCAGTTGCGCGGTCGGGACGCGGCGCGCAAGGTTTTCGGCGACTTGCAGCACGAGCGGCATCAGGCTCCCGAGGCGCCGTTTGGTTTTCGCCGAGAGGAACGTGATCGGCGCGAATCGCGCGAAGGGCATCTGTTCACGAATCACCTCGATCAAGTCGGCCTGCTGGAATTCGCCGAGTTCGCGAGCGAGGTCCCATTTGTTTCCGACGATCACGAGACCCTTGCGCTCTTCGAGGACGATCCCCGCCAAACGCCGGTCGGCATTGACGATCCCGGTCATCGAATCGATCAAGAGGATCGCGATGTCGCAGCGCGCGATCGCGTTGAGCGAGCGCAGCGAGGAGAAATACTCGATCGAGCGATGCGGTGCGGCCTTACGCCGCACGCCTGCCGTATCGATCAGGCGGATGCGGTGCTCGTGGAATTGGAAGAGCGTATCGATCGCGTCGCGCGTCGTCCCCGGGACGTCGGAGACGATCGAGCGTTCCTCGCCGAGCAACGAGTTGAGCAGCGAGCTCTTCCCGACGTTCGGCTGCCCGATCAGCGCGAGCGCGAGCTCCCCTTCCGGGAGGGACGTCGTCTCGGCGGGGAGGCGCTCGACGATCGCATCGAGCAGATCGCCCGTCCCTTCGCCGTGGATCGCCGAGATCGCGATCGGCTCCCCGAGCCCGAGGCGCGCGAACTCTCCGGGGATCGATTCACGCACGCGCTCCGATTCCGCCTTGTTCGCGGTGAGGATCACGGGGCGCTGCGTGCGCCGTAGGATGCGAACGACGTCGTCGTCGAGCGGGGAGAGCCCGTTCTGCGCGTCGACGACGAAGACGATCACGTCCGCCTGATTCGCGGCGAGCTCTGCTTGGGCGCGCGTCTGCGAAGCGAACGCGTCGTCGTGAACGCTGGGATCGATCCCGGCCGTGTCGACGAGAGAAAACGTCCTCCCGCGCCACTCCGCAAGCGCGTAGAGGCGATCGCGCGTCACGCCGGGGACGTCGTCGACGATCGCGAGACGACGCCCGATGAGCCGGTTGAAGAGCGCGCTCTTTCCGACGTTGGGCCGTCCCACGATCGCGACCGTCGCCGGTCGAAGCGCCGCGGAGTCGGTGCCGTCGTCCAGTTCGGTGGTCATTTCGACCTGCGCCTTTCGCCGCGCGGGGGGGCGCACCCGCACGGCGCGAACCAACGGGCGATGTCATTTCGAGCTCGTGCGGCGATCGCCCGGCTGTTCGCGGTCGCCTTGTTGGCGGCGCTCGCGTTCCCCGCTTGGGCCGGAACGGCGCCGGCGACCTCGCTTCCAGGGGCGCCGTCGGGCAACGGTTCCGGCGGGCTCTACGTCACGACGCTCCCCGCAGGTGCCGACGTCTGGGTCGATGGGAACTATGTCGGCCGCTCCCCGGTCTTCGTCGACGTCCTAGGGGAAGGGCGCCACCACTTAACGCTGACGAAGACCGGTTGGGCCGTGTTCGAATCCGACGTCGACGTCGCGGCGGCGACCGTCTTGCTGCAGAGCCTGCAACTCGGCCCGGCGGCCCGCCAGAAGCCCGGGATGGGGGCCGCGTCGTTCCGCGGCCTCCCGGTGGGGGCGAGCCTCGCGCTGGATGGGAAGCCGCTGACGCTCCCCGCGCACGGGGCCGTCCCGCTCCGAGCCGGGCTCCACCAACTGACGCTCGCGACGCCGCGCGGCCCGGTCTCCCGGAGCTTCACGGTCTATTCCGAGACGACGACCGAAGTGCTGCTCCGGCCGCTCGCGCTGGGTGCCGAGATTTCGCCGATCATCTCGGCGGCCGCCGACTTCTTGCCCGCCGAGGCGTTCGGCGTGGAAGGCCGAAAGGTGGTGATCCGCTACGAGGGGCACGTCGTCGTCGGCAAGCTCGACGAACCGGCGCTGCGTTTCGACGGGAGCCCGCTCTCCTATGCCGGTACCCCGACGCTGATCGGCGGGAAGCTCTACCTGCCGTTGCCGCTGCTCGAACGCCTGACCGGCGGTGCAGGCGAAAGCCGGAAGTAACACGATGGCCGGAATCTACATCGAAACCTTCGGGTGCCAGATGAACGAAGCCGATTCGCAATACCTTGCGGATCGCGCGGCGTCGGCCGGCTACACGGTCGTCGACCGCCCCGAGCTTGCTAGCGTCGTCGTCGTGAACACGTGCACGGTCCGCGACAACGCCGAGCAGCGCGCCTACGGGCGGCTCGGCCACTTCAAGGCGCTCAAGACCGCAGACCCCGGGATGAAGCTCGTCGTCTGCGGATGCCTCGCGGAGCAAGACCGGGACCGGATGCAGGCGCTCGTGCCGCACGTCGATGCCGTCTTCGGGACTTCAGAACTCGTGCGGATGGGCGATGCGATCGCCGCCTGGCGCGACGCGTTCGGCGACGACGAAGCGAGCGTGGAGCGGGCCCTGCTCGAGCCGTTCGGCGGGCGGGCCGATTGCGTGGGCGACGCTTACTCGCACTTGCGCGCGTTCACGACCGTGCAGCGCGGGTGTTCGTATTACTGCACGTATTGCATCGTGCCGCGAGTGCGCGGGCGCTTCGACCACCGCCCGAAGGGCGAGATCCTCGCCGAAGTGCGCGCGGCGCTGGGGCGCGGGGCGCGCGAGATCATGCTCGTCGGTCAGACCGTGAACGCGTACCGCGAACCGCTGACGGGCGAGGATTTCGCGGATCTGTTGGCCGCGACGGCCGCACTCGAAGGGCTCGAACGGCTCACGTTCGTGACGTCCCATCCGAAGGATTGCACGGAGAAGCTCGCGCGCACGCTCGGCTCGCTCCCGAACCTCAACCCGCGCTTCCATCTGCCGGTGCAATCCGGCTCGAACCCGATCCTGCGACGGATGAATCGGAAATACACGGTCGAGCACTATCGCGAGACGGTCGCGATGTTCCGGGCGTACTGCCCGAATTGGGCGCTCACGACCGACATCATCGCCGGCTTCCCGGGGGAAACGGAAGAGGATTTCGAGCGAACGCTCGAGCTTTGCGACGAGATGCAATTCGCGCAAGCGTATTCGTTCGTCTATTCGCCGCGCCGGGATACGCCCGCAGCGCGCTGGGAGCAGATTCCGCCGGAGCTCGGGAACGAGCGCTTGCGCCGCCTCGCCGCGGTCGTCGACCGGGGCGTGCGCGCGTTCCACGAGCGCAAGGTGGGAACGACCGTGCGCGCGCTCGTGCAGGGCCCTTCGCGCAAAGATCCGCGCAAGCTCGCAGCCAAGACGCTCGACAACGTGACGGCGATCGTGCCGCGCACCGCCGGCATCGGCGATCCGAGCCGCCCTTGGATCGACGTGCGCGTCGAGGCCGGTTTCACCTGGGGCGTCCTCGGAACCGCCGTAGGCGACGCCGCGCGCTTCAAAGACCCCGCCCGCCTGCTAACGCTCCCGCTCCCGCCGATCGACCTCCTCGCCCCAATGTCATCCTGACTTTGTCGAAGGATCAGCCGCTGTGGGAAGCTCGCCTTCGGCGAGCTCGAGGGTGACGTGCGGCGGCCTTTTCGGCGATGAGCCGTTCTCGGTGACGGTGAGGCTTGCAGGGATGGGGTTCGGGCGGGACAAGTGACGTAGGCGAATGACGACCTACTCGCCGATGCTCGAGCAATACTTCGGGATGAAGGCTCGCTTTCCCGAAGCGATCCTGCTCTCGCGGGTGGGCGACTTCTACGAAGCATACGGCGACGACGCGGAGACGATCGCGCGCGCGCTCTCGATCGCGCTGACCTCGAAGGAATCGGGGAACGGGAATCGCGTCGCCATGGCCGGCGTGCCGTATCACGCGCTCGATACGTATCTCGCGAAGCTCGTCGCGCAACGCCGCGTCGTCGCGCTCGCGGAGCAGCTCGAGGTGCCGCAGCCGAACAAGCTCGTCCGCCGCGACGTGACCCGCGTCGTCACGCCCGGGACCGTCATCGAAGAGACGCTGCTCGAGCGCGGGGCGCACAACTTCCTCGCCGCGCTCACGTTGCACGGCGAGATCGTTGCGCTCGCGCACGCGGATATCTCGACGGGTTACTGCGCGGCGACCGCCTTCGCGGGAGAGACGGCGCTGGAGGATGCGCTCGCCGAGATCGAACGGATCGCGCCGGCGGAGATCGTCGCGGACGTTCCGGCCGCCGTCCGCGAGACGATCTCCCGTGCGCTCGAGCCCTCCGGCGGCATGGCGCGCATCACGACCTCGCCGCTAGCGGCGCTCGATCCGCGCCCGCGGGCGCTCTTCGCGGGGACGTCGGGCGAAGAATCCCTCGCGCTGCACCGCGCGCTCGATGCGCTGGGCGCGTTCGTACGGCGCATGCGCGTCGGGAGCACGGCGATCTTGCGCGCGCCCGAGATCTATTCGCTGCGCGCGTTCGTCGCGCTCGATCCGAACGCGCGCAAACA
Source organism: Vulcanimicrobiota bacterium (assembly GCA_963695225.1). Taxonomy (GTDB): domain Bacteria; phylum Vulcanimicrobiota; class Vulcanimicrobiia; order Vulcanimicrobiales; family Vulcanimicrobiaceae; genus CAVWTN01. The sequence goes on along the minus strand of OY968762.1, from coordinate 1,155,088 downwards.
TCTCGAGCTGACGAAGGCGGTCGGCGCGAACGAGAAGGCGACGCTGCTCGCGACGATCGACCGCACGCGCACCGCGATGGGTTCGCGCCTGCTCTCGCGCTGGGTCAACGCGCCGCTCGTCTCGGCCGAACGGATCGCGGCGCGCGCCGACGCCGTCGAGACGTTCGCGGGCGAAGGCGGGCGCCGCGCGGGACTGCAGGATCTGCTCGACCGCTGCTTCGATCTGGAGCGGATCGCGCAGAAGGTGCGGTTCCGGCGCGCGACGCCCCGCGACCTCGCCTCGCTGCGGCGCACGCTCGCGTATCTCGATCCGATCGGCGAGACGCTGCCCTATGCGCTCGCCGCCTACGCGGCGCGGATCGGCGATTTCTCCGCGCTCGCCGCCGATCTGGCCGCGACGCTCGTCGACGAGCCGCCCGCGACGCTCGTCGAAGGGGGCGCGATCCGGCCGGAGAGCAATGCCGAGCTCTCGGAGTGCTGCAGCCTGCGCACCGACGCCCGCTCGCGCTTGAGCGCGCTCGAAGAGCGCGAACGCGAGCGGACCGGGATCAAGAGCCTGAAGGTCAAGTATTCGTCGGCGTTCGGCTACGCGATCGAGGTCAGCAAATCGAACGTCGGCGCAGTCCCCGCGGATTACGTGCGGCGGCAGACGCTCGCGAACGGCGAGCGGTACGTGACGCCCGAACTGCGCGAACTCGACGCCGCGATCGCGAGCGCGCAGACGCGGCAATACCGCCTCGAGCAAAGCCTCTACGACGAGTTGCTCGAGCGCGTGGCGCCGCACGTCGAAGCGCTGCTCGCGGCGGCCGAAGCGATCGCCGAGCTCGATGCGTTCTGTTCGCTCGCGCAGGTCGCGGTCGAACGCGCGTACGTGCGCCCGCGCTTCGTGCCGGAGAGCCGCCTGCGGATCCGCGAAGGGCGCCACCCCGTGATGGAGGCGCTGCTCGGAAACGCTTTCGTGCCGAACGACCTCGCGCTCGAGGGCGACCGCTCGCGCTTCATCCTGCTGACAGGCCCGAACATGGGCGGCAAATCGACCTACTTACGGCAGACGGCGCTGCTCGTGATCCTCGCGCAGATCGGCTCGTTCGTCCCGGCGGCCGAGATGGAGCTCGGCGTCGTCGAGCGGATCTTCACGCGCATCGGCGCCGGCGACGACCTTGCGAGCGGCCAATCGACGTTCTACGTGGAGATGAACGAGACGGCGAACATCCTGCGCCGCGCAACGCAGCGTAGCTTGCTGTTAGTCGACGAAGTCGGCCGCGGCACGGGGACGACCGACGGCCTCGCGATCGCGCAGGCGATCAGCGAGTTCTTGCTCGAACGCGAGACGCAATCGCCGTTCGTCTTGTTCGCGACGCACTTCCACGAGCTCGTCGCGCTCGCCGACCGCTGGTCGATGGTCGAGAACTTCCACATCACCGCGGTCGAGACGGCAAGCCACGGCGTGCCCGTGTTCTCGCACCGCGTGCTGCCGGGCAGCAGTTCGCGCAGCTTCGGCATCGAGGTCGCGCGCATGGCGGGCTTGCCTCCGAGCGTCGTCGCGCGCGCGAAGGAGATTGCGGACGCGCTCGAAGGCCAACCGGCGCTCGAAGTCCAGGTCCCCCTGCGCGGCCGCCTCTCCCGCGCCGGCGGCGGCGTAGAAGAACAGTTGGGCCTCGGGTTCTGAGCGCGGAGCCTACGGCCGTGAGGCGTTCGCAGTCGAATGGCCGCGCCTGCGATCCTGCACGATGGTTTGCAGGCAGCGCTACAGCGGTGCCGAGGTGCGGAAGCTCTCGTGCAGAAGTGTAGGCGACGAATCGTTGTTGAGGAGAGAGCCTGTAACGCATGAAAGGAAGCCAAAAGGTAATCGACGCGCTGAACGAAGCGCTAAGGGAAGAACTTGCGGCCATAAACCAGTATTTCGTCCATGCTGAGATGTGTGAGAGTTGGCATTACGACAAGCTCGCCGGCTTCATCATGAAACAGTCCATCGACGAGATGAAGCACGCCGAGGCGCTGATCGAGCGTCTCTTGTTTCTGGATGCGAGCCCAAACATGACGGAGCCGATGCGGCTCACCATCGGTCAAACCGTCAAGGATCAGCTTGCAAGCGATTATGCCCTGGAGCTCGGCGCGGTGCAAATGTACAATCGCGCGGTGGAAGTGGCCCGCCAAGAAGGCGACAACGCGTCGCGCGAGCTCTTCGAGCGGTTTTTGAAGGATGAAGAGGAGCACCTCGACTGGCTCGAGGCACAACTGCACCAGATCGCAGAGCTCGGGTACGAACGTTACCTTTCAGCCCAAATTCGAAAGGATTAGCGGCCGCCGGGGATGGACGTCCTCGCGCCGCGCCCGATAAGCATCCTCGATCCCGAGACGATCGGGCAGATCGCGGCCGGCGAGGTGATCGAACGGCCTCTCTCGGTCGTCAAGGAGCTCGTCGAGAACGCGCTGGACGCCGGCGCGATGCGGATCGCGGTGCGCGTTCGCGGGGGCGGCCTCGATGAGATCGAGGTCGCGGACGACGGTGCGGGGATCGCTCCCGGGGAACTCGCACTCGCCGTGCGGCGGCACGCGACGAGCAAGCTGCGCGCCGCGGGAGACCTCGGCGCGATAGGGACGCTCGGTTTCCGAGGCGAGGGCCTCGCGAGCATTGCGGCGGTCGCACGGCTGCGGCTGATCTCCCGCACGCGGGAAGCGGAACTCGGGACCGCGCTCGACGTTCATGCGGAAGAAGCGGGCGAGCCCACTCCGATCGCCGCGCCCGTGGGGACGCGCGCGATCGCGCGCGAGCTGTTCGCGAACGTGCCGGTGCGGCGCGAATATTTGCGCTCGCCGCGCGCCGAGTTTGCGCGCATCTCGAATTGGCTCGCCACGATCGCGCTGGCCTACCCGCGCGTCACGTTCAGCCTCGCGCACGACGGCGAGGAACTGTGGACGCTCCCGCCCGATCCCTCGCTCGAACTGCGCCTCGCGCACGTCTTCGGAAAGGCGGCGGCGCGCACGTTGCTTCCGCTGCGCGCGCCCCAGGGCAATACGCTCGACGTGCGCGTGCGCGGTTTCGTCAGCTCGCCCGGGAACGATCGCCCCGACCGGCGGATGCAGGTCCTGTTCGTCAACGATCGCCTGCTGCGCAGCTCGCTCTTCGCCGGCGCGTGGAGCGCCGCGTACAGCACGTATGCGATGGTCGGGCGGCAGCCGTACGGCGTGCTGTTCGTCGACGTCGCGCCGAGTTCGGTCGATCCGAACGTCCATCCGACGAAGAGCGACGTCCGCTTGCGCTACGCCGATCACGTGAGCACGGTCGTGCGGCACACGCTCGCCGCCACGCTCGACGCGGGCGCGCGCGAACGCTTCGACGCGAGCGTCCGCGAACGCTTCGCCGAGGCGGTCTCGCTCGGTCCGGGGGGCACTGCCGAATCGGCGTTTGCCCCGGCACGGACGGAAGCCGTGCAGGCGGCGCTCTCGCTCGAGCGGGCCCCCGTCTTGCGCGTGCTCGCGCAGATCGATGCGTCGTACATCCTCGCGACGGACGGGCGCGCTCTCGTTCTCGTCGATCAGCATGCGGCGCACGAGCGCGTCGTCTTCGAACGCTTCGCGGCGAACGCGGAAGCGCGCGAACCGAGCGAACCGCTCCTCGTCCCCTACGATTTCGAAGTGAGCGGCGCGCAAGACGCGGCGATCGCAGGCGCGCTCGACGAATTGCGCGCGGCCGGGCTCGGCATCGAGCGCTTCGGCGAGCGCGCCTACCGGATCGACGCGACGCCCGCGGGCTACCTGCTCGCCGGGACGAACCGGCGCCGCCCCTTCGATCCGGTCGATTTCCTGGAATGCCTCGGCGACGACGTCCGCGGCCTCGGCCCGCGTGAGCGCATCTGGGCTTCGCTCGCTTGCCATTCCGTCGTCCGTTTCGGCGAACGCCTCGAGCCCGCCGAGATGGCGGACCTGCTCCTGCGCCTCGAACGCTGCCGTAATCCGATGCATTGCCCGCACGGCCGTCCGACGGTCGTGCGGTTGGAACCCGCCGAGATCGCGCGGATGTTCAAGCGCCTCTAACGGCCTCTCAGCCTCATCCGAGGCCCCGGGCGGATGCTGTAGGCGCCATGCCGCCGATCGCTTTCATCTCCTCGGGCGCGCGTCGCGCCCCCCGCCGCGCTCGAAATTGCTCCGGCCGGCCGGGAGCCCGCGGGCGGGCGAGTGCCGAACTTGCGTAACCATGCTGAGGGTGAGACGGGCATGAGCGGGGCGCGCCGCGTGCTGATCGTGGACGACGAGCGCAACGTGCGAAGCCTGCTCGAGATCGGGCTCGGCGACGAAGGCTTCGACGTGCGCTCCGTTCCGGACGGCCAAGCGGCGCTGCACGCCGTCCGCGAGTGGGATCCGCACGCGATCGTGCTCGATTGGATGATGCCGAAGGTCGACGGCGTGACGCTCCTGCCGATGTTGCGCAAGCTGACGGAAGCGCCGATCCTGATGTTGACGGCGAAGAACCAGGTCCCCGACCGTATCGAAGCGCTCGGTGCGGGCGCCGACGATTACGTACCCAAGCCGTTCGATATCGCGGAGTTGGCGGCGCGCATCGAAGCTGCGCTGCGCCGCCCCACGTTGGCGCGGCGCACCACGCTCTCCGTCGCCGATCTCGAGGTCGATACCGAGACGCGCATGGTCGCGCGGGCCGGGCGCTCCATCGACCTCTCCGCGCGCGAATTCGATCTGCTCGTCGCGCTGATGCGCTATCCGCGCCGCGTCTTCACGCGCGACGAACTGCTCGACCGCGTGTGGGGGAACGAGCGCATCGTCGGACAGGGGACCGTCGAAACGTACATCTCGTACCTGCGCGCGAAGCTCGATCACGGCTTCGAACGGCGCTTGATCCACACGCACCGCGGAGCCGGCTACTCGCTGCGCGATACGTGATGTTCCGTTCGCTGCGCGGGCGCTTGATCGCGCTCTACGTCATCGCCGCCGCCGTGCTCGTCGTGGTCGTCGGCGCTTCGGTGACGGCCATCTCCGTGTGGGCCTCCGCGCGCGCCGCCGACGAAACGCTCAAATCCGTCGCGCGCAGCGCGCCTGAAATCGCGCGCCTCTACCGCCGCGACCGCACGCTGCAAGAGGCCGCACCGGCGATCGCGCGCGCGCTCGCACGCCCTGGTTTGCGCGTCGCCGTCATCGAGGAACGCGGCGAGGGGCATCGGCTGATCGCCGGCGTCGGACCCGGCGGCGAACGGCTCGCCGCCGCGCCGCGCCCGCCCACGATCGGGCCTGCGCCCGTCCCGGGCGCTCGCGGCCTTGGGACGTTCGGCGGAGCCCCCGCGCCGCCGTCGGACGGCGGCGCGCAGTGGAACGGCGGAGCGCCGCCCGGCTTGCCGCCGTTCGCCTCGCTGATGCGCCCGCACGTGCAACGCGTCGCGATCCCGGGCGGCGAGATCCTCATCGTGTTCGATCCGCGGCTGCTCGCCGATGCGGCCGTCGCGATCGGTCTCGCGTTCGTGCCGATCGGCATCGTAGCGATCTTCGCGGCGTTCTTGTTCGGGAGCTACATCGCGAACCAAGCGCTCGTGCCGCTCGTCGCGACGACCGCGGCGCTACAGCGCTTCGCCGACGGCGATCTGACGCCGCGCCCCGTCCCGCTCGCCGAACGCGGAGAATTCAACGAGCTCGTCCTCGCCTATAACGGTGCCGTCGCCGAAGTCGGGCGCGCCTTTGAAGAGCGTAGCGCCGCCGAAGCGCAGATGCGCCACTTCATCGCCGACGCGGGGCACGAACTGCGCACGCCGCTCACGGTGATCATGGGCTTCATCGACGTGCTGTGGCGGCGCATCGGCGGATCGGAGAGCGGCATGTCGCCGCGCATCTACGAAACGATGCGCCTCGAAAGCCGCCGCATGCAAACGCTGATCGACAAGCTCGTCGAACTCGCGCGCCTCGAGAACGTGCAGGCCGACGACGCGCAATCCGTCGAGCTGGCGCAGCTCTGTTCGGAGATCTGCGCGACGCTCGAGGCCGTGTATCCCGGGCGTCCGCTCGAGGTCCGCATCGAGGCCCGGCCCGTCGTCAAGGGCTCCGTCGGCGAACTGCGCGAAGCGATCGCGAATCTCGTCGAGAACGCGTTGAAGTACGCGGCGCCGTCACCCGTCGTGGTCCGCATCGCGGCGCGCCCGCGCGAGGCGGTCGTCGAAGTGAGCGACCGCGGGCCGGGGATATCCGTCGAAGAGCAGGCTCGCATCTTCGACCGCTTCTACCGCGGGGAGAGCCGCGGCGAGACGCAAGGGTTCGGCCTCGGGCTCGCGATCGCCAAACGCGCCGTCGAGCGCGCGGGCGGGACGCTCGCGCTCGAGAGTCGCGTCGGCGAAGGGAGCACGTTCCGCATCGAGCTGCCGCTCGGCGATGTGCGCGCGAAATCGAGTGACGCCGAGCGCGCGCCCGCGATCGCGAAGAAGGCGTAGGCGCCTAGCGCAGACGGTGTGCGAGGATGATGATGCGTGAAGGCGCGAGCGGGCTGCGGCGTCGCTTCGCGCCGCGCCGCAAGCGAGGTTCGAGCACGTGGACGGAGCGGCCGCGCAGGCGCAGTTCGACGATCGTTTGATCGAGCGCCGCGCGTCCGTCGTCGAAGATCGTGCGCAACGCGCCGAGATCGACGACGGCGAACGGTTCGGTGGAGCCGCGCAGCGCACTCGAGATGTCGGAGGAGAGAATCAAGTCGAGATCGCCGATCGCGTTGATCAGCACGACTCCCGGATCCGCATCGTTTTTGAGTTCGTACATTTCGGAAGCATCGCTCCCGAGGCTTAGAACGGACTGAGAACGAAGGCTCCTCGCCGATGGAACGAGGCTCGGTGCTGATTGTGAGCGGCCCGACCGCGAGCGGAAAGACGCAGGTCGCGCTTCGCCTGGCGGAGCGGCTCGACGCCGAGATCGTCGGCGCGGATTCGCGCCAAGTCTACGCGGGCATGCAGATCGGAACGGCCGCGCCGGATGCGGGGGAGCGCGCCCGCGCGCCGCACCATCTCGTCGGTTTCCTCGATCCGCACGAGCGCTATTCGGCCGCACGCTTCGTCGAGGATGCGCTCGCGGCGATCGCCGCGATTCACGCGCGCGGCCGAATGGCGCTCGTCGTCGGCGGGACGGGATTCTACGTTCGGGCGCTCTGCGGCGACGTCGCGCTCGCCGGCGTGCACGATAGCGCGCTGCGCGCGCGCCTGGCGGCGGAGGCGCGGCTCCATCCGGTCCCGGTGCTGCACGCCTGGCTCGCGGCGCTCGCGCCGCTGCGCGCCGCGGCGATCTCCCCGAACGATCCGTATCGCATCACGCGCGCGCTCGAAGTCGCGCTCGCGGAGCGGGCCGTGCCCGCGGCCGAGACGGCGCTACCGGCGCGCTCGCTGCGCAGCCTCGGGATTCCGTTTGTGAAAGCGTGGCTGGAGATCGGCGAGGCGGAACTCGAGCGACGTATCGCCGCGCGAGTCGAGCGGATGCTGGCGGGCGGCTTCCTCGAAGAGGCGGAGCGGATCGGCCCGGGCGCGGTCGCCGCCGACGCGGTCGGCTATCCCCAAGCATTCGCCTACTTGGCAGGCTGGTCGAGTGAGCCGGAGCTGCGCGCCGCGCTGCTGCGCGCGACGCGGCGCTATGCGAAACGTCAGCGGACCTGGTTTGCGAAGGAACCCGGCCTCGTGCGCGTTGCGGCCGCCGATGCCGAGCGGGACCTCGAGGCGCTGGCGAGGGAATCCCTTGCGCGAGCCTAATGCGCGAAGATCATGTTGCGCGCACCGGCGATCCAGGATCAGTATCTTGCCGAGATCCGGCGGCAGGCGGTTCCGGTGACGGTCTATCTCGTCAACGGTTTCCAGCTGCGCGGGATGGTCAAGGCCTTCGATGCGTTCACGGTCCTGTTGGAATACGAACATAAAGTGCATTTGATCTACAAGCACGCCGTCTCCACGATTTCGCCGCAAGGGCCGCTGACGTTCAACGTCGAGCCGGCAGCCGCCGAGGCAACTCCGTGAGCGCACCTGCCGCGACCGCTCTGCTTCCCGTCACGCTGATGCACGGCGCGCACAACAGCTTCGTCGTCCTCGACGGGCGCGCGCAGCCGCGCGCCGATTACGCGGAGCTCGCGCGGGAATGGTGCGATGCGCGCACGGGCGCGGGAACGGACGGCCTGCTCGTGATCGGCGCTGCGCCCGGTGCCGCGGCGGAGATGCGCGTCTTCAACGCGGACGGCAGCGAGCCGGAGATGTGCGGAAACGGAGTGCGCTGCGTCGCCCGGTATCTCGCCGAGCGCGGCGCGGGAGAACTTTTCACGATTGCGACGCTCGCCGGGCCGATCTCGATCGCGATCGTCTCGCGCGATCCGTACCGCGTTCGCACGGGCATGGGCCCCGCGCGCGTCTTGAACGAGGTGCCGCGCACGGTCGAGGCGCTCGGCGGAACCTGGACGTACGACGCCGTCTCCGTCGGCAACCCGCACGTCGTGCTCTTCGTCGACGACGTCGACGCGATCGAGCTCGAAGCGCTCGGCGCCGCGCTTTCGACGCACGCGGCGTTTCCGGGCGGGACGAACGTGCATCTCGCGACGGTGCTCGGCCCCGCCGAACTGCGCGTGCGTCATTACGAACGCGGCGTGGGGATCACGCAAGCCTGCGGTACGGGCGCCGTCGCCTGCGTCGCCGCGGCTGCCGCGCGGCAGGGTCTCACGACGCCGGCACTCGTGCACGTCCCCGGCGGAGACCTCGAAGTCGAACTCGTCCCCGGCGATCAAGCCTATTTGACCGGCCCGGCCGAGGTCATCGCAGAACGCTCGCTCCCCGCCCCCGAACCGGCTCATCCCTCGACAGGCTCAAGATGACATCGGTCACGATGACAAGGTTTCGTCACCTCGAGTTTGTCGCAGGGCGCTGATGGCACCGCGACGCGGGCGCCCCACGCCGGGGCTCGCCTATTGCGACTCGGCCGCGCGGATCTACTTCGATGAGACGCAGGAACCGCTCGCAGACGACGGCTGCGCTCCCCGGCGCGCTCTCCAAGCCGAATTGATCGCGGCCCCGAAGGGGACCGTGACCTCGACGCTGCCGCAGCGCAACCCGCTCCTCGCAACGGGCCGCGTCGGCACGCGCCGCACCGCGCTTGCGGTGCTCTTGCCCGCGGGGTACACGCGCCTGCTGCTCCCCGCGTACGCGACGCGCGAGGGGGCGCCCGTGCTCCCGCTGTACGGCTATACGTTCGCGTGCGTCCTCGACGACGAACTGCACGTGGCCGCTATGCGCACGGACGCGAGCGAGGATTGGGCACCGCGCTATTTCGCCGAGGGCGAACTCGAAGCGGCGATCGCGGCGCGCCTGCAATGCGATCCGGGAAACCGCGTCCTCGCGCAGGCCGCCCTCTGTTCGCGCGAATACGGCTGCTTCACCGCGCAGAACACGATCCTCGCGCGCGGCGAAGCGGCGCTCCCGGTCTCGCCCGCGTGCAACGCCCGCTGCCTCGGCTGCATCTCCGAACTCGGGCCGGGATCGAGTTTCCCCTCGCCGCAGACGCGAATTCGCGCCGAGGCGGACGTCGCGGAACTCGTGCGCGTCGGCGTCTATCACCTCGAGCGGGTCCCGGAGGGGATCCTCTCCTTCGGCCAAGGCTGCGAGGGCGAACCGCTGCTGCGCGCGACGACGATCGCGCGCACGATCGAGCGGATCCGCGCGGCCCGTACGAACGGTACGATCAACTGCAACACGAACGGCAGCCTGCCGAGATCGCTGCGGATGTTGATCGACGCCGGGCTCGACGCCGTGCGCATCAGCTTGAACTCGTTCCGCCCGGCCGTCTACGCCGCGTATTACCGCCCCACCGGCTACGCGTTCGACGACGTCCTCGAAAGCGTCAGGCTCGCGGTCCGCAGCGGCTTGCGCGTCTCGCTGAACCTGCTGACGCACCCCGGCGTCACCGACGCGGTCGAGGAGGTCGCGGCCGCCGAAGCGTTCCTGCGCGAGGTCGAGGTGACGATGGTGCAGACGCGGACGCTCAACATCGACCCCGAGGTCTATTTCGGCGCCGTCGGCCGCCCCGTCGAGACGATCGGGATGCGCGCCGCGCTCGAGCGGATCGCCGCGAGCGGAGCGAGGCTCGGGAACTTCACGCACGCGCATTGAAGGTATGCGCCGATGAGCGTTCCTCAGAAGCGGAAGAAGGCCGTCGCCTGGGGCGTCGCGGCGAATTCGGAGCCGCGCTGGCCGGCCTCGCTCGCGATCCTCATCGCGATTGCGATCTACTTTTGGCTCCCGAAGGAGTACACGCTCGGCCCGCAATGGGTGATCCCGATGGCCGCCATCGCGATCTTGATCCCGCTTTCGATCGCCGCCCCGCACCGCGTCCCCGAGGAGAGCCGCATGATCCAGGCGGCGGCGGTGGCGCTGATCGGTGTCGTGATGCTCTCGAACGTCGTCTCGCTCGGCCGCTTGATCCACGTCCTCGTCTATCACGAGAAGGTCGTCTCGGGCTCGTCGCTGCTTGCCGCGGCGGCCGGCATCTGGCTCACGAACGTGATCGTCTTCGCGTTGTGGTATTGGGAGCTCGATCGCGGCGGCCCGGACGAACGCCTCGAGGAAACGCACCGTCCCCCCGATTTCCTCTTCCCGCAGATGTCGACGCCGGGGTGCGCCGAGCCGGGCTGGTCGCCGGCGTTCGTCGACTACCTGTACGTGGCGTTCACGAACGCGACCGCGTTCAGCCCGACCGATACGCTCCCGCTCACGCGCGGGGCGAAATCGCTGATGCTCGTCCAATCGGTCGCCTCGCTGCTCACCGTTACGCTCGTCGCCGCCCGCGCCGTCAACATTCTCGTGTAGGAGAGAGCCCATGAGCGAACCCGCGCGCATCGCAGCGGCCCTGCGCTTCGACCCCGATGCAAAGCGCCGCCTAGCGGACTACGATCCCGCCGGCCGTTGCGGCTTCTCCGACAAGGACGACGCCGAAGAGAAGCTGCAAGCCGACATCGCGAGCCTGGGCACGCTGCAAGACATGCTGAGCGCGCAGAAGCGGTACGGCATCCTGATCGTCTTCCAAGGCATCGATACGGCGGGCAAAGACGGCGCCGTGAAGCACGTGATCGGCGGCGTCAACCCGCAAGGCGTGAGCGTCACGAGCTTCCGCGAGCCGACCACGGAAGAGCTCCTCCACGACTACCTCTGGCGTTCCGCGCGCGTTTTGCCGGAACGCGGCCGTATCGGCATCTTCAACCGCTCGCACTACGAGAACGTCCTCGTAACGCGCGTCCACCCGGAATTGCTGGGCGACGACCGCGTGACGGCAGAAGCGCAGGGCGACGCATTCTGGGAGAAGCGCTTTCGCGACATCAATCGCTTCGAAAGCTACCTGGCGCGCAACCGAATCGTCACGATCAAGTGCCTCCTCCACATCTCGAAGGAGGAGCAACGCAAACGCCTGATCGCAAGGCTCGACGATCCCACGAAGCAGTGGAAGTTCTCGCTCTCCGATCTGGCGCAACGTTCCTTTTGGGACCAGTACGCGACCGCATTCGACGGAATGCTGCAGGGAACGAGCACGCCGGTCGCCCCCTGGTACGTGATCCCCGCCGACCGTAAATGGGTCGCTCGCCTCGCGATCGCCGACGTCATCGTCTCCGTCCTCGAATCCCTCGACCTCGCCTATCCGCCCCTCTCCGAAGACGTACGTGCCGCTATAGACCGAACCCGCAAAGACCTAGAAACGTAGCTGGCGCGCGCCCAAGCGCAACACGGCGGGAGCGCGGCGGGCAGGAGAGAGCGAGTCGCGTGCTACCGCCGAACGGCCGGAACGGGGCTCCCGATGAATGAGGCGCGCACGTCGTCCCGTTGCCCCTGCTTGCAGATGACGATGACGTCGTCCCCTGCACGAATCGTCGTATCCCCGGTCGGGATGATCAGGTCGTCGTCCTTGCGATCGACCGCGACGACGATGCTATTCCGCGGCATCCCGATCTCGGCGATGCGCTTCCCTTCGCCGGCGGCGCCCTTCGGTATCGTGATCTTCACGAGCTCGACCTGCCCGTCGCGCAGGCGCGTGACGACGGCGTAATCCTGCACGTTCACGTGCTGGTCGATCGCCGCGAGGATCACTTCGGTCGACGAGATCAGCGTCACGGGGTTCGCGCGGTCGAGGGATTCGAAGATCGCCTTGTTGCGGGGGTTGTTGACCCGCGCGATTACCCTCGCCTTCGATTCCTTCTTCGCGATCAGGCAAACCACGAGGTTGTCTTCGTCGTCGCCCGTGTCGGCGATCACGCAATCGGCCCGCGCGATCCCGGCGGCTGCCAGCACGATCGGGTCGCAGCCGTCGCCGACGACCGCCACGTCCTGCTCGAGGATGTTCGACATGTACTCGGCTTTGCGCGCCTGCTTCTCGACGACGACGACTTCATGGTCCTTGTCGAGCAAGGCGCGCGCGAGGTACGTTCCGACTTTCCCGCCGCCGACGATGATGATGAACACGCGGCCTCCTAGAGCCTTGCCGGCACGATGGAGGGCAGGCCGGCGGGTTGCGCCGACGCGAAGCGCGCGCAGAACTCCCCGAAGACGTCCGGCCCGACGATGAAGTTCACTTCGTCGCTGCGGCGCAGGACGAAATCCGCCCGCGGGACGATCGCGCCCATGCCGAGCCGGCGTACCGCGGCGATCCGAATCTGGCCGTCTTGTTCGAGTTCGTCGACGCGCTTGCCGTCGTGGGCTTCGCCGAGCACGATCGCGAGCGAGGAGAGCTTCCCGAAATCGAACGAAGGCGCGGCATCGAGCGGCATGTTCAGGAGGCGGTCGCGGATCATCTTCGCGCCGGTCGTCGTCGGGCAGACGGTTTCGATCCCAAGCTCGCGGTAGAGCTGGCCGCGCGGCGGATCGTAGATGCGGGCTACGATGCGCGGGATGCGGAGGAGCCGCTGAGCGATCAGGGCCGCCATCACGTTGCGGTTGTCGCCGTCGGTCACCGCGACGAAGCCGTCGGCCTCGGCGCCGCCGGCGCGCTTGATCACGTCGTAATCGATCCCGGTCCCAACCTCGACGCGTCCCGGGAAATCGCTCCCCAGCCGCTTGAATGCGGCGGGGTTCTCATCGATGACCGTGACGTCGTGGGCTTCGGCGACCAGGAGCTTGGCGAGCGTCGACCCGACGCGTCCGCAACCGACTATGAGATACCGCATGGCTCATCCGGAGACTTCGGACGGTTTGGGAGCACCCCCTGGCAGCGCGCTCCGCCCGCCTCCCGGCGGGCTCGGGTGGGAAAGGGTGCGGGCCTTCCGCACCGAATGGGGCCCGGTCGCACGGCAAAGATCGACGGGGCGTAGCTCAGCTTGGTAGAGCGCTGCGTTCGGGACGCAGAGGTCACAGGTTCAAATCCTGCCGCCCCGATTGTCTTGCCGCCAGGCTCCCCGGCAGCCCATCGCGGCGCATCTCGGAGCGGCGATCCGCGCCCGCAGGTCACGGGCCAACCGACGGGCCAGGCTATGTTCTCGAGATTCAATTCCGCTTCGAAGCGCGTGCTCCGCGCCGCCGAGCAAGAGTGTCGCAACCACAACCACTACTACGTGGGCGTGGAGCATCTGCTCTTGGGGCTCCTGGACGAGCACGATCCGGCGATCGAAGCGGCGCTGGCGTCGAGCGGGATCGCGACGGGCGAGCTTTCGGCCGTCCTGCGGCATCGCCTCAACACGAACGAGGAGCGGCTGTGGGAGGGGATCCTCGTGACGCCCCGCGCCCGGCGCGTGATCGCGCTCGCCGAGGCAAGCGCCGGGGACGGAGCGGTCGAGCCGCAGCATCTCTACCACGCGATCGTCGCCGAGGGCGGCGGGCTCGCCGCCGAACTCCTGCGCTCCACGGCCCGAAACTCCGGGAGCCCGCCGCAAGTAAAGCCCACCTGAGAAAGGCGGACCCTCGCCCTGGAACAGATTGCGCACTTCTTTCTGGACATCGTCCACAAGACCGGATACGCCGGCTTGTTTTTCGTCATGATGGTGGGGAACATCGGCGTCCCCGTCGGCACGGAATTCGTGGTCCCGGCGGCGGGCGCGCTCGTTGCGACGGGGCACCTTTCGAGCTACTGGATCGCGGGGATCGTCGCGACGCTCGGCGAGGTGGTCGGCGGGTTCTTATGCTACACGGTGGGCTACTACGGCGGCCGCCCGTTCGTTGCGCGGTGGGGGAAGTTCGTCAAGCTCGATCTCAAGAAGCTCGATAAGTTCCACGAATTTTCGGAGCGCTACGGGACGAAGATCATCTTCATCTCACGGTTCTTGCCGGTGATCCGCGGCGTGATCGGCTTGCCGGCCGGCGTTTCGCGGATGCGCAAGCGCTGGTTCCTCGCCTACACAGCCGCGGGTTCGGCGATCTTTTGCTTCGGGCTGCTGTGGGTCGGCATGCAGTTCGGCAACCACTTGGATCAGCTTGCGCCGCTCGTGCATCGCTCGTCGCTCTACGTCCTCTTGGCGCTCGCCGTCGTCGTCGTGGTGTTCGTCGGACGGAAGGTGCTCGCGTCACGCCGGGCCGTGTAAAGCTCCAGCGCACGCTCGCGCAGCTTCCCGATCGGCCGGGCGTCTACATGATGCTCGGCGAGGGCGAGCGGATTCTCTACATCGGGAAGGCCGTCTCGCTACGAAATCGCGTGCGCTCGTACTTCCAGGATAGTGCGGCGCACCCGCTCCGGACGCACCTGATGGTCGAGCGCGTGCACGACGTGCGCACGATCGTCGTCAATAACGAGATCGAGGCGCTGATCCTCGAGGCGAACTTGATCAAGCGGCACCAGCCGCCGTTCAACGTGCGCCTGCGTGACGACAAGCGCTATCCGTATCTGAAGGTGACGAACGAGCCGTACCCGCGCGTCGCCTTCACGCGGATGGTCCGCGACGACGGCGCCCGATATTTCGGGCCGTACACGAACGCGCACGGGTTGCGCGAGTTGATCGATTTGATCCGGCTGGTGTTTCCGCTGCGGACGTGCCGCGAGCCGATCGACGGGAAGCGCGCGCGGCCATGCCTGCAGTATCACATCAAGCGCTGCATGGCGCCGTGCGTGGGATATCAGAGCGAGGCCGAATACGACGACCTCGTCGGCGAGGTGCTGCTGTTTCTGGAGGGGCGCCAGGAGGCGCTACTCGAGCGCTTGCAGCGCGAGATGGACGAGGCCGCGGCGCACTTGAACTACGAGACGGCGGCGCGCGTGCGCGACCGCATCGTCGCGGTGCGGCGCGTGACGGAAGCGCAGAAGGTCGTCTGGCGGTCGCGCATCGATATGGACTTGATCGCGGCGGCCTTCGCGCAGGGGCAGGCCTGCATGCAAGTGTTCCTGGTGCGCGGCGGCAAGCTGATCGGGCAGGAGCACTTCATCCTGGAAGGGACGGCCGATACGGAGCCGGCGTTGCTGTTCGCCGAGTTCTTCAAGCAGTTCTACACGGCGCGATCGGCGATCGCACCGCGCGGCGACGGGTTCTCGCCGCTTGCGCTGCGGGATGCGCGTGCGAACGAAGTCCCGGTCGCACAGAGCGAGCGCGCCCGCGCGCGGCGCGGCGTCGCGTCGGCAGTGTTGCCGAAGGAAATCCTCGTCGAGACTCTCCCGGCCGATCTGCCGCTGCTCGAAGCCTGGCTTTCGGGCGTGAAGGAGCAGCGAGTGCGGATCCTCGAGCCGCAGCGCGGGGCGCGCGCCGAATACCTGCGGCTCGTCAAGCAGAACGCGGAGCTGAACTTGCGCGCGTTCCTGGCGCATCAGGAGGCGCAGGAAACGGCCTCCGCGCGCGCGCTGACGGAGCTCGCCGCCGCGCTCGATCTGCCGGAGCCGCCGCAGCGGATCGAGTGCTACGACATCTCGAACATCCAGGGCACGAACCCCGTGGCTTCGATGGTCGTCTTCGCGGGGGGGCGGGCGAAGAAGAGCGAGTACCGGCATTTCAAGATTCACTTCGATGCCGGCGCGAACGATTTCGCGATGATGCAGGAGACGCTGCGGCGGCGATTGCGCTATCTGCGGCCGGATACGAATGCGCCCGGCGAAGGGTTACCGGAGAGCATGGCGCCGGACGACCGCGCGCTCGCGCGTCAACTCGTGAAGAAGGAGCGCTTTCACAAGCGCCCGGATCTGTTGCTGATCGACGGCGGAAAGGGCCAGCTCAACGCCGTCGTCGAGGTGCTCGAAGAACTCGATCTGTGGGGCATCCCGGTCGCCGGGCTGGCGAAGGAACACGAGTGGCTATTCGTGCCGGGGCAGGCGGAGCCGATCGTGCTGCCGCCGGCCTCGCCGCCGCTGCATTTGGTGATGCGCATTCGTGACGAAGCGCATCGTTTCGCGGTCGAGTTCCATCGCAAGCGGCGCGGCAAGGCGATGACGCGCTCCGCCCTCGATACGCTCGAAGGCGTGGGGCCGACACGCAAGAAGCGGCTGCTCGCGACGTTCGGCTCGGTCGCCGCGATCAAGCGGGCCGGCGTCGACGAGATCGCGGCCGTGAAGGGGATGACGCCGGCGCTGGCGGCGGCCGTGAAGACGGCGCTCGAGGCGCCCTAGCGCGACGAAAAGGCGCTCGCGCGGGTTATGCGGTGCGTGGGGTGGCTCGGTGCCATTCGAAGGAAGGATCCCTCGGTGCAATTCCTCATCAGCTTTCTCTTGAACGCGCTCGCGCTCTGGGTGGTGACGCTGCTCTACAGCGGCGTGCACGCGGATTCGACGCTGGCGCTCTTGCTCGCGGCGCTCGTATTCGGCGTCGTCAACGCGATCGTGCGGCCGATCCTGGTGCTGTTCTCGTTGCCGTTCATCATCTTGACGTTGGGACTGTTCATCTTCATCGTGAACGGGTTGACGTTCTGGCTCGTCGGGGGACTCGTTCCGGGTTTCCACGTAGACGGGTTGTTGGCGGGGATCATCGGTTCGGTGCTGCTGGGCATCGTGTCGTGGGTGATCAGCGCGATCGGGTTGCGCTCTGCGGCGGAGGCGTAAGCGGTCTTGGAACATCGGATTCTCGTCACGAACGACGACGGCGTCCAAAGCGAAGGGCTGATCGTGCTGGCGCGCGCGCTCGGTGACCTCGGGCAGGTGACCGTCGTCGCGCCGGATCGCGACCGCAGCGGCGTGGGGCACGCGCTGACGATCCACGACCCGGTCCGCGTGCAGCAAGTGAAGGACCGGGACGTGCGCACGTTCGCCTGTACCGGCACCCCCGCGGACTGCGTCGTGATCGGCGCGTTCGATCTCTGCGGGGGGCTGCCGTCGCTCGTGGTCAGCGGGATCAACCGCGGCGCGAACCTCGGCGACGACGTGAACTATTCGGGGACGGTTGCGGCGGCGATCGAAGGCGCGCTCGTCGGGGTGCCGTCGCTGGCGGTCTCGCTGGCCGCGACGTGGCCCGAGCACAGCCGGATCCACCATTGGCAGAGCGCGGTCGAAGCGGCGCTGCGGATCGGGGCCGACGTGCTGCGCGAGGGCCTCGCGCCGCGGACGTACCTGAACGTGAACGTGCCGAACCATCCGCCGGAGGAGTTGAACGGCGCGCGTTGGACGCGCCAGGGGCGCAAGAAGTACGGGGACCGGCTCGACCCGCGCCGCGATCCGCGCGGGGGATCGTACTACTGGATCTGGGGTTCGTTCGACCCGTCGCAGATCGAGGACGGGACGGATCTGGCGGCGGTTCGCGACTGCTACGTCAGCGTGACGCCGATGGTGGTCGACCGGACGGACGTGGCGGCGCTGGACGCGGCTTCGCAGGCGCCGGTCGGGTGAGGAGGCGCCTGCGGCCTTCCGGGTGAGGTCGGGGCATGGTATGATGGAGCGCCGGACGGTGCGTCCGGGCGCCACATGGGGCTGAACAGGTTCGACGAATCGATCCGCGAGTAACGTAAGCAGGCGGAGTTGCGAGCTCTCCAAAAACGATCGCACGCGTTTACACGCGAACAACGAATACGCACTGGCTGCCTAATCTAGGTTAGCCACGGTATGCGGGAGGTCGCCGGAACCATCCCGCCATCCGTCATCAAGTTCGGCTAGGATGAGGACCCCGTTCCGCCAGTCATCCGAAACTTAGGGACTGCTGCCGACGGAATTCCGGTCTCAAGAAGACCGCCGGCCTAAGACAAAATCGAGACTGAGCCTGGAGAAAGCGTTAGTCCGGCCTTTCGGACTCGGGGGGCAGTTCCCCGACAGCTCCACCAAGTTCTCCCAAATCTTTGCGCCCTCGTCTTATTAAGCTCGGCTAGTCGAGACTTTAGGCTCACCTTAAGTGCGCCTTAATCTTCCAGCCCGTATAATCCGGCGCGTGGGAGATATCTTTGGTTCCCTAACCGGGTGGACGCTCGTTCTGTTGGTCCTCGCGCTGCTGCTGGCGTTCAGCTTCGAGTTCGTGAACGGGTTTCACGACACGGCGAACGCGGTCGCGACCGTCATTTACACGCACACCTTGCCGCCGTGGGTTGCGGTGGTCTGGTCGGGCCTTTGGAATCTGACCGGCGTTCTGCTCTCGACGGGGCTCGTCGCGTTCGGGATCATCGCGCTGCTCCCGGTCGAACTCGTGTTGAACGTCGGTTCGCATGCAGGCTTCGCGATGGTGTTCGCGCTGCTCGTCTCCGCCATCTTATGGAACTTGGGGACCTGGTATCTCGGGCTGCCCGCCTCGAGTTCGCACACGCTGATCGGTTCGATCGTCGGCGTCGGCCTGGCGAACTCGCTGCTGACGAAGGGCCAGTCGTTCGGCGACGGCGTCAACTGGGGCAAAGTTCAGGATACGTTTGCCGCGTTGCTCATCTCGCCGGTCATCGGCTTCGTGTGCGCCGGCGCTCTGCTGCTGCTGCTGAAGCTTCTGGTCAAGAGCCCTGAGCTCTACACCGCGCCCGAAGGCCCGAAGCCTCCCCCGCCGTGGATTCGCGCGTTGCTCGTCCTCACGTGCACCGGCGTGAGCTTCGCGCATGGCTCGAACGACGGGCAGAAGGGGATGGGCCTGATCATGCTCATCCTGATCGGCATCGTACCGACCGTTTACGCGCTCAACTTGGATTTGCCGGCGGCCACGATCGCCAAGATCCAGGCCGCGAGCGTCTCGGTGCAACAATCGCTTGACGGAATGGCCGGCGGTCCCGCGGCACTCTCCGTGCAGGACGCGTCGAAGGAACTTTCGGCGTTCATCAAGGCGAACGGCAAGCAAACGCCGCAGACCCTGCCGGCCCTCGCCGCCGTCAACGCGGAGATCACGAAAGAGCTCGGTTCGAAGACAACGCTCAAGGACGTCCCGAGCGAAGAGCGCGCCGCGTTCCGTTCGAATCTCTATCTCGTCGGCGAGACGCTCGGCAAGCTCGATAAGAAGAAGCTATTGCCCGCCGATTCGGCCGACAAGCTGAAGGCGTACAAGTCCTCGCTGGAATCGATCACGAAGTTCATCCCCGTGTGGGTGAAGTTCGCCGTCGCTCTCGCGCTCGGTTTCGGTACGATGATCGGCTGGAAGCGCATCGTCGTGACGGTCGGCGAGAAAATCGGCAAGTCGCACCTGACGTACGGCCAAGGCGCTTGTGCAGAGCTGATCGCGATGTTCACGATCTTCGCGGCCGACCGCTACGGGCTGCCGGTCAGCACCACGCACATCCTCTCCTCCGGCGTCGCGGGCACGATGGCCGCGAACGGCTCCGGCTTGCAACGAGAGACGCTACGCAACATCCTGCTCGCGTGGGTGCTGACGCTTCCGGTCTGCGTGCTGCTCGGCTCGGCACTCTTTGCCTTCGGTCTGCGCTTCGTCGACTTGCTCGTCCCCGGGCACTAACACCCGGCTGGAGCGCCGTCCGGCGGTGAACGGCGGAGTCCGTCGAAGGCTAGCGCGGTGAAGACGGATGATGAACGCGACCTGCGGATCGGCGTGCCGATGCGCTGCGGCCGGCGGAGCCGCCCGTGATCTTCATTAGCCATTCCAGCCGGAATAACGAGAAGGCGATCGCGGTGCGCGATTGGCTCGTCGAGCAAGGCTGGGAGTTAGAGCAGATCTACCTCGATCTGCACAGCATCCATGCGGGCGAACGGTGGCGGCAAGCTCTCAACGACATCGGCTCGAATTGCGAGGCCGTCATCGCGTGCCTCTCGGACGATTGGCTGCGTTCGCCCGAATGTTTGCGCGAGTTCAATCAAGCGGAGTTGGGCGGGAAACCGATCTTCCCCGTCGTCGTCGAGCCGATCACCGAACGCATCCCGAGCTTCATCACGGACCTGCAATTCGCCGATATCACCGATCCGGCGTCGCAGGCCGAAGGGTTCGACCGGCTTCGTCGCGGGCTGCTCGCGGCGCGCGTGGGCCCCGGGGATGTGGCCGGCGCGCCTTCCAACGGCAAGTCGTCGCAAGCGACGGCTGAAAGGCCGCGCTTCCCTACGGGGATCGTTGCCTTCCTGTTCACCAACATCGAAGGTTCCGCCGCGCGTTGGGAACGGAGCCCGGCGGAGATGCAGGCTGCGGTGCTGGCGCACGATGCCTTGCTGCGCGCCGCTGTCGCCGAATTCGGGGGGCACGTCTTCAAGACGATCGGCGACGGTTTCTGCGCGGTATTTCAGCGCGCCGACGAAGCGGTCGGCGCGTCGCTTGCGGCGCAGCGCGCCTTGGCCGAAGCCGATTTTTCCGCCGTCGGCGGCTTGCCCGTGCGCATGGCGTTGCACGTCGGAATGTCCGACGAACGCGACGGCGACTACTTCGGGCCGGCGCCGAACCGCGTCGCTGCGCTGCTTGCAATCGGCCACGGCGGGCAGATGCTCGTCTCCGGAACCGCCGCCGCCATTGCGGCCTCCGGCCTTCCCGCGGGTGCCGAACTTCGGGATCTCGGCGAGCACCGGCTCAAAGATCAGTCGACGCCGGAGCGAGTGTTCCAGCTTACGGCTCCCGGGCTTCGGGCCGAATTCCCGAAGCTGCGCTCCCTCGGCACGCATGCGACGAACTTGCCGCAGCAGCGCTCCAGCTTCGTCGGACGCGAGAACGTCGTGGCGGAGATCGAGCGATTGTTGGAGGGCGAGCGCCTCGTCACGCTGTTCGGCGCGGGCGGCCTCGGCAAGACTCGCTGCTCGCAGGAAATCGGCGCGCGCCTCCTCGACCGTTTCGACGACGGCGTCTGGTGCGTCGACTTGGCGCCCTTGCGCGATCCCGCACTCGTTGCGGGTGAAATCGCCACCGCCGTGGGCGTGCGCGAGCTGCCGGGGAAGCCGGTGCTCGAGACGCTGACCGCACAGTTGGAGCGCAAGCGCGCGCTGCTCTTGCTGGATAACTGCGAGCACGTCATCGGCGAGGCGGCGAGAGCGGCGGCCGCCATTCTTGCCGGTTGTCCGGACGTCAAGATCGTCGCGACGAGCCGCGAGCTCTTGAAGGTCGCGGGCGAGGCTGTTTACCAGATGCCGACGCTCGCCGTCCCGGAACGCGGCAAGCCCATCGCCGCGGAAGCCGCGCTGGCCTACGGCGCGATCGAATTGTTCGGGGATCGCGCGCGCGCCTCGAACCGCGCGTTTCGGCTGACCGACGAAAACGCGCCGGTCGTCGTAGAAATCTGCAGCCGGTTGGACGGCATTCCGCTCGCGATCGAGCTTGCGGCCGCGCGGATGCGCATGCTCTCGCCGAGCCAACTCGCAAAGCAGCTCGACGAGCGCTTTCGCGTCCTCACCGGGGGCGATCGTACGGCCCTGCCGCGCCAACAGACGATGCGCGCGCTCATCGATTGGAGCTACGATCTGCTCTCCGCGCAGGAGCAGCGCCTCGTCCGCGACGTCTCGGTCTTCGCCGGGAGCTTCTCCATGCAGACGGCGAGCGTGGTCTGCGCCAACGCCGAGACGAGCGATTTCGACGTTCTCGATCTGCTCGCGTCGCTCGTCGACAAGTCGCTGGTGGTGGCCGAGCCTTCGGAAGCGGAGGCGCGCTGCCGCGTGCTCGAATCGATCCGCGAATACGGCCGCGAGAAATCTATCCAAAGCGGCGAGGCCGCCGAAGTCGCCGGCCGCCACGCGGCAGCCTTCGCGGAACTCGCCGAGCAACTCGAACGCGATTACGAAGAAGTCGATTACGCGCCGTGGCTCGAGCAAACGGCGAGCGAAGTCGAGAACGTCCTGGCCGCGCTCGCATGGTCGTTCGGCGAGCACGGCGATGTGCTGGTCGGGCAGCGGCTCGCCGCCACGCTGCGGCGCGTTCTCGTCGCGTTCAGGGCCGCGGAAGCGCGCCGCTGGGTCGAGAGCGCGCTCGCCGCGGTCTCGCCGTCAACGCCGCCGAAGGTCGTCGCGCGCCTCGAGATCTCCGCGGCGACGCTCGCCTCTACGATGAGTCAGATTCGCCCCGCGCTCGCCGCCGCACGGCACGCGCTCGCGATCTTCGAGCAGCTCGGCGACGAGCGCGGGGTGGCGAACGCCCGCCGCTGGGCCGGGCGTTCGCTGGTGCTGCTCGGAGAGGCTGATGAAGGCGAGGAGTTGCTGCGAGAATCGCTGACGAGCCTTCGCGCGCTCGGGTTTCGCCGCGTCGGCGGCATCTTGCGCGATCTCGGGACGGCGCGCGCGCTGAAGGACGACGTCACCGGGGCTCGCGAGTTCTTTGCCCAGGCGCTGGCGAGCTTTCGGGAAAGCCGCGACGACTACAACGTCGCGGTGACGGCCGGAAACCTGGCCGACGCGGAATTTCGGTGCGGGGATGCTCGAGCCGCGCTCGCCGCCGGAATGGAAGGGCTGGAGGCCGCGCGCACGCGGCGACTCGAGACGAACGTCCTCATGTGGCTGCTGTGCAATCTTGCCGCCTTCAGCCTGGAAGTGGGGAATTTCGCCGACGTGCGCGCATACGCACGCGAGCTGATTCGGCAGCGGCACGATGCGCCGAGCGATATCGACGTCGTCTTCGCGCTGCAGCACCTCGCCGGCGTCGCCGCTCTGCGCGAGCCTGCGGAGCGGGAAAGCCGGCGCATCGCCGCTACGCTGCTCGGGTTCGTCGATGCGCGGCTGACGGCACTCGGCATCGACCGCGAGTACACGGAGCAATCGCTCTACGACAAGGTGCAAGCCGCTCTGCGCGGGGCTCACGAGAGCGCTGCGCTCGAGGAAGCGGCGCGGGCGGGTAGCGTGCTCGAGCAAGAAGCCGCAATCGGACTCGCGCTGAAGATCTAAGGAAGGCCTGCGGGCTAGTTTACCTTCACCGTGTAGGTCGCCGAGCGGAGGAGCGGGCCGTCGGTTTCGGTCACGGTGACGCTGCAGGTCGTCCCGGCGCTGCCGGCGATCAGGTCGAACTCCGCATACGGGCCCACGGCGTGGAAGATCGCGTGGGTGGACGTTCCCGAAGATACGGGCGGGGTCTCTTGCGGGCCGCCCGGATCCTTGTATGCCGGCGGCGGCGGCGGCACGTCGCTGTTCTCGTCCGGGCCGTTGTTGATCGCGCACGAACCGGCCGACGTATCGACCGAGTAGCCGCCGCAGATCGCCGGAGCCGTGCACGTCCCGGGGACGGCCGTGTACGTGGAGTCGTCCGCGACCAGCAGTTGCACTTCGTGATTGTGCGGCACGGAGGTCGCGGTAGGGGCGGGTGAAGCCGCGGGGTTGGCGTTGCTGTTGCAATTCGTGCCCTCGGTCGCGGGGACGCAGACTTGCAAATCGGCGACGTTTCCGACGATCACGTTTTGGATCGTCGGAACGGTGAACGCCGGCGTGACGCACGTCGTCGTGCCGCTCTCCGTGCAGAGATTTTCCGAAGTCGGTCCGTCGAGCCCCACGAAGACGCGGTCCGGCGCCGGCGCACCGACCGTGAACGTCACCGTCGGCGCTCCGAACAGCACCGTCGGCGAATCGACGGTTCCGAGTTGGCAGTAGAACGACGGTATTCCGAGGATCGGGACGCCCGCCAACGCCGGAGCGAGCACTCCGGCGACGTACGCCGGGAAACAGGCGGAGGAGAACAGCGATCCGCCGCCGCCGCTGCTCCCATAGGTCAAGGCCAGAGTGGACGGAAGCGACGGCGCGTTCGATGTCAGCACGGTGTTCGCGCCGGGAACGATCGGAACGGCGACTTCGCTCGTCGAGCTTTCGGGGACGATGCTGAGCGCCGTCTGCGTGTGGGGCGGCAGCGTGACGCTCGCGACGTCGGACGTGAAGACGATCGATTTCCCGCTTGCCGTGACGTCGCCGACCTTCAGCGCCGAAACGGTCGTGGGCGCGGGCTTCACTTGATAGAAGCTCACTCCGAAAAGCGTCCCGCCCACGGTGCAGGGAAGATGCAGCGTGAAACCGTCGACGCGCAGCGTGATCGCAAACGGGAACGGGTTGTACAGCGGGATCGTGAACGTTGCCGGGCACGTCTTCGCCGTTAGCGAAGCGGCGCTCCGCGAGCCGCTCGCGGCCGCGTCAAAGGCAGGCGGCTGGCGGACGCCAAGCAGCAGCTTCGTGCCGGGCGGAACGCTCGTCGCGTGCAAGCTCAACGTCGCGCTGTAGCCGCCCGAGAGCGGGATCGCGAACGACGTGGGCGTCGAGGAGAGCGGAGCGCTTACCGTAGCCTCCCCGGTCGCCGGCGAACCCGCCCCCACGCCTAGCGGCTGCTGCGCCGGAGAGCCCGCCGCAGGCGGCTGCGCGGGGAGGACGCTCGAGGACTGCTGCATGCCGCCCTGTCCGCTGCAAGCGGCGAGTCCGACGACAAAAATGGCCGGCGCGATCTGCGCAAGCAGACGAAATGCGGACATGGAGTTCCTCCAGCCGTTAGGTTAACGCGACGGATTTGTTAGTCACGCCTTAATGGCCTTCGCGAATCGGATAGGTCTTTTGGCCCGCCTAGCAATGGTCCCGGCATCCGGGTTGCCCGGCGCCCGCAGAGAGCCGCGTCGCGCGCTTCGGAAACCGGCGCGGGCTGCGAGTTGTCTCGGAACTCGCAGACCGTCTTCGGCCGACGGGAATCTCGGAGGATGTGATAGGTGAAGTCGGCGTCCGGAATACCACTGCTCATCGGGGTCAGCGGCCATCGCGATCTGGGAGCCGCCGAGAACGTCGCGGACGTTCGTTCGCGCGTCGAGCGGTTCTTCGAGCGCTTGCGGGAGCGCTACCCCAACACGACGCTGGTCCTCTACAGCGGCCTTGCACAGGGGGCCGATCAACTCGCGGCCGAGGCGGCGATCGCCCGCGGGATCTCGCTCGTGGCGGTTCTTCCGATGCCGCTTCAATTGTACGAAGCCGAGTTTCCGGGCCCCGCGCTGCCGCAGTTTCGCGAAATCCTCGCCCGCGCCGATCGCGTCATCGAACTCCCGCTCCTCTCCGGCACCAAAGACGAGCACATCACGTCCGATCCGCAGCGTACCGGCATCCGGGCGCAAGAGCAGTACGCCGCGCTCGGCGACTTCCTTGCGGTTCGCACGCAACTGTTGCTCGCGATCTGGAACGGCGTCGAGAGTCCGGCGCTCGGCGGCACGGCGTGGACGATCCGGGCGAAGCTCACCGGAAAGTTGCGCGCCGACGCCGAGCGGCTGGATCCGATCGAACTCGGCCTGATCTACGTGATCCCCGCCGCGAGCGAGACGGATCCCGCGACCCCGCTGCCCGTCGAGGGCTTCATCGCCGCGGAGAGCGTCGAGCCGTACTCCGACGCGCTGCGGGACATCGACGTGTACAACGCGCATCCGGACGTTTCACCCAGCCGGCAAGACCCGTTGGCCGACGCGCGAGACCGGGCGGACGCGCTCGCGATCCACTATCATCGCTTGCTGGCGCGCACACGGAACGTCCTCGCGTGTTTGGTCTCGGTGCTCGTACTCTCGTTCGGCATCTACGCCGAATTGGCGCGAACGCCCGTCGTCCTGATGATCTATTTCGCGGCGCTGGTCGTCGGCGCCGCCGTCTGGACGTGGCAGCGCAAGGCGCACGTCGAGAAGCGCTTCTTCGAATATCGCGCGTTGGCGGAGGCGCTTCGCATCCAGCACGTTTGGCTCTCGAGCGGCCTGTCGCATTCCGTCGAAGATTCGTATCTGCGCAAACACGCGGGCGAACTGCATTGGATCCGTCTCGTGTTGCGAGGTTATGCGACGGATGCCGACGTCGCGGCGACGCTCGCCGCGCGCCGCGCGGCGCGCACCGCGCCGGGCCGCCCCGAAGAGTATCCTGCGGCGCGCAGGTGGATCGCCGAGCAATCCGCCTATTTCCAAGCCGCAGCCGTGCGCCGGACGCTCGTCGTCAAGCGTCTGCGAGCGCTCGCGCGCCTCCTCTACAGCATCGGCCTCGTGACGGCGGCGGGGACGGCCTTCGCCGTATACTTCGAAGCGCCGCCGGGCTTCGAGCACGCGCTGGTGTTTGCGATGGCCGTGGCGCCGGCGTTTGCCGGCATCATTCTTTCCTGGATCGACCAAACGGGCATACAAGACGAGGCACGGCAGACGACGCGGATGGCGCGTTTGTTCGAAACCGCGCGGAGGGATTGGGACGAGCATCCCACCCTCCGCACGGCGCTCATGCGCGAACTGGGGAAAGAGGCAGTGTACGAAAACGCCGATTGGCTGCTGATGCACCGCTCGCGCCCGCTCGAGGCGCCGTTGAGCCCCGGCTGAGCGCCGAGGGCCGAGCCCGCCGCGAGCCGGCTCCGGCTTGACGCCGGCGGTATCGTGACGCGCTTGGCGAAGGGCGCAGCGTGGAGGTTGGAGGATGCCACTTCATCGGAAGAGACTGCCACATCCGGACGGATCGGACACCGACGTCTACGCGACGCGTGCGATGCACGTCTCCTTGCCGAAGGGCCGGATGCCGGCCGAGGGCCTGCGCCCCGACGTTGCGTACCACATCGTCTACGACGAATTGATGCTCGACGGGAACGCGCGGCAGAATCTCGCGACGTTCTGCCAGACGTGGTTCGACGACGAGATCCACAAGCTGATGGATCAAAGCATCGACAAGAACATGATCGACAAAGACGAGTATCCCGCGACCGCGGAACTCGAGAACAAGTGCGTTCGCATGCTGGCCGATCTCTGGCAGTCACCCGCGGCCGCGACGACGATCGGCTGTTCGACGACGGGCTCGAGCGAAGCCGCGATGCTGGGCGGCCTGGCGATGAAGTGGCGCTGGCGGGCGCGGCAGGCGAAGGCCGGCAGGCCGGCGGATCGGCCGAACCTCGTCACCGGGCCCGTTCAAGTGTGCTGGCACAAGTTCGCGCGCTATTTCGACGTTGAATTGCGCGAAGTGCCGCTCGCGCACGACCGCTTGGGATTGACGCCCGCGGAAGCGCTCTCGCGCGTCGACGAGAATACGATCGGCGTCGTCCCAACGCTCGGCGTGACGTTCACCTGCCGGTACGAGCCCGTCGCCGAGATCGCGGCGGCGCTCGACAAGCTCGAGCGCGAGACCGGCCTCGACGTGCCGATTCACGTCGATGCGGCCTCGGGCGGGTTCATCGCGCCGTTCGTCCATCCGGAGTTGGAATGGGACTTCCGCATTCCGCGCGTCAAATCGATCAACACGTCCGGGCATAAGTACGGGCTGGCGCCGCTGGGCGTCGGTTGGATCCTGTGGCGCGAAGCGCACGATTTGCCGGACGATCTCGTGTTTCGCGTCAACTACCTGGGCGGCGACATGCCGACCTTCGCACTCAACTTCTCGCGCCCCGGCGGCCAGATCGTTTGCCAGTATTATCTGATGTTGCGCTTGGGAAAGGAAGGATACCGGCTCATCCACCAAGCGTGCTACGATACGGCGCGGTATCTCGCGCGCGAGATCGCGGCGCTCGGGCCGTTCGAGCTCATTTTCAACGGCGACAGCCTGCACGGCATACCCGCCGTTTCGTGGACGTTGCGCCGGGGCGCCCAGGCCGGCTACTCGCTCTTCGATCTCTCCGACCGGCTGCGCGCCCGCGGCTGGCAGGTCGCCGCGTACACGATGGTCCCCGACATCGAAGACGTCGTCGTCATGCGCATCCTCGTGCGCCACGGCCTCAGCCGGGACATGGCGGATCTCCTAGTCGCGGATCTTCGTCGCTGTCTCGAGTATTTCGAGACGCACCCGGTCGCTCACGCTATGACGGCGGCCCACGGCGGGACCTATAACCACGACGTCGCGAGGGATCCCCGGCGCGCGCGATAGGCGCCGCCGCGAGAGACGTCGCGACGCCGGCGCCGACGTGACGAAGAGGCGAGGCGTTGAGGACGTCAGCGTGCGACGTCCACGCCGCTGTGTTTGCACGTGTCCATGTAGATGATGTCGTAATGGGACTGCCCGTTGCCGAATTTCACTTGGATGTATTGCATGCAGTCCCCGAAGTGACGGACGCCCGGCTGATCTTCGTAGCCGAAGTAGATCTTGAAGTCTTCGCCGACGGGGACGCTGTTGCACGCTTGGTTGCCGCACGGCGGCTCGAGGAAGTTTCCGCCCCAGTTGTAGCTATCGTCCGATGTCTTACGATCGACGCGAATCGAGGTGACGGGGCTCGGCCCCTTGACGTGGATCGTGAACGTGTGGTCCGTGACGTCGGTGCTGTTTTCACCGGGGATGTAGCTGTAATGGCAGGTTCCCGTCGAGTCGCCCTTACAGACGTTCGAAACCATGTCCGAATCGGCGAGGGCGGCGAGCGGGGCTACGGCGAGGGCGACCGCGATCAACGCGGGCGCGAACTTATTCATGATGATCGCTCCTTTGAGCGCGGGGGCTTTCAAGTGCCTTGAACCGGAGGGGCTAGTGCGTATTTCCCCGTTCGAAATTCGCCGGATCCTCGCTGGAGACTCGCCGGACACGGTTCGGAATCTGACCGGGCCCGGCGACCACGTTGAAGCAAGAGCCGGGATACCTACGGTATCGGCACGGACCGCGCGAAACACCAGCAACGAATTCGGCGCGCCGGAGGAGCAATGGGCTCGAAAGGGAGGGCAGCGACGTCTGACGTTTGGAGTGGATCGCGCGAACGGAAACTACGATTGCGTCGTCATCGGGGCCGGCGTTTCGGGCCTGACCGCTGCGGCATTGCTTGCGCACGAGGGTGCGAAGGTGCTCGTACTCGAGCGGCATACGCTGGCCGGCGGCTGCGCGTCGTTCTATCAGCGCGGAGGATTTCGCTTCGACGTCGGCGCGACGCTCGTCGGGGGCTTCGGAGCGCGCGGGGCGCACCGGCGGGTTTTCGAACACCTCGGCCTCGACGTTCCGGCGGAGCCGGTCGAACCGGCGATGGTGGTCCACCTCCCGGACGCAACGATCGTGCGCTACGGCGATGCGCGCTGGCACGCGGAGCGCGTTCGTGCGTTCGGACCGGGTGCGGAGCCTTTCTGGGCCGCTCAGGAACGCATCGCGAACCTCGCGTGGGATTTCTCGGCTGGGTTTCCCGGCTTGCCGGCCGACGCGCCGAGCCTGGCCGCGCTCGCGCGAGCGTTTCGGTTGCGGCACGTTCCGCTCGTGCGCACGTTGGGCCGCACGCTCGGCTCCCTGCTCCCGCCGGAGGCTTCCCCGCGACTGCGCGCGTTCGTCGATGCGCACCTTCTGATCACGGCGCAGGTCGACGCAACGCGCGCCGATCTCGCGTACGGTGCGACGGCGCTCGATCTCGCACGCGAAGGCACGTTCCACCTCGAAGACGGGATCGCGTCGATCGCGATCGCGCTTGCCCGTTCGGTCCGCAAGAGCGGTTGCGCGATCCGGTACGGCGTCGAATGCAGCGCGATCGAGAGCGAGCGCGGGCGCGTCACCGGTGTCGTAACGGCGGAAGGCCGGCGCATCCGCTGCGCCTCGGTCATCGGCGCGCTTCCCGTGCAGAATCTCGTCGCGCTGACCCCCGCGTTGCGCGAAGGCGGCGGCGCTTCGAACCGGTATCGTGGCCGGGTGGCCGCGCTCTCGCAACGCTGGGGCGCGTTCATGCTGTACGTGGGCCTTCCCCCCGGCGTCGTTCCGGACGACTTGCCGTTTCACCATCAGCGCATGGGCCGTTACGACGCGCCGCTCGGCGAAGGGAACACGGCGTTCCTCTCATTTTCGGCCCCCGGCGAGTTGCGCCGCGCACGCGGCGGCGGGCGCGCCGTGACGATCTCGACCCACACGGATGCGGCGCGCTGGGAGCGCGCCGCGCAGACCGGCGAGCTCGCCGCGCTTCGAAGCGAATATGCGGAGCGGCTGTTGGAAGCGCTCGACGCGGTCGTCCCCGGTGCGAGCCGCCGCGCGGAACTCATCGAGCCCGCAACGCCGCTCACGTTCGCGCATTATACGGGCCGCCTGCGCGGATGCGTCGGCGGCGTGCCGCAAACGCCGGCGGCAGCGAACTTCGGCGCGCTCACGCAGCGCACGCCGGTCGCCGGTTTGCTGCTCTGCGGCGATACCGCCTTCCCGGGGCAAAGCACCGTCGGAGCGACGCTCTCCGGCCTCGCCGCCGCGCGCAGCCTCTGCCCCAAGCTCGTTCTGAGCTTCGTCCGGAAGACGAGCCGTGAGGCGTGAGGTTACGGGGGCGGCGTGCCGTTACGCGGCGCGATCAGCGTGAAGCGGATCGGGCGGCGGACGCGAAAGCCGAGCTTTTCGTAGACGATCTTGGCGGCGTTTTCGGTCTTCACGTGGAGAAACGGGATCTTGCCTTCGCCGAGCACGCGGGCGGCGAGCCTGGAGATCAGCGATCGCGCGAAGCCGCGGCCGCGGAAATCGGGGTCCGTGCAGACCGCGCTGATCTCGGTGAAGCCGCTGAGGGCAAGCCGTTGCCCCGTCATCGCCACCAACCGCCCGTCGGCGGAACGGATGCCGAAGTACTGCCCCATCCGAATGGTTCCGGAGAGGAACGGCCCGGGCTGGGTGGCGGCGGCGAGGGCCAGCATCTCGGGCACGTCGTCGTCCCGTAACGCGAGGAGCGGCGGTGAATCGAACGGCGCGAGTTCGGTGCAGACCATCTGGTCGATGAAGCGCTCCCGCACGATCTGCCAGCCGGGCGGCACGTTCACCGGCTCGATCGTGAAGAGCGCGAGTTCCTCGCCGGCTTGGGCCAGGGCGCGCAAGTCGTCGAACGCGTCCTCGGAAAGGTCGCGTAGCGCAGCCAACGGCGATACGTCCGGCGCGTATCGGAGCGCGCGGCCTTTCGCCCGTGCCATCGATCGATGTGCGGAGGTGAGCGCATTCCAAATCGGATCGTCCAGGGCCGAGAAGGCCGCCGGTTGTTCTTCCTCTGGCATATCGAAGCCGCGGAACCCCTTAGGGATCGCCTTCGAGTGTGGCGTCAGCGGCAGTCAACGGTACGGCGAGGACTTCCTCGACGCGGCGGATGCGGGCCTCGTGCTCCGCGTCGACGGGACCCATCGCGTTCTCCATGCGCCGAACGGCGTGCATCGTCGCAAGCCGGTGTTCGTCGTCGCGGAGGAGGAACGGGAGCGTCTCCAGCGCCCGCTCTTCGTCGAGGCGCACGAGGAACGTCTGCTCGCGTACCGCGTCCTTGAACTCGACGAGCGTCTTGCGCGTGTCCTCGTGCAGCTCCGCATAGATTTGTGCCAGCGCGCGGAAACCGCGCTCTTCGGCGGCCGGTTGCCCTTTGTGTACGTACGCGCAGATCCGCACGAACGCTTCGAGCGTTCCGCCTTCGAGATCGCGCGCCTTGAGCGCCTCGATCCGCTCGGCCATGCGCGCGCGCCGTTCGGCCTCTTCCCTCCGTTCCGCTTCTTCGCTGTGGCCCGCCGGTTCGGCGTCGACTCCGAAGGCCTTCTGCAGAAGCGGCTGGCCGTAGAAGGCTTTGAACATTTGCTCTTGCGTCTGGTCGCGCAGGTCGCGGTAGAGGTTGAGCCAGGCGACGATCCCGTCGGAGAACGTCTGCTCGAGTGCGACGAACACGTTGTCGGCGGCGGCGGGCCGGCGATTCTTGCGAATCGACTCGGCGATGGATTCGACGGGGGCCATCGCGGGGTTGAGACGGTCGGAGAAGATGTATTGGCGGACTCGTCCGGGATGCATGGCGCGCACGAACTCCGCAGTCGCTTCGTTCGTCCACATACGCACCCAGGGCGAGACGTAGTTCCGATAGAGCGCTTCGTTGAACTGCGAAACGCGCGCCGCGGTCTCGAAGAGCTTTTCGTTCTGCAGCACGCCGCCCATCTTGCGGATGTCGTCGAGCTTGCGCTCCTCGAACTTTACGCGATAGCGTCCCGCGATCAGCTCGTCGGCGGGATGCCCCGGCTCCTTATCGCGGATCGTCATCTCGTAGAGGCCCGCCGGGAGCATCTCGACCATCTCGAGCGTGCGGATCACCTCCGCGTGCTCCTTGCGCGCGACCTCACCCGAGACGAAAATGCCGAGATGCCCGATCGTATCGTGCAGCATGTAGATGATCGTCTGTTCGTTCGCGAGCAGATCTTCGTCGGTCGGATAGACGTCGAGGATCCAGTGCAGCGCTTGATAGGGCGGCGTGATGTTGTCGCCCCACGAGCAGAATACGACGATCGGCGAGCGGATGTTCCGCAGGTCGACGGGATCTTGGCCCGGCTCCTGCGTGAGCCGCCCTTGCGCGAGCTTGTTGCTGACGAACAACTCGTTCGCGATGAAACGCATCTCCTCGGTGTTGACGAAGAAGAAGCCGCCCCACCAGCGCTCGAACTGCAGATAGCGCTCGGCCTCCGTATCGATCTTGCGAAACAAGTTGTACGTCTTGCTCCACAACGTGTTTGCCGGGTTGAGGTTCTCGAAGTTCGCAACGAGATTCGCGCCGTCGAAGCGTCCGTTTCCGAGATCGCCTGCGAGCGACGTCAGCCACGTCCCGCCCGTCAGGCCGCCCGCGAAGCGGAGCGGACCGTCGCCGTCCGCCCCGGCCCAATAGGAGAGCGGTGCACCGGCCAAGATGATCGGCCCGAAGACGTCGGGCGCACCCGCGCACAGGATCGCGACGGCCCAGCCCGCTTGGCAGTTGCCGATCACGACTGGTTTGTTTGCATCGGGATGGAGGTCGCGCACGGTGCGCATGAAGATCGTCTCGACGTGATGCACGTCGGCGATCGTCTGCCCCGGGACCGGATCGGGATAGAACGTCAGAAAATAGCAGGGATGGCCGGCGCGCAGCGCCATCCCGATCTGGCTATCCTCTTTGAAACCGCCGACGCCGGGGCCGTGTCCCGCGCGCGGATCGACGATCACGTACGGCCGCTTCTTCGCATCGGTCTGCACCCCGGGGCGCGGCGCGATCCGCAGCAACGCATAGTTGGCCGGGCGGTCGAGCGTTCTTCCGTCCAACACCGTCTCGTATTCGAACGTCAGGAGCGCAGGCTTGCCCTGTTGCTCATGCTCGAGCTTCGCGTTCCCGCGTTCGCGCAGCACGTCCAACAACAGCCACGACCGTTGCACGCGATCGTACCAGTATTCCCAGGCTTCGGCGGCCAAGCCGGCCGAGGGCGGCGGCGCGACCTTCGGCGCCGCGCCGTTGTTTCGACCGGCGGAGCTCCCGGCCGCAGGGCCAGGCCGAAGGGCGTCCGCCCAAGCGCTCCACATTCGCCACGCAAGGCCGGGATAGAACATGCTGGATCCTCCGTCATGGGCAGGCGTGAGGAGGGGGTCGCCGTTATCGGGCGCCCTCGGAACGGGTCACAGTCGTGGGGGGAGGTCGCTTCGACGACGCAGCGACGCATTCAGCCTTCCGCCCGCCGCCCGCCCAACTCCGATGGTCGGGCAGCTTCGGCCGTCTCCCAGAATCTAGAACGCGAGGCGGTGAGCGTCGCCTTTCCGACGTTACTTGAACCTCTCCGGCGACGATCACCCCCAGAGGTGTCCCCTCTCGACCTATGGAGGGATGGCGGCTTCCTGCCTTAGGCGAAGCGAGAGCTATGGTGACGCATGCAGCGGTAGAGAATCGGGCGACGGCCGCTCAGCGTCGAGAGGCGCTTGCAGCGGCGCTTCGAGTGCTCGGCGACCCGACACGCCTACACGTTTTGATCATGCTCTCAGAAGGAGAATGCTGCGTTTGCGAACTCGTCGACGCGCTTGGCATCTCGCAACCGCTGCTTTCGCACCACCTCCGCGTCTTGCGCGAGCAGGGCTTCGTCTCGGACCGCAAATCGGGGAAATGGTCGTACTACCGCTTGACCCGGACCGCGTTCGAGGAGCTCGCGTCGTTTACGCGCGCGCTCGCGCGCTCTCGAGACCGCAAGCGCGCGAGCGACTGCTCGTAGTTGGGCCTGCTAGGCTGTCTCGATCACCGGGATCCACGTCATGTGCCCTTTGAGCGACGGTAGCGTCCCGATCTTGCGGATGCCGGCAGCCGATCCTTTGTAGTACGGGATCGTCGTCGCGGGGTCGACGTAGGGCGTCGTCAGGGAATTCGCCGTGCCCCGCGGATGGGCGAACTGCATGAAGATGACTCCCGCCTTGACGGACGGCGTGACGAACGCCGCGGCGTTGGCGGTCCCGTAATCGTTGTAAACCTCTACGAGGTCGCCGCTCTCGATCGTGAGATTGCGCGCGTCTTCCGGATTGATTTCGAGCCACGCCATCGGGACGCGCTCGTTCTGAAAGGGCATGCGCTCGTCGTTATACATCGTCTGCCAAGCGACGTTGAGACGGCCGTTCGTGAAGAAGAACGGATACTTGTCGAGCTGTGCCTTCACTTCAGCAGGATAGCCGGGCCACTTGAATCCCTTGAACGTGGCCTTGCCGGATTCGGTGCGGAAAGGGTCGCCGTTCGTGAAGAGGCGAACGGTTCCGACGACCTTGCCTCCGACGTGCTGCACGGGCGTTTGAACGCCGTCGTGCCCCAGCTCGCGCAACATTCCGTATGTGACGCCGCTGTAGCTCTCGATCGGCCCCGGCTTCTTGTAGTCCGGATCACCCTTGACCGGCGGAAACGAACGCCCACCTTCAAGAAATACTTCTTCGGCGCTCTTCCAACCGAAGCCGTCGAACCGCGCTGCCATCGCACTGTTGCCCTCGGCCGCATAGAGTTGATGGAGGCGCTGCGCGACGGCACCCATGATCGCCCAATCCGGCCTGCCTTCACCGGGCGGATCTTGGAATTGCTCGTAGAGTCGCAGCCGGCGCTCGCCGTTGATCGATGTGATTGGGGACTCGCCCCACGCGGCTGCCGGAAAGACGACGTGCGCCCGCTCAGCCGTCTTGGTGAGATACAGATCTTGCGCGATGATGAAGAGGCCGCCGTCATCGAGCGCGTCGGCGATCGCGGTTACGCGGTCTTCGGTCTTTCCGGAGTGCACGCGGTCGAGGGCCTTCTTGACGATCGCTCCACGCTCTTCGAGCGCGTCCCGCATCCGTTCGGCGTTGAGCGTCGTCACGCCCGGATCGCAGCCGCCGACCCAGAAGACGCGGCCTTTGCCTTCGGCCAGCAGCGGATCGATATAGATTGCGGGCCGTGGGCCAGCGTATCCGGGGCGCACGTATCCCTCTTGGTGCCCGCCGAGACGGCTACAGCCGACGCCGGGTTTGCCGAGGTTTCCCGTCAACAGCGCAAGGCTTACGATACTGCCGATGTTGGCGTAGTTGTTCAGCCCCCAGATCATGCCTTTCTCGTAGTGGAACAGCGTGCGGGGCCGCGCTCCGCCCTTCTTCGGCGCCGCGATCCAAGCGGCAGCCGTCTCCATGTCCTTGCGCGAGACGCCGGTGACTTGCACGGCCTCGGCCAGGAAGTCATCGAGCGGGCGAGCCGTTTGGAGACCGTCGGACGCGTAGTCCGACAGCTTTTCCGTACGGGCATCGATAAACGCTTGATCCTGCCACTTCTTTTCGTAAATGATCCGGCCGATGGCGTTGAGTAGAACGATGTCCGTTCCGGGCTTCAGCCAGAGGTGCAAGACGTTCGCTTGCCCTCCGGCGGCCCGCGCCGTGTCGATCGTGGTCGTATAGCGCGGATCGGCGACGATCATGCGACCCTTTGCGACGGCCTCGCTTCCGAAAGTCTTCTGCTTCTTCTCCAGCGACGTGCCGTTCAGGTTCGGCACCATGTGGTTCAAGAAGTAATTCGTTTGCGTTTCGTAGGAGTTCGCGCCCCACAGCACCAGCGTGTCCGCGAGCTCCGCGTCCTCGTAGGCGTTGTTGAGTTCGGGTACGCCCATGTCGCGGCTCGCATGGACTTCGGAGTTATACGCGGGCCGATTGTGGATGCTGCACATGATCGTTCCGACGCCGGTGAAGAAGAACTTGCCGACGCCCCAATTGTTCTCGAAGCCGCCCCCGCCGCCGCCGTGGTCGAAGAACTTCATGAAGATCGAGTTGGGGCCGCTCTTGTCGATGGATTGTTTGACGACGCGCGCGACGAAGTCCACGGCATCGTCCCACGATGTTGGGTTCAGGTCGCGCGCGCGATAGACCAGCGGGTAGTGCAACCGCGCAGCCGTGGGCTTATCCGGCGCATAGAGCGAGGTCGCGAGGGATCCGCCGCGCACGGAGGAGAGCCCCGAGTTGACCTTGGCCTTCTTGTTGGGGACGATCACGACGTTGTAGCGCTTGCCGTCGCGCTCTTGCACGACGGTCTGCTGCTCCGGGCCGACCCAAGTGCCGGACAGCGCAGGCTGCTGTTGCGTGAAATCGACGCCGAGCGCGTTCTCGTGCGCCCGCGGTCCCCCGTTTCCCGAGCCGACCGGCCACTTATAGACGTCGTAGCTACAGCCGACGATGCAATAGTGGCAGACGGTCTTGACATGCTGCGCGCTCGCCGGAGGCAGCGGGATGTCGGTCTTGGGATTGCGATAGACGCTCATCGATGATCCCCCGCGCTAGCTCGACTTCAAGTAGTTGTCTTGGCGGCCCCAGATGAGACCACGAACGCCGGTAGCATACAGCCGATCGCCTTTCGTCTCGAGGACGATCTGCGGCAAGTTCGTCGTCGCTTGGCCGATGATTTGCATGCCGCCGGTCGCCGGGTCGAACGAGCTAAAATGACAGGGACAAGCAAGGACCTTGCGGTCGGCGTGGTAGGCGACGCCGCATCCTTGATGGGTGCAAAAGCTGCTGTACGCCACGATGTCGCCGTCGGGCCCGACGCCGCCCTCGACCCGGTGCCCGAGCTTCAAGACGACGATCGGAGAGGCCGCATCGGGATAGGAAGCCGCAAGTGCCTGACCGATCTTGAGCTCGGAGAGTCGAGCGATCGCGCGCTCGGCCGGCGGACCCGCCGCGCTCGCCGGCGGGCTCGCCGCGGCGCCCGCGGCGGCGGCCGCGGCGCTCGCGCCGGCGAACCTCAGGAATTGCCTACGCGGGACGCCTCGACGCTCGTTCATAGCCCCCTCTTCATCGTTATCTGCCCTGCCCGCAGCACAGACGCATAAGCGAAGGTTTACGTGATGGCCCGCGCTCTTCTACGGATCCGCCCTATGCCCTGCGACTTTCGTCGCTAGTCAGACGTTTGTCGCTGAGCGAAAGGGCCTGAGCGGGCGCTTGGAAAATCGCCGCCCGATGCATAAAGCGGCCTTGATACGACTCTAGTGTCCGCCGGCTCGAACGTCCGCACGATCCCGCCGATAACGGCCTTCGAAGCCATCGACCTGATCGGCGCCCGAGCGCGTCCCTCGCTGACCGATGCGTTCATGCGGCCGATCACCTATCTGCGCATTTCGGTGACGGATCGCTGCAATCTGCGGTGCGTCTATTGCATGCCGGAGGAGGGCTTGCAGTGGATCCGCAGGCCCGAAATCCTCTCGTACGAAGAGATCCTGCGGATCGTCGAAGCAGGCGCCTCCGTAGGGTTGCGCAGCATCCGGTTCACGGGAGGCGAGCCGCTCGTTCGGCGGGATCTGCCGGAACTCGTGCGGATGATCGCCGCCGTTCCGGGCATCGACGATATCTCGCTTTCGACAAACGGCATCTTCTTGGCCGAGTCCGCCGCAGCGTTAGCGTCAGCGGGGCTTCGGCGCGTCAACGTCTCCCTCGACACGTTGCGCGAGGATCGGTTCTTTGCGATCGCGCGGCGCCGCGGCCTCGAGCGCGTCCTCGCCGGGATCGACGCGGCGCTCGCTACGGGCCTCGCTCCGGTGAAAATCAACTGCGTCGTGATGCGGGGCCGGAACGACGACGAGATCTCGGCACTCGCTGCGCTCACTCGCACCCGAGAAGTCTTCGTGCGGTTCATCGAATTGATGCCGGTCGAGGAGAACGTCGACCTCCAACGCGATGCGTACGTGTCGGCGGATGAGATTCTCGAGCGCCTGGCGCTGGACGGTGAACTCTCGCCGGTCGACGGTCCGGCCGGCAATGGCCCTGCGCGCTACTTGGCGTACCGCGGTGCGCCTGGCGCGATCGGCGTGATCAGCCCGCTCTCGCACGACTATTGCGAACGCTGCAATCGCGTGCGCCTCTCCGCCGAGGGGCGCCTACGGTTGTGTCTGTTCGGCGATTACGGGATCGATCTGCGCGCGCCCGTTCGCTCGGGGGCCTCCCGCAAGGATCTGGCCGATCTCTTCCGTGGTGGGATGCTGATCAAGCCGGAACGCCATCACCTCAAGCTCGGCGAAACGTCGAGCCGTATGCGAGCTTTTTCGGAGATCGGCGGCTAACCGATGTATTGACATATCTCGATATAGTAACCTAGAATCGACATGTGTCGATACAAGAATGCGGTCCAGAATGCGTTCCGGCGACGGCGGCTCCGGCTCTCGGGTTCGATCGGGACGCGGAACTCTTCAAGGCCCTCGGCGACCGCCACCGCCTGACGATCCTCGCGACGCTCGCGCGCGCTGGGCGCCGGGTCTGCGTCTGCGACCTGAACGCGAGCCTTCCGCTCAATCAGCCGGCCGTCTCGCACCACCTGAAGGTCCTCAAGGACGCGGGCTTGGTGACGGCCGAACGGCACGGGACCTGGGTGCATTACGCGTTGGCCCCGGACGCTCGCGAGCGTCTGCAGGCCGCGCTGCACGGCATTCTTCTCGAACCGGCACTGAGCGCGGCACTCGGATGAGCGTCGCCGTGGCGAAGGCGCAGGCCGTACTCGCCCCGTCCAGTTCCAACCTCTCGTTCCTCGACCGCTATTTGACGCTGTGGATCGTCGGCGCGATGCTGCTCGGCGTGGGGCTCGGGGCAGTGGGGCTACGCGTTCCGGCGGTGCTCGTTCCGATCGGCCTCATCGCGATGATGTATCCGCCGTTCACGCGGGTCCGGTACGAGGCGCTTCCCGCCGTCTTCCGCGACGTGCGGCTCTTCGGGCTCTCGCTCGTGCAGAATTGGATCATCGGCCCGGTCCTGATGTTCGTTCTCGCTGCGATCTTCTTGCACGCGCACCCGGCGTATTTCGCGGGGCTCGTCATGATCGGGCTCGCGCGTTGCATCGCCATGGTCGTGGTCTGGAACGAGCTTGCGGCCGGCGACCGCGAATACACTG
Organism: Vulcanimicrobiota bacterium; assembly: GCA_963695225.1. Classification (GTDB taxonomy): domain Bacteria; phylum Vulcanimicrobiota; class Vulcanimicrobiia; order Vulcanimicrobiales; family Vulcanimicrobiaceae; genus CAVWTN01. Next base: position 1,115,910 of record OY968762.1, on the reverse strand, counting down.
CAGCGCTCGTGGCGTTCAACGCGATCTTCCAAATCCTTGGGTACGCCGCGTATGCCTATCTCTTCGTGACGGTCTTGCCTCCGCTCGTCGGCTTGCCTGGCTTAACGATCCATCTCGCGCTCGCGGACGTCGCGAAGAACGTCGCGATCTATCTGGGCCTGCCTTTCGCGGCTGGCGCCATCACGCGGGCGGTGCTGCGGCCGCGCATGGGGGCGGTTCGCTACGATTCGGGCTTTGTTCCGCGCGTCGCTCCCGTCACGCTCGTCGCGCTGCTCCTGACGATCGTCGCGATGTTCTCTCTACAAGGGGCGCGGATCCTCGCCCACCCGCTCGACGTAGTGGTCATCGCCATCCCGTTGACCATCTATTTCTTCGCGATGTTCGCGATCTCGTTCGCCATGGCGAAGCGCGCCGGCGGTACCTACGGGCAAACGACGGCGCTCTCGCTCGCTGCGGCGAGCAACAACTTCGAACTCGCGATCGCCGTCTGCATCGCGCTGTTCGGGATCGATTCGGGGCAGGCGTTCGCCGCCGTGATCGGTCCGCTCATCGAAGTCCCCGTCATGCTGCTGCTCGTGCAGATCGCCTTCGCGCGCCGAGCCACATTTGCGGCCGCTTGACATGAACGCGGACCGCAGAACTGCGGCGAAATCCAATCGCAATGCGAAGACGAACGCTCGATCAGTGCAGAGGTGAACGAGGTGAATGTTGCAACGGCAGATCTCGTCGTGCGCGATGCCGACGCCGGCGACCTGGAGGATATCCGGCGCATCTACAACGAGGGGATCGAAGACCGCGTCGCCACGCTCGATGAAGAGCCGAAGTCGGGCAAAGAGATCCGAGCGTGGTTCGCCGACCACGGCGAACGGTACGCGATCCTCGTCGCCGAGCGTGCCGGTGCGATTGCCGGCTGGGCCGCGCTCAACCGCTACACGCACCGCTGCGCGTATGACGGCGTCGCCGACCTTTCGATCTACGTCGCCAGGGCGCAGCGCGGCACCGGCATTGGATCAGGGCTGCTCGGCGCGCTGGAGGCCATCGCGCGAGCGCATAGCTTCCACAAGATCGTGTTGTTCACGTTTCCGTTCAATGCCCCCGGCCAGAGGCTGTACCGCAAACATGGCTTCCGCGAAGTCGGCGTCTTCCGCGAGCAAGGACGCCTCGATGGGCACTTCATCGACGTCATGGCGATGGAGAAGATCTTGAAGCCGTTGATCCTGTTCGTCTGTCGCCATAATACCGGGCGCAGCCAAATGGCCGAAGCGTATCTCCGCGCGTTCGCCGGAGACACGGTTGAAGTCGCTTCCGCCGGAACGATCGAGGCCGATCGACCCGACCCCGGCGTCGTCGCCGCGATGGCCGAAGACGGCCTCGACATCTCAAGCGCTCGTCCGAAGCTCCTCGATCCGATACTCCTTGCCCGGGCCGAGCGCATCATCACGATGGGCTGCGACGTCGAAGGCGTCCCCCGGATCGACGACGACTGGGGGCTGCCCGATCCGAAAGGCGGGCCGCCTGAACGCGTGCGCGAGATTCGCAACCTCGTTCGGGCAAAGGCCGAGGCACTCGCCGCCGACTTGCGCGCAGGCCGATCCGCACCGCCTTCCTCGTCCTTGCCTGAGGCTAGAGCCTGCAATCTCCGTTAACAATGCCCTTTCTCAATAGTTGCTTTGGAGGTCGACCTCGTGGATGTACAAGAAGCCGCCTTTAGCGTTAGAGACGCAGTCAAAGAGAAATACGGGCAGGCCGCGCTGCGCGTAAGCTCGGGCGCCGATACCGCGTGTTGCGACGCTAGCCCTTCGCAGTGCTGCTCGAGCGGAAACCCGATCACGTCGAACCTGTATGACGAGCTGCAGAAGAACGAGTTGCCGGAGACTGCACTCCTTGCTTCGCTCGGGTGCGGCAACCCGACCGCGCTCGCGGAATTGCGACCTGGTGAAACGGTCCTCGATCTCGGCAGCGGCGGCGGCATCGACGTCCTGCTTTCGGCGCGCCGCGTCTCCCCGGGCGGCAAAGCGTACGGTCTCGATATGACGGATGAGATGCTCGCGCTGGCCCGCGAAAACCAGCAACGGGCGGGCGTCGCGAACGTCGAGTTCTTGAAAGGCGAGATCGAAGCGATCCCATTGCCTGAGGGCTCGGTCGACGTGATCATCTCGAACTGCGTGATCAACCTCAGCGCGGATAAAGATCGCGTGTTGCGAGAGGCGTTTCGCGTGCTGCGACCCGGCGGCCGATTCGCCGTCTCCGACGTCGTGACAAGGGGCGAAATCGATGCGCGGATTCGGGAAAGCGTCCTGGCATGGGTCGGGTGTCTGGCGGGAGCGTTGGACGAAGGCGACTATCGCGCGAAGCTCGCCGCGGCCGGCTTCGAGGGAATTGGGATCGAACCAACGCGCATCTACCGGGCAGCGGACGCCGAGTCGTTTCTCGAGGAAAAGGGAATCGACGTAGGTGCCTTCCGCGACCAGATCGACGGCAAATTCATGAGCGCGTTCATCCGCGCGACAAGACCCAGCCCTTGAGTACGACGCGCGTCGGTATCAATGGCCTCGGTCGAATCGGAAGGCTCGCGCTGCGAGCGGCTATGGGCGGCGTATTCCGTGAGGATCGCGACCCACGGCGCGGCAACCGGCTCGATATCGCACACGTCAACGAACTCAAGGGTGGCGCCCGAACAGCTGCGCACCTCCTCGAGTACGACAGTATCCACGGACGGTGGCGAGAATCTTTCGGTTTCGAGGACGACAGCGCGTTGCTGATCGGAAGCCGCCGGATCGGTTTCAGCGCCGCTCCGTACCCCGCGGACGTGCCATGGGGTGACCTTGGCTGCGACATCGTCTTGGAATGCACGGGGAGGTTCCTAACACCCGACCAGCTCCGCGGCTACTTCGAGCGCGGCGTTCGCACCGTCATCGTAGCCGCCCCGGTCAAGGATGCCGCAGCGCTGAACATCGTCGTGGGCGTCAACGACCACCTCTACGACCCTGCCTATCATGCGCTGCTGACAGCCGCTTCATGCACGACGAACTGCCTGGCTCCCGTCGTAAAGGTGATCCACGAAACCATCGGCATTCGGCACGGTCAGATTACAACGATCCACGACCCGACCAACACGAACGTCGTCGTGGATTCTCCCCACAAGGATCTGCGCCGGGCGCGCTCCGCGATGCTCTCGTTACAGCCCACGACGACCGGGAGCGCCACTGCAATTTCGCTGATCTATCCCGAACTCAAGGGCCGGCTGAACGGACACGCCGTGCGTGCTCCGGTGCTCAACGCCTCCTTGACCGATTGCGTGTTCGAACTACGGCGCGCCACAACCGAAACCGAAGTCAACGAGCTGCTCCTTGCGGCCGCGGCCGGCCCGCTCGCGGGGATCCTTGGTTTCGAGCACCGTCCACTCGTGTCGGCCGACTTCGTCAACGACACGAGAAGTTCCATCATCGACGGCCCGAGCACGATGGTGACCGACGAGACGCTGCTCAAGGTCTACGCCTGGTATGACAACGAGATGGGCTACGCATGCCGGATGGTCGATCTAGCGAACATCGTCATCGAGCGGACTGCCTAGTGTCCGCCGGCCGCAACTACCTCATCGTCACCGGCGCCTACTGGGGCTTCACCCTTACCGACGGCGCGCTGCGGATGCTGGTGCTGCTGCATTTTTACCAGCTCGGCTACACGCCGCTCATGCTATCGTTCCTGTTCCTGCTCTACGAGGCGGCGGGGATCTTCGCGAACCTCGGCGGCGGCTGGCTCGCCGCCCGGTTCGGTATCCCGCGGATGCTCGCGACCGGGTTGTCGCTTCAGATCGCGGGCCTATTGATGCTCTCGGCGCTCGATCCGCGATGGGGAGCCGCGGCGTCCGTCGCCTGGGTCGTGGCGGCGCAGGGAGTCGCCGGCGTCGCGAAAGACTTGACGAAGACCGCATCCAAGTCGGCGATCAAAGCGATTTCCCAACAGGGCGCAGGGCAGTTGTTTCGCTGGGTCGCGTGGTTCACGGGCTCGAAAAACGCGATGAAGGGCCTCGGCTTCTTCGTCGGCGGTTTTCTCCTTCAGGTCGCCGGTTTCCGACTCGCGCTCTGGATGATGGCCGCTATGCTGGCGGCCGTCCTTGCGGGCGTTGCGTTGAGCCTGCCGCGTGAGCTTGGCAGGGCCAAGGCGTCGAAGAGCTTTCGAGAACTCTTTGCCAAGAACCGCGGCGTCAATATTCTTGCCGCCGCGCGCATCTTTATGTTCGGTTCGCGCGATGTTTGGTTTGTCGTCGGGCTGCCGGTTTTTCTCTACGGCCAAGGCTGGCACTACATCGGCGTGGCAACCTTCCTCGCCGCCTGGACGATCGGTTACGGCAGCGTACAGGCGGTCGCGCCGCAGATCGTTCGCCGCAGCCAGGACGGGCTCTCGCGCGAAGTGCCCGAAGCGAGGGTCTGGGGGATGGCGCTCGCCGCCGTCCCGATCGCGCTGTCCTTTCTTCTCGCCTTCGCCATCGTGCCGCGCGCCGATCTGGTCGTACTCGCCGGCTTGGCCGTCTTCGGGTTCGCGTTCGCAGTCAATTCGTCGCTGCACTCGTACCTCGTCCTCGCCTATGCGGGAACGGAGAAGGCCGCTGAGGATGTCGGCTTCTACTACGCCTCGAATGCGGCCGGCCGCCTCGTCGGCATCCTGCTCTCCGGCGTCCTCACGCAAATGGCAGGCCTGCGCGGCTGTCTGTGGGGCTCAGCCGCAATGCTGGTCATTTGCGCGGCGCTGGCATTCTTGCTGCCGACGAGAGAAGAGTCGCTACGCCTGGCGGTATGAGTAACGGGTTCCTGCGGCGCGCTCCCCAAGTAGCAAACTTGGGCTTCTCGTCCGCCCAGCCTGAGATAATCGAGCGGGGCAACTGCTTTTAGCGCTGGAGAATAGTGCCGAGAGCCTGTTCGAGCAAGCGGAAGCGCAGCGCTCGATGCACCGCCCCACGTACGATGTCGCGCGAACGGCGCGGACGGTTGCAGGACGCGATCGAACATGTACGCGAATGGCGCAGCTTCGGTGCAGGCCGCGCAACTCGAGCGATGACGCTTCCGAAATGCAAGGAGATGCTCAATGGCTCATCCGTTCGTCCACGTCGAACTGAACGCAACCAACGTCGGTGCCGCCAAGACATTCTACGGTTCGCTCTTCGGCTGGGGCCTCAAAGACGAGACGATGCCGATCGGGGCATACACGATGATCGACGTCGGCGAAGGCACCGCCGGCGGTATCCTCAAGCAGATGATTCCCGGCGCGCCGTCCTCATGGGTTCCGTACGTGCTCGTCGACGATATCGAAGCACACACGAAGAAGGCCGAATCGCTCGGGGCGAGCGTGATGGTCCCCGTCACCGATGTAGGGATGGGTAAGCTCAGCATCGTCAGCGATCCCGTAGGTGCGCCGCTCGGCCTTTGGCAGCCGGCGAGTCCGCAGGGTTAGGCGGGCGCCGGCATGCCGCTTTGCCGGCCGTAGCCGCAGATGCATTACGGGCGGTAGTTGAATCCCGCGGCGAGGTAATGTGACTTCGTCTCGACGACGGGGTTGAACGATGTGCCGAGGCCCACGGCGAACGAAAGGCGCCTGCTCAGCAACCGTTCGACCGAGACGTCGCCGAACGCCTGAGCTTGCGCTTGGCGCGCGATAAAGCGGCTGCCGACGTCGAACGAGACGTCCGTCAGATGATCGGCATGGATCTTGGCGCCGACCGTTGCGCCGGGAAACACATGCGCGAGCCCGACTTTGCGCGACGTCGAAGCGCCGACGAGCCCCGTCAACGCGAATCTCGGCGTGACCTGGTAGAGCCACGTGGCGTCCAGGCTGTATTTCGGTTGGAGTTCGCGATGGGGCGAGTACTGGTTGACCGGGGGCTCCACTTCGGCGCCGATGCTGATCGCGAGCCGTCCGGAATCGACGGCCGAAAACTTCGCTCCGAAACCCGGATTGCTCATGAGGTAGAGCCCTACGCCGCCGAGACCGGATTCGGCGACTTGGGAAGGCGTGTCGAGCAGCAGTTCGAGCCGTGGCAACACACCGGCGCGCAGGCGGAACATCGGATACGCGGCCAGCGCGGTTCCGCCGACGGCGGATGCGTTCTGAAAGTAGAGGCTCTCGACGAGGAATTCACCTCGACGCGCCGTGCAGGCCGAGGGTGTTCCGCTGGCGCCGTCCGTGAGCGCCAGAAGCGAACCGCTCCCGCACGCAAGGCTAAACTCGGATGCGGCGGCCGGCTCGGCACGCGAGAATGCAGAGAGCGCAATAACTGCTCCGAGCAGCAGCGCCTGCAGGTAGTTCACTTTTCGGTGACCTCATCGGAAGGTGAGCTCTCGACTGCAAACGGCCGCGATCACGGCACGCGCGATTCCGCCCTGGAGTTTCCTAATGGTCTTCTAATTTTCCGATGGTAACCTTGGACGGCGACACGAGTGGAACCTCGCGCGAGGCCGCGCGATTCGGCGCGTCGTCATGCAGCGTGGGGATCACTGATCCATAAGACCTATTGACGAGTTGCGGTAGCCGGCGACTCGTTTCTCTTGGAGCATCTGGCTCTGGCGCTTGACGCCCTTCTCATCCCGCGAACAATTGCCGATCCAGATCGTGCAGATCGTTCCCTTCGAAGTACGACGCGGCCCACTTGTCGGACGGCGTCAGATACCAATGCGCGTCGAGCGCGCCTTGGCGCTGATTCGCGACCGGTAATTGCGGCGCGCCCTTTCCTTTGGCGCACCGGTCCAGAAAATTGAAATGATCGACGAGGCCGAGCGCTTCGATCGCGAAGGCCGTGGCAACGTCTTCGTCGTGGATCGCGAGCAGATTGTCGCCGTTGTTCTCCTCTCCGCCGAGCGCTAGATTCGAGGAACCGCAGTACACGACGGGGTCGGTGCCGTTGAAGCCGCAGACGACGAACTTGTGATGGACTTGATGTGCGAACCCGCCGACGTTCGGCACTTGATCGAACGGCGGCGGCAGGACCGTGCCAAGCGGCTTCCCCGTCACGAGGACACCGGTCTTGTTGCCCGGTTTGTAGAGATAGATTCCGCCCGGATTATCCGAGATGCCGAAGCTGAAGACGGATTGATCGGCATGCAGCGCCTTGAGCGCGGTGTAGACCGGGCTCGTGCCCTGGTCGATCGCCATCACCGCGAACAGGACGCTGCCGCCGCCTCCCTTGGAACCCTCCGCCTTGATGCGCTCCGCTACCGCGTCCAAGATCAGTTCGGCGATGCCGGGCGAGTGCGGCGCAAACGTAATCTCCGTCTTCGGAACGTTCGCGGTGCCGATGGAATAGCGCTTCCCCGAGAGCTCGGAGCCGACGAAAGCCGTCTTCGAAACCTTATCGTTCCAGACGCTTTCGAAGAGGAGCGCGTACTGCGCGGCGACGGTTTCGTCGTTGAAGATGAGGACGTGATTCGAGTTGACGTACAGTCCCGTGACGGAGAAGTTCGTCGAGCCCGTCAAGACCTTGAGCGCCTTGCCGCCCTTAGAGACGATGAGGACTTTGTCGTGCGAGTATCGGCCGAACTTTCCGCGGAGGATCGGAGCGTTCGCGCCGCCCCCGGCCGCTCGGAACGCTTGCTCGAATTCATCCTCGGCTGTCGGGGCGTTCGCGTCGTGATGGAGCGCCGCGTTGTCCAGGATGATCCGGATGCGGTTCTCCTTGGCAAGCGCGAGGAACGCCTTGACGATGTCCGGCTCGTTCAGGTCGTAAGCGAAGACGTCCAGTCGGAGGCTCGGATCCCGCTGCACCTCGTCCAAGATGCCGAAGATCTTCGTGCGCGCGGTGAAGCCGAGCCACGCGTATTCGTCCGCGAACGTGAAGCTTTGGCCTGCGTCGTTGCTGCCTGACTCCGCGCCCGTATCGAAGAGCAGCGTCTTGTCATTCGGCCGGATGAGCGCCCGGAGCCCAAAATGATGCACGAACGCTTGCGACTGCGTGAAGCCGCGCGTGAAACCGAGCTCGAGCCCGCCCTTCGAAAACGGCGCGACGTTCAGGTTGACCGTCGCGGAGAGGCTCGGGTCGAGCGGCTCGAGCGATCCCTTCGCATCGAAGTAGCGCGGCGTCACCGTGTACGCGTACGGTCCGGCAAACGGCGTGAGGCCTTGATGCGAGGAGCCCGGGACATGCAGCCAACGAAACTTCTGGTACGGCGCGTTGATCGACGAGTTCGGCGGCTCGCTCGGATCCTGCGCGTGATTCGCCGGCGTCTCGAACTGGAGGTCGTTGAACAGATAGTACGCGGGGCCGGCGCCGGGTTTACAGAGGACGGTGAATCCGGCAAGACCGGCGGCGCTCCGCTCGTCGAGGCCGAAGGCCAGCAGAGTCTTGAAATCGCCTGCATACGCTTTGACCGAGAACGATCCCGACGATGCCGTAACGCTGCTCATGTGACGCAACCTCCACGAAGCGGGCGCCTGTTATCGAGCGGACCGGAGCGTACCTTACGGAAGCAGCACGATGGACCCTCCGGCATCGCGCCGCGCACGCGTCGTCGGTAGTTCGGATGGCCCGTCACCCGCGCCGCCGGAGCGCGGATGACGGCGGCCTGACGACGTTAGAAGTTCGCCTGCAATTGCAGGTACAAGCCGTCCTGCGTGCTGCCGATCGCGGGAACGGCCTTGCGCGAAGGGCCGACTTGCCCGAGGTCCACGTACGCCGCGGTAACGGCGTAATGCGGGTTCGGGAAGTAGGCGATCCAGAGATCCTGCGCGCCCGTCTCCTTGATGCCGAACGCCGCGCTGCTGATGTTGTTCGGCCTGATGCGGTATTCGCCGCCGACCGCGACGTTATCCGCGACGAAGCCGCCGAGCGTGAACTCCGGCTCGAGCTTGTAGTCGTTGTTGCCGTTGGTGCCGCCGCCGAAGCCCAGCAAGCCGAATTGATTCGCCTTCGTGGCGCGCAGCGTGCCGTTCAGAACGACGTTCGTGCCGTTCACTCCGAAGATCTTGGTGGCGGAGAGATAGAAATCGGTCCCGGACTTATCGCTGATGGCGCCCGCGGCCTTGAGCGCGTCGAGGATCGATCCGGTGGCTGACTTCGCTTGCAGGCCGACGGCGAGCGCCGGAACCCAGCTCTTGGCCTTCGCGTCGAGGAGCTTGAACTTCGCGCCGATGACGGTCTGGTCGATGCGCTCGTCCAGCGACAGCGCCGTCCCGACGGTCGGCGCGTCGAGGAGCTGCGAGCTGTAGCTCAGCTCGAGGCGCTTCCAGAGCGTCCCGCCGATTGCGATGTTCTGGAATTGATAATCGTTCGTCTTTAGGTTCGTATACGAAACGAGGGGCGCGCTCGGCGCCAAGAGAGCCCATGGCGTCAGGCCGCCGCCGGCCTGGCCCTCGAGTTCGGTGGGGATGGCATCGGCTTTCCCGATGACGAGTAAGAGTGCTGCCGCGGCTAGGCCGAGTGCAGACAGGAGCTTCCGAGTCACGTCGATCTACCTCATGATGGGTCTTTGCGAATACTGAGCATTTCGAACGCACGCTCTCGCGCAGACTCCAAGCTGAGTTGCGATTACGCTCCATTTCGTCTAATCGCGAACAGGTTGAATCTCCGCGCTCCGTAACGCGTGAGAATGCCGACGTTCCGGATGGAGCCCGTTACGTCGGCAAGGCGAACGTAAGAAGCCCCCGCCGGACCGGCGGGGGCTTCTCAACGATCGCATATGATTGCGAGTGAAGTTACGCCGCTACGCCGCCCTCGGTGGAACGTTGGAACACAGACGGGTACATAGCGCGTTTTGAAAGCTCATCGTCGTGACGATAACATGGTCTGCGCTGCGCGTCAACCCGAGCGAGCGGTAACCGCGTTCGCGCGTGCGCTACGGTCACGCGTGCTCGGGGCGGCTCAGCGCGGCGGGCTACCGAAGATCGCGCCGTCGAGGAGTTCCGTAGTCTCGGCGAAGAGTTCGTCGTCCATTTTGCGCATGCCCCGGGCGGCGAGCACGAACAGGCCTTCGAGTGCGATCGTGATGCCGCCGGCTAACCGGCGCGGCGCGCCGATGTGGATGACGCCTGCCGCTTGCAGGCGCTCGAGATAGTCTGCGATCTTCGCGCGCCCGCGCTGTTGACGGCTCGCGATTTCGGCCGCGAAGCCGAGTTCGGCCTCCACGATCGGGAGCGCGTACAGGAGCCGCGGTCGCGCGGCGACGCGCTGCCGTAACCTTTCGATCCAGCTCCGGAAACGCCGGCGTTCCTGCGGGGCCGTGCCGATCGGGTCCGCGAGGGCCGAGAACTCCGCGAGCAACGAATCGATGTGCTTGGCGAGCCCCATGCTCAACGCATTGCCCCGCGTCCCAATATGGCGGTAGAACGTCGCCGGGGAGATGCCGGCCTCTCTTGCGATGACGGCGACCGTCAAGTGATCGGGATGGCGGCTCTCGAGCAGTTTCAGGCTTGCGCGCGCGACGCGTTCGCGCACGCTCTCCCGCGCGCGCCGGCGCGGCGCGACGACATCGTGGGATGCCGCGTCGACGCGCCCGAGATATTTCCAGGTCACGCTCCGCGCACCGGTGGCGGGGTCGCGCGTGGACTCGACGCGGTACCGATAGTCGCGGCCCTTGATCGTCTTAGTTACCTCGTATGCCACGCGACATTCGTTCCGCTGGTATGGTAATATCCCTGCGAAACTCTCAGGAAAGTTACCATTATAGATGGATAAACAGGCGGCAGCTCTCTCAAATACCAACTTGCAGGAGACGGGTGCACGGCTCGTCGTCATCACGATCGGCATCATGCTCGCGACGCTCATGCAGACGCTCGACACGACGATCGTGAACGTCGCGCTCCCCATCGTGCAGGGGAACCTCGGCGCCACCACGAGCGAAGGCGCGTGGGTCATCACCGGTTACATCGTCGCTGCCGTCATCGTGATTCCGCTGACGCCGTGGCTCCAGCGGCGCTGCGGCCGGCGCGCATACTACGCAGCCGGCATCGCGGGGTTCACGCTCGCTTCGATCGGGTGCGCTCTCTCGACCTCGATCTGGATGCTCGTCTTCTGGCGCGTCGTGCAAGGTCTCTTCGGCGGCGGGCTCGTCGCGACGGGGCAAGCCGCGCTCAACGACGTCTTCGGGCCGGAACGGCTCGGCGTCAGCCAGGGGCTGTTCGCGATCGGCGCGATCGCCGGGCCGTGCTTCGGCCCGACGTTGGGCGGCTGGCTGACCGACAACTTCTCGTGGAACTACATTTTCTACATCAACCTCGTTCCGGGGATCCTCGCGACCGCGATCGTCCTCGCATACATGCGTAACCCGCAGGGCGAGCCGCCGGGCGAGTTCGATACGCTCGGCTTGGTTTCTCTCATCGTGGGGCTCGGTGCATTGCAGTACGTGCTCGAGCAGGGCGAACGCAACGATTGGTTCAGCGATACCTCGATCGTCGCCGGTTCGATCGCGGCCGTCGCCGGAATCGTCACGTTCGTCGCCTGGGAACTGCACGTGAAGAGCCCGATCGTCGATCTCTCGGTGTTCCGGTACCGGGCGATGGGGTCGGGATTCGTCATCGCGCTCGCCGCCGGCGCAAGCCTCTATGGGGCGCTCGTGATCCTGCCGCAGTACGTCCAAGGCGTGCTCGGTTTCACCGCGACGCTCAGCGGCGAGTTGATCTTCGTGCGCGCCGTCTGCATCGGTTTGTTCACGCCCGTCGCCGCCGCCCTCGTGATGCGCGGCGCAGACGCCCGCTGGATCATCGGAGGCGGCCTCGTGATGCTGGGCATGTCGCAGCAGATGCAAGGCAGCGTCACGACGCCGGTCACCGATTTCTCCGCGCTCGTTCCTTCGATGATCCTGGGCGGAATCGGGATTGCCTTCGTGATGATACCGCTATCGATCGCGATCATGGGCGGCGTCCCGGAATCGGAGGGCCCGAAAGCGAGTTCGCTCTTCGCCCTCGCGATCCAACTCGGCGGCTCGATTTCGACGGCGCTCCTCGTGACGCTCCTCGATCACCGGATCGCCGTGCGGCTTTCGGATCTGGCCGGCACCGTGGCTCTGAGCCGGCCCGGGATCGCCGGTGCGATCGCGCACCACGCGCCGCTCGCTCAGTTCTTCGGAGAGGTCCAGTTGCAGGCCGCGGCCCTCGGCTTCGCCGACGTCAACAACCTGTTGGGGATCATGATCTTCTGCTTGATCCCGTTGGTGCTCGTAATGCCGCGCCCCGAGCCCGGCCGCAAGATCGAGTTGGCGGCAGCATGATCGGCACGCTCGTCGCCATCCCGCCCGAGGCGCAAGGCTCCTATGCCGAAATCGCCGCCTGTCTCGACCGTCTGGAACGCTACGGCGACGCCGCGCTGCGCGAGTCCGGAGAGTCCGTGCGCCGGCAGTACCTCGCTGCCCTGGCTTCGCGGCCGGGGGAGCAGCGTGCTTGGCGCGCGTTCGTCCTCCGCCTCTCCGAGTTCTTGATGCTGGTGGAGGCGCTCGGAACGTGCGTCTCGCTCGACGAAGATGCGCGCGCCGTGCTCGAAACGATCCTCGACGAGAATGCAGACCTCCTGTGAACGCGGTGTCCCTTGAAAAGTATCTAGGAATACCTAAAAGTTACTAGCTTTTCGAAAGCCTCTGCGCTGCGGCTTTTTCCCTTGCGGGGCCGAGGGAAGGGGCGCATTTTAGAGAAGCGTTCTCGTACCACGATCCTCTCGTAAGGAGAAGACAATGCAAGGCCGTATCCCAGCAGTAAAAGGGACCTTCGCCATCGGCGGAGCGATGATCGTAGGACTCAGTGCTTTACTCCTTTTGCAGCCGGGGATAAGCACCGCCCAGCCTGCCGCCACGACGACGGTAGCCGCGGAGCCGCAGGGCCCGCCGCAGTGCTACGGCTGCAACGGTTCATCGTCGCAAGGAACGACGCAACAGATCACCTCGGTTAACCCGATTCAGTTCTGGCGTGAAATCTCGCGCAAAGCCGGACACTATCAGGGCATTCCGGAATACAATCCGAACACCGCGTACGTCAGAGGGACGGGCAAGACGAACCTCGGCAATACGACGAACCATAGCTCGCCGAACACGCGCCCCATTTAGTCTCCAACCGGAGTTCCTAGGTACCAGAAAGCCCCTACGTGGTAGGGGCTTTCTTATTTCCCATCCGAGCGCGCAGCGCGAGTCAAAAAGCATCCGCGCGACGCGGAGTTAGCGAACGCGTTCGATTCTGACGATCGCGACGGGCGTCAAGAGCATCTGCTGCTGCGCGGGCAGGCGCGCGATCTTGCGAACGACGTCCATGCCGGAGGCGACGTGCCCGAACGCCGCGTATCCCGGATTCGTCCCGGAGCCGTCCAAGAACGGCTGATCGCCGTCGCAGATGAAGAACTCCGAGGTCGCGGAATTCGGATCGGTCGTCCGCGCCATCGAGATCGCGCCGTCCACGTTCTTCACGCGCGTGAGCGCGGGCGGTTCGAGCCGGATGCGCGTGTCCGTTGCGTCGTTCTCACGCGGGCGGTTTCCGCCTTGAATCACGAAGCCCGGAACGGATCGAAAGAAGGAGCCTCCGTCGTAGAACTTCGCATCGACGTAGTGCAGGAAGTTCGCGGTCGTGACGGGCGCCTGCTTATCGTTGAGGACGACGACGATGTCGCCGAACTGCGTGACGATCCGCACGCGGGTCCCCGACGTCGCGGCGCTTGCCGGAGCGAACGGGGAGGCGGCGGCCAGCAGCAGCAGCGAGAGGGCGAGAGCGGCGAATGAACGGCGTTTGAGGCTCACAACGTCGAGTCGTTAGAGGGGCGAAGCGAGGAATCCCGCCCGAGCCCGGAGCCCGCCGGCCGCGCTCTTCCCCAATCCCGCAACGTGCCGACCACGAGCGCGAGGATCAGCAGGAGGATAGGGGGCACGACCAGCGTGAGCTGCCCGTGCGCTACGTGCGAGACGACCGCACCGGCCATCACGCACGCCAAGATACCGGCTCCGACGTGCGCGTAGCGCGGAATCAAGACGACGATCGCGCACGCGAACTCGATCGCACCCGTCACGTACATGAACCACAGCGGATATTCGAAGCTGCGGAATTGTTCCAGCATGACGGCCTGGCCGGTGAGCTTCGCGGCTCCCGATCCGATGAAGGCGAAGAACAACAATCCCGTATAGACCCATAGAAAGATCGTGCGCATGGTTCCCCCCGCAAGGCGGCGTCCGGAGCAATTCCGCTTCTTGGACGTCGCAGGGCCTCGCGGGTGCGCCGGCGCCGCCGTACTGAAGCCCGGAGGGTTCACGCCGCTCGGGGGAGGTCGTCCACGTGCGCCGCGCTAAATCCGGAATTCGTGAATCCGTCGATTGCGCGCGCGATCGTGCCGCTCGCGATCGGCCAAATCGCCGTCGGTGCCGCAGCGATCTTCGCGCGCTACGCGCTTACCGGAGCCGGCCCGCTCGCCGTTTCCGCACTGCGGCTCGCGATCGCCGCCGCGATCGTGGGCTCGATCGCGTTCGTCTTAGGCCGGTATCGCGAGCGGGAGCTTGCGAGCGAACGGCGGCTCGCGCTCGCGGGCATCATTCTCGCGGCGCATTTCGCGACGTGGATTTCGTCGCTGCGGTTTGCGAGCGTCACGATCTCGACGCTGCTCGTCTGCTCGGCGCCGATTTGGACTGAAGCGTACGCGGTGCTCCGCGCGCGACGGGCGCGCCCTGACGTGATCCTGAGCATCGCCGCGGCGCTGATCGGCGTCGCCATCGTCGTGGGCATCCCGACGGGAGAGAACAAACCGCTCGGGCTCGCGCTCGCGGTCGCCGGCGCGTGGGCCTGGGCCGCCTATCTGATCGTCGTGCGCGGCGTAGACCGGAGCTACGATTCGCTTGCGATCGTGGGGCGGACGTATCCGCTCGCGGCAGCGTTGCTCGGCGTCGCGGCGCTGCTCGCAGGACAGGCTCCGCCTCCGTTCGCGGATGCGACGGCTTGGGGCGGCATCGTCGCGATGGCGCTCATTTCCCAACTCTTCGGGCACACGGCGCTCAACATCGCCGTCCGAACGCTCAGCCCGACGCTCGTCGCGACGACGACGCTCCTCGAGCCACTGATCGCGGCGGTCCTCGCCGCGATCCTGTTCAGCGAACGGCTGGCCCCTTCGGCGGCCATCGGCGCGTTCGTGATCCTAGCGGCGATCGCGCTCGCCATCCGAGCCGAGGAGCGCCCGCTGGAATCCGGAAGCTAGCGCGTCATCCGGATCGGAGCGAGCGCAACTCGCGCAATCGTAAGGAGGGCAGGCTCAGGGCGACGGGGCTCTAGAGCGCCCGTTTCTTTCGGTCGAGCAACTGCCAGATCATCGGGGTGAAGATCAACTGCATCGCGAGTCCCATCTTCCCGCCCGGGCAGACGATCGTGTTCGGGCGCGACATGAACGAGTCGTGCAGCATCGCGAGGAGGTAGGGGAAATCGATCCCGGCCGGATTGCTGAAGCGGATGACGAGCATGCTCTCGTCGAGCGTCGGGATCGTGCGCGTGATGAACGGATTCGACGTGTCGACGATCGGCACGCGCTGAAAATTCACGTGCGTGCGCGAAAACTGCGGGACGATGTAGTTCACGTAGTCGGGCATCCGGCGCAAGATCGTATCGACGATCGCCTCCTGCGAGTGCCCGCGTGCGGTCTTGTCGCGATGGAGCTTTTGGATCCACTCCAAGTTGACGATCGGCACGACCCCGATCAGCAGATCGACGTAGCGGGCGACGTTGACGGTCTCCGTCGCGACGGCACCGTGCAGCCCCTCGTAGAACAGCAAATCCGTCCCCGGCGGGATCTCTTCCCACGGCGTGAACGTGCCGGGCTCCTGTGCGTACGGCGCCGCTTCCTGATCGTCGTGGAGGTACTTGCGAGTCTGCGCCGTTCCGCGTTCGCCGTACACGCGAAAGAGGGCCTCGAGTTCTTCGAAGAGGTTCCCCTCCGGACCGAAATGGCTGAGGCTCCGCCCGGCTCTCTGCGCCTCGGCGAGGTGCGCGCGCATCTCGATCCGGTTGTAACGGTGGAACGCGTCTCCCTCGACGACTGCGGCCGTGACGTTCTCGCGCCGAAAGATCTGTTGGAACGTGCTCTTGACCGTCGACGTGCCGGCACCGGACGATCCGGTGATCGCGATGATTGGGTGCTTTGCCGACAATTTCGCCTGGCTTTCTGTCTTCTCAGACGGGGCGGAAGAGGGAGCGCGTATTGAAGAGCGGCGTCTTGAACTTGAGCTCTTCGCCGCGGTCGGCGGTTTCGTGATAGCGGACAAGCCGCTCGGCCTCGCGAGCCGAACCCAGGATCACGGGGACGCACTGCTGCACGCTCGACGGGACGGCCTCGAGGATGCGGCCGCGCCCGGTCGAGGCGAGGCCGCCCGCCTGTTCGACGATCAGCGCGATCGGGTTCGCCTCGTATAAGAGGTGCAGACTGCCGTGCTTGGACCCATCTCGCATATCCTGCGGGTAGATCAAGAGCCCACCGCGCACGAGCAGCCGGTGGACCTCGGCGACGAGCGAATCCACCCAGCGCATGTTGAAATCGACTTGGCGCAGCCCGGCCTTCCCCTGGATGCATTCATCGACGTAATACCGGATCGGCGCTTCCCACGTGCGTTCGTTCGAAGGGTCGATCGCGATGTCGCGCGTCTCCTCGGGGATGCGCATCTTGGGATGCGTCAGCGTGTAGGCGCCGATCTCGCGGTCGAGCGTGAAACCGTGCACGCCGTTCCCCAGCGTGATCACGATGATCGAGGTCGGGCCGTAGAGCGCGAAGCCGGCCGCGATCTGCTCCGTTCCGGGCCGGAGAAAGTGTGCGGCCGTCGGTTCCGTCACGCCGTCGGGGGCGCGCAGGACGGAGAAGATCGTCCCGACCGTGTCGTTGACGTCGAGTCTCTCCGCGCCCTCGAGCGGATCGAAGGCGAGCAGATAGCGCCCGCGCGGATACGACGCGGGGATGCGGTACGGCTCTTCGATCCCTTCGAACAACATGCCGCAGAGCTTCCCGCCCCATTCGCACTCGCGGAGCATGATGTCGTTCGCGATCGCGTCAAGCTTGCGGTAATCCTCGCCGGACGGGTTGACGCTCATCGAGGACCGCGGCGGGTAATAGAGCGCGCCTCGCGAGACGGCGGAGGCGATAAACTTGCACGCCGTCTGGATGTCGTTGAGCAGCCCCGTCAGCTCGGGGTCCGGGTTCGGCCGGCTCCGCTGATCTTCGATAATGAACTTGCTGAAGGTCGTTCGGCGGTGCGGCATCGCGTTCTCCTCGACTTGAGTCACGCCGTCGAAAGCGGAGCTTCCGAGTCCAGCCCGGCAAAAAGTACCCCCGGGGGTTTCGCTCGCCTGGGTCGGGCCCCTTCGTGCATTCGCCCCGCGATGCGGTTTCGCCCGCGGTCCGGAACCTTCGCCGCCCGGCCGCGCGGTCCGGCCGCCCGCTGCTCATTCGCGGGATGCGCGCGGCGTCAGCGCGTAAGTGCGCCGTATGACGCAGTACGTGTACTCGATGTATCGGGTCGGCAAGATCGTTCCGCCGAAGCGCCAGATCCTCAAAGATATTTCCCTCAGCTTCTTGCCCGGGGCGAAGATCGGGATTCTCGGACTCAACGGTTCCGGCAAGTCGACGCTGCTGCGCATCATGGCGGGGGTCGACACCGAGATCGACGGCGACGCCAAGCCTATGCCGAATCTGTCGATCGGGTTCTTGGAACAAGAGCCGAAGCTCGATCCCGAAGAGACGGTGCGCGAGGCGGTCGAGGCGGGCTTAGGCGAGATCCTCGCGGCGCGCAAACGGCTCGCCGAGATTTACGAGGCCTACGGCGATCCCGACGCGGATTTCGACGCGCTCGCGAACGAGCAGGCGAAGCTCGAAGCGGTCCTATTCGCGCAGGACGGCGGGGACGTCGAACAACAGCTCGAGATCGCCGCGGATGCGTTGCGCCTGCCGCCGTGGGATGCGAAGATCGGTCCGCTCTCGGGCGGGGAGAAGCGCCGCGTCGCGCTCTGCCGCTTGCTGCTCTCGAAGCCGGACATGCTGCTGCTCGACGAACCGACGAATCATCTGGATGCGGAGAGCGTCGAGTGGCTGGAGCATTTCTTGCAACGTTTCCCGGGGACGGTCGTCGCGGTCACGCACGATCGCTATTTCCTCGACAACGCGGCCGGCTGGATCTTGGAGCTGGATCGCGGCCGCGGTATCCCTTGGAAGGGCAACTACAGCTCCTGGCTCGATCAGAAGCAAGAGCGCCTCGCGCAGGAAGAAGCGGCGGAATCGGCGCGGCAAAAGGCGCTCAAGCGCGAGCTCGAATGGGTCCGCACGGGCGCGAAGGCGCGCCACGCGAAGAGCAAGAGCCGCATCGCGCGGTTTGAGGAACTCGCGAGCTACGAGCATCAGCGCCGCAACGAGACGCAAGAGATCTTCATCCCCGTCGCGGAGCGGCTGGGCGACCGCGTGATCGATTTCACCGGCGTGCGCAAGGCCTACGGCGACCGGCTGCTGATGGACGACGTGAGCTTCAAGATTCCGGCCGGTGCGATCGTCGGGATCATCGGGCCGAACGGGGCGGGCAAGACGACGCTGTTCCGGATGATCGCGGGGAAGGAGCGGCCGGACGCCGGTAAAATCGAGATCGGGCCGAGCGTGAAGCTCGCCGTCGTCGACCAGAGCCGCGAGTCGCTCGATGATACGAAGACCGTCTTCGAGGACGTCAGCGGCGGTCTCGATCTGCTGACGGTCGGGAAGTTCGAGATGCCCTCGCGCGCTTATCTCGGGCGCTTCAATTTCAAGGGCGCCGATCAACAGAAGCTCGTCGGCAACCTCTCGGGCGGCGAACGCGGGCGGCTGCATCTCGCCAAGACGCTCCTCGCAGGGGCGAACGTGCTGTTGCTCGACGAACCCTCGAACGATCTCGACGTCGAGACATTGCGCGCGCTCGAAGACGGGCTCAGCGAATTCGCCGGGACCGTCCTCGTGATCAGCCACGATCGCTGGTTCCTCGACCGCATCGCGACGCACATCATCGCGTTCGAAGGCGATTCGCGCGTCTATTTCTTCGAAGGCAACTATCAAGAGTACGAAGCGAACAAGCGCGAGCGCCTGGGAGAAGAAGGCGCGCAACCGCACCGCCTGCGGTTCCGCCCGCTCACGCTTTAGACTAGCGTCAGCTTGTTGGGCTGATCGCTGGCCCCGCGGGCGGTGCGGGGCGACGGTCCCCCGCGGGGACGCCCGCGATTTCGCATCCATGCGAAATCGCTACTCCCACCCCACGATGCTAACGCATCGCGGGGACCCCGGGCAGTTGAAAAGGCGCTACGCCTTCGGCTCCGCGCCCCCCACACGCGAAGCGCGTGGGGCCCCCTCCGCTCCCGCCATCGTGGCTCCGCGGGCAAGCTGCACGCCCCGCGGGAGAGCGTCGCCCCGCACCGCCCGCTACCTGGTCGAAGGGCGGCTGCGCTCTCTCCGCTCCGGACGAGGGTGGGGTGGAAGATTATTGGGCGGCGGTGCGGCGGGGGCGTGTGGCGGCTAGGAGCAGTTCGGCGGCGCCGAGCAGCAGCGCGCTGCCGTAGACGCGCGTCGAGACGTCGTGCATGTCCTTGTAGGCAAGGCGCGCCGGGTCATCCTCGGCTACGCCCTGGAAGGATCCGCCCATCGCCTTCTGCGCCTCCGCCATCGCGGGGACGATCGCGCTCTCGTGATATGCGACCGTGGCGAGTGCGGTTCCGCCGGCGGCGGCGCGGATGAGGTCGCTCGCGCGGGCGTCCGGACTGATGACCGCGCGCAAGAGCGCCGCGCCCGCCGCGATGCCGCCGGAGACGTACGTCAGCGACGCGAGGCGCGCCAGCGTCTGCCCGGTGATCTCCGCGAAGACGTCGCGGTCCGTGACGAGCTTGAACGCGACCGGCGCATTGACGAACGCGAAGCCGGCGCTTGCGCCGACCCAAAGAGCCGTTGCGCCGATTTCAACGGCGCCGAGCGCTCCATCGATTTTTCCCATATCCGCCTGTTCGGCCGTGCGAAGGGGCATCCTTGGAACGGCGATGAGGTCCGGCGGCGCTTGCGCCCGAAGTCCCGGCCAATCCGCATTCCCCGATAGCGAGATCCGACATCACACCCGACCGACCGATCCGGCAAGCCGACCCGATCCTCCCGCACGGCTCGGATTTCATTCTGACCCTCTCCTGCGAAGACGCCGTCGGCATCGTTCACGCCGTCTCGGGATTCCTCGTCGAACGGCATTGCAATATCATCGATAGCGCCCAGTTCGGCGACGAGCCCGCGAACCGGTTCTTCATGCGCGTCGCGTTCGCGCACGTCGGCCGTGGCGAGCGGCGTTACACCGCCGGCGAGCTTCGGCTCGCGTTTGCGCCGGTCGCCGAGCGCTTCGGCATGACGTTCCGCATCCGGGACCGGGCCGTCAAGCCGCGTCTGTTGCTGCTCGTGTCGCGGCAAGGCCATTGCCTGAACGATCTGCTCTTTCGGTACGGATCCGGCGAGTTGCCCGTCGAGATCCCGGCGATCGTCTCCAACCACGAGGATCTGCGCGATCTCGCGGTCGCCTACGGCGTTCCGTTCCATTACCTGCCGGTCACGAACGCGAATCGCGTTGCGCAGGAAGCGGCGATTCTCGAAATCTTCGAGCGGGAGCGGATCGATCTCGTCGTGCTGGCGCGCTACATGCAGGTACTCTCCGACGACCTCTGCCGCGTCCTTGCAGGGCGCGCGATCAACATCCATCATTCGTTCTTGCCGAGCTTCAAAGGCGCGCGGCCCTACGCGCAAGCGCACGCGCGGGGCGTGAAGATCATCGGCGCGACGGCGCACTACGTGACCGGAGATCTCGACGAGGGCCCGATCATCGAGCAGGACGTCGCGCGCGTCGATCACGCCGCGACCGTCTCCGACCTCGTCGTCATCGGGAGGGACATCGAGTCGATGGTCCTGGCGCGTGCCGTGAAGCTGCACGTCGCCCAGCGCGTGCTGGTCAACGGGCCGCGGACGATCGTCTTCTAGACCTGCCCGGCTCGCTTCGCGGGGGCGCGCGATGCCCCCAGCGAAGCGCTCGGCGGGTCGATAAACGCCGTCAAGAGGAGATGTCATGTCCGAACGAAGCGTCGTCGTCGTCAGCGGTGCGCGGACCGCGATCGGCACGTATGGTGGAAGCCTCAAGGATACGCCGCCGACGAAGCTCGGGGCGATCGTCATCCGCGAGGCGGTCAAACGCTCGCGGATCGACCCGGCGAGCGTCGGGCAAGTCGTCTTCGGCAACGTGATCCACACGGAGCCGCGCGACATGTACGTTTCGCGGGTCGCCGCGATCGACGGCGGCCTCCCCTACGAGGTCCCCGCGTTCACGCTGAACCGTCTGTGCGGGAGCGGCTTCCAGGCGATCGTGACCGCGGCTCAGACGATCCTGGTCGGGGATACCGATACCGCGGTCGCGGGCGGCGTGGAATCGATGAGCCGCGGAGCGTACGCGATCCCGGCGCTGCGCTGGGGGCAGCGCATGGGGAACGGCGAGTACATCGACATGACCGTCGGCGCGCTGACCGATCCGTTCGATACGATCCACATGGGCGTCACGGCGGAGAACGTCGCGGCGAAGTACGGCATCACGCGCGAGCAGCAGGACGCGCTCGCGCTCGAAAGTCAGCGGCGTGCGGCGCGCGCGATCGCGGAGGGGCGTTTCAAGGAGCAGATCGTCCCCGTCGAGCTGAAGACGAAGAAGGGGCCGGTGCTCTTCGATACCGACGAGCACGTGCGCGCCGAGACGACGGCCGAGGCGCTCGCGAAGTTGCGCACCGTCTTCAAACCGGATGGGACCGTCACGGCCGGGAACGCTTCGGGGATCAACGATGCCGCCGCAGCCGTCGTGTTGATGGAAGCCGGCGTCGCCGAACGTGCCGGACACCAGCCGCTCGCGCGCCTCGTGGCGTACGGGCACTCCGGCGTCGATTCGAAGATCATGGGCATCGGTCCGATTCCGGCCGTACGGAACGCCTTGCAGCGCGCGGGGCTCACACTCGATGACATCGACGTGATCGAATCGAACGAGGCGTTCGCTGCACAAGCGTGCGCGGTCGCGGGTGAACTCGGGTTCGATCCGGTCAAGCTCAACCCGAACGGCGGCGCGATCGCGCTCGGCCACCCGATCGGTGCGACGGGCTGCATCCTGACGCTCAAGGCGATCTACGAACTGCGCCGCACCGGCGGGCGGTACGCGCTCGTCACGATGTGCATCGGCGGCGGGCAGGGGATCGCGGGGATCTTCGAGCGGCTCTGAGGCGGAGGCACGAGCCGCGCATGGCACTCTACGACGCCGTCATCATCGGGGGCGGGCACAACGGCCTCGTAGCGGCGTGCTACCTCGCTCGCGCGAAGTGGAAGGTGCTCGTCCTCGAACGGCGCTACATCGTGGGCGGGGCGTGCGTCACCGAAGAGAACGTCTTCCCCGGTTTCAAGGTGTCGACCGCGGCATACGTCAACAGCCTGTTCCGCCCCGAGATCATCTGGGATCTCGGATTGCGCGAATACGGCTTCGAAACGGTCGAGCGAAACCCGTCGTCCTTCTCTCCGTTCGAGGACGGCCGTGCGCTGTTTCTAGGTCCGGACGAGGCCGCGAACCTGCGCGAGATCGCGAAGTTCAGCGCCGCGGACGCGGAGAGATACCCGAAGTACGTGGAAATGCTCGAGCGGGTCGCCCGCGTCATCGAGCCGACGCTCACGCAGACGCCGCCGAACCTGCGCAATACGGGCCCTTCCGATCTGCTCGGGCTCATCGGGCTCGGCCGGCGCTTCACGGATCTCGACGGCGCGATGGGCGAGGCGGTCGAGGTGTTGACGGGCGCGGCGCGGCCGATCCTCGATCGCTGGTTCGAATCCGAGGAACTGAAGGCGACGCTCGCAACCGACGCGATCATCGGGGCGTTCGCCGCGCCCTCGATGCCGGGGACGGCCTACGTGCTCTTCCATCACGTCATGGGCGAGACGAACGGCGCGCGCGGCGTGTGGAGCTACGTGAAAGGCGGGATGGGCGGCCTCACGCAGGCGCTTGCGAAAGCGGCGCTCGATCTCGGCGTCGAGATCCGGACCGAAGCGGAAGTTCGGCGGATCCTCGTGCAAAACGGGACCGCGTACGGCGTCGTGTTGGCGAACGGGGACGAGGTGCGCGCGCGCAACGTCGCGAGCAGCGTCGATTGCCGCCTCACGTTCGAGACGTATCTGGATCCCTCGGAGTTGCCCGCGGATTTCCTCGCCGAAATCAAGCGGATCGATTACGGCAGCGCCTCGGCGAAGATCAACGTCGCGCTTTCGGCGCTCCCCGATTTCACGGCGGCTCCCGGCTCGGCGCCGGGGCCTCAGCATCGCGGCACGATCCATCTCTGCCCGAATCAGGACTTCATCGAACGCGGCTACGACGACGCGAAATACGGCCGCCCTTCGCGCGAGCCGGTCGTCGAATGCACGATCCCCTCGTCCGTCGACCCTTCGGTCGCGCCGCCGGGGAAACACCTGATGTCGATGTTCTGCCAGTATGCGCCGTACGCGCTCGCGGACGGCGCGTGGGACGATGCGGCCAAGAACGCGTTTGCCGATTCGTGCTTCGCGATCGTCGAGCGCTACGCGCCCGGCTTCACGGCATCGGTGATCGACCGTCAAGTGTTGAGCCCCGTCGATCTCGAGCGAACGTTCAACCTGACGGGCGGGAACATCTTCCAAGGCGCGATGGGACTGAGCAATCTGTTCGCATTCCGGCCGGTGCCGGGCTACGCCGGGTACCGGACTCCGATCAACCGCCTCTATCTGTGCGGATCGGCCGCGCATCCCGGCGGCGGCGTGATGGGCGCGCCGGGCTGGAACGCGGCGCGCGAGATGCTCAAACGCCGGTGATCGCGTAGCTCTGCAAGACCTGGATGTAATTCGCTCGTTCGAACGCGGTAGGGTCGGCGATCCGCTCTTGGCTGAGCAGGCCTCGAACCTGCGCGAGCGAGGTGAACGATCGCGCGGCGAGCCACGCTTCGAGCCCTTGCACGAGCGTCGTCATGTGCTCCACGCCGCCGCGCAGCAGCGAAGACGCCGTCATCACGACATCGGCGCCCGCGAGCAAGTACTTCGCGACCTCCTCCGCGCTCTCGACGCCCGTCGTCGCCGCGAGCGAGAGGTTCATGCGCCCGGCGAGGATGGCGATCCACAGGAGCGGCAAGCGGATTTCGTGCCGTGAACTCAGCTCTAAATCGTTACGGATCGAGAGGCTCGCGAGATCGATATCCGGCTGGTAGAAGCGGTTGAACAGAACGAGCGCGTCGGCTCCCCCATCTTGGAGCCGGCGCGCGAATGCGCCGGGCGCGCTGAAGAATGGGCTTAGTTTCACGGCGAGCGGGATGCGCACGGCTCGCCGCACGGCCTGGAGGATGTCGAGGTATCGTTGCTCGACGTCGTGCCCGCTCAACGCGATATCCGCCGGAATGAAGTAGACGTTCAGTTCGAGTGCGTTCGCGCCCGCGTCTTCGATCTGTTCGGCGAAGTCGATCCAGCCCTCGTTCGTCGTCCCGTTCAAGCTGGCGACGATCGGGATGTCGACCGCGGCGCGGGCGCGCCGGATCAGCTCCAGATAGCGCCGCGTGCCGACCGCGTAGGCGTCGCGGCTCGGGAAGTAGCTGAGCGCCTCGGGGGAACTCTCGCTCCCGATCGCGCTGCGCCGCTCGAGATCGTCGCGTTCGCTCTCGATCTGCTCTTGGAAGATCGAGGGGAGGACGACGGCCCCGGCACCGCAGTCCGCGAGCTTGACGATGTTCGCGAGCGATGCCGTCAACGGCGAAGCGGAGGCAACGAGCGGGCTGCGCAGGCGCAAGCCCATGTACGTGGTTTGGAGATCCATCGCGTCCTTCTCTGCGGCCCGATCGCCGTGGGCCAGACTCGAGGCGTGCCGCGTTGATGCGTTATACTTCGCGGCGCTTGCGGCTCCTCGCCCGGCGCGTGAGGCGCTCCGTCCCGCTCGCGGGAGAGGAAGGCGGCTGCAAGCGTAGCAATCGCGTTGCTTGGAGGATTCTCGATGCCCGAACAACCCGATCTGTTCAATCCGATGGCGCAATTCGCGGAACTGCAGTCGCTCTTCTTGTCCCCGTTGAACGGCTGGAAATCGATGTGGGGCGCGCTGCCGACGCGCTACGAGCCGCTCGACCCAACGGTGCAAGAGATCGCCATCTTAGTGGCGATGCACAACATGGCCTCGATGCTCCAGAATCCGGCGGCGATCAAGGAACTCTTGAACGCCGAACTCGGCGAGCGCGTGAAGAAGCTGGGCGGAAGCTAGCTCGAAGCGTCGTTTCGCCCGGGACCATCGGACCAAGGGAGGCGCCGTTTTTCCCTGGTTGTGGGGACGACGCGGCCTTCTTGGAGTGCCTCGGGCCCTGTATTATGAATGTTAATAATGCAGTGCGACCCCGAGGCAGTGATCGTTGAAGACTGACCGCGATTTGGCGAGTTTCGTTGATGACCTCAAGGCGGTTCGTCCGCAACCGCACGTGGTCCACAAGGGGCACGAGCCCGCACCCCGGCAGGAAAGGCCGGCGCGGCAGAGTTCGTTCGACGCGGCGGGGACGCTTCGGATCGTCGTCGCGGCCGCCTTCGCGCTCGTCGTGTTCTTCGTGACCTTGGCCGGCCTCGCGCTCTATTTCCACTACTGATATCTAGCGCCGCCTGGGCGGAGCCGCGCACCGTCGGGATCCGCCGATCTCACGGATCCGGAGCTAGGCTTGCCTGCGGGGCAAGGCGTGGTCACGATCGCAATCAGCATGCGGCGCCGGCCGCATGCAGTGACAGGATGAAGCCTCGCTTCTCATGGCGGTACTCGCCGGCGTCGGTTCTCACGCTCGCGATGGGCGTCCGTTCGATGAAGCCGCTGTTTCGGACGCGCTGAGCGCGCTCGCCGAAGCCGCCCGTCCGATGGTAAGGAACCTTACCGCGCTTTCCGCCGCGCCGGGTTAGAGTGAGCGCGTGGCGTTTGCCACGACGTTCCAACGGACCTGAGGAGTTCACATGATGAGAATCGTCCCAACGATCGCGCTCGGCACCGCCCTGGCACTCGCTTCAATCTGGGGTACGGCCGCCAGTGCCCAGAGCATGAGCGGCGAGAGCATGATGAAGGATTGCGGCACGCTGCAAACGAGCGCCATGACCGCGCTCCACGATACGAGCGGCATCGACACCGCGAAATCGATGTCGGCGAGCGCCGACGTCATGGCACGCGAACTGATGCTGCACGCTGACAAGCTCACGGTCGCCGCCGCGAAGTACGAGATGAGCTGCGGGAAGGATGCCGCGATGAAGACCCATGCCAAGATGGCGATGGAGACTGCCCAGACCCACCTCGAGAAGCTGAACAAGGGCCCCTGAGGCCCAGCGCGCTTCTCCTAGTTCGAGAAGGAGGAGGAGCGGCGAGCTTCGCCGGCGCGGTAGCGGTAGACGATGCGCCCCTTCGTCAGGTCGTACGGCGACATTTCGAGATCGACCCGGTCGCCGGGGAGAATCTTGATCCGGTGGCGGCGCAAGCGTCCGGCGATATGGGCGAGGATCGTCTGACCGTTCTCGAGTTCGACCGCGAAGGTCGTGCTCGGGAACACCTGCTTGATGGTGCCGAAGAGCTCGAGCGGGGCCTCTTTCGAGACTTCCGCGAGCGGGCGGGGGCGGTTATTGGAGCCGCGAGCGGCTATAGCGGTCTCGCTTTGAAACAATGCATGGAATAAGTATACCGCACCCTGAGAAGCCGCAAAAGGCGTGGCGAAGTTACCGGGCGATCGGTTCCAAAGGCACGAGAAGCGCGATCATCGCATAGTGCGCCGCCCCGCCGGCCACGACGAACAGGTGGAAGATCTCGTGGAATCCGAAGCGGTTCGGGAAGAAGTCCAGGCGCTTGGTCGCGTAAATGACCGCGCCGATCGTGTAGAAGACGCCGCCGGCGGCCAGCAGGACGAGCACGACGGGCGGCAGCGTGTGGAGCAGTTTGACGAACGGGACCACCGCGATCCAGCCCATCGCGAGGTAGAACGCGGTCGAAATCGAGCGCGGCAACCGGATGAACCACACTTTCACGAGGATCCCGGCGGCGGCGAGGCCCCACATCGCCGCGATCATCGTGGTGCGCCACGCACTATCGAGGCCGTAATAGAAGACGGGCGTGGCGGAGCCGGCGATCATGAGGTAGATCGCCGAGTGGTCGACTCTCTTTAGGAGCAGCTCGACCTTGGGCGACGCCTTCAGCCAATGATACAGCGTGCTCGCGCCGAACAGCGCGACCGCGCTGAGGCCGTAGACGAGCATGACCGTCAGCTTCGGGACGTTTCCCCACGCGCGCACGACCAGGAACACGAGCCCCACGAAGGCGGCGGCGCAGGCCACCAGGTGGGTCCAGGCGTTCACGGGCTCTTTCATATTCAGACCGGGCATCTTCGGCAACTCCTAGGGCGCGGCCGGGATCGGCTCGGGGATGCCGCCCTGCCGGCGCATCGTTCCGTATCGCGTGTAATCAAGATGCCACGAAAACGCCTCCTCGAGCAACTGCGGCGTGTGCCCGCCGCGCCGCGAAGCGCGCTCGAAGTAGTCCGCCAAGCGGTCCCGGTAGAGCGGATGGACGCAATTCGCGATGATCTTGCGTGCGCGCTCGCGCGGCGCGAGACCGCGCAGATCGGCGAGTCCTATCTCGGTGACGATCACGTCCACGTCGTGCTCGTTGTGGTCGACGTGCGTCACCATCGGGACGACGCTGCTGATGTCGCCGTCTTTCGCGAGCGATTTCGTCACGAAGAACGCGATCGAGGCGTTGCGCGCAAAATCCCCCGAGCCGCCGATGCCGTTCATGAGGTGCGTGCCGCCCACGTGCGTGGAGTTCACGTTCCCGTAGATGTCGCACTCGAGCGCGGTGTTGACGCAGAGCAAGCCGAGGCGCCTGATCACTTCGGGATGGTTGCTGATCTCCTGCGGCCGCAAGACGAGCCTGCTCTTGTATCGGGCGATCGCGGGGATGACTTCGTCGTACTTGCTCTCCGACAACGTGATCGAGGAGCCCGAGGCGAACGTCAGTTTCCCGGCATCGAACAGTTCGAACGTGCTGTCCTGCAGCACCTCGGAGTACATCTTGAGATCGTGGAATGGGCTATCCATGAGCCCGTGCATAACCGCGTTCGCGATCGTGCCGATGCCGGCTTGAAGCGGCTGGAGCGTGCGGTTCATGCGGCCCCGGCGCACTTCGTGGTTCAGGAACTCGATGAGGTGCCCCGCGATCCTATCGGTCTCGGCGTCGGCAGGCAGGACGCTCGCCGACGAGTCGAGCTTCTGCGTGATGACGACCGCGGCGATCTTGCTCGGATCGATCGGGATGTAGGGCAGGCCGACGCGGCTTTCAGGAGCGACGACGGGTATCGGCTCGCGGAAGGGGCGGCGCGTCGGGATGTAGATGTCGTGCATGCCTTCGAGTTCCGCCGGTTGCGAGAGGTTGATCTCGACGATCACCTTCTCGGCCAAGATCCCGAAGGTCGCAGAGTTCCCGACGGAGGTCGTCGGCACGATGCCGCCGTCCTCGGTGATCGCGACGGCCTCGATGATCGCGACGTCGATCGGCCCCATCTGGCGGCTGCGCAACAACTCGACGGTCTCGCTCAAGTGCTGGTCGACGAACATGACCTTTCCGTCGTTGATCGCCCGGCGCAATACCGGATCGGCCTGAAAAGGGAGACGGCGCGCGAGCACGCCCGCCTCGGTGAGGATTCGGTCGACGTCGTTGCCGAGCGAGGCGCCCGTCATCAACGTGATCTTCAATTCCTCGCTTGCAGCGCGCTCGGCGAGTGCGAGCGGGACCGCTTTCGCATCGCCGGAGCGCGTGAATCCGCTGATACCGACCGTCATCCCGTTGCGAATCCACTGTGCGGCTTCATCCGCGCTCGTAACCTTGCCCCACAGCGACTTTAGTCTGATGCGATCGAGATACATGCTGAGCCCTTAACGAAAAGATAGCCCCATGGGGCAGAAGTTTCTTTCAACTCAAGTCCAAGCAGCCCCCTTACCATCCCGCATGTCGGCCTGAGGATAAACGTGCCGTCGTTCGACAAGCTCGGAGCGACGAAGTTGAAAGCTCAGGTTACTACGGACTCACGCCGAGGGCGCGACCGCCGCTGCGAAAGCGCGAAGTTCGGCGGTGACGGCCGGTTCGCTGTCGAGTTGGAGATAATGTCCGCCGGAGATCGCGCGTCGCGTGAAACGCGGCCCCAAGCGGCGGAGTTGCTCGACGAGATTTGGAAAGTGCGATCCGAACGCAGCGCTGCTCCCTTCCAAGAGGAGCACGGGCGCCGCGATCTCCTTCGCAAATTGACGCAGCGGAAAGCGCGTCGCGGCGCCGGCGAGTTCGATCATCATCTGACGGTATTCGACGGGAACTTGCGCGCGCTGCAAGGGCCAGGCGCGCTCCATCGCTCTGCGGTCGTGAAAGCTGATCTCGAAGACCCAACGAGCGTACGCACGGGCCGACAGCGAATCGTAGCGGAAGCCTTCGGCGAGCGCGAGGATGAACGGCAGCATCATCGGTCCGAATGCCGTGAGCGGGCCGAGCGTGCCGAGCGGACCGAACGACGGCGCGCCTGCGAGATAGACCGGCTCGACGAGGAAGAGCCCCGCGACGTCCGCCGGGCGCTCGGCCGCGAGCGCGAGTGCGAACAGCCCGCCAAGCGAATGGCCGGCGACGATCGCGCCCTTCCCTTCGGCGCGTGCGACGTGCTCCAGCGCCTCCAGCGCGTCCTCGTAATAGTCGCCCAAGCCCGCGTCATCGACGCGCGCGGTCTCACCGTGTCCGCGCGCTTCCCACGCATACGTGCGTCTGCCGGTCGCAAGCGCGGACGCCTGCGGTTCCCACGACCATGCCGCGCCGGCGGTGCCGTGCAAGAACAGGATCGGCGCGGCGCCGGGTTCGCCGCGCACGACGAGGGCGCCGCCGCCCTCGAGCGGGCACCGGCTCGTGACGTCTCCCGCGGCGCGCGAGGGGGAATTCGCACTAGCCATTCGCTCGAACGTTTGCCGTGCGCCGCAGCCTCTCCCGTGCCGAAATGACGGCGCGCGAGCGCTGCGGCTCTTACTTGACGGCTTGTGCGTCTTGTTCGGTGACGGGGCCGGCCGCGTTCCCCCACGCGGAGCGAATGTACGTCGCGACCGCCGCGATGTCGCCCGGCGAGAGTTGCCCCTTCCACGACGGCATCATGTTGCGTCCGTGCGAAATCGTCTCCAACATGCTCTTTGCGTCGGGCGACGTCACGTGCGGATTCCCGGCCAGCGCGGGGAACATGCCGCCCTGCCCGCCGCCGCCGTTCGCCTTGTGGCAGGAGGCGCAGCGCGCGCCGTAGACCGAGGCGCCGACGGTCGAAAGGACCGATGCACCGGCGGAGGCTACTTGCTGTTCGGTGACCGGCCCGGCCTTGTTCGACCACGCGGAACGAATGTACGTCGCGACGGCGGCGATGTCGGAATTCGAGAGTTGCCCCTTCCACGTCGGCATGACGGCGTTGTAAGACATGCCGTTCACGCGGATCGCCCCCTTCTTGCCGTTAACGATCGTTGCGATCATGTCTTTCGGGTCCGCTGCGGTGACGTCGGGGTTCGCGTCGAGCGGTGGAAACGCCGTCGAACCTTCGCCGCTCTTTTGATGGCAGGTCATGCACTTGGCGACGAAGATCCCTTGGCCGCTGAGCGCCCGCGGATTTGCCGCGAAGGCGACCTGATCTTCGGTCACGATTGCGGCCTTGTTGCCCCAGGCCGAGCGGATGTACGTGAGGACGGCGGCGATCTCGGCGTTCGTAAGCTGTCCCCGCCAGACCGGCATCGCGCCGCTGTACGTCTTGCCGTCGACGTCGATCGGGCCGCTGCGCCCGTTGAGCACCGTCCCGATCAGCTCCGATGTGTCGGCCTCGGTGACGGCTGAGTTTCCGGCGAGTGGAGGATACGGCCCGCCGCCTAGGCCCGTCGTTTGATGGCACGCGGCGCACTTCGAGTTGAAGATCGCCTTGCCGTCCACCGAAGCCGGCGCGGCCGCCGCGGCGGCCGCGGCCGGCGGGGGATTCGAAGTATGGATGGACGACGCGATGGCGATGAATGTTCCAAGACCGAGGACGAGTCTCAACTGACCGCGCACGTGGCTGCTCCCGACAGGCTTCGAGTGACTTACCCTACCGCATGGTGGCTCGATGCCCCTCCGGATATCCTTGCTCGACCGTTCGCCGCTCCTCGTTGCACCGCTTGCGGAGCCTCGCTGGCGGTGCCGGCTTCCGCACCCGCCTACGACCGGAGCGTAGCAACCAGCGCCCCGGCGATCATGAGGCCCGCACCGAGCAGGACGCGAGCGCTAACGGGCTCGCGCAAGATCATGACGCTCAACAGGATCGTGAGCGCGAGGGAGAGCTTGTCGACGGTCGCTACCCGCGCGACCGGGCCGATCTTCAGCGCGTAGAAGTAGAAGAGCCACGAGAGGCCCGTGGCGATTCCCGAGAGCCCGAGGAAGAACCACGTCTTGCGGCCGAGCGAGCCGAGATCGGCGAGATGCCCTTGCCCGGCGACGATCGTCCAAGCGAAGATCAGGACCACCGTCGTTCGGACCGCGGTCGCGACGTTCGAGTTGACGCCCTCGATGCCGATCTTTGCCAGGATCGCGGTAGCTGCTGCAAAGAGCGCGGAGAGTAGTGCCGGCCAAATCCACATGCTCAGATTCTACTTCATCCGGGGCGGCCGCCGGCGGAGGCCGCTGCGCCGTGGTGGAACGTTCGTCGCGAGGTCGAGTACTCTGCGGTCGGGGCGCACTCTCACGCGGTCAGGAAGCCGTCGCACGCGGCCGATAACTTCGAGAGTGCCGTCCCAAGCGCGCGTCTTGAGTGAGGAAACGTCCGATGGGATTTTTCGCCGACAAATTCCTGGGTGAAGTCCGCCGCGAATTCATCGCGCGGCCGGATGCGTCGAAAGGCCAGATCGTCTTCAAGTGGCCGGACGAGACCGTTCGCAAGTTCGCCCAGTTGACGGTCGAGGCGGACGAACTCGCGGTCTTCTTCCGCGACGGCCGCGTCGCCGGAACGTTCGGGCCAGGTCGCTACACGCTCGACAGTTCGCAGATCCCGTTCCTCGGGATGCTCGTCGACGCGGCATCCGGCGGGAACATGTTCAAGACCGAGATCTACTTCGTCGGGACGCACGAGTTTCCGGGCCTTCCGTTCGGCGGCGTCGCCGACAACGTCGTCGATGCCGAGACGTCGTTCGCGGTCGGCCTGCGCGTTTACGGCGAGTACTCGCTCAAGGTCGTCGATCCGCAGGCGTTGATCGTGAACCTCGTCGGTTCGCAGAACCTCTCGACGAACGATCAGATCACGAATTGGATGCGCGAAATGGTCCTCAAGACGCTGCGCACCGACGTCGTCTCGCACGTCACGGCGAACCAGTGGCCGATCCTCGGGATTGCGGCGCACACCGCCGAGATCGAAGCCGACACCCTCGCGGCCGTGCAGGAGCACGTCAAGGGGTACGGCGTGCAGATCGCCCGGATGGGCAATTTCACGATTTCGCTCTCCGACGAGGATGCGGCGACGCTCAAGAACTATCGCCGCGACGTCGGCTATACGAAACTCGCCGGCGGCTTCACGCAGTACGGCGCGGGGGCGGCGCTGCGCGGGATCGGCGAGGGCGCCGCCAAGGGCGAGAGCGGGGCCGGAAGCGCCGCGTTGCTCGGCATCGGCGTCGGTCTCTCGAACCTGTTCGCGGGCGCCGCGCAGGCGCCGAACGCGCCGGCACCCCCGGCGCAGCCGGCCGAGCCTTCCGTCGCAGCCGGCCCCGTCTGCGCGCAGTGCGGCACGGCGAGCCGGCCCGGGGCGAAGTTCTGCGCGAATTGCGGAGCCGCACTCGCGACGGCGCCGGCGCATTGCACCGCCTGCGCAGCGGAAATCCCCGCCGGTTCCAAGTTCTGCCCGGCATGCGGCACGCGCGTCTAGACGCCGTCGCGGTTGCGGCGGCCGCCGCCGCCCTCCCGGCGTGGGCGCTCGCCCGCGGCGGGGGCGGGGGACACGGCGGCGGCGGCCATTCGTCGGGCGGCGGCTTCCACTCGTCGGGCGGCGGCTTCCATTCGTACGGCGGCTACCATTCGGGCGGGTTCTCATCCGGCGGTTCCGGGACGCCCCTCGACTTCACGCTCGTCGCGATCGGGCTCGTCATCCTCCTGACCGTTGCGGTCGTCGCGTTCTTCTTGTGGAAGGCGTTCGCGAACCAGGCGAACGGCGCGCCCGCGCCGGGCCCGTCGCTTGGCACGAACGGCAGCGCCGCGGCGGTCCCGGCGCCCGCTCCGCCCGCTCCTGCGTCAGTCGAGGCGGGGATCGAGGCCCTGCGTGCGGCGGACCCCGATTTCGAGATGGAGTCGTTCCTGCAGCGCTGCGAGATGGCGTTCTACCTCGTCAAACGCGCCTATCAGCGGCGCGAGAGCGCCGACGGGCGCGCGTATCTCGCGCCGGCCCTGTTCGCGACTTGGTCCGCGGACGTGGCCGCCCGCCGCAGCGCGGGCGAGCGCGTCGCGTACGACAATCTCAACGTGCGCGGCCTGCACGTCGAAGCCGTGCGCCACGCCGCGGCCGGCGACGAGATCGCTATCCACTTCGACTACGTCGCGCGGGTGAAGACGGTCGGCGACGACGGGCGCGTCCGGCGTGACGACGGCGACGACCGCCGTTACGGCGAACGCTGGGCGTTCGCGCGAGCGGCCGGGACGAAGAGCGTCGTCTCGGGCGGCGTGCTCGCGCAGAAGTGCCCGAACTGCGGTGCCGAACTCGCGATCGGCGAAACGGGCACCTGCGATCACTGCGGCGCCGCGGTCGCGAGCGGCCGCTTCGATTGGACCGTCACCCAGATCGCGCCCGCCCCGTTCGCCGGCGGCGTCGCGGGCGCGCTGGAAGGGACTGAGGTGCTCGCTCCGGCGGCCGGGCTCGCGCAACTGCGCGCCGCGGACCCGGCCTTCGACGAAGGCGCGTTCCTAGCGCGCGTCGAGCGAGCGTTCACGGCGTTGCAACAGGCGTGGGAGAACCGCGACCTCGACACGGCGCGCACGTTCTTGAGCCCGGGCTGTTACCTCGCGTGGAGCACGCAGCTCGAGCAGATGATCGCCGAACGCCGCCGCAACGTCCTCGAAGGCCTGCGCGTCGACGGCGTGACCCCGGTGAAGGTGACCCACGGCCGCGTCTACGACGATGTTACGTTGCGCATCGAAGCGACCTGCGCGGATTACGAGGTCGACGAAACGAGCGGGCGGATCGTCTTCGGCGACCGCACGCCCCGGGGGTTCGTCGAGTTCTGGACGTTCCAACGTTCGGTCGACGCGCGCAGCGGAGGTGCGGATCTCTTGGATAAGCATTGCCCGAACTGCGGCGCGCCGCTGCAAGTGAACCAGGTCGGAGAGTGCCGCTATTGCTCCGCCGCGGTCACGAGCGGGAAGTTCGATTGGGTGCTTTCACGCATCGAGCAGGCCGAGGAGTACGTTCACGCATCGTTCATGTGAATCACCTAGGCTCGGGATGAGCGCTCCGGCGCCGGCGAGACGGGGGGAGCCTGCGAGCGAGCATGAAGGTTTTGATCATCGAAGACGACGCGTTATTGGCGGACCTGCTCGCTCGCGGGCTCGGCGAGGACGGGCACGTCGTCGACGTTGAGAACGACGGAGAGAGCGGCGCGATCGCCGGCGGAAGCGGCGCGTACGACGTGATCCTCCTCGACGTCATGTTGCCGCGCAAAGACGGATTCGCCGTCGCACGGCAACTCCGCGCCGAGGGCGTCAGCACGCCGATCCTGATGCTGACGGCCCTCGATACCGTCGAGGATACGGTCGGCGGCCTCGATGCCGGCGCCGACGATTACCTGCGCAAGCCGTTCGCCTTCAAAGAGCTCAACGCGCGGCTGCGGGCCCTGACGCGGCGCGAATCGGCTCCCGTCCGCACCGTCCTGCGCGTGGGCGATATGGAGATGGATCCGGTAACGCGGCGGGTGAAGCGCGGCTCGCGCGAGATCTCGCTGACCGCGCGCGAACTCGCATTCCTCGAATACTTGATGCGCAACCCCGGCATCGTGCTGACGCGAACGATGCTCGAAGATGCGCTCTGGGAGCGCGATCGCGACACGAGTTCGAATCTGATCGAAGTCTACGTCGCGCGGCTCCGCTCCAAACTCACGGCCGGCGGGGAAGCCTCGCCGATCGAAACGGTGCGCGGCGCCGGCTACCGGTTCGCTCCGCCCGGCGCTCGTGTTTGATCCGAGGAGTTTGCGTGGCCGGCTGACGCTGGCGTACGTGGCGACGCTCGTCGTCACGCTCGTCGTCTTCGCCGCGGCCGTCTTGCTGACGGTCGATCAGATCCAGCGCCGCGCACTCGATCGAGAACTCGAGACGACGGCGCGCGCGCTCTCCCTTGCGGCCCAGCACGATCGCGAGCGGCCGTTCCCCGCCGAGCCGGGCCGCGTGAACTTCGAACACCAGGACGGCGAGGGCGAGCATCGGGCATTCGAAGGGCCGCCCGTGCCTTTCCCACGCGAAGATCCCGCGCACCGGGCGCGACGGCTGCGCGATGCCGCACAATCCCAACTCGGACAGTTGGTCGGCCTCGGCCAGAACGCGGCGATCTTTGCCCCGGGCGGCTCGCTCCTCGCGGCGACCGCAGTCTCGATCCCCGCCGCGGTGAAGCGGTTCGCGCAGGCGCCGCCGAGCACGCTTGTGCTGACCGATGGGAGCGAGGGCGACCGGTATTATCGCCTCGCCGCCGCTCCGGTTGCCGGCCGCCGGCCCGGGGGCATCGTGGTGGTTTGGCGCGGGCGCGACGTCGACGAGTTGCTCGACAAGCAGTTGTTGCTGGTGTTCGGGCTCGCGATTCCGCTCGTCGCGTTGCTCGGGCTCTTGGGCGGGAACGCGATCGTGCGTGAAGGCTTGCGCCCGCTCCATAGGATGGCGGACATCGCCTCCGAGATCGAAGCGAAGGATCTGTCGCGGCGCATCGGCGCGCCCCGGACGAGAGACG
Source organism: Vulcanimicrobiota bacterium (assembly GCA_963695225.1). GTDB lineage: Bacteria > Vulcanimicrobiota > Vulcanimicrobiia > Vulcanimicrobiales > Vulcanimicrobiaceae > CAVWTN01. The sequence continues at coordinate 1,079,934 of OY968762.1, read as the reverse complement.
AACTCGGCCGCTTGGCAGAGGCCTTCGACCGCATGCTCGATCGCCTGCAATCGTCGTTCATTCGAGAGCGGCGCTTCACGAGCGATGCCTCCCACGAATTGCGCGCGCCGCTGGCGGTGCTGCGTGCGTCGGCGGATTACGCCTTGCTGCGCGAACGGAATCCCGCGGAATACCGTCGCGCGCTGGAGACGATCCTCGCCGAAGCCGACGCGCTCGAAGCGGTCACGCGCGACCTACTCGCCATCGCGCGCGCCGAGAACACGATCTCACGCTCCGAACCCGTCGACGTCGCCCGGTCGGCGGCCGGGGCCGCCGACCGGATGAGCGTCCTGGCGACGGCCCGGCGTATCGCTATCGAGCGCGCGATAACGCCGGGCACGATGGCGGCCGGGGATGCCGCGGCGTTCTCGCGAGTCGCCGTCGCGCTGCTGCACAACGCGCTGAAATTTGCGCGGGAAGGCGGTCGCGTCGAAATTCGCGTTGCGCAGGAGAACGGGTTTGCCGTCTTCGAGGTGGCGGACGACGGTCCGGGGTTCACGCCGCAGGCGCTCCGCCACGCGACCGAGCGGTTCTGGCGGGACGATACGTCGCGTACGCGCGGACACGGAACCGGCCTCGGGTTGGCGATCGCGCACGCGAGCGTCGCCGCTATGGGCGGTTCGCTCGCACTCGCGAATCGAGACGGCGGAGGAGCGCAGGTGAGCGTGCGCCTGCCGCGTTACGAGACGCCCGATCGCTCGGCGTGAGCCGCGAGGATCGCGTCGTACGTCGTCACCTTGGAACGCTCGCGCCCAAGCTCCTGGCCCAGCGCGATCTCGTGGCGATCGATTTCGAGCCAGTGCTCCCAGAGCACGGGCTGCACGCTGCGCTCTTGGAGGAAGCGGTCGACGGCGGCGGGGCTCGGCTCGGGCGCGAGCGGGAGCGCCGGGATGTCCTCGACGATCGCGCGGGCCGTCTCGGCGGAATCAGCCTTGTTCGTCCCGATCACGCCCGTCGGTCCGCGTTTGATCCAGCCGGTGACGTATTGGCCCGGCAAGGGCGCGCCGGCTTCGTCGAGCACGCGGCCGCTCGAGTTCGGAATCACGTGCCGCTTCGTATCGAAGGGGATGCCGGGCACCGGGAGCCCGCGGTAACCGACTGCGCGCAGCACCATTTGCACGGGGATCTCTTCGTGGACGCCGAGGCCGACGGCGTTCTCGTTCTCGTCGATGCGATTGCGCTCGAGCACGATTCCGGCGACTGAATCCTCGCCCGTGATGCGCACGGGGGAAGCGAGGAAGCGCAGGTGCAGGCGGCGCGGGCGCCCGCTCGGCGGCCGTCCGGCGAACTCGCGCAGCACCTCGAGGTTGCGCTGGAGCAGCGGCTGCTTTTCGATGGCCGCCGCGCTCGCCGCATCGAGCTCGAGATCCTCCGGAGAGACGACGACGTCGGCGTGCAGCAGCTCGCCGAGCTCGCGCAATTCTTTCGTCGTGAACTTCGCCTGCGCAGGGCCGCGCCGTCCGATCAGGTACACGTCGCGCACGTTGCTCGCCGCCAGCACTTCGAGCACCTGCTCGGGGATGTCCGTCGAGCGCAGTTCGTCGACGTGCTTCGCCAAGATGCGCGCGACGTCGATCGCGACGTTTCCTACGCCGATGACCGCAACGCCGCTTGCCCCAAGCGCGATATCGTCGCGATTCGCGTGGTCCGGATGCCCGCTGTACCATGCGACGAATTCGGTAGCGGAGAGGTTGCCCGTCAGTTCCTCGCCGGGAATGTTGAGGGAGCGGTCTGCGGAGGCGCCGACCGCGTACGCGATGACGTCGTAGAAACGCTGTGCATCCGAAAGCGTCAGGTCGCTTCCGAAGCGGACGTTTCCGATGAAGCGCACGCGCTCGTCTTCGAGGATCTTCTTGAAACTAGCAATCACGGATTTGATCTTGGCGTGATCCGGCGCGACGCCGTAGCGCACGAGTCCGTACGGCGTCGGTAACCGCTCGATGACGTCGATGCTGACGGGGACGCCGCTCGTCTTCAACAGAGCGTCGGCAAGGAAGAGCCCCGAGGGGCCCGAGCCGACGATCCCGACTCGCAAGGGTCTCGACTGGTCGAAAGTGGCCATGTGGATGCCTCGCTGAAGATGGAGTTGCCCGCGCGCCCCTGCTCCGGCGGCGAGGCGAGGGTCCCCACTTCCGCGTTCGCACGAATCCGCCTTCGGCGCGCGTATGCGTCTCGGCATTCTTAGGCGCACCTAAATTAGCACGCCTACTTCCACGCGACGGCAACCGTCCGGAGCGCCCGCGCCGCCGGCGACGTGAGAACCGTTCGCGCGAATATCTGTAACGATCGCGCGAGCGTTGCGCTCGCGCGGCATTCGACACATACGTAAGCGCACGTTGTCCGTCTTGTGTCGTTGTCTGCCGATTGGTGCATGCTAGATGCGTTTCGCTTACATCATGTATGATGCAACGTCGCGCGCGGACGGGTAAAGTAACGGCAGAACTCATTCGCAGCGCTCGCCGGATGTAACGCGAAAGCGAGCGCCCCAGCAGACGTAAAGTTTGCGAAAACGAGTTTCCTCGGTTGCGAAACCGATGGGATAGCGCGTCGAGACTCTTCGCGCCCTGCTTCCATTTGCTCGCTCGATGCGAGAGGAGAGAACCAACTTGCGTAAGGTAGCGATCTACGGCAAAGGCGGAATCGGAAAGTCGACGACGACGCAGAACACCGTCGCCGGTCTCGTGGAAGACGGCAAGAAAGTCATGGTCGTCGGTTGCGATCCGAAGGCGGATTCAACGCGACTCCTGCTCGGCGGCCTGGCGCAAAAGAGCGTCTTGGATACGTTGCGTGAAGAAGGCGAGGACGTCGAACTCGACGACGTCCGCAAAGCCGGATACAAAGGTTCGATCTGCGTCGAATCGGGCGGCCCGGAACCCGGCGTAGGATGCGCCGGCCGCGGGATCATCACGTCGATAAACTTGCTGGAACAGCTCGGCGCCTACTCCGACGGCGACCCGCTCGACTACGTCTTCTACGACGTCCTCGGGGACGTCGTATGCGGCGGTTTCGCGATGCCGATTCGCGAGGGGAAGGCGGAGGAAATCTACATCGTCTGCTCCGGCGAGATGATGGCGATGTACGCGGCGAACAACATCAGCAAGGGAATCTTGAAGTTCGCGCAATCCGGCGTCGTCCGGCTCGGTGGGCTGATCTGCAATAGCCGCAAGGTCGATAACGAGCGCGAGATGATCGAGGCGTTCGCCAAGCGCCTGGGGACGCAGATGATCTACTTCGTCCCCCGCGACAACATGGTGCAGCGGGCCGAGATCAACCGCAAGACCGTGATCGAGTACGATCCGGCCTGCGGCCAGGCGGACGAATACCGGGCGCTCTCGAAGGCTATCGACGGGAACGACATGTTCGTGATCCCGAAGCCGCTGACGACCGACGAGCTGGAACAGACGTTGATGGAATACGGGTTGATGGAATAATGCAAGCGATGGTGATGGTGCAGGCCGTGGTGCGCCCCGAGAAGGTCCACGCGGTCATGAAGGCCCTGCTCGACGGGGGTTTCCCCGGCGTGACGAAGATGGACGTTTTCGGGCGCGGGAAGCAGCGCGGGCTCAAGGTCGGGGACGTGACCTACGACGAGCTCCCCAAGGAGCAGTTGATGGTCGTGATCAACGCCGAGGACGCGCAGGTCGTGATCGACACGATCGTCCACTCCGCCCGGACTGAGGGCAAAGGCGCGTTCGGAGACGGGAAGATCTTCGTCCTCCCGGTCGAGGAGTCGTATACGATCAGTAGCGGCACGAAGGACTCCGCGGCATGAAACAGATCGTCGCCGTCGTCCGCACGCAAGCGATCAACAAGACGAAGGAAGCGCTGATCGAGGCGGGCATCTCCGGGTTCACCGTTCGCAAGGTGATCGGCCGGGGACGCGGCAACGTGGATTTCCGCGTCCTGCGGGCTGCCGAGGGCGGGCAGGAGGAGGCGATCGCGCGCCTCGGCGACGGGCCGATCCTGGTCCCTAAACGCATGGTGACGGTCGTCGTCCCGGACGCCATGGTCGCGCCGACCGTGCAAGCGATCATCGCCGCGAACCGGACCGGGAACGCGGGCGACGGGAAGATCTTCGTCCTGCCCGTGAAGGACGTCATTCGCGTCCGCACCGGCGAACGCGGTTACGAGGCCCTCGACCCGATCGTGCAACCGGCGGCCGAGCGGCCTACGGAGCCCGCGACGGTCTAGGAAGGCGCCCCGGCAGGGGCGGGGTTGCGAGCTACCGCCGGCCCGCGGCGGTGGCTGGATTTCACATTGCCTTTCGTCGTCCGGCGGAGCGGCCGGATAGTGAGGAGATTCCGACCGGATATGGCCATGAAAGCGAAACCCGCGGCGCCGGAGAGCGCCGCAGCCGCGAAGGCGTCGATCGACGCGATGCTCAAGGCCTATCCGGCGAAGACTCACAAGAAACGCGCGAAGCAAATCGTCGTCAACGATCCGGACGAGCCGATCCAGATCAGCGCGAACATGCGCAGCACGCCCGGCATCATGACGCAGCGCGGCTGCTGCTACGCGGGCTGCAAGGGCGTCGTGCTGGGGCCGATCAGCGACATCCTGCACATCGTGCACGGCCCCGTCGGCTGCTCCTACTATACCTGGGGGACGCGCCGCAACTTGGCGCGCGTGCCGGACGGCGAGACGAACTACGTCCAATACTGCATGACGACGGACATGCAGGAAGATCAGATCATCTTCGGCGGCGAGAAGAAGCTGCGGCAAGCGATCCGCGAGGCGTACGACATCTTCGCCCCCAAAGCGATCGCGGTGTACTCGACCTGCCCCGTCGGCCTCATCGGCGACGACGTCCACGCGGTCGCGCGAGAGATGAAGGCCGAGCTCGGCATCAACATCTTTGCCTTCAGTTGCGAGGGTTACAAGGGCGTCAGCCAGTCCGCGGGGCACCACATCGCGAACAACGGCGTCTTCAAGCACATCGTGGGCCTGGACGACACGCCCGACGAGGCCGAGTACTCGATCAACATCTTGGGCGAATACAATATCGGCGGCGACGGCTGGGAGATCGAAGAGCTGCTGCGCAAGTGCGGCATCCACGTCACCGTCACGCTGAGCGGCGACGCAAAATACGATCAGGTCGCGCGGGCCCACACGGTGCAGTTGAACACGGTGATGTGCCATCGCTCCATCAACTACATGGCCGAGATGATGGAGAAGAAGTACGGCATTCCTTGGTTCAAGGTGAACTTCATCGGGGCCGAACAGACCGCGAAATCGCTGCGCAAGATCGCGGCGTACTTTGAAGATCCTCGCTTGAGCGAGCGGGTCGAGGCCGTGATCGCCGAAGAGACGGCGAAGCTGCAGGCGATTCGCGACGCCGTGACGGCGCGCTGCAAGGGCAAGACTGCCGCGCTCTTCGTGGGCGGGTCGCGCGCGCATCATTATCAAGCGCTCTTCTCCGACATCGGGATGAGGACGATCGCCGCCGGCTACGAGTTCGCGCACCGCGACGACTACGAGGGCCGGCACGTCCTGCCGACGATCAAGGTCGATGCCGATAGCCGCAACATCGAGGAGCTGCAGGTCGAGGCGGATCCCGAGCGCTACAAGCCGCGCCGGACGCCGGAGCAGATCGCCGCGCTCGAGGCGGGCGGGTTCTCGTTCAACGACTACGTCGGGATGATGGCGGAGATGGAGAAGCACGCCCTCGTCATCGACGACATCAGCCATCACGAAATCGAGAAGCTCGTCGAGCTCTACAAGCCGGACATCATCTGCTCGGGAATCAAGGACAAGTTCATCATCGAGAAGATGGGGGTCCCGTGCAAGCAGCTTCACAGCTACGATTACGGCGGGCCGTACGCCGCCTTCAGCGGCGCCGCGAACTTCTATGCAGAGATCGACCGCATGGTGCACATGAAGGTGTGGAAGTTCGTCGTCCCGCCTTGGATGCGCAATCCTCAACTGCAAGCAAGCTTCGTGAGTGGGGGAAAATAGGATGCTGAGCGGAACGACCGCCGAGATCAAACCGCGCACCGCGCTGCGCGTCAATCCGGCGAAGACGTGCCAGCCGATCGGCGCGGTCTACGCGGCGCTGGGAGTCCACGGTTGCATGCCGCACAGCCACGGCTCGCAAGGCTGCTGCGCGTTTCATCGCAGTCATCTGACCCGGCATTTCAAAGAGCCCGTCATCGCGACGACCAGCTCTTTCACCGAGGGTTCGTCCGTCTTCGGAGGTATGGCGAACCTGCATCAGGGCCTCGAGAACATCTTCGCGATTTACGAACCCGAGATCGTCGCGGTCCACACGACGTGCCTCTCCGAGGTGATCGGCGACGACGTCCCGACATTCGTCAAGCGAGCGCGCGAGGAGGGAAAAATCTCGGCGACGTGCCGAGTGATCCACGCGAACACGCCGAGCTTCGTCGGCTCGCACGTCACCGGTTTCGCGAATATGGTAACGGCGTTCGTGAAATACCTTGCGGAATCGACGGGCAAGACGAACGGCACGCTCAACGTTATCCCGGGGTTCGTCGACCCCTCGGACATCCGTGAAATCAAGCGGATCGCGGCGCTGCTGGACGTCGAGATCGTGACGTTCCCGGATACGAGCGACGTGCTCGACCTGCCGCAGACGGGGGTCTACGAGATGTACCCGAAGGGCGGCGCCACGGTCAGGCAGTTGATCGAAGCGGGCGATGCCCAGGCGACGATCGCGCTCGGACACTTCGCCGCGCATCCCGCGGCACAGCTCCTGGAATCGAAGTGCGGGGTCGCGGCGGAGCTGCTGGAGTTGCCGATCGGCATCGCCGCGACCGACGAGTACGTCGACGCGCTGCGGCGCCTTGGGAATGCGAGCGTTCCGGCCTCACTCGTGCAAGAGCGCGGCCGTCTCCTCGACGCGGTCGGCGACATGGGGCAGTACCTGTACGGCAAGCGGGTCGCCGTCTTCGGCGATCCGGACCACGTGATCGGGCTGACGCGCTTCTTGCTCGAACTCGACATGAAGCCGGTCTACGTCATCACGGGTTCGCCGGGGAATCACTTCGAGGCGCGCGCCCGGGAGTTGCTCGCCGAGGCGGTCCCCGAGGCGAAGGTCAAGCAGAGTTCGGACCTCTTCGAGCTGCATCAATGGATGAAGCAAGCGCCGGTTGACTTGCTAGTCGGAAATACGTATGGAAAGCAGATCGCGCGCGCCGAGAACGTTCCGTTCGTCCGGTTCGGGTTCCCGATCCTCGACCGCATGGGGCACCGCGTCTTCCCCTCGCTGGGCTATCAGGGCGCCCTGCGCCTGATCGACAAGATCGTCGACGCGCTCTTCGACAAGAAGGATCGGGAGTGCGCCGAAGAATCGTTCGAGTTCGTGCAGTGATCTAGCGCTGTGCAGAAGGAGCAGAGATGGCTTACAAGATTTCAGAGGCGTGCGGAGCCTGCGGCACGTGCGAGGAGTGTTGCCCGACGGGAGCGATCCGGTCCGGGCCGTCCTATTCCATCGACGAGGAAGTCTGCATCGAGTGCGGGGCGTGCGAATCCGCTTGCCCGAACGGAGCGGTCGTCTCCACATAGAGGCGTTTTAGCGGCGCGCGGCGCCGAGTTCGGGCGCCGCGCATGATCGAGATCCTCGACGACCGCCGCGGCCAGGTGCGCCGCAAGGGCTCGGGCGATCTGCCGATCGACTGCGGGAAGAAGAGCACGGCGGGATCCGTCAGTCAACGCGCGTGCGTCTTCTGTGGATCTCGCGTCGTGCTCTACCCGATCGCGGACGCGCTGCACGTCGTGCACGGTCCGATAGGGTGCGCCGCTTACACCTGGGATATTCGGGGCGCGCTCTCGAGCGGTCCTCAGCTCCATCGCAACAGCTTCTCGACGGACCTCCAGGAGATGGACGTCATCTACGGCGGCGAGAAGAAGCTGTACGCGGCGCTGCTCGAGCTGATCGATCGTTACGAGCCCAATGCGGCATTCGTCTATTCGACGTGCATCGTCGGCATCATCGGCGACGACGTCGCCGCGATCTGCAAGAGGGTCGCGGCGGAGAAGAATATCCCCGTTCTCCCCGTCCATTCGGAAGGCTTCAAAGGGACGAAGAAGGACGGCTATCGGGCCGCCTGCGAGGCCGTCTACAAGCTCGTCGGCACCGGCTCGGCCGCGCAGGTCGCGCCGCACAGCATCAATATCCTCGGCGATTTCAACCTCGCCGGCGAGACGTGGATCATCCGCAACTACTACGAGCGGATGGGCGTCGAAGTCGTCTCGTGCATTACGGGCGACGCGCGCATCGAGGATATCCGGCGCGCGCACGGAGCGCGGCTCAACGTCGTGCAGTGCTCGGGTTCGATGACGTATCTTGCCAAGATGATGGAGCGCGACTACGGCATCCCGCAAAGACGGGTTTCGTACTTCGGCATCGAGGACATGTCCGCCGCCCTCTACGACGTCGCGAAGTTCTTCGGCGACGATCCGGCGATCATGCAGCGGGCGGAGCAACTCGTCGCCGATGAGGTCGCCGAAATCTGGCCGCAGCTTCGCGCTTATCGCGCGAAGCTCGAGGGCAAGCGCGCCGCGATCTACGTCGGCGGAGCGTTCAAGGCGTTCTCGCTCGTGCGGGCGTTGGGTTTGCTCGGCATGAAGACGGTCGTCGTCGGCTCGCAAACCGGCGGCCCCGAAGATTACCAGCAGCTGGCCGAGATGTGCGACGAGGGAACGATCATCGTCGACGATTCCAACCCGTTGGAACTTGCGGAGTTCTGCTTGGAGAAGGACGTCGATCTCTTCATCGGCGGCGTGAAGGAGCGGCCGATCGCCTACAAGCTCGGCATCGGCTTCTGCGACCACAATCACGAACGGAAGGAGCCGCTCGCCGGCTTCGTGGGCATGCTGAATTTCGCGCGCGAGGTCTACGCCTCCACGATGAGCCCGGTCTGGCAGTTCGCGCCGCGCCGCGAAGCAAAGCGGCCCGCAGCAAGCGGGCCCGCGTGAAACCCTCCGCGCGCCGGCAGCCCGTCACCCCGAGCTCGTCGAAGGACGCGCTCGCGGAGGGCGCCGAGCTCGATGAGCTCAACGAGCCGGCGCATAAGCATTGCACAGCGACGAGAAACGCGTGCAAGCTCTGCACGCCGCTCGGCGCGTGCCTCGTCTTCCGCGGGATCGAGGGGACGATTCCCTTCCTGCACGGCTCGCAAGGATGTAGCACGTACATCCGGCGGTATCTGATCAGCCACTTCCGCGAGCCGATCGATATCGCCGCCTCGAACTTTTCCGAAGAGTCGGCGGTCTTCGGCGGCGCCGCTAACTTCAGAGCCGGCGTGCAGAACGTCGTGCGGCAGTACCAGCCGAAGATGGTCGCGGTCGCGACGACGTGCCTCTCGGAGACGATCGGCGAGGACATGGACCGCATGTTCTTCGAGTATCTGCGCGATTTCGGCGGCGAGGGCCATCCGCACTTGATCAAGGTATCGACGCCGAGCTACAGCGGGACGCACGTCGACGGCTTTCACGCCGCCGTGCGCGCAGTCGTTGCGGGGCTCGCGGCCGAAGGGCCGCGCACCGAGCGGATCAACCTGTTCCCGGGAATGGTCTCCGCGGCGGACTTGCGGCACTTGGCCGAGATCGTCGCCGATTTCGAGCTGCCCTGCACCCTGCTCCCCGATTACTCCGATTCGATGGACGGAGCGTCGTGGGCCGCGTACGAGAAGCTGCAGAGCGGCGGGACGCCGATCGAGGACGTGGTCGCAGCGGGGCGCGCGCAAACCTCGATCGAGTTCGGGCGGACGCTCGCCGATTTCAATACGGCGGGGAGGTTCATCGAAGAGCGTTTCGGAGCGGCGCGCCGGTTGCTCGGACTTCCGATCGGCATTCGTGAGACCGATGCGTTCTTCGCGGCGCTCGAAGCCGCGGCGGGGCGCCCGGCGCCCGCCAAGCACATCAAAGAGCGCGGCCGGCTCGTCGACGCGCTGATCGACGGCCACAAGTACGTCTTCGAAAAGCGTGCGATCGTCTACGGCGAGGAGGATCTCGTCGTCGGGCTCGCGGCGTTTCTCAGCGAGATAGGGATCGTTCCGGTGCTATGCGCCTCGGGTGGGAAGAGCAGGCAACTCGCGCGGAGCCTGCGCGCGGCGATCCCCGGGATCGACGAGCGCACGGTGATCCGCGAGGGCTTCGATTTCGCCGAGATCGCGGAAAGCGCGGAGGCGCTGCGCCCCGATCTCCTGATCGGGAGCAGCAAAGGCTATAGCCTCGCCCGCAAGCTCGGGATTCCGCTGGTGCGCGCCGGCTTCCCGATCCACGACCGCATCGGCGGACAGCGCATCCTGCACGTCGGGTACCGCGGTGCCCAGCATCTCTACGACGCCGTCGTCAACGCACTTCTCGACGCCAAACAGGGGTCGTCCGCAGTGGGGTACAGCTATCTATGAGCGAGCCGCGCGATTTCTCAAAGCATCCGTGTTTCAACAAGGCGGCGCACGACACGTACGGCCGCATCCACTTGCCGGTCGCGCCGCGCTGCAACATCCAGTGCAACTTCTGTAACCGCAAGTACGACTGCATGAACGAGAGCCGCCCCGGCGTGACGAGCTCCGTCCTCAAACCCGCGCAAGCCGTCGAGTATCTCGCCGCCGTGCTCGAGCAGCGCCCGGAGATCGCGGTCATGGGGATCGCGGGCCCCGGCGATCCGTTCGCCAACCCCGACGAGACGATGGAGACGCTCCGCCTCGTGCGCGAGCGCTTCCCGCAGATCCTCCTGTGCCTGGCGAGCAACGGCCTCGGGATCGGGCCGTATATCGACGAGCTCGCCCGCCTCGAAGTCAGCCACGTGACGATCACGATCAACGCGGTCGATCCGAAGATCGGCGCGAAGATCTACGCTTGGATTCGCGACGGAAAGCGCCCGCTGCGCGGAGAGGATGCGGCGCGCCTCCTGATCGAGCGCCAGCTCTCCGCCGTGCGCGAGCTCGTCGCCCGCAACGTCGTCGTGAAGGTGAACTCGATCGTCATCCCGGGCGTCAACGACGCGCACATCCAAGAGGTCGCGCGCGTCGTCGGCGCGCTCGGCGCCGATATTCAGAATTGCATGCCGCTCGTCCCGGTCGCGGGCGCCGAATTCGAAGACGTGCCCGCGCCGGATGGGAAGATGACGGCCCGGGTGCGCTTGCAATCCGGCCAATACCTTCCGCAGATGACGCACTGCGCGCGCTGCCGCGCCGACGCGATCGGCTTCATCGACGAAAAGATGACGGAAGATCAGATGCGCACGCTCGAGAGCTTTGCGCGGCGCCCGATCGACGGCCACAAGGAGCGGCCCTTCGTCGCCGTCGCATCGCGCGAGGGCGCGCTCGTGAACATGCACCTCGGCGAAGCCGCGCGGTTCGTCGTTTACGAGCAGGATGCTGCGACCGCATCCGGCTTCAAGTTCGTCGAGATTCGCCGGGCGCCGCCGCCGGGCGGCGGTCGAAGCCGCTGGACGGAGCTCGCGGACACGTTGCACGATTGCCGAGCGCTGCTCGTGAACGCATCGGGTCCTAGCCCGAAGCGCGCGCTCGAAGAGCGCGGGATCGCAGTGATCGAGATGGAGGGCTTGGTGGAAGAGGGGCTCGCCGCGGTCTACGGGGAGCTGCCGATTCCCTCGACGCTCAAGCGGCGCTTCACGGGTTGCGGCAAAGGCGTCGCTTGCCGCGGCACGGGGACGGGGTGCGCGTGACGAGCCGGCTCGGATGAGCTCACGCGGCGGGAGCCCGCGCCTGATCGATACGACGCTGCGCGACGGCGAACAAGCGGCGGGCGTCTCGTTTTCGCGCGACGAGAAGCTGCAGATCGCTCGCGCGCTCGCCGCGATCGGCATCCCGGAACTCGAGGTCGGCGTCCCCGCCATGGGGCAGGCGGAGATCGACGACATCAACGCGATCGCCGAGGCCGGCCTCGACTGCAGGATCGAAACGTGGTGCCGCGCGACGCATACCGATCTCGATGCGGCGACGCGTTGCCGCGTCGAAGGCGTGCACATCTCGTGGCCCGTCTCCGAGATCCACTTGCGCGCGTGGGGGAAGAACGTCTCGTGGGTCTTCCGCTCGCTGGCGGTGCTCGTCGCCGAGGCGCGAGCGAGGTTCGAGTACGTCTCCGTCGGGGCGCAAGATGCCTCGCGCGCCGATCCGGGATTCCTTTCCGAGTTCATCTGCGCGGCGCAAGAAGCGGGCGCTTCCCGCCTGCGCCTCTCCGACACGGTCGGCATCCTGACGCCGAGCCGAACTGCGCGGATGCTCAAACCGCTGTGCGACGTGTTCCCCGGTGTCACGTTCGAGTTCCACGGTCACAACGATCTGGGCATGGCGGTCGGCAACACGATCGCCGCGATCGAAGCGGGCGCGGGCGCCGCGAGCGTGACGGTCAACGGTTTGGGGGAACGCGCCGGAAACGCCGCGCTCGAGGAGGTCGTCATGGCGCTGCGCGCCGGTTGCGGCATCGATTGCGGGGTCGAAACGGAATGGCTCGCGCAACTCGCGCACCTCGTGGCGAAGGCGTCGGGGAGGCCGATCCCGGCGGCGAAACCCGTGACGGGCGAGGCCGCGTTCATGCACGAGTCGGGCATCCATTGCGCGGGCGTGTTGCGGGATCGTGCCACCTACGAGCCGTTCCCGAGCGCGCACGTCGGACGTCGCTCCCCGGCGTTCCGCATCGGCAGCCACTCGAGCGGCGCGGCCCTGGCGAGCGCGTGCCGCGAAGCGGGCTTGATCCTGGACGGCGTCGATCTCGCCGCGCTGCTCGAGGACGTCAGGGATCTCGCGCGACGCGACAAGATCTGCGTCGGTCCCGAACAACTCGAAGCGCTCGTCGCCGGACGGCGCGCGCGCCCGGCGGCGCGGAGCGCCACGCTTTCCTAAGCGAGAGAGGCACCATCGACCATGGGATTCATCATCTGCACGCTCGAGCCGCTCGAAGGGGCTCGCATTCGCCTCCGCCGCCTGCGCAAACTCGCGCTATCGGGGCGCGACGGCATTTTCGCGAAGCACGTTCCCCGGCTCGCTGCTCCGCACGACGGGTCGTGGAGCCTGAGCGCGGCGCAATTGCTCGCCCTCGCGGAGCCGGATGCAGATCCGCGCGCAGCAATCATGTTCGATCTCGGGCCGTTCGATCCGAGCCGCTACGATCTCTACGAGTTCGTCGATGCGGTGGGGCGTTCCAATGCGGATTCGACGGACGTGCTGTTCCAATTCAAGATTGCGTGCGCCGGCGTCAAGCGCGCGAGCGCGCCGCACGGCCTCGACGACCTCACGCTCCCCGCGTGGCCGGGGGCGGCCGTGCTGTACGACCAATTGAAACTCGAAGGCGGGCTGTCGGGCGGAACCTGGCAGTGGAGCAAGACCTCCCAAGACCTTGCGGCGGCAGTGTTCCACCCGCCCCGCAAAGCTTGAGGCTTACTCCTCGTCGGCCGCCGCCGGCGCCGGCATCGAAGAGCGCGTCGAGAATTTCGGGCGGAGCGCCTCGAGCGCGCGATGGATGCGCGTCCAATCCTCGAGGTCGTTGAGGGCGACGGCGTTCACGAGGGAACCCTCGGATATACCGATCGTTTCCCGCTGTTCGGCGGCCAAGTTCGCCGATTTTTCCCACGTCAAGATCGACTCGTTATGTTCCTCGATCGTCGCCGCGGAAAGCTTCTTCGCGTTCTTGCGCACCCACTCTTCGCACTCGAGATACGTGGGCCGGCGCCCCTCGATGAAGCGAACGAGATCCGCCGCTTTGATGCCGAGATGCGCGCACGTCATCTCGTCGAAGCCGCCGGCGCCGTGCCGGTACCCCTCAGGGAGCCGACCGCTCGCGTGCAACAGAATCTTGAGCCACAGCCGCGGCAGATGACAAATGCCGAGCGGCCCCTTCACGCTTGAGCTGATCAAGGGGATGGTCTCGCGCACAACGCCTCCAGATTGCGTGTCGAGCGTTTGGTGGTAAATGTACCTCGCTTCAGGCTATACTCCTGCGATATGAAGCCTCACGTGCATCCGGCTTGGATCGCGGCCGCCATCGCGTTCGTACTTGCGATTTGCGCTGCGGGCGTGCGTTCGGCGCCGACGATGTTGATTCGTCCGCTCGAAACGGAGTTTCATTGGTCGGCGGCGACGATCTCGCTCGCGATCGGCGTGAACATCGCGCTGTTCGGCTTGATGGGCCCCTTCGCCGCGGCGCTGTTCGAGCGCTTCGGAATGCGCGCGACGCTGTGCTGGGCGCTGTTCGTGCTCTCGCTCGCGTGGGCGCTCTCCGCGTTCGTCCGCGAACCGTGGCAGCTCTTCTTGCTGTGGGGCATCTTCGTGGGCCTCGGCACCGGCTCGATCGGACTCGTGTTGGGTGCGACGATCGTCAACCGTTGGTTCGAAACGAACCGGGGCACGGTGATGGGCGTCTTGACGGCGAGCAATGCGACGGGGCAATTGGTCTTCTTACCGCTTTACGGGCAGTTGGTGACGTGGTCCGGCTGGCGTGCGGTGACGTTCACGATCTCCGCGATCTGCGTCGCGTTGATCCCGCTCGTCCTCTTCGGTTTGCGAGAACGGCCCGCCGATCTCGGCGTTCCCCCGTACGGCGCGAGCGCGGTGGTGCCGCGCGTGCCGCCGGCGGCGAACCCCTTTGCGACCGCGCTCTCCGCGCTGACCGACGGGATGCGCTCGCGCGACTTCTGGCTGTTGGCGGGCAGCTTTTTCATCTGCGGCGCGAGCACGAACGGATTGATCGGGACACATCTCGTCCCCGCCTGCGGCGATCACGGGATCCCCGAGATTCGCGCCGCGGGGCTGCTCGCCGCGATGGGCGTTTTCGATCTGGTCGGGACGACGGCCTCGGGCTGGCTCTCCGACCGCTTCAATTCGCGGTACCTCTTGTTCGCCTATTACGGGCTGCGCGGATGCTCGCTCTTTTTCTTACCGCAGGCGTTCGGCATCGGCGCGCTCGGCTTGCCTGCGTTCGCCGTCTTCTACGGCCTCGACTGGATCGCAACCGTTCCGCCGACGCTCAAGCTCGCGACCGATGCGTTCGGGCGCGAGCGCGCGGCGATCACGTTCGGCTGGATCTCCGCCTCGCACCAACTTGGAGCGGGCGCGATCGCGTATCTCGCCGGATCGATTCGCACTGCGACGAGCTCGTACGATGCCGCGTTCTACATCTCGGGAGGGTTGTGCATCGTGGCGGCTCTGATGGTGTTGTTCATCGGCGTGCGGTTCGCTCCGCGCGCGGCGGCTCGACCCGCGTGAGCTCGCGCAAGGCGCGCGCGCGAGGGAGGCCGCGCCCGCGCGCCGCGCGAACGTCGCAAGCAATGAGAGTGCTGCGCGCGGGAATCGCGCTCGTGGCCGCTTTTGCACTTGGGCTGCTGTTCTATCGCTTCGCGATCGATCGGCCGCACCCGGCGCCGGCAACGGGCGGACGCCTGACGATCTACTATTGCAAACCGGATGGGCAGACGCTCGCCGCGTGGCCCGTCGCGGCGGGAAGCGCGCGCGACATCAAGAGCCTCGCGTTCTTGGCGGCGACGCACGCGGTTGCGGGCCCGCCGGAAGGCGCGCCCGCAGTCCGGTTTCCGCAAGGTACGACCGTGCGCGGCGTGAGCGTCCTCGAGTCGACGGCGGTCGTCGACCTCGGCGGCGCGGTCGCGAGCAACCCCGGCGGCAGCTTCGCCGAAATCGGGGAGTTCAAAGCACTCGTCTGGACACTCACCGCATTACCGCCGATCACGTCGGTACGGATCAGGATCGACGGAACGCGCGTGGCCACGCTGCCGGGAGGTCACCTTGAACTCGATGAGCCGCTTACTCGCTCGAGCTGGTAGCCGGCTTCGCCGTACGACGGCGCCGCTCGCGCTCGCGGCGCTTGCCGTCGCGTGGACGCTCGGAGGCGTCCCCGCCCGGGCAGCCGGCGCATCGTCGAATCTTTGGTTCGCGGGAACGCGCCTGATCTTCGACCACGCGCAGATGCGCGGCGACGACCTCGCGGTCGGCACGAACGATCCCGGCCTGCGTTCGTTCGCGGCGCGCGTCGGCGCGACGATCTCCTACGAATCCGGCGAGCGCTACGTCGTCGTGACGAGCGCGGACCGGCGCACGATCGCGTTTTCGCTCGGCGACGAGCATTTTCGCAACGGCAGCCTCGGCGCATCGGCACCGTTCGCACCGTACGCGAGCGGCGGCGAGGCGTTCGTTCCGTTCGTCGCACTCGCGAAGGCGCTGTACGTCGAGCCGATCGAGCTTGGGAACGAGACCGTTCTGCAGCCGCGCCTCGGCAGCCTCGAGTTGCGCGTGGAAGGGAAGACGACGTACGTGACCCTGCGGGGCGCGACGCCGCTTCGCTTCACGCGTGCGCTCAACGCGGTGCGCGACCAGGTTGCGCTCGCGTTCTCCGGCGTAGGTTCGTCGCTCGAACAGAGCCGGATCGTGGCCACCCCGGGGCTCGGCGAGATCAACGTCCTCGCAAGCGGGAACCCGAAGAACCCAACGACGACGGTCTCGTTCGAACTGCCGCCGGGTGCCGTCCGGACGCTCCTGCCCGCCCAGTCGCCGAACGAAGTCGCCTTCGCGTTCGGGCCGCCCGGGGCGGCGCTCGCGGGGACCCCGATTCCCAGCTCCCTGAGCCCGCCCGCCCCCGGCGTCGCCTTCGTCCCGGCGCCCGAGGCTGGGAATGCCGCCCGCCGGCCTCCGCCCCCCGTCCCGAACGCGGCGGCGTCCGCTCCGCTCCCGGCGCGCGCCGTGGCGACGCCGGCGCCGCCCGCCCCGACTCCGGACGCGACCGCGACCATCGGCCCCGCCGACGCCGGACCGCCGCAAGCGGCGACCGTGACCGCCGTCGAGGCGCACGGCGCCGGCGACTCGCTCGACGTCCGAGTTTCGCTTAGCGCGCCCGTCGCGTACGAATGGCACCGCCTCCCGGACCAGCGCTGGTACCTCGATCTCAAGGGCGCCACGCTCGCGATGCCGGCGCGCGACGAGGACCTCCAGGATACGACCGCGGCGACCTCGATGCGCATCCGGCAGTTCGCGAAGGACCCGCTCCCGGTCGTCCGCATCTCGCTCTCGCTTTCGAGCCCCCGGAAGATCGAGTTGAGCTCGACGTCCGAGGGCGTCCGGATCTCGGTCGATTCGCTCGACGACGAGGACCCGCAGCGGGTCGGAGCCGGCCGCGTCACGCCGGGCGGGACCCTCGCCGTGACGCCGCCCGACGCCCCCGCACCGCCGCCCTTCCCGGGGGGGGCGATCGGGGGGCCGGGGTACAACGCGCCGAACCCGAAGCTGATCGTCATCGACCCGGGGCACGGGGGGAGCGATCCCGGCGCGCAGCATTTCGGGTTGTCCGAGAAGACGCTCACGCTCGATATCGCCAAGCGCCTGCGGGACCTGCTCGTCGCGCGCGGCTGGACCGTGAAGATGACGCGCGAGACCGACGAGGACGTTTTCGGCCCGAACGCATCGGCCGTCGACGAATTGCAGGCGCGTTGCGACGTCGCGAACAATGCGGGGGCCCGGCTCTTCTTGAGCATCCACATCAACAGCTTCACGGATTCGAGTTTGAACGGAACGACGACGTACTACTACAAGGGGACGGACACGCCGCTCGCGCGATCGCTGCAGCGGCGCCTGATCGCCTCGCTCGGGACGACGGACGACGGCGTGCGCCACGCGAACTTCTACGTGAACCGGCACGCGACGATGCCCGCGGCCCTCGTCGAAACGGCGTTCGTCTCGAATCGCGCCGACGCGGCGCGGCTCGCGACGCCGGAATTCCGCCAGAAAGTCGCCGTCGCGCTCGCCGACGGGATCGACGATTACGCGGGGAATCCCGTGACGACGTCGAGCGCCGCTCAGTGATCGGCATCTTCGATTCGGGGCTCGGCGGGTTGACCGTGCTGCGCCGCGTGCGCGCGGAACTCCCCGAGGAGCCGCTGCTCTATTTCGCCGATCAGGCGCACGTACCGTATGGCGGCCGCAGTGTCGAGGAACTGCGCGGGCTGCTGCGCCGTAACGTGGAGTATCTCGAAGCGCAAGGCGTCGACGCGATCGTGATGGGCTGCAATACGACGTGCGCGATCGGGCGCCGCTACGGTTGGCCGCCCGCAAGCGTCCCGATCCTCGATCTGATCGACGCGGCGGCCGAGGCCGTCGCGAATCTCGGCGCGCGCCGCATCGGGGTGATCGGAACGAAGGCGACCGCAAACAGCGGGGAGTACGGCGCGGCGATCCGCGCGCGCGTCCCGGCGGCCGAGGTGCAGGAAGTCGGCGCGCCCGCACTCGTCCCGCTCGTCGAAGCCGGCATCCTCACGGGGCCCGTCGCGCGGGCGGCCGTCCTTGAGGCATGCGCGCCGTTCGTGCGTCCGCTCGACGTCCTCGTCCTTGCATGCACGCATTACCCCTTGCTCGACGAACACTTCGAGGCCGCGTTCGGGTCCGCTCTGCCGCGTCTGGACCCTTCGCTCGCACAGGCGGCGCGCGCGGTCGCATTCGCCCGCGGTCGCGCTCCCAAGCTCGCGCTGGGGCCGGTAGCCGGCGGGCGAACGCGCTTCGTCACGAACGGGCCGCTCGCGCCGTTTGCGACGGCCGTGCAGCAGATCGTCGGCGGGTTACAGGAGTCGGAACAGACGGAAGAACAGCACGACGGAGATGAGGCCGAGCGCCGTTCCCGCCACGACCTGCATCAGCGTGTGCGCGCGTAGGTAGACGCGCGACCAGCCGACGATCGGGATCAGCGACAGGAACGGGAGCGGCGCCCAGCCGTAGAGATAGACGAGCGCGGTCAGCGGGGCCGTGATGCCGAGCGCGTGCGTGCTGATCTTCCAGTAGCGCGTGATGAACTGCACGACGAGCGCGCTCGCCGTGTAGCCGGCCATCGTGGCGACGAGCATCGTCGGCGCGCGGACGAGCGCGAGCGCGATCGTCCCCAGGAAATAGAAGATCACGAACACGCTGAACACCGCCTCGCGTTCGCTGCGGATCGACATGTCGAGGTCGGAGATCTTCCCCGCCGAGTAGAGCCGGAAGACGAACAGCATCGGCCCGATCGATGTGAAGAACGTGCTCGTGAAGAGCAGGAACCAGAACGTGCCGAGATCGTGCGCGAAGGCGTGCGCCAAGATGACGAAAAGCGCCAGCGCGGTCGCGAACGGATTGCAGACCGTCGAGAAGATGCGCGCGATATCGACCAGGACGCGGCGCCGGCGCAGCCCTGTGGGCGCTGGGACGGCCTCACGGGACGGCAGCACGACCGCTCAATGCGAGAGGCAGGCCGAAAGTCCTTGCCGGTCCTTCCGGCGGGTCAACCCCCCGGGCGTCGTCTAACCTAGGAGTATGATCGTCGAGCGCATCGAGTCGCCCCGCGATCTCCGGGCGCTCACCCGCCCCGAGGTCGACGTCCTCGCCAAAGAGATCCGGGACCTCCTCGTAGAGACCTGTGCCAAGAACGGCGGGCACCTCGCGCCGAACCTCGGCGTCGTCGAGTTGACCCTGGCGCTCCATTCGGTCCTGGACGCGCCCAAGGACAAGATCGTCTGGGACGTCAGCCACCAGGCCTACGTGCACAAGATCGTGACCGGCCGCCGCGACCGCTTTCACACGGTCCGGCAGGGCGGCGGCATCTCGGGCTTCGCGATGCGAAGCGAATCCGTCTACGATTGTTTCGGAGCGGGGCACGCTTCGACGTCGGTCTCGGCCGCGCTCGGCCTTGCGACCGCGCGCGACTTGGCCGGCACGAGCGAGACGATCGTCGCGGTGCTCGGGGACGGCGCCCTGACGGGCGGCCTCGCCTACGAAGCGCTCAACAACGCCGGCGAGCTGAAATCGAACTTCATCGTGATCCTCAACGACAACGCGATGTCGATCGCGCCGAACGTCGGGTCGATCGCCTCCCATCTCGGCGTGCTGCGCTCGAAGCCGCTGTTCAATTTCGCCCGTTCGAAGACGAAGGACATCCTCGGCGCGATCCCCTTCGGCGACCGCGCGCTCAAGGCGCTCTCGACCGCCGAGGTCGCGACGATGCGTTTCTGGTATCCGGACGAAAAGGCTGCCGTCATCTTCGAGGAGATGGGGTTCCGCTATCTGGGGCCGATCGACGGTCACGATTACGACGTCCTCTGCGACGTCGTCTCGAACGCGCGCAAGATCCAGGGGCCCGTGCTGCTCCACGTGCGCACGATCAAGGGGAAGGGCTTCACGCCCGCCGAGACCGATGCCCGCACGTTCCACGGCGTCGGCGCGAACGCATACTCGCCCGACGAAGGGAAGATCGAGAAGAAGGACTCCCGTCCGACGTTCTCCGCGGCGTTTGGGAGCGCGCTCACGCAACTCGCCGAATACGACAAGCGCATCATCGGCATCACGGCGGCGATGCCGGACGGCACGGGCCTTTCCGGGTTCGCACGGAAGTTCCCGGAGCGCTATTTCGACGTCGGGATTGCTGAGGCGCACGCGGTTTGCTTCGCCGCGGGTGCGGCGGCCGGCGGATTGAAGCCGGTCTGCGCGATCTACTCGACGTTCATGCAACGCGCGTACGATCAGATCGTCCACGACGTCGTCATCCAGAATCTGCCGGTCGTCTTCTGCCTCGACCGCGCCGGCGTCGCAGGAGACGACGGGCCGACGCACATGGGGCTGTACGACATCGCCTACCTGCGCACGTTGCCGAACATGACGATCATGGCCCCGCGTAACGAAAGCGAGGTGCTGCCGATGTTGCAGCACGCGATCTCGCTCGACGGGCCGGTCGCGATCCGCTATCCTAGGGGGAATTCGAGCGGCACGCACGTCGACGCGCTTGCGCCCGTCGAGCAGGGGCGCGCCGAGGTGTTGCGCCGCGGCAGAGGCGTCGCGCTCCTAGCGCTCGGGAACACGGTCGATGCCGCACTTGACGCCTACGCGCTGCTCGCCGCGGGAGACGCCGCGATCGGGGCCCCCGCCGCCGCGCTCGGCGTGCCCCAAAACGGGCACCCGCGCACGCCTCGAGCGGATTTGCCGACCGTGGTGAACATGCGCTTCGCGAAGCCGCTCGACGAGAAGCTGCTCCTGGAACTAGCGCAAACGCACTCTCGTTTCGTGACGCTGGAAGAGCACTCTCTCGCCGGCGGCTTCGGAGCCGCGGTCGCGGAGTTCGCGACGGACCGCGGGCTCGAGGTCCACATCGAGCGCCTCGGCATCCCCGGCGTCCTCGTGCAGCACAACTCCCAGGCCAAGCAGCGGGCCCTCTTCGGGCTGACCGGGGAGCACGTCGCGGCGCGCCTGCGGGCGGTCGAAGCGGCATCGGTGCGGTAAGCGGCGAAAGGGACCAGCCGCCGGAATCCCCAAAATGGTGCGGTTTGCAGGCCGTTTCTCTTTCCTTGGAGTCTCCTCGATCGTGATCTCGCTGCCGTCGTTCCTTTTCCCCGTGCTCGGTCAAGCGGTGCCCGTCGCCGGCTTGCCGACCCCGCCGGCTGCCGCGCTCACGCCCGCGCCGCTGCCCGCCAACGTCCAGAACTTCCAGTTCTCGACGTTGACGAAGACGCCGCTCGCGTTGAACTATCCTTGGGTGACGCACGCGTTCGCAACGCTGTTCGTGCTCTCGGCACTCGGCCTGATCGTGCTGCTCGCGATCCAAACGACGAAGCAAGAGGGGCTCAGCGGGACGCTCGGCGGCCGGGTGGAGTCGGCGTATCGTCCGCGGATGGGATTCGATCAGCAGCTCGCGCGCCTGACGTCGTTCGTGGCGATCGCGTTCGTGGTCCTCGCGACGATCGTTTCCCTCTCGGGTATCTAGCCGCCGGTGGCGTTGCTCGAGGTCGACAATCTGCGCGTGAGCTTCAAGACCGACGACGGGCCCGTTCGGGCCGTCAACGGTCTTTCGTACTCCGTCGAAGGTGGGGCGACGCTCGGGATCGTGGGAGAATCGGGCTCGGGTAAGTCCGTCAACGCGCTCTCGATCATGCGCCTGATCCCCGTTCCCCCCGGGCGAATCGAGGGCGGGACGATCAAGCTGCGCGGCGAGAACCTGCTCGCCAAGAGCGAGGCCGACATGCGCAAGATTCGCGGCAAGGACGTCGCGATGATCTTCCAGGATCCGATGACCTCGCTGAACCCGGTCCTCACGATCGGCGACCAGATCATGGAAGCGATCCAACTTCACCTGGCGATGCCGAAGAAGGAGGCGCTGGAGAAGACGATCGACATGTTGCGCCTCGTGCGCATTCCTTCGGCCGAGAAGCGCGTCCGCGATTATCCGCACCAGTTCTCGGGCGGGATGCGGCAGCGGGTGATGATCGCGATGGCGCTCTCGTGCGATCCCGCCGTCCTGATCGCCGACGAGCCGACGACGGCCCTCGACGTGACGATCCAAGCCCAGATCATCGAGCTGATGAACGAGATGCAACGCCGTACGGGGTCCGCGATCATCCTGATCACGCACGATCTCGGCGTCGTCGCGGAAACGTGCAAGAACGTGCTCGTGATGTACGCGGGGAGCATGGTCGAGTTCGGGACCGCCCAGCAGATCTTCGCGACCCCGCGGCATCCGTACACGATGGGCCTCCTCGCCTCCCTTCCGCGGGTCGACGAAACGGGGCGTAACCGGCTCGTGCCGATCGACGGACAGCCGCCGAATCTGTTGCGCCTGCCGCCCGGCTGCGCCTTCGCTCCGCGCTGCAAGTACCGGATGCCGATCTGCGACCAGCCCGTGCCCGAATACGATTTCGGCGACGGGCACGTCGCCCGGTGCTTCCTCTACGACGAGCGGACGGCGAGCGAGCGGACGCTCGCGGTCGCATCGGCCCCGCAGCGCACGACCGCACCGACGGCGCTCGCACCGTGACGGAGCCCGGCACGCAGGCGCCGCTCGTCGAAGTCCGCGACCTGCACAAGTACTTTCCGATTCGCGCCGGCGTCTTCTCGAGGCACGTCGGCGACGTCAAGGCCGTCGACGGCATCGATTTCGCGATCAAACGCGGGGAGACGCTCGGACTCGTCGGAGAATCCGGCTCGGGGAAGACGACGGCGGGCCGCGTCGTGCTGCGTTTGCTCGAGGCGACGTCGGGCGACGTCCTCTTCGAGGGGCGGAGCATCCTCGGCCTCGGGCGTGAAGATCTTCGCAAGCTCCGCAAAGAGATGCAGATCATCTTCCAGGATCCGTACGCCTCGCTCAACCCGCGCATGACGGTCGGCGACATCATCGGAGAGCCGCTCCAGATCCACGGGATCGCGACCGGAAAGGCGGCGGAGGCGCGTACGCAGGAGTTGCTCCGGCTCGTCGGGCTGCAACCGTACCATGCGAACCGCTACCCGCACGAGTTCTCCGGCGGGCAGCGCCAGCGCGTCGGAATCGCGCGCGCGCTCGCGGTCGATCCGAAGTTCATCGTCGCCGACGAGCCCGTTTCCGCGCTCGACGTTTCGATCCAGGCGCAGGTCATCAACCTGCTCCAGGATCTGCAGCAGCAGTTCGGCCTGACGTACCTCTTCATCGCGCACGACCTCTCGGTCGTCCGGCACATCTCGACGCGCGTCGCCGTCATGTACGTCGGCAAGATCGTCGAGATCGCGGACCGGAGCGACCTCTACGAGCGTCCGCTCCACCCGTACACGCAAGCGCTGCTCTCGGCGATTCCGATTCCGGACCCGTCGATCGAAGCTCGCCGCAAGCGGATCATCCTCTCGGGAGACATTCCCTCGCCCGTGAATCCCCCGTCGGGCTGCCGCTTTCACACGCGCTGCCCGATTGCGTTCGATCGCTGCAAGGTCGAAATCCCGGCGTTCGTGCCCTATGCGAGCTCGCACTACGCCGCGTGTCACTGGGTCGAGGAGCACGCGGGCGCCGCGCCGGATCTTACGCGCGGCCCCGCCGTCATCGTCTAGTCGCGGACGCAGGGCGCAGAAATAGAAGAGAGCGATCGCGTCTGCGATCGCTCTCTTCTCGACGTTCGGCCGATCCGTTAGGCCTTTTTCTTGCGGGCTGCCGTCTTCCGCGTAGCCTTCTTGCGTCCGGTAGCCTTCTTGCGTCCGGTAGCCTTCTTGCGTCCGGCAGCCTTCTTGCGTCCGGTAGCCTTCTTGCGTCCGGTAGCCTTCTTGCGTCCGGCAGCCTTCTTGCGTCCGGCGACCTTTTTGCGAGTCGCCTTCTTGCGGGTCGTTTTCTTGGCGGCCGCTTTCTTCTTGCGTCCGGGTGCCTTCTTCGCGACGGCTTTCTTGCGTCCGGCGGCCTTCTTGCGTCCCGGCGCCTTCTTGCGGGTCGTCTTCTTGGCGGCCGCTTTCTTGCGCGTCGCAGTCTTCTTGCGGGGGGCCGCTTTACGGCGGCGCTTCGGTGCCTCTGCCGGTTGCTCGAGAACTTCGCCTTCCATTCAACCTCCACGTCCGTGAGACGGACGATCAACGAGTGGAAACATCGACGCTACCATCGATGTCTTTGGGTGCATCGTACATCGCATCGGGTATTATTGCAAGATTTCTTAGCTCGCGCGCGCATCGAATTGCACGCGACGCGCTGCATGCGCGGCCCGACGCTCCCTCCCCAAGCGCCGATCCGCACCGCGAGAGGAAGCGCAAACCCCGATGAAACAAGGCGTTGCGCGCTATGCCGGCACCTGGCGCGCAGCGGGAACGAGCGCCGCCGCCGGTGCGCGCGGAACGGAGCGGGCAACGCACGAGCGTGCGAACGCGCGCGCTTCTCCCCCGGGGGAAGCCGGTTCGCGGTGCGGCGAGTATTCTGCGACGGCGCGCGAGAGCGCCCGCGATGCAGTTCGAGCGCGCTTTGAGCGCGGTTCGAGACGGCGCTCTCGAACCGCGGCGGGGGCGCCCGGCAAGCGGTCCGCTATCGCCCAGGTTGACGGCGAGGGTATACTAAGGGCGCTTTATCCACTCGGCAGGGAACAGGATTCCGGAGGAACGGGGACAGGTTGAAGAAGCCGCTCATCATCGTCGAATCGCCGACGAAGGCGCGAACGATCAAGAAGTTTTTGCCGGCGCGCTACGTCGTGAAGGCGTCGGTGGGGCACGTCCGCGACCTCCCCAAGAGCACGCTGGGCGTCGACGTCGAGCACGATTTCGCCCCGCGTTACCTCACGATCAAGGGGAAGGGCGACGTCATCAAAGACTTACGGAGCGCGCTCAAGACGGCGAGCGACGTCTTCCTCGCGACCGACCCCGATCGCGAAGGCGAGGCGATCGCTTGGCACCTGGCCGAGCTGCTCAAGCTCGATCATCCCAAGCGCATCGAGCTCCACGAGATCACGAAGGACGCCGCGCTCAAGGCGATCGCCCATCCGCAGCCGATCGATATGGACCGCGTCAACGCGCAGCAGGCGCGCCGCATCCTCGACCGGCTCGTCGGCTACAAGATCTCTCCGCTGCTCTGGGCGAAGGTGCGCGGAGGGCTCTCGGCCGGCCGCGTGCAGTCGGTCGCGGTGAAGCTCGTCGTCGACCGCGAACGAGAGATCGCCGCGTTCGTCCCGCGCGAATACTGGACGATCGCGGCGCAGCTCGCGGTCGGCGGCTCGCCCGTCGTGTTTCCGGCCGAGTTCTATGCAATCGACGGGAAGAAGACCGAGGTTACGGACGGCGACGCCGCGCAGGCGATCGTCGCCGATCTGCGCCGGGCCGCGTTTGCGGTCGCGGGCGTCAAGAAGCGCGAGGTGCGGCGCAACGCGGCGGCACCCTTCACGACCTCGACGTTGCAGCAAGAGGGCTCGCGCAAGTTGCGGCTCCGCGTCCGCCGGACGATGCAGATCGCGCAGTCCTTATACGAAGGCGTCGACCTCGGGAGCGCCGGGACGCAGGGTCTGATCACCTACATGCGCACGGACTCGACGCGCATCTCCGAGGGCGCGCGGGACGCCGCCAAGGCGTTCATCGAGAAGGAATACGGGGCCGAATTCTACGACGGGACTCGAACGCACAAGCTTCGCGAAGGCGCCCAGGACGCGCACGAGGCGATCCGCCCGACGGACGTGACGCGCACGCCGGACCGGCTCGCGGGCATCCTCAAACGCGACGAATTGCGGCTCTATCGGTTGATCTGGGAGCGCTTCGTCGCCTCGCAAATGTCGGCGGCGGTGTTCGATCAGACGACCGTCGAGATCGAGGCGAAGGCGAAGGGGGCTCCGAAGTACGGGTTGCGCGCGACGGGGAGCGTGCTCAAGTTCGCGGGCTACACGGCCGTCTACGAGGAGGGACGCGACGACGCGCTCCCCGAGATCGAACCCGGGGCGAAGGCGAAGGGCGCGAAGGAACGCGTGCTGCTTCCGGCGCTCGAGGCCGGCGACGCCCTCGAACGCAAGGGCGTCGAAGCCAAGCAGCACTTCACGGAGCCGCCCCCGCGCTATACGGAGGCGTCGCTCGTCCGCGCGCTCGAGGAGAACGGAATCGGCCGCCCCTCGACCTACAGCACGATCGTCGAGACGGTTCAGGCACGCGGCTACGTGCACCAGATCGAGCGGCGTTTCCACCCGACCGAGATCGGGACGGCCGTGAACGCGCTGCTCGAAGAGCACTTCAAAGAGATCATGAACCTCGCGTACACCGCGACGATGGAGTCCAAGCTGGACGCGGTCGCCGAGCAGAACGCAAATTGGGTGGACGTTCTGCGCGATTTCTACGGTCCGTTCGAACGCGATCTCGCCGAAGCCGAACTGAAGCTGCCGAAGGTCGAGTTGAAAGACGAGCCGACCGACGAGATCTGCGAGAAGTGCGGCCGTTCGATGGTGATCAAGACCGGACGGTTCGGGCGCTTCATCTCGTGTTCGGGGTATCCGGAATGCAAGACCACGAAACCGATCCTCAAAGACACGGGCGCGCTCTGCCCCAAGGACGGCGGGAAGATCGTCGAGCGTAAGTCTCGCAAGGGGCGCACGTTCTTCGGCTGCGCGAACTATCCGAGCTGCGACTTCGTCTCGTGGGATCGCGTCGTGGCGGATCCCTGCCCCGTCTGCGGAGCGTACGTCATCGCCAAATCCAAACGCGGCGTCCCCTCATTCGAGTGCAGCGCGGATAAGGGGCACGACGTATCCGCGATCGGCAGCGCGGCCGAGCGCGAACCGGAGGAAGTCCTTGCGTGAGTGAGGCGCCGCGCCTGCGCGTGCTCGGGGCGGGCCTCGCGGGATGCGAGGCGGCCTGGCAGGCGGCGCGGCGCGGGATCGACGTCGACCTCTACGAGATGCGGCCGCACGTGCGCGGGCCGGCGCACGCAACGGACGGGCTAGCGGAACTCGTCTGCAGCAATTCGCTGCGCGGAGCGGCGCTCGAGAACGCCGCCGGCCTGCTCAAGGAGGAGCTCGCGCGCCTGGGTTCGCTGATCGTGACGGCGGCGCGCGTGGCCGCCGTCCCGGCGGGCGGCGCCCTCGCGGTCGATCGCGCGGCGTTCT
The DNA here is from genome assembly GCA_963695225.1 of Vulcanimicrobiota bacterium. Lineage (GTDB taxonomy): Bacteria > Vulcanimicrobiota > Vulcanimicrobiia > Vulcanimicrobiales > Vulcanimicrobiaceae > CAVWTN01. The sequence continues at coordinate 1,052,612 of OY968762.1, read as the reverse complement.
CCGCGCTCGTCGAACGGCGCTTGGCCGCCGAACCGCGCATCCGCATCATTCGCGAAGAAGCAGTCTCGCTCGACGCCGAAGTCGCGACGATCGTCGCCTGCGGGCCGCTTCCCTCGCCCGCGCTCGCCGCGGCGATCGATGCGTTGCTCGCGCGCGTCGCGCCGGAGGGAGCGACGCGACGCCTGCACTATTACGACGCTGCCTCACCGATCGTCGCGACGGAGTCCCTCGACCAGCGCCTCATGTATCGTAAGTCGCGGTACGAAAAGGGCGACGGCGACGACTATCTCAACATCCCGCTCGACCGCGAGCGGTACGAACGGCTCGTGCACGACCTGCGCACCTTGCCCAAGCACGATCCGAAAGGTTTCGAGATCGACGCCGCGAGCGGGTCGATCCCTTACTTCGAAGGCTGCCTCCCGATCGAGGAGATGGCGCTGCGCGGCGACGAGACGCTCCGCTTCGGGCCGCTCAAACCCGTCGGCCTGCGGCACCCGGAGACCGGTATCACGCCGTACGCCGTCGTGCAACTCCGCAAAGAGAACGCGGCCGGCTCGGCGATGAACCTCGTCGGCTTCCAAACGCGCCTGACGTGGCCCGCGCAACGGGAGGCGTTCGGCAAGCTCCCCGGCCTCGAGAATGCCGAGTGGATTCGCCTCGGCGTCATGCACCGCAACTCGTTCGTCGATGCGCCGCGCCTCTTGCTCCCCGATTTGCGCCTGCGCGGGACGGAACGGACCTGGTTCGCGGGACAGATCACCGGGGCCGAAGGGTACGTGGAGGCGGCCGCGTGCGGCGCGATCGCCGCCGTCGCGGCCGCGCGACGCCTGCTCGGTCTTCCGCCGCTTCCCGTACCCGCCGATACCGCGCTCGGCGCGATCGTCTCGCATCTGCAGAACACGACGACGCCGGATTTCCAACCCTCCAACGTGAGTTGGGCCCCGTTTTCGCCGCTCCCCGGCCGCCCTATCCGCGAGAAGCGCGAACGCCGCCGCCGCCTCGCCGAACGCGCGCTCGCTCTGCTCGACGCGTGGCGCGCCGCGCTCGAGCCGGAAGAGGCCGCCGTTCAGGCGCTCTGAGATTCGCCGCGCGTTCCGCGCGCCGCGGCGCGGAATGAAACCCGGTGCCGTTCGCCGGATACCTAGCCGTGATGCGAATTCGATCTACGACGATCCTCGCCGTGCGCCGCGACGGGAAGCTCGCGATCGCCGGCGACGGCCAGGTGACGTTCGACAAGACGGTGATGAAGCACGGCGCGCGCAAGGTGCGCCGGATCGCGAACGGGGCCGTCCTCGTGGGTTTCGCCGGGAGCGCCGCCGACGGGATCACGCTGCTCGAGAAATTCGAGGGAAAGCTCGCCGAGTACAAGGGCAACATCGTCCGCGCAGCCGTCGAGTTGGCGAAGGATTGGCGCCAGGACCGCGCGCTGCGCCGGCTGGAGGCGCTGCTGGTGGCGGGGAACGCGGAGCATCTCTTCGTGATCAGCGGGAACGGCGACGTCATCGAACCGGACGAGGGGGTCGCGGCAATCGGCAGCGGAGGTCCGTACGCCCAAGCGGCGGCCCAAGCGCTCGTTAAGTTCACCACGCTCGATGCGGAAGCGATCGCGCGCGCCGCGCTCGAGATCGCTTCCAAGATCTGCATCTATACGAACGACGACATCACCGTGGAGGTTTGCTAGCATGACGGTCGCGACCGAGGGCGTCATTGCGTTCATTCGCGCGAATCGGGAGCGCTATCTCGCGGAGTTGACGGACTGGACGGCGTGCCCGTCGATCTCGGCCGACCCCGCGTTCGCGGCGGACGTCCGGCGCTCGGCGGAAAGCGCGGTTGCGCGCATGCGTGCCGCCGGCCTCGACGAGGCGCTCGTCCTCGAGACGGACGGCAATCCCGTCGCGTACGGTTCGTGGCTCCACGCTCCCGGCGCGCCGACCGTGCTGATCTACGGCCACTACGACGTGCAACCCGCCGACCCGCTCGAGCTGTGGGTCTCGCCGCCGTTCGCCGCCGAAGTGCGCGAGGGGAAGATCTTCGGGCGCGGCGTCGTCGACGACAAAGGGCAAGTGCTCATGCACGTCGCGGCTCTCGAAGCGCACCTGCGCACGCACGGCCGCTTGCCCGTCAACGTGAAGGTCGTCATCGAGGGCGAGGAAGAGATCGGCTCGCCCAACTTCGATGCGTTTCTCCTGCGTGAGCGGGAACGCTTCGCCTGCGACGTCGTGCTCGTTTCGGATACCGCCGTGTTTGCCGAGGACGTTCCCTCGCTCTCCGTCTCCCTGCGCGGCCTCGTCGAGTGGGAGATCGGCGTCTACGGGCCCGCGGTCGACTTGCATTCGGGGAATTTCGGCGGCCTCGTGAAGAACCCGATCGAAGCGCTCGCCCAGATGCTCGCGACGTTGAAGGACGAGGGCGGGCGCGTCGCCGTCCCCGGATTCTACGACGGCGTGCGCGAACTGAACGACGAGGAGCGCGAACAGATCGCCGCGCTGCCCTACGACGAAGCGCGCGAGGCCCGAGCGCTCGGAGTCGCCGAACTCGCCGGCGGCGAGCGCGACCGCTTGCCGCTCGAACGCGTCTGGGCCCGCCCGACGCTCGAACTCAACGGGATCTGGGGCGGGTATCAGGGGCCGGGCACCAAGACGATCATCCCGAGCTACGCGAAGGCGAAGCTGACGTCGCGGCTCGTCCCGGAACAAGATCCGGAACACGTCAAGCTCGCCGTCACCGATTTCCTGATAGCGAATGCACCGCCCGGCGTGCGCTTCGAGATCGAGGCGCGGGGGAATCTGCGCGCGGTCGAAACCTCGCGCGATCATCCCGCGGTCGCCGCGGCGGCGCGCGCGATGGAACGCGGCTTCGGCAAGCCGCCCGCGTACATCGGGATCGGCGGAACGATCGGCCCCTGCGCGAGCTTCGATCGGATCCTCGGCCTCCCGCAAGTGCTCATCGGCGTCGGCCTCCCCGACGACGCGATCCACTCGCCGAACGAGAAGTTCGATTTGAACCAGTTCTTCCTCGGGATCGAAACGATGGCGTACCTCTACGACGAGCTCGGGAGCTCGCTGCGATGACGGCTGCGCTGCCGACCTCGATCGCCGGTCTCACGCCGCGCCGGATCGTCGAGGAGCTCGACCGGTACATCGTCGGGCAAGCGAGAGCGAAGCGGGCCGTCGCGATCGCGATGCGCAACCGCTACCGCCGCGAGCAGATCGTCGGCGAGATGCGCGGCGAGATCATCCCGAAGAACATCCTCATGATCGGTCCGACGGGCGTCGGCAAGACGGAGATCGCGCGCCGCCTGGCCTCCCTCGCCGGCGCGCCGTTCGTGAAGGTCGAAGCGACGAAGTACACCGAGGTCGGCTACGTCGGGCGGGACGTCGAGTCGATGGTGCGCGACCTCGTCGAGGCCGCGGTCCGCATGGTGCAAGCGGAGCGCCGCGCCGACGTCGCGGAGGGCGCCGACAAGCAAGCCGTCGAGCGCGTGATCGATCTGCTCTACCCCGAGACGTGCCCGCCGCCGCCGCAGGCGCCGCCGAATCCGTTCGGGGCCGCGCTCGGCTCGATCTTCGGAAACAACTTTCCGCAACAACAGCAGCAGCCGATGACGCCCGCGCAGAGCGCCGCCTCCAAGCAAGACCCGAATTCGGCTGCGATCCGCGAACAGGCGCGCGCCGATATCGCGCGCGGCTTCTACGACGTGCGCCTGGTCGACGTCGAACTCGAGGAGACGCCCTCGCTCCCCATCGGCATGATGGGCGGGCACGATCAAAACGCCGGCGGCGGCGACATGAACGAGATGCTCGCCGGGATGCTGCCGAAGAAGCGGACTCGCAAGCGCGTGACGGTCCCCGAAGCGCGGCGCATCTTCGCCGCCGAAGAAGCGGCGAAGCTGATCGATATGGATGCGGTCAAGCGCGAAGCGCTGCGCCGCGCCGGCGAGAACGGGATCATCTTCATCGACGAGATCGACAAGGTCGCCGGACGCGAGGGCTCGCGCGGCCCCGACGTCTCGCGCGAGGGCGTGCAGCGCGACATCCTGCCGATCGTCGAGGGGAGCACCGTCACGACGAAGTACGGTCCGATCGGTACCGACCACGTTCTGTTCATCGCGGCGGGCGCGTTCCACGTGACGAAGCCCTCGGACTTGATCCCGGAGTTGCAGGGGCGCTTCCCGATTCGCGTCGAGCTCGACGTGCTCACGGCGGAGGATTTCAAGACGATCCTCACGCAGCCGCGCAACGCGCTGACCGAGCAGTACCGCCAGTTGCTGGCGGTCGAAGGCGTCGCGCTCGAATTCACGGCCGACGGCATCGAGCGAATCGCGACGTTCGCGATGCAGGTCAACGAACAGAGCGAGAACATCGGAGCCCGCCGCCTGCACACCGTGCTCGAGCGCCTGCTCGAGGACGTCGCGTTCGCGGCCCCGGAGGAGAACGGCGCGGTCCGGGTCGACGCGGCCTACGTCGAGGCGAAGCTCGGCGACGTCGTGCAGAATGCGAACCTGAGCAGCTATATCTTGTAAGCGGGCGCCGGGCCCGAGAAGGCGCAACCGGACGCGCCGAAATGCGGTAGAATGGTACAGCTATGCCTTACGTACGGACGATCCTGACGGACGGACACCCGACCCTCCGAAAAGTCGCGAAGCGCGTCGAGCGGGATGAACTGCGGGAGCCGATGTTCCAGCAGCTCATCGACGACATGTTCGAGACGCTCTACGAAGCGCCGGGGATCGGATTGGCCGCACCGCAAGTCGACATAAGCAAGCGATTGGTCGTTATCGACATGCACGACGACAACCGCAAGCACGGCCCCCTCGTCCTGATCAATCCCCAGTTCACCGAGACGGAAGGGGAGATCGATTCCGTCGAGGGTTGCCTCTCGGTCCCCGGCTTGATCGGCGACCTGAAGCGCTACGAGCGCGTCGTCTGCGTCGCGCTCGACCGGCGCGGGCGGAAGATCACGCTCGAAGGGACCGGCCTCTTCGGCCGCTGCCTGCAACACGAGATGGATCACCTCGACGGGATCCTCTACACGGACAAGGCACAGAACATCCGTCCGGCATCCACGCCGGAAGAGCATGCCGCCCTCGCTGAGGTCGAAACCGAGGCCGAAGCGGTCCGCCGGAATGCGCGCGTCTCGGAGGCCGCCCTTTCCGCCTGAGGCGCGGCGAAGGCTGCGCACCGTCTTCTTCGGGACGAGCGAGTTCGCCGTCCCCTCCCTTCGGGCGCTGGCCGCGGCGAGCGACGTCCGGCTCGTCGTCACGCAACCGGATCGTCCGAGCGGCCGCGGGCATCGCTTGCAGCCGACCCCGGTCAAGACGGTCGCGCGCGAACTCGAAATCGAGGTAGCGGAACCGGCGCGCTTGGCCGGCGCATTCGAAGCGCTGCGCGATGCGGGTGCCGACCTGTTCGCGCTCGCCTCCTACGGCAAGATCGTGCCGCGCTCGATCCTCGCGCTGCCGCCCTACGGCTTCCTCAACGTGCATCCGAGCCTGTTGCCGCGGTATCGCGGCGCGACGCCGCTTCAAAGCGCGCTTCGCGACGGCGCGACGCTCAGCGGCGTGACGATCATGCTGATGGACGCCGGCATGGATACCGGGGATATCGTGCTCCAGGAAGCGCGCCCGATCGGGCCGCGCGAGACCTACGGCGAGCTTCACGACCGCTTCGCGGCCATCGGTGCGGAATTGCTGGTCCGGGCGCTCGAGCGGGCCGCAGCGCGGACGCAAGCGCGCTTCCCGCAGTCCTCGCTCGGCGTCCCGGCCGAGGAGATCGCGGCGACGCTGACGCGGCCGCTCGCGAAGGCCGATCTCGCGATCGATTGGACGAAATCCGCGAAGTCGGTCGTCGATCTGGTCCGTTCCCTCGCTCCGCAGCCGCTCGCGCGGCACGTCCCGCGCGAAGGGCTCGCCGTCAAGGTCGTTTCCGCGCGCCTCGCGACCGAGGCGGAATGCGCGCGGTTGGCTGCGCGCGGGCGGCCGGAGGCGGGCACTTGGATCGTGTTGCCGGAAGCGGAGGGGATGAAGAGAATCGCAGTGGCGCAGTGCGGCGTAGGTGCCGTGGTCATCGAGCGAGCGATCGCTCCGAATCGGGGCGAAACGGACGGCGCGAGCGCCGCAACGGCGCTCGAAGGCGCGCGCGGGCACGCTGCGAGCGGCCGATGAACGTCGCCGCCCCCGTGAACCGCTCGGCGCGCGAGACCGCTCTGCGCACGGTACGGGACGTCTTCTCGCCGGAGCAGCGCGGCGCGCAAGCGGCGTTCGACCATCATGTCCGCGAATCGGGTCTGGATGCGCGCGACCGCGCGTTCGCCGCGGAGATCGCCTACGGGTCGATCAAGATGCGGCGCCTGCTCGATTGGTATCTCGCGCCCTACGTGGGCGGTCGCGAGCATCCGCTCCCGCCGGCGATCATGGAGATCTTGCGCCTGGGCGTCTATCAGCTTCGCTGTATGGGCGGCGTGGACGACCACGCGGCCGTCTATGAGACCGTGAACCTCGCGAGGCGCTACGGGCACAAGGGGACGGCCGGGCTCGTGAACGCGGTGCTGCGCCGCTTCATCGCCGACGCGCCGCCGGCCCCGCAGCCGGGCGACGGGAAGAACGAGACCGACGCCGCGGCGCTCGCGGCGTCGCTACCGACCTGGATCACGCGGCAGTGGGAGCAGACGTTCGGCTCCGCTCTCCTGCCCGAAATCCTGAAGGGCGTCAACGCGCAGCCGCAGCAGGCGCTGCTCGTCAACGCGCTGCGTGCGACGCGCGACGAAGTGCTCGCCGAATTGGCGGCGCGCGGCGTTGCGGCGCGGGCCTCGGAGTACGTCGACGAGACGATCGTCGTGACGGAGGGCGTCGCCGGCGAAGATCCCGCCGGCCGGTGGACCGTGCAGAGCGAGTCGGCGGCGCTATGCGTCGCGCTCCTCGATCCCCGGCCCGGGGAGCGCATCGTCGAGCTTTGCAGCGGGCGCGGGAACAAGAGCGTGCAGCTTGCCGGGCGCATGCAGAACCGCGGAGAGCTGCTCTGCGTGGAGCGAGACCGGCGCAAGAACGACGTCCAAGCGCTGTTGCTGGCGCGCAGCGGCGTGTCGATCGCCCGCACGCGCTGCGCCGACGCGCGCGAGCCCGTTGCCGCAGAGCACGGCTCCGACGGCGTGTTGCTCGACGCGCCGTGTTCAGCGCTCGGGGTCATCGGGCGGCATCCCGAATCGCGCTGGCGCAAGACGCCCGCTGACGGCGAGCGTCTCGCCGAGGTGCAGGCGGAACTGCTCGATAGCGCGGCGGCCCGGGTGCGCCCCGGCGGGCGGATGGTTTACGGCGTCTGCTCGACCGATCCGCGCGAGGGCCGCGACGCGGTCGCGGCGTTCCTCGGACGCACGCCGGAATTCGCGCTCGGCGAGATTCCGCCGGCGCTGCGCGCGTTCGAACGGGAGGGTGCGTTGCTCGTCCCGCCGGGGATCGAAGGGCGCGACGGGTTCTACCTTGCCCGGCTAGAGCGCCGTGAGTGACGTGGGGCGGCTCCTCGAGGCGCTCGAAGCGCGTCTCGAGGTGGCCGTCGAACGGGGTTTCGCGCTCGCCTTCCCCAACGCGCTCGAGCCCGTGCAGGTGGCGCGCAAGCTGATCACGGCGTTCGAAGCGAACGAGCCGGGCCGCTGGGACGACGCGCAGGTGCGCGTCCGCGTCGCGCCGCGCGATTTCGAGCGGCTTGCGGGGGAGCGCGACGATCTGGAACGGCAATGGAGCGCGGCGATCGCGCGCCTGGCCGAGCGCGCCGGCATGCCGCTCCGCCGGGCACCTTCGGTACGCCTCGAGGCCGACCGGAGCATCCCGCTCGGCGCGGCAACGATCGAGACCGCCGCGCGCCGCGAGCCCGAGCGCGCGCCGTCGCTGGAACTCGTGGTGCAGCGCGGCGTTCCGCTCGGCGCCCGGGTGAGGCTCGATCGGGCGCTCGTGATCGGGCGCGACCCGTCGTGCGACGTCGTCTTGCACGATCCGCGCATCTCGCGGCGCCACCTCGCCTGCGACGTCGACGCGGCCGGGAGCGTGGCGTTCCGCGACCTGAATTCGGCGAACGGCGTGCTGCTAAACGGTCTGCGCTCCGCGGCGGGGATCCTCAGAGCGGGGGACGCGCTGCGCATCGGCGACAGCGAGCTCGAGATCGTGGGCGGCGGCGGTTCGTGATGCCGGTCGAGGCTGCCGGACGCATCGTTTCGGTCGTCGCCTCCGGAGCGCTTGGAGCGTTCGTCCTCCTCGCTTGGCCGCGCCGCCGCCGCGCCGGGCTCGAAGACGAAGTCCTCGGACGGCAGGCACTCGAGCTTCGCGTGGAGGAGAAAAGCGAGGCTCGCGTGGTGCGCGTCCCGGTCCCGGTCACGATCGGCCGTTCACCCGAAGCAACGCTGGTTCTCTCGGACGCGCAGGTGAGCCGGATGCATGCTCGCATCGATCAAGTCGACGGAACACTTTTCCTTCGCGATCTGCAGAGTCGCAACGGGACGTTCCTGAACGCGCGTCTGCTCGAAGGTGCCGAAGCGATCGAGATCGGTGACGAGATCGATCTCGGGTTCGCGCGGGTGACGCTGACGGGGCTCTCGCGATGGACGTAGCGGTCGGGTTCGAACCGGGCGGCGTCGGCGGCGGCGACGCGCACGTCAGCGAAACGCTCGGCCCGAACGTCAGTTTCTTTTGCGTTGCGGACGGATTCGGACCGAACGGCCGGACCGGCCCGGTCGCCGCGTTCGCGCTTTCGACGATGCGCGAGTTTCTGCGGCGCAAGCTGCGCAGCGCGGTGAGCAACGAGCGCGTCCTCGCGCCTTCGCACGTCCGAGCGTTGCTGCTCGCGGCGTTGGAGCTCGCGAACGCGCGCCTCTTCGAACTCAACGGCAGCACGGCGGATTTCGTAGCGAACGGGGCTTCCGTCACCGGCGCACTCGTGGTCGGCGAGCACGCGTTCGTCGGCCACGTCGGCGACGCGCGCGCATATCTGTTGCGGCTCGGCCGCCTCGAGGCGCTTACGGTCGACGATGCGATGACGCTCGATGCCGTCCCGAGCATGACGATCGGTGCGGGCCAACGCCCCCGAGGCCGCTTGTTGTGGCGCAGCCTCGGCACGCAGGCGAAGCTCGAGGCGAGCATCGCGCACGTGGAGTTGCTGCCGTGCGACCGGCTCGTGCTCTGTACGGACGGGTTCCATCGCACGATCGGGACGGAGGAGCTCGGGCTCGCGCTTTCCGACGATTCGAACTCGAGCGACGCCGTCGCGCGCCTGTTGCAGATGGTGCGGGCGCGCGGGATCCGGCAAAACGCGACGCTCGTGATCGCGCGCGATCTGCTCGCCACGAGCCCGGACTACGCGCCGCCCGCGCCGCTTCGCTGGTTGCAGATCGGGCTCGCCGTCATCCTCACAGCGGCAATCGGAGCGTGGTGCGTGCTCGAACGTCCCGCGTGGGTCCCGCCCCCGCAGACGACGCAACAGCAAGCGACTCGTTGAACGCGCTCGCTCTTCCCCTGCGCGCGCTTGCGCCGCTCGCGGCGGCGCTTGCCCTCGGCGGTTACCTGCTCGCGGCGGCGCCGGCGGGAGCGCTCGGATCGCCATGGATTCCGGCCGGGCTCGCGCTGCTCGCAGTCGCATGGGTCGTGCGCCGGCCGTGGGACGGGCGCCGCGACGACGTGTTGCCGGCGCTCGCCGTGGTGCTCTCGGCGTTTGGGCTCGCGCAGATCGCGCGCCTCTCCCCCGATCTCGCGCGCCGTCAGGAAGTGTGGCTCGCGCTTGCGCTCGCCGGAGCGATCGCGCTCTCGTGGGGCTTCGAGCGCTTCCGCCGGCTCGCGGCCTTCAAGTACGTGTGGGTCCTCGGTTCGATCGTGCTGTTCGCGCTGCTCGCGCTGTTCGGCGAGGAAGTGAACGGAGCGAAGCTCTGGATTCGCCTCGGGCCTTTGCAATACGAGCCGGTCGAACTGATCAAGCTGTTCATCGTCTTGTTCATGGCGGGGTATCTCGCCGAGACGGCGGACGTGATCGCGGAAGCGCCGGCGTGGTCGATCCGCGCGAACGCGAAGTACCTCGGCCCGCTCTTTCTCGGGTGGGGTACTTCCATGGGGATCCTCGTCTTCGAGCGCGACATCGGCATGGCGATGCTGCTGCTCGCGACGTTCCTTTCGATGCTGTACGTCGCGACGCGGCGGGTCGATCTCGTGATCGGCGCGACCGCCGTCTTCGGCGCCGCCGTCGCGTGGGCCGTGCGGAATTATAGTTACGTCGCGGTGCGCTACGAGGCGTGGCGGAATCCCTTCGCCGATCCGCTCGGGCACGGTTATCAAGCGTTGCAAGGGTATTTTTCGATTGCAGCCGGGGGCGCGTTCGGGACGGGGTACGGCCTCGGCCATCCTGCGTTCATCCCCGAAGTGGCAACGGATTACGCCTATGCCGCTTGGAGCGAAGAGTTCGGCCTGCTCGGCGCGCTCGCGCTGATCGCCGCGTTCGCGCTCGTCGTGCGTCGCATGCTCGACGTCGCGTCGTCGCGCCCCGATCTCTACGCGAAGCTGCTGGCGACGGGGCTCGCAGCCACGTTCGGCTTTCAGACGTTCATCATCGTCGGCGGCGTGCTCGGAGTCTTTCCGTTGACGGGCATAACGCTGCCGTTCATCTCCTACGGCGGCAGCTCGCTCGTGACGAACTTCGCGCTGATCGCGCTCGTTTGGGCGGCCTCGCACCGGCGTCTTGCGGCGCCGGGTGCGGCGGCGGGAGCACCGGCCGGCCCGGCGACCGGCGGCGAGGCGCGCCCCGCGGCGCCTGCCGCGAGCGCCGGCGCCCGCGCCGTTCGACCGTAATCCCGCGGGCGGCTCGCATGCGGATCGGCGTCGACCTCGGCGGAACGAAGATCGAGATCATCGCGCTCGCGGACGACGGCGCGGTCTTGCTGCGCCGGCGCGTCGCGACGCCGGCCGGCGACTACGAAGCAACGCTCGAAGCGGTCGCGGCGCTGTTCGCCTCCGCCGAAGCCGAGTTGGGGCGGCGCGGCACGATCGGCATCGGCACGCCCGGCGCGATCTCGCGCGCGAGCGGGACGATCAAGAACGCGAACAGCACGGTGCTCAACGGCAAGCCGCTCGAACGGGATCTGGCGGCTCGGCTGGGGCGGCCCATCCGCCTTGCGAACGACGCGAACTGCTTCGCGCTCTCTGAGGCAAGCGACGGTGCCGGTGCGGGAGCGCGCGTCGTCTTCGGCGCGATCGTCGGAACCGGGACCGGCGGCGGGATCGTCGTCGACGGCCGCGTTTTGACGGGACGCGATGCGATCGCGGGAGAGTGGGGGCACAATCCGTTGCCGTGGACGCGGGACGACGAACGGCCCGGTCCCCGGTGCTATTGCGGGAAATTCGGCTGCATCGAGACGTTCCTCTCGGGGCCCGGCATGGCGAAGCTGTTCGCCGAGCGCACCGGCCGGGTGCTCGCCGCGCCGCAGATCGCAGCTGCCGCGGCAGCCGGTGACGGGGAGGCGCAAGAAGAGCTCGAGCGCTACGCCGACCGGCTGGCGCGCGGCCTGGCGCACGTCGTCAACATCCTCGATCCCGATGCGATCGTCTTAGGCGGCGGTCTCTCGAACCTGACGGGTCTCTATTCGGCGGTGCCGCGCCTGATGCGGCGCTACGTCTTCAGCGACGCGTTCGATACGCCGATCCGCCCGGCGCAGCATTCCGATTCAAGCGGCGTACGGGGCGCCGCGTGGCTGTGGCCGCTGGAACTCTGACACGCATCGTTGCATCTGAACGTCGATGCCGGCTGCCCTTGGTGCAGATTGAAGACGATGGCGTAGGTCCACGCTCTGGGGTGCCACCTGCCTGGCTGCCGCGCCGTCGCGCGGGTTGACGCCGGCGCAACACGGAGACTCAAAGGACCGCCCCCACCTTCGCTTCCTTGGGGCACGACCTTCTCGCGTCCATAGCGAGATCGTCGCGGGTCGCGATTGGCTTGAAGGCGGAGCCGGCCTGGACACGGGCCATGGAATATGTATATTATATGTATATCGTTGTTTGGGACACCGCGAAGGCGCGCGAAAACATTCGCAAGCACGGTGTCCGCTTTTCAGACGCGGCAACCGCGTTAGATGACCCCGACGCACTGACGATTGAGGATCGTCGCCACGATGAGCAGCGTTTCGTCACGATCGGGCGCGATCTGGAAGGCCGGGTCCTAGTCGTCGTCTACACGTATCCCGATGGAGCAGAGGTCGTGCGTCTGGTATCGGCTCGGCAGGCCCGTGTGAGCGAAAGGCAGTGCTATGAAGAAGGCCGCTAGCCCAGCGAAAGAAGCCGCATTCGACTTCCGCACCGCAAAACGCGGCGCCGTGCTTTCGAATCCGGGGAAGACGCGCATCACGATCTGCATCGATACGGATGTGCTGGATGCTTTTCGCGCTGTCGCGGAGCGCGATGGACGAGGATACCAAACCGCGATCAACGAGGCGCTACGCGCTGCAGTGATTCGCGAGGCCGTGCCCATTGAGGAGCGCCTTCGCACGGTCGTTCGCGAGGAACTCGCCAAAGCGAAAGCATCCTAGGCCAGACCGGAGACGTCGTTCTCGTGCGATCCGGCGACGGCGGCCGGGCCTCCCGGGCGGACGACGTCTCCTCGAAACAAGTCGTCCCCGTTCGAATAGATCGAGAGCGTTCGGGGGCGCGGTCCGACCGGGGGGCGGAGTCGGCAGGTCACGAAGAATCGGGAGCGCCGCGTTAGCGCGGCGCGAAAGGCGGTTTTGGATGTTCGGTATCGTCCGGCACTACAAGACCGAGCCCGGGCAGATCGACGCGATCGTCCGCCATACGCGCGAGCGTTTCATGCGTCCCATCAGCCACGCTTGGGGCTTCGTCTCGTGGACATTGATCGACGCAGGCCCCGACGGCGTGGTCACGGCGAGCGTCTTCGAAGACGAGCTGGGCGCCGACCTCGCCGCGGGCTGGGTCCGAGAGAATCAAGCCGCGACGGAGCTCGGCCACCCGCGGATCAGCGAAGGGCCGGTCGCGTTTCGCGACGTCAGGGAACACGTGCACTCCGGGTACGGCTTCGTGTGGCAGCAGGCGTGCAAACCGGGCGCGGCCGAGGAGGCGAAAAAGCGGATTCAAGAGGGCTACATTCCCGCGATCGCCGAGCTGCCGGGGTATGCGGCGCACGGCGCGATCGACGCCGGTCACGGCACCATCGTCTGGCTGCTCGTGTTCGCGGATGAGGCGTCGGCGAAAGCCGCCCGGGAACGGACGCTCGCGTGGGCCGAAGCGAACCTCGGCGACATCCTCGCGCATCCGCCCGAGCTCGTCTTCGGCGAAGTGAAACTGCGCATCCCGGCGCACGCGACTATCCCCGCTTAGGTTGTAATCCTTTCAAAAAAAGCGAGGGTAAGCAACGCTGCGTCGGCTCATTTTCTTAGCGGCTTGGTGCTCTTTTGCGGAACGGGGTGGGTTGCGTCAGAATAGAGAGGTTTTGCCCATATGTCATCTTGACATGTGTTTGCAAAGTAATCTTGCCAACTTCCGTCGTCCCAATTGAGCCCGTACCCTCCATTGGTGTCGCACGGATAAGTCTTGAAAAGTACTTGCAAGTGATATCCTGCAGCAAGAGGCTTCTCTAATGCATTATCGCTCTCGCAGGCTCCTTGAACAGTTTCTTTCTGGTCGAGGGGTGCTGCTTGCACTTTCTTGATGCATTGACTCGTAAAGAAGTACAACGCACCGATTGCATGATTGCCTGGCTGGCCGGCTGCATTTTCAATAGTAAATGCGTTCGCCGCCATCGGCATTAGACAAAAGATAAGCGCACATACGATGTATCTCATCGTGGCATTACGCCGCGGAAACCCTGGCGTTGAGGCCGGGTATGAGCGGTGCCTTTCGTTAGCGATAGTGATGATCATCGGTTCGCCGGCTGAAGGATGGTGAAGTGCTTCCATGTAATGTCCGAGCCCGCCTTCTCCAGCACACGGATCGAAGCAATGTTATCGGCCGCGGCTCTTGCGTAGAGCGGATCGGCGCGAAGCGAACGCACAAGCGCGGCCAACGCGCACGATCACATCGCTTTCTTGGGCTTCGAGTCCATCGAAGACATCGCAACTCTGAACGGCGATTCGCTCATTCGCTCGTTGACGGTAAACTCTCCGAAACCGCGCCCTCGCGTCGTGCCGGCTTGCTCCCGATGCCCTTAAAGAAACAGTAACAGAAGACGCCGTCAGGCTCCGCCGTTCGATGAAGATCGCGCACGCCGGCATCAAAGGCTTCCGGCTCGATGAGGCCCGCCGCGATGGCGGTCTCGCGAACGCCCTCGATCATTGCCGTGAATGTCTTCCTCGTAAATCCGTCGACGAGCCCCGGCCGGCTCGCATCGACGTACACCATACGCGGTGATACCTCAACCTCGTCTAGACCCGCTTGAACCAATAACGGATACAGCTGCCTTCCGATGAGGGCATTCCCGCCGGCAGCCTCCTGCAACGCGATCTGGCATTGGATCGCCGCGTTGGCTGCGGCGCTATCGGGGTAGAAGTACGCCGATCCGTGATCGCCTTCGATGACGGTTATGGTTCCGCCGGGCTTGAGGACTCGGGTGAGTGCCGCAAGTGCGTCGCTTGGTCGCGCAAGATGTTCGAGCACGAAACACACGAAGATATGATCGAACGACTCCGCCTCGAACGGCAGTCCGAAGATGTTCGCTTGACGGAACTCGACATTCGTTAGTCCGGCCGAGATTACACGTTACCGCGCCTCGGCGATCGATGCCGCAGAGATGTCGACGGAGGTGAACCGGGCGTGCGGACTGCGACGCGCCAAGGTGATCGTTTGCGCACCGACGCCGCAACCGGCCTCGAGGACGTTGCTGCCGCTCGCGTATGCCGTATCGGAATGCAACAAGTCAACGAGGGTCCCAGCCTGATCCGCAAGACGCTCGTTTTCTCGCGGATCGTAGCCATGGATGTACGTTTGGCGCATATCGGAGCCTCCGGTCGACGACGGCTTGACGGGGACCAAGAGGCATCCCTTCTTGGTCATGGCCTCAGCGGTTGACGGGAACGAGCCCGGCGGAGCAAAGGCGGATCGCGAGGCGAGAGTCGGCGGACGCTTTGGCGAAGATCCGACGCATGCCCGTAAGAGCGTTCTTGCCCGCCTCGCTGCTGACATGTGCGCGCGCCGAGGCGCCCGCCGCCGCATGATCGCGCTCCATCTCATCTCGCCGCAGAACGAGGCCCGCGTCGCCGAACGGCTCGTCGCGCAGATCCGGCAGGCCTGGCCCGACGTTGCCGCGAGCGCAACCGAGCGGATCGACGTCCTCGCCGGCGTCCGCACGCCGGTAGATATCGACGTCGTCATCGCCGTCGATCTCGAGCGCCCGCGCGTGATCCCGCCTATGAAGCGCCGCGACGGCACGACGTCGCCGCCCGGCGAGGTGCAGTCCGCGCTCATAGCACTCGAGATCAAGCAGCTCGACGGCCTGCGCTTCGAGTCGATCGGGAACCAGATCTTCGCGAAGTACGGGAGCCGCAACGAAGTGCGCAGCGTCGCCTCGCAAGCGGACGACGCCGCGAAATCGCTCAAGTCGTTCGCGTCGAAGTACGGTTGCGAGGCGCTCTTCGTGCACGCCCTGGCGTGGCTGACCGAAGTCGACGAACGCGCTCTCGCCGGGATCGGCAGCAGCGTCCTCGGCCGCGAGGCCGGCTGGTTCGCAATGCTCGACGCGGCGGCACGGCAACGCGCCTTTCCCCAGGACGCAACCGAACGGGAACGCGCCGGAGTCCGCGCGGTTCGCGATCTGCTGCTCAACCGTCGCGCCGTCAGTGCGCGCGACAAAGTCCGCACCGAACGTTTCGCGCGCGACGCCGCCGGCAAGGAGATCGTGAAGGCGCTCGCCGCGGACGCGGGCAGCAAACTCATCCGGCTTGCGGGCCGCGGCGGGAGCGGGAAGACGACGGCGCTCGCGCTCCTCGCCGCCGACCTCGCGACGATGCGCGGCGAACGCGTCCTCGTGCTCACGTTCCACCGCGCGCTGCGCGGCGACATCGAGCACCTGCAGCGCATGCTGCTCGATCCGCCGGCGCTCCTCGGAACGCGCGTGCACGTCGAGACGATGACCGAGTTCCTCTTAGCCGCGCTCCGCGCGCTCGAGCTCGAAATTCCGCGGACGCCCGAGGGCGCGATCGCCTTCGCGAACCTCGACGACGCCTTGCGCGCGGCGACCGCGAAGCTCGCCGGCGGACCGGACGGCGAGTGGGCGAAGCTGCTGCGCGCGAGCGACCCGGAGCGCTTCGATTGGGATCACGTCCTCATCGACGAGGCCCAGGACTGGACCGACGCGGAGCGCGATTTCATCTTGCATTTCTTCGGCCATCGCCGGATCGCGATCGCCGACGGCATCGACCAGCTCGTCCGGCGGCAGACGCCGTGCGATTGGCTGACGGGCATCCCGAAGAGCGAACGGACGAACCGCGTCCTGGGCGACTCGCTGCGCATGCTGCGCAACGTCGCGCTCTTCGCGAACGCCTTCGCCGGAGCGGCCGGCTTCGAGCGCTGGCACGTCGAGCCGCGCGAGGATCTCCCCGGCGGGCGCATCATCATCGCCGCGGGTGAGGACGTCGCCTCGCCGGAGCTCGTTCGCGCACTCGCGGTCGCCGCGCGGGAAGGAAAGGCCGATCCCGTCGATTGCCTCGTCTGCGTGCCGCCGTCGAACATCGTCCGCGATGCGGGCGGTGGGCGTCACGCGCGGTTCGCCGAGATCGTCGCGGCGGCCGGCGGACGCGCGTGGGACGCGAGCGACCCCGAGACGCGCGGGACGGCGCCCGCGGATGCGGACCTGTGGCGGATCGTCCAATACGATTCGTGCCGCGGGCTCGAAGGCTGGATCGCGCTCGCGCTCGATCTCGACGACCTCTACGCGAACAGGCTGCGCCACCCGAACTTCCATCGCGACGAACTGCACGGCGATCCGGAGGCCGTCGCGCGGCGCTGGCTCTTGATTCCGCTGACGCGCGCGGTCCACACGCTCGTCGTCACGGTTCGCGACGCGCAATCGCCCGTCGCCGCCATCCTGCGCGCGGCGACCGAGAGGATGCCGAAGGGCGTCGTCGCCTGGACCGACGCGGCCGGATGCGCCGCGGAGATCGCCGGCGGCAGAAATGCCCTGAAAGCCTCCGGCTGACGTGCGATCGCGCCGCGGCGGACCGGAGGCTAGCGGAGCTTGCGGCTACTTGACGGCTAAGGATCGACGCAGGAAGTCCACGGTTTTCGGCACGGAATCGTTCGCGGCATCCGCGTTCCACTCCATGTAGCCGTTCCCGCCGATGGCGGCTGGGTCGTGGTAATGCATCGCGGGTTCGTTGCGATTGAATCCATGCGTGGCGCCGGCGTATTCAACGGTCGGCAAATCGTAATTGAACTTTGCCGCGAGGTAGCGCTTCAGCATGGGAACCGCCGTGCCCTCACCGTAGCAGTCTTCCGTCCCGTAGAAGACGATCATCGGCGCCCCGGTCAGCGCGGCTCCGCGCTCTGCAAGATTCGAGATGAACGGCTTGCTCACCGGGTAGAATGCGACGTGGGCGATGAAGCCTTTCTCGTCTCCCATCCAGAGTTTCACGTTGCTTTGCAGCGCCGCCCTGAGCGTGACGCCGCCGCCCATGGAGAATCCCATGATCCCGATGCGATTGGGGTCGATGGCGGGCAGCTTGCGCAACTCTTTCAACGCCGCGAAGGCCATCGGCTGGAGCCTTGGTTGCGTCGGACGATCCATCGGGCCGTGGTAGATCCCGGTCTTGAAGTCGACTTCAAAGACCGCAATCCCGGCATTGACGATCGGATCCCGGTACAACGCCCCGCGGGAATCGATTCCGTCGGTCCCGTGCACCAAGACGACTGCCGGCACCGGACTCGAGGTCTTTGCCGGCATGTACAGCGTCCCCGACACCTTGTAGGGCTGGTTTGGATCGAGCGAAGTAAAATCAATCCTCGTACCAGGCGAGGATGCACCCGCGGGAATGGCGCTCGCCGCGAAAAGAACCACCGCGATACACGCGAGATATCTCAGGAATCTCAACATCAGACGTCCGTTTTTTGGCTATCTTCCGAGTGCGTTCTACACTTCGAGTTCACGCGAATCGAACGCGATGACCTGGCACGTTTCGCGGAGCATGCATGAGCAAAGCGGCCTATTTTCGCGGCACCTACCGCGCGAGTTCATGATGCCTACACCGCAGCCGCGGAATTAGCTTGATTGGGAAACTCGTACGGCGCTTCGCTTGCATTATGATGCAGAATTATAAACCGCTCTTCGGGGTCGTCGGACGTTTGTGGGACGGAGCCTCGCTACACTCGGGCTGCGGTCGTACCTACGCACCACTTCTTGAAAGAGTAGGCTCTCGATGACCCACAACCCGAGTCAAGCAAGCAGCGCGCTTGAAGCGAGTCGCAGGCGGACCTACACGATCGGCCCCAGAGCGGTCCGCGCCCTCGGTTTGGAGGGCGGCCTCGAAACCGAAACCGGCCGGCGCTCCTGCCCGCAGTTCTGACACCGGGGCGAGCGCTCAGCGCTCGGCGACCGGGGCGAGTTTCCTCCCGTTCCATTGCGGAACGAGTTCGACCGCGACCATCGCGGCGACGATCAACGCTCCGCCGCACAGCGCGACCGGAGAGAGGCGCTCGCCCAAGAACAGGGCGCCGAACAGCGCGGCGAACGGGGCCTCCGAGGCGAGCATGATCGCGGCGTTCGACGAGGTGGTGGCGCGCTGCGCGACCATTTGCAGCGTAAAGGCGAGAGCCCCCGCGATGAGGCCGGCGTAGAGGATCGACGGAGCCGCCGCCCAGATCGCCGCCTGGTCGATCCTTTCGGTGCAAAGCCCCGCCGCCAGCCCGAGTGCGCCCGTCACGGCGAATTGCGTGAAGGCCAAGGTCAACGGGCGCCCCGTCCGGGATGCGTACTTCCCGACCAAGACGATCTGGATCGCCCAGAAGCCTGCGCACAGGATCGTGTCGAGATCGCCGGCGTTCAGCGCCCCGGTCGCTCCTCCGGATAAGAGATAGACGCCGGTCAATGCGGCCGTCGCCGCCGGCCACACGACCCAATGCGGGGGAGATCGGAAGAACGCGATGCCGAGCAGCGGGACCATGATGACGTAGAGCGACGTCAAGAAGCCGGAATTCGAGACCGATGTCGCCGTGAGGCCGATTTGCTGCGCGACCGAACCCGCAAACATCGCGAGCCCGATCCAGACAAATGGGCTCCAATTCCGCCGCTCGAGCGGCTCGGGCGCTCGTCGCGATTCCCAAAGCGCGAACGGAAGCACCGCCAGCGCGGCAATGGCGAAGCGCAAACCGATGAACGAGAGGGGGCCGATCGAGGCCATCCCTTTCGATTGTGCGACGAATCCGCCGCCCCAGAGCGCCCCCGTCACGAGCAGAAGTACGTTGGCCGAGAAGCGCGTCATGAGAATGCCACCGGCTCTAGGCATTCACGCGCCTCGTGCGCAAACCCGCTTTCCGGTGCGCGCCTTACCTGGGCGGGAGCTCTGCGCCGAACTCATTCTCGAAAAGGCGGTCGACGATCGCGCACATCTCGGGATCGACGGCGGCCAGGCGCGCGCGGGTTGTCTTCGGCCACGGCGAGTGCGCGTCGTTGACTTCGACGTAGGCTCGCAGGGACTCGGCGAAGTATTCGTCGATTCCGCTCGCTGCATACGGCGTCACGTATTCGCGCGCGGTCTGGAATGCGCGGCGGATCTGCGGATCGTAACTCGAGCGATAGATGCCGCCGCCGAGCGCGCAATCCAGCGCGTGGCCGAACTCGTGTGCCACGGTCATCGGGCTTGCGGTGCGCAGGTAGATGGAGCGTTCTTCGACGACGAAGAGCCCGGCGGGCGGGACGGGCCACGCGTCGACGTCGACTCCGAGCCTTCGTAACGATGCGGAGGCGTCGTTGTAGCGTTGCAGAGGCAAGAGCGGTACGATGCGGATCCCTGCGTCGATCGCGAAGCGGATCGCGGCGACGCCGAAGCGCGCGAGGACGTCCGAGATCGTCGCCGCGGCATCGGCGTGCGCGCCTTCGCCGACGAGCGCGGCGGTGGATTCGGTGAGCATGCACATCGCCGCATCGTCGCACGCGCCCGTGAGCGGGAGTTTTCAGCGGTGTAGCGGGAACGTGCGCGGCGGAAACGTTCCGGACGCATGGCGCCGCCGTGCCGGCGCGTGCTAGACGAGCGACCAGCCGTAGTCGAGCAGGGGACGTGCGGCTTTCGTCAATTTCACGAGGCGCTCGACGAGGGCGGCGGAGCGGACGGCGGAATCGGAGAGCGCTTCGCTCACGACGAACGAGCGCAGCCGGAAGAAGTCTGCGAGATCGCTCTCGGCCTGCGCTTCGAATCCGCGCGGCATGCGCACGAGCGATCCCCACTTCTCCGGGCCGTCGAGCTTGCAACCGTTGCGCTCGAGGGCGGCGAGCACGCGCCGGAACGAGCGGGGATCGCTCGCCATCGCGCTGCGCCAGCGTTGCAGCAGAGGTTTCTCGATGTCGTGGAAGGCGACCGCCGCGAACGACGCTTTCGGTTGGATGTGGACGTACAGGCCGCCGGGCGTCTCGCGCGCGCCGTCGTAGGTCAAGTACGCGCCGAGGTTCGTCTTGAACGGGCGCTTGTCGGGGCTGAAGCGCACGTCGCGGTAGATGCGGAACGCGGAACGCTTCGGATCCCCGCGCAGCGGCAAACGCGCTCTTGCCATCGCCTCGCTCAGTTCTGCGATAAGGGCCCGCAGCGGTCCGAACAGCTCGCTTTCGAAGCGTTCCTTGCGCTCGGCAAACCACGCGCGGTCGTTGTTCTCGGCCAAGTCGCGCAGCAGCTCCAGGCCGGAGGATGCAAAGCCGGTAAACGACGCGGTCGCTTCACTCACGCGCGGAGAGTTTCGCACCGGGCCTTTCAAATCCGGCCGGGGTGAGGAACAATCGGCATCCTGCGGAGTACGAAGGCGCATGAACAACCGGCGCGCCTTCGAGGCGCTCTCGTTTGCCGTGACCCTAACGTGCTTCGTTTGGGCGGCGCTCGCGTACGCGACGCTGCCCGAGACGGTCTCGACGCATTTCAACATCACCGGCGCCGCCGACGCGCGCGGCCCGAAGTGGATCGTCTGGGCGGGCGCGCTGTTCGACGGGTTCATGTTCCTGTTCCTCGGCGCCATGCAGCTCGTCCCGCCCCGCTCCACGAACTTTCCGGTTGCCGTGACGGAATCGAACCGGGAGCGCCTTTACTCCATCCAGCGCGAGATGCTCGGCGCCATGAAGCTCGCGGCTATGCTCACGGGGCTCGCCTTGGAGTGGGGGATCGTAGCGAGCGCGCAGCGCTCGGAGCTCGACCCGCTTTTTCTCCCGCTGATGCTCGTTGCATTGGGGGCGAACGTCGTCGTCTCGCTCTACTACATCCTCGAAATGTTCAAAGCGGCGCCGCGCGCTTAGATTCGAACCGGAAGGGGCGGCCGCGCGCGGCACCGTACGCGGTCGAGCGTAATGAATTTCGATACCGCGCCGTCCGGCGCTTCGCCGGCGGCGATCGCCGCGGGCGAAGGCCTGGCCGCCGCCCGGCGGCTCATCGTCAAGATCGGTTCCGCGCTGCTGGTCGACGAAGCGCGGGGGGACATCCGCCGCGACTGGCTCGCCGCGCTCGTCGAAGATATCGCGCACTGCCGGGCTCGCGGCCAGGAGGTCGTGATCGTCTCCTCCGGCGCGATCGCCGTCGGGCGCCGTCACCTCGGCCTCACCGGGCGCCCGCTCAAACTCGAGGAGAAGCAGGCGGCCGCCGCGACCGGGCAGATCCGTCTGGCGCACGCCTATCTCGAAGAACTCGGCCGGCACGGCATCTCCGTCGCCCAGATCCTGCTCACGACGGACGATACGGAGGAGCGGCAGCGCCACTTGAACGCGCGCGCCACGCTGGAGGAACTGCTCGCGCTCGGGGCGGTCCCGGTGGTGAACGAGAACGACACGGTCGCGACGGCCGAGATCCGCTTCGGCGACAACGATCGCCTGGCCGCGCGGGTCGCGCAGATGATCAGCGCCGATACGCTGGTGCTCCTCTCCGATATCGACGGCCTTTACACCGCGGATCCGCGACGCGATCCGGCGGCGCGGCACATTCCCGTGGTCCGGGCGATCACGCGCGAGACGGAAGAGATGGCGGGGCAGGCCCCGCCCGGCTACAGTTCCGGCGGGATGGTGACGAAGCTCGCGGCGGCGCGCATCGCGATGGCTGCGGGCTGCCGCATGGTGATCGCCCGGGGGAAGGGGCAGTTGCACCCGCTCGCCGCGCTCGAGTCGGGTGCGCGCGCCACCTGGTTCCTGCCCGATTCCGAGCCGCTCACGGCACGCAAGCGCTGGATTGCCGGGACCGTCAACGTGACCGGCGTGCTGACCGTCGACGACGGCGCCGCCGCCGCGCTCGCCCGCGGAGCGAGCCTGTTGCCCGCGGGCGTCGTCGCCGTCGACGAGCGTTTCGAGCGGGGCGACGCGGTCATCGTCCGCGCTCGCGACGGGCGCGAGTTGGCGCGCGGCCTCTCCGCCTACTCCAGCGCCGAGGCGCAGGCGATAGCCGGGCATAAGAGCGCCGAGATCGAGGCGATCCTCGGGTACCGGGGGCGGCACGAGATGATCCATCGCGACGACCTGGTGGTCAACGGGAGGCGGCTATGACGACGCTCGAGATGGCGACCGCGCAGCTCGCGGCCGATATGCGAGCGCTCGCGCTCGCGGCGCGGCAGGCGGCGGCGGTGCTGGCCCGCGCCGAAGCGGAGCGCAAGAGCACCGCGTTGCGGCGGGCCGCGGCCGAAGTGCGCGCCGCCGGAGCCGAACTCCTCGCCGCGAACGCCGAAGATCTCGCCGATGCGGAACGGACCGGGCTTTCGGCGGCGATGCTCGACCGTCTGCGGCTCAACCCCGACCGTATCGAGGGAATGGCCGAAGGGCTCGAAACGGTCGCTGCGCTCCCCGATCCCGTCGGGACGGAACTCGCCCGCTGGACGCGGCCGAACGGCCTCGACATCGCGCGCGTGCGCATCCCGATCGGCGTCATAGGCATCATCTACGAATCGCGGCCGAACGTGACTGCGGACGCGGGCGGCCTTTGCCTGCGTGCGGGGAACGCGGCGATCCTGCGTGCGGGCTCCGAGAGCTTCCGCTCGTCGCGCGCGATCGAAGCCTGCCTGCACCGCGGTCTCGCCGCCGCCGGCCTCCCGGAGAGCGCGATCCGACTCGTACCGACGCGGGATCGCGCCGCCGTCGGGATGATGCTCGCGATGGCCGATCTCATCGACGTGATCGTTCCGCGCGGCGGCCGCTCGCTGATCGAGCGCGTCCAGCGCGAGAGCCGCATCCCGGTCATCGCCCATCTCGAAGGGCTCTGCCACACCTACGTCGAGCGCGGCGCCGATCTCACGAAGGCCCGGCGCATCGTCGTGAACGCGAAGATGCGCCGCACGGGCGTCTGCGGTGCGACGGAAACGCTGCTGGTCGATCGCGCGATCGCGGCGGCGTATCTCCCGCCGATCCTCGCCGATTTGCACGCCGCCGAGTGCGAGATTCGCGGAGACGCCGAGACGCAAGCGCTGGATCCGCAGGCGCTCGCGGCGACCGAGGCGGATTGGGCGACGGAGTATCAAGACGCGATCCTCTCGGTTCGCGTCGTAGCCGGCCTCGAGGAAGCGATCGCGCACGTCAACCGGTACGGCTCGCACCACACGGACGCGATCGTGACGGAAAACGAGGATGCCGCCGCGCGATTCCTCGCCGAAGTCGAAAGCGCGATCGTGCTGCAGAACGCCTCGACTCAATTCGCCGACGGCGGCGAGTTCGGCATGGGCGCCGAGATCGGAATCTCGACCGGCCGCCTGCCGCCTCGCGGCCCGGTCGGCGCCGAACAGCTCACGAGCTACAAATACGTCGTGCGAGGCAACGGCCAGATCCGTCCCTGACCCGCCGTTGCGCGCGCCTAGGCGCGTCAGCGCGCGAGGATTTGGATTTCGAGCGGCTCGAGCGTCACGGGGACCGCGAGGACGGGGCCCGTGCCGAGGCTGCCGTCGACTTCGTGGACGGTGACTTGGGCTGCGCTGCGGGCGACGGCCTGCGGCGCATCGCCCGGCTTGTTGCGGTAGACGGCCGCGAATGCGGCACCGTCGGCGTGGAGCGTGCCGTCGACGATGACGTGGACCGTCGCGGGCTGCCGCGGGCTCGTGTTCGCGACGATGACGAGCTCTTCGTCGTCGAGGATGCGCGAGAACGCGAGGACGCCCTGGGGAAACGCCGAGATGCCGAACGTCTCTCCGTCGCCGGAGATCGGGCGGAAGTAGAACCGGCCGTACCTTAACGCGGGACGCGCGGCCCGCAACCGCGACAGCTTCGCGAGCTCCCGGTAGAACGGGTGCGCGCGATCGAAGCCCGGTCCGCCCCAGAGCGCTTCGCGCACGGCTTCGTCGCTGCCGTGGCCGTGCAGACCCTGCTCGGTCCCGTAATAGATACACGGAATCCCCGGGAGGCTCAGGAGACATGCCAAGCCGAGCGTGACCTGATCGTCGAAACGGCCGGGATCGGCGGGATCGACATAGCGCAGCCGCTCCTTCACGTCATGATTGTCCAGGAACGTGACGAAGAAGCGCGTTGCATCGCCGTGCGAGCTGAGGACGTTCGCTTCGACGCCTTTGCGCCGGTGGTACATGTCGGCGACGACGGACGGCGGAGCGAATCCCTTCACGACCGGCTTCAACGCCTCGAACAGCGGATAATCGAGCGCGGCGTCGACCCCGACGAGATCGCTCGCATCGCTCGTCGTGCGGCCGATGAAGCGGGCTATGTCGTCCTCGGACTGGCGGTCGAAGACCTCGCCGAAGGTGAAGAAGTTCTCTTTGCCCGCAGCGAGCGCGAACTCGCGCATCGAATTGCCGAATAGACGCGGCAGATCGCCCTTGAGATAGCGCAGCGTGTCGATTCGAAACCCGTCGACGTCGAAGCGCGACATGACGTAGTGATAGGCGCGGATCAGAACGTGTTGGAGCGCCGGGTCTTCCGTGCGCATTTGCTTGAGCGACGAGAAATCGCCGAAGGTGTCCTCGCCTTGCATCTGCCCCTGCCGCCGGAAGAACGCGTTCTTCTGGAGTTCGCGCGGCCACACGAACGCGGCCCGGCTCGGGTTCGGGACGTTCTCGACCTCGGCGAACGAGGGGAGCGCGGCGCCGCTCGCGTCTCGCCACCACACCGGCTGCGGCAGCGGCGAGAAGCCGTCAGGCACGCCCGCCGCGTAGGCGAAGGCGTCACCCGCGTGATTGAGGACGACGTCGAAGATTACGTACAAACCGAGCGCGTGCGCCGCATCGACCAGCGCGCGCAATTCGTCGTCGGCGCGCAGGGGATCGCGGGCGAAGCGCGGTTCCGCGGCGAGAAAATCGTGGATGCCGTAGCCGTGGTAGCTCCGCTCGAACGGCAGGTTCTTGAGCACGGGGCTCAACCAAATCGCGCCGGCACCGAGCTCCTTGAGGTACGGCAACTGCGCCTGGACGCCCGCGAACGTGCCGCCCTGGAAATCGGCGTATCCCGGATCGTCGAACGGCTCGTGGGAGATCGCGCGGTCGGTGTTGTTGAAGCGGTCCAGCATCAGGAAGTAGATCCACCCGTCGCGCCAATCTGGCGGCGACGGGGTAAGCTTCGCAGCCGTTGCCGCGTCGATGACGCGCGCGGCCTCAGCGGAAAATGCCGAATCGGGCACGGGGACCTCCGAGGCGGCGATTGCGCTACGAAACCGCGCGCTCCTTGCGCGAGATGATGCAGGCCCGATCGATGACGAACCGGCGCATTCCCGTCACCGGATCGAATCCGAAGTCACGGACGCCCAATTCGACGCTCTGCTCCGCGACGAAGGCCTGCTCGACGACGGCGTACCTCGGATCGTCGGCGGAGAGCGCGTCGCGCTCTCCCGTGCGCGGATTGCCGAGCGTGACGAGGTGCGTCGTCCGGCCGTCGTCGATGGTCGCCGCGTAGACGCGCTCCTTGTCCAGGAACAGAATCGCCAGAACCTCGCCGCGCAACCAAGTGAGATTCGGGATGGGGTTCGCCGTCTTCTCGGAAGGAGGCATCGCAACCCTACTTTCCCAGCAATCCTCACTGTGGACTATAGAACGTAGCACGTCCTGTAATCGTCCTACCCAGGCGCGCCGACCCTGCCGGGCGGATCGACCTGCGCCGCGCCGAAGCACCAGGCCGTGGACGATTCACGATCGGGGGGACCCCTCGCAGGCTTGCGCGTCGTCGAGTTCGCGGGGCTAGGGCCGGCGCCGTTTTGCGCGATGATGCTCGCCGACATGGGCGCGGATGTCGTGCGCATCCAGCGCGACGCCGGCCCGGACGTGCTCGGCATGGAGCACGACATTTTGCTGCGCGGGCGGCACAGGCTGATCCTCGACCTCAAGAGCGAGGCGGGGCGCACCGGGGCTCTCGCGATCCTCGAGCGCGCCGACGCCCTCGTCGAAGGCTTCCGCCCCGGCGTCATGGAGCGCTTGGGCCTCGGGCCCGACGTCTGCCTCGCACGAAATCCGCGCCTGGTCTACGGGCGCATGACGGGCTGGGGCCGCGAAGGCCCGCTCGCGAACGCCGCCGGCCACGATATCAACTTCACGGCGCTCTCCGGCGCGCTGCACGCGATCGGCACCGCGGAGCGGCCTGCAATCCCGCTCAACCTCGTCGCCGATCTCGGCGGCGGGGGGATGATGTTCGCGTTCGGCATCGTCTGCGGCGTACTCGAAGCGCGCCGTTCCGGCCGGGGGCAAGTCGTGGATGCCGCGATGGTCGACGGCGCCTCGCTGCTGATGGCGATGACGTACTCCTTCCTCAACAGCGGACTCTGGGAAGACCGCCGCGGCGTGAACTTGATGGACGGCGGCCATCCTTACTACAACGTCTACCAGACGAGCGACGGAAAGTGGATCTCGATCGGGCCGATCGAACCCCAGTTCTTTCGCGTGCTGCTCGAAAAGTGCGGCATCGAGGAGCCGTTCCGGCAACCCGTCCCGCCGGCTGAGTGGCCGCGTCTGCGGGCCGCGTTCGAGCGCACGTTCGCCTCGAAGACCCGCGACGAGTGGTGCGCGATCCTCGAAGGGACCGACGCCTGTTTCGCCCCCGTGCTCAGCCTCACGGAGGCGCCGCACCATCCGCAGAACCGCGCGCGAGGCACGTTCGTCGAACTCGACGGGTTCCTCCAGCCGGGGGCCGCGCCGCGCTTCAGCCGCAGCGCCGTCGCGGCCCGCTCGAGCCGCGACGACGGCCGCGAGCTCGTCCGGGCTTGGGGCGTCGATCTTGCGGCGGATCCCGTCTAGCTCCGACGGGAGGCCGGGCCCACGGCGCAAAACTTGCTTCCGAAGGTAGGGCGTTTCGACGACCGGCCACTTCCGGATACCCACCAGAAAGCGAACGAGGGCACATGAGCGACGAATCGGTTAAATACTTGCTGAGCGAAGACCGCATTCCGAAGGCGTGGTACAACCTGGTCGCCGACTTGCCCGTGCCGCCCCCGCCGGTGTTGCATCCGGGGACCGGCGGGCCGATCGGGCCCGAGGATCTCGCCCCGATTTTCCCGATGGCGATCATCGCTCAGGAAGTCTCGGCCGAGCGGTGGATCGAGATTCCCGAACCCGTGCGCGAAGTCTATCGTCTCTGGCGCCCTTCGCCGCTCGTTCGAGCTCGGCGCCTCGAAAAGGCGCTCGATACGCCGGCGAAGATCTTCTTCAAGTACGAAGGGGTAAGCCCGTCGGGGAGTCACAAGCCGAACACCGCCGTCCCGCAGGCGTTCTACAACAAGGAAGCCGGCGTCAAGCGCTTGACGACGGAGACGGGCGCGGGGCAGTGGGGTTCGTCGCTCGCGTTCGCCGGTCAACTGTTCGGGCTCTCCGTCGAAGTCTTCATGGTGAAAGTCAGCTACGAGCAGAAGCCGTACCGGCGCGCGTTGATGGAAACGTACGGCGCGCGTTGCGTCGCGAGTCCGTCTACGGAGACCGCATCGGGGCGCGCGATCCTCGAGCGCTTCCCGGATTCCACGGGCTCGCTCGGCATCGCGATCTCCGAAGCCGTAGAAGTCGCGGCGCAGCGCGAGGACACGAAGTATTCGCTCGGCTCCGTTCTCAATCACGTGCTGCTGCACCAGACGATCATCGGTGAAGAAGCGATGCTCCAACTCGACGACGCGCAGGCCGAGCCCGACGTCGTCATCGGCTGCGCGGGCGGCGGCAGCAATTTCGCCGGCATCGCGTTCCCGTACGTGCGCGAGAAGATCGCCGGAAGATCGAAGGCGCGCATCGTCGCCGTCGAACCGAGCGCGTGCCCGACGCTGACGAAGGGAACCTACGCATACGATTTCGGCGACACCGCGCACTTGACGCCGATGGTCAAGATGTACACGCTCGGCGCGAGCTTCATGCCGCCGGGCTTCCACGCGGGCGGCCTGCGCTATCACGGCATGTCGCCGCTCGTGAGCCACGTGAAGGAACTGGGACTCATCGAAGCGCGCGCGTACAACCAGCTGGAATGCTTCGCCGCGGGCGTGCAGTTCGCGCGTTGCGAGGGAATCGTGCCGGCGCCGGAATCGACGCATGCGGTCAAGGCCGCCGTCGACGAGGCGCTCCGTTGCAAGGCCGAGGGGAAGTCGCAGACGATCCTGTTCAACCTTTCCGGGCACGGGCATTTCGACATGCAGGCTTACACGGACTACTTCTCGGGCAAGCTGCAGGACGTGTCGTACGAGCAGTCGGCGCTCGACGCCGCACTGGCCGACCTCCCGTCCGTGGCGGCGGCGGTCTAGCGGTACAACGATTCCGCCCCCGCATCTCGATGGTGCGGGGGCGGAGAAGACGAGACCGGACCGTTCGCGAGGCGCCTAGCGGCGGCGATGCGGCTTGTGGATGCGGATCGGGATGAGCGCGGGAGGAGGCGCGCCGAGGGAAGCCGTCGCTTCGAGCAGGTGCGAAGCATCGTCGACGAACGATTTCCATAGGCGCAGCGCGCGGTTGATGTGCGGAGCGTCAGGCGTCGCGAGCCAATTCTCGATCTCGGTCAGGCGAGCGAGGCAGGCTGCGAACATCTTATCGACGTCCGCGATCGGGCGGGCGATCTTGCGGGCGCGCTTCTCGCCGGAGCGGACGCGCGTCTTCTTCAAGGCCGGGAGCTTGGCGACGGGAGCCGGTGCGGCCGTCGCATCGAGCGTCGGATCCGTCGGCAGATCCAAGCACGCTTCAAAAAGGCTCGGATCCGAAGCCTTCGAGAGCTTGTCCTTTTTGGGCCGACGTGCCATGGTAGCGGTCCTCGATCCGGTTCTGATGATGAGAATTTTGCACGGGGTTGCGACGTTCGCCTGCACCTGAGAAGCGTGATGCGGGCCACGAATCCCTTACTCTCTATTACGACAATTTCACCGAAAAGTTCCACGCCAAACCGAAAAGTAGTGCGTCCGGACACGGGCCGCCTTGCAGGAGAAGCGACCCTGCGGGGAGCGAGAGGGAGCCCTTCCGCCGAAACCGCAGGAACGGGACCGCAGCCCATTAACGTTCTACCGGCATGACGCAGATCAACGATGCGGTCACGGTGCGATGCCCGTATCACCGCGTGCCGGACTTCTTGACGGCCTATTTCGGGCGGCTGGGGGCTATCGGTGGAACCGGGGCTTCGATGCCGATCACGGTGCCGGTAGGCGACGTGACGCTGCAACGCGAGGTGACGGCGACCTTCGAACCCGAGCCCGGGTTTCCGCGGTACGAGCGGATGAAGATCGGGTGGATACCCAAGCACGGTGGACCTTACCCGGATTTCCATGGAACGATGCTCATCGACAGCGCCGGCGGAGACTCGTCCCGTATCGAGCTGTCCGGCTCGTACGAGGCGCCGTTCGGCGTCGCCGGAAAGGCGTTCGATGCGACCGTCGGGCGCCGCATCGCACACGCCGCAGCCCGCAGCTTGCTCGCCGAGCTCAAGCGCGAACTCGAAGAGGCGTACCGCGAGGAAGAAGCGGCCGTGGCGAGGCTTTCGCCCCAATATCCGCCGACGTACGAATGAGGGCGTTCCGGCCCGCTTTGGCGATCTTCTGTGAATCCCTCAGCGCCATGCGGCGTTCTTCCCGTGAGAGGCCATGACGCCAGACGAACAGATCGTTGACCTCCCGGCCCGCCTCACGCGCCTCGGCGTCGTGGTGGAGCCCAACGGCGACGCGAACGAGGCCGAGGGCGTGCTGAATCCCGCGGTCGTCCGCGCTCGCGACGGGAAGCTCGTCATGTACCCGCGCGTCGTCGGGGCGGGAAACGTTTCGCGCGTCGGCTTGTTCGTAGCGGACGGCGATGCGCCCGTCCCGGAGTTCCGCCGCCGCGGTTACGCGCTGCAGCCGGCGGCCCCCTACGAGCTGCGCTACAAGGCCGGCGGCTACGGCTGTGAAGATCCGCGCGTCACGTTCGTGCCGTGCTTGGATCAGTACGTCATGTGCTACACCGCGTTCGGGCCGGCCGGTCCTCGGATCGCGATCGCGCTCTCTGCCGACGGTTACGCGTGGGAACGGATCGGTTTGCTGGATTTTCTCAACGCCGGGCTGCCGAACGGCGACGATAAGGACGCTGCGTTCTTCCCGGAGCCGGTCATCTCTCCGTCGGGCGTCGAATCGCTCGCGCTCTACCACCGTCCGATGCTTACGCTCTCGGCGGTTCACGGATACCAGGCCTGCGAAGAGATGCTCGCGATGCCGCCGGAATCGCGCGAATCGATCCGCGTCGCTTACATCCCCCTGGCGGAAGCGCTAGCCGACCGGCACGAGATGCTCAACGTGCGGGAGAGCGTCCTCGTGGCGTGCCCGCAGGGCGATTGGGGCCTCGTGAAACTCGGCGGCGGCACGCCCCCGGTGCGGATCGAGGAGGGGTGGCTTTCCCTGTACCACGGCGTCGACATGCTGCCCTCGCCGGACGGCCGCCGCCGCCTGCGCTACAGCGCGGGGCTGCTCGTCCACGACGTCCAGCGTCCGCACATCCTCCGGTACCGCTCGCCGCGGCCCATCTTCGTGCCGGAGACGCGGCAAGAGATGAAGGGGATCGTCAACAACGTGGTCTTCCCGACCGGGCTCGACGCGCGGCCGGCGCTCGGCAGCCGGAGCTACGACGTCTACTACGGCATGGCCGACTATCGCGTCGGCTGCGCCCGTATGGAACTCGGAGAAAGCGTCGTCGAAACCGCCGCGTAGGCGCGCTAACTCTGTGCGTGCGTCTGTGCGAGCTTGAGCCGGAGGACCTCGACCGATCCCGGATACGCGAGCGCGATCGCCCGCCGCACGTGGGCCTCGATTTCGGCCCTGCGTTCCGGGCGCTCCGAGAAGCGGGCGGCGACGCGAAGCCATGCCTTCGATCGGAGGGCGCGGCGTTGCACGTCGGCGAGGTCGGTCACGCTGGCGATTCCCGCGCGGAGCACGATGACCACGTACGTCGTCGCTAGGGGCTCGTCGGTATCGGGTGCGTCAAGCGCGAAGCGGCAGTACCAAACCTCCCGCGCTCCCGGGACTCTGAGAGTCTCCGGCAGAGCTTCGGGGCCGCCTACGACGCATCTCACGCAGTCGCCCTTTTCCACGCGTGGTGCTTCGCCCCGGGCGGCGAAAATGCTTTGCGGGGCGAAGGAGCGGAAACGGAGCCGGCCTTCTAGTTTGAGGCGGCCGCCGGGGGCAGGAAGCCGCGATCCTTCAAAAACGCTTGCCCTTCCGGCGAGAGGACGAAGTCGACGAAGGCCTTCGCCGCTGCGGCATTCGTGGAGGCCTTGACGACGGCGATCGGATAGACGGCCTCCGGCGCCGCGCCGGGCGGGAAGGCGATCGTAGTCGTCCCCTTTGCGACGGTCGGGGTTACGTCGGTGCCGTAGCAGACGCCCGCATCGCCCTCGCCGAGCAGTACCTTCGCGACGACGGCTTTCACGTCGACCTCGTTCGAGACGACGTTTGCCGCCACGGCGTCGGCGAAGTGCGCCCCATAAGCCGGCAGCTTCGAGAGGTTCGCGAACGTCGTCCGCGCGTACGCTCCGATTGGGACGGTCGGCGCCGCCAGGATCAGGCGCACGCCCGGTTTCGCGAGATCGGCGATCGCGACAACGTGCCCCGGGTTGTCTTTCGGAACGATCGTTACCAGGACGTTGCGCGCGAAGACTCGCGGATCGCCCGCGAGCAAGCCCGCATCGCGCACCTTGTTGATCTGTGATTGGTTCGCGGATGCGAAAACGTCCGCAGGCGCGCCTTGCGCTATCTGCGCCGCGAGTGTGTCGGAGCCGGCGAAATTGAACGCCACCTTCGTGCCGGTCTTACTCGTGAAGGCCGGTGCTGCGGCCTCGAAGGATTCACGCAACGAGGCTGCGGCGAATACGGTGATCGCCGCGCCCGAATCCGCCGCGACCGCCGTTCTTGCGGCGCCTAGCATCGTGCATACGATCAAGCATGCGAGCAGGAGCGCGGCGCGCGCGCGCGCCATGTTCGTAGACGCAACGAAACCCAGGTTGCTCGCCCAGCGGTTGGACGTAAAGAAAGACTGCATTTCGTCACTTTTGTTTGCCGGTGTATCGCGGTCCCTGCCACTCGGCCTTATGCAAATGGAGGACGAGCGGCGAGCCGCGCTAGCCGGGGGAGATTCCCACATGGAGATCAGCGCGCGCAATCAGGTTCGCGGAGTCGTGAAAGCGGTCCGCACCGGCACCATCATGGCCGAGGTCGAAGTGGCCGTCGAGCCTGCTGACCTGACGGCCGTGATCACGAAAGGCTCGGTCGACCGTTTGGGGATCAAGGAAGGCGATAGCGTCCTCGTCATCATCAAGTCAACGGAAGTCTTGATCGGCAAGTAGCGCCGTCAGGCGTGCGCCGGCGCCCCGCTCCTCGCGAAGTCCGCGACGAACCGGGTGGCCGGCGCAGCCGAGAGCTCGGACCACGTCGCCTCTTGCGTGATCGCGCCGCTTTCGATCGCGACGATGCGTTCCGGGCAGGCGCGCGCGTCGGCCGGATCGTGCGTCACGAAGATCGTCGGGATCGGGAGCCGGCCGACGATCGCGAGAAGCTCGTTGCGGACGGATGCGCGCGTCTGCACGTCCAGAGCGGCGAGCGGCTCGTCGAGCAGCAGCGCTCGCGGTTCGAGGATGAGGCCGCGAGCGAGGGCGACGCGCTGCCGCTGCCCGCCGGAGAGTTTGGCGGGGAAGACCCCGGCGCACTCCGCAATCTCAAAGCGCGCGAGGGTCGCCGCGACCCGCTGCCGTGCCTCATCGTTCGGGACGCCGCGCGCCCGCAGGCCGTAGGCGACGTTCTCCGCGACCGTCAGGTGCGGGAAGAGCGCGTATTCCTGAAAGACGAAGGCGATGTCGCGCAGCCTGGCGGGGAGGAAGGTTCCATTCCCGTCGTCGAGCACGCGGCCGTCGATCGCGATCTCGCCGCGATCGACCTCGTCGAGCCCGGCGATGAGCCGCAGCATCGTCGTCTTCCCGGATCCGCTGGGACCGACGACGACGGTCACGCCGGCCGGACACCGAAGGTCGAGATCGAGCGTGAAGTCGCGCAACCGCTTGACGACGAGCGCGCGCAGCATCAGCGCGCCGCGACCCGGACGACCAGCAGCACGATCAGGCTCGATAGGACGAGGACGATCGAGAGCGCGAGCGAGGCCGGGAGATCCCCGCTCTCGAGCTTCAGATACACGGCGAGCGGCATCGTTTGCGAGACCCCGACGAGGTTGCCCGCGAACATGATCGTGGCGCCGAATTCTCCGAGTGCGCGCGCCCACGTCAGCACGGCGCCTCCGATCAGGCTCGGCAATGCGAGCGGGATCGTGATGCGCCGGAAGGTTTGAAAGCGGGTCGACCCCAGCGTGGCCGAGGCTTCCTCGAGGCTGCGGTCCACCGCGAGGAAGCCGTTGCGTGCGGCTCGGACGTAAAATGGCGAGGCAACGAAGAGCTGCGCGAGGACGACCGCGGCGGTCGTGAACGAGAGTTCGATCCCCATGCTCGAGAGAAGCGGAGCGAAGATGCCGCGGCGGCCGAACGCGATCAGGAGCGCCACGCCGGCGACGGCAGGGGGGACGACGATCGGCAGATCGACGAGGGCGTCGACCACGTCGCGCCCCGGGAAGTTCCAGCGGGCCAGCAGATACGCGAGCGGCGTTCCGAACGCGACGGCGCACGCGAGCGCGATCGCGGTCGTGAGCGCGCTCAGGCGCAAGGCCGAGAGCACGTCCGGCTGTTGCAGCGCGGCAACGAACTCGCCCGGCGACGAACGGATGAACAGCGCGCTCACCGGAGCGAGGATGAACGCGAGAAACACCGCCGCCGGAACGGCGACGAGAAGCTTCCCGCTATCGAACGGGCGGCGGCGCAACGGGGGCGACGGGCGTCAAGCGATTTCCTCGCCGGTGCGGCTCGTGTCGTAGGGTCCGAACGCTGCGAGATCGCGGCGATAGGCGTTCGAACGCAACGTCTCGAGCAGCGCCGCGACTCCCGAATGCATCAGGTGCGCTTCGGGGATGAGGAGCGTGCAACGCTCGGAGCGCAGGGGGACGAAATCGAGTCCGAACATGCGGGCGGCCGAGGCGATCCCGACGCCGACGTCGGCAAAGCCCTGCGAGACGGCACGCGCGACGTCGAGATGTCCGCCGA
The DNA here is from genome assembly GCA_963695225.1 of Vulcanimicrobiota bacterium. GTDB lineage: Bacteria > Vulcanimicrobiota > Vulcanimicrobiia > Vulcanimicrobiales > Vulcanimicrobiaceae > CAVWTN01. The sequence continues at coordinate 1,017,951 of OY968762.1, read as the reverse complement.
GTTCGCGCTCGTAGCCGCTGACGCGGTGCGGATCGATCGAGGCCCGGCGCAATTCGGCATCGAGCAGCGCGCGCGCCCCCGCCCCGGACGGGCGGTTCGCGAGCCGGACTTTGCCGCGGGCGAGATCGCGCGCGCCGCGAAACGAGAGCGGATTCCCGCGAGCCACGAGCCAGCCTTCCTCGATTTCGGCGAGATCGAAGCGGCGAACGCGGCCGATCTTTCGCCGGTCCGCTTCCGGCCCATGGATCGCAGCGACGTGCGTGCGCCCCGCGGCGAGTTCGGTCAGAGCGCCCTGATTGCTTTGAGAAAACCAGATGCCGCGGCCTTTGCGCCCGTCGAGGTGCCGCACGAGCAAGCCGAGGCCGAGATCGCAACCCGAGACGAACACCGCCGGTTCGGCGGGCTGCCCCGGAGCGAGCCGGCGCAGCCGGGCTCGCTTAGCGTCCGACGAAAGCACGATCGCTTGCGCGGATTCGGGGACCGAGCCGAGCGACGGCCGATCGAGGCTCCTGATCACGCTGCGGCCGCCGATCGAAGCGACGGCGACGCGTTGGCCCGGGCTCGGCAGATCGTCCGTTTCAACGGCGATCTCTTCGTCGCCGTCGGGTCCGAAGAGTTCCTCGACGGTCGAGTTGAGCGTACGCGCGATCGCGAGCGCGAGGGCGACGCCCGGTTGCGCGCGCCCGCTTTCGATCGCTCCGATCGCTTGCCGCGTGACGCCGCCGGCTTGCGCAAGCGCCTCTTGCGACAGGCCGAGCTCGCGCCGCTTCGCAAGGACCTTGTTGCCGGCGGCAATCGAAGCTTCCATGAAGCAACCCCCGTTTGCTCCGGCGGGGGGCGTTCCTGCCGGGGCGCCGGCGTTGCGAAAGAGCGAAGGCGGCTCAGTCACGATGCCGCACGAGCGCGGCGCGCGCGAGCGTCAGGCCGATCGTCACGACGGCGAGCGCCGTCGAGAGGGCGAACGCCGAGGCGAAGGCGCTCTCGTTGTAGAGGATTTCGATGTGCAGGGGGACCGTGTCGGTGAAGCCGCGCACGCGCCCCGAGATTACGGAGACGGCGCCGAACTCGCCCATCGCCCGCGCGTTGCAGAGCAGGATGCCGTTGAGGAGCGCCCAGCGAGCGTTGGGGATCGTGATGCGCCAGAGCGTCTGCCATACGGAGGCGCCGAGGACGAGCGAGGCCTCTTCGAGGTCGCGGCCTTGCTCTTGCATGAACGCGATCAACTCACGCGCGACGAACGGGAAGGTCACGAAGATCGTCGCCAGGATGATCCCCGGCGGCGCGAACGCGATGTGGATCCCCTGCTCGACGAGCCGGCTGCCGAGCGGCGAGCGGCTTCCGAACGTCAGCAGGATCGCGAGCCCGGCGACGACCGGCGAGACCGTGAGCGGCAGATCGATCGCGGTCAAGAGCCACGCCTTGAGCGGAAAGCGATACTTGGTGACCGTCCACGCCGCGATCAATCCGAACGTCGTGTTGAAGGCGACCGTCGCGAAGGCCACCCCGAGCGTCAGCCGGATCGCGGCCAGCGCGTACGGTTCCGTGAACGTCCTCGCGAACGTCCCGGCGCCGGCGCGCGTCGCTTCGTATACGACGGAGACGAGCGGCAAGAGGACTAGGCCCGCGACGAGCGCGATCGCGCCGCCGACGGCGAGCGCATCCGGGCCGAAGAGCCGCACGGCCTTCGGACGAGCGGCCGCCTCCAATCGGGCGGCGGGCATCGAGACGGCGTTGACGCTCACTGCGGGGCCCGCACGACGGCGATGCGCCGTTGCAAGGCGTTGATCGCGAGCAGCAGCAGAAACGACGAGAGGAGCAACACGGTCGCGATCGCCGCCGCGCCCTGATAATCGAAGCTCTCGAGGTGCGAGACGATCAGTAGCGGGGCGATCTCCGTGCGCCCGGGCATGTTGCCGGAGATGAAGATAACGGATCCGTATTCGCCGAGCCCGCGCGCGAGCGCGAGGGCGAAGCCGGTCAGCATCGCGGGAAAGATCAGCGGCAACGTGACCCGGCGAAACGCTTCCCCCTTGCCGGCCCCGAGCGAGGCGGCCGCTTCGGCGTACTCGATCGGCAACGAGGCGATGACCGGCTGCACGGTCCGCACGACGAACGGAAAGCCGACGAACGTCAGCGCGAGCCCGACGCCGAGTTGCGTGTAGGCGACCCTCCAACCGAACTGCGCGAGCGCTTCCCCGGCCCAGCCGTGCGCTCCGTACAGCGTCGCGAGCGCGATGCCGGTCACCGCCGTCGGCAACGCGAACGGAACGTCGACGACCGCATCGAGAACGTTCCGTCCGGGGAAGCGGTAGCGCACGAGCACCCAGGCGACGAACGTGCCCGCGACGAGGTCGATCGCAGAACCGCAGAGCGCCGCCCCAAACGTGAGGCGATAGGCGGCGAGCGTCCGCGGCGAGCCCGCGACGGCGAGGAAGCGCTCGGGAGTGAGACCTTGCAGCGTCGCGACGATGGCGGCAAGGGGCACGAGGACGACCAGCGTCAGAAGCGTCAGCGTCGTCCCGAGCGCTAGCCCTCTGCCGGGAATCGCCTCGTGCCGCACGCGTTACTTCACCGCGTAGATCTGGTCGAAGAGCCCGCCGTCGGCGAAGAAGCGTTGCTGCGCCGTTTGCCATCCGCCGAATTCCGCGACCGTCTGCAGGCTCGTAACGGCGAAGTGCGTCCCCGCCGGTATCGCCGACGCCAAGCGCGGGCGGTAACCCCACTGGGCGGCCAGCTTTTGCGCCTCGGGCGTGTAGAGATACTCGAGGTACGCCTTCGCGAGAGCTTCGGTGCCGTGCTTCTTGGCGTTCGCGTCGACAACGGCGACGGGCGGTTCCGCGAGGATGCTCGTCTTGGGGACGACGATCTCGAAATCGGCCGGATGTTGCTTGAGCGTCAGGAACGCCTCGTTCTCCCACGCGAGGAGCACGTCGCCGAGGCCGCGGTCGACGAACGTCACGGTCGAACCGCGTGCCCCGCTATCGAGTACGGGTACGTTCTTGTAGAGCGCCGTCACGTAGGCGCGCGCCTTGGCTTCGTCGTTCTGGTTGCTGTGCAGGCCGTAGTCGTAGGCCGCGAGGAAATTCCAGCGCGCGCCGCCGCTCGTTTTCGGATTCGCGGTGATCACCGAAATGCCGGGCTTCACGAGATCTTCCCAGCCGCGCACGTTCTTCGGGTTCCCTTTGCGCACGACGAAGACGACGGTCGACGTGTATGGGCTCGAATTGTCGGGGAAGCGCCTCTGCCAATCCGGGGCCAACAGATTCGCCTTCTGCGAGATCGAATCGATGTCGTAGGCGAGCGCGAGCGTCACAACGTCGGCCTCGAGGCCTTCGATGACGGAGCGGGCTTGCGCGCCGGAACCGCCGTGCGATTGATTGATCGTCACCGTCTCGCCGGTCTTCTTTTTCCAGTACGCGGCGAAGAGCGTGTTGTATGCGCTGTAGAACTCGCGCGTCGGATCGTACGAAACGTTGAGGAGCGATTGGTCCGCCCTGGCTGCGAGCGGGGAGAGGAGGATGAGCAGCGCCGCCGCGAGCGACGCAAGACGAAGGCGGTTCATGATGTCCTTTTCAAGAGGCGATGGTGTCGAAAGAACGGACCCGTTTGGGCTCGAGATAGACCGTCATGCCGACGTGCGGAGCAAGTTCGGCGGCGAGCCCGGGGGGAAGCTCGCTCGTGATCTTGTTTCCGTCGCCGAGGGCCAACTCGAGATGCGTGCGCGAGCCGAACTCGATGACGCGCTCGACGCGCGCGGCGGCCGCCTCGCCGAAGTGGCGAGTTTCGACGCGAAAATCGTGCGGCCGGACGTAGACGGTCTCCGTGCCCTCCCCGAGCGCGTTCACGTGCCCGAGGAAGCGCATCACGAATGGGTTCTCCGGGTGCTCGTAGATGCGCCGCGGGGCGCCGGATTGTTGGACGCGGCCCTTCGCGAGGACGACGATCTGGTCCGCGAGTTCCATCGCCTCGTCCGCATCGTGCGTCACGATCACGGTCGTGACGTGCGTGAGTTCGTGCAGCGAACGGACCCAAGCGCGCAATTCCTTACGGACCTGCAGATCGAGCGCACCGAATGGCTCGTCCAGCAGGAGAATGCGCGGCTTCGCCGCGAGCGCTCGGGCGAGTGCGACGCGTTGCCGCTGCCCGCCGGAGAGCTCGTGCGGCCGCCGCTTCTCGTAGCCCTCGAGCTGGATGAGCGCGAGAAGCTCCGCGACGCGCGCATTCGCCGCGGCGCGCGGCGCTTTGCGGACCTTCAAGCCGAAGGCGATGTTTTCGGCAACGGTCAGGTGCGGGAACAGCGCATAGCTCTGGAAGACGAACCCGACGTCGCGCTTGCCGAGCGGAATGTCGGTCGCGTCCTCGCCGTCGATGAGGATCCGGCCGCGCTCGGGGCGGTCGAATCCGGCGATCAGCCGCAACAGCGTCGACTTGCCGCAGCCTGACGGGCCGAGCAGCGCCGTCAGCGTGCGTGGCCCGATCGTAACGCTCACGTCTTCGAGGGCCGAGACGTCGCCGTACGATTTCGCGACGCCCTCGACGACGATGCTCACGCGAGCGCCTCGATCAGGATGCGCGCGACTTCGGGCCGTGAGAATTCCGGCGGGGGGAGTTGCCGGTTGCGCAGCAAGTCGCGCACGGCCGTCCCGCTGAGCGCGACGTGCGCGTCGGGCGGATGAGGGCAGGTCTTGCGAGTCGCCATCGCATCGCAGCGCCGGCAGAAGAAGCTGTTCTCATACTTCAGCGGCGTGATCCCGAGCTCGCCGGGCGCGAACTCGTCGAACAGCGCCTGCGCGTCATAGGTGCCGTAGTAGTTGCCGACGCCTGCGTGATCGCGCCCCACGATGAAGTGCGTGCAGCCGTAGTTCTTGCGGACGAGTGCGTGGAAGATCGCCTCGCGCGGGCCCGCATAGCGCATCGCCGCCGGAAGCGTCGCGAGCAGGACGCGCTCGCGAGGATAGTATCCCTCGAGCAGCGCCTGATAGCAGCGCAGGCGTACGGCGGCCGGGATGTCGTCGGATTTCGTCTCGCCCACGAGCGGGTGCAGCAGCAAGCCGTCGACGATCTCGAGCGCGCTCTTTTGAATGTACTCGTGCGCGCGATGGACGGGGTTGCGGGTCTGGAAGCCGACGATCGTCTTCCAGCCGCGACGCGCGAACTCGGCGCGCGTCTCCGCCGGCGTCAGCGCGAGCGGGTCCGGGGGGGCGGCCGGCTCCCCTGCGGCGGCGCGCAGGCGCCCTCCAACGAGCAGCTCTTTTTGCGCGTACAGAACGGCGACGCCGGGGTGGGCCGCGTCCTCCGTGCGGTAGACGTTGCGCGCCTCGAGCGCCTTATCGTACTCGAAGACGTCCGTCACGTCGAGCAGCGCGCGCACGTTCCCGCCTTCGTCGATCAGTTCGACCGTCTCGTCGAGCGAGGGCGCCTCGTGCCGCGCGACGGAGAGCGTCACCGGCAACGACCACGGCGCGCCGCTCGCGAGGCGCAGGTCCGCGACGACGCGCTCGTAATGCGCGCGCGTCAAGAACCCTTCGAGCGGCGCGAACGCTCCGTTCAACACGAGCGCGGCGTCGCTCAGTTCGCGCGCGCTCAGGACGAGCTTGGTCGCCGTTCGGGTGCTCACGCGCGCACCGGTGAGAGGCGCTCGACGTAGCCGCGGCGCTCGAGTTCGGCGAGAATTACGGCGACGCTGCCTTCGACCGTCTGCGTATCGCTCGAGACGCGGACGTCCGGATGTTCCGGGGCTTCGTACGGGTCGGAGACGCCGGTGAAGTTCGGGATCTCGCCGCGCAGCGCGCGCAGGTAGAGGCCTTTGACGTCACGCCGGGTCAACTCGTCGATCGAGCAATCGACGTGGACCTCGACGAACTCCCCGATCGCCTCGCGCGCTTGGGCCCGCGCCTCGGCGAACGGGGAAATCGCCGCGGCGATCACGGCGACGCCGTGACGCGTGAGGAGCGCGGCGACGAACGCGATGCGCGCGATGTTGGTGTCGCGATCCTCCCGGCTGAAACCGAGCCCTTTCGATAGATGCGTGCGGACGACGTCTCCGTCGAGCACTTCCACGCCGCGCCCGCGCGCGGCCAACTCATCGCGCAGCAAGGCGGCGATCGTGCTCTTCCCAGCGCCCGAGAGGCCGGTCAACCAAACGGTGAATCCTTTAGCCACGTGTCGTTCTCTCCGTTCGCAGCGGCGGGGCGTGCAAGCCGCACTCCGTCTTCGTGAAGCCGGACCAGCGGCCGGCGCGCGGACCTTCGCCGGCCGCGACGCGGCGCGTGCACGGCCTGCATCCGAGGCTCGGAAAACCGTCGTCGTGCAGGCTGTTGTACGGAAGGTCGTGCTCGCGTACGTACGCCCACACGTCGCTTTCGGTCCATTCGGCGAGCGGGCTCACTTTGACGAGGTGAAAGTTCTCGTCCCATTCGAGCGCGCGAACCGCGCTGCGCGCGGCCGATTGATCGCGCCGGATACCCGTGATCCAGGCGCGATATTCGCGCAGGAACTCCGTCTGCGGCGCGACCTTTCGTAGTGCGCAGCACGCATCTGGATCGCGCGCCCAGAGCGCTTCGCCGTGCCGCTGTTGCTGCTCGAGCAGGCTTTGTTTAGGGCGCACGGCGATCGGATCGACGCCGTAGCGATCCCTGATGCGCTCGACGAGCTCGTACGTTTCCTTGAACAACAAGTCAGTGTCGAGATAGTACACAGGGAGCGCTTCGCCGGAGCGATGCAACAGATCGAGGATCACGATCCCGGATGGCCCGCCGAACGAGCATGCCAGCACGACGCTCCCCCGGTACGAGGAGAGTGCGAGCTCGAGTGTCTGCGTCGCCGATTCCAGCGGGGTGGATGATGCGATGATGATTGCCTCCTGTTGAGACGGGAAAGCAACGCCGGGGGAATGAGGAGAAAGCGGAAAAAGAAGAAGCCCCCAACCGAACCGGCGGGGGCTTCACACTAAGGACGATGCTCGTCCGCGCGCGCGCCTAGTTCGCCGATCCTCGGGGATCGCCGGAACAACACGGACAACAGGCACAAGCGAACGCGCGCATTAGCGGTACGATAGCACGGGTCTGCTTGGGCGTCAACCTCCGAGCGTGCATTTTAGACGCGTGCGAGTTCGCGTTCCGCGAGGAGCGCGGGCGCGGGAGCGGCTGCGTGGGCCGACGCATCGAGCGCGTCCCGAAGGTCGGCGATGATGTCGTCGATGCCTTCGATCCCGACCGAGAGACGGAGCAGATCCTGCGTGATGCCCAGCTCTACTTTGCGCTCCGACGGTACGGAGCCGTGCGTCATCGTATAGGGACTGCAGATCAGCGACTCGACGCCGCCGAGCGACGTTGCGAGATTGAACAAGCGGGTGCTGCGCGCGAATTCCAGCGCGCGCGCCGCCCCGCCGCGTACGCGTAGCGATACGATCCCGCCGAACCCTTCCATCTGCCGCCGCGCGAGGGCGTACTGCGGGTGCGAGGCCAGTCCGGGATAATAGACTGCCGCGACGTCGTCGCGCGTTTGCAACCACTCGGCGACCGCGCAGGCGTTGCGCTCGTGCTCGCGCATCCGCAGTGCGAGCGTCTTCGCGCCGCGCAGCGTAAGGTAGGCGTCCTGCGGCCCGGGGATCGCGCCGACCGCGTTCTGATGGAAGACGATCTGCGCGTGCAATTCCGGATCGTCCGTGATGACGATCCCGCCGACGACGTCGCTGTGTCCGTTGATGTACTTCGTCGTCGAATGGACGACGATCTCCGCGCCGAACTGCAAAGGCTTTTGGAAGAACGGCGTGCAGAACGTGTTGTCGACGGCGAGCAGCCGCCCGGGCCCCTTGAGTTGCGCGATCGCGGCGATGTCGATCAGCGTCAACAGCGGGTTCGTCGGCGTTTCGATCCACAGGAGCTTCGTTTCCGGGCGAAGCGCCGCGCGCACGGCCGCAAGGTCATTGAAATCGACGTAGGTAGTGGTGATGCCGTAGCGGCTGAGCACGTCGCTGAAGAGGCGGTACGTGCCGCCGTAGATCTCGTGGCACGCCACGATGTGGTCCCCCGAGCGCAAGAGCGATGCGGCTCCCGCGACGGCCGCCATCCCCGAGCCGAACGCCGCGCCGTAACGGCCGCCTTCCAAATCGGCGAGTTGCCGTTCGAGCGCCAGGCGCGTCGGATTCCCCGTGCGCGAGTAGTCGAAGCCCTTCGTTACGCCGACGGCGGATTGAGTGAAGGTAGCGGTCTGATAGATCGGTACGATCGTCGATCCTGTGGCCGAACACGGATCTTGCCCCGTGCGAATGGCACGGGTGGCGAAAGAGCGGCCGGCGGTTTCGTACGGCATGAGTTGCACTCTCCTCGGGCGGTTGGTAAATAAGAAAGCCCCCGTCGTCGACGAGGGCTTGCGTGAGGCGTTCGGGAGACCCGTTATGCCGCGTGCAAACTCCGCCGACCGCGGGTGCGGTCGCGCATCATGGAGCGCATCATGGACATAGCGAGCGAAGTCATTGGGATGGGTTGTATCACGGGAGCGCGCCGGCCGTCAAGGTGCGGCCCCCGAGATGTGCGGCCCCCGAGAGGGCGCGCGAGAGGGGCGACGCGTTGACGGTCGGCCGTGGCCGTGCTATGGTCGGGCGCATGAATGCGCGCCTCCTGGAGATGTGTTGTCGTCGTACGGGGTCCCCCTCGCGGCGGCGGCACTGGCCCAGCGCATGATTCCGTAGGCTACTCGCACAGTCCGGAGCGCGCAGGCTCCCGTCGATGTGACGGGAGCCTTTTCATTTCGCCGGTCGCCGCGAACGGAGAACGTTTCTCAATAATGGATGTCGAGCGGATAAAGACCCAGAGCCGGAACCTGCGTGGGAGCATCGCGGCGGAACTTCGCACGCCCGCATCGGGCGTCGCTGCGGAGGCTGCGCAACTGCTGAAGTTCCATGGCATCTATCAGCAGGAAGATCGCGACCGCCGCAAGGCTCGTAAAGCGGACGGCGTCGCTGTGGACCACACGTTCATGTTGCGCACGAAGAGTCCGGGCGGCTTCGTGCCGGCTTCACTCTATCTTGCGCTCGACGAGCTGGCCGACCGCGTCGGCCAGGGAACGATCCGGATAACGACGCGCGAGGCGCTCCAGTTGCACGGCGTGCGCAAGGGCGATTTGCGCCCGACGATCGCCGAGATCGTGCACCGCTTGGGGTCGACGCTCGGCGCGTGCGGCGATATCAATCGCAACGTGATGGCGCCCGCGGCGCCCTTCGCTGCGCCGGCTTATCGCCTGGCGCGCGAGGCGGCGCGCGCGATCGCCGAGTTGCTGACGCCGCGCACGGGGGCGTATTTCGAGATCTGGCAGGACGGCGAGGAGGTCTATCGTTCTCACGAGGAGAGCGAACCGATTTACGGGGCGGCCTATCTGCCGCGGAAATTCAAGATCGCGGTCGCGGCGGCCGGCGATAACTCGGTCGACATCTTCACGAACGATCTCGGCGTCGTCCCCGTCCTCGGGGAACGCGGCGCGCTCCTCGGTTACGATCTGACCGTCGGCGGCGGACTCGGCATGACGCACAACAAGCCCGAGACGTTCCCGCGGCTCGCCGATCGCTTCGGGTTCGTCGAACCGCACGAGTTGCTCGCCGTCGTCCGCGGCGTCGTGCTCGTGCAGCGCGACAATGGGGACCGCACGAATCGCCGGCACGCGCGGTTAAAGTATCTGATCGCCGACCGCGGGCTCGAGTGGTTCCGGCGCGAGGTGGAACGGGTCTCGGGTGTCAGGCTCGCGGCGTGGCGCGAGTTGCCGGAATGGCGGTTTCACGATTACCTCGGCTGGCACGAGCAGGGCGACGGGAAGCATTTCCTCGGCCTCCCGGTCCTCGGCGGGCGCATTCGCGACACGGAGGCGCAAGTAAAGACGGCCCTGCGCGAGATCGTCGCGCGCTTCGAGCTCGATCTCGTCTTCACGCCGAATCAAAACGTGCTGATCACGGGCGTTCGCGGAGCGCAGCGCGCCGAGATCGACGCGATCCTCGCCGGACACCGCGTCCCGACGGTGCGGACGGTCGCGACTCTCGAACGCCGCGCGCTCGCGTGCCCCGCGCTTCCGACGTGCAGCTTGGCCCTCGCCGAAGCGGAGCGGGCGCTCCCGGAACTCGTGCGGACCGCCCAGCGGGATCTCGAAGAACTCGACCTCGGCGACCTCGCGATCTCGCTGCGGATGACCGGCTGCCCGAACGGGTGTGCGCGGCCGTACATGGGCGAAATCGGAATCGTCGGCGTCAGCGCCGGCCTCTACAACGTCTACGCCGGGGGCGACGCGAATCTGACGCGGCTCAACGAACTCTACCGCGAAAAGGTCAAGGCGGCCGACTTGCCGGGCGTCCTAAAGGCGCTCTTTCGCGACTATAAGTCCGCAGCCGAGCCGGGCGAATCGTTCGGCGATTTCGCGCTGCGCGCAGCGCGCGGCTCCGCCGTTCCGGCGGCCCCGTAACTTCCGGTCATCCCGAGCTCGCCGAAGGATGAGCGCGAGCCCGCCGGCCGAGCTTCGGCAATAGGTGAACCTTCGGCAGCCGTCCTGCGGTCGAAGGGGGTGGAGGTCCGGATGCGCATCGGCAGACTTTTCGGCATCGACATCGCGATCGACGTTTCGTGGCTGTTCATCTTCGCAATCGTTGCTTGGTCGCTTAGCAGCCCCGTGGGACCGTTCAGAGCGACGGAGGTCACCCCGGCGACCCGAGCGCTCCTCGCGATCGGGACGGCGTTGCTCCTGTTCTCGAGCGTGATCTTGCACGAATTGGCGCACTCGCTGGCCGCGAAACGGGGCGGCATCGAGATCAAGGAGATCCGCCTATTCCTCTTCGGAGGCGTCTCGCGGTTCGAGAGCGAGCCGAAGACCCCCGGTATGGCCGCCTGGATCTCGTTCGCCGGCCCGCTGACGAGCTTCGTCCTGGCCGGCATCAGCGCGCTCGCCGGTTTCGCGCTCGGCGGAACGAAGACGCCTGCCGGTACGGCGTTCGATTACCTGGGCGCCGCAAATGCGATTCTCGGAGCTTTCAACCTGCTTCCCGCCTTTCCGATGGACGGGGGCCGCGTGCTGCAGGCGCTCATCTGGGGCATCACTCACGACCGGCTGCGGGCGACGCGCATCGCGGCGTGGGTCGGCGGAGGGATCGCTTGGCTCGCCATCGTCGCCGGGATCGTCGACATCTTGCAACACGGCTTCGGTGCGGGAATCTGGTACATGCTGATGGGGTGGTTCCTCCTGCGAGCGGGGCAGTCCGAAGCGAACTCGGCCGTGTTGCAAGATGCGATCGTGGGACATACCGCGCTGCAACTGGCCGAGCCGGTTCGGGCGAGCGTCCCCGCCGATGCGCTCGGAGACGCCGTGCTGAGGGTCATGCTCAAGAGCGGCGGGCGGGCCGTCCCGGTTCTGCTCGGCGACCGCTTCATCGGCATCGTAACGATGGCCGACGTCGCGCACCTCGACGCGGCCGAGCTTTCGCAGACGTACGCGACGGCGTTGATGAAGCGCATCGACGATCTGAAGTCCATCCCGCCCGAAGCCGATGCCGGAGAAGCCTTGCGTTTGCTCGGAGAAACCGGGTTCAATCAACTTCCGGTCGTCGATTCCGACGGCACGCTCGTCGGTTTCGTGACGCGCCAGGGCGTTATCGACTGGCTCGCGAGCAACGGAGATCGGAACGGTAAGGCGCGGCTGCACGCCGCCGTTTGAGCGGAGCGGCTCGATGGAGCGCGCGGGTGCCCGTCGCCGAGGGCGAGAAGGGAGAGCGCTCCTCCGCCCCTCACGTAGGTGTCCATGAGCAACCGGCGTCCCTTCGACATGACTTCGATCGTCGATCTCACGAGCGAGAAAGGGGCGGGGCCGGTTCGCGCGCGCAGGCCGATCTTCGTCGATCTCATGCCGCCGTGCAACTCCGCGTGCCCGGCGGGCGAGAACATCCAAGCTTGGCTCGGCCTCGCGCAAGCGGGGCGCTTTCGTGAGGCGTGGGAGACGCTCGTCGCAGACAACCCGCTGCCGGCGGTTCACGGGCGCGTATGCTACCATCCCTGCGAGACGAGCTGCAATCGAGCTGAACTCGACGCGCCGGTCACCATTCACGCGGTCGAACGGTACCTCGGCGATCTCGCGATCGAACGGGGCTGGACGCTCCCCGCCGCGGCGGAGCCTTCCGGGATGCGCGTTCTCATCGTCGGCGCGGGGCCGAGCGGGCTCTCGGCGGCGTACCATCTGCGGCGCCTCGGACACGAGGTCGAGATTCACGAAGCGGGGCCGCTGCCGGGAGGGATGCTCCACTTCGGGATCCCCGCCTACCGCCTGCCGCGCGCGGAACTCATGCGCGAGATCGCGCGGATCGAAGCGACCGGCGTCCGGATCGTGCTCAATCACAAAGTCGAAGACGTGCTCGCGGAGCGCGCCGCAGGCAACTTCGACGCGGTGTTCGTGGCGATCGGGGCGCACGTCGGCAAGCACGTCGACATCCCCGCGCGCGATGCGGGCAAGATCCTCGACGCGGTCACGCTGCTGCGCGACGTCGATGCCGGCGAGGCGCCGCTGCTCGGCCGCCGCGTCGTGATCTACGGCGGCGGGAACACGGCGATGGACGCCGCACGCACCGCGCGCCGGCTTGGTGCGGAAGAGGCGCTGATCGTCTACCGGCGCGACCGGGAACACATGCCCGCGCACGCATTCGAAGCCGACGAGGCGCTCTCCGAAGGCGTGAAGATCAAGTGGTTGACGAGCATTTCGTCGATCGACGGCGCGGAGATCACGGTCGAGATGATGCGGCTCGACGAGAAGGGGCGCCCGCACCCGACCGGCGAGTACGAAACGCTCCAGGCCGATGCCGTCGTCCTCGCGCTCGGGCAGGAAGCCGACAGCGGTTTCTTGCGCAAGGTTCCGGGCATCGGCTTCGAATCCGACGGCACGGTGATCGTCGCCCCGAACATGATGACCGGGCGGGCCGGGATCTTCGCCGGCGGCGACCTCGTGCCGAGCGAGCGCACCGTCACGATCGCCGTCGGGCACGGGAAGAAGGCCGCGCGGCACATCGACGCGTGGCTGCGCGGAACGGCGTACGTTCATAAGCCGAGGCCGCCGATCGTCGAATTCGGGATGCTGACCCTGCCGATCTTCAGCGATGCGCCCATCACGGAGCAGCACGAGCTTCCGCCCGGAGAACGGGCGGCGGGCTTCGAGGAGATCGTCGCGGGCCTCACGGAACGGGAGGCGATCCACGAAGCGAAGCGCTGCCTCTCGTGCGGGAACTGCTTCGAGTGCGACAACTGTTACGCCGCGTGTCCGGAGGATGCGATCATTAAGCTGGGGCCTGGGAATCGCTATCGCATCGAGTACGCCGTTTGCACCGGGTGCGCGACTTGTTTCGAGCAATGCCCCTGCAGCGCGATCGAGATGATCGGGGAGCCGGCGTGATGGGCACGAGAACCACGATGGACGGCAACACGGCCGTCGCGCACGTCGCCTACCGCGTGAACGAAGTCTGCGCGATCTATCCGATCACGCCCTCGTCGACGATGGCCGAACTCGCCGACCAATGGGTCGCGGAGGGCCTGACGAACATTTGGGGGCGGATGCCCGTGGTGCAGGAGATGCAGAGCGAGGGCGGCGCCGCCGGCGTGCTGCACGGCGCGCTGCAATCGGGCGCGCTGACGACGACGTTCACTGCCTCGCAAGGCCTCCTGTTGATGATCCCCAACATGTACAAGATCGCGGGAGAACTGACCGCGACCGTCTTCCATGTGGCGGCGCGCGCGCTCGCGACCTCGGGGCTCTCGATCTTCGGAGACCACTCCGACGTGATGTCGACGCGCGCCACGGGCTTCGCGTTGCTCTCCTCGGGTTCGGTCCAAGAGGCGCATGACACGGCGCTGATCGCGCAGGCCGCGACGCTCGAATCGCGCGTCCCGTTCCTGCACTTCTTCGACGGTTTCCGCACGTCGCACGAGCTGAACACGCTCTCGCTCCTCTCGGACGATGAGATCCGTTCGATGATCGACGACGAGCTCGTCCGCGCGCATCGCGCGCGCTCGCTCAGCCCGGAGCATCCGTACATTCGCGGCACGGCGCACAACCCCGATACGTTCTTCCAGGCGCGCGAAGCCTCGAACCCGTACTACGCGCGCGTCCCGGGGATCGTCCAAGCGGCGATGGACCGGTTCGGCGAGATGACCGGGCGCCGCTACCGCCTCTTCGAATACGAGGGCGATCCCTCGGCCGAGCGGATCCTGGTGCTGATGGGCTCCGGGGCCGAGACGGCGCGCGAGACGGCGAAGACGCTACGGGCGGCAGGCGAGAAAGTCGGCGTGCTGCAGATTCGGCTCTACCGCCCGTTCTCGGCGGCCGCCTTCGTGGCGGCGATCCCGGCTTCGGTCCGTTCGATCGCCGTCCTCGAACAAACCAAGGAACCGGGTTCGGCGGGAGAGCCCGTCTATCTCGACGTCGTCACGACGCTCGCGCAGGCGTTCGCGCACGGCGAGCGCGCGAGCATGCCGCGCGTGATCGGCGGCCGTTACGGGCTTTCGTCGAAAGACTTCACGCCCGCGATGGTCAAGGCGGTCTTCGACGAACTGGGCTCGGCGGAACCGAAGAACGGCTTTACGGTCGGCATCGACGACGACGTTTCGCACACGAGCCTCACCGTCGATCCGTCGTTCGCGATCGAACCGCCGAGCGTCACGCGTTGCGTCTTCTACGGCCTCGGCGCCGACGGAACGGTCGGCGCGAACAAAAACAGCGTCAAGATCATCGCGGAAGATGCGGGGCTCTACGCGCAGGGCTACTTCGTCTACGATTCACATAAGTCCGGCGCGCAGACGATCTCGCACCTGCGCTTCGGCCCCGATCCGGTCCGCGCGCCGTTCTTGATCGCCTCGGCGAGTTTCGTCGCGGTCCATCAGTTCGCAGCTCTCGCCCGTCAGGACGTGCTCCGCCTTGCGGCGCCCGGCGCCGTGCTATTGCTCAATAGCGTCTACGGGCCCGAGACCGTGTGGGACCACTTGCCTCGTCCGGTGCAAGAGCAGATCATCGAGCGGAAGCTGCGCGTCTACACGATCGACGCCTCCGAGGTCGCTCGCGAAGTCGGGCTCGGCGTCCACACGAACACCGTGTTGCAGACCTGCTTCTTCGCGATCTCGGGCGTGCTGCCGCGGGAAGACGCGATTCGGCACATCAAGGACGCGATCAAGAAGACGTACGCTCGTAAGGGCGAGATCGTCGTGCGCAAGAATTACGCGGCGGTCGACGGAACGCTCGCCCGGCTCTACGAAGTGGCGATCCCGGTGGCGGCGACGAGCACGACGGAGCGCCCGCCGATCGTCCCGCTCGACGCGCCGAAATTCGTCCGCGACGTCACCGCAAAGATGATGGAGGGCTTGGGCGACGAGATCCCGGTGAGCTTGATGCCGGTCGACGGCACGTTCCCCTCGGGGACGAGCGCCTACGAGAAGCGCAACATCGCGGATGCCGTCCCCGTCTGGGAGCCGGACCTGTGCATCCAATGCGGGCAATGCGGCTTCGTCTGCCCGCACAGCGTCATTCGCGCGCGCTACTACAACGAGCGCCGGCTCGCGGGCGCCCCCGAGACGTTCAAATCCGCCGCCGTCAACGCGCGCGGCTATCCGGAGATTCGCTTCTCTTTGCAGTTCTACGTGGAAGATTGCACGGGCTGCGGCTTGTGCGTCGAGGCCTGCCCCGCCGTCAGCCCCGTCGACCAGGCGATCAAAGCGATCAACATGAAGGACAAGCTCCCGCTCGTCGAGGCGGAGCGCACGAACATCGAGTTCTTCGAGAAGCTGCCGGTCAACGCGCGCGAGCGCGTCGATTTCGCGAACGTGCGCGGCGTGCAGTTCCTTCAACCGCTCTTCGAGTTCCCCGGCGCGTGCTCGGGCTGCGGCGAGACGCCGTATCTCAAGCTGCTCTCGCAGCTCTTCGGAGACCGGCTGCAGATCGCGAACGCGACCGGCTGTTCCTCGATCTACGGTGCGAACCTGCCGGTCACGCCGTGGACGAAGAACCATGAGGGGCGCGGCCCCGCCTGGTCCAATTCGCTCTTTGAAGACAATGCGGAGTTCGGCCTGGGCTTCCGGCTCGCGGCCGACCAGCACGTCGAGATGGCGCACGGTCTGTTGCGCAAGCTCGCTCCGCGGCTAGGTTCGGAACGCGTCGAGAAGATCGTGCGGGCGCCGCAGGTGCGCGAGACGGAGATCCGGGCGCAACGCATCCGGGTCGCCGAGTTGAAAGTGCGGCTGCTCGAACTCGGCGACGATTCCGATGCGCTCGACCTGCTCTCGGTGATCGACCACCTCGTGCGGCGCAGCGTCTGGATCGTCGGCGGCGACGGCTGGGCCTACGACATCGATTACGGCGGGCTCGACCACGTGCTCGCCGTGGGCCGGAACGTGAACGTCCTCGTCCTCGATACCGAGGTCTATTCAAACACCGGCGGCCAAGCCTCGAAGGCGACGCCGCTCGGCGCGGTCGCAAAGTTCGCCACGGCCGGCAAACGCGTCGCGCGCAAGGATCTCGCGATGCAGGCGATCGCCTACGGCAACATCTACGTCGCGCAGATCGCGATGGGTGCGAATCCACAGCAGACGCTCGACGCGTTTCGCGAGGCCGAAGCGTACGACGGCCCCTCGCTGATCCTGGCGTACAGCCACTGCATCGCGCACGGCATCGATATGCGCTTCGGCATGCGCCAGCAAGATCTCGCCGTTGCGAGCGGTTACTGGCCGCTGCTCCGTTACAACCCCGAGATGCGAACGGTCGGGAAGAACCCGTTCCGGCTTGATTCACCGCGCCCGACGATCTCGTTCAAGGATTACGCCTACAACGAGATCCGGTATTCGTCGCTCGCCGCGACGATGCCGGACGCGGCGGGGCCGCTGCTCGAGATGGCGCAAGCCGCCGTCACCGAGAAATACCGCCAATACGAGGACCTCGCCCGCCGCGACGGCAGCCACTTCCATCCCGCCGCCGACCGGTTGAGTAAAACGGAATAGTCAGGCGGCCGGCCTTACGTCATCCTGAGCCGCGACGGCATCCTGAGCCTGTCGGAGGACGCCGCGCGTCATGGGCGTAGGAACCGACGGATGTGCGGGATAGCCGGCGTGTGGAATCTTGACGGGGCGCCGGTTCGGGCGGAGACGATCGAGCGCTTCACGCGTTCGCTCGCCCACCGCGGGCCGGACGGCGAAGGAACGCTGATCGATCGCGACGCCGCCCTCGCGCTCGGACACCGCCGCCTCGCGATCCTCGATCCGACGCCCTCCGGGCATCAGCCGATGCGTTGCGTCGAGGGGCGCTATTGGATCGCATACAACGGCGAGGTCTACAACTTCCTCGAATTGCGGAGCGAACTCGAAGCGGCCGGTTACCGGTTCGCGACGCAAACCGATACGGAAGTGATTGCGGCCGCCTATGATCGCTGGGGCGAGGATTGCCAGGCCCGCTTCAACGGGATGTGGGCCTTCGCGCTGTGGGACGTGCGCGAGCGGCGCCTGTTCCTTTCCCGAGACCGCTTCGGCGTGAAGCCGCTCTACTTCGCCGCTTCCGAGCGGCGCTTCGCCTTCGCCTCCGAGTTGAAAGCGTTCCTCGCGCTCGACGATTTCGAGGCACGCGAATGCACGCCCGCGCTCGCTCGCGCGCTCGACGATCCGCTCGCGGCCGAAGCCTACGACGAGTCGCTCTTGCGGGGCGTCACGCGCCTCTTACCCGGGCATTGCCTGACCGTCTCGAGCGGCGCGCCGCGCGTCCGGCGGTGGTGGAATACGCTCGAACATCTCGCTCGACCGCCGAAGGGCTTGGCCGCGCAGGCTGCGGAGCTTCGCGGTCTGCTCTTCGATGCCGCGCGCTTGCGCCTGCGCAGCGACGTTCGGGTCGGGATCGCGCTAAGCGGGGGGCTCGATTCGAGCGCCGTGCTGTGTTCGCTCGTCGCGCTCGAAGACGGGTCGCGCGAGAGCGACGCTCGCGAACGGTACGCGCCGGAATGGAAGCGAGCCTTTACGGCGACGTTCGCCGGCACGCCCCTCGACGAGCTTCGTTACGCCGAACTCGTCGCGCGAGCCGCCCGCGTGCCCCTCGATCGGATTCCGGTTGAAGCCGGGCGAACGGTCGAAGAGGTCGAGCGCGTCGTTCGGGATCTCGAAGAGCCGTGGTTCACCGACAACACGCCGGTTTGGTCGCTCTACGGGGCGTTGCGTGGCGCGGGCGTCACGGTCGCGCTCAACGGCGACGGCGCCGACGAGTTGTTCGGCGGCTACCTGCACCACACGGATTACGCGCTCGGAACGTCCGGAGGCTTCTTTGCAGCGCCGGGGCGCTTCGCCGATCTCGTCGAGACGCGCTACCATCTGCCGGGGGACAACGGGCCTGTCGGCCGCACGGGACGGCTGCGCCTCGCATTGCGAAACGACGCCGCCCTGCGCGGGCTCTCCTCTCCTGCGCGCAAGCTCTATGCGCGCGTCCGGCGCGGCGCGAACGGCCACGTCAGGGGAGCGAAGCGCTACGCGCGGGATGCGATGATCCGCGGGTACGAGCGGTCGGACGTACCGCTGCGCGCCCAGGCCGAAGCGTCGGCGGCGGGCTTGTCGCCGCTCGGCGCGTTCCTCTTCGGGGAGTTCCACGCGACGAAACTCCCGGCGATCCTGCGTATGTTCGATCGGGCCTCGATGGCGCACGGCGTCGAGATCCGCAACGCGTTCCTCGATTGGCGGATCGTTCGGTATGCGTTTTCGCTGCCGGACGAGAGCAAGATCGGCGGCGGCTATTCGAAGCGGATCCTGCGCGAGGCGATGCGCGGCATCGTTCCCGAGGAAGTGCGCACGCGGCGCAGCAAGATCGGCTTCAACGCCCCGCTCCCGCAGTGGTTCGGCGGACCGTTACGCGACTGGCTCTGGGGCGTGGTGAACGAGCCGGCCTTCGTCGAAAGCGAACTCTGGGACGGCAGCGCCGTGCGCGCCTTCGTCGAGCGCAAGCGCGGCGATGCCGTCTGGAATTGGTACGAGGGCGAGGCGCTCTGGCCGTTCGTGAACGCGCACCTGTGGCGCACGCACTTCCTGCGCTGAGCGACTAGGTCGATGTCTCGTAGTGAGACGGTGGGGGAACTAACGGTTAGGCCCTGCAGGCATCGGCGTTGCCGGGGGGATTCCGTCTTGCAAGATCCGTCGTTTTACAAGCTGTATCGCGCGCTCTACGTGCTTATTATCGCGCCGCCGATCGTGCTGGGCCTTCGTGCGGCGTGGCTGAGCCGTCTTCCCGAAGAGGAGCGGCCGAAGCAGGCGAGACGGCCGTGGCTCGTAGCGGTCGCAATCGTGTGGGGCGTCGCGATACTCGCGCTCGCCCTGGGGTTGCTCTTCACGTGGAAACCACCGCAGTAGAATTCACCGCGCCTCCGGGGGTCACGGCTCTCGCAGGTGATGTGCCCTCACGACGTTATCCAGGATGATGCCGCTGACGTACGGTGCGAGACTCCCCGGGACCGTCGTCCTCGATACCGGCGCGTAGCGGATGCCGTGACCGGGTTGATCGAAGTCGTCGAGGGTCGTTTGGAAGAGGCTTTCGATTGCGCCGGCCGGCCCGCGCGCATCGATGACGAGGTGATTGGCGAAGGTTCTCGTGATCGTGAGACCTGCCGCACGAAGGGCCGCGACGACCGCCGCTTCGTCCGACGCAAGCGTGGCCGTCGGTCGCAGGACGATCTGAATCGATGTGAGCGAGATGCTGGTTCGCCGCCCGGCGTCTTGGATGTTGCGCACGGCCGGCCGAAGGTCGGTGACGTATGGTACGGCCGCAGCACGTGAAAGAACGGCTTGACCTTCGGCCCGGCGCGGCCCCGACGTCAAGACGCGATTTGGGCACATCGTCTGTGCGAGCGGCATCCCCAGCGGAAGTCCGAGCCCCGTCGCGTTGTCGTAGCCGGGCGCCGCGACGTAGAACGGCGCGGTTCCCTTGAACTGATTGTTACCGCCGGTGACGTCGATGAAATCGGTGCTGCCGGCACTCCTGTAGGCTGAGTAGAGACGAGCGTTGACGTTTCCTAAGTCGGCACGGCAATACTCCCGGATTTCGGCCAGCATGGCGGCGAATTGAGGCGCCGACCACGAAGTTCCCAAGACGGAACCCCACCCGCTTTCGTAGATTGCCGCACCGACGGCGGGCAGCGAAACGTCCGGAACGTTCCGATACTGCGTGGAGGCGAGACCGGGAAGTCCGCTTTGAAAGGACGGAAGCGGCGCGTAAGCGGAGACTCCGCCTCCGGTTGCCAGCTGCCCGGCGACGCTATAGCTGTCGTTCCAAGCGACGGGCTTCGTCAATGGCGCGAGACCGTACGGCGTTTCATTGCCGCCTACGCCGACGACGTTCGGGTCGCTTGCCGGATACTGCACCCCGGGCTGATAGATGCCGTTGTTATAGCATTCGTTCCCCTGGTCCCCGGATGAGGCAACGAAGGTGACGCCGCTGTTGACGCCGTTTTGTAAGATGGGCGACGTCGTGACGGAATCGTACGGGCCTTCACAGCCGGCGAACGACATGCTCGCGATCTTTGCCACGCCGTCCGCGAT
The DNA here is from genome assembly GCA_963695225.1 of Vulcanimicrobiota bacterium. GTDB lineage: Bacteria > Vulcanimicrobiota > Vulcanimicrobiia > Vulcanimicrobiales > Vulcanimicrobiaceae > CAVWTN01. Next base: position 997,396 of record OY968762.1, on the reverse strand, counting down.
GACTTGGTTGTACGCATCGTTGATGCTCATGTCGCTGAGGTCCGGCATTGCGTAGATGCGGATGTCCGCCCCCGGTGCCAGCCCGGCGATCGTTTCCACGTCGAGCGTCGTTTCCAAATCCACGGCCGTCTGGCCGCCGCCGTCGACTGAAATCGTCGTAACCTGGCGGCCGGTCGACGGCGTCTTGAACGCCGACGTGTATGCGGCGAGATCGGCGCGCGACACGTCGGAATCGATGATGACGGCGACGGTCGTGCCCGTTCCGTCGTAGCCGTATTGGACGGGAAACGCGAACGCGTTTGCGACGCCCGTCGGCCCCCATCCATAAGGATTGCCGGTCGGCCCCGTCAGCGGCGGCGGGCTGCCCCCGGTGGTCGGCGTTGGGCTTGGCGTCGGCGGCGGGGTCGGAGTCTTCGTCGGAGCGGGCGTCGGGCTTGCAGTCGGCGCCGGCGAAGGCGTTGCGGAGGGGACGGGCGTCGGCGTCTTTGTGGGCGCGGGCGACGGTGAGGGCGTCGCCGTGGCGCCCGGCGTCGGTGTGGGCGTGGGCGTGGTTGCGGGCGACGGCGACGGCGCCGGCGTCGGAACGGGCGTGGCGGTAGGCTTCGGCGTGGCGGTCGGCCCTGCGCTACCCGTCGGGGCCGGGGAAGCGGTCGGCACCGGCGTGGCCGATGGAAGAGGCGACGCACTCGGCGAAGCGCTCGGCGAGCCTACGGTTTGCGCGGGACTCGGCGGCGCGTTCGGCATGGGCTGCGTGCCGCCGCCGCCTCCGCCTCCGCAGGCGGAGAACGACGCGATCGCGACGACGATTGCGGCTATCCCGAGGCTGAGTCGGCTATTGCGATTCGTCTGCAATGAAATCGAGCGGTCGAGCCAATGCAAACCCTTCGGCGGCAGTTAGCAGTGCGCGTCATTGGTTGCTACCTGCCCTAGTGCCCACGAGCGCCGCCGGCGAGACATGCGGGCCGCTAGTCCCGGACGATCGTGAAATGCAGCGCGTGGGCGGCGCAGGAGATGCACGGGTCGTAATTGCGGATTGTCTGCTCGCAGCGCCACTTGAGGGCTTCGTCGGAGAGCGCGAGGTTCGCCTCGACGATGTCGCGCAGGTCGTGTTCGATCTGCTTCTGGTTTTGCGACGTGGGCGGCACGATGTTCGCGCTCTCGATGAAGCCGCCGGCATCGACGTCGTAGCGGTGGTAGCAGAGCCCGCGCGGTGCCTCCGTGACGCCGAAACCGCGCCCGGACCGCACCTCGACGGGGACCGCGGGAACGTCCGGCTCCTCGTAAGCTTTGACGATTCGCAGCGCCTCTTCCAACGCGTATGCCGTTTCGATCGCGCGCACGAGCAAGCTCTTGAACGGATTGCGCACGACGCTCCCTAGGCCCGCTTCGCCCGCGAGTTGCTTCGCGAGCGGCGAGAGCTGGTCGTAATTGAGCGCGTAGCGCGCCAACGGCCCGAGCAGATACGGGCGTTCGTCGCCCTTCATGAAGCCGTGCAGCGCCGTCGAGTGGGGCGCCTGCTCCTCGCCGAAATGCTCCTCGAACTCGCTCGTTGCGATCGCGAGGCCGTGATTCGAAGTGATCTGCCCGCGCTCGATCGCGTACTCGGCGGGATCGTGCAGCGCGACGAAGATGTAGTCGTACTCGTAATCCGGGAATTCGAAGCGGCTGAAGAAGCGCGTCGTTTCGATCGCACCCTCGATCGCCCGCTCGAGCGGCTCTGCGAGCGCGCGGATCGCGGCGCGCGCCGGGACCTTGTAGAAGCCGCCGACGCGCAGGTTGACCGGATGGACCGCGCGGCCTCCGACCGCCTCCATCAGCGCGTTCCCCGTCTTCTTGACGGCGAGCGCGGCCTCGACGACGCCGGGGTGGTCGCGGCTCATTTCGAACGCGTCCTGATATCCGAGAAAGTCCGGCGCGTGCAGCATGTGTGTATGCAGGACGTGGCTTTGCACCCATTCGCCGCAATACGCGAGCCGCCGCAACGCGTGAAGCTGCCCGCCGACCGCGATGCCGAACGCGTCTTCGATCGCGAGGCTCGCCCCGAGATTGTAGGCGATCGGGCAGATCCCGCAGATCCGCGAGGCGATATCGGGGACGTCGCCGTAGGGCCGGCCGCGCAGCAGCGCTTCGAAATACCGTGGCGGCTCGAAGATCCGGAACGACAGCTCCGTCACCTTCCCGTCCTTGACGCGGACGTTCAAAGCGCCCTCGCCCTCGACGCGGGCCAGGGCTTCGACGCGGATCGTGCGGGTACGGCGTTCGCTGCCGCTCATTGCTCGCGGCCTTCCCGTTCGTGGACGTCCCCTTGTTGCCGGAACCCTTCGGCGTTCGCGTTGAAGGAGCGATACATCCCGGCGAGCTCGCGCGGGCCCGCGCCGTTGCGCGCGAACTCGGCGCTGAGGCTCGCGGTGTTCGGCGATTCCTTCGGGCCGAAACAGCCGTAGCACCCGCGATCGTGCCGCGGGCACAGCGCTCCGCAGCCGGCGTAGGTCACGGGCCCCAAGCACGGCGTGCCGCGCGCGACCATGACGCAGACGGCGCCTGCAAGCTTGCATTCGACGCACACGCCGTGCGCGGGGTAGCGCGGCCTGCGGCCGTTCAAGTAGGCCGAGAGGCCGTCGAGGGCTTGCTGCTTGTCGATCGGGCAGCCGCGCATCTCGAAATCGACGGCGACGTGGTCGGCGACCGGGGTCGAGGTCGCGAGGCTGTCGATGTAATCGGGGTGCGCGTAAACGGCATTCGAAAACTCGGCGTGGTCGCGGAAGTTGCGCAAGGCCTGGATTCCGCCGGAGGTCGCGCAGGCGCCGATCGTGACGAGGATCTTCGATTGCTTGCGGACCTGCTTGATCCGTTCGATATCGTGCGCGGTGGCGATGGAACCTTCGACGAGCGAGATGTCGTACGGGCCGCGGATCTGCGCGCGCGTCGCCTCGAGGAAGTACGAGATCCGGAACGCGCCCGCGATCGCGAGGAGCTCGTCCTCGCAATCGAGGATGCTGAGCTGGCAGCCGTCGCACGAAGAGAACTTCCAGACTGCGAGCTTCGGCCTCTCGAGCTTCGCCATCGTCAGAACTCCCGTAGCGAGAAGATGCGCTCGATGCGGTCGAAGCGGTAGACCGGCCCCTCTTTGCACATGAACGTCGGGCCGAACTGGCAGTGCCCGCAGAAGCCGATCCCACACTTCATGCTGCGCTCGAGCGTGACGTAGATGCGATCCGGCGTGACGCCCGCTTCGCCCAGCGCCATCACGGCGGGGCGCGTCATCGCCTCGGACCGGCAGACGAACGCGACGGTGTTGGGCCCGTCGAAGCGCGAGACCTTGATCGCCGCGGCGACGCTGCCGACGCGGCCGCGGTATCCGCTCGGCGCGGTGTGGACCGTCACGTGGACTTCCATGTCGAAGCGGCCGCGCCACTCTTGCAGCTCTTTCTCATACAGGATGTCGTCGACGCCGCGCGAGCCGTAGCAAATGATGACTTTCCCGAAGTGCTCGCGCCGGTGCAACACCTCGTAAATCAGCGGACGGAGCGGGGCAAGGCCGATCGTGCCCGTGACGAAGACCACGTCGTGCCCGTAGGCCGCTTCGATCGGCCAGCCGGTGCCGAAGGGACCGCGCACGCCGATCGTCGCGCCGGCTTGGAGCTCTTGCATCGCCATCGTGACCGAGCCGACCGCGCGGATCGTGTGCGTGAGAAACGAGGGCTCGCGGCAATCGCCGCTGACGCTGATCGCGACCTCGCCGATGCCGGGCATGTAGAGCATGTTGAACTGACCCGGCTTGAAATGAAACGTCCCTCGGTCTACGGGGCGCAGCCGCCAACTAAAGGCATCCGGGATCTCTCGCTTGACGCGATCGATTCGGAACGGCCGCGGAATCATCGGGTCGAGCCGCGCCCGCGCCTCCGCTTCTTCGATCATATGCGCTCCGTGATCGATTCTACGAGCCGTTCGCGGGCGCTGGAGAGGCGGTGCGCCATGACCGGGATGAACCGGCGCACGATCTCGTACCCGAAGGGAGGTTGCTCGTTACATCGCGCCCGAAGCGCAGGTGCGTCGATGGCGATGAGCGACGTCGGGCCGACGGCGCGCGCGTCGAAGTTCCAGCGATACGGCGGGACGAGCCAAGACCAGCCGACGACGTCGTCATTCTCCACGTGCTCGACCACGATCGGATCGCGCCCCGGCGCATACAGTTCGATTGCGACCATGCCGCGCCGCACGAGATAGAACCGGTCTGCAGTTTCGCCGTGGCGGAACAGCAACTCTCCGGATCTCACATCGCGATCCGATGCGAGCTCGGCTATGATTTCGGCGAACGGCTCCGGGAGGTTCGCGAAAAAACCTCTACCTTCGAATAGGCCGGCGATGCTGGGCTTGATCGTCATGCAGTTCCTCCGTCTGATTCCGGCGCGACGGCGTCGCGCGCCATCGCGGAAACTTCCTCGGTGATATCGATGCGGACCGGACACCACGCGATGCAACGGCCGCATCCGGTGCAGCCGCTCGTGCCGAATTGATCGTGCCAATGCGCGAGTTTGTGCGTGAGCCATTGCCGGTAGCGGGAAGCCGTGCTACGACGCACGTTGCCGCCGCGGATGTAACTGTGGTCGAGCGTGAAGCAGCTGTCCCAGCGGCGGGTCCGCTCGAAACGGCCGCCTTCCAGTCCGTTCACGTCTTCGACGGTGCTGCAGAAGCACGTCGGGCAGACGAGCGTGCAGTTCGTGCACGCGAGGCAGCGCTGCGCGACTTCCTCCCAGCGCGGGTGCTCGAGACTCTCCTTGAGGACCCGTTCCGCATCGGGGAGCATCGTGCGCACCTGGCTCGCCGCCGCTCGTGCGACCGCTTCCGCCGCAGCGGCGAGATCGGCCGGCTCGGCCGCGCGGCGGGCGAGCCGCGCAAGGAGGCTCGCACCGCGCTCGCTGCCCGCGTCCACGAGGAAATCGTGCCGGCCGGCGTCGCAGAGTTCGGTGAGCGCAAGGTCGTAGCCGGGGCCGGCCTTCGGCCCCGTCCCCATGGACGTGCAGAAGCAGGTCTCGGTGGCGCGCCCGCAGTTGACGGCGACGATGAAGAGCGCGCCGCGCCGGGCGGCGTAACCGCTATCGACGTAGGGGCCTTCGAGGAAGATGCGATCTTGAATCGAGATCGCCGCGAGATCGCAGCCGCGCACGCCGATGAGCGCGGTCGGAACGGCCTGGACGGCGACCGGTTCGACCGCGAAGCCGTCGCCCTCGGCGGCACCTTTCCACAGTGTTTGCCGCGGCGGGAATAGGAGAGGCTTCCACCCTTGCGGGCCCACGGTGTGGGCGAAGACGGCGTTTCCCGGCTCGCGGACGAGCCGGTAGCGGCCGGCCGCTTGCTCGTCGATCCAGCCCGCAGGCAAGTCCTCTCCGGATTCGAGCGGTGCGTTCACGATGGCTGCGCCGGAGACGACGGGGCCGAGCACGCGATAACCGTCGGCGATGAGGATGGCGACCAGCGCGTCGAGGCCCGCGCGATCGATCAATTCGGCGCTTGCGCTGCCCGAAACCGGTTTCGATGTCACCCTAGTACCATAGACGATGTGAGCCTGCACCGTCGCGGGCAAACGTCACGGTGCGACCGCCGCGCGGGCGCGTGGGTTATGGGATTACGATGGACGTCAACGCGCAATTTCCCGCAGAGCAAGCCGACGGGCGTTTCATACGCCAGGAGGACGCGTTTCGCCGCTGGGTCTCGGCCGACGGGAGTTCGGGATTCCCGGCGCAGGCCGGGCGCTACCACTTGTACGTTTCGCTTGCTTGCCCGTGGGCACACCGCACCATCATCGTTCGAATGCTCCAGGGCTTGGAGGAAGCGATCGGCATGACGGTCGTCGACCCAATTCGCGATGAACGCGGCTGGGCGTTTCGCGACGGCGAAGGCTATTCCTCAGATCCTGTCAACGGCTTTCAATTCCTCGCGGAGGCGTACCTTGCGACGGATCCGCGGTACGGCGGTCGAGTTACGGTTCCGGTTCTGTGGGATAAACGGACGCGCCGGATCGTCAGCAACTCCGACGACGACATCATGCGCATGCTGGAAACGGAGTTCGGCGCATTCGCGCGGCATCGCCTCGAGCTCTACCCGGCGCGGTTCCGCGCAGAGATCGACGAACTGAACGAGCACATCTTCCAGACGCTCAACGACGGCGTCTATCGCGCGGGATTCGCGACCGCCCAACGGGTCTACGAGGAAGCGGCGTATCGCGTCTTCGCTACGCTGGAGGAACTCGAAGAGCGGCTCGCACGGCGGCGATTCCTCTTCGGGGCGGAGCCGGTGGAGACGGATTGGAGACTTTTTGTGACGCTGGTGCGTTTCGATGCTGTGTATCACGGGCACTTCAAGTGCAACTTGCGGCGCCTCGCCGATTACACGAATCTCTTTGGGTATCTTCGCGACCTCTACCAGATCGAGGGGGTCGCCGCAACGGTGAACTTCGATCACATCAAGCGCCATTATTACTGCACGCACGACGAGATCAACCCCACGCGCATCGTTCCGATCGGGCCGGACCAGGATCTCGGCGCGCCGCACGGGCGCGGGCACCTGGGCTGACCCTCCACACGTGTCAGCCGCTCCGCGCGGCGCACCAAGCTCGCTACCGTTAAAGAGGAGTCTTCGGACGCTATGATCCGCAAACTAGCCGTTATCGTCGCCTCGGGAATGCTCGCGTTCTCACCTCTGGCCGCATCCGCGCAGATCATCCCCGGCACGGAACTCGTCGGAACGCTCGACCAGGACATCAGCTCGGCGTCCGCGCAGGTCGGCACCGGCTTCACGCTCTCGAACGTCCACTCGCAGAACCGCAACATCAACGGCGCCAAAGTGTACGGACACGTCGCAAGCGTGGAGCGCGCGGGGCAGGGGCGCCCCGGCAAGATCCAGCTCGCGTACGACAAGATCAACACGGCCGCGGGGAACGTCTACACGCTCAACGGGACGACCGTCAGCGCGCAGACGAACACGAAGAACAATACGCTCAAGGAAGTCGGCGGAGCCGTCGGCGGCATGATCGTCGGGAACATCATCGGCAAGGCGGTCGGGGTGGGCGTGGGCGGCCTGCTGGGTGCCGGCGGCGGCTATATGCTCGCGAAGAACAGCCGCGAGAACGTGACGATCCCGAAGAACTCGACGGTCGTCCTCCAGGTCACCCGCTCGCTCCGGCAGACGCGCTGACGGCGTGCAGGGCGGCGGCGTCACAATAGGGTCGGACGCCGCCGCTCGCTCTAGGCCTTCGATCCGGCCGGAAGCTACACTATGACCGTATGACCGTGCCGCCGCCGCAGTCCCGCTCGCCGGGAGTTGCAGCCCCGCCCATTCTGCGGATCGCCCTTCTTGGGGCCGCTCGTTTCGCGGGGCCCGGAGGGGCGTTTGCGTTTTCCGCGCCGCCGCGGACCCTGCCGCTGCTCGCCTACCTGCTGCTCCATCGGGAGCCCCTCATTCCGCGGGAGCGCCTCGCCGCGGCGATCTGGCCGGACGCCGACGAGTCCGACGGGCGCTCGAACCTGCGCCGGCACCTGCAATACTTGCAACGGGCGCTGCCGCCGCCGGCCCCGGAGCAGCCGTGGCTGATCGGCGGCTCGCGCACGCTGCACTGGAACCGGGCGAGCCCGTTCGAATTCGACGTCGAGGAATTCGAACGCCTCAGCGCCTCCCCGGCGGGTAGGGCGCAAGCGCTGGAACTGTACTCCGGCGACCTGCTCGAAGCGTGCGACGACGAGTGGCTGTACTACGAGCGCGAGCGCTTGCGGAATCTTCAACTCGCGAACTATGCGGAACTCATCGCCGAGGCCCGCGCGCAGCGCGACTTCACGCGAGCGCTGACGTACGCGACGAGGCTTTCGGCGCTCGAACCGTGGCGCGAAGACGTGATCCGCCAGATCGTCGAGATCCGCCACGCGCTCGGCGACCGATCGGGGGCGATCGCGGAGTTCCGCCGCTTCTCGAAGCGCCTGCTCGAGGAGATGGGGGTCGCTCCGACAGCCGAGACGGCCGCGGCGTACGAACGCGCCCTCGGCGACCTCTCCGGAGCGGCTCCGGGCGCTTTCCCACCGTCGCTCGGCGCGCGGACCTTGCCGCTCGTCGGGCGGGAGCGGGAACTGGACGCGCTCGCGACGTCCTTCGCACGCGCAACCCAGGGACGCGGTTCGTTCACGCTGATCGGCGGCGAGGCAGGGATCGGCAAGTCGCGGCTCTGCGAAGCGCTTGCCGAGCACGCGCGGCGCGAGGGCGCGCTCGTCTTGCGCGGTTCGACCTCGGCGAGCCACCACGTCCCGTACGAGCCGGTCGTCGATGCGCTGCGCTCGCACATCGAAGAGATCGGAGCCTCCGAACGCCGCCCCGCGCGCCGCGCCACGCTCGCGAGGATCTTCCCGGAGCTGCAAGTGCCCGCGGGTCCGGCGCCGAGGATCGGTTCGCCCTACCAGCAGATGCGCATCTTCGAATCGCTCGCGGAGGCGCTCGTCGCTGCCTCTGGTCGCACCCCGCTTCTCGTCGTACTCGAAGATCTGCACTGGGCCTCGACGGCGACGATCGCCCTCGTCGAGTATCTCGCCCGGGCGATGCGGCGCTCGCGGGTCATGCTCGTTGCGACCTATCGCGAGGAGGAGGCGCTGCGCGACCATCCGCTGCGCGCCATGCGCCGGCGGCTCGCCGGGGAGGGCGCGCTCTCCCATCTCGCGCTCGGCCCGCTCGACCTCGAGAGCGTCCGCGCGATCGTCGGGGCGTGCGCGAACGCCGCGGGGATGAACGGGGAGCAGGACGAGGTCGCGCTCCGCCTGCTCCGGCACAGCGACGGGAATCCGTTCTTCCTCTCCGAGTTGTTGCGCGACGCGCCGGCCGCCGGGGGCGACGCCGACGAGAGCGTTCCGCGCACGGTCGGCTTGTTGATCGAGGCTCGCGTAGCACGACTCTCCTCCGATGCGCAGGCGGCGGCGCAGCTCGCGGCCGTCGCGGGGAACGCGTTCAGCCTCGAAGTCCTCCACGATGCGAGCGGTTGGGGCGAGAGCCGCCTCCTAGATGCGCTCGACGAGCTGTTGGAGCACCAGATCCTGCGCGAGATCGGGAGATCGGATCGATCGGAGTATGCATTCTCGCACCACCTCGTCCACGCGGCGGTCTACGCCCTGAACGGCACCGCCACGCGTCGGCGGCGGCATCGCAGGATCGCGAACGTGCTGGAGAAGACGGCGGCGGATCTGCCGAGGAACATCGAACTGATCGGGCAACTCGCGGTCCACTTCGATCTCGGCGGCGAGCCCGAACGCGCGGCGGCGTATTTCCGCGACGCCGCCCTGGCGGCGCTCGACATCTTCGCGAACGAGGATGCGCTCCGTTTCGCGCAGCGTGGATTGGCGCACGCGACCGATCCGCGCCTCCGCGCGGCGCTGCTCCTTTCTGCGGACGAAGCGCACCGGCGGGCGGGGAATCGCGCGGAGCAGCGCAAGGCCCTCGACGAGCTGGCCGGCATCGCCGACGCGCTGGACGACGCCGAGATCCGGCGGGAATGGCTCTACCGCGGCGTCCGGCTTGCGAACGCCGTCGGCGACCGTGATGCGGCGGCGGATCTCCTCGCTCGCTTCGAAAGGACCACGGGCGACGATGCGGTGTGGAAGGCTCGCGTCCTTGCGGAGCACGCGGCGGCGTTGATCGAACGTTCCGAATACCGGCGTGCGATGCCGATCCTAAGCACTGCGGTCGAACTGTTCGGCGCGAGCGGCGATCCGGTCGGCGAGGTGCATTCGCTGCTGATGCAATTCGAGGTTGCCCGCAGGACGAGCGGGCGCTTCGAGGAGGTTGCCGGAAAGGCCAGGGCTGCAGCCGCGCGAGCGGGCTCGCATACGCTCGTGCTGCGCACGATGCATGCCACTTGCGTCGCTGAGACGCTCTCGGAGCGGTTCGGGGCGGCCTACGAAAGCGCCCGGCAGTTCCTCGCGCAGGCGGAAGCCGCCGGCGACCGCATCTTGGAGGCGTTCGCCCTGCGCGATGCCGGATTGACGGCGCTCTTCACGTTCCGCATCCGCGAAGCGCGAAACCGCCTCGAGAGCGCGAAGGCGCTCTTCGCCCGCGTCGGCCGGCCTGGGGATTTCGCGGAGAACGCGGTCTACGACGGGATCGCCGCCTATCGCGTCGGCGATTTCGCGACGAGCAGATACGAATTCGAGAAGGCGATCGCGCTTTCGCGCGAGCACGAGCTGCCGGCGAGCGAATTGAGCGCGCGCCTGAACTTCGCCGAAATCCTCGTCGCAGGCGGGGAGTTCGAGGAAGCGGAAGCGCTCGCCGCCGATGCGGAGCGGCTGGGGCGGACGCTCAGAGCGCGCGACGTAGGGCTCGATCTCGGATCGCTGCGCGCGCGCATAGAGGTCCAACGCGGCCGGTTCGGGGGCGCTCTGCGCGGGCTGCTCGGCACGATCGCGGAGCGGCGCAGACAGCGCCGAATGGCGAGTTTGGCAGCCGATCTCGCGGTGCTCGCAAGCGCCTATCTGGGTGCGGGGCGCATCGCCGACGCCGCGACCGTGGCGCGGGAGCTCGTGCTCCTCGCGCGCGAGCGGCGCGACGACCTCTTCGCCCCGCAACAGGCGCTCGCGGTCGCCGCTTCCGCCTACGAACGCGCGGGGGACCGGAGCGCCGCGCGCGAGCTGAAGGAGCGGGCAGGGCAGCTCTTTCGAGAGAGGCTCGCCGCGATCCCGGACGAGCCTTCGCGCGTTACGTTTGCCGCCGCGCCCTGGAACCGCGGCCTCTAGCCGCAGCCTGCCGCATGGGGCGTGTCCGAGCGGATCATCCGTTCGGCGGCTGTCGCAGGGGGCGCCGGGTTGCTAGGATTCGGCGCGTGATGATCTTGCTGGAGCTTACGGTTCTCGGCCTCACGTTGCTCGCGTTTGCGGTCTTCGACGCGTACACGCGGGCTTGCGAGCGTATCTGAAAATGGCGGCGACGTTCGATTATGCCCTAGGCCTGGCTCTTGCCGCGCTCAGCCTCGCGTACTTGACGTACGCGCTGCTGCGTCCCGAAAAGTTTTAGGAGCTGCATCGTGACCATCTACGGCTGGCTCCAAGCAGGCGTGTTCTTCGCGTTGATCCTCGCGTTGACGAAGCCGCTCGGGGCCTACATGGCGCGCGTCTTTGCGGGCGAGCGGACTTGGCTTTCGCCGGCGTTCGTGCCCGTCGAGCGTGCGTTCTATCGCATCTGCCGCATCGATCCTGAAAAGGAGATGACGGCCTCCGGTTACCTGTTCGCGCTCTTCGCCTTCAGCTTGGTCGGGCTGCTCTATCTCTACGTGCTGTTGAGAACGCAGAAGTGGCTCCCGTTCAATCCGCAAGGCTTCGACAACCTCGCGCCGGACCTCGCCTGGAACACGGCCGTCAGTTTCATGACGAACACGAATTGGCAGTTCTACTCGGGCGAGAGCACGATGAGCTATCTCTCGCAGATGGCGGGCCTGGCCTGGCACAACTTCGTCTCGGCGGCGGCCGGCATCGCGGTGGCGGTGGCGGTGATCCGCGGCGTCGCGCGCACCGACGGCAAGGGTCTCGGGAACTTCTGGGTCGATCTGACGCGCGCGCTCCTCTACGTCTTGATTCCGTTGAGCGTGGTCGGCGGGCTCGCGCTGGTGTGGCAGGGGATGCCTCAGAATCTCCATCCGTACCTCGACGTCTCCTCGCTCGAAGGTTTCAAACAATCGATCACCGGCGGCCCGATGGCCTCGCAGGAGATCATCAAGGAACTCGGCACGAACGGCGGCGGCTTCGTGAACGCGAACGCGGCTTCGCCGAACGAGAATCCGACCGCACTCAGCAATCTGCTCGAGATGCTCGCGATGTTCGGCATCTCCGCCGGGCTGACGTACGTCTACGGCCGCTACGTGAAGGACCAACGTCAAGGCTGGGCGCTGTTCGCCGCGATGAGCGTGCTGTTCGCCGGCGGATTCGCCACGGCGTACGCCTTCGAGGCGGCCGGTAACCCGATCGTTCACGCGCTCGGCGCGCCGGGCCCGAACCTCGAAGGGAAAGAGGTCCGCTTCGGGGCCGCGGCCTCGGCGCTGTTCGGCACGATCTCGACCGATACGTCGACCGGCGCCGTGAACTCGATGCACGATTCCTTCACGCCGCTCGGCGGGCTCGTTCCGCTCGTGAACATGCAACTCGGCGAGATCGTTTTCGGCGGCGTCGGTACCGGGCTCTACGGGATGATCCTCTTCGTCGTGCTGACCGTGTTCATCGCAGGGCTGATGGTCGGCCGCACGCCCGAGTATCTCGGCAAGAAAATCGAGAGCCGCGAGGTGAAGCTCGCGATCCTCGGGGCGCTCGTGCTCCCGGTATTCGCGCTCGTTCCGACCGCGATATCCGTGCTGGTGCCGCCCGGCGTTGCGACGCTCGGCAACAGCGCGGCGCACGGCTTCTCCGAGATCCTCTATATGTTCACGTCGACGACGGAGAACAACGGCAGCGCGTTCGCGGGCATCGGCGGGAACACGTTCCTCGACCTCTTGACGGGCGTCGCGATGATCTGCGGGAGGTTCCTGTTCATCGTGCCGGCTGTCGCGCTCGCCGGTTCGCTGGCGGGGAAGAAGAGCGTCCCCGCGACAGTCGGCACGTTCAGCACGTCCTCGCCTACGTTCGTCGTGCTCTTGCTCGGCGTCATTGTCATCGTCGGTGCGCTGACGTTTTTCCCGGCCGATGCACTCGGGCCGATCGTCGAGCACCTGCAATTGCTCGAAGGGAAGACGTTCTGATGATTCCGGCCAGCCGTCTCGAGCGCCGCCCGAAGGCGCGCTCCCTCTTCGATCGCGCGATCCTGACGCGCGCGGTCGCGGATTCGTTCGTCAAACTCGATCCGCGGGTGCAGGCCAAGAACCCCGTCATGTTCATCGTCCTGATCGGCTCGCTCGCCGTGACGCTCTTCCTGTTTCGGGATCTCGCCTTGGCGGGGGGGAAGAACGCCGGCTTCGACTTCGCGATCGCCGTGTGGCTGTGGTTCACCGTGCTCTTCGCGAACTTCGCGGAGGCCGTCGCCGAAGGGCGTGGGAAGGCGCAAGCCGAGTTTCTGCGCCGCACGAAGAGCGATACGCAAGCGCGCAAACTCGTCGACGGCAAGTTCGTGACGGTCGGAGCGACGGAACTGCGTGCCGGCGACGTCGTGCGCGTCGAAGCGGGGGAACTCCTTCCCGGCGACGGCGACGTCATCGAGGGCGCCGCCTCCGTCGACGAATCCGCGATCACGGGCGAATCGGCGCCGGTCATCCGTGAATCCGGCGGCGACCGCAGTGCGGTGACGGGCGGGACGCGCGTCCTCTCCGACCACATCGTGGTGCGCATCAGCTCGAATCCGGGCGAGACGTTTCTCGACCGGATGATCGCGCTCGTCGAAGGCGCGACTCGGCAGAAGACGCCGAACGAGATCGCGCTCTCCATCCTGCTCGCGGGCTTGACGATCATCTTCGTGATCGCGGTCGCGACGCTCGGACCGTTCTCGCTGTACGCCGGGACCGTGCCGAGCGTGACCGTCCTGATCGCGCTGCTCGTCTGCCTGATCCCGACGACGATCGGCGGCTTGCTCTCGGCGATCGGCATCGCGGGAATGGACCGCGTGCTGCAGCGTAACGTGCTCGCCGTGAGCGGGCGCGCCGTCGAAGCCGCCGGCGACGTCGACACGCTTCTGCTCGACAAGACGGGAACGATCACGCTCGGTAACCGGCAGGCGAGCGAAATCATCCCGGCCGCCGGCATTGCACCGGCTGAGGCCGCGCGGGCGGCGTACTACTCCTCGCTGGCGGATGAGACGCCGGAAGGGCGCTCGATCGTCGCGCTCGCCGAACGCGACGGGCTCGTCGGAGGGAACGGGAACGGCGCCGTTCCGGCGGGCGCGCAGTTCGTGCCGTTCAGCGCATACACGCGCATGAGCGGGCTCGATCTGCCGGACGGCGGCGCGATTCGCAAGGGCGCGCCGGATGCGGTCCGCGCGTGGGTCCGCTCGCGCACGAGCGCCGGCAACGTTGCCGTGACCGACGAGATGATCCTGGGCTCCGAAGTCGAGCGAATCGCGCGCGCCGGAGGAACGCCGCTGCTGCTCGCCCGCGACGCGACGGTGCTGGGCGTCATCCACCTCAAGGACATCCTCAAGCCGAATATGCGCGAGCGCTTCGACCGCATGCGGGCGATGGGCATCCGCACCGTCATGGTCACGGGCGACAATCCGCTCACCGCGAGCGCGATCGCGCGCGAAGCGGGCGTCGACGACTTCCTCGCCGAGGCGACGCCGGAGACGAAGATGTCGCTGATCAAGCGCGAGCAGTTCGCGGGGCGTCTCGTCGCGATGACGGGCGACGGCACGAACGACGCTCCCGCACTCGCGCAAGCGGACGTCGGCGTCGCGATGAACTCCGGGACGCAGGCTGCCAAGGAAGCGGCCAACATGGTCGATCTCGATTCGGACCCGACGAAGTTGATCGAGATCGTCGAGATCGGCAAGCAGCTGCTGATGACCCGCGGCGCCCTGACGACGTTCTCAATCGCGAACGACGTCGCGAAGTATTTCGCGATCCTCCCCGCGATGTTCGCCGTCGCCTATCCGGAGATGAACGAGCTGAACGTCATGCACCTCTCGACGCCGCAGAGTGCGATCCTCTCGGCAGTCATCTTCAACGCGCTGATCATCATCGCGCTCATCCCGCTCGCGCTCCGGGGCGTCGCCTACAAGCCGCGCGGTGCGAACGCCGTGCTGCGCGACAACGTGCTGATCTACGGTTTCGGCGGGATCCTCGTGCCCTTCGCCGGGATCAAGCTCATCGACCTCATTCTCGCCGCGCTGCACCTCACGTAGGGACATCATGAAAAGCTCGCTGACCATCGACGGGCGCATTCCCGAAACGCCCCGGGAGCGCTCGAACGATTCCACGCTCCGCCACTTGGGCACGGCCGTCGCGTACACGGTGGTGACGGTGATCCTGCTCGGGATCGTCTATCCGCTCGCCATGACCGGGATCGCACAGTTGCTCTTCCCGCGGCAAGCCGCCGGTTCGCTCGTTTTCGTGGGGGGCAAACCGGCCGGCTCGCAGATCGTCGGGCAGCTTTGGTCGAAACCGCGGTACTTCCAAGGCCGCCCGTCTGCAGCGGGGAAGGGGTACGATCCGACGTCGACGGGCGGCACGAACCTCGCGCCGACCTCCAAGAAGCTCATCGATGCCACGCGCGCTGCGATCGCCGCGCTGAAGAAGGCGAACCCCGACGCGACCGGCCCGATACCGATGGACCTCGTCACCTCGAGCGCGAGCGGCATCGATCCGGACATCACGCCCGAAGCCGCGTTCTATCAAGTGCCGCGCGTCGCCAAGGCGCGGGGTATGTCGCCTGCGGCGGTGAGCGCGATCGTCGCCGCGCAGGTGCGGGAGCGCCAACTCGGCTTCCTCGGCGAGCCGCACGTCAACGTGCTCGAACTCAACCTCGCACTGGACGGCGCCGGCAGATAGCGGCGGCGTAAGCTGGCCGGCGGGGCGCGGATGTTGGCGCACGGGCAGCGAAGCGCACGGACGTGCCTGGCCGATGGATCCGCCCGGCGTGCGTCGGGCTCCTCGTCGGAGCGTGGGGCCTCGACCTCTTCACGCCGCAACTCTTCGTCGCCGCCATCCTGCTCAACGGGCCGATCGCGCTCAGCAGCTTGGCGGTCGATCCGCGTTTCACGCGGATCCTCGTCGGCCTCGCGCTCGTTGCGAACGTCACGGCGGGCTATCTGAACGGCGTCGCCGACGGCTATCGCTGGGAGACGATCGCGATCGGGGATCGCGTGATCGCGGGGTTCTCGTTCTTGCTGGTCGGCGGCTTGAGCATTGCGGCGCAGCAGTCCGCCCGGCAGGCGGGGGAGCTCGCCGCGCGCCAGGAACGCGCCGCGCGCGAACGCACGCTGCGGCGCGCGGTCGAGGCGATTCGTAGCTCCGTCAACGTCGAGCTGATCGAACGCGCGATCGTCCGGGAAGCGATCGTCTCGCTCGGCGTCGACGCGGCCAGGTTCTACGCGTACAAGCCGAGCAGCGATGCCCCGGTGACGTACGCGAGTACGCCTTCCGGCGAGGTCGAGTACTCGCGCGACCGGCCCGCGCCCGCGGTGCTCTCACTACTGTCGCGCGTCGCGGAAGATCGCGCGATCGTTCCGATCGGTGCGGGGGATGCGCTCGGGCGGCTCTTGCTCGGAGCGTTCGGCTACTCGCATGCGATCGCCGCGCCGCTCGTCGAGCACGATCGGATCTTCGGCGTCCTCGTGCTGTTGCGCGCGGACGAGCCGTTCGAGGCGACCTTCGCCGAGGGGCTCGCGTACTACGGCGATCAGGCGGCGCTCGCGCTGGCCCAAGCCGCGTTGTTCGTCCAGCTCGGCGAGCGCAACGAGGATCTCGCGCGCGCGAACGACGCGTTGCGGGAACGCGGCGACGTGATCCGCGACATCGTTTACGCGCTTTCGCACGATCTGCGCACGCCGCTCGCCGCGGCGCGCATGACGATACTGCAGGCGCTCGCGGGGGCGTACGGCCCGCTGCCCGAGGCGTATCGCGCGATCCTCGAGCGGACGCTGCAATCCAACGACGAGCTGCAGCGGCTGGCCGAGACGCTGCTCCTGGTTTCCCGCTACGAATCGGGGGAACGGTCGACGCGCCGCGAACGCGTCGAACTCGCGGACGTGGCGCGCGACGTCGTCGCGGAACTCGACGTGCTCGCTCGCAGCAAGGGCTTGGAAGTGCTGCTCGAAGCGGACGACGGCGTGGCCGTACTCGCGGATCCCCCGGAGCTGCGCCGCGCGCTCGTCAACCTCGTCGCGAACGCGCTGGCCTGGACGCCGGCCGGAGGCGCGATCGTGGTGCGGGCCGCCGTGCGCGACGGGGCGGCCGAATTGAGCGTCGAGGATACCGGCTACGGAGTACCCGAAGCCGCGCGGCCGCAGCTCTTCCAGCGCGTCGTCGGCGGCGGCGGCCGGGGCGCGGGTTCCGGGCTCGGCCTCTATATCGTGCGGCGCATTGCCGAGAGTCACGGCGGCGAGGTCCGTTTCTCGCCGCGCACCGGCGGCGGAAGCACGTTCGCGCTGCGCTTGCCGCAAGCCGCGGCGGAGCTTCCGGCGGGCGGCGCGGTACGCCGATGAACGAGCCGCGCACCGTCGTCATCGTCGAGGATCACGCGCTGACGCGGGCGGGGCTGCGCACGGCACTGGAGGCCGGCGGGTTCCGCGTGGTCGCCGAGGCCGACGACGGCCTCGCCGGCTTCGAGGCGATCGTCAAGGAGCGCCCGAGCGTCGCCGTCATCGATCTCGGGCTGCCGGGCATCGACGGTATCGAGTTGACGCGCCGCGTCCGCACCGCCGTGCCGGCTACGCGCGTCGCGATCCTCACGATGCACGATCTGGAGGAGGAAGTGCTCGCCGCGCTCTCGGCGGGCGCGGACGCCTACTCGCTCAAGAGTTCGCGACCCGAGCTGATCGTCGCCGCCGTCCGCACCGCGGCCGACGGCGGCGCGTTCTTCGATCCGAAGATCGCGCACGTCGTGATGCGGCACCTCGGAGCAGCACGGAGGATGCAGGCCGTTTCGCCGCTGACCGAGCGCGAGACGGAAATCCTGCGCATGATCGCCGCCGGAAAGGGCAATGCAGAGATCGCGGGCGCCCTCTACATCGGGCTCGGCACCGTCAAGGGGCACATCCGGGACATTCTCGAGAAGCTCGCCGCCGCCGACCGGACGCAAGCCGCCGTCGTCGCGTTGCGCCGCGGCCTGATCTAACCTCGCGTCTGCGTCAGTCTTGTTCGACGGGGCGCGGCTCCGCTTCGCGCGGCACGAGCACGAGCAACTCGCGCACGCCGGCGGCGAGCGCGCGCACGGCGAACGAGCGCTTTCCGAACAGCGTCTTGGGTTTGCGCGGCGATTCGACGGCCAAGACGTCGCCGTCGAGAAGCTTCCCGGCGATGTGCAGCGGTGCGTTCGGCGCCGCCTCGGCGGCGAGCGAGCCGCGGACGGCTTTCGCCGCGTCGCCCAAGGTCTTTAAGGCGAGGTCGAACTCAGCCGACGCCCGCGGCAGGACGCAGAAGATTTTGAAATCGATATCGAGCCGTTGCGCGAGGCGTCCGACGCGCCGGATCAGCGCCGCGTCGCGTTCGCGCGGCGAGACGCCGAGCACGATGCGCGCGAACGGCTGTTCGCGTTTGGCAATCGAGCGCGCGTGCACGAGCTCGCGGACCGTCAATTCGCGGAGAGCGGCGAGGTTCTCGGTGCGGAAGAAGTTCGCGAGCGCCGCGTCGATGCGCTCCTTCGGATAGATCTTCCCCTCGCGCAAGCGTTCGCGCAGCACGTCGGGCGTGACGTCGACGAAGACGACTTCGTCGGCGAATTCGAGGACGCTGTCGGGGAGCGTCTCGCGGACGCGCGTTCCGGTCAGGCGTTCGACCGCGTCGCCGACGCCCTCGAAGTGCTGCACGTTGAGCGTCGTGATCACGTCGATCCCGCCGCGGAGAACGGCGAAGACGTCGTCGTAACGCTTGATGCGGGCCCCCGCGGTGAGGTTCGTGTGCGCCAGCTCGTCGATCAGCGCGACCGCGGGCTTGCGCCGCAGCACCGCCTCGACGTCGAGCTCGCCGTTCGGCAGGCGCGGGAGCGTCTCGAGGCCGGCGAGCTTTTCGGCGGTTTCGGCGCGGCCGTGCGTCTCGACGAGCGCAGCGACGACATCGACGCCCTCTTCGCGCATCTGGTGCGCGCGATCGAGCATCGCGTACGTTTTCCCGCTGCCGGCGGCGGCGCCGAGATAGATCGTCAGCTTTCCGAACCCGATGCGCATGCGATCGGCGAGCGCCGTGCCGTAGGGATTCCGGGCGTTCTCGTACACCGGGCGGAGCGGCGGGCGCGCCGGGTCGGCGACGAGCAGGTCTCGGTCGAGCGGGTGCGCGAGAATGCGTTCGGCCAGCGCGCCGCGCGGCACGATCAAGAGCGAAGCCCGGACCTGCGAGAGGTCCCCGCGCGCCAATCCGGGCGGCGGCGCGATCCGTCCTGCCTCCGCCCGGAGCGCGGCTGCCTCGAACGCAACGTCGTTGCGCCCTTCCAGCGAGGTCGTCTCGAGCGCGAGATCGAGCGCTTCGGCGAATGCCGCCGCCCGCCGCAGGAGGGGGACGGGGTCGGCGTTTTCGGCGACGACCGCGAGCGCCGTCGAGACCTTGCTCGGCGCGACGACCGGGATCGTGAGTTCGTCGACCGTGCGCAGCAGCAGCTCGCGCATCATCTGCAGGTTCTTGGGAGCGAAGATCCCCGCCGCCGCGCGGTCGACGTCCTCGCTGCGGACGATCCGGCCCGTGCGCAGCCGCGATTCGAGGACCGACGGCGCGATGTCGAGCGCGATCACGCGATCCGCGCGGCGCAGAAACGTCATCGGTATCAGCTCGCGGACGGGATACCCGACGATGCGCTCGGCGACGGGCGCGACCGTGTCGAGGTGCATCACGTTGAATGCTCCGAGGACGGACTTCCCCGCTTCGCGGAGCGCGAGCGCATCCTGCCAGCGTTTCGCGTTCGGGGCGCCGGCGGGGTTCGAGTGTGCGAGCTCGTCGAGGACGATCGTTTCGCAATCGCTCGCGAGCGCCGCCTCGAGGTCGAAGTCCTCGAGGCTCGTCTCTCCGGCCGCAAAGCGGCGCGGCGGAATGCGGCGCAGCGGTGCCGCGAGCGCGTCGAGGTCCGGCCGGCCCTTCGTCTCGATCCACCCGATGCCGACGCGGCGCCCGGCTCGCGCTTCGCGCAGCGCATCCGTCAGCAAGCGGTACGTCTTCCCGGCGCCCGGCGCGCTGCCGAGATAGATCGTCAGGCGCGGCGTCAAGCCTAGCTCGACGAGCAGCGCCGCCGCATCGATCCGCCGTTCGTCTCGCACGCCGTTCGTTTCGCAAGGCATGCCCTCGGCTCCCGGAGGCCATGAGTGGAGATTACCGCTCCGCGGGAGAAGAGTCGGCCAATGACCACCCGGGGTACGGCGCTCGTTGCGATTGCGGCCGTCAGTTTTGGTTCGGTTGCGATTCTCGGAAAGCTCGCCTACTCGCTGAACATTCCGCTTGCGACGTTGCTGGCGGCCCGCTTCGGCATCGCGGCGCTCGTGCTCTGGATCATCGTCGCGTCGCTGCGGCCGAAGCTGGTTCCTCGCGCGAAGCTGCCGGTCGCCCTCGGGCTCGGGCTGTTGCTGTTCGTGCAGACGGTCGCGTACTTCACGACGCTGCGCATGATCCCGGCGGCGCTGACCTCGTTGCTGCTGTTCACGTTTCCGGCGCTCGTGACGATCGTCGACCACTTCCTGGGGTATCGCCTCACCATGCTGCGCGGGGGCACCGTGGCGATGGCGCTGTTCGGGACGTTCCTCGTGGTCGCTGCGCCCGTCGAGGCGCTCTCGCCGGAGGGCATCGCCTGTGGGTTGCTGACCGCGGCGATCTATTCGGTCTATATCCTCGTCGCGAGCCGCGCGCTTCGCGGGATGCCGCCGCTGGCGACGACGGCGACGATGGTGACGACGGCCGCGGTCGCCTTCGCCGTCTACGCGCTCGTGGCGGGAGATCGTCCGCCTCCGCTCGCGGCGGCATCGGGGCTGGTCATGCTGGGCATCGCCGTGTTCTCGACCGTCATCCCGATCCTGTTGCAGAGCATCGGAATGCCGGAGATCGGCTCGAGCCGTGCGGCCGTCATCGGTACGCTCGAACTCGTCACCACGGTCATCTTGGCGGCATTCGTGCTGCACGAGCACGTCTCGGCGATCCAGATCCTGGGCGGCGGCCTGATCGTCGCATCGATCGCCGTGCGCGAAGGCGTCGAAGTCGCAGCGCTGCCCACGACCGCGCTGCGACGTTCCTGACGTCTAAGCGCCGCTGAAGAACTCGAACATCGCGGTGCTCGCGTCGGGACCCGGGGGGTACGTGTACGAACCCTGCGCGCTCCCGCCGCTCCAGGCGTGATACATCCCCGCGACGGTGATGAGCGCGACGCGTTCGCGTCCGCTCGCATCGCGCCAGACGCGCAGTTCCACGCGGCGGTCCTCGCTCGCCTCGGACGTCGCCTGCGTTTCATCGAGCCCCAGGAGGCGGACGAATTGCTGCGCGAGCGTCGTGGAGTTCGAGGGAGCAACGGTCGGGTCGTTCGTTCCGGTCCAGACCGCCACGCGCATCCGGGCGTAGGCCGCGGGAGACGGGTGCGACGCCCCGTTGCGGCGGCGCGGCGGATCGCGCGGGTCTTCCTCCGGGCGCTTCCCCGCCATCGCCGCGAGCGCGTCGAGGAAGTTGTTGCTCGCGTGCAACGCGACGCCCGCCATGATCCCGACGCCCGAGAAGACGTCGGGAGCCTGTTCGCCGAGGATCGCCGCCATCGAGGCGCCCGCCGAGATTCCCACGACGTAGATGCGCTCGCGATCGACCGGATAGCTCCGCGCGAGATGCTCGACGAGCCTGAGGATCTTCGCGGGCTCGCCGGCGTGCCGGGTTTGGTGCTTGCTCTCGAACCAATTCCAGCAACCCGAAGCGTTCGCGCGTTTTTGCTGTTCGGGATAGGCGACGATCGCGCCGTACTCCTCGCCGATCTCGTCGAAGCGCGTCCCCGTCGCGAAGTCGCTCGCCGATTGAAAGCACCCGTGCAGGGCGACGAGGAGCGGCGCGGGACGGCCGTTCCGCAGGCTCGTCGGGAGGAAGAGCCGGTGGCGCATCTGCCGCGTTGCCGTGGGCCGGTCGCCGTCCTTCCGTTTCCGCGTGCCGGGCAGATGAGAGACCAGACGTCGTATCACGCTTTCTCTCTTTCGCACACGGCGGCGACTGCCTTGGCCGCGTCCGGGAGGCGGCGCTTTGCTGGTGGCCAAGAACGCCCGTTGCGATGGAGAATGCGAAGACCGACGCAACGCAGGCCAACGTCGTCTTCGTGGTGCTGCTGGCGAACGGCGTGGCGGCGGCCTGGCTTTCGCTCGGGGTCCTGCAGAACTATCCCTGGCTCTACGACGCGCACGCGTATTGGGCGACGAAACTCGCGGACCCTTACGCCCAGTCGGCCTTCGGCACGATGGGAGCGTACTTGTACTCGCCCGCGTTCGCCCAGGCTTTCGCACCGCTCGGACGCCTCCCGTGGCCGGCCTTTTCCGCTCTCTATGTCGCGGCGATGCTGGCGACGGCGATTTGGCTCGCCGGGCCGGTCCGCGGGCGCTGGCTCGCGCCGTTCGCGCTGTTCGCGCTGCCGGAATTCGTCGCGGGGAACATCCACATCTTTCTCGCCGCGGCGATCGTGCTCGGGATGCGCTTCCCGGCCGCTTGGTCGTTCCCGCTCCTCACGAAGGTCCTTCCCGGCGTCGGGCTCGTCTGGTTTGCCGTGAGGCGCGAGTGGCGCTTCCTCGGCGCCGCGCTCGCGATCGCACTCGGCATCGCCGGGCTGTCGTACGCCGCCGCACCGCATCTGTGGCCCGCCTGGTTCGGAGTTCTGACGGGCAACAAGCCGGTCCCGTCGGGGACTCCGTACCAGCCGCCGTGGTGGCTGCGCCTCCCGTTCGCGCTCGCGCTCATCGTCTGGGGCGCGCGCACGAACCGGCGTTGGACGATCCCGTTCGCCATGCTCCTCTCGCTGCCGTCGTTCTGGACCTCGTCGATTGCGACGCTTTTGGCGATTCCCCGCCTCGAGGCCGGGAAGGAGTAGCCGGCCCGGCGGAGGGGCAGGGAACGCGCGCGCGGGAAGCTTACGTCAATATCACAAGAGGAGTGTCGATTTGAACGAACTTTTCATCGTGCTCGGGTTCTTTTTCGTCCCGCTGATCGCCGCCGTGCTCCTTCAAATGGCGAGCAACGCGACCAAGAAGAAGGGACGATAGGGCGCGGGCGCTCAGAGATCTCGCGTCACCGTCAGCTGTCCGAGTTTGACGGCTTCGGCGACGCTCTCGAAATCGCGTTGGTTCTGATCGGCGTAGGCGGAGGCGAACGCCGCGATCGCGCGGTCGAACGCCGGTCCCCGCCCGAGATACGCGGCGATCGCGATGCTGTCGCCGGACCGCGCGTGCGCTCGCGCGAGCGTCCAGCCGCAGACCTGCGCGTACGTCCGTAGCGCCGCCGGCGACAGCGTGGTCACGTCGAGCGACGCTTTCCCGTCCCACAGCTGCCGGACGTAAAGATCGTGGGTCGTGCCGTCGAGGCCTGCCATCCGGTACCAGCCGAGCATGACGTCGGAGGCGGCCTGCATCAAGCGCTGCCCTTCGACTACGCGCTGGCCGTGGTTGCGATACACGCTCGCCCCCACGTACGGTTCCAGCGCCGACGCATCCGCTTGTTTGATCTGCAGGAACAGCGGATCGTCGTTGTCCCTCCCGACGAGCAACGCGACCCAGACGCGCATTCCGACGCTGCCGACGCCGACGACTTTGCGGGCGAGGTCGACGAAATGGTAGCGCGCGAGCAGGTGGCGCCGGTCGTCCGGCAAGCTCGCGCGATAATTCTCGAGGAAATCGTGAATCGTCTCGCGATAATCGTCGCGGATCCCGTGAACGTCGGCGGCGGGGACGAGCAACGGCGGTTCGCTCAGGAAGCGCGGTTCGCCGTCGACGAGATGCGTCAGTTTGGCGAGTGCGGAGAGGCTGTCTTTCCCGCGCGCCTTTTCAACCGTCCGTTCCAGGAGCCTCCCCTGCGTTTTCGGCCCGTCGGCTCGCAGGCGCTCGAGCAACTCGCCGGTATCGAGGTGGGCATACCAGACCCGGAGGTTCGGCTCGAGGGAGAACTCGGCCATCGCCCGGTGATAGGATTGAACGCTCGCGAGGACGACGCGTTCGCGTTCGGCGTCGGCGAAGCCGCGTTCGCGCGTCGCGATCTCGAAGCTCGTCGCCAGCCGCTTGACGTCCCACTCCCACGGGCCCGGAAGCGTTTCGTCGAAGTCGTTGACGTCGAACACGAGCGTGCGGTTCGGCGCGGCGTAGATTCCGAAGTTTCCAACGTGCGCGTCGCCGCAGAGCTGGACCTCGATGCCGGAGTTCGGCGTGCGCGCCAGATCGGCGGCCATGAGGCCGGCGCCGCCCCGGTAGAACGAGAGCGGCGATTCCAGCATGCGCCCGTAGCGGATCGGAACGAGATCCACAAGTCGATCGGCCGTCTCGGACTGCAGCGTGTCCAGGGGGTGCGGCCGGTCGTGGGGCGCTTCCCATGCGGCGTGACTCGAACGGGGGCACGCCGTTCGCGCGGCCTTTCCGGTGGCGGCCCGGGTCTCCGGCGTGGCGTGCTTGCGTGCGGTGCCGGCGTTCGTGCCGCCGGCGGCGCCGGGTGCGGCGGTTGGTGCGGGAAGCGTCATGTCATTCCCCATCCGTGCGATGCAGCCGAGGAAAAAGAGTGCGGGAACTCGTCAACGGAGATGGACCCACAGTCCCGCAAAGTATTCGTTTCCCGTACCGTAGTTCTCGCCGCCGAGCAAGTTCCAGACCGCGAAATGGAGCCCGATGGAACCGGTGAGAGCGAACACGGCGTTCGAACTGAGCTGGTACGAAGCGTAACTCGAACTAATCGTGGGGTTCAGGCCGACGTCACGCAATTGGCCGCCGGCGCCGAGATGCGTCACGCCGTAATACGACTCGTACAAGAGGAGGCCCGGCGTCGCGTGGTAGCCCGCGGTGAAGTTCGTCAAAAGTTGGGGCGCCGGATAGCTCGTGTACGCGCGAACGCTTGCGCCGCCGGTTACGTAGCCGTAGTGGCCGCGGCCCGCTCTGAAATTGGAGAGATAGGTCAGGCCCAGCGTTGCGCCGGGCCGGCCGAGCCCGATGCTCGGATTCGCGCCGACGTCGTACCCACCCGGCACTATCAGCGATGCCCGAACGTTCCACAGCGTCGGGTTCGCGTGGCCGATCCCGTGCTGGATGCCGGCCTCGATATCGTTGAGGCCCCGCGTGCTCGCCGCGCCGCAGGAATCGACATCGTACGACGTATCGGCAAACCAAAGATCCCGGGCGCCCATGCGACGTTCCGCATACACGCTCGTCGAGTTCTTGACGAACGTGCACGACGAAGGCTGCGTGTGACCGTTCTGATCGAGGTAGCTCGACGAACTCAAATACGTCCGATCGACGGAGAAGAACGTTGCCGGGGGGGCGTCTGCGCGCGCAGGGGCCTCGCACGCGAAGTGCGATGCGACCAGGACCACGGCCGCGAGCGCCAGCCTTTTCATCGACGGTTCCCTTTCCGGCTCGGTCGAAGCCGCGAAGCGACGACGCCCGGTACCTTACACGAATGGGCTGGGGAGCCATTCGCGCCGCCGCCGCCGATGCCCGCGGCCGAACGCCCGCGCATCGAAAGCCGAGAAGAGCCGGCCCGCCGCCGCGAGCGCGGCCGGCTCTCCGAGGACACTGCGCCGCTTTAGAGCAGCGAGACGTTCTTCCCGTTCGCCGTCGGCGGCGGGGGGGATGCGTAGAAGTCGTTGCCCTTATCGTCGACGACGATGAAGGCGGGGAAGTCCTCGACTTGGATGCGCCACACCGCTTCCATCCCGAGTTCCGGGAAGTCGAGCACTTCGACGTGCTTGATCGCCGTAGCGGCGAGTTGCGCCGCCGCGCCGCCGATCGTCCCGAGGTAGAATCCGCCGTATTTCTTGCACGCCGCGGTGACGGCGGCCGAGCGATTGCCCTTCGCGAGGCTCACGAGGCTCGCGCCGCGCGATTGCAGCATGTCGGCATACGAATCCATCCGGCCGGCGGTCGTCGGCCCGAACGAACCCGAAGGATAGCCCTCGGGCTTCTTCGCGGGGCCCGCGTAGTAGATCGGGAATTGCTTCGCGTAGTCCGGAAGCGGCTCGCCGCGATCGACCATTTGCTGCCACTTCGAGTGCACGATGTCGCGCGCGACGATCATCGTCCCGCTCATCATGACGCGCGTCCCGACGGGACACTTCGTGAGCGCCGCGCGCACTGCGTCCATGCCTTCGTTCAGGTCGATCTCGACGGGGTGCCCGGCGAGTTCAGCCTCGTCGACTTCGGGCAAGAAGCGCGCCGGGTCCGCCTCGAGCTGTTCGAGCCAAATGCCCGTCTTGTCGATCTTCGCGAGGATTTGCCGGTCGGCGCTGCACGAGACGCCGATCCCGATCGGGCAGCTCGCTCCGTGCCGCGACAAGCGAACGACGCGCACGTCGTGGCACAGGTACCGGCCGCCGAACTGCGCGCCGATGCCGAGCGTCCGCGTCATCGCGAGGACGGCCTTTTCTAATTCCACGTCGCGGAACGCGCGGCCGGTCGCATCGCCCGTGGTCGGCAGCCCGTCGAGATAGTGCGTGCTCGCGAGCTTGACCGTCTTCATCGTCATCTCCGCCGACGTTCCGCCGATGACGATCGCGAGATGATACGGCGGGCACGCCGCGGTCCCGAGCGTCTTGATCTTCTCTTCGAGGAACGGCATCAGCTTCGCAGGCGTTAGCGTCGCCTTCGTCTCTTGGTAGAGGAACGATTTGTTCGCCGAACCGCCGCCCTTCGCGATGAACAGCAACTCGTAGGCGTTTCCGGGAACCGCTTCGATCTCGATTTGCGCCGGCAGGTTGTCGCTCGTCGGAGCTTCATCGTACATCGTGAGCGCCACCATCTGGCTGTAACGGAGGTTCCCCTGTTGGTACGCTTCGCGCACGCCGGCTCCGAGATACTCGGCATCGTCGACGCCCGTCCAGACCTGCTCGCCCTTGTGCCCGTGGACGATCGCGGTCCCCGTGTCCTGGCACGACGGCAGGATGCGCCCGGCCGCGACGATCGCGTTCTTGAGCAGCTCGAGCGCGACGAATCGATCGTTCGGTGAGGCCTCGGGATCTTCGAGGATCGCGCGCAATTGCGCGAGGTGCGTGCTGCGGTAGAGATACGCGATGTCGGAGAAGGCTTCGCGCGCCAACTGTTGGAGCGCGCCCGGCTCTACGCGCAGGATTTCGTGGCCGTTCCAGTTCTCGACGGAGACTCTGTCGGAAACCTTGCGGTAGTCGACGGCCGATTCGGCAATTTGAAAAACGCTGCTCATAATTCGGGGAACTTTCACTATAACCGGGGGCGCGACCTCGGAGCGAAACCGCCGATTCCGGGATCTCTTCGCCGAACGCAGACGGATTGCGACATATGTCGCGCGCAGAGCGACGCATTTGCTGCGAGTTTTGTCGAACGTCGCGCCCCGCGCGGCCTTCAGAGAAGATCGCTGATGCGCCCGGTAATGCGGGCGGCAGTCCCGCTCCAAGTATAGCGCTCGAGCGCGCGCGCATAGCCGCGCTCGCCCATCTGCCGTGCGGCCTGCGGATCCGTCAGCAGTTCGATCAAGCGAGCGGCGAGCGCGCGCACGTCTCCGATCGGAATCACGTATCCGGTCGATCCGTGCTCGATGATCTCCGGCATCGCGTATGCGTCGCTGCCGATGCATGGCAGTTTCTGCGACATCGCTTCGAGGAAGACGAATCCGAACGGCTCGAGCAGCGACGGCATCGCGAACACGGTCGCACCGCGATAGGCGGAAAGGAGGGAGTCGTAGGCAGCCGGCTCCGTTCGCGAAAGCCGTCCTAGGAAGCGAACGCCCGGCGGCACGACGCCGATCGATTTGGGACCGGCGACCGTCAACGTTGCCTCGGGGATCGCACGCCTCACGCGTTCGAATGCGGTCAAGAGCAGCGGCCCGCCCTTGCGGATGAAATCGAATCCGACGAAGAGGATGTTCGGAGGTCCGTCGCCGCGGGTGAAGCGTGCATCGGCGAAGGGGAGATTGCTTCCCGCGCCGACCGGCTCGACTTTTCGAGCCGGCAGGCCGTAGGTCCGCATGAACGAATCCGCGGCCCAGCGACTCATCGTGAAGAGCATCGCGCTGCGCTCGTAGACGCCGCGCTCGTGCGCGACGACCGCATCGGCGACGCGACGCGCGACCTTCCTGGAGGGAAGACTGTGGCGCGCGTTTTCGATGTAGTGCGTATCGTGATACGAGACGGTGAGTTTCCCGGGGACGGCGGTCGCATCGAAGAGCGCAGAGAGTTGCAGAACCGCATCGAAGGCCGAGGGGTCGAACCGGCGGATGCGCTCGAGCGCGGTGCGAGTGTTCGCATCGCGGAAGGCCGCGCTCGAGTAAAACTTATAGATCCAGCGGTCGCGGTCGAGAGAAAACGCGGCGAGCTGATTCAATCGCGTAACGAACGGTCCTGGGCGCGAGGAGACCGCGGCGTAGAGCGCGCCGCTGTCTTGGAAAGCGCGAAAGAGCGGCATGCTGCAGCTCGAGAACGTGTTCGGGGCGAACGGATCGCCGTTGACGACGCCGACGATCGACGGAACGTTCGTCGCTCGTTCCGGCGTCCCCGGAGAGGGTTCGGGCGGCGTCCCTTTGAGACTCGATGCCGGCGTTTGGACGCCGGAGCAATCGATGCCGATGTGCCGGTCGAAAACCATGACGGCGATTCAGCTTTGACGCTACACGTCCGCCTTCATCCACCGGAGGGCCGGCCTCTCGATCCCGGCCTCTTCGCCGCGCGAGCCGGTAAAGTGGCTTAGGGCTCGGTGCCGGAACCGTTGCAATGCGGACACCTCATCTTACCGACGTGATCCGTGTTGCCGCACGTGTTGCACTTGAGTCTTCCTTTGCCGCCGCACGTGCCACACGTCAACTGCAGGCGATTGACTCCCGTTCCGTGGCACTCTGGACAGGTTCCATCCAACCCGGTGCCGGCACATTCATTGCACTTGAACCAGCCGGTTCCGTTACAGTAGTGACACTTCGCCATGACATCCCTTTCGGTTTTGGAATCACCCCGCGGGATACGGTGATCGTGTCCCGCGGAGTGACGTATGAACGACCGTCGACACCGGTTTTGTTCTCAGCCGGTGACAACCGCAGAGAGGCGCTGCAACGTCGCTATCTATCGCTCGAAGGACTTGGCGCGCCCCTTAAAATGGGCGGATGATGACGGATGGGCCGCCCATCGCGCTCTCATAGGCGCGTTTGCTTTGATACGACAACTGAAGAGTCTGCAGGTTAAACTGCACTCGCCCAATCAACGTCTCGAGCTTTTGCGAGTACGCAGGCCGTCCGCGGGCCAGTAGGTCGTTCGCCGTCGCGCGGTATGCCCAAAACTTGCCAAGATACCCATTGAGCTGATTGATTGCGCCTTGGATTTGAGAGGACGACTCCCAAGACGTGAGCGCATTCGTGTTTAACGTCGCTTGCAGCCCAACTTCTTCAGCGTTCAGGGACGCCAGCGCGCCCTGCTCGAGTTGGGCTGAGTCCTGGATCGGATCCATCGCAGCTTTCCTCCGACTCGGTATGCAGTAGAATCTACGAGAGAATCAGCTTGCAGGTGGCGCACTCGTGTTTGCCAGTGTGTCCCGAAGTGTTCTTGCAAATGCTGTGTGTCGGGCTCGCGGCAGAACTGGTGTACGGCGTCTTTAGCGAGGACAACCGCTACGGGAAGTGACTGCACGAAACCTTGTGGATTGGCCGGGTGCATTGGTAAGCCTTCGCCCCCCGGCGGATATGTTTGGACGCGCCAAACTTCCGATCTCATCGATCTCGTGTGGGGTCCAAACCAACCGCTCCGCACTATCCGGCAGCGACGCCGCCCAACGAGGGGCTCCTCATCGAGCGGATCCCCTCGCCCGGCGCCTCTAGAAATGCGGGCCGAGGGTTTCAAACCGGACTTGTGGCGCCGTTTCCCTCGTAGGATGCATCCGGCGGCCCGAAGCCCGGCTAACTTCGGCCGGGCTTTTGACTCTGTCCGATCCTAGTCCGGTTCTCGGGCGCCCGTTCTCCGGAAAGCGGCATGGAAAAAGGCGCAGATTGGTAGCCCCAACGGGATTCGAACCCGTGTTACCGCCGTGAGAGGGCGGCGTCCTAGGCCTCTAGACGATAGGGCCGCGATGGCTCCCGGTCATGGATTCGAACCACGATGACCTGAGTCAGAGTCAGGCATGCTACCGTTGCATCAACCGGGATTGCTTGTTCCGATTACGAGCTGCGAACGTATCGGTTTGGCTGTGGCAGTTCGGGCAGAGCATCCTCAAATTCTCTAAGCGATGGTCGTCATGAACGCCATTGAGGTGGTCGAGTTGGACGGACAATGGCAGACCCCTCCACTAGCTTCTTCCGCATAAGTCGCAGCAATTTCTCAGTATACCAGCCTCGAGCAAGCGACGCTTGATGGCATGCCGGCTCTTTGCAGTCTGCAGGAGTTCGGCAAGGGGCTTCGTTCGGGCTCGCGCTTTCAGGACACCGCGTCGGACTGCTTTAGTCCACGATCCCGATGAGAATCCAAAGTGCGCCCGGCACCTTCGATAGCTGTTCCCTTCGTCGTAATACCGTTGTACGGCAGCCCAGTCGTAACGAGGCATGATCGAACATATGTTCGATCATGCGATTGGAAATTCCTGCGTTCGATTGCCGAAGGGCATGTTTGCGCGCTTCAGTGTTTGAGCGGAGCATCGAAGCGGACATATGGGAAGGTATAGATTAAGCGCTGCGGGCAAATCGAAGGATGGGCGCATACGTGGGAGGCAGGTCTTGCAGGCAGTCGTCCTAGTCGGGGGCGAGGGAACGCGGCTTCGGCCGCTGACGTACGGCACACCGAAGCCGATGGTCCCCATCTTCGGCGTCCCGTTCTTGGAGCGCACGTTGCTGCGGTTGAAGGACGCGGGGATCACGGAAGTGATTCTGCCGGCCGGCTATCTCCCGGAAGCGATCGCGTCGTATTTTGGGACCGGCGAACGCTTCGGCATGAACCTCACCTACGTGATCGAGGACGTCCCGCTCGGAACCGCGGGCGCGCTCAAGAACATCGAGCACCTGATCAAGGGGCCGTTCTTCGTTCTCAACGGCGACGTCCTCACCGGCCTCGACCTGCGCGCGATGCTCGCCTTCCACCGCGAAAAGGGCGGCCTCGGCGCCCTGCACCTCATCGCCGTCGACGACCCTTCGGCGTTCGGTTGCGTCGTGCGCGACGCGTCCGGCCGCATTTCGACCTTCATCGAAAAGCCGGCGCGCGAAACCGCCCCGACGAACGCAATCAACGCCGGAACCTATTTGCTCGAGCGCGACATCCTCGATGCGATCCCGGCCGGGCGCCCCGTCTCGATCGAACGCGAGACGTTTCCGCTGCTGCTGGCCGTCCGCACGCCGCTGCACGGTTACATGACGGCCGACTACTGGATCGATCTCGGCCGGCCGGAGCATTACCTCCAGGCGCACAGCGACGTTCTCGCGGGGCGGCTGGTCTTGCCGGGCGTCCCTTCCGTCCGGCAGTTCGCAGGGACGAGCGGAACGATCCACGTCGACCCGGGCGCGACGATCGAACCCGGCGCGGTCCTCGGGCCGGATGCCGTGATCGGCGCCGGCAGCCGCGTCGCGGCGGGCGCGCGGATCTCGAGGTCGATCCTGTGGGACGACGTCGTCGTGGGGCCGGGTGCGAGCATTGAAGGGGCGATCCTGGCGAGCCGCGTCCGGGTCGGCGCCGGGGCGACGATCGAGGCAGGCGCCGTGATCGGGCATGATGCGGTCGTAGAAATGGGTACATTGGTTAAACGAGGCGCGCGCATCCCAGGGCCGGCCGCGCCGGTCTAAGGGGCGCACGCGGCTCCCACCGCGGTTTCGTTGGGCCCATCCTCGGGCGCACGATCGAGCCGAATCGGAGGCCCCATGCTTACGCTCCCCCTGCCCGAGCCATACCTCGCCCGAGCGCCGAAAGCCGTATTTATCGGATCCTATCCCCCTCGTGAATGCGGCATTGCGACCTTCACGAAGGACGTCGTTTCCTCGTTCGGAGCGCTGAC
Source organism: Vulcanimicrobiota bacterium (assembly GCA_963695225.1). Lineage (GTDB taxonomy): Bacteria > Vulcanimicrobiota > Vulcanimicrobiia > Vulcanimicrobiales > Vulcanimicrobiaceae > CAVWTN01. The sequence goes on along the minus strand of OY968762.1, from coordinate 965,641 downwards.
GACCACGCCGCACTGGGTCGTGGCGATCGACGAGCGGCCGGACCTCGTCCGCTCGTACCCGTCCGAAGTCGTCGCCCGGATCGTCCGCGACCGGCCCGAGACGTACGCGCTTGCCGCCGACACGATCGCCTCGCTCGCTCCCGACGTCGTCCATATCCAGCACGAGTACGGCCTCTTCGGCGGCGAAGACGGCGAGCGCATCTTCGACTTGCTCGACCGGCTCCACGCTCCGCTCGTGCTCTCCTTGCACACCGTCCTTCCCGATCCGAGCGAACACCATCGCTTGACGGCGCGCCGCCTGTGCGCCCGCGCCGACGCCGTAGTCGTCCTCTCCGAGGCGGGGAAGAAGATCTTGGTCTCCGATTATGGGATCGATCGCAGGAAGCTGCGCGTCATCCCGCACGGCGTCCCCGACGTTCCGTTCGAACCGACGGACGTCGCGAAGCGCGGGCTCGGTTGCGGCGGGCGCACGCTGATTTCGACGTTCGGCCTGATCAACCGCGGAAAGGGACTCGAGTTCGCGATCGACGCGTTGCGGGCCGTCGTCCCGCGCCACCCGGAAGTGATGTATCTGATCCTCGGCGAGACGCACCCCGAGGTGCGGCGGAGCGAAGGCGAAGTCTACCGGGAGAGCCTCAAGGAGCGGATTTGCAGCTACGGCCTCGAGCGCCACGTCCGGCTGATCGATCGCTATCTCGGGTTCGACGAGTTGATCGGTTACCTGCGGGCGACCGATATCTACCTGACGCCGTACGTGAATCCCGTTCAGATCGTCAGCGGAACCCTCGCCTATGCCGTCGGCTGCGGGAAGGCGATCGTCTCGACGCCGTACGTGTATGCGAAGGAGCTCCTCGCCGACCAGCGCGGTTTGCTCGCGGCCTTCCGCGACGGCGACTCGATCGCGACGCAACTCCTCGCCCTGCTGGACGCCCCGGCGTTGCGCCGGACGATCTCGCAACGAGCCTATGAGTTCGGCCGCTCGATGACGTGGAGCCACGTTTCGCTCCAGCATCTCCAGCTGTTCCGCGAGTTGGCGCCGATCCGCCTGGCCAAGAGAACCGCGTGACCGTGCTCGCCATAACCGATCGCGCGCTTCCGGCGCTCGACCACTTGATCGCGCTCAGCGACGACGTGGGCATCTCGCAACACGCGACGTACTGCGTGCCCAACCGCGCCGAAGGGTACTGCGTCGACGACGTGGCGCGGGCGTTCATGGTCGCGATCGCGGCCGCGAGCGAGCCGGAGTACTCCGAGGCGGCGCTGCGCCTCGCCGGCACCTATCTCGCGTTCCTCCATCACGCGCAGCGGCCGGACGGGCGCTTTCGGAACTTCATGAGCTACGAGCGCACGTGGATCGAGGAAGTCGGCAGCGACGATTCCAACGGGCGCGCGATCTGGGCGCTCGGGTACGGCGTGCGGCATGCGCCGAAGGCGCGGTGGCGGACGCTCTGCGCCCGGATGCTCGACCGCGCGCTCCCCGCCGTCGCGTCGTTCCGCTTTCCCCGTTCGTGCGCGTTCGCGGCGCTCGGCATCGCTCGCGCGGAGGGCGGCCCCCATCCGTACCTGCAGGAGACGTCGATCGCCCGGGCCGCCGCCCACGTCTCCGCCGAACTCCGGGGCGCGTTCGAGCGGCACCGCGCCGGCGGCTGGGAGTGGTTCGAGCCGCGGATGACGTACGACAACGCGCGTTTGCCGGAGGCGATGATCCGTCTCGGCGGCGCGTTCGGGGACCGCGAACTGCTGCGCATCGGGCTCGCGTCGGCCGAATTCCTCGCCGGCGTGGTCATGCGGGACGGTCTCTTCGTCCCGATCGGTAACGACGGATGGTATCAGCGCGGCGGCCCGCGCGCGATCTATTCGCAACAGCCGCTCGAAGCGGCTGGAATGATCGATCTCGCCCTCGTCGCAGCGGAGACGGATCGCAACCCGCGCTGGGAGCGGGTTGCCCGGGCGGCCTTTGATTGGTTCCACGGAGCGAACACGCTCGGCATCCCGCTCGTTCGGGACGGCGGATGCTGCGACGGCCTCGAGGAATTCGGCCCGAACGACAACATGGGCGCCGAGTCGACGCTCGCGTACCTATGGAGTGCGTTCGCGCTCGCCGGCCGGGCCGCGCGGCACGCGCAAAGCCCATAGCCGCGGCGCCCGAGGCGCGGAGGGCCTCGGCGGCGAACACATAGGGAAGATGGTTCATTATGACGCTTTGAACGACGTCCAGCGCGACGCCGTTCTTGAGACCGATGGCCCGGTGCTCATCTTCGCCGGCGCCGGCAGCGGGAAGACCCGCGTCCTCACGCACCGGATCGCCCACTTGCTGGAGAAGAAGGTCTTTCCGGACCGCATCCTGGCCGTCACCTTCACGAATCGTGCGGCCGGTGAGTTGAGGAGTCGGCTCGAGGAGATGGTCGGGGCTCCCGCCCGGGACCTCTGGGCCGGCACGTTCCACGCGATCTGCGTGCGCATCTTGCGCCGCGACGGACGAAAGATCGGCATCTCGCCGAATTTCGCGATCATGGACGACGCCGACCAGCGGTCCATCGTCCGCGACGTCCTTCACGATCTGGATTTCGACGAGCGCCAACTCACGCCCGGTGCGGCTCTCGAGGAGATCAGCAAGGCGAAGAACGCCTTGCTCGGCCCCGACGAGTACGAGACGCGCAACACGTCTTTCAACGGCGAACGGGTCGCCGCGGTCTACCGCGAGTACGACCGGCGCCTGCGCGAAAGCAACGGTCTCGATTTCGACGACCTGATCTCGCAGACGATCCGCCTCCTCGAAGAAGACGTCGAGACCCGCACGCGCTATCAGAACAAATTCCGCTACATCCTGGTCGACGAATACCAGGACGTGAATTTCGCGCAGTACCGCCTGTGCGCGATCTTGGCCGAGGAACACAAGAATCTCACGGTCGTCGGCGACGACGATCAATCGATCTATTCGTGGCGCGGCAGCGACTACAAGAACATCCTCCGCTTCGAGAAGGATTTCCCCGGCGCGAAGGTCTTCAAGCTGGAAGAGAACTATCGCAGCACCCAGGCGATCCTGACCGCGGCAAACGAGCTCGTCTCCAATAACGAGACCCGCCATCCCAAGCGCCTCTTCACGCAGCGCATCGCCGGCGAGCCGGTTACCCTGTTCTCGACGGAGTCGGAGCGGGCCGAGGCGCGCTACGTCCTCGAGAAGGTCAAGGAACTCGTCCGCGACGGCGCGGCCTACCGCGATTTCCTCGTCCTCTACCGGACGAACGCGCAGTCGCGCGTGTTCGAGGAAGCGTTCCTCGGGGACGGCATCCCTTATCGCGTCGTCGGCGGCGTCGGCTTCTACGCGCGCGCCGAAATCAAAGACGTGATGGCCTATCTGCGCTACATCGTCAATCCGTCGGATGCGGTCGCCTTCAAGCGCATCGTGAACGTGCCGCGCCGGAGCATCGGCCAGCAGACGATCGCGAGCCTGGTCGACGCGGCGAACGCCGCGAAGATATCGGTCGGGCAGACGATCTTCGATAAGGACCTGCTGCATCGTTCGGTTCCGAAGAAACAGAAGGAGCTCGAGCGGTTTGCCGAGCTGATCGCGGATCTTCGCGTGAAGGCCGAAGTCCTCACGGTCTCGGAACTCCTCCTGGCGGTGATGGAAGATTCCGGCTACGTCCGCGAACTGAAGTCCGAAGATACGACGGACGCCCGCGCGCGGCTCGAGAATTTGCAAGAGATGCTCGGCGTCGCCAAGGAGTTCGAAGAAGGCGAGAACGCCGGGACGCTCGAGGATTTCCTCGCGAACATCGCGCTCGTCAGCGATCTCGACGCCCTCGACGCCGACGCCTCGTTCGTCACGTTGATGACGATGCACGCGGCGAAGGGTCTCGAATTCCCCGTCGTTTTCCTGACCGGGCTCGAGGACGGCGTCTTCCCGCACAACCGGGCGCTGACCGACGGCCGCGAACTCGAAGAGGAGCGCCGCCTCGCCTACGTCGGCGTGACCCGCGCGATGGAGCGCCTCTTCCTCTCGTATGCGCAGCGGCGGACGCTCTACGGCAACACGTTCGCGCATCCGAAATCGCGCTTCTTGGACGAGATGCCGAGCGTCGAAGTCCTCGGCGGAGCATCCCCGATGCCCCGCGCGACGGGCGGGCGGTGGCGCGAAGTCTCGATCCACGAGACGGCGGGCGCCGGCGTGAGCCTCGGCCTGCAGGTAGGCGACCGCGTCCGGCATCCGAAATGGGGCGAGGGCCTCGTGGCGGACGTCGCGGGGGCGGGCGGCGACGGGTTGCTGACGATCAACTTCCCGAACGTCGGTCCGAAGATGGTCATGCTCAAATACGCGCCCCTCGAGAAGGTCGTCTAATTTCACTTTGCCCGGGATGCGCTCGCATCGTCGGGCGCGCTTGGGAGTAGGGTTTGTCGAAGATACGAGTCGGGGTGGCGGGGGCGCTCGGCCGCATGGGGCGGACGGTCTGCGCCGCCGTGAACGCAACCGAGGATCTGCAACTCGTCGGCGGGTTCGATCGCGGCCGGGCCGGAGAACCGTTGGGGCCGCTCGTCGGACTCGAAGGGGACGTGGGGCGGCTCTACGACGATCCCGTCGCGTTCGTGCGCGAGAGCAGGCCCGAGGTGGTCGTCGATTTCACGCTCTATCCCACTTCGCTCGAGGTCGCTCGCGCGGCGCTGGAGGGCGGCGCTTCGCCCGTGATCGGCGTCTCGGGGTGGACCCCCGAAGACGAGACCGCGCTTGGGGCACTGTGCGAGCGTCTCGGGGTGGCCGGGGCCCTCGTGCCGAACTTCGCGCTCGGCGCTGTCTTGATGATGCGATTCGCCGAAGAAGCCGCGCGCTATTACCCCACCGTCGAGATCGTCGAATTGCACCACGACCGTAAGTTGGACAAGCCGAGCGGAACCGCGCGCCTGACTGCGCGCCGTATCGCCGCGCATTCCTCGCACGCCGACGTGCCGATCCACAGCGTCCGCCTGCGCGGCCTGGTCGCGCACCAAGAAGTGCTGCTCGGGGGCGAGGGCGAGGTGCTCACGATCCGGCACGATTCGCTCACGCGCGATTCGTTCATGACGGGCGTGCTGCTCGCCGTGCGGCGCATTCGCGCCCGGCGCGGACTCGTCGTGGGTCTCGACGGATTGCTCGAGGGAGGAACCGCATGAGAATCGCAATCGTCGGGATCACCGGCGTCGTCGGCGAAACGATCGCCCGGATCCTGGACGAACGCGCCGTCCCGGTCGACGAACTCGGGGCTTTCGCCTCCCGCGACCGCGGGCTCCCGTTTCATTTCCGCGGCCGCTCGATTCCGATTCGCGCGGCGACTGCCGAGGCGCTCGCCGCCGGGCGCTTCGACGCCGTCCTGTTCGCGAGCAGCGAAGATGCGAGCGCCGATCTCGCCGCCCCCTGCGTCGAGAGCGGTGCCGTCGTGATCGACAACAGTTCGACGTTCCGCATGCGCGAGGGCATCCCGCTGATCGTCCCCGAGGTCAACGCGGATGCGATGCGTCACGAGCACCGCATCTTTCCGGTCGCGAACTGCACGGCGATCGTGCTCTGCGTCGGCCTCGCGCCGGTGTTGCGCACCGCCGGCCTGCGCAGCGTCCGCGTCGCGACGTATCAAGCCGTCAGCGGTGCGGGGCGGGCCGGCCTCGACGAGCTCGCCGCCGGCGAAGCGGCGCTCGCGCGGGCGGAAGAAGAACCCTCCCCGCGCGCCTTCGTCGCACCGATCGCGCGCAACGTGATCCCGCAGATCGGCACGTTCGATGCGAACGGCGACAGCGGCGAGGAGCTGAAGGTCTGCGAGGAGACGCGCAAGATCCTCGGCCGCCCCGAACTGCACGTCGCGGCGACGACGGTGCGCGTTCCGGTACGCTTCGCGCACAGCGAAGCCGTCTTCGTCGAGACCGAGCGGAACGCGAGCGCGGCGGAACTCTCGCAGGCGTTCCACGACGCGCCCGGCGTAGCGTTCCACGCCGAGGGGATCGTCACGCCGCGCGAAGTGGAAGGGACCGATCTCGTGCACGTGGCGCGCGTGCGCGCCGAAGGGGCCTCGCGCCGCCACTTCCAGATGTGGCTCGTCGGCGATCAGGTTCGCAAGGGTGCGGCGCTCAACGCCGTTCAGATCCTCGAAGCACTCATGGCTCGTAAGTTGGTAGGGACCCGCACGTTACAATGAAGACCATCGTCCAAAAATTCGGCGGCAGTTCGCTGGCCTCGCCGGAACTGCGCGAGATCGCGGCGTCGCGCGTGCTCGAGGCGCGCGCCCGCGGCATGTCGCCCGTCGTCGTCTGCTCGGCGCTGGGCCGAGCGCCGGACCCGTACGCGACCGATACGCTCGGCGGGCTGCTCGGGCCGGCGCGCTCGAGCGCAAACCGCGATCTGCTGCTCTCGTGCGGGGAATCGATCGCCTGCGCGATCTTTGCGGAACTGCTGACCTCTTACGGCGCGCCGGCGCAAGCGATGACCGGCGCCCAAGCCGGCATCATCACCGACGAGTCGTTCGGGAATGCGAAGATTCTGCGCGTCGACGTGCAGAACGTCGTGCTCGCGCTCGAACGCGGGATCGTCCCCGTGGTCACGGGGTTCCAGGGCGTCTCGGAATGGGGCGCCGTCACCACGCTCGGCCGCGGCGGGAGCGACCTCTCGGCGATCGCACTCGGCGATGCGCTGGGGGCGGAGTCGGTCGAGATCTTCACGGACGTCAGCGGCGTCATGACGGGGGACCCGCGCCGGATCGCCGGCGCGCACCCCATCGCGCGCGTCAACCACGACGAGATGGTCGAACTCGCGAACGACGGAGCGAAGGTCATGCACGCGAAAGGTGCGGATTACGCCCGCCTGACGCAGACGCCGTATTCGGTCAAGGGGCTGCGCAGCAACGTCGGGACCACGATCGACGACGGCTCGGTGCCGAACCGGCTGTCCCCCGTCACGGGGATCACGGCGCTGCGCGACATCGTGTTCTTCCGGGTGATCCAAGGGGATATCGACGATTTCGCGGCGCGTGCAAAGCTCGAGGAGACGCTGTTCGGGCGGCTGGCGGAGCGCGAGATCTCGATCGACATGATCAACGTGAACAACGCCGGGATCTTCTTCGTGTGCGATTCGCCTAACGTCGATCTCGTGCGGCGCGAGCTTTCGGATTTGAATCTCGCGATCCGCGTCCGTTCGCACTGCGCGAAGATCTCGATCGTCGGCGCGGGGATGCGCGGGACTTCCGGCGTCATGTTCCGCGTCGTGCAGGCCTTGACGGCGGCGGAAGTCGAGATCATCCACTCCACGGACAGCAATATCACGATCTCGGTCCTCGTCGCGGAGGAGGACGTGGCGCGGGCGGAGCAGGCTGTCCACGATGCCTTCGGGCTCGGTCGATCGGCATCGCAAACCGCACACTCCGCCGCGGCGAAAGGGGGAGCATGACGACGCCTGCACGCCCACAGCTCGGCCGTTTGCTGACGGCGATGGTCACGCCGTTCGGCAGCGACGGCGAACTCGATCTCAGGGAAGCGGGTCGCATCGCCCGCTGGCTCGTCGAACAGGGAAACGAAGGGCTCGTGGTCGCCGGCTCGACCGGTGAGGGGACGGCGCTCGACGACGAGGAGAAGATCGCGCTGTTCGGCGCGGTGAAGGCCGCCGTCGGTGCGACCGCCTCGGTCGTCGCCGGGGCGACGGGGCCGAACACGAAGGCCTCCGTGGCGCTGACGAAGCGCGCCGAAGCGGCGGGCGCCGACGGGATCCTGGCGACCGTGCCCGCGTATTGCAAGCCGACGCAGGACGGCATGCTCGCGCACTTCGGTGCGATCGCGGAGGCGACGAAACTCCCGCTCGTCATCTACAACATCCCCTCGCGAACGGGCGCGAACATGAAGCCGGAGACGCTGCTCGAACTCGCGCGGCGCCATGCGAACGTCGTGGGCGTGAAAGAGTCGAGCGGGGATTTCGGGCAGTTCTCCGCGATCTTGCGGGGGCGAGCCCCTGGTTTCTCGTTCTGGTCGGGCGACGACCACCTGTTCTTGCCGACGCTCGCGCTCGGGGGAAACGGCCTGATCAGCGTCGCGGCGCACGTCTGCGGCCGAGAACTGCGCGAGCTGCTCGAAGCGCACGCGCGCGGCGACGTCGCGCGCGCCGCGGAATTGCACTTGCAGGTGACGCCGCTCTTCCGCGCCCTCTTCGAAACGTCCAGCCCGATCCCGGTGAAGTGGGCGATGGGCGAATTCGGCTTTAGCGTCGGCCCGTGCCGTTCGCCGCTCGGCGCGATGCCCACGGCGCTTGCTGAATCCCTCGGCGCGTTGCTCGAACCGTATCGCTCGAGCGCTCGCGAGGTCGGTAGCCCCGCGCGCTAGTGGAACGCGTGCGGATCCTCGGCTGTCGTGTCGATGCGACCGGCGGCGCCGATGCCGTGCGGCGCATCGCGGCGCTGGCGAAGGGAGAAGGCGCGAGCCTCGTCGTGACGCTCGGGACGGAGATGATCGTCGCGGCGCAGCGTGACGCGGCGTTCCGCGCCGCGGTCAACTCCGCCGCGCTCTCGCTCTGCGACACGATCGGCGTCCTGTATGCCGCGCGCATGTACGGCGTGCGCATCCCCGAGCGCGTGACGGGCGTCGATCTCATCGACCCGCTGTGCGCCGCGCTCGCGGCCGAAGGGCTCTCGCTGTATCTGCTCGGCTCTAAAGGCGATACGGCCGCGCGGGCGGGGGCCGCGCTCCTGGCGCGGCACCCGGGGCTGCGCATCGCGGGATCCCGGGACGGCTATTTTCCGCCGGCCCAGGATGCCGCGGTCGCGCACGAGATCGCCGCGACCGGCGCGAGCGTCGTGCTGGTCGGGCTCGGATCGCCGCGGCAGGAATTATGGATTCGAGCGAACCTCGGGGCGACCGGCGCGCGCGTCGGGATCGGCGTCGGCGGTTCGTTCGACGTTCTGGCCGGGAATGTCGAGCGCGCGCCCGAACGATGGCGCCGTCTCAACCTCGAGTGGCTCTATCGATTGCTCAAGGAACCGCAGCGTTGGCGCAGGCAACTCGCGCTTCCGCTGTTCGTGCTCCTCGCATTGCGCGAGCGGGCATTTGCCGGGAACACAACGGAGGCGACACGGTGAAAGCGATGATCCTGGCCGGTGGGCTCAGCACCCGGCTCTACCCGCTGACGCGCCAGGTGCCCAAACCCCTGGTCCCCGTCGACGGCGAACCGAACAGCGCGCACGTCATGCGATATCTGCGCTCGTTCGGGATCGAAGACGTCGCGATCAACGTGCATTACCTCGCCGAGGCGATCACGTCGACGTTCGGCGACGGCTCCGCGTATGGCGTGAAGCTCGAGTACCTGCACGAGGCGAAGCTACTCGGCAGCGCGGGCGCCGTAAAGCAGATGGAGTCATACTTCGACGAGACGTTCGTCGTCGTCGGCTGCGACGACCTCACGGACCTGCGCCTCGACGCGCTGATCGATTTCCACCGCAAGCGCGGCGCGCTGGCTACGATCGCGCTCGTCCCGGCCGAAGACGTTTCGCACTACGGCGTCGTCGTCGTCGACGATACGGGCCGCATCGTCGAGTTCCAGGAGAAGCCGGCGGCGGGGACCGAGAAGTCGCATCTCGTGAATACCGGAATCTACGTGTTCGAGCCGGAGATTTTCAAACGCATTCCGGCCGGTGAGTTCTACGATTTCGGCAAGCAGGTCTTCCCGCAGTTGCAGAGCGAGAGCGCGGCGTTCTACGGGCTCGAATTGCCGGGAGCGTATTGGTGCGACATCGGCACTCCCGGCGAGTACCGGCGCGCGACGCACGACGTGCTCTCCGGGAAGGTTCGCCTCCCGGGAGCGCGCGCGAAGGGGATCCCGCGCGATGCGGCACTCGGCGACGATGTCCTGATCGAGGGCGACGTGCGCATCGGCGCGCGTGCGCAACTCGGAAACGGCGTCCGAGTGATCGGGCCGAGCGTGATCGGCGACGCCGTCTTCATCGGCGACGGTGCCGTCGTCGAGCGTTCGATCGTATGGGATCGCGCGACGATCGGCACGCACGCGCACGTCGTCGATTCGATCGTCGGAATCGATTACGCCGTGCCGCCGGGGCACGCCCTACGCGACGCGATCGTCGCGAACGGCGAGTCAGCCTAGCGCGAAGGGGACGGCGCCGCGGCGGCCGGCGTGAACTTTTGCACGAAGTCGCCGCTGCCGTCCCGCGTGGCCCACACGCCGAACACGGCGTGAGTGGACGGGTCGATCGCCGTCGTGTGGACGCCCGCGTCGACCGAAGTCCGATCGAGCAGCGCGGGCGCGGCATCGCGCGCGAGCTGATAGCGCGAGATGCCGCCGTCGCCGGCGCACGCCAGGACGTGCTGCGTGGGATCGAGGTTGCATTGATCGAAGCGTGGGACGCCGAGCGAGCCGAGCTTCACGCCCGCCGGCGTGTACGCGCTCATCACGCCGTTCGTTCCGGCCACGACGATTTGACCGAACTCGGCGTCGTACTGCAGCGGATGATTCCCGGAGAGTTCCGGCGTCTTGATCGTGCGCTTCACGGCGAGCGACGCCGCGTCGACGACGACGAACTCCGCCGCGTCGGCGATGTTCTGATAGACGTCGTGCGTCTTCGGGTCGACTGCGAGATACTCTGGCTTGTGGCCGGGCAACGTGACGGTCTTGACGAGGCTCATCGTCTTTGCGTCGATGACGAACAGTCGAGTTCCGTTGTCCTCATCCGCGTAGATGCGTCCGGTCGCCGCGTCGTAGGCAATGGCGTCGACCGGCGCGCCGAGATCCGTCGTGCGGAGGACCGTGGCCGCGGCAGGATCGACTTCGCTGACGCTGCCGCCGGCACCGTTGCCCGTGAACACGTGCCCGTTCGCGGGATCGAAGGCCACGCCGGCCATCGGCCCGACTTTGATCTGCTTGAGCACCTTACCGCTATCCGCATCGACGACGAGTAACGTCTTACTGCCGCCGTGTGCAGCGTAGACGCGCCGGCGCTGTGCGTCGACCGTGACGTAATCGAAGGCGCCGTAGACAGGAACCGCCTGCGGCGGCAATGCGGGAAGCAACATAACGCGAAAGATCATACACCACGAGCGCAAGGCCGGGGAACGCGCGAAGGCGCATCACACGAACTTAATAAGATCATGAACTTGTCTTAACATGCCGCCCCTATCGTACGGGCATGAATACTTGGCTGGTACGTTCCTGTGCCGCCCTTTTGTGCGCGGCCCTCTTCTTTATTTCTTCCGTTCCGGTGCGCGCGCAAGCGGCATCGGCGACGATCGCGGGTCTCGTGATCGATCAACGCAACGCACTCCCGGTCGCCGGCGCGTCGGTGGCCTTGGGGAGTGAGGATACGACGGGCGCCACGACGGCGACCGATGCGAACGGCCGCTACCAATTCGGCAGCGTCGCGCCGGGCATCTACACGATCACTGTTTCGGCGCGCGGCTACGACTCGGCGGCAACGTCCGGCATCGCGGTTGTTTCAGGCTCGACGACGACGTTCAACGCGGCGCTTACGCTCGCGACGACGACCGCGCGCGGCGGCACTGCGGTCATTGCACGCGTCTCGGCGAGCTCGTCGAACGCGCTGAGCGCGGCGACGACCATCTCGCAGAAGATCAACGTCGAGAACGTGACGCAAACCGGGCAAATCCGCATCTCGGATCAGCTCGGCACGTTACCGGGCACGAACTTCTCGACCTCGTCCTCCGTCGGCGACGACGCGAGCATCAACCTGCGAGGCCTCGGCTCGAGCGAGACGGCTTCGCTGTTCGACGGGCATCCGGTCGGACCGCTCGGCGTCGGGGGCGGCGCCTTCAACTTCTCGCTCGGGCCCGCCTACGGCTTGAGCTCGATCGACGTGACGTACGGATCGGGCGCGCAAGGCCTCTTCGGCAGCGACACGATCGGCGGCGCCGTGAACTACGTGACGATCAACCCGACGATCGCACCGCATCTCTCGTTCCAGCAGCAGATCGGGGGCGCGGGCATCCTGGGGACTGCGCTCACGGCGACCGGCATGCTGGGCAAGTTGGGGTACGCGTTCGCCGGCGGCCGGTTCGGCGAGTACGGCAATTTCTTTCCGGGGCAAATCGCCCAATCGGCGCGTCCGGACAACGTCGATCCCGGCTCCGCGAATCCTAACGGCGCGTGCGCGGGCAGCTCGAACGACGTCAGCGCCTGCAACCTGGCGGTGAACACGTACGCCGTCAGCCAAAACACGCAGCAGAGCATCGGCCTCGCGAAACTTACCTACGCGCTCAGCCCGGTCACGAACCTGAAGCTGACGGCGTATACCTCGGTGCAGTGGTCGGACTCGACCGGCAACGGCGACAACGACTACCTGCCGTACTCCGTGCGCTTGGGGCAAGTGCAGAGCGGCACGCCGGACTGCACGACGGCGTCGGGCACCGCAGGCTACACGGTCGTTACCGATCCGATCGGCGGAACGACGGCGTGCTACACGGCGCAGCAATTCGCCGCGGCGACGTACGGTCCCGACGGCGGCGGCGCGGGCCGCCAGCGTTCGACGAGCATGCGCGACTACAGCGCGTCCTTGACGACGCAACTCGGCAAGCACACGCTCATGGCGTCGGGCTTCCGCAACAACTACTGGTTCTGGAAGGACAGCAGCCTCTCCGGCGGCATCGACCCGACCGGCGCGTATATCGGCGCGACGTACGCGAACTACTACAACACGGCCGGGTACCTGCTCTCCGACTCGCTCTCGTTCGGCCGGAACGACCTCTCCTTCGGCGTCACCGATTGGCACCAACGGCAGAACGGCGAGGCCGAGAACACGAAACCCAAGGTGAAGGACGCGTACTTCGGAGAGGGCAGCTACTTCCTTCGCGACGTCTACCAGTTCAGCGACAAACTCTCGCTCTTCGCAAACGCATGGATCAAGCACTCGTCTGTCACCGAGCAGACGACCTTCGACCCGCGTGCCACGGTCCAGTTCAGGCCGACGTCGCACGACGTCGTGCAATTCACGTACGGCCGTTCGGACGGCGCTCCGGCACCGCAGCTCAAAGCCGGCGGCCCGGCCGTCGCGCTGGATCCGGGGGCCTCTCTGACCAGCGTCAACTGCGGAGGCTACAACGACGTCGCAACCGCAGGGAACCCGAACCTGAAGGCCGAGAGCGCGAACGACTTCGAGTTCGGCTACGGCCACCGCTTCTCCGGAGACAGCAACGTCCAGCTCAACGCCTACGTGACGGCGGTTCAGGGGCAGATCTTCAACGCCTCGCAGCCGCTGCTGGAGTACGGCATCAACAACGTCTCCTTCCAGGGTAACGTCTTGCAGACGTATCTGCAGCGTCTGCAATCGCAGTGCCCCGGCGAAAACATCACGCTCGCGACGCTGCCGCAGTATCTCTCGGTCGGCACGAACTACAACGCCGCGAGCGCACTGGCCCGCGGCATCGAGTTCACCGGCCGCCAGCGCTTCGCCAAGATCGCCTACGTCGATTACGGATACTACATCGAATCGTCCGTGAAGTCGGGCATCGACGACAACATCCTGCTCAACAACCCGACGGTCGTCAACGGCGCCCAGATCTCCGGCATCCCGCTCCATCAGGCGTCGCTCTCGCTCGACGTGGCGCCCGGCCCCTGGGAGTTCCGGCTCGATAACTACTACGTGGGCTCGAACAACGCGCTCAACCGTTCCGCGTACTGGCACTCCAACGCGTTCGTGAGCCGCTCGTTCGGGAAGAACAAGGATTCGCTGCTGACGCTCGGCGGCACGAACATCTTCAACAACGCGGTCCAATACTACGGGTATCTGGGCCTCGGAACGGCGCCCATCACGAACTCCATCAGCCAGGTCACACCGAGCCCGAGCGAACTCTTCGGCCTGGCGCCGGCGACGGTCACGCTGACCTTCCAGCAGAAACTCTAAGCGTGGTTCAGCGCGGCAAGCTTCTCTCGGCTGCGCTCGCGATCTGCACGGCACTGCTCCCCTTCGGGGGAGCAGTCGCCATGCAGACGGATCGTGACCTCGCCGTATCTCATTACGATCACATCCTCGTCATCGTCGAGGAAAACAAAGGCTACTCGACCATCTTCGAACGCGGTTACGCGCCCACGATCGCGAACCTCGCGAAGACGTACGGCAGCGCGACGCAGATGTTCGCGGAGCGCCATCCGAGCGAGCCGAACTACGTCGCGCTGATCGGCGGGGACACGTTCGGCATCGCCGACGACGACGCATGGTATTGCATCCCAGGTTCGGCCGCCGCGTTCTGCAAAGGCTCGAACACGCCCGGTTACGTCCCGCATCTCGTCGTGGGACCCAACCTCGCGACCCAGTTGGAAGCGAAGGGACTCGGCTGGCGGGCCTACTTGGAGAACCTCCCCGCGCCCGGCTCGCTCGCCGTCGTCTCGCCCGCGAGCGATACGCTGCCGGCCGGGCTCTACGCGGCCAAGCACACCGGCTTCACCAATTTCGTCACGACACCCGGCGATCCGAAGCTCGCGCAGAAGCTCGTCGGCTTCGACGCGCTGCGCGCCGATCTGCGCAGCGGAGACGTTCCGGCCTTCGCGCTCGTCGTCCCGAACCAGTGCAACGAGATGCACGGCGTCGGCGGCCCGAAATCACCGCCCGATTGCGCGGGGGACGACGAAGGGCTCGTGCGTCGCGGCGACGCGTACGTGCGCGACCTGGTCGCGCAGATCCAGGCGTCGCCGATCTGGAGCACGGGAAACACTGCGATCGTGCTGACCTGGGACGAAGACGGCAAGGCCGATCGCATCCCGGGCAGCGTGCAATCGTGTTGCGTCCCGGTCGACGACCACAACCCGGGCGGAGGCCACATCCCCACGATCGTGATCACGAACCACGGTCCGCGCGGGCTCGCCGATCCGACCCCGTACGACCATTACAGCCTACTCCGCACGATCGAGGACGCGCTCGGCCTCGACGGCCACCTGCGCCACGCCGACGACGTGCTGGTGGTTCCGATGACTCCGCTCTTCGCGCATCCCTGATCCCAGAGGGGCTCACGCTCATGAAATCGCCGCTTCCCCTACGCGCGCTCGCCGCGGCGAGCCTCGCGTTCGCGTTAGTCGCGTTCTGCCTCGCGAACGGTCCGCAGCGCGCCGGCGCCGCCTCCAGCGCCGATGCCGCCGCCGGCGCCGATCTCGCGATGGTGGTCGTGATGACGCGGCACGGCGTGCGGTCTCCGACGCACCCGGGGGAACTGAACGCGTACGCGAGCCGGCCGTGGCCGGCGTGGAAGGTTCCGCCGGGACACCTCACTCCGCACGGCGCGGCGCTCATGCGCGGCTTCGGCGAAGCATACCGCCGCCGCTATGGCAGCCTCGCCGCGGGGGCCGCCGGGTGTCCCGCGCGCGATGCGGTCTTCGTGTGGGCCGATACGGATCAGCGAACGCTCGCGACGGGGCGGGCGCTGCTCGACGGCTTCGCGCCGAAGTGCCCCTCGCTCGCCGTAGAGCATTCCGCGACGAAGACCGATACGCTGTTCGATCCTTCCGTGGGCCAGGTCGACGTCGCCCGTTCGAAAGCCTCGCTTCTCGGTTCGCTCGGCGGCGATCCGAACTCGTTGACGCAGACCTACGCGCGCGAGTACGCGGAACTCAACGCCGTCCTCGGCTGTACCGCGCCCGCAACGTGCAAGCCGCTGGCCGGAATCAAGACGTCGGTTGCGTCGACCGGCGACGGCGGACTCGCGGAGCTGAGCGGCGGATTCGACCTCGCCGAGAGCGCCGTGGGCGACATGTACCTCGGGTACGTCGAAGGCTTGCCGGATGCCGGTTGGGGGAGGCTCGATGCACGGACGATGCTGGACCTTCTCGCGCTGCGCTCCGCGCAGTCGCGCCTCGTGCGCCAGAACCCATACACGGCGCAAGCTCACAGCTCGAACGTCCTCACGCACATCCTCCAGACGCTCCTTCAAGGTTCGACGTCGAGCAAGTCCCCCGATATCGCGGTTCCGGCGGGCGCGCGTGTCGTCTTCCTGATCGGGCACGACACGCAGCTCTCCCAGCTTGCAGGCTTGCTGCGGCTCTCGTGGCTGGCGCCGCAAGGCCCGTTCAACGACGCGCCGCCGGGCGGTGCGCTCGCGTTCGAGCTCCATACGCCCGCCGGGTCGCCGCCGTACGTTCGCCTGTTCTTCGCGGCGCAGCGCATGAGCGATATGCGGGCGGGCATCGGCACGCGCCCGGATTTCGTCCCGGTCTACGTCCCGGGTTGTCCGTCGCTCGACTGCCCGCTCGAGTCGTTCGCGAAGATCGTCGACGGGGTCGTAGACCCGAGCTTCGTCCAACCGTGGAGGTGAGCGCGCTGCTGCGCGGCTGATTCACGACCCTAGTTGCGAGCGCGCTCCGTCGCGATGGAACCTGCGCCATGTTCGGCGCAGCGTTCGAACGATTGCTCGACGTCCTCGATCCGCCGCGCTGCGCCGGGTGTGAAACCGGGGGCGCGTGGCTCTGCGAAGGGTGCTTCGCCGCGCAGGGCATCGGTCTCGAGTTCGAGGCGGGCGGCCTTCCGGGGCTCGCGCTCGGCGCGTACGCCGGCGCGCTCCGGTCCGCGGTGCTCGCCTTCAAAGGCGGGAGCCGGCCGGTCGGGCTCGTCCTCGCACGCAGGCTCGCCGGCCGGGCCGGTGCGACCCTGGAACCCGACATCGTGCTCGTTCCGGTCCCGACGACGCACGCCCGGCGCCTCGAGCGCGGCTACGATCCCGGCGTCTTCCTCGCCCGCGAGATCGGGCGGTGCTGCGGGCTCGCTTGCGCCACGGTCCTGAGGCGGACCGGTGCGGACGCGCAGCGGGGGCGCGGCCGCGCCGCCCGGCTCGAGGCGCGCGGGCGGTACGCGTGCCGGGACGCAACTTCGCTCGCAGGTCGCGAGGTCGTGCTGGTCGACGACGTCGCGACGACCGGCTCGACCTTGCGGGATTGCGCTTCGGCGCTCGAGGCGGCCGGAGCGCGCCCGCGCGGAGCGCTCGTCGTCGCCCGCACGCTATAGGAGATTCGAACCGATGCCCAAAGCGATCTGGAACGGCGCGGTGCTCGCGGAGAGCGACGATACGGTCGTCGTCGAAGGGAACCATTACTTCCCGGCGACCGCGATCGCGTGCGAGTTCTTCCGGCCGAGCGCGAAGCACACGGTCTGCCCGTGGAAGGGGACCGCGAGCTACTACAACGTCGTCGTCGGAGAGAAAGAGAATCGTGACGCGGCCTGGTTCTATCCCGAGCCGAAGGATGCCGCAAGGCAGATCGCGGGGCGCGTTGCATTCTGGAAAGGCGTGCAGGTGACGCCGTAACCCTCACGCCGCTCGACCGCGTCTATATGCGCCGCGCCTGTGAACTCGCCGAGCGCGGCCGCGGAAACACCGCGCCGAACCCGGCGGTCGGTGCCGTCATCGTGCGCGATGCGCGGACGCTCGGCGAAGGCTTCCACCATCGCCGCGGGGAGGCGCATGCCGAAGTCGAGGCGCTGCGCGTTGCGGGCGACGCGCGCGGTGCGACCGCGTACGTCTCGCTCGAACCGTGCAATCATCACGGCGCGACGCCGCCCTGCAGCGAGGCGCTGATCGCCGCGGGGATCGCGCGCGTCGTCGTAGGCGCCGCCGACCCGAACCCGCGGACGGCGGGCGGCGGCTTCGCGCGCTTGCGCGAGGCCGGAATCGAAGTCGAACTCGCCGGCGATGCCTGGGCGCGCGCGGGAATAGAGCCGTTCGCCTTCGCGATCGCGCACGGGCGGCCGTACGTCCATCTCAAGCTCGCCGCGTCGCTCGACGGCTACGTCGCGCCGGAGCCCGGGTCGCATTGGCTGACGGGCGAAGCGGCGCGCGAGCACGTGCGCGAACTGCGCGCGGGTTACGACGCCGTCATGGTCGGTGCGGGAACGGTGCGCAGCGACGATCCCCAATTGACCGTCCGTCCGCCGCGCACGCGGCTGCGCCCCTACGTGCGCGTCGTCGTCTGCGAGGAGGCGCCGATCTCCGCGGACCGGCGCGTCCTGCTCGATCCGGCGCAGGGCGCGGGCGTCACGTACGCGCGCACGATCGTACTCGCGCCCGCCGGTGCGCGCGCCGCGTTCGCGCCGCTCGAAGCGAACGCCGACGTCGCTTACGTGGGCGCGGGCGATGCGCTCAGGCTCGATCTCGCGGCGGCGCTGCGCGTTTTGAAGGCGCGCGGAATCTCGAGCGTACTCTGCGAAGGCGGGCCCACGCTCGCCGGGCGACTTCTGGCGCTACGCCTTGTCGACCGCATCGATTGGCTCGTCGCGCCCGTCTTGCTCGCGAGCGAGCGCGCGGTCCCGGCCCTGCGGGGCGCCGATCTGCGCGAGGCCGCGCGCGGTTGGCGCTTCGACCGCGTCGAACGTCTCGGCGAAGATCTCCGCCTCTCGGCGGCTCTAGAAGGGATCGACTGATGTTCAGCGGCCTGATCGCGCATCGCGGCACCGTGGCGCGCCTTACCCCCGACCCGCGCGGCGGCGCGCGTTTGGTCGTCACCGCGCCCGAGGCGATCGCGGAGGGCGTCGAAGCGAAGGACTCGATCGCGGTCAACGGCGTCTGCCTGACGGTCGTCGCGTTCGACGCTCGAACGGTCGCCTTCGACGTGGTCCCCGAGACGCTCGAGCGCTCCGCACTCGGCGCGCTGCGCGAAGGGGATCCCGTCAATCTCGAGCTCTCGCTGCGCCTCGGCGACCGGCTCGGCGGGCACCTCGTCTACGGGCACGTCGATGCGACGGCCGCGATCCTGGCGAAGGAGCCCGAAGGCCAGGGCTTCCGGCTGACGCTCGAACGGCCGGCGGCGCTCGTGCCGTTCATCGTCGAGAAAGGCTACGTCGCCGTCGACGGCGTCAGCCTCACGGTCGCCGCGGTCTGCGGCGCGCGCTTCGATATCGCGCTGATCCCGGAGACGGCCGCGCGCACGACGCTCGGCCCGAAGGGCGTCGGCGCTCGCGTGAATCTCGAGATCGACCCGATCGCGCGCTACGCGCGCGCCGCCGCGGAGAGCTACGCGCTTTGAGCGGTGAGCCGCGCGTCTTCCGGGTCGCCGACCGCGTCCGCTGGGGCAACGTCGACAAGATGGGGATCATCTATTACGGCACGTACGTGCACTTCCTCGAGCACGGCGAGACCGAACTCTATCGCGAACTCGGCTTCTCGTTCGCGGAGATGTTCGACCGTTTCGAATTCGAGTTACCGCGCGTCCATCTCCACTTCGATTTCAAGCACCCGGCGCTCGTCGACGACGAAGTCGCGATCGAAACGACGGTCGCGCACGTCGGCGCGTCGTCGATCCGGTTGCACTTCGTTTTCCGGCGCATCTCCGATGCGTGCGTGCTGGCGGAAGCGAACCTCGTGACTGCCTGCGTCGATCGCGTCAACCTCCGGCCGCGGCGCATCCCCGAAGAATTGCGGGCGGCGTTACTGCCCTGCCTCGGAACGCAGCCGGAGCATCACGCGTAATCGATCGCGGCCACCGTCAACGTCTTATTCCCCGCCGGACGCGGCCAGATCACGACGTCGCCCAGGCGGGCGCCGACGAGCGCGCGCGCGAGCGGCGACGCGAGGCCGATCTGGCCTCTTGGAATATCGACTTCGTCCTCGCCGACGAGCGTGAAACGCTGCACCTTCTTGGAGGCGCCCGTTACCGTGACGGTCGCGCCGAAGGCGACGACGGTGCGATCCTTCGGCGGCCCTACGACCAGCGCCGAACCGATCCTCGCTTCGAGGAGCGCGCGCTCCTCGGGGTCGACGGCCGCATCGCGCCGCCGCTCTAGCTCCTTCAAGCCCGCGGCGCTGATCGGCCGCGAATTCGCGGCTTCTCGCGTGCCCAAGTGGATCTCGGGCTCGTCCTCACGCTCTTTCATGAAAGCTCGGCTCATGCGTATCATGATGCCCTGAAAACGAGCTGCCTAACCAGCCGCTGTCTTAGAAGGAATTCTTCGGAACGGGTAGGGCCGGCGCTCCGTCGCGCGCACCCGTGCACAGGCCCCAAGCGGCCGCGAGGCCGATCGCGAGGCTCGCGATGCAGCTCCCGACGACGCCCGGCCAACCCCAAGCCTCCCACGCGAGGCCGGGGAGCGTCGATCCGAAGACGGCGCCGACGTAGTAGAACGTTTGGTACAGCGCCATCGCGCCCCCCTTCCCCGACGATGCCGTCGTCGTGACGAACGCCGGCGCGACCGCCTGTGCGGTGAACATGCCGACGCAGAGCACGACGGTTCCCGCGACGATCGTCCAGAGCGATGCGCTCAGCGTCAGCGCGATCCCGGCGATCGCGATCGAAAAGCCCGCGGCCATCAACATCCGGCGCGGGACGTGGGCCGAGAGCCGGCCCGCAAGCGGGGCCGTCACGACCCCGGCGAGATACGAAAGGTAGAACCACGCGACCGTCCCGGTCGAGAGCCGGAAAGGCGCCTCCGTCAGGAGATACGGGAGATACGTGAAGAGCCCGATGAACCCGAAGAACAGCGTCGCTCCGACGATGAACGCGCCGACGAGCCGGGCGTCCGCGAAATGGTGCCACATCGCGCGGTAGGCGCCGGCAAAAGCGGCGGGCATCGGCTCGCCCCGCTGCCGGGGCCGCGCGCGCAACGTCAGCGCCATCGCGAGCGCGGCGACCAGCGAGAGCGCACCGAAGACGATGAACGCGGCTCGCCACGACGAGGTGGCGTCGACGATCGCGCCGGTCGCGACGCGGCCGAGCAAGCCGCCCGTCACCGTCGCGCCGATGTAGGCGCCGACGACGGACCCCGTATCGAGTCCGCCGCGCATCTCGCCGAGGTACGCGATCGCGACGGCCGAGACGGCCGGCACGAGCACGCCCTGCACGGCGCGCAGCACGAGCAGGAGGTGAAACGACGGCGCGAACGCGCAGGCGATCGTGGAGAGGCCGAGCAGCGCGCAGCCCCAGACCATCACGGGCTTGCGCCCGAGGACATCGCTGAGCGGACCGTACGCGCTCGAAAACAGCGCGATCGTCAGGACCACCGCCGAGATCGTGCCGCCCGCGACCGCGGGCGAGATGCCGTATTCCCGGGAGAAGATCGGCAGGAGCGGCTGCGTGACGTACATGTCCGCGAAGACGGCGACCGCGGCGATGCAGAGGGCTCCGACGGCGCGGAGATCGGCGTTTCGCACGATCGAAGGTGAGGCGTGCATGGGATCACCTTACTATAGGTCCCGCGGGCTCATACTGTCCAATGCTGTTTGAGGTCGATTGTTATAGCAAATAAGCATAACAACTGTCTCCGCTCGTGCAAGCGGGCTGCGCAGCCGGCTGCTTCGAGCGGCGAGCGGCATGGGGGCTTCGCTCTCGAGCCGAAGCGTCGACGCCCGCTAGACCGTGGAGGAGATGCTCTTGAGAAGGCTGCTTGCTCTTGCCGGATTCGTGTGCGCCGTTGCGTGCGCCGCGCCGGCGGCTGCCGCCGGTTCGGCTCCGACGCCGATTCCGGATGCGCCGAGGCCCGATCTTAGCGCTTTGCAGGGCTGGGTCGGCGGGTGGTCGTGCTCGATGAAGAGCTCGCGGCGCGCGACGGCGATCACGGGCATGGCGGTGTACGCGTTCGATCCCGAAGGCCGGTGGCTGTTCAACTCGGGGACGACGTATCCGGTCCCGTGGTTTCCGCACAACTCGTCCTCGACGGAGTTCATCACGTACGATTCGGGGAGGAAACACTGGGTCGACATCTATGTCGACAGCAACGGAAACTATCAGGTGAAAACCTCGCCCGGCCCCACCGGCAATACCTGGGTCTGGCATGACCTCGGGTTGCAAGGAACCGGCGACATCGAGTCCTTCGGCGATGCGACGGTGACCGTGCTGGCAAGAACGCTGACGACGGAATACCGCGCCAAGACGAAGGCCGGGAAGGTCTTCGACGTCAAGACCGTCTGCAAGCGTGCGGCCTAAACGGCGCGAGTTCTCGCCGCGCTCGGGGAAGACTCCGGATTCATGCCTTTCAATGCCGTATCATGTTTGTAGCCATAGCAAATGAGCATGAGCAGCCGGGGGCGATCGAGATGGAATGGCAGCAACTCGAGTATTTCCGGGCGGCCGCGCGAGCGGAGCACGTCACGCGCGCGGCGGCATCGCTCGGCGTCAGCCAACCTTCCCTCAGCCGCGCCATCGCGCGGCTCGAGCAGGAACTGGGCGTCGCACTATTCGACCGGCCGGGGCGAACGATCGGCCTGAACCGCTTCGGACGTGCGTTCCTGGCGCACGTCGAGCGTGCGCTGGACGAAATCGAGCTGGGCCGGCGCGAACTTTCCGGCCTGGCCGGGCTCGAAGGGGGCGTCGTCTCGCTCGGTTTCCTGCACACGCTCGGCGTCCACGTCGTCCCCGAGCTGATCGGCGCTTTCCGGGCCTCATTCCCGGCCGTCACGTTCAGCTTGATGCAGAACGCCTCCGACGCGATCTACGGGCAGCTCACCGGGGGGGACGTCGACCTGTGCTTCGCCCCGGCGCCTGCCAGCGCCGAGGGAATCGTCTGGACGGAATTGTTCCGCGAGGAGCTTTTCCTCGTCGTCCCGGTCGGGCACCGCCTCGCCGGCCGTGGGGAGGCGCGCCTCGAGGAGGTCGCCGGCGATCCGTTCATCAGTTTTCGCCCGACGTATTCGATCCGTCAGCTCACCGACGACCTTTGCCGCCGGGCCGGCTTCGTCCCGAAGATCGCGTTCGAAGGGGAGGAGGTCGCGACGGTCCGGGGCCTTGTCAGCGCAGGGCTCGGGGTGGCGCTGCTTCCGGCGCCGGCCAGCCCCGGGCTGGCCGATCCGCCGCTGGTGCGCGTCGGCGCGCCCCATTGCGAGCGCGCCCTCGGCCTCGCCTGGCGCGAGGGCGGCTTTTACGGGGCGGCGGCCCGCCGCTTCCGCGACTTCACGCTGGCGCATTTCGGAGCGAGCGGGACGCCGAGCGAGCAGGCAAATCATTCGCAACTGTCAACTTAGGTGAAGTCAGTTGACAGTTGTGAAGACGGAGTGCGTTTTTCTGCCGTGACCGCTTTTGCCGAAATCCTTCAGCTCGCGATGGATCGCCGGAGTATCTCCGCCGCCGACCTCGCCGCGAAATCCGGGCTGACCGAGAGTGCGATCTCGTATCTGCGCGCCGGCCGGCGCTCGCCCTCGTTCAAGACGGTGCAGGCGCTCGCGAAGGCGCTCCCGGAGCTCGCCGGCGCGCTCGGCGAGGCGCCCGCGGACGAACAGATCTTCGACGACATCGAGGATGCGATCGCCGACACGCGCGCCGGGAAGATGGTCGTCGTCCTCGACGACGAGGATCGCGAGAACGAGGGCGATCTCGTGATGGCGGCCCAGATGGTCACGCCCGAAGCGATCAACTTCATGCGCAAGGAGGCGGGCGGCTTGATCTGCGTCCCGCTGATCGGCAAGCGGCTCGACGAATTGCAGATCCCCGCCATGGTGCAAGAGAACACGGCGCCGCTGAGCACGGCGTTCACGGTCTCGGTCGAAGGACGCGGCCGCACGACGACGGGGATCTCGGCGCACGATCGCGCTGCGACGATTCAGATGCTGCTCGATCCGGCCTCGAAGCCCTCCGATTTCCTACGCCCGGGGCACACGTTCCCGCTGCGCGCGCGCGAGGGCGGCGTCCTCGTGCGTGCGGGGCAGACGGAGGCCGGCGTCGACCTCGCGCGGCTCGCGGGCTTGTATCCGGCGAGCGTCGTCGTCGAGATCATGGACGACGACGGGACGATGATGCGCTTGCCGCGACTGCGCGAGTTCGCGAAGAAGCACGATCTGCGCCTGATCACCGTCAAGGATCTCATCGCGTACCGGATGCGGACGGAGAAGCTGATCGAGCGCATCGCGGATTTCGACTTGCCGACGGAGTTCGGCAAGTTCCGCGGGATCGCGTACGAGACGACGGTCGGCGAGGGGACGCACGTCGCGATGGTCATGGGCGATATCGGCGACGGAAGAGGCGTGCTCGTGCGCGTGCACTCGTCGTGCCTGACCGGAGATTCGCTGCACTCCCTGCGGTGCGATTGCGGGGCGCAGCGCGACGCCGCGCTCAAGCTGATCGCGCGCGAAGGACGCGGCGTGCTGCTGTACCTGCATCAGGAAGGCCGCGGCATCGGCCTTGCGAACAAGCTGCGCGCGTACGCCTTGCAGGATCGCGGCGCCGATACGGTCGAGGCGAACATCGCGCTCGGCCTTCCGGCCGACAAGCGCGACTACGGACTCGGCTCGCAGATGCTCGTCGATCTCGGCGTGCGCGAGATGCGCTTGATGACGAACAACCCGAAAAAGATCGCCGGGCTCGAAGGCTTCGGCTTGCGGATCGTCGAGCGCGTCCCGCTTTCGACGGAGCCGACCCCATACAACAAGCGGTACATGGAGACGAAGCGGCGGAAGATGGGGCATCTGATCGCGCCGTCCGCCACGCGCGAGGAGGCCGTGAAGTGAAGCCTTCGGAGCGCGGCGGTCTGCCGCTGCCGCAGGCGGCGGGCAAGCGCGTCGCGATCGTCTCTGCCCGTTTCTACGGAACGCTCGCCGATTGGCTCGAGGACGGCGCGACGCGCGCGCTCGAAGCCTGCGGCGTCGCGCCTGAGGATCGCCCGATCTACCACGTCCCGGGCTGCTACGAGCTTCCGCTTGCCGCGCAACGTTTGATCGAGAGCGGCTTCGACGCGGTCGTCGCGCTCGGCGTCGTCGTGCGCGGCGAAACGCCGCACTTCGACTACGTCGCGGGAGAGTGTTCGCGGGGGATCATGGAAGTGCAACTCGCGCTCGGCGCGCCGATCGGCTTCGGCGTGCTGACGACCGACACGTACGCGCAGGCGGAGGAACGCGCCGACCCGGCCCGCGGCGACAAAGGCTACGACGCCGCAATCGCCGCCTTGACGGTATTATTGTTGGTGTAGCTGGCAATCGATTCTGCGAGTGACCGACCCCGGAGAAGCTCGGATCTTTCCTCACTCCTCCGGAGCCAGATAGTTCCTCGACCGAGACTAGTAGCTGCGGTGCTAGTGAATGTAATCCAGTGCGAACGACTGCGACTTCTGCGCGTTTGTTGTATCAGTTAGTGTGATTGTCCAGGCGCTGTAACCTCCGGCATCTGTTGATGCCGTCAGGATTGGTCTGAGCGTCATGGAACTGTCGTTCGTGATTGTGACTTTGCTGTTCCAGTTGCTGTCGTTCTTGTACCAAGTCGTACTGAAAGTCGCCGACCCGGGACCGACTTGATCTAATCGGATCTGAGTTACGTTGTTGAACCCGGATCCGGAGGCGATCATCGAGGGCTGGTAGCCGACTACGGATGTCGTGAGCGGTGAGGGCGGTGACAAGGAGGTAAAGCTCAACGAGGTCGGCGGCGGCGTCGCCGGCGTGTAGTTCAGCGTGAAGGTCTGCGATTGTTGCGCGTTGCTGGTATTCGTCAGCGTGACGGTCCAAGTGCTGAGGCCGGCCGGGTCACCGTTCGCAGTCAGTTGCGGCGCGAGCGTCATGGAGCTGTCGTTGGTGACTGTGACTTTTGCGTTCCAATCGGCGTCTCCCTTAGTCCACGTCTTGTTGAGGAGGACGGTGCCGTTCATGACTTGCTTCCACGTGATGGCATTCACGTTGTTGAACCCTGATCCGGAGGCAACCATCGAAGGCTGGTAGCCGACGACCGACGTCGTGAGCGGTGAGGGCGGGGACAGGGAGGTAAAGCTCAACGAGGCCGGCGGCGTGTAGTTCAGCGTGAAGGTCTGCGATTGTTGCGCGTTGCTGGTATTCGTCAGCGTGACGGTCCAAGTGCTGAGGCCAGGCGGGTCACCGTTCGCAGTCAGTTGCGGCGCGAGCGTCATAGAGCTGTCGTTGGTGACTGTGACTTTTGCGTTCCAATCCGCGTCTCCCTTAGTCCACGTCTTGTTGAGGAGGACGGTGCCGTTCATGACTTGCTTCCACGTGATGGCATTCACGTTGTTGAACCCTGATCCGGAGGCAATCATCGAAGGCTGGTAGCCGACGACCGACGTTGTGAGCGGTGAGGGCGGGGACAAGGAGGTAAAGCTCAACGAGGTCGGCGGCGGCGACGCCGGCGTGTAGTTCAGCGTGAAGGTCTGCGATTGTTGGGCGTTGCTGGTATTCGTCAGCGTGACGGTCCAAGTACTGAGGCCGGCCGGGTCACCGTTCGCAGTCAGTTGCGGCGCGAGCGTCATGGAGCTGTCGTTGGTGACTGTGACTTTTGCGTTCCAATCGGCGTCTCCCTTAGTCCACGTCTTGTTGAGGAGGACGGTGCCGTTCATGACTTGCTTCCACGTGATGGCATTCACGTTGTTGAACCCTGATCCGGAGGCAATCATCGAAGGCTGGTAGCCGACGACCGACGTTGTGAGCGGTGAGGGCGGGGACAAGGAGGTAAAGCTCAACGAGGTTGGCGGCGGCGACGCCGGCGTGTAGTTCAGCGTGAAGGTCTGCGATTGTTGGGCGTTGCTGGTATTCGTCAGCGTGACGCTCCAAGTACTGATGCCAGCCGGGTCACCGTTCGCAGTCAGCTGCGGCGCGAGCGTCATGGAGCTGTCGTTGGTGACTGTGACTTTTGCGTTCCAATCCGCGTCTCCCTTAGTCCACGTCTTGTTGAGGAGGACGGTGCCGTTCATGACTTGCTTCCACGTGATGGCATTCACGTTGTTGAACCCTGATCCGGAGGCAATCATCGAAGGCTGGTAGCCGACGACCGACGTTGTGAGCGGTGAGGGCGGGGACAAGGAGGTAAAGGTCAACGAGGTTGGCGGCGGCGCCGCCGGCGTGTAGTTCAGCGTGAAGGTCTGCGATTGTTGGGCGTTGCTGGTATTCGTCAGCGTGACGGTCCAGGTGCTGAGGCCAGCTGGGTCGCCGGTCGCAGTCAGCTGCGGCGTGAGCGCTATGGAGCTGTCGTTGGTGATTGTGACTCGTGAGTTCCAATCCGCGTCTCCCTTAGTCCACGTCTTGTTGGAGAGGACGGTGCCGTTCATGACTTGCTTCCACGTGATGGCATTCACGTTGTTGAACCCGGATCCGGACGCGTTGAGCGTGGGCTGGTAGCCGACTACGGATGTCGAGAGCGAAGTGGGCGGCAGGAGCGTAAAGCTCAACGAGTTTGGCGGAGTTGTAACCGGCCACGGATTCCCGACGACCAGATAGCTGCCTTGCCACGGCTCCGTGACGATGCTCGTTCCAAGGGTGTTCCCTAGGTTGCCGGCGGCTGCAACATCAGCGCCGAGATCGGCGACCTTTCCAAGGAAGCTAAACAGATACGATGCGCCCTTCGTCTTGGCGTTGTTGATCATCACGTTCAGCCCGCTAGAAATCACGATGCCCGCTTGGGATGCAAACGACGTTTCTAGGCCGCTTGCACTCTGCGACATGTTGTATTGGGAGACCCCGTTGAACATCGTACTCGCAATGCTCGTGATTTGGGAAACGGGAAGAAGATCCGTGAAATCGCCCCCTCCTACGATCCCGTCCAGGACGTTTAGGCCGACGGATATCCCGTTCAGGGCGCAGGATTTGCCCCAGAGACCAGCGGCGCCTGGCCAGTTGGCAATGAGAGTAGCATCGTTAAGTGCATTCGATGGGTGCAGTGTGCCGACGCCACACGTGTATAGGTGCGCAACGTATACAGCGTCTGTTGTGGAGGACACTACGAATGCGGGCGCGGTCTCAGTGTCGCCAGGCGAGACTGCGTCGGTTAACGCCTGTGCGAGTTGGCCCTGCACGTCCGCGTAGTCCCAGAAGCTTGCAGCTGGCGGTAGCACCAAGTATCCGATCGGAGCGCTCTGCGACAAGGTTGGGATGAGCCACGGGTTCGTGTTGAACGCATTAACGAGCGAAGCCTGGTTGCTGTACGCCTGAGCGTTCACCTTGTAAAGCGCCCCTATCCAATATAGGCCCTGCGCGGCTTCGTACTGGCTGGACTGCCACTCTGCGGTCAGAACGATGCCATTGGAGTCATTATTCGTAATTGCGAACGTCGCGCTTGTAGCGTCCAGCTGCGTCGCGGCGACTGAAATGCTCAGCGGCCCACGCCTAACTACTGACTGGCTAGTTCCGAGAAGCGCCGGCGAGAGCCTGTTCGAAAGACGACGCGTAGCAGTGACCGTGGACGTGCTTGAAAGAGCAGCTGCCACCGCTTGTTGGTAGGCGCTCTTTACTGCCGGCGAGCTCAAGGGATCGTTTAAGCCGGCGTTGCTGCTAAGAGCAGAGGCAAGAAGTGAGACTTCCGGAAGCGTCGCGAGGATTGACAGTTCCGTCCGCTGCTGAGTCACGTCGCCCGTGAATACACCCGGCGTCATGAAGACCATCTGCACTGCGGTAGAGAGCGGTCCAATCTGTGCGCCTGGAAGCGAGAACCAGCCCGGTGCAACAGCCGTCCAACCGAAGGCCCGTCCGGTGTCAATCGTTCCCACAACACTCGACGCGGTTGTGGAATACGTGAACTGTGCCGTCGAAGATGTAGGATTGGGGGTCTGCTCGGTGATCGGCGAGACGTTGAGGACATTCGCCGGCGTTGAACCCGGGATTGGTGCGACCGTCACTGAACTCGTTGTCGGGGGGGCTGTCGGCGCTGCACCGGATGGGGGTGTCTGGGGTATGATGCTCGTTGCCGATCCGCCACCGCCGCCGCAGCCGGCGAAGAGCGATGCGAGGCCAAATAGAAGCGAAAAACCGGCGAGGCGACAATAAGCCCGCAGTCCCATGAGTCCTCCAGTGCAGAACACAATAAGGGCGTGGTCGTGTAACCCAAGACCAGATCGCCTGAAGTGACGAAGTTCCAAGAATCGCCGCCCCAGATGCAACCTATTTGCTCAGTTCCCGCTTGCAGGGAAACTGCGCCGTGCACTACTCGTATGAGTAGGCCGACGCTAGCGAAGACGCCCTGCCGGTATTTCGTATTCGCTTTACACTAAGTGTTAGCGCCAGCAGAGCCGAACTAGGGGGCCCGATCCGGGGTTGGGGTGGCAGCGACGCCTACCCTTGCCGGCAGTAGCTGAAGGTGCGGATCGGGACGGTGCGACGGATGGCGACGCCGATTCCGCAACTGCGTCGGCGTTTCTCGGTGACATGGGCTGCGCCGTTGGCGCAGCAGGCGGTCGATGCTCGCCGCTCTGATTCCCAGCAGGCGCCACACGAGCTCTCACCAACGCAGAGTTCTTCGAAGACGCCGCCGCGACTAGGCAGGCAATGGTGCTGCGTCGTGTACTAAAATGCACACGAAAGTTCCGCGATTGGCCTCCTGCGCCTTGAAGCCGTGTCGGAATGGCTGCTCGTCTAGCGGTGGCCGGCTCCGTGAGGCTGGGGTCCGGCCAGCCTCTCCGGAGCCGACGCACTCTTAAGTGCCCACTTCTTCGAGGAATGCGCCGTGTCGGGGCCGCCTTTTCTCGTAGCATCGGTCCCGGCGCGGGGATATAATCCCCGTAGACGTCGCTAAACGCCGTTTGCGGGAGCTTGCCGTGGCGAGCGGAGGGGGCAGCGCTCGATGAATACTCTACCTGGTAGGGCATTGCATCGTTTTGCTTGGGTCGACATGAGCCTGAAGTGGAAGCCTGCGGCTCGCGAGCTCCAGGAGATCGTCGAGCGGAATAGCGCTTGGCTCGTGCATCGGAGCGGAGCGGGGCAGGCGAACCTCGGCGATGCGGATTTGAGCGGCGCGTTTCTGCGCGGCGCCGATCTCCGCTCCGCGAACCTGCAGCGTGCCGACCTGCTCGGCGCGGACCTTACCGGCGCAGATCTGCGCGGTGCGATCTTGCTCGAAGCCGATCTGCGCGGTGCGAACCTGAGCGGTGCGGACCTCCGCGAGTCGCTCTGCAGCAACGCGGATTTCGGGGAGGCGGTGCTCTGCGACGCGGACCTGCGCGACGCCGACCTGCGTGGAGCGATCTTCGGCGGTGCGAATCTGCGGCGCGCAAACTTGCTCGGCGCGAACCTGAGCGCCGCCGATTTGCACGACGCGAATCTGCGCGAGACGGATCTGCGCGTGGCGGACTTGAGCGATGCGAACCTGCTCGGCGCGGACGTGACGGACGCTAGGCTCGCGTTTGCGGACGTGACGAATGCGCTCTACGCGCCGGCGCCGGGCTCCCCGGACTCGTTCGTCGCGGGCATCGAAGGGCTTTCGACCGTCCGCGTACCGGCCGGCCGGGAAGCGGGAATCCGAGAACTTCGGAGGCTCCTCCGGCAGGCCGGGCTGCCGGGCGGGGAACCCCCGGACGCCGCGCGCGACGCCGAGGAACTGAAGGGCTGAGGACGGAGCCGGGGCCGCGGCGCTAGAGGCCCCGTTCGAGTTCTGCGACGGACTCCGAGAGCGCTTCGAACGCGAGCGCGAGTTCCTCGCGCTCGATCGTCAGCGGCGGCGAGATCACGGTCACGTTGTAGCGGCCGAAGGCGTAGACGCCGCGCCGCAGCAGGTTCGCGTAGAACGCGGCGAGCGGGCCCATCCCGGCGCCCTGCCAAGGGACGAGCGGTTCGCGCGTCTTCTTGTCGCGGACGAACTCCAGCGCGAAGAACGCGCCGATGCCGCGCACGTCGCCGAGCGTGCTCGAGCGCGCCGCGATCTCTTCCAAACCCGCGCGCAGCCAGGTTTCGATTTCGCGCGCTCGCTCGAACAGAGCGCCGTCCGCGTAGGCGCGGAGCGCCGCGCGGCCCGCCGCAACGGCGAGCGGATGCCCCGAATACGTGTGGCCGCCGCCGAAGACTTCGGTATCGTACCGCGAGGCGAGCGATTCGCGCAGCAGCAGGCCGCCGAGCGGAACGTACGCCGAGGTCACGCCCTTCGCGAACGTGATCATATCCGGCACGACGTCGAAGCGCAGGCAGCCGAACGGCGCGCCGATGCGCCCGAAGCCGGTCATGACCTCGTCCATGATCAGCAGGATCCCGTGTGTATCGCAGAGCGCGCGAACGCCCGCGAGGTAACCCGGCGGCGCGACGATGACGCCGTTCGAGCCGACGACCGTTTCGATCAGGATCGCGGCGACCTTCTGCGGGTTCTCGTAGTTCAGGATGAATTCGAGGTGCTCGAGCGCGCGACGCGCCTCCTCGGCCGGGTCCTGGGCGTGGAACGGGCTGCGGTAGGGGTTCGGCCCGATGAAGTGCACGACGTTCGGGATTCCGGGCTCCGCATACCAGCGCCGGTTCTCGCCGGTCAGCGTGCTCGCGCCGGCGCCGGAACCGTGGAAGGAGCGGTACGCGGTCAGGATCTTCGGGCGCCCCGTCAGCGTCCGCGCGACCTTGATCGCGTCCTCGTTCGCCTCGGCGCCCCCGGTCGTGAAGAACGCGCGGCAGCCCTCGCTCCAGGGCGAGAGCTCCGAAAGCGCGGCCGCGAGCTCGGCCCGCGCGTTGTTGAAGAAGCTCGGCGCCGCGAAGCACAGGCGGCGCGCTTGCTCCGCGATCGCGTCGGCAACCGTGCGGTTGCCGTGCCCGAGGTTGACGCAGACCAGCCCCGACGAGAGATCGAGATACCGTTTCCCGGCATCGTCGTAGAGGAAGACGCCTTCCCCGCGTTCGATCGCGGGCGGGTCGAGCTTCCCTTGCACGGACCACGGCGTGAAGACGTGGCGGCGGTGCAGCGCGTGGAGGTCGGTTGTAGCGGCCTGCATGATAATCTCCCGGGGAGGCGGACGGAATCCGGTTCACCGCCGGAGCGGGTTGCCCATTTCCGGCCGCGAAGCGCCCGGCATGCAGCCATCCGGGCATGATTTCGAGGCCGTCGCGTACGACGGCGATGCGATCCTGTACGTCGACCAGCGGCGCCTCCCGCTCGAGCGCGTCGTCGCGCGGGCCGCGAGCGTCGACGAGGTCGTCGAGGCGATCCGCACGCTCGCGGTCCGCGGCGCGCCGTGCATCGGCGTCTTCGGCGCGTACGGGGTGGCGCTCGCGCGCGACCTCTATCCCGATCAGGA
Organism: Vulcanimicrobiota bacterium; assembly: GCA_963695225.1. Taxonomy (GTDB): domain Bacteria; phylum Vulcanimicrobiota; class Vulcanimicrobiia; order Vulcanimicrobiales; family Vulcanimicrobiaceae; genus CAVWTN01. The sequence goes on along the minus strand of OY968762.1, from coordinate 933,818 downwards.
GGCGTTCCGCGCGGCGGCGCTGCGCATCCGCGAAGCGCGTCCGACGGCGGTGAACCTGGCCTGGGCCGTCGACCGCGTCCTCGCCGCGCCGGCAGGCCGTCATAAGGAGGAAGCGCTCGCGATTCACGAGGAGCAGCGGGCCGTCGACCGGGCGATCGGCGAGCACGGCGCTGCCGTGATCCCGCAATCCGGCGGCATCCTCACGCACTGCAACACGGGGCCGCTCGCGACCGCGGGCGGCGGGACGGCGCTCGGCGTCATCATCGCGGCGCATCGCGCGGGAAAGCGCCTGCACGTCTACGCGGACGAGACGCGTCCGCTGCTGCAGGGCTCGCGCCTGACGATGGTCGAGCTGGCCGAGGCGGGGATTCCCGCGACGCTGCTCGTCGACGGGGCGGCCGCCATCGCGATGCAGCGCAAGAACATCGTCTGCGCGATCGTCGGCGCCGACCGTATCGCGCGGAACGGCGATACGGCGAACAAGATCGGCACGTACGGCGTCGCCATCGCCGCCGCGTTCCACGGGATCCCGTTCTACGTCGCGGCGCCGCGTTCGACGATCGACTTCTCCTTGAGCGGCGGCGAGGGGATCGTGATCGAAGAGCGCGCCGCGGACGAAGTCCGCGCGTTCGGGGGAACGCCGACGGCGCCGCCGGGGTCCGATGCGTACAACCCCGCCTTCGACGTTACGCCGGGGCGCCTGATCGCCGGGATCATCACGGAGTACGGCGTCGCGCGCGCGCCCTACGAAGTCTCGCTGCCGGAACTCGAAACGCGCACGGCGTTCGGCGCCGGGCTCGAGGGCGTCCGCTGAAGTATTACGATTTCGTCGCGGCGCAGCCGGCGATCCCGAAGCTCGTCATCGTCGAGGGGACGGAGCGTCTCTTGGCCGATCGAGCGCTCGCCGTCCTCGAGGAACGCCTGCTCGCACCCGACGAACGCGCGCTCAATCTCGAACGCATCGACGCGAATGGACCGGAAGCGCTCGGGCGCATCGAAGCCGCCATCTCGTCGTTTCCGTTCCTCGCGAGCACGCGAGTCGTCATCGTGCGCGGCGCGCACGATCTGCGCGTCGCCGAGCGGCGCACGCTCTGGGAGATCGCGCAACGCGTCCCGGAGGGAAACGTGCTCGCGATCGAAGATCTGCAGCCGCCCACGAAAAAGACGAAGCCCGAGACGTTCGGGCAGCTCGCGGGGCGCGCCGCCCTGCGCATCGATACGAGCGCGAACGAGGACGTGCGCGCCGCCTTCGTCCGCGAAGTGCTCGCCGCGCTCGGCGCGAGCGCGGAGCCCGCGGTCGTCGCAACGCTCGCGCGCGGCGACGCGGACCTTGCGGCGGTGCGGACCGACCTCGAGAAGCTCGCGATCGGCGGGAAGCGGATCACGCTCGACGATCTGCTCCGCGAGAGCCTCGTCACGACCGATGCGAAAGCGTATCAGTTCGCGAGCGCGCTCGTCGAAGGGCGCGCCTCGGACGCGCTCGCGATCGCATACGAGCTGTTCGCGAGCGATCGCGGGGCGGGGATACCGCTGCTCTCCGCGCTGGCCGTCGAATACCAGGCGCTCTGGGAGCTGGCACGGCCCGGCGGCGAGCTTCCGGCCCGCCTGCGCTGGCGCGAGCGTACGTTGCGTCCGATCGCCCGGCGCCTGGGTGCGAAACGCGCCCGGGCCGGTTTCGAGCGCGCCGTCCGCGGCTTCGAAGCGATCGTGACGGGGCGCGCGGAGGATCCGCGCCAGGTCGTCGAGTCGATCACGGCGCTCGCGCTCCCAAAGCGCGCCGCGGGAGGATCGGCCGAGGAGTAGAGGCAACGAGGCCTCGGTCCTTCCGCTCTGCTGGCGGGGGTGCGGGGCGTTCTCAAATGCACCGCGAACGGAGCCTCGTCACGATGTCTCACCAATCCTATGCCTCGCCGTTCTCGTGGAGATATGGGCGCGAAGAGTTGCGCCGGCTGTTCTCCGAGCACGAGCGTCGCCGTCTTTGGCGCCGAGTTTGGGTGGCGCTGGCAGCCTCCCAGTTTCGTAGCGGGCTCGTCACGCGGGCCGAGCTGGACGATCTGCGCGCGCACGTCGACGACGTCGACATCGACGCGGCGCTGGCGATCGAGCGCGAGATCGGGCACGATCTCATGGCGGAGATTCGGGTTTTCGCATCCCAGGCGAAGGTCGGCGGCGGCAAGCTGCACCTCGGCGCGACCTCGATGGACATCGAGGATACGGTCGAGACGTATCGCTTGCGCCGCGGGCTCGCCGCCGTAGGCGAGAACCTGCACGCGCTGCTCCGGGCGTTCGCCTCGCGCATCGGCGAGAACGCGGACCGCGTCTGCATGGCGCACACGCACCTGCAGCCCGCCGAACCGACGACGGTCGGCTATCGCCTCGCGGTCTACGCGCAGGATCTGCTGATCGACGAGGCGCAACTGCGTGCCGCTTACGCCGCGCTCACGACGAAGGGGATTCGCGGCGCCGTCGGCACCTCGGCTTCGTACGCGCACTTGCTGCACGGCACCGGCCGCACGCCGCAGGTGCAGGAAGAAGAAGTGCTGGACGCGTTCGGACTGAGCGCGCGCGACGTCAGCACGCAGACCTACCCGCGCAAGCTCGATTATCTGTTGCTCTCCGCGCTCGCCGGGCTCGGAGCCTCGCTCTCGAAGTTCGCAGCCGACGTGCGCGTCCTCTCGGCGCCCGGTTTCGGCGAGATGTTCGAACCGTTTGGGAAGAAGCAAGTCGGCAGTTCCGCGATGCCGTTCAAACGGAATCCGATCATGAGCGAGCGGATTGGTTCGCTCGCGCGGCTGCTCCCCGGCTACGCCGACGCCGCATGGCAGAACGCCGCGACGAACTTCCTCGAACGGACGCTCGACGATAGCGCGAATCGCCGCACGATCCTCCCCGAGGCGATCCTCTGCGCCGACGAGCTCGTCACGCTCGCGCGAAAGGTCGTCGAAGGCTTGCGCCTCGACGAGCGCCGCATCGCGCAGAACCTGCGCATGTACGGCCCCTTTGCGGGCAGCGAGACCGTGATGATGGAGGCGGTGAAGGCCGGCGGGGATCGCCAGGAGTTGCACGAGACGATTCGCGACGCCGCGATGCACGCGCACGACGTGCTCGCCCGCGGCGGCGACAACCCGCTCGCGACGATCCTCGCCGACGACACCCGGCTCACGCAGTTCGTCGATCCGGCGGAGATCAGGCTCTTGCTCGATCCGTCGCAGTACGTCGGGGACGCACCGCTGCGCGCGCTCTCGATCGTCGCGCGGATCGCGGAGCTGCACCCGTTCCCCCAACCGCAGCAGATCGCAGGAGTCCCCGAGTGAACAAAGGCCACGAAGTCGCGCGCGGCAAGACGAAGATCCTGTTCGAACACGCGGGGCAGCCCGACGTGCTCGTCGTGCAACAGACCGACGGCATCACCGCCGGCGACGGGGCGCGCCGCAACGTGATCCCCGATAAGGGCAGGATCGCCGCGAAGACGGCGGCGCGCGTCTTCCGCCTGCTGAACCTGTGCGGGCTCCCGACGCATTACCTCAGCGGGGGCGAAGACGACGACGAGAACGAGACGCTCGTGCGCCGCTGCACGATGATCCCGCTCGAGGTCGTCGTCCGCGGCGTCGCCGCCGGCTCGCTCGTGCGGCGCAAGCCCGGCATCGCGCGCGGCTCGATCATCGTCCCGCGGATGGTCGAGTTCTTCCTGAAGGACGACGCGAATCACGATCCGCTGATCGAGCCCGAGGAGATCGTGCAGCGGCAGATCGCCTCTCCGGCGGAGATCGGGGCGATGAGCGAGATCGCGCGCATCGTCTTCGAGATCCTCGCGCACGCGTGGCGGCGGCGCGAGACGCTGCTCGTCGATCTCAAGATCGAGTTCGGGCGGATTGCGAGCGGCGAGGGGCGGGGGAATCTCGTCATCGCCGACGTGATCGACAACGATTCATGGCGCATCTGGCCGCAGGGCCGCGAAGAGCTGATGCTCGACAAGCAGATCTACCGCAACCTCGCCGAGGTGACGCCCGCCGATCTCGAGCGCGTCAAGGCGGCGTACGAACGCGTCGCGGAGCAAGTCTCGAGCTTCCCGGCATCGCGTCCGGCAACCGTCGCGCTGCTCGTCGAAGGGAACGAACGGCTCAAGGCGGCGGACGGCATCGCGCAGGCGCTCGGACGCTACGGGATTCCGACGCTGCGCCGGATCGTCTCCCCGATTCTGCTCCCCAACCACGCTTCGACGATCGTGCAGCAACTGGACGCGACGTTCGCGCGCCTCGTCTACGTGACGGTCGGTGCGGCGGGCGGAGCGCTGCACGCGTTCATCGATCACGCGACGAGCACGCCCGTCATCGACGGCACGGAGAAACCGCCCGAGATCACGGCGCTCGCGTGCGCGAAGGAATTCGGGTTCGACGATACGATCATGTTCGGGCGCGTCCTCTTGATGCAGGCGAACGAGCGTTCCGCCGTCGCCGCGGCCGACGCGCACGTCAGCGCGGCCCCGCCCGCCCCGGGCGGCACCCTTGCCTGAGCAGTCGATCGTCGAACGCATCCGCGTCGCCGGCGCGGACGATGCGGAGCTAGCCCGGCAGGCGCGGCATTTCGGGCTCGCGCTCAAAACCGCCGAATTGCGGAAGATCGCCGAAGGCCTCGGGCGCGACCCGACGGTCGTCGAGGCGCACGTCTTCGATGCGGCCTGGAGCGAGCATTGCTCCTATAAGAGCTCGCGGCATTTCCTCAAACGCTTGCCGACGACGGGCCCCACCGTGATGCAAGGCCCGCAGGAAGATGCGGGGATCGTCCATCTCGGCGAATGGGACGGCGAGCGTTACGGCATCGTCTTCGCGCACGAATCGCACAACCACCCCTCGCAAGTCGTGCCGTTCGAAGGCGCGGCGACCGGGATCGGCGGGATCGTCCGCGACGTGTTGTGCATGGGCGCGGAGGTGATCGCCGTCGCCGATCCGTTGCGTTTCGGCCCGCTCGACGATCCGCATTGCAGGTACGTCGCACAGGGCGTGGTCGACGGGATCGCGGCCTACGGGAACGCGATCGGCGTGCCGAACGTCGGCGGCGACGTCTACTTCCACGAAGGCTTCCGCGACAATTGCCTCGTGAACGTCGTCGCGCTCGGGCTCGTGAAAGAGCGCGACGTCATCCACTCGGCGGCCCCCGCGGGCTCCGCCGGTTGGGACGTCGTCCTCGTCGGAAAGGCCACGGATCGCAGCGGCTTCGGCGGCGCCGCGTTCTCCTCGCTCGTCCTCGACGACGAGGATGCGGAAGCGAATAAGGGTGCGGTCCAAGTACCGGACCCGTTCCTCAAGAACGTGATCATGCGCGCGAGCTACCGCGTCTTCGAAGAGATCCGGGCGCGCGGGCTGACCGTGGGGTACAAGGATCTCGGTGCGGGCGGGATCGCCGGCTGCACCTCGGAGCTGGTCGGAAGCGGCGGCTTCGGCGCGATCGTCGATCTCGAACGCTGCCCGACCTCGCAAGCGCATCTCCCGCCCGCGGTGATCGCGGTCGGCGAGACGCAGGAGCGGCTCGCCTGGATCGTCCCGCCGGAGTTCACGCCCGTGCTGCTCGCGATCTACAACGAGGAGTTCTCGCTTCCGCAGATCGCGCGCGGTGCGCGCGCGGCCGTCATCGGCACCGTGACGCAGGAGCGGGATTACGTGCTGCGTTACGGCGGCGAGGAGGTGCTGCGCGTCCCGCTCGAGTTCCTGACGGCCGGAATCCGCTACGACCGGCCCTACGAAATCGCGCCGCGGAGCGCCGCCGCGCCGCCCGCGCAATCCGATGCGCTGCGCGCGCGGCTCGACGCGCTCCCGTATCCGGAAACGCTCGAGCGCGTCCTGGCGCATCTCGACGTTTGCTCGCGCGCCCCGATCTACGAACGCTACGACGGCGTCGTGCGCGGCGTGACCGCGCTGCCGCCGGGGTACGCCGATGCGGGGCTGCTCGTCCCGGTCGAAGGCGCGCCGCTCGCCGTCGCGCTCTCCGTCGACGGCAACCCGCGCTTCGCGAAGATCGACGCGGGGCTCGCCGCCGAGCACGCGGTCTACGAAGCGATCCGCAACGTCGCCGCCGTCGGTGCGAGGCCGGCGGGGATGACGGACTGCTTGAATTTCGGGAACCCAGAAATCCCCGAACAGATGGGCGAATTCGTCGCCGCGGTCGACGGCCTGGCGCGCGCGGCGACGGCGTTCGCCGTCCCGTTCGTATCGGGCAACGTGAGCCTCTACAACCAATCGAGCAGCGGACGGAGCGTCCCGCCTTCGGCGATCGTCGCGTGCGTCGGCACGCTCGCCGACGTCGCCGCGAGCGTGACGCCGCGGTTGCGCGCTGCGGGCTCGAAGCTGTACTACGTCGGGCACGCGCAGCGCACGCTCGGCGGCTCGGTCTTCGCCGCCGTCACCGGGATCGGCGCCGGCGACCCGTTGCCCGCGATCGATTACGAGCGCGCCCCGCGCGAGATCGAGGCGGTGCTCGCGGCGATCGGGGCGCGGCACGTTCTCGCGGTGCACGACGTCGCCGACGGCGGCCTTGCCGTCACGCTGGCGGAGATGGCGTTCGCGACGCTCGGCGGCGAGCCGGTCGGCGTGCGCACGTACGATGCCGCAAGCTGGGATCCCGGCGTCCACTGGAGCGTCGCGCTGTTCGGGGAAAGCGGCGGTTTCGTCTGCGAAGTCGCCGACGAGCCCGCGTTCCTTGCCGGGATGGAAGCCTTCGGCGTGACGGCGCACACGGTCGGGGAGACGCTCGCGGAGCCCCTTTTCATCCCGTTCGCGCCGTCGGGCGTGCCGCACCGCCTCGATCTGCGCGCGCTGCACGAGATCTGGAGCGCGCCGTTGCGCGGCTTCTACGAGGATGCCGGCCGATGAGCGCGCGGGTCGCGGTCCTGGTCTATCCCGGGACGAACAGCGAGGCCGAGACGGTCCGCGCGGTCCGCGCCGCGGGGCTCGACGGGGAGCTATGGCATTGGAGCCGCGGAAAGCGCGGCCTCGCCGCTTTCGACGCCTTCATCTTGCCGGGCGGCTTCGCGTACGAGGACCGCATCCGCGGCGGCGCGGTCGCCGCGCACGACGAGATGACGGATGCCGTCATCGAAGCGGCCGCCGCCGGGAAGTTCGTGATCGGCATCTGCAACGGCGCGCAGATCCTGCTCGAGAGCGGGCTCGTCCCCGGGACGGGGCCCGTCCGCCTGCCGACGGCCGCGTTCGCGCCGAACCGGAGCGGGCGCTTCCGCAGCGTCCTCGTCCACGTGAAGCTCGCAATCGACCCCGCGCGCTCGCCCCTGACGGCGGCGCTCGGGGCCGGGGCCGTGATCCCGGCCTGGGCCTCGCACGGCGAGGGACGGCTCGCGGCGAGCGCCGCGGACCTCGCGCGGATCGAGCGCGAGGGCTTGCTCGCGTTCGTCTATTGCGATGCCGCCGGGCGCGTGACGGACGAGGCCGTGCCGAACGGTTCCGCGCTCGGCTGTGCGGGGCTCGTCAATGCGGCGGGAAACGTCCTCGCGCTCATGCCGCACCCCGAGCGCATCGAATGGGGCTACCAGCAGCAGGACGGCGCGGCCTTCGAGCGGATACGGCGGGACCCGGCGGCCGCGCTCGCCCCGGCGGGGGGCAGCGCGTTCTTCGATGCCCTGGCGGCCGCGCTCGCAGGAAAGGCCGCTCGAGCATGACGGAACGGACGTATGCGATCGAACTGACGATCCCGGACAACACGGCGTTCACCGCGCTCGTCACGCTGCAGCGCCTCGGCGTGCCGTGCGACGAGGTCCGCCGTGCCGACATCTATGTCTTCGAGGTCGCGGAGGAGCGCGCCGGCGAGCTGGATGCGAGCGTACGGCAGATCGAGACGATCTTCAATCCTAACAAACACGTCCTGCGCGTCCGCGCGGCGCACCCGGAAGCGGGGGAAGTCTGGATCGCGGACCGCGAAGACGCGCCGCAAACGGCTCCCTCGAGCGCCTTTCGCATCGCGGGGCGGGATCTCGCCGGCGTGCGCGCGCTGCACCGGCGGACCGCGTGGAGGCTGCGCAAAGACGGACGGGACGTTGCGGAGAACGTGCTGGCCACGGCGGTCGAACGGCTGCTCTGCAATCCCGCATTTCAGAAAGCGATACGATAGATGCTTGCACCCGATTTCATGAAATCAGATAAGGGCCGCAGCGGTGCCGAGTTCTACACGATCGCGACGCTCGGCTCGCACTCGGCGTTGCAGATCCTCAAAGGCGCGCACGACGAGGGTTTTCGAACGCTCGCGATCGCGAACCGCGAGACGGAGCGCCTCTACCGATCCTTCGCGTTCGTCGACAGCGTGATCGCGATCGAGCGCTACGAAGATTTCATGAAGATCGTGCCGCAACTGCATCAGCAGAAGACGATCATCGTCCCGCACGGCTCTTTCGTGGCCTATCTTTCGCTGGAAGAGCACAAGAAGATGACGATCCCGTACTTCGGGAACAAGGCGATCTTGGATTGGGAAGCGAGCCGCGAACTGCAACGCCAGTGGCTCTCTCGCGCCGGGCTCAAGCTCCCGCGCCAATTCAAGACGGGCGCGGAGATCGACCGGCCGGTCATCGTGAAGCTCTACGGCGCGCAAGGCGGCAAGGGCTACATGTTCCTGCGCGACGCGAACGATTTCGAAGAGCGCGCGGGGCTGCTCGCCCGTCAGAACTACATCCTGCAAGAGTACGTGATCGGGGTCCCGCTCTACATCCACTATTTCTACTCGCCGCTGACCGAGAAGCTCGAGATCATGAGCATGGACCGGCGCTACGAGACGAACGTCGATTCCCTCGGCCGCATTCCGGCGGCTGCGCAAGAAGGGATGAACGTCGATCCGAGCTACGTCGTCGTCGGGAACTCGCCGCTCTCGTTGCGCGAATCGATGCTGGCCGAGGCCTACCGGATGGGCGAGGATCTCGTGCGCGTCAGCCAAGAGATCTGCCCGCCGAAGGGGCTCTTCGGAGCGTTCTGCATCGAGACGATCATCACGCCCGACGCGCAGTTCTACATCATGGAGGTCTCCGCGCGCATCGTCGCCGGGACGAACCTGTTCATCGACGGTTCGCCGTACTCGTACTTGAATTACAGCGAGCCGATGTCGACCGGGCGGCGGATCGCGCGCGAGATCAAGAACGCGCTGCTCTCGAACTCGCTCGATGCGATCCTCGACGATTCCTACGAGGCGATCTGACAAGAGATGCCCGAACGGACGCTGGCCCGCTACGATCGCAACGCGCTGACCCTCTGCTCCGTCGGATCGCACTCGGCCCTCGAAGTGGCCTACGGCGCGCGCTTGCAAGGGTTGCGCAACCTCATCGTCACGGCGCGCGGCCGGGAGCGCACGTACGCGCGCCACTTTGCGCGGCGCGAGAACCCCACGCGCGGCTGCGTCGAGCGCACGATCGAGCTCGGCTCGTTCGCGGAGATCCTGGAACCCTCGGTGCAGCAGATGCTGCTGGCGGCGAACGTCCTGTTCGTCCCGAACCGCTCGTTCGAAGTCTACCTGCACGAGAAGTTCAGCTACGACGAAATCGAGCGCCGTATGCTCGTCCCCTTCTTCGGAAATCGCAGGCTGCTGCGCGCCGAGGAGCGCGACGAAGAGGATAACCAGTACGCGCTGCTCGCACGCGCCGGGATTCGCCATCCGCGGGTCTTCGCGAAACCTGCCGATATCGACCGGCTCGTGATGGTCAAGGCCGCGCACGCGAAGGTCTCGTTCGAGCGGGCGTTCTTCCTGTGCACCTCCCCGAGCGATTACGAGGTGCACGCCGAACGTCTGCTCGCCGCGGGGATGGTCACGCCCGAGGGGCTCGCCGCGGCGCGAATCGAGGAATTCGCGCTCGGCCCGAGCCTGAACTTGAATTTCTTCTATTCGCCGCTCCTCGGCGAACTCGAACTCATGGGGACCGACACGCGCCGCCAAACGAACCTCGACGGGTTGCGGATGCTCCCGCCGAGCCAGCTCGCGTTCGCCGGCGACATCCCCGTACGCATGGAAGAAGCCGGGCACATCGCGGCGACGATGACCGAATCGATGCTGGAGAAGGCATTCGACCTCGGGGAGCGTTTCGTGCACTCCGCGCGGGAGGCGAGCCCTCCCGGCGTGATCGGCCCGTTCGCGCTGCAGTGCATCATCACGGCCGGTCCTCCGAAAGAGTTCGTCGTCTACGACGTCTCGCTACGCATTCCGGGTTCGCCCGGGACGCGCTTCACGCCGTACACCGGCTACCGCTGGGGCCGCGACGTCTCCGTCGGCGAGCGCATCGCGATGGAAGTCGTCATGGCCCGCGACGCGGGCCGCCTCGCCGACATCCTGACGTGATGCGCAACTCTCCCCCGTCGCCGCGCGCGACGGTTCGCCGCCGCCCCGGCCGGGCCGATTACGACCTCGCCGCGATCTATCGCATCCTCGACGAAGGGCTCGTCGCGCACGTCGGTTTCGCGACTCCCGAGGGCCCGGTCGTCATCCCCGCGACCTACGCGCGCGACGGCGACCTGCTCTACGTGCACGGCGGCGCGGCGAGCCGCATGCTCGGCGCGCTCGCGGCCGGCGCCGAGTGCTGCGTGGCGGTCACGCTGCTCGACGGCCTCGTGCTCGCGCGTTCGGGGTTCCATCACTCCATGAACTACCGCTCGGTCGTCGTGTTCGGGCGCGCGACGCCCGTCCTCGATCGTGAGGAAAAGGTGCGCGCGTTCGCGCGCTTCGTCGAACACGTCGCCCCCGGGCGCGGGGCCGAAGTGCGCCCGCCGACGGCGGCCGAACTCGACGCGACGCTGCTCGTCTCGCTGCCGCTCGCGGAGTCCTCGGCAAAGGTCCGCAGCGGGCCGCCCGTCGACGACGAGGACGATTACGCGCTCCCGGTCTGGTGCGGCGTCGTGCCGCTCGCCTTGCGCGCCGCCGAGCCGGTCCCCGACGAGCGAAACCTCCCGGGCGTCGCCCTTCCGGCGTACCTGCAGCCGTATCAGCGCCCGTGACGCGCGCGATCGCCGTCCGGCCGATGCAAGCCGCCGACGAGCGCGAGTGGCGGGAGATGTGGCGCGGCTACAACGCGTTCTATCGCTCGAACGTCCCTGAGCGCGCGACCGCGGCGACGTTTCGGCGCGTTCTCGATCCTCAGAGCCCGATCGCGGGATTCGTCGCGTTCGCGGACGGCGTTCCGATCGGCTTCGCACACATCGTGCTGCACCCGCACACCTGGAGCGAAGCCCCGGTCTGTTACCTCGAGGATTTGTACGTGCGGGAGGAGGCGCGTGGCCGCGGAGCGGGCCGCGCGCTCATCGAGCACGTGATCGCGCTTGCGAAGCGCGAAGGCTGGGCCCGCGTCTATTGGGCGACGCAATCGGACAACGCGACCGCGCGCAGGCTCTACGACACGTTCTGTGAGGCGGACGGCTTCGTGCGCTACACGGTCGCGTGCGACGGCGCCGCCCCGGCGAACGGCTAGCGGAGCGGCGGCCGGCCGGGATCAGCCCGCGAGGGCGATCGGGACCGTGCGCGTCTTTGCGGAGGTCGTGGCGCCGCTCGCGGCTTCGCCGGGGTTCGCGGGGAACGGGTCCCACGGGAACGCGTCGGCGAACTGCGCGATCGAGCGCTCGAAGATGTTCTCGAAGTGCGCGTTGTTCGCGGCGACCTGCGCGTTGTAGATATCGCGCCGCCGCGCGATCTCTTCCTCGAGATCGAGCAAGGTCTCCTCGAGTTTGCGGTAGCGCGGATCGTGCGCCAGGTTCGGGTAGTTTTGCGAAGAGGCCAGCACCTTGCCGATCGCCGAGCTCAGTTTTATCTCTGCGGCGAACCGTTGGGCTCCGCTCTCCGGCGTGCCGGTGCTCGAGATCAGGCGTCTCGCATCGGTCAAGACCCCGGGCCGGAACCGCTCGTCGCCCTTCGCCGCATCGAGCAGCTCATCGAGCGTTGCCCGGCGCCGCTCCAGCGCGGCCGCCAGCTTCGCCCATGCCTTTTCCACGTCGGCCTTGCTTTGGATCAAGCCGTAGTAATGGCTTGCAAACGAAGCGATGGCGGCGATGGCGGCGATCGCCAATAGCTCGGTGATCAGTGTATTCAGCATGGTGTGGAACTCCCCGAAGGCCCTCGCCGTTCGGCGGCCCGCCCGCTTTGGGACGGGACGCGCCCTAGGTGATCCAAGGGGCGGTCATGTGGAGTATCGGCCGCGAGACCTCCGCGATTGAGCCGGAGGCGCCGGCGCGGCGCGGCGCCAAGAACGGCGGATGGCGGTAGGCGTGAACCCAAGATTCTCCCAAAGCGAGCGAGCGACGGGCGGCGCGATCATTCTGGACTTCGGCTCGCAGGTCAGCCAACTGATCGCGCGGCGCGTGCGCGAAGCGCACGTGTACAGCGAGTTGCTCCCGTACGATACGCCCTGGAGCGCGCTCGCGGAACGAAACCCGGGGGCGATCATCCTTTCCGGGGGGCCGGAGAGCACGCTCGACGAGGGCGCGCTCGGGATCGATCGGCAGATCCTCGAATCGGGCGTCCCGATCCTCGGCATCTGCTACGGGATGCAACTCGTCGCCCGCGACCTCGGCGGAAAGCTCGTCCCGCTCGCCCACCGCGAGTTCGGGCCCGCCGCGCTCGAGATCGACGCCCCGGAGAGCCCGTTCTTCGCGGGCGTCCCGGCGCGCAGCCGCGTTTGGATGTCCCACGGCGATAGCGTCGTCGAGCCGCCGGCCGGTTTCGAGACGCTGGCGCACACGGACCGTTGCGCGATCGCCGCGATCGGGGACCCGGAACGGCGCATCTACGGCGTGCAGTTCCACCCCGAGGTCGTCCACACTGAGTACGGCCGGCGGCTGATCCACAGTTTCTTGCACGACATCGCGAAGCTCGATGCTTCGTGGGCGATGGAATCGTTCGTGGAACGCTCGATCGCGGACATCCGCGCGCGCGTCGGGGACGCGAACGTGATCTGCGGACTATCGGGCGGGGTCGATTCCGCCGTCGCCGCGACGCTCGTCTCCCGCGCGATCGGGAAGCAGTTGACCTGCATCTTCGTCGATACGGGCCTGCTCCGCAAAGACGAAGCGCAGAGCGTCGTAGCGGCCTTCCGCGAAGTGCTGCATCTCAACGTCGTCGCGGTCGACGCGTCGGAGCGCTTCCTGCGCAAGCTCGCCGGCATCGAGGATCCCGAACGCAAGCGCATCACGATCGGCCACGAGTTCATCGAAGTCTTCGACGAGGAAGCGGCGAAGATTCCGGACGTGCGCTTCCTCGTGCAAGGGACGCTCTATCCCGACGTGATCGAATCGAAGACGCCGCAATCGAAAGCCGGGCACAAGATCAAGTCGCATCACAACGTCGGCGGCTTGCCCGCGCACATGAAGCTCGAGCTCGTCGAGCCGCTGCGCGCGCTGTTCAAGGACGAAGTCCGCGAAGTCGGGCGGGTCCTCGGATTGCCCGAGGCGATCGTCGAACGGCAACCGTTCCCCGGGCCCGGGCTCGCCGTGCGCATCATCGGTTCCGTCGATCGCGAGCGTCTCGCGCTCGTGCGCGCGGCGGATGCGATCGTCACCGCAGAGATCGACGGGGCGAGCGCGGCGCTTTCGCCGAAGCCCTGGCAGTATTTCGCCGTGCTCACGCCGGTGCAGAGCGTCGGCGTGATGGGCGACGGCCGGACCTATGCGAACCTCGTCGCCGTCCGCGCGATCACGAGCGAAGACGGCATGACCGCCGATTGGGCGCGCCTCCCGCACGAACTCCTCGAACGGATCAGCACGCGCATCGTGAACGAAGTCCCCGGCGTCAACCGAGTCGCCTACGACATCACGTCGAAGCCGCCCGCGACGGTGGAGTGGGAATAGACCGATGCGAATCTTAGTGGTCGGAAGCGGCGCACGCGAAGATGCGCTCTCGTGGAAGCTCGCGCAGGCGCCGTCCTGCACCGCGCTCTTCGCCGCGCCCGGAAACGCCGGGACTGCGACGCGCGGGGAGAACTGGCCGATACCGGCGACCGACGGGAAAGCGCTCGTCGGCAGGGCGCAGCAGGCTGGGATCGATCTCGTCGTCCTCGGGCCGGAGACGGCGATCGCCGCGGGCGTCGGCGACCGTTTCCGCGAGGCGGGCATCCCGGTCTTCGGCCCCGACCGCAGCGCCGGGCGCCTCGAATCGAGCAAGGTCTTCTCGAAGCGCTTCATGGAGCGCCACGGGATCCCGACGGCGCGCGCGCGCGTCGTGCATTCGCTCGAGCAGGCTCGCAAAGAACTCGCGGCGTGGCAGGGCGGCTGCGTCGTCAAAGCCGACGGCCTCGCCGCGGGGAAGGGCGTCGTCGTGACGGACGACGCGGCGAGCGCGCTCGCCGTCCTCGCGAGCTGGTTCGGCCCGGCCGGGATCCCCGGCGGCGGCCGCGACGCGTTGCTCGAAGAGCGGCTCGTGGGGCCGGAGGTCAGCGTCTTCGCCGTCGGCGACGGGCGCACGCTCGTCCCCGTCGCGGGGGCGTGCGATTACAAGCGCGCCGGCGACGGCGACACCGGTCCGAACACGGGCGGGATGGGCGCCTACTCCCCGCCGAGCGGCTTCCCGCCCGACCTGGACGCGATCGTCCGCGAACGCGTCCTGGAACCCGTCGTGCGCGGCCTCGCCTCCGAGGGCGAACGGTACGTCGGCGTGCTCTACTGCGGGCTCATGTGGACGCAGGCGGGCCCGAAGGTGATCGAATTCAACGTGCGCTTCGGCGATCCGGAGACGCAGGTGCTGATGCCCCGCGTCCGCGGCGATTTCGCGCGCTACCTGCACTCCGCCGCGACGGGCCGGCTCGATCCCCAGGCCGCGACGTTTTCCGGCGACGCATGCGTCGGCGTCGTGATCGCGACGAGCGACTACCCGCGCACGAGCACGCCGCTGCAAGGGCTCCCGGCCGACGTCGGCCTCGGGAACGGCAGCGCCGCCTTCTGGGGTAACTCGACGCTGCGCGACGGCGGCGTCGACGCGGGCGGCGGCCGCGTGCTGACGGTAGCCGCGCTCGGCCCGACGATCGCCGAGGCGCGAACGCACGCCTACGACGCCGTCCACGCGCTGGTCCGCCGCTTCGGCGCCCGCGATCTCTCCTACCGAACCGACATAGCCGCGGGCCGCTAAGCGCCCCGCGGGGGTATCGGCTTAGAAACTCTGCGGCGCTGCGCGCGTACTACGGAGCGGGGCGGATGCCCCGCGCAACCGGGGCGCGTGCCCGGCAGTCCAAAGGAGCGTCATGTACCAACTCGATCGTCAGCGCACGGGAGCGGCCTCGAGCTCGGCCTTGCTCGGCCAGGTTCTCGGAATCACCGCAGTCGGCTTCTTGATCACGGCCGCCGGCGCGTATCTGACGCAGGGCCTTCCGTACGGCGTCGCGATGATCGCGATGCTCGTAGGTTTCGGCTTCCTCATCGCGATCTCGGCGACGCGCGCCAATCCGGCGCTGTCGATCGGGATGTTCTACGCGTTCACGGCCTGCGAAGGGATCGGTCTCGGCCCCGTGATCGGCCGCTACGTTCAAGGCGCCGGCCCCGACGTCGTCGTCGAAGCTGCGGTGACGACCGGCCTCGGGATGGCCGTCCTCGCCGGGCTCGTCGCGGTCACGAGCTTCGATTTTCGCAAGCTCTCCGGCGTCGCGTTCGGGTTGCTGATCGGCCTCGTCCTCGCCGGCATCGTCTCGATCTTCGTGCATTTCCTGCACCCGGGGCTCTACGCGTGGGCGACGCTCGCCGTCTTCACGCTGCTGGTGCTCGTCGATTTCGGCCGGATCCGAGCCGGGGGCGACGGAGCGACCGCGATCGAGCTCGCGACCTCGATCTACCTCGACGCGATCAACATCTTCATGGCGCTGCTTCAGATCCTCGGGCTGCGGAGCCGCGACGACTAAATCATTAAGAGCCGGGAGCCGGGGCGGCCGGCGCGAAAGGTACGCCTAATGGCGCGCGCATTCGACGAAGCTGCTGAACTCCCGGGGGGAGACACGCTCCACGAAGCCTGCGGGGTCACCGGCATCTACTCACCGGGCCACGACGTGGCCCGTCTTGCTTACTTCGGGCTCTATGCGTTGCAGCATCGGGGCCAGGAGTCTGCCGGGATCGCCGTCTCCGACGGCGGCTCGATCGTCTGCCACCGGCAGATGGGTTTGCTCTCGAGCATCTTCACGGAGGAAATC
Organism: Vulcanimicrobiota bacterium; assembly: GCA_963695225.1. GTDB lineage: Bacteria > Vulcanimicrobiota > Vulcanimicrobiia > Vulcanimicrobiales > Vulcanimicrobiaceae > CAVWTN01. The sequence continues at coordinate 917,689 of OY968762.1, read as the reverse complement.
CTCGGCCGGCTGCAAGGCTACATCTCGGTCGGACACACCCGCTACTCGACGACCGGCTCCTCGATCGTCGTCAACGCTCAGCCGCTCCTGGAGCGAACGACGCTCGGCGAGATCGCGCTGGCGCACAACGGGAACCTGACGAACACCGAGGAGCTCAAGGCGACGCTCTCGCCCTCGACCGTGCTCTCCGCGACCTCGGATTCGGAAGTCCTCGGGAAGCTGATCGTCGAGGCGCCGGGCGAGACGCTGACGGCGCGCATTCGCAGCGTGATGCAGCGCGCCGAAGGCGCGTACTCGATCGTGATGGCGACGGAGAAGGCGCTCTACGCATTCCGCGATCCGTGGGGCGTGCGGCCGCTCTGTTACGGCCGTTTCCCTTCGGGCGGTTACATGTTCGCCTCGGAATCGTGCGCGCTCGCAACGGTCGGCGCGAAGTACGTGCGCGAACTCGAACCCGGCGAGATCGTCTGGATCGACGTCGAGGGCTTCCACTCGGAGCGGGCGCCGCATCCCAAGCCGCACGCGCTCTGCATGTTCGAATACATCTACTTCGCGCGCCCGGATTCGATCTTGAACGAACGCTCGATCTACATGGCGCGCGTCGACATGGGGCGCCACCTCGCCCGCGAGCATCCGGCGAAAGCCGACGTCGTGATGGCGATCCCGGATTCCGCGGTCCCGGGCGGCATCGGGTTCGCGCAGGAGAGCGGCCTGCCGTACGTCGAGGGGCTCATCAAGAACCGCTACATCGGCCGGACGTTCATCAGCCCCGATCAGAAGATGCGCACGCAAGGCGTCGATCTGAAATTCAATCCGATCGTCGAGAACCTCAAGGGGAAGCGCGTCGTGGTCGTCGACGATTCGATCGTGCGCGGGACGACGACGCCGCGCATCGTGCGCCTGCTGCGCAGCGCGGGGGCGAGCGAAGTGCACGTGCGGATCACCTCTCCGCCGATCATGCACCCCTGCTATCTCGGCGTCGACATGGCGACCTACGGCGAACTGATCGCCGCGAACCTGACGGTCGAGGAGATCTGCGTGCGGATCGGGGCGGATTCGCTCGGATATCTCAGCAAAGAGGGGCTCGTCGCCGCGACCGGCCGCAAGCGCGGCGAGATGTGCCTGGGGTGCCTGACGGGCGAGTATCCGGAGACGTACAACCGGGCGCCGGTCGAAACGATGTTGGCGGCGAAGTAGCGCTCGCGCCGCGCACTGCCGATACTAGTAGCGATGATGGAGAACGAGCGCGGCGCGCCGGAGGCGGAAGCCGAAGCGATCGTCCTGCGCGAGCAGGTGCGCCGCAAGAGCGTGGAGCTGGACGAAGCGCTCCGCGAAATCGAGAGGCTCGGCCGCGACGTGCAGGAGGCTCGGGAGAAGCTGCGGGAGCATACGCTCCGCGATCCGCTGACGGGGCTCTACAACCGGCATTACGTCGAGGACGCCCTCGGGCGCGAGCTGATCGGCGCGCTTCGGATCGGACGGCCCGTCAGCGTCGTGCTCGCCGACATCGATCGCCTCCAAGCGGTCAACGCTCGGTATGGCCGCACCGCGGGCGACGAGGTGCTCAGGGCGCTCGGCATCCTTATGTACCGCGCTTGCCGGGAGAACGACATCGTGTGCCGGTACGGCGGCGAGGAGTTTCTGCTGGTCTTACCGGGGCTCGGACCGGAGAGCGTGGGGCAGCGCATCGAGCAGTTGCGCGCCTGCGTGGAGGCCGCGGCGATCCGCCACGAAGCCTCGAGCATCGGCGTGACGGCGTCCTTCGGCGTCGCGATGTTTCCCGGCGACGGGATCAGCCCCGCTGCCTTGATTGCGGCCGCCGAGAACGCGCTCTACGTGGCGAAGAACTGCGGCCGCAATAGGATCGTGTTCCACAAAGTGATGCCGCCCGAGATCTGATCAGCCTCGGGCAAGATCCTCGACGAGCGCGACGAACGCGCGCACGGGCGTCCCCGTCGGGCCCTTCGCGGAGTACGGGGACTCGTTATCCAGGTAGGCCGTCCCGGCGATGTCGAGGTGGATCCACGGCGTCGTATCGACGAACGCTTCGAGGAACTTGCCCGCCGTGAGGCCCCCGCCCCAGCGGCCCGTCGAATTGCGCAGGTCGGCGATCTCGCTCGCGACCTCCTTCCCGAACTCCTCGTAGAGCGGCATCTGCCAGTAGCGCTCGCCGCAGTCTTTCGCGACGTGCAGGAAATGCGCGACGAACGCGTCGTCGTTCGACATCGTCCCGGTTGCGGCATGGCCGAGCGCGACGACCATCGCTCCCGTCAGGGTCGCCGCGTCGACGATCTTCGTCGCGCCGAGTTCGCGCGCGTAACAGAGCGCGTCGGCGAGGATCAAGCGCCCCTCGGCATCCGTGTTGATCACTTCGATCGTCTTGCCGTTCATCGCGCGCAGGACGTCGCCGGGCTTGACGGCACGCGGCCCCGGCAGATTCTCGCTGGAGGGAACGATGCCGAGCACGTTGAGCTTCGGCCGGAGTTGCGCGATCGCGCCTAGCGCGGCGATGACGGCGGCACCGCCGCTCATGTCGTATTTCATCTCCTCCATGCGATCCGAGGGCTTGAGCGAGATGCCGCCGGAATCGAACGTGAGCCCTTTGCCGACGAGCGCGAGCTTCTCCGAACTCGCGGGGTCGCCGCGGTATTCGAGGACGATCATCTTCGCCGGTTGATCGCTCCCGATGGAGACGCCGAGGATCGCGCCCATGCCCTTCGCGAGCATTTGGTCTTCGTCGAGCGCATGGAAGGCCAGGCCGTGCGCGTTTGCGAGGCGCTCGGCCTCTTTCGCCAGGTGCGTCGGGGTCATGTCGTTGGCCGGCGTGAGCGCCAGCGTGCGCGCGAGGTTGACCGCTTCGCCCAGGATCTTCCCGCGTTGCGCGCCTTCCTCGAGCGCGAGCGCGCTGAACTCGTGCGCGCCCGCGTTGCGGCAGAGCGCGAGTTCGTCGAGGACGATGGCGCGCTCCGGCTTCCCTTGGTAGAGCGACGTATCGATCGTGCCCGCCAGCGCGCCTTCGACGAGGAACGAAGCCGACGCGCGCACGTGGTGTTGCGCTTCGAGCGGGAGCGCGAGTGCGATCGCGCGGACGTTGCGTTTCCCGAGGTAGCGGATTGCGGTTCCCGCGTAGCGTGCGAGCAGCGCGGGAGTGAACTTCCCGCGTTCGCCGAGGCCGACGGCGAGCACGCGTCCGAAGGGCTTGCCCTTGGCGTGGACGAGCGCCGTCTCGTTCGGTTTTCCGCCGAATTCACCGGTAGCGAGGATCTCGGCGAGCGTCCCACCCAATTCGGCATCGATCTGCGCGGCGGCACCATCCAAGGCTCCGTCGGCCCACACCGGGACGACGAGTGCCTGGGTCTCGGTACTCGCAAGCGAGCCCGACGCGATTGTTAGAAGCATGACGATTCTCTCCGGAAAACGAACGGCTGCAAGAATGGAACGACGAGTGGACCCCCAGCATGACGCCTACGCCAAAGCGGGGGTCGACATTGCCGCCGGAAACGCGGCGGTCGATCGGTATCGTTCGGTTACGGCGTCGTGGCGCCATCCCTCCCAACTGGGCGGAATCGGCGGGTTTAGCGGCCTTTTCCTGCTGCCGGGCGACCCCGAACGCGTTCTCGTCGGGTCCACCGACGGCGTAGGCACGAAGATCCTGATCGCGGCGGAATGCGGCCGGTACGGTTCCGTCGGCGCGGATCTCGTGAACCACTGCGTGAACGACATCCTGGTCCTCAATGCGACGCCGCTGTTCTTCTTGGACTACCTCGCCGTCGGCAAGCTCGATCCGGATATCGCCGGCGAGATCGTGTCGGGCGTGCAGCGCGCGTGCCGCAACCACGAGATGGCGCTGCTCGGCGGGGAGACGGCGGAGATGCCGGGGCTTTACCAACCCGCCCATTTCGACCTCGCCGGGACGATCGTCGGACTCGTCGCGCGCGCGAAGATCCCCGATCCCGAACGGCTCGTCCCCGGCGATGCGATCCTCGGCTTGCCGGCCGTCGGGCTCCACACGAACGGTTACAGCCTCGCGCGCGCTCTGATCCCGGCAGAGGAGTGGAGCCGGCCGTTCGCGGCCGCCGGACCCGGCGTAACGTACGGGGACGCGCTCCTGGCCGAGCACCCGTCGTATTACGGCGCGGTCCGGGCGATCCAGTCGGTCGCCGACGTCAAGACGATGGCGCACATCACGGGCGGCGGCTTGCTCGAGAACGTCCCGCGGACGCTGCCTTCTCGGTGCAAGGCGGTCTTCGAACAAGCCCGCTGGACCGTGCCCCCGCTCGAACGGGAGCTGGTGCGGCGTGGTTCGCTCGGGCACGACGAGCGGTACCGAACGTTGAACATGGGGATCGGGTACACGCTCGTCGTACCGCTCAAGGAGGCGGCGAGGGCGCTCGAGGCCGTCCCTGAGGCGCAGATCGTCGGCTGGATCGAGGCTCGCCTCGAAGGGGAGCCCGCCGTCGTCGTGCACCCCTCGCGCGAGGCGTGAAGCCCGTCGTTGCGACCAACGCCGCGGCGAACCTGATCGCGCCGCTCGGGGACGAGCGCTTCGAACTCCGGAGCATCCATTTCGAGATCGACGCGCTCGATTTGCTCTTCGGCGTCCGCGCCTCGCGTTTCAACCGGACGCCGGAGCGCCTGCTCTCGTGGATCGATGCGGAGTTCGGCGGCACGTGGTCGAGCGAGGCGCGGACGGGCGGCCTGTGGCTCGCCGAGGATGCGAGCGGGCCAATTGCCTTTGCCGCGTTCGACACGCGCGGGCTGCGCTATCCGTGGCTGCGGCGTTGGAGCGCGGAAGGCGATGTCGGCATCTTCGGGCCGTTCGGCGTCGTCGAGCGGGCGCGCAAGGGCGAGATCGGGCGAACGCTGCTGCGCGCGGCCCTAGGCGCTCTGCGCGAGCGCGGCTACGCCCGCGCCTTGATCCCGGCGGTCCGGGGCGAGCGTTTGATCGCGTATTTCGAACGCGAAACCGGCGCCTCGGCCGTCGAGCGCTTCTCGCTTGACGCATGGCCGCGCCGCTTTCGCACGACGGTTCTGGCTTCCGGGAACGGGAGCAACTTCCAAGCCGTCCTCGACGGCGTCGCGAGCGGCGAACTCCCGCTCGACGTGCGCGCGCTCGTGGTCAACAGAGCGGATGCGTACGCGCTGCAACGCGCTGCGGCTGCCGGCGTTCGCGCCGAGACGCTCGTGTGGCACCGCCGGGCGGAATCGCGCGAAGCGTTCGATCGCCGCGTCTTCGCCGCGGTCGAGGCTAGCGATCCCGAACTCGTGCTGTTGCTCGGCTGGATGCACGTCTTGCCCGAAGCGTTCGTCGCCCGATTCGGCGAGATGCTCAACATCCACCCCGCGTTCTTGCCGCTCGACCCCGAACTCGATGCGATCACGATGCCGGACGGAAGCGCGATCCCGGCGTTCCGGGGCGCGCACGCGATCGACGACGCTCTCGCGGCGGGGGTGCCCTGGGCCGGCGCGTCGGTGCACCGCGTCGGCGTGGCGGTCGATCGCGGCGAGGTCCTAGCGCGCGTGCCGCTACGCCGTTTGAAAGGCGAGGATCGGGAGGCTCTCATGGAGCGCGTCCATGCGGCCGAGCATCGCGTCCTGCACACCGCGATCCGGCGCTGGGCCTACGAACGAGAGTGTTAACCTAACGATAACGCATTGCTCATGTCAGCCTAATAATCGCGCGAAGTACTCCACACGATCCACAGCACGACGGGCGATTATGTGGAGAACGGGAGATTAGGATCGGCTACGAGCGCTAGCGGATCGACGCGGCGCGCGTCGCCCTGCCGGTCGGCGGCGGCCGCGATCATCGCGGCGTTGTCCGTGCAAAAGCGCAGGTGCGGGACGATCGTGCGGATGCGCGCGCGTTCGCCCCAGCGCCGGAACGCGGCCGCGAGCGCCGTATTCGCGGCGACGCCGCCGGAGAGGACGGCGGTGCGATACTGCGAGTTCGCGCAGACGCGCGCGAGGCGGTCGATCAACACGTCGACGACCGCCGCTTGAAACGAAGCTGCGACGTCGGCCGGCTTCGCCGCCGCGCCTTCGGGCGAAGCGAGGAAGTAGCGAACCGACGTCTTGAGGCCGGAGAACGAGAGATCGAGGGTCGTTCGATCGCGATGGCGCGGGAAATCGTACGCCGCGGGGTCGCCCTCCGTCGCGAGCCGGTCGATCGCGGGGCCGCCGGGGAACGGAAGCCCGAGCAGGCGCGCCGTCTTGTCGAACGCCTCGCCGGCCGCGTCGTCCCGGGTGCGCGCGAGGACGCGCATCTCCGTAGGCCCCGCGACGTGCACGAGTTGCGAATGTCCGCCGGAGACGAGCAACGTCAGGAACGGATACTCGGGCTCGTGCTCTTGTTCGAGAAACGCGGCGAAGATATGCCCGTGCAGATGGTTGATCGCGTAGAGCGGTTTCCCGGTGGCGAACGCGAGCGCTTTCGCGGTCGCGACGCCCGCCACGAGGCTGCCGATCAAGCCGGGACCGGCCGTCACCGCGATCCCGTCGATGCGTTCGAGCGGCGTACCGGCGCGCGCGAGCGCGTCTTCGATCGCGGCGCTCAGGAGCGCGACGTGCTGCCGGCTCGCGATCTCCGGGACGATGCCGCCGTATTTCGCGTGAAACGCATCCTGGTTCGTGGAAACGCTAGAAAGCGCGATGCGCCCGTCGCGCACGACCGCGGTCGCGGTGTCGTCGCACGAGGTTTCGATGCCGAGCAGCAGCATCGCGGCCGGAGGCCTATTCCGATCCGTCGAGCAGCGCTCGCGTGACGGGAACCCTGCCGCTCTCGAGATCTTCCACGTTGACGGGCGGGTAGCCGACGTTCCAGTTCGCGCTATCCTCCCAAGCTTCGGCGATCATGTCGCGCAGCATCGTCGCGCCGTCGGCGAGGCGCGCGAGCGTGAAATCGACGGCCTGCGGCGTAGAGTTCGCGAACGCGCCGTGCAGCTCGAGTTCGTAGAACGGTACGACCTGCGCGTTCGTCGCCTTCAGGTACGCGATCGTTTGCGCTTCGATCGAGCAGCCGCAGGGGCGATACGGTCCCACGCGCGCGAGCACGGCGTCCAGGCTCGCATGCCCGTGAACGAACGGGCCTTCGAAGTTCCAGTGCGTCGTCTTCGCGTTCGTGTAGCCCTTCGGGTTCGGATAGTTCCCCCAGCCGTTGTAGTGAACCGAGGCGTGCATCGGCTGGCTCGCATCCGCGACGAAATGGCTCCAATAGCCGATGTCGCGCAGCGTCAGCGCCTCGCGGAGGAGCCGGTCGGAGGTGAAGAACGCACGCGATGCCGGGTCGCTCGCCGCGCGCTCGCCGGCGGCGTCGATGCGCCAGATCGCGAAGTCCTTTCGGACGAGTTGCCAGCCCTCGATGATGTTGTACGGGAGATAGCCCTGCGTGCCCGACGAGGTGTGCGCGTCGCGTAGCGCGGCATCGTAGAGGGCGCGCGTTGCGGGAAGCGCGTCGAGCGCGAACGCACCGCCGACCGTCAGATCGTCGCCGAGGTCGAGGAAGTGGCCGGGATCGAGATCCGCATCGATCTCCTTTCCGGCATTCCGGATGCGGTCCGGCTCCGGGCCGAGCCGTTCGATCTCGCTGCGCGCCTCGGGCGCGCGTACGAAGGCGGGAACGGAGGCGGGCAAAGCGGCGGCGGCGGCGCCGCTGATGAAGCGGTGGCCGCTGGCCCCCCAAGCGAGTGCGGGGGCGGCGCAGGCGCACGAAAAGACCAGCGCGAGCGCCGTTGACCGAAGTGCGTGCATGTCGGCTTAACTCCTACGAGCGATGCGGTCGCGCAGCTCTTCGGCGAACGCGTCGACGGAGATCGCCGGCCGCTTCGCGTCGTTCCCGCGTTCGTTCGGATTGATGGTCCCGTCCGCGAGCTCCTGGCGTCCTACGACGAGGATGTACGGAACTTTTTGCATCTTCCAATGCCGGATCTTGTAGCCGATCTTCTCGTTCGAGGCGTCGACGTCGACCCTGAAGCCCTGCGCGCGCAGCTTATCGCGAACCTCGTACGCGTAGTCGCGCTGGTGCTCCGAAATCGGCGCGACGACGGCTTGCACGGGCGCGATCCAAACGGGGAAATTCCCGCCGAAGTGCTCGATCAGGATGCCGAAGAAGCGCTCCATCGACCCGGCGAGCGCGCGGTGAATCATCACCGGCGGATGATCGAGGCCGTCGGCGCCGCGGTACTTCAGATCGAAGCGCCGGGGCAGCTGGAAATCGACCTGGACCGTCCCGAGCTGCCACTTGCGGCCGATCGCATCCTTCACGTTGATGTCGAGCTTCGGCCCGTAGAACGCGCCGCCGCCTGCGTCGATTTGGTAGGTGATGCGGCGCGATTCGAGCGCGCTGCGGATCGCATCCTCGGCGATCTGGTCGGTCGCTTCGCGCAGGTGCGGTTCGCGCGTCGAGAGATAGTACTCGAAATCCGAAAAGCCGAAAGCGCCGAGCAAGCGGATCGCTTCGTCGGCCGTTTGTTCGAATTCGGCTTGGAGTTGTTCGGGCGTGCAGAAGATGTGCGCGTCGTCCTGCGTGAAACCGCGCACGCGCGTGAGGCCGTGCAGCGTCCCGCTGCGCTCGAAGCGGTAGACGGTCCCGAATTCGGAGAGGCGCAGCGGGAGGTCGCGATACGAGCGCCCTTCGCTGCGGTAGATCAAGATGTGGCCCGGGCAGTTCATCGGCTTGAGGCGGAAGCGCTGCCCTTCGACTTCGATCGGCCCGAAGAGGCTGTGCGAGAAGTTCTCGAGGTGCCCCGAGATTTCGTACAGTTTCTCGCTGACGATGTGCGGCGTGACGACGCCCTGGTACCCGCGCTCGGCGAGGCCCTCGCGGATGAAGTTCTCGACGATGCCGCGGACGATCGCGCCCTTGGGATGCCAGAAGATCAGGCCGCCGCCCGCATCTTCCTCGATCGAGAAGAGCCCGAGCTCGGCGCCCAGCTTGCGGTGGTCGCGTTTGGCGGCTTCTTCGAGCTGGGCTAGATATGCGTCGAGTTCGGCCTGCGTCGGGAAGGCGGTTCCGTAGATGCGCTGGAGCATCGGGTTGTGCTCGTCGCCGCGCCAGTACGCTCCGGCGACGCTCATCAGCTTGAGCGCGGGGACTCCGCCCGTGCTCGCGGCGTGGCCGCCGCGGCACAGGTCCGTGAAATCGCCGATCGTGTAGAGCGTGATCGGCTCGCCCTCGGGGATGTCGCGCGCGAGTTCGACCTTGAACGGGTTCGCGCGGAAGTGCTCGAGCGCGTTCTCGCGCGTGACCCGCTCCCCCGTCATGGGATAGTCCGCCGCGACGATCTCGCGCATGCGCGCCTCGAGGCGCACGAGATCCTCCGGCGTGAACGGCGTTTCGCGCGCGAAATCGTAGTAGAAGCCGTTCTCGATCGCGGGCCCGATCGTGGGCTTCGCATCGGGGAAGAGATCCTGTACGGCGTACGCGAGAATGTGGGCGGCCGTGTGGCGGAGTTCGTCGAGGGAACGGCGTTCGGTCGAAGGTGCAGCGGAGGCCATGCTATCGGTTTGGCCGTCGGGCGGAATGCGGCCTTGTCCGCGCGCGCGAGCGGAGGGCGCGGCACGCGGGTGGTTGTATCGCACGGCATCATGACACAAAGAGTCGGCGTCATCGGGCTCGGCACGATGGGCAAAGTCCTCGCTCGCGGGATCCTGGATCACCGCCTCGCCGCCGTCGCGGGTTCGACGCGCTCCCGAGCGAGCGCCGAGCGCGCCTCGGCCGAGCTCGGGATACCGGTCGAAATCGACAACCTCGCACTGGCCGCGGAGAGCGACGTGCTCTTGCTTTGCGCGAAGCCGTACCAGGCGCGCGCCATCGTCGAAAAGCTCGCGCCGGCGCTTGAAGAGCGGCACGTTCTCGTTTCGATCTGCGCGGCGATCTCGCTCGACGATCTCGCGGCCTGGTCGGGCGGGCATGCGGCGATCGTGCGCGCGATGCCGAACACGCCGTGCCTCGTCGGCGAAGGGATGACCGTCCTCGCGGCCTGCGCCAGCCTCCCCGACGAGCGGCTCGAAACGGTGCGCAAGCTGTTCGAGACGCTCGGACGGACGGCCGTCGTCGACGAATCGCTGATGGACGGCGTGACGGGGCTCTCGGGCTGCGGCCCGGCGTACGTCTATTTGATCATCGAGGCGTTGAGCGAGGCGGGCGTCAAACTCGGCATCCCGCGCAAGACGGCGACGCTCCTCGCGGCGCAGACGTTGCTGGGTTCGGCGAAGATGGTGCTCGAGCGAGGCATCCATCCGGCCGCGCTCAAGGACGAGGTTACGACGCCCGCCGGCTGCACGATCGACGGCCTGATGGCGCTCGAGGAAGGTCGCCTGCGCAGCACGCTGATCGGCGCCGTCGTCGCGGCGGCGAACCGCAGCCGGACGCTGCGCGAACCGGTCGCGTAGCCGGAGCTATCGCGCGAAGAGCTCGAGCTGCTCGCGCGGCGGCGGGGCGTTCGCCGCCGTCGAGCGGAAGCGGATGCCGCGCGCCGCGGCGCCGTACGCCCGCTCGATGCGCTCCCCCAGCGCGCGCGGCGCGTACTTCGTTCGGTACCAGGAGCGATAGCTCTCGGAGAGCTGCGGATACTCGGCATCCAGGAGCGCGAAGAACGAGTCGCGTGCCACGTCGCCGAGGTTGAGCAGGCTATGCCACACAAAGCTCGCACCGGCATCGCGCGCCGCGGAGAGCAGCGCGCGGAGTGCGGCCGGATCGTCGGTGAGGCCCGGCAGGATCGGCGCGACGGCGATGCCCACGCGGATCCCCGCATTCGCGAGCCGTTCGAGCGCGGCGAGGCGCTGGAGCGGCGGGGCGACTCCCGGTTCGATCTTCCGCGCGAGCGCGGCATCGAGCGTCGGGAGGCTGAAGGAGATCGAGAATTCGGCGCGGGCGCCGAGCTCTTGCATCACGTCGATATCGCGGATCGCGAGCGGGGAACGCGTCGTGATGTGGACCGGGGAGGGGGAGCGGACGAACTCCGCGAGGATGCCGCGCGTGAGCCGGTACTTCCCCTCGAGCGGCTGATAGGGATCGGTCGCCGTCCCGATCGCGACCTCTTCGCCGCGCCACGAGGGGCGCGCGAGTTCGGCGCGCAGCACCGCCGGCGCGTTGACCTTCGCGTAGAGCCGCGAACCCCACTCGGCGACGCCGTCGAGTTCGAAGAAGCCGTGCGTCCGCCGCGCGTAGCAGAACGCGCACTCGTGATAACACCCGCGGTACGGGTTGATCGACCAGGAAAACGGCATCCCCGCGACCCGGTTCAAGATCGATTTCGCCTCGATCTCGATGCAGACGACCTTCCCGCGCCGGCGTCCTGCGTCCATCGAACGTACGTTCGCAGACTGCGCGCGGGTGCCTGCCCGGCAGCCAAGAGAAAACCCCGCCGGGCGGCGGGGCTTTCTTCGTCATGGTGGGCACGAGTGGTATCGAACCACTGACCTCCACAGTGTCAATGTGGCGCTCTCCCCCTGAGCTACGCGCCCGTTCGGGCCGGAGTTTGCGATTCTCCCGCGACGGTCGCCCTCCTCCGTCGGAGGCGTTAGGTACGAAGAACGACGCATTATCGGCAAAGAATCGTAAAGATTTACACCTAGCCTCGCCCCACCGCTTAAGTGCGCTGTGTCACGCGACGATGATCGATATACCGTCGCCGCGCCGCTAAAGAAGCGAGGTCTGCTACGCTGTTTCGCCCCGATCGATCCGAGGACAAGATTGGCACCGTCTCGGGCTGGCTCGTCGTTAGCACGCTCGTCTTCTCGATTCCCGTACTGACGCTCGCGCATTTTCAGCTCGATTCGCTCGACTCGCAGGATGCGCTCGTCACGCGGGAGGTTGCCGGGCTCGCGCGCGTGCAGGCGGGGACGGAATTGCTCGGGGCGCTGCGCGACGCCCGGCGCGGGGCGGGCGCGGCGGCGCAGGCTCGAGCCGCCGCTGCGCTCGACGATCTCGACCTGAAAGCGGCCGATTCGGGGAAGGAAGGCGCGGCGTTGCGAGCTACGGCGCAGACCTTGCGGACGGCATGGCTCGGCGCGCACGACGGAGCGAGCCTCGAGCGCACGTCGCTGGCGGCGGCGGAATTCACCGGCCTCGCCGCGGAGCATTCCGCGCTTGCGTACGATTCCGGCGCGGACGTCGCGAGCCTCGTCGATGAAACGGCAACGCGCCTGCCGCTCGCGCTCGCGCAGATCAACGCAGCGGAGAGCCGTGCGGTCGAGGCGGTCGCCTCCGGCACGCCGGGTCAAAGCGAGCGAAACGCCGTCGCGGGCCTGCTGGCGCAGGCCGTCGCGAATTTTCAGATCGCGGCCGACGACCGCCGAAATGCGGTGGCGGCGAACCGCCCCCTGGAGGGGGAACTGCGAGTAGCCGATTCCGGCTTCGACGGTGCGGTAGGGCAACTCGTCGCCGGACTCGACGACTTCGCGCGGGGGCGTTCCTCGCTGCAGGCGTCGCCTGCGGCGCTGGCCGCAGCGGCCGACGCGGCGAATCGCGCCGCTGCGAGGGCATTCATTGCCCGGTTCAGCCTGCTCCAGCGGATCCTCGACGAGCGTTCGTCCGCGCTCGACGTGCAACGCACGAGCGTGATCATGTATTCCGCGATCGGGTTGATCGGAACCGTCGGCATCCTGCTGTTTTTAGCGCGGCTCTTGATCTACCGCGCGCGCCGCCACGCTGCCAGCGAACGGGAGCGAGCCCGCGCACTCGAGAACGAGCTCGCGCTGCGACGCGCGGAGCGCGCGAACGTGCTGACCGACGCGCAATTCCGCGCGATCTTCCAGCGCTCGCCGCTCGGGATCGCGACGCTCGATGCGAAGGGCGAGATCGTCGAGCGGAATCCGCGTTTCGCCGAGATCGTCGGGGATCACGCGCTCACGTCTTCCGACGAGATCGCCAACATCGTGCGCGGAGAGCACGAGATTTTCCAAGACGAGCGGCCGTTGCAGCGCTGCGACGGCGATCAAGGTTGGATTGCGGTCAGCATCTCGCCCGTCGTCGTCGAGGATGCTTCGATCGCCGCGATCGCGATGGTCGCCGACGTCACGGAGAAGCGCCGGCTCGCGGACCGGCTCCGGCATCAGGCGACGCACGATGCGCTCACGGCCCTTCCCGGCCGCGCCCTGTTCGTCGATCGCGTGAATGCCGCGCTCGTGGGGCGGCGCGAGCCGATGCGCTCGACGGCCGTCATGTTGATCGATATCGACCGATTCAAGCTCGTCAACGATACGCTCGGGCACGCGGCCGGCGATCGCTTCCTGATTGCGATCGGGCAGCGGCTGGCCGGAGCCGTTCGCCCGCGCGATCTCGTCGCGCGCTTTCACGGCGACGAGTTTGCCGTCTTGCTGCCCGACGTCGAGGAGTACCAAGTCTCGATGATCAGCGAGCGCATCCAGCACCTGATGCGCTTGCCGCTGACGATCGATGGGAAACGCGTCCAAGGCGGCGTCAGCATCGGAATCGCGATCGCCCGCCCGCAGGATACGGCGCAATCGGCCAAAGACGCAGCCGAACTGCTGCGGGAAGCAGACGCCGCGCTCTATCGCGCGAAGGCCGGGGGCCGGGGTCGCGGCGTGCTCTTCGACGACCAGGTGCGCGCTTCGTTCGAGCGCAAGACGCGGCTCGCAAACGATCTGCGCGAAGGGATTCCGGAGGATCAGCTCGTCTTGCGTTACCAGCCGATCGTGCGGCTCGACGACGAGCGCCCGGCCGCGTACGAAGTCCTGGCGACGTGGCAGCATCCCGAACTGGGCGAGATCACGCCGAGCGAATTCATCCCGATCGCCGAGGAGTCGGATGCGATCGTCGCCTTTGGATCGACGGTGTTGCGCCAAGCATGCCGGCGCCTCGCGCAGTGGAGCCGCACCATCTCCGGCGCCGCCGAACTGACGCTGAACGTGAATCTCTCCGGCCGGCAAGTCCTCGACCCCGGGCTCCTCGAGGACGTCGCCGCTGCAATCCAACAAAGCGGCATCGCGCCGCAGCGCATCATGTTCGAAGTAACGGAAAACGTGCTGCTCGACGGCGATGCGGTGATCGCCTCGCGGTTGCACGCGCTCAAAGCGCTCGGGTTCGGCCTGTGCCTCGACGATTTCGGGATCGGATACTCGTCGCTTCGCTACGTGCACCAATTCCCGTTCGACATGCTGAAGATCGACCGTTCGTTCGTCTCCTCCGACGACGGTTCGCTCAGCAACGAGCCGATCGTGACGATGCTGATCACGCTGGCCGAAGCGCTCGGGCTGCAACTCGTCGCCGAGGGCATCGAGCACGCCGATCAATGGCACCGGCTGCGCGCGCTCGGATGCGCGCTGGGGCAAGGCTTCTTGTTCGGGCGCGGCCTTCCGGATCCGGAGGCAACGGACTGGCTGCGCGCTCGCTCGCGCGCGCCGCTGCGCCTGGTGGTTCGCTAGCCGCTCAGGGGGCGGGGACCGACTCCGTTTCGAACGCGGCGACGGCTTGCCGCCAGGCGTCCGGGACGACGATCGTCGATTGCGCGTCGTAATCGTAGGCGACGACGACGGCCGTGCCGCGCCCGCATTCCTCCCCGCGCGTCTCGTTGTAGAGGACGTAATCGAAGTCGAACGATTTCGTCCCGATGCGCCCGATGCGGCAACCGATGCTGACGTAGTCGCGGTATTCCACCTGCCGCTCGTAATCGAAGACGATCCGCGCCTGGATCAGCCCTTGGTGGCTATCGATCGAGCCGCCGAGCACGTCCGCAAAGTACTCGCACCGGGCGGTCTCGCACCAGCGAAGGTAGGCCAGGTTGTTGACGTGACCGATCATGTCGGTATCGCAGAGTTCGACGCGGCGGCGGTGGATGTACCGAAAGCCCTCCAACATGGGGGCTTCCTTCGAGCGCCCGCCTGCGAGACCCGGCAACGGCGCGTGCGGGCCAGTGCAGGAAGCGCGGGATGCTGGGCAAAGGTTTGCCGTCGCACCGGGCGTGCGGAACGTGGGCGCGTAGCTCAGTGGGAGAGCATCCGCTTCACACGCGGGGGGTCGTTGGTTCAATCCCAACCGTGCCCACCACGTTCCGCCGGAAGGCCCTCGCGGCCCGGGGGTCTAACCCCAAGCCTTCGCGAGCGCTCATGGCGCTGTAGCTCAGTTGGTTTAGAGCGCCGCCCTGTCACGGCGGAGGTCGAGGGTTCGAGCCCCTTCAGCGTCGCCAGCTTTTTTCGATGCGCCGGCCCCTTGGGCCGGCGCATCGCCGTTCGCGGAGGCCGGATGGACGTCTTGGAGGCGATTCGGACGAGGCGCAGCATCGGGCGTCTCGAGGGCGAGGTCGCGGAGAGCGACCTGCGCGAGTTCGTCGAGGCGGCGACGTGGGCGCCGAACCACAAGCTGACGCAACCGTGGACGTTCACTGTGCTCCGCGGCGATGCGCGCGCGCGCTTGGGCGAGGCGTGGGCGGCCGCCCTCGCGCGCGAGATCGCGCTCGAAGGAGAAGAGCGGGAGGCGTTCTTGCGGCGCGAGGCGCGGAAGCCGCTGCGCGCGCCGGTTCTCGTGGTCATCAGCACGCGGACGGACGCGGATCCGGTGACGGCGCTCGAAGATTACGGTGCGACCGCGGCCGCGGTGCAGAACCTCTTGCTCGCGGCCTGGGCCCGCGGCTACGGCGCGATGTGGCGGACGGGCGCGATCGCCTACGCCCCGGCGATCAAGGCGCATCTCGGGCTGGCGGCGGAGGACCGAATCGTCGGGATCGTGTACTTGGGACGCCCTGCGATGACACCGCCGAAGCCTCAGCCGCGCGAAATTGCGGGCGTGCTGCGCGTGCAGGGCTAGGTCGCGGGCGCCGGGCCGCCAAGGGAGTCAAGCCCGGCTGTGGAACCCAGGGGATCGGCCCTGCCGAGATAGCTCAGTTGGTAGAGCACAGGTCTGAAAAACCTGGTGTCGCCAGTTCGATTCTGGCTCTCGGCATTTAGCAAACGCCCGTCCCATCAGGGATTGGGCGTTTTTTCGCTGCTTGGCCGATGCACCGTTTTTAGACGCAAATACCCTCATTCGCTCATTCGTACCCTCATTCGAGGCCGGCTCGTGAGAGTCGAAGAACGCGTCGAGCCGGCCTGCGAGCGGCTTTTGCCCTGGCCAGCATCGCCACGGCGGCCGGGGAAGAAGGACGAGTCGGACGCCGGCCCGCGTCTTGGGCGCAGTGCCGATGCGCGGCCGCCCAGCCTCGTCGTCTTACATCGTTCGCTGCACCAGGATCGCGTGCGCCTCGAGGTCGACGTCGCTCAGTCAGCGCGCGTGCCCGCGATCTCGCTTTCGTTCGGCGAGTCGTTCTTGCCAACGATAGAAATCGTGAACGTACTGCGTTGCAGCATCGCCTTTGCGGGCATGTTCTTCTGTACGTTTCGGGACATCGGCCAGCCGCTGAAGGAGTAGGGTTTGGTCCACGACGCCGAGTCGATAAATTTGTCGAAAGAACGCGGTGTCACGCGGTCGTTTGACGGAGAGCTTGGCGGCGAGCAGATCGTGAAGATCTGGAAAGCTTACGGCTACCGGTCTATTTGACCCGCGAACGTTTATTTCGCCGATCGTATCGGTCTTGATGCGTTGCTCCCAACCCTTAGGTAAACGCGGCATCGTCGGCCGCACGACCTCGAAGTAATAGCCTGTTTCTTTGTTGAAGTCCGAGTCGAACCCCAGCTCGTAGTGGAGCGGCTCGTACATCCATTCTTCGTAATCCACCGGGAAGGCGTCGGCATCGTCGGAACGTTCGACGCGGCTGATCGGAGCGTTTGGAAGTGCGCCGTGGACGGCTTGGGAACCAATGACCACCCAGTCGGTTGCGCCGACTCTTTCCGCCGCCTTGAGAATGGCTTCGAAGAGTTCTTCCTTACGCACGGCTTCTCTCTTGGCTTCGGTCGCGGCGGAGTATGCGACGGAAGATGTCGTCGCGTTCCGCTTGCGAGACGAGCGAAGCCAGAGAGATGACCGACCGCAGGTAGCGGCCACGTTCGGAATCCGTACTGAGAACCTCGGCAACAGCGGGGATGCCTCGATCGAGGATGCTGAGCCATTGCCTGAAGTAGGAGTGCTCCCCACGTTGGGCGATACGGCGTTCGAGATCGGCCTTGAAGAGCTCCATGGTACGCGCGTCAAGCCGCGACGCGGCGAGACGGCCCATCTCCAGGATGGCCATCGCGACGTCGTCGATGGGTTCGTCCTTGCGATCCCGGTGCTCCGAAGTATTCATGGTTTGGTGTGCCTGCTTGGTTTATATGCTGCCGGATGTTTGACTTCGCTTTGGCTTTGGGATTGAGCGTTGCTCGTGCGAGACCTTTTCAGGTAGAAGAGGGCGTGGAAAGGCGCGGACGACTTCCCGGAAGGGCGGGCTCCCTAGCGCCCGCGATAGACGCCGAATCGGCGTCAGTGGCGCTCGTGGAGCTCGCGCGCGCCGTCGACGTCGAACTTGCGACCGCGGACCTCGCACCGGCAACGGAACGGGCCTACGCGCAGGATTTTGCCGACTTCGGGGCGCTTTGCACTCAGCACGGCCTCGAGGTGCTCCCCGCGCGCCCTTGATCTCAAAGCCGCGAGAACGCGGCGTAGTCGCTCCGGCGATCGCGTGCACGCGGCGCCCGGAGACGCCGGGGCTCTCGCTCTCGACGCTGCGCCGGCGGCTCGCCGCGATCGCGAGCCGCCATGCAACCGCGGGGCTCGAGACGCCCACGGAGCACCGCAATGTGAAGATTCCTCTCTACATCGCTCTGAATCTCTTGCCGGTGGCCCCGTCTCGCACGAGACATGTCGCACGCCAAGGTCAGGTGCAGGGAGGCATGGGATGCGGAAGGCTCAGAGTGACGAGGCGTAATTGTCTACAATGTAGACGCCTAAGCGGCAGGCAATCCAAAGCGCGAGTCATATCGTTCCGTCCTCAACAACCCGGGGCGTAGCGAGGGACTGTGCTCATGTCGCGCGAGATCGATAGGTTTCCACGCTGGATGCTTTCGTATTATGCGCTCGCCGGCGTTTGCGTCTGCACGACGGCGATGCATATCCCCGACGGCTATCTCAGCCCCGTCACCTGCCTCCTCATGTTCGCACTGGTCCTGCCGTTTTGGATCAGGGGCGTGCAAAAGCTGCGCGAGCGAGTCTCTGCCAGGAACATACCGATCGTGGCTCTGTTCGCGGCGTTTTCTTTCGTGCTCATGATGTTCAACGTGCCCCTCCCGGGCGGAACCACCGGGCATGCCGTCGGCGGCGCCTTGGCGGCGATCATCCTCGGCCCGGAGATCGCAACGATCGCCGTTACGGTCGCTCTCGTGATTCAAGCGTTCTTCTTTGGGGACGGCGGCATTCTAGCGCTCGGTGCCAACAGCTTCAACATGGCCGTCGTGCTCCCGTATGTCAGCTTTGCCGTCTACCAGGCCTTCTCCAAAAATGAGGCGCTGAATTCGAAACGGCGTATCGTGGGTGCGGCGATCGGCGGTTGGGCGGGCCTGACGATCGCCTCGTTCTTCGCGGCCGTCGAATTTGGGGTCCAGCCGTTGCTGTGGCATACGGCCGACGGCACGCCGCTCTACGCGCCCTATCCCCTCTCCGTCTCGATTCCGGCGATGGTCATCCCGCATGCGCTGATCGCCTCCGTCGTGGAAGGCTTGGTGAGCGCGCTCGTGGTGGCGTATCTCATCAGGGCGAACGCATCGGCGCTGGCAACCGTCAATCCCCAGCTTGCGCCGGAAGCAATCGTCCTTGCCAAGTGGCGCGCTTTATGGGCGGGGCTCGCCGCGCTGATCGTCATCACGCCGATCGGTTTGCTCGCTCCCGGCACCGCGTGGGGCGAATGGGGGGCTGAAGAACTCAAGAGCCGCGGGCTGCCGTTCATCCCCAAAGGGTTCGCGCAGCTCTCGGGGCTGTGGTCCGCCCCGATGGCCGACTATGACGTGCCCGCGTTAGGGAATGCGGGGATCGGTTACATTCTCTCGGCGGCGGTGGGAGTGGTGACGATCGTCGGCGTCGTCTGGCTGTTCGGCATGCTCGCTACCGGCGGCCGGGAACCGCAATCTGAAATCTTGACCGGCAAGTGAGCGAGGCCGTCCGGCGCTCCGGTTCGGCGAGCCCGAACGGGATCATCGAACGCACGCTGATCGACATCAACGATACGCTCGAGCAAACCGTCTTTGCCGAGACGATCGCGCGGCAGAAGGGGTTGCTTCAGGCGTTGGATCCGCGCCTCAAGGCGATCGCGCTGGTCATGCTCCTGTTCGCGGTCAGCCTATCCCGCGAGATTACAGTCCTCGTTGCACTCTATTGCTTCGCCTTGATCCTCGCCGCAGCGTCGGCGGTGCCGCTGGGGTTCTTCATCAAGCGGGTTTGGCTGTTCATCCCGTTTTTTACCGGCATCGTTGCGCTGCCGGCGCTGTTCATCACACCAGGCCCGATCCTCGTCCATCTGCCGTTTGGGACCGCGATCACGCGAACCGGCGCGATGACCGCGCTCTTCCTGCTGTTGCGGGTCGGCACATCGGTCTCGTTCGCCGTCTTGTTCGTCTTGTCGACTCCCTGGAACAATGTCTTGAGGGCGCTCGGCGTCCTGCGCGTCCCCGACGTGATCGTGCTCGTACTGGGGATGACGTATCGTTACATCCATCTCCTGCTGCATAGCGCCGCCGACATGTTCCTCTCGCGTAAGAGCCGCGTGCTGAGGCGAATGAGCGGAGCGGAAGAGCGCCGCATGATCGCTGCGACTTCGGCGACCTTGCTCGGGAAATCCCTGCAACTGAGCAGCGAGGTGTATCTAGCGATGGAATCGCGCGGATATCGAGGCTACCCCCGCACGATCGACCGTTTTCACATGCAGCAGCGCGATTGGGCATCGGCCCTGGCCGTGAGCCTCGTCGTCGCCGCGGCGATCTGGTTTGGGCGCTGACGCGATGCGAGTGGCGAATCGGGTGCTCCCCACGGATCGATCGGAGACCGCAGACGTGCCTATCGGCAGCGAGCTCGTATTTGAAGTCGAGGATCTGTGCTATCTCTACAACGACCGGATCTCGGCCTTGGAGCACATCGATCTCACGATCCGTCGCGGCGAGAAACTGGCGATCCTCGGGGCGAACGGCTCGGGAAAGAGCACGCTGCTGAAGATTCTCGACGGCTTGTACTTCGCCGGCAGCGGCACGGTCAGAGCTTTCGGGCGGATCTTATCCGAACAAGCCTTGCGCGACGATCGCTTCAATTTCGATTTTCGTTCGCGGGTCGGATTCGTTTTTCAAGACAGCGACGCGCAGTTGTTCATGCCGACCGTTTGGGACGAGATTGCTTTTGGGCCGCTCCAGTTGGGCATCGATCGAAGCGAAGTGGCCGGCCGGGTCGAAGAAGCACTGCTTTCCCTGAATATCGAGAAACTGCGCGACCGTCCGCCGCACCAGCTATCCGGCGGAGAGAAAAAGCAAGTCGCGTTGGCGTCGGTGCTCAGCCTATCGCCTGACGTGTGGATGTTGGACGAGCCTTCAGCCGGATTGGACTCGCGCAGCGTCTCGTGGCTGATCGATTTCATCAATCGCCAAGGGAGTGCCGGGAAGACGGTCGTCCTGTCGACCCATGACTTGGCGGTCGTCGAAGCGACGGCCGATCGCGTCTACGTCTTAGACGAACTTCACCGCATCGTCGCGGAGGGCTCCGCGCAACGGATCCTCTCGGACCGCTCGCTCCTCGTGCGGGCCAACCTCATCCGCGCTTGAGGGGCGGGAGCGAGACGGTTCGTCGGGCTTGAGTCGCTCGGCCGTCTGCTCGCGCGATGGCAATGTCAAGCCGTCGGCCTCGAGCCGGCGCTGAAGATGCTCGACGTTGTAGCGCCCGAACGTATCAGCGAACGCGGAGGACCGGGGCAGGGTGCTCGGGCTCAGGCTCGCCGGCGCGTCGCAGTTCGATCCAGCGCACGACGTCGCCGTTCGCGTACGTTTGAATCGCCTTGAACGCGAGCTCGTGTGAGCGCGATGGAATCGGGCCGGCGAGAATTGCGAAATCCTGATACTCGCCGGGACCGATTTTGCCGCCTTCCCACGTGATCGTGGAAACGGCCGCCGCGATCACGCCGTCGTCCGTGTGGAGAGGAACGGCGAGCTTCCGCAGCGTGACGGTGCTGCGCCAACCCGGTAACGCGCGCACTTTCACCGAGGCGATCGGATCGTCGGCGGGAAGCTGCACGACGAGCTTGGTCGTTGCGACGTTCGGGTTCTCGTTCGGAACCCGAAACGTGATCTCGTCCTCCGCGCCTGCCGGCAAGGTCGCCGGTGCGAGCGTCACGTGGGCGCCCGCCGGCGCCGCAGAGATGAGGAGCGCCGTCGCGCAGGCGACGGCAAATGAACGAGCGATCATGGGTTACTCTCCCGTGAGCGAGAAGGTGCGATGATTCTCGTCGAAGGCGCCGCTGCGCGCGCTGACGGATGCGCTCCACGCACCGCCGAACGGCAAGGTCACGCGACCGCTAAAGGCGCCGGAGGCCTCGCGCGTCATCGGCACGACGAGTGGACCGATGTTGCGCCGCCTCTCGCGTACCGCAACATCGACACCGTCGAGCGGAACCGTCGTGCCGCCCGCAGCGCTGCCGCTGACGCGCAGGGTCCACACGCGTCTCTCCGCCGAAACCGCCGTCACCTGCACGTTGATGTCGCGCACGCTGAACGATGTCGCCAAGGTCGGCGGCTGCGAGGCATTGCGCGGCAAAGGCGTCTCGATGAGCACGGCCGTCACCACAACGATCGCGATCAGGAACCATACTTCGAGCTTTATCCGGCTGCGGGCCGCCGGCCTGCGCTGCTCGCCGGCCCGATGCACTTGCGACGCGATGCCGAGTGCGGCGATCAGCAGGAGGAATTTGAGATCGATCTCGCGCCCGTACGCGGTCGTGACGAGCGCTTGAAGTGAACCGGCGTTGCGCACGGTTTGCACGACGCCGGTCGCGACGAGCGCGACGACGGCCGCAGCGGCGATCCGAGGGATCGCTCGCAACTCCGCCGAGTGTCGGAGCGTCGCCGCCATCGTGACCACGCCGATCCACGCCGCGGCTGCGAGAAGATGCAGCGCATCGACCGCGACGCCCAAGACGGCCGGCTTGGCGTCGGCCGCGTGCCCGGCAAAGCTGAGCGACAGCGCGGCGACGAGGCCCGCCACGAGAAGAAGGGGCCGCCGGCGCCGGTTCCCCGAGATCGCGGCGAGTGCGATGAGGGCCGCGGCGACGGAGATCAGCCGTAACGCGCTGATGCGTGTCGTGAGTGCGGAGAGCGGCGAACCGCCGGCAAGGTTCGCGCGTACCGCGACGTCGACGCAGGCGGCGAGCGCAAATGCGAACCAGGCACCGCGTTCGCCGCGACTCGGAACGCGGCTGCGCCGCTTCCCGAGCGCCGCCGCGCCGAGCGGAAGGCCGATGCCGAAGAGCACGCCCGCGAGCATGATGAAATGCACGAGCGGTAGCAAGAACGTAGCCCCGCCGGCGGGGACCGGGGGCGGCTCCTCGCCGGCTGGCACGCCGAGACCGAACGCGTAGGCGCCGCCGACGATGTGCGAGTCGGCCGAGACGACCCGCCATGCGACGACATATCGCCCGCGACCGAGCGGGGGCGAGAGGACCGCGATGCGCCTCGGGTCGCCGTTCGGATGGAACGCGCCGCCGAGCGAACGCTCGGTGCCGGATGCGTCGAGCACGCGCAACGAGCCGAGCGCAGTCTCGACGGGCTCATCGAAGGCCAGCGTCACCATGTGCGGCGTGCGCTCGAGCCGCTGCCCTGCAGCCGGTTCGCTCGCGACGAGAACGGCGTGCGCAACCGCCGCGGCACCGGTCGACGTGAACGCGTACAGGATCAGAATGAAGCAGACGAGCTGCCGGGGCACGCCGGACGGCACGTCCGCGAGGTTCGCACGAGCGCAACCGCGCCCCGCTTTGCGCTGTTGGCGCGTCAAAGGGGGATTCGAAGCGATTAGCGGCCCCGTCATAGGCACAGACCGCACCCCGGCGCGTAGGCCAAGATGATCCGTTTGCGCGGTTTCCAGGCGTCGATCGTTGCGCCGCTTGCGGCGCTTCTGGGATGCACGACCCTCGCGATCGTGCTCGCGGGACAAGCCGGCCTGGCCGTCTGCTCGTATCGCGTCGTCGTTCCATCACCTGCCGCCGCGATGCCCGGGATGCCGGGCATGCGCGATATGCCAGGGATGGGCGACATGCACGAAATGCCGGGCATGATCCCGGGACTCGCGATTTGCCCGGTGGTGCTGGGGGTGATCCTGTTAGCCGCGGTGGCGATGTGCTGGGCGTTCGTCGTGCTGTGCGCGGACCGCGATCGGGGCTATAGCCGGCGGCGGCTGCTCGGCGTCGTCGCGCGTCTACCGTTCGGCAGGACGGTGCTCGCGGTCTGTGCGACGGCGACGTTGCCGCTCGCCGTCATCGTTGCGACCGAAGGTGCGGCGTCGCTCTCGTTGCTCTCGCTTGCGTCGTTGACTGGGATTGTCTTCGCGGCGTCGCTTGCCGTTACGGCACTCGCGGTCGGGATGACGGGCCTTGCGCTCGCCCTCGGCCGCCGGCTCGTCTTCGCCATCGTGGCGATCTGCGTGCGCCGCATTTGCGCGCCGCTGCGCTTCGCGTGGCGGCCGGTCTCCGCCGCCACGTCGTTCGGCGATGTGTGCGCGCTTGCCGTCGGCGGCGGATTGCGCGCTCCCCCGGCGTTCGTGTGACCTTCGCCCCCGCACGGGGCTAGCACCGAAGAACGTCGCGCCGCCGCATGTGCGGCAGGCGCAGAAGAAGGAGCCTCACTATGCCCACGCACTTCTTGGGTGCGTCTTTCGGCGTGCTGTTCTCGCTCGTCGTCGCCGCATCGCCGGCGGCGATCGAGCAGATTCACGGTCGCGTCGTCACGATCGACGCGAAGCACGGCACGTTCGAAATCCATCACGATCCCTTCCCGGCGATGCCGATGGCGATGACCATGCCGGTCCAGCCCAAGAACGGCGCCGACCTAAAGAAGCTCCACGTAGGCGAGGTCATCAACGCGACGATCGATACGAGCGCCGTCCCATGGTCGGCCTGGAACATCCGCCCCGCGTCCCCAGCGGTCAAGCCGCGATGAGCGGCGCGACGAGGGCTCTCTGGGCCGGCGCGTCGCTCGGCGCGCTCGTGCTGATCCTGTTCGCTGCGCTTCCGGCGCGAGCGGATGTCGCGGGTCTGGTTCGTGGCCACGTGACCGTCGACGGCATCGCCCGATCCGGGGTGATCGTGACGATCTCCGGCGACGCGTCCACGTTCACGACGCAGAGCGACGCGGCGGGAACCTTCTCGATCCCGCGCGTGGCGTTCGGGCACTATCTCGTCACCGCTCATGTAGCGGGAAGGCCCGACGCGACCGCGACGATCGACGTGTCGACGGGTTCCGTGACGGCCTTGACGCTATCGATCGGAACGCTCCCCGAGATCGGGCGCGCGACGGTCTCGAGTCGCGGTATCGGCGGTGCACCGGTCTCTGAGAACACGCTCGGCCGGACGACGATCGAAGGCCTGCCGCAAAGTCAGAGCCTGGACCGATTGATCGAGACGGTCCCCGGCATCGTGCGGTTCTCGTACGACGAACCCGTCGCGCATGGGTTCCACGGCGTCACGTACGAGGTCGACGGCGCGCCCGTTCCGCAGACCACGAGCGCGAATTTCTCGGAACTGATCGATCCGCGCAACATCGATTCGCTCGAGATCTTCACGGGCGCCTTTCCCGCCGAATTCGGCGGCCAACGTCAAGGCGCCGTGATCAACATCGTCACCAGCCGCGACACCGGAACCCCGGGCGGGACGCAAGCGATCGTTTCGCCGGGCGTCGGCTCGTACGGCACGGCGACCGGGAGCTTCGCCGGAGCGTTTGCGGCCGGTTCGACGCGGATCTATCTCAATGCCAATAGCGAAAGCACGTCGCGCGGCCTTGACGCGCCGACCCGGAGCGCGTTGCACGACGACGCGAGCCTCTCGGATATCTTCCTGCGCACGAGCACGCCGCTCGGCCCGCACGACACGCTCGCCTTCGACTGGTCGAATCAGTTCAACGCCTACCAGATCCCGATCAACACGACGGCGAGCGCCGAGGATCCGATCGTCAACGTTCCCGGCCAAGCCGACGTGCAGCGTGAGTACAACAGTTTTGCGAACCTCAACTTCACGCATACCTCACGCGACGGCAACGGTTTCCTGCAAGTGATCCCTTGGTATCGGTACACGCGCGTCGTCTATGCGGGTGACCTGCCGAACGACGTTCTTGCGCTCGATTACAATCCGGATGATTGCGCACCCGCAGCACCGCCGTGCCCGCTAGCCGGACTCTCGCAGGACCGCGCTGCGAACGCCGAAGGGATCCGTGCCGCGTATTTCCGATCGTTCGGGGCGCACGCGCTGAAGGTCGGAGCTGAAACGTCGGTCGAGAACTTCACGAGCGCGGAGACGATCCTGCTCCCCGGGGAGGCGCCGTTCCTCGACAACGTGGCCCAGCGCGGCAGCGCGTTCGCCGTCTATGCGCAGGACAAATGGACGCCTTCCCGCGTGCTCTCGTTCCAGCTCGGCTTGCGCTACGATCGCTCGAGCGGCTTCGTCTCAGGGAGCGAGTTGCAGCCGCGCGCCGGCGTGAACCTGCGAGTCGGCCCGCAAACGATCGTGCACGCCTATTACGGCCGGATCTACGCGGCTCCGGCGCTCGAGGATACGCGCCGCGACGCGGTCATCGCGGGAGGCGGGTCGACCGCCGATGCGCTTCCGGTCTACGATCTGCGGCCCGAACACGATTCGTATTACGAAATCGGGCTCGCGCACACGTTCGGGGGCGGGCTCTCCGGCTATCTGAACGGCTGGGAGCGCAACGCTTGGAACGTCCTGGATACGACCCAGATCTTCCCGACGCCGATCTTCGCCGTCTTCAACAACGCGCTCGGCTTGGCGCACGGGCTCGAACTCCGCCTCGAGCAGCGGGGCGCGGCGGACTCCTGGTATCTCTCGGCGAGTTACTCGCAGTCGGTCGCCGGAGGGATCTCCGGCGCGACGTTCCTCTTCCCGCCCGACGCCGTCGCCGACAATTCGCTCAACCCCGAAGATCACGACCAAGCGCTGGCCGTGAACACCGCATACACCAAACGCTTCGGCCCCGCCCGGCGCACGTATGCGACGCTCGGCGCCGAGTACGGGACGGGCTATCCGGTGCAGTTTCAAAACGGAGCGGGGCGTCTGGTGCCGCATTTGACGTTCGATGCTGCGATCGGTCGCGCGCCGGTCGGCCGATCGCTCGGTTTCAGCCTGCGCGCGCTGAACTTCACGAACTACCGCTACTTGGTCAAGGTCGAAAACGGCTTCAACACGACCCAATGGGCTCCCGGCGCGCAGATTCTCTTCCGCCTGGGAGCGCCGCTCTAAATCTAAATCGCCGCGACCTCGTGAATCACTTAGATGTTGCGCGGCAACGCGGCGCCTCGAGGCTCGCCGCCGGCGACCTCCCGGAGATGCTCGCCGAGGCGTTCGCGGAAATCGCGAGGGTCTCGCCGTTCGAACTGGGGGCACGTCGTCCCGCTCATCTAAGCGGACGGCGTGCCCCCAGTTGTTTGCGAGCTGCTCCGCCGCCGAACTTCGGTGACGGCGCTCGCTGCTCACAGCGATCTCAACGCCGATCCGAAATCGCGCGCATCATCAGATGCGGTACCTCAAGCGAAACTGCAGCGTCCGTCCGAGCGGATAGCTCTGCGGGATATAGGCGGACGTGCCGTACGACCACGGCACGGATTGCGTGACGCCGTCGTTCGTCGGCACGCCGTTGCCGAGCGTGTAAGGCGTCGTGCCTGCCGGGAGGCCGGGCAAGCACGGGACCTGACCCGCGAGAATCTGGCCGTAGCAGGCGGCGTATGTCGCGTTGCCGCCCTTATAGCCGGGCGGCCCGATCAGATACGGATTATTTTGGTACGCCGTCGGCGAGAAATTCCCGAAGGCGTTCGCGACCTCGAGGATCGCGGTGAGGCGCGGCGTGATATCACCTTCGATATGCAGGTTCACCGAGATCTGCGGCGTCGAGCGCAGCGTATTCGGGTCGTTCCCTTCGTTCGTCCCAAGATTCCCGATATAGGGGTTCGTCGCCGCGTTGTACGGCTGCGACGGATCCGCGAGGAAGTAATAGTTGGCGCCCGGATTGACGTAATTGTCGTTTGGGACCTGGACCGGCTTGCCCGTGACCGGGTCGAAGATCCAGGCCATCTTCCCGTTCCCGTACGGGTAACCGGTCGAATAGGAGAGCGACGGCGTGATGCGCAGCCGTCGCGATGCGGTGACGAACTCGTATTTGAGGTCGAGCGCGAAATCCGGCAGGTAACTCGCCGGGAAGAGATGGCCCGCGGCGACCGCCGGTGCGTTGAGGCCGTTATAGGCGTATTGCGACGCACTCGACGAGAACGCGCGATTGAGATTGGCACCGAGCGAGAAGCCGCCGTTCTTCACGTACAACTCGAGGCCGCTTGCGCGCAGATTCCCGATGTTCGTCGGCACCCCGACGCCGCTCGGATTGAGGCCGGCCGAGACCGCCGAGCGGAAGTTGAACGGCAGAACGTCGATCAGGTTGCTTTCCAGCTTCTGAAAATACGTCAGGCGGAATTGCGTGCGGCCGCCGCCCTCGAACGAGTAGGTGAAATCGTTCGCGGTCTCCGCGCCGAGCGGTACGAACGGCGCCGGATTTCCGTTTGCGTCGACGTTCGCTGAATCCACGCGATCGACTTCCAGGGGAGCGGGCGCTACCGTGATGCGGTCGAAGTTGAAGCGCAAGGCGTACTTCGTCCCCAAACGGTAGGACGCGCCGAAATGGGGATCGATCGCACCGAGATCGTACGCGCCGCCGACGCTGGGCTTGAAGTTCGCGTGCGTGGCACGCGCCGCCCCCATGAGCTCGAGCCGGTCCGAGAGGGACCACGTATCGCCGAGATAGGCGAGATACGAACCGATCGTCGGATGGGACGTGATGACCTCATCGGCCGTCGGAACGACTTGATCGAGGTACGACGTGTTGGTGCGATACTCGGCGCCGAAGCGCACGCGGTGGCGGCCGAACACGGCGTCGTTATCGAGATTGAGACCGTATTGTTGTTGCCAAGAATTCTGAAAGAGGGAGATCGAGCCGTCGGGGAAGCCGTTCTCGTCCCAGAACGGTCCGCCGGAGGAGGATCCGGTGCGCGATTGATAGAGTTGCAGGCGCGAGAAGACGTGCGCCCCCGTATGCTGCCACTGCGCCTTGATGACGTCGAAGTTGCCGCGGACTCCCGCCGCGTAGTTCACCGGCGCGCTCGGATCGGTCTCGCCCGGATAGACCGTCGTCGCGCCGTCGAACCGGCCGATCGTTTGACCTGCGTACGGCGAGCCGAACTGATTGTACGCCGCCTGGCCGATCAAGGCCAGGAGCGAGACGTCGTCTTTCGGCGTCGCTTGGTAGTGCACGTTCGTTGCGATCGAGTATTGGCCCCGGGACTGGAGCGAGAGCCCGTACGTCGCCGCTTCCGCCGGATAGAACGTCCGCCCGTCGCCGTACTGCAGATACTCGTTCCCGAAATTGCTCGCGAACGCGTAGCGCCACTTGAGATCCGGCGTCGCGTTGAGGATCTGCACGTCGAAGGCTTGGTACTTCGTCCCGGCACCGTTCGCGATCTCGAAGCTGGAGCGCCCCGGGTACGAACCGACGGCGGGGATCTGATTCACAACGCCTCCCAGCGCGTTGTCGCTTTCGTTCGAATAGCCGGCGAGCGTGACGCTCGTCGACGCGATGCCCGTGGTCGGGAGTTGGGCGCCGTCGATATTCCCGCCGGGTTCTGCGATGAGGCCCTGCGGAATCGGGACCGAATCGTAATCGAAGACCGTGTCGCTGACGCGACCGCCGCGCAAGATGGCGTTAGCGAACGGATCCAGATCAACGCCCGGCACGTTCGCGATCGCACCTTGCACGGTGCCTTGCGTGTAGCTTGCAAGCCCGGCCGAGGACGTCGTCGGGAAACGTGCGCGTGCCGCATCGCCGTCTACGTGAAAGGTGTCGCTCGGCGCGCCGAGCGCGAAGGCCTGGCTCTTCGCACGGACGCTGCCGATGGTGCGGAGGCCCTTCTCGAGGTGGAACGACGCCTGTTGTTCCTGCCCCGATAGCACCGTGACCCCGCCTTGGGTCGCAGGTTCGAAGCCCTGCGCCTCGGCCGTCACGAGATACGTGTCCGGCACGACGCCGAGGATCGCAAAGCGGCCGTGAGCGTCCGTGACGGCGGAATATCGGCCGGAGGGCGAAGCCGCCGACACCTTGGCATTCGGGATCGGCGGCCCGCTCGCCGTAGTGACGGTGCCGGCGATCAAACCGGTCGTCGCTTCCGCGGCGCCCGCTATCCCGGTGTGTCCTATGAAGGCTACAAGGAATACGAGAACGAGCGCGAGCGCAAGCAGCGCCGGTGCGCGTGGCAATGATTTCACGATGACTCCTTCAGAAGCGCGGCTGCGCTTCGAAAAACGGTTAGCTAAAAGAGCTCAAGCCGTTTGAAGGAGCGGCGGCGCGCGGCCGCCGATTTGGCGAACGTGCGGCGCCTGCGCACGCAGGGGGGCCGGCGCGTCGCGCCGGCGAAGGACGGCGCCGCGCTCCCCGAGCACGCGCGCGATCAGGATGAATTCGATCGCGATTCGGACCAGCGAGAGAAGTGCGGTCGACATCGCTCGCAGGAGCCGGCGGAGCAGTAGCAAGCATCCGCTGCCGATGAGCGCGTGGGTCAGGAGGCTGAAGCAGATCGGGCCGCCTAGCCATGCGATCCCGCCGAGGAGCTTTCCTCCGACTACGAGCTGCTCGGTGCTCTCCAACATGAAAAGGATGGCGAACTGCAGCGCGAGCACGCACGGCAGGTCTTGCGTCGGCGAGCGCGTCGAGAACCCTCTCGCAACGTCGGCCAGCGGATCGAGCGAGCGGCTTCCGGAACCCCGCAGATCTTGGAAACAGCGCACTGCTGCGATCTCGAGAATTAGCAACACGCCGGCGAGCAACGTCGGAAGAACTCCGGTGTGATTGTCGTCGGCATAGTGGCCGCCGAGGACCCCGGTGTTCGAGATCGACTCAACGACAGGATCGGCTATAGCCGCTGCGACAAGCGCAACGGCGATCAGGAACGGGAAACGAGAAGCAGCGGCCCGGCCCACGGTAGCCCGGGCTTCGCCTCGCGAGGCTCGTTACCTCGATTCCTTCCAATGTCGCCCTACGCTCTCTCACTCTGAAGTTTTTTGCCGGCGGCGCCCAGGATCATCAAGACGAGTCGGCCCGCTCGGGGTCGAGCGCGGCGGAGGCGGGAAACGCCGCTCGGTTCACTCGAAACGGGACGCGGTGAGGCCAAGCTCGAGCGGACCTCGCCGGTAGTCCCGTCGCCAGGCTCACGGGGCGCCGGCGCTCCGGCGCTCCATCACTCGCGAGCATTGAGGCCAACCAGAGGCGTCCTTCCGTACCCTCATTCGTACCCTCAATGGGCGAGAAGTTCGGCACTTATGAGACGAATGGGAGCGTCAAAACACGAAGAAAACAGCAATTCGTGCGTCGTTAAGCAGGCCTGAAAAACCTGGTGTCGCCAGTTCGATTCTGGCTCTCGGCACATCTCGCAAACGCCCGTCCCATAAGGGATTGGGCGTTTTTTTTCTGCTTGGCCCATGCAACGTTTTTGGACGCAAATACCCTCATTCGCTCATTCGTACCCTCATTCGAGGCCGGCTCGTGACGGCCGAAGAAGGCGTCGAGCCGGTCCGCGAGCGGCTTTTGCGCGGCGACCGGCAGCGTGAGGCAGATGTCGGCATTAGTGCTCGAGGACGAATGGCCGAGGCGCTGCTGGAGCGCCTTGAAGTGCTCGTCGCCGAGCAAGATGGCCCGCGTAGGTCGTGGACGTCACGCGGGGAATTCGGGGCTCTCGACGTTTCTGAC
This sequence comes from Vulcanimicrobiota bacterium, assembly GCA_963695225.1. Taxonomy (GTDB): domain Bacteria; phylum Vulcanimicrobiota; class Vulcanimicrobiia; order Vulcanimicrobiales; family Vulcanimicrobiaceae; genus CAVWTN01. The sequence continues at coordinate 886,795 of OY968762.1, read as the reverse complement.
TGGCCGCGGTCTAGCGGTCTATACGATGGAGCCACCAAAGGTGCGAGTTTGGTCGGACCGAAAATAGGAGGCAAGATGCTCGCCCTTACCGCTTCTCGGCCACACCGCTTCAGTGTTGAGGAATACATGGCTTCGGGAGTCCCGGGCCAAACCGAACTCGTCGATGGAGTCATCTACGAAGTGTCCCCGCGCAATCCGCCCCACGTCAACGCGGTTCGGGTGCTGATCGAGTATCTTGCTCGCGCCCTTGACTGGAATATCTACGCCATCCAGGTCCAGGACCCGATCGCCGTCGCAGGCTGGAAGGGCCCCCACGCCCCCGAAGTCGACGTCGCCGTCGTTCGCAACAAACGCTACGAAACGACAACCGAAGCGATCGACACGCTCGCCGCGATCGAAGTTGCTGATACCACTTACCTCGACGACCGCAACGTGAAGATTCCTCTCTACATCGCAGCTGGAATCCCGGCCTGGATCGTCAACATTCCAGAGCGCAAAGTCGAATCGTATGGCCCCGAGCGCCGCGACTATCACGAAGGCGAAAGCTTCGAGGTTCTCGGCGTCGCGATTCCCGTATCTGCCCTCTTCTAAGCACGGCTCGTTCTCGTAGGAGAGCGTCAAAAAGTCGCGGGTCAACCCGCCTTTCGCAGGGTAGCGGCAGCGATGCCGCTTCTCTCCTGCGTCATGGCATACAACAAGAGATCGCGTACGCCTACGTTACTAACACGTAAGGCCTCGTTGGACAGCTCCGAGGCGGAGCCCAACGGGTGCTTGGCGGGACTTCGCGGCAATCCGCGGCAGCGGTTGCAGGCGTAGACCAGAGAGGCGTTCAGAGGCGGCGTCGAGGGCAAACGTTAGTATGGCGACCTCGCTCGAAGTAAACGGGCGGAGCAGCTACGCCTTTGCCGCGACGATCCATGCGCGCGCGATGCTCGCTTCGCCGTAGCTGAAGACGCGCACGATGCCGGGGAACAAGAAGCCGAAAGCGTAGACGGCGTATCTGATCCACTCGACGTCGGTGACGACGGCGATGCGCTCCCAGCGCGTAAGATGCTCCATACCGATGCGGAAATCTTCCCACATCGCTCCCGCCTCGATGGCCGCGAACTGCGGAGTGGTCTCGTAGTACAGCCGTACTTTCTCGTGCCCTTTCAGCGCCGCAATCACTGCAGGCACCAGCACGTCGTCATAGTCCTTGCGGGTCACGCGACCCTCGCATGCGATTGCGACGACGTTCTCGCTGAATCCACTCAACAGTTTGATCACGGTCCGGCGCCTTTCTGATTGCGATCGGTTTGGTGCGCGGCTCCGGCGTCGTACGCTGCCGAGTCGGGCCTTCCATGCATTGCACGATATCGCGGCGGCAGCGAGCGGGACCTACGGCGTGTTCGCAGCCGCCGCTACGGCCTTCGTTCGATCCGACGGATAGAGTCGTCGTACGACAGGCTCGAGCGGCAGTCCCTGCAATACCAGCGTGACGAACACGGTCGCGAAAACTGCGTCGATGATCTCCGCGCGGTGCGGGAGCTCGGCGGGAAGAGCAAGCGCTAGCGCGAGGGGCAGCGCGCCTCGCATCCCCGCGAGGAATGCGGTCACGCGGGAACGGGCATCCCGCAGGACGAGGCTGACGAGCACCGCGCGCGAGACGAGTACGACCGCGATTGCGACGGCGATGAGCGCCGGCTCGTGAGTGATGCGCGGGAAGTCGATCACGAGCCCGGTCGAGATGAACACGACCGCGTTGGCGATATACGCGGTCGTATTCCAGAATCGGTCGGCGTCGTCCAGGTTCTCGATCGCGTGAGCTCTTCGGCGCTGCAGCGCGCGCAACACGACACCCGCTGCAGCGCAGGCGAAAATCCCCGAAAGATCCAGGCGAGCGGCTGCTAGATAGGCGATGTATGCGAGCGCAACGGTCGTCGTCACTTCGTACTCCGAGGACGACGTCGCTTGAAGGAGCCACCATGCCGCATAGGCGAGACTGCAGCCGATTGCGACGCCACCCGCCACTTCGATCGCGCCGTGCCCGGCGGACGTGAGCCAATTCACGCTCCCACCCGTTGCGATCGTCAAGGCGGTCGCGTAGAGCACGACGGCGACACCGTCGTTGGAGATGGACTCCGCTTCGACGATCGTCTTCACGCGATCGGGGACCGGGAACTTGCGAAAGACTGCGATCACCGCGACCGGGTCCGTCGCCGCAACCATGGCGCCAAAAAGGAGCGCCGCGCCGAACGGCAGAGCCCCGAGCGCCGTGATTGCGCCGGCGATCGCAAACGCGACCACAACGGTGCCGGGCAGCGCGAGCAGAGTCGTCTGCTTCCAGGTGTGGCGCAGTTCGGCCAGATGCACGTTCCAGGCCGCCTCGAAGATCAACGGAGGCAAGAAGATGAAGAGGATCGCACCACTGAAGTCAAACGGCGGCCGGATATGCCAGATGCTGCCGCCGATAATGCCGGCGCCGACGAGCAACACGGCAGCCGGAACGCCCGCGCGCTCGGCGAGCATAGAGAGCAGGAGCGCAGCCGCGATCAACGCGACGAACGCCTCGACGCCGAGGACGAGGTCGCTAGGGTTCATCGTGGGATCACGTACGAAGGGTCGCAGAGGCGCAGCGTACGCGACGGCACCGAAGGCACTTCCTCACGGCGCAGCAGGGGCTCGAACCGTGCTGATGGGCGAGACGTCCACCACGAGTTGGAGCTTTCGTCGAATGCGTTGCTCCGCGAACGATTGCAGAAAGCCGACCTGGGTCGGCGTGATCGGCTCCTGCGCGCGCACGACGAGCTCGACGCGGACCGGACTCTGCAGCCAATCGATCGTCGTGCTGACGAGTTGTACCCGCTTGAAGGTCTGGGTGTCGTTGAGGAGCCCGGCTCGCAGGGTTGCCTCGAGACGTTGTTGCTCCTCGAGCCTCGCTGTGGCAAGTGCCAACGGGATCGCGATTAGGGCGAGCAAGGCTAGCGTGCCGAAGATGCCTCCGCGTGCGTAACGAGATGCAAGGCCGCTTGCTGCGAAAACGAGCGCGCAGGCGACGACGATGCCGACAAAGTTCGTCACGAAGAGCAGGAGCGCGCCGTAGGCCAACTCGCCGTTCCGCAGGGAAATCCCGATGCCGGCGACGCACAGGGGCGGCATTAATGCGACTGCGATCGCCGCGCCGGCCACGGTGGTCGCGATGTTCTTGCGGATTCTCGCGAACCCCGCGATCGCGCCGGCGGCAAGCGCGACCCCCAGGTCCAAGAGATTCGGCTGGCCCCGCGCCAAAATCTCAGATCCAGGAACCGGCAGGTGTACGGCCGCCGCGATGAGCGCCGAGAAGGCGATCGCGAGAACCGACGCGACGGCGACTTCGAACAACGCGGAGCGAAATAGCTTGAAGTCGCCGCCGATGATAGCGAGCGCCGCCGCGACGGTCGGCGTCATCAACGGAGCGATGAGCATCGCTCCGATAATGACCGCGACGCTATTCGCGAGCAAGCCGAACGTGGCGATCGCGCTCGAAGACGCAGCCAATGCTAGGAACGTTCCCCCTAGCTTGACCTCGCCCGCCATTTCGGCCAAGAGAGCGTGCCGATCCACCGCCATGCCTCTAGCCTGCGCCTCGGTGAAGCCCGCTCCTGCCGTTTCCGGCGACAACTCCCAGGGTCGGCGTTCTCACGGCGCTGGATTCCTGGTATCGGGCCCACTAACAACTGGTGAGCGCGAACGGAGATCCAGCGCCCGGTCGCGACCGTTACGCAACGTAGGCGGAGAGCAGTGTCTCGCTGGTTTGTACGCGCTTGAAGAGCTTCGTGTACTCGCGCGCAACGTTGTCCCACGTCATCTGCCGCCCGAACGCCCAAGCCTTCGCCGTGATTCCCGTGCGCAGCGCGTCATCGCTCAGCAGGCGATCGAACGCGGTCGAGAGCGATCGCGAATCTGAGAAGTCGCATAGGACGCCGCGGCCTTCCGCCAGCAAATCGACCGCGTAGCGATACGGCGTCGAGACCACCGGCTTGCCGCAGCCCACCGCATAGGCGAGCGTCCCGCTGACGATCTGCTCGCGGTCGAGATACGGCGTGACGTAAATATCGGTCGCAGCGAGATATTCCAGCAACTCGCCGATGGCGAAGTAGCGATCGACGAAGGTCACGTTCCTCTGCAGGGCGCGCTCTTTGATTTGCTGCGCCAGCCGCGAGCGATACGCTTCACCCTCGACCTGCAGCACGCCGGGATGCGTCTTGCCCAGCACCAGGTACAGCACGTCGGGGTGCTTGCGCCGGATGTCTTCGATCGCATCGATCGCGTATTCGATGCCCTTGCCGCTGTTGAGCAACCCAAACGTCGTCACCACCTTACGCCCTTGCAGCCCAAGGTGCGCCTTCGCCGCCGCAGTTCTTGTGTACGGCACGTCCGGCACGCCGTGATGGATCATCTCGACGCTGCCGCTTCCGAGCCCGTACGCGGATTCGAGGATTCCCGCGCCGGAGGGGGATAGCACGACCACCTTATTGGCCCGTTTCCCGACCTCTTGCGCCACCTCGCGCATCGCGGAGCAGGGCGTGGAGAGGACTGTATGCATCGAGACGACGAGCGGCTTGCGGAGCGCCTTGACGAAATGCAGGAACATCCCTCCCACGTGGCCGCCGAACAATCCATACTCGTGCTGCACGCACACCACGTCGTACGGCCGAGCGCTAGCAAACGCCGCTGCGGCAAAATACGATGCACGATCGTCGCGCTGGATGCGTGCGACCACCTCGGGCGGATAGTCCCGGTTGATGCCCACCTGCTCGTCGATCGCTATGACATCGCAGGTTGCGAGGCCGGAGCCGCCGATGCCCGCGACCAAATCCCGTGTGAAGGTGGCAACTCCACACTCGCGCGGCGGATAAGACCCCACGAATAAGACTCTCATATTCGGCTGTTCCCACTTTGCTTGCGGGCATAAACGCCATGTGGGATCCGCGGGCAGAACGCCCGTGCCATGGGTGAATCGCCGGTACGCCGTGCGAGCGGATCGGCGTCGCGGCGATCCGGATCGTCCCCCCCGCTGTATCGCGAGATTTAGGGATAGCGGCCTTTCCTTACCGCATGATATAACCGATGTGGAGTCCGGATCCCAAGAATCCGGCTCTCCTCTTGGGGCAAAGAGAGGCTCGCCGGGCCGTTCGGCAACGACGAGATTGCGAAGGCGCACGCCAGGATTGTCGGGCGCAATCACGTCGGCGGCGTCGTGCGGCCGAAAGTGTGCGAAATGGCGATCCCCTACCAGAAGCTCTTCCATTTTCTCCTGTACAGCGCGTCCTTCGAGGGTGCGCCGCATGGCGACGAAGGCCGCTTGACGCAGCGTCTCCTCGATGCGATCGCCGGCTGCGGCTATCACACCGATCTCGTGTCGACGCCGAAAGGCGCGCACGTTGCCGCCGAGAGCGACATGGCGATCGGCTGCTTCTTGCTTGCGATCGACGGACCGAACGAACCCGATGTGCAGCAACTCGTCGATTACATCCGGCGGCAGCGCGGCCTCGACACGCCGATCTATCTCGTCAGCGAGTTGAAGGGCGTCGAGTCGCTCTCGCTCGTTCCGCTCGGCGAAGTATCGGGCTACGTCTATCTCGACAACGAGACGCCGGATTTCTCGGCGAAGGAAGTCGTCTTCGCGCTAGAGCGCTACGCGGCGAGCCTGAAACCGCCGTTCTTCGGCGCGCTGATGGACCACGATTACGAAGGCAACCAGATGTGGACGTGCCCGGGGCACCAGGGCGGCGAGTTCTATCGCCGCAGCCCGGCGGGCCGGCTTTTCGTCGAGCATCTCGGCGAAGCGATCTTCCGCAACGACCTCGATAATTCGGTCCCGGAGCTCGGCGATCTGCTGATCCACGAAGGCCCGGCGCTTGCCGCGGAAAAAGCCGCCGCGAAAGTATTCGGCGCCGACCGCACGTACTTCATCCTGAACGGAACGTCGACGTCGAACAAGGTTATCTCGGCGGCGTTGCTCAAACGCGGCGATCTCGTCCTGTTCGACCGGAACAACCATAAGTCGAACCACCAAGGCGCGCTGCTGCTCGCGGGCGCGATCCCGGTCTACGTCGAGACCGACCGCAATCCGCAGGGCTTGATCGGCCCGATCGACTACGACGCACTCGACGAAGGGAAGTTGCGAGAGCAGATCCGCACGCATCCGCTCGTCACCGACAAGGGCGCCTGGAAGCGCGAGCGCCCGTTCCGTCTCGCGATCATCGAGCAGTGTAGTTACGACGGCACGATTTACAACGCGACCAAGGTCATCGAACGCATCGGCCGGCTGTGCGACTACGTATTCTTCGACGAAGCTTGGGCCGGCTTCATGAAGTTCCACCCGCTCTTCGCCGGGCACTATGCGATGGGCGTCGCGAACCTCGATGCGCAAAGCCCCGGTATCGTCGCCTCCCAATCGACGCACAAGCAGCTCGCCGGTTTCTCGCAGGCCTCGCAGATTCACGTCCGCGACCACCACATCAAGGGGCAGCAGCGGCGCACCGAGCACCGGCGCTTCAACGAGATGTACATGCTGCATTGCTCGACCTCCCCGTTCTACCCGCTGTTCGCCTGTCTCGACGTCGATGCGCGGATGCACGAGGGACGCAACGGCCTCGCTTTGTGGGACGACGCGGTCCGCATCGGCATCGAGACGCGCAAGAAGCTGCGCACGCTGGGAGCCGAGTTTGCGGCAACAAACGACGAGCGCACGTCGTGGTTCTTTGACCCCTTCGTCCCCGACGTCGTGACGCCCGTAGGCTCCAAGGTCAGCCCCGATCTCGACCGAGTACCGTGGGAGAGCATTCCCACGGACGTGCTGGCGCGCGAGCAGGCCTATTGGGCGTTCGCGCCCGGCGCGAGCTGGCACGGCTTTCGCAACGCTGCGCAGGGCTGGGCGATGACCGACCCCAACAAGCTGACGCTGATCACGCCCGGGCTCGACCGCGAGACGGGCGACTACCGGAAGATCGGGATCCCCGCGGTGCTGCTCTCAGCGTACCTTCGGGAGCACAACATCATCCCGGAAAAGTGCGATCTCAACAGCATCCTGTTCCTGATGACGCCCGCGACCGAACCGTCGAAGTGCGCGTCGCTGATCTCGCGTCTGGTCGCGTTCAAGGAACTCTACGACGCGGACGCGGTGCTCGAGGACGTCCTGCCGAGCGCGTCCGCGCGCTATCCCGAGCGCTACGCCGGCTACACGCTCCGCCGATTGTGCGACGAGATGCACGGCTTCTATCGGGAGCGCGACATCAAGGAACTGCAGCGCTTGTGCTTTCGCGCCGAACACTTCCCCGGGCAGGCGATGTCGGTGCAACGCGCGACCGAGGCGCTCGTCGGCAACGAGGTCGACTACTTGCCGCTCTCGCAGTGCAAGGGCCGGGTCGCCGCCGTGCTGGCGCTGATCTACCCGCCCGGGATCGGGATCGTCGTCCCGGGAGAGCGCTACGACGAGCGCGCACAGCCGATGCTCGACTACTTCCTCGTTTTCGAGGAAGCGTTCAATCGCTTCCCCGGCTTCGCGTACGAAGTCCAGGGCGTCTACGCCGAGGACGTCGACGGGAAGATCGTGTTCCACACCTACGTGGTAAAGGAGTAGCGCGCATGCCGAGCGTTCCGGGAATCCTCTTCTGCCGCAGCGCTCTCGTCGTGCACAACGGCCTGGACGCCACGAGCGCGGCGGGCCGCGCGACGGCCGCCTTGATCGGCGACCTGCACGACCGCGAGATCGACGTCGTCGATGCCGTCTCGCAAGGCGAGGCCGAGGCGCAGATCGCGACCAACGCGCTGCTCCAAGCCGTCTTGATCGATTGGGAGCTCGCGGGGCCACCGGAGCATGCGAGCGCACGGAACGTGATCGCCGCCGTGCGCAGGCGGGCCGCGCGGCTGCCGGTGTTCCTGCTCGCCTCGAGCGGCTCGCTCGCCGGGATCCCGACCAGCATCCTCGAGCACGTCAACGATTATATCTGGCTGTTCGAAGACACCCCGGATTTCGTCGGCGGCCGCGTCGCCGCCGCGATCGATCGCTATCGAGCGACGTTGTTGCCGCCGATGTTCAAGGCGCTGGCCGCGTTCGCGGGGACCTACGAGTACTCGTGGCACACACCGGGGCACGCGGGCGGTACGGCCTTTCTCAAACACCCGGCGGGCCGCGCGTTCTTCGAATTCTTCGGCGAGGAGCTCTTCCGCTCGGATCTTTCGATCTCGGTTGGCGAACTGGGTTCGCTGCTCGACCACTCCGGCCCGATCGGCGAAGCGGAGCGCTACGCCGCGGGCGTGTTCGGCGCGGACCGCACGTACTTCATCACCAACGGCTCCTCCACGTCGAACCGCGTGATCCTGATGGCGAGCGTGACGCGCGACCAGATCGCGCTCTGCGACCGCAACTGCCACAAGTCGGTCGAGCACGGGATGACGCTGTCGGGCGCGATCCCGACGTATCTAATGCCGTCGCGCAATTACCTGGGCTTGATCGGCCCAATCCATGCGGACCACCTCGAACCCGCCGCGATCCGCACGAGCATCGCGGCCAACGCGCTAGTCAAATCCGGCGCCGACCGTACGCCGCGCCACGCGGTCGTAACGAACTCGACGTACGACGGCCTGTGCTACAACGTCGAGCGGGTCGAGGCGTTGCTCGGGCAATCGGTCGACCGGCTGCATTTCGACGAGGCTTGGTTCGGCTACGCGCGCTTCAACCCGCTTTACGCCAAGCGCTTCGCGATGCACGGCGACCCGGGCGATTCGCGAGAGGGTCACCCGACGCTCTTCGCGACGCAGTCGACGCACAAGCTGCTGGCGGCACTCTCGCAGGCCTCGTACATCCACGTGCGGGACGGCCGCCGTCCGATCGGCCACGCGCGCTTCAACGAGGCGTTCATGATGCACGCCTCGACCTCGCCGCAGTATGCGATCATCGCGTCGAACGACATCGCCGCGGCGATGATGGACGGGCCGTCCGGCGAGGCGCTGACCGGCGAATCGATCCGCGAAGCCGTCGCGTTCCGGCAGACGCTCGCGCGGCTTAGTGCCGAGTTCCAGGCCGAAGGCGGCTGGTTCTTCAACGCCTGGCAGCCGGACGCCGTCGCCGACGCGCGGACCGGCAAGGCGACGCCGTTTCACTTGGCCGATCCCGAGCAACTCGCGTGCGACCCGAACGCGTGGGTCCTTCACCCCGGCGAGCCGTGGCACGGCTTCGGCGCGATCGAAGACGGGTATTGCCTGCTCGACCCGATCAAGGTCTCGATCGTGACGCCCGGCATGGGACGTGACGGGAAGCTGCAGGCGAGCGGCGTTCCGGCCTCGTTGCTGGCAGCGTACCTCGACGCGCAAGGGATCGTCGTCGAGAAGACGACGGACTTCACGAGCCTGTTCCTGTTCTCGATGGGCGTGACGCGCGGCAAGTGGGGGACGCTCGTCAACGCACTGCTCGCGCTCCACCGCGATCTTCTCGCCGATACGCCGCTCGCCCGGGCCATACCAGCACTCGCCGCGGCCCATCCCGAACAGTATGGCGCACTCGGGATCGCCGAGCTCGCGAACGCGATGTTCGCGGCGGTCAAGAAACATCGGACCACCGAGTTGCTCGCGGCGGCCTTCGGCGTGCTGCCCGCGCCCGTGCTCTCCCCGGTCGAAGCGTACGAGCGGCTCGTGAACGGCCAGGTCGAATCGCTCACGCTCGACCAGATGGCGGGGCGCACCGTTGCCACGGGCGTCGTGCCGTATCCGCCGGGGATTCCGTTGATGATGCCCGGGGAGAGTTCGGGCGGCGCCGACGGCCCGTTACTCGGCTACCTGCGGGCGCTCCAGGCGTTCGACGCGGAGTTCCCAGGGTTCGGCCACGACACGCACGGCGTCGAGGTCGAGGATGGGCGCTACCGGATCTTATGCGTGAAGGAGGGACTGTGATGGCCACTTCACAAGCGGCTCCGAAGGCCCCCCACAAACTCGGCCTGTTCGCCATGACGATGCTGGTCATCAGCGCGATGGTCGGCGGCGGCGTCATGAACCTGCCGCAGAACATGGCGCAATCGGCCGCGCTCGGCGCGGTGCTGATCGCGTGGCTCATCTCCGGCCTCGGCATGTACTTCATGGCGCGGACGTTTCAGGTCCTCGCCGACATCAAGCCTGAGCTGAAATCGGGGATCTACATGTACTCGCGCAACGGATTCGGCAAGTACGCTGGATTCCAGATCGCGTGGGGGTATTGGCTTTCGTCGGCGTTCGGGAACGTCGGCTTCGGCGTCCTCTTGATGGACGCGTTGAACTATTTCTTCCCGCCATACTTCAAGGGCGGGAACACCTGGCAAGCGATCCTGCTGGCTTCGCTCATCTTCTGGATCATGAACTGGCTCGTGTTGCGCGGCATCAAGGGCGCCTCCGCGCTGAACATCATCGGAACGCTCGGCAAGTTCATCCCGCTCCTGTTCTTCATCGTCATCGTGGCGCTCGCGATGAAGGTGGGGATGTTGGGAACGGACTTTTGGGGGCATCTGACCTCCCGCGCGCTCGAAGACAAGCCGCTCGGAAGTCTGCTCGGGCAGGTGAAAAGCACGATGTTGGTCACGCTTTGGGTCTACATCGGCATCGAAGGCGCGGTCGTCATGTCCGACAACTCCGACCCAAAGACGGTCAGCCGCGCGACGCTGCTGGGATTCATGATCGTCACGGCCCTCTATGTGATCGTCTCCGTGCTCCCGTTCGGCGTGATGTCGCAAGGCCAGCTCTCCGCGATCGCGCCGCCGTCGATGGCACTGATCGCTGGATCGCTGATGGGGACCTGGGCACGAAACTTCGTCACCGCCGGCACGATGATCGCGATCGTCTCGTGCTGGCTCGTCTGGACGATCCTGGTCGCGCAGTTGCCGTGGGCAGGCGCCAAGGACGGCACCTACCCGAAGGAGTTCGCGGCGACGAACAAGTACGGGGCGCCTTCGGTTTCGCTGTGGGTTTCGACTGCCGTGATGCAGGCGGCGATGATTCTCGTCTTTTTTTCGCAAAATGCCTGGAACGTAATGCTCTCGATCACAGGCGTCATGATCTTGCCCGCCTACCTCGGGTCGACCGGCTACCTTTGGAAGCTGATGGCGCTCGGGCAGTACCCGGCGACGGCGAAGAGCGGAAAAGCTGGGGCGCTCGTCTGCAGCGTGCTAGGGACGATCTACGGCCTCTGGCTCGTCTATGCCGCCGGCCTGCAATACATGCTTGCCGGCATGGTGTTCTTTGCGCTGGGCAACATCGTGTTCATCTGGGCGCGCAGGGAGAGTGCGCCCGGCGACCGCCCGTTCAACAAAGTCGAGCTGATCGCGGCGATAGCGATTGTGGGGCTCGGCGTGCTGGCGCTCGTGATGCTCTTCACGGGCCACCTGACGCAGGTGTACGCCACCTCGTAGCCGCTCTACCGCTCCTTTGAAACGCGTTCCGCTTCTTGCTTCCCGCGCGCGAGTGAATCGTCGAGCCAAATGCATAATGTCGAGCACCACGGGCCGCGCGTGCGCGTGAGGTATGTCGTGAGACGCCCGGCAACGGACAGCAACAGGTACAGCAGTGTCTGGAGACGCGGATCGTCGAGATGAAACACTCGGTCGCCAAGGACATAGAGGCCAAACGCGACGAGTTTTGCGCTCACCGACGCATCTAAGCTCGCCCTGGTATCGTGAAGTTACAGGGACGCCGGCGTCGTTCCGATCGCTGAGCGGATGTTTCGCAGCGTATCGCCCGCGACGACGGTGGTGGAGAGCTTCAGCGCAACGATCAAGACGGAATTGATTCATCGACAAAGATGGAGTATGCGCGACGATGCACGTACAATCTATTTACGCCTACATTGAGACATGGTACAATGAGCAACGATTAGACTTGACTGTTGTCTTACCGTAGTCCCGTCAAATTCGAGACATGTGAACATCAGAAATGCAGCATTTAGGTTCAATCACTTGTCTACGAAATCGGGTCAGTTCCAGGCCGGCTTCAGCCGGCGCAGCGAACTTCGCGGCCAACCGAGGCATTACAGGAAGATACCATGAGCCAACGTCAACATGCGACGAATACTGAACTTGCAAAGCTGAACGATACGGACCTCGCTCTTGCAGACTCGGCTCAGGACATCCGCAATCGCAAAGTGATCGATCGGCACAATGAGGAGATTGGTCGCGTAAGCGCTCTGTTCATCGACGTGGGCGAGCGGAAGGTCCGGATGCTCGAAGTTCGTGCGGGTGGTTTCCTCGGTCTCGGCGACCGGCACTTTCTGCTTCCGGTCGATGCAATAACGAGCGTTGCCAAAGACAGGGTCCATATCAACGAAACACGCGATCGCGTCGTCAACTCACCGGCCTACGATCCTGCCCTTATTGACAGGCCACCGCGAGAATACTGGGAGCCGTTCTACGGCTACTACGGGCTTTCACCGTATTGGGGCTCCGGATACCTGTACCCGCACTTCCCGATGTCCCAACAGGAGCCCAGCGAGCAGGAACGTTTGGGGTATCATGGCGACTGAAGCCGAGCTGAAGACTCTCCTCCGCTCCCCGGAAGAGCCCGCGCCTTTAGTTCTAGTGAGGCGGATGCAGCGCGCCAATGGATCGTCGCGCCAAAGGCATAGTCCGGCGATGCGCATCGACGTGAGCTGCAGACCTTCGGCCCCCGTCCCGTCGTAAATTGCGGCTGGTTCAACTCCCGGCCTCATGCCTTATGGGCATCGCGCTGGTCCTCGGCATTCGGGTTGAGCGAGCCCTCGCCGTACTCGGTCTCCGGGGTGTCGGTAATCCCGGCGACGTCGGCTTCATGTCGAGTCAGCGTGCGTTCCTTATCGGCCTGCGTGCGCAATTGATGGAGCATACCCGAATCGGGATGGTCGTCGACTTCGCCGGGGAGGCTGTTCTTATAGTCGTCCATATCAGTTCATTCCCAAGGCAGCTTAGACCACACCACGCCTAGAGCGGGCCGTCCGGCGGTTGGCTCGGCCGCGCCCGGCCACAACTTGTCAACCGTTCGTTCCGCCGGCGAGTATCGCGCGATCCGCGTGTCGATGCGCTCGAACAAACGTTTGCGCTGCTCGTCCTTCGCGAGGTGCAGAAAGAACTTCAGGATCAGCGTGCCGTTACGCACCAGGTGACGCTCGTTCAGCTCATTGATCGGTTGGCGCGAGCTCGGGGTAATCCGTATCTGGTATTGCTCGTGTATCCGCTCGTAGTGTCGATCGCCGCAACTGACGTGGAGAAAGCGCCTACTTGCGCCCGAGCCGGCAGCTGGAGGCGGTTCAACTGACGGCTAGGTCGCCGCGGCACCAGTCCTCGGCGATGACGCCGTCATCAGCACCTCGCATCGGGACGACCAGGTCCTCAAACCGGCCGCGGGGCGGACCGCGTCTATGGCGCGTTCTTCGCGAGTGTCGGCAGAGGCTCGAGCGGAGGCCCAACCCCGGAGTGGGCATTGATTCCGGCTTCGCGCAGAGAGTTCGCTTGCGCGCTCTCCGTGTAGACTCGCAGTTCGGAGATGTCACGTGGAAAGACGAGACCGAGCGTCCAGTCGAAGGCGACCCTTGCCTGCCGGTCGAGCCCGGGCAGGCGGAGCAGGTAATACGTTCGCCACACGAACCATGCGAAGAACCCAGTGAGCAGAAAGCCGCCGCGGAAACCGGCAACGCCTCGCCGCCCGCCTAGCGAGGCCATCACCCCCATCGACCGATAGCGGAACGGCGCGGTGGGGCGCCCGCGCAGGACGGCCGCGATATTCGCGGCGAGAAACGGACCTTCGCGGAGAGCGTGCTGCGCAGTAGGGGGATAATGCGATCCATCGGGTGCCGGAATCGTAGCGCAATCCCCAAGGGCCCAGACGCCGGGATAATTGGGAACGGAGAGATCGGAGTTGACCGGGATCGAACCGCCGCGACCGGTACCGATCGGCGAGGCAGCGACGGCAGGAGAGGGTTTGACGCCGGCGCTCCACACGATGGTCGCCGTCGCGAGGATCGTGCCGTCCGCGAGATGCAGACCGTCATCGAATGCGCCCGAGACATTCGTCCCGAGCACGACGCGCACGCCGCGCCGCTCGAGCGCTTTAGCGCTATATTCACCCATCCCGGCCGGCAATTCCGGAAGCAGCTTCTTGCCGCCGTCGATGAGGACGATCTCGATCTCACGCGGATCGATCGAGCGATAAAAGCGGAGCGCGCTCTTAAAGAAATCGATCATCTCTCCCGCCGCCTCGACCCCGGTGAATCCGCCGCCGACGAACACAAATGTCAGCAACCGCTTGCGCTCGACCGCGTCCACGGTTACGTCCGCGAGCTCCAGCATCCCGATCACGTGGTTGCGCAGCCGCTCGGCGTCCTCAAGCGACTTGAGCGGAAAGGCGCGCTCCGCGATACCCGGTAAACCGAACGTCGAGGTCACCGCGCCCAAGCAGAGCACCAAATGGTCGTAAGAGAGTCTCTGACTCGAACCGAGCATGATGTGCTCCACATCGACAAACCTCGCCTCGAGGTCGATCGTGCGCACCTCACCGAGGATGAAGTGCGACCTTTTGAGTTGCGCACGCACCGGCGTCACGACGTGCCGCGATTCGAGGTTGCCGGACGAGACTTCGGGCAGCATCGGCGTGAACAGAGAAAAGTTCTCGCGACTGACGACAGTAATTTCCGCCTCGCGCGGGCTCAGCAGACGCTCGAGACGGCGGGCCGTCGAGATCCCTGCGAAGCCACCGCCAAGAATCAGGATACGGGCCGGTCGAATTCCAGAAGCCTGACTGACAGGGCCGATTTTTGAATTCAAAGTTACGATGCCCCTCATGGCTTAGACTCCGCAGAATCGCCTTCCGGCTGGAGTCGTCTGTGACGGCGAGAGTGGCGTGGCCGGCGATTCGGATCGCGTTCTGACCGAACGCCCGCGACCGTCGACGCGGTGCTCGCGAGCGATGATGAGTACCGCCGCCGTTCTGCTGATCGTCCTGTGGCTACTCGGCAGGCGCACCGCCCGAGTCGCAACAGGATGGCGCAATGATTCGGATGCGCAATTGACGGAGCATGCCCGACCGGCAGTTGGCTCGGCCGCGCGCGGCCATGACTTGTCAGCCGTTCGTTCCGTCGGCGAGCTTCGCGCGCTCCGCCTCGAGCTGCGCTCGCTGCTCGTCGGTGACGCTAGGATATACGAGCCCCAGCGCTTTCAGCCGCGCGACGATGACGTCGGCGACGGCCGCGCGCGTAAACCACTTGCGGTCCGCGGGAATCACGTACCACGGCGCGTGCTCGGTGCTCGTGTGCGTGAGCAGGTCTTCGTAGGCGTGCCGGTAGCCCTCCCAAAACGCGCGCTCTTGCACGTCTGCCGGCGAAATCTTCCAATTCTTTTCGGGCGTGTCGATGCGCTCGAGCAAGCGCTTGCGTTGCTCGTCTTTCGAGAGGTGCAGAAAGAATTTCAGGATCAGCGTGCCGTTGCGCACCAGGTGGCTCTCGAACGAGACGATGTCTTGGTAGCGCTCCTTCCATAGCCGGCTCCCGGACGGTTTCAGCGGCAGCCGCTCGCGTTCGAGCAGGGACTCGTGAACCCGAATGACGGTCAGCTCCTCATAGTACGAGCGATTAAAGATGGCTATCCGTCCCCGCTCGGGCAGAACTTTGGCACAGCGCCAAAGGTAATCGTGCGACAGTTCTCGCTCGGAAGGCTGCTTGAAAGGGTAGACGTCGACGCCCTGCGGACTGACTCCCGACATCACGTGCCGGATCGCGCCGTCTTTGCCTGCTGCATCCATGCCCTGGAAGACGATGAGAAGCGCATACCGTTGATCGGCGTAAAAGACATCTTGAAGCGCCGATAAGTGCTCGAGATCGTCTCGAAGCTTTTCTTCCGCGTGCTCCTTGTCTTTGAAGCCGGAGGTGAAGGCTGGATCGAAATCTGCCAGGTGGATGTCGTGACCCGGTTTTGCCAGCAGATCTGCGTGGTCGATTTTCCCTCAGGGGGCAGCTCAAAACCGCACACCCGTGGGCAGTTGAAAACCGCACGCCTCGGGCTGAGTGATGTTTGTCGCAATCGTTGGCTACGCGCTCGCCTTTGCCTTCCGGTGGCGGGCCGCGATGCTGTGCTCGTGGAGCCGATAACTCTTGCCGCGAATCTCGATCAGATGCGAATGATGCATTAGCCGGTCGAGAAAGGCCGCAACGGCGGGCGTGTCGCCGAAGAGCTTAGGCCAATCGTCGAGCGGTCGGTTCGAGGTCAGAATCGTCGATGCTCGCTCGTAGCGTCGCATGACGATTTCGAGCAAATCCTCGGCTGCGTTGGCGGGGAGTTTGCGCATCCCCAAGTCGTCGATGATGAGCAAGGGTATCTCGCTAAAGGTCGCGATCGCGGTGCCGCGCTCGCCGGTCGCGCCAGCGAGAAGGAAGTCTTCGAAGAGCGCGTGCGCCTCGCGGTACAATACGCGGAAACCAGCATGAATAGCGGCCATGCCGATCGCCTGCGCGATATGGCTTTTCCCAACGCCGGCGTTGCCGAGTAACAGAACGTCCTCGTGTTGTTCGATAAAGCGCCCGTTGGCCAGTTCGAAGATGAGCGCGCGATCGAGCGTGTTGAATTTCCAGTCGAACGTGTCGAGCGTTCTCTGGTCGCGAAAGCCGGCGGCCTTGACGCGGCGCTCGATGAGTCGATCCCGCCGCCGCTGCAGCTCATCGTGCACGAGTAAGCTGATGAAATCGAGCGGGCCGAGGTTCTCAGCACGGGCCTGCTGCGTTCGGATCGGAACGGCGTCGGCCATGCCGCTCATGCGCAGTTGCCGCAGAGCGCGGTCGAGTTCGTCGTTGGTCATGGGGTTGCTCCTTGCGTAACGGTGGCGAAGTGCGTTGTGTAGATCGCGATCTCCGGAATGATGTGATGCTCACCTTTGAGTTTCAGCGGCGTTGCGTGGTGCTGGAGATATGTTCGAACGAACCGAAAGCTCGAGATCCCCGATCGTGCCGCAAACGCACATGCCTGGTCGACGTCGTCGGCTCCGTAGCGGCGCAGCAGGTCCAGCATCCCATAGAGCGCGCGCAGAGCGATCGCGCCGCGAGTGTCGATCAGCTTTTGCGCAAAGGCCGCGCAGCCGGGCCCCGCTCCGGCGATCCGAGCGGCCAGTTTCTCGACCCTGATCGGCGTCTGCCGCGGGCGATCGGCCTCGTGCGTCCGGCGCTGGCCTTTCTGCAGCGCGATCGTGTGCTCGCGCAGGCATTCGTGCGTCGTGCGATCAACGATGCGCAGCCACAGCCTGCCGACGTGCACGACCACCTTGCTACCAACGTAGCGCGGCGGCGCCGAGTAGTAGGCAGCGTCGACTTCGATGTAGCCGTCAAAGTGCACCGTCCGCTCGCAGATGCGGTAGTACTCAAAGCGCCTGGCCGGCAGCGGCAAGAGATGCGACCGCTCCTCTTCGAACATCGCCCGCACTTGCCGCTTGGTCGTGCCGTGGATTCGCGTTGCCGCGCAGTTCTCGTTCCACTGGAACAGATGCGCGTTCTCGTCCTCGATGCTCTCAAAGCGCTTTCCCTTCAGGGCCGTGCCTTGCGTATAGCCGACCGCCGATTCAACTTTGCCCTTGAGATCGGGAGCGTGCGGCCGACAGGGTAGCGGAACAACGCCGTAATGTTCGAGCAGCTTGGCGTAGAGCGGATTGAGCTGCGGGTCCCAAACGTCGGGCTTAAGAACGCCCTCTTTGAGATTGTCGAGGCGAATCGTGTGCGTCGCGCCGCCGAAGTACGCGAATGCTTCCTCGTGCAGCCGGCACCAGATCTCCGTCGACGAGGTCCAGACGACTTTGCGAAACGCGTGGCGGCTGTTGCCAAGCGTCATCACAAACAGGCGCGGTTTGCGATACTTGCCGGTGCGCGGATCGCGCGCAGGCGCGCCTTCGCCGTAATCGACCTGGGCTTCTTGACCAGGGTCGGTTTCGAAGCGGCAACTGATCTTCGGTTCGCGCTTTCGCAACGTGCGAGCCAGCCGCTTCACCGCGTCGTAGGAGCCGGTGTGACCGCGATGCAGGACCAGGTCTTGGAAGATCGCCTTGGCGTTGCGGCCCTTGCGCAATTCTGCCTCGATGAACTCCCGAAACGGCTCGGCGCTGCTGCGCGTCGACCCGGTGGGCACTTCGGGCTCGGTGTGCGGTTTTGGAGCCGACCCGGTGGGCACTTCGGGCTCGGTGTGCGGTTTTGGGTCGGCGGCCACTTCGGCCGGGGTGGTACCTTTTGCCGGCCTTGGCGCCAGGATGCCGGCCTCGACCCCGTAACGGCGGATCGTTTCGTGCCGGTGTCCGGTTTCGCGCGCGACGTGCCGGATGCTCCAGCGCTTGCGCAGCAGGTTCAGAATACGGTCTCGATCGGCCACGTCCAGTACGTTCATGGCAACGCTGTTCGCGCTGCCACCCTTGGCGTGCCCGAGGCTACATCAGGTGTGCGATTTTGAACTGCCCACCGGGTAGTGTGCGGTTTTGAAGTGCCCCCAGGTGTGCGATTTTAGCTGCCCGCCGAGGGATTTTCGGCATCTCGTCGCTTTCTTGCGTTAGCGAGGGAAGAAGTGCGGGCAATACTCCGCAAGCGTATTCCTCGCCCCAGCATCGCTTGCTTGTGCTGAGACGCTGAACCGCGGCCGATTGCCTAAGCGGATGACATTTCGCCGACTGGCCGGGATGCCCCGGCCACAAGACCGGCGATTAGCGAGAGCCGGAGCGTAACAAGCGCGCCCATCGTTTGCGCCTCTCAGCTCGAGCATGCCGTGATGGCCTCGATCACGCGTTTCGTCTCGTCGGGATTCGCTACTTGGATGCAAACCGCGCCGGTCTCGCGCGCCGGGTAGTCGTTGCCGCCCGGAAAGAGGGCGTCTCCCACGTAGATCATCTCCGCGATCGGAACGCCCAGGACGTCGCGAAGCTTCCTGATGCCGTAAGCTTTGTCGATCCCGGGCAACGTGACGTCGATCGACGTCGACCCGCCCAAGCGCACGGAGAAATCCGGCAGCGACCAGTCGAGGATGGCTTTGATCTTCTTGCGTTTCGCGAAATCGGGGTCCCACTTTTTCTTCTCTTTTAACGGCGCTTGCTGACCGAGCGCGGAGTAAGTGATCTGGCTCTCCCGGTCCTCGATGAGTTCGCCCCAGATTTTCTTTTCCTGAAGGCCGGTTGCACGCACCGCCTCCTCGAGCGCACCGACGATCTTCCGCACCTGTGCTTCGGTGAGATCTTCCGAGTAGAGCTTTTGCCAGCCGCCGTCCCGATATTGGAAGAACCTCGTTCCGCACGTCGGAAGCAGCGACAGGTTGCCCAGAGGGGCGCCCTGCGGCAGATGAGCGAGCACTTGCTTTTGAAATTGCGGCAAGTCTCCCCCGGAGATGATCGCGATCTTTACGACGTCAAGAAGACCGGCGAGCAGCGTTGCCATTTCCTTGTCGATCGCCGACTTGCTTTCCGCGAGCGTGCCGTCGAGGTCGAAGACGATCAGCGTTTTCATGATGCTACGAGGCCGGCGCGGCGTTCCAGAGTTCGATCACGCGCACTTCGGGATGATCCCGATTATGGTCCAGAATGCCCAAGCACGCCGGTCCGAACGAGAAGTGCTGCGCATCGATGACGGGCAGGCCGATCCAACGTGCGGCCAAGACGCAACCGAACTGGCCGTGCGAGAATAGGGCGACGTCGCCGCTCAACGAGCGAAGGTGCGCGATCAACTGGTCGGCCCGATCGCCGGCCTGCGAGGGCGTTTCTCCGTTGGGGACACCGTCCCGAAAGACGTTCCAGCCGGGTCGCTCTTTGCGAATGTCGACGGTGCTGCGCCCCTCGTAGTCGCCGTAGTGCCATTCTGCGAGGTCCGGATCGATTTCGGCGGCGGCCGCCAACCCGGCCAACTCGCACGTTCGGCGTGCGCGCTGGAGCGGGCTGGTCAGCACCGTCGAGAATTCAACGTGCTCGAGCCTCCGGCGCAATTCCCGCGCTTGGTCCTCCCCGTGCGCGGTCAGCGGGATATCCGAGCGGCCCGTGTGCCGACCCGAGAGTGACCACTCGGTCTCTCCGTGCCGAATGAGGTAGAGGCGTAGCATGACGAGACCGCGTCAGCTGTCGGTGAAAATGCTTGCCCGCGGGTGCCCCTTGGCAAGCGGCGGAGGCGAGCCTGCCTCGCTGAAGTCGGGTGTCCAGTGCCAGTTCGTGATCTCGGGCATGTCGTCGAGATGTTCGCGAATGTAGGTGTGATGCTCGTAGAGCTTCGCGTTGAAGAGATCGACCGCTTTCTCGGCAGCTACGCGGAGCCTTGGAATTTGGTAGAGCGCGTCGAGCGCGAGATGGTAGCGGCTCATCTCGTTGAGAACCACCATGTCGAAGGGGGTGGTCGTCGTGCCGCGGTCCATATAGCCGCGCACGTGGAAGCGTGCCTCGTTGGAGCGTCCGTGCACCATCGAGTGAATCAGCCAGCGGTTGTTGTGGAAGGCGAAGATGACCGGCGCGTCGACTGTGAAGAGCTCGTCGAACGACATATTGTCCATCCCGTGCGGATGGTTTTCCGGCTTCATCAGCGCGCACAGGTCGACCACGTTGACCACGCGCACTTTGATACCCGGAACGTGCTTTTGCAACAGCCAGGAGGCCGCGCAAATCTCGATGGTCGGCACGTCTCCGGCGCAGGCCAGCACCACGTCGGGCATGCCGCCGCCGTCGTTCGTTGCGAACTTCCAGGTCGACGCCCCGCGCGAGCAGTGTTCGAGTGCCTCGTCCATCGTCAGCCACTGGAGCTGGGGCTGCTTGCCGCAGGTCACGATGTTGACGGCGTTGCGGCTACGCAGGCAATGGTCAAAGATGCTGAGCAGGCAATTGCCGTCCGGCGGATAGTAGACGCGAATCGTCTCGCTGCGGCGTGCCAGGGCGTTGTCGACGAAGCCGGTGGCCTGGTGGCTGAAGCCGTTGTGATCGTTTCGCCAGGCGTGAGTCGTCAGCAGCACGTTCAAGGATGCGATCGGCTTCCGCCAAGGGTACTCGCGGCATTGCTCGAGCCATTTGGCGTGCTGAGTCAGCATGGAATCCACGACTTGCGCGAACGCTTCGTACGACGACCACATGCCGTGCCGCCCTGT
Organism: Vulcanimicrobiota bacterium; assembly: GCA_963695225.1. Taxonomy (GTDB): domain Bacteria; phylum Vulcanimicrobiota; class Vulcanimicrobiia; order Vulcanimicrobiales; family Vulcanimicrobiaceae; genus CAVWTN01. The sequence goes on along the minus strand of OY968762.1, from coordinate 865,718 downwards.
CAACAGGTAGCCTTCGAGCCAGCCCTCGCAGCAATGCTCGCTCAAGACTTCGAGCACGCGCCCGTCGGGGCTGAGCTTTTCGTCGATCGAAACCGTCTCCGCCATGAAGCGGCGGCTCGTCGCCCCGAAGACCGAGTTCAAGCGGTTGGAGTTCGTCTCGTCGGGGGAGAAGATACGGACGTTCCTCGGATTCCGGCGGAAGATGTCCGCGAAGAAGTCGCCGAGCTTGCGAGGAGCTTCGGCGACGACCTGACCGGGACCGGGAATCTCGAGCGCATAATCGGTGAAGGCCGGAAGGTCGAGATCGGTCAGCACCCGCCCGCCGTTCACATGCGGGTTGCCCCCCATGCGGCGATTCCCCGCGGGCGCGAGCTCCGCCAACTCGTCGATGAATCTGCCACGCTCATCGAAGAGCTCGTGCGCCTTGTAGCTCTTCATCCAGGTCTCGAGGATCTTGAGGTGCTCGGGGTTCTCCCGAACGCTCGCAAGCGGGACTTGGTGTGCGCGGAACGTTCCTTCAAGCGGGATGCCGTCCACCTCTTTGGGGCAGGTCCAGCCCTTCGGCGTGCGCAGGACGATCATCGGCCAGACCGGCTGCGTTGTGAACCCGTGCTCCCGGGCCTCCTGCTGGATCGCTCGAATCTCGGCGTAGCAGGCATCAAGCGCCCCAGCCAGCAGTTGGTGCACGGTTTTGGGGTCGTCGCCTTCGACGAAATACGGGTTGTAACCGCGTCCGGCGTAGAGGGCACGTAAGTCCTCGTCGGCCGTTCGCGCTTGCACGGTCGGCCCGGAGATCTTGTAGCCGTTGAGGTGCAGGATCGGCAGCACGGCACCGTCCTCCACCGGATTGAGAAAACTGTTGGACTTCCAGCTTCCTTCAAGCGGGCACGTCTCGGATTCCCCGTCGCCGATCACGCAGGCGACGATGAGGTCCGGATTGTCGAACGCCGCGCCGAAGGCGTGAAGCAGCGAATACCCGAGTTCGCCGCCTTCGTGCATCGAATTCGGCACGTGCGGTCCGCAATGGCTCGGCACGCCGCCCGGTGTCGAGAACTTCCGAAACAGCAGCCTCATGCCGTTCTCGTCGGGCGTGATCTCCGGATGGACTTCGGTGTACGAGCCCTCAAGATACGAGTTCGCGTTGAGCGACGGGCCGCCGTGTCCCGGACCTGAGATGTAGATGACGTTCGCGTCGTGCTTCTTGATGAGCCGGTTGAGGTGAATGTAGATCAGGTTTTGCCCCGGTGACGTGCCCCAGTGCCCGAGCAGCCTCGGCTTGATCTGTTCGGCCTTGAGCGGCTCGCGCAGCAGCGGGTTCTCGAAGAGGTAGATCTGACCGATGCAGAGATAATTCGCAGCCCGCCAATAACGATGCATCCGCTCGAGCATGTCCGGCGTGAGCGGCCCCTTGGGAAGCGGCACTGCCGCAGTACCGTTGCCCGCGACCGCCGTCGACAAGGCGACGTCGAAGCCGAAGGTCTCCGCGGCTGCTGCGCTGCCGTTGTGTCCGACCGTCGTTACCGTGTCCTGTTTGCTCATCGTCGCTCTTTCTTTCCGGCACTGGTGTCTTTTAGAAGCTGCGCAGCGCGCCGTACTCCAAGCGTCGCTACGAAGGGACGGCTGCGGCCTGCCGCGGACGATCCATAGGCGTCTTGGGCGCCGCCGGCGCTTGACCGCGATCGAAGATGCGATAGGCGAGCAGCTTGATGGGATCGGTTAGGAGCGCGCAGATGATCGCGTAACCCCACACCATGCCTGCCCAGCTCCAGCTGATCGGCGTCATGATGCCGAATCCGTACACCGCCATGAGCGTCGCGAACGCTTGCGTCACCAGTACCGCGATCAAGAGAATCCAGGCCGGCCGTATCGACCAAAACGGACCGCGGGTCCGAGCGATGAAGATCGTCAGGTGTCCGGCGACGGATAGCTTCAGGTACATTAGGGTCTGGATGTGTATGCGGTCGATGTGGAACACGCGCTCCCCGAGATAGAAGAGTCCGAACGTGGTCGCGACGCCGACAACCCCCAGCACGGAAGCGATCCCCAGGACCATCCGCATGTCCCAGGCCTCGGGCGCGTTCTTGTATAGGACGTTGTCATACGCGATAGAGAGGATCGCGCCGTCGTTGAGCAACGCCAGGAGCACGATCATCACCGCCGTCACCGGATAAAAGTTGAACACCAAGATCGACAGCGTCATGAAGAGCAGGACGCGCAGGGTCTCGGAGATGCGGTAGACGGCATAGCTGTTCATGCGCTGAACGATGCGGCGGCTTTCCTTGATGGCGTCGATGATGACTCCCAGGCCGGATGCCATCAGCACGATCGATGCCGCTGCACGCGCAGCGTCGGTCGCTCCGGAGACGGCGATGCCGCAGTCGGCTTTCTTGAGCGCGGGCGCGTCATTCACGCCGTCGCCGGTCATGCCGACGATGTGGCCGCGTTGCTGCAGGACGTCGACGATGTGGTACTTATGTTCGGGAAAGACCTGGGCGAAGCCGTCGGCCTGCTCGATGGCCCGCGCCTGTTGGTCGGTCGCTTTCTCCTTCGTGTCGCCGAGACCGGCGGCATCCAGGATGTTCGTCCCCAACCCCAGAGCGCGCGCGGTCTCTTTCGCGATCGCGACTTGATCGCCCGTGACCATCTTGACGCTGACGCCCATTGCCTTCGCGCTCGCGAGCGTGGCCTTGGCGGTCGGGCGCGGCGGATCGAACATCGGCAGCACGCCGAGGAACTGCCAGTGATCCTTCTCGTCCGCCCTCGCCACGCCGAGCGATCGGAAGCCGCGCGCGGCGAACCCGTCGATGGCTTTGTCGACCGCCGGCTTTGCCTCGCCGGCGTTGCTCGACATCTGCAGAATGACTTGTGGAGCGCCCTTGGCGACGTCGAACTGTTTTCCGTCGGCGCCCTTGACCGTCGCTTCGGTGCGCTTGTGCACCGGGTCGAAGGGCTGGAAGTGGAGGACCTGATACGCCGCCAGGGCCGCGCCGTCTTTCACGCCGCCGATGACCGTCAAGTCGATGGTGTCCTTGTCCTCCGCACGCGAGGCGAGCGCAGCGTAGAGGATGAGTGTGTCGGCCGGCGTGCCGCTCAAGCAGAAGGGATCGCCCAGCGTCAGCTTGTTTTCGGTCAGCGTGCCGGTCTTATCGGAACAGAGGATGTCAACGCCGGCGAGTTCTTCGATCGTGGACAGCCGGGTCACGATCGCTTGCTTTTTCGAGAGAAGCCGTGCGCCGACGGCCATCGTTACCGAGAGCACCGTGGGCATCGCAACGGGAATCGCGGCCACGAGGAGCACCAGCGCGAACTCGAACGTGTCTAGCATCGGGTCGTGCCGGAAGAGTCCGACGGCAACGATCAGCACGACCAGGACGACCGCGAGGACGATGAGGTAATTGCCGATCTGAAGCACGGCCTTCTGGAAATGGCTGACCGTCCGCGCCTGCTCGACCAGTGCCGCCGTCTTGCCGAAATAGGTGTTTGCCCCGGTTCCGTAGACGATCGCGTCGGTCTCGCCCTGACGGACGATCGATCCGGAGAAGACCGCTTCGCCCGGTTTGCGCGTCACCGGCAGCGACTCGCCGGTCAGCGCGGATTGATCGACCTCGATCGGATCGCCCGCGAGCAAGCGCGCATCGGCCGGCACGATATCGCCGAGCCGCATGCGAACGACGTCGCCGGGCACGAGCTCGGCGACTTGCGGGTTGACCCATTTTCCGTCGCGCCGAACGCGGGCGTTGACGGCGAGTTGCGACTTCAGAGCGGCGATCGCGTTCCCCGCCTGATGCTCTTCCCAGAATCCGACGATGGCGTTGGTGCAGAGCAGCAGGAGGATGACGCCGAAATCCAGCCAGTGGCGGACGACCGCGGAGAGAATCACGGCCGCTTCGATCATCCACGGGATCGGTCCCCAGAAATAGCTGAGAAACTTCAAGAACGGATTCTCGACCTTCTGCGCGATCTCGTTGCGACCGTATTGCGTCAGACGTTTGGCAGCCTCTGCCGCCGTCAAGCCGTCCTTCGTCGCTCCCAGCTTCGCGAACAGGTCGGGCATGGAGAGGGACTTCAGGTCGTCCTTTCCGGCGGCGGCGGGATTCGCATCGGGCCCGGTCTTCGTCCCGGTCTGCGGCGGGTGCCTATCCGCCATTCGGATTTTCCATGACGATGGGGATCTTGCTCGGCAAGCTGACGCGGGCGGCCCCGATGATGTGATCCCCCGCGCCGTAGTAGACGTCCAGGGCGCCATCCGCGCGCGGGTCGGTCGCCGATGGAAATATCACGTCGTTGACCACGCCGTCATGCTCGTACGGCGCCTTCGGCTCGAGGACCGGCTCCGGTGAGCGGTAGAGCATTCAAGACGGCCGCTCTTCGTCAAGAATCGCGGCGCCCGGGGTCGAGGGCATGCCTGCGGACTCGTGATCACGCCGAGCCGCGTTGCCGCGAAATCGAGACCGGCTGCTATTGGCGCCATCATCGTGAACCTCGAGCGCGCTTGCGTTGCGGTGTGTGCACACTTGCCGCGCTCAACGATTCGCCCGTGGGCTCGGCCCTGTTATGCAGCCAGTGATTTCTGTGGGGTGGGGATAGTTTCGTAGGTCCCGAGGAACTCCTCGGGGGTTTGGTAGTGCAGTGCGCTATGAGCATGGGTCGTGTTGTAACGGTGCCGCCATGCGTCGGCTGCACCGCGAGCTTCAAGCACCGAGCGGAACCATTGGGCATTGAAGAACTCCGAGCGGACCCGTGAGTTGAACGATTCGATATAGGCGTTCTGCGTCGGCTTGCCCGGTTGGATGAAGAGCAACTCAACGCAATGGTCTTCGGACCACTGCTGCATGATCTTCGATGTTAGCTCCGTGCCATTGTCGATCCGCAGGTATTTGGGATAGCCGTACACGGCGCCGAGATCGTCAAGAACCTTGACGACTGATCGGCTGGGAAACGAATACGCAGCCTCAAGAGCCAGGCCTGACCGGCTGAACTCATCCATGACCGTGAGCCCGCGAAAAGAGCGCCCGTTAAAGAGGCGGTCGTGCATGAAGTCCATCGTCCAACCCTCAAAGGGCCGAACCGCACGGCGAAGGCTTCGGCCGCGAACGATCTTCGCGCGACCGCGGCGATGACGGCGGCCTATCTGCAAACCCGCAAGCCGGTAGAGCCGGCGAAATCGCTTGTGGTTCATGTAGTCATCGCCGGGCCGTGCGTCACGCTCGTAGTCGAAGTAGAGTCGCCGGCATCCGTGTCCCGCATGCTCTTGCGCAAGTTCCGTCAGGCGCAGGGCTACCTGTGCATCTTCCTGCGCCTTGCGGCTGGGAACTTCGCGCGATGAGCGGCGGCGCGCACGTGCGATCGTGCACGCCTCGCGCTGGCTCAGGCCGAGCGCTTGGAGCGCCTTCACGGCTTCGGCTCGCCGGGAAGGCTCCAGGAGTTTTTTCGTAACAGCTCCTCGATCGCGTCAATCTTGACGGTCTGCCGGGCGATGATGCGCTGCATCTGCGCGTTCTCCGCCTCGAGCTGCTTGAGGCGGGCAAGATCGGTCGCATTCATGCCGGCGTACTTCTGACGCCACAACCGGATCGTGTTCGCGTGGACGCCGTGGCGGCGCCCAAGGTCAGCCATGGACGCCCCGGCATCATGCTCGGCGAGGATCTGGACGATCTGGGTCTCGGTGAAGCGGCTCTTTCGCATTGTGGATTTCTCCGTCTGCCTTCATCGGGCGACATCCACAGTAATTCCTGGCTCCCGATCCAGGGCCGAGCCCACCCGCTTGCTACCCCGGACGCCTCGAGAAGGTAGGCTCTTATTCTATGCCCCACAACCGTCGCGGGGTATCGTGAACGGGGCCTCCCGGCGCAGCCCCGCGACGCTGCGGGGATGATGTTCGCCCCTAAGCCCTGATCTTCGATCCACGCGGAAGCCTGCTCGCTCTGCCCGCGCAGTCGGCTCACTCGAAACGGGACGCGGCGGGGCCAAGCTCGAGCGGACTGGTCGGCGATAGTTCCGTCGCCACACGCACTGGAACGCCGGCGTCGCTCCATCGAGGTTGAGGTTCTTCTTGGCGGTAGACCTAGGGGACCGACGGCATAAATCCACCGACTCATACTCGCGAGCATCGAGGCCAAGCAAAGGCGTCCCTCCATACCCTCATTCGTACCCTCAATGGGCGAGAAGCTCGGCACTTAGGAGACGAATGAGAGCGTCAAAACACGAGGGAAACAACAATCCGTGCGTCGTTCAACAGACCTGAAAAACCTGGTGTCGCCAGTTCGATTCTGGCTCTCGGCACATCCCGCAAACGCCCGTCCCATAAGGGATTGGGCGTTCTTTTTCTGCTTGGCCGATGCAACGTTTTTGGACGCAAATACCCTCATTCGCTCATTCGTACCCTCATTCGAGGCTGGCTCGTGACGGCCGAAGAAGGCGTCGAGCCGGTCCGCGAGCGGCTTTGCGCGGCGACCGGCAGCGTGAGGCAGATGTCGGCATTAGTGCTCGAGGACGAATGGCCGAGGCGCTGCTGGAGCGCCTTGAAGTGCTCGTCGCCGAGCAAGATGGCCCGCGTAGGTCGTGGACATCACGCGGGGAATTCGGGGCTCTCGACGTTTCTGACTGGCCGCGGTCTAGCGGTCTATACGATGGAGCCACCAAAGGTGCGAGTTTGGTCGGACCGAAAATAGGAGGCAAGATGCTCGCCCTTACCGCTTCTCGGCCACACCGCTTCAGTGTTGAGGAATACATGGCTTCGGGAGTCCCGGGCCAAACCGAACTCGTCGATGGAGTCATCTACGAAGTGTCCCCGCGCAATCCGCCCCACGTCAACGCGGTTCGGGTGCTGATCGAGTATCTTGCTCGCGCCCTTGACTGGAATATCTACGCCATCCAGGTCCAGGACCCGATCGCCGTCGCAGGCTGGAAGGGCCCCCACGCCCCCGAAGTCGACGTCGCCGTCGTTCGCAACAAACGCTACGAAACGACAACCGAAGCGATCGACACGCTCGCCGCGATCGAAGTTGCTGATACCACTTACCTCGACGACCGCAACGTGAAGATTCCTCTCTACATCGCAGCTGGAATCCCGGCCTGGATCGTCAACATTCCAGAGCGCAAAGTCGAATCGTATGGCCCCGAGCGCCGCGACTATCACGAAGGCGAAAGCTTCGAGGTTCTCGGCGTCGCGATTCCCGTATCTGCCCTCTTCTAAGGACGGCCCACGGAAGGCCGTACGGTGCGGCCACGACCCCGTTTGCGTCGGAGGCTGAATCGCAAGGCTGTCACCCGCCCTGATTCTACCAAGCGGGCGGCAGACTTATCCGGCGACGTCGACGAGCTCGAGAAGCGAAGGCGCCGGAATCGGAGTGCCGTCCTCTCGCATTCCGGCCAGATGCAAGGCGATCGCTCCGGCGATGAGCGCGCGCGTTTCGTTGAGGGACTCCCCGACCGCGACACATCCAGGGAGATCGGGGACGGATGCCGCGAACCCGGTCGCGGTCGGCTCGTAAATGACGGGGTATTTCATTTCAGGCCTGCCTGCTTGAGGATAGACGCCCACGTTTTCGGCGTCAGGTCGCCGGACTCTTTACCTGATACGGTGACCCGGCCCGGCTTAGTCGGGTGCGTGAACTGCCGGTGGCTGGTGCCCGTCAAAGAAGGACAGCCGTAGATATGGGCGCGACTGTTAACACCTCAGAAGCGCTTTCCGCGCTTGTGCTATAGATCGACGGCGATAACCGGGCAATTGACGTCAAACCCTGCCGGGCCAAAGGGCTTTCCCCCGGGGCCGGTCATGAGCTTTGCAGCGACCGCCTCTTGCACGTCTTCAGCGCTCTTGAGCGTTACATTCTGATTCGCGGCAACGGCTGCATCGCTCCAGGCGCCGACGGAAACATCCCACAGCGGATCGTAAATGCCGCCGCTCGGCCCGCTCGCAGGCAGACCTCCCAGAATGTTGCTCGAAGTCTTGAGCGATGCACTGTTCGCGAGGGTCGCGTTCTCGGTGAGGTTTCCGTGTAGAGCTGCGAATGCGAGACCCTGCGATTGGCCGTTGACGATAACCAGGATGGACAGCCGCGCGCTTTGGGGAGCGTTCGCGATGGCGGGGGCGTACGTCGCCCGTTCTATCGTCGCGACCCCTTGGTCCGAAGCTTCGGTGCTGATGTAGAACACTCGTTTACCGCCGGCGAAGCCGTTCGCGAGAAGCAGCTTCACCGTTCCGTGCGCTTTATCGACGGCGAGCACCCGATCGGCGGTGTTCGCGTGGGTGGTTACGTCGAAAGGCCCCTCGCCAGTCGCCACGATGGGAGCGTTGTAGACCGTCCCCGCGGCTTTGACGAACGGCGAGTAGGCGGCAGGTGCGGTTGCACCCGGCACCGCCCGCGCAGGAGGAAAGCCGGCAGGGCCGGGTGCAAAGACGCGCCCCTGCGAGAAGTCGGGCGCCGCCGCGAAGTCCCAAACGCCCGCTTTTTCGGTAACCGTCTGTGTCGCGCCGACGGAGACGAGCGCAGGAGCAAACACCAGATTCTTAGCCTTCGCTGCAGCGGCGTCCGACACGTCGGTTAGGATGTACCACACGGTTCTTCCCCCGGACGTCCCGCGACGAAGCGGCAACACGACCGTGTTCCGTACGGTGTCGACCGCACGTGCGCTCCGCAGCAAGAGCGTCGGTTCGGCTGCCGCGGCAGGCATCGTGAGCGAAACGGCAAGGACGCTTGCCGCGAACAGAAGGCTCGTACGCATTGAGGTGCTCCTCGGTCGAGAGTGTGAAGCTAACGTTGGTCGAACTCCAGGGAATGCCCGTCCGGATCTTGCACGCTCAAGGCGCGGGTCGTGCCCGAACGGCTCCTCAGCACGACGATTCCGGGCGATATGAATTGAGCGTGATCGGCCCGCATCGTCTGTTCCACCGGCTCAAGGGCGGGGGCGTCGATATGAACCGTCCAGTGAATGAGATCGTTCGCGCGAGCGTCGGGCGGAAATGGCCGCCCCCCGGGCGGCGCGACGTACTCGAGAAGTTCGATGCCAGGGCCTGCCGCTGCGCGTAGCGTCGTGATGCGCAAGCGGGCGCCGAACACGTTGTTCAGATGTTCTTGTTCCACTCCATAGTTTTCGCTGGTGCCTGCGACGCGAAAACCAAGGGCGTCCCGATAAAAGGCAAGATCCCGGTCGGTGTCTGCAGTGACGACCGCTGTGTGATCGATGCCGAGGAAGATCCTCTCGCCGGAACCAGAATGCCATTTCGGCGCACCTTTGCCCGGCGGAAACGCGAGTATCTCGAGAAAGTGCCCGTCCGGATCGCGAAAATAGAACGCTTGTATCCCGCCGGCGTTTGGGTTCCAGTCCGGCAAGCGTTGCGGCCCGGTCGATGCGAAGGCGATGCGACCCTTCTGCAGTGCCGCAAATGCGCGCGACATGTCGCTCACGACGATGGCGATATGCTGAAAGCTCTTGTCGTTCGCTGCTGCATCGAGCGGAAACGGGCGACCGCGGGGTGCTAGATACTCCGTCAATTCGATGCTTTCATCGCCGAGTGCGAGCGTTGCGGTGCGGGCTCTCGCACCGAAGACACCGCAGAGATGTTCGAATCCGTCCCCGGCGCGATCCGACTCGGAGACGAGCCGAAAAGTCAGCACTTGCGTAAAGAACGCCACTTCACGGTCGAGGTTCGACACGGTAAACCCAACGCTCGCCACTGCGAGCGGCGCAACATCGTTCGCACGCGCCGCGCCGGCCGGTATCGCTAAAGCGAACGCGGCTGAAAAGGTAACGTAACAGCGAAGCCTGCGAAGCAACGTCCGCTACCCCGTTGCCAGCGTAGCGCCTGTGACATCTAGACGCTGCGACAGATGGTCGGCAACTCGAAGCGCGTTCGCCATGATCGTCAGCGCCGGGTTGACGGCAGCGCTCGAGACGAAGAAGCTCCCGTCTACGACGTAGAGATTGTCGAGTTCGTGCGCCTTGCAGTAGATGTCAAGAGCCGAAGTCGCCGGGTCGGTGCCAAAGCGGATCGTCCCGTTTTGATGCGCGACGCCGGCGATCGGGATCTTCTTGCCGAGATAGAGCGCGTTCGGGAAAAGGTGCGTCTCGCACCCGACGCGCTCGAGCGAGTCCTTCAGCTTGGCAATGAGACGCTTGTGGCCTTCGAGGTTGTTTTCGGTGTAGCTCAACCGCAGGGAGCCGTCGCGCTCGATCGTCACGCGGTTCTCCGGGTCGGGCAGGTCCTCCGACGTCAACCAGAAGTCGAGTGCGTGCGTCGCCAGAAGTTCGAGCGCGACGCCGGGCGCAAACTTCGCGTCGCCCTTGAACTCTTCGGCCTCCGATTTGCCCAACATTTGAAAGTGCCCGAGCGGGAACTCGAAGTCATCCGCGCGGTCGTAGTAATCGTTGATGCCGAGCGTTTTTTGGAAGACCGTGGGGTTCGCGCGCTTCGAAACGGCGACGAGCGCCGAGTTATTGTGCGCCATGTAGTGACGTCCAACCACGGCCGATCCGTTGGCGAGGCCGTTCGGGTGCCGATCGTTTGCCGAACGAAGGAGAAGCGCCGCGGAGTTGACGGCGCCGCATGCGAGCACGACGATATCCGCCGTGACCGTCTCCTCGGAGCCGCCGCGCTCGACGATGACGCCCGTGATCGCGCGGCCGCTCGCGCTCGTCTCGAGACGTCGCACGAATGCGTTCGTCAGGAGCGTGACGTTGGAATGCTCCACGGCCGGCCGCACGCAGATCGTATGCGCATCGGCTTTCGCATCGACGAGGCACGGAAACCCGTCGCACGTGCTGCAACGAATGCAGCGGCTCTTCTCGTAGTTCGATTCGTCGAGCATGATCGCGAGCGGCAACGGAAACGGATGCAGGCCTAGCCGTTCGAAGTCGGCGGCAAGCTCCGCGATTCGTGGTTCGTGTGAGACGGGTTCGAAGGGATACGGCTTGCTTGCCCACGGCTCGGTCGGATCGGCTCCACGCCGGCCGTGGACGTGATAGAGCTCTTCGGCACGTGCGTAGTACCCCTCGAAGTCGGCGTAGTCCAGTGGCCAGGCGGGAGAGAGTCCTCCATGATGCCGCCGCTCCTTGAAGTCGACTTCGCGAAGGCGAAGCAACGCGGCCCCATAGAACTTGGTGTTGCCGCCTACGCAGTAGTGGATGCCCGGTCGAAACGGCTTACCGTTGCGGTCGAGCCACTGCTCGTGCGCCGTATACTCCTGCTCCGTGAAGACGGCACGTGCGTTCCAGTTCTCCTTGGCACGCTTGAGGTAATCGCCCCGCTCGAGGACGAGGATCTTCTTGCCGGACGGAGCCAACGCGTGCAAGAGCGTGCCGCCTCCGGCACCGGTCCCGACGACGATCAGGTCGTAGTGCATTATGAAGCAACTCCGGCGGCGGGTTCATGTGTAAGCGGCGACTTGCCTTGGCCGCAGTATTCGGCGCACTGCTGAATCAGTTTCGCGACCAGACCGGTCCAGCCGGTCTGATGGCTCGCACCGAGGCCTGCGCCCGTGTCACCGTCGAAATACTCGTGGAACAGGATGTAGTCGGAAAAGTTGGGATCGCTCTGTAGCGTTTCGTTCGATCCGAAGACAGGGCGGTGTCCGGAATCGTCACGCGCAAACGTGTCCATGAGCCGATGAGATATGTCGGTAGCGATCTCCCAGAGCGTCGCGTAGGTTCCCGAACCGGGGGGCATCTCGAACGTTAGCTCATCGCCGTAGTAATGGTGATACTTCTGAAGCGCCTCTATGATGAGGTAGTTGAGTGGAAACCAAACCGGTCCGCGCCAGTTCGAATTGCCGCCGAAGAGGTTGCTGCGCGATTCGGCCGGCTCGTATCCCACCGAATGCGGCGTACCGTCGATGGATATCTGGAACGGTTGCGTCGCGTGAATGCGGGAGAGCGCGCGCAGGCCGTACTGCCCGAGGAACTCATTCGGGTCGAGCATCCGCTGCAGGATCTTGGAGATCTTATCGGGACCGGCGATCGAGAGAATCCGGCGGTCGGCGATTCCCTCGCGGCGCATGCACATCACGTTGCCGCTCAGTTCCGGCCGGTTTTCGATGAACCACTCGACCCGTCGCGCGAAGTTCGGCAGCGCTTTCATCACGGCTCCGTCAACGACTTCGACCGCCAGCAAGGGGATGAGACCGACCATCGAACGGACCCGCAGCGGGACGGGCTCGCGTCCGGGAAGGTGAAGGTAATCGTAATAGAACCCGTCGTTCGGATCCCAAAGCCCGCGATCGGCTCCGCCGATCCGGTTCATAGCGGCACTGATGTAGAGAAAATGCTCGAAGAACTTTGAGGCGATGTCTTCATAGGCGGGCTTCGTCTTTGCCAGCTCGAGGGCGATGCCCAGCATGCTGAGGGAGTAGAACCCCATCCAACTGGTGCCGTCGGATTGGTCGAGATATCCGCCGTTGGGCAGGGGCGCGCTGCGATCGAAGACGCCGATGTTGTCGAGGCCCAAGAATCCGCCGCCGAAGACGTTGTTGCCGAACGCGTCTTTGCGATTCACCCACCAAGTGAAGTTGAGCAGCAACTTCTGGAACACGCGTTCAAGAAACAGCGTGTCGCCGGTGCCGCTCATCTTGCGGTCGATTTGGTAGACGCGGTGCGCCGCCCACGCGTGAACCGGGGGATTCACATCGCCGAAGTCCCATTCGTAGGCCGGCAGCTGTCCGTTAGGATGCATGTACCACTCGCGCGTCAGCAGCAGCAGTTGCTGCTTCGCGAAGTGCGGATCGATCAGGGCGAGCGGGATGCAATGGAACGCCAGATCCCAGGCCGCGAACCACGGGTACTCCCATGCGTCCGGCATGGAGAGAATGTCTTCGTTGTAGAGTTGGGCCCACTGATGATTCCGCCCGGACGCGCGTTGCGGCGGCGGCGCCGGCTGCGCCTTGTCGCCCTCGAGCCAGTCTTGTATGGAGTAATGGTAGTACTGCTTGCTCCACAGCATGCCGGCAAACGCCTGGCGCTGGACGTTGCGAAGATCGTCGTCGATGGGGAAGCTCAGCACGCTGCTGTAGAACTCATCGGCTTCCTCTTGCCTGCGAGCAAAGATCGCGTCGAAATCGCGAAAGGGAGCGGGCGCATCGGCTCGATCCGTCAGCCGCACGCGAACGATTTTGGACTCCCCCGGCTCCAGCTCGAGCAGGTAGTGCGCGGCCGCCTTCGTCCCCGTGCGCTCAGGATTGACTGCACCGGCATCGCCGCGAACGATATATGAATCGATCCCGTCTTTGACATACCGCGTCGGGCTCGGCGTGCCGAATAGCCGCTCGTTGTTGGTCTCGTTTTCGGTGAATACGATCTCGAGGGGCTGCTCGCAGTGGTAGTAGCGCTCTCCAGATGCCCAGTGGTGGGCGGCTATCGTGCCGGTCGCAGCACCGGCTGCGGAGATGAGGCGAAGGCGTGGCTTGGAACCGGCGGCATTCCAGGACCAGGTATTCCGGAACCACAGCGTCGGTAACACGTGAAGCGCAGCGCGCTCGGATCCTCGATTCGTGACCTCCATGCGGCAGAGAATATCTTCGGGATCCGCCTTTGCATACTCGATGGCGACGTCAAAATACCCGCGACCGAGGACGCCGGTATCGAGCAGTTCGTACTCGGGATCCTCTTTCGAGCGCCGCTTGTTTTCGTCGACCAGGTCGGCGTACGGAAACTCCGCCTGCGGATACTTGTAGAGCATCTTCATGTAGGCGTGCGACGGCAGGTTGTCAAGGTAGTAGTAGCACTCCTTGACGTCCTCGCCGTGATTGCCTTCGGGACCGGCCAGGCCGAAGAGGCGCTCTTTGAGGATCGGATCCCTGCCGTTCCAGAGTGCTACTGCCAGGCACAGGCGCTGATGATTGTCGCTGAGGCCGCCGATGCCGTCTTCTCCCCAGCGGTATGCGCGCGAGCGGGCATGATCGTGGGGCAGATATTGCCAGGCATCCCCGCCGGCGCTGTAGTCCTCGCGCACCGTGCCCCACTGGCGCTCGCTCAAATATGGTCCCCACCTATACCAACGCGCGGCACGGGAACGTTCGGCGGCCAGCCGTTTCGCCTCAGCGGTCATGGCAGGGGTGCGACTTCGCAAAGGACTTTGATTGCATGCTTGCTGTGACAAAGCAAATCGAGGAGCTCTTCGTGATTCTCCAAGCCCTTGACGCGATGGGTTATGAGGGACTCGCACCATCCGGGCCAGCGAGCTTCGGCCGTCGCCAGGTCCTTCACACCGATCTCAAAGTACTCGCGATTAGCGTTGACGGTACCGACCATCACCTTGTTGCCGAGGACGAAATTGAGATTGATGCGGTCGGCGCAAATCTCGTACGTTCGGGAACCGCCGGTCACCGACGAGAGGATCAGGACGCCGTTCTTTCCGAGCTGTTCCATGGCATCAAAGACGAGGGGTGCGAAGCCGGTCGCTTCGAAAATGATGTCGAATGGCGGCAGACCGGCGGCGATATCCGGGAACGGCCTTTCCTTGGTCGCGTGGTAATGCGCACCGAGTTCTTCGACGCGACTCGCGTTCAGGTTTGGGGCCGGCTCGCGCGCAAACGTATGGACTTCGAGGCCGCGAAGACGCAGCGCCATGGTCGCGAGCAGCCCGATCGTCCCGGCTCCCAAGATCGCCGCGCAACGTGGCTGCCAGATTCGCAGCCGGCGCTGAATCTCATACGCTTGCGCGATGCCCTTCTCAATGACGCTCGCCGGCTCGAGCAGCACGCCGATCTCTTTGAGCTTTCCGGGAACGCGAACCAGAAACTCTTCCTCTTCGACGTAATACTCCGCCAGAAAGCCGTGACGCAAGTTGATGCCGCGCTCGAAATAGACGTCGTCGGTCGTCATATCGGACGTGCCGATCGCATCATAGCGGCTCGTTCCCGGCCGTCGGACGGTCGCGACAACGAAGTCTCCGGCGGCCAAGTCCGTGACGTTGGGGCCGACGGCTTCGACCACGCCGAAGCTCTCGTGACCGGAGATCAGGAAGTCTTCACCCGGCGGCGGCGACCCGTATTCGCCCTGAAGGATCTCCTTATCGGTTCCATCGACGCCGACGCGCAAGACGCGAACCAGGGCTCCACGTCCGCTTTCGATCTGCGAAAGCTCAGGCTTCGCGACGTCGACGACGCGGATGCCCGATCCGTTTGACCTGTAGACGGCAAGAGCTTTCACGGATACTGCCCCTCCAGAACGCTTCTCATAAGTCGATCAGGAGCGTACCACGACGCTGCTGTCTTCTTCGTAAGCGCCATTACGAAGCTGCGCGTAGTCGCAGTAGAATATGCAAGGGAACGCGTCGGGCGAGTCGTGGTTGATCTTTGCGCAGTGCACCACGCGCCTGCCCGGCAGCCGAAGGTACGCCTCGCTCGCCGTCAGCATCCCGGCGAGCGGCGCTAAGAAGTAGATCCAGAGACTTTCGTAGATGGACCCGGCCGCGGCCGTCGCGGCACTACGGGCTGGGTTCATGCTCATGCCGGAGAGCGGGGCCTCGAAAGTGATATAGCCCAGGACCAATGTGCCCACGGCTAACCCGGTGTATTTCGAAAAGCGCGGGCTGTTTGAAACCAGCAAGACGGTCGAGAATAATACGAACGAGATCGCGAATTCGGCGGCAAACGCGGCTATCGGCCCATAGCTGCCCGGGGTGGTAGCATACCAGCGCACGTCCGAATCGCCGAGCACTGGGCGCAGAAATGCCGCAACCACGGCAACGCCCGCGAGTGCGCCGAGGAACTGAGCGATAATATACGCGAGGGCGTCGTGGCCCGGGATCTTTCCAAGCCGGAAGAAGCTGAAGGTGACGGCGGGATTGAAATGTGCCCCGGACCGCGCGCCGAAACGTGAGTAGACGAGTACCGCGATCGCAGAACCCATGAGCACGCCCATCAGAAATCGGCGTTCGATCGCTACGGGGACGGTTTGCCGCAGCGGCGAGAGATGATACTGCAGCGCTACCGTACCGATGCCGGCGGTGAAGAGGAGCATGGCCGTGCCGGCCGCCTCGATCGCATAATGGTCCCAATGCAACTTCGATGGGCTCGCCGCCGATGCGCTTGGATTCACGTGCAGCGTCGCGAGCGCAGCATCAGGCTACAAGAATGATTTTGCCGCGATTTGCACCGGCTTCAAGATCGGCATGCGCGCGCGCGGCCTCGGCCAGCGGATAGCTCCGCCAGATCGTGAGGTCAAGCTTGCCCGCTGCAGCGAGATCGACGACCTCTTGCAAGGCTCCCGACACGCTGTCGCCCGGACCTCCGCCGGTGAAGCGCACGCCATACTTGGCGGCATCCATATCGGCGATCGTCACGACGCGTTGCGCGCCGCCGGCGAGATCGATCGAAACAGGCAGTACGCCGTGCCCGGCGGTGTCCAAGACTGCATCAACCCCACGCGGCGCGATCGCGCGGACCCGCTCGGCGAGCCCCTCGCCGTAGCGAACGGGGATCGCGCCGAGCGCACGCGTGCGATCCTCGTCGCGTTCGCCGACCGAGCCGATCACGATCGCGCCGCGAGCGATCGCGAGCTGCGTAGCGATCGCGCCGACGCTGCCGGCGGCCCCGTGGATCAAGACCGTTTCACCGGCGGCAAGATGCAGGTGACTGAGCGCGCGGAGGGCGGCCTCGCCCACCGTCGGCAGCGCCGCAGCCAGCTCCCAGCTCATCCCCGGAGGCTTCCTCAACGGGGCCGCGAGGAAGGAGTATTGTGCGTACGATCCCGTTTCGGCTACGCCGAGGACGTCGTCGCCGGCCGCTACGCCGCCGACACCGGGGCCGACGGCGTCAACGGTGCCCGCGACGTCGATCCCGGGCGTGGCGGGGAACTGGACGGGGAACATCTGCGCCAAGTCGCCGCGGCGAAGCTTGATGTCGAAAGGATTGACGCTTGCGGTCTTCACTCGAATCCGCACGCGACCGGCGCCGGGCTCCGGGACGTCGACCTCCGAAAGCCTCAAAACGTCGGGCCCGCCGTAGCGGTCGAACACGATGGCAGTGCCTCTCATCTCGCTCACTTCGGTACCATACATCAGGGCCGCTGGAGCGGCATGTAACGGCGCTTACCGGCCGCTCAGAATGCGATACGCTAAGGTGAGAACGTGAAGCGAACGCGGAACCATGGGTGGTCCAAGTCTCACCGCGGCATCGGGGCGAGGTCTCGCAGGACTATTCTCTTTCTTGCGATGCGGATGCGTCCTTCGTTCTCCAAACGCTTCATTTGCAGAGACACCGTCTCGCGCGTGCTGCCGATCAGGGAGGCGATATCGTAGTGCGTCAGATTCACGTCGATGAGTGTCCCGTCGCCGGAAGGCTTGCCATGCTCGGATGCGAGACGCTCGAGCAGCCGCGTAAGGCGTTCGGGAACTTTGAGATATGCTAGATCCTCGGCGACCGAAAGTGCCTGGTCCCGTTGTTCGCCAAGGTATCGAGCAATGTTGACGGCGAGCGCAGCATGCCGAGTCATGAGCTCGAAGAGATCCTTACCGTTCGCGGAGCAGAGCATGGAGTCTTCAACGCACACCGCGCACGTCGTGCGGACGACCTCGTGAAAGGCGACTTCTTCGCCGAACAGATCGCCCGGGCCGAGAATCGCGATGGTAAGATCGCTGCCGTCCTCAGTCGCTCTTGCGATTCGCACGCGCCCACTCTTCACGAGGTACACGAGTCGGCCGGGATCGCCTTGCTCGAAGATCGGCTGCCGGCGCTTGAAGGCGACCTGCGTGAAATAATGCTCGCACTCGCGCACCACGTCGTCGGTTGCCGCGCTGAACAATCGCGACTTCTTCAAGTACCAGACCTTGTTTTCAGCAGGATTCGGATCGTGCGCGTTCATAGCTCAGAACCTCTCATGCTCGGCGGTGCTCGATGATCGGTCTGGGGTTCGCGCTACGTGGCACGCTGACCGCCCCGCTGCCTTTGGAGCGCGAGGCCTTCATCGAGCTTCTGCGAGAGCGCTGGGCGGCGCAGGGCGAGCCGTTCCGGACAGGCGATGCGACGGAGGCGGCAAACGAGCTCTTCCCGGCCGGCACAGGCGCGATGATGAAGCCCGCCCGACTGGCAGACACGGCCGCCGCCCTCCTGGGCGGGTCGATGTCGGGATTTGCCCTCATCACGCGCTTCCGCCAAATCGCCGACCGAAATGCCGCGCGTTCTATCGCAGCGTCGGCTGAAACCCGGCAGCTATTGGACCGCGTCGATTCGCTGGGCATTCCCACGGCGGTCCTTTGCAACGGCTGGTCCCGCATCGCACAGCGCGAGGCTGCGTGTGCAGGCTTTACGGGGCGCGTGCTGGTTTCCGAAGACATCGGGGTAGAAAAACCAGCGCGAGAAGCCTTCGACGCGCTCGCGAAGGCTCTCGGCCTGCCGGCAGACCGCATCTGGTACGTCGGCAACGACCCGATTCGCGACATCCACGGCGCAGCCGCCGCCGGGCTGACGGCCGTCTGGCTGAATGCCGCGAACGCCCCTTACCCCTCCGGCCTCGAACCGCCCACGATGACGATCGCACGGCTCGCCGACCTGCTCCCCCCAGTGTGCGAAGAATATACCCGCTCGCTGCTCTCGTTGCGTCACGTCATGCGCACGGCGCTTGAGTGGCGCGACGGGCACTACGTTCCGCCGGTCGAGCGCTCGTAAGGCCGCCGGCGCAATGCACGATCCGACGGACCCGTGGCCAGCGCTCGACGCCTCTTCCTGGGCACCGACAAGAAAAAGTTTACATCTGTATGCGCAGATGCTCGGCAAACTTCGCCTGGCACTCTCACCACACCAACCGAACTTCTTGTTTACCGCGCTCGCGCTGACGCCGCGCGGTTTTACCACCGGTTTGATACCCTACGACGGCAGGTCGATTCAGGTGTCGGTTGACGTCTTCTCCGTGGAAATGACGTTCGAATCCAGCGACGGCGCGCGCAGGAGTATTGCGCTGAGCGAGCCGTGCACCGTTGCGCACGTCTTCTCAGAGCTTCACGGCGCCCTCGCGGCCGCGGGCGTTGCCGCATCGTTGTCTCCAATACCGCAAGAGATTGCCGATCGGACGCCGCTCGACGTAGACCGGCGCCCGGCGCTGTTCGATCCGCTCGAGGCTCGACGCTGGCATAGAGCCATGATATCGATCAGCGGGGCGCTCGATCGCTGGCGCTCTCACTTTGCCGGCCGCATGGGTTTGTATCTGTGGTGGGGAGCGCTCGATTTCTCGCTGCTGCTCTTTAGCGGAGAGCACGCAGAAGCGCCTGGTGATCGCGGCTATCTTCCCAAGTACGAACTGGACACGGAGATGATGAACGTCGGCTTCTATCTTGGAGACGATGCGGGTCCGCCGATTTTCTACGGATACATTTTCCCGCAGCCTGACGGGTGCGAATCGCTGCCGATCTTGCCCGCAGCAGCAGAGTGGTCGAACCAGGCGAAGGAATGGATCCTTCCCTACGAGGCAGTTCGAAGCTCGATGAACCCCGACGGTATGCTAGCGTCGTTCCTGGACAGCATCTACAGTGCTTGCAGTTATGCGGCCGGTTGGGAACGGGATCGCTTTCGCTACATCCCTCCGCCGCTGCGTCGCGCAAAGTAATTCGAAGGCCGGCGCTCAGCGGCATGCCGGCGCGCCGGCTATGAAGACGTGAATCATACCGAACGGCTGCGGCATGATCTGGCGATGCGCTTGGATCATTGGCGGCAAAGCCGCGAAGGTGAAGTGACACCCCGGATTCTGGACGGATCAGGCGTTTATTGCGGCCTGTCAGCGGCGCCATTCGGCCGGCGGGAGATAGTCGAGCCGCGATTGTGGGCGCGACTCGTTGTAATGCTTGACCCAGGCGGTGATTTGTGGCCTTCGCCTCTTCGTAGGTCGCGAGACCGATGCTGCCAGACTCACTCGAGCCTGAGCGTCCCCGTGACGATTCGGCAACCCCATTCTGCTCGGGTGCGGGTGGTAGGATGAACTCCTAGTGGTATTTCGGCTCGGACTTGACGATTGTCAACTCGATCGGTCGTTGCGCCCCTCTTTCGTCGCACCTCAGGGCACGCATAACGACTGGGTTGCGGAGCTATCCTATAGGGCGATGGAAGACGAATCGCCACACTTTCTGCTTCCCATCGAGAACCGCCGGAACGTAGCTCTGCAGGCGATTCTCAAAGGCGGTCGCAGACCGAGCGTCTTCCTGCGGCAGCGCATGCCGTAGTAATCCAGCGCCGTGCCGAGAGTGAGATCGCCCGAAGCGCAATTGATCGGGAACGACGACGAACGCCGCCGAGTCAAACGCAGTAATTTCACTACGGAATCATCCCTACCGGGGCAAGCTCACACCTACGTTCTTCCACGCAAAAGGGGAGCACTCATGAATGTCTCTCGCAAGAAGCTGCTCGCCACCGGAACGGCCTTGGCTGCGTTTGGGCCCGCTCTCTTGGGCCCGTTCATCGCCGCTGCCGAAGCTGCCGACGAGGGCGACATCGGGATCATGCAGGTCGCGATCTCACTCGAGCGCGCCGGCATCAAGGCGTACAAGGACGCGGCCGGACTCAACATTCTGGAAGCACCGATCCTCGAGGTCGCCAAGGGCTTCCTAGCCGATCACACGGCACACCTCGACGCGCTGACCGGTGCCGTCAAAGCAGCCGGAGCCACGCCGAACGACAAGACCACCGCCCTGAAATACCCGGAGCTGAAGACACAGAACGACATCCTGGCTTTCGCCGAGAGCGTCGAGCGTCAGGCCGCGTCGACGTATCTCTCCGTGATCCCGTCCTTCAAGGATCGCGGCCTGGCCAAAGTGGCCGCCTCGATCTTGGGCAACGAGACGACCCACGTCGCGATCCTCGCCTACACTCTGAAGCAGGGCACCGAACCGTATAAGTACTTCGTCTCCTAACGAACCGAAACGGTAGAATTCGTAGCGGGACGGCGCGGCCGTCCCGCTTTCTCGTCGCATAGGCCAGCAACGTTCCGCAATCCTTATATCGTCTTAATCTTCATAAGATTGTGCGCCGATGCGCGGCGCGAGCGCATGCGTCGCGACGCAACTGCGGTGTGCCTCGCTGCAGTGAAACTCCGCTGTAGCCGATAAGGTAGGAACAGGCGCATGCGGGTCCAGAGAATCGTAGCCCCCGTCCTTCTGATCGCTCTCATCATCGGGGTGGGCTTGGCCGTTTTCATATCGGCCGGGCAACAGCGCGCGGCGCAGCAAGCGGCTCGCGAGGCCGCCGCCGTCGTCATCGTACGCGGTTTGGTCGGCTCCGAGAAGAAAGACTTCCTGACGGACCCGCGCGTCATCGCGGTGCTGCGCCGCAACGGCGTCGACTTGCGGGTGGATACCGCCGGTTCCCGCGACATCGCGACCCGTTCCGATCTCTCCGGGTACGATTTCGGCTTCCCCGCGGGCGTGCCGGCGGCGAAGAAGCTGATGCAGGCTAAGCACGTCACGCAGTCGTTCTCGCCGTTCTTCACGCCCATGGTGGTCGCGTCGTGGCGGCCGATCGGCGGAATCCTCATCGCGAACGGAATCGTCAAGCAGGTCGGAGCCGAGTACTACATCGTCGATATGAAGGGGCTCATTCGGCTCATCACGGAGCGAAAGCGCTGGAACGAGCTCGCGCACCACGAATCCTACGACGTCGGGAAATCGATCCTGGTCTCGTCGACGGACGTGCGCCAATCGAATTCGGCGGCGATGTATCTCGCGCTCGCCTCGTATCTGCTCAACGACAACGAGATCGTGTCGAACGAGGCGCAAGTCGCGAAGGTCATGCCGGCGGCGGCGCCGCTCTTCCTGCGGCAAGGGTACCAGGAATCGAGCTCGGCGGGGCCCTTCGAGGACTACACGACGATCGGCATGGGCAAGTCGCCGCTCGTCATGGTCTACGAGGCGCAGTTCATCGAGTATCTGATCGAACACCCGAACGCGCGAAACCCCGACATGATCCTGCTTTACCCCAAGCCGACGGTGTACACGAAACACGAGCTCGTGCCGTTCGACGAGAAGGGCGCGAAAGTCGGCCGGCTGCTCGAATCCGATCCGGATTTGCAGCGCCTCGCCGCCGAGCACGGCCTGCGCACCGCGGACGCGGCCTACGCGAAGGACTTCTGGCGCAAGAACGGCGTCCACGCGCCGGATACGCTGATCGACGTCGTGGATCCGCCCAGCTACGAGATCCTCGAGAGCATGATCCGCGATATCGAGCGGCAGTTCAACAACGCTTAAGGTCCCCAAGGAGACACACGTGTCAACCGATCACTCCACGCAGCCCGCTACCGATGCGCTCGTCTTGACCCCGCCGGCCCCCGTCGCGGCCGTAGCTCCTGCGCAGACGGAGGCCGCGGTCCCGCTCAGTAAAGAGGAGACGGCGAAGCTCGACGCTCAGATCGCGCAATTCGTCGGAGACGTGACGAGCCTCGACGTCAACGGCGCGGATTTCAAAGCGCGCGTCGATGCGATCAGCACCCTTGGGAGCGCGGAGATCGCGCAGGCCGCATCGATGTCGAACCGGATGCTCGACCGGCCGGTGAACGCGATGGGCGACGGCATCTTCAACGCCCAATCGCCCGTGGCCAAGAGCCTGCTCGACCTGCGCCAGACGGTCGAACGGCTCGATCCTTCGCGGCAAGGCGACCTCTTCGCGCCGCGCAAGCTGCTCGGCCTCATCCCGCTCGGTTCGAAAGTCACGGCGTATTTCGACAGCTACCGTTCCTCTCAATCGCACCTGAATGCGATCATCGAGACGCTCTACCGAAGCAAGGACGAGTTGCAGAAAGACAACGCCGCCGTGGAACAGGAGAAGGCGCGGATGTGGGCGCTGATGCAGCGCCTGGAGCAGTTCATCTATCTCGGAAAGAAGCTGGATGCGGCGCTCTCCGCGCGCCTCGACGAGCTCGATAAGACGGACCCCGCGCGTGCGAAGATCCTGCGCGAGGACGTGCTGTTCTACACGCGGCAGAAAGTCACGGACCTGCTGACGCAGATGGCCGTCAACGTGCAAGGCTATCTCGCGCTCGACCTGATCAAGAAGAACAACGTGGAGCTGATCAAAGGCGTCGACCGCGCGACGACGACGACGGTTGCGGCGCTGCGCACGGCGATCATCGTCGCGCAGGCGCTCACGAACGAGAAGCTCGTGCTCGACCAGATCTCCGCGCTCAACACGACGACGGGGAATCTGATCGAATCGACGGCGCAGATGCTGCGCCAGCAGACGGGGCGAATCTACGAGCAGGCTTCCGGGGCCACGGTGAACGTCGCGCAGCTGCAGCGCGCGTTCGACAACGTCTACGCGACCATGGACGCCGTCGCCGATTACAAGGTGAAGGCGCTCGCCAGCATGCAGCAGACGGTCGAGACGCTCTCGAGCGAGGTCGAGAAGGCCCAGACGTACCTCGACAAGACGCGGGCGGCGACCGCGCGCGAGGCCGTCGCCGGTCTCGAGGGCTCGACCACGCAGGACGGCGTGGTCAAGCTCGTTCCCAATGCGTAAGCGGCTCGGCGCGCTCGCCGGGGCACTCCTCGCGTGCCTCCTGGTGACCGCTTGCGGCGGCTCGTCGTCGCAGGGCAGCGGGACGGCCACGCCGGCCCCGGATGCGTCGAGCACGCTGCACGTGATCGCAGGGTCCGAACTCAAGGATCTCGAGCCGTATTTCGGCCAGATCCGCGAGCGCACGGGCGTGCAGATCGTCCCCGAGTACAGCGGCACGCTGGCCGGCATCGACCGGATCCGCAACGGCGAGCATTTCGACGCGGCCTGGTTCGCGAACGACAAGTACCTGCTGCTGGCCGACAAGCAGCACCGGGTCAAGGCGCAAGAACGGATCATGCTCTCGCCGGTCGTCATCGGCGTCAAGCAGAGCGTCGCGAGCCGCTTCGGCTGGACGCCCGAAACCTCGTGGAAGACCATCGAAGCGAAGGCGGCCGACGGCAGCTTCCGCTACGCGATGACGAACCCTACGAGCTCGAACAGCGGCTTCAGCGCCGTGATCGCGGTCGCGACGGCGTTCGCGGGGACGGGCGACGTGCTGCGAGCCGGCGACGTCGACTCGTCCCTGCTGCGCTCGTTCTTCCGAGGGCAGCGGCTGACGGCCGGAAGCTCGGGCTGGCTCGTCGACGCGTACGTGCGCGACCAAGACCAGCTCGACGGCATCGTCAACTACGAAGCGAACCTCCTCGCGCTCGACAAGGGCTCGCAACTGAAGGAGAAGCTCGTCCTGATCTATCCGAAGGAAGGCGTGGTGACGGCGGACTACCCGCTGCTGCTGCTGGACGCTTCCAAGCGGGCGCTCTACGACAAGGTCGCGGCGTATCTCGTGGGCGACGAGTTCCAGCAGCTCGTGATGGACCGGACCGAGCGCCGCCCCGTCAACCCCAACGTCAAGCTTGCGAGTGAGTTCCCCACCGGCGTCCGCAACGAGATCGCGTTTCCGAATTCGCTCGCGACCGTCGACGGCGTGCTGCTGCGGTACCTCAACGAGAATCGGGTCCCGGCGCACTCGTTCTACGTGCTCGACACCAGCGGCTCTATGAAGGGCGCCCGCATCGACGGCGTCCGGCACGCGCTCTACACGCTTGCGGGCGGCGACTCCACGCTCACCGGGAAGTTCGCGCGCTTCCAGAATCGCGAGAAGATCACGCTGATCTCCTTTTCCGACGGGACGACGGCGCCGGTCGATCTCGAGATGCACTCCTCCGACGATACGGCGACGCTCGGCGCCGTGAAGACGTACGCGGACAACCTCCAGCCCGGCGGGTCGACCGCGATCTACTGCGCGCTCGAGGAGGCGCTGGCGGATGCGCAGCAGTCGCGGCGGAGCGAGGGCGCGCGCTACTATTCGATTGTTTTGATGACGGACGGCGAGAACAACCGCTGCGACGATGCGGCGACGTTCGAGCGGAAGTATGCCGCGCTGCCGCCGGAGCAGCGGGTCAAGATCTTCCCGATTCTTTTCGGCGAAGGCGATAGCGTCGCGCTCCAGCATCTCGCCGAGATCACGGGCGGGCGGATGTTCGACGGCAAGCACGAGTCGCTCAGTAACGTATTCAAAGAGATCCGCGGCTATCAATGACACCGTCGCCGTTTCTGCTCTTCGTCTATAGCAACAAGAACATCGCGGGCTGCGTCCTCGGCTTGGCGGCGCTGGGCGCGTTCTTCACGGGAGCGATCCACGATTATTGGCCGGAGATCGTCGCGGGGGCCTACGGCATAGGCTTTCTCGCGACCCCGGGCCAGCCGCAGGTCGATCCCGCCTCGTTCGAGGCCGGCATGACCGCCGACGAAGTGAAGGCCCAACTTGCGGCGTTCGTGGGGCGGGTCGGGAAACTGCTCCCGCCCGACGTGCTCGCGCTCGTGAAGAGCCTAGAATCGTCGATCGACGCGATCCTCCCGATGCTGGACGACAAGTCGCACGGCGCCGGGGATCAGGATGCGTATACGATCCGCCAGACCGCGCTGCACTATCTGCCGGAGACGATCGAGGGCTATCTGAAGCTGCCGGCGGCCTACCGGAACTTGCAACCCGTTGCGGACGGAAAGACCGCGAAGACCCTGCTCTACGAGCAATTGACCGTGCTCGACGGCAAGATGAAGGAGATCGCGGCCAACCTCACCACGAACGACGCCCAGGCACTGCTCACCAACGGCCGCTTCTTGCGGGAACGCTTCGCAAAAGAATCGCTGTTCTCGGTGAGCTGACCGCGCTCGCCTGCCGCGAGGGGCCGGCGGCTGGTTCTAGCCTCGGCCTTGATGTCGTCTTAAAGTGCCCGCGCTATACTCTCGGCGTCGCGCTGTGCGGCATGCATACGGAGGCTGGATGTGAAGCGTCTTCGTCTTTTTGCGCTCGCTTTGGCGTGCGCGCTGGGCGCCGGAGTCGGGACCGCTCTCGCCGACGACCAGAAGCCCGTGACGATCGAGTATTGGCACGTCAACACGGAGTCGTTCGGCGGGCCCGCGGTGCGCGAGCTGGTCGCGATGTTCCAACAGAAATATCCGGGGATCACGGTCGAGGAACACTTCCAGCCGAACACCTATACCGGTCTGCTCGAGAACCTGCAGACGCGCATCGCGGCGAAGAATCCGCCCGACGTCGCGCAGATCGGCTACCTGTACGTCGACTACGTCACGAAGAACTTCCCGTACGTGCCGGTCGGCGATCTCCTAGGCGCGCAACAGACCGCGTTTCTCGCGAACTTCCCCAAGAGCGTCGAACGCCTCGGCACGCGCAACGGGAAGCTCGTCGGGATGCCGTATGCGCTTTCGAACATCCTGACGTATTACAACGCCGATATGCTCAAGGCCGCCGGGCTCAACCCCGATTCCCCGCCGCAGACGTGGGATGACTGGGCGAAAGCCGCGACCGTCATCAAACAGAAGACGGGCAAGCCGGGGATCTACATTCAGGTCCTCGACGACAACTGGTCGACGCAATCGATGATCGAATCGGCGGGCGGCCGGATGCTGCAGTGCAGCGGCGGTCAATGGAAGGCCGCGTTCGATTCGCCGAAAGCGGCGGCCGGCATCCAGTTCTGGGCCGATCAGGTCAAGAACGGAAACGCGCTGAACGTGCTGTGGAACCAGGGGGAACAGGCGTTCCTGGCCGGGCAGGTCGCGACGTTCGTGACGACGATCGGCAAGCGCAACAACCTGCAGAAGAACGCGACGTTCGATCTGCGCGGGACGACCTTCCCGACGTTCGCGGGCTCGCCGGCTCGCCTCCCCGGCGGCGGGAACGTGCTCATGGTCTTCTCGCAAGACCCCGCCAAACGCGATGCCGCGCTGAAGTTCATCCAATTCCTCGAATCGCCGGAAGCGTTCGCGGTGTGGACCAAGGGCACGGGCTACATCCCTTTCAACAACGACGAACGGCCGCTCGGCGATTTCCTCAAATCGAACCCGATCGAGCGGATCGCGATCAAGCAGACCGCCGACACCGTGCCGTGGACGTCGTTCCCCGGGAAGAACGGGCTCGCGGCTCAGCAAGCCTTGTTCAACGCCCTACAGCGCTCGCTTGCCGGGCAAGCGACCGCAGCCGACGCGCTGCACGATGCGGCGAACACGGTGAACGGCCTGATCGCGGGGGAAAGCTGCACGCCGTAAGCCGTTCGCGCGTACGGGACGCCCTCGTCGCGTACGCGTACTGCGCACCGGCGCTGATCGTCATCGCAGCGTTCTTGATCGTGCCCACGGTCGAGACGCTGCGGATCAGCTTCTACGATTGGAACCTCGTCTCGCCGAACAACGCCTTCGTGGGCTGGGCGAATTACGCTTCGATCTTAAGCGATCCGGCCTTCTGGGACGTCGTCCGGCAGAGCGTGCTGTACGTCGTGGCCGCGCTAGCCGGCGATTTCCTCGTTCCGCTCGGGCTCGCGCTCGCAACCGTGGGGCTCGCGCGGCGCGAAGGCGTGTTCTGGCAGTCGCTGATCTTCACGCCGACGGTCGTGCCGATCTCGATAGGCGCCTTGCTCTGGCTCTGGATCCTGCTCCCTCAGGGCGGCCCGCTGAACGCGCTCCTGAGCGCGCTGCATTTGGGCGCTCCGGTGTGGCTGAACGATCCGCACCTCGCGCTGTGGTCGATCTCCGCGATCGCAGCGTGGAAATACCTGGGCTTCAACTATCTCTTTCTGATCGCGGCGCTCGCCGCGATCCCGGCGGAGCTCCTCGAAGCGGCGCGCCTCGACGGCGCGCGCGGGCTCACGCTGCTGCGCCGCGTCGTGCTGCCGATGATCGCGCCGGCGCTCGTGTTCGTCGCGGTCACGACGTTCCTGCAGGCGCTCGAGATCACGTTCGTCCCCATCCAGGTGTTGACGGTCGGCGGCCCGGCGAACAGCAGCAACCAGCTCGTCTACAGCGTCTATCAGGACGGCTTTCAGTATTTCATCGCGGGGAAGGCGAGCGCGAAGGCGATCCTGATGCTCGTGCTCTTGAGCGCCGCTGCGATTTGGCAGATTCGGCTGCTCGAACGCGACGCAACGGGGGAGGGTGCCGCGTGAGCGGGCGCCGCGCGATGCTGGGCCTGACCTCGGCCGCGATGTTCGTGCCGCTTCTGTACATGCTGGGTATGGGCTTCAAGACCCCCGGCGACGTCTTCGCCTCGCCGTTGAATCCGTTCTCGGCGCACTTTACGCTCGACAACTATGCCGAGGCCGTCGCGCGTCTCAACTACTTTCATATGCTCGGCGTGAGCATCGTCTACGCGCTCGGCGTGACGCTCGGGCAGCTCGCGCTCGCGATTCCGGCCGCGTACGCGCTCGCGTTCCGCCATTTCCCGGGGCGGAATCTGCTGTTCGTGCTGTTCATCGCGACGCTTCCGGTGCCGTTCGTCGTGACGTACATCCCGAACTACCTGCTGCTCGCGCATCTCGGGCTGCTCAATACGTTCGCAGGGCTGATCGTTCCGCAGCTCGCGAGCGCCTACGGAATCTTCTTGCTCCGCCAGCACTTCCGCCGCTTCCCCCGCTCGATCGTCGAAGCGGCCCACATCGACGGCGCGGGCTCGCTCGCGATCCTGTGGCGCATCGTCGTGCCGGCCACCCGGCCGACGATCGTCGCGCTCGGCGTGTTCATCTTCGTGAGCACGTGGAACCAGTACGTCTGGCCGCTGCTCGTCGCGCCGAAGACCGATCTGATGACGCTGACCGTCGGAGTACAGAACTTCGCAAACGGGGAAGGTGGGAGCCGTTGGGGACCGCTGATGGCGGCCGCAACGCTCGCGACGGTGCCGACGCTCGCCGCGTATCTCGCGGTCCGGCGGCAGATTCTCCAAACGCTGCAGGAAGGTGCGGTCAAGGGATGAGGGTGCTGTTCTTCGGCGACATCGTGGGCCCGGACGGGGTCGGGCACATCGCTGCGCGCCTTACGGGCTGGCGCGCGGCGAACGGGATCGATCTCGTGATCGCCAACGCGGAGAACGCCGCGGTCGGCGATGCACCGGATCCGGCACGCGGTTTCGGCATCACGCCTGAGCTCGCTCAGCAGCTGCGGGCGGCGGGCGTCGACGTGATCACGGGTGGGAACCACTCGTGGGACGCCGGGAGCGAAGCGTTCGCCGATTCGCGCGTACTGCGCCCGCACAACGTCCCGGGCGAGTTCCCGGGAAGCGGACTCTGCGTCGTTGAGGTTGCGGGAATGGAGATCGCCGTTCTGAACCTGATCGGGCCGACGGCGCTCGGCTCGCTCGCGCGCGCGGAGAATCCGCTGGCGGTCTACGAGCGGGCGCGCGCGCGGCATCCCGCCGCGACCTTCATCGTCGATTTCCACGCAGACTGGGTGATCGAGAAGCATGCGTTCGCGCACGCCGTCGACGGCGAAGTCGCCGCGGTGCTCGGCACGCACGTGCATGAACCGTCGCTGCGGTTGCGCACGCTTCCGCGCCACACGCTGTTCGTCGCGGAGGTCGGGATGACGGGGCGGCGCGACGGCATCGTCGGTATCGGCGCCGACTATTTCGTCGCGGGTACGCGAAAGGCCGAAAGGCCCGCCTGGACGCTCGCGGACGGCGACATCGAAGTCGGCGCCGTCATCTTCGAGATCGACGAACGGGGCCGCGGGCGCTGGATCGAGCGCTTCATGCCGGAGGACTAGGCGTCAGCGGATAGCCTGCGTCTGCGCATCGAAGAAGTGGACTCGCTCAGGATCGATCGCGAGCCGGAGCCGCTCGCCGCGCCGCACGGGCGAGCGGGCGGGAAGGCTAGCGGTCCACAGCTTGTCGCTCGAGGCCTGCCCGTTCGAATCGAGCGCGAACACGACGTCCTGCACGTTGCCCAGGACCTCGACGACCTCGGGGACGGCGTCGAACACGAACGCGCCGTTCGGGTCGGCGCGCAGTTCGAAATCGTCCGGACGGATGCCGACGATCACGTCGCGGCCGAAGTGCGCGCGCAGCGCGGGGCGGTTTGCGAACGTTGCGGGACCGAGCGAGAAGGAGCGTTCGCCGACGACGAGGCGCGGCTCGCCGTCCGCCACGAGGCGGCCGCGCGCGAAGTTCATCGAGGGCGAGCCGATGAACTCGGCGACGAACACGTTCGCCGGTTCGTTGAACAGCGTCTCGGGCGTACCGAGCTGTTGCAGGCGCCCGTCGCGCATGACGGCGATGCGATCGCCCAGCGTCATCGCCTCGATCTGATCGTGCGTGACGTAGACGGTCGTCACCGCCAGCCGCTGGTGCAAACGCTTGAGCTCGGTTCGCATCTCGACGCGCAGCCGCGCGTCGAGATTGGAGAGCGGCTCGTCCATCAGATAGATCTGCGGGCGGCGGACGATCGCGCGCCCCATCGCGACGCGCTGGCGCTGCCCGCCGGAGAGCTGAGCGGGGCGGCGCTTCAAGAGGCCGGCGATCCCGAGCGCCTCCGCGACTTCCGCGACGCGCGTCGCGCGCTCGGTAGCCGGCACCTTGCGGATTTCGAGCGCGAATGCGAGGTTCTGCGCGACCGTCATGTGCGGATAGAGCGCGTAGTTCTGAAAGACCATCGCGATGTCGCGCTCGCTAGCCGGTACGTCGTTCACAATGCGCTCCCCGATGCGCAGCGTCCCGGAAGTGAGCGATTCGAGCCCCGCGATCATCCGTAGGACGGTCGATTTCCCGCAACCGGACGGGCCGACGACGGCCAAGCACTCACCGTCGCAAACTTCGAGGGAGAGATCGTCGACCGCGCGGACGTTTCCGGGATACGTCTTCCCCGCGTTCTCGAAGAGGATGCGTGCCATTGGAGGAGCGCCTCTAGAATCGCGCGCAGGCTTCCCGGAATTGCGCTCTGTTCGTTGCGTCTTGCGCGGTCAGAACGTAGTCTTTCGAGGTCAAACTGTCGATCGGCAGCGAGATGACCGTTCGCGACGGCTGGCCGGTCAAGGCCGGCGTGAGAGGGATGGCCGCCGGCGCGCCCAGGATGCCGCAATCCGCCCCCGACACGAGGTTGAAGACGTGCTTGCGTTTCGGCTTGCCGGAGACCGTGACGGTGACGAGCGTCTTGAGCCCTTGCGGATGCACCGTTACGCTGCCGTTCGTGCCCGAAGCCTCCAACTCGCGCAGCGGGACCGTGTAGTCCCCGTTCGGCAGCTTGATCAGGTGCATCACGTGGCCGCCCGCGGGGTGCGGCGGGGGCGTTTGGGCGCCGGCGCCGGTTGCGAGCGATGCGACGATCGCGGCACTGAGAAGAGCTGTACGCACGCGGAGAACCCTCGGCCGGTTCGGGGGAAGTGGAGAGCGCTTCGCCTTCCGGCCTCCGGACTACCGCTTGATGGCGAGAACTCGCGGGTTACCTGCGATCGTGCCCGTCTCCGTGTTCGTAGCCGTGGCCCGGCCCGCCGTGGTCGTAGCCGGGCGGCGGCCCGCCGTGGTCGTAGCCGTGCGGCGGCCCGGCGTCGTAAGCGTGACGGGGCGCCACGTCGCGGTAGACCCGTGCGCCGCCGTGATAGTAGTACCCGCCGTGGTAGTAGTTGCCGTGCCACCAGACAGGGTTGCCGAAGAAGAAGTCGAGGCTCACGGTCGGCCCGTAATAACGCCACGGATGGCCGTAGTAGTACGGTATCCCTCCGTAAAACGTGTAGGGCGTGTCGATCTCGTTCGCGGCGAAATACGGTCCCGCGTTGTAGCCGAAGATGCTCACGATCATTCCGCCGTCGAGCGTGATTCCCGTCGGATTGATGATCGTGCCGGGACGCAACCGAACGTTGTCGAGGAAGCCGCGCTCGTCGCGGACCGTCAAGTCGAAGCGCCCGTCGAAACTCGCGACCCTGCCGCGGATCTGCTCCTCGGGATTCGCGTACGACGGCTGCCGCGCGTAGGAGGGGACGGGCTGTGCCTGGGCGGCAAGAGGCGCCGCTGCGAAGAGCGCAGCCAGGGTAGTTGCCGACAAAGCGGCCGCAATGTGTCTGATCATCTCGATACGATCCTACCGGTGGAGTCCCGGAAAACGCTTAGACTCCCATTAGAAACGGATTAAGGCCCCGCTTCGTTCTCCTCTCCCCGGCGCCGCGGCAAGGCAAGCTCGTTCGCGCAATCGACGCGAGCGAGCGCGGTTCGCAAAATCTGTGAGCGTTTGCTTGGTTACGGGGAAACGCTTCGGGGCATACTATGAGTGGCTGTTCCACTCCGCGCGTGCGTGCAGGTTTTGCGGTTGAGATGCAAGCTCTCCCGACGGCCCGACCTACCCGGTGCTTCGCCGCCCTCTGCGCGCGCTTGCGCGACCTCATTCGCTTTCGAACTCGCTCTTTGAGGACAAGATGATGGCTAAAGGTGAACCCGCCGAACCGGCGGGGGAGAAAACAACGACGATCGGCGATGGTGCACCCATGGTTGAGCGCCTCGTCGAAACGGCCGCGCCGGCGTCCGCGACCGCGGTCCATAGCGAACCGGCTCCGAAGCCGGCGCCCGCGGCGAAGGTGGTGACGATCACCGGCCACGACGACTTCGTGAAGATGCCCGCCGAGCCGCCGGCGAAGCAGGCGGCCGCGGCGAGCGTGCAGACGGATGCGCCGGTCGAGGCGAAAGCGACGAACCCGTACCTCGCGCTTTCGGGCGAAGCGTACTCGATCGTGGTCGATGCCTACGCCGCGGCGAGCCGCCGCAGGCTCGACTACTTCAAAGCGCTCTACGATATCGTCTCGCGTCCGTATGGGCCGGTCACGCTCGAACAAGCGGCTCGCGAACACGTCGACCGGACGAGCGAGATCGTCTCCCTGTCGATCGCGGAATTCGAGGCGAGCGGCAAGAAGACGGCCGAACTGACCCGGACCTGGCTCGACCACTCCGCGAAGATGCGTGACTTCGGCTTCGAGGCCGCGCGCGACCTCATGAAGGCGGGCGTCTCGAATCTCGAAGCCGTCCGTGACACCACGACCAAGCACCTCGCGAACAGCAAGGAATCGTCGCACAACGGTCGCAGCGGCGGCTGACGGCCGGATCGCGCGCGACCCGTGAGGGAGAGGGCAGGCGGGAACTGCCCTCTCTTTTTCTTTAGGCTGCGGACGGACGCCCGAACGCTTATCTCGTCGAGCAGCGTCGCAACGTGCCGCCTCCTCCCGCGGCGCGGCTGAGGCAACGGTCGTAGGAGGGATCGGGCCGGAGTGCGTTCGACTATCCCCGGATGAGTCAAGGAAGTGCCGCCCTCAAGACGATGTTCCTGAGTCCGCCGTCGTTCGACGGATTCGACGGCGGAGCCGGCGCCCGGTATCAGGCGAAGCGCGAAGTCACCTCGTTCTGGTATCCCACGTGGCTCGCCCAGCCCGCAGCGCTCGTCCCGGGGAGCACGCTCGTCGATGCCGCGCCCCACGGCCAGACGATCGAGGACGTCCTCGCGCTCGTCAAAGATCGCGACCTCGTCATCATGCACACGAGCACGCCCTCGCTGCCGAACGACGTGGAGTGCGCCAGACGCCTGAAGGCGCAAAACCCGAAGCTCAAGGTCGGCTTCATCGGCGCGCACGTCGCCGTGTTGCCGGAGCAGACCCTGCGCGCGCACGAAATCATCGATTTCGCCTGCCGCAACGAGTTCGATTACACGTGCAAGGAACTCGCCGAGGGGCGCCCCTGGAACGAGATCCTGGGCCTCTCGTATCGCGACGAGAACGGCGAGCTGCAGCGCACGGCCGAGCGTCCGCTGATCGCGGATTGGGACGCGATGCCGAGCGTCCTGCCGACGTACGCGAAGTTCCTCGACGTGCGCAAGTATTACAACGGCTACCTGTTGCACCCGTACGTCTCGTGGTACACCGGGCGCGGCTGCACGGCGAAGTGCACGTTCTGCCTCTGGCCGCAGACGATCGGAGGGCACGTATTCCGCCACAAGAGCCCGGCGGCCGTCGGGCGCGATCTCGACGAGGCGAAAGCGATCTTCGGCTCGACGGTGCGCGAGTACATGTTCGACGACGACACGCTCACGAACGATAAGGCGTACGCGATCGAGCTCAGCAAGCACATGAAGCGTCTGAAGTTGAGCTGGGCTTGCAACGTGCGCGCGCACTGCGATTACGACACGCTGAAGATCCTGCGCGACAACGGCTTGCGCGTGGCGCTGGTCGGCTTCGAATCGGGGAATCAAGAGATTCTTTACCGCATCAAGAAGGGCCTCAAGCTCGAGATGGCGCGGCAGTTCATGAAAGATTGCCACAAGCTCGGCATCAAGGTGCACGGCGCGTTCATCATCGGGTTGCCGATCGATACGCCGGAGACGGTCCGCGAGACGATCGAATTCGCGAAGGAACTCGATCCGCACACGATCCAGGTCTCGATCGCCTCGCCGTATCCAGGGACGGAACTCTACGACCAAGCCTTGGCGAACGGCTGGTTCGCCCGCGACGACTTGGTTTCGGGCGGCGGGATCCAGACCTCGACGCTCCGCTACGACACGCTTTCGACCGCCGAGATCGAGGACGCGGTCGAGCGCATGTACCGCGAGTTCTATTTCCGTCCGAAGAAGATCGCCTCGATCGTCGGCGAGATGATCACGAGCCGCCAGATGCTGGTCCGCCGGTTGCGCGAGGGCGGCGAGTTCTTCGATTACCTGCGCGATCGCAAAGTGCAGGCCGGCGAACGCCGGCGGGAGGCCGCTACCGGATGAGCATCCGCGCCGGAACGCCCCAACACCGGGATTTGTTCTGTCGCGCGTTCGTCGAATCGCACCTCCCCTTCGAGCCGGAAGCGCTCCCGTGGCCGCAGCTCGAGCCGCGCCACGTCGAGCTCCTGCGCGGCTTCCCGTTTTGGAGTTTGGCGCTCGGCGTGGAGCAGAAGGCGGGGCGGATGCTCGCGATCTTCGCGGAATCGCTCGGCGATCCGGCGATCCGCAAGGCCGTCGCGTTGCAAGCGTACGAGGAGGCGCGCCACGGCCGCCTCTTAGCGCACATGCTTTCACGCTACGGCATCGAGGTCCGAGTTACGCCGCCTTCGCTCGACGCCGTCACGCGCGACGATTTCCTCGTCTTCGGCTTCAGCGAATGCACCGATTCGTTCATCGGGTTCGGCGGCTTCGCGCTGGCGCGTCAGAAGCAGCTGTTCCCGAAGCAACTGCTCGACGTGTTCTCGCAGGTGCTCTACGAGGAAGCGCGCCACATCGTCTTCTTCATCAATTGGTGGCGCTACGAAGAAGCGCTTGCCGGGCACGCGAATGCGTTCGCGCGGACGGCGCGGGCCATCCGGTATCACGTGCGCGCGATCCGGCGGACGGCGCAGGGCGCGCAGGATACCGCGAACCTGGCCGAGCTCACGAGCGGCGGTTCGCAAGCGATCTTCGAGGGCGTCACGCCGCAGGCTTTCCTCGAGGTCGCGTTGGCCGAGCACCGCGCGATGATGGAGCGCTTCGATGCGCGGCTGCTCAAGCCGCAGATCGTGCCCGCGCTGGCGACGGCTGCGGTGCTCGGCCTGCGGATGTTGCCGCCGCGGAAGTCGCCCGAGCCCGGAGTGCGTCTCGTCGCCTAAGGGCTTAGGCGCCGCGCCGCGGCGATCGTTTCGTCGAGCATGTTGCTTTGAAACGAGACCATGTCGGCGATGTGCGGGAAGCGCGGATTCGCGCGGTGCTCGGTGAGCCGGTAGCGTTCGCCTTCGAGCGCGAGCGTGCCGTGCTTCGTCAGCTTCGCGACGGCCTCGCCGACCACGACGGCGGGAGCGCCGCGCAGTTCCGGATCGACGAACACGTTCCCGGGTAACGCGTGCAGCCGTTCGCGCACGCCCCATACGGCGTCCGAGAGCGTGAACGGGCCGTTCGCTTCCAGCAGGAACGGCGCGAGCAGCGCGCTCGTCGTGACGGGGCGCGCCGCGGCGAGCGACGTATCGAGATCGGCCGGGTCGGCCGGCTGCAGGATGCGGTAGAGCATCGAGAGGCGCCGCCCGCGGAAGGGATCGTAGGCGATCGCGCACAGCCATGCTTCCGCGACCGGGAGGACGGCGTCGAGGATGCCGCGCCGCAGGCGATGCATGCGCCCGGTGCGGCTATAATCGCCTTCGGGCGTCACGTAGAACGTCGCGCCGTTTTGCACCCGCTCGACGACAGCCGCGATGTCGCGGGCGGCCGTCGCGCGGCAGTTCTCGATCGCTTCGCTGCGGTACGGTTCGCGAAGTTGCGAGAGCTTCACGACGGCCTGCGCCCGCAGGAACCAATTCGCGCTCCAAAGTTCGCCGAGGCGCGCTCCCGTTAGGTCGAGCCGAGCGAGAATATCTTCCGGCAAGACCGCTTCGAGCGGCAGATCGCCGTGGGCGTCGAGGATTTCCTGCGCGAGGCTCGTGAACGGACGGGAGAAGAGCATGTTCTCGACCGGCAGGACGGCGAGCCCGCCGAAGAATCCGCCGGGATTGAAGGTGCGCAGGAACGGCGCCGTGCGCGGGAAGCGCGCCGCGAAGAAGCCCTTCTCGAACGTGCGGCGCGAATTGACCACCACGATCGGCTTCCACGGGTGGAGCAGCCACGTGCGCCTGACGACGGTCTCGCCCTCGTCCTCGTGCTGGTGGTTCGTGATGAGGACGGTCGGGCCGCGGTCGCCGGGGAGGGCGCCCCATTGTCGCACGCGAGTTCGGGTGGGAATGTAGAGTTCGCGGGAGACGAACGTCGTCGCCAGCATCGCCCAGTTCGGTTTCATCGACGCTCTGGCTTCGCGGCGCGCACTTCGGGCCCCGTCGGCGCGTCGTTCCCGCCGCGGCGGCGGGCCCGGCCCGGCGGGGCGCGGAAGCCTGCCCCCGGATCATGCAAGCGACATCGGGATCTCGGACGGAGTGAAGGTTCGACGCGTCGTGGCGGCCGCCGCGGAGGCGGCGGCGATTGCGGCGATCGCCTATACGGGCGTCGCGATCGCGCGCGCCGCACGTTTCGCGCAGCGCGGAACGGAGGGCGGGCAACAGCGTCCGCCGGTGACGCTGCTGATTCCGCTGCATGGCGCGGAGCCCGGGCTCGAAGAAAACCTGCGCTCGCTCGCCGACCAGGATTATCCCGAGTATCAAGTCGTCCTCGGCGTCGCGCGCGCGGACGATGCCGCCTTGCCGATCGCTCGGCGCGTGGCGGCGGCGTTGCCCGGCCGGTGCATCGAGATCGATATCGGCGAACGCGCGGGGACGCGGAATCCGAAGCTCGCGAACGTGATCTCGATGATGCGGCTCGCGCGGCACGGCGTGCTCGTCTTGTGCGACAGCGATACGCGCGTCGATGCATCGTACCTGAGCGAAGTCGTCGCGCCGCTGGAGGATCCGGCGGTCGGCCTCGTGACGTGCCTCTTCGCCGGAGTCCCGCAAGAGGAGACGTCCGCCGCCAAACTCGGCGCGGCGTTCATCAACGACCAGTTCATTCCGTCGGCGCTGGTCGAAGGTTTGTTCGGACCGCTGCGGCACGGCTTCGGACCGACGAACGCGATGCGGGCGGAAGTGCTGGAATCGATCGGCGGCTTCGAGGCGCTCGGAGTGCACCTCGCCGACGACTTCATGCTCGGGCACGAGATCGCCGCGCGCGGGCTGCGCGTCGTGCTCTCGAAATACGTGCTGCACACGATCGTCTCCGATCCGAGCACCGCCGCGCTGTTCCGGCACGAACTGCGCTGGCACCGCACGATTCGCGGCGTGCGCCCCGCCGGCTACGCGGGGATGTTCCTCACGTACCCCGTGCCGCTCGCCGTCTTCAACCTCGCGCTCTCGCAGAATCGCGCGCGAGCAGCGGCGCTGCTGGTCCTGGCGTCGGCGGGGCGGATGGCGTTACAACGCGTCGCCTCGCGCGCCCTCGGCGTCGAGCCTGCCGGGCCGTGGCTCGCGCTCGCGCGCGACTTCTTCGGCCTCGCCGTGTGGGTGAGCGGACTTTTCGGATCTTCCGTGCACTGGCGCGGAGACAAGCTGCAGATCGCCGCCGGCGACGTCCTCGCGCCGGCGGAAAGTCGCGGCGACGACGGACCGCCTGCGCCGTAGTAGATCCGGACAGAACATTCAACACGGCCTACCGGGACTTGTGGCCTTGCGGCGGCGGCGGCGGCGGGACGCATGGCCGGGAGCGCGAACGCTCGCCCCGTAAACGGCTCGCTTCCCGGCCTTGAAAGGAGAACGGCTTGAGCGGCATATCGCTTCCCGCGTGCATCGTTCGCCGCGCGGTTTCATCGATGCTCCGGCGCTCTATCGGCCCGCTTGCGCTCTGCGCATTCATCTCGGTGACGCAGAACGCGGCGCTCGCCGCGGCGCCGCCCGGCGCGACTGCGGCCGGGACGGCGTCTCCAGCCGCCTCGGCGCCTGCCGCATCCACGGGTTCGATCCACGATCGTGCGGGTGGTAAGCCCGTTGCCGTCGTGTACGATTCCTCGAAGTGGACGGACAATTTTGCGACGATCGCGCAAGGCGTCTCGGAATCGGCTCAAGATTTCGCGACGAAGTTCGGGAAGCGTTTCAACGTCGAGACGACGGTCATTCAGGTAACGATCAAGGCCCCGAAGGACGTCGACGATGCGGTGAAGGCAAGCGGAGCGCAACTGGGCCTCTACTACGGCGCGACCGCCAAAGGTGAACCGCACAGCCATCAGACGGATTGGGCGTTCGGCCTGCGGACGAAGTTCAGAGACGGGAACGGGACGCCGTGGCTCGACCTGAAGAAGGAAGTCGACGTAACGTACCCGGGCCTGAGCGATTATCATGCGATAACGGTGAAGAATCTCTCGACCCTGAACGATCAGATCATCGACGAATTGGAAAAAGCATCCGCGAAGTGAACGCGGCCGAACGCGCGCGATGATCCGGCTGCACGCGCTTTCGACTGCGAACGAACTTCCGGCCGGCGAGCGCGCTATGCGTGCGGGAACGTGCGGGCCGCGCCGGCGATCTCGAGCAGGGCCGCCGCGAGTTCGCCGGCGTGCGAGAAGGACGGCACGTGCCCGGAGTCGATCGCGTAAACTTTCTCGACCGGAGTGCGTTCGTACATGCGCTTCTGCAGCGCGGAGCTCACCGCGCGATCTCGTAGCGTCGTGATGCAGTAACGAGGCACGCGGCCGAAATTCGCTTCCGTGACGTGCACGGGTGCGCGCAAGAGGCCGAGCGATTCCGGGCGCTGATGCGCCATGCCGGCCGCCGCGTCTTCGGGCGAACAATCGTGGAAGACGATCTCGCGCATATCTTCAGGAGAAAGCCCGGCCTTGCCGGTCGCGGGATCGATCCGCAGGCGCGTGCGGATCATGCTGTCTTCGTCGCTCATCGTGAGCGCCTGTAAGGTTTCGCCGTCGACCGGGATGTACGCGCAGAGATAGACGAGCGCCGCGATGTCGTCGGGCCGGTTCTCGGCGACTTGCGTGACGATGATGCCCCCCGAGCTATAGCCCACGAGGATGACCGGCTTCGGGGCAGCATCGATCGCGCGCTCGATGGTAGCGACGTAGTCCTCGAACGCCGGCGCGCCGAGCGGGCCTTCGAAATCCGCCGCGGCGCCCGGATTATCGGGCGTGGCGACGACGGCTCCCGCTTCGCGCAGCAGCGGCGCCACTTTCTTCCAGGCCGACGCATCCCCGAGCGCACCATGAACGAGCAAGAAGGAAGCGAGCATCGGGTTCAATCTTCGACGGGCTGAGTGGCTAAGACGTGCCGTTCTTGGTCGCGCGTTTCGACGGCGTGGGGGCCGCGCGCCGTTCGCACGGTTTCGATTGCGGCTAGCTGCGGCGTGCCGAGCTCCGCCAGCAGGCGCGCTGCGATCGTGCCGGTGCGGCCGAGGCCGGCCCGGCAATGGATGACCACGAGCCGGCCGGCGCGGAGCGCGTCGCGCACTTCGCGACCGGTCTTGGCCCAGGCGCGCTCGAAGGTGCGATCGGGGACGCCGCCGTCGGGAATCGGGAGATGCCGCCAGGGGAGGCCGCTCTCTGCGAGCGCCTGCTCGAAGCCCGGAACGCCGAGCAGCGTGAACTCGCGCGCTTCGTTGAGCGTTATCACGAGCGCGGGATCGAGCCGTCGAATCGCATCGAGATCGGCCGCGAGGTCGCGGCGCCAGGTGTTGCCGTAGATCGATCGATCGTCACAACGGCCGGGAAAGAGCGTCATGCCGATGCGCCCGCCGGTTCCGGGCACGGCGACCACGTCGATCTTTAGCGGATCGGTTTCGCTGGTCTTGATCTTCGTCATGGCGATACCGTTTCTCCGAGCGCGGCGAGAATTTCTTGCAGCACGCCGTCGACGAGCGCGCGCGCCGCCAGCCCTTCGATCCAGGCTTTCGGGAGGGCCGCGATGCCGTGCCGGGCGCCGACGATCGCGCCCGTGATCGTGGCGACGGTGTCGGTATCCCCGCCGGAGGCCGCAGCGGCGCCGATCGCCGCGACCGGATCGCCGGGGAAGCACGCTGCGATCGCGTGCGCGGCGGCGACGGTTTCCCAACCGCTCATCGCGACGTTGCGCAACCGGCCGGGTAATCGCAGGCCGGAAGGCGTAAGATCTGCATGAAGCTCGCCCCAGGAGCGTGCGAACGTGCCGTCCGTGATGCCGGCTGGTAGGTCCAGCGACGGCGCTGCGCCGCGCAGCGCATCGTGCACCAACACCGCAACGGCTGCGGCCGCCGCGATCGCGGCGGGGTGGCCGTGCGTGACGCGCGCCTGCATCGCCGCAACGTCGAGCACCGCGGCGCGATCCGCGAGGAACCCGACGGGATGAACGCGCATCGCCGCGCCGTTGCCGCCGTCTTCCAGGTGGCCGCACGTGGCGGGATCGGCGCCGCGCTGCAGGCGCGAGAGCGAGCGCGTCGTGGCGCCGCCCGGTCCGCCGGTCCAGAACATCGGGCCGAAGCGCCCGTGGTGCCGATCGAGATCCGCGAGGAACCGGCGGGAGAAGAGTTCGGGGGTCAGCGGCTCGCCGCACGAAATCGTGCCGGCGACGGAGAGCGCCATCGCCGTATCGTCCGTCGGGTGGCCCGGCTCGCGCGGATGCAACAGCGAGCGCGGGACCGCAGGCAGATACTCGCCCACGACGGGTCCGCCGAGGCGGCGTTCGATCGCGTCGCTATCGACGAACTCGAACGCGGAGCCGAGCGCGTCGCCGATGGCGGCGCCGTAGAGGCAGCCCGCGATGCGTTCGGCGCGCGTCATGCCGCTTCCGGCGGGGCGAGTTGCGTCCCGAGTTCGCGCAGGACCTCGTCGCCGGAGACGATGCGGAAGATTTTCGGATACTGCTCTTCCGCGATCCAGTGGACGTGGCTCACGACGTTCCTGAGGACGGCTGCATCGACGTGCTCGGCGCGGTAGTCCACTTCGAGGACCAAGCCGCCCGGCCCGGCGACGAACTTCGCGAGCGTCAGCGAAGCGTTCGTGGTCATCAGCGTCTCGAAGAGACGAGCGCGCAGCCCGGGTTCTTCGGGGATGCCGCAGACGACGGTGTAGACGTGCAGCCAGTTCTCGTTGAGGCCGGCGCGGAGCAGCCACTCGCGCGAGCGGCCTTGAAAGAGGATGCCCCGGAGCCGCGCGTCGAGGCGGAACGATTTGAGGTCCGCCTCTTTCAAGAGGCTCTTGAGGCGCGACGTGGGTTCGGGTTGAGGATTCGTACTGTCCATGTCGATATTGTAGAGAATGCCATCCGCGGCGTCAGCCCGGCCGAAAACCGGCCCGGGTCAGAATCTGAACCACCCTGCGCGCCGCGGGAAGGTCGCGCGGTTCGTAGCGCTGATTCGAGTGCTCGAGCGCGATCGGAAGATTTCGAAACCGGACCTCTTCAAGATCGCGGCCGTCGGATCCGAGAGTTCGTTCAAGCGCATCAAGGCGGAACTCGCGTGCGCCGGGCTGCCGATCAACTACGATTCCGGCGACAAGCTCTTTCACGTTCCGCAGGGCGCTTCGATCGCGCGCTACGGCATCGATCCGCGCACGCGCGCGCAGCTCGCGCAGGTGCGCGCCGCGGTCTCGGCGCTCGGCGGCCCGATTGCTGAGGCGCTCGACGACGTGCTGAGCGTGCTCGAGGCGCGCGTCGAGATCGGCGACGTTGAAGGGAATGCGGTCGTCTCCTCGCGGCACCCGCAGCCGGCCGGCGGGAAGGCGTTCTACGAGATCGTGGACCGTGCGCTCTCGGCGGTGGGCGAGCACCGGTGGCTCACGTTCACGTACCGGCGCACCGGCGGAGCCGCCGGCGACCGGCGTACGGTCGCGCCGTATGCCGTCCACACGCACCAGGGGCGGTTCTACCTGTGGGGCTTGACGGAAGGCGAGACGGATCCGAAGCTCTATGCGCTGGACGGCATGAGCGATGCGGCGATCGAGGACGACGCCTTCGAGCCCGATCCGGGGCTGACGATCGACGACGCGTTGCGGTACAGCTTCGGAACGATGATCGGTGACGGGAAACCGCAGCGCGTCGTGGTGCGGGTCGAGCCGGCGGTGGCCGCGTACGTCCGCTGCCGGCGCTGGCCGGCTCAGGTCGAGGCTGCAGATGAAGAAGACGGCGGCGTGCGGCTGACGTTCGAGCTGACGCGCTTCGAGGAGATCGTCGCGTGGGTGCTGAGTTTCGGCGGAGCTGCGACGATCGTTTCTCCCGCGGAGGCGCGGGCGGCGTTACGCGTCGCCGCAGAACGCGCCGCCGCCGCGTTCGTTGCCTTGGTCTAGGGCCCGTAGGAATCGTGACGCGGAGCACTTCGGCGAGCGATGCTCGCCGGTATGTCTTCAATTCGCCCGAAACACCGTGAATAGGGACCAAGGCCCGTCTGACGGTAACTCGGGAGGTTCGCTTGGAGAGAGAATTAGTCCGGGCGGCGGCGCAGGTGGGCGCTCGAGACGTCTTCGTCTTCCGCCGCGTCCAGGCAACGCGCTTCGTGCACGTCGGCGGACTCGGCCGGGGCGAGGGCTGGGCCGGGCTGGTCGAACTGCGGCTCGAGAAGGATGTTCCAGGGCACGCTTCACGCGCGGCGGCGCTCGGCCGGCCGGTCCGCGTCAGCTGCGACGCCGCCGAGTGTTTGTTCGGGCCGTATTTCGGCAGATCCGGGTTGTTCGTGCCGCTCTCCGCAGATGTCATCGTCGTGTTCGCCGACGCCGTAAGGCGCCTCGAGCCCATCCCGGACGCCGAGGCGGCCACGTTAGCCGAACTGGCCGCGCAGTCCCTGGACCACGTTTCTCCCGCGAAACGCTTGGCCGACGAACTGGAGTTGCTCCATGCGGTCCAAGACATGGTGGCCTGCGAGGCGTCGGAAGTCGCGGCAACCGCCGGCCATATCGTCGAACGCGCCGCGGCAGCGCTGTCCTGCGAGATCGGCATCCTGTACCTGCCGGGTATCGAGGCGGCGCGGACGACCATCGCCGAACGGGGAGCCCCGATCGCAGACCCCGCGGCAGTCGAGCCGGCCCTCGCCGAGATCGTCGCCGGCCTCGGGCGAGAAGCGCTTCCGCTGTGCGAGCAGGACGCGCGCTTGGCGCCGCTCCCCCCGCCCTTCAGATTCGAGGACGGCGTGCGCTCCTATTACCTCCTGAGCGTCGGACGCCCGCAACTCGGAGTTCTGCTGCTCTTGCACACGGAGGTCTGTCCGCGCGGCTTCACGTCGCTGTGCCAAGACCTCGGCGCCCGGCTGGCATACGCGGCCGAAGCCTTGCTGCGCGCGGCCATGGCTCGCACGCACCTACAGGAAGAAATCGAGCGAATTTTCCGCGAGGCGCGGACCGACTCGCTGACCGGTGCGGGAAACCGTCTCGCTTGGCAAGAGGCCTTGCAGGCCCCGGGCGAATCCGCTGCGGCCGTGCTGATCGTCGACCTGGACAATCTCAAGAGGGTCAACGACGCGCACGGTCACGATGCCGGTGACGAGCACTTGCGCGCGACGTACGACATCCTAAGCGCGGCAGCCGGCCCTTCCTCCGTCGTGGCACGCATCGGTGGCGACGAGTTCGCCGTGCTGCTGCCGGTGCGAGATCGGCTCGCAGACGTGGTTGCAGCCATCGACGCCGATCTCGCGCGGAGAGCCCCGATCGCCGGGCAGCCCATCTCTTTCGCATTGGGGTGCGCCGTCGCCGAACCCGGCGAGCCGCTCTGCGAGGTCCAGCGGCGCGCCGACGCGCAGATGTACGTCGTCAAACGCGAGCGGAGATTGACGGCAGCCCGCTAATGCAGCGCCTTCCGTGCGGGCGCTTTCCGCGGCGCCTTCCGCGGCAAGATGCGCGGCTGCGGCACCGGCGAAATCGCCGTCGTAATTAAATGCGCGTCATCTGAAGCGACCCAGCCGTAACGCCCGCGCTGCGGGCCGCTCGTTAGCTTCAAGCCGACGGCGTCCTGCACCATCGTCGGGTCGTAGCGGAAGCGAACCTGTTGCGGCTCGCATTGGATCACGTAGCCGCGCGTACCCGGCTTCGAGAGAATCGTGTGGTCGAGCACGTCTTGCGTGTTGCGCCATTCGCCGGCGGCGTAGCTGCTCAGCCGGAACCTTGAATCCCACACGAACACGTCTGGGTCGAGTTGGTTCGATTTCAGCAGCACGTATTGGCCGGTAGCGATGGCGCAGGGCTCGCTCGCGCGTGCGGGCGCTCCCGGGGTCAAGGCGAACAGCGCTAAGGCTACGAGTATCAGCGTGCGGCGTGGCACAACGTGCTTCTCTGCGTCAAGATCGAACGGCACTCCTTGTCAAGTGTCCGGAGGCACCGTGCGACGGCCCGCCTAGGCGAGTTCGCCCTCCGCCACGAGCACGCCGTCGTCGTCGCCGTACAGCCACGAGCCGGGGCGAAACGTCGCGCCTCCGAACGAAACCGCGCCGTCGATGGTGCCCGATCCCGTTTTCCCGCTGGTCCAAGGATTCGAACCCAGCGCCTTGATGCCGATCGGCAGCTCTCGCAACGCCGCCA
This sequence comes from Vulcanimicrobiota bacterium, assembly GCA_963695225.1. Classification (GTDB taxonomy): domain Bacteria; phylum Vulcanimicrobiota; class Vulcanimicrobiia; order Vulcanimicrobiales; family Vulcanimicrobiaceae; genus CAVWTN01. The sequence continues at coordinate 821,058 of OY968762.1, read as the reverse complement.
CGTCGCGCACGGCCCCGAAGACCACGATTCCGGCCCAGCCGTTCGCGACCGCCAGGCCTGCGATGACGTCACCTACGAGGGCCGTCCGCAGCGAGCCGCCGCCGTCGATCACGAGCACGTTTCCGTTGCCGGGCTCGCCGAGGACGCGCTTGACGATCGCGTTGTCTTCGAACGTCCGGATCGTGCGGATCGGCCCCGAGAAGCTTGCCCGGCCGCCGTATCGGCGGAACTGCGCCTCGCAGCTTTGTAGGCGGCCGCTCGCGCGGTAGGCATCGACTAAGTCGGCAGTTGGTTTCTCTGATGTCACGCTATCCTCTAGGCCCGTGATTGCAGGGCGCTCTGCTGAAGACCCTTCGACTGGGCTAGCCCCTCCGTTGGTACGAGCAAGCGGAACGTGGGCTGGGGCGGCTAATGGGGAGGGTCCGCTCCGGCGGGCGTGGGGGTGCGAACGTGCCTCCCGCCGGCCGTATCAGAGCGGCTGCCGCGACGGCTTCGGCCGCGCCGCGACATCATGGCCGATCCCAAAACGACGCGTACTCGACACCGCACGCGCACGAAAAGGAGTATCCCCATGGCTACGATGACCCGTAAGATGATCGACTGTCGCGATTTCCCGAGCGAAAGCAACTGCTCGCTTACCATCTCCGGCACGGAAGAAGAAGTCCTCAAAGCCGCGCACCAGCACGCCGTCTCCGCCCACGGCCACAAGGACGATCCCAGCCTCGATACCGCCATTCGATCCGGCATGAAAGACAGCGACGACTGACCTAGCGCCATCCGAGACGCATGCCCCGGCCGCGCCGCCGGGGCATGCGTCTTTTTCGAGCGCGCTCCGCGCCGGGCTCCTCGAGGGGCGCTCCCCGTCCCGGCGAAACGGTTCGGCTCGACGGCTTGCCCGAAGGAGTCACGTGGCTCATAGCATCCTGCGCGAACGGATCTTCCTCGCAGTCCCGCTGACGCGCGCGACCGCGTTCCTCGAACACTTTCTCGAAAGCCGCGTCGCTGCCGGCGAACACGCCGCGCGGCTCGAGTTGACCGTGCCGGATCTCCCGCTGGATCTGCAGCGCGCCGTCTCCGCGACGTTCGAACGCGTCGGCCCGGCTTCGGGCTGGAACGATACGGTCCACGTGAAGTGGCGCCCCGAAGGCGGCGGTCCGTTCCCCGATTTCGACGGCACGCTCAAGATCGTTCCCGACGAAGATTACTCCGAATGCTGGCTCGCGCTCGACGGCACGTACGTGCCGCCCGGCGGCGCCATCGGCGCGCTCTTCGATGCGGCCGTAGGCACGCGCATCGCGCACGCCACCGGGCGCCAACTCCTCGAACAGATCAAGTCCGAAATGGAAGCGACCTTCGCCCGCGAGGAGCGCGAGAAGACCCGGCCCAGCTAAACGGCGACGGGTAGGAAGATCGCTTCCACGGCACGCGTCGTGCGCAGCGAATGCCGAAGTTCCGTATCGAACCGCAGGTACGCGACGAGGCGGTCGATCTCGGCGCGCAGGCTCGCCGCTACGAACGGCGCGTTGGGGTGCAACTCGTCGGCGAGCGCCGTGATGCGCGCGCGTGCTTCGTCCTCGCGCACCGAGCGCGCCACGCCGCGCAGCGCCGTCAGCGCGCGGCTGCGCTCGAGGCCGCTCAAGTTATCCAAGATCTGCCGCTCCACGTGCAGCCAGCACCACTGCTGCTTCGATTCCGGGTAGACGGCGCTCGCCGCCCGCCAGAAGCCTGCGGTGCCGTCCGCGATGATGAGCGCCGGCGCTTCGAGCCCGCGCACCCGCAAATCGACGAACAGCGCGCGCCAGGTCGCCTCCGTCTCGGCTTCGACGCAGCGAATCTCGACGATCCGGCGGTTTCCCGCAGCGTCCGCTCCGAGCACCAGCAGCAGCACGCGGCGCTCGCCGTGCGGGCCTGCCCCTAGATGGATGCCGTCCGCCCAGAGGTACGGCAGGTCGGCATCATCGAAGCGCTCCTCGATCAGCGCCGGCTCCGTGCCCAGCTCCGGGTTCTCGCGGATCAGCGAAAGCGGCGAAAGGAGCGCGTCCCCCGTCAGCAAGCGTCGCAAGGCCTCGGTAAACTCCGAGGCGGGCTGGTAGGAGCTGGAGATCGGCGCGACGGCGTGGAGCACGGAACGTTCCTCGCTCTCGTAGATGGGGATGCGGACCCTGTCCTAGTATTGTAGTGTCGCCGCGGGCGGATACTAGAGAGTTGCCCGCGCTTGGGCGCGATCTTAACCGAGACTTGACCCTGAAAGCGGTTCCGGAGTGAATAATCGGTTCGTCTTGATCCTGGCATCGCTCGCGTTCGTCGCGCTCTGTTGGTGGAGCGTCGCGCGCCGCGCCGATTTCGCGCATCCGCCGAGGACGAACGTCGCGGGCGCTCCCGCGGCCCCCGGCGAGACGCCTGCGCCGCCGGAGCCCTCGCTCCACGTCACCCAGAGCGCCGGAGATGTCTTCCTCGACGGCGACTTGCCGAGCCAAGCGATCCGGGACGCCGTCGTGGCGCGCGCCCGCACGCTCTACGGGGCGGGGAACGTCGTGGACCGCCTGCGCGTCGCCCCGGGGTTGGCGAATGCCGGCTGGGTCGGGAACGCCGCCGGCGTCCTCCCCGCGTTCGGGAAGGATGCCCCCAAGGCCAGCCTGATCGCCGACGGCGAGACGGTCTCGCTGCGCGGCCAAGTCCCGAGCGCCGACGTCAAGACGAAGCTCGTCGCCGATGCGAACGCCGCCGCCGGGGAGAACGTGACCGTCATCGACGACCTCACGCTGGGGGCTACCGCCCCCGCCTCGACGGCCTCTGCCGCGACCTCCGCCCCGGCCTCCGCCTCCGCGTCCGCGCCGACCGCCGCGCCCGCTACCCCGGGGCCGACGGGCGTCGCCGGCGCGATCGCGCGCTCCGTCGGCGCTCGGTGCAATCACTTCGATTCGGGGAGCACCGAACTCACGCCCGAATGCGAGCGCGGGCTCGACGCGGTCGCGCAAGCGCTTCGCGCCTCGCCGGATGCTAGGCTCATCATCGAAGGGCACACCGACAACGTCGGCGCGCGCGAAGTGAACTTGCGCGTCAGCGAACGCCGCGCGAAGGCCGTAAAAGCGTACCTCCTCAGTAAGGGGGTCGATTCGCACCACGCGATCGCGATCGGCTACGGTGATACGCGCCCGATCGCCGACAACTCCAACTCCGACGGTCGCGCGAAGAACCGTCGCATCGAATTCGTCGTGAAGTAGGGGAGAGATCGCGATGCCGTCCGTCTTCGAGACCCTCGCAACCCTCGTCGTGGCGCTCGCGCTCGGCATCGCCATCGGCTGGGCGCTGCGCAGCATGTCGTTCGAAGGAACGCTGAAGGAGAAGGAGCGCGCCTGGCGCGAGCGCGCGGGATCCGAACGCGCCTCGCGTTCCGGCGGAGCGCCGCTTACGCCGGTTGCACCGGTTGCCCAGGCTGCGCCGTCCGCGGCGGGCGCGACCGGCGGGCCTTCCGCGGCGAGTGTGCCGCCGGTGCCGTCCTCGACGGCGGGCGGTTACGCCGCTCCCGGCACGTTCTCGGCGACGGTCGTGCTGGCGTTGCAGAACGATCTCGCTGCCAGCCGCGACGCGAGCGCGAAGAAAGATGCGGATTTGCTGCGTATGCGCAGCCTGCTGCACGAAATAGAGAGCGGGGAGCCCGTCCCGATCACGCCGGGGATCGCGCTGCGCGACGATCTCACCGCGATCCGCGGGATCGGGCCCGTGCTCGAGCGCGCGCTGAACAAGTATGGGATCTTCAACTACCGCCAGATCGCGCTCTGGACGGAACAGGACGCGGACCAGTTCGCCTCGCACGCGCACGAGTTCCGCCACCGCATTGCGCGCGATCACTGGGTGGAACAAGCGCGCCGCCTGCACCGCGAACGCTACGGCGAGGCACTGTAACGTATCCCAACGTCACACCGGCCCGTCGAGGCGTGAGATTGTCGGAGGATGACGTTCGACGAGCTCAGGATGACACGAACGCCATGTCACCCTGAGCCCGTCGCAGGGGAAGCCCGGCGAAGTGCGTTAGCTGTTGCCGGCGCCCGTCACGATCGGCTGGAGCAGCTTCAGGCGCAGGATCGTGCCTTGCTTCACCTTGATGTCGTCCTTGAGGGTCTGGACCAAGGCCACGCCGGCGGCCGCGCCTGCGACCGTTCCGCCGGTGCTCTTGCCGACCATGTGGCCGCCCACGGCCGATCCGATGATGATCGCCGTATCGCGGAGCTCGTGCGTCTTGGGTTCGACTTCTTTGAGCGAGATGAGCTTAGCGCTCAGCGGGACGCTCGTTCCGTCGGCCAGCTTGATGTCGTCGAACACGAGGTTCATCGTCGCCTTCTTCATCGGCCCGGCCGGGGAGACGTTTTCGACGTGCCCGTCGATGAAGGCGCCGTTGAGTTGCGGCTTGCGATGCCAGAACGTATCCTTCTGCGCGAGCGTGAACCGGTCGCCGTCGTGGTTCGTCTTGCTGCTCAGGGGCACTTGAAGGACCGCATCCACTTCCTTGCCCTTTTCGACGAGCACGGTCGGAGCGGTCTGCATCACGGCTTGCGCCGAGGTGAGCGCCGGTGCGGCGAGTGAGGCACACAGGGCAAAGCCCGTCGCCAGGCCGAGAATCTTCTTCACGAAGGAACTCCTAGAGAAAGAGTGCGAGACGGTCGCGCCAGGACGCCGTCCAACCGAGTATACAACGCGGGCAGCCCGAAAGTTCCGGGGCTGGGGGGACGAGGCTGCCCGGTACCGAACGGCGCAACCCGAAGCCCACCTCGCGGGTGTGATGTAATGGTAGCCTGCGACCTTCCCAAGGTTGACGCGCGGGTTCGATTCCCGCCACCCGCTCGTGGAGCTCTTCCGAAACAGCCGTGAATAGGCGCGAACGGCGACGTAGCCAAGTGGTAAGGCGGAGCTCTGCAAAAGCTCTATTCCCCAGTTCGAATCTGGGCGTCGCCTCGTTGAACCCCCCAGAACGATGCTAGAGCTCCGACGGATCGCATATCGTGAGTCGAATCGGCGCGGAGCGTTAACGCTCGGGGCGCTCCTCGTATTTGCGCTCGTCATCGCGCTTCTCACCGCGCTCGGCATCTACCGGCAGCTCGATTCCTCGGCCGCGCTGCAACGGACGCTCTCGCGCGCGGAGCAGACGCTCGATGCCGTCCTGCGCTTGCAACTTCAAGAAGATAACGGCTTGCGCGGCTACCTCGCGACGAACGACGAGTCGTATCTCTCGCCGTACGTGACGGCCGTCGACAGCTTCGATCAGGCGATCACGCGCCTGAAAGATGCGACGGCACCCCTGGACATCACGGAACTCGAAGCCGCTTTCGACGAGATGCGGCAGCTCAACCGGGAGTGGATCGAACAAGTCGCCCGTCCGCTCCTGGAAAGGCCGCGGACCGCGAACAAGTCGCGCGACCTGCAGAAGATCGGGAAGGTCCTCAGCGATCAGGTCCAGGCCGATGCGACGGGCGTGCGCGCGCTTCTCGACGAGCGCGAGCAGAAGGCTCAGCGCGATCTGAAGGTCCACATCAATCAAACGCTCGTCGTCGCGCTCGGGCTGATCATCCTGTTCGGCGCGTTCGGCATCGTCTTCGTCGGCTCGCGGGCCCGCATGCTCGCGCAAATCGATCGCGAGCGCGGCATCACGGAAACGCTCCAAGGCGCGTTCCGCACCGGCTGGGACGAGCTCGCCGGGACCCGCGTGGGGACGGCCTACATCTCGGCGACGCGTGACGTCTCGGTCGGCGGCGACCTCTTCGACGTCCGCCGGCTGGGGGAGGGCCGCGCCCTCCTGATCGTGGCCGACGTCAGCGGCAAGGGGATCGAGGCGGCCGTCAATACGGCCTTCGTCAAGTATTCGATCCGCGCGCTCGCCGTGAGCGATCCGAACCCGGCGCACATCCTCGGTGCGTTCAACCGCGTCTTCCTGGACACGATCAAGAACCCGCAGCTGTTCGTCGTGTGCTTCGTCGGCATCTTGGACATCCCGAAAATGGAACTGGAGTACGCGAGCGCCGGGCACGCGGGCGCGTTCCTGCGCCGCGGCGGGAACGTGACTCAGCTCGACGTGACGGGCCCGATCATCGGGCTCGACCCCTCGTTCGGTTACGAAACGCGCACGCTGGCGCTCTCCCGCGGAGACCTCATCCTGCTCGCGACCGACGGTCTGACGGAGGCGCGCGACCGCAAGGGGCGGCTCCTCGAGGATACGGGCGCCATGCGCCTCTTGGGCGACGGTCCGCGCGAGCCGCAGGCCTGCGCCGATTCGCTCGTCACGCGCGTGCGCACGCTGACGGGCGGGAAGGTCGAAGACGACCTCGCGATCCTCGTCGTCGCGATCGACGGCCTTCCCGCCGGCGTGAAGGCACGGGTCCGTTAGCCCGTGCTCGCCAAGCGCATCATCCCCTGTCTCGACATCAAGGCGGGGCGCGTCGTCAAGGGGATCCGCTTCCTGGAACTCGTCGACGCGGGGGATCCCGTCGCGCTCGCCCGCATCTACGAAGCGCGCGGCGCCGACGAAGTCGTCTTCCTCGACATCACGGCGACGATCGAAGGGCGGCGCGCGATGCTCGACGTCGTGCGAGCGGTCGCGGCGGAGCTCACGATCCCGTTCGCGGTCGGCGGCGGCGTGCGCAGCGCGGACGACGTGCGCGATCTGCTGCGCGCGGGCTGCGACAAGGTCTCGATCAACAGCGCGGCCCTGCGCGATCCGAACGTGCTGCGCCGCGCCGCCGACGAGTTCGGCAGCCAATGCGTGGTGCTCGCGATCGACGCGCGGCGGCGGCACGGCGCGCCGGGCTGGGAGGTCGTGATCGACGGCGGGCGCACGCCGACGGGGCGCGACGCGGTCGAATGGGCGCGCGAGGCGACGGCGCTCGGCGCGGGGGAGATCCTGCTCACGAGCATGGACGCCGACGGCACGAAGGCCGGCTTCGATCTGGAATTGACGCAAGCGATCCACGGGGCGGTCGAGGTGCCGGTGATCGCCTCGGGCGGCGCCGGGACGCCGGAGCACTTCGCCGAGGCGTTCGCCGCCGGCGCCGACGCCGCGCTCGCCGCCTCGCTGTTCCATTTCGGCGAGCTGGATATCGGCGCGCTCAAGGCGGAGCTTGCATCGCGCGGAATCCCGATTCGGCCCATCGTACATCACGATCATGTCGATCGATGAACTCGAATGGGGAGCGGACGGGCTGCTGCCCGTCGTCATCCAGGATGCCGCGAGCGGACGCGTCCTGACGCTGGCCTACGCGAATCGCGAAGCGCTCGAACGCACGCTCGCGGAGCGCACGACCTGGCTCTACAGCCGTTCGCGCAAAGCGCTGTGGCGCAAGGGTGAAACCTCCGGGAACACGCAACGCGTTGCCGGAGTCGACGTCGATTGCGACGGCGACGCCCTCCTCTACCGCGTCGAGCCCGCCGGCCCCGCTTGCCATACCGGCGCCCCCACCTGCTTCGAGAGGACGCTCGCCGGCGAACCGCCGCGGGCCGCTTACCCCGAGCCGGGCACCATCGAACGCGCCTTGCGCCATCTCGAAGCGGTCATCGAACGGCGCCGCAGCGCAGATCCCGCGCAGAGCTACGTCGCGAAGCTCCTGCACGACGGCGTCGACCGGATCTGCAAGAAGATCGGCGAGGAAGCGACCGAAGTCGTGATCGCCGCGAAGAACGCGTCGAAGGACGAGCTGAAGTGGGAGAGCGCCGACCTGCTCTTCCACCTGCAGGTGCTGCTCGCGGAACGCGGCGTCGCGCTCGACGACGTGGGCGAAGAACTGTTACGCCGCGCGAAGTAGCCCCCGCCGCGGGCCCTCGGACGCTGCGCGAACTGCGCGGCGTCGGGCCCGAACTCGCGCGCAAGCTCGAAGCGCTCGAGATCCGCACGCCCCTCGATCTCGCGACGACCTATCCGCGCGATTACAAAGATTGGCGCACGCCCACGCCGATCGCGCAGGTCATGCAAACCGCCCTCGAACGCGCGCGCAGCCCCGAGGACGCCGACTCGTTTGAGGACATCATCGTGGGCACGATCGTCGGCGCGAGTGAATTCCGCGGGCGCGTGCAGATCGTCACGGCCGAAATCGACGACGGCACGGGGCGCATCAAAGCGAGCTGGTTCGGCCGTCGCGGCCTCGCCGGGAAGCTCGCCGCCGGCGATCGCATCTTCGTGCACGGGCGCGCGCAGGTCAAGCGCCGGCGCGGTTCGCTCGGCGTCGAGATCAACGTGCTGAGCCACCGGATCATGGGCCCGGACGACGTCTATGCGGGCGCGATCGTCCCGGTCTACCGCGCGAGCAAAGAGGTCACGTCCCGCACGATCGCCACGCTCATCGAACGCAACCTCTCCGCACTCGAAGGGCTCTTGCGCGAAACGCTCCCGCCGGACGTGCTCGCGCGGCGCGGCTACCCGCCGCTGCGCGAAGCCTGGCGCACCGTGCACCGCCCGCCGACGCTCGACGCCGCGAGCGCCGCGCGCGAGCGGCTGATCTACGAGGAGTTCTTCGGGATCGCGCTCGCCGCCGCGCTCAAACGCGCGCAACGCAGCGCCGCAGGCGGTGCCGTCCCGCTGGTCGCTCCCGCGGGATTGTGGGAGACGTTCACGGCGGAACTGCCGTTCCCGCCGACGGGGGCGCAGCGCCGCGTCATCCGAGAGCTGTGGGGCGATATGGCGCGCCCCGCCCCGATGAACCGTCTCTTGCAAGGCGACGTCGGGAGCGGGAAGACGCTCGTCGCGGCGGCCGCGATCGTGCTCGCCGCGCGGGCGGGCGTGCAATCGGCGCTGATGGCTCCGACGGAGATCCTCGCCTCGCAGCACGCGGCCAAACTCTCGCCGCTGTTGCTGCCGTACGGCATCCGCACGGAGGCGCTGTTCGGCAGCATCGGCGCGCGCGCGCGCGAAACGGCGCTCGCGCGCATCGGCAGCGGCGAATGCGATCTCGCCGTCGGAACGCACGCGCTCCTCACCGACGACGTGACGTTCGCGAACCTCGGGCTGGTCGTCATCGACGAGCAGCACCGCTTCGGCGTCGCGCAGCGCGCGAAGTTGCGCGGGAAGAGTCGCGCCCCGCACACGCTCTACATGACCGCCACGCCGATCCCTCGCACGCTCGCGCAGACGCGCTACGCGGATCTCGATCTCTCGATCGTCGACGAGCTGCCGCCCGGCCGCACGCCGATCGAGACGTACGTCCTGCGGGAGAGCCGCAAGTCGCTCGCTTACGATTTCGTGCGCAAGAACGTCGCGCTCGGGCGCCAGGCTTACGTCGTCGCGCCCGCGATCGATCAATCCGAATCCGAGCTGACGAGCGCGATCGAAGAGCTCGAAGAGCTCGAGACGCGCGTCTTCCCGGATCTGCGCGTCGGCTTGATCCACGGCCGGCTCGGCTCGCGCGAGAAGGATGCCGTGATGGGGCGCTTCGTCCGCGGCGAGATCGACGTGCTGCTGGCTACGACCGTCGTCGAAGTCGGCGTCGACGTTCCGAACTCGACCGTGATGGTGATCCTCGACGCGCATCGTTACGGCCTCGCGCAGTTGCACCAGTTGCGCGGGCGCGTGGGCCGCGGAGCCGAGCGTTCGTATTGCCTGCTGGTCGCGCCGGACGACATGGCGTTCGTCGAGCGCCTCTCGATCCTCGCGAAGACGACGGACGGTTTCGAGATCGCCGAAGCCGACCTGCGCCTGCGCGGCGAGGGCGAGTTCGCCGGCACCGAACAGTCCGGCGGCGCCGCCGGCTTGCTCGGCAGCGTCGTCAACGATTTCGCGCTCTACATGCAAGCGAAAGCCGATGCCGACGCACTCGTCGCCGCCGATCCGTTCCTCGCCCGTCCCGAACACCGCGCGCTGCGCGCTCTCGCCGACGACGACGCGAGCGCGCGCGCCACGCTCGTGAGCAGTTAGACCGCCGTCTCGACGCTCGGCGCTGCCGATGCGCATCAACGCGGTCACGCATCGCACGCGACGAGCACGAGCGTCCACAAGCAGAGCGAGACGAAAGCCGGCTCGACGATCGTACGGCGCTCGCTGTGGATATCCTCATGCTATCCACAGCTCGTTATCCACAAGCTGTGGTCAACGCGCCGCGCGTGCGAGCGGCCGGCCGCCGAGGTGCGGAAGAAGGAGCGGCGAATGGAACTGAATGACGATCGCGCGTGGGGATGCACGATGCGGCTGAGCGGCGGAACGCTGCGCAACCGTTCGATTCCCACCCCCCGCGGCCTCGCTGTCCGGCCGACGCCCGGCAAAGTGAAAGAGGCGCTCTTCTCGATCCTCGGCACGCGCATCGTCGATGCGCGCGTTCTGGATCTGTTCGCGGGGAGCGGCGCGATCGGGTTCGAGGCCCTTTCGCGCGGCGCGGCGTACGTTACGTTCGTGGAGATGCACGCGCCGACGGCCGCCGCAATCAAAGCGACGGCGGAACGTCTCGAACTTCGAGACCGCATCGCCGTCCTCCCGACTTCCGCGAAGCGCGCGGTCGCGCGTTTGAGCGGACGCTTCGATATCGTCTACGCAGATCCGCCGTACGCGCAGGAGCCGCCGCTCGCGGTCTTCGCAGCGCTGCGCGAGCGCGGCGCGATCGACGCCGGCACGACGCTCGTCTACGAACGGCGCACGGGCGCTCCAGCCCTTGCGGGGCCGGGGTTCTCGGCCGTGCGCGAAGCCCATTATGGAGAAGTGACCTTGCAATTCTTGGCGGTCGATGCAGAGCAGTAACGAGATCGTTCGAGCGCACGCTTGTTGCCCCGGCTCGTTCGATCCGCCGACGAACGGCCACCTCGACATCATCGTACGCGCGGCCGCGATCTTCCCGCTCGTGACGGTCGCCGTGGTGGTGAACCCGCAGAAGCGCGACCCGTTCTTCTCGCTCGACGAGCGAGAGACGATGCTGCGCGCGTGCGTCGCGTCGCATCCGAACGTGCGCGTCTCGCACTTTCGCGGGCTCTTGGCCGATTTCGTCGTTCAAGAGAAGATCGACGTGATCGTGAAGGGCCTGCGCGTCGTCTCGGATTTCGAGAACGAGATGGCGTTCGCGCACATGAACCGCTCCCTGGCCGACGTCGATACGATGTTCCTGATGTCCGACGCCGGGTACTCGTTCCTCAGCTCGAGTCTCATCAAAGAAGTCTTCCTGCAAGGCGGCGACGTGACGGCGTTCGTGCCGGCAAACGTCCTTGCTCTCATGCAGGCCAAGCATCGTCCGATCGGAGGTACGCATGTCGATCTACCGCGTCATCGATAAGCTCGAAGCTTACGTGCAAGACGGAACCTGGCTGCCGTTCGGGATGCGCATCCTGAGCGAGGAACGCCTGACGGATTACGTCCAGAAGATGCGCTCGACGCTCCCCGAAGAAGTCGGGCGCGCGAAAGTGATCTCGAACAACAAAGAGCGCGTGATCCGCGACGCGCAGGAGAAGGCGCAGCAGATCGTCAGCGAGGCGACGGTCGCGCACACGCAGCTCGTCGACCAGGCGGAGATCGTGAAGCAAGCGCGGGCGACGGCCGAGATCGTGCTGCGGGAGGCAGAAGAGAAGGCCCGTCGCGTGCGCGAGGGCGCCGACGCCTACGCCGCGCAGATGCTCGCCGAATTGGAATCGCGCCTGGGGACGGCGCTCGGCTCCGTGAAGAAGGGGCAAGAGGCGCTGGCCGCGCAGCAGGCCCGCGCGCAGGCGGCCGCTCAGCAGCCGGCAGCCGCGCAGCGACCCGCCCAGCGCAGCGCGCTCGCGGATGCGGCGGCGAGGAGCAAGCGCGAAGCGTTCGACGCGGAGGCCGAGAAGGTCGCGGTCCCCGCGGAGGTCGTGTCCTAGCGAACGTGCGGAACGTCGTCCGTCGAAGGGCCCTGGCGGCGGCCGCCGCCGTCGGGCTCTTCGTCGTGCTCTCGTTCATCCCGACGCCGTATTACATCGTCGCGCCGGGCTCCGCCGTCGACCTGCGCGCGCGCGTCGTCGTCGAAGGGCACGCGCCGCCGTCGCAGCCGTACTATCTGACCGACGTGATCATCGCGCCCGCGACCGCGACCATGCTCGCCGCCCGCTTTCTGCCCGGCGTGCGGCTCGTGCAGCGCGACGCGATCGCGCCGGCCGGGGTCTCGCTGCAGCAGTACGACCGCGTCCTCGAGGACGCGATGAGTTCGAGCCAGGACGTCGCCGCGGTCGTCGCGGAGCGCGCGGCCGGGTTCCACGTCGCCGACCCGCCGGAAGCGATCGTCATCGAGGAGATCCTCCCGGAATCGAAGGCCCGCGGGGCGTTTGCGGTGGGGGACGTCTTGCTCTCCGTGAACGGGCGCGCGGTGACGGCGTCGGCCGAGGTCGCGAAAGCGATCCGCGGGCTCGCGCCGGGCTCCCTCGTTGCCGCCGTCGTGCGCCGCCGCGGCGGCGTCCTGAACGTTCGCGCCCCGACGATCGCGACGAAGAGCGGAACCCGTTTCGGGATCGCGCTCTCGTCACGCACGCTCAAACCCGACCTCCCGATCCCGGTCCGGTTCGATCTGAAGAACATCAGCGGCAGTTCCGGGGGCTTGATGTTCGCGCTCGAGATCTACGGTGCGCTGCGCCCCGGCGAGCGCGTGGGGCGCACGTCGATCGCGGGGACGGGGACGCTCGCCTTCGACGGCCGCGTCGGGCCTATCGAAGGAACGGCACAGAAGCTGATCGCGGCGCGGCGCGCCGGAGCGAGCGTCTTCTTCGTGCCGCGCGAGAACTACCGCGACATCTCGGGCGAGCGCGGGATCAGGATCGTGCCGGTCGACACGTTCCGCGATGCGCTTGCTGCGCTCCGTTCGTAACTCGCGCTCCGAACGCGCGAGCGGCGGTTCGAGGAGCGGTCAGCCCGCCGGCGGCGCGTAGGACGCGCCGGCTTCGGCGTGGCTCGGAGGGTGGGTCGAGCGGGCTCCGTTCGGTCAGGCTACGCGTGCGAGGGCGCGAATGCCCAGGCGGCGAGCAGGATGACGAATGAGCCGAGTGCAGCTAGAAACATCATGGAGAGAATGTATCCGCCCCAAGCGGTCCGGTCATCCAACGATTGGGACACGGCCCGGACCGGCCGCTGTGCATTTGTGATAACGAGGGCCCGCTAGCCCCGATAGGCGGCCTCCGCGTGCTGCGAGATGTCGAGGCCCATCGCTTCTTCGGCCTCCGTCACCCGCAAGGGGATGAAGAGGTTCACCACCTTAAGGCAGACGTAGGTCATCAGCGAGGCGTAGGCGACGACGACGATTGCCGCCAGCGCTTCGACCAAGAGCTGATGGGCGTTGCCCGCGAGGAGCCCGTCGGCGCCGGCTGGGTTGACGAGCTTGCTCGCGAACACGCCCGTGAGCAGGATGCCGACGAAGCCGGCGACGCCGTGATAGGCCCAAACGTCGAGCGCGTCGTCGTGCTTCATCCAATCGCGGAGCTGGACGGCCGCGTAGCAGAGCGCCGCCGCGATGAATCCGACGAGGATCGCCGCCGCCGACGAGACGTAGCCGGCCGCCGGCGTGATGCCGACGAGGCCCGTGATCGATCCGCCGACGGCGCCGACAACGCTCGGCCGGCCGCGATGCCACCAATGGATCGTGATCCACGTCAGGGCGCCCATTGCTCCCGCGAGGTTCGTCGTCACGAACGCGTGCGCGGCGATGTCGTTCGCGGCCAGCGCGCTCCCGGCGTTGAATCCGAACCAGCCGAACCACAAGAGCGAAGCGCCCAGGATGACCATCGGGACGTCGTGCGCCTCGGCCTCCTGGCCCGGTTCGTGGAACATCCGGCGCCCGAGCACGTAGGCCGCCACGAGCGCGGAGGAGCCCGAGGCGATCTCGACGACCGTCCCGCCGGCGAAATCGATCACGCCGAGCTTCGCGAGCCAACCGCCGTGGCCCCAGACCCAATGCGCGATCACGTCGTAGACCACGGTGCTCCACAGCAGGCTGAACGCCACGAACGCCTTGAAACGCTTGCGCTCGGCGAACGCACCGGTGATGAGCGCCGGCGTGATCACGGCGAACATCATCTGGAACACCATGAACGCTTCGTGCGGGATCGTCGGGGCGTAATCCGGATTCGGCGCTCCGCCGACGCCGTTGAGCCCCGCCCAGGCGAGGCTGCCGATGAGCCCCAAGCCGTTGACGTCGGGGCCGAAGGCTAGCGTGTACCCCCACATGGCCCACTGCACGCTGACCAGGCACAGGATGAAGAAGCTGTGCATCACGGTCGAGAGGACGTTCTTCTGGCGGACGAGGCCGCCGTAGAAGAAGCCCAACGCCGGCGTCATCAGCATGACGAGGGCAGCGGAAACGAGCACCCAGGCGGTGTCTCCGGCGTTGATGCCTCGCATCGTGACGGCGCTAGACGGGCGGCGCTTGGATGTTGTGCGCGAACGCTTGGAGCCGTTCGCGATCGAGCGAGCGGACGCGGCCGCGATCGAGTTCGACGGCCTCGGCGTTCTTCAAGCGCAGGAGCGCGCGTGCCGCCATGTCGCGGACGGTTCCCGCGGCGGCGGCGATCTGCGCTTGCGAAAGGTTCTCGATGCCGGAGAGCCCGCGCGCCATCCCGGTCGTCGCCGGCGCGTACGAGAGCAAGAATTTCGCGACGCGCTGCAACACGTGCGCGAACGCGAGGTCGGCGATCGTGTCGATCGAACGGCGCCGCGCCTGCGAGGCTTGGGCCAAGAAGCCGAGCGCGAGGTCCGCATCGTTACGGGCCGCATGCACGACCGTTTCGCTCGGAATGAGGATCAGCGAGCACTTCGTGAGCGCTTCGGCCCGCGTCGTCGCACCGCCGCCGTCGAACGTGCCCGTTTCGTTCAGCGGATCTTGCGAGAGCCGCTCGCCGAGCGAATGCGTCTTGCCGTCGGCCGAGAGCAACGTGTAGACGACCTTGCCGTTGCGCACGAACGCGAGGTACGGCCAGATCTCGCCTTCGTCGAAGATCGTGTCGCCCGTCTCGTACTGCCGCTCGGTCGCGTTTTGGGCGACGTCGCGGATCGTCGCCGCGCGCGCGTTCGCAAACGGCGAACAGTGCCCGAGGAACGTGGCGATGTCCGATTGCTCGTCGATGCGTTCGATGTGAACGGTCCAGCGGCCGGAACCGAGATTTCGCGCATCCCACGCGAAGCGGCCGGAGCGCTGCTCTTGGAACTCGTTGCGTAGCGCGCGCGGATCTTCCTCATCATCCAGCTCGAGCGTGCCCCCGATAGGGAGCCGGTCGAAATGCTCGAGGATGAGCGCGCTGCGATTGGTATTCGGAAGCGACCGGCTCTCTAGAGTTACGGTCGCGGGGCGGGGTGTCGCCATCGGGCCCCCAATTGGATGGCGGCGTTCAAGGGCCTCCCGCATGGCCGAAGGTATTCGCCCGCGAACGGCGTCGCGTGAGGCCTTCGCTCACCCCGCAGTGGCTCTTTTCCCGGCTGCTCGACGTGGCGGCCGCCGCCGTAGTCCTGGCCGTCATCTATCAGCTCTTCGTCGCGCCCCGGTCCCTTGCGCCGTCCGGCGCCGAGCGGGCGCCGCTCTTCGCCGCCGCGACGCTCGACGGCCCGCGCTACCGCCTGCCGGAGCGGCCGGAAAGGGTCGTGTTCCTCGACTTCTGGGCCTCCTGGTGCGTTCCGTGCAAGCTCTCCCTCCCGCTCGTCGAGCACTTCGCGCGCACGCATCCGGACGTCCAGGTGCTCGCCGTCAACGTCGGCGAGCCGCCGGAGGTCGCGGCGAAGTATGCCCGGGAGCACGGGCTCGTGCACGTCGTCCTCGATACGGACCAGCGGATCATGTCGCTCTACGGCATCGTGGGCTTCCCGACGCTCGTCGTCATCGATCCGGACGGGTTCGTCCGCGGGCGCTGGCCGGGGCTGAACCCCGCGGTCGAAGCGGCGATGGGGCACGCGAGCGAGACGCTCGCGCGCAAGCACTCGGCGCTGCCCTTCGCGATCCCGCCCGCCGCGGCCGCGACGCCGCCGCGCGAATTGACGCTGTTCGTGGAAGAGGATCCATCGAGCCTCGATACGATCTTGAACACGGCCTACGGCTGGCAACTCGCGCCGCTGACGCAAGGGTACCTGTTCCTCGTCGACGACCGCGGGCGGCTCGTCCCGGATCGCGCGCTCGAAATCCCGACGCGCGCGAACGGCGGAATCTCCGCCGACGGCCGGACGATCGTCTACCGCATCCGCACGGGGCGCTGGTCCGACGGCGCGCCGTTCGACGCGCGCGACGTCGCGTTCACGGTCGACGCGCTGCGCAATCCGGCGACGAACGTCCCCGACCGCTCGACCGTCGAGCGGATCGAGCGCGTCGACGCGCCGCGGCCCGATAGGCTCGTCGTTCGGCTGAAGGCGCCGGACGCGCCGTTCGTCGCGTCCTTCCTCACGCTGGGCGCGAGCGATCCGTTCGCGATCTTGCCGCGGCACGTTGCGGCGCGGTACGCGAATCTGAACGCGAGCACGCTCGACGCACGCCCGGTCGGTCTCGGGCCCTTCCGCCTCGTCGCGTGGCGGCGCGGCGAATCCCTCGAATTCGAACGAAACCCGGAGTATTGGCGCGCGCCGCCCGCGCTCGAGCGGTTGCGCGTCAGCGTGCAACCGAATGCGACGACCCGCTTGCTCCAGGTCGAGACCGGTGCGCTCGACCTGACGTATGTCTCGGGGTTGCAGCTCGATGCCGCGGCACGCGCCGGGCTCGCCGTCAGCGGCGCGACGACGAACATCGTCGACTACCTGCAATTCAATCTGCGCCGCGAGAAGCTGCGCGATCCCGCCGTGCGCCGCGCGATCGCAGCCGCCGTCGATCGCGCGAAGCTCGCCAGCGCCGTCTACCGCGGCCTCGAAGTTCCGACCGATACGGGGCAGCTCGATCCTGCGCTCGGGGGCGCCGAGCGCATCCCTGAATATGCGCCGGAGGCGGCACGGCGCGTGCTCGCGCCGCGCAAGCTCGCGCTGCAATTCGCGATCGCGGGCGCGTGGCGCAGCAGCGCCGCCGCCGCCGTGCAGATCGCGGACGAGCTGCAGCAGGCGGGCGTAACGGCGACGATCCGCTCGTATCCGCCGGCACTCTTCTGGGGCGCGCAATCGGCCGGCGGCATCCTAGAAAGCGGCAACTTCGATCTCGCGCTGACGAGCTGGTCGCCGGGGCTCGATGCGGATCGTTCCTATCTGTTCGGCTGCGCGGCGCTCCCTCCGGGCGGCGGCAACGCGGGCGCTTATTGCAATCCGGCCTTCGACGAACTCGAGGAGCGCGGGATGCGCACGTACGATCCCGCGGCGCGCACCGTGTTCTACCGGCGCGCGCACGAGATCCTCGCGCGCGATTTGCCGATCGTGCCGCTCGGCTTCGAACGCAGCGCGTACGCGGTTTCGAAACGCTTCGCGAACTTCCGGCCGAACGTGCTCGGGCGCGATTACTGGAACGCGTGGGAGTACGCGTTGCGTTGATCGCGCCCGAGCGCGCTTGCCTATTTGCCGGTGAAGTTCGCCTTGCGCTTCTCCATGAACGCCTTCGTGCCTTCGACGAAGTCTTCGGTATCGACGAGGGTTCCGAATGCGAGCGCTTCGAGCGCGAGCCCTTCCGTGGTAGAGAGACCGATGCCCTCGTCGATCGCGCGCTTCGCCGCGGCGATCGCGAGCGGAGCCTTGCCCGCGATGACGCTCGCGATGCGCTTCGCTTCGTCGAGCAATCCTTCGAGCGGGACGACTTTCTCGACGAGCCCGACGCGCAGCGCCTCGGCCGCGTCGATCAGCTCGCCGGAGAGGCAGAGATACATCGCCATGCCGCGCCCGAGCAGGCGCGCGGTGCGTTGCGTTCCGCCGTAGCCCGGGATCAAGCCGAGATTCACTTCGGGTTGGCCGAACTTCGCGTTCGCGCTCGCGATGCGGATGTCGCAGCCCATCGCAAGCTCGCAACCGCCGCCTAGCGCGAAGCCGTTGATCGCCGCGATCACGGGCTTGCGCATGCGCTCGAGCGCGAGCGTCACGCCTTGCCCCACGCGCGCTTGCTGCGCGCCGGAGACGGCGTTCGGCAGCGCGTTGAGTTCGCTTATGTCGGCGCCCGCGGCGAATGCTTTCGGTCCCGCGCCGGTCAACACGATCGCTCGCACGTCGTCGTCCGCGTCGAGCGCGGCGAATGCGGCGCGCAGCTCGTGCAGCATTAACGAGTTAAGGGCATTAAGCACGGATGGGCGATTCAAGGTGACGATCGCGACGGGGCCGTCGCGGTCGACCAGGATCGTCTCGTACTGCGCAGCTGTTTGGCTCATCGGGTCCTCCTTCAACGGCAGCGGCCTTTCGAGGCAAGCACAACAGACCCTGGCATATGGTATACTTCACGCAACGAGCGCCGTCGGGACCGACGCGCCATTGAGGCGGCGGCAAAGGGGAACTTACAGATATGCGCACTGCGTACCATGAGGCGCTGGAATCTTCGCGGCTGGATGTCGTGCGGATGGGCGCGCTCGCGGCGGACGCGATCCACTTCGCCGTCGCGGCGCTGGACGGGCGCGACACGGCGCTCGCCGGCCGCGTGATCGCCGGGGATGACGGTATCGACGACCTGCGCCGGAAGATCGAGGCCGGCTGCATCGAGTTGATCTGGCGGCAGCAGCCGGTCGCCGGGGAACTACGGCAGCTTGCGGCGATGCTCCAGATCGTCGTCGACCTCGAGCGGACGGGCGATTACGCCGTCGACATCGCCAAGAACGCGATCAAGCTCGCCGACGTCCCGTTGCGCCCCGCCTCCGTCGAGATCGGGCGGATCGCGTCGATCGCCGTCGCGATGCTTTCGGAGGCGATGCGGGCGTACACCGAGCGCGATGCCGAGATCGCGACGCACGTGATCGGTCAGGACGACGAGGTCGACAAGCTGTACGGCCGCGGGATCGAGGCGCTGCAGGAGGAGATGCAGGAGGACGCCGGGCTCGTTCGCGCCGGGACGATCATGCTGTTCGTCCTAGCGGCGCTCGAGCGGGTCGGCGACCGCGCTCAAAACATCGCTTGGCATACGAAGGAGATGCTCGGGGCGACTTGAGCGTGGAGACGCCGCTCCCGCGCTCGGCATTCTCGCTGGAGCCGGGCCTCGTCTACCTCAATCACGCTGCCGCCGGCGTTCTCCCGATCGCGACGCGCGACGCGCTGATCGCGTTCGTCGCCGATCACGCGCGACGCGGCGTGCTCGGCACGCTCTCCGTCGAATCGCATCTTCCGGAATTCCGGAAACGCATCGGCGCGTTCGTCGGCGCGCGCGGCGAGGAGATCGCGTTCTTGCGCAACACGGGCGACGGCGCGAACGTCGTCGCCCGCGGCCTCGATTGGGCCCCGGGCGACGAGATCGTGCTCTCGGCGAACGAGTTCGGCTCGAACGCGCTCCCGTGGCTCGCGCTGCGCGAACTCGGCGTCGCGATCCGCTTCGTCGAAGCGCCGCGGGAGCGCTTGACGCCCGACGCGCTGCGGGCCGCGCTCTCGCCGCGGACGCGCCTCGTCGCCGTTTCCTGGGTGAGCTTCGCGGACGGCTACCGGCACGATCTCCCCGCGCTCGCCGAGGTTGCGCACGCAGCCGGCGCCTGGTTCTGCGTCGACGCGATCCAAGGGCTCGGCGCGTTCCCGCTCGACGTGCGCGCCTGCGGGATCGACGCGCTCTACGCGGGCGGTGCGAAGTGGTTGATGGCGCTGCAGGGCGTCGGTCTGCTCTACGTCGCGCCGGCGCTGCTGGAGCGGCTGACGGTGCGCTGGCGCGGCTGGAAGGACGTCGCGAACATCTGGGATTTCCTCAACTACGAGCAACCGCTCGCCGAGGGCGCCGCGCGCTTCGAGGGCGGGACGCAGAACTTCATCGGGATCCTCTCGCTCGAACGCTCGACGGCGCTCCTCGCCGCGGCCGGCCTACCCGCGATCGCGGCGCACGTGCTCGCGCTGACGGACCGTTTGGTCGAGGGGCTCCGGCGCGCCGGCTGCGAGATCGCGACGCCGCGCGGTCCGGGGATCTCCTCGGGGATCGTGACGTTCGTGCGGCCGGGTTCGGATTCGGTCGCGCTCGGGCGGAGCCTCGGGAATGCGGGGTTCGTGACGACGTTCCGCCCGGGCGGCGTGCGCGTCTCGCCGCACGGTTACAACACGCTCGACGAGATCGACGCGTTCGTCGCGGCGGTACGCGCTCAGTAGCCGTCGTCGCGGACGGCGCACGGCGCCATGATCGCGTCGGCCATGCCGTGGATCAGGCGCTTGTCGGCGGGGGCGACCGTTGCCAGAATCCCGCCGAGTTGCACCGTCTCCGCGTCCGTCACGAAATAGTACGGTGAGAGGCGCACGCGCCCGTCCAGCATGGCGATCTCGTCTTTGGCGCGATCGAAGTAGGGGACGCGCACGCGTTTGCCCTTGTGGAAGCGTTGCAGCACGTGCGGCGTCCGCTCGAATGCGGCGAGAGCGTCGCGCAGCGCGGCGTGCCATTCCTCGCGCGTGAGATCGTTCGCGACCTTCACTCCGCGCGAGCCCCAAGCGAGCTCCGAAAAGCCCGACGGCTTCACGACGAAATCGCGTTCGCTCTTGCCGAGCTTTTCGAGTTGCAGCCAATCCTGCAACGGCTCCCCCGCGGCGAGCAGGCCCGGGATCGTCGCCTGCGGCGGGATCGGGCGCGGATCGAGGATCCACGTCTGCGGGAATACCGTGCGCAGATGTTCGAAGCCGGCGCCGAGCTCGCGCTTCCAAGTGGTTGCGAGCGCGGGATGGTGCAGCAGCGCGAACGCGAGCTTCTCTTCGAGGTGCGCTTTCGGCGCGGGCGTCATCGCGACGCGGTTGTGCCGCGCGGCGTACAGCATCAGATCCTGTTTTGGGACGTTGAAGAGATCGAACAACTCGAAATTGCGGTAGAGCACGTCGAGCTTCTCTTCGCGCCCGTCCGGCATGCGCACGAACAGCGCCTCCTCCGTGAAGACGATCTGGTCCGGCGTGCACGCGTGCGTCTCGCCGAGGCCGGAGGCCGTCATCGAATCGGCGAGCCACTGCAATTCCGCGAAATAGTCCTTCGCTTCTTCGGAAACGACGAGCGCCGTCGTCGGGTGTTCCTTCCCGGAAACGTGGGCCAGCAGCGCCGCCAGGCCTCGTGCGATCCCATCGCGATCGCCGACCGTATCGTAGCCGAGCAGACAGTACGCTTGCGCCATCGCGCCGACGAACCCCATGCCGCCGGGGACGCTGTCGAGTTCGGCGGCGATAAAACCGTTCGGCGTCAAGATCAGATCCGGGCGGATCACCCCCGGGACGTCGCGCTTGAAGCGGTTCTGCCGCCCGAGCTTCACGATCGATTCGGGCTTCCCGCGATCGAGGTAGTCCGCGATGAACGCCGGGGCCGTTCCGCGGACGCTGCGCTGATAGAGCGAAGCGAGGACGCGCGAGAAGCGCAGGAGGTCCGGGCCGAGTCGCTCGAGCGCCGCGAGCGTTGCGGGCGAGAGCGGGAAGGGGGCCGGCGAGAGCCGCCAAGCGACCCGGTCGACGTCGACGCCGACGCCGCCGAAGAGCCCCGCGGGGATGTGATCGTTGAGGAAATGCGCGTGGTCGCGGGGGGTCAGGCTCGGATCGACGGCGGTGCAGCCCATCGTTACTATCGACACTCCCCGGGGAGCTTTGCATTCGAAAACGCGATGTAGCGGCGTCTCATGCCCCGCAAAAACCCGCGGATGCCGGGTCGGGTTGCGCGCCTACTTGAGGGTGACCGCCCCCGGGATCAGGAGCGCGTGCTCCAGGACGAGGGAGCCCGGCTTGTGGGCGAGCGTCAAGTGGAGCGATTTCGGGATGCCGAGTTTGGCGAGCGAGATGTTGTCGATCGTCCGCGAGAGCTCTTCTCCGGTGAGGAACTCGAGGGAGGTCGTCCGCACGAACGATTGGTCCTTCGTGGAGAGCGTCTCGGTCGTCGGGAGCAGCACCGTCTTCCCGCTCGCGCCCGCCGCGGCCGGCTCCGTCGCGCAGACGGCGACGGTGACGGAGACCCCGTCCACGGTCAGCGCGTCGTGCGAACAGACGTCCGCCGCGAAGGCGGACACGGCGCCGGCGAGCACCGTCGACAGCCCCAGAACGAAGGCGAGGGCGAACCGTGCGTTTCTCATTTCATCAGCATAACGTACAGGAGGGGCATTTTGTCTCCCCTAAAGAGCCTGACCGCCCATGCGCATCGATCTTGTCGCCCTCGATATCGACGGCACGCTCCTCGATCCCGACGACCGCGTTTCGCCCCGTAACCGGCAGGCGATTCGCGCGCTGCTGGAGCTCGGCGTCCGCGTCGTCCTGGTCACGGGGCGCGGCGTCGACCTGCCGAGCCGCCTCTCGCGCGAGCTGGGCTTGAATCTGCCGATCATCTGCTGCCACGGCGCGCTCACGAAGGATTTCCACGCGAATCGCATCCTCAACGAGCTGCCGGTCCCGCTCCTCTACGCGAAGCCGATGGTCGAGTACGCGGAAGCGAACGGCCTTTCGCTCGCGCTCTACAGCGACGAATCGTTCTGGCGGCTCGAAGGTTCGAAGATCTACATGGACGACATGACCGGGCCGCATTGGCGGGAAGCGAAGTGTTTCGCGGACGTGCTCGACCGGGCGCCGACGTTCATGCGCTTCCTCGGCGCGGAGTCGGTCGCCGCGATGGAGCGCGAGTTCGGGGATCTCCCGCTTTCGTTCCGGCACGAACGCTGGCGCGATTTCGTCGAGTGCGCCGTGCTCAACCGGGACGCGAGCAAACGGAACGCGCTCGCGCGGCTCTGCGCGGATTTCCAGATCCTGCCGGACCGCGTGCTCGCGATCGGCGATTCGCGCAACGACGTGCCGATGCTGCGCTGGGCGAAGATCGGGATCGCGATGGGGAACGCGCTCCCCGAGGTGCGCGAGGCCGTGCGCTACGTGACCGCGACGAACGCCGAGGACGGCGTCGCGCGCGCGCTCGAGCACTTCATTCCCGAGTTGGCGAAGAGGCCGGCATGAACGCGCACGAAAAGAGCGCGGCGTACGAATCGCGCTTGCGCGAGATCCTCGGCGGGCGGGATTGGGAAGGCCTGCGCGAGTTCTCGCGCGTCGAGAACCAATTGCCCGACGACGTCTACGCGCAGGACCGCCACTTTTGGGAGGTCCTCGTGCACAAGCTCACGTGCAACCGGATCGATCTGCTCGGGCTGCACGAAGAATCGCGGGCTTGGCTGGAACGGCACGGATACACGACGGATCTCGGCGGGTATTAGCGTGAAGGTCCGCGTGCTGGCCTTCGCCCGCGCTCGCGAGGTGCTCGGCTTCTCCGAGCGCACGCTCGACGTGCCGCCGGGCGCGACGGCGTCGGCGATCTTCGAGCGCCTCTGCGCGCAGACGCCGGCGTTCGAGAAGCTCGCGGCCTCCACGCGGATCGCGCGGAATGGGACGCTCGTCGATGCCGTGGCCGTCTTCTCCGAAGGGGACGAGGCGGCGCTGTTACCGCCGGCCGGCGGGGGCTAGCGGCGTGGCTGCGCCCGCCGTGGAGATCCGCGCGGAACCGCTGGAACTCCAGCCGCTGATCGAGGCGGTGCGCGGTGACGCGGACGGCGCGGTCGTCGCGTTCCTCGGGGTCGTGCGCGAACGCTCGGACGACGGCCGCAGCGTCACCGCACTCGAGTACGAAGCATATGCGAGCGCGGCGCTCGCGGAAATGCGCGCGATCGTCGCGGAGGCGGAGCGCCGTTTCGCACCGAGCCGCATCGCCTGCGCGCATCGCGTCGGGTTGCTCGGAATCGGGGAGGCGGCGGTCGCGGTCGCGGCGGCGGCACCGCATCGCGCCGTCGCGTTCGATGCGTGCGAATACGTGATCGACGAACTCAAAGCGCGCGTCCCCATCTGGAAGAAGGAGCACTATGCCGACGGCGAGGCCGTTTGGCGCGAGAACTCGTGCGCGAGCGAGCAGCCGTGAACCTGGATCTCGTGCGGATTGCGGCGGGTGACGGAACGATCGCCGCACTCGATTACGAACCGCGCCGCGCGCGCGGCGTCGGGCTCGTCGTCGGGCACGGCTACTCGAGCTCGAAGCACAACTTGGATTTCTTGTGCGCGTTCCTCGCGAGCCACGGCTACCGCGTCGTCAGCCTCGATTTCCCGGGGCATAAACTCGGCGCGAGCGGAGGCGTGCTCCGCTCGCCGGAGGATCTCGTCACGGCGATGCTCGCGGCGGTGAGCTACGCGCGCGAGCGCTACGGTCCCGTAGTCTATGCGCTCGGGCACAGCATGGGCGCGACGGCGGCGTTGCGCGCGTGCGCCGCAGATCCCGAAATCGCGGGCGCTGTCTCGATCGCCGCGGGATACGGACGGCTCTCCGCGCTGAGGGCGCTGCGCGGCGCCGCGGTCGTCGATCTGCGCTCCTCGTACGTGGAGGGGCTGACGCTCCCGGAGCTTGCGGAACGAACGGAACCGCTCGTCGAGGCGGCGCTCGCCGGGCTCGCCGGTCGCCCCGTCCTCTACGTTGCGGCGCAGCACGACATGATGGTCGCGCCGTCGAGCGCGCGCGAGCTGTTCGAACGCGCCCCGGAACCGAAGACGTTCGTCACGATCGAGAGCGATCACACCTCGGCCGGAGAGAACGCGCGCGGCGCCGTGCTCGGCTGGCTGAACGCGCTCCATCCGCGCGCGACGTGAGGTCGCTTGGGGGGCGGCGCGCGCTGCGCCGTTACAGCCGGCATCTGTTGATCCCGGAAATCGGGCTCGCGGGGCAGGAACGTTTGCAGCGCGCGCGCGTCCTCGTCGTCGGCGCGGGCGGGCTCGGTTCGCCCGTCCTCGCGTATCTCGCGGCCGCAGGCGTCGGGCGGATCGGGATCGTCGACGACGACGTCGTCGACGAAACGAACCTGCAGCGGCAAGTGCTCTTCGCGCAGGCGGACGTCGGGCGTACGAAGGCGGCCGTCGCGGCGGAACGCATCGTCGCGCTCAATCCCCAGGTCGCCGTCGACGCGTATCCGCTCCGTTTCGTCGCCGCGAACGCGCGGGAGCTCGTGCGCCCGTACGATCTCGTCGTCGATGCGACGGATTCGTTCGAATCGCGTTATCTCGTCAACGACGCCGCGCACCTCGAGAAGAAGCCCGACGTCTACGGCGCGATCTTTCGCTTTGACGGACAGGTCTCGGTGTTCGGGCCTGAAGGGCCGTGCTATCGGTGTTTGTTCCCGCAGGCCCCGCCGCCCGGAAGCGTGCCGAGTTGCGCGGAGGGCGGGGTGCTCGGCGCGCTCGCGGGGATCGTCGGCGCGTGGCAGGCGAACGAGGCGCTCAAGGTGCTGCTCGGGATCGGCGCATCGCTCGCGGGGAGGCTCGTCTCGATCGACGCGCTCGGCGGACGCACGCGCGAGTTCGCGCTGCCGCGCGACCCGGCGTGCGCGCTATGCGGCCCTGCCGCGACGATCCGCGACGTCGCACCGGCGCCCGACGCGCCGCCGCCGCCGGCGGGCACCGAACTCGTCGCGGCCGATTTCGAGGCGTTTCTCGCGCGGCATCCCGAAGCCGTCCTTCTCGACGTCCGCGAACCGCACGAGGCGGTGCTGGGCCTGCACCCGCGCGCCGTGCACGTCCCGGCGTCGCAACTGGAGGCGCGGCTGCACGAGCTGGATTCGGCGCAGACGTACGTGGTGGCATGCCGGCTCGGGGCCCGCTCGGCGTGGGCCGCCCAACGCCTTGCGGAAGCGGGATTCCGGCGCATCTACCATCTGAAGGGCGGCCTGCTCAGCGTGGCGGCAGTAGTGTCCTGCTTCGACCTCTACTAGAGCCCGGGATCACACTTTGGGCAAGAATGCTCAACTTCTTCGGCGACGCCTCCGATTGCATATAGGTGAGAATTGTGTAATCATTCCGCACGGAGTAGCTCAGTTACTAAACTGCGGGTAGGATTATTACGAAAATGGCACGCCCACTTGAAAAGATGTTCCGTCCCAAGTCGGTCGCCGTTATCGGCGCCACCGAGCGGCCGCTTTCGGTCGGCAAGAGCGTCCTCTGGAACCTGATTTCGAATCGCTTCGGCGGGACGATTTATCCCGTCAATCCGTCGCATCCGTCGGTTCTCGGGATCAAGTCCTACGCGTCGATCCGCGAAGTCCCCGAGGTGGTCGATCTCGCGATCGTGGTGACGCCGGCGAAGACCGTCCCCGAAGTGATCCGCGAATGCGGCGAAGCCGGCGTGCGCGCCGCAATCGTGCTCTCTGCCGGCTTCAAAGAGATCGGCGCGGAAGGGCGGGCGCTCGAGGAACAACTCCTCGCGCACGCGCGCCGCTTCGGAATGCGCGTGATCGGCCCGAATTGCTTGGGCGTCATGTCCCCGACGAGCGGTCTCAACGCGACGTTCGCGAGCGCGATGGCGCTGAAGGGGAGCGTCGGGTTCGTCAGCCAGAGCGGCGCGCTATGCACCGCGATCCTCGATTGGAGCCTCTCGCAGAACGTCGGCTTCAGCCACTTCATCTCCGTCGGTTCGATGGTCGACGTCGGCTGGCCGGATTTGCTCTATTTCCTCGGCGACGATCCGGCGACGCGCAGCATCGTGATGTACGTTGAATCGATCAACGACGCGCGCGCGTTCCTCTCCGCCGCTCGCGAAGTCGCGACGACGAAGCCGATCATCCTCATCAAGGCCGGCCGCACGGCGGAAGCCGCGAAAGCGGCGACCTCGCATACCGGCGCGCTCGCCGGGAGCGACGACGTGCTCGATGCCGTCTTCGCGCGCAGCGGCGTCTTGCGCGTCGACTCGATCGCCGATCTGTTCTACTTGGCCGAAGTCCTCGAGAAGCAGCCTCGGCCGCGCGGCAACCGCCTCGCGCTCGTCACGAACGCGGGCGGCCCCGGCGTGCTGGCGACCGACGCGCTCATCGGCGGGCACGGCGCGCTCGCACCGCTGACGCCCGCAACGATCGCGGGGCTCG
The DNA here is from genome assembly GCA_963695225.1 of Vulcanimicrobiota bacterium. Classification (GTDB taxonomy): domain Bacteria; phylum Vulcanimicrobiota; class Vulcanimicrobiia; order Vulcanimicrobiales; family Vulcanimicrobiaceae; genus CAVWTN01. The sequence continues at coordinate 794,226 of OY968762.1, read as the reverse complement.
ATGCGTTCTTGCCCTCCCACTGGAGCAAGGGGAACCCGATCGACATCCTCGGCGACGCCGATCCCACGCGTTACGCGAAGGCGCTCGAGCTCGCGGCGAAGGACCCCACCTCCGACGCCTTGCTGGTGATCCTCGCACCGCAGGCCATCGCCGGCGCGGTGCAGACCGCCGACTTGATTTCGAAGATCCCGCGCCAGAGCGGAAAGCCCGTCCTCGCGTGCTGGATGGGCGGCGCCGAAGTCGCCCCGGGCGCCGCGCTGCTGCAGCGTTCCGGCATTCCGACGTTCCATTATCCGGATACGGCGGCGCGCGTGTTCAACTACATGTGGCAGTACGACGAGAACCTGCGCGCACTCTACGAGACGCCGAAGGTCTCGGACGAGAAAGAATACCCCGACGGCATCGAGTCACGGCCGATCATCGCGGCGGCGCTCGCCGAAGGGCGCACGCTGCTGACCGAAGAGGAATCGAAACGTCTCCTCACGGCGTACGGCATTCCGACGGTGCCGACCGTGATCGCCGCGACGCGCGAAGAAGCGATCGAAGCCGCGACGAAACTCGGGTTCCCCGTCGTCGTCAAGCTGCACTCCGAGACGATCTCGCACAAGACCGACGTCGGCGGCGTGCATCTCAACGTGAAGAGCGGCGACGCCGTCGGGAAGGCGTTCGACGCGATCGACGCATCGGTGCGCGAACGCGTCGGCCCGGGAAACTTCCTCGGCGTCACGGTCCAGCCGATGATCAAGCTCGAAGGCTACGAGCTGATCTTGGGGAGCAACACCGATCCGCAGTTCGGCCCGGTCCTCGTTTTCGGCCTCGGCGGGACGCTCGTCGAGATCATGCGCGACCGCGCGCTCGCGCTTCCGCCGCTCACCACGACGTTGGCGCTGCACGCGATGGAGAAGACGCGCATCTTCAAGGCGCTCAAGGGGACGCGCGGGCGCAAGCCCGTCGACCTCGACGCGCTCGCCGAGGTGTTCGTCCGCTTCAGCCGGCTCGTCGTCGAGAATCCGCGCATCAAGGAGATCGACGTCAATCCGCTCGTCGCCTCGCCGGACGGTTTGTTGGCGCTCGACGCGCGCGTCGTGCTGCACGCTGCCGAGGTCGCGGACGCGGACCTGCCGCGCCCGGCGATCCGCCCGTATCCCACGCAATACGTCGGTGAGTTCACGAACCCGGATGGCGAACGGATCCTCGTGCGCCCGGTGCGCGGGGAGGACGAAGACCTCGTGCGGCGCTTCGACGAGAGGCTCTCCGAAAGGAGCGTCTACTTCCGGTTCGCGCACCCGCTCCCGCTCGCGGACCGCATCGAACACGACCGCCTTGCGCGCCTGTGCTTCATCGATTACGACCGTCAGGTCGCGCTGCTCGCGATCGGCGAGGACGCGGGCAAAGAGCCGGAGATCCGCGCGATCGGCCGTTTGATCAAGGAGCACCTCTCCGACGACGCGGAGTTCGCGCTGATCGTCGCCGACAGCTTCCAACGCCAAGGCCTCGGGCGGGAGCTGCTCAGCCGTTTGATCGCGGTCGGCCGCGCCGAAGGCGTCGCGCGCATCATCGGGTACGTCCTCTCGGACAACATCGCGATGCTCGATCTGTGCCGCTCGCTCGGCTTCCGCATCGAATGGCGCGCCGGCGAACTGCTCGAAGCCGTCCTCGACCTGCGCAAGAAGCCGCTAGAAACCGCACCGATCCCGCAACCCGCCACCGTCTAGAAAGCGCCAAGCACGTTAGGCTGGAGGCCACCCCCCACCAGCCTGACGTGAAACACGCCACCCCAAGGGTGACCGTGCGGAAAGCTACCCTTCGCCGGGGCTAGCTAAAGTGGACGGCAGCTACCCAAGGGTGACCATGGAACGCACGGTAGCGTCCGGAGTGGGGCGGCGTTTCCCCGCGGGGCGTCCCCGCGGGGAAACGCCGCCCCGGTCCGGACGCGGGCCAAGCGGACAGCTCACCTCTCAACGGGGCGATCGTGAAGGTAAACGGTAGCCACTAAAGCTGACTTGGAATGCAAGGCAGCATCCGCATCGGGGCGTCCCCGCGGAGGAGCCCCCGCCCCGCTCCGGACGCGGGCCACGCGGAAAGCCGCTCAGGGTGCCGTCCGGCGCGCCGCGAAGGGACAGGCGTGCTCGAAACGGCCTCACCGAAGGCGCGCGTCGCAGCCGCGGCGCTGGCCGCCGGGGCCGCGGCCGTGCGCGTCACGGACGCCGGAATCGACGAACCTGCCCGCGGTCGCATGCTCGCGGCGTTCGCCCGAGGCGATTTCGCGACGTGGGGATACGGCGCCGAACGCGCCGCGCGCGCGTCGGATCCGCAGAGCGTCCTCGAAGGCGCGCGCAGCGTCGTCTGCGTCGCCGTAGCGTTCGCGAGCGCGGCCCCGCGCGGCCGGGCCCCGCTGACGGGGCGCATCTCGAACTACGCCTGGTCGAGCGACTATCACCCGCGCGTCCGCCGCATCCTCGAGGGCGTCATCCGGGCGATCGAGGCGGCCGACTCCGGCGCGCAAAGCATTGCGGTCTGCGACACGCGCCCGCTCGCCGAGCGCGCTTTCGCGGCGCGGGCCGGCCTGGGCTGGATCGGCAAGCACACGAACCTGATCGTGCCGGGCGCGGGTTCCTACGTGTTCCTCGGGGAGGTCGTCACGACGCTTGGGCTCGAACCCGACGCGCCGCTGCGCAAGACGTGCGGCACCTGCGCGCGCTGCGTCGAGGCGTGTCCGACGCGGGCGCTGCGCGGCGACGGCACGATCGAGGCCGTCCGTTGCATCTCGGACCTCACGCAGCGCAAAGATGCGATCCCGCGCGAACTGCGCCCGCTCGTCGGCGACTGGGTGTGGGGTTGCGATCTCTGCCAGGAAGTCTGTCCGCCGACGCGCCTCGGGAGGGCGCGCGTCGATCCGGCGTTCGCGCCCGTTTCGGCGGAAGCCGCGTTCCCGGACCTCGCGGCGCTCTTGACGTTGCGCGGCGGCGCGTTCGAACGCCGCTTTCGCGGCACCGCGCTCGGCTGGCGCGGTTCGGCCGTCCTGCGCCGGAATGCGGCGGTCGGGCTCGGAAACGCGCTCGACCGGGCGGCCGTTCCCGCGCTGGAAATCGCGCTGCGCGAGGACTCGAGCCCGCTCGTTCGCTCCCACGCCGCGTGGGCGCTGGGGCGGATCGGCTCGCCGCGCGCGTACGCTGGGCTAACCGAGGCGCTGGCGCTGGAGCGGGACGGGCGCGTTCGCGAGGAGATTTCGGCCGCGCTGGAACCGACCCGCTCCGCTGCGCGTTCCACAGCCGGAGGATAGAGGCAGAACAATGATCCCCGCCGCCGTCCGAACCGCGTTCGCCGCCGTCGTATGCTCGCTCGTGCTCGGCGCGTCCGTCGCGCCCTTGCGCGCGCAGACGCCGGGAGCCGGCGCCGTGCCGCTCGGCCCGAGCGCCTCCGAACTCTACCGGCGATTGACGCAAACGAACGCGCAGTTGCGCACGTACAAGGCAAAAGTCAGCGTGAGCGTCGCGCTGAAGTCGTACTTGCCGATCTCGAAGACGCTGGACGGAACGCTGTATTTCCGCCAGCCGGACAAAGAAGCGGTCGTCTTCGATACCACGCCGGCGCTCGCGAAGGAGTTCCAGAAGGTCTATCCGCGCATCGAAGCGCCGTCGCAGTGGCCGTCGGTCTTTCACATGTCGAGTTTGGGGAGCGATGCGGGCGTGACGACGTTCCGGCTCGTGCCGATCAAGCACGGCCGCGTGCTGCACCTCGACGTGCGCGTCGACGAGCCGACCGCGACGATCCGCGGGTACACGTGGACCTACGAAGACGGCGGGGACATCTCGTTCGAACAGACCGTCGAGCTGCAATCGGGATACCGGCTCGTCACGGCGCAAACCGGGCACGTGAACTTGCCTGCTTACAAAGCCGACGTGACGACGACGATCGGCGGCTACGAACTCAACGTCCCGATCGACGACAAGGTGTTCGAGCCCGCCGCGAACTAAGAGGGCCGGACCCGGCGCCCCGGCCTGCGGCGGGAACGTGTGCCTGAGGCCCGCGGTCGAAGAGGGGAGAGGATGCTCGGCATGATCGACCTCGTGGCCGGGCCCCTCCCGGCGCTGACGGATCGCTTCAACCGGCCGATCACGTACCTGCGCGTATCCGTGACGGATCGCTGCAACTTGCGCTGCGTCTACTGCATGCCGGAAGCGGGCCTCCCCTGGATCCCAAAGGACGGAATCCTCACGTACGAGGAGATCGTCCGCATCGTGGAGGCCGCAGCTTCAGCCGGAGTGCGGAGCGTGCGCCTGACCGGGGGAGAGCCGCTCGTCCGCCGGGATATCGCAGAGCTCGTACGAGCGCTCGCCGCAGTTCCGGGCGTCGAAGATATCGCGCTTTCAACGAACGGCTTGCTGCTCGGCGAGATGGCCGCCGAACTCGCCGGGGCGGGGCTGCGCCGGGCGAACGTTTCGCTCGATACGCTCCGCGCCGACCGCTTCGTTGCGATCGCGCGCCGGCCCGGGCTCGAGCGGGTTCTGGCCGGGATCGACGCCGCGCTCGCCGCCGGGCTCGCGCCGCTGAAACTGAACTGCGTCGTCATGCGCGGGCAGAACGACGACGAAGTCGGCGCGTTCGCGGCGTTGACGCGCGAGCGCGCGATCCACGTGCGCTTCATCGAAGTGATGCCCGTTACGGAGAACGTCGGCCTCCAGCGGGATACGTACGTTTCGGCGGCCGAGATCCTCGAGCGCGTCGCCGCGCTCGGGGAACTGCGGCCGTCGCCCGGCCCCGGCGGGAACGGGCCCGCGCGCTACTACGCGTACCCGGGCGCGGCGGGTTCGGTCGGCGTGATCAGCCCGCTCTCGCACGACTACTGCGAGAGTTGCAACCGGGTGCGCCTCACCGCCGACGGCAGGCTGCGGCTGTGCCTGTTCGGGGATCACGCGCTCGACCTCCGCGCGCCGGTGCGCGCGGGCGCTTCGTGCGAGGAACTCGCCGAACTCTTCTCCGGCGCGATGCTGATCAAGCCGGAACGGCACCACCTGCACTTGGGCGAGACCGCGAGCCGGATGCGAGCCTTCTCCGAAATCGGCGGCTGAGGAGGCGCCGCGGCCTATTCGGAGAGTTCTTTGATGACGCGTGCGCTTCCGGGCGAGCGGGGCCGGCTGCGCAAGAGCACGATCGAACCGACGAAGACGATCACGACGCCGGTCAGGATCGCGAGTTCCGCGGCGCTCTGCGTGATGATCGCGCCCGCGGGCGCTTCTCCGGCGCCGTTCACCTCGCCGACGGTGATGACGAGCATGCGGCGGATCACGGCGATCAGCCCGACGATCAGGAACGGTTCCGCGAGCAGCACGGCGCCGCGCAGCGAGAGGACGACGGTGTAGGCCAGCTCGACGACCATCAAGACGAGCAGGATGATGTCGAGGAATTGCGAGCCGAACGCGATCGCGTCCGAGCGCGGATGCGTCGCGAGCCCCCACAGGCTTTCGGTGCTGCGCACGAGCAGCACGATCGCGGCCAAGAACAGCAGCACGCCGATCGTGAAGAAGACCCCGCGCTCCGCCCACATCAGAACGCCGACCGCAGTCTGAGTGATCTCGGGCTCGGATTTTGCCGCAGGCTGTGGACGCTGAGTCATGCCTTCGAGTTTGCAAGCGGGACGGAGTCTCCCGCCGCGGAACAAACTTGCCATCCCCAGACGTGCGAGGAGTGCCGGGTGCTGCTGAGGTTCTGGCTCGTGATCGTGGTCGCCGCGGCGGTCGCGTCGTCGGCGGCGGGCTGCACCAGAGAAACGTCGTCGTCGCAGGCTCCGGCCAGGGCGTCGGGGCCGATCACCGATAGCGGCTCGACCGGGTTGAGGGCATCGCCCGGGGTCGCGGCCGTCGCCGACGGGGTGCGCGGGAAGGAGATCTTCCAGCAGAATTGCGCGAGCTGCCACGGTGCGAAGGGGACCGAGGGCGGCATCGGCCCGAGCCTGCGCAACGAGCGCGCACGCAAGGCGTCGCCGCAAGTGGAGGCGTGGATCAAGAACCCGGTCCCGCCGATGCCCAAGTTGTATCCCGCGCCGCTGAACGAGACGGATGTCGTCGACGTCACCGCTTACATCGCCTCGCTCTGAGAGCGGCCGCCGAGCGCTCTACCTCTTTTCGCGAGACCTGCGCCTCGAAGATCACGCCGGGCTCGCCGCCGCGGCGCGCTCCGGAGCGATCGTCCCGGCGCTGATCCTCGACCCCGCGACGCAAGGCCGCCTCGCGCGCTCGCCGCGCCGCGCCGCGTTCTTCCGCGCCGCCGTCGAGGCGCTCGCGAGCGATCTCGGCGCGCGCGGGAGCGCGCTCGTCGTGCGTCGCGGCCCGCTCGTCTCGACGGCGAAGCGCCTCGCGCGGGAAGCGGGAGTCGACACGGTCGCGTGGTCTTGCGCGTACGATTCCGCGACGCGGGAGGAACAGCGCCGCCTGCAAGCCGCCTTGGAGGAGTCGGGGTACCGCGCGCTCTCGGTGCACGACGCCCCGGCCGTCTCCCCCGAGGAAACGGCGGCCGCGCGGACCGGCGGCGAGGGCTCGGGATATCGCTCCCTCGCGCCGTATGCGGCGGCCTGGCTCGCGGCCCCGCGGATCGAAAGCGGGCCGGAAGCGCGTTTCGCCGAGCGTGTCCCCGCGAGCGAACCGCTCCCCTCGGCGCGGGAGCTGGACGATCCGGGCGACCCGGGCGACCTCCCGCCGCTCGGCCGCGCCGCGCTCGCTGCGTTCGAACGCTACCTCGCGGGGCCCGCTCTGCAGTACCCGACGGCCCGGCAGGTCCCCGCGGGGCCGCCGACCTCTCGCCTCTCGGCGGCGCTCTCGTTCGGAACGCTCTCCGCCCGGAGCGTGCTGCGCGCGATCGACGCGCGCGCGAAGGATCCGTACCTGCTCGCCGAGGAGCGCCGCGCGCTCGCCAGGCTCGTCCGCTCCCTAGCGCATCGCGATTTCTTCTTTCAGCTCGCCTGGTATTTCGAAGAAACCCCGGACGAACCGCTCCAGGAGCACATGCGGGGCTTCCGGTTCGCACCGGGCCACCCGCAACTCGAGGCGTGGACTGCCGGGCGGACGGGGTTCCCGCTCGTCGACGCGGGGATGCGGCAACTCGCGGCGACCGGTTGGATGCATCCGCGCTGCCGGCTCGTCGCCGCCTCGTTCCTGTGCTTCGATCTCGGGGTCGATTGGCGCGTGGGGCGGGCGGCCTGGGATCGCTTCCTCATCGAGGACGATCCCCCGCTCGCGACCGGAAACTGGCAGTGGATCGCGGGCGTCGGCGCCGATCTCGCGCAGTATCCGCGCATCTACCATCCTCTAAAGCAGGCGAGGACGTACGATCCGCGCGGCGCCTTCGTGCGCCGCTGGGTCCCCGAGCTCGCCGGGCTCCCCGATCCGGACGTGCTCGATCCGCGCTCGGCGCACGAGCGCGCTCAATTAGCGCTCCCCCTGTTCGGCGGGAGCGGGTATCCGGCGCCGATCCTCGATCACGAGGCGGCGGCGCGGGCTTTCTTGGCGCGGTACGCCGAGGCGCGCCGGCGCCCCGGCGGGGGAGCTAGGCTGTCCTCGGGCGATCGCCCGGAAGGTGCTCGTCGAGCCAATCGCTGACGAGCGGGACGCGGACGTCGTCGCCGTGCCAGACCTTCACCCCGTACAGGACGCTGGCGACGAGCCAGACGGGCGCCAGGACGGCGAGGATGGGGAGCGCCGAGAGGCCGAGGATCGGGATCTGCACGATCTGCGAGAGGACGAGCCAGAGCGCGAAGAGCCCGAAGTTCAACGCGAGCGCTTGGACCGCTTGGCGCCGGACGTACGGGGAGCGCTTGGGATCGAGGAGCGCGAGCGCGGCGAGCGGCCAGAGGGGGTAGCCGAGCGCGACGAGCGCTCGCGTCTCGGGGGAGGCGACGGCGAGCGTCGCGGCTCCGGCCGTTCCGGCGCTTTTCGCGGCCTCGCCCGGGAGCTCGCCGCGCGCGGCGGCGGCTGCATCGATCCGGGCCGCGAGCCGACAACTGGGGCAGGCGGCCGTCTCGTCGCGACAGGTCGCGCAGATCGGATGGGCGCATTCGACACAGCGCGCCACCGACGGCACGTTCGCATGAAAGTAACAGTCCATCGAGCAGCCTCCGACGAAAACGAATGACGTGACGATCTACCGAGCGGGCCTCCCGAAGGTTTCGAACGGCCGCGAGGCTTGGCGATGACGCGATCGCTCCCGGCTGACCGGCGGCGGGAGACCATCCGCCGGCTGCTGCGCGAAGCGAGGCCGTACTACCCGAAGTTTCTGACGTCGATGCTCCTCGGCATCGTCGCCGGCCTCGGGCCGCTCGCCTATCCCTTCGCGGCCCAACTGCTCGCCGATCGCGTCTTCCCGAGCGCGGCGCGCCCCGACGTGAACATGACGCTGCTCTTCGAGATCGTCGCCGGGCTCTTCGTGGCCTCCGCGATCTCGAACGCGGCGCAATACGGCCAGGAGTACCTGACGGCCTGGAGCGGCCAGCGCTTGATCGCGACGTTGCGGGCCCGCATGTTCGAACGCGTGCTGCGCATGCCGCTGCCGTACTTCGACTCGTGGCGTCCGGGCGAGTTCCTCACGCGCTTCACGAACGACCTCGCGCTGATGACCGATGCGGTGAGCATCTCGCTCCCGCAACTGTTCCAAACGATCGTCACGTTCGTCGCGGCGCTCGCGAACATGTTCCGCACGGACTGGCTCCTGACGCTCTTCCTGCTCGCGGTCGCGCCCTTCGTGAACTTCGCCGTCGCGATGTTCACGCGCCTGATCGGGAGCGGAACCGTGCGCGCGCAGGAGCGGATCGCGGACGTCGCCGCCAACCTCTCGGAAGTGGTCCAGGGCGAGCGGGTCGTCAAGGCGTTCGCGCGCGAGGATTACGAAGTTGCGCGCTTCCGCGACGCGAACGAGAATTTTTTCGGCGCGTATATGAAGCTCACGCAATTCGGGAAGACGCAGACGCCCGTCGTCGCGATGATCATCCTGATCGGCCTGCTCGCGATCCTCGTGTTCGCCGCGCGCGAGGTCGCGGTCGGGCGGATGAACGGCGGGCAGGTGCTGAATTTCTTCGGCTCCGTCGTGATCGCGGTGAATCCGATCAACCGCTTCGCGACCTATATCGGCGACATCGCGAAGGGGCTCGTCGGCGCTTCGCGCGTCTTCGAGGTCCTCGATTCGCCGATCGAGGGCGACGGCGTCCCGAACCCGATCGATCCGGTGCGGGTGGAGGGTGCGCTGCGGTTCGAGCACGTCGGGTTCGCGTACCAGGGCACGAACGGCGCAGTGCTGCAGGATTTCAACGCGGAGATCGCCGCGGGGGACATCGTCGCGTTCGTCGGCCCCTCGGGGGCCGGGAAGACGACGATCGTCAACCTGGTCCCGCGCTTCTATATCCCGCAAGAAGGGCGGATCACGCTCGACGGGATCGATCTCGCGCAGTACCGCCTCGCCTCGCTACGCGCGGCGATCGCGATCGTTCCGCAGGAAGCGTTGCTGTTCTCGGGGACGATCGCCGACAACATCCGCTACGGGCGTCTCGACGCGACCCGGGCGGAGGTCGAAGCGGCCGCGCGCGAAGCGAACGCCGAAGAGTTCATCCTCGATCTGCCGCAGGGCTACGAGACGACGGTCGGCGAGCGCGGGGCCAGGCTCTCCGGCGGCCAGCGGCAGCGAATCTCGATCGCGCGCGCCGTGCTGCGCGATCCGCGCATCCTGATCCTGGACGAGGCGACGAGCGCGCTCGACAGCCATTCGGAGCGCCTGATCGAGGCGGCGCTCGACCGGCTGCTCGCCGGCCGGACGACCTTGATCATCGCGCACCGCCTCTCGACGATCCGCCGCGCGACGAAGATCCTCTATATCGAGCAGGGGCGGGTCTGCGAGACGGGGACGCACGACGAGCTGCTCAAGCGCGGCGGCTCCTACGCGAAGTTATACGCCGCACAGTTTGCGATGTGACCCTCGAAATCGGTCATGTTTTCTCCGGCGCCGCCGATATGGTTGAGTAGATTCAAATCTCTCTCGATTTGGGGACCGGTAGTTATCTTATGGCTACGTGGATTTCGAACATGCCGGAGGCGATGACGCTCACGTTCCCGTGGGGCTTACCCGGCTTCGGACAGCTTCGGAAATTCGCGATCGTTCGGATTCCCGACACGAAGCCCGGCACGTGGCTCCGCAGCCTCGAAGAGCCGTCGATCGCATTGCCCGTCATCGAGCCGTGGTCCCATTTCCCCGACTACGAGCCCGTGCTGCCGAAGTACGCGGTGACGACGCTGGAGATCGAATCCCCCGGCGACGTCGTCATGTTCTGCATCGTCGTCCCAAACGATCCCGTCCACGGCCCGACGGTGAATCTCTATGCGCCCGTCGTCATCAATCGCTCGACGCGCATCGGCCGGCAGATCATGCTCGACGACTCGCGGTACGACGTACGGACGCCATTTCCGGGATTAAGAGAGGAAGCTCACTTACCCTAGCGAAGCGGGCCCTCCAATGGAGTCCATGGAGGGCACATGCTCGTACTCAGTCGCAAGCTGAATCAATCGATCATGATCGGCGACGACGTGCGCATCATCGTCGTTTCCGTCGAACGCGACCAAGTGAAGCTCGGCATCGAGGCTCCGCGCGATATTTCCGTTCACCGCTCCGAGGTCTACGAGGAGATCCAGCGGATGAACCGTGCCGCGGCGCAAGCCGCCCCGCCCCCCGCCGGCGACGTGGCCGTCGCCCCCGAAGGCATCGCCGCCCGCCCTCGTCGCGCCCGCCGGGCGGAGTAAGGCCCCCGCCCCCATCTAGAGAGCAACCGTTCGGCCTAGGCGGCCGGGCCCGGGCATGATATACTCCCAGCGTTGCAATTTCGCCCGGCAGGACGCCGGGCGCGATGGTTTCGCCATGTTCGGGCAGCACGGATGCACGCCGCGAACGAAACCAGAAAGGTCTCCATGTCCACACCCACCTCCGTCATTTCGATGAAGGCGCTGCTCGAAGCGGGCGTGCACTTCGGCCACCAGACCCGCCGTTGGAATCCGAAGATGAAACCTTACATCTTCCAGGAGCGCAACGGGATCTACATCATCGACCTCCAGAAGACGGTCATCAAGCTTCGCGAAGTCTACGCCGCCGTCCGCAAGATGGCGAACGACGGGAAAGTGATCCTGTTCGTCGGGACCAAGAAGCAAGCGCAGGATGCCGTCAAGGACGAAGCCGAACGCGCCGGGACGTTTTTCGTCAACCAGCGCTGGCTCGGCGGAACGCTCACGAATTTCGCGACGATCCAGAAGCGGATCGCCCGCCTGCGCGAGCTCGAGGGGATGCGCTCCCAGGGCGATTTCGATCGCCTTCCCAAGAAAGAGGTCGGGCGCCTCACCGACGAGCTGGAGAAGCTCGAGAAGTTTCTCGGCGGGATCAAGGACATGCATCGCCTCCCCGACGCCGTCTTCATCGTCGATCCCAAGAAAGAGCGGATCGCCGTGATGGAAGCTCGCAAGCTGAAGATTCCGATCATCGCCGTCGTCGATACGAACTGCGATCCCGACGAGATCGACTACCTGGTCCCGGGCAACGACGATGCGATTCGCGCGGTCAAATTGATGGTCTCGAAGATCGCCGACGCGATCATCGAGGGCCGGACGGAACTCGAGAGCGGCTACGACGACGACGCGTACGCCGATTCACCCCCGGTCGCGGCTGTGGAAGCCGAGCCCGAGCCCCAGGCCGCCGTCTAGGGCGTCCGCCGACCGACCCACGCTGCACACCAAGGAGAGAGTTCGTTGACTTCGTATAAACCGGCGGCCGCCGACGTGAAACGCCTGCGCGAGGAGACGGGAGCGGGCATGATCGATTGCCGCGACGCGCTCGTACGCGCGAGCGGCTCGTACGAGGCCGCAAAGAAAGAGCTGCTCGACGTCGGGCAGGCAAAGGCCGCGAAGAAGGCCGAGCGCACCGCGAACGAGGGGGTCGTCGCATCGTACATTCATGCCGGCGGCAAGATCGGCGTGCTCGTCGAGGTGAACTGCGAGACGGATTTCGTGGCTCGCAACGACCTCTTCAAGGAGCTGGCGCGCGATATCGCGATGCACGTCGCGGCGATGTCGCCGGCGTACCTCGACCGCGCCTCGGTTCCCGCGGAGAAGGTGGCCGAAGTCAGAGCCGATCTGGAGAAGGGCGTCCCGCCCGGAAAACCGCCGAACGTCGTCGAGAAGATCCTCGAAGGGAAACTGAACAAGTGGTACGAGGAGCACGTGCTGCTGGATCAGGCGTACATCAAAGACGATGAAAAGACGGTCGGCGAGCTGATCGGCTCGGTCGTCGGGGTACTCGGCGAGAAGATCAAAGTGCGCCGGTTCGCTAAGTTCTCGCTCGGCGAAGGGTAGCACGAGTGGCGCAGGGCACGCCGGCGTACGATCGCGTTCTGCTGAAGCTCTCCGGGGAGGCGTTCGCCTCTCCCGAGACTTCCGTCGATCCGCGGCTGACGGCGCAGATGGCGGAACAGATCGCGGACGTCGCCCGGGACGGCATCTCGGTTGCGATCGTCGTCGGGGGCGGCAACATCTGGCGCGGGAAGCCGCACGAAGCCGTCGGGATGGACCGCGCCACCGCCGACTACATGGGAATGCTCGCGACCGTGATCAACGCGCTCGCGCTGCAGGATGCGCTGGAGCGGATCGGCGTCCCCTCGCGCGTCCAAACCGCGATCGCGATGCATCAGGTCGCGGAGCCGTACATCCGGCGCCGGGCGATGCGCCACCTGGAAAAAGGGCGCGTCGTGATCTTCGGCGCCGGGACGGGCAACCCGTACTTCACGACCGACACGACGGCGGCGCTGCGGGCCGTCGAGATCGGCGCGAAGGCGATCTTCAAAGCCACGAAGGTCGACGGCATCTACTCGGCAGATCCGCTCAAGGATCCCACGGCGACGCGCTTCGACCGCCTCGACTATCTCGACGTCCTCCAACGCGGGCTCGAAGTGATGGATTCGACGGCCCTGACGCTGTGCATGGACAACCGCATCCCGATCGTCGTCTTCGACATGAACGTTCCCGGGAACATCCGGCGGGCCGTCTGGGGAGAGCCGATCGGAACCTACCTCGGCCCACGGGAGCGCGTTCCCACCGCACCGTAACACCACCCATATAGACAAGTGAGGACGTACCGCAGCGGCGCCCCGCCGGGGCGCACGTGCGGTCCGGGGAGTGTGGGAATCGATGATCGAGGACGTCATCAAGTCCGCTGAGGCGAAAATGGGCAAGGCGCTCGAAGCGACGCGCAGCGATTTCAGCTCGGTGCGAACGGGGCGCGCTTCGGCGGCGCTGCTCGACCGGTTGCACGTCGAAGCCTACGGTTCGCACGTGCCGCTCAAACAAGTCGCGACCGTCAGCGTCCCCGACGCGCGGACGCTGCAGATCACGGCCTTCGATCGCTCGACGGTCGGCGCGATCCGCAAGGCCATCGAAACGAGCGATCTCGGCGTGACCCCGCGCATCGACGGGCAGAACGTGCGCCTCTCGATTCCGCCGCTGAACGAAGAGCGGCGCAAAGATCTCGTGAAAGTCATCCGCAAGAAAGCCGAAGACGGTAAGGTCGCTATCCGGAACGTCCGGCACAAGAGCGTCGACGAGCTCAAGATCCTACACAAAGACGCGAAGATTACCGACGACGAGAACAAGCGGGCGGTCGAGCGCGTCCAGAAGCTGACCGATAAGTTCGCGAAGGATGTCGACGCCCTCGTCGTTCACAAGGAAAAAGAGATCATGGAAGTTTGATGGCCGATGCAGCGCTCGAGAGTCTGACGCTTCTCCCGGAGACGCAAGCGCGCGCGCGCCTGGGTTCGCTTCCGATCGAGTTCCGCGTCCTCGCGCCGCCCTACCCTGCCCTCGGCGCGGGCGAGTTGCGCGTGTTGCGCGTCCGCGAGCATGCGGGCGGGGTGAGCCTCCTCGCCGGGTACGAGCGCTACGAGCGGCCCGAGATTGGATGATTCCGCGGGGAACGCGGCTCGCGGTCCGGTCGCCGTGACGGCGGCCGAAGCGCCGGCGGCGGCGGTGCGCAAGAGCGTCGATTGGCCCCGGCGCATCGCGACCGGCTTGGCGATCGCCGCCGTCGGTTTCGGGACGGTCGTGTGGCCGCCGGCCTACGCGCTGTTGGTGCTGGCGATTGCGGCCGGCGCGCTCTGGGAGTTCGCGCAGCTATCGACGCGCGGGGGGAAGGGGACGCCGATCGAGTTCCCCGTCGCGCTCGCCGCCGTCGTCGGGTACATCGTGCTCGCGTACTTCGGTTTGATCCGCCATTACGAGAGCGTGCTGCTCGGCGCGACCGTCGTGATCGCGCTCGCGACCGCGACCTTCACCGCGAAGGAGAATCGCCTCGCCTCGAGCGGCTACACGTTGCTCGGCGTGCTGTACATCGGCAAGCTGCTCTCGTATTTCGTCACGATCCGCGCGATGCCGGAGATCGGGATGCCGCTGACGTTCGCGGTGATCTTCCTGATCGCGATGACGGACATCTCGGCGATGGTGGTCGGGACGTCGCTCGGCCGGACGCCGCTGACCTCGATCTCTCCGCGCAAGACGGTCGAGGGCGCGCTCGCCGGATTGCTCGTTCCGACGGCGATCGGCGCCGGCCTTGCGCTCGTGCCGAACCTGCACGTGACGTGGTGGGAGGGCGCGTTCGTCGGTGCGCTCACGTCGTTCTCGGCGCAAGCGGGAGATCTCGTCGAGAGCGGACTCAAACGCGACGCACACGTCAAGGATGCGGGTTCGGCGCTGCACAGCCACGGCGGCATCCTCGACCGCTTCGATTCCTACATGTTCGGTGGGATCGGTTTCTATTTCTCGCTCTGGCTCGTCGGATTCGCCGTGCCGGGGCTGCACGAATTGATGCGGGAGACGCAAGTTCGATGAACGCTCGCAGGCGCGTGGCGATCCTGGGCTCGACCGGTTCGATCGGAACGCAAGCGCTCGATGTGATCGGGCGGCACCCCGATGAGTTCGAGGTCGTCGGTCTGGCCGCGGGGGCGCGCGTGGCCGAGCTCGCGGCGCAGGCGCGACGTTTCTCCCCGAAGGTCGTCGCCTGCGGCAACGCCGCGGACATCGGCGCGCTTTCGGCGGCGCTCCCGGCGGGGGCGCGCGCGCTGGCGGGCCCCGCGGGCCTGCTCGCCGTCGCGGTCGAGACCGGCGCCGAGGTCGTGCTGGCGGCTACCGACGGCGCCGTCGCGTTCGACGCGGTGTTTGCGGCGGTGGAACTCGGCCTGACGATCGCGGTCGCGAACAAAGAGCTCGTGGTCGCGGCAGGTGAGTTGCTCTTCGCGGCGGCCCGCGCGAGCGGGGCCCGGCTCCTGCCGGTCGACAGCGAGCATAGCGCGCTCTTCCAGTGCCTCGTCGGCGAGGCTCCGGAGAGCGTCGCCACGCTCGTCCTGACGGCCTCGGGCGGGCCGTTCTGGGAGAAGGACGCCGAGGCGATCCGCAGCGCAACCGTCGCGGACGCGCTGCGCCACCCGACCTGGCAGATGGGAACGAAGAACACGATCGATTCGGCCTCGATGATGAACAAGGGGCTCGAGGTCATCGAGGCGAGCCGCTTCTTCGGCGTCCCCGGGGAGCGGATCGCGGTCGCCGTCCACCGCACGAGCATCGCGCACGGTTTCGTGATCTTCCGCGACGGGAACGTGAAGGCGCAGCTCGCTCCCCCGGACATGCGCCTCCCGATCGGCTACGCGCTCGCGTACCCGGAGCGCCTCGCCGATATCTCGAACGTGGATCCCTTCGTGGCGCTGGGCGGTACGGCCGCCGAACGTTCGGTGCGGCTGGAGTTCGAGCGCCCCGACCTGGAGCGCTTTCCCTGCCTGGGCCTCGCCTACGAGGCCTTGCGCCGGGGCGGAACGGCCCCTGCGGCGCTCTCCGCCGCGAACGAGATCGTCGTGCACGCTTTCGTGAACGGCGAGCTGCCGTTCGGCGGGATCCCCGAGGTCGTCCGCGAGGTCCTGGCGGGGACCCCCGACGAACCGCTGTCGCTAGGGGCCGTTCGCGCCGCCGACGCCCGCGCCCGGGAACTCGCCCGCCGCGCCGTCGAAGCGCGGCGGATCGTTCACCCGACTCGCGGTGTTTCATAGGATGATGATGACGTTCTCGCTCGTTCCGGTCCTAGGGCTGGCGGCACTCGACGGAGTGGCGCACACCTTGGTGTTCCTCGTGATGATCTCGGTCTTGATCGTCTTGCACGAGGGCGGGCACTTCTTGGTGGCCCGCTGGAACGGCGTGCGCGTGAACGATTTCGCGCTGGGCATGGGGCCGACGCTGCTGAAGTGGACGTCCCCGCGAAGCGGCACGAATTACCGCCTCAACCTGCTGCCGATCGGCGGCTACTGCGCGATGCAGGGCGAGGACGGAAAGACGAGCGAGGCCGAGCAGCAGCGCCAATTCCGGACCGCTATGGCTGCGCTCGACAATTCCGACAATTTTCAGAGCAAGAAGCCCCTGCAGCGCCTGGCGATCGTCGGCGCGGGGCCGGTCGCGAACATCATCGTGACGTTCGTGATCCTGCTCTTCAGCGCGATCGTATTCGGCATCGCGACGGACGCGAACAGCACGCTCGTCGGC
Organism: Vulcanimicrobiota bacterium; assembly: GCA_963695225.1. Lineage (GTDB taxonomy): Bacteria > Vulcanimicrobiota > Vulcanimicrobiia > Vulcanimicrobiales > Vulcanimicrobiaceae > CAVWTN01. Next base: position 777,637 of record OY968762.1, on the reverse strand, counting down.
CAAGTGAAGGCGGGTTCGCCCGGGGCCCGCGCGGGCTTGCAGTTCGGGGATCGCATCCTCTCGATCGACGGCCTGCCCGTGACGAGCGGCAAAGCGATGGTCGAGCGCATCCACAACTCCGCGAACGTCCCGCTGACGTTGCGGTACGAGCGGGGCGGCGCGGTCGGGGAGATGCGCGTCACGCCCGAGCCCGTGAACGAAGGAGGGAAGATCGAAGGCCGGATCGGCTTCGCGGTGATCCCGAAATTCGAACGCGTCGGGCTGCTCAAGGGCGTCTCGGACGCATGGTCGGGGACCGTCTCGCTGTTCGTGGGGAACATCGTGGGCGTCGCCGACCTGCTGGCGCATCCGATCGATCGGTTCCAGCACGTCAGCGGCGTCATCGGAATGGGGCGTGCCGCCTCGCAACTGCAGGATCTCGGCTGGGCCCCCTACCTCCAACTCGCCGCCGGGATCTCGATGGCGCTGGGCATCTTCAACCTGTTGCCCATCCCCGCTCTCGACGGCGGGCGCGGAATCTTCATTCTCGCGGAAATGCTGCGGGGCAAGCCGATCGATCCGGAGCGGGAAGCGTTCGTCCACGTCACCGGATTCGCACTCCTCATGGTTCTGATGATCTTCGTGGCCTACCACGACATCGCGAACCTCGTCGCGGGCAAAGGCGTCTTTTAAGCATGGTTCGTTTCCGTCGGCACTCCAAAGCGGTCTACCTCAAGAACAAGAGCGGCGAATCCGATTCGAAGGGCGTCTGGATCGGCGGCGACCATCCGGTCGCGGTCCAGTCGATGACGACGACCGACACGGCCGACTACGAAAAGACGCTCGAACAGATCTACGGGCTCGCGATGGCCGGCTGCGAAATCGTTCGCGTTACCTGCCAGGACGTCCGCGACGCGGCGGGGCTCCCGCACATCGTCAAGCGCTCCCCGGTCCCGATCGTCGCCGACATCCACTTCGACCACCGGATGGCGCTGGCCGCGATCGAAGCGGGCGTCGCGAAGCTGCGGCTCAATCCCGGGAACATCACCGACCCGAAGAAGACGCGCGAAGTCGTCGAACTCGCGAAGGAACGGGCGACGCCGATTCGCATCGGCGTGAACCTGGGCTCGCTCGCGCACGATCTCGAGCAGAAGTACGGCCTGACGCCGGAAGCGATGGTGAGATCGGCTCTGCGGCACGTCGAGATTCTCGAGGACCTCGGGCACACGGACATCGTCATCTCGCTGAAAGCGCACGAGGTCGCGACGACCGTGTACGCCTACCGGCTGATGGACGAGCGGCTCGCGGAGCGGAAGACGCCGTACGCCTTGCATCTCGGGATCACGGAGGCGGGCCTGCCGCGCGACGGGACGATCAAGAGCTCGATCGGCCTCGGGATCCTCTTGTGGGAGGGCATCGGCGACACGATGCGGGTTTCGCTCGCCGCCGATCCGGTCGAGGAGGTCCCGGTGTGCTGGGGGATCCTCAAGGCGCTCGGCTTGCGCGAAAAGGGATTCGACATCACGGCCTGCCCCTCGTGCGGAAGGGCGGAGATCCAAGTCGTGGCGCTCGCACGGAGCGTCGAGGCGATCGCCCGCGAGTATACGGCGCCCGTCAAGGTAGCCGTCATGGGCTGCGTCGTCAATGGCCCGGGGGAGTCAAAAATGGCCGATGTGGGCATTGCCGGTGGTAAGGGCAAAGGCGCCATCTACCGGAAGGGGTCGCTCGTTGGAACCTTTCCGGAGGCCGACTTGTTGACTGCCCTACGGGCCGAGATCGAGAAGGTCATTGCAGAAGAGTACCCGAGCTACGCGCATGAAACCGCCGCCGGAAGGGTCGCCGCAGCCGCTGCTCCCTAGCCCTTCGATCGTCGTGGTGACGCTCGTCGCGGCGACGCTCGCGGCGACGGGGATGTTTTTCGCCCGGCCGGCGACGCTCATGATCGACGGCCGCCGGATCGCGACGGACGTCCCGCCGGTCACGCGCGCTCACGACGCGTTCGTGCCGCTGCGGGCCGTCGCCGACGGGCTCGGGGCGCAGGCATCGTTCGATCCGAAGACGCGCGAGGTAGCGCTCGTTCGCGGGCGCACCGTTCTACGCATGAAGCTGGGCGAGAAGGAGGCGACGCTCAACGGGGCCGCGATCGTGCTCGCGCACGCGCCGTTCTCGCTGCGAGGCCGCACGATGGTCGGGCCGGGGCTCATCGAGCGGGCCTTCGGTTCGAAGGTCCGCTACGACGGCGCGCGCGCGAACGTCGACGTCGTTTCGCCCGGCATGCTCGAAGCCGACGCAACAAAGGATCGATAGAACGACACAAACGGTACACACGGGAGCGCTACGATGAGCGCGATGCAACAGACCATTGCGACGCCGAGCACGAACGGCAAGGGACCGCAACCACCAGGCTCACCTCCTAGCAAGCGCTTCGAGCCCCGGCTCGCCTATATCATCGGCGGCAGCGTCTTGCTCGTGGTTCTGGGGGTGCTGCTCTTCCTGAGATTTCAAGCGCCCGCCACGACGCCGCTCGTGACCGCGCCGGTGCAGCGTCAAGCCCTCGTCGCGTACGCGACGGCAACGGGCACCGTGAACCCGCAAGATACGATCAACATCGGCTCGCAAGTTTCGGGGACGATTTCGACGCTCGACGTCGATTACAACAGCAAGGTCCGCGCAGGGCAGGTTCTGGCGCGGCTCGATCCGACGCCGTTCCAGGCCGCGCTCGCCGTGGCACAGGGTTCGCTCGCCCAAGCGCAAGCTCAGGCGGCCGCGGCGGGCGACGCGGCCGCGGGCTCGGGTTCGAGCGCGCAAGCGGCTCTGGCAACGGCCCGCGCGGCCCAGGCCACGAAGGCGGCCGCCCAGCAGTCCGTCCTGGTCGCGGATGCGGCGGTCCGCAGCGCCGATGCAGACGTCGCGAAGGCGAAGAGCGCCCTCGCGCTCGCGAACCAGACGCTCGCTCGCAGCCGCGGGCTGCTCGCGCAAGGCTACGTTTCGCAGAGCCAAGTCGATAGCGATACTTCGGCTCAGATCGCCGCGAACGCCGCGCTCAGCTCGGCCGAGGCCGCCGCGCAGCAGTCGCGCGCGCAAGCGCTGGCCGCTCGCAGCCAGGCAACCGCGAGCGCCGAACAGAGCGTTTCGCAGACGGCTCAGAGCGCCGCCTCGGTGACGGCCGTCTCGGGTTCGAATTCGAGCGCCGCGGCCGCGCAAGCCGCCGTCGCCGTCGCAGAGGCTCACGTCGTGCAGGCGCAATTGGATCTCGATCACACCGTGATCAAGTCCCCGGTCGACGGCACCGTGATCTCGCGGACCGTTTCGGTCGGCCAGACCGTCGCCGCCTCCTTCCAGACGCCGACGCTGTTCACGATCGCGAAGGACTTACGCAAGATGGAGGTCGATCTGGCGGTCGGCGAGCCGGACGTCGGTTCGGTCAAAGTCGGCCAGGCCGTCGATTTCAGCGTGCTGGCCTATCCCGGCCAGACGTTCCACGGCACGATCTCGCAGGTCCGGCAGAACGGCACGGTCGTCTCGAACGTGGTGACGTATACGACGCCGGTCCTCGTCGACAACACCGACGGCCGCCTGCGCCCCGGCATGACCGCGAACGCCTCCGTCCACGTCGGGAAGACGGCCGACGACGCTCTCGTCGTTCCGATCTCGGCGCTCAGCTGGCGGCCCCCGGCGGCCTTGCGTCCCGCGCGGACGCAGGTCTCGTCGAGCCCCGCCGGCAGCGCGACAGCCGTGCCCGGCGCAGCCGGCAGCTCGCCGTGGGGCAACGTCGGCTCCTCGGGAGCCGGGGCGCTCGTCGCGGGGAGCCGCTCGCGGCTGTTCGTCGAGAACGCCGACGGCTCGGTGCGGGCGGTCCCGGTGACCGTGACCCTCGTCAGCGGGAGTTCGGCGGCGGTCCAGCCTTCCGGCGCGAGCCTCGCGCCCGGCGATCTCGTCGTCGTCTCGGGCGGCACGTCTGCATCGGGTTCGAACTCGAGCGCGGGGCGCACGGGCTCGTCGGCCTTGACGCCGGCGACCGTCAGAGTCCCCGGCGGGGGCGGCGGCGGCAGATGACGCCGGTCGTCGCGGTCCAGAACCTGCGCAAGGTGTACGTCGTGGGCGATCAGCAGGTCGTCGCGCTCGACGACGTGACCGTTTCGATCGACCCGGGCGAGTTCGTCGCGGTGATGGGGCCCTCGGGTTCGGGGAAGTCCACGTTCATGAACGTGATCGGGTGCCTCGACCGACCGACCTCGGGCCGGTACCTCCTCGACGGCCGGGACGTCGCCCAACTCTCCTCCGACGAACTCGCGGACATCCGCAGCAAGAGCCTCGGGTTCGTGTTCCAGACCTACAACCTGCTGCCGCGCACGAGCGCGCTCGAAAACGTCGAGCTGCCGATGGTCTACGCGGGGGTTCCGGAGGCGAAGCGGCGCGAGGCCGCGCACGCCGCGCTCGAGATCGTCGGCCTCGGGGACTGGGGCGGGCACCTTTCGAACCAGCTCTCCGGCGGGCAGCAGCAGCGCGTCGCGATCGCACGCGCCCTCGTCAACAACCCGAGCATGATGCTGGCGGACGAACCGACGGGGGCGCTCGACAGCAAGAAGTCGCGCGAGGTCATGGAGTTAATGGCGCGCCTCAACGCCGAGCGCGGCATCTCGATCCTAGTCGTCACGCACGATCCGGTCGTCGCTTCGTTCGCGCACCGGCTCATCGAGTTTCGCGACGGCCGCATCGAAGCGGACCGGCCGGCCGCACCGGCGGGCGTCGCATGACGCTGCGCAGCATCGTGGGGCTCGCTCTGCGGGCGCTCGCGCGCAACAAATCCCGCTCGCTGCTCACGATGCTGGGCGTCATCATCGGCGTCGCCGCCGTCATCGTCACGGTCGCGATCGGGGCCGGAGCGAAGGCCTCCGTGGCGAAGCAGATTCAGGGGCTCGGCAGCAACCTGCTGATCGTGATGCCGGGCAACGTCACGATGGGCGGCGCGGCGAGCGGAGCCGGCGCGGCCTCGACGATGACGCCGGAAGACGGGCTCGCGATCGCGACGCTCCCCTTGGTCGGCGCCGTCTCCCCGGTGGTTTCGTCGCGCTCTCAGGTCGTCGGAGGGGGGACGAACTGGCAGACCACGGTGACCGGCGTCGCACCGACGTATTCGTTCGTGCGGAGCTGGGATCTCAGCGAAGGGACGTTCATTTCGCAAAGCGACACGACGGCGGTCGCGAAGGTCGCCGTCCTCGGCGCGACGGTCGTGCGAAACCTATTCGGCGACGTGGATCCGCTGGGAAAAAGCGTGCTGATCCGCAACGTTCCGTTCACCGTGATCGGCGTGCTTTCGGCGCGCGGGCAGACGGGGTTCGGGCAAGATCAAGACGACGTCGTCCTGATTCCGTACACGTCGGCGATGCAGCGCTTGACGGGGCAGACGAACGTGAACACGCTGATGATCTCCGTGCGCGACGGCATGTCGATGCAGGAGGCGCAGGACCAGATCACCGCGCTGCTCCGCCAGCGCCACAGGATCGTACCGCCGCAACCCGACGATTTCTCCGTGCGCAACCTGCAGGATATCGCGAATACGGCGACCGCGACGGCGGGCGTCCTTCAGATGCTGCTCGCGGGCGTTGCGGCGGTCTCGTTGATCGTCGGCGGGATCGGCATCATGAACATCATGCTCGTCAACGTGACGGAGCGGACGCGCGAGATCGGCCTGCGCATGGCGGTGGGCGCACGCAGCAGCGCGATTCTCCAGCAATTCCTCGTCGAGGCGATCGTGCTCTCGACGGTCGGGGGCTTGATCGGCGCGTTGCTTGGATCGGCGGGCTCGTTCGTCGTCGCGGCGTTCGGCCAATGGCAAGCGATCGTCTCGCCGGCCTCGGTCGGCATCTCGATCGCGTTCTCGGCGATCGTCGGGGTGTTCTTCGGGTATTATCCCGCGCGCAAGGCGGCCGGCCTCAACCCGATCGACGCGCTCCGCTTCGAGTGAGACGAACGGATCCTCGCGCGTCCCGGCTGAGCCGGAAAGAGAGAAGAGCCCCGGCCGTGCGGCCGGGGCTCTTCTCGAAGTGACGGGGATGGGTTACTTGACCGCAGCGACCTGCGCTTCGGTTACGGCCGAGGCCTTGTTCCCGAAGGACGAGCGGACGTAGGTGAGGACGGCCGCGATCTCGGCGTTCGTCATCAGCGCGGGCGGAGCGCCGCGCCAGGCCTGCATCACGCCGTTATAGGTCTTGCCGTTGACCGTGAGCGCGCCCTGGGCGCCCTTGACGACCGTCTTGATCGGCACGGCGGCCGGACCGGTGACGTGTGGGTTGCCCGCGAGAGGCGGGAACGCGCCGGGGACGCCGGCGCCGGCCGCGCCGTGGCAAGCGGAGCAACGCGCGGCGAAGATAGCCTTACCATCGGGGGCGGCGCTGCTGACGGTAGGTAGACACGTGAGGGTGAGCGTTGCGGCAGCGATGCCGGCGACGGCGAGCTTTTTGAGCATGCGCGCAGTACCTTTCAGAGAGTAAAGAAGAGGGCGGGACAGCGGGTGCTTTTCCCCCGATGATGCTGCACATTCCTTCGGGAAAAGCACCCTTGAAACGATCCCGCACGCGCGTTCGTTCCGCGCGAACGGGGCCGGGGAAGGCGGGGCGGAAGACGTGGAAGCAGGAGGGCCGTCGTTATGATCGTGGTCGCCGTCGACATTTTTCCCGCGGGGCGCGCCCGGCTCGCGGGCATTCCGTATCTCGACGTTTCGGGTGAAGACGGCTCGCCGGGTGCGGGCGGCGCCGCGGCGGAGGCGCTCGCGGCGCGGGTTCGCCTGCGACTCGGCGCGGCGACGGCGTTGCTGTGCACGTCGAACCTGGTCGTCGACGAAGAGTTGCTCGCGTGCGCTCCGCATTTGCGCGTCGTCTCGACGGCGTCGGTCGGCTACGAGCACATCGATCTCGAGGCGTGCGCCGCGCGCCGCATCGCGGTCGGGAACACTCCGGGCGTCGTCGTCGACGCGACGGCGGACATCGGCTACGCGTTGATCTTGCTCGCGCTGCGCGCGTTGCCCGCGGCGCTCGCGTGGGCGCGCGACGGTTCGTGGAACGAGCGCGGAGCGATGCCGCTCGCGGAGGATCTCGCCGAGAAGACGCTCGGCATCTTCGGCATGGGCGGCATCGGGCTCGCGTTGGCGCACCGCGCGAAAGCGAGCGGGATGAACGTGATCTATCACAACCGAGTGCCGCGCCCGGAGGGGACGTCGCTCGGCGCCCGCTACGTTACGTTCGACGCGTTGCTGCGCGAATCGGACGTCGTCGCGATCGCCGCTCCGCAAACTCCCCAGACGCTCGGGCGCTTCGATGCGCCGGCGTTCGCGCACATGAAACGCACGGCCGTCCTCGTGAACGTCGCGCGCGGACGGATCGTCGATTCGAACGCGCTGGCGCGCGCGCTGCACGAAGGGACGATCGCCTGCGCCGCGCTCGACGTCACGGACCCGGAGCCGCTTCCGCAGGATCACGCCTTGTGGCGCGCGCCGAATCTGATCGTGCTCCCGCACGTCGGCACGTCGACGCGAGGGACGCGGGAGCGCATGGCGTTGCTCGCGATCGAGAACGCGCTCGCCGGTATCGACGGGCGCCCCCTCCCCGCAGCCGTCGGCACGTCTGCCTGAGCGGGTCGCGGCCTCGAAGGGCCACGAGCTCAGCTAGGCGGGGGCGGGCGGGCGCGCCTTCGGAGACCAAAGGTGCTCGGGCCGCTCGAGCGCCTGGTTGATCCAGCGCGACCAGACGAAGAGCGCGTCGGAGAGCCGGTTGACGAAGCGCAGCACCTCCGGGGCGAGCGGATCCTCCGCGGAGAGCGTGACCAGGAGGCGTTCGGCCCGCCGGGCGATCGTGCGGGCTTGGTGCAGGAAGGCGCCCGGGTACGAACCGCCGGGGTGGATGAAGTTCGCAAGCGCCGGAAGGTCGCTCTGCGCGCCGTCGATCGCGCGCTCGAGCGCGCGCGCATCCTCGGTCGTCACGAGCGGCATCCCCTCCGTCCGATCCTCCGGTAAGGTCGCGAGATCGCTGCCCAGATTGAACAGGACGTCTTGCACCCAGGCGAGCCAAGCGTCGAGCTCGCGCGCCCTCGCCGCGCCCGCACCCTCGATTTCGATCGCGAGCGCGGTGCGGGCGAGCCCGATCGCGCTCGAAAGCTCGTCGACCGTTCCGTAGGCTTCGATGCGCAGCGCGTCCTTGCGGACGCGCCGCCCCCCGACGAGGCCGGTCGTCCCGTCGTCTCCCGTGCGCGTATAGATTCGCGTCGATTTCGGCATATGGGTTCGAGCGTTCGCCGCGGCCCGCCGCGCTCCGTGCGGCCCCTAAGCAGCTCGAACGGCGGGATTGCGCCCGTTTCGTCCGAACTTGCTTGCGCTTGTATGTCCGATACCGTAACGCTCGTCAAAGAGATCCCCTCCAAAGACGCCGACCTCTCCGCTTGGTACCAGGCAGTTTGCTATAAGGCGGAGCTCGTTTCGCAGGCTCCGGTGCGCGGCTGCCTTGCCCTTCGCCCGTACGGTTTCGGGCTTTGGGAGCGGCTCCAGGCGGAGCTCGACGACCGCTTCAAAGCGACCGGCCACGAGAACGCGTACTTCCCGCTGCTGATCCCGCGCTCGCTCCTGATGAAGGAGGCGGAGCACGTCGAAGGCTTTGCGCCGGAAGTCGCCTGGGTGACGCGCGGCGGGGGAGAAGAACTCGAGGAGCCGCTGGCAATCCGCCCGACCTCCGAGGTGATGGTCGGCGTGCTGTACGCGCAGTGGGTGCAGTCCTACCGCGATCTCCCGATCCTGATCAACCTGTGGAACAGCGTGTTGCGCTGGGAGAAGCGGACGCGTCCGTTCCTGCGCACGCTGGAGTTCCTGTGGCAGGAAGGGCACACGGCCCACGCCACGCACGCGGAAGCCGAAGCCGAAGTCGCGCAGATGCTCGAAGTCTATCGCGAGTTCGCCGAGGACGTCGCGGCCGTCCCCGTGTACACCGGGGAGAAGAGCGCGAGCGAGCGATTCGCGGGCGCGCTGCACACGCATTCGATCGAGGCGCTGATGCCGGACGGGCGGGCGCTCCAAGCGGGGACCTCGCACGATCTGGGGCAGAATTTCTCGAAGGCCTACAACATCGAGTTCGCCGCCGAAGATCAGACGCTGCAGCACGCCTGGACGACGTCGTGGGGCATGTCGTGGCGGATGCTAGGCGGCTTGATCATGGTGCACGGAGACGACCGGGGCTTGCGCCTCCCGCCGAAGATGGCGCCGACGCAGGTCGTGATCGTGCCGATCGTGCGCGGCGAAAGCACAGACGTGCTCGCGGCCGCGCGCGCCCTGCGCGACGAGGCGAAGAAGGCGGGGATCCGCGTGAAGCTCGACGATCGCGAAGGCCGGTCCGCCGGGAACAAATTCAACGAATGGGAACTGCGCGGCGTCCCGCTGCGCATCGAACTCGGCGAACGCGATCTGCGCAACGGCGTGGCGACGCTCGTGCGCCGCGATCGCGAGTTCAAGGCCGAAGGGCAGAAGGTCACGCTTCCGCTCGGCGAGGCGATCGCGGCGATTCCGAAGCTGCTCGAGGAGATCCAGCTCTCGCTCTACACGCAGGCGAAGAACTTTCTCGAGGACCACACGTTCCGCACGCGCGACCGTGCCGAGTTCGAAGAGCTCTGCCGCACGCGTGCCGGGATGGTCGAGATTCCGTGGTGCGACCGTCGCGAGTGCGAAGAGGCCGTGAAAGAAGCGACGGGCGCCTCGACGCGCAATTGCCGGCCGCTGCAAGCGGCGCAAGGCGCACCCGGAGAGACCAACGTCTGCGTCGCGTGCGGAGAACCGGCGAAAGTGCGCGCATACTTCGCGCAGAGCTATTGATGCGTAACGGCGTCCTCGCGGCGGTACTGGCAGTCGCGACGGCGGCGGGCGTACCCGTTTCGTCCGCGGTGGCTCAGCCTTCGACGGTCGAAGTGAACGCGCTCGCGCGCGCCGCCGGAAATCGCAGGGAAGAGGCGATCAAGATCGGCCGGTCGCTTCTCGAAACGCGCGGACCGGCGCAGATTCTGAAGATTCGCGTCGACGGCGTCGGCTCGCATCAGATCGCCGGGCTCGTTCTTTCCGGCGTCAAGCTGCGCGAGCCGGTCGATCCCGCGGGCTTCGTCGAGCAAGTGATCGAGCTGGTCGAGGCGACGTTCGAAGCGGGCGACGTCGAAGAAGTCGACGTGTGGGCGACGGTCCCCATCCCCGTCGCGCCCGGCGCGATCGTCTCCGGCGATCTCGCGGTTCCGACGAGCCACCCGGTCTTCTCGGCGACCGTCCGGCGCGTCGATCGCAAGACGTATGCGGCCCGCCTGCGGGCGGGCGAAGGCCTCTATTGGCAGCCGGAATGGCGCGCGGAGCTCGAGGATCGGTCTCGCGCCGCGCGCGCACCGGATCCGGGGAAGGATGCCCCGAATCATGCCGGGCGCGTAGAGGCCGCCAGGGCACCCGGGAGTTAGCGTTGTACCGAAAGTCAATCCTTCCGAACGGCGTTCGGATCATCACCGAGGAGATGCCGCACGTGCGCTCGGCGTCGCTCGGCATCTGGGCCGACGTCGGCTCCGCGATCGAGCGGAGCGAGCAGCGCGGCGTCTCGCATCTCGTGGAGCACATGCTGTTCAAGGGGACGGAGCGCCGCACCGCACGCGAGATCGCGGAAGAGATGGATCGCGTCGGCGGTCAGATGAACGCCTTCACGGATAAAGAGACGACCTGCTACTACGCGAAGGTGATCGACAAGCACGTTCCGCTCGCGATCGACGTTCTCTCCGACATGTTCCTCCACTCTGAATTCGACCCGGCCGAACTCGCGAAAGAGCAGAAGGTCGTGCTCGAAGAGATTCGCATGTACGACGACTCTCCCGACGAGATGATCCACGATCTCTTCACGCGCATGATGTGGACCGGTTCGAATCTCGGAGAGCCGACGATCGGGTACGCGGAGACGGTTTCGTCGTTCGCGCGCGAGGATCTGCGTGCGCACATGCGCGAGCATTACGCGCCGAACACCGTCGTGGTCTCCGCCGCCGGGAACGTGGCGCACGAGCAGATCGTAGCGGCGTTCGCCGGCGCGTTCGCGAGCTTCGAGGGGAGCTGCGAAGCCCCGAGCGCCGAGGTGCCGCGCTTGACGCCGCAACGGCTCGTCAAGACGAAGGATACGGAACAAGCCTACGTCGTGCTCGGCACGGGCGGCCTCTCGGTTCGCGACGAGCGGCGCTACACGCTTTCGGTCCTCGATACGATTCTCGGCGGCGGGATGTCGAGCCGCTTGTTCCAGGAAGTGCGCGAGAAGCGCGGCCTCGCGTACAGCGTGTATTCCTTCCAGCAGGGGTATCGAGGCGCCGGACTCTTCGGCGTCTCGGCCGGCACTTCGCCCGCAAGCGTCGACGAGTGCATCGACGTGATCGTTTCCGAAGTGCATGCGGCGGCGGAGCGCGGCGTCACCGACGCCGAAATACGCCTCGCGAAAGAGCACATCAAGGGGAGTCTCACGCTCTCGCTCGAGAGCACGTCGAGCCGGATGGTGCGGCTCGGGCGTTCGGAGTTCTCGTTCGGCCGGTGCGTACCGACGGAGGAAATCGAAGCGGGCGTCGACGCGGTGACGAAGGACGAGGTGGACGCGCTCGCGCGCGATCTGCTCGCCCCGTCGCGGCTCGGCGTGTGCGTCCTCGGTCCGGTCGAAGACGTGGCGATCTCTTGGCGTCCGGACTCCGCCGTAGCGTAGGCGAGATCGGTTTTATCCTTTGTCGAGCTTCTGGTCGTCGCAGCTCCTGCTCGCGATGGCGCTCAATGCCGTCGTGCAAGCGATCCAGATCGGCGCCTACGCGGCGCGCCTGGCCGGCGTGCAGTCCGGCCGGATCGCGACCTCGATCTCGCTCTTCAACTTGTTCGTGACGGCGAGCCGGCTGGCATCGCTGTTCTTGACGCCGGCGCTCGGGGCGCTCGCCGATGCGGCGGCGCACGGCGCCGCTCCCCACGCGCATGCCGTGGCACCCGCCGTTGCGCAGACGCTCGAGCTGCAGATTCGCTGGATCGTCCTGGCCGGGACCATCGGAACGGTGATCGGCGCGCTGCTCCTCCCCACGTTCATCACGCTCTTCCTGCGCGGGATCGCCGCGTTCGAGCGGACGGGCTCGGTCCTCGCCGCTCTTTCGCGGCTCGCCGATCCGCGCGTTGCCTGGTCGATCCTCGCGGGGATCCGGCCCCCTTCGCTCGCGACCTTGCGCCGCTTCAGTCCAAACTCCGTTCCGCGCAAGCTCCTGGTCTTCAACGTGCTGGTGACCGCGATCTACGCTATCGGCGTCGTCGCCGCGTACTATGCTTCCGTGCTCAACCTCGCCGCCCGGACCACGGCGACCGGGCTCTCGGGGCTGATCAACGGGATCGCGACCGTCACGTTCACGCTCGTCGTCGACCCGACGTCGGCCTATATCACGGACCAGGCGGCGAAGGGTGAACGCTCCCTCGAAGAAGTGAAAGCGATGGTCTTCTATCTCGCCCTGACGGCGATCGTGGGGACGCTCTGCTCGCAGGCGATCCTGCACCCCGCGGCCGTTGCGATCGCGTACGCCGCAGGGCTGTTCTATCATCCGCACTAGTGGAGATCTTCCGGTGACTCGATTCCTCACGTCCCTCGCACTTCTCGCCGTCCTCGCGGGCGCGTCCGGCTGCGCCGGAAGGATCGAGCGGCAGATTTCGACGACGCGCGACCATCAAGGCGACCTCGCGCTCGAGGGCGATCGCGCCGACGACGCCGCCCTCGCGTACAGCTTGGCGCTGCGGATCGCCCCCGAGGACGGGCACGCGCGCACGGGGCTCGTCACTGCCGAGTTGCGCGTTGCGGACGCGCAGTTCCAAGCCTCGAAGTTCGACGACGCCCTGGCTTCGCTGGCGACGGCGGCGCGGTACGATCCGCAGAACGTCCGGCTTGCGGCTTTGCGCTCGGAGATCGAGCAGGCGAAAGTCAAGCGAGAGATCGTCATCTCGAACTATCCCGCCTACGAGGCGACCGGAACCTCCATTCGGCAGGCGTACGTTGGGCTCAACAAGCTCAATGCGAAGGTCGTTACGGGGATCGAGAAGTTCGACTACTCATACGATTCCGAGCATCTCACGCAGGCGATTCGGGATTCGTACTCGCTCGCCGAGGAGGTCACGCGGAATACGAACCGGCTCATCGCCTATCGCAGGCTCGTCGAGACCGGCGCCGTCGAACGCTCCGTCGAAGCCCCGGGCACCGGCGGATCGCTGTTGCCGCTGCCGTAAGGGCGTATCGCGGGCCCGCAATTTCGCATCCATGCGAAATCGCTACTCGTGCATTTGCCCGCTCCCGTAAGGGCGTATCGCGGGCCCGCGATTTCGCATCCTTGCGAAGTCGCTACTCGTGCATTTGCCCGCTCCCGTAAGGGCGTGTCGCGTTGCCCGCGGGTGGGGCGGGGCGACGGTCCCCCGCGGGGACGCCCGCGATTTCGCATCCATGCGAAATCGCTACTCGTGCACTTTCCGGCTCTCGCCCTCCGTGGCTCCGCCGGAAAGCTGCACGCCCCGCGGGAGACCGTCGCCCCGCCCCACCCGCTACCTGAGCGGCGTGCTAGCCCTCATCTCGTCGAGCGTCGGCCGTTAAGATTCGGGGCCGTGTTAGTGCGGGGTCGCTGGGGTGCGATGCGCGGGGTTTGCGGGTTGGCGGCTCCGGGGAGTTGTTTGGCGTAGTCGGTTTCGTAGACGGGCCAGAGTGCGTTCGGGTCTTGGAGCGGGAAACGTTGGAGCCAGGCGTAGAGATCCGCGTTGCGCTTCAGGCGGTTGTGCTCGATCGAGATGAAGTAACGCGCGCCTTTGCGGATGGCGCTGCGCTCGTCGACGGGCGTCCACAGGAGCGGGTCCTCTTCCCAGCCTTTGCGGTTGATGTAGTAGAGCACCGACGGATCGTAGTGCCCCACGACGACGAGGACGTTGCGGTCGAGCGTGCGGTCGAGGGTGACGGCGCGTTGGTAGACGGCGGCGTTGTAGTGATAGTAGGGCGTGACCAGGCGGCGGTTCGAGATCGTGAGCGGGATGGCGAGGCCGATCGCCGCCGCGACGGCGAGCCAGCGGAGTTCGTTCCGCTTTGGAAGGAAGTCGGCGGCGCGCGCGAGCGCGCCGCCGCTCCAGAGTGCCGCCAGCGGGAGAAACAGGTAGAGGTAGTAGTCGACGCGCTCGACGGTGACGACGGCGAACGCGTACGCGAGCGCTCCGCCGAGCCAGGCGAACAGGATCGCTTGCGAGCGTGATTTCGTCGGGACGATGAGCGAGATGAGGGCGAGCGTCCAGGCGGCGGGGCCGAGCATCGTTCCGGGGAGCATCTGGAGGACGGTCCACGTGTCGTTGAGATGCGCTTTGAGGGCGTGGGGGGAGGCGAAGGCGGCGCGAAGCGCGGGGAGGACGTGGAGTTGCGTGATGCCGCTGGCCCAGTGCCATTCGGCGATCGAGGCGACGGAACGATCGTAGACCCACAGCGGAATCAAGGCGGCGGCGAAGAGGGCGTAGTACTGCGGGCGCAGGAGGGCGGCGGGGCCGGAGCGGGCGAGCATCACGGCGGCGATGGGGATCAGGGCGACGATCGCGACCGGTTTTGCGAGCAGCGCCAGCGCCAGCAGGGGCGCTGCGAGCGCGAAGCCCTTCCAGGAGCGGGCGTCGTCTTCGATGAGGTAGCGCGCCGTCGTGAAGAGCGCGGCCGTCAAGAAGAAGACCATCGTCGTGTCCGGCATGAACGTGCGGCCGTAGTAGAGGCTGCCGGGATACGTCGCGAACAGCAGGGCTGCCGCTAGGCCGGCGACCGGGCTCTTGAAGAGCCAGCGGGCGAACGAGGCGAGGACGGCGATCGTGCCGAGGCTGAAGCCGATCGAGATCAGGCGGCCGAAGATTTCGTGGACGCCGAAGATCTTGTAGAGCGTCGCCGCGAGGAACGGCACGATCTGCAGCTCCAGCTCGACGTAGTTCGGCGGCGGGCCGTCATAATCGGCCTGCGGGCGGAAGATGTTGTATTCGAGCGTTGCGAAGTTGCGGGCGATCGCGGCGGTATCGCCTTGCCGCCAGCCGGGATGGTCGAGCAGCGGCGAGTGGATGCCGCGCAGGCGCAGGGCGAGCCCGAGGATGAGGACGGCGAGCAGCCCGAGCTCCCACGGGCCGAAACGCCTCAGTCCTCGTTGCGAAACGTCCAATACTTGTTGATGAAGAAGTTCACGAGCATCCCCGCGAACGTGACGACGACTTGCGCGCGGTGCCCCGTTCCGATGAACGGCGCGGTCGCCTTCGCGATCGCGAGCCCGACGACGAGCGCCAGCACCGAGACGGTGATGAATTGCACGCCCTGCTTGAGCGCGTTCCCGCTGGCGCGGAAAGTCCAGATGCGATTGAGGAAATAGTTCGTGACGCCGCCCGTCAGGAACGCGATCGAGGAGAGGAGCGGGAAGCGGGCCGCGCGCACGCCGGGCGGCGTGTAGTGCTGGATGATCGTGAAGACGACCATGTTGACGACGAACCCCGAGGCGCCGACGATTCCGAACTTCACGAATTGGCGTACGCCTCGGCGCTGCGTGAATTGTGCGATCGCGTCCACGCTCAAGCCACCCAATACCAATCCGCGAAGAGCACGGTGAACAACCCCAACAGGGGCAGGCTGAACGCGACGATCGCGTTGTTGATCGACGCGCGGCTGCCCCAGACCGCCAGCATCATGAACATCGGGAATAGGACGAGCGCGAAGCGCGGCATGCTCATCAGGCTCGAGGTCGACATCGGGACGACGATCGAAAGGAGCATGTAGATCCAGTACGACCAGCGCATGCGGCCGACGCTCGCGGCGAGGATGCCGAGCATCAGCGCCGTGAACGAGAGTTCGATGATCTGCCCCGCAACCGTCACCGGCAGATGGGCCTTCGCTATCGTTTGGAAGCTGTGGATCACGCTAACCCACGGGAACGCGAGGTGCCGGTCCCAGTGCGCTTGCACGTGCGAGAAGTAGAGCGGATCGCCACGCAGGACCCAGAGGATCCCCATGTAGATCAGCAGCCCGAGCGGGATGAGCGCGCCTCCTACGACGATGCGCAGCGTGCGTAGCGACGGCATGAGGAACTCGCGCAGCGCGAAGCGGCCGTTCGGGAAGAGCGCTTCGATCGCGAACGGGACGAAGAGCAGCACGCCTTCGACGCGCGTCATCGCCGCGAGCCCGCCCAAGAGCCCGGCCGTCAGCCACTTGCGTTCGCGAATGTAGTAGAACGAGGCGACGGTCAATGCGAAGAACAGCGATTCCGTGTAGACGGCGGAGAAGAAGATCGCCGTCGGAAAGATCGAGACGTAGAACACGGCGCGGTGCGCGACCGTGCGATCGTATTGATGCTCGACGAGCTTGTAGAAGAACAGGCAGCCGAAAAAGAGCGCAACGTTCGAGATGAACAGCCCCGCGAGGAGGCGGTCGCCGATGAAGACGCTGAAGAGCTTGATAAGGCCCGGATAGAGCGGGAAGAACGCCATGTCGGTGCCGTAGTAGCCGCGCCTGGCTATATCGAGGTAATGGACGGCGTCCCAGCGGCCCCAGACCGCGAGCAGCGGATTCGTCGAGGCGGCGACGTGCTGCCCGGGGCGCTGCCCTATCAATACCGAGGCGAGTTCCGCGATCATCAAGATCGGGATGCGCGTCGTCACGAACGTGGCGAGCACGTCGCGCACGGTCAAGTTGAATTTCGCCGCGACGAGGAGCTTGATCAGCGCGAAGAGCGCGATCCCGATGCCGACCGCGCGGCTCGGAGAAAGCCCGCCGAGCGGCGCGACGATCCCCACGACGCCGATCACGAGCGCCACCCAAGAGGGCGAATCCCAGCGCAATGCCGTCGGCAGATCGATCGTGCTGCGCTGCGCGAAGTACGCCCCGTAGCCGTACCAAGCTGCCAGCGTTCCGGCCGCGCCGAGTGCGGCGCACCCGAACAGGAGCCCGTCGTGCAGGCTTTCCGAACCGTGGATGCGCCCGATCAGGAAGTACCAGGCGATGAAACCGACGCAAAGACCAGCCGCTCCGACGAGGGTGAAGGCTCCCGCCCCGGCGGCGGCGAGCGCCGTCGCGACGCGTGATTGGGCCCTCGGGGTCTCATCCCCGAGACTGTAGTGAGCGGACATCGACCGACCTCAGTTCCAAGCAGAACGACGCGGGCCCCGCTAGAATTGCGGCTCCGGCCGGGATCGGCGGCTCCCGGCCTGCCACCGCCGGGATGGCCTCGGGGTTCTGGAGGGCGTGAAGACCCATTCGTACGACCTGCTCGTCATCGGAGGCGGCTCCGGCGGTTATGCAGCCGCCCGGACCGCGCGCGAACTCGGCGCGAGCGTCGGCATCGTCGATGCCGGCCCGCTAGGCGGGCTCTGCATCCTGCGCGGGTGCATGCCTTCCAAGACGCTCCTCGCCTCCGGCGACGCGGCCCACTACGTCCGCGAGGCTGCGGCGCTCGGGGTGCACGCGGACGCCCCGCGCATCGATATCGGGGCGATCGTCGAGCGCAAGCGGCGCGTGGTTGCGGGCTTCGCAGGATACCGCGTCGAGCAGCTCGAGCGCTTCCCGATCTACCGCGGTTCGGCGCGCTTTCTTTCGGCGAACGAGGTCGCCGTCGGCGACGGCGAGACGGTCCGCGGGGAGTACGTCATCGTTGCGACCGGGAGCGTCAGCGCGCCGCCGGTCATCCCGGGGCTCGCGGAGGCCGGGTACGTCGATAGCGATGCCGCGCTCGAGCTCGAGCGTCTCCCGGAGTCCCTCGTCGTCTTCGGCGGGGGCTACGTCGCGAGCGAGCTGGGACAGTATTTCGCGCGGCTCGGCGTCCCGACGACGATGCTGTTGCGCAGCGGCCACTTGCTCACGGGCGAGGACGACGACGTCGGTGACGCGCTGACGTCGGCGTTCCGGGACGAAGGGATCCGCATCGAGACGCGCACGCGGTTCGCCCGCGTCGAGCGCGACGGCGAGCGAAAGATCGTCCATTACTCGCAAGGCGGCGAGGAGCGCAGCCTCGCTGCGGGCGAGATCTTCTATGCGCTCGGCCGCCTGCCGAACGTCATGAACCTCGATCTCGAAAAGGCCGGCGTCAAGTTCCACGCGATGACGGGGATCGAGGCCGGGCCCGATCTGCGCACCGCTGCGCCGAACGTCTTCGCCGTCGGCGACGTGCTCGGGACGTACCCGCTCGTCCACGTCGCGATCTACCAGGGCGAACTCGCGGCCCGCAACGCTCTGCTCGGCAGGCACGAGCCGGCCGACTACACGCTGCAGAAGGCGCACACGACGTTTACCGATCCGCAGGTCGCGATCGCGGGAGAATCCGAGAAGGAACTACAGCGTTCCGAGACGCCGTATCTCGCCGCCTCGTACCGCTTCGACGACCACGGGAAGGCGATTGCGATCAATCGGACCAAAGGCTTCGTGAAGATGATGGCCTCACCGACCGACGGCCGCATCCTCGGCGCCGCCGTGGTGGGGCCTGAGGGTTCGGACCTCATTCACGAGATGATCGTCGCGATGGCGTACCGCGCGACCGTGCACGATTTCGTGAAGATCCCGCACCTGCATCCGACGCTCGCCGAGATCTGGACGTATCCGGCCGAAGAACTCGACGCGCAGATTCGCGCAGCTCGGCATCGCGCGCCGGCGGCCGTGGTGTGAAGCTCGCGATCGTTCAGAGCAAGCCGCGCAAGGGCGACCTCGCGGGGAATCTTGCCGAACTCTCCGAGATCTTCGCGCAGCTCGCGGCGGCCGACGCCGTGCCGGAGCTGATCGTGCTCCCGGAAGCAGCGCTGACGGGCTACTTCCTCGAAGGCGCGGTCTACGATCTCTCCCGCAGCCCCGAAGCGATGGCCGCCGAGCTCGGCGCGCGCTGGCGCGCCGCCTGCGGTGCGAACCCGCGCGCGGTCGACGTCGTGCTCGGGTTCTACGAGAACTCCGGCGGGACGTATTACAACGCCGCGATGTATCTGGAGATCGACGCGCGCGGCGAGCGGATCGCGCACGTCCATCGGAAGATGTTCCTGCCGACGTACGGCGTCTTCGACGAGGAGCGCTTCCTCTCGCGCGGCCGCCGGCTCACCGCGTTCGAGACGCGCTTCGGGCGCATGGCGATCCTCATCTGCGAGGACGCCTGGCATGCGATCATGCCGACGCTCGCCGCGATCAAAGGCGCGCGTTTCATCGTGATCCCGAGCGCGTCGCCCGGGCGGGGGCTCGCGGGCGTCGACGGGCGCTTGGAGAGCGTGGCGCATTGGGAGCAGCTGCTGCGCGCGGTCGCGATCGAACACGGCGTCTACGTGATCTATGCGGGCCTCGCCGGCTTCGAAGGCGGCAAGGGGATGGCGGGCGCTTCGTGCGTCGTCGGGCCGCGCGGCGACGTGCTCGCGAGCGCGCCGGCAAACGGCGCGTGCATCCTGCGGGCGGATCTCGATCTCGCCGAGATCGATCTCGCGCGCGCGAACCTGCCGCTCTTGGGCGATCTTGCCTCCGTGCTGCCGGACTTGCTGCTCGATTCGGATTTGCTCCCACACCTCGCCCACTGGCGCGCTTCGCTCCTCGACGGGGCGGCGGGCGCCGCGACGCAGCCCGGTCGCGAAGCGGCGGAGCCCGGCCAAGTCCAATGACGCTTCCGGTGATCGAGGCGGCGCCGCCGCGCGTCCCCTCGCTCGCGATCGACGCGGCGCTGACGGCTCGTTGGCTCGAAGCGTTCCTGCGCGACGAGTTGATCGAACGGCGCGGCATTCGCAACGCCGTCGTCGGGCTCTCCGGCGGCGTCGATTCGGCCGTTACGGCGTATCTGTGCGCGCGCGCGCTCGGGCCCGATCACCTGACGTGCATTCGCATGCCGTACAAGAGCTCGAGCCCCGATAGCCTCGCGCACGCGCAACTCGTCGTCGACGTGCTCGGCTGCCGCGAACGCACGATCGAGATCACGGCCGCCGTCGACGGCTACCTGCAGTTCGAGCCGGATGCGGACGGCCGGCGGCGCGGCAACATCATGGCGCGCACGCGCATGATCGTGCTGTTCGATCAATCGGCGAAGCTGGATGCGCTCCCGATCGGCACCGGAAACAAGACGGAGCGGCTGCTAGGCTATTTCACGTGGCACGCGGACGATTCGCCGCCGCTCAATCCGATCGGCGATCTCTACAAGACGCAGGTCTGGGCGCTCGCGCGCGAACTCGGCGTCCCGGCGCCGATCGTCGACAAAGCGCCGAGCGCCGATCTCGAGGCGAATCAGACGGACGAAGGCGATCTCGGGATCACCTATCCGCGCGCGGACGCGATCCTCTCGTTGCTCTTGCTCGGGTATTCGAACGAGCAGATTAAGGCGCGAAACTTCCGCGAGGATGAAGTGCGGCTCGTGCGGCGCAAAGTCGACGGAACGCATTGGAAGCGGCACCTCCCGACGACGGCGATGCTCTCCAACACGGCGATCAACGAGTTCTATCTGCGCCCCGTCGATTATTGAGCTGTAGTGAGGATGCCTGCGTGAACGCGAGCGAACGATGAGCACCGAGAACGTCCTCGAACCGCCGTTCCTGTTCTTCCCGGTCAGCCTGAACCTGCGCGGGCGGCGTTGCGTGGTGATCGGGAACGATCGCGAGGCGATCGAGAAGGACGCCGCGCTGCGCGAGGCGGGCGCCGATGTGCTTTGGATCAAGGACGAGAGCCTGGTGCGCGACGACGACGTGGCGCACGCGTTCTTCGTGATCGCGACGCCGCAGGACGAAATGCTCGCCGCGCGCCTGCGGGCGCTGGCCGACAGGCACCGCTTCCTGCTGTGCGCGATCGATCAGCCGAAGTACGGCTTCGTCGCGATGCAAGCGATCGTGAAATCCGGGCCCGCGCGGGTCGCGATCTCGACGGGCGGCGTCTCGCCGCGGGTCGGCGGCGTGTTGCGCGCGGCCTTGCAGGGCGCGCTCGACGATACGTTCGCGCGCTTCATCGAGTGTTTGGGCGTGCAGCGCCAGCGCAATCGCGCGCGGCTCGCCGATTCGAAAGCGCGGCGGGCGGCGATGATGCGCTCGGCGGAGGGGTTCGAAGTGGACGTCGCGGTGCGCTACCCGGATTGGTTCGAAGAAGAACTCGAAGGGCTCCGTCCTCATGCCTAGCGTAGAGATCGTCACGATCGGCACGGAGATCCTGTTGGGGCAACTCGTCGATACGAACGGGCCCCACGTCGCGCGCGCGCTCGCCGATGCCGGGGTCGACGTGTACTTCAAGCATTCCGTCGGAGATAACGCGGAGCGACTCGCGGCGGTGCTCGCGGCTTCGCTGTCGCGCGCCGACGGCGTCGTGACGACGGGGGGGCTGGGCCCGACGGTCGACGATCTTACGAAGGAAGCGGTCGCCCAGGTGGTCGGAGCGCCGCTCGAGCTGCACGAGCCCTCGCTGCTCGCGATCGAGGCGCGTTTTCGCACGTTCGGGCGGCCGATGACGGAGAACAACCGGCGCCAGGCATTCCTGCCGAGAGGCGCCGTCGTTTTCGAGAACCCGCACGGGACGGCGCCCGGCTTCGCAGCGCTTCGCGCCGACGGCAAGTTCGTCGCGTGCATGCCGGGCGTCCCGCGGGAGATGAAGCCGATGCTCGCGGAGCAGGTGATACCGTGGCTGCGCGCGCGTTACGCACTCTCCGGCGGGATCTTCACGCGAACGCTGCACACGGTCGGCATCGGTGAATCGGAACTCGACCGGCGCGTCGAAACGCTCTTCCGCACGCTCGAAAACCCGAAAATCGCGATGCTCGCCCACGAAGGGCGCGTCGACGTGAAGATCATGGCGAAAGCCGCCGACGAAGCCGCCGCGCGCGCCGCGATCGCGCCGGTCGAAGCGGAGTTGCGCGAACTGATCGGCGACGGCATCTTCGGCGTCGACGCCGACACGCTCGAAGGCGCGATCGTCCGCGAGTTCGAGGCGCGCGGCCTCACGCTCGGCACCGCGGAGTCGATCACGGGGGGCGGGCTCGCGGATGCGATCGTGCGCGTCCCGGGCGCGTCGGCCGTGTTCCTCGGCGGAATCGTCGCGTACGACAATGCGGTCAAGCGCGCGCTGCTCGACGTCCCCGCGGAGATGCTCGAAACGTACGGCGCTGTGAGCCCCGAAGTCGCCGAAGCGATGGCGCGCGGCGCGCGCAAACGCCTCGGAACCGACGTCGCGATCGCGACGACCGGTATCGCCGGCCCGACCGGCGCCACTCCGGAGAAGCCCGTCGGCCTGGTCTACTTCGGCCTAGCAACGCCGCATGAGACGCTCGTTCGAAAACTCACGTTCCCGGGGACCCGCGCCGACGTGCGTCACCGCGCCGTCACGACGGCGCTGAACCTCGTATGGCGCCACCTGGACCGCAGCGCACCGGTAGCGCAGCAAGTCTAGCCGCGGGCAATACTGCCTGCACGAACACCTTCGGCCTTCCAAACAGGCCGGAGAATCTGCGCTTATGCGCCGTAGCCGACGGCGGCGAGGACTCTTTGCGTGGCGAGGCCTTCGGCGAAGGTGGGATAGCGGGCGGGTTTGCCGTCGATCGCGGCGGCGAATTCGTCGAGCAGGCTCACGAATTGCGGGAGGTTCGGATGCGCTGCGGCGAGCTTCGCGTGCGCCATGGGGCGTAGTTCGAGTTCGGCCGTTTCGTCTTCGTCGATCGTGAACGTCGTCGCGCTGACGAGGTCCGGGCCGGTCGAGGCGACGGAGCGGAGTTCGCCGTGCACGGCGGCCGTCATCGAGGAGGCGGCGAGCGTTCCGTCGACGCTGACGCGCGCCGTCAGGCCCTCACCGTAGTCGATCAGCGCGAACGCGCCGTCGGCGACGTCGCTGGAGAACGTGCTCCCGCCCGAGGTGCGGAGCGGATTCGCGGTGCGCTCGAAGCCGGTCGCGCGTTGCGGCGGGCGGCCCGCGAGGTGCGTTGCGAGATCGATCATGTGCGAGAGGATCGCCCCGCTCAGGCCGCCGCCGCGCCGGCGCTCGAACCACCACGAATTCGCGCGCGTCCCGGATGCGCGCAGCATCCCGGCGAAGAACGTCACCTCGATCTCGCGTAGCGGGCCGAGATGCCCGTTCTCGACCAACTCGCGGATCGCGATGCGGGCCGGCGTGTAGCGGAACTCGTGCGCGAGCGCGCAGACCGTCCCCGCCCGCGCCGCCGCCTCGACGAGCTCCTCGGCCTCGGCGACGTTCAGCGCGAACGGCTTTTCGCAGAGCACGTGCTTCCCGCGTGCGAGCGCCGCGAGAACGTCGTGGCGGTGCGAGAACGGTGGCGTCGCAACGGAGACGACGTCGAGTTCGACGGCGGCGAGCATCTCCTCGGCCGAAGCGAAGGCATGCGGGATCCGGCGCTTGCGCGCGACCTCGGCCGCGCTCGTGGGCGAGGCGATCGCCACCACTTCGAATCGGCCCTGCGCGCGATAGGACGGCACGTGCACGGTTCCGCCGAAGCTGGAACCGACGACGCCGACGCGCAGTTTCTTCTCGCTCATTGCTTCTCCACGGTCTTCATACGGGGATTTTCGTCCCGATCTTCGCGACGATCAGTTCGAGCGCGCGCTCGAGTTGCTCGTTTTCGATCGAAAGCGGAGGCGAAAGCGCGAGCACTTCGCCGCGTAGCCCCGCCTGCAACAGGATGAGGCCCGAGCGCAGCGCGCGCTCGACGATCGAGGCTGCGAGCTTGCCGTCGCGCAACTCGATCCCCCACATGAGGCCGCGCCCGCGCACGTCGACGACGGCGTCGGAGCGTTCGAGTTCGAGCAGGCGCGCACGGACGAGCTTGCCGAGTTCTGCCGCGCGCCCAGGCAGCCGTTTACGCTCGAGTTCGGCGATGTTTGCCAGCGCCGCGGCGCAGCCCATCGGGTTCCCGAGGAAGGTCGAGGTGTGCAGCGCCTCCCCTTGCGAAGGCGCCCATGCATCCATCACCTCTGCGCTTCCGATCGCGGCCGAGATCGGGAAGCCGCCGGAGAGCGCCTTCCCCACGCAAAGGATGTCGGGCCGCACACCCTCGTGCTCGCAGGCGAACATGCGCCCCGTCCGGCCGAACCCCGTGTAGATCTCGTCGAGCACGAAGAGCACGTCGTAATCGCGCGTGATCTCGCGCAGCGCGGCGAGGAATCCGTCCGGCGGGACGATCACCCCCGCGCGCCCCTGGATCGGCTCGACGACGAGCGCGCCGATGGTCTTGTCCTTGCGCAGTGCGCGGCGGATCGCATCGAGCGCGCGCTCGAGCGACGCGCCCTCGCGCGCGTCGGGGAAGCGCGCGAACGTCGTCTTCTGCCGCAGCTGCTGCAGGAACGGCTTACGGAACTTCGGGTTTCCGTTGATCTCGAGCGTCCCGTAGGAGAGCCCGTGGTAGCCGCCGCCGAATGCGAGCGCGTTCGGGGCCTCCGTCAGCAGCATCGCGGTCTTCAACGCGAACTCGACCGCCTCGGCGCCGGAAGAACACAGGAACGTCTTCGCATCGGGAAAGGGCGAGAGCAAGGCCAAGCGTTCGAGCAACGCGACCTTCACGTTGCTCGGATGCACGTCGCCCATGCCGTGCATCAGCGTTTGCGCCTGCTGCGCGATCGCGCTCGCGACGGCCGGATTCCCGTGCCCCGCCGCCGCGACGCCGAACGCGGAAGTGAAATCGAGATAGCGGTTGCCGTCGACGTCGGTGACGAGCGCGCCGTTCGCGCTCTCCCAGAAGATAGGCCATTGCGACGAAACGAACGTCACGCCGCGCGCTTCCGTGCGCCGCATCGCCTCGGCGAGCGCGCGCGAGCGGGGGCCGGGGATCTCCGTGGCTATCCGTTCGAGCATGCTCATCGCTCTCGATACATCCAACGCACGAAGGGGAGAATCCGCCCGCTCCCGCCGTGCTCGCCGCCGAGCGGCGGCGCCTGCAAGCGCCCGAGCGGCGCGATGCGCACGATCCCCGCTTCGCGCGCGAGTTCCAGCACGGCATTCGTCGCGATCCCGTGCGGCGCACCGAGCGCTTCGACCGGAAGGGCCCACGCTCGGAGATAGGCCGCCACGTCCGGGAGGCCGTCGATCGGATAGATCCCCACCGTGCGCGCGAACAGCGGCGGCGGCTCGTCGAGCGGCGGATCGAATGCGATCGTGACGCCCGCGGCCGGCAGCACGCGCCCCGCCCCGTTCGCTTCCCGGAACGCAAGGCGTTTTCGATAGGCGAGCGCGCCGGCGGATTCGGGCGCGTGCGAGGGCGGGAAACGCGCGGCGAGCGCCGTGGCGCCCTCGGCGACGAGCGCGGCGTATGCCTGCGGCGTGACGGACGCGCCGCGCTCGACGAACAGCGCGTGCAGCGAGAGGCAGCCTTCCCCGTCGTAGAGGGTCGCATCGAGCGCCGCGCCCGCGGCGTGGTCCCGCGCGCCGGCGACGTCGGCGAGTGCCGCGGCGGGAACGTAGCCGACGCTCGTGCGGTGGCCGAACGGGACGAAGCGCGCTTCGGGGTCGAGCCGCGCTCGAATGGCGGCGAGCGCCTCCGCACCGCCGTACGCGACCACGGTATCCGCCGCCGCAAGCGTCTCGCGGGCGGCGGGATCGTCAGGCGAGGTCCAAGGCTGCGCGCGAAACGCGCCCGCGAACGCGGGCTCGATTCCGGCGAGCGTCGCGGCGAACGCCGCGACGAGGCCGTCGACGCGATCCTTCACGTCGACCTGCGCCTTCGCGCAGAGCGCGAAGATCGAGGCCGGGATCGCGACGCCGATCGTCGTGTCGCTCGAGACGATCGCGACGCGTTCGACGCCGCGCGCGAAACCGTCGGGGCGCCCGGGGCGCCGGACGAATCCGTCGAGCGCGGCGAGCGAGCCGAGTTCGCCCGCGATCGCGGCGCGGAGAGCGTCGGCCGTCAGCGTCTCGAACAGCCGGTCGAGCGCGTACCGCACCACCGGCTCTGCGTACCCCGTCCGCTCCGCGATGCGCGGGACGAGCGCCGCGCGCGGCGGGAAGGCCGGATCGCACCAACGTCCGGCGGCCGCGGCGATCGCGGCGATGATGCTCGAGGCGGAGAGATCGCGCAGCGCGCGGTCAGCGCGTACGGCCAAGCAAATCTTCCGCGTCGAGCGAGCAGCCGCGCGACGGCGCGTCGGAGTCGCGCCCGAGCAGGACGATGCCCTGGCCGAGCGCGTACCCGCGATCTTCGGTATCGATCGCGAGCACCGAGGAGCGGTTCGCAAGATCGACGTGCCGCAGGAATCCCGCCGTGCCGCGCGCGACCTCGCGCCCCTCGTGGTCGACCACGAGCGTGCGCAGCCACGGCGGTGCGATCTTGACGCGCGGCCCGGGGCCGCGCGAGTCCGGCGCGTCGTAATACTGCGAGGCGAGTTCGGTCATGCCGTATTCCGCGACGATGCTGGTCTCCGGGATCCCGAGGCGCGCCGAGAGCCGCCCGTAGAGTTCGCGCCGTTCGACGACGCGCGAGCGCCCCTTGAACCCGCCGGTCTCCATGATGCGCGAACCGGCCGGCGCCGCAAACGCGAGCCCGCGTTCCTCGAGGCCCTCGACGAGGGCGACGGCCGCAAACGCGGTCGTCGCGATGCAGACGGGTAGCCCCTCGGCGCACGCGCCTTCGAGCGCGCGGGCGAACCCCGCGAGATCGAGCGCGAGCGACGTGCCCTGCGGAGCCTCGTCGTTGAGGAACCATTGCGTCTTGCCGTCGCCGCGCAGCACGCTCACGAAGCCCATCATGTAACCGAGCGAGGAGTGCGGGCGGAAGCGTGCGTTCGGAACGAGATTCAGATACCGCAGCTTCGCGCCGTCCGCGAGCATGAAGCGGTCGAACGCCGCCGAGAGCGAGGCATCGTAAAGCGCGGCGCGTTCGAAATAGTGGCGGCCGCTCGCGGCGCCGCTCGTGCCGCTCGTGTGGAATTCGAGCTCGGCGCGGCGCACGTCGAACGTCGCGAGCGTCGCATCCTTGAAGGCGGAGGCGGGGACGGCGGGGATCTCGGCGCGGGTCCGCGGGAGCCGCTCCGGCGTGATCCCCTGCGCCGCGGCGAAACGCGCGTACGGCGCGTTCGTCGCGAGCTGGTAGGCGCAGATCGAACGCGCGAGCGCGTCGAAGCGCGCGTCGTCGCACCCCTCTTCGCCGCGCGCCCAGGCGGCGATCAGCGCGAGGATCGTTCGATCGAGTTCGTACGCCTCGGTCACGCGCCGCGCTCGGCCGCCGGCGCGCCGCGCCTGCGGGAGAAGATCAGGCCGCTGTTCATCCCGCCGATGGAAAGGCCGCCGTCCAGGCGCGCGCTTTCGACCTTGATGCAACGGTCGATGACGACGGCGAGCCCGGCTTCGTCGGCGAGCCGGATCGCTTCTTCATTGATGACCCCGTATTGGAACCAGATCGCCTTCGCGCCGGCTGCGATCGCCTCGCGGACGACGGCGGGCGCCTCGGCGGGCTTGCGGAAGACGTCGACGATGTCCGGGGCGCCGCGTTCGGCGGCGTACGCGGCGAGCGTCGGGTACGCGCGCACGCCGTCGATCTGGGCGAGCGTCGGGTTTATCGGCGTGACGTCGTAACGCCCGCGCGTGCGCAGGTAGGAGAAGACGAAGTAACTCGGCCGCGTCGGATTCGCGGAGGCGCCTACCATCGCGACGGTCCGCGAGCGTGCGAGGAGATCGCGCCGTTCGGCAACGGTGGTGAGGATCACGCTTCGACCCGCCCCGCCGCGCGCGCGGCCGCGAGGCCGCGTTCGAGATCCCAGATCAAGTCGACTGCATCTTCGAGGCCGACGGAGAGGCGGACCATCTCCGGCGTGACGCCCGACGCCGCGAGTTGTTCGTCGCTCAGTTGCTGGTGCGTCGTCGAGGCAGGATGGATCACGAGGCTCTTCGCGTCGCCGACGTTCGCGAGGTGGCTCCAGAGATCGAGCGCTTCGATGAACGCGCGCCCGGCGGCGCGCCCGCCGCGCAAGCCGAAGGTGAAGATCGAACCCGCGCCCTGCGGCAAATACTTCTGCGCGCGAGCGCGCGAGGGATGCCCGGGCAACTCCGCATAGTTGACCCACGCGACCTCTTCACGCTCTTGCAAGAAGGCAGCGATCGTGCGTGCGTTCGCGACGTGCGCGGGCATGCGCAGCGGCAGCGTCTCGACTCCCTGCAGTAAGAGCCACGCGTTCATCGGAGAGAGGCAGGCGCCGACGTCGCGCATCACCTCGACGCGCGCGCGCATCAGGAATGCGTACTCGCCGAACGTCTCCGCGAAGTTCATATCGTGGTAGCCGGGGCTCGGCGTCGCGAGGAGCGGGTGCTTGCCGCCGTCCCACGGGAACTTTCCCGATTCGACGAGGACGCCGCCGATGACGGTCCCGTGCCCGCTCAGGAACTTCGTCGCCGATTGCACGACGATGTCGGCGCCCCATTCGATCGGGCGGCACAGGACGGGCGTCGCGAACGTGTTGTCGATGATGAGCGGGATGCCGTGCTCGTGCGCGAGCGCGGCCCAGCCTTCGATATCCGCCACGTTCCCCGCGGGATTCCCGATCGTCTCCGTGTAGAGCGCGACCGTCTCGGGGCGGATCGCGGCGCGCACGTCGGCGAGATCGTCGCCGGGGACGAGCGTGCAAGCTATCCCCATCCGCTTGAGCGTCACGGTGAATTGCGTGACCGTGCCCCCGTACAGGCTCGCCGAGGCGACGAAATGGTCGCCGGCCTGCGCGATCGAGAGGATCGCCGTCAGTTGCGCCGCGAGGCCGCTCGCGGTCGCGACGGCGCCGAGGCCGCCTTCCAGGCTCGCGATCCGCTCCTCGAAGGCCGCGACCGTCGGATTCCCGATGCGGCTGTAGATGTTGCCGTACGTGCGCAGCGCGAACAACTCGGCCGCGTGCTCGGTTGAATCGAAGACGAAGCTCGAAGAGAGGTGGATCGGCATCGCGCGCGCGCCGGTCGTTGGATCGGGGGGCGTCCCCGCGTGCAGCGCACGCGTGCGGAAGCCGAACTCATGATCTCGCATGAGCGCAGCGTTCGCCGCGCTCGCGCGAACGTCCACTCGCGCGGTCGCGGCGCGGCCTCCGAGCGAACCGGCGGTCAGTTCGGCGCGCGGCGCCCGAAAAGCGGCTTCTGCGGGATGCGGTGCGAGGCGGTGAAGACGCCGTTCGGGCCTTTTTCGTGCACGATGATCCCGACCATGTCGCTCGCGGTCTCGACGTAGCCGCTCAGCGCCAGGGTTTCGGCCGGTTGCTTTACCGAGAACTTGAAGGTGCGGCCGTCGTAGGTGCCTTCGAGCGGAAAGGATGCCTTGTCGACGTTCCAGCTTCCGGCGATCGCCTGGCCGTTCTGCTTGAGCGTGAAGTGCGAGTACTCGGTGTGGTCGATGAACTGGAGTTGGACCTCCCACGTGCCGTCGAGCGTGGCGAACGCAGGCGAGGTCGGTGCGGAGGAGGGCAGATCGACCGGTTCGTCGCTGTGCCCGCGGCGCCTAGGCGTGGGTGCGGCCGTCGGTTCGGGGGCGGGCGTCACGGCAGGCGTCGGTGCGGGAGTCGGGAGCGGCGCCGCGGCCGGCATCGCGGTCGGAGCGGGGGGTGCGCTCTGCGCGGCCCCGATCAACGGAGCGCCCGCGGTTGCGAGCGCGACGAGGGCAACGAGGGCGACAGCCGGGCGAAGGGTACGGTGAACCAAGGGACCTCGCATCGCGGAGAACTGCGGAGAACTCGAAAAAACCAACTCGTCGCGTTCGCCCTCCGGCAAAGCGCCTCATGCTTTCGCGTGGCCGAGGAATGCAGGTAGCGTCCGGGGTGGGGCAGGTTTCTCTGCGGGGAGTGCAGCTTGCCCGCGGAGCCACGATGGCGGGAGCGGGCAAGTGAACTAGTAGCGGTTTCGCATGGATGCGAAACCGCGGGCGTCCCCGCGGAGGAACCTGCCCCGCCCCGGACGCGGGCCACGCGAAAAGCCAAGCTCACCGCGTGGGCGAGGAATCGGCGCGCCGTACAGTCAACGCCGCACCGCGTGAAGATTCGCGCTGCGTTCGGATTGTTCGCACTGCTCGCTTTCGGCGTGGGTTCGGCGGGCTGCGGCGGCGGAGGAGGGGGCGGCGGGACGCCGCCGACCGCCGCGCCGACCGGCCCGACCCCGAGCCCCGGCTTCACCGGGTCCCGGCCGGCCGCGGATGGCGACGCGTTCGCCTACGCCGGCGCGATGACGCTGCAATACGTGCGCCCGCCGCAAACCGTCACGCCGCTCCCCTCGCCGAATCCGCCGAACACGGTCACGACGACGTCGACCGTCTCGCAACAGGTCACGGTCAGTTCGGGGGCGACCTTCCAGGCCCGCACGAACCTGTTCGATTTCAAGATCGTCGAGACCGACGTCGCGCCGGTCAAGACGACGACGCTCGTGACCGACGAATACCACGCATACGCGACCGTCGGCGGGTCGACGGCCGTGTCGATCGTCGGTTCGGTCACGAAGAGTTCGGACGGCGTCACCTACCAGGCAGTCTACGGGCCGGGGAACGGCCTCCTCGACGTCTTGCCGGAGGCTACGGGTCGCATCGGAAACGCCGCGAACAACGCCGCGCTCGTGACGACCGAGACCGACCCCGACGGGCAGATCACGTCGCGCTCCGTCAACCCGGACGGCACCTACATCGAGGATGCGCAATTCGCGGACGGCACCACCTCGGAGGCCGTCCAGAATGCGAACGGGACGGGGAGCTACTCGAACCCGTTCGTGATCGCCGGGACGAGTTACGGGAACGGCGTTGCGCCCCCGAACACGGTGCTCTCGGTCGCGCAGCCGGTCACGGATGCGAACGGAACGTACATCCCGGTTTCCATCGCCTACAGCTACGGCGCGACGCCCGCACCCTCGCCTTCCGCGGTGCCGCTCCCGACGCCGACGCCGGTGCTGCGCATGGTGCAGCCGGTCTGGTACCCGGGCGGCACGATTCCGACCGTGCTCTCGCAGGAGACGTACGTGAACGCGGGCGCCGCGGCGCCGCCGGCGGCGTGCAGCGTCCCGGCGGCGCTGCTGGGCGGGCGGGCGACGAATCAGCTCGTGCAATCGATCACGCGCATCGACATCGTCTTCGGCGAAACCGAGACGCAGGTGACGACATCCTACACGGCCGCCGGGCTCGGCGTCGTCTGCATGCAAATCAGCGACATCCTGACGCACTACTACGACTTCAGCGGACAGAGCGTCAAGACGTTCGCGACGTCGGGAACGCCGTTGCAGACCGATACGCTCACCGAAACGCTGACGCTGCAATCGGCGGCCGTGACCGCCGCGACGTCGCGGACGGCGCAGAGCCTCGGGCTCTCCGCCGCCTCCGGTTTCCTGCCCGCGCTGACCTCGGCGCGGCTCGCGTTGGAGCGCGAACGGATCCGGCGCCACGCGCAGGCGTTCCGCGCATTCCATCGGGCCGTTTGGGGGACGATACGGTGAAACGCACGCACGGGTTCCGCAGCCTCGCCTGCGCGCTGTTGCTCGCATTCGGCGCCGCGAGTTGCGGCGGGCACGGCGGCGGTTCCGCCCTGCCGCAACCCGGCGCCACGCTCCCCGCGAGCGGAAGCTTCGGCTACGACGCGGCGTTCGTCCAGAGTTCGCAATACTTGGGGCCCGCGAGCTTCGGACATCTCGCGTTCGAGGTCGCAGTGCGCTGGAAAGACCCGGCGGGGCTCGCAACCTACGCGGCCGCCGTCGGCGACCCGCACTCTCCGCTCTACCGGCATTTCCTCGAACCGGACGAGATCGCAGACCGCTTCCTGGCTTCGAAGAGCGACTACATCGCGGCCGCTACGTACCTGCGCAAACAGGGCCTCCAGGTCGGCATCTACCGGCAGCGGATGGTGCTGCACGTGACGGGGACGCAGGCGCAGCTCGAGAGCGCGTTCGGGACGACGTTCGGCCTCTATAGGAACGGCAGCGAGACGTTCGTCGCGCCGGCGACGCGCCCGCAGATCGCCGCCGGCGTGCCCATCGTCGGTTCCGTCGATATCGTCAAGCGCCCCGCGCGCCTCCATCATTCCTTCGTGAGGGTCTCGGGCGGCCTCACGAACGGGCGCACGACGGGGTACGCCCCGCAGCAGATCGCCGCCGCCTTCGATTACACCGGGGCCTACAACGCGGGATACACAGGAGCCGGGATCACGGTGGGGATCATAGGGACGGGCCCCGTTCAGGTGCAGGGCGGCGGCCGGACCGGTGACGCGGAGGCGTACAAAGCGCTGTTCCGCGTCGGCGGAACGAGCGGCGTCTCGATCGTCTCGACGACCTCCGCCGACCCGGTCGTGAACAGCGCGGCCGGGTTCACGACGCCGCCGCCGGTGACCGCGCAATGCAGCGCGAGCAGCGACCCGAACTATCCGGCCTCCCAATCCCCGACGTCGACGTGCAACCCCGAGGATTTCGAAGCGCAGCTGGACACGGAGCAGGTCGCCTCGCTCGCGCGGGATTCGAAAGTGCAGTTCTTCCTCGCCTACAACCCCAACGACGGGTGCGCCGGCGCGATAGGGCGGACGTGCGCGCCGGGGACGGGGCGCGCCTATCAGGGCCTCGCCGAGGCGGACCAGGAACTGCAGACTGCGGTCGACGCGAACTCGGCCGACGTCCTCAGCCTCAGCTACGGCGGAGCCGAGCCGGGGAACGCCGGCCCCGTTGGGAACAGCCCGCCCTACCCGTTCGATTCGAACGGCGGGGGACTGGACCCGCTGATCTTCCAGGCGCTGGCGGCGGAGGGGATCGCGGTCTTCGCCTCATCCGGGGATGTGGGCGCGAACGAATGCCAGCGCGGCATCCCCGCACTCGCGAATACGCTGTGCGTGAGCTACCCGGCGACGGATCCGAACGTGGTCGCGGTCGGCGGCGTCACGGCGCCGCTCGACGGCGCGGGGGCGCTCCTCGGCCCGCTCACCGCCTGGGGGCTGCA
Source organism: Vulcanimicrobiota bacterium (assembly GCA_963695225.1). GTDB lineage: Bacteria > Vulcanimicrobiota > Vulcanimicrobiia > Vulcanimicrobiales > Vulcanimicrobiaceae > CAVWTN01. Next base: position 744,787 of record OY968762.1, on the reverse strand, counting down.
GACGAATGCCGGCTACGGCGGAAGCGGCGGTGGGGTCTCCGCCTACTTCCCGCTCCCGGCATACCAGCAAGGTGCCGCCGGCATCCAAGGGGCGAAGCGGAACATCCCCGACCTCGCACTCGAGGCCGATCCGGCGACCGGAGTCGCCGTGCTGGCCTATGCCGATCAGAGCTTCGGCGGGGTGCAGTTCGGCCTGCTCGGCGGGACGAGCGTGGCCGCGCCGGAGATGGCGGCGATGTGGGCGCTCGTCCTACAGGCGTGCAAGCAGACGGCCGCCTGCGGCACGGGGCCGAGCGCGCACCCGTACCGCCTCGGCAACCCGAACCCGCTACTTTACCGGATATACGCGAACGCGGCGCTCTACCGCTCGACGTTCTACGACGTGGCCTACGGGAACAATTCCCAGCTCCTCTACTGCCAGGGTGCCGGGGCGACGGACCCGGTCAACTGCCCCACCCCCGCGGCCGGGCCTCCGACGCTCGCTCCCGGGTACAATGCGGGGATCGGCTACGATCTGGACACCGGCATCGGCGTCCCGTACGCCCGAAATCTGATCCGCGCGGTCGTCGGAGTCTGAGCGCAGCCGGGGGCTCCGCGGAGGGCCCTTGCGGCCGGTGCTACAATCGAAGGGCTGTGAAACCGAAGATCCACCCCAAATGGCATTCCCAAGCCCGCGTCCATTGCGCGTGCGGCAACATCTTTACGACGGGCTCGACGCTCAAAGAGATCAACGTCGAGATCTGCTCCGCGTGCCACCCGCTGTTCACCGGGCAACAGAAGTTCATCGACACGGCAGGCCGCGTCGATAAGTTCAACCAGCGCATGGCCGCCGCCGAGGCGAAGAAGGCCGAAGCCGCAGAGCGCAAGCGCAAGAAGGCCGAAGAGCTCTCCGCCTCCGCGTAGCTACGCCGTCACGCCCCCCAGGCGAGCCGCACGAACGCGGCTCGCCTTTTTGCAGGTTCGCATACCGTGTTCAATCTCGAGCGCCTCGCGGCGCTCTCCAAGCGACTCGATGAAATCGAAGCGGAGCTCGCGCACGCGAGCGGCGCTTTCGACCAGGTCCGCTTTACGGCGTTCGTCAAGGAGCGCGCCTCGATCGAACCGACGGTCGCGGCGTACCGCGCGTATCGCAAGCTGCTGGACGAGCAAGCCGCGAACGAGCTCTTGCTCAAGGACCCGGACCCCGAGATCCGGGAGCTTGCGGAGGAGGAAGGCAAGGCGCTGCGCGAGCGGCGCAAGGAGCAGGAGTCGGAGCTGACCGAGCTGATGCTCCCGCGCGACCCGAACGATACGAAGGACGTGTTCATCGAAATCCGCGCCGGCGCCGGCGGGGACGAAGCGAGCTTGTTCGCGGCCGAGCTCGCGCGCCTGTACGCGCGCTACGCCGAATCGCTGAAGATGAAGGTCGAGCTCGTCTCGCAGAGCGAGAGCGACGCCGGCGGGTACAAGGAAGTCGTGCTCGCGGTCAAGGGCGGGGAGCCGTACCGGTTCTTCAAGTACGAAAGCGGCGTGCACCGCGTCCAGCGCGTTCCGGTGACGGAATCGCAAGGGCGCGTTCACACGAGCACCGTCACGGTCGCCGTCCTGCCGGAAGCCGAAGAAGTCGACGGGATCGAGATCAACCCGTCGGATCTCAAGATCGACACCTACAAATCGAGCGGCGCCGGCGGGCAGCACGTCAACAAGACCGAGAGCGCGATTCGCATCACGCACGTCCCGAGCGGCGTGATCGTCTCGTGCAGCGAGGAGCGCTCGCAGTTGCAGAATCGCGAGCGCGCGATGACGATGCTGCGCAGCGTTCTGCTCGACCGGGCGCAGCGCGAAGCCGCCGAAGCCGTCGGGTCGTTGCGCAAGAGCCAGGTCGGGACGGGCGACCGTTCGGAGAAGATCCGAACCTATAACTTCCCGCAGGACCGGATCACGGACCACCGCATCAACGAGAACTTCCAGAACATCGGGGCGATCCTCAACGGCGATCTCGGAAAGCTCGTCGCGCGCCTGCAAGCGGACGAGAAGATGCGCTTGCTGGCCGGCGAGACGAGCGCCGCATGACGATCGCGCAGGCGCTCGCAACCGCGATCCTGCGCCTGCGCACGTCGCAAGCGACGCCGGCGAACGTGCGGGCCGAAGCCCTGGCCGACGCGCAGATCCTGCTCGGCGAGGTGCTGCAGGCCGACCGCGCTTGGCTTCTCGCGCACGGAAACGAGGAGCTGGACCGCAACCTCTCCGAGATCTTCGGCGTGCTGATCGGCGAGCGGATGCGCGGCGTCCCGGTCGCGTACCTCACGCACAAGGCCGGCTTCTTCGGGCGCGAATTCTACGTCGACGAGCACGTGCTCGTGCCGCGCCCGGAGAGCGAGCACTTGATCGAAGCCGCGCTCGACGACGTGCGCGCGCGCCTCGCCGAAGGGGCGCGGGAAGTCCGCATCTGTGATATCGGGACGGGGAGCGGCGCGCTCGCCGTCACGCTTGCCGCCGAGTGCGAGCGGGCGCGCGTCTTCGCGGCCGATGTCTCGGAGGACGCGCTTTGGGTGGCGCGCAGAAACGCGGGCACGCACGGCGTCGCGGAGCGCGTCACGTTCGTCCGCGGCGACCTCGGCGAACCGCTCGTCGAGTTCGGGCCGTTCGATTGCGTCATCGCGAACCTGCCGTACGTTCCGTCCGCGGCCGTTCCCCGGCAGCCGGATCCGGTCGGGTTCGAACCGCTCCTAGCGCTCGACGGCGGGGCGGACGGGCTCGACCTGTACCGCCGGCTCCTCACGCAGCTCCCGCGCCTCGCTGCGCCGCGCGCGAGCCTCTGGTTCGAAGCTGCCCCCGCGACGCTCGATCCGTTATCCGCGCTCGTCGAAGCTGCGTGCCCCGAGGCCTACATCGAAGTCGGCGAAGACTACGCCGGCTGCGAGCGCTTCCTCTCGATCCAGCTGCCGGCGGCCTGAAGCGTGCTGCGCCGGCGCGACGCCGGCCTGCGGATCTCGTAAACCGCAACGTCCTCCAAGGGACGGCGCCCGAGGCTTGCTCGTGGGGGGCGAGCGACTCTCCGTTCAGCGCCCGCTTCGATTTGCCGATAGCAAGAGAGAGCTACATCACTACGCACGTCGCGTACTCGTCTTGCCCGTTTCGTGAAAGGCCGCATTCGCGTGAGTATCCCGCCACGGTTCGTAGCTGAACTCGCATCCTTTCTTGCGCGGCGGCTGCTCTCGCGAGGCTGTGTGCGCTAAATGCCATTCGCGAGACAGTTCTTGGACGAAGCGCGCGACGTGCTCGACCGCATCGACGTCGAGGCCGTGGAACGCGTGGCGCAAGCGCTGGCCGACGTTCGCAAACGCGGCGGCCGTCTGTTCGTGCTCGGCGTCGGCGGCAGCGCGGCAAACGCGAGTCATGCAGTGAACGACTTCCGAAAGCTAGCCGGCTTCGAGGCGTACGCGCCGACCGACAACGTCTCCGAACTCACGGCCCGCACCAATGACGAGGGCTGGGAGACGATCTTCAGCTCGTGGCTCGAAGTGAGCCGGCTTTCGGCTCGCGACGCGCTCCTCGTGTTCTCGGTCGGCGGGGGCGACGTCGAACGCAACGTCAGCCCGAACCTCACGCGTGCTTTGCAATACGGTCGAGAGACCGGTTGCACGATCCTCGGGATCGTGGGGCGCGACGGCGGCTACACCGCGAAGGTCGCCGATGCGTTCGTCCTGATCCCAACGGTGAACGCCGCTCACGTAACGCCTCACGCCGAAGCCTTTCAGGCTGTCGTGTGGCATTTGCTCGTGACGCATCCCGCCGTCAAGGTTGCGGCGACTAAGTGGGAATCGGTCGCGTCCGCCGCGAGCGCACGGGCCTGAGATGCGTTCGCAGCGCGGCGTCTTTCTGGATCGCGACGGCATCCTCAACGAAGTCGTCGAGCGGGACCGCAAGCCGTTCCCGCCGATGAAGCTCGACGAAGTGCGGCTGATCGACGGAGCTCGCCTGGCCGTTTCGTCCTTGCAGCGGGCCGGGTTCGTGACGATCTGCGTGACCAACCAGCCGGATGTGGCTCGCGGCGTCATGGATCGGCGGACCGCCGACGCCATCAACAACTACGTGGCCTCGGAACTGCGGATCGACGATCTGATGGCGTGCTTCCATGACGATTCCGACGAGTGCGCTTGCCGCAAGCCTCTGCCGGGCATGCTCCTCGAAGCCGCGGCGCGCTGGTCGTTGAGACTGGAAGATAGCTATCTCGTGGGCGACCGCTGGCGCGACATCGACGCCGGCACCGCTGCGGGCTGCCGCACGGTTCTCGTCGACCGGGGTTGGGCGGAGCGAAGCCCGGCGGGCGCGCCTTCGGCGCGGGTTCGATCTCCCTTGGAAGCGGCCCGTTGGATTCTGCGCGACGCACGGAGGGCACCATGATCGCACTCGCGCAACTCGCCCATACTCCTTCGCTCGCCAAGCTGAAGGTGAAGCTCTTCGCAGACGGCGCGGATCACGAGAGCATCGTGCGGTTCGCGCGCAATCCGCTCGTTGCCGGATTCACGACGAATCCGACGCTCATGCGGAAGGCCGGGGTTACCGATTACGAAGCCTTCGCGGCGGAGGCCCTCACGGTGGTGGGCAAGCGGCCCATCTCGTTCGAGGTTTTCGCCGACAATTTCATGGAGATGCGGCGCCAGGCGCTCAAGATTGCCGGTTGGGGCGAGAACGTGTACGTGAAGATCCCCGTCACCGACACGAACGGAAACAGCACTTTCGAAGTCGTTCGAGACCTCACCGCGGAAGGCGTGAGATTGAACGTCACCGCGCTCATGCATGTCGGCCAAGTGGCCGAGGTCACGGCCGCCCTGGAAGGTTCGGCGGGGGCGTATATCTCCGTCTTTGCCGGACGCATCGCCGATACCGGGCGCGATCCGCTCCCCACGATGCGCGAGAGCCTTCGCATCATGAGCGGCAATGCGAATCTCCAACTCATCTGGGCGAGCCCTCGCGAGCTCTTGAACATCTTCCAAGCGAGCGACTGCGGGGTCCACGTCATTACGGCGACGCAGGACGTCCTGGCGAAGCTTTGGCTCGTCGGAAGAGATCTCGACGCCTACTCGGTCGATACGGTGCGGATGTTCGCCGACGATGCTCGCGCCGCGGGGTACGTGCTCTAGCATCGTGGATCGAGCGCGTTAGCATGATTATCTCACGGAGCCCTCTCCGGATCTCGCTCGGGGGTGGCGGCACCGACTTGCCGTCGTACTACAACGAGCATGGCGGGTTCGTCATCGCCGCGGCGATCGACAAATACGTCTACATCAACATCCATCGACGCTTCGTGGACGGCTACGTCGTGAAGTATTCGCAGATGGAGGAAGCGACGGAGCTGGAAGACATCCGGCATCCGATCGTTCGCGAATCCCTGCGCTACGTCGGGGGGCCGAAGAACCTCGAGATCTCGAGCATGGCGGATATCCCCGCCGGAACCGGCCTCGGGTCCTCCGGAAGCTTCACCACGGCGCTCTTGAAGGCGCTCCACTATTGTCAGAAGACATTGATCCACCCGCACGAGCTGGCGGAAGAGGCATGCCACATCGAGCTGGACGTCCTACGCGAGTCGATCGGAAAGCAGGACCAATACATCGCCGCGTACGGAGGGATAACGTGCTTCGAATTCGGTGCCGGAGGGCCCGTCCGTGCGTATCCGCTACGGATTTCGGACGAGACCCTTTTCAATCTCGAAGATAACCTCTTGCTGTTCTTCACCGGATACTCGCGTTCGGCTTCGGCGATCCTGAAGGAGCAAGACGAGAAGAGCCGGCACAACGACGAGGCGATGCTTGCGAACCTGACCTTCGTCAAGGAGCTTGGGTGGAAGAGCAAGGAGGCGCTGGAGCGGGGCAACGTCGACGAATTGGGGCGCCTCATGGACGTTCACTGGCAACACAAGAAGCTGCGCAGCCGGGGAATGAGCAACCCCGAGATCGATCGATGGTATTCGGCGGGCCTCGAGAACGGGGCGCTCGGGGGAAAACTGATCGGTGCCGGCGGCGGCGGGTTCTTGATGTTCTACGCTGCGAACAAGATGCTCTTACGGCGGACGATGCGCGAGCTTGGGCTGCGCGAAGTGCGCTTTCGATTTGATTTCGAGGGTACGAAGATGCTGGCGGGGGATTAGCGATGGGCGATCGAGCCCTAGCGCACGGCGTACACGGGTTCCGCCGGCCGTTCATTTCGGGCGGAGCCGGATTCATCGGATCGCATCTCACCTCCCGGCTGCTGGGCAGCGAGGACGTCGAGCGGGTCGTCGTCTTCGACAATTTCACGTCGGGAACGCGAGGGCATCTCGCCGGTCACGAGGGCGATCCCCGGTTGCGCGTCGTCGACGCGGATGTGAAGAATCTCGGAGAACTCACTGCGGCGATGCGCGAGGCGGACGCGGTGTTCCATCTCGCAGCGAATCCCGATATCGCGAAGGCCGTGCGCCAGCCCGACATCGATTTCTGGGAAGGCACGTATCTCGTCAATAACGTTCTTGAGGCCGTGCGGCTCAACGGCGTGCGGCGCGTGTTCTACACGTCGGGGAGCGGGGTCTACGGCGAGGACCCGAACGCGACCTTCGCCGAGGACCACGGACCGTCGCTTCCGATCTCGACGTACGGTGCGAGCAAACTTGCCTGCGAAGCGCTGATGTGTTCGTACGCGCACCTCTTCGGCTTCACTGCGCGGGCGTTCCGGTTTGCCAACGTCGTCGGGCCTCGGCAGACGCACGGGGTCGGCTACGATTTCGTCCGCCGGCTGAGAGGGGATGCGTCACGCCTGCGCATCCTAGGCGACGGCACGCAGTGCAAGTCGTACGTGCACGTCGACGACGTGCTCGATGCGGTTCTGCTGGTGGCGGAGGCCGGCGGTGAGGTGCCGTTCGACGCGTACAACGTGGCGACGGACGATTTCGTGACCGTGACGAAGATCGCCGAGGTCGCGATTCGCGAGTTGGGCTTGGAGCCCGCAGCCGTTCGCCTGGAATACACGGGGGGCGACCGAGGCTGGAAAGGGGACGTCCCCATCATCCGGCTCGACGCCTCCAAGATAAAGCGCCTGGGCTGGAACGCCAAACGGACGGCGCTGGAAGCGATCGAGGATTCGGTGCGCGCGCTGATCGCCGAGCACGAACGGGGAAGCGCGTGATGGAGAGGGCGCGGCTGTGTACCCGGTAGCGGTATTGTGCGGGGGCCTCGGAACGCGGATGCGGCCGGCGACGGAAACGCTCCCGAAGGCGATGATCCCGGTCGGCGGCGAGCCCTTCCTGTACCATCTCTTACGGCTGCTCGAACGAAAGGGCTTCTCCAAGGTCGTGCTGTGCGTCGGGTATCTCGGCGAGACGATCGAAGAGGCGGTGGGCGACGGGAGCCGCTTCGGCTTGCACCTGTGCTATTCGCACGACGGCCCGGTGCGGGCGGGCACCGCCGGGGCGCTCAAGCGCGCCCTTCCGCTCCTAGGCGAGAGCTTCTTCGCGCTGTACGGCGATTCGTATCTCGACTGCGACTACGCCGCCATGTGCGATGCTTTCGAGCGCAGCGGCGCCGAGGGCTTGATGTCGGTGTACCGGAACCGCGGCGAGTTCGGCGCGAGCAACGTGCTCTTTCGTGACGGAGCGATCGAGCGCTACGACAAGACCGCCGCCGACGCGCGCTTCGAGCACATCGACTACGGCGTGGAGATATTCCGGGCCCGTGCCTTTGCCGCCGTCCGGGACGGCGTTCCGACGGATCTCGCCGAGGTGCTCCAGCGTCTCATTGCCCGGCGTGCGCTCCATGCCTTCGAAGTGACGCAACGGTTCTACGAGATGGGCTCGCCGGAAGGGTACGCGGATACGGCCGAGTTCTTGCGAGCCTCGGTGCTGCGATGACGAACGCGCAACGGTGGCACGCCGGCGGCCGCACGCGGTCCCTCTTGATCCGGTATTTCGCCTTCAGCGCGTGCGCCTTCTGCGTCGACGTCGGCGGATTTGCGCTGCTGCTGAACGCCGGCCTATGGCGCCCCGTCGCGGTTGCGATCGCCTTTACGGCCGGTGCGACGACGAACTTCGCGTTGAATCGGCAGCTGAACTTCAGGAGCTTCGGCCGCACGGCTCCGGAACAAGCGAGGACGTACGTTGCGGTCGGCGTAGTCCTCGTTCTGACGACGATGGGAATCGTCGAACTCGGCGTGCGGGGGTGGCACCTCGCGCCCGTCGTCGCTAAGATACTGGCGGTGGGCGTCAACCTACCGCTTGGCTTCATCCTGCATCGCTACCTCACGTTCGGGCGGGGCATCACCGCATCGTTTCGGCAGCTTCGCCGGCGCTGGGATCTGCGTTCATGAGAATCGGCATCCTGGGCGGCGGCCTCGTCGGCCTTGTGGTCGCAGCGAAATGCAAGCGGCATTCTTGCGAAGTGCTGGAGCTCGATCGCGCCGTGGGCGGGAATTGCAGAAGCCTCGTTCGTGACGGCTACACGTTCGATCTCGGCGGGCCGCACATCATGTTTTCGCGGAACAAGGAGATCCTCGCCGAGATGTACGCGAAGCTCGGCGATAATCTCGCTCGACGGCGCCGGCGAAATGCGATTTGGTATGCGGGCACGCTCGTGAAGTACCCGTTTGAGAACGGCCTCTTCGATCTACCGCCGCTCGAGCGGTTCGAATGTCTCTACCATTACATCCACAACGATGCCCCGCCCCCGACGAACTTCAAGGCGTGGATCTATCACACGTTCGGCAAGGGGATCGCCGAAAAATACATGATCCCGTACAACGAGAAGATCTGGAACGTCCCCGCCGATCAGATGACGTTCGATTGGGTCGAGGGGCGAGTTCCGCGTCCCCCTCTGGAAGACGTCATCAAATCGGCCGTCGGCGTCGAGACCGAGGGATACGCGCATCAGCTCGATTTCGGATACCCGAAGACCGGCGGAATCGAAGCGCTGCCCAAAGCGTACGCTGCCGATTGCCGCGAGATCGCGTTGGGGTTCCGCGTCTCGCGCATCTGGAAAGAAGATGGGGCGTGGCACGTGGGCGACGGCGCGTCCGTGAAGCGGTACGACCGCTTGGTCTCGACGATCCCGATCCAAGATCTCATCGCCGCGTTGCCTGCCGTGCCGGGCGAGGTGGGAGCGGCGGTCGGACGCCTGCGATTCAATTCTTTGAGCCTCGTGATGCTCGGCGTGGAGGGGAGCGCAGGGCCGGACCTGACGGCACTCTACGTCCCGGACCCGTCGCTTCCGTTTCACCGGCTCTCGTTTCCGAGGAGCTTCACGGATGAAGGCGCCCCTCCCGATCACTTCGCCGTAGCGGCCGAGATCACGACGAATCCGGGCGACGGATTCCACGAGATGACGGACGCGCGTCTGATCGAGGAAGTCGTGGCTGGCCTCGAGAGCATGAAACTGATCGAGCGGGAGCGAGTCGCGTTTCGCGCGGTCCACCGCACGAAGCACGCCTACGTCGTGAGAACGTTCGACTATTCCGCGAACCTTGCGCCGGCGCTCGCATACGTGAAGAGTCTCGGAATCGCGAGCGTCGGCAGAAATGCGGAATTCGAGTACATCAACATGGACGAAGCCGTGCGGCGAGGTTCGGAAGTGGCGCTCGCGCTCGACGGCGAAGCCGCTGCGCCGTGAGTCTCGGGGAGACGGTGCGCGACGTGGATGCGCCTAGGATTACGGTGGCGATGATCACGCGCAACGAGGAGGCCGCGGTCGGCAAGGTGATCGCCGACATTCGAGCGGCGGCTCCGGAGGCGGAGATTCTCGTCGTCGATAGCAGCGCGGATGCCACGGCGCAGATCGCTCAAGAGCTCGGCGCGAGGGTGATCAGGCAGTTTCCCCCGCGCGGTTACGGCCCCGCGATGGAGACGGCGCTTCGCTCGAGCGCCGGGGACGTCGTCGTGACGCTCGACTGCGACGATACCTACCCGGTTTCGTCGATCCGGCCCATGGCGGAGATGGTACTGAACGGCGGCTGGGATCTCGTCGACGGCAGCCGGCTCGTGAAGAAGCCTGCGGCGATGCCGTGGTTGAACTTCGTCGCGAATGCCGGGTTCGCGCTGTTTGCCTCGGTGCTCTTCGCGCGACGCTTCACGGACCTTCATAGCGGCATGCGGGCGTACAGCAAGAAGATGATAGACGAACTCGAGTTCGAGGGCGTCGGCGCCGCATTGCCGGTCGAACTGCTGCTGCGGCCCGTGGCGCAGGGTTATAGGGTGACGTCGGTGGGGATTCCGTATAAGGAGCGCATCGGCCAGAGCACCATGCGGCCGCTCGAGAGCGCGTGGTGGACGTGGAAGCGCATCTGGCGAAGCCGGCGTGCGGGGAAGTAGCCCGCTCGACGCAGACGTGCGGGCCGGATGGCCGGCGCTTACGAGCGCGGGAAGAGATAGACGTCGTAGCTCTCGTCGCTGACGGCGGGGGCGAAGCTGCGGATGAGGCTCGTGGCCGCTAGGAACGTGCGCACTTGCCGCGGCGTAGCAACGAACTCCCAGTCGTAGCCCTCGCGATAGTGCTGGGCCGGCAGCGAGGGATCCAGCCGCTGTTGCAGCAGGATGATGACCGGCTCGCGCGTCCGAAGGTGCAGGCGGCGCGCGTCGGCGAGGACGTCGTCGAGGCTGAGGCTCAGCCGAGCGTTCTTCGTGAACGTCACGACGTCTCCGAAGCGCTGCAGGCGCATGAGGTACGTGTGGTTCGGAAGGTAATAGGGCAGCGGCTCCACGAGATAGTCCGGGTCTGCGATGATGACGGCATCGTGCAACTCGGGGTGCGCTGCGACGAGCGTGCCGAAGTCGCGGCTGCGGCTCTGAGGGATGCCGTTGCTCGCGTTCGCAACCGCCTCGAGACCGCCGGGGAACTGCAGCGCTAGGAGCAGGCCGAAGAGCAGCGATCCGGCGGCGGCGATCGGGTGCGCGCGCGGTATCGCGGCAATCCCGGCGGCGGATCGGCTTGCAGCCTCGCCGCTCCCTACGATCCAATACATGCTCAGGAGGAACACGAGCCACAGCGCCTCGTGCCGGTAGCTGCCCGGATATACGAGAGCGAAGAAGAGAGAGAGCCCGATCAGGGCCGTAAGCGACGCTGCGAGGGCCGCAGGTCGCCGGGCTAGGCCAAGAGTGCTCCCGAACATGACGAGCGACGCGAGGCCCTGAACGAGCGCCGTGTGCGGCCACGAGACCGGTAACAGGTGGCTCAAGTGATGCGCCGGGACGAAGAGGCCCGTGAGCAGCATCGTGAGGGGCCCGTCCGGGGGCCGTTGGGGCCAGCCGTCGTCGTTCGCGGCGGGATAGAGCGTGAGCAAGCAGATCGCAGCGCCGGCCGCCGCCATGCCTGCATTGACGGCGAAGGTGCCCCACGCTTTCGACCGAGCCGGGCCGGGCTCGCTCGTTGCGACGTCGAGGAACCAGAACAGCAGGAATGCGCCCGCGAGCAAGACGGAGTGCACGTTGCAATTCGTCAGCAAAAAGAGCAGGCTGCCGAGGAGGAGGCCGCCGTTGCGGTTGCGCGCGTAGCAGGCAGCCAGGGCGAACAGGAGCAGCATGCTGATGCCGTAGTTCCGCGCCATGACGGAATACTCGAAGAGGCCGAAGCGGCTGAAAAGGACCAACGCGACGAGCAGCGCCCCGAACGGCGAGCGCAGCACGAAGAGGAGCAGCGCCGCGAACGCCGTCGCCAGCGAGACGCCCTCGAGGACTTCGGGTCTCGGCACCGCAGCGTGAGCCCCTCTCAAGAGAAGGTACCAAACGGCGGGGTGGCCCTCGCCGTGAATGCCGCGGAGCATCGCCAGGACGTTTTCGCCTCGCAGGGCGAGCGTCAGCGCTCGCACTTCGTCGCGCCAGAACGCGTGGTGCGCCGCCAGGAACAGCGCTATGCAGAGCCAGACGGCGAACAGCAGGAGGGCGGCGCGGTCGCGGACCGGGCTCCTGGTTCGATAGAGCCGCGGCATGCCGGTCATGCGGGGCGTGCTCGCGGGGCCGGCGAGACGCCGGTCACGCGGCGGCGGCTGGCATCAGCGTGTCTTCTCGGCGAGGAGGATCGCCTCGCGATCTCCGAGTTCGAAGGGCGTGCCGTCGATGGAACCCAGCACGGCGCCGACGTGCATGCCGGCGGCGCCGAGGAGCGTCCCGAGCTCGGCGAGCGTGTAGACGAAGAGCGAGAGGTTTCGCGTCTCGCTGCGCTCGGCCGTCCGGTACGTGTAAGTGGCATCGATACGGCTTTCGGCCGAAACGTACGCGCAGTCCATCAGCACATCGATCCCGCCGGCGCGCTCCCAGTGCCGTTCGGCGAAATTGGGAAGCGCGGCCTCGGCGACGAGTGCCGTCTGTAAGGCGAAACGCGCGCCGGGCCGCAGCGCGGCCCCGATGCGGCGCAGCACGGCGGCTTCGTCGGAACGGGCCAGATAGCCGAAGCCGTTTCCCCACCAGACGGCGGCGTCGTACGGGCCGCCGAGCGGAGCATCTCGCAGATCGCCCTGCACGACGGTCACGAGGGCCGAGCGCGCAAACTCGCGTGCGAGCGGTTCGACGAAGCCCGGCGCGACGTCGATGCCGGTAACGCGGATCCCGCGTGCGGCGAACTCGCGCACGTGCCGGCCGTTGCCGCACGCCGCATCCAAGACGTGCGCGCCGGGCGCAAGGCCGAGTTCTTCGACGAGGAAATCGACGTCGAGCGCGGATTCCTCCACGCTGAACCCGGCGGCCCACATGTCCATGGCGAGGCCGCTGAAGAACGTAACGTGCCAATCGTCCGGAACGCGCATCGCGCCCTAGCTAGGGGCGGGTCGAAATGCGCACGGCGAGCTGTTCGCTCCCGTAGCAAAGATAGTCGACGGTGGCGCCGGTTTCCGCCAGGAACTCCTCAAAGGCTTTGTGCTCGTGCGCTTGCCAATTGGGATAGTTGAAGTACTCATCGAAGACGATGACGGTTCCGGGCAGGATGCGGTCTGCCAGCAGAGTCAGCACGGTCTTCGCCGAGGAGTAGAGATCCGAATCGATGTGGATGAAGTCGGCGGGTCCCGGATGCTGCCGCAGCCAGGCCGGCAGCGTGTCCTTGAACCAGCCGCGGTGGAGCCGAACCCACGGGCTCACGCGCGGGGTCGCGCCGAGACGCGAAAACGTACCCTTGGGGACGTTGACGCCGGTCCAATCTTCGGGCAACCCGTCGAAGCTGTCGAAGCCGTCGATCGTGCGGTTCGGCACGGTCTTTGCAATGTGCCGGATGCTGCCGCCTCGATACACGCCGAACTCGAGGATGTGCCCGTTCCCGCCGATCCCCCTCAGAGCGTGCTCCAGCACTTCACGTTCGCTGCGGAGGCCGACCGCCGCCGGGCACCGCTCGCGGATGAATGCGACGGTATCGTCGAGGGCGAGTTTGCGCACGCGCCGATTGGGATGCATTTCAGGGTAGTCCAAGATCTGGCGAAGCGTGCACAGGGCTTCCTTGACCTTGGTCTTGAGATTGAAATTGCTGACGACCACGTCATCTCTCACACGGCGACGGGAACGAATTCATTGCTGGGGCGAGTGCAATGAGAGCCAATGGGGTTCGCCTGCGGCTCGGGGGCTTCATCTTCGCGGCACGTTTGGAGGAAGGGAGAGCGCATCCCGGCCGGGGCGTCCGCGGCTCTCCCAAGCGCCCGGGCGGGACCCCCTCGACCCCCCGCCGAACTTTTGACTCCCGATATGGCGAAGTTCATTTTCTTTACCGGCGGCGTGGCGAGTTCGCTGGGAAAAGGCATCGCATCGGCATCACTCGGGCGGCTGCTCAAGAGCCGGGGCCTCTCGGTCTCGATCCTGAAGCTCGATCCCTACATCAACGTCGACGCGGGTACGATGAACCCGTACCAGCACGGCGAGGTGTTCGTGACCGAGGACGGCGCCGAAACCGACCTCGATCTCGGGCACTACGAGCGTTTCATCGACGAGCCGCTCAGTCGAATCAACAACGTGACGACGGGCCAGATCTACGCCTCGGTGATCGAAAAAGAACGCCGGGGCGATTATCTAGGCGCGACCGTCCAGGTGATTCCGCACATCACGAACGAGATCAAGGCGAAGATCCAGGGCGTCGCCGTCCAGAGCGGCGCCGACGTCTGCATCGTCGAGGTCGGCGGGACCGTCGGCGACATCGAATCCCTCCCGTTCCTCGAGGCGATCCGTCAGATCCGGCACGATATCGGCGACGAGAACGTCATGTTCGTCCACCTCACGCTCCTCCCGCTCCTGGGCGCGGCCGACGAACTCAAGACGAAGCCCACCCAGCACTCGGTTCGCGAGCTGCGCACGATCGGCATCTCGCCCGACGCGATCATCGTTCGGACCTCGTCGGAGCGGCCGATCCCGCGGGAGCTGAAGGAGAAGATCGCGCTGTTCTGCGACGTCCGCGCGAGCGACGTCGTGCAGAACGGCGACGCGCCGACGATCTACCGCGTCCCGCTGAGCCTCGAGGCGGAGGGCCTCGCGGAGGCCGCGATCCGCAAGCTCAAGCTCGCGGTCCAGCCGTTGGATCTGTCGGATTGGCGCCGGATCGTGGAGCGGATCCTGCACCCCAAGCGCGACGTGACGGTCGCGCTCGTCGGAAAGTACGTCGAGCACAAGGACGCGTACATCTCGATCAACGAGGCGCTCCACCACGCCGGGATCTTCCACGACGCGCGCGTGAACATCCGGCGCATCGATTCGGAGAACATCGAAGACGCGGCGGCCGCGCTCGCCGGAGTCGACGGCGTCCTCGTCGCGCCCGGCTTCGGGATGCGCGGCGTCGGCGGGAAACTCAGCGCGATCCAGTTCACGCGCGAGGCGAAGATCCCGTTCCTCGGGATCTGCTACGGCATGCAACTCGCCTGCGTCGAGTTCGCGCGCGACGTCTGCGGGCTCCCGGACGCGATGACGCGCGAGGTCGATGAGAGCGCGGCGGATCCGGTGATCGATTTCCTCCCCGATCAGGAGAACATCGCGCTGATGGGCGGGACGATGCGCCTGGGCGCTTACACGTGCACGCTCGACGCCGGAACGCTCGCGGCCCGGGCGTACGGCACGCTCGAGATCAGCGAACGCCACCGCCACCGCTACGAATTCAACAACCGGTACAAGACGCTCTTCGAACGGCACGGGATGATCTTCTCCGGGCACCACGTCCTCGAGGGCACGACGCTCGTCGAATGCATCGAGCTGCCGCAGTCGGAGCATCCTTGGTTCGTCGGGACGCAGGCGCACCCCGAATTCAAGTCGCGCCCGACGAAACCGTCGCCCCTCTACCGCGATTTCATCGGCGCCGCACTCGAGCGCGCGGCGCAGCGGAACGGCGCGGCCCACGGCGTGCTCGCAGCCGAACTCTCGACGCAATCCTGAACGCCGCCGGCATTACGTACGTCGTCCTGGCGCGCAACGAAGCTGCGCGGCTCGGCGCCGCGCTCGCGTCCGTCCCGGCGGGGGCCGCGCTGCTCGTGATCGATGCCGAATCGGAGGATGGAACGGCCGAGCTCGCGCGCGCCCGCGGCGCCGACGTCGTCGTGCGGCCGTGGCGCGGCTTCGTCGACGCGCGCCGATTCGCGCTCGGCCAAGTGCGGACCCCGTGGACGTTCATGCTCGATGCCGACGAATCGCTCGATCCCGTCCTGCGCGCTGCGATCCTCGCGGCGGCGCCGCCGCCGGGCGTCGCGGGGTACGCCGTGCGCCGTGCGACGTATTTCTGCGGGCGTCCGATCTCGGGCTGCGGCTGGGGCGACGAGCGCATCCTGCGCTTGGTGCGGACGGAGGCGGCGCGGGTCGTCGCGCGGCCCGCGGCCGGCGGGGCTTCGGAACTGCACGAACGGCTCGAGGTCCGCGGCGTCGTCGACGAACTCCCCGGGCGCCTCGTGCATGCCTCGTATCCGACGCTGGCATCGTATCGCGCGAAGTTCGCGCGGTACACGGCGATCGAAGCCGCCGGGCTCACGCCGTCGGCCTCGGCGCTAGCAGCCGCGACGGCGCGGGCGCTCGTCCGCGCGCCGTGGCTCTTCGTCGCGCGCGGCGGCTGGCGCGACGGGTGGCGCGGCGCCTACATCGCGGGGGCCTCGGCGGCCTACCCCGCCGTCGTCCGCTGGAAGGCGCTCGCGGGAAGCGGGCGGCCGCCGCAATGAGCAGGGCCGGGCCCGTCGACGTGGCGATCGACGGCCGCGCCACGAGGCAGATGTCGGTCGGGATGCGCGCCTACGCGCGCGAGCTGATCGCGCGCCTCCCGCGCGTCGCGCCGGATCTCCGGTTTCGCACGGCGGGGCGCGGCGAGAACGTCACGTTCGAAGAGCAGGTGCTGCTTCCGCTCGAACTCGCGCGCATGAAGCCGGGGCTGACGCATTACCCCTCGCTCTACGCGCCGTACTTCGCGCCGCGCCCGTTCGCGATCACGATCCACGATTTGATTCACCTGCGCTACCCCGAGCTGTTCAAGGCGAAGATCGGGCCGTACTACCGCATCGTCGTGCGCAGCCTTTGCGCGCGCGCCGAGCGCGTGATCACGGACGATTGGCGAACCGTCGCCGACCTGGAACGGTTTCTCGGCGTCCCCCCAAAGAAAGTGCGCGTCGTCGCGCTCGGCGTCGACGACGCGTTCCTCGGCGACGTCCGCCTGGAACCGGCGCCGCGCCCGTATTTTCTGTATGTCGGGAACCACCGGCCGCACAAGGATCTCGCGACGGCGTTCGCGGCCTGGGAGGCGCTCCCGCCGGATCTCGAGGCCGATCTCGTCGTGACCGGGCGGGACGATCTCCCGGCGGAGGCGCGCCGCCCGGGGCGCGTGCGCGGCACGCTGCGCTTCGCCGGGGAACTCGAACGGGAGGATCTCGCGCGCGCCTGCCGCGGAGCGAGCGCGCTCGTTCACCCCGCCTGGTGCGAGGGATTCGGCTTGCCGATGCTCGAGGCGGCCGCGGTCGGGACGCGCGTGCTCGCCTGCGCCGATGCGGTCCCCGGGGTCCTGCGTCCCTACGTCGGGGTGTTCGCGGCGCGGGACGTCTGCGCGTTGCGGGATTTGATGGCCGCCGTTCTCGCCGGAACCGACGGGCTCGACCCGGAGCGCGCCCGTGCGTTCGCGCGCACGCAGACCTGGGATCGCTGCGCCGCGGCGACCGCCGAGGTATATCGCGAGGTTTTGGAGGAAAGGCGCAGCCGATGAAGTTCCTGCGTGCCCTCGTGCTCCTTTGCGCGGCGGCCCTTCCGAGCGTGGCCTTCGCCGCCGGGGTGCCGTCGCCGTCCCCGGCCGCCGAAAAGCCGGTTCGTCAGATCACGATCGTCATCAACGGCGAGACGCTCGAGGGTGAAGCGCCCCCCGAAGTGGTCGAGCGTCGCGTGATGGTCCCGCTGCGCGCCGTCTTCGCCGCGTTCGGGATCCCGCTGACGCGCGTCGGGAACGCGATCTCTGCGACGCTCGCCTCGGGCGTCGCGACGGTCGTGGTCGGGAGCACGCAGGCGCGCGTCGACGGGCAGACGATCGCGCTCGATCAGGCGCCCGTCGACCGCGACGGAACGACGTTCGTCCCGCTCCGTTTCATCGGCGCCGCGCTCGGCGCCGTCGTCAGTTACGATCAGCGGGGCGCGAAGATCGAGATCGTCTCGCCGTTCATCGGCAAGAACGTCAACGAACGCAGCGCTTCCGGCGGAGGGAGCACGCTCCTCGGAACCGTCTCCGCGATCGACGCGCTCTCGTCCCCTCCGAGCGTCACGGTCATCATCGGCGGAAATCCCCGCACGATCGCGCTGAATTCCGGCGCGCGTTATTACATCGAGGACACGACGATCCGCTCGCAGCTGCGGGGGGAGCTTGCGGACGTGCGCGTCGGCGATGCGCTGCGCGTCGTGCTCGCGAAGGACGGCCGCGTCGTTGAAGTCCACGACTTCTTCAAGTCGGCGACGGGGACGGTGGCTGCGGTCTCGCCGTCGGCTCTCGTGCTCGGGAACGGCCGGGTCGTCACCGGGGAGCGCGTCTCCGCGATCACGCTCAACGGCGATCCGGCGCAGATGGCGGACATTCGCCTCGGCGACTACGTCACGGTCCGCAGCAATCCCGAAAGCGGAGAGATTCGTCAAGTGATCGCCACGCGCCACGTTCCGCCGACGTCGGCCCCCGCGGCGGACGTGGCGATCGCATCGTTCACGATCTCCGCCACCCGCGCGCTGCGCGCGGGCGAATATCTCGACGTCGAAATGCGCGGCACCGCAGGCGGGCGCGCCTCGTTCGACATCGGCGACTACGTGACGGGGAATCCGATGCGTGAGGATGCCCCCGGAATCTATCGGGCGCGGTTCGCGATCCCCGAGCGCTTCAACGTCGTGCAAGTTCCTGTGTTCGGACGGCTCGCCGTCGGGACGTCGGAGGCCCCGCGCACGGAAGCGCCGGTGCAGCTCTCGGCAGTGACGACGCCGCCCGCGATCGTCGACATCGCCCCGCCTTCCGGTCAGACGGTCAACAATTCGCGGCCGAACATCTACGCGACGTTCGCTTCGCTCGGCGGGGCCGGGATCGATGCATCGAGCGTCGTCCTGACCGTGAACGGGCACGACGTCACGGCAGCCGCCGTCCGTGCGGCGACCTTCATCACGTACAGCCCGCCCGGCGATTACGCGGACGGCATCGTGAACGTGGTCGTGCGCGTTGCGGACCCGGCCGGTAACACGGCGACCCGTTCGTGGTCGTTCACCATCAAGTCGAGGTAAGCTAAACGATGCAGACTCTGCAGACCCGCCTACGCTCGGTCGCGATCCTCCTCGCACTCGCGCTCGGCGCCGGCACGCTCGCGGCGTGCGGCGGCGGCGGCGAGGGAAGCGGCGCGAGCGGCCCCCAGCTCGTGATAGGGCGCGTGAAGGACGTCGTGGGGCTCGACCCGTCCCACGAAACGGACGGCATCTCGCACACGACGACGCAGTTGATCTTCCAGAATCTCGTTCGCTTCAAGCCCGGCACCTTCGAGATCGAACCGGAGATCGCCGATTCCTGGACGACGAGCGCGGACGGAAAGACCTGGACGTTCAAGCTGAAGCCGGATCTGAAATTCACCGACGGGACGCCGCTCGATGCGAACGCGGTGAAATTCAATTTCGACCGCTGGCGCCTCAAGACGCACCCGTATCACGGCAACTATTCGTATGCGTACTACACGAGCCAATTCGGCGGGTATCCCGGCGTCATCGCGGACGTCGTCGTGGCCGGCCCGACGGAGGTCTCGTTCAAGTTGACGACGCCGTTCGGACCGTTCCTGCGGAACATCGCGATGCCGCCCTTTGCGATCGGGTCGCCCGACGCGATCAAGAAAGATCCCGAGGCATTCGCGCTAAAGCCGGTGGCGAGCGGGCCGTACGCGGTCGCCGAGTGGGTCAAGAACGATCACATCACGCTCACCGCGAACCCGGGGTACAACGGGCCCAAGCCCGCGTACGCGACCATCATCATTCGCGACATCCCCGATCAATCGACCGGAACGCTCTCGATGCAGAAGGGCGATATCGACGGCTTGATCGATCCGCGCCCGGACGACGTCAAGACGCTCGCGGAACAGAAGGGGCTGACGATCTATAGCCAGCCGACGAACAACGTGATGTACCTGGCCCTGAACATGGATCGCAAACCCTTCGACGACGTCCGGGTCCGGCGCGCCGTCGCGCTCGCGATCGACAAGGACGCGATCGCGAAGGGCTTCTATGCCGCAGGCGCCATGGCGGCGGACAACTGGACGCCGCCGGGGATGCTCGGCGAGAACAAGGCCGTGAAGGCGTACCCGCACGATATCGCGCAGGCGAAGGCGCTGCTCGCGCAAGCCGGCTTTCCGAACGGTTTCTCGACGCAGCTCTATCTTCCGACGGCGCCGCGCCCCTACATGCCCGAACCGCAACGCATCGCCGAGGCGATCCAGGCGAACCTCAAGGACGTCGGGATCGATGCGACGCTGACGCCGCTCGAGTTCGGCGTCTTCCTGAGCAAGGTGCGCAACGGCGAGCACCCGATGTGTCTGATCGGCTGGACCGGGGACAACGGGGATCCGGACAACTTCATGTACACACTTCTCGACCGGGATAGCGCGGTCAAGGGCGACGCGCAGAACTACTCGTTCTGGCGCGACGCGCGCTTCCACGAACTCATGCTGCGCGGGCAGCGCACGACGGACGAAGCGCGGCGGCAGGCGATCTACGCCGAGGCGAACGCGCTGATCCACGACCAGGCCCCGGCGATCCCGATCACGCACTCCGTCGTGCAATTCGTGATGAAGTCGTCGATCGGCGGCGTGGTCCCGACACCGGAATCGATGATCCACTTCGAGCTGATGAAACCGAAGGCCGAATGAACGACCAATGCATCTTCTGTAAGATCGTCCGCAAGGAGCTCCCCGCGAACGAAGTCGCCCGCAGCGAGCACGCGGTCGCGTTCACGGATTTGAGCCCGAAGGCGCCGACGCACGTGCTCGTGGTGCCGACGCACCATGCGGACAACCTGGGCGATTACGTCGCCCAGGTCCCTTCGCACGACGTCGGTGAACTTTTCGCGCTCGCGGCGCGCATCGGGCGCGAGCGCGCGCCCGGCGGTTACCGCGTCGTCGTCAACGAGGGCGACGACGGCGGCCAGACGGTCCACCACCTGCACCTGCACGTGCTCGGCGGGCGGCGGATGCACTGGCCGCCGGGCTAGGACTCGCGGCTATGGCCCAGGCGGAACCATCGGCGGCCCGGGCATGGGCGCCGCGTAGGCGGGCTGTGCCGTCGGCTGGGCCGTCCCGATCAGCAACGTGTAGAAGCGCGCCGCGACGAGCGCCGCGTACGCGGAGCTGAAGCCGCCGACGAGAAACGCGGCGAGCCAGCCGAGCACGGGGACGTGGCCGAGGCTGACGTTGATGATCTGCGCGACGATGATCGCGAGGATCATCGCGACCGCGGCGAGGGCGCTCGGGCCGGCGTTGCTCTTCGTGAGCCGGAACGACGTGCCGATCGCGGCGAGTCCCCCTTCGTTGCCGATCACGATCGCCGGCAGGACGTAGATCAGGAAGAAGCCGGCGATCATGGCGAGCGGGATGCCGATCCCGACGAGCGAGAGCGCGAGCGGGATGGTCATGATCAGCATGACCGCGATCCCGGCGACGACGAGCGCGGGGAGCCGGGCGAATGCGACGCCGAGGCCGGCGGCGAGATCGACCGGCCGGCCGCTCCACGCTTCCTCGGCGCCGTGCACGACGACGGCCTGCGCGAGCGTGGAAAGGATGACGATCGCGACGAAACCTCCGAGCGCGGCGAACGTCCCGGCGCCGAAGAGCGCCGCACCGAGGCCCAGATGCCGCCCCTCGGAGCCGACGCCGATCCCGACCACGGATGCGAGGATCGAAGCGACGAGGAAGGCGACGAAGAAGAGCGAGGCGAGCGACGCGATCGCCGTGGGGAGCGCCAGGATCCAATTCTTGACGAGGATGTCGAAGGCACGCTGGAGTTCGGTGCCCGAATCGAACGCGGGGCGAGCTACCATCTATGGTTCCTCCTGGGGATAGGGGGACGCATCGATCATACCCTAGGGCAGGCCTTCCTGTTTCGCAACCTTTGCCATTTGACGCTCCCAGGGCGGTGTGGTACGCTTCGCACCGTGCGTCGCCGATTGGGCGGCGCGTTTTCCATACCACGCGCCGACGCGTAGGCCGAAGGGAGGGTTGTTCATGGAAGTTCGCGTTGCACCGGGCGAGACGATCGAAAGTGCTCTGCGTCGCTTCAAGAAAGCCACCCAGAAGGCCGGAGTTCTCGCGGAGGCTCGCAAACACGAGCATTACGAGAAGCCGAGCGTGCGCAAGAAGAAGAAATCGGCGGCCGCGCGCAAGCGCCGCGCGTAAGCGTCACGAAGCTCCCCAGCGCCGCCTCGAAGCGGCGCTCTTCTTTCCACCCGAGGAGAATCACATTCCGTGGCTTTGAAAGATGCGATCGGCGCCGAGCTCAAGTCGGCGATGAAGGCGCGGGACCAAGTGCTCGTCGACGCCTTGCGCTCGGCGCTCTCCGCGTTCTCGTATCGCAAGATCGAAGCCGGTCGCGAGTTGGACGAGAACGATCAGATCGACGTCGTCCGCAAGCAGGTCAAGCAGCGCAACGATTCGATCGCCGAGTACGCGAAGGCCGGGCGGACCGACCTCGTCGAGAAAGAGACCCGCGAGCGGGACGCGCTCGCGGCGTTCTTGCCCCGGCAGAAATCGGCCGAGGATATCCGCGCCCTCGTTCGGGCCGGGCTCGAATCGCTCGCGCCGGGCGAGCGCAACCAGGGCGCCGCGATGAAGCTCCTGATGCCGCAGCTCAAAGGCGAAACGGACGGGAACACGATTCGCGCGGTCGTGCTGGAGGAGCTCAAGGCGCTCGGGGCGTGAACGCCCGCAACTTCCGCCGCGGTCACGGGTAGGTAAGCGCGTTATGATGGCGCTCGTTCGTCGCCTTGCGTGGGCCGTCGTCGCGGCACTCGGGCTCGCCGGTCTCGCCGCGGCCGGAGCCGCCGATCGCGCGGCAGTCGTCATCCCGATCGAAGGAACCGTCGACGAGGGCATGGCGCACATGGTCGAGCGCGCCGTCGACGAGGCGAACGCGAGCGGCGCGTCGGCGATCGTGCTGGACGTCAACACGCCCGGCGGGCTCGTCGCTTCGGCGTTCGAGATTCGCGACGCGATGTTCCGCGCGCGCGTCCCGACCGTTGCGTTCATCTCGCAGCGCGCCTACTCGGCGGGCGCGCTCATCGCGCTCTCGGCGCAGCACATCGAAATGGCGCCGGGCTCGAGCATCGGCGCCGCCGAGCCGATCCCCAAGAGCGTCAAGACGGTCGCCGCGTTACGCGCCGAGTTCTCTGCCACCGCTGAACGAAACCACCGCGACCCGACGCTCGCGGCGGCGATGGTCGACGCGAACGTCGACGTGCCGTCGTACAAGAAGCCGGGGGCGATCCTGGCGTTGACCGCCGACGAGGCGAAGCGCGCGAAGATCGCGGACGGCGTGGTCGCGAACTTGGACGCCGCACTGCGCTCCGCGGGCATCGCGGAGAGCGGGACGCGGCAGGCCGAGTACACGTTCGCCGAACGGGTCGCGCGGTTCGCGACGAGCCCCGAGGTGAGCGGGCTCTTGCTCTCGCTCGGGATGCTCGGCCTCTTGATCGAGATGCAGACGCTGCACGGGATCGCGGGCCTCATCGGCGTCGTGTCGCTCGGCCTGTTCTTCGGGACGCACGTCTACTCGGGCTTCAGCAACGGGTTCGTCATCGCGCTCGCGCTCGCCGGCGTCGTCGGAATCCTCTTCGAGCTGCACGTCGTTCCGGGGCACGGCTTCGCGGGCTTCCTCGGGACCGCGGCGCTGGTCGCGGCGGTCGTCCTCTCGTTCGGTTACGCGTTCCTCTTCGTCGCGGCGCAATCGATCTCGATTGCGATCGTCTTGACGGCGATCGCGTTCTGGCTGACGACGCGAATCCTCCCCGAGAACGCGTTCCTGCGCCGGCTCACGCTGACCGCCGTGCAGGGCCCGGACTACGTCGCGAGCGAGGGGCACCGCGAGCTGCTCGGCGCGACGGGCGTCGCGACCTCGTACTTGCGGCCGGCGGGCGTCGCCTCGTTCGGCGGGCGGCGCGTCGACGTCTTGACCGAAGGCGATTTCCTCCCGGCGGGTTCGCCGATCCAAGTGAGCCGGGTCGAAGGCGCGCGCGTCTTCGTGCGCCCCGTTTCGCAGAAAGTCATCACGCAATGATCGGCCTCGCCACCCCGCTCGTGATCTTCGCGATCATCGTCGGGATCTCGATCTTCCTGTTCTATTTCCCGCTCGGCCTGTGGATCCGCACGCTCGCCGCGGGCGTTCCGATCTCGATGCTCTCGCTGATCCGCATGCGCTTGATCGGGATCAAACCCGATGTGATCGTCAACAATCTCGTGCGCGCGCGCAAGGCCGGCTTGGACTTGACGGTCGATCAGATGCAGTCGCATTATCTCGCGGGCGGCAACGTCGACAACGTGACGCTCGCGATGATCGCGGCGCAACGCGCCGAGATTCCACTGGAATGGCAGCGAGCGGCGGCGATCGACCTCGCCGGCCGCAACGTCCTCGAGGCGCTGCAAACGTCCGTCAACCCGCGCGTGATCGAAACGCCCGTGTTTCAGGGCGTCGCGCAGAACGGTATCCAGCTCAACGTGAAAGCGCGCATCACGGTGCGCGCGAACCTCGACCGTTATGTCGGCGGCGCAGGCGAGCCGACGATCGTCGCGCGCGTCGGCGAGGGCGTCGTCTCGGCGGTCGGCGCCGCGGTCGACCACAAGGAAGTCCTTGAATACCCGGACCGCATCTCGAAGGCGGTGCTCACGAAGGGGCTCGACGCCGGAACCGCGTTCGAGATCGTCTCGATCGACATCGCGGACGTCGACGTCGGCAAGAACATCGGCGCGGAGTTGCAGACTTCGCAAGCGGAGGCCGACCGGCGCATCGCGCAGGCGAAGGCCGCCGAACGGCAGTACAGCGCGCAAGCCGCCGAACAAGAGATGAAGGCCGAGACGCAGCGCATGCGCGCGAAGGTCGTCGAGGCGGAAGCCTCCATTCCGCAGGCGATCGCGGAGGCGTTTCGGAACGGAAACCTCGGCGTGATGGATTACTACCGCTTGAACAATCTCAAGGCCGATACGGACATGCGCTCCGCGATCTCCGGCGGCGTCGCGCCGGATGCGGGGACGCAGCCGCCCGGGCCGACGATCGGCGGGCGCTGAGCGCGTGGACGAACTCGGCGGATTCCTGATCGAGGCGTTTCGGCGAAAGGCGGCGCAGTCGCTTGCCGACGCGCAGGCGGAGACCGCCACGCCGCCGGCACCTGCGGCGCCCATTCGCGTCATCCTTCCCGCTGCGGCCCCCGCCGCCGCACCGCCGCGCCGCTCGCCCGCGCGCCCGGCCGAGCCCGCCCCAGCGCGCGAGCTTGAGCCGGCGCCGCTGCTGGCACCCTTGCGGGGCGGGCGCGCGCTCCTCTCGGCGATCGTCGTCTCCGAGGTCCTCCTGCCGCCCCTCTCGCTGCGGGAGCCCGGCCCCCACCGGTGAGCGTGGAGCGCGTCTTCGAGCTCGGTTCCATCTCCGACCCGCTCGCCTTCTGCGGATACCACGATCGCAACTTGACGACGCTCGAGGGACTGCTCCCGGTGACGGTCCGCCTCGAAGGGGACCGGATCCGCCTGCTCGGCGAGTCGGACAGCGTCGAGGCCGCGCACGAAATCCTGCGGAACATGCGCGTCGCAGCGAACGACGGCGTGCAGCTGACGCCCGACGATGTGACGCTCGCGACGCGCGATCTGCTCGCGCGACGCGCCTCGGCGGCGATCCCGAAGACCGTCTTCACGACGCAGCGCGGGAAGGAAATCCGCCCGAAGAGCGACGGGCAACGGCTCTTCGTCGAGGCGATCTCGGGGAATACGCTGACGTTCGGGATCGGGCCGGCCGGGACCGGGAAGACCTATCTCGCGGTCGCTATGGCGGTCCGCGCTTTGCGCGCCCGCGAGGTGGCTCGGATCGTCTTGACGCGCCCCGCCGTCGAGGCCGGGGAGAAGCTCGGCTTCCTCCCGGGGGATCTGAAGGAGAAGGTCGATCCGTACTTGCGCCCGCTCTACGATGCGCTCGGGGACATGCTCGACGACGGCCTCGTGGCGCGCTACCTGGAACGCGGCACGATCGAGGTCGCCCCGCTCGCCTACATGCGCGGGCGCACGCTCGCGGAAGCGTTCATCCTGCTCGACGAAGCCCAGAACGCGACCCGCGAGCAACTGAAGATGTTCTTGACGCGGTTCGGCGCCGGGTCGAAGATGATCGTCACCGGCGACGTCACGCAGATCGATCTGCCCCGCGGCGTGCACAGCGGGCTGCTCGACGCGGCGACGCTGTTCGGCGGCATCGAGGATATCGCGATCGTGGAACTCGGGGTCGGCGACGTCGTGCGCCACCCGCTGATCGGGAAAATCGTCGCCGCGTACGATCGGATGCCGTGAGCCTGTACCTGCGCAACACGACGCGCAAACGGAAGCTGCCGTTGCGCCGGTTCGAACGCGCCACGCGGAAGCTCCTCGGTGCCTGCGGCGAGGAGGGATCGAGCCTGTCGCTCTCGTTCGTCGGGGATGCGGCGATCCGGCGCCTGAACCGCGAGCACCGCGGGAAGGATCGGCCGACCGACGTGTTGAGCTTCCCGCTTTTCGAGCCGAATGCGGCGGCTCCGGGGACGCCCTGCACGGGGCCCGGCGGACCCGAACGCCTGCTCGGCGACGTCGTCATCAGCGTCGACGCGGCGGCTCGGCAAGCGGCGGGGTACGGCGTTCCGCTCGCGGCGGAGATCGAACGGCTGTTGATCCACGGAATCCTGCACTTGCTCGGGCACGATCACGAAAGGCCTGCGGAACGGCGCGCGATGGTCGCCGAGGAGCGGAGGCTCGCGAGCGCGATCGGTTTGCCGTGGCCCTACCTCGACGAGGGCGGGACCGGCTAACCCGCGCCGAAGTTCACCCGGCAATGCACCCGATGCGGTTGCCGCCCAAGGTGAAACCGGTGAACGAGAGCCGAATCTGGCGCTCGTTCCACTACGCGTTCCAGGGGATCGTCTACGCGACCCGGACGCAGCCCAACATGCGCGTCCACCTGATCGTGGGCGCGCTCGTGCTCTTCGCGACGCTCTACCTGCGGCTGCAGCGCGAGTACGTCTCGATCCTCGTCGTCGTCGTCGCGCTCGTCATCGCGTTCGAGCTCCTCAACACGGCGATCGAGGCCGTCGTCGACTTGATGACCGTCGCGCATCACCCGCTTGCGAAGATCGCCAAGGACACGGCGGCAGGCGCCGTCCTCGTTCTCTCGATCGGAGCCGTGATCGTCGGCTACATGGTCTTCTACGAGGGCATCACCGCCGCCGGCAAGCAAGTCTACGTCGCGGTCGCCCAGGCGCCGCCGAATCTCGTCTTCGTCTCGTTCGCGATCACGGCGATCGGGACGGTCTTCGCGAAGGCGTACGTCGGAAAGCGCGGCTCGGCGCTTCAAGGGGGCGCCGTGTCGGGGCACGCGGCGCTCGCGGGAGCCGGGGCGGCGCTGGTCGCGCTGCTGGCCCAGAACCCGATCGTCGCCGTGATCGCGTTCTTCCTCGCCTTCCTCGTGAGCCAGAGCCGGGTCGAGGGCGGGATCCACAGCGTGCGGGAAGTGCTGCTCGGAGCGCTCCTCGGGGTGTTAGGTACTTACTCGATCTGGCTCCTGATCCGGACGCCCCATGTGCTATAATGGGCGCGATTTGGAAACCGACCCTCCGCCCGCTGTTCCGGCGCACGCCCCGCGGCTCGATGAGCCCGGCTGCATGAACCCGCGCCCGCACAGCCCACGCTAAGCGACCGTCATGGATCCCAAAGACTGGGCGGCGCTATGGCCCGAGGCGCTAGCACTCCTTGCGTTGATCGCCGCGGCGGCGATCTTCTCGGGCTCCGAGTCGGCGGTCGTTTCGTTCTCGCGCTTGCGCGCTCGAACGCTAGCCGAGCGCGATTCGCCGGGCTCCGCCTCGCTCTTACGCCTGCTCGAGAACCGGAATCGCTTCCTGACCGCGATGCTGATCGGGAACACGATCGTGCTGCTCGCGGCGGATTCGCTCGCGACGCTGATCCTCATCCGGCAGGGCGTCCCGCACGCGCCGGAATGGTCGACCGGGATCATGGTCGTCCTGATGTTGATCTTCGGCGAGATCGGGCCGAAGACGCTGGCGGTCTCGCACAACGAGGCGTGGGCGACGCGCTTGGCCCCCGCGCTCGATCGCTTCACCTGGCTGATGACGCCGCTCACCTCGACGTTCTTGTTCGTCACCGGCGGGATCTTGCGGCTCTTCGGCGTCTCCAACGCGGCGCACGGCCCGTTCGTGACCGAGGACGACATCCGCAACATCATCGACGTCGGAGCCGAACAGAAGGTTCTCGAGGAAGAAGAACGCGAGATGATTCACTCGATCATCGAGTTCGGCGACACGATCGTCCGCGAGGTGATGAAACCGCGGCCGGACATGGTTTCCGTCGAAGTCCACGCGACCGCGCGCCGGGCGCTCGATCTCGTCATCGCGGAGGGCTACTCGAAGCTCCCGGTCTACGAGGACACGATCGACAACGTGATCGGCGTGGTGCACGATCGCGAGCTCTTGATCGCGCTCTCGAACGGCGCGCTGGCCGCGACGCCGATTCGCGCCCTGATGCGCCCGATCACGCACGTTCCCGAGACGAAACGCATCTCTGAACTGCTGCGCGAGATGCAACGCGGGAAGTTCTCGCTCGCCGTCGTCGTCGACGAATACGGCGGGACCGCGGGGCTCGTCACGATGGAAGATCTGCTCGAGGAGATCGTCGGCGAGATCCGCGACGAGCACGACGAAGGCGAAGAGGAGGCGATCCACATCGTCGCCGACGACGAAGCGATCGTGCAAGCCGCGACGAACATCGAAGACGTCAACGCGAAGCTCGGCACGCAACTCCCGCACGAGGAATTCGAGACGATCGGCGGGCTCGCAGTCGGGTTGTTCGGGCGCCTCCCGCTCGAAGGCGAGGAGATATCCGCCGACGAGCACGCGCGCCTGCGGATCGAACGCACGCGCGGCCGCCGGATCCTCGCCGTCCGCGTGCTCACGAACGGGAAGGCGCACGCCTCCGAAGGCGAGCCCGGGAACGGCGAGAGTGCGCGGATCGCCTCGTAGCTCCGCCGACGCGGAATTGCTCGCCGCGGCGCGCTCCGCGCGCGCCGCAGCCTACGCGCCGTACTCCGGATTCCGCGTCGGAGCCGCGCTGCGCTCCCGCGACGGGCGGATCTTCACGGGTTGCAACGTCGAGAACGCTTCGTATTCGCTGTCGAACTGCGCCGAGCGAACCGCGCTGTTCGGCGCCGTCGCCGCGGGCGCGCGCGAATTCGAGGCGATCGCGATCGCCGGGCCCGAGGGCGCGGCGACGCCCCCGTGCGGCGCCTGCCGGCAAGCGCTGATCGAATTCGGCGCCGGCGTGCGCGTGCTCGTGGACGACGGCGCGGCGGAGCCGCGCGCGATGACGCTCGGCGAGTTGCTCCCGCTCCATTTCGATCGCTCCGCGCTTTCGTGAGCGCCGCAGCGCGGAGCTACAAGGCGCGCGGCTTCATCCTGCGCGCGCGCAGTCTCGGCGAGGCGGACCGGATCTATACGCTGTTTACCGACGAGCGCGGGAAGCTGGACGCCGTCGCGAAGGGCGTCCGCCGGGCGAAGAGCCGCCTCGCGGGGAAGCTCGAGTTCATGGCCGAGGCGTCGCTGACGTTGCATCGCGGCCGTACGCTCGACGTGATCGTCTCCGCCGAGATCGAGAGCACGCACTGGCGCGCGATCGTCGAGCCGGCGGCCTTCGCGACGGCGCACGTCGCGGCGGAGATCGTGGACGCATTCTGCGAGCCGGATCTCCCGCTGCCGGAGGTGTACGCGCTCCTGCGTGGGCTCACCGGCGCGATCGGCGCGAGCGCGCAACCGAGCGGGCTCTTGCCGCGCTTCGAATTGCGCCTGCTGGATGCGCTCGGCATCGGCCCCTCGGCCGAGGCGTGCGTCGGCTGCGGCCGGCCGCTCGCGGGGCTCGCAGCCTGGGCCGATCTGGAGGCGGGCGGGCTTGCCTGCGAAGCGTGCCGGCCGCATCAGGCCGACCTTCATCCGCTCGACGCGCGCGACGTCGCGAACTTTCATGCGCTCGGCGCGCCGCGCGGCGGAACCGTACGCCCTTCGATCCGCGCGCATCCGGCGGTCGCGCGGGCCGTCGAAGCGTTCGTCGCCTACCATCTCGGCAAACATCCCAAGGCCGGGAAGCTGCTGGCGGAGTTGACGCAGGCATCGCCTGCGACGATTGGGTAAGAGGCGGAATGGCGATTCTCGCGTTCGACGTCGGTGAGCGCCGCATCGGCGTCGCGATGAGCGATCCGGGCGGCAGCTTCGCGCTTCCGCTGACGACGATCGAGCGGACGAACCTGCGCGCCGACCTCGCCGCGCTTGCCGCGCTCGCCCAAGAGTATGGGGCGACGACGGTCGTCGTCGGCGATCCGATCGCGCTCGACGGGACGCGCGGCGTTGCCGCCGAGAAGATGGACGCGTTCTGCACGGCGCTCGCGCGCGTCTTCGGCGGCGAGATCGCGCGCGTGGACGAACGCTTGACGACGGCGCAGGTGAACAAGACGCTGATCGCCGCCGACGTCTCGCGCTCGAAGCGCAAGCGCGTCGTCGATCGCATGGCGGCGGCGCTGATCCTCGAGACGTATCTCGCGCGCAGGAAGCGCGCCGCGCAGGCGTGATCCCCGCGCGGAAGGCCGGGGCGGCGCTCGGCGCGCTCGTCGCCGCCGTCGCGCTCTCCACGCTCGCGGCGTGGCTCTGGTTCGAGCACGCGGCCTACGGGGACCGCTCCCTTCCGGCGAGCGAGGCGACGATCGTGATCGAGCGTGGTTCGACCGGCGCCGAAGTCGCGGCGCTGTTGGCGCAGGAGGGCGTCATCGGGTCGGCGCGAGCCTTCAACCTGCTCGCCCGCCTGCGCGGCGAGCAGGCCTCCATGAAGGCCGGGCAATTCCGCTTCGCGGCGCACCAGACCCTCGCCGAGGTGGAAAAGGAGATCGTGTCGGGCGGCTCCCAGGTCGCGGTCTGGGTGACGATCCCGGAAGGCTACACGGCGCGGGAGATCGCTCGCGCGCTCGCGGACCGCTCTCTGGGCACGGAGGACGGGTTTGCAGAGTACTTCCTCGGGCATTCCTTACGGCTGCCGGGCGGCTCGACGGTTACGCTCGAGGGCGTCCTCTTCCCGAGCACGTACCTCGTTCCGACGAGCGCCTCGCCGGCCGACGTCGCGAAGATCCTCACCGACGAGTTCCTGCGCAGGCTCCCCCCCGACGCCGAACAAAAGGCGAGGCGGCTAGGCCTCACCGTGCCGCAGGTCGTCACCCTCGCGTCGCTGATCGAGCGAGAGGCGAAGGCCGACGACGAGCGGCGCCTGATGGCCGGCGTGTACTACAATCGGCTGCGCATCGGAATGCCGCTCGAAGTCGATGCCACGATCGAGTACACGTTCGCGCATCATAAGGACGTGATCACGCAGGCCGATCTCGCACGGGACTCCCCATACAACACGTATAAGCACATTGGGCTCCCGCCTACTCCGATCGCGAATCCCGGCCGTCCGTCGCTCCTTGCGGCGTTCGACCCCGAACCTTCGTCGTATCTGTTTTACGTGTACAAGGGCGACGGGCACCACGCATTTTCACGCACGCTCGCGGAACACACCGCGAACGTCGCCCGCTACTTGCATTAGGAGGCTGCCATCGACGCGCACAACGGAGAGACGAGTGGAGCAGAAGGCAAAGTCGAACTCCGCGACGTCCTCATCGTGGAGACGAACGACGGGCAGAAGCTCGAGTTCGAAGTCGTCGGCATCGTCGAGGACGACGAGAACAACGGCTACGCGGTCTGCTATTGCGAGCCCGCCGACGAGTTCGTCGTAACCGACGACTCCGGGAAACTGCTCGAAGACGAAGCGCTCGCGCAGGAGATCCTCGACGATTTCTTCGTTCTCGCCGAGGAATCGCAGGACGGAGAGGATCACTCCGGCCACGACCACGCGGAGCACGACCACCCGCATCCGCACTAAAGGCTTGCCGCGGCGGATCCTGTTCCTGACCGCCGCGGTCGGGGGCGGGCATATCGCGGCGGCCCGAGCCGTCGGCGCCGCCCTCGCGACGCTCGATCCCCCGATCGAGAGCGAGATCGTGGACTCCTATCAGTACGCGGCGTCGGTCTTCTCGAAGGTCGTCGCGGACGGCTACATCGGGATGGTGAAGACCGTTCCGCAGCTCTACCGCGTGATCTACGAGCGCGCGGAGCGCGCGAAGGAAGCCGGACCGTTCCGTAAGTGGCTCAGCGGGTTCACGGCGGCAAACCTGCGCGAACTGATCGAGGGGATGAACCCGGCCGCGGTCGTCTGCACGCACGCGTTTCCGTGCGGCGTGATGGCCGCGTACAAACGGCTGTACGCACCGGACTTGCCGGTGATCGGGGTCGTGACGGATTTCGTCGTGCATCCGTTTTGGATCTATCGCGACGTCGACGGGTACGCGGTCGCGACCCCGGAGATGCGCGCCGCCCTGCTGGCGCGCGGCGTGCGCGAGGAGCGCATCGTGATTTCGGGGATCCCGGTCGACCCGCGCTTCGGGGAAGCGGCGGGCCGGCGCGAGGAGCTGTGCGCGCGGCTCGACCTGCCCCCGGACCGCAAGATCGTTTTGATGATGGGGGGCGGACTCGGCATCGGACCGCTCGACGTGATGATGCGCGCGCTCGCCGAACTCGACGAACCGATCGCGGGCGCGATCGTCATCGGGAGGAACCGGCGCATCGAACGGCGCGTGCGGGAGGCCGCCGGGCGGATCGAGTATCCGCTGCGCGTGCGCGGCTTCGTCGACAACGTCTACGACTACATGCACGCGAGCGACGTGCTGCTCACCAAGCCCGGGGGCTTGACCTCGTCGGAGGCGCTGGCCGCCCGCTTGCCGATGGTCCTCGTCAAACCGTTGCCGGGCCAAGAGGAGCGCAACACGCGCTATCTCGTCTCGCGGCGCGCCGCGCTGCGCGTCGCCGGCCCGCGCGCGATCGCCCGGGCGGTTCGCGACGTCCTGCGCTCCGGGCCCGCGGTGCAGCGCATGCGCGCGAACATCGAGGCGCTCCGGCGTCCGGACGCCGCGCTCGACGTCGCGCGCCTCGTCGCGCAGCTTGCGGGCGCCTGAGCTATCAAATGTTACCTGGAGTATAGTGTGGCCCGCGCGGGGCCACATGGGTGCGAATGAAGATGCTGCCCGTCGAAGTGTGAGCTTTTCGCGTGGCCCGCGTCCGGATCGGGGCGAGGTTCCCCCGCGGGGACGCCCGCCGTTTCGCATCCATGCGAAACGGCTACTCGTGCACCTGCTCCCACGCTGCTGCGCAGCGCGGGAACCCATCGAGTTGAACAGGCGCTCCGCCTGCGGCTCCGCGCCCCCCACACGCAAAGCGCGTGGGGACCCCGCCTGCCATCATGGCTCCGCGGGCAAGCTGCACGCCCCGCGGAGGAACCCCGCCCCGTTCCGGACGCTACCATGCATTCCGCGGTGGGCAGCCGCTCGATTTGCGGCCGGGGCGCTTGCCGGGGCAGGAAAACGGGAGCGGGAAACCCGATGAACGAAACCGGTTCGCGCGAGCGCGGAGAGATGGCCGAGCGGCTGAAGGCGGCGGTTTGCTAAACCGTTATACGCTGTCAAAGCGTATCGAGGGTTCGAATCCCTCTCTCTCCGAAGTCATCGACCGTTCGGCAGGGAACCCCGGCGCCGCGCGGTAGTATGCGCAGTCGCCGCGTCGTGCGCGCGGCCGTGCGGTCGTAGCTCAATTGGATAGAGCAACAGGCTACGAACTTGTAGGTTGGGGGTTCGAGTCCCTCCGACCGCGCCACCGAAGAAGCCCGTGGATCAAGCGTTTGCGGGCTTTTTCATGCCTTTCCCGCCGGCGCCCTCGCCTCTCTCGCGGAGCACGAGCGGAGCCGAATCGGACGGTAGTCTGGACGAAATGCGCCCGGCGCGCGATACTGGGGCGGGCCGGTCGGTCCTCGCGCCTCCGGCGCGGGCTCGCCGGAACCTTCACGCGGCCGAGCGGGTTTTTCTATCGGTCGACGTCGAATGAACGCGACCAGCGCGCGGCTCGGTAGCTCAGCGGTAGAGCGGGGGACTCATAAGCCCTAGGTCGCAGGTTCAAATCCTGCCCGAGTCACGAATTTCTTTTAAGGTGGGCGCCCCAAATGTCAACGATCCCCTGCGATTTCTGTCCGCATCCCGTCGACCGGGGGCAGATGGAAGAGATCGAGATCTCGCATTACGTTCCGGATTCCTCGGGCGACGATCTCGCGTACGCGCGGACGTACTTCTTCGGGCACCCGGATTGCGTACGGAAGTTCTACCGCGGGCTCGTCGACCACAAGCTCGATCTGTTCAAGCACCTTCCGGCCGCCGCTCCGCTCTCACCGGAGGACCCGAAGTAATCCCCTCCAACTAGCATGGAGCATGCGGTCGTAGCTCAATTGGATAGAGTATCGGCCTCCGAAGCCGAGGGTTGTGGGTTCGATTCCCGCCGACCGCACCAGCATGCCGCCTTCGCGCACGGCGCCCCGGCGCCCGCCGAGCCTTCAGCGGCTGCGCCTTCGTGACGGAGGGGCCGGAGGACCGGGAGCGGATGCGCCGGGCCATCGAACTCGCGGACGCCGCGGCGGAGCACGGCGACGTGCCGATCGGCGCCGTCCTCGTCCTGGCGGACGGACGAGTCGTAGAGGCCTGCAACGAGAAGGAGCTTCGCAACGACGCGACCGCGCACGCCGAGATGCTCGCGCTGCGCGCTGCGGCACGGCTTGCCGGGGCCTGGCGCTTGCACGGCGCGACCGTGTACGTCACGAAGGAGCCCTGCGTCATGTGCGCGGGCGCGCTCGTCGCCGCCCGCATCGGGCGGCTCGTCTTCGGCTGTCGCGATCCGAAAGGCGGCGCCGCCGGCTCGGTCCTCGACGTCGTCGCACATCCGGCGCTGAATCACCGCATCGAGGTCCTCGCGGGCGTCCTCGAACCGGAGACTGCGAAGCAGCTTCAGGCGTTTTTCGCGGCGAAGAGAGGGCGCGCGCGGGCAGGGGACGGCGAAACGTAGCGCGATATACGGTAGGTCGCGCGGGTTCCCCGCGCCTCGTGAACCATCGCGGAGAGGTGGTCGAGTGGTTGAAGGCACCCGCCTCGAAAGCGGGCGAACGTGATGAGCGTTCCGAGAGTTCGAATCTCTCCCTCTCCGAATCCGGCACGCACCGAAAGCGCGCTCGAGGTTGCCCGCATCACTCGGCAAGACGCGGATCGGGAGCGGTCGCCGGGAACGTGAACTCGCTGTAATCGGCGTTCGCGCTCGAATGCACGCGGAAGAGAGAGAGCGGGCCGATGTACGTGTCTTCGTAGTGCACGTGCTGGACGAGCCAATGCCCTTCGACGATGCCGTAATCGACGACGAGCTGCGATTCGTGTCCGCCGACCGAGCGGACGTGCGTCGGCAGCTTGGTTTCGTTGCTGCAGAAGACGTCGTTGAAGAACAAGTCGTCGCGCGGAACTTGGTCGAGCAAGAACTGATACGGCTGCATCGTGATGTGCGTCAGGCCGTCGGGCGCATCGCTCGTATCCGGCGCATAGTCCGCATGAAAGTAGCGCAGCCGTGAGACGACGACGTCGGCGCCGTTCTGCTGGGGCGGGGCGAACGTCAGCGGGACGATGTCGTGAACGTAGGCGGTCAGGGCACCCGTTCGCGTGACGCTCCAGTTGAACCCGAAGCTCGAGATCGCATCGAACACCGGAGTGACGGGGAAGCTCCGGCCGAGCTGGTTGCGGCCGCGGGGGAGGTCTTGAATCACGGCGAGGTCGTCGCGCGTACGGACCATGACGGAACGGATCACGTCTCGCTCGCGTTTCAACGACGGAACGCTCACGTGGGCGACCACGCGATACGTTATGAACGGCGGCCGGGCGGCGTAGGCGGCGGCCGCCGCATTGGCGCAAGCTTGAAAGGCGAGATCGGGACTCAGCGTCGGAAGCGTCCTCGTCTGATCGGAAAGGGAATCCCCGTATGAACGTTCGCTGGCAGCCCCTTCGTCGCGCGTTGGCGGGAATCTGCATCGGGGCCGCGGCGCTGGCCGGGCCGGTCGGGCCCGCGAGGGCGGCGGAGTTGCCGTTCACCACGCATGCGACCTTTTATTCCCAAGAAACGAAGAAGGCGACGGCCGTCGACCCGCAGGTGTACGTGGCGGACCCGGCGGCGACCGCGGGTGCCGGCCCGCAGAACATCGAGCACGTCGCTGGTTTCCGGGCCGCCCGCCTCGAGGACGCACCGGAGAGCGTCGCTTCGAACGCGCAGGGTGCGTCGCTTGGTTTCACGCTCGGGAAGTGGTTCGCCGCGCGCGGTTCCGCAGACATCGCGACGCTCGCCGGCGGGAACGACCGGATCACGTTCTCGTTCTCGCACCTGATCGCGTTCGGCCGGTACAGCCTCTTCGAGGCAACCCTTTCCCCGGACGGGGCGACGTTCGCGCCGCTCGACGGCGAGGGGACGCAGAACAACTTCGACGCTTCCGTGGACGGCAGCGCGACGGTCGCGGTCACCGTCCCGCACCACCTGGCTGCGGGGAGCGCGATCGTCCTCGTGTACCACAGCGACGGCCTGGATCACGCTTCCTCGCGCGGGGATCTCGGGCTCACCGCCCACCAGCAACTCGCGCTGCGCGTCGAGCAGAATTCGATCTAGCCGCGCCCCTGACTGGGCGGCGGGCAGGGCCGGACGACCGCGCGGGCGCAACGTCGCGGAGATGGACCGTTCTCGCGGCATGACGGAAGCGCTCTATCCGTTCCTGATCGAGCCGAAGCTCGTCCCTTCGATCTGGGGCGGCGACGCGCTCGTCCGGCGGTACGGGAAGGCCGGAGATCCGAACGCACGGATCGGCGAAGCCTGGGAGTGTTGGGACGAGAACCGCGTTCGCAACGGCATCCATGCGGGGAAGACGATCGCCTCGTTGCGGGGCGAACTCGGCGAGGCGCTGATGGGCCGGATCGGGGCGGCCCAGCGGTTCCCGCTGCTCACGAAGCTGATCGACGCGCGCGCCCCGCTCTCCGTGCAAGTCCATCCCGGCGATGACTACGCGCAGCGCGTCGAAGGGCAGCCCGTCGGCAAGACGGAGTGCTGGCTGATCCTCGCCGCCGAGGCCGAGGCCACGCTCGTTCTCGGCTGGCGGCGCGATACGGATCGCGCGGAATTCGAGCGCCGCGCCGGCGAAGGTTCGCTCGGCGAGATCCTGCGCTCGATTCCGGTCCGCGCGGGCGACGTCTTCTATCTGCCGGCAGGGACGCTGCACGCGATCGGGTCGGGCGTCGCCCTCTTCGAAGTGCAGCAGGCAAGCGATCTGACCTATCGCATCTTCGATTGGAACCGGCCGGGGCCCGACGGCAAGCCGCGCCCGCTGCACGTCGAGAAGGCGGCCGACGTGCTCGATTACGGCGCCGCGCGGCGGACGACCGTCCAGCCGTTCGACTACGTGCTGGACGGACTGCGGCGCACGACGCTGGTCGCGGACTCGCGCTTTTGGTTCGAGCGGTTCGAGCTCGACGGCACGCCGCGCGGGCTCGCGCTCGAGGGCTGCCCGATCGCGCTAACGGCCCAGGCCGATCCGCTCGAGGTCGCGGCGAACGGCACCGCCGTCCGGCTGGAGCCGTATTCTACGGCACTCGTCCCGGCGGGCGCCGGGCGCTGCACGCTGCGCGCGACGAACGGAACCGCTTCGCCGCTCTGCGCGGCACCCGCGGACGCTGCGGCGCTGCCGCTCCGCTACGCGCGGGCGGGCGTCGAGATCGGCGCCGCATCCGCATTTCTCGCGCAATTTCGATAGGGGGCACCGTGTTCTACGAAGTCAAGCCGTTCGAGGCGTTCGCAGTGGGCGATCGCGCCGCGTTCTCGAAGACGATCTCCGAAGCCGACATCTTGTTGTTCGCGGCGGTCAGCGGGGATCAGTATCCGCTGCACGTCGATGCGGAGTACGCTAAGACGACGCGCTTCGGACAGCGGGCCGCGCACGGAATGTTGTCCGCGGGCCTGCTTTCGGCGACGAACGGCATGCTGCTCCAGAAGCCCGGCGGCCTCATGGTCGCGCAGACGCTGCGGTTCCTTCGCCCGGTTTTCATCGGCGACACGCTCACCGCGTGTACGGAAGTCCTCGAGGTCCTCACCGAACGGCGGCGGCTGCGCTGCCGCACGACGGTGACGAATCAACGCGGCGAGCTCGTCGTCGACGGCGAGGCGATCGCGCAGAAGGATCCGGCGTGAAGGCAAAACTCTTCGCAGACGGCGGCTCGCGCGGAAACCCGGGACCCGCGGCCGCCGGTGCCGTGTTGTTCGCCGAGGACGGCAGCGTGCTGCGCGAGATCGGCGAGTACGTCGGAATCGCAACGAACAACGTTGCCGAGTGGCGCGCGCTGCTCGCCGGCCTTGATGCGGCGCTCGAACTCGGCGTCGAGGAGCTCGCCATCCGGCTCGATAGCGAACTCGTCGTGCGCCAGTTGACGGGCGTCTATCGCGTCAAGCATCCCGACTTGATCCCGCTCGCCGCGCGGGCGCGCAAACTGCTCGCGCGGCTGCGGCGCGTCGATATCGCCCACGTGCGCCGCAAGGAGAACGCGGCGGCCGATGCGGTCGTCAACCGCGTCCTCGACGAACGGGCGGC
The DNA here is from genome assembly GCA_963695225.1 of Vulcanimicrobiota bacterium. Classification (GTDB taxonomy): domain Bacteria; phylum Vulcanimicrobiota; class Vulcanimicrobiia; order Vulcanimicrobiales; family Vulcanimicrobiaceae; genus CAVWTN01. The sequence continues at coordinate 706,546 of OY968762.1, read as the reverse complement.
GGCGGCAGGCTGAACGAGGGCCGGCCCCGCGCGGGGCCGGCGAGCGCCGAATCGAAGGTGAAAGGTCGAATGCCTCGCTCGATCGTCCCGCTCTTCGTCCTGCTCGCCGCACTGATCGCACTTGGGAGCGGCTGGTTGATCTTCGACCGCACGCAGCGGGCCGGGTATGAAGCGGCCCGCCGGGTCGCCCACTCCCGCTCGGAGATTCGCATGAACCTCCTGATCCGGCGCGAGCGCGGCCCGATTGCGGAAGAAGAGTATCGCCTGACGAACCTCGACGGCATCTCGAGCGCCGAGTACCGCGCCCTCGGACGGGCGGGCATGCAGATCAGGATCGCTTCGTTGCCGCGCCGGACGACCGATGTTTCGTTCGCGTTCGGCAAGGCCGTTGCCGACGGCATCTGGGAGCTTGGGAGCCGCCCGCTCCGCGGCGATACCGCGACGCGCTACGAGATCTACGTCTACCAATGGATCGACGAACAGCATGGCGAGCATCGCTTCTCGTTCACCGATCCGGCGTACTGGGCGCGCAACGCGGGGCGGGAATACCGGATCCACCTCGAGCGCGGCAAACCGCTCCCGAATCTGCTCGAGCTGGAGGGGACGACGCTCGCGGAACCTCGCTACGGGCGGCTCGTCGAGGACTTCCTGGAGTTCGGGACGCCGGCGTTCCGGTCGCGCGTCGCGGCCGTCCAGGCGCGGCTGCGGGCGCGCACCTGAGACTGGGGGCGATTCTGATCGCGCTCGTCCTCGCGAGCGCGGCGTATCTGGGCTGGAAGCTCGTCGAGGACCCGCGCAACCAGCTCTTCGGCGCGACGCTCGTCAGCGGGCCGCGTACCGAGCCCGTCGTCGCGCTCACGTTCGACGACGGCCCGAACCCGCCGTACACCGAACGGATCCTCGACGTTCTCAAGGCCGAGCGCGTGCACGCGACGTTCTTCGTCGTGGGCGAAGCGGCGCAGGCGTACCCGAACGCGATACGGCGCATCGCCGCCGAGGGGCACGCGCTCGGGAACCATTCGTGGGACCACGCGCACTTGCTGGGCAAACCGGCGGAGTTCGTGCGTCGCGAGCTGACGCTGACCGACGACGCGCTTGCGCGGATCGCGAACGTGCGCCCGCGTTTGATGCGTCCGCCGTTCGGGCAACGTGACTTCTCGCTGATGGCCGAGGCGAAACGCGAAGGGTACACCGTCGTGATGTGGTCCGATCGCCTGCCGAACGATTGGGAGCAGCCGGGCGACCGGACGATCTCGGCGCGCGTCGTTTCCCGCGTGCGCGACGGGAGCATCGTCGTGCTGCACGACGGGAACCGGGGCTTGCTCTGTGCCCGTGCGAAGCTGCCGCCCCGGGCGTGCGACCGCGCGCAAGAGATTGCGGCGACGCGCGAGATCATCGATGCGCTGCACGCGAAGGGTTACCGGTTCGTCACGATCCCCGAACTCCTGGCCGAGAACGCCCGGCCCGGATCCTCCGGCGCGAAATAGCGCCGCAACAGAGGCCGGTCAAGCGTAGCGCCTCCCGCCGACGTCGATGTAGCCGTCGGGATGGCGGTGCGCCGGATCGTGATGCGTCCAATGCAGCATCGGCCCATACTCGGTCTGCGGGACGAGTTCGCCCTTGAGGCGGACGCCGTCGCCGACGTGGACGGGTACCGGCGGTGCGAGCAGCACGTTGTCGACGACCTCGAGCGCGGTTCCGTCGCGCGCGCGAACGTAGAACGCTTCGTGCTCGGCGTGGGTCCGCGAGCCGAAGAAGAAGCGCGGCGCCGAGGTGACGGTCGCGCTGAAGGCGACTTCGCGGCGCTCGCCGCGCAGGATCGCATCGTGCAGTGTCAGCATCGTGCCGATCGATCGCGCCCTCGACGACGCTCCGCTAGTCCCGGCGTGAGGCCGGGGTGGGTTTCCCAAGCGCGAGGCGAAGGGTCCTCGCCGATGGTCGCCCTCCTCGCCACCGCCTTCATCTCGCTCGGCCTCGTGAACCTCGATTTCTCCGCAGGCTGGTGGCGCGGCCAGCAGCTCCGCCTCGCGATCGGCGTGCCGATCGTGTGGGCCTACGTCTATTCGGAGATGCCGGCGCTCGTCTTCCCGCAGGCGTTCGTCCTGCTCTTGCTGACGCTGGTCCCGAACGTCGGGTTCAGCGTAGTGCTCGCGGCCCGGACGATCATCGCGTCGCGGCGGATCGTCTCGCTGCGCAAGCCCTCGCTCGTCCCCTACGCGGGCGCGATCGGCGCGCTCGGAGCGTTCGCGGGCGTGCTGGCGCTCGCGCCGATCGTCGATGCGAGCGGCCTGCGCGACATCCCGGACGTGACGATCTCGAAGGCCGCGCCGCCGAACGCCTCGCTCGAACACCTGCGCGTCGTGCCCGAGGAAGCGGCGATTTTCGCGGGCGAGAAAGTGATCGGCCAGCTCGGCGCCTACTACCGGGTCGGGAAATACGACATCCAAGTCGAGGGCGGCCGGCTCGTGTGGGTCGCGCCGCTCGAATTCCAAGGGCTCGTCCAGTGGCTCGCGCGCCGCACGAGCCCGGGGGTGATCGTCGTCAGCGCGGAGCGCCCCGATGCGACGCCGGAGTTGCGCATGCGCGCGCCGATGCGCTACATCCCGTCCGCGTTGCTCAACGACAACCTGTACCGGCACGTCTACTTCCGGTACGGCACGGAGCAGATTCTCGGGACGGCGCTGCAACTCGACGACCGCGGGGACCCGCAGTATCTGTGCACGCTCGGGCGCCCAACGATCGGGTGGAGCGGGCAACGCGTCACGGGCGTCGTGATCGTCGATCCCGCGAGCGGCGAGATGCGGCGCGTCGCGCGCGCGGATTTCGATTCGCTGCCGCATTGGGTGAGACGAGTGTACCCGCCCGCGCTCGCGCTCCGCTACAACGAGTGGTTCGGACTCTACGTGCACGGCCTGTGGAACTCGCTGCTCGCCAAACGCGACGTGCACGTCCCCGCGCGCGACGAAGTCTTCGGCCTGCTCGCGGGCGGGGATCGCTTCGTGTGGTTCGTCGACCACACGTCGCCGATGCTCACCGATCAATCCATGACCGGCTTCACGTACATGGACACGGTGAGCGGCGCGCTGACGTACTACACGGCGACGGGCGGGGAGTTCAATTCCGCCGGCGCGGAGCGCGCGGTCGCCTCGCACCCGCTCGTCAAGCAGGGGCGTCTGATCCCGACGCAACCGATCTTGTACGACGCCTTCAAACGGAATACGTGGGTCGTGCCGCTCGTCGCCGACACGGGGAAGTTCCAGTCGTTGGCGCTCGTCGAAGCGCGGACGGGGCACGTGATCGTCGGCGGTGCGTCGAGTCCGGCCCCCGTCGCCGACGCGCTCGCCGCGTACGAGTCGTCCGCGGTCGGCGGCGCGGCTCCCGACGGAACGGAGGGCGTGGCCCGCGGCGGCCCGCTCGAGCGCATCGCGGCGGCGCCGGACGGTACGGTCTACTTCACCTTGCGTGAGAGCCGGCAAGTCTACGCGGTCGCCCCGGGGAGCGGGCCTGCGGCCCTGCTCGCCAGGCCCGGCGACGCGGTGCGGTTCCGAGTGGTTCCGGCGGCGGGCGCCGAATCGGTTCTCAACGTGAGGGATTTCGAGGACGCCGCACTCCATCCATGATCGCGCCGAAGACGGCGCGCTTGCGCCTGGAACCCGTGACCGTGGAGAATGCCGACGCGCTCTGGCGCATCATGCAGAGCGCGCAGCTCCGCGAGTTTCAGGACGTTCCGCGCTACACGCGCGAAGAGTTCCGCAAGCGCGTCGCCGCGCGGCCGAAGCGATTCGACGCGCGCGCCGTCGGCCGTTTCGAATGGCTTGTCATTCCGCTCGATTCCGGGCGTGCGATCGGCTGGATCTCCTTGCGCTTCGGCGACCAGGGGCGAGGCATCGGCGAGATCGGGTATAGCTTGCTTGCGGCGCACCGCGGCCGGGGCTACGCGCGCGAGGCCGTCGGCGGGCTGATCGGCGCGGCCTTCGCCGCCATCGCGCTCAAACAGGTCGACGCGTGTTGCGTGCCGGCCAACCTAGCCTCGCGCCGCCTCCTCAAGCACCTCGGCTTCGTTCAGCTCTCGGTGCAGCGGCACGGCGCCGTCGTTCGCGGGAAGCCCGTCGACGTGGTGCTGTACCGGCTGCGCCGCGAAGAATGGACGCCGCATCTCGCCGCTCAGGCCGGATCGGAGAACTCGATCGAAATCCCGGCGTCGGCGAAGCCGTAATAACGCCGCTCGTCTCCGGCGAGCGCGGCGAGAAGCGGCTCGCGCAGGACCGCGAGCGTCAGCCGCGCCGCCAGCTCGTCGCGCGGGACCCACTCGACCGCGACGACGTGCGCATCGTGCGGCGGGAGCCGCGCCTCACCCGTCACGGCGACGCGAAACGTCGCGTTGCGCACGTGCACGCCGCCCGCGCGATCGAAAGACTCGCTCACGTAGAGCAGCTCTCCCGGGACGCCCTCGAGCGAGGTCTCTTCGCGAAGTTCGCGGACGAGCGCATCGACGAGCAACTCGCCCTGGCGACGCCGGCCCCCGGGCAGCGTCCACAGCGAGTTCGGCTGGTTCGGGTAACGCGATGCGACGAGCAGGACCGCACCGGCGCGCTCGCAGAGCGCCGAAGCGAGATCGACGCTTAGAATTCGGCTTCCGCCGGTGCGGCCGATGCGGCGGGCGGCAGCGCCATCCGCCGGCGCTTGAGCGGATCGAAGTCGGACGGCGGCGTCGGGAGCGGCGGGAGCCCGCCGGCGTGAGGGTTGGGAATGCTCTCGATCAGGCGCCCGCTTCCCGGAGCCTCTCCGCCGCGAGCACCTGCCTCCGGGCCGCGGACGTGCGGACCGAGCGGGATCGAGAACGCGGGTCGCCCGCCGAACGGGCGCGCGGCCGACTGCCGGCCCGGGGCGGCCGGAAGATGGGAGCTGCCGTGCGCGCAGGCGACGCCGGGCGAACAGAGGAGCGCGCCGATCACCAAGAAACGCGCGCACGGCGAGGCGTTCACGCCGCGCTGCTTCGAGCCGCGGAGCGAGACTCCCCCGTGCTGCGCTATCGCGCGGAGAGCGGACCCCGGTACAGGCCCGGATGCTGCAGCGAACGCAGGCGGACGCGCAGCGTCTCGTTCAATTCCGAAAGCGCCGCGCGGCGCCGGACGGCGGGCGTCCGGCGCGCGGCGAACGCGGCGTCGAGAGCCTCGAAAAGTTCGCGGTTCTCGGCGCCGATTTCGGCCAGGACGCGTTGCGCCGCGCGCGGATGGGTGCCGCGGAACGGCCGGAGCGCCTCAGCTTTCGCGAGGAAGACGTCGTACGTCGCAGAGCCGGGGTCGGGCGGGCGCGGCGTCGCGTTTCCGAACTCGTAGTAGACGAGGTTCTTTTCGGCGTAGCGGCTCGGGAGTTGCACGTTGCCGTAGTGGTGATACACGTACGGCAGGACGACCGCCGAGCCGCGCAAGCCGGCGAGCTTCTCGTGCACGTCGTTCACCCAGTGCAACTCGGGGGAGAAGCGATAGAACATCATGCGCCGCGCGACGTCGGTGATCCAGCGATAGGTTCCGTAGAAATGGTACGTGTAGCCGTCGAGTTGCGCGACCTCGGGCCCCAAACGGGGCAGGATCGTGCGGGCGATCGAGACGATCTGCTCGCCGTGCACCTCGTCCGCATCGATGAACATGAGCCACTGCGGCGGGCGCGGCAGCGCGAGCAGCGGCGCGAATGCGTCGTTGCGCATCTTCGCGAAGCCGGCGAAGGGGTTGCGGACGATCCGCAGCCGCCCGTCGCGCGCGAAGGCGCTCGCCTCGAGCGCCGCGACGTTCTCGCTGCGCTCGAGCCCGGAGTTGTCGTTGACGACGAGGAAGTCGACGACGTCCGCGATGGAGGCGAGCATTGCGGAAAGATACGGCTCGCGCGGTTTGCCGACGATGAGGGAACACGCTATCGTGCAGGTTGAATTGTTCGACATCACCGATTCAGGCCGGTTGCGCGACGCGCTCGCCGTTCGCCTTCGCGTGTTCGTCGAGGAGCAGGGCGTTCCGCCCGAACTCGAGGTCGACGAGCACGATCGGACGGACGCGCTCGCCGTTCACGCCCTGGTTCGAAGTGAAGGAGAAGCGGTCGGCGCGGGCCGTTTCTACGAGGTCGATGCGACGACCGTCCAGATCGGCCGAATGGCGATTCTCCCGGCCATGCGCCGGCGCGGTGCGGGCGCGAAGCTGCTGGCGGCGCTCGCCGCGGAGGCCCGGCGGCGCGGCTACGCGCTCGCGCGCCTGCACGCTCAAGCGCACGCGGCGCGCTTCTACGAGGAGGCCGGTTTCGCCGGAACGGGTGAAACGCTGTGGGATGCGGGGATCTTCCATCGGACGATGGAGCGCCGGCTTTAGGCCCCCTTCCCTTTTCCGACTTTTGTGGTATAGTCTGTGAAGCTACGCGATGGCCCCGGCGTCGGAATCGCGCAGCTCGAAACCCGCGCGGTTCACCACAGTTAGCAGCGTAGCTCCTATCTCGGTACGTAGCGAGTCGAAGTCACCAACCGGACGCCTGGAGTCTCGTACTACTATGTATACCGATGAAACGTTGAGCTGCGTCGACTGTAGCAATCCTTTCGTTTTTAGCGCGGGGGAGCAAGAGTTCTTCGCCAGCAAGGGCTTTCAGAACAAGCCCAACCGTTGCCCGGATTGCCGAGCTGCCCGCAAGGCGCAGCGCGGAGCCGGCGGCGGCGCCTCGGGCGGGTTCGGCGGCGGTCGCTCGGAAGGCGGCCGGTCGCGTGAAATGTTCACGACGACGTGCAGCCGCTGCGGCAAGACGGCCGAAGTGCCGTTCCAACCGCGTGGCGACAAGCCCGTCTACTGCCGCGACTGCTTCCAGCCGCGCAGCAACTACCGTTAGTTCGGTAGCTTAGAGAGGCAATGCGAGGGGATCCGACCAGTCGGCCCCTCGCTTTTCTTCTTGCCCGGGGTGCAGGCGTAGTTGCGGGGACTTGATTCCCGTGCTAACATAGGCGTCTATGCCCCTTGGTCGATATCGGACGCAGGCGGGCACGCGGAGCGTGTCCCCTGTTGTCCTATTGTTGTGCCGGAGCAAAGGCCCGTACCCGCGTCGAGTGAGAGAATAGTATAAAGAGCATGGCGAAATCCACCCTCCCCAAGTCGTCGACGGCGAAGACCGGTGCGGGGAAGACGTCCCGCTCGAAGCGCGCCACCGAGGCGGAGGTGACTCCCGGCGTCAAGAGCGCGCCGGCGAGCGCCGAGTTCGCGCTCGACACGGGCGCGTTCACGGTCCCGACGTACGCAGATCCGGGCTCGAAGCGCCCGCGGCATTCGTTCGCGAAGATCCCGCACGTCCTCGAGGTCCCCGACCTCATCGAACTGCAGAAGGCCAGCTTCCATTGGTTCGTCACCGACGGCCTGCGCGAAGCGTTCGATTCGATCTCGCCGATCAAAGATTTCACCGGGAACCTCGTCCTCGAGTTCGGGGAGCATTCGCTCGGCGAACCGAAGTATTCCGTCGAAGAATGTCGCGAGCGCGACATGACGTTCAGCGCGCCGCTGCGCGTGCGCGTCCGCTTGATCACGGCCGAATCCGGCGAGATCAAGGGCATCCCGGACCAAGAGATCTTCATGGGCGATTTCCCGCTCATGACGGACAAGGGCACGTTCATGATCAACGGCGCCGAGCGCGTGATCGTGAGCCAACTCGTCCGCTCGCCCGGCGTCTACTTCATGCAGGACGTCGATACGAACAATCGCCCGACGTTCAACGCGACGATCATTCCGAATCGCGGCGCCTGGATCGAATTCGAGACGGACAACGGCACGAAGAACGACGAGACCGAGGGGACGCTCGGCGTCCGTATCGACAAGAACCGCAAGATCTACGCGACGACGTTCGTGCGCGCGCTCTCGCGCCCCGATCTCGGTTTCGATTGGGAGAGCGACGAGGCGATCCTCGCGCTGTTCGATGGCAGCCCGCTGATCCAGAACTGCCTCGAGAAAGACAAAGACATCAAGACGCGCGAAGACGCGCTCAAAGAAATCTACAAGAAGCTGCGGCCGGGCGAGCCCGAGAACGCCGACAACGCCGAGAAGCTGATCGAGTCGCTGTTCTTCGACGAGAAGCGCTACGACCTCGCGGGCGTCGGCCGTTACAAGCTTTCCGGAAAGCTCGAAAAGGAATACGTCGCGGCCGGCTTGCGCATCCCGGACATCGGCAAGAAGTGCCTCGTGCGCGAGGACATGATCGCCGTGATCCGCCGCCTGATCAAGGTCTTCGGACGCCAGGTCAACATCGACGACATCGACCACCTCGGCAACCGCCGCGTGCGCTCGGTCGGGGAATTGTTGCAGAACCAATTTCGCGTCGGGTTGCTGCGCCTCGAACGCGTCGTGCGCGAGCGCATGACGGTTCAGGACATCGAGACCGTCACGCCGCAGGCGCTGATCAACATTCGTCCCGTCGTTGCCGCGATCAAGGAGTTCTTCGGCTCCTCGCAGCTCTCGCAATTCATGGACCAGACGAACTCGCTAGCCGAGCTGACGCACAAGCGCCGGCTCTCCGCGCTCGGGCCGGGCGGCCTGTCGCGCGAGCGGGCGGGCTTCGAAGTCCGCGACGTCCACCACTCGCACTACGGCCGCATCTGCCCGATCGAAACGCCGGAAGGCCCGAACATCGGCTTGATCGGCTCGCTCGCGACCTTCGCGCGCGTCAATCGCTTCGGCTTCATCGAGACGCCGTACCGCGTCGTGACGAACGGCCTCGTGACGAACGAGATCCGCTACCTCACGGCCGACCGCGAGGACGAGTACATCGTCGCGCAGGCGAACACGCCCGTCGACGAGCGCACCGGCAAGATCATGGCGGACCAAGTCGTCGCCCGCTATGCCGAAGAGTACGTGACCGAGCCTCCGGCCCGCGTTCAGCTGATGGACGTCTCGCCGAAGCAAATCGTCTCGGTCGCAACCGCGCTGATCCCGTTCCTCGAACACGACGACGCGAACCGCGCGCTGATGGGCGCGAACATGCAGCGCCAGGCCGTTCCGCTGCTCCGCCCGCAGGCGCCGATCGTCGGCACCGGCATGGAGTACCGCGCGGCGAAGGATTCGGGCGGCTGCGTCCTGGCCCGCGCCGACGGCGCCGTCACGTTCGTCGACGCTCGCCGGATCATCGTCAAGAACGATGCCGACGGGCTCGAGGAGACGTACGATCTCCTCAAGTTCACGCGTTCGAACGCCGGGACGTGCATCAACCAGAAGCCGATCGTCGCGATCGGCGAGCAGGTCGTGCGCGGCCAGATCCTGGCGGACGGGCCGTCCTCGGATCAGGGCGAGATGGCGCTCGGGCAGAACGTGCTCGTCGCTTTCATGCCGTGGGAAGGTTACAACTACGAAGACGCGATCTTGATCAGCGAACGCATGGTCAAGGACGACCGCTTCACCTCGATCCACATCGAGGAGTACGAGTGCGAAGCGCGCGATACGAAGCTCGGGCCCGAAGAGATCACGCGCGACATTCCGAACGTCGGCGAAGATTCGCTCAAGGATCTCGATGAGAACGGGATCATCCGCATCGGGGCCGAGGTTCGTCCGGAAGACATCCTCGTCGGGAAGGTCACGCCGAAGGGCGAGACCGAGCTGACGGCGGAAGAGCGGCTGCTCCGCGCGATCTTCGGCGAGAAGTCGCGCGAAGTCCGCGACACGTCGCTGAAAGTGCCGCACGGCGAAAAGGGCAAGATCATCGACGTCAAGCGCTTCTCGCGCGAGAGCAACGACGAGCTTTCCCCGGGCGTCAATCACCTCGTCCGCGTCTACGTCGCGCAGAAGCGCAAGATTCTGCAAGGCGACAAGATGGCGGGGCGCCACGGCAACAAGGGCGTCATCGCGAAGGTGCTGCCCGAGGAAGACATGCCCTATCTCGAAGACGGCACGCCGGTCGACATCGTGCTCAACCCGCTGGGCGTGCCTTCGCGCATGAACCTGGGGCAGATCATGGAGACGCATCTCGGCTGGGCTGCGCGCATGCTCGGAATGCACGTCGCGACGCCGGTCTTCGACGGGGCCCATGCGGAAGACATCGCCGATTGGCTCCAGGACGCGGGCCTTCCCGCGGACGGGAAGACGTGGCTGCGCGACGGCCGGACGGGCGACCGCTTCGGGCGGCCGATCACGGTCGGCATGATCTACATGCTCAAACTGGCGCACTTGGTCGACGACAAGATCCACGCGCGTTCGACGGGCCCGTACTCGATGATCACGCAGCAACCGCTGGGCGGTAAGGCGCAGTTCGGCGGCCAGCGCTTCGGCGAGATGGAAGTCTGGGCGCTCGAAGCCTACGGCGCGGCGTACACACTTCAAGAACTCCTGACGGTGAAGTCCGACGACGTCGTCGGGCGCGTCAAGACGTACGAAGCGATCGTCAAGGGCGAGAACGTGATGGAGCCGGGCGTTCCGGAATCGTTCAAGGTGCTCATCAAGGAACTGCAGTCGCTCGCCCTCGACGTGAAGGTCCTCACCGAGAACCGGGAAGAGGTCGAGATCAAGATCGCGGACGACGACGTCGCCGCGACCGCGCAAGAGATCGGCCTGTTGGTCGGCGACGAGGATCCGCGCCTTTCGCAAACGGCGGCAGCCGCGCGCGAAGCGGAGCGGGAACGCTTGGCCGTCGGGGCCGGCGCGGGAGTCGCCGGACTCGTCGGTGCGCTCGGCGGGGACGGAGCGATTGCCGAAGGCGACGAGGAATCCGAAGACGACGAGGAGATCGAAGCGAGCGACGAAGAGGTCGCGGCGGCGACCGCGGTGGCGCCGCGCGTCGCGAGCGCGCCGGATCTCGACGGCGGCGTGGCCGGCATCGGCGGCCTGCGCGGCGGGCTCGGCGACGACGTCCTCGCCGAAGACCTGCTCGATGAAGAACCCGTCGTCGAAGACGACGAGGTCGACGAAGGCTACGTCCTCGAAGACGAGGACGAAGAGTTTGAAGAGGAAGAGGAAGAGGAAGACATCTCGCCGCTCGCGACCGAGGATGACTTCTGAGGCCGGTACGAATCGAGGAGCAAGGGCCCGCGGGACACCGCGGGCCTTTTCTTTAAGTGCGCGCGATGCTCGAACAACTGGCGACGCACACGGCCTATCTCACGTTCAACACGGCGCAGCGCTACGAGATTCGCGACATTACGGACGAAATCGCGCGGATCGTCCGCGAGTCGGGGATCGACGACGGCTTCGTCCTGGTGAGCGCGATGCACATCACCGCGAGCGTGTTCGTGAACGACCACGAGCCCGGCTTGTGGTCGGACATCACGACGTGGCTCGAAGAACTCGCGCCGGCGCGCCCGGAGTACCGCCACCACCTCACGGGCGAAGACAACGCCGACGCCCATCTGAAGCGGATGCTGCTCGGCCATCAGGTGATTGTCCCCATCACGCGCGCGGCGCTCGATCTCGGCCCTTGGGAGCGCGTCCACTACGGCGAATTCGACGGACGGCGCCCCAAGCGCGTGATCGTCAAGGCGATGGGTCAGCGGGCCGCGGCGCCGGCGAGCCGGCGGCCGTAGCGGGGGGAGTCTCCCCAACTATTCCAGCCGACGCGCCGCCCGCTCGCGGCAACGCGGCGTTCGAGGCATTCGCGGCATTCGCCGCGAGCTTCGTCGATACACGGCTTCCCTTCGTAGAGGCGGTAGTTCTTGCGCACGTCGCGCGGCGTCAGGTTTGGCATCGTGACGTTCGCGCCGAACGCGATTCCGCGCTCGCGCCCGTCCGGGACGAGCGCTTGCAGCGCGGTCGTCGCCGCGATGTTGACGTCGCGCAGGACGAGCCGCGTCACGGCGATCATCTTGAGCGCGAGCTGCAAAAGCGGCGCCGTCTCCATCATGCCGGCGTCGAGCATCGCATTCCCCGGCGCGGTGATGTACGGCCCCATGCCGATCATGTCGATCTCGCGCTCGGCGAAAAAACGGATGTCGGCGGCGAGGTCCGCCAGGCTCTGGCCGGGGAGCCCGATCATCACTCCCGTCCCCACTTGGTAACCGCTCTCGCGCAGGTCGTCGAGCGCCCGCAGCCGTGCTTCGAAGCGCTGCGCGGGGGGGTGGATGCGGGAGAAGAGATGCGGGTTCGTCGTCTCGATGCGCAGCAGATAGCGGTGCGCGCCGGCGTTCCGCCAGCGGAGATACGTCTCGGGAGTCTGCTCGCCGAACGAAAGCGTGATTCCGAGGCCGTCGGGTAGCGAGGGGCCGGCCGAGCGCGCCTTGATTTCTCGGACGCACGCTTCGACGAACTCGATGAAGGCGGGATCGCGCCGCTCGCCGGCCTGGAGCACGCACGAACCGTAGCCCGCTTGCGCGGCCCACAGCGCGGCCTCGACGACCTGCTCCCGGCCGAGCGAATACCGTTCGACCTCGCGGTTCCCGCGCCGGATTCCGCAGTAGCGGCAATCGAGCGCGCATCGGTTGGAGATCTCGACGAGGCCCCGGTAATGGACGGTATCGCCGATCTCGGCCGTCGTCAGATCGTAGGCCGCCCGTCGCAAGCGTTCGATCTCCTCGTCCGCCGAAAGCTCGAGGAGCGCCACGACGTCGGCGTCGGAGAACGTGCTGCGCCGCAGCAGCGCTTCGAGGTCGCTCACGCGCCGGCGCGGGCCGCCACGAACGCCTCGTACGCGGCGGGGAACGGTTGCAGCGCGCGTTCGAAGATGCCGAGGCTGAAGGCGATCGTCAGCCCGTAATTCGTGAGCGGAACGCCGGCGGCTTTCGCCCTCAGGATGCGACTCAGCATCTCCTTGCGATTGAAGGAGCACGCGCCGCAATGGACGATCAGCTTGAACGGCGTCACGTCCTCGGGATAATCTCTCCCCGCGACCAGCGTGATATCGAGCGCGCCGCCGACGTATTGCGTGAGCCAGCGCGGGATCTTCACGCGGCCGATGTCCTCTCCGATCGGGTGATGCGTGCAGGCCTCGGCGATGAGGACCTTGTCGCCGGGGCGGAGCGAATCGATCGCGAGCGCTCCGACGGTCTGGCTGACGAGATCTCCCTTGAAGCGCGAGAACAGGATCGAGAAGCTCGTGAGCGGCACGTCGGGCGGCGTATCGGCAGCGACCTTGAGGAACGCCTGCGAATCCGTGACCACGAGCTTCGGCGGGTACTTCAGCCCATCGAGCGCCGAGCGAAGCTCCCGCTCCTTGACGACGAGGCAGAGCGCGTCGTTGTCGAGCAGATCGCGAATCGACTGGACTTGCGGCAGGATCAAGCGCCCCTTCGGCGCTTCCGTGTCGATTGGGACGACCAGCACGGCCAGATTCCCCGGGCCGACGAGATCCCCGAGGATGTCGGGGTTGGCGATGAAGCCGGCGGGCGCGCTCTCGACGATCGCATGGCGGAGATCGAGGATCCCCGCGCCGCGATGCGCGGAGGTGCGGACGAACGGGAGTCGCAGCTCGGCGAGCCGCGCCATGGTTCGCGACGAGGGGGCGCCCAGGTCGCATTTGTTGAGCACCGCGAGCGCCGGCGTGTTGCGCTCCGCGAGCGCCGCGGCGATCGCTTCCTCGTACGGCCCCCAGTCGCCGTCCGTGACGACGATGCCGAGGTCCGTCCGTTCGAAGGCGGTGCGCGTCTTTGCGGCGCGCATTTCGCCGAGCATGCCGGCGTCGTCGATGCCGGCGGTGTCGATGAAGAGCACCGGCCCGACCGGAAGCATTTCCATCGGCTTCTCGACCGGGTCGGTCGTCGTTCCGGCGATCTCGGAGACGATCGAGACGTCTTGGCGCGCGATCGCGTTCAGCAGGCTCGACTTGCCGACGTTGCGGCGTCCGAAGATGCCGATGTGCAGCCGCATCCCGCGCGGCGCGCTCGCGATCATCCCGGGACGTCCGGGCTGCCGAGGCGGCAGACGGCCTCGGGGGAGATCAGGGAATCGAAGCTCGCCGCATCGAGCAAACCTCCGCCGACGACCAACTCGCGGATGCTCCGGCCTTCGGCCGCCGCTTCGGCGGCGATGTGCTCGGCGCGCTCGTGCCCCAGCAGCGGGACGAGGGCCGTTGCGGCCGCGGTCGCGCTCTCCACGCTGCGCCTGCAGCGCTCGGCGTCGGCCTCGATGCCGTCGACGCAGCCGCGCGCGAGGATCTCGCAGGCGCCGGCGAGCAGATCGATGCTCGCCAGGAGCGCGTCCGCGATCAGCGGGAGGAACGGATTGAGCTCGAGGGAGCCGAGTCCCGCTGCGGCGGCGATCGCCTGATCGTTCGCCGATACGACGAGCGCCGCTTGGGTCACCGCCTCCGGAATGACCGGGTTGATCTTCCCGGGCATGAGGCTGGAGCCGGCTTGCCGCGCGGGGAGGCGGATCTCCCCGAAGCCGGCATCCGGCCCGGACGAGAGCAGACGGAGATCGCCGGAGATCTTGATGAGGTTGACTGCGCACGCCTTGAGGATCCCCGAGACCTCGACGTAGACGTCCGCATTCTGCGTCGCATCGATGAGATTCTCGGCTCTGGCGAACCCGATCCCGGTGAGTTCGCGCAAGCGCTCGACGACCCGGAAGATGTATGCTCGCGGCGCGCCGAGGCCCGTCCCGATCGCGGTACCGCCGAGGTTCACGACCCGCAGCCGCTCGATGCACTTGTAGGCGCGCCAGCGGTCGCGGCCGATCGCGTCCGCGTACGCTGCCATTTCGCGACCGAGCGTCGTGAGGACGGCATCTTGCAACTCGGTGCGGCCGACCTTGATCACGCGCTCGAGCCGCTTCTCTTGGGCCTGGAAGCTCTCCACGAGCCGGACGAGCCGTTCTTCCAGCCGCCCGATGCCGCGGATCGCTGCGAGCCGCAGCGCGGTGGGGAAGGTATCGTTCGTCGATTGCCAGCGGTTGACGTCGTCGAGCGGGGAGATCGCGTGGTAGTCGCCGGGAGCGAAACCGAGCAGGAGCAGCGCACGGTTCGCGATCACCTCGTTGACGTTCATGTTGAGGCTCGTCCCCGCGCCGCCTTGGAGCGCGTCGACGATGACATGGCGGTCGAGGGAGCCCTCGGCGAGTTCGAGGCAGGCGCGCTCGAGCGCATCCGCCCGTTCCGGCGCCGCGCTCCAGCCGCCGAGTTCGCGGATCGTCCGGATCGCGGCCAGCTTGACGGCGCCGTAGGCGTGAATCAATCCGGGATGGACGCGGCGGCCCGAGAGCGGGAAGTTCTCCACGGCCCGCAGCGTGTGGATGCCGTGCAGGGCCTCCGCGGGGAGGGTGCGCGCCCCGAGCGGGTCCGTCTCCGTGCGCAGTGCGGCCGCTTCAGCGGTAGACGTCACGTTTGCCCTGCCTCACCGTCGCGACCATCACGCGCGAGTGGCGGGCGGGCGTCTCGTCCATCCCGGAAATCGCGACCTCGATCGCGCGGTCCCCGATGTCGCGCGCTTCGCTGCTGCCGTAGTCCATCAAGTATTCCGCAAACGTCGAAGCGGCGTTCGGATCGCAATGCTTCTTGATGTCGCCGGGGCGTGCGAGATCCATGAAGTCGGCGCCGGTCCGCCCCAAGCGGTAGCATGCGGTGCAAAACGACGGGACGTAGCCGAGCTTGGCGACGTCGCACACGACTTCGTCGAGGCAGCGGTGGTCGCCCAAGGAGAACTGGCTCGCCTCGTCGCGCGCGGTTTCGGCGTATCCGCCCGGATTCGTGCGGCTCCCTCCGGAGATTTGCGAGACGCCGAGCGCGAACGTCGCGTGCCGCATCTCCGCGCTCTCGCGCGTCGACATGATGATTCCCGTGTACGGCACGGCGATGCGCAGGATAGCGACGATCTTGCGGAAGCTGAGATCGTCGACCGGGCTCGGCGGCGCGGCGGCCATCTCGGAACCGGTGGCGGGCTCGATGCGCGGCACGCTGATCGTGTGCGGGCCGACGCCGAAGGTCGCTTCGAGGTGGCGGACGTGTTGCATCAATGCGAGCATCTCGAAGCGCCAGTCGGCGAGCCCGAAGAGCGCGCCGATCCCGCAATCGTCGATCCCCGCCGTCATCGCGCGATCGACGGCCTCCAAGCGCCAGCGGTAGTCGGCTTTCTTCCCCGAGACGTGGACCTGCGCGTACGTCTCGTGGTGATAGGTCTCCTGAAAGCACTGGTAGGTGCCGATTCGGGCGCCTTTCAGCAGCGCGAATTCTTCCGTCGAGAGCGGCGCGATGTTGACGTTGACGCGCCGGATTTCACCGTTGTTGTGCTTGACGGAGTAGACCGTTTCGATCGCGTCGAGGATGTACTGCAGGCCCCCCTTCGGATACGCCTCGCCGGCGACCAGGAGCACGCGCTTGTGACCTTGATCGATCAGCACGCGCGTCTCGCGCGCGATCTCGTCTTGGGTCAAAGCCCGGCGCACGATCTCCGTGTTGCGGACGCGGAAGGCGCAGTAGAGACACTCGTTCGCGCACAGATTCGAAACGTAGAGCGGCGCGAAGATCACGAGCCGCCGGCCGTAGATGCTGTCCTTGACGTAGCGAGCCGTTTCGAAGAGCTCGCTGACGAGATCGGGATCGGCGGCCGCCATCAGCGGCACGATCTCGTCCGCGTCGAGGCCCTTCATCTCGCGTCCCTTCGCGAGGACTTCGCGCACGCGCGCGGCGTCGGGCGCGCCTTGGGCTGCGAGGCTGTTCCGGATCGAGGCTTCGTCGATGTCGAAGGCGCTCATGAGATGAATTTGCCGCGTGGCGTGTAGGTCGTGTGCAGCAGTTCGTGCGCCTTGTGGCTGCCCGGCCCATCCGGGAAGAAGTCCGCGTAGATCTGCAGCATCTGCGGATTCTCGTGCGACTTGCGAATCGCGTAGCTCGCATCTTCGCCGTAGATCGCCCTCGCGCGCTTCGCCCGGATCTCCGGGCTCGTCGGGATCGGTTGGCCGCCGCCGCCGAGGCAGCCGCCCGGGCACGCCATCACCTCGATGAAATGGCACGTGCTGAACGGGCCTCCGCGCTTGATGTCCTCCATGACCTTCCGGGCGTTCGCCGTGCCGTGCGCGACCGCGACGCGGAGCGTCGCTCCCTTCAGCCATTCGAAGTCGGGGAGGAGCGGCGCGAGCAGAGCCGGCACGGGGCCGACTTCCGCGATCGGGATCTCGATGAGGCGGATCCCCTCGAAACCGCGGACGGGGACGATGTCCGCGTGCTCGTAGAAGTTCTCGACCTTCTTGCCGGTGACGAGTTCGATCACCGTGCGCAGCGCGGCTTCCATCACGCCGCCGGTCGCCGCGAAGATCACGCCGGAACCCGTCGGAATGCCGAACGGATCGTCGAAATCGGTCTTCGGCAACTTGGGCAAGTCGATGCCGGATTCACGAACCATCTTGGCGAGCTCGCGGGCCGTGATGCCGAAATCGACATCCTTGTAACCGCTGTCGCACATCTCCGGGCGGTTGCATTCGAACTTCTTAGCGGTGCAAGGCATCAGCGCCACCGAGACGATGTCCTTGGGATCGATGCCCTTCTTCGCGGCATAGTACGTCTTGATGATCGCGCCGAACATCTGCTGCGGACTCTTCGCGGTCGAGAGATGGCCGAGCATGTCCGGATAGAAGTGCTCGATGTACTTGATCCATCCGGGCGAGCAGCTCGTGAGCAGCGGCAGCTTCACCGTGGCGTCGTTCCCGGCCAACGCCCGGTAGAGGCGCAGCAGCAGCTCCGTCCCTTCCTCGATGATCGTGAGGTCGGCGGAGAAATTCGTGTCGAACACGCCGTCGAAGCCGAGCCGTTTGATCGCCGTATTCATCTCGAACGTGACCGGCGTCCCGGGCTCGAGCCCGAAGCACTCGCCGATCGCGGCGCGCGGTGCGGGCGCGGTCTGGATCACGACGTGTTTGCTCGGATCGTCCAACATCGCCCAGAGTTCGTCGGTTTGATCGACTTCGGTGAGCGCTCCGGTCGGGCAGCGATTGATGCACTGGCCGCAATTGATGCACGTTACCGAGACCAGCGGCTTGTCGGCGAAGGTCGTGACCTTCGCTTTGCTGCCCCGGCCCTGGATCGTCAGCGCGCCGACGTCCTGCAATTCGCTGCAGGTGCGCACGCAACGCCGGCAGAGCACGCACTTGTTCATGTCCCGCACGATCGAACCGCTCGAACGATCGACGGCGTACTTGGGCGCGGCGGGCTGGCCGAAACGGTAGGACCCGACGCCGTACTCCGCCGCCAACGACTGTAACTCGCAGTTGTTGTTGCGCTTGCAGGTGTTGCAATCGCCGTGATGATTCGCGAGCAGAAGGTCGAGCATGTGGCGGCGGGCCTTGCGTACCGCGGGGCTCGTCGTGACGATCGTCATCGGGCCGCTGATCGGGTACGTGCAGGAGGCTTGCAGGCTGCGCTGCCCCGCAACTTCGACCACGCAGATGCGGCACACACCGACGGCGCGGAGATCGGGATGGGCGCACAGCGTCGGTATCCGTAACCCGATGCGTTTGGCGGCGTCGAGGATCGAGGTCCCGGCGGGGACGGTCACTTCCGTCCCGTCGATCGTGACGGTAATCAGGGCGGGCGCGGCGGCGGCGGGAGAGGCGGTCTCGGTCTTAACGGCAGTATCGCACACGTGCAGGTTCCTTCGCGTTCTTTCTCTCGAGCGTTCGCGCGCTCAGCGGGAGGTTTCGATTGGGCGCGCCATGATCTCGTCGCGGAAATGCTCGTTGACGGCCAGCAGCACTTTCGGGCTCGACTGTCCCAATCCGCATTTCGACGACTTCGCGATCGTCTCGCCGAGGCCGATCACTTCGTTCAGATATCGCGTGGAGCACGTCCCCTTCAAGAGGGAGCGCACGCCTTCGAGCAACTTCGGGTTGCCGTCGCGGCATGGCGTGCACTGGCCGCACGACTCCTCGACGAAGAACTCCAAGTAGTTCTCGGCAACTTCCAGCAGATCTCGCTGGGGGCCGTACACGATGACGGAACCGCCGAGCCCGAGATCCTCGTAGGCCAGCTTCCGCTTGAACTCGCTCGGCGGAACCAGGTACCCGGAGTACCCGCCGACCTGAACCGCTTTCGCACCGACTCCGCCGACGAGGGCGAGGAGTTGTTCCACGGACATGCCCCAAGGGAGTTCGTATACTCCGGGACGCGTGCAATCGCCGGAGACGCTGAACAG
The DNA here is from genome assembly GCA_963695225.1 of Vulcanimicrobiota bacterium. GTDB lineage: Bacteria > Vulcanimicrobiota > Vulcanimicrobiia > Vulcanimicrobiales > Vulcanimicrobiaceae > CAVWTN01. The sequence continues at coordinate 687,501 of OY968762.1, read as the reverse complement.
CTTGAACCCTTTCGAGCGCTCCGTGCCCATGCTCGTGAACCATCTCGAACCGCGGTCGAGGATGATGCTGACCGAGGCCAGCGTCTCCACGTTGTTCACAACGGTCGGACGGTTATTGAAACCCGCTTCGACCGGATAGGGGGGGCGGTTGCGCGGTTCGCCGCGATGCCCTTCGAGTGACTCGATGAGCGCGCTCTCCTCGCCGCACACGTAGGCCCCGGCGCCCATGCGGATGCGGATGTCGAAATCGAAGCCCGGCTTCCCGGCGATGCCTTGGCCGAGCAGGTTCGCTTCACGCCGCGCCGCGAGGACTTCCTCCAGCTGCGTGCGGACGTGCGTGTACTCGGCGCGCAGGTAGATGATCCCCTCGCGCGCGCCGATCGCGTACGCGGCGATCGTCATCCCTTCGAAGACGAGGTCCGCATGATGCGTGAGGATGATGCGGTCTTTGAACGTACCGGGCTCGCCTTCGTCGGCGTTGCAGATCACGTACTTGATCCCGTCCGCCGCAGCCGCCGCGAGCTTCCATTTCGTGCCGGTGGGGAAACCCGCGCCGCCGCGCCCGCGGATGTCCGAGGCCGTCACCTCGGCGATCACCTCGGCGGGCCGCATCGCCAGCGCCTTCCTGAGTCCGGCGTTCGCCTGGTGCTTCGCGTAGGTGAGCGCGTTCGTGAACGTGTCGCCGACGCTTCCGACGGCGGGACGGCGAGAGCGGAGGCCCTCCGTGCATTCCTCGAGGATCCGGTGCACGCGCTGCGGGGTCAGGTTCGAGAAGACCTCGTCGTTGACCATCATCGCCGGCGCTTGGTAGTTCATGCCGATGCAGCTCGTCCACTCCAGCGTGAACATGCCGTCCGGCGTCGTCTCGCCGAACTTGATGCCGAGGTCGTTCTCGAGCTGCCGCGCGATCGCTTTCGCCCCGCGCATGATCGAAGACATGTCGCGGCTTAGGCGAATGATGAACTTGCCCTTCGGCTTCGTGTTGATGAACTGGTAGAACGTCGCAACGCTGTAGATCTGCGCGGCGTGGATCCCCAGCAGATCGCCGACGTATTGCATCGCGAACTCCGAGACGTGCCCGTACTCCGCCTGGACGCCTTGGAGGATCGGAATGAGCGCGGAGCGGTCGTGGGCGTGCTTCTCGGCCAGCTTGGAGATGAAGGCTTTCGCTTTTTCCTGTTCGGTCAGTAACATGATGCTCTCTCGCCCCGGAAATCGGCCGACTCCGTCCGAACGATCCGCGCGGCTCCGCGCAGACCTGCGCGGAGGCCCCCGAGTTTCGCAAACCGTCTCCCCGTCACTGGAATCCCTCGCCGACAGAAGAATAGGCCTGCTTTGCGGACAGGCCAAAAAGGAGGATTCCTCCAACTGAAATCCACCACGGCTATCGAAGAGCGTTGACGGAAACCATCCGGCCGGGAGCTGAGCGTTCCGAAGGCTTGGGAGAATTGTTCCGGCGATCAATGGTAGCTGGGCAACAATCTACATTGTGCAAGGTGGAAACCACAAGAGTGCGTTTTGCACATACTCCGGCCGCATCACCAGCCCAGGCCGGGAGAGCCGCTTCCCGCCCTCAGGGGCGGTGCACGCTAGAAGGTGGAAGCGCCGCGCTCCGCCTCGTGCGAGCCCAAGATCACGTTGCGAGGCGGCGGCACGACGCGCAGCCGGCGCGGCCCGGGTTGCTCGATCTCGGCTTCGTCGAATTCGGCGAAACAATGGACGCGCGTCGTCATCGCGAGCGTCACCGCTCCGAAACGTTGGATCACGTAGCCGACGACGGGCTCCTCGCGTTCCACGAACATACTACAATCCTACCGCACGCAACGTCCCGAAAACGTCCTGGAGCGTAAGGCTTGTGGATAAGGTTAGCTATGGCTTGATTGCTACGGCGTTGATTTCGGGGCTGGCTTGCGCCGCGAACGCCTCGAAGTTCTCCGCGAACAAGGTTGCGAGGTGCCGCGCGGCTTCGTCGTACGCCGCAGTGTCGCTCCAGGCGTTGCGCGGCACGAGAACGCCGCGCGGGACGCCCGGGACGTCGTTCGGAATCGCGAGCCCGAAGAACGGTTCGGTCGCGTATCCCACGTCGCGCAGCGATCCGTCGAGCGCCGCGTTGACCATCGCCCGCGTGTAGGCGATCTTCATGCGCGAACCGACGCCGGGTTTGCCGCCGCTCCAGCCCGTATTGACGAGCCAGCACTCCACGTCGTGGTGGGCGATCCGTTCGCCGAGCAGCTTCGCATAGACGGTTGGATGGTGCACCATGAACGGCGCGCCGAAGCACGTCGAGAACGTCGCCGTCGGCTCGGTCACGCCGCGTTCGGTGCCCGCGACCTTTGCGGTGTAACCGGAGAGGAAGTGGTACATCGCCTGCGCGTTCGAGAGCTTCGCGATCGGCGGCAAGACGCCGAACGCGTCGGCGGTCAGCATCACGATCGTCTTGGGATGGCCGCCGATCGAGCCGGCGACGACGTTCGGGATGAAGCTTAGCGGATACGCGCTGCGCGTGTTCTCCGTCTTCGCGGCGGAGTCTAGATCGAGGCGGCGCGTTTCGGGGTCGATCGCGACGTTCTCGAGCACCGTGCCGAAGCGGTGCGACGCGTCCCAGATCTCCGGCTCCGCGCTCTGAGAGAGACGGATGACTTTGGCGTAACAGCCTCCTTCGAAATTGAATACGCCGTCGTTCGACCAGCCGTGTTCGTCGTCGCCGATCAAGGGGCGCGCGGCATCCGCCGAGAGCGTCGTCTTCCCGGTCCCGGAGAGGCCGAAGAAGATTGCCGTGGCGCCGGCGGGGCCGACGTTCGCCGAGCAGTGCATCGGCAGGACGCCGCGTAGCGGCATCGTGTAGTTCATGACGGTGAAGATCGACTTCTTGATCTCGCCCGCGAAGTGTGTGCCGCCGATGAGGACCGTCTTGCGAGCGAAATTCAGCAAGACGAACGTGCCGGAGCGCGTTCCGTCGCGGACCGGCTCGGCGTTGAAGTTCGAGGCATCGACGACGGTGAACTCCGGTGCGAAATCAGCCGGTATCTCGTCGGGCACGATGAAGAGGTTGCGCGAGAAGAGGCTCTGCCAGGCGGTCTCCGTGATGACGCGCACCGGCAAGCGATAGCGCGCATCTGCTCCGACGTACGCGTCGAGGACGTAGACGGGGCGCCCGCTCAGGTAGGCCGCGACGCGAGCGTGCAGCGCGTCGAAGCGTTCCGCGGAGATCGGGCGGTTGCTTTCGCCCCAGTCGATCGCGCTCTCGCTGCCGGGTTCACGAACGAAGAACTTGTCCAGCGGAGAACGGCCCGTATGCGTGCCGGTTTCGACGACGAGTTGACCGTCGGCGCCGAGGCGCGCCTCATTCCGGCGCAAGGCGTGCTCGTAGAGTGCCGCGACGGAGAGGTTGTGGAAGACCTGCGAGCCCGAAAGCCCGTGCGACGCGAGGTCTTCCTGCAAGCGTTCGGCTAAGGTACTCGACTCGATCAGAATGGCGGGAAACCTCCGGGGTATCTCGGGTCCGTTACCCCGCTTTTCTCCTACGAGCCTGCCTTTAGGACGAAAAACTTTCCGCCTGAGACGGTTCTCGGAGAACGTTCTCTCCCGGCCCGGCCGGGGGAAGCGGGCTCGGCCGGCGGGCTCACCCTTCGACGAGCTGAGGGGCCGGCTCGGGATGAGGTGGGGCCGGCGTGGAATGACAGGGGGCGGACTGGTCGGCGGAAAGCTTCCGGCGGATGATCGCGCCGATGTGTTCCCCGTGTACGAGGACGGACGACATGTGGTCGCCGGGAATGGAGGCGATGTCGATCTGGCGGACGTAGCGCCCCCAGCCGCGCGTCGGATCGTCTTCGTGCAGCATCGGCTCGCCTTGGGCCCAAAGCAGCGCGAGGCGCCCCGCATACGGGCGAAGGCGGTACGCGCGCTGGGCGCGCATCAGCGCTTCGAAGGCGGCATCGTCGAGCGAGGGGTCGACGAAATCCTCATGCGATTCGCCGTTGCCGGAACCGTGCCGCGCCACGCTGCGGAGCAGGTCGAGCAGTTCCTCGCGTGCCGCCGCCGGTCCGCGCCGCAGCCCCACGCGCAAGCGCACGATCCGGGCATGGAGCAAGAGTTCGAGGACTTGGCGGCGGCGCGGCGACAGCTTCAGCAGCGGTGCGAGGAGGCGGAACGCGTGCCGGATCACCGGGAACCGGTCGTCCGGGGCCGGAGCGTTCACGATCACGAGCCGCTCGACGCCGGCGCCGCGAGCCGTGAGGCGTTGCGCCATTTCGTACGCGATCACGCCGCCGTGGCAGAATCCGCCGAGCGAATACGGCCCTTCCGGTTGAATCGCCGCGATCCGGGCGAGGAAATCCTCGGCCATCGCTCCGATCGTGGGCGGCACGGGGCCCCCGTCGGAGCCGTGCGGCGCAAAGGCGTAGAACGGTTGATCGGCGCCGAGGCCGCGCGCGATCAGGCGGCAGTACGGGCCTCCGCCGGCCGTATCGCCGTGGAGGAAGAAGAACGGCCGGCGTTCTCCTGCCGTCCGCAACGGCCACATCAGGCCCTCGGGCTCGGCATCGACGTCGGCCAGCGAACGCGCGAGTGCGCGCAGCGTCGGCTCCGCGTAAAATGCGCCGAAGGGTAGCCGGCGCCCGAAGCGCCGCTCGCATTCCGCGAGCAGCCGGGCAGCCGACAGCGAATGGCCGCCGAGATCGAAGAAGTCCTCGTCGGGGCCGAAGGCCGCAGTCCCGAGGATCGATTCCCACACGGCGCGCAGCGCCGGGGGAACGTCCGCCGCGACGGCGGCGCTGCGCGGGGCGACGGGGGGCGCCTCGAGAGGAGCGGCGGGTTCCGCGCTCGCGGCGGCCGGATCGTCCGTGCCGAGGCGGGAGATGGGCGTGTCCGGCGCGCTCGTTGCCGCCGCGAGGACGGATGCGTAATCGGCGAACAGGCGGCGGATGCGCGTTTCGTCGTAGAGCGCCGTCGAGTACTCGCAGGCGATCTCGAGACCGTCGCGCACGTCGGAAAGCGAGAGCGTCATGTCGAACTTCGCGCTCCCGTTGTCGACGGGGATTTTTTCGATGCCTAGGTTGCCGAGCGTCGAACGGTCGCGCGACGCCGTCTGGACCGCGAAGAGGACCTGAACGAGCGCGTTCGCGCCCGGAATACGCCGGGGCCGCACGGCCTCGACGACCCGCTCGAACGGGAGCTCCTGATGCTCGAAGGCGCCGAGCGTCGTCTCCTTGACGCGTTCGATCAAATCCAGGAACGTAGGATCGCCGGAGGAATCGACGCGCAGCGCCAACGTGTTGACGAAGAAGCCGATCAGCGGCTCGACTTCCGGCCGGTTCCGGCCGGCGGCCGGCGTGCCGACGACGATATCGTCGCCGCACCCGTAGCGGACGAGAAGCGCGGCGAATGCGGCGAGCAGGAGCATGAACGGCGTGGCCCCCGCCGATTGCGCGAGCGCGTGCGCCTTCTCCACGAGCGGGCGCGCGAGGAGCCCGGTCGCCGTCGCTCCGGCGACGGAGGGAGCGAGCGGCCGAGGCCGGTCCGAGGGAAGCGTGAGGACGGGTGGCGCACCGTCGAGGCGCGCGCGCCAATACGCGAGGTCCGCCGGACTCTCCGGACGCTCGCGCTGCCAGACCGCGAAATCCGCGTATTGGATCGGCAGCTCGGGCAGCTCCAGCTCGCGCCCCGCGCGATACGCGTCGTAGAGCGTGCCGAGCTCGTCCATGAAGATCTCGATCGACCAGCCGTCGACCGCGATATGGTGGAAGGTGGCGAGGAGCGCATGCTCGTCGGGGCCGAGCGCGACGAGGAGCGCGCGCAGCATGCGGTCGCGGGAGAGGTCGAAGCGGTAGCTTGCTTCGCGGCGGGAAAGGTCCCGCAGCGCCGACTCGCGCTCGCGGGGCTCCAGCGACCGAAGATCGGCCATTTCGAAGCGCAGCGGCTCCGAACGCGTGACGACCTGGGCCGGCTCGCCGTCGATCATCTCGATTCGCGAACGGAGAACCTCGTGCCGGTTGACGATCTCGGAACAAGCGCGTTCGAGGGCCGGGACGTCGAGCGCGCCGTGCAGGCGCAGGTGGCGCGGAACGTTGTACGCCGGCGTCCCGGGATCGATCCGGTCGAGCAGCCACAGGCGCTGCTGCGAGAACGAAAGGGGATGGGCGCGGGCGCGCGCCACTTCCCGGGCGAGCAGTTTCGCCAAGAGTTCGCGCTTCGCGTCGGCGGAGAGCCCCTGGAGGCGGTCAGGCAAATTCACTAATTCCCGATGATAAGGGGTTGCGGACCATCACCATTCTCTCGTTCCCGCCGCAGACGTCCAAGGGCCGGCAGGACAAGCGGCCGAGGTCCGATGGTCCCAGGACCTTTCCACCTAAGAAGGCGGTCAGCTTCGTCTTGAGAGGCGCTGCGCGAGCTCCGCGAACGTCGGCCCCTCGCGCCGCTTGGCCCGCGCGATCGGAGCAGCGGAATCGGCCCGCGGCGCGCTTGCGTCGGCGTCGATCTTCTTCGCGAGCTCGGCGACCGTCGGCCGGTCGAAGAGGTCGCGGAGTGCGAGGTCGACGCCGAACGTCTGCGCGATGCGCGCGACGATGCGCATGCCTAGCAACGAGTGTGCCCCGAGCGAGAAGATGTCGTCGTCTCGATGGATCGTTTCGCGGCCGAGCAGTTCGCCGATCAGCTTAGCGAGCGCCAGTTCCGTAGGGCCTTGCGGCGCGTCCGCGGCGCCCGTGAGGCGCGGCGTCGCAGCGATCTGCGAAAGGGCTGCGCGATCGAGCTTCCCGCTGGAATGCGAGGGGAGGTGCTCGACGATCGCGATCCGGCTCGGAACCATGTATTCGGGGAGCTTCGTGCGCAGGTACGCCCGCAGTTGCGCTTCGCCGGCGAGCGAACCCGGAGCCAGCCGGACGTGGGCGACGAGCGTCCGTTCGCCGGCCTGCTCGGCGACGGTGACGGCCGCCTCGCGCACTTCCGCGTGTGCGCGGAGAACGACTTCGATTTCGCTGGGCTCGATCCGGAAACCGCGGATCTTCACCTGGTTGTCCAAGCGCCCGAGGAACTCGATGAGCCCGTCGCGCCGGAAGCGAACGCGGTCTCCCGTGCGATACATCCGGGCATCGTGCGCCTCCGAAAACGGGTCGGAAACGAAGCGCTCGGCGGTGAGTGCGGGCGCGTTGACGTAGCCGCGCGCAAGGCCGTCGCCGCCGACGTAGAGTTCGCCCGGGACGCCGAGCGGCTGCGGTTGTCGGTGCGGGTCGAGCACGTACGCCGTCGAGTTCGCAATCGGCCGGCCGATCGGAAGGCTCGCCGAGACCGCTTCGAGCGACGGAACCGGATAACAGCAACTGAACGTCGTGTTCTCGGTCGGTCCGTAGCCGTTGACGAACTGCGTGCGCGGATGGGCTCGGAGGAAGCGGCGGACGTGGGCGGGGGAAACGACGTCGCCTCCGGCGAGCAGGCGGCGCAAGCCGCACAGCCGCTCGAGATCCGTATCGACCATCTGATGGAAGAGTGCGGCCGTGAGCCAGAGCGTCGTCACGCCGAAGCGCTCGAGCGTCTGCCCGAGTTCGAACAGGCCGCGCGGTCCGGCAGGGGCGATCGCGAGGCGCGCGCCGTTGAGCAGCGGCCCCCAGATCTCGAACGTCGAGGCGTCGAAGCCCAGCGGGGCGAGTTGCAGGAAGACGTCGTCCGGTTCGATCTCGATGAAATCCGTGCCGCGCGCCAGGCGCACGATCCCGCGGTGGACGACGGCGACGCCCTTCGGCTTCCCCGTCGAGCCGGACGTATACATCACGTACGCCAGGGATTCCGGGCCGACACCGGCCTCGGGCGCGGCCGAAGCGGCGGCGCCGATCGCCTTGGCGTCCTCGTCGACGCTCAGGACGAACGCGCCTTCGGCCGGTAGTCGCTCGCGCAGCGCGCGTTCGGTGACGATGTACCGCGCGCCGGAATCGCGCAGGATGAACGAGAGCCGTTCGCGCGGATAGCTCGCGTCGAGCGGGACATACGCTCCGCCGGCCTTGAGGATCCCGAGAATCGCAACGACCATCTCGGCGCTGCGCTCGAGCGCGAGCCCCACGGTCGTTTCCGGCCCGACGCCGAGCGCGCGCAGGTGGTTCGCGAGCCGGTTCGCGCGCTCTTCGAGTTCCGCGTACGTCAGTGCGGCCTGCTCGGTTTCGAGGGCCGTCGCATGCGGCGTGCTCGCCGCCTGCCGCGCGAAGAGCGCGGGAACGTTTCCGTCGCGTTCGTATGGGCGTTGCGCGCCGCGCAGGTCGAGGATGCGGCGGCGTTCGGTTTCGCCCATCAGCGAGAGGCGCGAGATGCGGCGGTCGGGCTCGTCGAGGATCGATTCGAGCAGACGGCGATAATGCTCGGCCAGCGCGGAGATCGTTTCGCGATCGAAGATATCGCTGTTGTATTCCCAGCGGAGCGTCAAACCGCTCGGCTTCGGAATCGCGATGACGTTGAGGTCGAACTTCGCCGTGTCGTTATCGAGCGCTTGCGTGAGCGTTACGGTCGCACCCGGGACGCTCAAGTCGGGCGCCGGACTGTCGTGGAAGCTGAACATGACCGAATAGAGAGGGTGGATCGCGCGGTCCCGCACCGGGCGGACCGCTCGAACGACGCGATCGAAGGGGACGTCTTGATGATCGTACGCATCGAGCGTCGTCGTGCGAACTCGCCGCAGCAACTCGACGAACGTGGGATCGCCGGAGAGATCCGTCCGAAGCGTGACGTTGTTGACGAGCATCCCGAGCGCGCGTTCCTCCCCGGGACCCCGCGCCGCGACGCCGGTCCCGACGCACAGATCGCTTTCGCCGGTGTATCGATGGAGCAGCGCCGTGAAGGCGGCGAACATCGTCATGAACGGCGTGCAGCCTTCCCGCTGCCCGAGGGTCGACAGCGAAGCCCGCAGCGTTTGCGGGATTTCGCTCCAAACCGAGGCGCCTTCGTACGTCTGGACCGCGGGGCGGATCCGGTCGGCCGGAAGCTGTAGTGCGGGCTGCGCGCCGGCGAGGCGCCCGCGCCAATAGGCGAGCTGCCCCGCGAAGGCCTGGGTTTCTTCGGCACAGCGCATGCGCGCCGCTACCTCCCCGAAAGTGAGCCCCAGCGGCGGCAGAACCGCTCGTTCGCCGCTCGCGTGCGCTCGATAGAGAGTCGCCAATTCGTCGAGGAAGACGTAGAAGGACCAGCCGTCGTGGATGAGGTGATGCTCGACGTGCGTGAGGACGTGCCGGTCGGGGCGGATGCGAACGAGCGTCCAGCGGACGAGCGGAAGGCGTTCGATATCGAATGGCCGTTCTACCTCGGCGGCGATCGCGGCTTGGAGGCGCGCTTGAACTTCGGATTCCGAGGAGAATGCCGAAAGGTCGACGAGCGGAAGTTCGAACGGCGCGTCGGCATGAACGCGCTGAACGGGACGGCCGTCGATTCCGGGGAAGGTCGTGCGGAAGATGTCGTGCCGTTGCACGATGTCGCGCAGGCTGCTCTCGAGCGCCTCGGCGTCGAGCGCGCCGTCGAAGGTCAAGGAGGCCTGGAATTGATACGCGCGCCCGCCAGGTTCCAAGTGTTGGAGAACCCACAGCCGCTCTTGTGAGAACGAGGTAGGAAAATCGACGGTGCCTACCATGAGCCTCCCCCGGAACATCCTATCCCCAAAGGTGCGACAGTAAGCCGATCCTAACTTTTCTCACACGGGCCCGCGAGGGCCCGAAGTCCCACGGGCAGGCGGCCACGTGCCCCGCTGAGTTCAGGTTTCGCCGAGCGCTTGCAGCAGAAGCGTCTCGATCGCGTCGTCGTCGAGCTGCGCGAGTTGCGCGCGGATCTCGGCAAGCTCCGCCGGATCGAGCAGCTCCTCGATCCGTTCGTTTTCGGAGGAGTCCGGCGCGGTCGCACTTGCCAGCAGACGCGCGATCTCGGCGCCGAGCGCCGCGATCGTCGGCTCCCGAAAGAACGCGGCGAACCCGAGCGTCACGCCGAAGCGCTGGTTAATGCGCGACAGAGCCCGCATCGCGAGCAGCGAATGGCCGCCGAGGGCGAAGAAGCTCTCGCCTCTACCTACGTCGTTCCGCCCGAGCAACTCGCTCCAGACCTCGGCGATCGCGCACTCCGTGGCGCCCTGCGGCGGGTCGCCGTTCGCGCTTGCGATGCCCGCCGGGGGCGGAAACGCCCGATAGTCGATCTTCCCGCCGGTCGTCTTCGGCAAGGCGGCGAGCGGCGTCCACAGGGCCGGCAGCATGTAATCGGGGAGCCGTTCCGCCGCGTGGGCACGTAACGCTTTCGCGTCGAGCGTCGCGCCCGAGCGCATCGCGACGTAGGCCGCGAGCGTCGGGCCGGCTTCGGCGAGCTCGTAGACGACGACCGCCGCTTCGCTGACGCCCGGATGGGCCGCCAGCACCGACTCGATCTCGCCGGGTTCGATACGCAAGCCCCGCAGCTTCACTTGCCGGTCGCGCCGGCCCAGATACTCCAGGTTTCCGTCCGGCAGCATGCGCGCGCGGTCCCCGGTCCGGTACAGCTTCCCGGCGCCTGCGAACCTGTCGTCGACGAACGCTGCGGCGGTCAGCTCCGGGCGGGCGAGATACCCCAATGCGACGCCGGCTCCGCCGATGCAGAGCTCTCCCGCGACGCCCAGCGGCGCGGGCTCGCCCCAGGCGTCGAGGACGTAGGCGACGGTACGGGAGATCGGCCGTCCGATCAGCACCCGCTCGGCGTTCGGATCGAAGAGCCATGCCGTCGAGTGGATCGTCGTCTCCGTCGGGCCGTAGAGATTGTGCAGCTCCGCCCCGGAACGCTCGGCGAAGCGGCGCGCGACCTCGAGCGGCAGCGCCTCCCCGGCCGAAAGGACGCGCCGGAGGGTTTCGCATTCCGGCAAACGCGGATCTTCGACGACGAGCCGCAGCATCGCGGGGACGAAGCTCGTGACGGTAATGCGGCGTTCGATGATCGCCTCGACGATTGCAGCCGGGTCCTTGTGCGCGTCCGGATCGGCGAGCACGACGCACGCGCCCGCGAGCAGCGGAGCGAAACACTCCCAGAGTGCGACGTCGAAGCCGATCGGCGTCTTCTGCAAGGCACGATCGTCCGCGCGTACGAGGCCCGCGTCGCGCATCCAGAGCATATGATTCGAGAATGCTCGCTGCGGCAGCAGCACGCCCTTGGGGCGGCCCGTCGAGCCGGATGTATAGAGCACGTAGGCGAGTGCCTCGGGCTCGAGGCGGATGCCGAGGTTCCCGGCATTCGGCGTGGGGCCCGCATCGGGCGGGCGCGCATCGACGAGCAGGAGCGTCGCATCGATCCCGGCCAGGCGCGCGCTCTCGGCCCGCCGCGCTAGGACGATCTTCGACCCGGTCTCTTCCAGCATGAAGCGCACGCGTTCGCCCGGAAGCGAGGTGTCGAGCGGCAAGAACGCGGCGCCCGCTTTGAGGATGGCGAGCAACGCGACGAGCAACTCGGTCGACCGCTCAAAGCACGCGCCGACGACGGAGCCCGGCGCGGCTCCGGCATCGCGCAATTCGCGCGCCAGGGCGTTCGCGCGCGCATCGAGCTCGCGATAATCGAGGCGCTCGTCGCCGAATTCGAGTGCGAGCCGGTCAGGCGTTCGAGCCGCTTGCTCTTCGAAGAGCTCGTGGAACGGCCGCACCGGAGAAGACGTCTGGAAATCCCCGGAGCCGAGGGCGAGGATCGCGCCCCGCTCGGCTTCGTCGAGGAGCCGGACGCGCGAGACCGGCAGGTCCGGGTCGTCCAGGACCGCGCGCAGCAGGGCTTCGAAGTGACGCGCGATTCGCGCGACCGTGGCGCGCTCGAAGAGCGCCCGGTTGTACTCGAAGAAGGCGGAGAGGCCGCCCGCCGCTTCGCGGAGTTCGAGCCGGAGATCCGAGACTGCGACGCCGGCGTCGACCTCGAGCGGGGTGACCTCGAGCCCGGGGAGGGCCAGCGTCCCGCGGTCCCGTTCGACGAGCGAGATCATGGTCGAGAAGAGCGGAGCGCGGGCGAGACTCCGATCGCCTCCGAGATCCTCGATGATCCGGTTGAAGGGCAGGTCTTGGTTATCGTACGCTTCGAGGGCGAAATCGCGCACGCGTTCGAGGTGGGCGCGAAACGTGGGATCGCCGGAGAAGTCCGCGCGCAATGCGAGGGTGTTCACGAAGCAGCCGGCGATGGGGGCCGTTTCCGGGAGCATTCGCCCGGCAGTCGGGAAGCCGACGATCGTATCGGTTTCGCCGCTATAGCGGTGGAGGAGCGCGAGGTAGGCGGCGGCGAGCGTCATGAACGTCGATGCGCCGTGCGCGCGGCCGAGCGCGCGGACTCGCTCGAGCGTTCGAGCGTCGATCTGGTGCCGATACCGCGCGCCGCGATGATCGTCGACGGCTCCTCGCGGGCGATCCGCCGGGAACTCCGCATAGCCGCGCGGGAGCGCGAGCGCGTCGCGCCAGAAGGCGCGCTGCTTCTCGAGCGCTTCACCTTCGAGGACGGCACGCTGCCACAACGCGAAATCGCCGAATTGCAGCGCGAGCGGCGCGAGCGGCGGTCCTCCCAAGGCGATTTCCTCGTAGAGGCGGCCGAGATCCCGCGCGATCGTGCCGCGCGTCGCGCCGTCTTCGATCAAGTGCTGCGAGGTGAACTGCAGCGCGTACTCGGCCTCGCCCAGACGATACAGCGTCACGCGCAGAAGCGGCGCCCGTCCCAAATCGAACGGCGCGCGCGCCTCCGAATCTAACCGCACCGCCAGTTCGCTCGCGCGCCGCCGTAAGTCGACTTCGGCGAGCGTGAGGGTCGCGGACGGGTCGACCGACATGATGGGGCGCCCGTCCCGTTCGACGAAGCGCAAGCGCAGCGATTGATGCCGCTCGACGAGGGCCGCAAGGGCGCGCCGCAACGCCGCAGTGTCGAGTTCGCCGCGCAGCGCATAGGCCTGACAGACGTTGTAGACGGATCGGTTGCCGCCGAGAACGTCGACGATCCAGAGCTGTTCTTGCCCTTGAGTGAGCGGATAGATCGCCTGAGCCGGGGCGGCGAGCAACGGCGGAATCGCGCGTGGGGCATCGCCCCATAAGCGCTGCCCAAGCGGCCTTGAAAAGGAACGCCGTTCCGTCACTCCCACGCCCTCCATGCTAGCGCAGCGTCCGGTCGGGAAACAGATTCCTTCGTTGGCGAGGCTGGTTCGTTCGACCTATGGGCCGAGGGTGGTCCGGCGTTGCTACGCGAGGGAGAGCACGTCGAACGGGAGGTAGCGCAGCGTGGCGTGCGCGCCGCCTTCGAGCGCCAGCGCGCCGCGATAGGGGCTGGGAAGCGAAAGGGCGTGGAGTTCCCAGCGCTCGGGGAGGAGCAAGGGCGTGAGCGAGGAGCGCAACCGCGGCGCGGCGCGCGGATCGACCTCGACGGCGAAGAGGTCCGGTTCGAGCGAGAGGCCCGTGCCGAGGGCTTTGAGGAGCGCCTCCTTCTGCGTCCAGGCGCTGTAGAAGGCCCCCAGACGGAGGCTCGGCGGCAGCTCCTCGAAGCGCGCCCGCTCGTCGCGACCGAACGCGCGCGTGACGAGGCGGTCCAGGTCCGGCAAGTCCTCCTCGAGCGCGACGTCGACGCCGATTTCACCTCCGCGCCAGAGGGCGAGAACGCTGAACCCCCCGGCATGCGAGAGGTTGAAGCGGGGCGCGCCGGGCCCGGCGAGCGAGGGCTTCCCATGCGGCCCATAGTCGAAGGGCGAGGCCGCGTTCCGATCCGGACAGAGGATTCGGCGCAGCATCGCCCGGCGCAGCAGGAAGAGCCGCCGCACGCCGGGCCCGCGCCGGGATTCGAGCCGGTCCCGCTCGTCTTCGGAGAGGCGCTCGACGAGGTGCTCCACGGGACCGGGGAACCGGGAGAGATCGGCGCTCCAAATCTCGACGGTGGCCGCCGGGCTCACGTCGCCGGCACGCCTTGCGCCGCGCTCGGGATCCCTTCGCGCCCGGCCGCTGCTCCCGCGAGTTCGAGGGTCGACACGATCGCGCCGGCGACGTGCGACCAGAGGAAGCGTTCCGCGACGCGGCGGCGGCTCGCGTCGGACATCCGGCGCTGGAGATCGGGGTCCGCGAACAAGGTTTTGACGTGGCCGGCGAGGCTCTCGGGCGTCGGTTCCGGGACGACGAAGCCGGTCTCGCCCTGCCGAACGATCTCGGGAAGGCCGTCGGCTGCGGAGACGATCGGGACGGCTCCGAAGTTCATCCCCTCGATCACGAAGCCCGGGAACGGATCGCAATCGCTCGGCGCCAGCAGTACGTCCGCCGAGCCGAGCAGACGGTCCAGTTCCGGACGCGCGACGGCGCCGCGGACGTCGATGCCCGGCCGGCGCGGACACGGACAGTCTCCCACGACCGTCAGCGTCGCCGCGGGAAAGGTGCTGCGCACTTGCTCGAACGCGGCCACGACGAGGTCGCCGCGTTTGCGCGAGAAATCGGAACCGTTGAAGATCAGGCGCTGAGTCCCGTACGCCTTCGTTCCGGAGTACGGCTCGGAGAACTCTCCCGAGGCGCCGACGACCGTGATGCGGTGCGGCTCGGCACCGTAGTCCCTCACGAGGGAGTCCCTCACCACCTCGCTCGCCGGGAAGAGCCTGGCCGCCCCGCGGTAGAGCGCTCGCTCGAGTTCGAGCCAGGCGTCAAACTCCGCCTCGGAGTCCGCTCGGGCCCACGCCGGCCAGCGCCGCCGCGCGAGCGCGGTCGTGTAGTCCAAGTACGCGGCGTGCCGGAAGCGCGCGCCGCGATAGTGCGCCGAAAAAAGCGAGAAGATCTGAAGGACGACGTCGGGTTCGGGCGTTCGCTCCAGGATCGCTCGCCGCGCTCGTTCGCTCCGTGCGAGGAAGGCTGCGGGACCCTGCGATCTCGCCCGATACGCGCTCGCAAGCGAAGCGGCGAGCGGGAACGTCGACTTTGCCCGCCGCCAAGCTCCGCGGAGCGGGCGCACGAACCGTCGCGTCCGTTCGGCTCCGGGCGGCTCGATCGCCGTGACGTCGAGCGCGCCGACCCTCCGTGCGAGCTCGTCGGTCAGCGGATGCAATCTCTGAAGAAAAAGCGGCTGCCCTATGACGAGCAGCCGCTGGCTTGCCTTCGCTCCCATGCCCGCCGACTCTACCATGGAACATCGCAGCATGCTAGCGTCGAAAGTCGGAAGCGTGCGCGAGCGCGCGCGATGCGGAAGTAGTTACTTCATCCGACGTGCATCGGGGCGAGTTGGTGCGCTTGCAGCACGTGGCCGGGCGAGACGATGTGCCGCTTGAGGCCGAGCTTCGCCGCGTCGACGCCGAGCGCCAGCGCGACGAGTTGCGGCAAGTGGAACGTCGGAAGGTCCGTGCGCCCCCAGCGCGCGGCCGAATCCGCTTGATAGCCGTCCAGCGCGAGATGGCAGAGCGGGCAAGGCGTGAGTACGGCCTCCGCACCGCTGTCTTTGGCCATGCGCATGTTTTGGCCGACCATGTTCGGCGCGATGCCGTCCTTCTCGAGTTGGACGTGGAAGCCGCAACAGCGCGTCTTGCCTGCATAATCGACCGCTTCGCCGCCGAGCGCTTCGATGATGTCTTCGAGCGAGTGGGGATTCCGCGCGGATTCCCAGCCGTTCACGCTCTCCGGCCGGATGATGTGGCAACCGTAGAACGGCGCGACGCGAAGCCCGCGCAACGGATGCACGACCATCGAGCGGAGCTTGTCGAGGCCGATGTCGTCGATGAGCAGCCAGAGGAGATGCCGGACGGCGACCGTTCCGGCGTATTTCGCGCCGAACTTTCCGAGGATGCCGTTCGCGTGCTCCATGTGGTGCTCGTCTTCGAGCAGTTCCTTGTTCGCCGCGCGCATGTGCCCCGTGCACGTCGAGCAGATCGTGATGACGTCGTCGAGGCCGAGCGCCTCGGCTTGCGCATACGTCCGCGCGTTGAGGACGCGGGCCACGTCGCGGTTGACGTCGTTGAGCACGGAGGCGCCGCAGCACGAGGCCGCCGTCAGCTCGACGAGTTCGATGCCGAGCTTGTCGGCGAGGAGCAGCGTCGAGTTGAAGAGTTCGGTACAGGATTCCTTCGCGACGCAACCGGGGAAGAAGCCGTAGCGTTTCGTCTGCGCGGATTTCGAATGCAGCTTCGGGGCGGCCGTCGTATCGATGTTCGTCGTCATGAGCCTACCGGGACCTCCAGCGCGTTGAAGATGGTGCGGATCTCATCCGCCTTCGGCACGGGGTGGATGACCAGCGGCGGGAGCTTTCCGCGCGAGAGCATCCGTAATCCGAGCGGCATGACCTTCAGCAATCCGCTGAAGTTGAAACGGCCGACCGTCCCTTGAATGACTTCGGTCTCGTGCAACATGCCCGTCTGCTTGATCGTCTTGGCGACGACGAGCGCATGGCGTGGGCCGGCGGCGTTCGTCAGCCCCTCTTCGATCGTCGCGCGCTTCGTATCGATGATCCGGTCGTTCGGCTCGACGCCCTTCGGGCAGTACGAGCACGCGTAACAGTGGGCGCAGAGCCAGAGGTAATCGGCGCTGATCTGCGCGGCGCGAGACTTGCGCTTGGAATCGCGCACGTCTTCGATGAAGCGGTACGCGTACGCGATCGCGGCGGGGCCCGCAAAGGACGGATCGACGCTGACGACGGGGCAGAGCGCGTAGCAGGTCGCACACATGATGCAGTTCGCGACCAGGACGAGCTTCTTCATGTCCTCCGGCGAGACGCGCCGTTCGCGCTCGTGGTCGGAATCTTTGTCGGCAGGCTGCAGATAGGGCTTGAGGCGCGAGTACTTGTCCCAGAACGGATCCATGTGGACCGCGAGATCGCGCATCGGCTGGAAGTTCGGCATCGGGTCGATCTTGATCGACCCGTCCGCCTTCATGACGTTGCGGACCGGCGTCTTGCAGACGAGGCCGGTCACGCCGTTGATGTTCATCGAGCACGAACCGCAGATCGCCGAGCGGCAGGAACGGCGGAACGAGAGCGTGCCGTCGACCTCGGCCTTGGCCTGCTCGAGCGCGTCGAGGACGGTCGAGCCCTCGGGCACGTCGAGCTTGATCTTATCGCGATGCGGGACGGCATCCACGTCGGGGTCGTAGCGGAAGATATCGAGCGTCAGTTCCATCTAGTACGTTCTCACCTGCGGAGGATATTTGGTGAAGACCACCTTGCGGGAGTAATCGGGAGTCGGGTCCGCGACCGGCCCCTCGTAGCGCATCAGCGTGTGGACGGTCCAGTTCTCGTCGTCGCGGTCCGGGAAGTCCGTGCGGGATTGCGCGCCGCGCGACTCCTTGCGATTGAGCGCGCCGAGCATGATCGGCTGCGCGACGTCCGTGATGAACTCGGTCTCGAGCAACGTGACGAGGTCCGTATTGAACGTCTTCGACTTGTCCATGACCGTCATCGTCTGCGCTGCTTCGCGGGCCTGGCGCAGCGCCTGCATGCCCGCCGTGAGCTCCGTTTCATTACGGAAGATGAACGCGTGATCGCTCATCGCGTCGTTGACCAGCTTGCGCACTTCGGTGTGGCGCGGGCCGCCCTCGCGCGCGAGAATGCCCTTGATGCGGTCCTGCTCGCTCTTGAGCGTCCGTTCGGAGGGGCGCACGTCGCCGGCCGATTTGACGTAGTCGACTGCATGCCGGGCGGAGCGTGCGCCGAAGACGATCGTATCGAGCAGCGAGTTGCCGCCCAGGCGATTCGCGCCGTGCACGCTGACGCAGGCGACTTCGCCGGCGGCGTAGACGCCGGGGACGCGCGTCGCGCCGAACTTGTCGGTCTCGATGCCGCCCATCGCGTAGTGCATACCCGGCAGGATCGGAATCGGCGCGTCGATCGCATCGATCCCCGTCGCGTCGAGCGCGAGCTCGCGAATCTGCGGGAGGCGCTCGAGGATCTTCTCGCGGCCCAGGTGGCGCAGATCGAGGAAGACGCAGCCGTTGACGCCGCGGCCTTCGAGGATCTCGGTCCATTCGGCGCGCGAGACGACGTCGCGCGAGGCGAGTTCGCCCTTGTTCGGCGCGTACTTGAACATGAAGCGCTCGCCCTCGCTATTGAGGAGGTAGGCGCCTTCACCGCGGGCGGCTTCCGAGAGGAGCACGCCGTTGACCTTCAGCGAGGTCGGGTGGAACTGGACGAACTCCATATCCATCAGCGGTATGCCCGCCCGGTACGCGATCGACATGCCGTCGCCGGTGGAGGCGTATCCGTTCGTCGTCTTCCGGTAGACGCGGCCGAGGCCGCCGGTCGCGAAGATCGTGGCCTTCGCGGTGACGAGTTCGAGCTTGCCGTTGCGCATGTTGTAAGCGACGACGCCGGTCCCGACGCCGTCCTCGATACAGAGCGCGGTCGCGAAATACTCTTCGTAGACCTTGATGTTGAAGCGTTCGAGCTGCTCCCACAGCGTGTGCAGGATCACGAGCCCCGTCACGTCCGCCGAGTAGCACGTACGCGGCGTCCCGGCGCCGCCGAACGGGCGCTGCGCGATCTTGCCGTCCGCGAGGCGCGAGAAGATGCAGCCGCGGTGCTCGAGCCACACGATCTGACGCGGCGCGTCCTCGGCCATCGCCTCGATCGAATCCTGGTCGCCCAGATAGTCCGAGCCCTTCGCGCAATCGAACGCGTGTTGCTCCGTGCTGTCGTCGGCGCTGTTGCCGAGGGCGGCGTTGATGCCGCCCTGCGCGGCGCCCGAGTGGCTTCGCACGGGATGCAGCTTTGAAACGATGGCGACGTCAGCGCCGAGTTCGGCCGCTTCGACTGCGGCCCGCATTCCCGCGAGCCCGCCGCCGATGACCACGACGTCGTGCTTGATCAAGCTCGAGACCCTCTTTCCTCCGGCATGAAACTTCCGACCATCTTAGACGGAAGCGCGGGGAAACCCGCACGACGAACGTCGCAGGACCTCCTCCCGCGAGCTGCGTCGAGCACGCGCGAGCGAATCCTTGCGATTGCTTGCTGCGCCCCATTCGGCCGGTTGAATCGCCGTTTCGCGTCACTTGGCGTGATGCGCAGCATTTAGCACATCGTGCTCTCGGCAGTCTCGCAGCGACGAATCGGCGGATATATGCGGAAAGCCGAGACGAGAATAGTCCGCGGGTGGTCGTCCTTCGACAAGTTCCCTCGGGGGCATGGGGCACGCAAGCGACGTTGCGACGCCCCAAGTCGACATGCAGTGCCCGGAATCCGGTAGCGGTCGGGGCGGGGGGACAGTCCTCTGCGGGGAGTCCAGCTTGCTCGCGGAGCCATGGATGGCGGGAGCGGGCAAGTGGGCTAGTAGCGATTTCGCATGGATGCGAAATCGCGGGCGTCCCCGCAGAGGACTGTCCCCCCGTCCCGGCCGCGTCGCTAACGAGAAAGGCCAGCCTCGAGCTTCTCCAAGCGCGTCGGTCGACCGACGCGAGCTTCGCTCCGTTCAGGATGACGGCCGGTGTCGGAGCCGGAGACGGCGCCTGCCAGGGTGGGGGGGAGCGGGGTTGGAAGCTAGGAGCTTCGCTTCGTCAGCCGGGAGTCGCGTTGAGTTCGTTCGTCCACCTGCACGTCCACAGCGAGTACTCGCTGCTCGATGGGGCGTGCCGAGTCGATTCGCTGTGCCGGCGCAGCGCCGAGACCGGTGCTCCAGGGATCGCACTCACGGATCATGGCGTGATGTTCGGGGCGATGGAGTTCTACTACGCGGCGCGCGAGCACAAGCTCGTGCCGATCGTCGGGTGCGAGGCGTACATCGCGCCGCGCGGGCGGTTCGACCGGACCGTCCGCGACGAGGCGCACGTCACTCTGCTGGCCGCCGATCTCGTGGGGTACCGCAACCTCGTCGCGCTGATCTCGAAGGGGTATCTCGAAGGCTACTATTATAAGCCGCGCATCGATATGGATCTGCTCGCCAAGCACAACGACGGGCTGATCGTGCTGTCGGGGTGCATGTCGGGGCTGTGCGCGCAACCGCTGCTCAAGAACGATTTCGAGGGCGCCAAGCGAGCGGCGCGCGCGTTCGGCGACATCTTCGGGGATCGCTTCTATATCGAGATCATGCGGCACGGGATCCCGGAGCAAGACGTCGTCAACGACGGCTTGATCAAGCTGGCGCGGGAGATGAACCTGCCGCTCGTCGCGACGAACGATTCGCACTACTTGACGCGCGAGGATGCCCCTGCGCACGACGTCCTGCTCTGCATCGGGACCGGGAAGACGGTCGCCGACACGAACCGGCTCAAGTTCATGACGCACGAATTCTACGTCAAATCAAACGAGGAGATGCGCGAGCTCTTCGCCGACGTGCCGGATGCCTGCGACAACACGCTCGAGATCGTCAAGCGGATCGACATGCGGATCCCCGAGAAGACGTTCAATATCCCGGTTTATCCCGTGCCGCAGGCCGGCTTGCAGCCGTCGCTCCTCGGCGCGAAGACGCCGGAGGAGTACCTGCGCGAAGTCTGCGAGGCAGGGCTCGTCGAGCGGTACGGCTCGGAGCGGGCGGCGCACGACGAGGCGCTGCGCGAGCGGCTCGATTACGAGCTCGGCGTCATCACGAAGATGGGGTTCGCATCGTACTTCTTGATCGTGTGGGACTTCATCAAGTACGCGCGCGATCGGGATATTCCGGTCGGGCCGGGGCGTGGTTCGGCGGTCGGCTCGATCGTCTCGTACTGCCTGCGAATCACGGATCTCGATCCGATCAAGTTCAAATTGCTGTTCGAACGCTTTCTCAATCCCGATCGCATCTCGATGCCGGATATCGACACGGATTTCTGCGTCGAGCGGCGCGACGAAGTGATCGACTACGTCACGCACAAGTACGGGAGCGACCGCGTCGCGCAGATCGTTACGTTCGGGACCATGGCGGCTCGCGCCGCAGTCCGCGATGCGGGGCGGGCGCTCGGCGTCCCGCTCGGCGACGTGGACCGGGTCGCGAAGCTGATCCCTTCGGGCCCCGGCGGGCTCTCGATCGCGCAGGCGCTCGCGAACATCCCGGAACTCAAGAACCTCTCCGACAATTCGCCGCAGATCCGCAAGCTGCTCGAGACGGCGCGGTCGATCGAGGGCCTGGCGCGGCACGCTTCGACGCATGCCGCCGGCGTCGTGATCTCGGCGGGGCCGCTCGTCGATTGGGCGCCGCTGATCAAGCTCGGCGAGGACGACGTCAACACGCAATACGACATGAACATGGTCGAGCGGATCGGCCTGCTCAAGATGGATTTCCTCGGGCTGCGCAATTTGACGGTGATGAAGGCCGCGAGCGACGAGATCCGGCGCACGACGGACCCGGCCTTCGATCTCGCACGCATCCCCGACGACGACGCGCGCACGTTCGAGATGCTCGGGCGCGGCGAGACGACCGGCGTCTTCCAGCTCGAATCCGACGGGATGCGCCGCGTCGTCGGCGAGCTGCAACCGTCCTCGCTCGACGACATCATCGCGCTCGTCGCGCTCTATCGGCCCGGACCGATGGAGTGGATCCCGCAGTACATCAGCAACAAGCACGGCCGCACGAAGCCCCGCTACCTGCACCCGAAGCTCGAGCCGATCCTCGCGGAGACGTACGGCATCGCCTGCTACCAAGAGCAGGTGATGCAGATCGCGCGCGATATTGCGGGCTTCACGCTGGGGCAAGCGGACGAGCTGCGCAAGGTGATGGGGAAGAAGCAGAAGGACAAGATCCCCCTCTATCGCGAGAAGTTCATCGCGGGGTCCGTCAAGAACGGGATCGACGCGCACCTCGCCGGGGAGATCTTCGCGTTCGTCGAGCCGTTCGCGGGATACGGTTTCAATAAGTCGCACGCCGCCGCATACGGCTGGATCTCGTATCAGACCGCGTTCCTGAAGGCGAACCACCCGATCGCGTATTTCGCCGCGCTCATGACGTCGGTCAAGGACAAGACCGATAAGCTCGTCGAGTACATCGACGAAGCGAAGAAGCTCGGCATCGCCGTGCTGCCGCCGGACGTCAACGAGTCGCTCGTCGATTTCGCCGTCGTCGGCTCGCAGATCCGCTTCGGCCTCGCCGCCGTCAAGGGCGTCGGGGAGGGCGCCGTCCGGGCGCTCCTCGAGGCGCGCCGCACGGGCGGGAAGTTCGCCGACGTCTTCGATCTCGTGGCGCGCGTCGAGTCCGGGGCTGCGAACCGGAAAGTCTACGAGGCGCTGATAAAGTGCGGAGCGCTCGACGCCCTCCCGGGGAATCGCAGCGAGCAATTGGCCGCCCTCGACGGCGCGCTCGATGCTGCGACCCGGGCGGCGAAGGATCGCGAGCTCGGGCAGGTCTCGCTTTTTGGAACGGTCGAGGAAACGCCGGAGCTGGCGCAGGCGCTCCCTGCCCTCCCCGCGCCGACGACGATGGAGCGGCTCGCCTGGGAGAAGGAGACGCTCGGAATCTTCGTTTCGGGGCATCCGCTGGCGGACGTCGCCGAGCAGCTCGCGCGCGCCGGCGCGACGCCGATCAAGGACCTGGGGACGTTCGAGGACGATGCGCAGGTCGTCGTCGCGGGGATGCTGACCGCCGTGCGCCGGACGATGACGAAGGCGCAGCAGCAGATGCTGATCGCGACGCTCGAGGATACGGGCGGGAGCGTGGAGCTGATCGTCTTCCCGAAATCGTACGCGCAGTTGCAGACCGCGTTCGTCCCCGATGCGATCGTGACGGTCCGCGGGCGGGTCCGTTTCCGGGAACGGCGCGGCTCGATGCCGGGCGACGACGTCCCGGTCGAAACGTCGGTCACCGTGAACGAGGTGACGCCGTTCCAGCGGCGCGTCGAGGCGCCCGTTGCGAGCGCCTGGCACGTCCGCGTCCGCAATCGCCGCCAGATCGACGCGCTGGCGCTGCTCGTGGCGGAGTCCCCCGGCACGATCCCGATCGTCTTGCACGAAGGCGAGCGCGCCGCACGTCTGGGCGCGGGGATCTCGACCGGCGTCTACGTCCGCAGCGAACTCGATGCGATCTTCTCCCGGAACAACGTTTGGGAGGGCCCGCTGCCGAATGCGTGAACTTCGCGGCGGCTACGGGAGCGAGCGATGACGGAATTGGGGAGACGGAGATGAGATTGCCGGCCGGCGTGCGCGACTGGCTTCCGGACGAGCTCGCGCTCAAGCGCAGCTCGGAGGAGGCGCTGCGCGGCGTCTTCGCCCGCCACGGGTACTCGGAGGTCCAAACGCCGGCGTTCGAGTTCTTCGACGTGCTCGAAGTCGGCGTCGGCGAGCAGCTCGCGAAACAGGCGTTCCAGTTCACGGATCGCGGCGGCGGGCTGCTCTCGCTGCGCCCGGACATGACGACGCCGATCGCGCGCCTGGTCGCTTCGCGGTTGCAGCGTGCGCCGCTTCCGTTGCGGCTGTGCTACGTACAGCCGACCTACCGCTATGAGGACCCGCAGGTGGGCCGGATGCAGGAGCTCACGCAGGGCGGCGTCGAGCTGATCGGCGATCGCACGATCGGCGCGGACGCGGAGTCGCTCTTTACCGCGCTCGAGGCGCTCGACGCACTCGGCCTGCACGACGCGCGGATCGACATCAATCACGTCTCGATCATCGACGGGATCCTCGCCGGGCTCGACCTCTCCGCCGACGCGATCGCAGAATGCAAGCGCATGATCTCGACGCGCAACCTCGTCGGGCTGCAAACGTTCACGGCGGCGCTCGGGTACGCGGACCGCTTCCCGCAACTGCGGGCGCTGACGCTGAGCCGCGGAACCGGCGACGTGCTGGCGTTCGCGGAGAAGTTGTGCCGCACGGTAGAAGGGCGCGTGGGCATCGAGCGGCTCGCCGCGATCGTCGCCCGCGCCGCCGAACGGGGCGCGCAGGATCGCATCGCGATCGACCTCTCGCTCCTGCGGGATTTCGCGTACTACACGGGCTTCGTGTTCGAAGGATTCGTCGCTGAACTGGGCGTCGCGATCGTCGGGGGCGGACGCTACGATTCGCTGCTCCCGCGCTTCGGAATGCAGGCGGGCGCCGTCGGGTGGTCGCTGAGCGTCGAGCGCGTGCTGATCGCGCTCGAGCGGCGCAGGCAACGCGTCGCCGAGGGGGCACGCGCGTGAGCGAACGTCTCGTCGTCGCCGTCCCCAAGGGCGCCCTCTACGACGACGCGGTCGCGCGCTTGCGCGGCGCCGGCGTCGAAGTCCCCGACGATCCGGGGCGCAAGCTCTCCGTCGTCACGGGGGACGGGAGCGAGATCTTGTTCCTGCGCCCGAGCGACGTCCCGGCGTACGTCGAATTCGGCGCGGCGGATTGCGGCATCGTCGGCAAGGATACGCTCTGGGAGACGGACCGGCACGTCTGCGAGCTAGCGGACCTCGAGTTCGGCGCTTGCCGGCTCGTCGTAGCCGCGCGCAGCGCCGACCGTTACCACGAAGGCGTCCCGCTGCCGACCTTCCTGCGCGTCGCCACGAAATTCGTGCGGACCGCCGAGACGTATTTCGCCGAACGGGATCTGCCGGCGCAATTGATCAAGCTGCACGGCTCGGTCGAATTGGGCCCGCTCGTCGGCCTCGCCGATCTCATCGTCGACCTGGTCGCGACGGGTACGACGCTGCGCGAGAACCATCTCGTCGTGCTCGAAGAGATCGACCGCTCGACGGCACGTTTCGTCGTGAACCCGGTCCGCTTTCGCGCGAAGTACCGCGCGTTGATGGATCTTTTGCGCAGGCTCGATCCCGAGCACGCGTTCAGCGGGCTGACGTTCGAGGCGCGTTCGTGAAGATCGTCGCCGCGAGCGACGGCCCGGCGCTGGCGCGTCTGTACGGCGGGGGCTGGGAGGTTTCCGAAGCCGTGCGCTCCACGGTCGCCGCGATCGTCGCGGACGTGCGCGAGCGGGGCGACGCGGCGCTGCTCGACTACACGCGCCGGTTCGACGCGCCGGACATGCGAGACGATGCGCTGCGCGTGCGGTTGCCCTCGCTCGAAGCGGCGCGCGCGCTCGTCCCGGCGGAGATCTCGGCGGGACTCGAACTGGCGCGGGCGCGCGTCGCGGCGTATCACGAATTGCAGCGTCCCGAGGACGTCGAGCGGCGCGAGCCGGACGGGACGCGCGGTGCGTTCGTCTACCATCCGCTCGCCGCGGTCGGCGCGTACGTCCCGGGCGGGACCGCCGTGTTGCCGTCGTCCGTGATCATGACGGCCGTCCCGGCGAAGCTTGCCGGCGTCGAGCGCGTGGTCGTGACGACGCCGCCCGGCCGGGACGGGGCGGTCGCACCCGCGATCCTCTTCGCCTGCGCCCTGTGCGGCGTCGACGAACTCTACGCGGCCGGCGGCGCGCAGGCGATCGCGGCGCTCGCCTACGGAACCGCGACGATCGCCCCCGTCGATAAGATCGTCGGCCCCGGGAACGTCTGGGTGACCGAGGCGAAGCGGCAAGTCTTCGGAAGGTGCGGGATCGACGGCCTCGCGGGGCCTTCGGAAGTGCTCGTCGTCGCCGACGCTCGCGCGAACGCCGGGTTCGTGGCCGGGGAGTTGATCGCACAGGCCGAGCACGACCCGCTCGCGCGCGTCGCCGCCGTATCGACCGATCTTGGGATCTTGGAGCGCGTCAACGAACTGCTCGGGGGCGAGTTTGCGACGGCGTGCGGGCGCGGCGAGATCGTCGATCGCGTGCTCGCCGAGGGCGCTTACCTCATCCACGCGGCGGACGAGACGGAGATCCTCGAGGTGATCGAACGCTTCGCGCCGGAGCATCTCTCGCTGCAGATCGCGGAGCCGTGGAGCCTGGTGCCGCGCATCCGTCGCGCGGGCGCGATCTTCGTCGGCGACGAGACGCCGGTCGCCGCCGGCGACTACATCGCCGGGACGAACCACGTCCTCCCCACCGCGGGAGCCGGACGCTACTCCTCGGGCTTGCGGCTCGCCGATTTCTACCGAACGACCTCGGTGATCGAGAATAGCGCCGCCCGGATGCGCGAGGACGCGCGCACGCTCGCGGCGCTCGCGGAGTTCGAAGGCTTGCGCGCGCACGCGCGGACCGCGCTGCTCCGGCTCGGCACACGGTGAACGAGGCGCGTCCGGCCGCACGCCCGAAGCTGCTCGCCCTCGATCTCGACGGCACGCTGCTCTCGTCCGAGAACGTCCTCGCCGAGTCCGTCGCCGAATCCGTCCGGCGCGCGAGCGCGAGCGGCGTCGTGATCACGATCGTCACCGGGCGGATGTTCGTCGGGACCGCCTGGGCCGCGCGGGCGCTCGGCGTCACGGCCCCGGTCATCTGCTATCAGGGCGCCGCGATCTTCGATCCCGTCGGGGGCTCGATGCTCGCGCAGACGCCGCTCGCGAGCGCGACCGCGCTGCGCATCTACGACGCGCTTCGCCCCGAAGGGTACCACGTGCAGATGTACCGGGACGACCGCTTCTACTGCGAGGAACGCAATCGCTACAGCGCGCTCTACGCCCGGCTGGCCGGCGTCGAGCCGGTCGTCGTGCCCTCGTTGCGGGAGGCGTTCGCGGGGCACGATTCGACGAAGCTCAACGTAGTGACCGATCCGGCCCGCACGGAGGAAGTCTTCGAGCGGATTCGCAGGCTCTGCGGCGCCGACGCATACGTGACGCGTTCGAACCCGGAGTTCGTGGAGGTGATGAACCCCGCGGCGAACAAAGGCGCGGCGCTCCGCTCGGTCGCGGCGCGGCTGGGGATCGAACGCGAGGACATCATGGCGATCGGCGATTCGTACAACGACGTTCCGCTGCTGGCCGAGGCGGGTTTCGGCGTGGCGATGGGCTCGTCGCCCGCGCCGCTGCTCGCCGTAGCGCAGGCCGTCGTCGGCGATTGGGCCCACGACGGCGTGAAAGAAGCGCTCGAACGTTTCGTGTTCGAGATCCCGGCGGAGCGGGACGCGTGACGACGAACCTGCGCCGGCGCAGCAAGCCTTCCCCGCTCTCGCGACTGCGCGCTTTCTGGATCGTCGCGCTCGCAGGGATGCTCGTTCTCGCGGGGGGCGGCGCGTACGCGCTGAATTGGCCGGGCTTTTATCTGAACGCGCTCGAGGTTGGGGGGAACGCGATCGTGCCGCGCGCGGAGATCGTCGCGCGCGCCGCCCTCCCGGCGGATCGGAACATCTGGCTGCTCGACACGCGCGCGGCCGAGCGCCGCATCGAACGGATTCCCTACGTCCGCGACGCGATCGTCCGGCGCAAGTTCCCGAATGCGGTCGAGATCGCAGTCTCCGAACGAGTCCCGGAGGGATGTCTGCTTGCGTCCGGGAGCGCGCTGACGATCGACGCCGACCGCCGAGTCCTCGAACTCGGCTGCGACCGGTTGCCGCAACCGCTCTACCGCCTCCCCGGACTCGCGGCCGTCGCACCCGGCGAAGACGAGCGCAGCGACGACCTCGACCGGCTGCTGCGCGACGCCGGGACGCTTGGGCAGGGGCCACATGCATTCGTCGCGTTCGGCTACGACGCATACGGCGGGCTCCTCGCGACGCTCCGCGGCGGGGTTGAGGTCCGCTTCGGTTCGGACGGGGACCTGCCGGAAAAGCTCCGCCTCCTCGACGCGATCCTCGCACTGCCGGGTGCCGGCGCGGGCGTGCGGGCGATCGATCTGCGGGCACCGGCAGCCCCCGTCGTCCTCCGG
Source organism: Vulcanimicrobiota bacterium (assembly GCA_963695225.1). Taxonomy (GTDB): domain Bacteria; phylum Vulcanimicrobiota; class Vulcanimicrobiia; order Vulcanimicrobiales; family Vulcanimicrobiaceae; genus CAVWTN01. The sequence continues at coordinate 660,032 of OY968762.1, read as the reverse complement.
CGCGAGCCACAATATATACAGGACTCCAGGCCCAGCCACCACAATATCTAGGGCCATGAAAGCACCCCGGGGCACGATCGTTGGCCTGGACATCGGGACGACCAAGACGTGCGCCGTCGTCGCTACCGCCACGTCCCGGGGGCTGGACATCATCGGCGTCGGTGAGGCGCCCTCGAACGGCTTGCGCCGTGGAGTCGTGACGGACCTCGAGGAGACCGTCCGTTCGATCGAAGCGGCGACCGAACGGGCCGAGCGGATGGCGGGCGTCCACATCTCTCAGGTCTACGTCGGCGTGACCGGGGAGCACATGCAGAGCCGGAACAGCCGGGGCGTCGTCGCGATCTCGGGCGAGGAACGGGAAGTCGCCCCGAACGACGTGCGGCGCGTCGTCGACGCCTCGAAGCTGATCGACGTCGGCAGCGAACGACAGATCGTGCACGCCTTGCCGCGGCACTACATGATCGACGGACACGACGGGATCGTCGATCCCGTCGGGATGTCCGGCGCTCGCCTCGAGGTCGAGACGCACATCGTGACCGGCGGCGCGGCGTTCATCACGAACGTGCTGAAGTGCGTCCATCGCGCCGGGCTCGAGCCGGCCGGCGTCGTGTTCGAGCCGCTCGCATCGTCGGCCGCGACGCTCTCGAGCGAAGAAAAACAGGTCGGCGTCGCGTTGCTCGACATCGGCGGCGGGACGACGGATATCGCGGTGTTCGGCGGCGGCGGAGCGGTCTACACATCGACGATCCCCGTCGGCGGGAACATCCTCACGAACGACATCGCCTTCGGGCTGAAGACGTCGTTTGCCGAAGCGGAGCGCGTGAAACGAGCCTGCGCGAGCCTGCGCGAGCGCAGCGAGGGCGAGGACCCGTTCGCGGTCACGTCCCTCGACGGCCGCACGACGCAGATGGTCACGCGGGCGGAGTTGCGCGCCATCGTCGAGCCGCGCATCTCGGAGATCTTCAAGATCGCGCGCGCGCAGATCTCCGAACACGCGCCGCGCGAGTTGATTCTCGCCGAGGTCGTCCTGACGGGCGGCGGCGCGCGCCTCGACGGGCTCGACGCGCTCGCGGCCGCGTTCTTCGGGGTCCCGGCGCGCATCGGCGTGCCGACCGCGATCGGCGGCCTCAACGACGCGTACAAACAGCCGGAGTACGCAACTGCCGTCGGCCTCGTCCTCGCCGGACCGAAAGGCGAGCAGGCCGTGCCGCACAGTCGCTCCCGCGGCATGTTCGCGCGGGTCACGAACTGGTTCGGCGACCTTTGGAACTGAACGACTTTCGCTTGCCATTGGAGGGACCGATGTCCGACGTTCGACGCTACAACCCCGAACACGCCGCCACGATCAAGGTCATCGGAATCGGCGGCGGCGGCTGCAACGCCGTCAACCGCATGATCGACGCCGGATTGCACGGCGTTGAATTCTACGCGATCAACACCGACGTGCAGGCGCTGCGCAACTGCCGCACGCAGAACACCGTGCAGATCGGCAACGGTCTGACGCGGGGCCTCGGCGCCGGCGCGAATCCCGATGCGGGGCGGCAAGCCGCCGACGAATCGCGCGAGGATCTCGCGATGATCCTCGACGGATCCGACCTCGTCTTCGTGACGGCCGGAATGGGCGGCGGAACGGGGACGGGCGCGGCATCGGTCATCGCGGAACTCGCGCGCGAGTCCGGCGCGCTGACCGTCGGCGTCGTGACGAAGCCGTTCGCGTTCGAGGGGCGCCGGCGCATGCAGATCGCCGAACGCGGTATCGCCGAGCTGGAAGCGAAAGTCGACACGCTGATCACGATCCCGAACGAACGGATCATGCAGATCATCGAAAAGCGCACGCCGCTGCAAGAGGCGTTCGCCTACGCCGACGACGTGTTGCGCCAGGGAATCCAAGGGATCTCCGACCTGATCACGCAGCCGGGGCTCATCAACCTCGACTTCGCCGACGTGAAGGCGATCATGACGGATGCCGGAAGCGCGATGATGGGGATCGGCGAAGGTTCGGGGGAGCACCGCGCCGCGGATGCCGCGCAGAAGGCGATCGCCTCGCCGTTGCTCGAGACGACGATCGAAGGCGCGCGCGGCGTGATCTTCAATATCACCGGCGGCCCCGATCTCGCGATGTACGAAGTGAACGAGGCCGCCGAGATGATCGCGCGCGCGGTCGATTCCGACGCGCAGATCATCTTCGGAGCCTCGATCGATCCCGCGATGCAATCGAAGGTCCGGATCACGGTCCTCGCGGCGGGCTTCGGGCCGGCCTCTCCGGCGACGCATCGCGCGAGCACGGTCACGTCGCGTGGGACGGACTTCGAGAAGGTCGCGCCCGTCAATATGGACGACATCGAAGTTCCGGCGTTCCTGCGCTACCGTTCCTAACGCCGCATCCGAGTTTTCCGGGAGGTCCATCGGCTCAATTTCAGCGGGTGCGGCTGGGCCCTCCGGAACTTCTCGAAGTCTGCGCCGCCCCGTACCATCGATCACAGCAGAGCGGAGTCAGGGAGGAGCCAGGGGATATGGATTCGCGAGATCGCAATGAGGCGACGAACGATGCGCAGGAACGTCCGCGCCGTCCCATTTCCTTCACGCTGAACCCGCGCACGATCACCCACGCGCGAATCGCATCGGCGTGGGCGATCGCGCTCGCGTGGGTCGACGGCCGCCTCGAGCTGGTCGAAGTCCCCGAACCCTAACGGGCTTCTCGCGCGCGGGGTAAGGACTCGCGCCGCGCGCGCATGAATCCCACGGAATGAGTCCATCGAACGCGACCGCCGCGGACGTCGTCGCGCGAGCGATCGCCCTGCGGCGGGAGATCCACCGCCACCCGGAATTGGGTTTCGAGGAAGTGCGGACCGCGGCGCTGGTCGAGCGCGAACTCGATGCGATCGGCATCGAGCACCGCCGCGTCGCGAGGACGGGCGTCGTCGGCGTGATCCGCGGCGCACTCCCCGGGAAGGTCGCGGCTCTTCGCGCCGACATGGACGCGCTGCCGATCGCCGAGCGTTCCGGGGAGCCGTTTTCTTCGGAACTCCCGGGGAAGATGCATGCCTGCGGGCACGACGCGCACACTGCGATCCTGCTCGGTGCGGCGCGCGTCCTGCAGGCCGAGCGCGAGAACCTGCACGGGACCGTCGTGCTCTTGTTCCAACCCGCGGAAGAAGGGCCGGGCGGCGCTCTGCCGATGATCGAGGCGGGCGCCCTTTCCGATCCGCGGGTCGACGCGATCGCGATGCTTCACGTCGACCACCGGCTTCCGACCGGGACCGTGGGGCTGCGCGGGGGTGCGGTCAACGCTGCGGCCGACGAGTTCTACATCACGATCGAGGGCGTCGGCGGGCACGGCGCCTATCCGCACCAAGGAGTCGACGCGATCCCCTGCGCGGCGGCGACGGTCTTGGCGCTGCAAAACATCGCCGCTCGCGAAACGGATCCCCTCGGGGCGGTCGTCGTGACGATCGGGACGATCGAAGGCGGCTACCGCAACAACGTGATCGCCGACCGCGTGAAGATGAGCGGGACGTTTCGCACGCAGGATCGCGAGATCCGGGCCGCGCTCGAAGGGCGGGCGCGGCGGATCGTCGAGGGCGTCTGCGCGGCCTACGGCGCGCGCGGCCGCCTGGAGGTCGTCTACGGCTACCCGGTCGTCGTCAACGATCCGCCCCTGACCGAAGCATTCCGGGAATATCTGACGGCGAACGCCGGAGTCGCGATCGTGACGCCCGCGCCGACGATGGGCGGCGAGGATTTCGCCTATTTCGCGGAGTGCGTGCCGGGCGTACTCGTGCGCCTTGGGATCCGCAACGAGGAACTCGGAGCGATCCACGCGGGGCACAGCCCGCTCTTCCGCATCGACGAGGGGGCGCTCCGGTACGGCATCGAGACGCTCGTTGCGTTTGCGAAGGGCGTCTGCGAGGGCAGAGTAACGTCAAGTCCTCAACTGTAGGCGACCTCACAGTCGCGTTAGGCGTGCATAGTTATCCTTTGAGGGCACTAACGACTCGGAGGACTCGATGCGCTCCATCCAACGTAAGATCGCCGCTCCGGAACAGCAGCTCCGTGCCGCACGGGACCTTCGCTTGATCGCGACGTACCGCGCCGGCCGTGAGGAGGCGTTCGACGAGCTCGTTCGGTCGTACGACGCTCAGGTTCGCCGGATCCTCGGGCAGCTCAACGTCTCGCCGGGCGACGCCGAAGACCTCACGCAGGAAGTCTTCTTGCGGATCTTCCGCAACCTGCACCGTTTTCGGGGGCAATCCTCGTTCTACACGTGGCTCTACCGGATCACGATCAACGTGTTCTTCGATCACAACAAGAAGCGCAAACGGGCCGACGTGCGCCTCACGCGCCTCCAGAACGCGATGGGCGACGCCGGCGCGACGAACGAATCGTTCGGCGATCCGTACTCGGCGTGCTACGAGGCCATGACGGTGGCCGGACTCAACGAGGCGATCGCGGCGCTTCCGGCGCCGTTCCGCGAAGTCGTCGCGATGCGCGAAGTCGATCAGCTCTCGTACGAGGAGATCGCGTCGGCGACCGGGATATCGATCGGGACCGTTCGCTCGCGCCTCTCGCGGGCTCGCTCCAAGCTAAAGGAACTGCTTCGGCCGATGATCGAGCAGGCAGCCTGACACCCAATCCGTCGTAGGCGCGGCCCTCGGGAGACCCAACATATTGGGGCCGCCGGAGGGCTCGCAGCCGCCGGGGCGAAGGCCCTAGGGAATGGTTCCATCCCTTGCCGAGCCGGGACGCATGAGTTCCGATGCGCTCGCCGGTGCCATCGAACTCGATTCGCCTGCGGAGCTTGCGTTTTCGCTCTTGCGCGAGACGGAGAAGTGGCCGGTCTGGCTTTCGTTGCTGAAGACGGTGAGAAGGGTTGATGACGGTCCTCTCCGTCTGGGGAGCGAGCTGGTCATGCGCTCGTCGATCCCGGGGGAACCCGAGGAGTTGTTCGAGGTCGAGCGCTTCCTCGACGGGCACATCGTGTCGCTCGTGGGCGCGTACTCTCTCCGCCGGCGCCTCGAGTTCCGGGTCGAGCGCAAGTCGCTGACCTGCCGGATCGTCGCCCGGCTGGATTACCCGACCTATGGCGGCGCGGTCGGCGCCTTCCTCGATCGGATAGCCGTCCGGCCCCGCTTGGCGAGGAAGCTCAGCGAATCGCTCATCCATTTCAAGGGGCTCGCCGAGTCCGACGAACTGGGCGCGGGGTTCTAGCAGTCGTTGACGGGAACTGCTAATACTCCGTATACTCGACCTCACGCGCGTCCGCGCGTCCTCGCGATCACGGGAGTTATGCGTGCCGGTATATGAGTATGAGTGCCGTTCCTGCGGGACGGTCACCGATGTTCGCCACGGTTTCGACGAAACGGTGAGCGAAGCGTGCCCCGCGTGCGGCGGCGAGCTCGTACGGCGTTTCAGCGCCGCCGGGATCGTCTTCAAGGGATCGGGGTTCTATATCACCGATTCGCGGAAGTCCGGCGGCGGCGATTCGTCGGCCGCTCCGAAGAAGGAGCCCGCGCCGAAGGCCGATTCGGGCGCGGCGCCCCCAAAGAAGGGGGATAGCTCCGCCGCATGAGCGACGCTACGCGGCTCGGCCTCGGGATCCTCGGAGCGTGCTTCGCGCTGACGCTGCTGTGCGTGCTCGTGGGACTCGTGCGGCTAGCCGGTCCGGGGCTCGCGCTGAAGAAGCAAGCCGAGGCACTGCGCGAGCACCCGATCGTCCGGGCCGGGCCGATGGCGGAAATCTACCTTGCCCGGATCAACGAACGCAGCGAAGAACTCGCCGCCACGCTCGAACGCCTCCAACTCGCGCTCGGGGAACTCGATCGCGCCACGCGCGGCTTGCGCTCGACGCTCGGGACGATCTTCGGCGTCCTGGCTTCGCTGAAGACGGGCTTCGGCGACTTGCGCGCGCGGCGCAGCGCGAACGGCCGCCGTTAGAGTTTAGCGCTGGGCCGTGGTCCAGCGATCTTCGAATTCGGGGAAACTGACGGCGATGCAGCCGGCGTCGTCGATGGCGTGCGGGCCGGTCGGTGCCGCGAGGACCGCGGCCGCCATCGCGATGCGGTGATCGTCGTGCGTTTCCAGCACGCGCTCGGGCGAATGCGCGCCGCCCCCGACGATCTCCATGCCGTCGGGGAGTTCGGCGACGGTGATCCCACAGGCACGCAGCATCGCGGACGTTGAGGCGATGCGATCCGACTCCTTCGCGCGGAGATCCTGCGCGCCGTGGATCGTGGTCGTCCCGCGCGCGTGCGCGGCCGCAACGGCGAGCACGGGGATCTCGTCGATCGCGCGGACGACGAGCGCTTCATCGATCGCGACGGCGTGCAGCGGACGGTAGCGCACGTGCAGGTCGGCGACGGGCTCGCCGTCGACTTCCCGCTCGTTGCGGCGCTCGAGATCGGCGCCCATCGCCGAGAGCACGTCGAGAAACCCCGTGCGGGTCGCGTTGACGCCGACGTCCCGGACGACGAGATCGCTCCCCGGCGTGATCGCGGCCGCCGTGATGAAGAACGCGGCGGCGGAAAGGTCGGCTGCGACGCGCACGGTCCGCGGCGCGAGCGAGCCCGGCTCGAGGACGATCGTCTCCCCGTCGAATTCGACGGTTCGCCCGAAATGCCGGAGCATGCGTTCCGTGTGGTCGCGGGAATGCCGGTCGCCCGTCACGGTGACGCGCCCTCGCGCTCCGAGATGGGCGAGCAAGATCGCCGACTTGATCTGCGCCGAGGGGATCTCGAGCGCGAACGTCCCACCGGCGGGAGCAGTGATCCCGTGGACCGTGGCGGGGAGCCTGCCGTTCGTGGTCTCGACGCGGGCGCCCATCGCGCGCAGCGGGCGGGCGACGCGCTCCATCGGCCGCCTCCGCAGCGAGGCGTCGCCGTCGAACGTCGCCGTGAGGCCTTGCCCCGCGAGGAGGCCGAGCAGCAGGCGCGTCGTCGTGCCGGAGTTGCGCGCGTCGAGCGTGGCGTCCGGCGAGCGGAGCGTCCCGCCGCGCACGACGATCGTCTCGCCCCGGTCGTCCACCTCGGCGCCGAGCGCGACGATCGCATCCCGCGTCGCGAGGACGTCCGCACCGCGATTCGGCGCGAGGATCGTCGACTCGCCGGGCGCGACCGCCGCGAACATCAGGGCACGATGCGAGATCGATTTATCGCCGGCCACTCGTACCTCGCCGAGGAGCGGCCCGGCTTCGAAACGGTGCGCCGATTTCGTCGTTTCCATCGCGATGCAGGTTGGCGTACCCCATGCGGTATGCCTCCGGCCGGCAGCGGAACTCCCCGCCGAAGACGCCCGTGTCCGGATCGGGGGCCGGCCGGATCTTGCGGGCAAGCCGTCCCTCCCGCGGAGAAACCCCACAGCGCTCCGGACGCTGCCGCGCCGTCACGGTCACCCCGGGGCGGCCGCAGAACATGGTGCGGGTGTCAATTATGATTAGGGAATGTTTGCATAAATGCAACAAGCGCTACTTGGACTTATTGACAAGGTTTCGGTAGCGTTATCCGCATGAACGCTGTCGCTCCACCGGAATCGGCCCTCAAACCCAGCGCCCCGCCAGCCACGCCCAAAGTCCAGCCGGGGAGCCTGCTCCCGGGGTTGGGTGCCGTGCTGGCGATCGCCGTCGCCGCGCGGCTGCTCTCCCAATTCACGGGAGCTATTCCGGACGTCGTGCTCGCGCTCGTCGCGGGCATCGCGGTGCGCAATGTCCTGCGACTGTCGGCCCGCATCAGGCCCGGCGTGGCGTTCACGCTGCGCTACCTGCTGCGTGCAGCGATCATCCTATTCGGTGCCGGCCTCACGTTCGCTGCGATCGTGCAGGCGGGCGCGGCGACGCTCGCGCTCGTCGGCGCGTGTTTCCTCACCGCGCTGCTGCTGGGCCTCGCACTGGCCCGGATCTTTCGGCTCCCCGGAAACGTCGGGACGCTAATCGGCGCGGGGACGGCGATCTGCGGCGGGTCGGCGATCCTTGCGATCGGGCCGCTCCTGCGCGCGAAGGATGAAGAGATCGCGTACGCGATCACGACGATCTTCACGTTCAACATCATCGCGCTGCTGCTGTATCCGCCGCTCGGGCACGCGCTGCACCTTTCGGAGACGGCCTTCGGAAGCTGGGCCGGCACAGCCGTCAACGACACGTCGGTCGTCGTCGCGACGGGTTTCGTCTACGGAGCGAAGGCCGGGGCCGTCGCGACGATCGTGAAGCTGACCCGGACGGTGCTGCTCGTCCCGCTCGCGATCGGCATCGGTCTGTGGTCCGACGCGCGCTTCGCGAAGGACGCGCAGGCCGCCGGCGAGCCCTTGTGGCGGCGCGTCATGAACACGGTGCCGTGGTTCATCCTCGGATTCGTTGCCATGGCCACGCTCAACAGCCTGCACGTGTTCCCTGCGAGCATGGCGCATGCGCTCACGCTGTACGCCGGATTCCTGATCGTGATGGTGCTGGCCGGCGTCGGGCTCAACGTCGACGTCGAGAAGATTCGCCGCATGGGGATGCGCCCGCTCGGGGTAGGCGTGTTGCTCGCAACGATCATGGCCGCCGTGAGCATCTCGCTCGTCGCCGTTCTGCACATCGGTTAGACTGCGGCCGCGGGCCGGCCGCGTGGCGCGGGGCGTCTGCGAGTCGAAGTTAGGCGGCGAGGCGCTCCAAAACGCGCGCGAGGCGCGCGTTCACTTCGCTTGCGATCGAAGTCAATTCCGCGTTTCCGACGACCAGCATCATCGCGCCCGCATCGATCGCCGAGATTTCGGCGCCGGTTTCCGTCGCCCGGACGACGACGTTGCACGGCAACAAGAGCCCGAGGTGCGGCTCGGCAGTGAGTCCGCGATGGGCCAGCGACGGATTGCAGGCGCCTAAGATCGTGTAGGCCGGCAACTCGACGCCGAGTTTCTCATGCATCGTCTTCGCGACGTCGATCTCGCAGAGAACGCCGAAGCCTTCAGCCTTGAGTTCGTCCCTCGTGCGCGCTAGGGCAGCATCGAACGGCAGCGACGTGCGGACGGCGGTTCCGTAGGTGAGTCTTGCAGGTTCCATAGGCGCGTGCATTCTACGCCGCCGAGGCGGAACGCTTGAGGATCAGCGAGAGAAGATTCGACATCAGGCACCAGCCGGTCAGTCCGGATTGCAAGAGATTCGCGCCGGCAAACGCCGTCAGCCAGAGCCATCGGCTGTCCAGCAGGGAGAGCAGCAGGCTCACCAGGACGATGGCCCCCGCGACCGCGCGGACTGCTGATTCGATGCGCCATCCCGCTTCCGCGGCAGGCCGCAAGAGTGGGTGGACGGGCGATTGAGGTGTCATGGCGCCAAGTATATGACATACCCCGTAGAGTATGTCAACGACAAGCCGCTACTCAGCTCGGAAGCTTATGCCTAAGCGCCTTAATGGACGGATGCAGTCCGTCATGCTTTACAGTACCGGGTATCCCCTTGACACACAATACCCATGGGGGTATATGATAGGTCCGTGCTCGAGGTGCGGTTTCCGCGCCGCCTTTTTGCTCGAAGGATGCTCCGAACCGTGAACGATCGACCGCAGTCCCCCCGAACGCCCGGCCGCACGCTTTGGAGAGCGCTGGCACTCCTGGGAGCGGCGGCAGCCTCGCCGCTGGCCGGGTGCGCCGGGGCGAAGGACTCGGCTGCAGGCGCGAGTGAAGGCGCGGCGGCCGCCGTGCCGGTTTCGGTCGTCGGGTTACGGACTGCGAGCTTTTCAACGCCGACGGAGCTTTCGGGAACTCTGGTGGCAGTGCGGTCGGCGACGATCGGCGCGGTCTCCGCGGGCCGGATCGTCTCCGTCTCCGTCCGAGCCGGCGACCACGTATCGGCCGGCCAGGTCTTGGCCCAGGTCGATACCGCGGGGTACGGCGCGGGCCTGGCGCAGGCCGAAGCCGGCGCCTCAGCCTCGCTTGCGGGCCAGGCGGCGAGCCGCTCGGCGTTGCAGGCGGCGGCCTCGGCGATCGACGGCGCGCGCGCGCAACTCGGTGCGGCCCGCAGTCGCTACGAGCTGGCTCGAACGACGGCAGGACGCATGGCGACGCTCTACGCCGAAGGCGCGATCTCGCAACAGCAAAACGATGAGGCGCAGGCGAATCTCGCGGCCGCCCAAGCCGGCGTCACGCAAGCGCAGGCGGGCTTGAGCGGCGCGCAGAGCGGCTACCAAGCGGCGCTGGCACAATCGCGAGCCGCATCCGATATGGCGGCGCAGGCGCGCGCCGGGGTCTCGGCGGCCGGCGTGCCGTTGCGCGAGGCGACGCTGACGGCTCCCTTCGCCGGCACCGTGACGGCGAAGTTCGTCGATTCGGGCGCCGTCGTCGGCCCGGGCAGCCCCGTGGTCGCCGTGCAAGATACGCACGACCTCGAGTTGGACGTCGCAGTCCCGGATGAGGACCTCGGCGCGCTCGCGCAGGGCGCGCCGGCGACCGTCCGGGTCGACGCGCTTGGGGGTGCGAGCGTCCCGGCGCGCGTCCGCGCCGTGTTCCCCTCGCAAAACCCGGCGCTCCGTTCGACGACCGTGAAGATCTCGCTCGCGGATCGCGTGGGGCTCATGCCGGGAATGTTCGCGCGCGTCGTGCTCCCGAGCGCGGCGCACCGGGGCTGGGCTGTCCCCCTCGCCGCGCTCGTCACGCGCGCGGGGCAAACCGGCGTCTTCGTCGTCCGCGAAGGTACGGCGTCATTCGTTCCGGTGCAGAGCGGCACCGTGAGCGACAGCCTCGTCGAGGTGCACGGCATCTCGGGCGACGGCGTCCGGGTCGCCGTCACGAATCTACAGCGTCTGACCGAGGGCGCTGCCGTGACGGTGACCCGCTGATGCCTAGGCTGAATTTCGCCGGCAGGCTCGCCGCGTATTTCCTGCAGTCGAAGCTGACGCCGGCGATCGTCGTCGCCATTTGCGTCTGGGGGCTGATCGCGGTCTTCTATACGCCGCGGCAAGAGAATCCGCAGATCACGATGCCCGCGGCGACGATCGTCACGCAATACCCGGGCGCTTCCTCGGCGGAGGTGCAGAAGCTCATCACCGAGCGCGGCGAGCGCGTCTTCCAGCAGATCCCCGGGATCGAGCACGTCTACACGTTCACGACGCAAGACGTCTCGATCATCACGGTGCTCTTCCACGTCGGTGACGATCCGACGAAATCGTTCGTCGATCTGTACGATCAAGTCTTCGCACACCTGAGCGAGCTCCCGCCCGGCGCCTCGCAGCCGCAGATCACGCCGCTCAGCGTCGACGATATCCCGATCGTCGTCCTGACGCTCCACGCGAAGAACTACGACCGCGGCCAGCTCAACACGGCAGCCGAACGCCTGATCGAGGCGCTTCGGCCGATTCCGGGCCTCTCGACCGTGCAGACGTACGGCGGGCGTCCGCGCGAGGTCAGCGTCTCGCTCGACCCGGTGCGCCTGGCCTCGTACGGGCTCTCGCCGGGACAGATTGCGCAAGCCCTCGGAGCGACGAACCTGACGCAGGCGGCCGGGAGCGTGCGAACTCGTTCGGACGAACTCTCGATCCACGCGGGGACCGCATACACCTCGGTCGATCAGGTCGGGGCCCAGATCGTCGGCGTCAGCGACGGGCAGCCCGTCGCGCTCCGCCAGGTCGCGAAGGTCGAACTGGGCTACGCACCCGAGGAATCGCAGACGCAGTTCGCCTACGGCGGCTCCGCGACGGACCGTGCGAAAGCTCCGGAACCTGCCGTCAGCATCGCGATTGCGAAGAAGGCGGGGACGAACGCGGTCACGATCGCCGACGCGATCCTGGCGACGGTGAAGACTACCGAGCTCCCGCCCGGCATCGACGTCGCCGTGACGCGAAATTACGGCGAAAAAGCCAATGCGGCCGTCAACGAACTGATCGAGCGCCTCATCGAAGCGATCGTCATCGTCGTCATCCTGCTGATGGTGCTCGGCTGGCGCGAAGCGCTCGTCGTCGCGACGGCGATCCCGCTGACGCTGTTCGTCACGCTCGGCGTGGGGATGCTGAGCGGTCAAACGATCAATCGCATCACGCTGTTCGCGCTCATCCTAGGGCTGGGCTTGCTCGTCGACCAGGCGATCGTCATCGTCGAGAACATCCATCGCCATTATCACAACGATCCGGACGCACCGCGAGCCGAGGCGACGGTCCGCGCGGTCGCCGAGATCGGCAGCCCGACGACGCTCGCGACGCTCACGGTCGTGCTCTCGTTCCTCCCGATGCTCTTCGTCACGGGGATGATGGGCCCGTACATGCGGCCGATCCCGATCAATGTTCCGGTCGCGATGATCGCCTCGCTCTTGATCGCGTTCGCGATAACGCCTTGGGCAACGTACGCGCTGCTCCGCAATCAGAAACCAAAGGAAGCGGCGCACGGTGTCCCGCGCTGGATCGCGCCGTTCCGCAGCATGCTGATCGGCTTGCTCGACCGGCCGGCGCGGGCGCGCGTATTCCTGGGGCTCTTGCTCCTCGCGTTCATAGCGAGCGCCGCATTGCCCGTCTTCAAACTCGTCCAGTTTCGAATGCTCCCGGATGCGAACGAGACGACGTTCCTGGTCAGCATCGATGCGCCGCCCTCGAGCCCCGTCGCGCGCACGACGGAGATCGCGAACGCCGTCGGCACGGAGCTCGCCAAGATCCCCGAGATCGCGGACTACGAGACGTTCGTCGGCACGAACTCGATTCCGGACTTGGCTGCGCTCTTGCAGGGCACGGTGTTCCGAAACGCGCCGAACCTCGCGGACATCCGCGTGAATCTCGTTCCGAAAGACAAGCGCAAGATCCAGTCCGCCGCGTTCGTGCAACAGGTGAGGCCGCGCCTCGCGGCGATCGCGGAGCGGTACGGCGCGACCTTGCGCATCTTGCAGACGCCGCCCGGGCCGCCGGTCCGCGATACGATCCTCGCGAAGATCTACGGGCCGGACCCCGACGTGCGGCGCGCGATCGCCTCGCGCGTGAGCGGCATGCTGCAGCGCGAGCGCGGCGTCGTCGACGTCGACTCGAGCTTCAAGGCGCTTCCGGCATCGTTGCAACTCGCGGTGGACCAGCGCAAGGCGAGCCTCTCGGGCGTGAGCGCGGCGGAGATCGCGCAAACGCTCGGCATGGCGCTGCACGGAGCGACCGTCTCCACGCTTCACGTCGCGACGGAAGCGCGCCCGATCGGCATCTTCGTGCGCTTCGCGCCCGAATACCGCAAGGATGCCGCCTCGCTCGCCTCGATCCAAGTGCCGACGCGCATGGGCGGGCTGGTCCCGCTCTCCGCCGTCACCCACGTGGTCGCGGGGCAGCTCGAGGCGCCGCTCTACCGTGACGATTACGAGAACGTCTCGTACGTCGGCGCCGACATGGCGGCCCGCAGCTCGACCTATGCCGTGATCGACATGCTCTTCGAGCTGGCGCGCAACCCCTTGCCGCAGGGCTACCGGATCGATTGGGACGGCGAGTGGCATCTCACGAACACCGTCTTCGCCGATCTCGGGACGGCGATGCTGATCGCGTTCATCTTGATCTACTTTGTCCTAGTCGCGCGCTTCCGCTCGTTCATGGTTCCGCTCGTCGTCCTCGCGGCGGTGCCGCTCGCGGTGATCGGCGTCATGCCGGGCTTCGCGATCCTCGCTCCGTTCGGGATCTATTTCTCCGCGACGGCGATGATCGGGTTGATCGCGCTGATCGGTATCGTCGTGCGCAACTCGATCATCTTGATCGAGTTCATCGAAGACAAGTTGAAGGAAGGCGGGAGCCTGCGCGATTCGCTGATCGAAGCAACGACAGCTCGCACGCGCCCGATCTTCCTCACCGCAGCCGCAGGGGTGCTCTCCTCGATCGTGATCGCAGCCGACCCCGTCTGGAGCGGCCTCGCCTGGGCGCTGGTCTTCGGAATGACCGCCTCCGCGGTGCTCTCTATTCTCGCGATCCCCGTGCTCTACGAACGGGTCGTACGCAAGACGTTCGTTGCCGCGGCGCCCGGCGCCGCCGGTCGCGGCACGGCCGTCGCGGCGCGGCCGGCGGATGCGGTGCCGGCCGAGCTGCCGGCGATGCTGACGTTCGTAACCTTCCCGGAACTCGACGGCTTCGTCATGGAATCGACGTCGCTGCCGCGCGTCGTCGAAGGCGAAACGGTCGAGCTGAATGCGGAGGTCTTCCGCGGCGTCGGCGACGCGGTCGACGCAACGGCCAAGCTCAGCGGTCCGTTCCGGGTCGAGCGCGCGCAGATCATCGTCGAGAGCGCGTTCGGCGAACTGCAAGGTAAGCAACACGTGACGCTGCGCTCGACGCAGGCGCCGGCCCCCACCTGGAAAGTCGTTGAATATGTTTGATCCTCCCCACGTGCGGGTCGCAGCGCTCGGCTTCGCGCTCGCGGCGGCGTGCTTCGCCGGAACGTCCGGGCCTGCCGGAGCTGCTGCTCCTGCCGCTGCGGCGACTCCCGCAACTCCCGCGCCTGCGGCATCCCCTGCGGCGCCCGCGGCGATTCCGCTCTCGCTCGAGCGGGCGATCGACCTAGCGCTGGCGCAGAACTTGAGTTATCGGGCCGCCGCCGTCGGCGTTGCCGCGGCGCGGGCGCAGGTTCGTCAGGCGGCGGCGCCGTTTCTCCCCGGCGTGCAATTGCGCGATGCGTATCAGTACGTGGATCCCGTCGCGGAACTCAGCACGCCGTTCGGTTCGATTCCGTTTAGCACGACGCGAGCGACGAACGTGCCGCTCGTTGCGCTGCAATACCAGCTCTACGACGGTGGGCTATCGGCCGCGCGCTACGCGCAAGCGGCGGCCGGGTTGGCGGCGGCGGAAGCTTCCGCGCGCGAGGCTCGCGCTGCGACGATCGACGCGACGACGAAGGCCTACTTCGACCTCGTGGCCGCCGAGCAGTTCGATGCCGTAGCGCGCGGCGCGGTCGAGGTCGCGAAAGGTCACGCGACGCAAGCCGATCAGCTCTTTGCGGCCGGGCAGATCCCGAAGGCGGACGTATTGCGCGCGCAAACGGAAGTTGCGAATCAGCAAGTCGATGCGATCGCCGCCGCGAGCGGCGTCGCGCTGGCGGGAAACGTCCTGGCCAACACCTTGAACGTACCGCTCGACACGGTTTATGCTCCGACCGACCAGTTGGACGGCGACGCGCCGGATTTCAAGCTGGATTCGCTGCTCGAGAGCGCGCGGAACAACCGCGGAGAATTGCTTGCCGCGCGTGCCTCCGTAACGGCGGCGGAGCACGCCGTCGCTCAAGCGCGCTCCGGATCGCTGCCGCAAGTCAGCCTGGTCGTGGCGAACGGGAACACGCAGCCGGCGGTCGTTAGCGGGTATCACAACCAGTTTTCCGTCGGCGTCAATGCCGCCCTGACCCTGTTCGATCACGGATACAGCGCGGGCCAGGTCGCGGCCGCGCGCGCCGGCGTCGATCAGGCTCGCCTGGGCGTGCAGCAGCTCGAAAGCGGCATCGCGCTACAGGTCCGGCAGGCATACCTGCGCGTGAACGAAGCGAAGGCCCGCGTCGAGGCAGCCGCGAGATTCGTCGCACTTGCCCAGGAAAATCTGCGGCTCGCCCAGTTGCGGTATCGCGGCAGCGTCGGAACCGCACTCGAACTGCAGGATGCGGAGCTGCGTGCGACCTCCGCGCAGCAGGCACTCGTCGGCGCTAAGGTGGCGTTGCGCGAAGGAGTGGCGGAGCTGCGCTTCGCCGCGGGTCTTCTTTGAGTATGCTCGTGACGCCGCTGCCCTGAGCCGCGCTTGGCGAGCTGTTTCGTTAGTGCTCTCGAGCGCGTCAGTTCGGGCGGTTCGATCCAAAGAGGCTTTTCAACAGGCCGCCGAGCGACGGCCCGCCGGATGAAACCTGCGGATCGATCCGGCGCGACCAAGCCGAGATCCCGCCGGCCAGGTTGGCCGCGTTCTTATAGCCTAGCCTGTTGAGTGCTGCGGTGATCCGCGCGCTTCTGGCACCCGAATGGCACATCACGACGATGTCGCGGTCCTTGGGCAGCTCGCGCAGGCGGCGTTCGACGTCGTTCATCGGAATGTTGACGGCGCCGGCAATCTTCCCCGCCGCGAATTCGCTTGGCTCGCGAACGTCGAGCAAGAAGAAGGGCGTGCCGCTCGCCTGTAATTCCTTGAGCTCTTCGACCGATATCGATTCCATATCGTGCAAATTCGCGCATGGCGAGCCCTGTCCATTCTATGACGGCGTGTTGGCGAACCGTTTGCATGGGACCGTGCCGGCGCGTCGTCTTCGGGGATCCCGTTCGAGCCGCGTGCACTCGCGGTCGAGGTGGAGCGATTCGAGGTACCGCTGCGCGCTTGGAAGATGGAGTGCTCCCCTTATTGGTTTGAATCCGAATCGTGGTGCTCGGAGCATAGGCGCCGCGAGATATCGCTCGCCTCGATCTCGGACGCAACGGCGGCCACGCTTTGCAGGGGTCGTAACCGGCGCCGAACGATGGGGCAGGATCACGATCAACTTGTTGTCATTCATGGGTGAGCCTCGACGGCTATGCGCCGGAGTTCCAGGCGTGAATGCCCTCGCGGAAACCGTAATAGACGATTAGCAGGCCGGCGAGAGGGTCAGCCCACCACCACCCGACCACGGCATTCAGCGCGAGGCCGAGGAGCACCGCGAAGGCAAGAACGGCGTCGATTAACGTTACGCGTGCTTCGGTCAAAAGGACCGGGTTTGCGAGCTTGCCGCCGGTGACGTGCTTGCCGTACGCTAGCGTCAGCATCACGATGACCGTCAAGGAGAGCCACGCCATTCCGCCCGGCGACGGGCTCGGCCGCAGTTGAACGGCGAGGACGTAACTCGATTGCACCAGCACGTAGATCGCTAGCGCAAGAAATGCCGCGCCTATAAGCCGCAAGGCGCGCTGCTCGCGATGTGCCTCAACTCCGGTCAACTGCCACACAACGACGATCGATGCGACGATCTCGATGAGCGAATCGAGGCCGAAGCCGACGAGCGCTACTGATTTCGCAGCAAGAGCGGCCCAGAGGATCAGGAAGACGCCTACAACGTTCCAGCCAAGCGTTGCATATTCGAGTCGAAGGCCAATGCCGCGCAGTCGATTTAGTGAGCGCGCATCCACTTTTGCCGACTTAAGGACGACATGAGTCGGTCCTGCCTCGCAGCGAATACACCGAACCACGGGTCCAGTTTTGCAGCCGCGCGCGTTCTCGAGGAAAGTGATGCGGTCGCGCCCTTGGGCGCGGCTGCGCGAGTTCGTTGAACCGCACTATCCGACGGGTGAAGGAGGCGGCCAAAGATCCAGTTGTTCAACTTGAGCGACCAGGGGTGTGCATCTCGTCGTCAGGGGCGGGCTGCGGATGAAACGCTCGGATCGACCCGAGCCGCCCAGGCCGCAATCCCGCCGGTCAAGCTGACTGCGTTCGTATAGCCGAGCCGTTGAGACGCTCGGTAACGATCCCGCTGCGGCGGCCCGAATGGCACATCACGACGATCTCGCGGTCCTTCGGTAGCTCGGCGAGGCGGCTCTCGACTTGTCCCATCGGGATGTTGACCGCACCGAGGATGGCGCCTGCGGCGAACTCGCTGGGTTCACGAACGTCGACTAAGAGAAACGGCGTTCCGCTACCCCGTAGAGCTTTCAGCTCCTCGACCGATATCGTCTTCATCACCGGTGCGATGGCGCACGGCCGGGTCAGACGATCCTGCGAGAGCGTCTTGTTCAGCGCCGCGAGCATCGCTCGCACCATCTCGGGGTTCGATTTGTACACGGTGAGTGTGCCGAGTTCCGTCTGGGCGCGCGATACGGTCGAGCCGTCGGCACCGATCGAGACTCCGCCGACCCACTTGTCGTTGTCGTAAAAGCCAATGCCGTACGCACACTTTAGCGCAGGCTGCCCCGCTGTCTCTTGGCGCGCTCGCGCCCAGCCCTGCCGGTTCTGATTCATGATCTCGACGAGCGCCGCGATCTCGCGAGGATCGCGAACGGATTCCGGCTTGAATGTCCCGACGGCATTGTTGACGTCGACTCGCGTGATCGCTCCGATCGTTTCGAAATCCACGTTCGTGGACCCGCACGCAGCCGTGAGCCCCAGCACGAACGCGGCGAGGGAAGCAGTTCGATTCGGAAAGAGGAATTTCAAGATGCTGGCCTCGGCTACGATAAGTTGCGATCCGAATTGTCGAATTCGCCGCGCCGATCCATGTGGCTGCGTCCTCGTAAGAAAAACTATGGCGGGGAGCCGGGCGCAACTTGACGCCGGGACCGCAAACCTTTACCGGATGGCGCCGGCAACGGCGCCCGGCAACGTTCACCCGTGCCGTTCCCTTGAGTTCGTAACTTCCGGCCGTCAGCATGGTTCTCGATCCGCTTCACGCGAATACTCCTCCTCGGATGAGCAATTTCGAATACGTCCGCATCTTCAGCGATGCCGCCGGCGAATCGCACATGGAGCGCGTCGCGCCGGCGTTTGAACCGGCCGCGTTTGCGCCGCCCGCCCCGCCGCTGGGCGTCTCGTCCCCGGACGCGGCGGCGAATTACCGCTTTCTCCATCTTTCCGCGGGCTGGAAGGGCGAGCTGCACGTGAGCCCGGTGCGGCAGTGGCTGTTTTGCTTGAGCGGCGAGATGCACTTCGAGACGACCGACGGCGCCGTGTTCGTCGCGCTTCCCGGCGCGGCGATCCTGTTGGAGGACACGCACGGGCGCGGCCACCGGAGCTGGCTGCCGGCGGCCGCGCCCGTTGTCTTAGCGGCGGTGCAACTCCCCTAGTGAGTTAGGGCGCCGGGCGTCCGTTCTGCGAGACGAGATACGTCGCGATCGGATCCAGCGCATCGTCGGGGATCGGCGCCTTGTAGACCTTCTGCATCTTCGTCACTTCGGCAAGCCATTGGGCTTTCGTGAGCGGCGGTTGCCGGTACACGTACTCCGGAGAATGGCAGGTCATGCAGTTCGCGCGCACGAGCATGACGTTCGGCCCGTCCTTGAACGACATACCGTCGGGCGGCAATTGGATCGTGACCGTCGCGCTCGCGCGCGGAGCCGCGCTTGCGAGAAGCGGCGCGGCGAGCGCGAATGCGGCGCCCGCCAGGGAAAGCATGAGGAGGCGGCGTCGAGCCGCGTGGCGCATCACGCGCCCGCCACCGTGACGCGCTCGACCAAATTGCGTAAGTAGCCGCCCGGGTTCCACACCGCCGTCAGCGGCTGCTGCTCTCCCGATGCGCTCGTGGCGCGCACCGCGAGCTGGTAGGAGCGGCCCCGCTCCACGGCGAGCGGCGCGTTCCAGCGCCGGAAACTGTACCGTCCGTAATCGGCCTCGAGCGTCGCGTCGGTCCACGTCGCGGCGCCGTCGCTGGAGAACTGAACGTTCTTGATGCCGCTCCCGGAATCGAACGCGATGCCCCGAATCATCTGCGTTCCGGCCGCGAGGGTCGCACCGTTTGCAACGTTCGTGATGAACGAGCGGATGGGCATCTTGTTGATCGGGATCGTCTTGTAGCCCGTATCGCTCGGGCTGACGCTTCCGTTCGGCGTGTCGGGGATGCGGTAGGCCGCCTTCATCCAAAAATTGTCGTCGACGGTGTCGATCACTTCGATGTCCGCGAGCATCTTGCACCAGTACGTCGCGAACAAACCCGGTACGACGAGGCGCACGGGATAGCCGTTGAGCAGGGGTAGCGGCTGCCCATTCATCGCGTATGCGACGAGCACGTCGTCGTCCATCGCGCGGTCGATATCGAGCGCTTTGACGAACGCCGGCGTCGCAGGGATGACGGGCTGCTCCAAGCCGCGGTACCGCACCTGAACGGCCCCCGGGCGCAGCCCGGCCTTCTTGAGGATGTCGCGCAGCCGCACGCCTTTCCACAGCGCGTTCCCCATCGCGCCGTTCGCCCATTCTCCGCCGGCGACGCGCGGCTCGAAGAAGCCGCGGCCGTTGCCGGCGCATTGGCAGACGGCCGCGATTTCGACGGGTTCGAAATCCTTGCGCAGATCGCCGACGCTAAGTTGCATCGGGTTTGCAACGAGCCCGCGGACGGCGATGCGGTGCGCTGCCCCGTCGACCGTCGTCGGGATGCCGCTCAAGTGCCAACGAACGAAGAACGCATCGTTCGGCGTGAAGACGCCGTCGTCGTAGATGTGAAAGGGGGTTTCCAGCAACGGCGGGCGCGCTGAGAGTTGGATGAGCGCGCGCTTCTGCGGAAAGACCGCGAGGGGTCGGCTGCCGTTCGCGAACGGTTGCTCGACGATCCCTTGTGCGCGGGCTGGCAAGAGCGCGGATGCGGTCAATCCGAGGGCCGCTCCGCTACCGAGAAAGAGGCTCCGCTTCATGACTTGCACGCCTCCGGACCAGAATCGCGGCGGATCTCATAGCGACGTTTATCGCAGTACAAGAGCCTCCCTGCCCTGCGAGCCTCACAACGGCGCCCCTCACGTGCAACGGCCGTCGCTACGCCGAAGGGCTGAGCCCGCTCCCTCCGGCAGTCTGCGCGAAGGGCAACTGGTACCCCGATATCAGCCAAGCGACGAATGCCTGCGTGGCGTCCGAGATCGGGCGAGTGCGGAGCACGCCTACGGAGAAGGTCCGCGTCAAATCGATATCCTCGATATCGATGATCGCAACGGTCCCGGCTGCGAGCGCGCGCGCTGCGGTTCGATCCGAAAGAAAACCGACGCCGACGCCCTCCTCGATGCACGAAAGCATCGCTTCGCTGCTGGCGACTTCGAGGACGATGTCGAGACTCGCGAGTCGCTCTGCTCCGATGCGCTCGAGGAGCAACGCGCGGCTTCCTGCCGGAGGCATGCGCAGCACGAACGGCTCGCGCACGATCCGGCAGAACGGCACGCTCTTGTACTGCTCCAGCGGGTGACCGGCGGGAACGACGAGCTTGAGACGATCCTTGTGAAAGGCGTGCGTTTCGACGGCGGGCTCCGAAAACGGCCCTTCGAGCAGGGCCGCGTCGGCCTCGCCCGCCTTCAGGCGAGCCACGGCTTCGGCGATCGTTCCGGGAAGGACCCGCAGCCGGACGTCGTCGTGCCGCTCGCGGAAGCCCGCGACGATGCGAGCGATCACGTTGTCGCAGACCGTGTCGCTGCAAGAAACCGTGAGCGGGGCGCGCCCCGGTTCGCGCTCCTGTTCGACGGCTGCCTGGAGTGCTACGACCGCGCCGAGAACGCGGAGCGCTTCCCGGTAGACGACGCGCCCCGTATCCGTTGGGAAGAGCCGCCCTTGGCGCCGCTCGAGCAGCGGCGATCCGACCAGCGCGGTGAGCCCGGTGAGTTGCATCGAAATCGCCGACTGCGCGAGATAGAGCGAGCGCGCGGCGAGCGTTATGCTGCCGAGTTCGACGACGCGCACGAAGCTTCTCAAGACTTGCAACTGCAGCCCGCCGGCAAGGTCCGTTCGGGCGCGAGAGCGTCCCCGCGAAGGACGAGCATCGGGCGGTTGAGAGCCGGGCTGTACCACGGTGAACCTCCGGGAGGGGGTCGAACGGTCGGCTCCCTTTCGGTGCCTACCCGGCGAAATCCGTTGCCATAGAATTAGGGGCGGCTACGGATCTCATCTTCAAATCATAGCTTCGCTCCGCCGGCGATCCATGCGCCGAGCAGCGTGCGCTCTTCCTCGGTCATGTGGGTCACGTTCCCGAGCGGCATCCCTTGCGTCGCGACCGCGCGTGCGTTGATGCGAGCCGCCGCAGCTCGGATTCGCTCGGGCGTATCGAGCTTCACGCCTGCCGGCGCGGAGGTGATCCCCGGCTGCGTAGGCTTCACCGCATGGCAGACGGTGCACCGAACCGCGACGATCCGCTGCACCGAGGCGAAGGGCACTTCCTTCGGCGGCGGAACACTTTGGGCATTAGAGGCGACGGTCGCCGCCTGCTGGTTCGGAGTGACTTGCAACGTCCGTGCGAGATCGCTCGTGATCCTCACCGCTCCGGGCTTGCAGTTCGCCATGCACGCGACGTTGTGCACGTCGGGCCGAGGATCCGGAACGAAGCCGTTCCGGTTCGGCATCTTGATCGCCGCGACCGAACCTGCGTCGAGGACGGCTCCCTGTGGAACGATCCCATTGAGGTTGAGAATGTACGCGGTCAGCGCGTACACCTCGTCGTTCGATAGCGACTGCGGCGCGGTGAACGGCATCGCTCGACGGATGTAATCGAAGAGCGTCGGCGCATACGGCCAATAGCTGCCGACGGTTTTGATCGGATTCTCTTTGGCGAGCGAGCCACGGCCGCCGACGAGTTCCGGCATACGCCCGTTGCCCTCTCCGAAATCACCGTGGCAGGACGCGCACTTGTCGGCGAAAAGCTGCTCGCCTTGCTTAACCGAACCTCTTCCCGGGGGAAGGCCTTTGCCGTCGGGACCGCGCGCGTCGATATTCCAGCCGGAGATTTCCTGCTGCGTCGGCGGCCGGCCGAAGCCGTAACGCTGATCCGCCGAGGCCGCGACCGCACATGAAAGTGTTGCCGCAACAGCCAAAGCGACGATCGTCTTACGCAATCTGGACATTGTCGACCGTTCCGTTCGGATTGATACGCCACGTTTGAATCGCATTTCTGTTGTAGACCGCGTTCACGCCGCGCACGGCGCGGAGCTGCTGGATCGTCGGCTGCACGTACCCGGTTTCGTCGATCGCTCGGCTCTGAAGGAACGCCGTATGCCCGTCCCAGTGCCAGGGGATGCGGAAACGGGTCAAACACTTCGTGAGGACCGGCTCGCCGAGGGCGGCGGTCTTCCAGCTGTTGCCGCCGTCGACGGACACGTCGACGCGCGCGATCTTCCCGCGCCCGGACCACGCGAGTCCCGAGATCTCGTGAAAGCCCTTGGCCTTGAGCGGCTTTTCGGGGCAGGGAGCGGTGATGACCGACTTCGTCTCGAGGACCCAATCGAAGTAGCGAGCCTTGCCGTCGGGCATCAGGTCCGTGTACTTCGACGTTTCCTCGCGCGTGAACCAGGGCTTGTCGCCGAACTTCAGCCGGCGCAGCCACTTCACGTTGAGGTTTCCCTGCCAGCCCGGAACGATGAGGCGGATCGGGTAGCCGTTCTCGGGACGCAACCGCTCGCCGTTCTGCGACCATGCGATCATCACGTCGTCGCGCGCCTTCTCGATCGGGATGCTGCGCGTCATCGCCGCCGCGTCCGCACCTTCCGCCAGAATCCATTTCGCTTCGGGTTTGACGCCGATCTCGTCGAGGATGACGGAGAGCTTCACGCCGGTCCACTCGCAGCAATGCACCATGCCGTGCGTGAACTGCACGCCCTGCATCTGCGCGCCTTTCCACTCCATGCCGCCGTTCGCGGGGCATTCGAGGAAATGGATGCGGCTCTGCGAGGGGAAGCGCATCACGTCCTCGACGGTCAGCAAGAGCGGCCGTTCGACGAGGCCGTGGAGCATCAGACGATGTTGCGCGGGGTCGATCGTCGGAGCGCCGCCGTGGTGCCGCGTGAAGCACAAACCGTTCGGCGTGATGATGCCGTCGAGATCCTGCAACGGCGTGAAGCTGATGGACGACTGCGTCGTAGCGGTCAACCACGAGACGTTGCGCCGCACGACGTCCTTCTCGAACGCCGAGGGCACGCCGTAGGGGGGGTCATCGACGCCGGCGCCGATCGTTTTCATCCATTCCGGAACGTTCGGCGGAAGATTGGAGCCGTCGGCGGCTGCGGCGGCGTCGGGCTTGAGGCTTGCGCCCAGCGCGATGCCGCTCGCGAGCGTCGCGCCACGGCGCAGAAAGCGGCGCCGGCCGATGCGCTCGCCTTCTTCGACGGGGGGCGTCTCTGGATCGTCCGGAGTCCGTGTCATGTCAGTTCTCCACGTGTGCAGGGCGGGTGTGCAAACGGCTAAGGAGCGATGCCGCGGGGATCGGCGCCGACGACGCGTGCCAACTGGCGATGCGGAAGGGCGATGACTTTCTTGCGCTCGATGTAACGGCGGACGACGTCGTAGACCGGCGGTCCCTCGGTGCCTGCATTGACCGAAGCCCAACCGGTGACCATGTAAGACTTTGCAGGGTCGATCGGCTTACCGGTGCGCAAGAGCGTCATCTCGGAGATGCGCCGGCCAGCCGGCCGCCGAACGTCGATCGCGTACGATAGACCGCCGACCCGAACCATGTCGCCGCCCTGCTGATAGTACGGGTCCGGGTTGAAAAGATTGTCGGCGATATCTTCAAGCGCGGTCCGCAGCATCGCCCCCGTCATCGGCACCCGGTAGGCGGCGGGATACGTGATCGCGGTCTGCGAGAAGACGTCCTCGAGCCTGATCTCCTGCCCCGGCAGGAGGGTCGCGCCCCAGCGGAATCCCGGCGAGAGAGCGATTTCCGCGTCGCGCTCCGCCAGCAGCGCATCGCAAATCAAATCGTCGAACGTGCCGTTGAAATTTCCGCGCCGATAGAGCAGCGTGTCGGTCGTTCCGAGCACGCGATCGAGTTGCGCTTTGTACGGCTTACGGATCGAGGCCACCAACGCCGCGGTCTCGGGATCCGGCGCGATCGCATCGCTTAGGACGGGTATCAAGCGAAAGCGATGGCCGACGACCCGGCCGCCCTTCACGTCGAGGTCGAGGCGCGAGAGAAACTTGCCGTGCGAGCCGGATGCGATGAGGATCGTGTTCCCTACGAGCACCGGTGCCGGAATCGCATCGTGCGTGTGTCCCGTGAGGATGACGTCGATCCCGGCGACGCGCTGCGCGAGTTTACGATCGACGTCGAAGCCGTTATGACTCAGCAGGACGACGAGATCCGCGCCGTCCGCCCGGGCCGCGTCGACTTCTTTGCGGACGCGGTCCTCCTCGATCCCGAAGGACCAATCCGGCATCAACCAACGCGGGTTCGCGATCGGCGTATACGGGAATGCCTGACCGATGACGGCGATGTGCAAGCCGCCCCGTTCGAATTTCTTCGTGCTTTCGAAGACGTACTCACCCCAGGTCGCGTCCTTCACGTTCC
The DNA here is from genome assembly GCA_963695225.1 of Vulcanimicrobiota bacterium. Lineage (GTDB taxonomy): Bacteria > Vulcanimicrobiota > Vulcanimicrobiia > Vulcanimicrobiales > Vulcanimicrobiaceae > CAVWTN01. The sequence goes on along the minus strand of OY968762.1, from coordinate 635,186 downwards.
CGCAGAGGAACGGAAAAGCAAGTTTCGCCTTCAGTTCTTTGACGCGGTCGGCTCCGTAGGTGAACTCCCAGTGCGCCGTCATCGCATCGACGCCGAGCGAGTTCATCGCCGCGACCATATCTTCACCTCGCTCTTGGAGCGAAGTGAAGGATCCTTGCCACGTATCGCCGCCGTCGAGCAGCAGGGTCTGCCCGGGGCGTTCCGCGCGAATCGCCTTGACGAGCGTCGCGATACGATCGAGCCCGCCGACTCGTCCGTACCCGCGTGCGAGCGAGACGAAGTCCTGCGACGAAAAAGCGTACGCCTCCGCGCTGCCCGCTTTTAAGCCGAACGCTTCGAGCAGCCGGGCCCCCGTGAGGTGGGGAAGTGCGCCGGCGTCCTCCCCGACGCCGATGTTGACGGACGGCTCGCGATAGTAGAGCGGAACGAGCTGGGCGTGAATGTCGGTGAAGTGCAGGAGCGTGACCTGGCCGAGCGGCTCGAAGCGGAGCAGTTCCTCTTGCGAGATCGCTTGACGGGCGGCGGCGCGTGCGAAGCCGCCGGCCGCCCCGGTAATGGCCGCCGTCGCTGCGGCGACCTGCACGAAATCGCGCCGCGTCAGCATCAGCCGCCGCAGCCGCCGATGGTCACCTTGACGGTCTTCGAGGCCTTCCAGAGCGAGCCGTCGTTCATCGCGGCGACCGCAGTGACCGTCTGCGTCTGAGCGAGGCGAATGCGAATCTCGACTTTCGCCGCCCCGTTTGCGGGCGAGAGCTCGAAGCGCGCAACGCCCGGAAGGGGGTTGCCGTCCGCCACCACGAGGATCGAGGAAACGTAATCTTGGTCGGTCATCGGACTATCGACCGAGATGGTGATCGGGACGGAAGCCCCGTTCTCTGCGATCTCGGGGGCGCCGAGCGTCACTTTGCCCTCTTTCGGCGTTCCGGTTCCGAAGGATGCGATGAGCTTCTCGGCCTGCTCCGGCGTTGCGCTCGCGCGGAGCGGGAGCAGCCACGCTGCGAGCGCGACGCATCCGCCGGCGCCTGCCGATGCGATCAAACTGCGCCGGCTCAGCGGCCTCCCGGCATGTGTGTCTGCGGTCATGGAACTCCTCAAGAAACGGTGATCTTTGCCTGATCCTTGTATACCGAGCCGTCGTCGTCGGTCCAGGCGAAGTCGAGCGTGCCGCTTTCAGTGGCCTTGATGGTGAAAGCGATGTACGGATTCATCGAAATCGCCGGCTCGAGCGTCATCTTGAATACCTGTTTGCCGTTGTAGGCACAGGTAAACGTGTTGATGATCTCGCGCGGGATCGTCTTTCCGTCCTTATCCTTCGTTTGTCCCGAGACCATCGGGTGCGTGGCGAGCGTCTTGATCTCGATCACGTCGCCCTTTTGGGCGGTGCTCGGGACTTTGAAATGCGTCTCGACCTTATTGCTCATCTTAATTCCCCGTCAACGTTCCGGCGTGGCTAGCAGTGCAACGGCTGGCTCGTGAATTTGCTCAGAGGCACCGCCGTCGAGGTGTCGGAGACGAGCCGGTGCGGCACGCCCGGGCCCAGCGCCGCGATGAGATCGTCTTTGTAGGCCTTGAAAAAGTCGTCGAAGCGGTCGCTTCCGATCACGCCCTTAGCGTAGAGCTCGTCGGTCGGCGCGTTGTAATCGAGTGCGATGACCGTCAGCGGCTCCGGCGCCGGTCCGGAGACAACCTGGCCGTTTTGGGCCGGATCGTAGACGCTCAAGTGGGCGCAGCAGACGATGACCCCTGCGCGCCCCGTGACGCGACTGTGCTCCGGTGCGTAGGTGATCGGGCTGACATCTTTCGACGGGTAGGAGAGTTGGTGCGCGCAGATTGCCGTAAAGGCGACGATCCCGCCGTTCGGACCGACGCCGCTGCCGGTTTTTCTCCCGAGGTTGATCAGAAAACAGGGCGTCGCGTTATACGGGTAGTGGAAAACGTACGCCTCGGACGTGATCAGACTCTTGGCTCGCAGGCCGTTTCCCGCCGCGTCGACGAGCTTGACGCGGCCGAACTCTTTGAGCTCGGCCGCGCTCGCCGCCGCGGTGAGGCGGCCGGCGAGCTGCGCTGCGCCGAGCGCGCCGCCGCATAGCGTGACGAAAGATCCTCGCCGCATCAGGTCAAGATGTCTCGCTGGATGCCCTTCGCCCATTCGAGCGTGGCTCGGCCCTGCGCCTGATCCCGCGTATCGTAGACTTTGGTATCCTTTGAGAAGCTGAATGACTTGGTCTGCGGGTCATAGGCGTAGAAGGCATCGACCGAGATGGCCTCCATCGGCGAGGCGTTCACCATCGAGTAACAGAGCGTCTCGGGCGTGTACCAGTTGATGTCTTTGCCCTGCGCCCGCGCCGCGAGCACTTTCGCGACGTACTTGCCTTCGCTGTTCGATGTGTTCGCACTCTTCGAATACGGATGCGGACGTGAATCCCCGGTAACGTAGACGCGTTCGTCGCCGATCACGTTGTACTTGAACGGATCGATGGCGGCTTCTTTCTGTAGGCTGTTGGGATCCGACAGGCCGAAGTATTCGATCAGCGTCGAGGCGCGCACGCCCGGGTAGATCGCAGCGTCGTCGAAGGCAATCGAGTCGAAATCGGTCTGGATGAGTTTTTTCTGAGGATCGACGCCCTTGATCTGCACCGACGACTTGTAGACGATGATGTCTTTGTAGAGCTCGTTGAAGGCCGCGTGGAAGCCCTTCGCCTTGATCGTGATCTCCGGGTTCTCGTCGAGGACGAGCACCTTTCCCTTGATCTTATTCTTCTTGAAGAAGGACGCGATCATGCAGGCGCGCTCGTAGGGAGCCGGCAGGCAGCGGTAATTGCCGCCCGGGACGGTTTGCACGAACACGCCGCCTTCGAACCCGCGAACTTTCTTTCGAATAGTCACGTGTTCGGTCGGCCTCATGAATCCGCCCGGATAGGCGTCGCGCAGGGCGTACTCGGTTTCCGGATCGTTGACGCCGATGCGCTTGTAGTCGTAGTCGAGGCCCGGCGAGAGAACCAGGAAGTCGTAGTCGATTGCGCCTTCGGTCGTGTAGAGCTTACGGCTCGCACGGTCGAGGCCGATGGCGGCTGCGCTGAAGAACGTGTAATTGTTGTTCACCGCGGCGTCGAGGAAGCTGTGATCCGCGAGAAACTCGAGATCGATCAGATCGGCGTACCATAAGTTGCTCGTGAAGCACGATGAGTACATATCGCGCTTCTCGACGAGAACGACGTCGAACTTCGGATACTCGCGCTTCGCGTACTTCGCGATCGTGAGGCCCGAGGTGCCGGCGCCGACGACGACGAGCCTTGGCCCCTTTGCCTTCGGCAGCCGGGCTTGCCGATCCATGTTGACCATGGGACCTGTCGGGGAGGCGACGGCGGCGGGCGGGCTGACGCTTGCCGCCGCTACCGCCGTCGATGCCGCGGCGAATCCGCCGAGCTTGATGAGATCACGCCGAGTCAAATCGCCCATGCAGCACCCACGCGAACTTGAGTAAGCTAATTGCGGCGCACCGTTCGTAACGAACGGCCGATCGCTAGCAGTATGGGCGCGGTTCGTTCCGCCGTGTCACCGCGTTTTCCTCCGCTGCTTGCGAAGCGTTTACGCGCCGAATCTGCGCTGCGTGCTTGCTCGTGCTTTGAGTTCAAATTTAGTGATGCGCGGCATCACAATTCGAGAAGAAGCTGCTCCGGCGTTCATTTCGGGCAGGCTGCGCGCTCCTGCGGGCGCGCCTCGTCGATGGCGGCGATCGCGCTGTCGAGGAGCCCCCAAAATTGATCCGGGCTGCGGTAACCTTCGATGCGACGAATTTCCTGGCCGCAGTGCATGACGATGAACGTCGGCGTGTAGCGAATCGGTGCGATCGTGCGCAATTCCGGCGGCCGCTGGGCGAGGAGGTCGATGCGGCGCAGCGGCAGCCGTTTCGCCTCGTCGGTCTTCGCGTAAATGCGGCCGACGTCGGTATTCCAGGCGCGGCAATATGGGCAGCCTTTGAGTTGGAACATGACTAGCTCGTCGGCTTGGGCCGGTACCGCCGCGATCGCTGCCGCGAGCGCGAGCGCCGTGATGAGGCATCGTACGAGCCCGGCGATCCGGTGCCAAGCGTCCATCGTCACCGTTGTTCCTTGGCCAGAATGGGAAACTCGTTCCGGCGAGCCCCGCGCGATCCTTCGGCGCGGACGGCTATGGGATCGAAGCACGTAGGCACTCGGCGCTGCTTCACGGCGGCCGTGCGGAGGTCTTGGAAGAACGACGCAACGGCACCGTGAAGCAAGGGCGGCGGACGTCTATGGGAGGCTCTCATTTCATGCACGACGATCGGCACGGTGCGAAACAGCCCGAGCGATTCGATCCGGGTCGCGCGGCGCGGCTCGATGACCCGGCACGCTTTGAATACGTTCCGCCGGCGGCGCTACTGGCGCTGCTTGACCTTGCGGAAGGCGCCACGCTCGTCGATTTTGGCGCCGGAACCGGCGCCTACGCGATCGAGATCGCACGGGCCCGCCCCGCCGCCTTCGTGTACGCGCTTGACGAGAGCGAAGCGATGCTCGCGTACCTGCGGGAGAAGCTTACGAAGAGCGACGTTGCGAACGTGACGCCGATCGAGCCGGCCGAACTCGCCCAGCTGAAGGGCCGCGTCGACCGCGTCCTCGCGCTCAACGTGCTGCACGAACTCGGTGACGCCTCGCTCGCCGAACTGCGGGGTCTGTTGGCTAGCGGGGGGAAGGCGCTCGTCGTCGATTGGAACGCCGACGCCGAACGGCCGCACGGCCCGCCGCGCGAGCATGTCTATGGAGTCGAAGAGGCTCGCCGCCGCCTTCGGGAAAGCGGCCTGATCGACATCGGAGTGTCGAGCTTTCCGTATCACTACGCCCTCGTCGTCACCCCGAACGCCGGCTGACCGCTCCGCTGCGTATCGTTGCATGTGTAAATGATTGACAGTTGTAAATAGTTTGCTGTAAACTGTGCGCATGCGGCTGACGCCACAAACGCGTGCCGTGCTCCACTGGGTTCGCCGCCTCGGGCATGCGGCCAATAGCGAACTCCTGCAGTGCCTCCTTCCGGCGTTCCCCGAGCTCACGGCGACGACCGTCCATCGAATCACGAACCGCCTCGCCGAGGCCGGCGAGATCGCCCGCGGGCCGACGCTCGCCGGCGGTACGACGCTCGATGCGAACCTCGCACCGCACGATCACTTCCACTGCACGAAGTGCGGCGGCATTCGCGACATCCTCGTCTCCGATGCGATCTTCGAAGATTTGCAAGCGCAACTCGGCGAGAATCTCGTCCGTCGCGGCTTGCTCGTCACCGGTTCCTGCGAAGCCTGTTTGAAACCACGCCCAGCGCGCAGTAGCGCAAGGAGAACCTGATCGTGCCTATCGCTAAGTTCATGTCGAGCCCCGCAGGGCGCCTCGCTCGCGTCGCCGTCGGCGCTGCACTCGTCGCCTGGGGTTACGCGATGCATTCGACCGGCGGGACCGTCCTTGCGATCGTCGGCCTCGTCCCGATCGCCGCCGGCGCTTTCGATTTGTGCCTGCTCGGCCCCGTATTCGGGTTACCGCTCAACGGCCGGGGGATCCGCGAAGCGCGCGGCTGACGCACGCGGCCGGCGACTGCCGCGCCGATCCGTCCTGCAGCCGCGCAACCGGCGCCTCGAGCGGCGTTCCCGGCCGGCGATGTGACCGGGCGGCCTGCGCGGATTGGGGATTCGCATAAAGAGGCGTTTCGCAGAAGCCCTGGCTTTCTAGTACCCTAGGGGGTATACTAGGCGCCTGGGCCGGGCGAGCTTTGTTTCGGCTCCTCGTCCGACAGCAGAAACCTTTTCCCCAAAAGGAGCGCAGCTTGCTCTCATGAGTCGGGTCGTCATTCTCGGCGCCGGGATATCTGGGCATACGGCTGCGACGCGGCTGCGCGAACGGCTGCACCGGCGCCACGAGGTCATCGTCGTCTCGCCGAACAGCAAATGGAACTGGATCCCGTCGAACATTTGGGTCGGCGTCGGCCTCATGCGCGGCGAGGACGTGACCTTTCCCCTCGCTCCCGTCTACCGCAAGCTCGGGATCACGTTCGTCCAGGCCAAGGCGCTCCGCATCTATCCGGAAGGCGATGCGCAGAGTGCGACACCGTTCGTGGAGGTCGAGCATACGAGCGGGCAGGCGCGGACGGAGCGCATTCCATACGACTTCTTGGTGAATGCGACCGGACCGAAGCTGAATTTCGCCGCGGTCGAAGGCCTCGGGCCGGGCAAGAACAGTCTCTCGGTCTGCACGTACGGGCACGCCGACGAGGCCTCGCGCGCCTTGGATGCATCGATCCAGCGGATGCGCGGCGGTGAACGGCAGACGCTTCTGATCGGCACGAGCCACGGGCTTTGCACCTGCGAGGGCGCCGCGTTCGAGTACGTATTCAACGTGGAATACGAACTGCGTCAGCGCGGCGTCCGTCAGCTCGCGGACATCATCTACATCTCGAACGAACACGAACTCGGGGATTTCGGCGTCGCAGGGCTGCACATGCAGGTGAACGGCTATTTCACGCACAGCAAGCTGTGGGCGGAATCGCTCTACACGGAACGTGGCATTCGCTGGATCACGCGCGCTCACGTCGAGCGCGTCGATCCGGGGGAGGTGCACTACGAGACACTCGACGGCGAGCATCGCACCCAGCGCTTCGATTTCGCGATGCTCCTGCCGCCGTTCGGCGGCGTCGGCTTGCGTGCGTTCAACCGCGGCGGAACCGAGATCACGGCCGACCTGTTCGCGCCGAGCGGGTTCATGCGAGTCGACGCCGATTACACCGCGAAACCGTTCGAGGAGTGGAAGGCGGCTGACTGGCCGTCCTCATACCAAACGCCGCATTTCCCCAACGTTTTCGCGATCGGCATCGCGTTCGCGCCCCCTCACCAGATCTCGAAACCCTACAAGAGCCCGAACGGCACGCCGATCGTGCCGTCGCCGCCGCGCACCGGGATGCCCTCCGGCGTCATGGGCCTGACGGTCGCTCGCAGCATCGCCGAGATGATCGAGCGCGGGAGCCTGAGTACGGCGCATCACGCGTCGATGGCGCGGATGGGCGCAGCCTGCGTTGCTTCTGCCGGCGCGAGCCTTCTCGGCGGGACGGCGGCGGCGATGACGATGTACCCGATCGTACCGGACTACGCGCGGTTTCCGGAGCACGGGCGCGACCTGCGCTTCACGTTCGGTGAGATCGGTCTTGGTGCGCACTGGATCAAACGCATCTTGCACCACGCGTTTCTCTACAAAGCCAAAGCAATGCCGGGTTGGACGTTCATTCCAGAATGAAAAACATGATGCCGGAGACCGACAGAGATCCCGCGGGGCCGCAGAGCGAAGGATTGTTTGCTCCGCAGCCGACGCCCCGAACGAAAGCCCTCAGGACGTTCGTGCCTTGGCAGATCGTGCGCTTCATCCTGATCAACATCAAGATGTTCGAGATGATCTCGAAGTCGCACGAGTGAGGCGCTGAAGCGGCGGAAGAGTTCGCCCGCGCAGCCGGCCGGGATACAGCCCGGCACTGCGGCACTGGTGGGGAAGGTGGGATTTGAACCCACTGCCTTACGGTCACCGAGGGTCACCGATGACCGGATTCCCTCGTCAAATCGCAATTTACCGGGGCCAAATTGGTCACCGAAAGTCGCTGGCGGTTGCCATTGATGGCAACCGAATGGCAACCGCGCTTTCGAGCGCTACGCTGTGCGCGTCAAGTGCCGCCACGTGAGGCCGAACCGCATGGCAGAGGCGGATCGCTCCCCCTCTGCCATGCGGTTGCCCTTGCGAGGCTCGCAGGCTGTCACCCGCTCTGAGTTTATCACGCGAGGGGCGCCCGCGGGTTTGCGCGGCGAGCCGCCTAGACGAGGTCGCGGACCTTCAGGGTGCCGATCCCGCCGTTCTCGCGCGGATGCAGGGTGATCTCGACATCCGTGCCAAGCCGGCGCAGAACCGTCTGCAAGCGCTCTTGCGAGAAACGATCCAGTTTCATCCGCCCAAGCAAGGACACCTCAGGCTGCGTCAGTCCGGTGCGCGCTGCGGCCTCGACCTGGGTCCAGTGCTGTTCCCGGATCGTCGCCATGACTGCATGCGCGAGATCAGCCTTCACGAGCAACTCGTCGGAGTTCTCGAGGCCGAGGTCGGCAAAGACGTTCCCCGAGCTGCGCTCGAAGGTCACGTCAGGATCGTGCTGCATGATGATGTTCCCTTGCCCTTTTGAGGCGGAGGCGAATTCGGTCCAGGTCGACTTTGGGCGTCGCCCCTCCGGCGACGCCTTTCTTCTGGAAGAAGTCGAGGACGTAAACCACGTCGCCGATTCTTGTCGTGTAGCATGAGGCGATAGATGCCGTCCTCGTCGCGGTCGCGAACCTCTATGACCTCCCGGAGGTCGCCCTTCATCGGCTCGGCATCGGTGGACATTCCGCCCTGCTGCGCGGTGCGGATCGCTGAGCCCATCGTTTGACGAACGGAAGCCGAAGCCGCTACCAAGTCCGCCCTGGTTGAGCCGACCCATACGACTTCCGCGTCCATGAGGTCACTTTATATCAGAACAGATATACAGTCAAGAAGGGCTGCAAGCAACGAAAAAGCCCGCTAATACGGGCCTCTCTTTATGGGGAAGGTGGGATTTGAACCCACACGAGCGTTCACCCGGTCGCTTTTGAGGCGACTGCGTCTACCGTTCCGCCACTTCCCCTAGGACGCCGGAAGTTCGCGGCGGGGTGACCCGCCCCTTGCGACGCTCCGGCCGCGAGGGCGGCGAGTTCGGCGCGGGCAGCATCGAGCGACGGTGCATGGCCCTGGACGTACCACGTATGAGCGGGAAAGCCGTCGACGCGGGTCAGCCGGACGACGATGGAGTGCCGGCGCTCGAGGATCGACGCATCGACGACGTCGCCCGGGTGCCAGACGACGGCGACGAAGCGCCGGCTCGGCGGATCGTAGAGTCCGAGCGCGTTGCCGTGGCCGACCCGGCGCGCCGTCAGCGCCGCGAACGGCTCGGGTTCCGGTGCCAGGACGATCTGCGTCGCCATGGCGCGCGCGTCTCCGGCGGCGAGCGAGCTGACCGTGACCGCGTGCTGCCCCGCGCGTTCCTCCGCGGTCCCGGCGAACGCGGCGCGTTCCTCGACCGCGACGGCGCGCGTGTCGGCTGGCAGCCGCAACGTGCGCTCGAAGCGAGCGCCGTGCGGGAGGGCGTCGGGCGCGTCGTACGTGCAGCGCAGCGCCGCCTCTTGCGAAGCGACGGGGAGCGGTGCGCAACCGTAGTCGCGATTGAACGTTCCCGCGGGGAAATCGTGCGTGTATTTCGCGATGCGATCCGTCGTGGAAAGCGGGGGCTCGATCGCGACGTCGTCGCGGAACGCGCCGGTGCTCGTGAACGCACTTTCGTGCGTCGCGAGATCCTCGAAGACGAACGAACGCGCGCCCGCCGCCGGCGAAACGACGAGCCGGACGAGCGCATTCTGCAGGACGAAGACGGGCTTGCCGTCTTCGAAGAGGTCGGCGGCGTAAACGATAGCCCGTCCCGCGGGAACTGCGCCGTGCGGCGCACCGGCAACTGCGAGCCGGGCATCGGCGCGCAACGGCACGCCGTCACCCGCGCCGGCGAGGCCCGCCGAAGGCGAGGGCTGCCCTTGCGAAGGTTCAGGGCTAGGAGCGAGCGCGTTGCGTATCGGGATGGTCGTTGCATCGCGCGCGCCGAGCGCGATCCGGGGGAGCGTCACGGCTTCTTGCGGCGTCACCTGGACGCGCACGTTCGCATATTCGACGGGCGCACTTTCGTAGTTCGTCGCGATCAGGAATCCCGCGAACGCCGGGTCGCCGCTCCGCGCGAAGACGGCGCCCGGCAAGCCTTCGACGACGCGGCGCCGATGTGTCGCCGCGAGCGCGCGCGCGACGGCCGGCCCATCCGGGAGCGCGCGCTCGACGTAGCCGCCGCGGCTCGCATATGCAGCGAGCTTCGCGACGCCCGGCGCGAAAAGCAGGCTCGGATCCGCCGTCACGCTTTGCGGCAACGGGAAGAAGACGATCGGATAGCGTGCGAGCGCCGCCGCGTCGATCGCGCGCAAATCGATGAGGTCGCAGGCGAGCCCTTCGTGCCGGCACGCGCGTTGCGCTTCGAGCGTCGCAGCGGCGATCTCGGCGATGACGGCGTTCGTGACGCGCGTTTCGTCGAGCGCGCTCGTCGCATAGACGATCGCCGCGTCCGGGACGGTGCGAGACGCCGCGAGCGCGCTTCCGTACGCGGCGACGAGATTGCCGAAACGCGCGACCGGGGCGTAGCGCGGGCTCGCACGCCCGTCGATCGTCAGCGCCGCATCCCACGCGTAGAACGCGTTGGAGAAGGGCGCCTCCATCCCGGCCGGCGCGAGCGTATCCTGCGCCGGGAAATTGACGATGCCGCGCGCGTTCTGCGCGAGCATCGTATGGAGCGCGAGCAACGTGTTCGAAGGATCGGACGGGCGCGGATAGATGTCGTCGGGCTGTTGCAACCAGCCAGCCTGGAACTCGCCGACCATCACGGGGCGGTCGCGTTGCGTTCCGAGCAGCCCGGTCGAGAACTCGAGCTGCGCGCGATCGTGCTCGCCGATCGCATACGCGTCGCTCTGATACCAATTCCCCCACGCCCAGACGGGCGACGACGCCGTAACCTTCATCTGGTAAGTGTTGATGAACGTAGGAAGCGAGGGGCCCGTCACGCCGTGCACGACGTCGCGCAACCACTCGAGGTAGGCGCGCAAGTGCGGTGCGGGCCAGGTGTCGTTATCGATGTAGGCGCCCTGATCGTCGTCGAGTTGGACGGCGATCACGCGATCGGCAACCGGTGCGAACTCGGCGAGCACCCGCTCGAGCCAGCGTTTCGCATAGCGCAGGTGCGTGCCGTTCGCGAGCCATTCCGCCGCGGCGGCGTCCGAATGAGCGTTCTGCAACGTCGCGGTCGGCGGATACCGCCCTTCCAGGAGATCGTGCAGCGGCATCCCGTATTCGGGGCGCTCGAGCAGCCATGCGGGGTACCCGCCGTTGCGCCATTCGTTGCGAACGACGGGGCCGGGGCGAACGACCAGCTTGAAGCCGTAGTCGCGGGCGAGCCGCAGCACCTCGTGCAGATCGCGCCGCGGGCTCGTCCGGCCGTCGAAATCGAAATCGCCGTCGGCGAGCTCGTGCCAATTCCACATCACGTAGAGGTCGAGCGTATTGATTCCCATGCGCCGCAACTCGCGCATCGAGGCGGACCACTGCGAGCGCGGGAGCCGCTCGTAGAAGAACGCCGCGCCGTAGACGAAGAACGGTTTCCCGTCGACGGTGAAGACGGGGTTTCCGTCGCGCTCGACGATCGCGCTGCTCGTGAAGCCTGCGAGCGGCGCCGCGGAGGCGGCCGGCGGTGCGGCGAGCAGCGCCAGCACGAGTGCGGCGGCGCTCGCAGCAAACGGCCAGGCGGCGGCGCCGCGCGCCCAAAGCAGGTAGGCCGCGCTTCCGGCCGCGAGCGTGCCGAGGCCGAACGCGATCGCGACCGGCCCGGCGGAGAAGAAGATCGCCGTCCACCCCCCGATCGCGATCAGCGCCGGTACCGGATAGAGCCACATCCGGTACCACTCGGAGCGCGGCTGCTCGCCCTTGCGCGCGCGCAGCGCGAAGAGCGCCGCGATCCCGCCGAAGCTCTGGATGATGACCATGCCCGTCGTCAAGGCCGAGATCACCATGTCGAGCGAGACGAAACACGCGGGGAGCGCGAGCAGCCCGATCGCCAGCAACGAAACGTATGGGAAGTGCCCCTTCGGGTGCAAGCGCGCGAACGGCGCGAGAAAGACGCCGTCGAGGGCGGCTGCGTACGGGATGCGCGAATATCCGAGCAAGCAGCCGAACGTCGACGCGAAGGCCGTGATCAGGATCGCGATCGTGAGGAGGCCCGCGGCCGCGGGGCCCCAACTGCGCTGGACGACGGTCGATGCGACGAATTGCGCCTCCGCCGGGGCCGCCGCGCCGGGGGCCGCGGGAACGAGTTCGTGCCACGACAGCGCGCCGAGCACGCCGACCTGCAGCGCGAGGTACAGCGCGGCTACGACGAGGATCGAGCCGACGATAGCGCGCGGCAAAGTCCTCGCGGGGTTGCGGACTTCATCGCCGATGGTGGCGGCCTGATTGTAGCCGAGATAGTCGTACATCGTGATGACCATCGCCGAGCCGAGCCCGGCGAGGAAGCCGGGTCCGAAGCCCTCGCCGCGTTCGATCGTGAACGCGCGGGCCGCATCGAAATGTCCGTAGGCCGCGGCCGCGACGAGGACGAGCGTGGCGACCGCGACGAGGCCGAAGATCACGCTGATCTTCGCGACGTTCCCGATGTGACGGTAGAGCAGCGCGATCGTCGCGAGCCCGACCAGCACGGCGAGCCACCCCTGCCATTCGTGGTGCCGGGCGAGGGCCGGAAAGAGGAAGCTCGCGTAATTCGAGAAGCCGATGTAGCCGGTCGCGAGGTTGAGCGGCGCCGAGAAGAGCGTCTGCCAAGCGAACAGGAACGCGAGCATCTTGCCGAGGCCGGCCCGCCCGAACGCCTCGCGCAAGAAGCCGTAGGTTCCGCCGGAACCGGGGAGGCGGGAGCCGAGCTCGGCCCAGACGAGGCCGTCGCAGAGCGCGAGGAACGCGCCGAGGATCCAGCCGGCGAGCGAGAGCGGGCCGTGCAGGTTCATCAGCACGAGCGGAATGGTGATCAACGGCCCGATCCCGATCATCGAGATCGCGTTGATCGCGAGCGCTCCGCGCAGGTCCACGCCGCGTATCATCGTCCGCCTGTTCCGAACGGGGAGGTGCGAGCCCTCGCGGCAGGGTCCGGGGCTCGCGCCGCGCACAGAACCTCGATGGCTTCCTCCGAACTCGCGCGCCTACTGGGCCTGCGCGGCGATCTGCGCATCGATTGGGTCGACTCGCCGGCGCTGGCGAACAACCCGCTCGGCGATCCCGCGAGCCGGCCGCTTGGGATCTACCTTCCGCCCGGCTTCGACCCCGGCGCTTCGCGCCGGTACGGCGTGCTCTATTGCGCGCACGGCTACACGGGCGACGTGGCCGCGCTGCTCTCGACCCGTCCCTGGGAGCGCAACGTCGTGCAGTGGGCCGACCGCTTGATTGCGGAAGGGAAGATGCCGCCCGTGATCCTTGCGCTCGTGGACGGATTCACGCGCCTCGGCGGCTCGCAGTACGTCGATTCGATCCACAACGGCGCCTACGCGACCTATTTCGTGCGCGATGCGGTCGGGCACGTCGACCGGACGTATCCGACGCTCGCCCGCGAGGGCGGCCGCGCGATCTTCGGCAAGTCCACCGGAGGGTTCGCCGCGCTGCACTTGCCGATGGAGCATCCCGGCGTCTTCTGCGCGTTCGCTTCGCACAGCGGCGACGCGCATTTCCGGGCGGCGTTCGTTCCGGCGTTTACGCTCGCGCAGCGGACGCTCGAAGCGCACGGCGGCGACCTCGCGGCGTTCGTCGCGGCATTCGAAGCGAAGCCGAAGCGTTCGGCCGCCGAGTACGCGACGATCGAGATGCTGGGCTACGCTGCTGCATATTCGCCCACCGGGGCGCGCGCGTTCGCTTTCGACCTGCCGTTCGATCCCAAGACCGGAGAAGTCCGCGACGACGTCTTCGCGCGCTGGATCGCCTTCGATCCCGCCGAGCGCTGCCGCGCGCGAGGGGCCGAACTCGGCCGCCTGCGCCTGCGCTACGTCGATTGCGGCCGCCGCGACGAGTACGCGCTCGATATCGGGGCGCGCGTCCTCGTCGCGCGGATGCGCGAGCTCGGGCTCGCCGTTCGGCACGAAGAGTTCGACGACGACCACCGGAACATCGGGTATCGCCACGCCGTCTCGCTCCCCGCGCTCGCGGAGGTCCTCGACCGAGAATGAAACGCTCGACTTTCGCGCTCTGCGCGTTCGCCTTCGCAACCCGTGGGTTCGCCGCCGCCGCAGAACCCGCCGACGCGCTCTCCTACGACGACCCGGCGATGCACTTCGCGCCGCCGCCGGGCTGGGAGCGCGTCCGGTTCACGCCCAGCGCGACCGAGGATTCCTTGCACCCCGTCGCGATCTTCGCGAAGGATCGGGGGCAATACGGCCAGCGAACGATCGCGATAGAAGTCGGCAGGTTCGACGGGACGTTCGATTCCGTCGCCGACGTCCACGCGAGCGAGCTGCGCACGCAGTTCGACCACGCGTTCATCGATCACAAGGCCCGCGTCGTCCTGCCGAACGGCATGCCCGCCTGGTGGCAGCGCGTATCCTACGGCCAGGAGCTCGGCCACATCTACGAGCGCTACGAATACGTCTTGTTCGACGGCCGCCGCAGCATCGTCGTCTCGTACACAGCGCACCTCGGCGACGCCGACGACAAGGACGCGAAGGCGGCGCTATCTTCGCTCTCCGTCGTCCTCTACCCGAACGGACGGTAGCACCTACCGCAACGTGCACAATTCGCCGCTCGCGGCGTAGAAGGAGACGCGATTCCGTCCGGCGCGTTTGCTGTGGTACATCGCGGCGTCTGCGCGCTCGAGGAGTTCGCCCGCGGATGCGGCGTCGTCGGGAAAGCCTGCGAGGCCGATGCTTGCGGTGATCGGGCGGGATGGGGTGCGCCCGGCGAGTACCGGTTCGAACGCGTGCCGCTCGACCGCCGCGCGAACGGCTTCCGCCCGGTGGATCGCATCGGACTTCGGGAGGCCGGCGAACAGGATGCAGAACTCGTCTCCGCCGTTGCGCGCGACGAGCGCCCCGGGACCGGCGGCGGCGCGCAGGATGCGGGCGAGTTCCTTGAGCACCGCGTCGCCCGCGGCATGACCGAGCGCGTCGTTGCACGCTTTGAAGTTGTCGCTATCGACGAACGCCAGGGCGACGAGCGTCCCCGGCCGCAGGTCCAGCTCCGCCAAGCGGTCGCGGAGCGTGCGCGGCGTGAGCAAGCCGGTCAGCGCGTCGAGCGAGGCGTGTTCCCGGTCGCGCGCCCGCTCGCGCGCGAGCGCGATTGCGGGGCCGGCGAGTTCGGCGAGCGCGACGATCGACGCCTCGGCGGCGAGCGCATCGACGCGCCGCGAGAGGCAATAGCACGCGCCGAACGGGCGCGCTCCGTCCGAGAGCGGGACGGCCAAGAACGCGCGGTCGGTCGGGAGTAGCGCCGTTTGCAATCCGCGCGACGCGATCCGATGCCCTTGCAAGAACGCCGCGACCGGAGGCGCCGCGTCCGCCTCGAGCGGCAGGGTGGTATCGCGGATGAAGTCCGTCTCGGCGCCTTCCGCAAACGTGCAGCGGAGAGCGGCGCCGGATCGTTCGAAGCAGAGGATCGCATCGATCGCCGGATCGAGTTCGCGAACGGCCTGCGAGAAGCGGCGCAGGACCTCCTCGGGCGAGCTGCGCGCGGCCTCGAGGCAGCGCCGCAACGTGCCGTGCAGGTGCGCCTGCCGCGCCTCGAGCAGGCGCGCTTCCAGCGGAACGCGCTCGCGCGCCCGCAGCAGCACGATCCCCGCGGCGACGCACAGGGCCAGCGCGGCGGAGAAGCCGAGCGCGATCATCGAGCTGCCGTCGCGGAGCGCTCGCTCGGGTCGCGGAAATGCTGCGCCCGGCGTCGAAGGCGTGCGGGATGTTTCGGTATCTCACGGCCGGCGAGTCCCATGGGCCCGCGCTCGTCGGCATCCTCGACGGCCTCCCGGCCAACCTCCGGCTCGACGTCGCCGCGATCGACGCGACCCTCAAAGCGCGGCAAGGCGGCTACGGACGCGGCGGGCGGATGAAGATCGAGACCGATACGGTCGAGTTCCTCGCAGGCTTGCGCGGCGGAAAGACGCTCGGCTCGCCGCTCGCGATCCTCGTCCGCAACCAGGATTTCGAGAACGTTCGCGCGCTGATGGACCCGCTCACCGGCGGCGGCAAGCCGCTGACGAATCCGCGCCCGGGGCACACGGACTACGCGGGCGCGCTCAAGTACCGGCAACGCGATCTCCGCAACATTCTGGAACGGGCAAGTGCCCGCGAGACCGCGATGCGCGTCGCCTGCGGCGCCATCTGCGCGCAATTCCTAGCAGCGCTCGGGATCCACACGTCCGCCTACGTCTCGCAGATCGGCGGCGTCCAGGCGCGCGTCCCGGCCGAGTTCGATCAGGCCGCCGTCGACGCGAGCGAAGTCCGCTGCCCGGACGAGGCGGCCGCACGGGAGATGATCGCGGCGATCGACGCCGCGAAGGCCGCGGGCGACACGCTCGGCGGAACGTTCGCGATCCGCATTTGGGGAGTTCCCGCCGGCGTCGGTTCGAACCGGCAAGCCGAGACGCGCCTGGACGGTATCCTCGCGGGCGCGCTGATGTCCATGCAGACGGTGAAGGCCGTCGAAGTCGGCGCAGGCCGCGAGGTCGCGGCGACCCCGGGCTCGGCGGCGCACGATGTCTTCGCGCTCCGAGACGGTGAAGTGCGGCGCGGTTCGAACCGCGCCGGCGGCATTGAAGGCGGCATCTCGAACGGGCAGGACATCCTCCTGCGCGTCACCGTGAAGCCGATCCCGACGCTGATGAGGGCGCTCCCATCCGTGAACCTGCACGAGGGGACGGCGGCGCCCGCATCGATCGTGCGCAGCGACGTCTGCGTCGTCCCCGCGGCCTCGATCGTGGGCGAAGCGATGGCCCGGCTCGCGCTGACCGGGCCGATTCTCGAAAAGTTCGGGGGCGACTCGATCGAGGAGACGCGCGACAACTTCGAGCGCGCGGTCGCCGCCGCCGCGCGCTTGTTCGACGGCACGCCCGCCTCCGGTTCGTGAAAGCCCACGTCGCCCTCGTGGGCTTCATGGCTGCGGGCAAAACCACGCTCGGACGGAGCCTCGCGCGCGAACTCGAGTGCGAGTTCGTCGACACGGACGCGCTCGTCACAGCGGCCCACGGCCCGATCCACGAGATCTTCGCGAACGAAGGCGAGGCGCGCTTTCGCGAGTACGAGCGCGCCGCCGCGGAAGCCGCGCTCGAAGGCCCGGGAAAGGTGATCGCGCTCGGCGGAGGCGCGGTGACGCACGCGCCGACGCGCTCCTTGCTCGAACGGCGCGCCGTCCGCGTCTACATCGCCGTCAGCCCGGAGAAGATCCTGGGGCGCCTCAGACGCTCGCGCACGATCCGCCCCGTGGTCGGGGATCAGCCGACGCTCGCCGGCGTGCGCACGTTGATGGCGGAGCGCGAGCCATATTACCGCGAGGCCGAGATCGTCATCGAGGGCGGCACGCGCTCGCGCGTCGCGCTCGTGCGGCGGATCGCGGCGCTCGTCCGCACGGAGCTTGGGAAATGACGCGCTTCGACGACCTCGGCTATCCCGTCGTCATCGACGAACGCGTCGGGGAGCACGTCGCGGCTTTCGTGCGGAGCGGCGGCTACGGCAAGATCGTCGTCCTCGCCGACCGGAACCTAGAAGCGCGCGCGAAACCGCTCGCCCGTTCGCTGCGCGCGCAGCTCGTCTGTGTCCCGCTCGGCGAACGGCGCAAGAACGCGCGCACGCTCGCCGCGTTGTGGGAGAAGCTCGCCGAACTCGGGGCGGAACGGCGGACGCTGGTGCTCGGCGTCGGCGGCGGCGTCGCGAGCGATCTCTTCGGCTTCGCCGCCGCGACGTACATGCGCGGCGTGCCCTACGCGCACGTCGCGACGTCGCTCGTTGCGATGGTCGATGCGTCGATCGGCGGGAAGACCGGGATCGATCTCGCCGCCGGCAAGAACCTCGCCGGCGCGTTTCGCGATCCACGGGCGGTCTTCTGCGACGTCGGCGCGCTCGCGACGCTCCCGGACCGGCAAATTCGCGAAGGCCTCGCCGAGGTCGTCAAGCACGGCGTCATCGAGGGCGGCGACGCATTCCATTCGCTCGAGACGCTCGCGCCGCATCCGTTCGCGCAGTGGCCGTGGGAGACGATCGTCGCCGATTCCGTCCGGATCAAAGCGGCCGTCGTCAACGACGACAAGCTCGAGAACGGTGCGCGCGAAGTGCTCAACCTCGGACACACGTTCGCGCACGCGATCGAGCGCGTGAGCGCGTACCGCAGCCCGCACGGCGCCTCGGTCGCGATCGGGTTGCGTGCGGCGGGGCTGCTCGCGTTGCGGACCGGGCGCTTCTCCCAAGCCGATCACTTACGCGTCCTCTCGCTCCTCGCGTTGCTGCGCCTGCCGCTCGTCGCGCCGAGCGACGACGTCGACGGACTTCTCGCGGCCATGAGCAGCGACAAGAAGACGCGCGACGGGGCGCTGCGCTTCGTGCTCCCGCGCGCGATCGGCGACGTCGAATTCGGCGTCACCGTCCCGAAGCGGAGCGTGCGCGCCGTCTTGAATCGCTTGCACGAAGCTCCGGGGAGCGCCGAGTTCCGCTGATCCTTGCCGTCGACGTCCTCGCACGCTTGCGCACGAGCCGGTTCGACCGGCCGCTGAGCTATCTCGCCCCGCCGGAACTCGGCCTTGTGGTGGGCTCGGTCGTGCGCGTCCCGCTCGGCGGGCGCGAGGTGCACGGTTACGTCGTCGAGGCGCCCCGCCCGGTCCCCGACGACGGGCGCCTGCGCCCGGTCTTGGCGATCGTCGCCGATTACCGCGCGTTCGATGAGACGGGGCTAGCGCTCGCGCGCTGGGTCGCGGCGCACTATTGCTGCTCCCTCGGCGAGGCGCTCGGGGCGGTCGTGCATGCGAACGCGTTGCCGCGCGTCGAGGAGCGCGTCCGCCTCGCCGGCGTGGCGCCGCCGGCCGAGCGCTTCCCGTCCGTTCCGCCGCGGCTCGTGCGGTTGATCTGGGAGGACTTCCCAGGCGGCTTCTCCGTCGAGGCGCTGCTGCGCCACCCGGAGGCGCGGCGCGCGGGGGACCGCGGCACGCTCCTGCAGGCGCTGGGGACGCTCGTGCGCGGTGGGTGCCTCGTCCGGGAACGGCGCATGCGCGCGCCGGCCGTCGCCGAGCGGACCGAACGCGTCCTCGAACCCGGGGAGGCGCCGATCCGAGGCGCGCGCGCGAGCGCGCTCGTCGAACTCGTTCGCGCTTCGGGCACGCTGCGGCGCGCCGATGCGCGGCACGCGGGATACTCGAACGGGCTGATCGCGCGCGCTCTCGCCGCCGGCGCGCTCCGCGAGCGGAGCGTACGCCCCGCCTCGCGCGCGCCGGCGCGCCGGGAGATGCAGCGCGAGCACGCTCCGACCGCGGACCAGCAGGCCGCGATCGAGGAGATCGTCAAGCGCGCGCGGCGCCGCGCGTTCGATGAAGTGCTGCTGTTCGGGATCACGGGGAGCGGGAAGACGCTCGTCTATCTCGAGGCGATCGCAGCGGTCCTCGCCGAAGGGGGGCGCGCGATCGTGCTCGTCCCGGAGATCTCGCTGACGCCGCAGACCGCGCGCCGCTTCGAGCGGGCGTTCGGCGAGCGCGTCGCCGTCTTGCATTCCGCGCTCTCCGAGCGCGAGCGCCTCGACACGTGGCTAGCGGCGCTCCGCGGCGAGATCGACGTCGTCGTGGGGGCGCGCAGCGCCGTCTTCGCGCCGCTGCCGGACGTCCGGCTGATCGTCGTCGACGAAGCGCACGAGGGGTCGTACAAGCAGGACGGGACGCCGCGCTATCAGGCGGTCGCCGTCGCGCGGGAACGCATGCGCTTGGAGGGCGGCGTGCTCGTCCTGGGAAGCGCTACGCCGCCGCTCGATGCGTACGCGCGGGCGCTCGCCGGGGAAATCGCGCTGCTGCGCCTGCGCGAACGTGCGACGCGCCTGCCCCTCCCGCCGACGCGCGTCGTCGACCTCAAGCGCGAACTCGCCGAGGGGAACCGCGGAATCTTCAGCACGGCGTTGACGCAGGCGCTCTCCGCATGCCTAGCGCGCCGCGAGAAGGCGGTGCTGTTCGTCAACCGGCGCGGGAGCGCGTCCTTCATGCTCTGCCGCACCTGCGGCTTCGTCCCGGAGTGCGACCGCTGCAGCGTCTCGCTGACGGTCCATCGCGCCGAAGGCCTGTTGCGCTGCCACTTGTGCGACCGGCGGCGCCCGCTCCCGGCACGCTGCCCGAGCTGCCGCGCCGACACGATCCGCGAATTCGGCGTCGGGACGCAGCGCGTCGTCGCGGCGGCGCAAGATCTCTTTCCGGGCGCAACGATCGTGCGCATGGACAGCGACACGACGACGCGCGTCGGCGATCACGCGCGCCTGCTCGATGAGTTCGCGGGGAGCGGCGACGTCCTGGTCGGGACGCAAATGGTCGCGAAGGGCCTCGATTTCCCGACCGTCACGCTCGTCGGCGTCGTGGCGGCCGACATCGGCCTCCATGTCCCCGATTTTCGCGCCTCCGAACGGACCTTCGATCTGCTCACGCAAGTATCGGGACGGAGCGGGCGCGCTCTCGCGGGGGAGACGATCCTCCAGACGTATTCGCCGGAGCATGCCGCGATCGTCGCGGCCGCCGCGCACGATTACGAGACGTTCGCGAGGGACGAACTCGCGAGCCGCAGGGCGTTGCGCTATCCGCCCTTCGGCGCGCTCGTCTACATCGCGGTCGTCGGCCGCGCGCTCGACGCGGTCAAGAGCGCCGCGGCGCGGTACGCGGCCGATTTACGACGCGACGTCGCAGCGGAAGTCCTCGGCCCCGCTCCGTTCGCGGTCGCGCGCGTGAACGGCGAATGGCGCTATCGGATCGCCGTCAAGAGCGAACGCGCCGAACCGGTCGCCGCATACGTCGCCGAGACGCTCCAGCCGCTCGCGCGGCGCGACCGCGCGACGCGCCTGATCGTCAACGTCGATCCCTGAGCGCGAGGAAACCTAGCGTGGGTCGTTCGCCGGGAGTTGCCCGGCGAGCGTGGACGCAGCCTGCCCCGCAGTCCCGACCGGAAGCAAGAGCGTGAACGTGCTGCCGCGCCCTTCCTCGCTCTCCACACCGATCTTTCCGCCGTGCAACTCGACGAGCATCCGGCTGAGATAGAGGCCGAAACCCGTCCCTTTGATCCCGGCCTTCTTGGCGTTGTCCGCTCGTGCAAAGCGCTCGAAGACGCGCTGGAGGTCGGCCTTCGGGATGCCGATCCCGCGATCGGCGATCTCGATCTTGGCCCAGTCGCCGTTGCGCGAGAGCGTGACGTCGACGGGGCCGGCGGGGCCGGAGTATTTCACCGCGTTGCCGATCAGATTTTCGACGACTTGATGGATCCGGCGCGCATCGCAGTCGACTTCGAGCGAAGGTTCCTCGCAATGGAGCGTGACGCGTTCGGGCTGATGGACGCCGTGAATCGCTGCGGCGAGGAGTTCGACGAGATCGGCGGGCGCGCGATTGAGCGCGATTTCGTTCCGTTCCAGCTGCGACATCGTCAGCGTGTCGGAGGCGAGGTGCGTCAGACGCCACGCGGCGCTTTCGATCGTCTGCGCCGCCGGCACGACCTCGTCGCCGGCGAGCAAGCCCTCTTTGAGGAGCTCCGCGTATCCGATGATCGTCGTGAGCGATCCGCGGAAGTCGTGAGCGAGCATCGCGATCAGGTCGCTCTTGAGCTTGTCGAGTTCCGCGATGCGCGCTTCGCGGTCGCGCAGGTCGCCGAACAGCGAGGCGTTCCGCGCCGCCAGCATCAAGTACGAGCCGAAGAACTCGAGAGCGGTTAGGTCGCTGCGCGGGATCGGCGTCGCGCTGCGCGCGACGATCGCGAGGCGGCGCTCCGCAGGAGGGAGCGCGATCGCATGCGCGACGAGCGTGGCGTCCGCGTTCGCGCGCAAGCCGCCCGCGCGCGAGGCGTCGCGCACGAGCGCGCGCTCCGACGACGAGAGGCGCTCGAAGGGAATGGAGCCCGGTGCTTCGACGAGATCGAGCTCGGAGCTGCGGATCGGCAGCGCGTCCACGCCGAGGATCCGCGTCGCGCCTTCGACGAAGCGCGCGACGAGCGACTCGTAGGAGAGCGACTCGACCAACGCGCGCGAGCTGCGCACGACGTTCGTGAGGCTGTCGTTTTCGTGAACGAGCTCGGCGCGCTGTTCGGCGATCTTCCCCTCGACCGGCCGGAAGAGGATGTAGAACACGCCGATCAGCGTGATGAGCAGCGCCGCGAACGTCGCGCGCTCGATCGAATAGAGCCGATCGTTCCGGTACGCGGCGTCTTCGAGATACGCCGCGACGACGCGATCGAGCGCCTCCAACAGGCTTTCCTGCGGCCCGATGACGCCCGCGAGGTCCTCGCGGTCGAGGGAAACGCGGTCGTCGGGAAGCGCTGCGAGGCGGCGTGCCTTCGCGATGAATGCGCCGAGTTCGCGTTCGAGCGGCGGCTGCTGTTCGAAGAAGATGCGGCGGACGGAGGCGGGCGGCCAACCTTGCGGATTCAGTTCGGACTCGCCGTTGATCAACTGCTGGTTGCGGCGTTCCAGCAAGTCGACCGCGGCGAGGAGAGCGCGGCGGTCCGCTTCTTGGTTCGTCTGCGGCGCGGGATCGGCGAGCCGGCCCGCATAGAGCGCGACGCGCTGGACGAGCGAGCGCTGGAAGCCCGCCGCGTTCAGCGCGGTTCCGATCTGCTGCTGCTCCGAGATCGCGTGCGTCAGGAGCAGGTACTGCGCGATCGCGAGCGCCGCGACGAGCCCGAGCCCGACGAGGAACCGGGGGCGCAGCGAGAGCGCCTCCATCAGGTTTCCGACGCGCGGGCCGGCCGCGTTCATGCGGGCGGCACTCGACCGAGCGCGGCTTTCGCGGCGGCGTTCGCCTGCGTTGCGAGCGAGAGGTTCCCGGCGGCGAGGAAGAAGCGCGCGGCGGCGCGGTACGCATCGTGCATGCTCTGGGGATCGGCGCACGCCTCGGCTTGCAGCAGGCGCATCTTTCCGGCG
Organism: Vulcanimicrobiota bacterium; assembly: GCA_963695225.1. Taxonomy (GTDB): domain Bacteria; phylum Vulcanimicrobiota; class Vulcanimicrobiia; order Vulcanimicrobiales; family Vulcanimicrobiaceae; genus CAVWTN01. The sequence continues at coordinate 612,411 of OY968762.1, read as the reverse complement.
AGCCGCAAGAGCTTGTTCCCGAGGTCCGAATCGCCGCCGCCGACAGCCGCCTCCGCCGCGAGCGAATAGGACTTGGCGGCCGCGTCGTAGTCCTTGCGAGCCGCCGCGGCGTCCGCGGCGGCCGTGAGGTCATCGAGATCCAGCGCAGCCCCGGGAGTGGGGGCCGTGCCGGACGCCGGCTCCGGCTCGCCCTGACGCCGCTGCCGGACGTGGTGGCGCACCTTCGCGAGCAGGTCGGCGGCATGAAACGGCTTATCGACGAAATCGCCGACTCCGGCCGCGAGCGCGTCGATCTTGTCGGCCGCGTTGAGCTTGGCGCTCATCATCACGACGGGAATTTGCGCGGTCCTCGGGTCGCGCTTGAGCTGCGCGGTCGCGGCGCATCCGTCGAGGTCCGCCATGACCCAATCGATCAAGATCAAGTCCGGCCGCAAGCGCGAAGCCTCGCCGACGGCGAGGCGGCCGTCCGGAATTTCGGAGACGGCGAACCCGGCGTTTTCGAGCACGAGCCGGACGAGACGCCGCACGTCCGGGTCGTCGTCGACCACGAGCACGTGCCCGCCGCGCCGCGCCTCCCCGCTCACGAGCCTGCCGCCATGCGCTCTTCGGGGGCGCTACGCGGCCGGACGCGCGAGAGGCCGTGCCGCGTCTTCTCCCAGTAGAACGGCTTGGTGAAGAGCTGCCACAGGGCCTTGTAGGCCGCGAACGAGTGGAGGATCCAGTAGAACGGATTCAAGAGCGAGTACGGCAGCAGCGCGTAGTTCTTGCGGAGATAGACGGCGATCATATTGAGATAGATACCCAGGAAGTTCCCGAGGAGCAGATTCAAGAGCGCGACGTAGAGCACCCAATCCGGGAACAGCGGCTCGATCAGCGTGGAGCGCGTGAAGAGCCAGAGGAGGAATATCCCCCACAGCGGAGGCGCCGCCAGAAACGTCGCCGGCGTCCCCCCGATGAAGAGATTGAAGGCGAGGAAGTCGCGCAACCCGATTTGCTGGATCAAGCCGAGCGGCCGCCGCCAGTAGACGAGGAACGTCTGCATGTAGCCTTTGACCCAACGCGATCGCTGCCGAATCCAGTTGTCGAGGGCGCTGTTCGCCTCTTCGTAGGTCGTCGAGTTGATGAAGCCGACGCGATAGCGCTGCGCCGCGGCGCGGATTCCGAGGTCGGCATCCTCGGTCGTGTTGAACGGGTCCCAGCCGCCGAGCAAGCGGAGTTTCGCGGCATCGAAGTGATTGCTCGTGCCGCCGAGCGGAATCGGAAGCCCGAGCCGGTCGAGCCCCGGGATCAGATAATCGAACCAGTACGAGTACTCGAGCGTGAACATCCGCGTGAGCAGGTTCTCGGAGCTGTTGAAGTAATTCAGCGCCGCCTGGAAGCAGACGTAGTTGCTCGGGTTCTTGCGGAACGCGATCACCGCCATCTTCAACTGCGCGGGATCGGGGATGTCCTCGGCGTCGTAGATCACGAGATACTCGCCGCGAGCGAAGAACAGGCCGTAGTTGCAAGCCTTCGGCTTCGTGCGGGGCTGCCGATTGGGGACGATCACGAAGCGCCAGTTCGCGGGCGGGCGGGAGGCCTTCGCGGCCTCGAGCGTCATGAGATCGTCCTCTTCGAACAACAACAAGACGTCGAGCCTGTCCTGGGGGTAGTCGAGCTTCGAGAGGCCCGTCACGAGTTGGCCGACGGTCTCCGGCTCCTTGTAAAGCGGGACGAGCACCGAATACACCGGCAGATCCAGCTCGTCGAGGTGGTCGATCTCCGCTTGCGAGACGGGCTGGCGGATCTCGTTCGTCGCCCCGGCGATGCTCAAGAAGACCTTGAACGCGATCGAGGAGATGTAGAAGAGCTGAAGCCCGCCGCTGACGAGCGCGAGGCACGGCAGCGGATCGAAATACGTCCAGAGGATCAGACCCACGAAGACGACCGCCACGAACAGGAGCTGCGTCTTGGTGAAGACGCTGCGCGCGCTCTGTTCCGGATCGCGCCTGAAGTTCTTCATGACGGCGTCTTCCACCAAGATGTCGCGGAACGTCCGCGACGTGATGATGGTGAGATCGAGATCGGTCACGAGCGACTGCTCGACGTCCTCGACCCCGTAGCGCTCGCGAACGAAAGCGAGCATCGCGGCGTCGTTCGGGCGCGGCGTCGCGACCGAGATGCCGCCGCCCGGCGTGCGCGCCAGCGGGACGAACTCGTAGCGCAGCACGTCCTCGTACGAGAGGCCTTCGAGCAGATCGAGATCGATCCGGCGCCGCATCTCCTCGATATCTTCGACGAGCTGCAAGCCGAGCGAAGCGCCGAGCGCCCGGAAATACTCGCGTCGCGTCACCACGCCTTGCGAGGCGAGGATCCAGCCCAGCTCTCCGCCGGAGCGGCGGCGCACCGCCTCGGCCGCCGCCAGCTCGTCCGGCGTGACGAGGCCCCTCTCGATGAGCCGCTCGACGACGCCGGCGTCGACGCTCACGGTTCGATTCGACCCGTCAAGCGGCGCGAAGCGAAGAGCGTCCCGATCAGGACGAGGGCGACGAGCAGCAGCAGCAGGGGCAGCCGGGCACGTTCCCAGAGCAGCTCGGCTGCGGTCCGTTGCGCGTAGACGACGCGCATGCGGGGACCGATGCTGTAGCCGACGACGTTGTCGCCGACGAATGCGACGTTCCCCGTCTGCGTGAGAAGATCGCCGATCGCGAGGTTCTCGAGCCGTGCGATCGCCGCGGGATCGCGGTAATATGAGAAGACGAGCGCCTCGGTTCCGCCGATTCGCGCGGTCTGAATCGTCGCGAACGGGCGGTCTTCCGTTGCCGAGAATATCTCGCGGCCGGTCTGCGGGTTGACGACGCGGAAACGTTCGTTCGTCGGGCGCACGGCGAGCGGCGCGTCGCCGAGCGCCGCGGGCGGCGCGAAGAGGATCGCGTAGTCGTAGCCGGAGGGAACGGTTCCGGTGAAGCGTGCGACGCTGACGTCGCCGATGCCGGAGTTGAGCGTCCCGAGCTCGCTCATGAACCGGAACGCCGCCGGTATGAAGCGCGGATCGGCGACGAGGACGACGACCCGTCCTCCCATCGACTTCACGAAATCCGACAGCCCGGAGACCGTCGTGTCCACGGAATCCCAGGCGAGCGAGGAGCCGTCGAGGATGCTCGCCGTGAGCGAGGGCGAACTGCCGCGGCACGAGCCCTGCCCGATGTAATACGAGACGACGACGCGCAGGCTGCTCACGCTCGACAGCAGGTTGGCCGGGAGAGGAGCATCGAGCGTCTCCGTCCCTCCGGCCCGCCCGAGTTCCCGCGCGGCGACCAGGCGCCCGTTGAGCTGCACCTGCAGCATCCCCGTCGTGTTTGCGAGCAGCGGCGTGTGCGAGAGCAAGAGATGCAGGACCAAGCCCTTCGGCGTCCCGCCGAACGAGTTCGCATAGAGCGGAGCTTCATAGACGAGGTCGCCGAAACCGGAGAGCGTCGGCGGATGCAGGCCGAAGTCGCCGATCGCCGCCTGACGCCCTGCCGGCACGTCGCGCGCATCGGCCGCCGAAGTCACGTTCTTCGCCGAACTTCCGAGCAGCGCGTCGACGGTGCGCGGGGTCAGGGAACCGATCGCGCTCGGGTCGATCGAGAGGACCGAACGAGCACGGTCGATCGAGGTCGTCCCGGGCCGCAAGACGATCGTTCGACGCGCGGGGTCCGGGGCGCCGACGAGCTCGATCGCCGGCTGATGCCAGGCCTCGATCTGCCGGATGAAATACGGAAGAGCGACGACGTCGAGATTCGGGGTATCGAGCGAGTCCGTCCGCGCGACGACGCCGATTCGGCCTCCGTAGGAGCGAAAGAAGTCGGAGATCGCGGGATTGGCGTCGTCGACGCGAACGCGGATCGCGCTCGCCGGGTCGATCGTGACGTAGAGCCCTTTCGCCTGGAGGTCGGCGCAGATGTCGTTCGTCATCGTGAGGTATCCGTGAATGCCGATCGCCAGGTTCCGCGTATGCGACGGCTCGATCGGAAGCGGAATCTCGAGGTGCGGATCGCGCCCGATATCTCGCACGAACCGCGCGAAGACGGGCGTGTCGTTGACGAGGACCGTGAACGAGGAACTCTCGTTCACGAGGGGCGAGACGTGCAACGTCAGCAGCAGCGTCGCCTTCTGCATCGAGGAGAACCGCGGCAGGTTGAGCGTGAACGTGGGGTAGACTCCGTTCAGCGTCACCGCCTCGCGGTAACCGAGCTGAGGGAATCCGATCGTCTCGTCGTGCGCTGCCTCGGCGCGGCCGGCCCCTGCGGCCAGCCAGACGACGGCGGCCAGCAGCGTCGCGAGAAACGGTCGTTTCAATTCAAAGCTCCAACTCGTTCGAAAGTGATGAAGCGGTCCGTTCGAAGGATTTCGCGAAACCCCGGCAAGTCTCCACGTTCCGTGGCCGGATACAGCGCCCGAAGCGTATCGTCCGGCATGCGGGCGACGATCACGTAGCGAGCGAAGGCGCGCGGTTGCGAAAGCGCCGTCGTGTATTCGTATTGATAGGGGAGCAAGAACCGGTCCGGCGTTCCGATCAGATAGACGAGCGGGAAGAGATAGGCGTCGTCGAGCAGGATGCGCTCCGCAGGAGTAGCGTCGGAGACTCTCCGCGCGATCGACTCGTACTCTGCGATCTGCGAGACCACCGGGCGCCCGGAGAGAGCCGCCGCGAAGTCGCGCTCCTCTGCGCTTGGCGAGTCGAGCGGCGCGAAGAACGCGCCGGCGATCCCGAGCACGAGGCCCGCGGCCAGCGCCGGTGCGAAGCGCATGCGATCCAGGTTCAAGATGAACACGAAGACGAACAGACCGAAGAACGCGAACGTCGGCCGATAGATTCCTCCGAACACCGAGAGGACGAGCAGCATGACCGGTGCGAGGTAGATCGTCGCCCGCGCATAGGGGTACGATTCGCTCGGTCCACCCTCGCGCAGCGCGACGAGCCCGACGAAATACGGCAGCGTAACGGGAAGGGTGCGCGCGATTTCGCGCGCGGAGAACAGGAGCGCCGCGCCCGGGTCGCCTCTCACCGCGAGGACTTCCGGGAGCGCCGCGAACGTCCGGAAGTACGAAGCCCCGCCGCCGAGGAACGCGAACGGGTCGCCGAGGAAGATCCAGTTCACATACATCCACATCGACGCGACGAACGCGGTCGGCACGCTGACCGTCAGCGCGATGCTCAGCGCCTTCGCGGGCGAACTGCGTGCGAACGGGAGCGCCATCGCCGGAACGACCGCGAGCAGCACTACGGCGCTCCGGAAGTCGATGAAGAACGTCAGCGCGAGCAGCGTGGCGGCCGCGAAGAGATGCAGCGAATAGTTGCGCCGCAGGAACCGATTGAAGTAGGCGATGCTCGCGGCCAAGACCGCGCAGAAGAGCAGCTCGCCGTAACTCTCGAGCGCGAGGAAGAGAACCAGCGGCGAGAATGCGACGTAGAGCTTCGCCGTCCAACGGACGACGTCGTCGATCTGGTAGCGGTCCAGCGCCGTGATCACGAGCGCGACGACCGTCCCGGAGACGAACGCCTGCGTCGCCAACGGATCTGCGAACGGCAGCATGAGCAAGAACGTGAGCGGCGGATAGACGAAGCCGATGTTGACGAGCCGCGGGGGCTCGCCGTGCTGCGCCAGCAATGCCTTCTCGGCAAAGAAGAGGAGGTTGTGCGAGATGTAGCCGTGGCGGTAGAGCTGGGTCGCCGCGCCGTAATAGCAAGCACCGAACGCGACGATGAGGAGGAGCAGCGACGCGATGCGGTTCGAGCGTTGCTCGAACGTCGTGGGGATCGCAGCCGTCACCGGCGCCGCTCGAAAGCCGAACTCACGAACGCTCGCGCCTCAAGGCGCGCAACCTGCCTGCAGCGTAGTGCCGTAACGGTAGACCTCCCCGCTCGCGAGTGCCCCGCCGGCCCCTCAGCGGCCGGGGCGGCGCCTCACCGAGCATCGACGACGTTCTCCCTCGGAGGTGCCGAAGGTATCGGCGGCCCCGAGACGTCCCATTACGGCGAGTATTCGATTGACGCGGCGGGGTGCCTGGGGATCGGCCCGCGCCTCCTACGAAGGTGCCGTCCGTGCCGGCCGTCTCCCCGCTCGCGAAAGCCGGGGGCGGAGCAGGGCCGGCGGGCGCCCTACGTTAAGTCGTCCGCGTGAGCAACGATGATCGGCCCAGCCCCTTCAAGGAACAGATCGACCCCCTCGGGATCAACTCGGCGGCACTGAAGGTCTGGGGCTCGATGCTCCAGCACCCGCAATCGCTCCTGACGGCGCAAGCCGAACTCGCGAATGCCTGGTTCGGAATCGCATCGCGGGCGCTGACGCCGCCCGGCACGGAGAAGCCCGCGCCTCTGATCGAGCCGGAGCGCAGCGATTCGCGCTTCAAGCACCAGGCCTGGACCGACAACGCGACCTTCGACGCGATCAAGCAAGGCTATCTCCTCGCTACGAAAACGCTCCTCGAATCGATCGACAAGGCTCCGGACATCGACGACGAGACGCGCCTGCGCGTGCGTTTCTTCGCCAAGCAGTTCTGCGATGCGATGGCTCCCACGAACTTCCCATTCCTCAACCCGGCCGTGATCGAGGAGACGTTCCGCACGGGCGGTGCGAATCTGGTCCGCGGAGCGGAGAACCTCCTCGAGGACAAGGAGAAGAACGCCGGGCGTGCCGCGCTCGTCGACAAGAGCGCCTTCGAGGTCGGCAAGAACGTCGCCCAGTCGAAGGGCAGCGTCGTTTTCCGCAACGAGTTGATCGAGCTGATCGAATACGCGCCCTCGACCGAGCATCTCTACGAGCGCCCGATCCTCATGATCCCGGCGTACATCAATAAATTCTACATCCTCGATCTGCAGCCGGCGAACAGCTTCGTCAAGTACTGCGTCGATAACGGCCTGCACACGTTCATCGTCTCCTGGCGGAATCCGGGGCCCGAGCTATCGGGCTTGAACATGGAAGACTACGTCGAGCTCGGCTCGCTGACGGCCGCGCGCGCCGTCACGAAGATCGCCGGGACCAAGGACGTCAACATCATCGGGTACTGCATCGGCGGGACGCTGACGGCGATGACGCTGGCCTACTTAGCGCGGACGGGCGAGCAACTCGCCGTTTCCGCCACGTTCTTCGCGACGATGACGGAGTTCACGAACGCCGGCGACCTGCGGGCGTTCCTGAGCCCCGAAGCGCTCGCGATGATGGATAAGAAGATGGCGGTCCGCGGGTATCTCGACGGCTCCGAGATGGCCGATACGTTCAACTTGCTGCGCTCGACCGACCTGATCTGGAACCCTGCGGTGAACCGGTATCTCATGGGGAAGGACGCGCCCGCGTTCGATCTGCTCTATTGGAACAGCGATGCGACCCGCTTGCCGCGGACGATGCAGAACTACTACCTGCAGAACATGTACATCGAGAACAACTTGGTCAAGCCCGACAAGATGCTCGTGAAGGGCGTTCCGATCGATCTCGGACGGATCAAGAACGATACGTATTGCGTCGCGACGCAAGAGGACCATATCGCGCCCTGGCGCTCCGTCTACAACATGACGCAGACCTTCGGCGGCGACGTGCAATTCAGACTGGGCGCTTCCGGCCACATCGCCGGGATCATCAATCCGCCGTCCAAGGGGAAGGGCTCGTGGCGTGCGGCGCCCTCCAATCCGCCGAAGCCCGACGATTGGTTCGCGAGTTCGGTCGTGACCCCAGGATCTTGGTGGCCGAATTGGCTGGCCTGGGTCGGCGAGCGCTCGGGCGCACAGCGGCCCGTCGCCGAGAGCCGGCCGGGCGGCGCCGAATTCCCAGCCCTGTGTGCAGCCCCCGGCACCTATGTCGTCGAGCCCTGAGTTCTCGGCCGCGGAGGGGGAAAAGAAGAAGCCGCTCGATGAGCGGCTTCTCGCGTTTCGGGCTCGCGGCCGGACGTCAGCCCTTTGCACCCTTCTTGCGCGCTTTCGTGGCCTTCGGGTTCTTCACGCTCGACGCGGCGGGAGCGGCCGCGCGCGCGGCGGCGGCGACCGTGACGGCCTTCGCGAGGCGCGATTTCTTCCGGGCCGCCTTGTTCGGGTGGATGATCCCCTTTTGCGCGGCCTTGTCGAATTGGCTCTCGACCGATGAAACGAGCGCGGTATCGGCGCTCGATTTCGCCTTCTTGAACAGCGTCTTCAAGCGGGTCTTAGCGTCCAGATTCCGCTTCCGGCGCTTCTCCGACTGGCGCGTCCACTTAACTGCGGCTTTGATATTCGGCACGAGGTACTCCGGCAAAACGAAGGCGAACGTGACCGGCGAGCGGGCACGCCGCCCATCGTACCACACAGCGCCCGGAGCGTCCAGGGTTTGAGGCCTTCCGTGTTCCCTTACGGCACGATCGAACTACTCGGCGAGATTCACGTGGCCGATCTGCGTTTCGGCGAAGCGCCCCTCCCCGCCGCGCTGCCGGGCTTCGAACCCGCGCTCGACGCGACCGCCCTGACGGCCCCGGGCCACCGCTCGCCCGCAACCCGCCCGGTGCCGGGGGTCCTGCTGCATACATCGCTAGGACCGGGGCAACGGACGCTCCTGCGCATCCCCGACGCTTGGAACGGGAAGCTCGTCGCCGCGGGGACGCCCGGCACGCGCAGCGAGTTCGCCTGCGACCTCGTCTTCGGGGAGACGGCGCTCGCAGGCGGCTACGCGTACGTCGCGAGCAACAAGGGGATCGCATTCAACGCGATCGTCGGGCCGGCGGGCGGCGACCCCTCGGTCTACGTGCCGCCGTTTCCCGGCCTCCTCGCGCCGGGGGACGGGATCCGGCTCGGCGCGCTCGAGCCCACGGCGGCGACGATCGAACGGTGGAACGACGATTATGCCGCCATCGTCGTCTACGCCGGGGAAGAGTTGCTCCGCCGCCGGGGGGCGAAGCCGGAGCGTACCTACGCGGTGGGCCTCTCGAATGGCGGAGCCCAGGTCCGCAGCCTCATCGAGAGGCACCCCTCGCTCGTCGACGGTGCCCTGGACTGGGCGGGCGTCGGCTGGTCGGCCGAACGGAACATCCTCACGGTTTTGCCCGCGTTCGTCGGGGCCGTGTCGCCGCTCGCCCTGGGGGGCGAGGTCGCCCCCACCGACCGGGACGCGCTCCTCGCGCTCGGGTTCCCGCCGGACCGCCGCCAGGAGGACGCCGTGCACCCTTCGCTCTGGCGGGACCATCTCGCCTGGCCCCCGTTTTACTGCGACCTCACCACGTTTCTCTACGCCCGGCTGCTCGATCTAGAGGCGCCGTTCCTGGCGACACTCGAGGCGCGCAGCGCCTACCGGCCGTCCCCGAAAGCGACGGAGCGGATCGCCCGGTTTGCGCAGAGCGGGCGGATCGGGTGCCCGCTCGTGTCGATAGCGGGGAGCTCGGACGTGTTGATCCCGCCGGCGATCCACGCTCGGCCCTACCTCGATGCGATCGTCGCTGCGGGCGAAGGGGAGCGAGCGTGGTACTACGAGATCGACGCGGCGACGCACGTCGACGCGTTCGCCGCTTTCGGCTATGGATTGCGAGCGCAGTACCCGTTCGCGAGCGCGGCATTCGAGCAACTCGTCGCGATCGTCGAGCGCGGATTCCGCCCGCCCGGCGCGGGGACGCCGCGCACGGTGGCGGACCCCTGCGAAATCGTCGCGGCATAGGACGCCCTCAGGTCCGGTCGACGATCGTCCGGTAGCTGTCGTAGCGGCTGCGGGCGATCCGCCCGTCGAGGACGGCGGCCTTGACCGCGCAGTCCGGTTCGTGCCGATGGCTGCAATCCCGGAAGCGGCACGTCCCGAGAAAGGGCGCGAACTCGACGAATCCGCTCGCGCTCTCCTCCCAAGGGCGGCCGAGAACCTCGAATTCGCCGACGCCGGGGCTGTCGATCAAGAATCCCGCGCCGAAGTGGTGCAGGCGCGCGCTCGTCGTCGTTTGACGCCCGCGCCCGATCTTCGACACTTCGCCGACGAGCGTATCCCCGCCGAGCGCGCGGAAGAGCGAGCTTTTCCCCACGCCCGATTGTCCGATCAAGAGGGTATGTCGCCCCTCGAGTTGGCCGACGACCCCTTCGATCTCCCCGGCCTTCGGATTGATCGCGAGCGCCGGGTATCCGAGGCCCCGGTACAGGGAGAGCAGCGCCTCGACCCGGCGTGGGTCGGCGAGATCCGGCTTCGTGAACAACAGGACCGCCCGCAGCCGATGGGTCTCGGCGAAGACGAGCAGTTCGTCGATCATCGCCGGGTGGAGCGGCGGGCGTTCGAACGCCGCGACGATCGCGAGCGTATCGACGTTCGCGGCCATCGTCTTGCGGCGCCCTCCCCCCGTCGTGCGTTCGAGCGTGAACGAACGCTCGTCCCGCGATTCGATCACGACGCGCTCGTCTTCGAGCGGACGGGCCCGCACGAGGTCCCCCGGGACGAGGTGCAGACGCTCCAGGCGCTTGGGAATGTCGGCGACGCGCAATTCGTGTTCGCCCTCGAATGCGACCCAGGCCGCATTCCGGCCGACGCCGACGACGCGCGCGCGACGGGACTCATCCATGGAGTTGGGCGAAAGACGTGGGTGTGAGACGGGCGCTCAGCCTTCGTTACGATCGCGTGCTTGCCGGGAGCGAGCGCGAGGCACTTGCATCGGTCCTGCTTTCTCTCGCGGTGACGCCGACTTCCTGGAGCCTCGCGAGGCCGCTCGAGCGGACCTATCTCCGTTGCGAGTACGAGGGCGAGACGCCCGCCGCCGCGGCGCTCGCGCCGACGGGGTGCGCGCGCCTAGACGCGCCTCCGCTGGTCGTGCTCGACGTGATCCCCGCGGGCGGCGCGGGCCTTGCCGCGCTGGAGCACGCGCTCGCAGGGGCGGGGCGCCCGCTCGGAATCGTTTCCTGCGAGCGAACCGCGACGGGCCTCGTCGTCGAACTCGAGGACGAGGTGACGCCCCTCGATCTCGTCGTCGCGCTCGTCGATGCGGAATTGCGCGGCCGGCCGCGCCGGATCGTCCCGCTCATTCCGTTCGAGGACGCCGTGCTCGCGCGCTTCGCCGGCGCGCGTCTCGGGTTGGACGGCCTCGATGCGAGCCGCTTGATCGAGACGTACGCGGAGCCGTTGTTGCGCGCATGAACGCGCTCTCCTGGATGTGGCCGACCCCGCTGGACGCGCTCGACGTTCTGGTGACGGCCGTCTTTATCTACTACATCCTGCTGTTGATTCGCGGCACGCGCGCCGTGCAGATTCTGCTCGGACTCCTCGTTCTGCTCGCGCTTCTCGGCGTGGCCACGCTCTTGCACCTGCTCGTCCTCGCGACGGTGCTGCAAGTCGTCCTGCTCGGAACGGCCGTCGCGCTCCCGATCGTCTTTCAACCCGAGCTGCGCCGCGCGCTCGAGACGCTCGGGCGCGGCGGCCTGTTTCCACGCCGGGAATCGAGCGAAGGAAGCGCGGCGCGCAACGCGGCGCTCGCGACCGTCGCCCGCGCGGCGCTCGCGCTCGCGCGGGAGCGCGTCGGCGCGCTGATAGCGATCCAACAGACGACCGGCTTGCGCGAGTTCGTCGAAAGCGGGACGAAGCTCGACGCGAAGGTGACGCTCGATCTGCTGCTGACGATCTTCGCGCGCAACACGCCGCTGCACGACGGGGCCGTGATCATCCACAACGCCACGATCGAAGCCGCCGGGTGCTTCCTGCCGCTCTCCGAGAACATCCCGGGCGACCGGCACCTAGGGACGCGGCACCGCGCCGCGCTCGGTCTCACCGAGCAGACGGACGCCGTCGTGGTGATCGTCTCCGAGGAGACGGGGAGCATCTCGATCGCGCAGAGCGGCCGCATTTCGCGCGCCCTGGACGATGAGGCCCGCTTGCGCAGCGTCCTCGTAGCGCTCTGCGAAACGAGCCGCCTCCCGCGCCCGGGCCGCAAGGCGCCCAAACGCGGCGAGGCCAATGCGACCCCGCCCGGCTGGGTGCAGCCGCGTGCTTGAGCGCATCCGAAACAACCTGGAGCTCAAGCTGATCGCGGTCGCGCTCGCCTGCGGCGCCTGGGGCTACCTGCACTTCGCGCCCGCGCCGATCATCGCGGCACGTTTCGACCAGCAACTGAGCGTCCCGATCGTCACCGCCGGGCTACTCCCCGGGCTGCAAGCGCGTTATCCGGACAGCGAAGCCCTGATCTCGATAGCGGCGCCGCGCGGCGGAGGTCTCGTCAAGCCGCAAGACGTGCGCGCCGTGCTGAGCCTCGAAGGGAAGGGCCCCGGCGTCTACAACGTTCCGGTCGAAGTCGTCGCGCCGCACCTTCAAATCAAGTCGATCTCGCCGACGACCGTCACGCTCTCGATCGAGAAGGTCGAGGAGCGCAACATTCCGGTCGCGATCCACTACGTCAACGACCGGCATTACGGGACCGTCGTCGATACCGTGGCGCTCGCTCCGCGGAGCGTCACGGCACGCGGCGTCACGAGCGATCTCGCCCGGATCGAGAGCGCGCACGTCGACGTCGCGCTCCCGCCGGGCGAGAGCGCGATCGACGAGATGCAGCGTCCCGTCCCCGTCGATGCGCGCGGCGCGGCGCTCGACGCGGTCACCGTCTCGCCGAACCTCGTGCGCGTCCGCGCGCACTTCCTGCCCGGAGTCAAGAGGAAATAGCGTGGCTCGCATCTTCGGAACCGACGGCGTGCGCGGCGTCGCCAACCTCGATCTGACGCCGGAACTCGCCTTCAGCGTGGGGCGCGCCGCGGCCGCCGTCATCGCACACGGACACGCGCCCGACCGTCCGATCGTGATCGGCCGCGATACGCGGCTCTCGGGCACGATGCTGGAAGCCGCCGTCGTCGCCGGGATCACGTCCACTGGGCGCGACGCACTCTCGCTCGGGATCGTCCCGACGCCCGGCGTGGCGCTCGTGACGCGCGCCATCGAAGCTGCCGCGGGCGTCGTCATCAGCGCCTCGCACAACCCGATCGAGGACAACGGGCTCAAGTTCTTCGGCCGCGACGGATTCAAGCTCAGCGACGCCGACGAAGCGGAAATCGAAGCCCGGCTCGATGCGCCCGATCTGCCGCGGCCGACCCACGCGGGCGTCGGGATCGCCCGTTCGGCTCCGGGACTCGTCGAGAAATACGCGGCCGCGCTGCGCGACGCGGGGACCGGCCTTGCCGGCCTCACGGTCGTCGTCGATGCGGCCTACGGCGCCGCATACGAGATCGGGCCGCGTGTCCTTGCCGAGCTCGGTGCGAACGTCGTTGCGATGCATGCGGAGAACGACGGCGCGCGCATCAACGTCGCGTGCGGCGCGACCGATCTGACCGCGCTCTGCGCGCGCGTCCGCGACGTCGCCGCGGCGGATCCGGCGGCGCACGTCGTCGGCGTCGCGTTCGACGGCGACGCTGATCGCGCGCTCTTCGTCGACGAAACGGGCAAAGCGCTGAACGGCGATCACGTGATGATGATCCTGGCGGAGCGAGCGCGCGCGGCGGGGACGCTCCGCGGCGAGGGCATCGTCGGAACCGTCATGAGCAACATCGGTCTGGAGCGCGCGCTCGCCGAATCGGGTCTGCACCTCGTGCGCGCGGCGGTCGGCGATCGGTACGTGCTCGAGCGGATGCTCGCAGACGGCTATTCCCTCGGCGGCGAGCAATCGGGTCACATCATCGACCTGACGCGCAACACGACCGGCGACGGTCCGATGACCGCGGTGCTGCTGCTCTCGATCGTCGCGCGCGAACGCACGAGCTTGCGAGCGCTCGCTTCGCGCTTGCACGTCGCGCCGCAGATCCTCGTGAACGTTCGCGTCGGCCGCAAGAACGGCTTCGCGAACGACGCGCGCGTGCTGGCGGCGATCGCGGCGGCGGAAGAAGCGCTCGGAGCAAGCGGCCGCGTGCTCGTGCGGCCGTCGGGGACGGAGCCTCTCGTCCGGGTGATGATGGAGGGCGACGACCACGCGCAAATCGGCCTCTTGGCCGCCGAAGTGGCGCGCGCGATCCGGGAGGCGGCCTCCTGAACGAAGCCGAGCAAGGTTAGGTAGGGAATCGCACGCCGATAGAAAATGAACGGAAGACCTGGATGCCCGACTTTGGGGACCCAGGTAATTATCCACAGGTTCCGCCTGTTGGTAATTTGACTTTTCCCGAACCGAGAACGCTGAATCCGGGCTGATGCCCGGAGCGGGGGATTCCACGGTGGGGTGAACGCGCCGGTCGGCGCGCGGGCGAGCTTCCCGTCCGAACCCGTCAACTAACCTCGCAAGCGTCGATGAGGAGCTCTTTTGATCCGTTCAGTTTCGGTCGCCGCCTTGGTTGGGGCGCTCGCCCTGATCGCCGCCCCGAGCGACGCGCGCACGCACGATGCAGCCGCCGCGGTCACGCCCTCAGTTCCGCATCAAGCGTCCGTTGACGCCACCATTCGGCCCGACGGCGGCGCCGCGAGCGCCGCGAACGTCGCGATCGCAACGCCTGCGGACGCCGCCGCCGACGCGGAGGCCGAGAGCCCGATCGTCGACGCGCCCGACGTTCCGATGTGGACCGCCGCGCCGTCCTCGGCCTCGGCGCAGATCAACAAGATCGCCAGCCGCTTGATCGACCGCACGTCGTCGATCGCTCAGTCGCTCACGCGCAACGCGATGCGCTACATCGGGACGCCGTACGTCTTCGGTGGCACGTCGCCGAGCGGCTTCGATTGCTCCGGCTACACGCAGCACGTTTTCGCGATGCTCGGCATCCACTTGCCGCGCACGGCCGACGCTCAGTACTACGCGGGGCACAGGATCACCGATCAGATGGTCGTCGGAGATCTCGTGTTCTTCCAGACGTACGAGCCCGGGCCGTCGCACGTCGGCATCTACGTCGGCGACGGACGGTTCATTCACAGTTCGAGCCACGGCGTCATGATCAGCCGGCTCAACGATAGTTATTGGGCTAGCCGTTACCTCGGCGCGAAGCGCTTCCTCGCGCAGCGCTAAAGGGGTTTGCGTTCCGTCTGAGACGTAAGGGTCATCGGAACGCGAAAGCGTCCTCGCGAGAGCGAGGGCGCTTTCACTTTTCGGCATCCGAGAGCCGTCGCAGCACAGGCCCTCAACCGCGCGCCCGCGAGGCGCCGGAGGCTCCAAGCGCGCGAATCCCCGCCGAAACGAGGGCAACGGTCGTTCGAATCACGAAGACACGGAAGCTATGCGGG
Organism: Vulcanimicrobiota bacterium; assembly: GCA_963695225.1. Taxonomy (GTDB): domain Bacteria; phylum Vulcanimicrobiota; class Vulcanimicrobiia; order Vulcanimicrobiales; family Vulcanimicrobiaceae; genus CAVWTN01. Next base: position 597,292 of record OY968762.1, on the reverse strand, counting down.
GTTTGTTGCGGGGTATGTTTGCGCTCGTGGCGACCGTCGCGCTCTTGGGAAGCGCGCCGGCCGACGAGGCGTCCCAAGTCATAGCGAGCTCGGCGGCGCGCATGGCGCCGCTCCAATCGTACACGTTTAAGATCCACGTCGACTTCAAGCTCAAGACCTTCCCGTACATCGGCATCCACCTCGACGGCGACGGCTCGTTCAAGAAGCCCGATCTCTTTTCGATTCATTTCCATCACGTGCCGTGGTTCGGGAAGGGTTGGGAGAACATCAACCTCGACCCGCTCGAACCCTCGAAGTGGAAAGAGACGTACGATTTCACGGACGTTCAAAAAGTCGGCGACCGGTTTCATTTGCTGATGATGGCCCACGACAAAGGGCATCTCAAGAACGTCGCCGCCGAGATCGACGACGATGGCTTGCGCCGCGTGCAGTGGAATTACCTCAACGGCGGCTGGATCGCGGTCGAAGTCAATCCCTCGCGCATCGACGGCTTTCCCTTACCGAAGACCGAGAATGCGGAAATCAAAGTTCCCGGCTACCACGTGCTCGCCCAGGCTAGGTTCGAGGACTACAAGCTCGTAACCGAAGAAGCCGCAAACCAAGCCGGCGCCTCAGCGGATCGCCCGCCTTCTAGTGGCGGCAACTGAGTCCCGGCCGGGCGTTCGCTTCCACGTCGCACTCAATGCGCTGTGGGTCGCGGTTCAGTTCCAAGAAGGCGCCTTGCTCGCGATCGTCATTCCGGCGGTCTTGCTGCGCATCGATCCGGCGGGGCACGTCTGGGCGCTAGCGGTTCTCACGACGCTCGCCGCGGTCGCGGGGACGATCGTGCCGCCGATCGCCGGCGCGTTCTCGGATCGCGAGCAACGGCGCGGCGGCGACCGGCGCATCGAAACCGGCATCGCGCTGATCGTCGACGCGCTCGCGATCGGGGCCTTGATCTTCGCGACGACGACCTGGCAGGTGGGGCTCGGATTGGTCGTTGCGACGATCGCCCTGACCGCCGCGACGACGATCTACCAAGCGCTGCTACCCGAACTTACGCCGCGCAGCGCGTGGGGCACGGCGACCGGCGTGCGCGGCGCGCTCACGCTGCTCGGCACGGTCTTCGGCCTTGCGGCCGCGGGCTTGCTGGCGGCGAATGCCGCCCTCGCGATCACCGCGGCGGTCGTCGTAGCGGGAGCGCTTTCGCTGGGCGTCGTTCCGGCACGCGGCACCGAGCATGCCGAGCACGCGAAGGTCCGCGACCGCCACGACCTGATCGTGACCGTGATCGCGCGCGGATTCATCATCCTCGGGATGGCGTTGCTCAACACGTACGTGCTGTATTTCTTCACCGACGTACTCGGCGTTCGCAACGCGTCGCTCGAGACGGGGTTCGTCGCGGGGTCCGCGCTTCTCGGCGCGATCCTCTCGAGCATCCTCGCGGGCGTCCTTTCCGATCGCATCGACCGGCGGCTCGTCGTGGCCGTCGCCGGCATTCCGATGACGCTCTCCGCCATCGGTTTCGCGGCGTTCCCCGACCTTCGCTTCATCTTCGGGTACGCCATCTTGTTCGGTCTCGGGTTCGGAGCCGTCTTCTCGGTTGGTTGGGCGCTCGCGCTCGACGCGATCCCCGAACTCGGCGACATCGCGCGCGACCTCGGGATTTGGGCTACGGTCTCCAACCTGCCGATGATCGCCGCGCCGATCGTCGGGGCGTTCGTCCTCTCCCACGCCCCGAACGCGCAGGTCGGATTCCGTAACTTGTTCAGTTGCGCGGGCGTTTGTTTCGCACTCGGCTCGCTGACCGTGCTACGGATCGGCGCGCGTACGCGCGCAGCTGCCGCGCTCCCGGTGATGCGGCGGGATCCCGTCGCGGAACTCGACGGGCCATGAACGCGCTCTTCCTGGTTCCGCGCGGCGCGGAGGAGGCTGCGGCGCGCCGTGCCGGCGTGCGAGTCTGCGCGCTGCCCGCGGGCGCGCGCGCCGGCGAAGCACTTCCCGCCGATCTCTCGGCCGAACGCGTCATCGTAGCCGGCCTCTGCGGCGCGCTTGCGCCGCTGGCGCCGGAGACGGTCGTCGTCTACGAAGCGGTCATCGACGACGCGCGCCGCTATCGGTGCGACGCGGCGCCGGCCGCCGCGCTGGCCGGGTCGGTTCGCGCCGTTGCGTACACCTCGGACCACATCGTGACGTCGGCGCGCGAGAAGCGCGAACTCGGGCTGCGGACGGGGGCCTCGGTCGTCGACATGGAGGGAACGTCGCTGGCCGCCGCACTCGAGGCGAAGGGGATTCGTTTCTCGATGGTGCGGGTCGTCAGCGACGATGCGCTCCACGATCTGCCGCCGCTCGGCCGCGCGATCGACGCGGCGGGGATGCTGCGGCCAGAACGCGTGGCCCTGGCGTTCGCGCGCCGGCCGTTCGCGGCGGCGCGTTTCGCGCGCGACGGCATGCGCGCGCTCGCAGCGCTGGAACGCGTCGTGCGCCTGCTCAGCGCCCTGCCGGGTTGAACGTCCGTCCTTTCCACGCGCCGCCCGCGCCGCGCATGTGGCGCAGCGCCGAATCGACGGTCATTGCCGTGTACAAGAGTGCCGCGACGGGCAAGAGCGGCGCGAGCCACGCGCTGGTTCGATAACGGCGCAGCGTCGGCACGTATGCCAGCGAGAGCGCGATCCACGCCGAAGCCCCCGCCGCCGCCGTAGCGGGGCGGCGCCGCGCGATTCCCGCAACGGTCGCGACCGGGGGAACCAGGTACAGCACGCCCATGCCGAGCACGGTCCCTGCCAAGAGCGCCGGCGAGTAGCGGAGCTGCGTGTATGCAGTGCGCGCGACCATCGACCAGATCGCGCCCAGCGTCGTGTACGGTCGAATGCTCCGCGATTGGTCGGCCAGTTCGAGGCGCAGCGCGCCCCCGGAATCCTTCACGGCGCGGGCGAGCGCGACGTCGTCGATCAGCGCGTCTTTGATGCGCGCGACGCCGCCGATGCGTTCGAGTGCGCCGGCGCGCAGCAAGAGGCAGCCGCCGGCCGCGGCCGCCGTCGCCCGTCGCGAGTCGGCGACCCAGCGAAACGGGTAGAGCTTCATGAAGAAGAAGACGAACGCCGGGATCAGGAGCCGTTCCGCGGGCGTGCGGCAGTGGAGCTGTACCATCAGCGAGACGATGTCGCGATTCTCGTCCTGCGCGGTTGCGACGAGCTGCGCGAGGACGTCGGGACCGTGCACGACGTCCGCGTCGGTGAACCACCAGTAGGCGGGCCGTTCACCGCGCTCGCGAACGGCCCGGACGCCCTGTTCGAGCGCCCACACCTTTCCGGTCCAGCCTTCGGGGCGAGTTGCGCCGGGGAGGACCTCGACGCCGGCGCCGGCCGCGACGCGGGGCGTTCCGTCGGTGCTGAGGTCGTCGACGAGGAGTATCGAGAAATTCCCAGGATACCGCTGCGCGCGCAGGCTCGCCAGCGTTTCCGGCAACACGTCGGCTTCGTCTCGCGCGGGGATGACGGCCCGGACGTCCGGCAGCGTGCGATTCGGGTGGGGCGAGCGGAGGCCGACGCCTCGCGAGCGCCAAAATGAGCCACGTGCGACTACGAGACCAAACCACGCGGCAGCACCGGCCCAGACGGCCGCTCGAGCGAGTATGAGCATCGAAGTCCAATCTTCTGACGCCCTCGGCGTTGACCCCGCTTCCGTCGACGCCGCCGTCGAGCGCGCGACGGCCGCACTCTTCGCGCTGCAACGGCCCAGCGGCGATTGGTGGGCAGAATTGCAATCGAACGTCACGATGACGGCGGAGCTGATGCTCCTGCATTACGTTTGGGGAACGTTCGAGCGCGTGCCGCGCGCAGATGCCGAGCGCTATTTCCGGGGCGAGCAACGGGCTCACGGAGGTTGGGAGCTGGCCTACGGCGACGGCGGCGAACTCAGCGTCACGATTGAAGCGTATCTCGCCCTGCGCATGCTCGGCGTTCCGGCTTCGGATTCGGCGCTCGTGCGCGCGCGCGCCTTCATCCTCGCGCGCGGCGGCATCGCGAAGGCACGCATCTTCACGAAGATGCATCTCGCGCTCGTCGGCGCGTTCGAATGGAGCGCGCTTCCGTCGTTGCCGGCGTGGCTGATCTTGCTGCCCGAGCGCGGGCCGCTCTCGATCTACGATCTCTCGAGTTGGGCGCGCGCCAGCACCGTACCGCTGACGATCGTATTCGATCGCAAGCCCGTGTACGGAGCGCCGTATTCGCTCGACGAACTCTGGGTAGAGGGACGCGAGAGCGCGCGCTTCGTGCTGCCGGATTCGACCGACGATCTGCTGGCGATCGCGCTCAACGGGGTCGACGCCGCGCTACGCTGGATGGATCACAACGGATTGGTTCCGTTCCGCGCCGCCGGTCTGCGCGCGGCCGAGCGCTGGACCGTCGAACGGCAGGAAGAGACCGGCGATTGGGCTGGGATCATCCCCGCGATGCTCAACGCGATGCTCGCGCTGCGCGCGCTCGACTACGACGTCGAAGATCCCGTCGTCGTGCGCGGCTTCGCGGCGCTCGACGGCTTCACGGTGAGGGGAGGCGGCGCGTATCGCGTGCAGCCGTGCCTCTCCCCCGTGTGGGATACGGCGATCGCGGTTCGGGCGCTCGTCGATGCGAACGTGCGGCGCGACGACCCCCGGCTCGTGCGCGCGGTTTCCTGGTTGATGGAAAAGCAGATCGTCGCGCGCTACGGCGATTGGGCGGTCAAGAACCGCACGGGAAAGCCCGGCGGGTGGGCCTTCGAGTTCGACAACTCTTGGTATCCCGACGTGGACGATTCCGCGATGGCGGTCATGGCGATCGCGGCGGTCGATCATCCGCAGCCCGATCGGGTGCGTGCAGCGATCGAGCGGGGCGTGCAGTGGATCGCAACGATGCAGTGCAAGCCCGGCGGCTGGGCCGCGTTCGATGTCGACAACGACAAGGCGTGGCTCAATCGCATTCAATACGGCGACCTCAAAGCGATGATCGATCCAAACACGGCCGACGTCACCGCGCGCGTGCTGGAGATGGTCGCTCGCGTCGACGCACGTTTCGAGACGTGGCGCTTCGAGCGCGGTCTGAGATATTTGCTTGCCGAACAAGAGGCCGACGGCGCCTGGTTCGGACGTTGGGGCGTGAACTACGTCTACGGCACGAGCAACGCGCTCGCCGCGCTCGGGCCGATGCAGGCGGGGCGCGAGATCGATCGCGCGGTCGTGCGCGGAGCGGTCTGGCTGCGCAGCGTGCAAAACGCTGACGGCGGCTGGGGCGAAACGACCGAAACGTATCGCAAGCCGTCGCTCCGCGGCACCGGCCCGTCGACCGCGAGTCAAACGGCGTGGGGCCTCATCGGCTTGCTCGCGGCGGCGGAACGGCTGCCGGAGATCGCGGGCGCGTTCGAGGCTTCGATCGAAACCGGCGTCGCGTATCTGCTGCGCACGCAAACGCCCGAAGGCACATGGGACGAACCGCATTTCACGGGAACGGGTTTTCCGCAGCACTTCTATCTGAATTACCATCAGTATCGCCTGCAATTCCCGCTCTCCGCATTGGGACGTTATGCGCGCCGCGCGGCTCGCTGAGCCGCGCGCGCGCGGGACCGCACGCGGCGGATGACGTTCGCGCTCGAGCCGCTCGACGCGAGCAGCGAGCGTCGTCTTCGCCTGCTCTTGCCGCGCGTTTCCCGTACGTTCGCGCTGGGGATCCGGATGTTGCCCCTGCGTCTGGAACGTCCGGTTCGCGTGGGGTATTTGCTGTGCCGCATCGCGGACACGATCGAAGACGACCTCGAACTTCCGGCGCATAGGAAGGCCGAATTGTTGGACCGGTTCGTCGCCGCGTTCGACGATGCCGGGACGCCGTTCGCCGCGATGGCCGCGGAACTGACCGGAATCGAGGACCACCGCGAACTCGTCGCGGCGGGCTCCGAAGTCTTCGCCGCATTCCGGGCGCTCGATCCGGACAGCCGCGCGATCCTGCGGCGCTGGGTGACGAAGATGGTCGCCGGCATGCGGCGTTTCGTCTTGAAGTATCCACAGGGTCTGCGGCTCGGCTCGATCGACGAGTTCCGCACGTATTGCTATTACGTCGCCGGAACGGTCGGGTACTTACTCACGGAGTTGTGGCACGCGCACTCGCACGCGGTAAGCGCCGGCGTCATGGAACGGCTCCTGCGCGATTGCGAGGCCTTCGGGGAAGCGCTGCAGACCGTCAACATCCTCAAGGACATCGCCTGGGACGCGGAACGCGAGAACGCGATCTACGTGCCGGCCGATCTGCTCGCGTCGCGCGGCAGCAGTCAAGATCGTCTGCTGTCGGCGCCGCAGCGCGCCGCCAACCGGTCCGCATTGCAGCCGCTGATCGAGCTCGCACGCAAGGATCTCGAACGCGCCGTCGCTTACATCGAAGCGATTCCGTTCGGCGCGCCGCGCGTGCGCGTCTTTTGCGCCTTGCCTGTGCTCTTGGCCGTCGCGACGTTACGCGAACTCGACCGGTCGGACGCGATGCTCGCACCCGGCGGGAGCGTGAAGATCACGCGCGACGAAGTGAAGGCGATCGCGCTTGCCGCACCGCCGGCGTCGCTGACGAACGGGACGCTGCGCCGGCTCGTCGACTCCGTTCGCGCGCGCGAATACCGGCTGGCGACGCGCTGACGGCGATGCGCACCGCATTCGTGACCGGGGCCTCGGGCTTCGTCGGTGCGAATCTCGTGCGAGCGCTCCTCGACGAGGGCTGGGCCGTACGCGCGCTCGTGCGCGGGGCGGCCCCGAACCTCGACGGCCTCCCGGTCGAATGCGTCGCGGGGGACCTCTTCCTCCCCACGCTTGCCGCGGCCATGCGAGGCTGCGACGCGCTCTTCCACGTCGCCGCGCTCTACTCTCTCGCGCGGCGCGACGCGACCGCCGTCATGCACGCGAACGTCGCCGGGACGCAGGCGGTCCTCTCCGCCGCTCGGGCTGCGCGGATCCCGCGCGTCGTGCACACGAGCTCGGTGGCGGCCATAGGCACCCGCGCCGACGGGCGCCCCGCGGACGAATCGTATCAGAGTCCTGCCGGCGCGCTGATCGGCGCGTACAAGCGCTCGAAATACTTTGCCGAGGAAGCGGTACGCGCGGCCGCGCACGGCGGGCTCGACGTGGTGATCGTGAACCCCTCGACGCCGATCGGGGCCTGGGACGCCAAGCCGACGCCGACCGGTGAGATTCTGGTCCGCTTCGCGACCGGCCGAATGCCCGCGTACGTCGAGACGGGCCTCAACGTCGTCGACGTGCGGGACGTCGCGCGCGGCCATCTGCTCGCGTACGAGCGGGGACGGACGGGGGAGCGTTACATCCTCGGTCACGAGAACCTCACCCTGAGGGCCTTGCTCGAACGTCTTGCCCCACTGGTCGGGCGTCCCGCCCCCACGCTCCGCGTCCCGCACGCCCTCGCGTTAGCCTATGCCGCCGGCGCGGAAGCCGTCGCCGGCTCGTTGGGCGTCAAACCGGAAGCGGAGGTCGACGCCGTGCGGATGAGCCGGCAGCGAATGTTCTACCTGAGCGCGAAGGCGGAACGGGACTTGGGTTACGCGCCCGGTCCGCTCGACCCCGCGCTGGCCGGAGCCGTCGCGTGGTTCCGCGAACGCGGCATGCTCGACCCGCAGTAGGGAGTCCGTCTTGTCCATCTCGCTCAAACAGGCCGCCGCCGTCGGCTCGTACGTGGTCCGCCAACGCCTCGCCGGGAAGAAGCGCTATCCGCTGGTGCTGATGCTCGAACCGCTGTTCCGTTGCAACCTCGCGTGTAAGGGCTGCGGGAAGATCCAGCATCCGGTCGACGTGCTGCGCGCGCACCTCACCCCCGAGCAGTGTTTCGCGGCCGCCGAGGAATGCGGCGCGCCCGTCGTCTCGATTCCCGGCGGCGAGCCGCTGCTGCATCCGCAGATCGACCGGATCGTCGCGGGCCTCGTGGCGCGAAAGAAGTTCGTCTACCTCTGCACGAACGCGATCCGGCTCGAAGAGAGCCTGATGAAGTTCCATCCCTCGCCGTACTTCTCGTTCAGCGTCCACCTCGACGGCCCCAAGGAAGTCCACGATGCGGCCGTCGCGCGACCTGGAGTCTTCGACGTCGCCGTGAAGGCGATTCGCGCTGCGAAGGCGCGCGGCTTCCGCGTCACGACGAACACGACGATTTTCGACAATGCCGACCCGAAGGAGTTCGGGGAGTTCTTCGATTTCCTCACGGACGACCTCCGCATCGACGGTATGACGATCTCTCCGGGATACCGCTACGAGAAGGCGGCGGATCAAGATCACTTCTTAGCCCGCGCGCAAACGACGCAACTTTTCCGCGCGATGCTCGAGCCGTGGAGGACCGGGAAGAAGAAGTGGCAGTTCAACGCAAGCCCGTTCTTCCTCGACTTCTTGACGGGCGAAAAGGAATACGATTGCACGCCGTGGGGCATGCCGTCGTACAGCCTCTTCGGCTGGCAGAAGCCCTGCTATCTGCTCGGTGAGGGTTACGCCCCGTCGTACAAGGCGCTGCTCGAAGAGACGGAGTGGGAGAAGTACGGCCACGCGAGCGGAAACCCGAAGTGCGTGGACTGCATGGTGCATTCGGGCTTCGAGGCGACGGCGGCCGCGGATGCGATGCGCCCGGCCAACGTGATGCGCTCGATCGGCAGCGTCGTCGGGCAATAGGCCGCGACGGCCCGCCCGTCTTCGATCCGCCGTCAAAGGCAGGTGACCTGGAACGAGTCGAGCGCCGATCCCTGGACCGGGTAGTTCGTTGGGCTGTACGAGAAGCCGGTCACCGAGCCGGCGCCGTTCTGGACGGTTGCGAGGTGCGTTTGGCCGGGACGATTGCACTTGATCGACACCCCGACGTCTCCGCTCAACGTGGTGGAGTAGAACCACAACGACGACGAGCCCGGTCCGCTCAAGTTGCTGACGCCCGGCCCGTAGAGCGAGGTCACGGTGAGGACGGGCGCGACGGTGCGGTCGTCATTCGTATCGATGAAGTCGACGGTGCCGGAGAGCACGAACGGCACGTTCGCCGTCGGATCCGATGTGATGAGCGACGTTTGGTGGTTGAACAAAGTGACGTATCCGCCGTAGAACGTCCCTTCGGAGAGCGTCACGTCGCCCGTGGCTTGCGCGCCGTTCACGTTCAGAAGATGGCGCGCGCTCGCGGCGACGGGGTCGAGCGACACCGTTACCACGTTCGTGCCGGGAACGATCGTTTGCGCCGCCGTCCCGTCGTCGAGCACGAAGCCGGATCCGTCGGTCACGACGATGCCGAAAGTTTGCGCCCCCGCCGGCGCGGCGAGCGTCGCGGAGCAGGAGAGGCCCGCGCAGGAGCTCGCCTGGGGCGTAGCGGCGACGCCGTTCCGATAGACGCGCCATGAAAACGCGCTCGCCGATTCGAACTGCGGGAGCGAAAACGTGAGATCGACGACCGCGCCGGACGCCGGCGTGGGCGCCTGACTCGGCGTCATGGACGGGATGGGGCTCGGGCCCGGAGTCCCTGGAGCGCCCGGGCTCGGGCTCGCGCTCGGTGCCGGCGTCGCAGATGCGATCCCGGTTGGGTTCGGCTCGGGCCGGTTCGTCTGAACGGGAGTCGGCGTCGACGCACCGGCGGGCGCCGCCAGCAGATTCGGAATCGAGGGCGCGGATGGCCCCGATGAACCGCCGCCGCACGCGCACAAGGTCAGCAGCGTCGCGACCAGCGACGCATTCTTCAACGAGCCCATCGGCACGACTCCATTCAACCCCGCAAAGACGATCCTCGAGACGGAACTTCGCTGATTCCCTCGGCCGCGTCACGGAGGACCGGACTCCGCTGCCGATGCCGAGATCATAACAAGGACGCCCCTCTCGGGGGACCGCAGTATGGACCATTCGAAGGTGCCGGAGGTCGGAGCCGAGCGCCCCCTCGCTTCGCCGGCCCGCCGCCAGGCGTGAACTTGGCGTGAGGCGCTCCAAGGGGGCGCGAGGGCCGTGGAAGAACCGGAGGCGCGGCCCTATCCCGCGTAGGGACGCCGGGCAACTTGCCGTACAAACCAGGGTAGCGGGGCCCTCACGAACCGGGTCACGCGGCGTTTACCGGTATGAAAAAGGACGAGTTTAACCACGTTGGGGCGTAGCCAAGCGGTAAGGCAGGGGACTTTGAATCCTCCATGCGGTGGTTCGAATCCATCCGCCCCAGCATCGACGGCCCGCGGCGAGCCGAGCGCGCCGTGACGCTCCGGGAAGCGCTCGACGGGCTCTTCGTCGCGTGGGATTCGGGGGATGCGCTGCGCGCGGTGGCGCACTTCGCTCCGGGCGCAACCTACCGAGAGGCCAAGCGCGATCCGCTCGTTGGGCGCCAAGACATCCTCGCTCACTTCACGCGCTTCTTCCGGGATGGGCCGCGCTGGCGCTTCTGGCCGCGCGAAACGATCGTCGAGGGCGATCGCGCGGCGGTACTCTACAGCTTCGGCATCCAGACCGAAGGCGGCGGTTGGGTCGAGCACGCGGGTTGCGCGCTCGTCTGGTTCCGCAACGGCGCGATCGTGGAGTGGCGGGAGTTCGAAGGCTAGCGCGCGCTCGAGCGGGCTCCCGCCGCATACGATTCGTCGATGAGTTGCACGATGTGCTTGACGGGAATCGTCTTCCCCGCCTTCACGATGCCGGCCGAGATCTGCAGCTGGCAGCCCGGGTTGGCGGTTGCGACGAGCGCGGGATCGACGGCGAGGATGTTGCGGACCTTCCGCGCGCCGAGATCCTCGGCCATCTCGGGCTGCGTGACGTTGTAGATCCCTGCGCTGCCGCAGCAAAGCGAGCTCTCTTCCATTTCGCGCATGACGAGGCCCGGGATTTGTGCGAGCAGACGGCGCGGAGCGCCCGCGATGCGCTGGGCGTGCGCCAGGTGGCACGGTTCTTGATACGTGACGACCGCATCGATGCGGCCGAGCCCCGTCCGGTCGAGCCCGAGCTCGTCGAGCAGTTCCGTGACGTCCCGAACCTTCGCGGAGAAGGCCGCCCCGCGCGGGCCCCAGCGCGGATCCTCGGCAAAGAGATGCCCGTATTCCTTGAGCGAGGAACCGCAGCCGGCCGCGTTGATCGCGTAGACGTCGGCCCCGGAGCGTTCGAACGCGAGAATGTTCCGTTTCGCCAGCTCGCGGCCGAGATCGAGATCCCCCGCGTGCACGGCGATCGCCCCGCAACACCCCTGGTCTGCGGGCGCGACGACGTCGCACCCCGAGCGCCGTAAGACGCGCACCGTCGCTTCGTCGACCTCGGCGAACGCCACGTGCATCACGCAACCGGCATGCATGAACGCCGTCAGCTTGCGTTGCGGGGTCGTCGCTCTCCAAAGTTGACCGTCCGGGAGGAAGAAGCGGTCTGAAATGCGCGGCGCGAGCGCTTCGAGCTTCTCGAGACGGAGCATCCGCAGGATCCCGGAGTTGCGCGCGAACGCCTGTAGACCGGAGCGCTGGTAGAAGCGCAGCCACCATGCCGCGAAGCGCATCAGGCCGAGATTGCGGAACAGCGCGCCGAGTGCAAAACCGCGCGCGAGTTTGCGGGCCGCCGGCTGCGTGGGCGCCTGCGCCCGCTCGATCTGGGTGCGCGCGGCTTCGAGGAGTTGCCCGTAGGCGACGCCCGAAGGGCAGACCGCTTCGCAGGCGCGGCAATCGAGGCATTCGGACATCTGATGAACGAAGCCGGGGCTCAACAGATCGAGCCGCCCTTCGCCGACCGCCTTGATCAGCGCGATGCGCCCGCGCGGACTCGACGTCTCGACGAGCGTCTCGAGGTACGTCGGGCACGTGGGAAGGCAGAGCCCGCACCGGACGCATTGATTGTAGACGCTTTCGGAGGGGACGTCGGTTCCGCTGAAGCCGCGCTTGCGTTCGCCGGGTTCGCTCATCGCGTCGGGAGTTTAGAGGCGAAACGCATCGGCTCCGCCCGGATCCGGGAAGATCTTCCCCGGGTTCATGATCCCCGCCGGATCGACCGCATCCTTGATGCGGCGCATCAAGCGGAGCACGTCGGGGCCGAGATCGAGTTCGAGGAACTGCTTCTTGAGCAAACCGATCCCGTGCTCTCCGGAGAGGGTCCCGCCGAGCGCGAGGGCGGCTTCGAATATCTCGCGCGCGGCCAGGCGGACGCGCGCCATCTCCGCCTCGTCGCGCCGGTCGCACAAGATGTTCGGGTGGAGATTCCCGTCGCCCGCATGCCCGAAGACGGGAATGAGAAGGTCGTGCCGAGCGGAGATCTCACGAATCGCGCGCACCATCGCGACGATCTCCGAACGGGGGACCGAGACGTCCTCGCCGAGCTTGTTCGGGCGGCGCCGCGCGAGCGCGGGGGAAATCGAACGGCGCGCGTTCCAAAGGCGCGCGCTTTCCTCCGCCGACCGCGCGACGCACACGTCCGTCGCGCCGGCGGTCCGCGCGAGCGCGGCGATCTCGTCGAGTTCGCTCGCGACGATCGATTCGTAGTTGCCGTCGACGGCGAAGAGCAGCAGCGCTTCGCTTTCGACCGGTAAGCCCGAGGGTGTGCTCGCTTCGACGCACTCCATCGTCAGGCGATCCATCAGCTCGATCGACGTGGGCAGGATCCCGCTTGCGACGATCGCCGTCACGGCGCGCGCCGCATCCTCGATGTGCGCGAACGCGGCGGTCGCGGTCGCCGAAAACTTCGGCTTCGAAAGGAGGCGGACGGTGATCTGCGTGATCGTCCCGAGCGTCCCTTCGGCTCCGGTAAAGAGCCCGCGCAGATCGTATCCCGTGACGTTCTTGACCATCTTGCCGCCGGTGCGGATGATCTCGCCCGTCGGCAGCACGACCTCGAGCGCGGCGACGTAATCGCGCGTCACGCCGTATTTTAGGCAGCGCGCGCCGCCTGCGTTCTCCGCGACGTTCCCGCCGAGCGCGGATTGGCGCAGGCTCGAGGGATCGGGCGGATAGAAGAGCCCCTTCGCCTCGACGGCGCGCTGCAGATCGGCTGTGATCACGCCCGGCTCGACGACGGCGCACTGGTTGGCCTCGTCGATTTCGAGGATGCGATTCATGCGCACGACGTTGAGGACGATGCTTCCGCCGAGCGGAATCGAGCCGCCGGAGAGCCCGCTCCCCATCGCGCGCGGCGTCAGCGGGATGCGTTCGCTCGTCGCGAGCCGGTGGAGTTGCGCGACCTGTTGCGCAGTCTCCGGCAGGACCACGGCGAGGGGCGCGCACTCGTACCAGGTCCCGTCGAAACCGTACGCGAGCAGGTCTTCGGGGTCGGTCAGGACGCTTCGCGCGTCGGGGACGATCGCCCTGAGCCGGGAGAGGAGTTCGGGAGTAATCAACGTGCCTTCAGAATGCGACGAAGGTCATCCTCGGTGTTGATGAGGTGGAGCTTCATGATCCGGCGCGCGGTATCGGAATCCCGCCGCGCGATCGCGTCCGCGATAGCCTCGTGCTCGCCGAGCGCTCGGCGCTGTTCGGGCCTGGTCGTGTCGGTCAGCGATTGGGCGTAGGCGATCAGCGTCCGGATCGGTTCGACCATGCGCAACAGCACCGCGTTGTCGGCGGCGAGCAGCAGGGTGCGATGAAACTCCGCGTCTGCGGCGGCGTAGACCGCCGGGCGTTCGAGGTTGTCGCGCATCTTCGCGAGCTCGAAATCCAGGGAGCGGCGGTGGGCTTCCGTCAAACGTAACGCGGCGAGTGCGGCGACTTCGCACTCGACGATGAGCCGGGCTTCGATCAGGTCCGCGAGGACGCTCTCCATCGCGCCGCTTCTGCGCCGAGCGTCGAGGATTGCGGCGTCGAATTGGTTCCAGCTTTCGGCGGGGGCGACCCGCGTGCCGGATCCCCGGCGCGACTCGACTAGGCCCTTCGCGGCGAGCGCGCTGAGCGCTTCGCGCAAGACGGCTCGCGAAACGCCGAGCTGATGCGCGAACTCGGGCTCGGTGGGCAGGATCGTCCCCGGCCGAAGCTCCCCCGAAACGATGCGCCCGAGCAAGTGCTCCAGCACCTCGGTGTGCCGCCGTTTCGAACGCGGCGTGACGGTCTCCATGTACGGGGAGTTTCCCTGCAGCCCGGCGATCCCCCGCCGGGCAAGGCAAGCGGCCATACACGCCCCCTTTAGTGCGGCCCTTCTCGAGCCGATATACCGGAGGAGACGTCACTCATCGGGAGGCCTCCCATGGCGCTTGGTACGTTTTCCGCCCGCTGGTCGGAAGACAGCTCGATCCTGGATCTCTTCGGAGAAGGCTTGCGGCTGCTGCAGGAGCGCTGGAAGGTGTACGCCGCATTCGCCGTCGTCTGCGGCGTCGCGACCGGCACCGGCCTGCGGGCTATGATCCCGCTGGAAGCGACCCCCGAAGCGATGGTCGCGGCGTTGATCAACAGCTACGGCATCCGCTCGTTGATGATCCTCGCGCTCGTCTCGATTTTTTTCATCATGCCCTCCGCGCTCCGCCGTCTGGACCCGTCGTTCCGCCTGACGCCGGGCCGGTTCGCCGTCATGCTCAGCTCGATCGCCGCTGTCGCGCTAACGACCGAACTCGGGCTCCTCGCCTTCGTGCTCCCGGGCGTCGTCATCGCCGTCCTCTGGTCGCAGGTGACGATCGGCGCGGTCCTCGGGGGAGACTTCGAAGCGTTCCGCCGTTCGTTCCAGATGACGAAGGATCGGTTCTTCTCGACGTTCGCCGTCTGCACGGGCTCCGTCGTGCTCTTGATGATCCCGCTCGGCGCCGCGTATCTCGCGGCGGTCGTCGCGTGGGTGCGCCTCCCCGCCTCGCTCGTCGTAACGCTCCCGCTGGTTCTGCTGACGTTCGTTTACTTCGATTGCGTGCGTTACGCGATGCTCGTGCGCTGGTACGCGCGCCTCTCCGATCGAGTCGAGGCGCACCGGCTCAGCCTTTGACGGCGCCAACACCGCGCGAAGCGGCCCGGCGCGGCAGGACAGGCGAGCGCCGCGCTCGCAATGTGCCAAGTGAGCTACGATATCAAGGCGCATAGCGCCGTCATCACCGAGGGGCGCGATCGCGCCGCCGCCCGCGCAATGTACCGGGCGGTCGGATTCAGCAGCGAGGACCTTCGCAAGCCGATCGTCGGAATCGCGAACACGTGGATCGAGACGATGCCGTGCAATCTGAATCTGCGCAAACTCGCCGAGCACGTCAAGCGCGGCGTTCGCGATGCGGGCGGAACCCCGATGGAGTTCAACACGATCGCGATCTCCGACGGCGTAACGATGGGAACCGAGGGGATGAAGGCCTCGCTCGTCAGCCGTGAGGTGATCGCCGACTCGATCGAACTCGTCGGGCGCGGCCACATGTTCGATGCGATGATCGCGCTCGTCGCGTGCGACAAGACGGCGCCCGGCGCGGCGATGGGTTTGATCCGGCTGAACGTTCCGTCGCTGATCGTGTACGGCGGCTCGATCGCGCCCGGCAAACTCGACGGCGAAGATCTCACGATCGTCGACATCTACGAAGCGATCGGCGCGCGCAATGCCGGGAAGATCGACGATGCGCGCCTGCAGGCGATCGAGGAGCACGCGATCCCAGGCCCAGGCGCCTGCGGCGGGCAGTACACCGCGAACACGATGGCCACCGTCTTCGAATTCCTCGGCATTTCCCCGGCCGGAAGCGCGAGCCCGGGCGCGACCGATCCGCGCAAGGATCGAGTCGGCTACGAGGCCGGCAAGCTCGTCATGGACCTGTTGCGGCGGGGCGTCCTGCCGCGCGATCTGCTCACGCGCGAAGCGTTCGAGAACGGCATCGCCGCGGCCGCCGGGACGGGCGGCTCGACGAACAGCGTCTTGCATCTGATCGCCATGGCGCGCGAAGCCGGCGTCCCGCTCGAGCTCGAAGATTTCGACCGCATCAGCGCGCGCACGCCGATCATCGCCGATCTGCGACCCGGCGGAAAATATGTCGCGCTCGACGTCGATCGTGCCGGCGGCATCCAGTTGATCGCCAAGCGCATGGTCGAGGCGAACCTCGTGCACGCGGGCGCGCAGACGGTCACGGGCCAGTCGCTCGCGCAAGCGACCGCGAATGCGGTCGAGACGCCGGGGCAGGTCGTGATCGCGCATGCGGCGCAGCCGTTCAAGCCGAGCGGCGGCCTCGTCATCCTGCGCGGCTCGCTCGCACCCGAGGGTGCGGTCGTGAAGATCGCCGGGCACGAGCGTTCGTTCCACCAGGGTCCGGCGCGGATCTTCGAGCGGGAAGAAGATGCGATGAGCGCCGTCTCGGAGGGGCGCATCTTGCCCGGCGACGTCGTCGTGATTCGCTACGAGGGCCCGAAGGGCGGCCCCGGCATGCGCGAGATGCTCGGCGTGACCGGCGCGATCGTGGGCGCCGGGCTCGGCGAGTCGGTCGCGCTCGTGACCGACGGGCGCTTTTCCGGCGGTACGCGCGGCCTCATGATCGGGCACGCGGCTCCGGAAGCCGCCGCCGGCGGCCCTATCGCGCTCGTTCGGGACGGCGACGTCATCACGATCGACATCGAGAAGCGCCGGCTCGACGTGGCGCTCGACGAGGCCGAACTCGCCGCGCGCCGCGCCGTCTGGACCGCCCCCGCTCCCCGCTACACGAGCGGCGTGATGGCGAAGTACGTCTCGCTCGTGACGTCGGCGGCCGACGGCGCCATCACGCGCCCGCGCTAGAAAGAACCTCAACGTGGAATTGGTCTGTAGCGAATGCGGCGCCTCGCTCGCCGAGGATGCCATCACGTGCGAAGCCTGCGGCGGGCTCGCCGCCTTCCGCCCATCGTTCTCCGCGGACGAGGGGCCGCTCTTGCGCGAGCGCTGGAGCGAGCGGCGCCGCTCGAACGATCCGCTCGATCTCAGCGGCGTGTGGCGCTTTCGGGAAGTGCTCCCGCCGGTGGCGGCGGGTTCCGTGGTGACGCTGCGCGAGAATGCGATTCCGCTGTTCGGCGCGCGCGACGGCGCCGATTACGGCGGCGTCCGCCGGGTCGCCTACCTGCACCTCGGCATGAATCCGACCGCCAGCTTCAAGGACGCGGGGATGACGGTCGCGATCTCGCGCGCGAAGGAACGCGGCGCGCGCCTCGCCGTCTGCGCGAGCACGGGGAACACGGCCGCCTCGATGGCGGCCTACTCCGCCCGTGCCGGGCTCGCCGCGATCGTCCTCGTGCCGCGGGTCGGCGTGAGCGAAGCGAAGATGGCGCAAACGCTCGATTACGGCGCGACCGTAGCGACGATCGACGGCGATTTCGATCGCGCCCTCGAAGTCGTGCGCTCGCTCGATCCTGCCCGGGTCGCGATCGTGAACAGCGTCAACCCCTACCGCGTCGAAGGGCAGAAGTGCGCCGCGTTCGCGCTCCTCGAGGCGCGCGATTGGCGCGCTCCCGATTGGATCGTGCTCCCGGGCGGAAACCTCGGAAACACGAGCGCGTTCGGGAAGGGGCTGCGCGAAGCCCACGCGCTCGGCCTGATCGATCGCGTCCCGCGCCTCGGCGTCGTGCAAGCGGCGGGCGCCGCGCCGTTCGCGCGCGCCTTCCGGACGGGCGAGCCGCTCGTCCCGGTCCGCGCCGAAACGACCGCGACCGCGATCAAGATCGGCGCTCCGGCCTCGTGGAAGAAAGCGCTCGCGGAAGTCCGCGCGAGCGGCGGCGGCGTGCTCGACGTGAGCGACGACGAGATCGCGGATGCGCGGGCCGTGATCGGCCGCGACGGCGTCGGGTGCGAGCCGGCCTCCGCGGCCTCGCTCGCCGGGCTGCGGCGGCTGCGCGAGGCCGGGACGATCGGCGCGGACGACGACGTCGTCCTCGTGTTGACCGGGCACGTCCTCAAGGACGGCGCGTACGCGGCGCGCTATCACGCCTCCGGCGCGAAGTACGCGAACCACATCGTCGACGTGCCCGACGACGGCGCCCTGCACGCGCTGCTCGAGCGCTCGGCTGCCGCCCATGCGTAGCGCATTCAGCGTCAGCGTCCCGGCCTCGAGCGCGAATCTCGGCCCCGGGTTCGATGCGATCGGCCTTGCGCTCGACCTCGACGTCCGGGCGAGCGTCCGGCCCGCCGAGACGTTCAGCTTCACGATCGACGGCGGCGCGGCGCGACCGACGAACCCTGGTTTCGAATCGGAGGTCCTGCGCGGGATCGAGCTCGTCCTCGGCCCGGGCGCGCGGCCGAACGTCTCGCTCCAGCTCCAAAACGACATACCGCTCGGCAAAGGGCTCGGCGCGAGCGCAGCCGGAGCCGTCCTCGGCGTGATGATCGGAGCCGAACTCGCCGTGGACCGTCCGACCCCCGCGGTGCTCGCGCAGATGGTCTGCACGCTCGAAGGGCACCCGGACAACGCGCTGCCGGCGTTGCTCGGCGGCGTCGTCGTCGCAGCCCAACCGGACGGCTCGCCGCCGCAATATCTTCGCTTCGAGCCGCCGCCGGGCTTGCGAGCCGTCGTCGTCACGCCGCAGATCGTGCTCCCGACCGCCGCGGCGCGCGCCCTCCTCCCGGCGACGTACGCGCGCGCCGACGTGGTGTTCAACGTGCAGCGCGCGGCGCTCCTCGCGGCATCGCTCGCGAGCGGGACGTTTTCGGGCCTGCGCGAGGCGACGCGGGACCGCATCCACCAGCCGTACCGGATGCCGCTCGTGCCGGGCTTCGAGGCGATGCTCGCTTTCGATTTGCCCGGCTTGCTTTCGATCACGCTCTCGGGTGCCGGGCCGAGCGTGCTCGCGCTCGTCAACGCGAACGACGAATCGATCGGTCGCGCGATGCGCGACGCGTTCGCACGCGAGGGCATCGACAGCGACGTGCGCCGGCTTGCGATCGCGAGCCACGGAGCGCGTGTCGAGACGCTGTAGAACGGCTGCTTCCTCCGCAAAGGTTGTCCGAACGCAGGGCGGAAGTGCGAACGAGCGTAGCTGAAAGATCCTTGGAGGAACCGTGTCCGATATCGTAACCAGCGAATACCGCCTCTCGACGGAACCGAAGCTCAAAGCGTTCGTGACGGACGTCCTCTCGAAATGCGGCGTCGCGCCGGCCGACGCGGCAATCGTCGCGGACGTGCTCGTCGCGGCGGATTTGCGCGGCGTCGAATCGCACGGGCTCGCCAGGCTCGACTCGTACTACGTGAGCCGATTGCGCAACGGAATGATGAACCCGAAACCCGCGGTCAAGGTTCTGCGCGAAACGGCGACGTCGATCGCGCTGGATGCGGACAACGGGCTCGGACACCCCGCCGGACGGCGCGCGATGGACGCGGTGATCGAAAAGGCGAAATCGGCGGGCGTCGCGTTCGGCACGGTGTGCAACTCGAATCACTACGGCATCGCGGGTTACTACGCGATGCTCGCGCTCGAGCACGGGCTCATCGGCATTTCGTCGACGAATTCCGTGCGCTACGGCGCGCCCACATACGGCAAGGCGATCATGCTCGGAACGAACCCGTTCGCCTACGCGATCCCAACGAATAAGGAGCCCGCGTTCGTCCTCGACTTCGCGACGACGACGGTGCCGCGCGGGAAGCTCGAGGTCTACCAGCGCAAGTCCAAGCCGCTCAACCCCGGCTGGGCGATCGACGAGCACGGAAACGAGACGCTCGATCCGGCTGCGGCGATGAGGGGCGCGCTGCTCCCGCTCGGCGGCTACGGCATCGAGAATAGCGGGCACAAGGGCTACGGCCTCGGTTTGCTCGCCGACGTGCTGTGCGGCGTGCTCTCCGGCGGCGCGTTCGGCACGGATCTCCCGCTGCCGTCGGACGGGCCGCAAAAGGGAAAGATCTCGCATTTCTTCGGAGCGATCAAAGTCGACGGCTTCCGCGAGCTCGACGCCTTCAAACGGGATATGGACCGCGAACTGCGCGAGTTCAAGGATTCGGAGAAGGCTCCGGGCCAGGACCGCATCTACGTCGCCGGCGAGATCGAATACGAGAAGACCCTCGCGAACCGCGCGAACGGCGTTCCGATCCACGTGAAAGTTTGGACCGGTCTCGAGCGGCTCGCATCTGAACTCGATATCCCGTTCGCGCTCGACCGCTGAGGTAGCCGCGCCGGGGTAAGCGCGGCTAGGCTCTCTCAGCGAGAGAAGAGTGAAGAGGGAGGCCGCCCGGCCGCACGAACGTCGGAGTAATGATTCATGTCAGCGTGGGTTCGCCGGCCGGAACCTACAGCGTCGGGAGCATGCCCTTCTTTCGTTACGTCGTGCGGCTGTCCGATATGGATCTCCCGTTGCGCGCCGTCGACCGGGAATCGCTCGACGTCTTGGCGGCGATCCCGAACGCGTTCGTCGATGAAGAAGAGTTCGCCGGGCACGGCTGGCGGATCGTTCCGCCGGTCTCGAACGACGATTGGTCCGTCCTGGAAGTGACCCCGCAGCGCCTGCGCTCTGCGCTCCAGACCGCGCGTCGCGTACTCTGGGAGCACGCTTCACCTGTCGGGATCTCGGCGCCCGAGATCGTCAGCGTCGACGAGGAGATCGAGAACGTCCTCGCCGTCGTCGAACGCGCCGAGGCCGCCGGCTTCAGCGTCAACCTCAGCTACGCTTCATAGCCTCCCGTGACGGTCTACGTTGCGCTCTTGCGAAGCGTCAACGTCGGCGGGCACGCGAACGTCGGGATGGCGGCGCTGCGGGATATGCTCTCCGGCGCAGGTTTCCGCGAGCCGCGCTCGCTGATCCAGAGCGGGAACCTCGTTTTTCGCGCCGGCGAACGTTGCGGCGCCCGCCTCGAACGTCTGCTTGAAGAAGAGGCGGAGAAGCGGCTCGGCCTTCGTACCGATGCGTTCGTGCGGACGCAGCGGGAATGGGAGCAACTGATCGCCGCCAACCCGTTCCGCGCCGAATCCGAGTCCGATCCGAGCCGCCTCCAGCTGGTGCTCCTCAAAGATGCGCCGCAAGCCGGGCGGCTCGAGGCTTTGCAGGGAGCGGTGCAGGGTCGCGAGATCGTTCGCGGCGAGGGCAAGCATGCATACATCGTCTACCCGGACGGAATCGGCGCCTCACGTCTCACGCACGTGCTGCTCGAGAAGACGCTCGGCGTTCGCGGCACCGGCCGCAACTGGAACACCGTCCGCAGACTTGCCGCCCTCGCCGCGGGATGAGCGGAACTACTGCTTCGGGTTGAAGAGCGAGCCCAAGACGTTCCCGACGTTGCTCTGACCGCCGGCTTGCTGCGCGCCTTCCGCGGCCGGTTCGTGATAGGTCATCGATTGGAAGCCTACGCGGCCGGGGCCGGTCAGCCGGTTCATCATGATCGACGCGCCGCCGACCAGCGCGCCGAGCGCGCCGAGGAAGCCGCCGCCGCCGCCCGATTGGAGGACGGAGATCGTGTCCATGCGGACGTTGCTGTCCTTCCAGAGCCAGGCGCCCGGTTCGACGTCGATCTGCTCGCCGGGGGCCAGATTCTTCTCGAACACGTTGCCGTACCCGTGCAGGAGGACGACGCCTTCGCCGCCCTGCGCCGAGAAGCGGTCGATGAACAGGCCCGCCCGCGAGAACATGATGTTCGCGAGGCCCTGCTGCCAGTAGAAATCGTAGTTGACGTTGCTCGAGGCGAGCAGGAACTGATGCTCGCGCACGTCGACCGACTGGCCGGGGCGCAGGCGCAACGCGACGATTTGTCCCGGTGCCTCGCGCGAGAACGAGATGTTCCCGGGCCCCTGAGCCGTCGAAATGAAGATCTGCAAGCCCGCGAAGAAGCGCTTCCCAGCGTTCTTGAGGTTCATGAAGCCGAGCGTGACGTTCGGCTGCTTCC
Source organism: Vulcanimicrobiota bacterium (assembly GCA_963695225.1). Lineage (GTDB taxonomy): Bacteria > Vulcanimicrobiota > Vulcanimicrobiia > Vulcanimicrobiales > Vulcanimicrobiaceae > CAVWTN01. The sequence goes on along the minus strand of OY968762.1, from coordinate 575,639 downwards.
AGAGCAAGATGTGATGTTCGAAATAGATCGTCTGCTGCCGGCCGAGCTCGACGTCGACGACCGGGACGAGCTCGCCCTCGATCTTGATCGACATGTCGCCGAGAACGATCGGATCCTTCGGATTGCTGGTTTCGGGGACCGGCTCGGTATACGAGCCGACCTGCGTTTGTTGCGGCGCCGGCGCGCCGCACGAGGCGCAGAAGCGCGCTCCGTCGGCGATTTGGGATTGGCAAGTCGGACAGTTCACGCACCTACCTCCGGTCGAGAGAAAACGAATGAAGAAGGCAACCGGCCGCAACCTTCCGCGCCTCCGGCGCGGCCCCTGCGGGCGGGCGTCGCCGTTCGTCAGTCGATGAAGAGCGGCTCCATCGTAAGGACTTCGTCGATCGTCCTGTCCCCGGCTGTGATGTGGCAAAGCGCTTGGTTCCGGTTCATTTCGAAGACCGATTTGGCAGAAATCGAGCGCGAGCCGTCGCGGAAACTCAAGACCTCATTGAAGGCGTGGAGCGTCGGGATGTCGTCGGTCTTGAAGAGAATCTTCTGAGAGAAGTTCTGGACCGCGGTCGCGACGAGATCCTTTTCGAGTACGGAGAGGAGCGAGGAAATGCCCTGGGTCGCCGCCAGGACGGAGCATCTGCTCGAACGCACGATCCCGAGCGACGCCACGTCGGTCTCCGAGATGCACAACTGGTACTCGTCGGCGCCGAAGATCACGAGGCGGTCCTGATCGAGCATCGGGTCGCCGCGGCGGTTTTCGACCGCGCTGAAGAAGCGGCGCTTCGCGAGCGTGTAGATCGCTTGCGCGGCCCGCTCGTAGCGGATGCGCGGCACGTGTAAGATGATCACCAGGCCGTTGAAGACTTCGTTGATCGAGATGAAATGCTTCGGCTTCGCGAACGTCTTGACGATATAGAACTCGCGTAGCGGATCGAGGAGTTGCGCGCACGCGAAGGTGATCGAGGCTTTCGTCTGCTCCGGAAAGTTTCGGTAGCGCTTATCCTCGTAGTCGACGGATTCGCGGATCGTCCAGGCCTCCGACGAATCCTCGCGGACCTGGCGCAGCTTCGTGAGCGAGTAGATGCGCAGATCGTTCGCGTAGGAATCGTCGAATAGGTAGCGCGCGAGGTTGTCGAACGTGTAGTACTGCGGACCCGCCGTATTGAGCATGATGAACGCGTTCTTCATGCGCGCGACCGCCGCGTCGATCCACGGCTTCATCTCCGGCCCGGCGCGCCCGAACAGGTCCCGCAGGTACATCGAGTCGACGTCGGGGCTGCCCGTGAACAGGTCGATTCCGGCGTCCGTCCCGGGCTGCACGAGGACGAACTCGCGGTTCGCGCGGCGGCAGATCTCGACGGCTTCCCGGACGCCCTCCGGCTTGGCGGCGAGAACGAGCCCGCCCGCATCGAAGGTCTTGAGCGCATCCAACAAGATCGGGTTGAACGCCCGGGTCGTCTTGCCGGAGCCCGACGACCCGAGAATCAACGTGTGACGGCAAAAATCCTCGGCCGATAACGTCACCGGCTCCGAACCGAACTGCACGGAGCCGGGGGCCGCCCCTGGAATCACCCGCGAACGTTGCCCGTACAGAACCGACGGAGCTCTTTCAACTGTCCCTTGCACGGATTCTCCTAACGACGCGCGAGTTCGCCGGCGAGGGCGATACCGTCTGGGAGGTTTATCGGCAGGAGGACTCCCCGGGTTCAGAGCGAGAAGCACTCAAACTATGATTTGGCACCCTTGCACGCGGCGCCGGGGAAGCGGCACGAAGCGCCGGCGAGCGGCATGAGCGGCTACGTTCCGGCCGACCCCGGCCTCGGCGACTTCATGGCGTACTTGAACCTCGAACGCGGTCTCTCGGGGCGCACCGCCGAGGAGTACGCGCGCGACGTCGAATCGTTCGCACGTTTTCTCGGCGCCGGCGAACGGGCCGAGGATGCGACGCGGCGCGTCGGCCAGGCCTCGCCGACGGACATCCGCCGATTCGTCATGGACTTGATGGGCCCGCGCAAGTACAAAGCCGTGGCCGTCCGCCGTAAGGTCTTCGCGCTGCGCGCCTATTTCGGCTTGCAGCGGCGCGAGGGCCGCCGACCCGATAATCCCGCCCTCGACGTTGCACCGCCGAAGCCGGAAAAGCGCCTTCCCAAGGTGCTCGCCGAAAACGAGGTCGCCAAGCTCCTCCGGACGCGGATCGCCGGGCGCCCCGACCGGCTGCGCCTGCGGGACGTCGCGATGCTCGAACTGCTCTACGCCTCGGGGATCCGGCGGGCCGAACTCGTCGGCCTGGACCTCGGCGACGTCGATCTGGAACGGCGCACGATGCGCGTCATCGGCAAGGGGAACAAAGAGCGCCTGGTCCTGTTCAATCACGCCGCCGCCTCTGCGCTCGAGGCGTACCTCGGCGTCCGGCCGCGCTCCTCGTCCAATGCCGTTTTCTTGAGCGACCGCGCGACGCGCCTCAGTGCGAACCAGGCGGGGAAAACGTTCCGTCTGTACGCGGACCTGAGCGGCATCGCGCAGCACGCGACGCCGCACGTCATGCGGCATTCGTTCGCGACGCATCTGCTCGAGAACGGCGCCGATCTCATGACGATCAAGGAACTCCTCGGTCACGAGAGCCTCGCCACGACGCAGATCTACACGAACGTCTCGCTCGAACACATGCGGCGCGCCTACGACGAGGCACATCCGCGCGACGATCGCGACGACCGTTGACGGGGTTAGCGGTTGTTGGGCCTGAGCAGAGACCCGAGGATTTGCCACACGAGGACGAGCCCAACGAGGCCGGCGACGACGGGCACCCAGACCGGCCCGTGAAACCCACCCAGTTGGAAGCCGTTGCTCGAAAGCAGGCTGCCGTATTCGACCATGTCGAGGTTATCGTCAAAACGCAGCGCGTCCAGCATGCGCCGTAACCAGGACCCCCGGCAGGCGAGGGGCAAACCTGCCCCGTGCAGATGAACGTCGACGGCGCGGCGGGCGACCTGGCTTTCGCCACGGGGATCATCGGGCAGGTCTCGCGCACGTTCGCGATCGGCATCAGGCTGCTGCCCGGCGCCTTGGGCCAAGCCGTCCTGACGGGCTATCTGCTCTGCCGGATCGCCGACACCGTCGAAGACGACGGCTCGCTCCCAGCCGCCCGGCGGCAAGCATTGCTGCACCGGTTCTGCGCCTGTTTCGACGATCCGGCGCTCGCCGCTACGTTCGCCGCCGAAGCGCGAGACGTCCGTGCCGACGACGCGTATCTCGCGCTGCTCGCGGGAACGGACCGGGTCTTTCGCCTGTGGCGAAGCCTCCCGGCGCCGAGCGCGAAGATCGTGGCGCGTTGGACGCGCGAACTCGCCGGCGGGATGGCCGAATTCGTCGGCCGGTTTCCGGCGGGGATCCGCATCCAAACGATGGAGCAGTACCGGCGGTACTGCTATTTCGTGGCGGGGACGGTCGGGCATCTCTTGACCGACCTCTGGCACGCGCACTCGCCGCTCGTGAATTCGCCGACGTACCGCCGCCTGCTCGTGCATTGCGAGGCGTTCGGCGAAGCGTTGCAGACCGTCAACATCCTCAAGGACGTCGCCTGGGACATCGAGCACGAGAACGCGGCGTTCGTCCCGGAGGAGCTGCTGCGCGACCGCGGGAGCAGCCAGGAAACGATCTTGCGCGGCGACCGCCTCGCCCAGAATCACCTCGCGCTCATGGATCTCGTCGCAGTCGCGAAAGAAGATCTGCGCCTTTCGCTCGATTACATCACGACGATCCCGCGCGGCGCGTTCTTCATCCGGCTCTTCTGCATCTTGCCGATCCTGCTAGCGGTCGCGACGCTCCGGGAAATCGAACGCTCGACGGCGATGCTCGTCCCGGGCGGCGGCATCAAGATCTCGCGCCAAGAAGTCCGTTCCCTGTTGCTCGCCGGTTCGCTCACGACGCTGAGCAATCGCGCCGTGCGCCGGCTCGTCGCCGCGGTCGGCCGTTCGCCGTTCAACCTCGGATTCGCACCAAACCTGGCCTGAGGCGTGTTCCTCTTCTTCAGCAGCCGGGCCGGCTGCCTGACGTCCCTCGCGATCTCGGTCGCGATTTCGTTCGTGCTGCTCGTGTTGACCGGCGTCGTGCGCCTGCGCTAGCCGCGCCGCGCGCCGGCTCCTCAGAGGATCGGCTCAAAACCTGCTCTGAAGGCGGCGACCGCCGCCGGGACGCCGATTTCGCAGCTGCGATAACGCGGCGCGAACCCGGTCGCGCGCAGGCGGGCGTTCGAGAGCCGGTTCTCGTACGTCGCGCTCTCGGCGATCACCGCGCCGAGCAGGAGCCGGAAGACGGCCTTCGGGACGTGGCGCCATTTCAGCGGAACGCCGAGCGCGGCAGCCGCCGTTTCGGCGAGCTTCGAATTCGGCACGGGTTTGTCATCGACGACGAAATAGCGCAGGCCCGCCACTCCGCGCGCCATCAGGTGGACGAGCGCCGCCGCGCAGTCGTCGACGTGCACCGGCGATACGTACCGATTCGAGCCGGCAATCGCCGTCACGGGACGACCGCTTGCGAGCGGCGTCAGGAAGTACTCCGCGAACCAGGACGACGGCCCGTACACCCAGCCGGGAAACGCTTCGACGATCGGAAGTCCGCGCGTGCGGTAGCCGGGTAGCGCTTCGATCGCCGGCGCGACGTACGGCCCCCAACCTTGCGGGTGCGGCGTCGCGTCTTCATCGACGAGGGCGCGGCCGCAATCCCCGTAATACGACGTGCCGCCGACGTAAAGGATGCGCCCGATGCGGGCGGGGTCGACGGCGTCGAACAGGTTCCGATCCATGCGTAGCCGGAGGTCGCGGTAGCGCTCCGCCCGCCCGGTCGTGACGCGCCCCCCGAATGCCTGGGGCTGCGCGAGGTGCACGACGGCCTCGGCGTCGTGAACGACGGCGCGCCACGAACCATCCGCATCTTCGAGGTCGCCCGCCACCGGAGTGCCCCCAAGCCGGCGCACGCGCGCTTCGGAGCCGGCCGAACGCGCGAGCGCGCGGACCTCGTGGCCAGCCGCGACCGCTGCCGAGAGAAACGCCGAGCCGATGAACCCGCTGCCGCCGGTCAGGAAGACGCTCGCCATGGTCACCTCCGGCGCGCGCGACGCGCCGCTTCCACTTCTCGAACGTTTGACGGGCCTCGCGACGCCTATTGTTCGCGCCGGGGTGCTAGTCCCCCGTGACTTCTTCGCGCGCCTTCACGATGCGCCAAAGCGACTCGTTGTACGGCGTCGCCACGCCCATCCGGCGGCCGGCCGCGACGATCGCGCCGTTGATGTAATCGATCTCCGTCCGGCGCCGGGAGGCGAGATCGATCGTCATCGAGTTGCGGCCGTCGGCGCTCGAGGCGATCACGCCCTTGACGTACTCCCACGCATCGGTGAACGGAAGGCTGATCTTCAGGGCCTTCGCGACCGCCGCGCCTTCGTACGCGATCGCGCGGGCGAGTTCCGCGGCGTCCGGCGTTGCGGGGATCACGGCGTTCTTGCTGTCGAGCAAGGCCGCGATCGGATTGATCGCCGCGTTCGCGAGCAACTTTCCCCAGAGATGCGGGCGGATGTCGTAGACCGTCCGGGCCGCCAACCCCACGCTCCCGAGGAGCGCGCTGACGGCTTGGAGCGTCGCCGGGGACGCCCCAGCCGAACCGAGGACCGTCGTTCCGATCCCGAGGCGATGCGAACGTCCGTGCCCGGTCGAGACGCACGCCTCGGTCGTCACGCCGAGGACGAGCGGGACGCTCCCGCCGAGCGCGGTCTTGATCGCTTCCTCGTTCCCCAGGCCGTTCTGCAGCGAGATGATCGGCGTCGAGGGATTCAGTTGGCCGGCGAATGGACGCACGGCGCGCAGCGTATCGGTCGCCTTCACGAACACGAACAGGAACTGCGAGGCGACGGCCTTCCCGGAATCGCACGTCGCGCGCACGGCGCGCGGGGGCAGATCGTCGACGATGACGCCCTGCGCCGAAATCGTCTCCGCGAGATCGCCGCGGATATCGACGAGCGTCACATCGTGCGTGTCCGCTAGCAAGTAGGCGAAAAGCGTGCCCATCGCTCCCGCTCCGAGGATTCCGACGCGTGCCTTAGCTTGTGTCATCTAGTTGTAATAGCGATAACGACGGGGCGGAACCCTGCGAGCCCGAAAGAGCTCGATTCCGAGCGCGCCGGCGACGAAGCCCCCGATGTGCGCGAAGTACGCCGTCCCGCCGCCCTGCTCGCTCAGGACGTGCGGCGCAAGCGCGCCGAAGCCGTGCACGAACTGCGCCGCGGCCCAGACGCCGATCACGACGACGGCCGGGAGGCGCAGGAACAGCGGAATGAAGCCGAGCGGCACGAGCGTAGCGATCGAGTTCGTCGGATACGTCACGACGTACGCACCGAGCACGCCCGCGATTGCGCCGGATGCGCCGATCTGCGGAACATGGCTACCCGGATCGACGAGCGTCTGCGCGACGCCGGCGAGCGCACCGCAAATGAGGTAGAACGCAAAGTAGCCGAAGTGCCCGCACGCATCCTCGATCTCGGGGCCGAAGATGTACAAGAAGAGCATGTTGAAGCCGAGATGCAGGACGCCGCCGTGCAAGAACTGCGACGTAAGCAGCGTCAACGCCGTGGGATGCGGGCTCGGATACGGCAGCTGGACTCCGTGCGTGAGGTCGAACGGAATCGCGGCGTAATCGTTGACGAGCGCCTCGAGGTTCGGCGCGGAGAACTCGAAGGCGAACGCAACTAGGTTTGCAACGATCAGCGCGTAGGTGACGTACGGGAACGTTCGAGTGGGCGCTTCCTGCCCGAGAGGGATCACGGTAGCTGGAACTGGATCCCGAAAACGGTCCGCCGGTCGATGCGGAACAGATCCCGCTCGCCCGCGAAGAACTCCGCCTGCGGCGAGACGATGAACCTCCCGTACGCGTCGAGCGTCGTGCGCCGCAAATCGTAGAGACGGCCTTCGAAGCCGAATCGATCCCCTTGCACCTTCCCGAGCACGCCGAGTTGCGAGTACAACACGCCGCCGCCGTACCTGAACTTCCCCGCCGTCGTGAGCGCCGAGAAATTGTAGGTCGTCTGCGCGCCGAGATCGTTGACGCCGGCGAGGACGCTCGTCCTGCCGCGCGGCAGGAACATGACGTTCACGTCGCTCTGCGGCCCCCGGTCGGAGGTCAGCAACGGCGAACCGGAGCCGGTGTTCGCGGAACCCGCACGCTCCGGCGCGAGCAAGCTGATGCGAATCTGCAATTGCGCGAGGCTCTTCGCCAGATCGCCGAGCTTGTCGAGCGGCGGTTGCGCGGGGACCGGCGTCCCGAAGGCGATGGGTTGCGGCGTCTGGTACACTCCGGATTGCGGCGGCACGCTCCAGCGGCCCGGTGTGACGGCCGGCCCGGGCTGCGGATACGTGCGCGCGTTCGGGTCGTACGGGGCCGGCGTGGCATTCGCATCGACGCCGTAGACGCTGCTCCTTCCCCCCAAGACACCGATCAGCGAATCGAGTTTTTGAGCCGTCGCGTCGAGCCGCGCGACGGTGTCGCGCAATTGCGCCTGCGTCTGCGGATTGCCCGTTATCTGCCGCAGGTCGGTCGTGATCTCGGCGATCGTCTTCGTCGTCGCAGCGATCGAGTTGGTCGTCTCGACGATGTTCTGGTGGACCCGCTTGTCGCCGGCGACGCTCTTGAACGACTCGACCGTATCGTTGAGTGCGACCGCGGTCTTGTTGAGCGAGACCAACAGCGAATCGATCCGTCCGGAATCCCGGCTTGCCGTCGCGTTGAGCGTATCGGTCAGCTGGATGACGTTGTTCCCCGCGCGGTCGGCGAGCGTCCCCAGCTGAGTCGAAAGGCGAGCCATCGCCGCATTCGCCGTGCGGCTCGCCGCGTTCGAGTTGTCGAGCGTCGATTGCAGAGAGCGCAGCAATTCGGGAGTGGACGCTTCGAGCTGGGCGAGCACGGTGTCGAGCCGCCGGATCTCGCCCTGCCCCGCCTCCAGCAACTCGCCGACCGTCACCGGGTTCGTGCCCTTCGGCTGTTCCGCGTAGGGACGGACCTCGTGCGGAAGAACGGGGAGCGCCGCGAGCTGTTCCGGCGTCGCCCCCTTGAGGCGCGGCGGAACGATGACGAGGGTCGGGTCCCCGGTGAGCGGTGCCTGGATCACGAATTTGGAATCGCGCGGGATCTCGTCGTGCGCGTTCACGGCGAGGATCACGTCGGCGCTATAATCCGACTCCAGCACGATCTTGTCGATGATGCCGATCGGGACGCCGCTCATGAAGACGCGGGAGCCGGGGCGCAGCCCGGCCGCCGAGTCGAAGCGGATCCCCGTATTGTAGCCGGACGAACGAGTTCCGAGGCCCGCGAGAATCCAGTAGATCCCGAGGAGCGCGACCGTCCCCAGTACGGTGAACAAGCCGACCCACGCTTGGCGGTTCATCGCAAGGCTGCCCCCGCCGGCCGGCGTGCGCGGCGCGCCCTAGATGGGTATGGGCCCAACTTCGCTCCCTTGCAAGAACTGTTGCACGATCGGGTTCTCCGAGTACCGCACTTGTTCGACGGTTCCGTACTCGATGATCGCTCCCTCGAAGAGCATCGCGATGTAATCCGCCATTGCGTAGATGCTGTCGAGATCGTGCGAGACCACGACGGCGGTGCCGTTGAGCTTCTTACGCAGTCGCTTGATCGTATCCGTCAGCAGGTGCGTGATGATCGGGTCGAGGCCCGTCGTCGGCTCGTCGTACAGGACGAGATCCGGGTTCGTCACGATCGCACGCGCGAAGCCGGCCCGTTTCAGCATTCCGCCGGACAGCTCGGCCGGCATCCGGTCCGCCACCTGCTCCAGCCCCACGGTATCGAGCGTTTGCATGACGACCCGGTCGATCTCGCGCCGGGGCATCTTCGTATGCTCGATCAGCGGGAGCGCGACGTTCTCGGCGACCGTCAGGCTGTCGAAGAGCGCCGCGAACTGGAACGCGAAGCCGATCGTCTGGCGCAAGTCGATGAGGTCGCGCTGCCGAATGTGGCAGACGTCCACGCCCTTGACGTAGGCGTGCCCGCTATCCGGGCGGCGCAGCCCGTTCAGCAGCCGCAGGATCGTGGACTTCCCCGACCCGGAGAGGCCGATCAAGCAGGTGATCGCGCCTTGCTCGATCTCCAACGACAGGTTCTCCAGGACGACCTTCGTGCCGAACCGGACCGAGACGTTTTCGAGCCGCGCGATCTTCACTACTGGGGCTCGAACAGGAAGAACGACATCACGAAGTTCGTCACGAAGATCAGGATGATCGAGATGACGACGGCGCCCGTCGTCGCCTTGCCGACGCCCGCCGCGCCGCCGCGCGTGCGGAAGCCCTGGTAGGCCCCGACCAGGACGACGATCGCGGCGAACACGAACGTCTTGAGCAATCCCTTGAGCACGTCGGACATGTCGATGCCTTGGTGCACGCCGTCCATGAACGTCGCGTAGGGAATGTGCGCGACGGAGTAGGCGAGCGCCATGCCGCCGGCCACGAAGACGATCTCGGCGAACACGGTCAGAATGGGCAGCGTGATCAACAGCGCCAACAGGCGCGGGACGACGAGCATGCGCGTCGGGGCCAGGCCGAGCGCTTCGAGCGCCTCGACTTGCTCCGTGACGACCATCGAGCCGAGTTCCGCAGCGATGGCGGCCCCGCAGCGTCCGGCCACGACGACCGCCGTGAGCATGGGACCGAGCTCGCGAGCGGCCGTGTAGGCGACGGCGACCCCGACGAGTGTCGGGACCCCGAACTGCACGGCCTGGAGCGCCGATTCCAGCGAGAACACCATTCCGGTGAACAAGGACGTCATCAAGACGATCGGCGTCGATTGAACGCCGAGCAAGTACGCTTGCGAGAGCGTTTCGGCGACGCGGACTCGGAGCCGGGCGATGTAGGCGCCGGCTTCGGCCGACAGATTGGCGATTCCACCTGCGTATTCGAGCAGAACGAGCGTGCGTCGCCCGATGCTCTCGAGGACGTTCATCCGCCGCGAAGTTCAGCGATCGTCGAGAGGACGCCTTGCGTCGCGGCGACGCGCTTGACGGCGACGCCGCGCTCCGCCGTGAGATTGTATTGGAGCTGGCTGACCTGGGCCAAACGCCGCTCGAGCTTCGCGAGCTGCGTCTGCGCCTCGCTCGAAAAGCCGGAGAAATAGCGCTCGACCGCGGCGAGGTAGCGCCGCGCCGTGCGTTCGGAGATCGGCTTGCCGCGCTCGAGCAGTTTGCCGAGATCGCGTTGCGCGCGGAGCAGCCTCCGGTCGCGCACGTAGAAGCCGGAGACGGTCGCGTGGAGCGCCCTCAGGCGCGCGGCGTCAGCGGGCATTCGCGCCGGCGAGCGGGGTAGCGAGGGCGATCGCCCGCCGCTGATGCTCGAACAGTTGCTCGATTCCGCCCTGCGCGAGCGCCAGCATCGCATCGAGCGCGGCGCGGTCGAACGGCTTCGCTTCGGCGGTGCCTTGGATTTCCACGAAAGCTCCGGCATCGGTCATGGCAACGTTCATATCGACCTCCGCACGGCTATCTTCCTCGTAGGCGAGGTCGAGTCGTGCGACGCCGTCCACGAAGCCGACGCTCGTCGCCGCGATCTGCCCGCGCAGCGGCCAGCGGCTCCCGCCGCAATCGAACGCGTGCCGGAGCGCCAGGTGGAGTGCGACGTAGGCCCCTGTGATCGAAGCGGTCCGCGTCCCGCCGTCCGCCTGCAGCACGTCGCAATCGACTACGACGCTCCGCTCCCCCAGCATCGCGAGGTCCGTCACGGCGCGCAGCGAGCGCCCGATGAGCCGCTGGATCTCGTGCGTGCGGCCGCCGAGCTTCCCGCGCGTCGCTTCGCGCTGCGTGCGCTCTTGGGTCGCGCGCGGCAACATCGCGTACTCGGCGGTGACCCAGCCGGTCCCGCGCCCGCGCATCCACGGGGGCACCTTCGACTCGATCGTCGCGGCGCAGAGCACCTTCGTGTTCCCCACGGAGATCAGCGCGCTCCCTTCGGCAAACGCGAGGATGCCGGTCTCGATCGTGACGGGGCGCAGCGCGTCGATGGCTCGTCCGTCGGCGCGCGGGCTATTCAACGGTGACCGTCTTTGCGAGATTGCGCGGCTGGTCGACGTCCTTGCCTTCGATGTCGGCGATGTGGTACGCGAGCAGTTGCAGCGGGACGATGTTCACGATCGGCGAGAGCAGTTCGTCGACCTTGGGCACCCACAGGACGTGGTCCGCCAATTCCGCCGCCTCTTCGTCGCCGTAGTTCGCGATCACGATCAGCCTCGCTTCGCGAGCTTTCGCCTCGGCCAGATTCGAGAGCATCTTCTCCCGGACGCGCCCGTCGGTCACGATCCCGACGACGGGGACCTTCGAATCCAAGAGGGCGATCGGCCCGTGCTTCATCTCTCCCGCCGCGTAGCCCTCGGCGTGGATGTACGAGATCTCCTTGAGCTTGAGCGCGCCCTCGAGCGCGGTCGGATAATTCACGTAGCGCCCGAGGAAGAGCACGCTGCGCGCCTTGCGGATCCTGCGCGCGACCTTCGCGATCTCGTCGGACGTGTTCAGCACGAGATCGATCGCCGCCGGGAGGAGCTTCGTCGACTCCGCGATCTCGCGTAGGCGTGAGGCGGGGGTCGAGCGGCGCACGCGCGCGAGATAGAGCGCGAAAAGCACCATCGCAATCGTCTGCGAGACGTACGTCTTCGTCGCGGCCACGCCGATCTCGGGGCCGCCGCGCGTGTAGAGCGTGCCGTCGGCGAGCCGTGTCAGATGCGAGCCCAAGACGTTGCAGATGCCGAGGACCGGGGAACCCGCGTCCAGCGCGATCTTCACCGCCTCGATCGTATCGGCCGTCTCGCCGGATTGCGACATCGCGATCGTCAGCGTGCGCGGATCGAGAACGCGGTCGCCGTAGCGGAACTCGCTCGCCAGCTCCATTTCGACCGGCAGCTTGCAGAGCGAGCGCAACAAGAACATGCCGACCATCCCGGCATGATAGGCCGTGCCGCAGCCCGTCACGGAGATCTTGGTCATCGCCCGTAGGAGGCCCTCGTCGAGCTTGAGTTCGGTCGCGAGCTGGGCGTCGTTCGACTCGTCGATGCGCCCGGCGAGCGTCTCCTTGACGACGCTCGGCTGGACGAACATCTCCTTGAGCATGTAATGCTTGAAGCCGCCCTTTTCCGCCGAGGTCGCATCCCACATGATCTGCTGCACTTCGCGTTCGATGTGGTTGCCGTCGAAATCGGTCAGGCGGTAACCGTCCCGGTCGACCACGGCCATCTCGCGTTCCCGCAACACGATCTGCTTGCGCGTGTACTGCAAGATCGCGGGCGTGTCGGAGGCGACGAACATCTCGCGCTCTCCGATGCCGATGACGAGCGGGCTCGCGCCGTTACGCGCGAACACCAGGCGGTCCGGCGAGTCGGAGGAGAGGACGCCGAGCGCGTAGGCGCCGCGGACGAGGGGCAGCGTCCGGCGGACGGCGGCGACGATGTCGCCGTCATCGTGCTCCTCCAACAGATGCGCCAGGACTTCGGTATCGGTCTCGCTGCGGAACGTATGGCCGCGCTCGATCAAACCCGCGCGCAACGGCGCATAATTCTCGATGATGCCGTTGTGGATCACGGCGATCTTCCCGTGACAGTCCAGATGCGGATGGGCGTTCACGTCGGAGGGACGGCCGTGCGTCGCCCAGCGCGTATGCCCGAGCCCGGTCGATCCGCTGAGCGGTTCCGTCCGAAGCCGCTCCGCGAGTCGGGAGAGTTTGCCCTCGGCTTTCGTCCCGCTCAAGGTCCCGTGCGCGTCGATCACGGCGATCCCCGCGCTGTCGTACCCGCGATACTCGAGCCGCCGCAGCGAATCGAGGATGATGGGTACGGAGTCCTTCCCCCCAACATAGCCTACGATGCCGCACATGTTTCACTTCCCTCCTGATCGGAGAATGACGCCGCCCGGCTACTTGATCCCTTCGCGAACGCGCTTGTACGGAATTTTTCCGGCGGCGACTTCGGCGAACGCCGTCGAGACGGGTTTGTTCGGATTCGAATTCGGCGTGAGCGCGGGCGCGCCGTTGTTCAATTGTTTAGCGCGCTTCGTCACGACGTTGACCAGCGTGAACTTGGAATCGACATGGGTCAAGAGACCGTCGAGGTCTCCGAAAACGGGGTCGCTCATGAGTTGGTGATATCCTTGAAGTCGGAGTCGCGGTAGTGGGTGATGCGGAGGCGTTCGGCGCGAACGATCGCCTCGATGTCGTCGACTGCCGGGAGCCTCTCTCCGGGCCCGTCGGGCGCGTGATGGTTGATGACGGCGTATTCGAAGGCGTGGATGTGCGAGAGCTCGTCTTGCGCGATGGCCATCCGCGCGGCGATTTCGTCGCTCGTTTCGGTGCTGCGCGCCGCCAACCGGCTTTCGAGATGCGAGAACTTATCGGGTAGCAGAAAGATCAGGACGGCTTGCGGGTAGGCTGCCTTGACGGCGAGCGCCCCGTTCACTTCCGGCTTCGCGATGACGTCGAAGCCCGCGCCCAGCAGCGATTCAATCGCCGCGCGGGGCGTACCGTAGAGATTGCCGTTGTACTCCTTGGTTTCGAGGAACCCACCGCGCTTGGCCCGTTCTTCGAACGTCGCACGATCGACGAAGTGGTAGGAAATGCCGTCGATCTCGCCCGGACGCGGCGAGCGGGTCGTGGCGGAGACCGAAAGGCGAAAGCGCGGCAGCCGAGCGAGCAAGCGCTCGACCACCGTATCTTTTCCGGCTCCAGACGGACCCGAAACGACGAAGAGCAGACCCGGGCCGCGCAGAAGACGAGCCTCCCGTTGACGAAACGAACCTAGAAGTTTCGGACGGAGGCGGGGGAGGCCCTGCCGGGCCCGAGGGAACTCAGACCATCGTCAAGCTGCGGAGCTTCTCGAGGTCGGTCAGGACGATGTGCGTCGTCCGCATGTCGATCATGTGCTCGTCCCAGAATCGATTCAGCGTCCGGTTGACCGTCTCGCGCGTCGTGCCGATCATGTTCGCCAGCTCTTGGTTCGTCAGGCGGAGGGAGATGCGCGTACCCGTATCGGCGGGCTCTCCGAAGCTCTGCATGAGATCGAGCAAGAGCGAGGCCAGGCGCGAGCGGATGTCCTGCGAGGCCGTCGAGGTGATCAGTTTGTTCGCGGCCCGCAGCCGCTCCGAGAGCGCGATCACGAGGAGGCGGCCGATTCCCGGCGTGTGATCGATCAAGTCGAGGAACGGCTCCCGTTCGATCACGCCGAGGACGACGTTCGTCATCGCGCGGACGCTCGCCGAGCGCGTCGATGTGTCGAGGACGCTCATCTCGCCGAAGAAATCCTGATCCTTGAGGATCGAGAGGATGGTTTCGCGCCCATCCGCGGATGTACGCACGACTGCGACCGAGCCGCCGAGGATCACGTAGAACGCCTCGCCGGGGTCGCCCTCGCGCACGACCATCTCGTGCTTTCCGAATCGCCTAATCTTTACCAATCGAGCGACGTCGCCGAGCTGTTGCTCGGAAAAGTTCTGGAACAACGGGACTCGACGAAGCAGCCCCGTGTCGATTACTGCGCCCTCGCGGCGTCCGGCTTCGCTTGCCATACGTCACAGTTATCGGCAACTTGCGAGCCGTGCCACAGGCTTCGCACATTCCATTCGCGTAGCTCGGCGGCGATGTTTCCAAGCCGCGCGCCTGCTCTGGTCCCCATCCTTCTCCTCCGCGGCAGGGAAGAACCCAGCCCTGCCGATGCGCCGGGGCGCTGCCCGATTCGTACCGCAGAATCGATGCCCTCACACGCCTGCGGGGCAGTCTAATGGCGTTGCGCTACCGCGCCGGCGACGGCGCCTCGCTCGCTTATGCCCTCGGAGGCGACGAGGCTGCGGCTGCGACGCTGCTCTTCGTGCACGGTTGGCAAGGGTCGAGCGCCGTTTGGGAGCCGTTGCGCTCGTTGCTCGCGGGGCGCTTCCGGACGCTGACCGTCGACTTGCGCGGGATGGGGGCCTCGAACGGGGCGCCCGGCCCGTACACGGTCGAGCGCTTCGCGGCGGACCTCGGAGATCTCGTCGACGCGCTCGGGCTCGATCCCGTCGTCGCGATCGGGCACTCGATGGGGGGCGCGATCGTGCAGCGGTTCGCAGTCGACCGCCCGGAGGCGGTCTTGGGGCTCGTCCTCATCGCGAGCGTCCCGGCGCGGGCGTTAGCCTTCCCGCCCGCGCTCGATACGTTCTTTCGCGCCACCCTCACGGACCCGGCGGTCTTGCGGCGCTGGCTCGGCGGCTTGACGACCGCGCCGCAGCCCCCGGAGACGACGGCGCTCTTGCTGGCCGCGGCAGCGAGCGTTCCCCGGGAGGTCGCGCTCGCATCCTACGAATCGTGGACGACGCTCGATTTCGGCGCGGAAGCCGCAACGATCGAGACGCCCACGCTCGTGGTCGCGCCGGCCGGGGACCGGCCGATGACGCCGGCCCTCGCCCGCGAACTCGTCGCGGACCCGATCGCGGAGAGCCGCTTCGAGGAACTGCCTGCCTGCCGGCACTACGCGCCCCTCGACCGGCCGGAAGCACTGGCCGAACTGATCGCCGCGTTCGTGGACGGCCTCTAGAACGTCCCCGGGTAGCGGCCTCCGTCGATCAGGAGATTCTGCCCCGTGATGTAGCCGGCGTGCACGCTGCACACGAACGCGCAGAGCGCTCCGAACTCCTCGGAGGTGCCGAAGCGCCGCGTGGGATTCTGCGCCGCCTGCGCGGCGGCTTCTTCTTCCGGCGTCACGCCGTGCGCGCCCGCCCAGACGCGGAGCGTCGCGCGCAGCCGGTCCGTGTCGAACGTGCCCGGCAAGAGGTTGTTGATCGTAACGCCGTGCTGCGCGACCTCGCGAGCGAGTCCGGCGATGAAACCGGTCAACCCGCTGCGCGCGCCGTTGGAGAGGCCGAGGACGTCGATCGGAGCCTTCACGGCGCTCGACGTGATGTTGACGATCCGCCCGAAGCGGCGCTCGATCATCCTGTCGATCGTCGCGCGGATCAGCGCGATCGGCGCGAGCATGGTCGCATCGAGCGCCGCGATCCATTCGTCGCGGCCCCAATCGCGGAAGTTCCCCGGCGGGGGGCCGCCCGCGTTCGTGACGAGGATATCCGGCGCAGGGCAGGCGGCGAGGATCGCCGCGCGCCCCGCCTCCGTCGCAACGTCCGCGACGACGGTCTCCGGCAGGCGCCCCGTTTCCCGGCGCAGCTCCTGCGCGGTCGCCTCGAGCGCCGCCGGCGCGCGCGCGACGATCGTCAACGTAACGCCTTCTCGCGCGAGCGCGAAGGCGCAGCCGCGCCCGAGCCCCTTGCTCGAGGCACAGACGAGCGCGTGTCTCCCGGCGATCCCAAGATCCATCGCGGCTACTTCGGGGCGGCGATCGTCAGCACGGTCGCAGCGGTGCGCCCGAATTCCTCCGGCGCGTATTGCAAGTGCACCTCCGCGCCCGGCCAGGCGAACGTCCCGGGCGTCTGCGAGCGCACGAGGTAGTGCACGGCGAAAACGCCGGCTTGCAGGTGATCCGCGTAGGCCAGGACGCGATCGCGGTAGATCTGCTGGTAGGTGATCTCCCACGCATCGAGTTGCGGCTGGTAGAACGTCGTCGAGGTGCGGAAGCTCGTGTCGATCGCTTCGAGTCCCGCTGCGAGCGGATCGTCGATCACGACGCGATCGATCGGATGGTCGGTGACGATCCGGTCTTCGATATCGAAGACGGCGCCCGCCGCAAGCGTGGCGGCGCCCGGCACGCCGAGCCCGAACGTCGCGACCGGGTCGGCGGAGTTCGCGGGCCGGACGATCCGGTCTATGCGAATCCCCTGATAGCGTCCGGCTTGCGGCCCGGCGAGCGCGTAGCGGTACGCGACCGCGTAATGCAACGTGCCCGCGCCGCTCTTCGAAAGATCGAGCGTGCTCGAGCCCTTCGGCAACGCGGCGGCCGGGAACGTCCGCTCGGCGAGCGGTTGCGCATAGCCGTGGAACGGGATGCTCTCCTCTTTGCCGGCGAGCGCAATGCGCGCAGTGAAGTCCGGCGGGACGCGATCGAGCGCGGCATACCCGGCGAGCGCGTCAAACGCCTCGGCGGCGTCCGAGCCGCAGGGCCACGTCCCGTTCGTTTGCGTCGCGAGCAACGCGCGGAACGCGCGATCGATCTCCTCGACGGGCGCGGCGCTGTCGAGGAGCAGCTGCACGATTTGCGCCTGCCCCGCGACGCGCGTTTCGAGGTAGTCGCCGGGCACGTCCACGGTCGCTGAGCGCCCGGTTTCATGCACCTGTTCGAGGAGTTTGTCGCGCAGCGCGAGCGCCGCCGTACGATAGGCGGGAAGCTTGAGCATGTGCCGCGCCAGTTCGACGTTCTCGTAATACGAGAGCTGCGCGCGGCCCGCGACGATTTCGTCCAGGTACGAACTGCGCACGTCGCCGAGCGTTCCGAGCGTCTCGAGTGCCTCCAAACGGACGGAATCGCGCTCGGAGTCCGGGCACTTCTTGCGCCCTTCGCACGGATCGGCGAGGCGCTTGCGCAGATAGCCCGAGACGCGCGCGATATCGGGGTCGACGCCCTCCCCCGCGGCCTTCGCGCGTGCGAGCGCGCTTGCGGCGAACGCGGTCGAGAAGATCTCGCTGCGCGTCGCGCCCGGCCAAGCGGCGAAGCCGCCGTCCGCGAGCGCGAGCGCGCGGAGCGAAGCGAGATTCCGCGCGAGCGCGGAGCGCAGCGCGGGGAGGTCGCTCGTGCGGCCCGTCCGCTTCTCGAGCGCGATCGCATCGGACGCGACGGCGACGCGGGCGGCGACCTCGGTGCCGAACGGCAGCTCGCCGGTCAGCGCCGCGCGGATCGCTTCGCTCGCGTACGGCAAGAGCGTGCTCGCGAGCGTCGCATCGAGGCCGCCGAGATCCGTGCGCGCATCGCTCGCGACGTTGAGCGGGATCTGCGCGCGATCCGCCGTCGCGCCGGTCGCGACGACGCTCTCGAGCAGATCGGTCGACCGGATCGGGAGCGGGACTTCGAAGGCATCGGCGTTCGCGCCGAGCTGCGTGCGGAAGGCGACCTTCGCGTCGTCGGCGCCGTCGACGCGCACGTCGAAGCGGTAGCCTTGCGTGAGTGCTTCGATCGGGCTTTCGAGCGTCGCGCTCGCGACGGACCTCTCGCCTTGCAGGAAGGCGAGCCCGCCGGCGAGCGTCCCAGCGACCGAGACGGAGCCGGCCGCCTGCGCGACGTTCGTGACGCTCACGCCCGCCGAGAAGCGATCCCCGGGACGCGCGAACTGCGGGAGGATCGGATTCGTCACGAGCGGCTTTGTCGCCACGAACGTCGCGTCAGCTCGACCGAAGCGCGCGTCGCGCGTGAACGACATCGCGAGGACGCGCCACGTCGTGAGATCGTCGGGGAGCCGGAAGTGCACGGAGGCTTCTCCGCGCGCATCCGTCCGGACGGCCCCGACGTAGAAGGCGAGCGCCCGGAAATCCGTGCGCAGGCGGGTCCCCGCCGCTCCGGCTTCCGCGCCGCCGCCGAAACCGAATCCCTTCTCCTCCATGCGCTTCTCTGCGGCGAGCTGCACGATCGCGCGATTGTCGCCGTAGCGCGTCGAGATCGCTTGCGGCGCGTAGACGAGCGAGACGAGGTCGGGGAAGCGGTAGCCGCTCAACTGCAAGACCGCGTCGTTGACGACGGCGAGCGCGATCTCGCCCGCCACGGGGCGTCCCGCACGATCCTTGAGGCGCAGGCGCACCGTCTGCTCGCCGCCCGGCAGCACGTCGTTCGCTTGCGGAACGATCTCGAGGGCGAGGTACTTGTCGTCGAGCGCCGTCTTGAACGGGACGAAACCGATCCGGGCGAGCTTTCCGATATCGGGCGCGTCCCCGCGGCCGAGCGGCGTTCCGCGCCGCACGAGCACTGCTTGGAGGGCGGCGTTCGGCAACATCGCCGGCGTCACTTGAAACTGCACGCGCGGCGCATTTCCTTTGACGGTCGCGACCTGCTTCCAGATCACGTCGTGGCGGACGACCGCGACGTACAGATCCGCCTCCGGGAACGGCGACTCGACGAGCGCCGTCGCCGTCTCGCCGACACGATACTCCGCCTTGTCGAGTTTGACGGGGAGCGTCATCGCGTCTTGCGGACCCCACCCTGCATTGCCGGCGCCCGTCACCCAGATCGCGCGGTCGGTCGCGGTCGCATCGTCCGTCGCGTCGGCGAAGTTCGCGCGGACGCGGTATTCGCCCGCACCGGGCGCCGTCATCTGCACCTTCTGCGGCGTCGCCGCCGAGTTCACTTCGACGCTTTGCACGTCGCGGTAGTGGACCGCATCGGCGGGCGTCTCGCCGCCTTCGACGATCTGCGTCGCGCGCTCGTAGACGCGCTCCGAGAGCGTCAGCTTGATGCGCCGGTCGCTCACGGCGTGGCCCTGCGGATCGCTGACGACCGCTTCGACCGCGAACGGGGTGCCCGCCTCGGCGACGAACGGCGTCGCGATCCCGATCGATGTTTCGCCCGGCAAGACCGTCAGCGTGGCGGTATCGTCGACCGCCAGGTTCGCGACGTCCGTGGTTTGCGCGTCGACGCGATACGCGAGCGGATACGGGACGGCGGCGTCGATCGTGAACGTGCGCGCGAGCCTCCCCGAGGCGTCGAGCGTCGCATCGGCATCGAGCACGTCGCTGGTGACGCTGGGCGCCTCTTCGGGGTAGAGCCACTCGCGCCCGAACGAGAAGCGCTCGAATCCCGGCGGTGAAAACCACGTGCGCGAGCGCGTCACGCTCAAGTGCGCGCGCGCGTTCGCCAGCGGCGCGCCGAAGAGATACGCGCTCGCGACGTTCGCCGTCACGGCCGTCCCCTTGAACGCGAACGCGCGATCGAGCGTGACGTTCGTCTTGAAGTTCGGGGGGCGGAACTCGGCGACCCGGAAGGACCCGTAGAGTTCCTCGCCGTTCGCCGCCTTCGCGTGCAGCGTGTAGTAGCCCAGCTCCTGCCGCCGGTCGAGGTTCAAATGCGTCGAGAACGCGCCGAACTCGTCGAGCGTCGCGGTCCCGAGCGACTTGCGCGATCCGTTCGGTCCTTCGAGCGCGAGCGCGTACTCCGCCGCGCGCCCGCGCGCGAGGACGCCGTTCGTTTCGAAGTACGCGACGCCGGTCGCGTGCACGTCTTCGCCGGGCTGGTAGAGATCGCGATCGGGGACGATCGCTCCGCGCGCGATCGGCGCGCCCGCCGACCAGCCGAAATACGCGTCGCTGCTCCAATCGACGCTGTACGGCCCCGTCCGCACGTAGGACCAGTCTTCCCCGTCGCGCGCGATCACGAGGAGCGAGGGCGCCTCGTTCGCGTTCGTCGCCGTGCTCGCGCAGCGAGCGAACGCCGCCCCGTCGAGTTGCAGCACGCCTTGCACGTCCGTCTCGCCCGTCGCGCAGGGCGGGCGCGCATCGGTCGCCTTCGTTTCCAGCAGCGATTCGTAGATCTCCACCCGGCCCCGCGCGATCGGCGATCCGTCGGCGAGATGGTGCAGCAGCACGAGGCCCGCGTTCGGAAACCACTGCGCGAAGATGCCGACGTTCGAGAGTTGCACGACGCCGAGGTACCGCGGCTCGGCCCAGACGGTGCGCCCCTTCTCGTCGCGATACCGGTTCGTGCGGCCGCTGACGCCGTACGCGAGCATCCCCGTCGGCGCGTCCAGCCGCGCGCGCAGCGGAATCCGCGTCTCGACGCTCTCGTTGCTCCGCGGCGGCGCCGCGCTCGCATCCCAGGCGGCGACGTCGCCGAGGCGTTTGGCGATCGCGTCGTCGTCCTGCGGATCGAACCAGGCGAGATCGCGCGGCTCGATCCGCGCGAAGCGGGTCCGGTAGCGTTCGGGGAGGTTCCGCGTCGAGACGGCGAGATCGATCCCGCGCGTCGAGGGGAAGATCGTCTCGCCCGAGGGCGCCCACAGATCCGCCGCGAGATTCCCCGTGTCGAACGCCGCTTGCTGCGGCGTGCCGAGCGTTTGCCCGAACGCGTCGGCGAGCGTCGCGTCGAACGTGACGGTGTAGTGCCGGTTCGGCTCGAGGGCGGCCGGGTTCAGGTCGAGCTCCGGGGCCCCCTCGCTCGCCGCGAACGCAACGACTCCGGCCGCAGGCGGCGGATCGAGGTGCACGGACGACGCGACGCTCTTGGGATCCAGCGGATTCGTAAACGCAAATGCGGGGAAACCGTCGGCGAAACGCCCCTCGCCGCCGTTCTCCGCGGGGTCGCCTTGCGTGCGCGGGGCGACGTATGCGAGCGGCCCGTAGGTACGCAGGCGGCCGAGCACCGCCGCCGCGGTTCCGAGATTCCCGTCGCGCGGCAAGATCCCGGGCGTCAACTCGAAGCGGTACGCCGCCGCCGAAGCAAGCGCGGTGCTCGGGCGCAAGACGTACGCGAATTGCTCGGGACGGTCCGCACCCCGCTCGCTGCCGGCCGCCGTTCCCGTCGGCGCCGGGGTTGGAACGAGTTCGCTCTGAACGACCGCCGTCGCGTCGTCGGCTCCGGCGAAGCGCGCGTGCTCGGCGAGGGACGCCTCGTCGAGCGGGACGTTCGAAACGACGGTCACTTTCGGAATCCGTTCGCTTGGCGCGAGTTCGGCCGAGGGGTCGGCGGGGAGGTTCGTCGAGAGTTCGATCGGGGGCGTCGTGAACGTCCAAGCATAGTCGTGGTCGAGCGCGTGCCCGTGCAGATCGGCGAGCCCCGCACGCAGCGTCACGCGAAAACGCGTCGCGAGCGGCAACGGCGCGTCGGCTTGGAAGCCGATCATGCGCGGGGTCAACGCGATGAAGCGCCCCGGGACGGCAGGTTCGAGCGCGAACCGCGCGAGGAGCGTTTGGCGATCTGGCGCGTCGAGCGCTTCGAGCGGGACCGCGTCGTCGCGGAACACGACGCGAATCTGCGCGCCGGCTTCGACGGCGCCGCGCGGCGAAACGGCCGCGACCGCCGCGGGGAGCGGAACGTCCGGGAGCGCTTCGACGGCCGCCAACCGCACGGGCGCGGGCGGGGCCGGCGCCGTCCGGGAGGTGCAGGCCGCGGGCGCGAACGATGCCGCGGCGGCGCAGGCCAGCATGACGCCAAGGCGGATCAACCGGATGCGACTCGATCGGTCCAATGCGTTCCCTCGTATCGCTCTCGTCTGTGCGCTCGTTGTAACGCTGCCGGCGTGCTATCTGTTGCGGCCGGTCGGACCTCCCGCGTTGACGCAGACGGCTCGCACCGTCACCTTCACCGATCGCAACGGTCTTCCGCTCGGAAGCATCAGCGGGGACGGCGATCGGGAGACGAGTCCGGTCCCGCTCGAACGGATCGCGCCGGTCATGCTGCGCGCGCTCGTCGCCGCCGAAGACCGCCGCTTCTTCTCGCACGGCGCGGTCGATTGGTACGCGGCGCTGCGCGCGTTCGGCGAGACGCTGCGGACGGGGCGCGAACCCCACGGCGCGTCGACGCTGACGATGCAGCTCGCCCGGCTGATCGCGCCCGTCCCCGGCGGCGCGTACGGCAAGCTGGTCGAAGCCGTGCGCGCGCAGCGGATCGAGAACGGCAGCTCGAAGCGCGCGATTCTCGAAGCCTACGCGAACCGCATCCCGATGGGCTCGAACCTGTTCGGCGTCGAAGCTGCGGCGCGCGCCTACTTCGGGACGGATGCCGCCCGGCTCGATCTCGCGCAGGCTGCGCTCCTCGCGGCGCTCCCGAACGCGCCGACCGAGCTCGATCCTTACCAACATCGCGCGCGGCTCGAGAGGCGCCGGCGCGCGATCCTCGCGCGCCTCGCAGCCGACGGCGCAATCTCCGCCGACGAGTTCGCGCACGCGCGGGACGAGACGCTCGCGCTCGTCCCGCGTTCGCGCGGGTTCGCGGCGGCGCCGCATCTGCTCTACGCGCTCGCGCGCGCGCTCCCCCCGGGGGAGACGGACGTCGCGACGACGCTCGATCTCCCGCTGCAACGCTACGTCGAAGGGCAAGTCCGCGCCGTCGTCGCCGCGCTCGCGGACCGGCATGCGAGCGCCGCCGCGGCGCTCGTGGTCGATAACCGCAGCGGCGACGTGCTCGCCTACGTGGGTTCCCCCGACTACTTCTCCGATGCGGCGCTCGGCCGCAACGACGGCGTCACGGCGCTGCGCCAGCCGGGTTCGACGTTGAAGCCCTTCGTCTACGAACTCGCTCTCGAACGGGGCGCGCTGCGCTCGACGACGATCCTCGCCGACGTCCCGGCCACATACGCAATCCCGGGCGCGCGCATCTACCAACCGGGCGACTACAGCGGCACGTACAGCGGTCCGGTGCGCGTCCGCGCGGCGCTCGCTAATTCCCTGAACGTTCCGGCGGTGCGCGTCCTAGAGCGTGTCGGCGTCCAGCCGTTCCTAGAGCGCCTCCACGCGCTCGGCTTCTCGCATTTGAACCGGCCGGCGAGCGACTACGGACTCGGGCTCACGCTCGGGAGCGGAGAAGTGACGCTCGCCGAACTCGCAAGCGCCTACGCGACGCTCGCCCGCGGCGGCCGGCCGCTCGCGCTGCGCACGACGCTCGACGCTCCGCGCGACGAGCCGCCGCCCGTCTGGGCGGACGACGCGCCCTGGGCGCTCGTGCGCGACATGCTCGCCGATCGACACGCGCGCGCGCAGGCGTTCGGCGTGAATTCCGTGCTCGCGCTCCCGTTCCCGGCGCTCGCGAAGACCGGCACGTCGTCGGATTTCCGCGATACGTGGACGGTCGGCGCCTCGCAGTGGTACACGGTCGCGGTCTGGGTCGGGAACTTCGACGGCTCGCCGATGCGCCGCATCTCCGGAGTAACGGGAGCGGGCCCGCTCTGGAACCGGATCATGCTGCACCTGCACGAGCGCGAGGACCCGCCGCCTTTCGATCCGCCGCGCGGTTACCGGCGCGCCGCCATCTGCGCGACGACGGGCGCACCGCCGGAGCGCGGCTGTGCCTCGGTCGTCACGGAATACGTCGAGCCGAGCGCCCCCGCCGCCCCGACGCGCGCGACGCTCGCGGCAGAGCTGGACGATTCGTACGCGCCGTGGATCGCCCATCAACCGCTGCGGGCGAGCGGGCCGGGCCGCATCCTCTTCCCGCTCGAGGGGGATCGTTTCGCGCTCTATCCCGGCGGCGGGCAGCGTCTCGTGTTCGATTTCGCGGGCGCGGCGCCGCCGCGGGAAGTGCGCCTCGACGGCCGCACGCTCGCGCGAACCGACGGACGGTACGTTTGGGCGGCGGTCCTGGGGGCGCACACGCTCGAGGCCACGTTCCCCGAGCGCTCGGCCCGCGTGCACTTCTTCGTCGTCGCGCCGCCGCAGCACGGGCGCCGCGGCTTCGCGCTCGATCCGAACGCCTAGCGCACGGCCGGGAGCCCGCTCGCGTCGTAGTCGGCCGCCGTCAGCAGGCGGATGAACAGCCGGTAGCTGCCGTAGCCCGCCTTGACGTGGTTCGCGCGCAGGTACTGTCCGTACGCCGCCCGTTGCGCGCGCGCCACGACGGGCTTCACTTGCGCGAGGTCGCGTTTGCGGATCGCCTCGATGTCTGCCACGACCTGCGGTACCGCCCGTTGCGTCACGTGCACGTCGGAAGGGAGGTTGAACCACACGAGCAGCCAGCCCGCGTACCGCAGCAACGGATCCTCGGCGGTCGTGCACGTGAGCACGGAGATGTAATTCGCCTCGGACTCGTCGGCGAAGCCGGCGACGTGCCCCCATTCGTGCGCGAACGTCGCCGGCCGTTCGAACGGGAACGTCGATCCGTCGAGCGTGATCTCGTGCGTCCACGGATCCGTGAAGCCTTGCGAGCCGCTCGCCTTCATCAGGAATTCGAAAATCGTCGATTTCCCTGGCGGCGGCGAGAATGCGGTCCGGTCTCCGAGCCGCCGCGTCACCGCGTCGAACGTGGGACGCAGCTTTGCCGCCGTCGTCGCCCCGTCGTAAGCCGTGCGGTGCGCCGCCTCGGCGTACCGGTTCAATTCGCGCACCGTGCGGTTTGCGAGTTCCGCCACCGCGTCTTCGTTCGTGCGGTCCGTATGGAGCACGAGCTTGTCGATGACGGGGACGCGCAGATAGTTCCAGCCCCAGGATCCGAGAAACCAGAGATACACGAGCGCGAGGCAGACGAGCAGGCGCCGCCCGAACGCCAGCAGCGGCGCGGGCTTGCGCGTCGCGGCGGTCCGCGCGAGCGCGACCGCGAGGCCGCCCGCGAAAGCTGCGAGCAGCGCGACGAACAATCCGTCGCCCAGCGCAAACGGAATGCGATCGGTCAGCGCGCGGACGCTGCGATCGACGACCGGATAGACGCCGGTGCTGTAGACTCGCTCGACCGTCGCGCGCGAAGGAGCGACGATCCCCGTAGCGATCGCAAGCGCGGCCAAGACGATCGCGCTTTCCAGGATTCGCCGGACGGTCGTCGCGCGGGAGCTCATCGCCGCGAGGTTCGCCGCGCGGGCTTCGCCGAGCCTTCGCCCGAATCGCACGGCATGCTGCGCGCGGCCGTCGTCATTCCGATCGTGCTCGAGCCGGAACCGCTCGTCGCGTTCGTGCGCCGTGCCGGCCATCTGCGTCGCAACCCGGGACAGATCGCCTTTCCGGGCGGGCTCATCGAGGCGGGCGACGCCGACCTGCGGGCGACCGCGCTCCGCGAGCTCGAGGAGGAACTAGGGATCGCGCCCGCGCGAATCGAGATCGTCGCCCAGCTTGCCGACGTCGAGGTGGTGAACCGGAGCGCTCGCGTGACGCCGTTCGTCGGGTTGATCGCCCCGCCGCTCGATGCGCGGCTCGACGGTTCCGAAACGGCGGCGCTCCACCTCGTCCCGTTGCAGGCCCTCGTCGCGCCCGGTGCCGTCCACATGGGGCTCGAGCGGCTTCCGGAGGGCGACGTGACGAGCTGGATCTTCGACTATCGGGACATCCACGTCTGGGGCGCGACGGGCCGCATGCTCGCCGATTTCGCCAGGGCATACGCGCAAAGCGCGGCCGGCTCGCTCGCCGAGGAGATCGAACGGCGCCGCCCCTAGGCTAGAGCTTCTGGGCGAGCGTCAGGCTGCCGCGGCGCAGGCCGCGCGCGCGAAACGCGAGCCCGATCAGCATCAGGCCGAACAGCAACTCGTAGCCGGCGATCGTAAAGACGGTCGCGATCAGGCCGAGCCCCGGCTCCGCCAGGAACCAGATGCCGATCGCGATCGACAGTACGCCCGCGAGGCCGAGCCAGAATTCGCCTTCGATCTCACGGCGCAGGCGCACCGCGGCGAAGATTTCGAACACGCCGGTCGCGATCGCCCAGAACGCGACGATCAGCAGGAAGCTGAGTGCGGCCGCGCCGGGGAGCACGAAGACCACGATCGCCACCAGAACTCCGAGGACGCCCTCCAGCAGCAGCCCGATCCAGCGCTCGTGCCGGGCCGCGCACCGAACCGCGAATCCCAAAGCAAGCAAACCATCGACCAGCGCGTAGGCACCGAACAGCACGACGAGGACGCCGATCGCGATCCCGGGCCAGGCGAAGGTCAAGATCGACAGCGCGATCGCGGCGATGCCGCGGACGAGAAAGAGCCACCAGTTTCTGGAGATCCGCTCGTAGAGGTCGTTCACGAGTCTCCTCCTTTCTCAGTATGGGAGGATGTACCCAATTGGACGACGTCCCCAAGCCGGGGGTTGCCCGAGGCTAGGCGGGCAGGTCCTTCGGCCGGTCGGCGTAGACCAGCGTCGGCTGCTCCTTCTTCTCGATGACTTCCTTGTTGATGACGCACTTCTTGACGCCTTGGAGCGACGGAAGGTCGTACATGACGTCGAGCATCACTTCTTCGAGGATCGAACGCAGACCGCGGGCCCCCGTCTTGCGCCCCTGCGCCTTGATCGCGATCGCGATCAGCGCTTCCTTCGTGAAGGTGAGGTCGACGCCGTCGAGACTGATGATCTTTTGGAATTGACGCACGAGCGCGTTGCGCGGTTCGACGAGGATGCGCCGCAGCGCGAGTTCGTCGAGCGCGTCGAGCGTGACGACGATCGGAAGGCGTCCGATGAACTCGGGGATCAAACCGAACTTGAGCAGGTCCTCCGGCATCAACTGCTGCAGGAGCCGGCCGACCTTCTGCGCCTTCTTCGATTCCGGCATCGAGCGGAAGCCGAGCGAATTCGAGGCGACGCGCGACTCGATGATCTTCTCCAGCCCGTCGAACGCGCCGCCGCAGATGAACAGCACGTTCGTCGTGTCGATCTGAATGAATTCCTGATGCGGATGCTTGCGGCCGCCCTGCGGCGGGACGTTGGCCGTCGTTCCTTCCAGGATCTTGAGCAGGGCTTGCTGCACGCCTTCGCCGGAGACGTCTCGCGTGATCGAGGGATTCTCGCTCTTGCGGGCGATCTTGTCGATCTCGTCGATGTAGACGATGCCCTTCTCCGCGCGCTTGACGTCGTAATCCGCCGCTTGGATCAGCTTGAGGAGGATGTTCTCGACGTCTTCGCCGACGTAGCCGGCCTCCGTCAGCGAGGTGGCATCGGCCATCGCGAGGGGGACGTCGAGGATCTTCGCCAGCGTCTGCGCGAGATACGTCTTGCCGCTGCCGGTAGGGCCGACGAGCAGGATGTTCGACTTCTGCAACTCGACGTCGTCGCCGACGCCGCTCATGTTGACGCGCTTGTAGTGATTGTAGACGGCGACCGCGAGCGACTTCTTCGCGCGTTCCTGGCCGATCACGTACTGGTTGAGGATCGCGTTGATTTCTTTCGGCTTGGGGATGTTCCTCAGCCGGACGCTCTCGTCGGAATTCTTGTAAAGCTCTTCCTCGATGATCTCATTGCAAAGTTCGATGCACTCGTCGCAAATGTAGACGCCGGGACCGGCGATCAACTTCCGAACCTGCTCCTGCGATTTGCCGCAGAAGCTGCACTTGAGTTGCCCTTTTTCGTCCCCGAAGCGGAACACTAGACGAGCGCCTTGCGATGCATTGGGGTCACCTCATTCGGATCGCGCATTTCTAGGTCAAAGCGCTCTGGCCGGCCCGCATCTCCTTGCTGAAGATATGGTCGACCAAGCCGTATTCCTTCGCCTCGAGCGCCGTCATGTAGTAGTCGCGTTCGATGTCCTTGAGGATGTCTTCGATCGGCTTCTTCGTCGTCTGCTCGTAGATGCCGGCGAGCGAACGGCGGGTCGCGATCAGGTCCCGGGCGTGGATTTCTATATCGGTCGCTTGACCCCCCACCTGGGAGACCCACGGCTGGTGGATCAGAATCTTCGCGTAGGGGAGCGCGAACCGCTTCCCCGGTGCGCCGCCGGTCAACAGGATCGACCCCATCGATGCTGCCATCCCGGCGCAGATCGTCGCCACGTCGGGCTTGACCAACTGCATCGTGTCGTAGATCGCCAGCCCCGCCGTCACGCTCCCGCCCGGGCTATTGATGTACATGTCGATGTCTTTGTCGGCGTCTTCGCGCTCCAGGAACAGGAGCTGCGCGATCACCAGGTTCGCGAGCTGGTCGTCGATCGGCCCGCCCACGAAGATGATCCGTTCCTTGAGCAAGCGCGAATAGATGTCGAACGCTCGTTCTCCGCGCGCGCTCTGTTCCACGACCATCGGGACAAGGTGGCCCATCGATCAACCTCCTAGGACTACAGTGTACTTGACTCGGCTGCGGCCTGGGAAGTTTCTGATGCCGTCTCCGTCACGCTCGCGTTTTCCAGCAAGAACTCGATCGTCTTGCTCCGCAGGATCCCGTCGGCAAGCGTGCCGAGGTTCGGACGGAGCATCTCGAAGATCGCTTCCTTGGATTGGCCGTACTGGCGGCTCATGATCGAGAGTTCGTTGTCGAGATCGGCATTCGTCGCCTCGATCCCCTCGACTCTTGCGATCGCTTCCAGCAACAGCGTCGAGCGCACGCGGCGTTCCGCCTCGCTGCGATACTGCGCGGCCAGTTCATCTTCCGTCGTGCCCTGGCCGGATAGGTACGCCTCCCAAGAAACGTCGGCTTGCCGAGCGTAGCCGCGAGCTTCGTCTAGGAGCGACGCGGCTTCGCGTTCGACGAGGATCGACGGCGCAGGAATGTCGTGCGCCGCGAGGAGCGTTTCCATCAGCGGAGCCGTCATGAGCCGGCGGGCGCGACTCTTCGCATTCGCTTCGAGGCGAGCGCGGATGTCCGCGCGCAGGTCGGCGACCGTCGCACCTTCGCGGAAGCGTTGCGCGAACGCATCGTCGAGGTCGGGGAGTTCGCGTTCCTTCACGTCGTGAACGGTCACGTGGAAGACCGCCGTCTTCCCGGCGAGATCGGCGTTCGAGTAGTCGGCCGGGAAGTGCGCCTCGACATCCTTCGTTTCGCCCGCCTTCATGCCGGCGATGCCGCTCGCGAAGCCCGGGATGAAGCGTTCTTCGAGGATCTCGGTCGGTTGATTCGTTGCGGAGCCGCCTTCGAATGGGACGCCGTCAATCGTTCCCGCATAGTCGATCGTCGCGATGTCGCCGATCGCGACGGCGCGGTCGACCGGGGTAAGCGTCGCGGATTCGAGGCGCAGCGCTTCGAGGCTGCGCTCGATCTCGCTCTCGGGGACCGCCGTCGGCGGGCTCGTCAACGCAACGCCCTTGTACTCTTTGAGCTCGATCGCCGGGCGCACGCTGACCGTCGCCTTCACGCGGAGCGGATGCTCCGGCTCCTCGGGCAGGAGCTCCATCTTGGGGCGCTCGATCGGCTCGAGATCGTGCTCCTTGAGCGCCTCGGAGTAAGCGGCGGGGACGATGTCGTCCATGGCACGCTCCGCGATCATCGCGGAGCCGTACGTTGCTTCGAAGACCCGGCGCGGCGCTTTGCCGGGGCGGAAGCCGGGGATGCGCGAGGTCTTCACGAGGCTGCGAAACGCCCGTTCCTGCGCGGCGGCGAACTCGGCGGCGGTGATGGAGATCTCGAGTTCGACTTGCGTCGGGTCGAGGCGTTTGAGCGTCGTTGCGGTCAAGGGATTCCCCGCTGGAAATGAATGGAGCGGAAGACGAGATTCGAACTCGCGACCCTCGCCTTGGCAAGGCGATGCTCTACCACTGAGCTACTTCCGCAAAAACGTCCGATTCGTAGGCGATTGGTGGGCGAGCAGAGACTCGAACTCTGATGGGTTTCCCCACTGGAACCTAAATCCAGCGCGTCTACCAATTCCGCCATTCGCCCGAGAACCGGAGAACTATACCGCTTCGAGATTCCGCCCGTCAAGGTCGAGCCCCCTGCTCCGCACGCGCGAGCGCGCCGGGCGGCGCTTGCGGCCGAGAATGGGAAGACCCCCGGATGCGATCCGGAGGTCTTTCGACATTTGGTGCACCGCCAGGGACTCGAACCCCGAACCAATTGATTAAGAGTCAACTGCTCTACCATTGAGCTAGCGGTGCCTATTCCGATCGTGCCCAGACCGTCCGCCATTATACCCCGAAAACGCGGGGAATCCTAGCTTGCTTCGCGCGCTGTTCGGAGGGGTGCGGCGGCTCGGTTTCGGCCGCGGCGGGCTCGCCCGGCCGCGCCTGCGGCAGCTCACGGCGCGGGCGGACCGGCGGCGGCCGCCGAAACCTGCAAGCGAGATCGACGGGTTTGCCGTCACGATCGTATGGTGTGCGCAGGCTACCCGCTGCGAGTGACGGTGAACGATGAGGTGCCGGAACGCGCGCGGACGGAACCGCGACGTAGGGTTCCGTTGAGAAACGTGCAAAAAACCCGGGCGGCGCGCCTTTAGCTCAATCGGTAGAGCATCGGACTTTTAATCCGCTGGTTCTGGGTTCGAGTCCCAGAGGGCGCATACCGGATACCCGATCCCCTTGGACGACGGCCTCTCGCGGGCCGTTTTTCGTTCCTTCTGCGCGGCGCGCTGCGGCAAAGATGCCCGCGGCGCCGGCGTGAGTGCCGTCCACTAGACGAACGGCGGGCTCACTCGCTACGATGGTCTCGATGACGGAATTCAAGGATCCGGCGCCGGGCGAGAGCCTCTCGAGCGCCGGAGACGTGCGCACGAAACCGGGGAAGGCGATCACGATCCCCGGCTGGTTCAAATGGGCAATCGTGATCGCGGCCGTCGCGCTGTTCTGCGAGATCGTCTGGGCGGTCCATTTCTGGTTCGGGGGCGGCTCTTAGCCCGCGGGCTATCGTTCCTTCGTGAAATCCGGCGGAACGCTGAACGCGGGATCTGCGTCCGTGATGCCGCGAACGTGTCCGCGTTCCGTCAGCATGCCGAACCCGCCGCTTGCTCCCGCGCCGCCCTGCGCCTTGGGAACCATCCGGTCGAAGAGCGAGAGTTTGCCTGACGGGATCGGCGGCCCCGATGACGAGACTTTGAAGCGGCTATCCTGCCCGCCCGCCGTCAGTGCGCGCGAAACCGTGCCGGCGATGCTCGCAAAGTTGCCGGCAGGTCCCGGCGCAGCAGCGCCGCCGGAGTGAGAGCAGACCAGCCCTTGGCTCGGGTAATTCGAGTAGTACGACGTCATCGACATCTCGTTTGTCTCCGATTCGCCGTTCCGCTTCGTCGAGGTCATCTTGAGGTCGAGGTTGTAGCCGTTCGTCGGATCGGGGCCGATCTTCTTCGGGCCGAGCGACGTCGTCTTCACGACCATCGAGACCCTCGTCCCGTCATCCGTCGGCGTGGCGCGCGGCTGCGCGGGGCCGCTCGACGACGGGGCGTATGTGGTCGGCTGGTCCATCGACACGACGCGATACGTCTTCTTCGCGAGATTGAGCGTCGTGATCGTGCGCGCCGCGCAGTCGGTGATCGTCGCCGTCCGCCCCGCAATATCGTCGGTGCGTTCGAGGGCGCCGGCGTAGTAGTGCCGTTCCGCAATGCCGCTCTGCATCATCGCCATTGGGGCACCCGCCCTGTCCATTGCCGCGTTCATCATGCCCGCGAACGGCCCCTTGATGTGCGATGCTTCCCGGGGTTTCGACGCTTGCTCGAAATCGGCTTCGAACGTACCCGGCTCGGCCGTATCGGCTCCGTTCCCGCCCAAGCGCGAGACAGAATCGAAGGCGAGCCCGCTCGTCGCCGCGGGCGCCGGGGCGACAAGACCGGCGGCGACGATCGCCGCAATCGCGCTACAACAAACACCTGCCGTGAGCAAACGCTTCATGAGTGAGTGATCTCTCCTCGAAAGAATGGCGATGCAAGAACGGGGCGCGGGAATTCTTGGGGTGATTGACGGGGCTCGAACCCGCGACCTCCGGAGTCACAGTCCAGCGCTCTAACCAACTGAGCTACAATCACCGCGGACGCTCCCTGTATACGCACGCAGGGAAGCGCGGACCTGTCCGCCGTTCTCGAAGGCGAGCATAGCAGCGAGAGCGTCCGGAAACCGTCCGCCCAAGCCCCCGCGCCGCCGGCGTGACCGCCATGCTGCAGGCCGCTGCGAAGCAGGCAAACTGGCGCGCCCGGAGGGAATCGAACCCCCATCTTCGAGTTTAGAAGACTCGTGCCTTATCCATTAGACCACGGGCGCAGCGGGGGACGGCTCTCGCTCCATCGTACGAAACGCGTCCTCGCCTCACCTCGTTCGCCATGCTGATCGCCCAGCTCAGCGATTCCCACATCCGGGCCTCGCGGGGCCACGCGTTTCCCTCGTTCGACACGGCCGGAGCGCTCGCTCGGTGCGTCGATCGCGTGAGCCGGCTCGACCCGGCCCCGGACGTCGTCGTGTTCACGGGGGATCTTACGGAGCGGGGGCGTCCCGCCGAATACGCACTTTTTCGCAATCTGATTGCGCCGCTACGCATGCCGTACCTCGTCATCCCCGGCAATCACGACGTGCGCGAAACGTTTCGCAGCGCGTTCGCGGATCTGCGCGGGATGCCGCCGAACGGGCCGCTCTGCTACGTCGAGGAACGCTTTGCGCTGCGCCTCGTCGCGCTCGATTCGACGGAGCCGGGCGTCAGCGGCGGACGCTTCGACGAGGCGCGCAGCGACTGGCTCGAGCGCACGCTCGCCGCGGACCGCCGTCCGACGCTCCTGATGCTCCATCAGGCCCCTTTCGCGGCGGGCATCCTTCCGCTCGATTGGTTCCCGTTCGCCGGCGCGGAGGCTCTGCGCGCCGCAATCGAACGGAACCCGCACGTAGTCCGCGTCATCTGCGGGCACCTTCACTGCGTCCGCGCGCGGCGCTGGGGAACGACGCTCGTCAGCTCGTGCCCAAGCACGAGCGATCAGTTCGTGCCGATCGCGGGCGCCGGGGCCGGGATTCCCCGCATCGCCTTCGAACGCGCGGCGTTTCGCCTGCTGCAGTGGGACGGCGCGGCATTGCGGGAGCGCATCGTGCGCATCTAGCTTCGGTGTTCGGCGATTCGAACGGCGCCGGAACGAAAACGCAATCGGGATGACAGGATTTGAACCTGCGACTTCTTGCTCCCAAAGCAAGCGCTCTACCAAGCTGAGCTACATCCCGCTCGGCCGTAGGTTCTCGACGCTCTGATTGCCGCCCTCGGCGCGTTGGGATCGGACTCATCGTTTGACGGGATCACCCTTCGGCGACCTCAGGGCGTCCGCCGGGCGCTGACCGCTGCGTAGAGGTCTCGGCAGGCACGGCCGCGATGGCTGTGCGCATTCTTTTCCGCCTCGCTTAGTTCGGCGAACGTCTTGCCGAGCGGGGCGTACTCGAAGATCGGATCGTACGAGAATCCCGCGAGGCCGCGCTCGCGGGCGACGATCGTGCCTTCGACGTCGCGCTCGACCCGATCTTCGCGACCATCGGGGCCGACGAGATGCAGCGCGCAGACGAAGCGGGCACTGCGGTCCGCGCTGCCGCTCGCGTCCAGCTCGGCGATCAGGAGCGCGCGGCGCGCGGCCCAGTTCGCACTCTCGCCGCCGTAGCGTGCGGAGAGGACGCCCGGCCGGCGGCCGAGGGCCGTCACTTCGATCCCCGAATCGTCGCCAAGCGCGGCCGCATCCGGGCGCCCCGCCGCGACGAGTTGCGCGCGCAGCGTCCGCGCCTTCAGTTCGGCGTTGTCGAGATACGACGTTTCGCCCTCGAGGGGTTCGCGATACGCGGGGAAGATGTCGATCTCCCAATCCGTGCCGGCGAACAGCGCCCGCAACTCCCGCAATTTACCGGGGTTCTTCGTCGCCGCGTAGACCAGCACGCTCAAGACACCATCGCGCAGAGATGCGCGCAGCGCGCGTTGCCGTGCGCGCAGGTTGCGGGGGCTGCTCGTTTCACGCTGCTTCCTTACGGGGCGCACTCGCGAGCGCCCTCGCCGGGCCGGAGCCGGGGCGGCCGCGCGCGCACTCGCCGCGCAGGGATCGGGCAGCCGCGCGGCCGAGTGCCGCGCATGGTTCGAACGGTTGCGACCGTCTACGGGCGCGTCCAGGGGGTCGGCTTCCGCGACACGGTCGTCGCGCACGCTTGGAACTTCGCGGTCGCCGGGACGGTGCGCAATCTCAGCGAATCCGGCGCCGTGGAAATCGACGTCGAAGGCGAGCCGCACGAGGTGGAGATGTTCCTCGCGGCCGTGCTCGCGCGGCCGCCGGCGTGGGCACGCGTCGACGATGTCGTCCGTCGCGAGGAGCCCCCGCTAGGGCGAAGGCAGTTCGCTCGGGGCCGGACCGTGTAGGCGCTCACATTCGGGCCGCGACCCGTGCGGCCGCGGCCCGTTTGGGTAGGATACCAGCATCGTGAGTACGCTCGTTCGCTTTCTCTCGCTCGCGGCCGCTCTCGCGTGCGCCGGCTGCGGCTCGGCTGGATCGCCCGGCGGGGCCGGGACGCCGCCCATTGTGGCCCCCACGGGAAGCCCCGCGCCGGGACCGAGCGCGCAGCCGAGCACCGGGCCCTCGAGCCCGCAGCGCTTCACGACGCTTCCCCCGGGTTCGACGCTCCCCGGGGACGACGCGTGCGCCTCCGCCGTCCGCCCGGCCGCCGAGAACAAGCGGATGAACGCGGCCGCGAACGCGACGCGAGGCGGCCAGAGCATCCCGGCCTCGTTCTTCAGCGGAGACGACGCCCGCGCCGGGAGCACGATCGCTCCCCGGATCGACGGGAATTTCACCGGGACCACCGACGAGATACTCCAGTGGGCCGCCTGCAAGTGGGGGATCGACGAAGACGTCGCGCGCGCGCAAGCGGTCACGGAATCCTGGTGGCGGCAGACGGCGCAGGGCGATTGGGGGACGGACCCGACGCGCTGCCCGCCCGGCCACGGTCTCGGCGTCGACGATCCGGCGAACCACCCCGCCGAGTGTCCCGAGAGTTGGGGCATCCTGCAAAACCGGTACCCGTACGAGGTGAGCGCATGGCCCGGGATCGCGGTCTCGACGGCGTTCAACGCGGACCTCACCTACGGTATCTGGCGCGCCTGTTTCGAAGGGTACGAAACCTGGCTCAACACGGTGGACCGCGGCAGCCAATATGCCGCCGGGGACGCGTGGGGCTGCGTCGGCCGGTGGTTCGCCGGCCGCTGGCACACGAGCTCGGCCGACGGCTACATCACGACGGTCCAGACGAATCTCTCGAACCGAGTGTGGGAGCAAGCGGTTTTCCAAGAACCATAAGTGGGAAACGCCGCTCTAACAGATGTGCGAGCGTCGGCCGAAAGTGAGTACATGGACCAGCTTCTGCAGGAGTTCTCGACAGGGCTGATGGCCGCGGTGATCGCGGCGCTGATCCTCGCGGCACCTGAAGCGATTCCGGCGAGCGAAGCCGACGCCTCGAAAGACTAGAAGACCGGGATGATGTCTTCCGGCCCGATGTGCCCCACGTCGACGCCGTCGAGGTCGAGTTCGGGAATCGCCGGAAACTCGATGCCCCACTCCTGGACGATCGCTCTGACGCGCGCGAGCGCCGTGCGCCAGTTTTCGGCCTGCTCGTCGTAGCTCAACACGCCGAGCCCGCCCGCCCGCGCGTGGCCGACGAGCACGCGGTGGTTCGGCAGAAAA
Source organism: Vulcanimicrobiota bacterium (assembly GCA_963695225.1). Taxonomy (GTDB): domain Bacteria; phylum Vulcanimicrobiota; class Vulcanimicrobiia; order Vulcanimicrobiales; family Vulcanimicrobiaceae; genus CAVWTN01. The sequence goes on along the minus strand of OY968762.1, from coordinate 539,807 downwards.
TAGTCCGGGATCTCCCAGAATTGGTTCGGCGGCTCCCACAAGATCATCGAAAGAAAGACGAAGCCGGCCCGTAGCTGTCGCGTGATCAGGGCCTTGTATTCATCCGAGAGCCCGGGCCAATCGTTCTCGAGGATCGTCAGGCAGATCGCAAGATGGCGCGCTTCGTCTTGCCCGACTTTCTTGAAGATCTCTTTGAAGAGCGGGTGCGTCGCCTTCTGAGCCATCCCGAAGAAGAGCGTGGAACTCGCGACTTCGCCCATCATGAAGGACGTGAACAACACGCTCAACGGATACTTCTCAAGCGAAGCAGAGTAGCCCGTCCAGTACCGCCCGCCGTTATGGTAGAGCCAGCCGACGTTGTTCTGCGCCGCGCGTTCGAGATCGGTCGTCGCAACGAAGTCGAGCGGCCCTCCCGGGACGAGTCTTTGGATCGCCCGCTGGCAACACTCTTCGTGATTCATCTCGTCGCGCGTGATCGAAAAGAAACACTTGCGGATCGGATCCTCGGTGTGGTGCTCGAATGCATGGATCGTCGCCTTCGCGAAGACGGCCGGGCCCGAGCCGTCGAAATTCGCCAGGACCGCATACCAATACATGATTCCGATCCGCTGCTCCGGCGAGAAGTCCTCGGGGCGCAGTTCCTCCCACGGAAAATCGGAGGGATTCCAAACGTGCAGCTTCGAGCGCTCGTAGAGTTCTGCGAGCTTCGGCGTGTGGATGCGCCACTCCATGGGATAGATGTTCGGCTGCGGAATCTCCGGAGCCGGAATCAACCCACTGCTCGGAATCACGAGGCCGCTGGACGGCACCGATCTCGTCATCGTCGTTCACCCGTACAAGGCTCAACGCAAACGCCGCGAAAATTCACGGCGTTTGCGTTGAGCAGATCGTCTTGAGTGCGCGCGCCGTACTTCGGAAAACGTCCGAAACGTTATGTGTTGCGCTACGCGACTACACGATCTTTGGAGCGTTCACACTCCGGCGAGGTGCCCGGGTGGATTCTGCGATTCCAATCGCCCTCCTTTTAGGAGAAACGCGCGTCCTGTCTCGAGACGACTTGAGTATACATCCTGCACCGATGATTGTAAACCTGCGCGCCGTCACACGGCGCGGCAACGGGCGGAGGGAGGGCCGGGTGGACCGCGCGAACGTCGGCACACCGCAACGCTCGATGGGAATCCGCTAAAACACCGACGCACGGTTCGCCGGTCGCCACGCCGGGGAGGACGAGCCGACATGATTTGGACCGGACCGTTGACGCACGTGCAGCTCCGCACCGTCCTGCACGACATGCTCTTGCAGCGAGCAGTCGATAGCCGTGGCTTTCAGCTCAACCGGCAAGGCAAGATCCCGATCGCGATGAGCTCCGAGGGGCACGAAGCGGCGCAAGCGGCACTCGGGCTCGTCTTCGTGCGCGGCAGCGACGCGCTTTACCCGTATTACCGCGATACGGGGGCGCTGCTGGCCTGCGGCTATCCGTTGCGGGATTTGTTCCGTTCGCTCTTCGCGCGTGCGAGCGATCGTTCGCAAGGTCGACAGATCGTCAACCATGCGACGGCGAGCGAACTCGGGATCGCGACGATCAGTTCGACCGTCGCCGCGCAGTGCTCGCACGCCGTCGGCGCCGCGTACGCGTTCAAGCTGCGCGGCGAGAGGGAGCGTGCGGTCTTCTGCACGTTCGGCGACGGCGCGACGAGCCAAGGGGAGTGGCACGAGGCCCTGAATTTTGCAGCCGTGCACCGCGTTCCGGTCGTCTTCTTCTGCGAGAACAATCGTTGGGCGATCTCGACGCCGCAATCCAAGCAGATGGCGATCGAGAACGTTGCCGAGCGCGCCGCGGGCTACGGCATTCCCGGAGCAACGGTCGACGGATTCGATCCGCTCGCGGTCTTCGCGGCACTGCGCGATGCCCGCGCGCGGGCCGTCTCGGGCGAGGGGCCGACGCTCGTCGAAGCGCAGTGCTACCGCTTCCTTTCGCATACGACCGACGATGACGACCGCACGTATCGCTCGCCGGAAGAAGTCGCGCGCTATCGTGCGAACGATCCCGTCCCGCGCTTCGAGCGCGACTTGATCGCCGGCGGCGTGCTGACGCAGGCCGACGTCGACGCCCTGCGTGCGGAGTTGCGCGAACTCGTCGACCGCATCACCGACGAAGTGGAAGCGGAGCCGCTCCCGGAAGCGACCCAACTCTACGGCAACGTCTACGCAGGCGACGGTTCCCCCTGGAGCGGTCCCGCTTAGGGAACGGCGTCCGTCATCAAGAGCTTGACGGTGCTGACGCAGACCGCCTCGTCGCGCTGATTGAACAGATTCCAGCCCACGTCGACCACGCCGCCGCCGCCCGGCCGCCCGCGCTTCGCGAGGATCTCCAACTCCAGCCGGATCGTGTCGCCGATGAAGACGGGCTTCGTGAAGCGGAGCTTATCCGCGCCGTAGTTCGCGACGATCGTCCGCGAGTGCGCCGGAACGCCGAGCCCGCCTCCGAACGCCCACACCATCATCCCCGGCGCGACGCGCTGCCCGAAGATCGATTTCGCAGCCGCCGGCGCGTCGACGTGCGGCCAAAACCAGTCGCCCGTCAGCGAGCACCACATCACGATGTCCGCCTCCGTGATCGTCCGCGCGCGGCACCGTTGCCTCTCGCCGACCTGCAAATCGCTGTAGTTGCGCTCGAGCAGCCAATCGGCCATGCCGGCCCTCCTAGTCGTCGTCGAGGCGCAGGACCGCCATGAACGCTTCCTGCGGCAGGTCGACCCGGCCGACCCGCTTCATCCGCTCCTTGCCCGCCTTCTGCTTCTCGAGCAGCTTCCGTTTTCGCGTGATGTCGCCGCCGTAGCATTTCGCAAGGACGTTCTTGCGCATCGCGCTGACGGTCTCGCGCGCAACGATCTTGCCGCCGATGGCGGCCTGGATCGGGACGTCGAACATCTGCCGGGGGATCAGTTCCTTCAGCTTCTCCGTCAGTGCGCGGCCGCGGCTCGGCGCCTTCTCGCGCGCCACGATGAACGAGAGCGCGTCGACCGGCTCCGCGTTGAGCAGGATCTCCAGCTTCACGAGGTCGCCTTCGCGGTAGCCGATCATCTCGTAATCTAGAGAGGCGTAGCCCTTCGTGCGCGATTTCAACTGGTCGAAGTAATCGATGATCAACTCGATCAGCGGCATCTCGTAGGTCAGGATCACGCGGCCGTCGCTGAGGTACTCCATGTTCTTGAGCGTGCCTCGGCGATTCTGCGTCAGCTCCATGATCGCGCCGACGTACTCGGGCGGCGTGATCACGGTTGCCGTGACGTACGGCTCCTCCATCAGCGCGATCTTGTCGCGCGCCGGAAGCTTCGCCGGATTGTCGATCAGTTCGATGCGCCCGTCGGTCAGCGTCACGCGGAAGACGACCGAGGGCGAGGTTGCGATCAAATCGAGGTTGTAGTTGCGCTCGAGCCGCTCTTGCACGATCTCCATGTGCAAGAGCCCGAGGAAGCCGCAGCGGAAGCCGAAGCCCAGCGCGATCGAGCTCTCCGGCTCGTAGTGCAGGGCCGAATCGTTGAGGGCGAGCTTCTCGAGCGCGTCGCGCAGATCGGAGACCTCGACGCCCTCGTTCGGATACAGCCCGCAGTAGACCATCGGGACGATCGGCTTGTAGCCTGCGAGCGGTTCGGGCGCCGGGTTCTCCGCCTCCGTGATCGTATCGCCGACGTCGATGTCGCCGAGCGAGCGAATGTTCGCGATCACGTAGCCGACGTTGCCGACCTCGAGCCGGCTCGTCTTCAGCATCCCCGGCTTGAAGACGCCGACCTCCGTACACTCGTAGACCTTCTTCTGCGCCATCGACATGAAGCGCGTCCCCGGGCGGAGGCTTCCGTCGACGACGCGCACGTAGGAGACGACGCCGCGGTACGAATCGAACTGCGCGTCGAACACGATGCCGCGCAGATAATCCTCGCGCCCGCTGGGAGGAGGGATGCGCGTCACGATTGCTTCGAGGATGTCGACGATGCCGATGCCCTCTTTCGCGCTGCACAGGATCGCCTCGGAGCCCTCGATGATCAGCAGCTCCTCGATCTCCTTCTTCACCCGCTCCGGATCCGCGGCCGGGAGATCGATCTTGTTGATCACCGGGATGATCGTGAGCTTGTGGTCGAGCGCGAGGTGGTAGTTCGCCAGCGTCTGCGCCTCGATGCCCTGCGCGGCATCGATCACGAGGATCGCGCCTTCGCAGGCCGCGAGCGAGCGCGAGACTTCCGACGAAAAGTCCACGTGGCCCGGCGTATCGATGAAGTTCAACTCGTATGATTGGCCGTCGCGCGCGGTGTACGCGAGCGTCACCGGATGCATCTTGATCGTGATGCCGCGCTCGCGTTCGAGGTCCATCGCGTCGAGCAGCTGTTCTTCCATCCGGCGCTGCTCGATCGTCCGCGTCACCTCGAGCAGCCGGTCCGAGAGCGTCGTCTTGCCGTGGTCGATGTGCGCGATGATGCAGAAATTGCGAATGTGCCGAGCGATTTTCGCTTGGCCCGTCGTCGGGGAAAACATGCCGTCGTTAATACGTGACCCGGCAGACCAGGTTCGGCAGAGCCTTGGCCAGGTATCCGACCGCGAAGATCACGACGAGGAAGGCCCAATCGAGCCCGCCGGCCGGCGGTATCAGACGGCGTACGGGATTGAGGACCGGCTCGACGATCATCGAGATGTAGTCGACCCAGCGGCCTCGCAACGACGGCACCCACGAAACGACCGCGTACACGATCATCAGGAGCCAAAACACTTGCAGCACCTGCGCGAGGACGACCGCAAGCGTACATGACAGGGAGCTCATTGAGCGCCTTCTTCGGCGGCGGGCCGCGCGATCATGCGCGCGCCGGCCGGCGCGCGGTCCTCACTTCAAACTGGCGAGGACGCTCGGGGGGACGCCGGAGAGGAACGGCGCCGGATCGACGGATTCCCCGTCGTGCATGATCTGATAGTGCAGGTGGGGCCCCGTCGACGCACCGCTGGTGCCGACGGCGGCGATCTCCTCGCCTTTGACGACCCGCTGCCCCACGCTCACATCGATCCGCGAGAGATGCGCGTACCACGTGTGATACCCGTTGCCGTGATCGATGTCGACCTTGTACCCGAAACCGCCGTCGTAACCGGCCGAAACGACCGTGCCGGCGGCCGTCGCCCGAACGGGGTCGCCGTAATCCGCCACCAGATCGACGCCGCGGTGGAACTCGGGCCATGGCGTGTACCGGAAACCGTAGGGCGAGGCAATCTCCAAGCGCCCCGTCGGACTGATCGAGGGGATCGTCGCGATCAGGCGGGCCTGGGCGATCTCCTCCAAGCGGCGCACGTTCAAGATGCGCAGCGTGACTTCGCGCAAGCGGGCGCTCTCCGACGTCATGAGGTCCGAATCGGCGCGCAACCGGCGCAAATGATCTTCGACGGAGGAGAATTCGTCGGCGCGCGTCCTCCGCAGGCCGCTCGCCGCCGCCGGCGGAGCGCTCTTTACCCCCGCAGCGTCCGCCCCGATGATGCTTCGGATCTGCTTGTTCTGATGTTGGATGTCGCGCAATTGCGCGTCTAGCTGCTCCGCTTCCGCTGCGATCTTCGTAAGGCGCTCGCGCTGATAGACTTCCTGCGTGCGGAGTTCGCGGACGCGCGCTTCGGCGTGCCAAATGCCGAACAGATAGCTCCCGCCCACGCCCGCCACCGCGACCACGATGAGGAACGCGATCAGCAGCAGGCGCAGACGCGTGAACTCGAAACGCCACACCGAGTACCCCGCGGGCGGGATGATCTTGACGAGGTAGCCGTCCCTAAAAGAGGGATCAGTTCCCAAGGCCGGTGCGAGCGAGAGCGATCGCTCCCAACTCTTCCTTCGAGCCGTCCTGCTGCGTGATGAACTTCTTGACGGCCTTCCCGTACGTGCGCGTTTCCTCGCGCGAATAGATGCTCGTAACGACGACGCCGTCGCCTTCGGCGTTCACGAACGCGAGCGCGAACGAGAGATCCGATCCGACGTCTGAGAACGAATTGTAGCGAATGAAGCCCAAGCGGAAGACTTCACGCCGCACGGACCGTTCGAGTTCCGCCAGTCGAACGTCGTGATTCTTCAGCGCGGCATCGAACCGGGCGCGGTCGCGCGCGATCGATGCAGCCTGGTCTTGCGGGTCGTTCTCCCCGTCGAGGATGCGGCGCAGCGCGCCGAGGCGCGGCGCCACGAACGCCACATGATAAAGGGCGATCGCTAAGAGGATCGCTGCGCCCACGGAGGCCCAGAGTACGCTCGTCGTCATCGTCAGCGTTCGTTTCCGGGAATACGCAAGTGCAGCCGCGTGAGGACCGCACCGGCAAGCAAGCCATGCCGAGAGCTGAGTTATCCGCGGCACACGCAAGGGCCCGCTTACCGTTGCTCCCTTCCGGGCCTGGCGGGGTTCACAGGGTCACGTTGCGCGGGGCCCAACCCCCGACAAGGCGACCGCTATCATAACACACTACCAAAGCCTCGGGCATCGACGTTTTCCACCCTCGCTCGGGAGGGCGATCATCCGGTCGGTCGCGACGTTGCTCCGACCGGCGATGGGCTCGCTCCCGGCTGCGGCAAGCCGCCGGCTGAAGGCGAGGCGCCGGGCGCCGGCGAGAACCGTCCGCCGGGGCCGCCGCTCGGAAAACTGCCGGGCGGCGCGGGCGTCGGCGCGAGGTCTGAGGCGTAGAGGATCGCAAAGTAGCCGCGACCCCGGTGCAAGAGGAGCGGGGCCGCGCTCGGATCGGTGCTCCCGCGAACGCGTTCGCCGGCGAGGACGCCGCCGGGATCTTGGGCGATCAGCTTGAGGTGATTGTGCTTGAGCGATTCGTAGACGGCGATCGTGAACCCGCGGTCGCCCGTACGCTCGCTCGGCGGCAGGATGAATTCGAAGGCCGAGGGCCCGCGCAGGGTGAGGTCGCGCTGGGCGACCAGGTAGCCCTTCGCGAGCGCTCGCCGGGGCGCGCTTCCCGCCGCCGCCGGAAGCTCGGGCGCGCCGTCGGGATAGGTCGTCAGCTTCGCCTCGACCTTCACCCCCGGCGTCGACGAAGTCGGCGACGGTGACGGTGACGGCGTCGCGCCTTTCGCGGGGGCGCCGGAGGACGAGGCGCTCGGCGCAGGGCTCGGCGCAGGGCTCGGCGCAGGGCTCGGCGTCGCGCTGGCGGCGGGCGGCGCAGAAGCGGGCGGGCCGCTCCCCCGCGGGGTCGCCCCGCTCGCGGAGGGCGCGGGCGAAGCCGTTGCGCCCGCGCCGTCGCGCAAGATCAAGCTGAGGCCGAAACCGTCGACGGCCGGAAACTCGATCGACGGGTCGTCCGCCTTCACCTGAGCGTTCGCACTGACGCTCCGGCTCTGCCGCGTCGCCGCCGCGCCGTATTGGCCCGGATTCGGCGAGAGCTGCGGCAGCGAAGCCGACGGGTACGACGACCCGACGTTACCCTGACACGCGGCGAGGAGCGCGAAAGCCGGCAACCAGGCATAGGGCCGGACGCGAGGTGCTCTCATCGCGCGAGTGCTTCGCCGCAGTTCCGCGGCCTCCCCGGGAAGAACGACGCGCGGACGCCGGAACCCGCGCGCCTGCCAGGAGAACGACATTTCTTCCGCCGTACGTTACGGCGATGCTGCAACTCGTCGTCGCAGGATTGACCGTCGGGAGCGGCTACGCGCTCGTCGCGCTCGGGATCCACATCATCTTGCGTGCGACTCGCGTCGTCAATTTCGCGCAGGGTGAATTCGTCGTGCTCGGGGGGCTGCTGGCGTACTCGATCGTGACGGTACTGCACCTCGACGTGTGGCTCGCGCTGCTCGGCGCGACCGCGCTCGGCTTCCTGCTGGGCATCCTCTACGAGCGTTTCGTCCTGAAGCCGGCGGCACGCGTCAATGAAGTCGCGGTCACGATCGCCACGATCGGCACGGTTTACGTGCTGCTCTACGGGCACGCGCTGATCTGGGGCAGCCTCACGCAGCCGCTCCCGCCATTCTCCGGGGTGCCCGGTGAAGCCCTCACGCTCGCCGGGATCGCGATCCCGGTGCAGAGCCTCTGGGTCCTCGCGCTCTTGTTCCTCGCGCTCGGCGCGCTGTTCGCGTTTTTCGAACGGACGACGTTCGGCAAGGCGATCCGCGCCGCCGCAAACAATCCGCTCGGCGCGCAGCTCGTCGGCATCGACGTTGCGAAGACCCGCACGATCAGCGTCGGGATCGCGATCGCGCTCGCTGCGTTCGGCGGCACGATCATCGGGCCGATCACGCTTGTCGGCGGAGCGGGCGGCGTCGCGATCTCGATCAAGGGTTTCGTCGGCGCGATCGTCGGCGGGCTCGATTCCCCGCTCGGTTGCGCGCTCGGCGGGCTCGCCGTCGGCGTCGTCGAGAAACTGCTCGAAGGCCAATTCTCCTACGGCGTGGCGGACCCGGCCGTCTACTCGCTGCTGCTCGCGATGTTGCTGCTGCGACCCGCGGGGTTGCTGGGCTCGCGCGCCGCGGTGCGGGATTGATCGCACGCGTACGCGCCGACGCGCGCCTCTACCCCTTTCTCGCGGCGGCCGTCGTCGCGTTCGGCCTCCTCGCAGCGCGCGACGCGACCTTGATCCAAGCGGGGACGTACGCCGCGATCTACGGCATCGCCGCGATCGGACTCTCCGTCCTGCTCGGGAACGTCGCGCAGATATCCGTCGGCCAGGCCGGCTTCTTCGCGATCGGCGCGTACGCGCTCGCCTATCTCACGACGGCGCAGAACTGGCCGTGGGCGGCGGCGGCCGCGGCGGCCGTCGCGCTCGCGGCCGCCTTCGGCCTGCTTCTCGGCTCGATCGCCCTCCGTTTTCGCGGCCACTATCTGGCGATGGCGACGTTGACGTTCGGCCTGATCGTCGCCGGCGTCTTCCACGAATCGCCGCTCTTCGGAGGGGCGAGCGGGCTCACGAACGTCCCGTTCCCGCAGTTCGGTCCCCTCACGATCAGCGGAAACGCCGCGTTCTGGTTCGCCTGGACCGGGCTCGGGCTCTGCGCGTTCTCGACGGCGAACCTGCTGCGACACCGTACCGGGCGCGCTTTCGAAGCGATTCGCAACGACGAACTCGCGGCTGAAGTCCTCGGCGTCCCGACCCGCGCGTACAAGATCCTCGCGTTCGCGTATGCCGGGGCGCTCGCGGGTTTTGCCGGGACGATCTACGTCGGGTATCTGGGGCTCGTCGTCCCCGATGCCGTCGGCGTCAACCTTTCGATCGACCTGCTCCTGATGGCCGTGCTCGGGGGCACCGGCGGCGTGAGCGGCGCGATCGTCGGCGCGCTGCTGATCGGGATCACGAACATCTACGGGCACGATTGGGAGAACTGGCGCCCCGTCATCTACGGCATCGTCGTGATCGTCGTCGTGATCTTCTTCCCGCGCGGGCTCGTGGGTCTGTTTTCGAACCCGCGCAAGGCTGCACGAGCGAAGCGGGCCGAACCGGCCGGAGATCCCGTCCCCGCCCAAGCGGCAGGCTCCGCAACGGTGCGCGCGCCGGCGCTCGTCCCGTGGCTCTCCGTCGAGCGCGTCACGAAGCGCTTCGGCGGCCTCGTCGCCGTCGACGGCGTTTCGTTCGCGCTCGAGAACGGAACCTTGACGTCGCTGATCGGTCCGAACGGCGCGGGGAAGACCACGCTGTTCAACGCGATCTGCGGCGTCGGCACCGTGAACGAAGGGCGCATCACGATCGCCGGGCGCACGATGACGAACCGCCGGCCGCACGCCGTCGCCGCGCTCGGCGTCGGGCGCACGTTTCAAAACGCGCGGCTGTTCGGAGAGATGACGGTTCTGGAGAACGTCGTCGTCGGCGCGTTCCGGCGCGAGACGAGTTCGTTTGCCGCCGAGGCGCTCGGCCTGCCCGCCGCCTCGGCGAGTTCTCGCTCCGCGTTCGAGCGCGCGCGGCGCGCGCTCGGCGTCCTCGGTCTCGAGCGGCTCGCCGGCGTCCGCGCGCAGGATCTCGCGTTCGGAGACCGGCGGCGCGTCGAACTCGCGCGCGCGCTCGCGGCCGAGCCCGGCTTGCTGCTCCTCGACGAGCCGGCGGCCGGGCTCAACGCGAGCGAACGGGAGCGCCTCAAGGCGGATCTGCTCGCGCTGCGCTCGCAGGGAGTGACGCTCTTGCTGATCGAGCACGACATGCGCCTCGTGATGGAGATCAGCGACCGCGTGATGGTCCTCAAGTTCGGCAAGTTGATCGCCGACGGGAGCGCCGCCGCCGTGCGCGGCGATGCCGAGGTCGTCTCCGCGTATTTGGGGACGAACGCCTCGTGAGCGAACCGGCGCCGTTGCTCGCCGTTCGCTCCCTGCGCGCCGGATACGGCGGGCTCGAGGTCCTGCGCGGCATTTCGCTCGACGTCTTCCCCGGCGAGCTGGTCGCGGTCCTCGGACCGAACGGCGCCGGAAAGTCGACGCTCTTGCGCGCGATCTCCCGCTTCGAGGCGCAGGTGACCGGCGGCTCGGTCGCGTTCGAAGGGCGCGACTTGAGCACGGTCGCGCCCGAGCGCATCGTCGCGGCGGGGCTCTCGCAGGTCCCCGAAGGCCGCCAGCTCTTCAGCGAGCTCAGCGTCGAAGACAACATCCGCCTGGGGGCGTACGGCCGTCCGCGCCAGGCGGTCGACGCCGATTGCGACGCGATGTACGAGCGCTTCCCGGCGCTCCGCGACCGCCGCCATGCGACGGCCTTCTCGCTCTCCGGCGGCGAGCAGCAGATGCTGGCGATCGCGCGGGCGCTCATGGCGCGCCCGAAGCTGCTCGTGCTCGACGAGCCCTCCACGGGTCTTGCGCCGCAGATCGTCGCGAAGATCTTCGCGATCCTCGCGGACCTGCGCCGCGCGGGGACCGCGATCTTGCTCGTCGAGCAGAACGCTTATCTGACGCTCGAGCACGCCGACCGGGCGTACGTTCTCGAAAGCGGGACGATCGCGCTGGAAGGCCCAGCGCGGCGGCTGGCGCAAGACGAGCGCGTTCAGGCGATCTATCTCGGCGGCACGGTCAGCGAGTGAGCGTTCCGGAGGGAGCAGCGATGTCCGAGGTCAGGATCAAAGTCCGCGTCAACGGCCCCTATCTCGTCACCGGCCCCGTCACGCTCGTCGACGCGGAGGGGCATGCGTTTTCCGCCGATCCGCGCGGCAACGTCGCGCTTTGCCGGTGCGGCGCATCCTCGACGAAGCCGTTTTGCGACGGGACGCACGGCAAGATCGCGTTTCGCGACGAGTGCAAGGCCGCGGACCGCGAGCGCTGAAGCGCTCAGCGGCTCGGCAGAATCGTCCCGCTCAACTCCCCGAAGCCGAGCGACGGCCCGCCCTCCCGCTCGCACCGGCCCCGGATGACGACCGTGTCGCCGTCCTCGAGGAACGCGCGTTGCGACCCGTCGGGTAACTCGAGCGACCGGGCGCCGCGCCACGTCAGCTCGAGCATGCTGCCGAAACTCCCGGGGTCCGCCCCCGAGATCGTCCCCGTTCCGCACAGGCCGCCGGCGCGCACGCGCCCGCCGTTACTCGTCAAATGCGCGAGCTGCTGCGCGAAGCTCCAGTACAACGTGCGTGCGTTCGTGCGCGCGATCTCCAAGGGAGCGAAGCCGCGCACGTTCATCTCGCCCGAAGACAGCGTCGCAGTAAGGGCGATGTCGAAGGCGCGCTCGCCGCGCGTCGTGAGATACGGAAGCGGTTCGGGTTCCTGGACCGGTCCCGCGACGCGGAACGGCGCGAGCGCGGCGAACGGGACGATCCACGGCGAGATCGAGGTCGCGAACGATTTCGAAAGGAACGGCCCGAGCGGCTGCGCTTCCCACGCTTGAAGGTCGCGCGCGCTCCAATCGTTGAGCAGGACGACGCCGAAGATCGCGCGTTCCGCCTCGGCGACCGGAATCGCCGTTCCGAGCGCCGGGCCGTTCCCCGTGATGAAGCCTAGCTCCACTTCAAAATCCAGCATGCGCGACGGACCGAAGCGCGGCCGGGACTCTTCGCGGCTCGTCATCTGCCCGCGTGGCCGCGCGATCGGCGTCCCGCCGGAGACGACGCTCCCGGCGCGCCCGTGATACCCCAACGGAAGCCAGCGCCAATTCGGGGTCAGCGGCTCCGTCCCCGGGCGCAAGATCGTGCCGAGGTTGACCGCATGGTCGAGCGACGAGTAGAAGTCGACGTAATCGGTCACGTCGACCGGGAGCGAGAGCGTTGCCGTCTCCTGCGAGGCGAGCGCCGCCCCGGCAATCCCCGCGTCGAGCAGTTCGCCGTTGCCCGCGGAGAGCAGCGCCGTCAAACGCGCCCGCGTCGCTTGCCAAGCGGCCTCCCCGAGCGCGATGAACGCGTTGAGCGTCGGCTGCGAGAAGATCTCGACGGCATTCGGCAAGGTCTCGCGCAGCAACCCGCTTTGGGCGACGAAGCGCAGATCGAGGATGCGCGTGCCGATCGCGACGCCGATCCGCGGCGCCGTCTCGCCGGGCCGCCGGAAGGCCCCGTACGGAAGGTTCTCGAGCGGAAAATCGCTTCCCGGGGGAACCTCGATCCAAGATCGCATCACCTGTCGAATTCGGCGCAGGGCGCGGCGATTTCCCTTACGCCGTTCGAACTCGCGGCGGGAAACCCGGGCGCGCGCCTGCAAACAACCGGGCATTATCCGCAAAGAATCGCCGACTCTACCCGAACTCTACGTTTCGCTCGACATTGAAGCGGACGGCCCATGTCCCGGACTCTTCTCGATGTTGAGCTTCGGCATGGCCGCCTTCACGCTCGAAAAACAACTCGTCGCGACGTTCGAACGCAACCTCGAGCCGCTCTCCGGAGCGCAAGTCGACGATCGCACCATGGCCTGGTGGGCCCGCCCCGAGAACGCGGCGGCGTATCGCAAGTGTCGCGAGAACCCCGTTTCGCCGTACCTCGCGATGGCCGATTGCCGCACCTGGCTCGCGGATCTGCGGCGCTACGGCCGGCCGATCGTCTGCGGGGCGCCGAGCGGTTTCGATTTCACGTTCATCTACTACTATTTCCAGCGAGAGCTGGGAGAGAGCCCCGTCGGGTTCGCGAGCCTCGATCTGCGCAGCTACGCCGCGGCGGTCATGAAGCGCCAATACCGCCAGGTCGGCAAGCGCCAATACCCGCCGGATTGGATCGACGCGAACCTGCCGCACACGCACGTCGCGCTCGATGACGCAATCGAGCAGGGTTGCATCCTGATCAACATGATCCGCGCGAATCTCGATTTGCCCGCAATCCCCGCCCTGATCGACCTGCGGGAAACCACCGGCGCTGCTATGGAGACAGGGCACGAAAGCTCCCTCGAGGAGGCTGAGGAGGCCGGTTCGCTCCGCGACTAGAGCCGCGCAGGCGCGGATTCTTCCGCGCGCGCCGCGAACGATGTGTCCCCGCGCCGGTCGAGGCTGCGCGCACGGGGGCGAAAGGCTGGCGACGCATGACGACGACCGCGCCGGCGGGCAACGTGCTCGCGCAGATGGACTGGCACCACATCGAGTTCTACGTCGGCAACGCGAAACAAGCGGCGCACTATTACTCGAGCACCTTCGGCTTCGAGCCGATCGCGTACGCGGGGCCCGAGACCGGCGTAGCCGATCGCGTGTCGTACGTCCTCGCGCAACAGCGGCTGCGTTTCGTGCTGACGTCGAGCCTTCGTTCCGAGGGCCCGATCGCCGAGCACGTGCGCCGGCACGGTGACGGCATTCGCGACGTCGCGCTGCGCGTCCGGGACGCGCGGGCGGCCTTCGAGGCAGCCGTCGCCGGCGGCGCGTCGCCCGTCGCCGCGCCGGAGGAATCGCGCGACGCGCACGGCGTGTGCCGCACGGCCTCGGTCGCGACGTACGGAGACACGGTCCACACGTTCGTCGAACGCGAGACGTACCGCGGCGTCTTCCTCCCCGGATTCCGGGCCTGCGGCGGCACGGTTCGCGCAGCGCACGCGCCCGGCTTGCGCGACGTCGATCACTGCGTCGGCAACGTCGGCTGGGACGAGATGGAGCCGTGGGCGGCATATTACGAGCGCGCGTTCGGCTTCTCCCAGCTCGCCTCGTTCGACGATCGCGACATCTCGACCGAGTACACGGCCCTTCGCTCGAAGGTGATGTCGGACGCGCAGCGCAGGATCAAGTTCCCCATCAACGAGCCCGCGCGAGGCAAGAAGCGCTCGCAGATCGAGGAGTATCTCGACTCGTACGGCGGCCCCGGCGTACAACACGTCGCGCTCGAAACGGGCGACATCGTCACGGCAGTTCGAGCGCTCCGCGCGAACGGCGTCGACTTCCTCGAAACGCCGCCCTCGTATTACGATGCGCTCGAAGCGCGCGTCGGGAAGATCGCGGAGGCTACGGACGTCCTGCGCGAACTGAACGTGCTGGTCGACCGCGACGATCTCGGCTACATGCTCCAGATCTTCACGAAGCCGCTCGGCGACCGCCCGACGCTCTTCTTCGAGATCATCCAGCGCAAGGGAAGCCTCTCCTTCGGAAAGGGGAATTTCAAGGCGCTCTTCGTCGCGATCGAAGAGCAGCAGCGGCAACGGCACGCACTGTGATCTAGCGCACACTCGCGGCGCGGGCCCCGGCCCCCGGCGGATCCTTCCGATAACGAGAGGGACGGATCTCGCACCAGAGGCTCGGATGCCGTGTTTGCGCTCACTTTTGCATTTCAGTCGCTCGGCCTCGTGGCCGCGTTGCAGGCCCCGTTACTGACGGGGCCGGTCGTCGCGAGCGATCCGATCGTCGCACTCGCGTTCGCGACCACGCGCGCCGACGTGCACCCCGCCGACGAGCGGGCGATCTTCGACGACATCAACGCCGCGCGCCGCGCCCGCGGGCTCGGGGCGCTCGTCCTCGACGAGCGGCTCTGCGGGCTCGCCCGAAGCCACGCCCGCGACATGCTGGCCAGGCGCTACGTTTCGCACACCACGCCGGAGGGTGAGTCTCCGTACGACCGTATGCGCGAGGCGGACTACGCCTTCGTTTACGCGGGCGAGAACATCGCTCTCAACGCGGACCGTCCCTCAGCCGAGCGCGCGCTGATGGAAAGCGAGGCGCACCGCCGCAACATCCTCGATCCGCACTACGCCCGCGTCGGCATCGCCGCGGTCGCCACCGACGGCCCCGAATTGATCGTCGTCCAGGAGTTCGCGGGCTAGCGTTCGAGGCCGAGCTCGCGCAAGATCGCCGCCGTATCGGCGCCGATCGACGCCGCCGCCCGCTCGAGCCGGCTCGGCCGCTCGCGAAAGCGCGGCACCGGGGCGGGCGTCGCGACCGGGCGCCCGGCATCGTCCGGAATCCGCGCGATCGCGCCGCGCGCGGCGAATTGACGGTCCGCAGCGATATCGGCGATCGAGTTCACCGGCCCCGCCGGAACGCCCGCGGCGTTCAGGCGCTCCGTCAGCTCGTTCGCGTCCCCGGTGAGCGTCCAGACCTCGATGACGGAGTCGAGTTCGGGCGTGTGCGCGACCCGGCTCGCGTTCGTCCTGAAGCGCGCGTCGTCCGCGAGTTCCGGCCGCCCGATCAGCCCGGCGAAGCGGCGGAAAATCGCGTCGGCGTTCGCGCCGATCGAGATCCAGCGGCCGTCGCGCGTCGGGTACATGCCGCTGGGAGCGGCGCTGAGATAGCGGTTCCCCATCCGTTCGCGGACGGCGCCCGTTGCGCCGTATTCGGGCAAGACGCCCTCGAGCAGACTGAAGCAGCCCTCCGTCAGCGAGACGTCGACGTGATCGCCGCGACCGGTCCGCTCGCGCGCGTAGAGCGCGGCGAGCGCGCCGAGGGCCGCGTAGAGCCCCGCGATCTCGTCGCCGATCGAGATGCCGACGCGCACCGGCGGGCTCTCGGCAAACCCGGAGATATGGCGCAAGCCTCCCATCGACTCCGCGACGTTCCCGAAGCCCGCGCGTTGCGCGTACGGCCCGTCCTGACCGAAGCCGCTGATCGAGACGTAGATGAGCCCAGGCGCCGCGGTGCGCAGCTCGTCGTAGCCGAGCCCCCATTCCGCCATGCGGCCGGGTCGGAAGTTTTCGATGAGGATGTCGCAGCGGAGCGCGATCTCCCGCACGACCGCGCGTTCGCGCTCGGAATGCAGATCGAAGCAAAGGAAGCGTTTGTTCCGATTGTGCGACTTGAACCACCACGACGTACCGTCGGGCGAGAGCTTCCCCCACGTCCGCAAGCCGTCGCCCTCCGGCGGCTCGACCTTGTAGACCTCGGCCCCCAGATCGGCGAGATGGCGCCCGGCACTCGGTCCGGCGACGGAACTTCCCAACTCCAAGACGCGAATGCCGTCGAGCGTCGGGCGCAAAGCGGTCGTGGTACTGCTCAAGACGGCTCGCTCGTTCGCGGGGCGCACCGGCATTCCTTGATAGCCGGCACGCTTTCCGCCCTCGCGCTAGGTCGGCGCCGCGCGCCGGAGAACCGACGCCGTATGGTCGCATCGCAGCGCTTCGCCCGTCCGGCCCGGCCCCGCGTCAATGCGGCCATGCTCGAGACGCGCGCGGCGGAGCTTGCCAAACGGTCGATCAAGGCGGAAGCGAAGCGCCGCGCTCTCGAATTGATCGTTCGTTGCGTCGATCTCACCACGCTCGAAGGGCGGGATTCCGAAGGGCGCGTGCGCGCGCTCTGCGCGCGCGCGACCGCGCCTGCCCCCGGTTTGCCGCCCGTCGCGGCCGTCTGTATCTATCCTTCGCTCGTTGCGGTTGCGAAAGCGACCCTCGCCGCCTCCACCGTGAAAGTCGCGTCGGTCGCGACGGCCTTTCCGAGCGGGCTATCGCCGCTGCGCGTCAAGCTCGCCGATGCGCAGGCGGCGCTCGACGCGGGCGCCGATGAAATCGATATGGTGATCGATCGCGGCGCGTTCCTCGCCGGTCGCGACGCGCACGTCGCATTCGAGATATCCGCCGTGCGCGAATTGTGCGCCGCACGCGGCGCCGCTCTCAAAGTCATCGTCGAGGCGGGCGAACTCGGCTCGTACTCGGCGATCCGTCGCGCCTGCGATCTCGCGCTTGAGGCGGGCGCCGATTTCATCAAGACATCGACCGGGAAGATCGCCGCCTCGTCGACGCCTCCGATCGCGCTGCTGATGTGCGATGCGTTGCGGGCTTTCGAGCAGCGCACCGGGCGCGTCGCCGGCCTCAAACTCGCCGGCGGGATTCGAACGACGAAGAGCGCGCTGGCCTATCTCGCGATCGTCGCGGAGACGCTCGACGCGCGCTGGCTGGATCCCGCGCGGCTGCGCTTCGGCGCCTCGTCGCTGCTCGACGACGTCGTGATGCAGCATCTGACTCAGGAGAGCGGCGCCTACTCCGGCGCCGCCTACGTGGCCGGCGCATGAAGACGGACGCGGGTTTCACGTATTCTCCGTCGCTCGAATCGACGGCCGCCGCCTCGTTGCGCGAACGCTACGGGCACTTCATCGGCGGGAACTGGGTCGCGTCAGCTTCCGGGCGCGCGTTTCCGACGATCGATCCCGCGACCGAAGCACCGCTCACGGAGGTCGCTCTCGGCGAAGCCGAGGACG
Organism: Vulcanimicrobiota bacterium; assembly: GCA_963695225.1. Classification (GTDB taxonomy): domain Bacteria; phylum Vulcanimicrobiota; class Vulcanimicrobiia; order Vulcanimicrobiales; family Vulcanimicrobiaceae; genus CAVWTN01. The sequence goes on along the minus strand of OY968762.1, from coordinate 522,325 downwards.
TGGACCGGGCCGTCGCGGCGGCGCGCCGCGCTTACGAGAAATCCTGGCGCAAGCTGCGGCCCAGCGAACGGGCCAAGTATCTCTATCGCCTCTCCCGCGCGCTCACCGAACGCTCTCGCGAGCTCGCCGTCGTCGAGACGCTCGACGGCGGCAAGCCGATTCGCGAGTCGCGCGATTTCGATCTCCCCCAAGCGGCCGCCCATCTGTTCTATCACGCGGGCTGGGCCGACAAGCTGGAATGGGCGGTGCGCGCTCCGGAGCGCGCGCGGCCGCTCGGCGTCGTCGGCGCGATCGTTCCGTGGAACTTCCCGCTGCTGCTCGCAATCTGGAAGATCGCACCCGCGCTGGCGTGCGGAAACACCGTCGTGCTCAAGCCCGCTGAAACGACGCCCCTCAGCGCGTTGCTGCTCGCCCAGATCGCCGCCGAGGCGGAGCTCCCGCCGGGCGTTCTCAACGTCGTCACGGGAGACGCCGCCACGGGAGCAGCGCTCGCCGAGCACGCCGATATCGACAAGCTCTCCTTCACGGGATCCACCGAGACGGGGAAAGCGATCCGCCGCGCGTTAGCCGGGACGGGGAAACGCCTCTCGCTCGCGCTCGGCGGAAAGGCCGCGTTGATCGTCTACGACGACGCGCCGGTCGAGCAGAGCGTCGAAGGGATCGTCAACGCGATCTACTTCAACCGCGGGCACGGCTGCGGTGCGGGTGCGCGACTGCTCGTGCAAGAGTCGATCGCATCCGAGCTCGTCGCCGCGCTCGCGGCGCGCATCGAACGCCTGCGCCTCGGCAACCCGCTCGACCGCAACACGGAGATCGGGCCGCTCGATTCGCGCGCGCACCTCGACCGGCTGCGCTCGCTCGTCGCGAGCGGCGTCGAAGAGGGTGCGACGCTCGTGCAGCAGAGCGCCTCGCTCCCCGAACGCGGCTTCTTCTTCCCCGCCTCGTTCTTCACGGACGTCGAGCCCTCGTACCGCATCGCGCGCGAGGAGCTCTGCGGCCCAGTCCTATGCGTGATGACGTTCCGCACCCCCGACGAAGCGATCGAGCGCGCGAACAACGTTCCCTACGGTGCGAGCGCCGGAGTCTGGACGGGCGATCCGGCGCTCGGCCTCTTCACGGCGCAACGCTTGGCCGCGGGCGTCGTCTGGGGCAACACGTTCAATCGCTTCGACCCGAGCTCACCGTTCGGCGGCTACAAGGAATCCGGAATAGGCCGCGAAGGCGGCCTCGCCGGCCTGCGCGAGTACTTGCGGCTATAATCCCCAGGGTGTCCCTGGAATGCAGATAGCGTCCGGGCCGGGGCGAGGTTTCTCCGCGGGGCGTGCAGCTTGCCCGCGGAGCCACGATGGCGGCGGGGGGCCCCACGCGCTTTGCGTGTGGGGGGTGCGGAGCCGCAGGCGGAGCACCTGTTCAACCCCAGTGGGTCCCCACGCTGCGCAGCTGCGTGGGCGCACGTGCACGAGTAGCCGTTTCGCATGGATGCGAAACGGCGGGCGTCCCCGCGGAGGAACCTCGCCCCGGCCCGGACGCGGGGCCGGCGAATGTATCAACCGCGGGCTTCGCGGGTACAGAGGGGCTATGCTCGATAGACAGACGCTCGATCCGTCCCTGCTCGACCGCGCCGCGTTGCGCGCCCGCTATCTCGCGAACCGCGCCAGAACGAGGGAGCTGTTCGCGCTGATCGCGCCGCAGGCGTATTACGACCGGCCGATCCCGCTGCGGCTTCCGCTCGTCTTCTACGAGGGGCACATTCCCGCGTTCAGCTTCAACACGTTGCCGCGCAAGGCGCTCGGCGTTGCGCCGATCCACGGAGAATTCGAAACGCTCTTCGAGCGCGGGATCGACCCGGGCGACGAGGCGGAAGCGCGCACGAAGGGCGCCCATCCCTGGCCCGAACGCGAACGCGTCCGGGCGTTCGCGGCGGCCTGCGACGAGGCGGTGCTGGCCGCGCTCGCCCGCCCCGATCTCGATAGCACCGGCTCGCCGCTGCTCGAGCGCGGCGAAGCGTGCTTCACGATCCTCGAGCACGAGGAGATGCACCAGGAGACGCTGCTCTACTTGATCCACCGCCTCCCCGCCGACCGGAAGACCGCGAGCGGCGGCCCCGCGGTCTTGGAGGGTCCGCCGCAAGCGAGCGGCCGCGCCGTCGTCCCGGCGGGAGTTGCCCGCCTCGGCGCGGATCGCGCGAGCGCAGAATTCGGTTGGGACAACGAGTTCCCGGAGCGTTTCGAGGCCGTCGAAGCGTTCGAAATCGACGTGAACAACGTGACGAACGGCGAATACCTCGCCTTCGTCGAGGCGGGCGGTCCGGTGCCGCCGTTCTGGATCCGGTGCGACGGCGGTTGGCGCTTGCGCACGCTCCTGAACGACGTGCCGCTGCCCTTGACGTGGCCCGTCTACGTGACGCAAGCGCAAGCGGCCGCATATGCCCGTGCGAAGGGCGCGCGCTTGCCGACGGAAGCGGAATACGATCGCGCCGCGTACGGCACGCCGGACTCGAGCGAGCGGCGCTACCCCTGGGGCGACGACGAGCCGACCCCCGAGCACGCGAACGTGGATTTCCACCGCTTCGACCCCGAATCGGTCGGTATCCGGCCGCGCGGGGCGAGCGCCTGGGGCGTTCAGGATCTCGCCGGCAACGGCTGGGAGTGGACCTCGACGCCGTTCGCGCCGTTCGCCGGTTTCGCGCCCATGGCGTCGTATCCGCAGTATTCCGCCGACTTCTTCGACGGAGAGCATTACGTTTGCAAGGGCGCCTCGCCGGTTACCGCGACGCCGCTCTTGCGGCGCAGCTTCCGGAATTGGTATCGCCGCGAGTACCCGTACATGTACGCGACGTTCCGCTGCGTGCGGGACTAGGCGCAGCCCCGCCTCAAGCGCCGGCGGGGACGGGGCCCTCCATTCGGCGGCGCAACTCGGAATCGAGCGCGTCGAGGAACTGCGCCGTATTCAGCCAGGGCTGATCGGGCCCGATCAGGACGGCGAGATCCTTGGTCATCTTCCCGCTCTCGACCGTTTCGACGCAGACGCGCTCGAGCGTGCGCGCGAACGCGATGACGTCCGGCGTGTCGTCGAGCTTCCCGCGGTGTTCGAGGCCGCGCGTCCACGCGAAGATCGAGGCGATCGGATTCGTCGACGTCTCTTTGCCCTGCTGGTGCAGGCGATAGTGGCGCGTCACCGTTCCGTGCGCGGCCTCGGCTTCGATCGTCTGCCCGTCCGGCGAAAGCAGGACCGACGTCATCAACCCGAGCGATCCGTAGCCCTGCGCGACGATATCCGACTCGACGTCGCCGTCGTAGTTCTTGCACGCCCACACGTACTTGCCGTGCCACTTCATCAGGCAGGCGACCATGTCGTCGATCAAGCGATGCTCGTAACCGATCCCCGCAGCCTCGAAACGCGCCCGGTACTCGGCCTGGTACACCTGCTCGAAGATGTCTTTGAAGCGCCCGTCGTACGTTTTGAGGATCGTGTTCTTCGTGGAGAGGTACACGGGCCAGCGCCGCATCAACCCGTAGTTGAAGCAGGCGTGAGCGAAGCCCCTGATCGACGCGTCGAGATTGTACATCGAGAGCGCGACGCCCGGCCCGTGGAACTCGTAGACCTGCTCCTCGTGCTGCTTGCTCCCGTCGTCGGGGGTGAACTTGAGCGTCAGCTTCCCGGCGCTCGGGATCGCGAATTCCGTCGCACGGTATTGGTCTCCGTAGGCGTGGCGACCGATCACGATCGGTTCCGTCCAGCCCGGCACGAGCCGCGGAACGTTCGCGCAGATGATCGGCTCGCGAAAGACCGTTCCGTCCAATTCGTTGCGGATCGTGCCGTTCGGCGATTTCCACATCTTCTTCAGCCCGAACTCTTTGACGCGGGCTTCGTCCGGCGTGATCGTCGCGCATTTCACGCCGACGCCGTACCGCTTGATCGCGCGCGCCGCTTCCAGCGTGACGCGATCCTCCGTCTCGTCGCGATGCCCGATCCCGAGATCGTAATATCTCAAGTCGATGTCGAGGTGCGGCAGAATGAGTTTTTCGCGAATCATATGCCAGATGATCCGAGTCATCTCATCGCCGTCGAGTTCGACGACCGGGTTCTTGACTTTGATCTTGCTCACCAGCGGACCGACCCTTCTCATGCGGACGACCCCGACGGCGCGACGGCGCCGAACGGGTCCTTCTCCATACGGAGGGCGCCGCGCGTTCTCATTCAGCCAGCCTCGGACCGGCCCTCCAATCAGCCGCTCGCCCCATCCAAAGCGGGCTCGCCGTGCTCCACGAAGCGCTCCATCGACGCCGTGATCGAACGTCGCGCCGCGGCGCCGTCGGCCCAGCCCAGCGTGCTCGTCTGCTTCCCTTCGAGCATCTTGTACGTCTCGAAGAAGTGGGAGATCGTGCGCAACTTGTGCGGGAAGATCTGTGCGTGGGAGTAGATATCCGCGTATTCGGGCTCGCCCACGGGGACCGCGAGGATCTTATCGTCAGGCTTCCCGTCGTCGACCATCCTGAGCAGGCCGATCGGCCGGGCGGCGACGACGCAGCCGGGGAACGTCGGCTGGACGACGAGGATCAAGACGTCGAGCGGATCGCCGTCTTCGGCGAGCGTCTGCGGCATGAAGCCGTAATCACCGGGATAGTAGATCGGCGAGTGCAGGACGCGATCGAGCCGGAAGACGTTAAGCGTCTTGTCGTATTCGTACTTGTTTCGGCAGCCTTCGGGAATCTCGACGACGACGTTGATCTCTTCGGGCGCGCGCTCGCCGCTGGGAAGGTAGAGATAATTCGTTCTTGCGGTATCGGCCATTTCCGCCGCTTTTCCGGCGGGCGGCAGGCCTCCCTGCTTCAAGCCTCGCCGGAGGTTCGGCCCTCGAGCAGAAGCCGGCTCGCGGCTTCGACCATCGGTAACGCGAGCGCCGCACCGCCCCCTTCGCCCATGCGCAGGTCGAGATCGAGGAGCGGCGCGAGGCCGAGCGCTTCGAGTGCGATGCGATGGCCGGGTTCCTGCGAGCGTTGCCCGGCGATGCAGTAGTGCAATACGCGCGGTTCGATCGCGTGCGCGATCAACGCCGCCGCGGCCGTCGCAAGCCCGTCGAGCACGATGGGAATGCGCTTGTGCGCCGCCGCGAAGATGATCCCGGCGAGTCCGACGATCTCGAAACCTCCCACGGCACGCGCGATCTCGCTCCAACTCGCGCCGTCGAGCGCGCCGACCGCTCCGGCGACGATCCGGCGCTTTCGCGCGAGGGTCACGTCGTCGATGCCCGCGCCGCGTCCTACCGTCGCGTTCGGCGGCGCGCCGGTGAATGCCGCGATGACGGCGGCGGCGCTCGTCGTATTCCCGACGCCGATCTCGCCGAGCGCGATCACGCCGTACTCGTTGCGGGCGAGCACGTCGTCCAGAGCGCGCGCCCCCGCCGCGAGGGCTCCTTCCACGTCGACGTTCCGCATGGCGGCGCGGCGCGCGAGGTTCGCGGTCCCGCGGCCGGCGCCCGACCCGATCAGCAGCGGGTGCGGCGCAAACGCGCTGCGTAAGCCGAAATTCGCGACGAACACATCCGCGCCGCAGGCCCGGGCGAACGCGTTGATCGCCGCGCGGCCGGCGAGCACGTCGCTCACGATGTCGGCGGTCGCCGCGCCGCCGTACGCGCTGACGCCCTCCTCCGCGACGCCGTGATCTCCCGCCCCGATCACGATCGCCTTGGTCGAGCAAGGCCCGTCCGGCAACTTCCCCGCGATCGCGCAAAGCTGCTCGGCGAGCGTGGCGATGCGGCCGAAGGCGCCGCGCGACCGCGCCGAGCGCTCGATCCGTTCGCGCGCCCGCGCCGCAGCGTCCGCGTCCAGCGGGGGGACGCCCGAGCGCAGGCGTTTGATCAATTCACTTTCGCTCATCCGGATACTCCGTCGCGGCTTCACACGTCTCGTTCAGCGCATCGAGTTCCCAGCGAGCGGCGACCCACCGCAAACGCGTGACGCTTGCAGGCGAAAATCGCACGCCGAGCGCATCGCTCCGTTCGTCGCCGAGGGCGACGCGCAGCAGCGCGTGCAGCGGTCCCGCATGCGTCACCACCAAGACGTGCGGCGCGTCCGCGCCCGCGCGACGGAGATCCTCCACGGCGCTCGCGACCCGCGAGCAGAGTTCGTCGAACGTCTCCCCGCCGGGGGGCGAATAGAAACGCGGCCTTACCGCGTGCTCGGCGCGCACTTCGGGAAAGCGCGTCTCGATCTGCTGCCACGTCAGCCCCTCCCACGCACCGAAACGCATCTCGCGCCAGCGCGGATCGAGGACGAGCGATGCGGCGCGGTCGCCCAAGATCGCCTCCGCCGTCTCGCGCGCCCGAGCGAGGTCGCTCGAAAACGCCGCATCGTAACGTCGTTCTCCCAGCCGTTTGCCGAGGCGCCGCGCCTGTGCGCGCCCCTCGCCGTCGAGCGGAATATCGGTGTGCCCTTGGAAGCGGCCGGAATCGTTCCAGGCGGTCCGCCCGTGCCGAACGACGGTGAGGAGCATCGCGGCCGCTACGCGTCGCGCTTGGGGCGGCGCCGCCGCACGAGCCCGCTCGCGCGATCCGCGCCCTTCGCTTTGCGCTTGCGTTCGAGCGGGTCCCCGTATCCGCCCCCGCCCGGCGTTTGCACGATCACTTCGTCGCCGGCTTCGATGCGCAACGTCGTCTTTGCGGGAAGCTTCTTCAGTTTGCCGTTCCGGCGCAACGCGTGTTCGCCCGGCGCGCCGTCGCCCCCGCCCTGCGCTCCGCTCGGCGCGATTCGCGCGCGCTCGGCGAGGAGCGAAATCGTGGCGCGGCCCGTCAGCAGCGTGAAGCTGCGCACGAGCCCGCAACCGCCCCGGAAGCGTCCGGCGCCGCCCGTGTACGGCGCGAATTCGTACCGCGTCATGCGGATCGGGTAATAGCGTTCCAGCGCTTCGACCGGCGTGTTGAGCGTGTTCGTCATGTGCGTGTGGATGCCGTCGATCCCGTCGGCGGAAGGCCGCGCACCCATCCCCCCGCCGATCGTCTCGTAGAACGCCCACGGCATTCCCTCGAGCGCGGTCCCGCCGAGCATCACGTTCGCCATCGTTCCGCTCGAGAGCGCGGGGATGCGGCCCGGCGCGAGCAGCGCGAACGCGCGCAGCATCACGTCGCAGTTGCGCGCCGAGGTCTCTACGTTCCCGCCGCCCACCGGCGCAGGGCGCCGGGGATTGAGGATCGATCCGAGCGGCGCGCTCACGCGCACCGGGCGAAAACACCCGTCGTTCATCGGGATCGTCGCGTCGGTCGCGGCGCGGATCGCGTAGTGAACCGCCGAGAGCGTGACGCCGAAGACCGCGTTGAGCGGATACTCGACCTGTGGGCTCGTCCCGGCGTAGTCCACGTCAAGCGTGCCGTCGGAAGCGCGAACGCGCGCGACGATCTCCAAGAGCGGCCCGCCGCCGGGCGGTTCGAGCACGTCGCGAGCCTCGACCTCGCGCTCGCCGAAAGCGCGTAACGCGGCCCGCATGCGCCGCTCGCTCTCGTCGAGGATGCGCTCGATCGCCGCTTCGAACGTCGCGAGGCCGTAGCGCGCGATCGCCTCCAACAGCCGGCGTTCGCCCGTCACGTTCCCCGCGATCTGCGCGAGCAGATCGCCGCTGCGCGCTTGCGGCGTACGCGAGTTCGCGCGAATCAACTCGACGGTTTCCCGGCAGACCTCGTCGTGCCGCATCAAGCGCACCGGGGGAATGACGAGCCCCTCGACGCACAACTCCCGCGCATCCGGCGAAATGGACCCCGGCACGCTGCCTCCCACGTCGGCGTGATGCGCCTTGTTCGCGGCATAACCCGCGAGCCGCAAGACGCCGCCCTCCTCGGCGAAGACCGGGCGGATCACCGTGATGTCGTTGAGGTGCGTCCCGGCGACGTACGGATCGTTGACGACCCACATCTCCCCCGGCTCCGGGGCCGTTCCGCGCTCCGCGAGGACCGTGAGCGTTTGCGCGAGCCCCCACGGCAACGAGCCGAGATGGACGGGAATGTGCTCGGCCTGCGCGATCAAACGCCCGCTTCGATCGAACAGCGCGCACGAATGATCGAGCCGCTCTCTGATGTTCGGCGAGTGCGCCGCGTTGCGCACGGCGATCCCCATCTCTTCGCTCGCGTAGATCAACGCGGTCTTGATCACCTCGCTCGTGATCGGATCGACTGGTCCGCAGGCAACCGGGCTCGGTACGTTCACCGGCAGCGCTCCAGCCGCAGGTTGCCGAAGTCGTCGACGCTCCCCGTCCAGCCCGGCGCAACGAACGTGCACGTATCGTATTGCTCGACGAGCGCGGGGCCCGCTAGGCGGTTCCCCGCCTCGAGTTCCGCGCGCGCGTAGACGGGGACGATGACGCGCCCCGCCTCGCTCGCGTAGACGCTGCGCCGTTCGACGAGGGCGCGCTCGGGGGGGGGCGCCCCGCCGCGCGCCTTCAGCCGCCCGAGTTCGGGCTTGGGCAGCTTGCCGGTCGCCGTCGAGCGCGCCGCGACGATCTCGACGGGGGCTTCCGGCGAGGAATAACCGTACGCGAGAGCGTGCTTCTCGTGGAACCGCGCGAGCGCTTCCGAACGAGCACCGAGATCGAAGCGTTTCGGCGTGGGTATCGAGAGCTCGAAGCTTTGCCCGAGATAGCGCATGTCGAGGGTCCGCTCGAACGCGATCGAACCGCGCGCGACGCCTTGCTGCGTGAGATCCTGCCGCCCGTCGACCTCCATGACCCGGAACGCGGCTTCGATTTCGGCGGGATCGACGAGTTCCGCGCTCGCGACGAACGTGCGGACGGAACTGGAGCGCAGGTCCGCGGCGAGCAAACCGAACGCCGAAAACAGGCCCGGATCGAGCGGGATCACGATCCGAGGAACGCTCAATTCGACGGCGAGCGAACACGCATGCAGCGGACCGCAGCCGCCGAACGCCATCAACGTGAAGTCGCGCGGATCGAGTCCGCGCTCGACCGTCACGATGCGCAAGATCTTCGCCATCTCGCTATCGACGATGCGGACGATTCCTGCGGCGAGGCGGTCGAGATCGAGCCCGGGGAGGCGGCGCCGCAAGCGCCCGAGCGCCTTCTTCGCGCGCGCGACGTCGAGTTGCATCGCGCCGCCGAGGAGCGCCCCCGAGCCGAGGCGGCCCAGCACGAGGTTTGCGTCCGTCACGGTCGCGTCGCGCCCTCGGCCGTACGCGGCAGGCCCCGGATCCGCACCGGCGGAGAGCGGGCCTACGCGCAACGCGCCGCCCTCGTCGACGAACGCGATCGTCCCGCCGCCGGCGCTCGCTTCGGCGAGGTCGACGAACGGAAAGCGGACCGGGTAGCCGGATCCCTTGACGGGGCGGCCCGAGTGCGTTCGCCCCGCGGCTTCGAACTCGTAAGCGACGACGGGTTCGCCGCCGACGATCGTGCCGGCCTTCGCGGTCGTCCCGCCCATATCGAACGAGAGGACGTTCTCGATTCCGAGCGCGCGCCCGACGTAGGCCGCGGCGATGGCGCCGGAGGCGGGCCCGCTTTCGAGCATCGTCGCCGGACGTTCCGCGACGAGATCGAGGGCGGCCATTCCGCCGCTCGACTGCATCACGTAGATCGGCGCCTCGATTCCGCGCGACCGCGTCTCCAGCGAAAGACGTGCGAGATACCCGCGAACCAGCGGGCGCAAGAGCGCGTTGACGACCGTCGTGCTCGTGCGCTCGTACTCGCGATACTCCGGGTCGACATCGCTCGAAAGCGTGACGTCGAGATGGGGCATGCGCGCGTGCAGCGCTGTGCGCGTGGCGCGCTCGTGGAGCGGGTTCGCGTAGGCGTGCAAATAGGCGACCGCAACGCCTTCGACCCCGAGGCGCTCGACTTCGGCGACGATCCGCGCGAGCTCCGTCGCTTCGAGCGCGACGACGACCGCCCCGAACGGATCGGTGCGTTCCAGTACGCCGAGCCGGAGCCGGCGTTCGACGAGCGGCCGCGGCCGCGTCACGAGCAAATTGTAGACCTCGCTGCGGTTCTGGCGCCCGATCTCCAGGACATCGCGGAAACCCGCCGTCGTCAGGAGCGCGATGCGCGGGAGATCCAGATGCATCTGCCCGAGCAGCGCGTTCGTCGCGATCGTGCTCGAATGGGAGAGCAGCGAGATCTCGGCGGGTGCGACCCCTTCGAGCAGCTGCGAGAGAGCGGCGAGCACGCCGACCTCCGGCGCACGGGGCGTCGAGGGCACCTTCGTCCGCAGCAAAGCGCCCGAACCTTCGTCGAGCGCGACGAGATCCGTGAACGTCCCACCGACGTCGATGCCGACGCGCACGCGGCGCGGCACGCCGCCCTCCGTGCCCGCGTTCCCCATGTCGGGCGCTTGGCCCGTACGGAACGCGTTTCCTCGCTTGCGACGAACAAACAACGCGTTTCGAGGTTCGTTCCCGCGCGACGTCGTAGGGAGGCCCATGCCCAAGCATCGCGAGCCCCTGCGGCTCGAAGTCCGAAAGATGCACAAGCTCTTCGTGAACGGAGCGTTCGTGCGGTCGGAATCTGCGCGCAGCGATGCATTCGAGACGCCGCTCGGCTCCGTCAACGTCGCGCGCGCCTCGCGCAAGGATCTTCGCGACGCCGTGGTCGCGGCGCGCGCAGCGTTCCCGCACTGGTCGCGGGCGGACGCCGCGGGCCGCGGCCTCGTCCTCTACCGGCTCGCCGAGATGATCGAATCGCAGCGGGAGCACCTCTGCGCGCGCTTGCGGGCGGCGGGCGAGAGCGAAGCCGAGGGCATGCGCGAGGTCGATACGGCCATCGACCGGACCGTCTGGTTCGCCGGCTGGTGCGACAAGTACGCGGCCCTCGTCTCCTCGCGGAATCCCGTCGCCGGTCCGTACCTGAGCCTCTCGACGCCGGAGCCGGTCGGAGTGGTCGGCGTCGTCGCGCCGGACTCGCCGGGCCTGCTCGGCCTGGTCTCGACCGTCGTCCCGCCGCTCGTCGCCGGAAACACGGTCGTCGTCATCGCCTCCGAGACGGACCCGTTCACCGCAGTTGCGTTCGCGGAGTGCTTGGCGACGTGCGATCTCCCGCCCGGGGCCGTTAACCTGCTCACCGGCAAGCGTATCGAGCTGGCGCCGCACCTGGCGCGGCACATGGATGTCGACGCGCTCGACGCGGCCGGTCTCGATCCGTCCTTCAGCGCCGAAATCGAGCGGATGGGGGCGGAGAACCTGAAGCGGACGCGCTTGCGCGAAACGCTCGTGCGCACGGCGTGGTTCTCCCCGGAGACGTGCAGCCTCGACGACGTCACGTGCTTCACGGAACTCAAGACGCTCTGGCATCCGACCGCCATCTGAAGCGCGCCTTCCGCACGCTCGCGTTCGTCCTCGCGTTCGCGCTCGCCGGCGGGCTCGGCGGCGAGGCGCGCGCGCGCGGGGCGCAGCCGGCCGGCGATTCGGCCGTCACGTTCACGCTGTTCGTCGAGCGCTACTTCGCGGCGTGGAACCGGCACGATCCGGGCGCGCTCGCCCGCGTCTTCAGCGAGGACGCCGAGGCCACGGACAGCACCGGCCTCAGCACGCGCGGGCGCGTGCAGATCGAGGCGGCCGCGCGCGCGGCGTTCGCCGGCGGCTTGAAGGATTCCGAGATCCATTTCGTGCGCATCGACGTGCGCCCGCTGAGCCCGACGCTCGCCGCGCTCGACGTCCGCTGGTGGGTCCTCCGCGCGACGCTCCCGCATTGGGAAAAGATGCAGTACGGCCTATCGTCGTGGGTCGCGCAAAAGGAGCAAGGCGAATGGCTGATCGTCACCGCGCACGATCAACTCGTCGCAGCTCCGCCGACGCCGGCTCCGGCGACGGCCGCCCCGGCGACGGCCGCTCCCTCGGCGCCCGTCACGCCCGTCGCGCCCGCAACACCCTCAATACCCGCAACGCCCTCAATACCCGCAACGCCCTCAATACCCGCAACGACCGCGAGACCGGCTCCGGCCGCGACGCAGTCGACGGGCGGACGCGGCTCCCCCGCGCCAAGCCCCACGGCCGCACCGAGCACCGCGCCGGCACCGGGCGCAACACGGGCGGCGATGCCTGCTCTCTCCCCGACTCGCGCCTAGGTTCGGCCGCAGGTGCTCCTATGCCGCGCGTGCTTCTACTTGACGGCGTCACGAAGGGAGTGCTAGCCTCAACCGGATGCTCTGCCCCGTAACGGCCTCGCGCTGCTGTTGTGGACCCTCACTCGTTCGGGGGGAGGTTTCGCGCGCGTAACTCGTAAGGGCATCGATCATCGCACGCACGAACCTTCTGCCGAGCGGCAGGGGGTTTTTTCTTTTTCTAAACGGGAGACGCATGGCACGCATATTCGAGAACCTGGCCGAGACGATCGGCAAGACGCCGCTGGTCAAGATCCCGCGGCTCAATAAGGGCATCGCCGGAACGGTGCTGGTGAAATTGGAATCGTTCAATCCCGCGGGGAGCGTGAAGGACCGCATCGGCCTGTCGTTGATCGAGGCCGCCGAGCGCGACGGAAAGCTCAGCCCCGGGACCGTGATCCTCGAACCGACGAGCGGAAACACCGGGATCGCGCTCGCGTTCGTCGCGGCGGCGAAAGGGTATCCGATCCTCCTCACGATGCCCGACACGATGACGATCGAACGGCGCAACCTGCTCAAGGCCTACGGCGCGCAGCTCGTGCTGACACCGGGCGCCGAAGGGATGCCCGGCGCGATCCGCCGCGCCGAAGAAATCCGTGCGAGCGACCCGGCGAAATACTTCGTGCCGCAGCAGTTCAAGAATCCGGCGAACCCGGAGATCCACAGGCGCGCGACGGCCGAGGAGATCTGGAACGATACGGACGGCAACGTCGATGCGCTCGTCTCCGCGGTCGGCACCGGCGGAACGGTAACCGGAGTCGGCGAGGTCATCAAGGCGCGCAAGCCCGGTTTCTACGTCGTCGCCGTCGAGCCGGATGCCTCGCCCGTCCTCTCCGGCGGGAAGCCCGGCCCGCACAAGATCCAGGGCACGGGCGCCGGCTTCGTCCCCGACGTGCTCAACACGAAGATCTACGACGAGATCGTCCGCGTGACGAACGAAGACGCGATCGCGACGGCGCGGCGCGCCGCGCGCGAGGAAGGGTTGCTCGTCGGCATCTCCGCCGGCGCGAACATCTGGGCCGCATTACAACTCGCCGCACGCCCCGAATTCGCCGGCAAGACGATCGTGACGATCGGCTGCGACACGGGCGAACGGTATCTCTCGAACCCGGTCTTCGCCGAGTTGGAATCGACGGTCGTCGCGCCGGAACTCGTCCCCGCATAGGTTCCCGGTGGGTCGAGCGGCGACGGGAACAGGTTGACGGGGCAGGGGCGTCGCTCTTGGCGAGCGCGCGCGACTTCGGAGAGGGGGAGATTCGAACTCCCGAGACGCTCATCACGTCTGCTCGCTTTCCAAGCGAGTGCATTCGACCACTCTGCCACCTCTCCAGGGGGTCGGCGTCGGTTTCGCGGGGCGCCCGGTGACGCCTCCCTCGGCGCAACCGGGAAGCCCCTCGGCACGTCTTGCAAGCGTGTCACGTCTATTTTCGCCGCTCGACCTACGCTCGCTCCGGCTCGCGAATCGCATCGTCGTTTCGCCGATGTGCCAGTATTCCGCCGACGCCGGGTGCGCGACGGATTGGCACGTGATGAGCCTCGGCCAATACGCCGTTTCGGGCCCCGGCCTCGTGCTCTCCGAGGCGACGCACGTAAGCGCCGCCGGGCGCATCACGCATCGCTGCCTCGGCCTGTATTCGGACGCAAACGAAGCTGCGCTGGCGCGCCTCGTCGCGTTCTACCGGAACTACGGCGCATCGCCGTTGGGAACGCAACTCGCGCACGCCGGGCGGAAGGCGGCTACCAAGGTCCCGTGGGAAGGCTTCGGCCCCGCGAGCGGAGCCGAAGCCTGGACGCCCGTCGCGCCTTCGGCCCTGCCGTTCGACGAGGGATGGCATCTGCCGCACGCGCTCTCGCGCGACGAGATGCACGCGGTGCGCGACGAGTTCGTCGAAGCGACGAAACGCGCGGCCCGCATCGATCTCGACGCCGTCGAACTGCACGGCGCGCACGGGTACTTGCTGCACCAGTTCCTCTCGCCGCTCTCCAACGTCCGCGACGACGAGTACGGCGGGAGCCGCGCGAACCGCATGCGCTTCCCGCTGGAGGTCTTCGCCGCCGTCCGCGCCGCGTGGCCCGAGCACAAACCGCTCGGCATCCGTATCAGTGCGACGGATTTCGTCGAAGGAGGCTGGACGCTCGAGGATTCGATCGCGTTCGCGCACGAGTTGCGCGGACTCGGCTGCGACTTCATCGACGTCTCCGGCGGCGGGCTCTCCCCACGGCAGCGGATCGACATCTTTCCGGGTTACCAAGCGGAGTTTGCCGCCGCGATCCGGCGTGCAACCGGCGTCCCCACGATCGCCGTCGGCCGAATCGACGATCCGGCCTTCGCCGAGAGCTTGATCGAGGGCGGCGCATGCGACGCCGTCGCCGTGGCCCGCGCTTTCATCCGGCATCCGCGCTTCGTGTGGGACGCGGCCGACGCGCTCGGCGGCACGGCCTACTGCGCGCCACAATACCTGCGCGGGCGGGCGCTCGGCACCCACGACGTCGTCCGCCCCGTGTCATCGTAGGCCGCTCGCCGACGTGAAGGTCGCTTGCGGCTCCGTCACGCCGGGCGTGTCGAAGCGTGACTTCGCTCGCGTGCTCATCCTTCGACAAGGGGTCAGGGTGACGGGGATTTGTCAGGGCTGAGCTTGTCGAAGCCTAGGTCGAAGCCCGTGCCGGCTCGCTTTGCGGGAGGCACGTCTCTGCATGCCCGCCGCTCAGCGACGCTCGTCTGCGGGAGTTAGGCTGCTCGCTGCGCGGCGGCCTTGAGGTGCCGGATCAACGCGAGCGCGTCGGGCGGCGGTTTGCGTTCGATCCGGCGGTATTCGCGGCCGTCCGGCGTGCGCGCGACGAGACCCAGCCCGAAGAGCTCCCGGCGTAGCAAGCAATGGTCGCCGAAGAGATGGTTTGCTTGCAGCAGCCGGTCGATCTGCCGCTCGTCGAACACCGTCGCGGAGGGGATCCGAGACCAAAGCACCCACAGGCATGGCTCGCGATGCCCCGCCTTCGAGGGCCAGCGTGTGAGCCGCCCTTGCGCGTCGAAGTAGCGGATCACCCGTTTCAAGCGAACGTAGTCGATCGGCTCCGGTTCAGGTGCGGGCATAGTGAGAAGCGCAGCATTTTCGAGCGCGTCGCGCGCATCGAACTGGGCGCGGAAATGCTGGAAATTGCGATAGCCCGCCGAGCGGGCGATCGCATTCAAGAGCTCGACGTGCCGCGGCGCAGTTTCGCTCGCAGCGAGCTGCTGCTTCAACGAACGCGCGAGCGCCGAGATATCGCTCACGACGAGCGGGAAAACGGTTCTAGACATCACTCATCCTCAAGAACGTGCCGCTCTAGAGAGAGGTTATCGGGGATCGCCGTCTTTCCGACTCGGCACGGGATAGCGTGTGTCGAGAACGTCTTCGTACCGGCAGGTTTAGCTCTCCTCGCGGAGCGGCGATGCCTTGGTGAACTGCCGACCGCCTCCATAATGCAGCATTCGGCCGGTCCTTTGCAAGTACGGGACTCGTGCGGACCGCACGCTCACCGTAAACAAGCCCAAGGCTTACTTGGCGGCAGGCCACCCTTCGACAAGCTCAGATTCCGTCTGACTCGTCAAGCCTGGGGTAGGGCTTCGAAGGGCTTCCTGGACTTGAGGACGCCGTAGGCGAGGACGAGCAGGCGGCGCATCACGGCCACGATGATCTGCTTGGGCCGCTTCCCGTTCGCGCGGAGGCGGCCCGCGAAGGCAGAGAGGATGGGATTGCAACGCATGGCCACGATCGCCGGCATATAGGGAACCCGGCGCCCGGATCACCGGGAACACCCCGGCGGCGCCAAGATATCAGGATGACGTTGGGTTAGGATGGCGTTCGCGCGCTCTGCGGGGGAGGACTCGCGGGCCGGCATACTGCAATATTCGAATAGTGCGATATACCTTTAAAGCCGAGTTCTTCAAGGCGCTGGCCCATCCGTTGCGCATCCAGATCCTGGACGAACTGCGCGGCGGGCCGCTGAACGTCGGCGAGTTGCGCGACCGCCTCGGGGCGGAACAGTCGACGCTCTCCCAGCAGCTCGCGGTCCTGCGGGCGCGGAACTTCGTCACGACGCAGCGCCACGGGAACACGATCCGCTACGAAGTCCGCGACCCCGCGATCTGGCGGCTGCTGGATTCGGCCCGCGACATCTTCGACAACCACCTCGTGAGCGTGCAGAGCGTGCTCGAAGATCTGCGCCGCGAAATCCGCGCTTAACGTGCCGTTGGTTCGAACGCTCGGTATCGCCGCGATGCTCGCGGTCGCGGCCGTCGCGGCGGCCTTGGCTTGGCTCGCCGTGACGAACGGCGCGCAGCCCCTCGGCGCCTTCGACGGGCCGATCCCGGCGCTGCGGCTCGAATTCGGCATCACGCCGCTCGCCGCCGCGTTCTGCGCGCTGATCGCCGCGCTCGACGTCGCGGTCGCGCTATGGAGCACGCGGCGCGGCCGTGCCGCCGAGGCGCCGCTCGTCGCGGCCTTCAGCGCGGCGATGCTCCTCGTTCTCTGCGCGCAGAGCGTCGCCGCGTTCCTCATCGCCTGGGAGGCCATGGCGTTCGTTTCGGCCTTCCTCGTGGCGGCGCATCACGAGCGGCGCGACGTGCGCCGGGCGGCCTTTCTCTATCTCGTCGTCTCGCAGACGGGCGCGGCCTGCCTGCTCGTGGCGCTCGTGATCCTGGCCCTGCACGCGGGGAGCCCGTCGTTCGCCGCGATCGCACCGGCGGGCGCGACGCTCCCCGGCCCCGCGCGCACCGCCGTGTTCGTCCTCGCGCTGCTCGGATTCGGCTCGAAGGCCGGCTTGATGCCGCTGCATTTCTGGCTGCCGCGCGCCCATCCAGTCGCACCCGCGCAGGCGTCGGCGCTGCTCTCGGGCGCTATGCTCAAGGTCGCGCTCTACGGCCTCGCGCTCGTGGTCTTCGTCCTCGCAGCGCCGGCGCCGCCCTGGTGGGGCGTCGCGCTCGTCGCGCTCGGAACCGTCAGCGCTGTCGGCGGCGTCCTGTTCGCGCTCGCCGAACGCGATCTCAAGCGCCTGCTCGCGTACTCGTCCGTCGAGAACGTCGGGATCGTCGCGATCGGCCTGGGCACGGCACTCCTCGCCCGGTCGGAGGGCCTCCCCTCGGTCGCCGCACTCGCGCTGACCGCCGCGCTGTTCCACGCGCTCAACCACGGCTTCTTCAAGGGGCTCCTGTTCCTAGGCGCCGGGGCCGTCGCCGAGAGCGAGGGGACCGTCGACCTCGAGCGGCTGGGCGGGCTCTGGAGCCGGCTTGCCTGGACGGCGCCGCTCTTCTTGATCGGGTCAGCCGCGATCGCCGCGCTTCCGCCGAGCAACGGTTTTGCTTCGGAATGGCTGACGTTTCAAGGCCTGATCGGCGCGATGCGGGCAGGGGACCCATTCGCGAAGATGACCGTGCTCGCGGCCATCGCCGGGCTCGCGCTCGCCGGCGGCCTCGCCGCCGCCACGTTCGTGAAGGCGTTCGGCATCGCGTTCCTCGGCCGCTCGCGCCGGCCGTACGTCGCGGCCGGCGCGAGCGAAACGTTCGATCTCTCGCTCGCCGGGCCGCTCCTGCTCGCGGCCTTATGCCTCGGCTTCGGGCTCTTCCCAACGTTGGCGACGGCGCCGCTCGCCGGGATCGCCGCCGAACTCGCCGGCGCGTCCGCGCCGCCTCAAGCGACGTTCCCGCTCCTTCCTGCGACGCTCGCGTTCTTGCCGGTCGCGGGGGCGCTCGCGGCCTTTGCGCTCGCCCGCAGACGGGGCATCCGCCGCGTTCCGACCTGGACGTGCGGTTCCCCGGTGACGGCCGCCGCGCAATACACGGCGACCGCTTTCTCGAAACCCCTGCGGCGCATCTTCGCGTTCGTGCTGATCCCCGACCGCCAGCGGACGCTCGAAGGCGGGAGTTCCCATTGGTTCCCGGATCGGATCGTCTACCGCACTGCGAGCCGGGATCTCACCGATGAAGCCGCGCGCACGTTCGCGGCCGTCACGCTGCGCCTCGCGCGGCGCACGCGCGTCGTGCAGAGCGGCAGCCTGCGGCTCTACCTCGCGTACGCGGTCATCGCGTTGATCGTCGTCATCGTGGTCGCCGCCCGATGATCGTGCTGCAGGTGCTCGGCATCGCGCTGCTCGCACCCCTTCTGCAGGGTGCGATGAAGCTGCTGCGCGCGCGGCTGCAAGGCCGCCCCGGCCCTTCCGCGCTCCAACCGTATCGCGACCTCGCGAAGCTCTGGAAGAAGGAGGCGCTGCTCCCCGAAGGCGCCTCGCCGATCGCCGTCGCGGCACCGGGCGTCGCGCTCGGCGTCGCCTTGACGTTCGTCGCGGCGCTGCCGTTCGCGCGGCGCGACGGCGGCCTTGCCATCGTCGACGTGGTCGCGCTCGCGTTCTTGCTCGGACTCGGGCGCTTCGTCGTAACGTTGGCCGCGCTCGATTCGCGCAGCGCCTTCGCCGGGATGGCGGCGAGCCGCGAGGTGACGTTCGGCGCGCTGGTCGAGCCGACGCTGCTCGTCGCGCTGCTCGGGGCGGCCGCGCTCGGAAACGGAACGGGCCTCCCCGCGCTCTTCTCGATCCACTTCGGCCCGGAGAGCATCCTCGCGTTCGCGGCGTTCTTCCTCGTCTCGCTCGTGGAGACGGCGCGCGTGCCGATCGACAATCAGGAGACGCATTACGAGTTGACGATGATCCATGAAGGCCTGCTGCTCGAGTACGCCGGTTGGCAACTCGCGCTGCTGCAGCTTGCGGCATACGTCAAGCAGTTCGGCTTCCTGCTGCTCGCGGCGATGCTGCTCCCCGGCGAGAGTTGGTGGGCCGACGCGGGCTGGCTCGTCGCGCTCGCGTGCGCGATCACGCTCGTCGAAAACGCGCTCGCGAAGCTGCGCCTCTTCGAGGTTCCGCAAATCCTCGCGACGGCGTTCATCCTCGCGGCGACGAGCATCGCGCTCCACCTGTTCGGGAGGCTCGTATGAACCTGGACCTGTTCGTCCTCGTCGCCGGCGCGATCCTGATCGTCAGCGCGCGGACGTCGTACGTCCTGACCGCCTACGTCGTCCTCGCCGCGATCGCGAGCGTGTTGATCGAGCCTTCGACGCACGAATCGTGGCTTGCGTTCACGCTCTTCTTCATCACGACGCTCATCAAAGTCATCATCGCGCCGCTCGGGATCGTGTTCTTCATGCGCGGGAATCCGGCGGCATCCGACTTGCATCCCTCGGTCTCGATGCCGCTGCGCCTGCTGCTCGCGATCGGCTTCGCCTTGGTCGCGGCCGCCTTCACGCACATTCCGTCGCTCGCCGGGATCCCGATGCAAGGGCTCGTCGCGTACGTCACGCTCTGCGGCGTTGGGATGCTCGTCGTGCACCGCAATCTGCTCGCACACGTGATCGGCCTGCTCGCACTCGGCGCGGGCGTGACGCTCGCGGGAGCTGTGCTCGCGCCGCAACTCCCCGAATCCGTGGAACTCGGCGCCACGTTCGACGCCGTCGTCGGCACGTTCATCGGGCTCGCGCTCGTGCGTGCGTTCGTCGTGCAGAACCCGATGCTCGACGTCGAGTTCCTAAGGCGCTTGCGCGGATGAACCCGCTCGTTTTGGTGGTGCTGGCCCCGCTCGCCGCCTCGCTGCTCCCGCTCGCGGTTCCGGCCGGCGCCGCGCGCCGCCGCGCGAAGGTCACGTTGGCCGCCTGCGCCGCGCTCGCACCGCTCGCGATGATCGGGCGCGTCGACGCGCTCTCGCTCGGCTTCGCGGCCCTCGTCTCGATGCTCGGCTTCCTCGCGACGGCGTTTTCTGTCGGCGGGGCGATCTTCGAGCAGCGCGTCGGGGATATCGTCGGCGACCCGGACGAAGCGGTCACCTGGTCCCGCGTTTCGGTCTACTACGCGCTGCTCGGCTCGTTCTGGAGCGCGATGCTGCTCGTCGTGCTGGCCGACAACTTCTCGCTGCTGTGGCTCGGCATCTCCGCGACGACGCTCGCAACCGCCTTCCTCGTCGGTTTCGCCGGCGAAGCCGAGTCGCTGGAAGCTGCCTGGAAATACCTCGTGCTCTGCAGCGTGGGGATCGCGTTCGCGCTGTTCGGCTTGATGGCGCTCGCGCACGTCACGCTCGCACTGGGGCTTGCGCCCGCGCAGGCGCTCTCGTGGTCCGCGATCGAAGCGCATCCGGGGCTCGGCGCGCCCCCGCTCGCGCGGCTCGCGATCGCGCTCATGATCATCGGCTTCTCGACGAAGGCGGGGCTCGTCCCGATGCACGCCTGGCTCCCCGACGCGCATTCGAAGGCGCCCGCGCCCGTAAGCGGGCTCCTCTCGGGAGTGCTCGTCTCGTGCGCGCTCTACGCGCTGATGAGGACGCTCGGCGTCGCCGGCGCCGTCGGGGCGGGCCCGCTCGCGCATACGCTCCTGCTGTGGCTCGGCGCGCTCTCGACGGTCGTCGCGGGCGCGCTGATGCTCACGCAAACCGATCTCAAGCGACTGCTCGCGTATTCGACCGTGGAACATGCCGGGATCGTCGCCCTCGCGCTGGGCTTCGGCGGGAAGCTCGGCACGCTCGCAGCCCTCGCGCACGTCCTCTCGCACGCGTTCGCGAAATCCGCCGCGTTCCTGGCGGCGGGCCTCGTACAGCGCGAGCGCCGCACGACGTCGCTCTCCCGATTGCGCGGGTTGTGGGGCTCCGGCATCGGCGGGCGCATGCTGCTCGCCGCGCTCTCCGCGCTCGGCGGCCTTCCGCCGTTCGGCATCTTCGTGAGCGAACTGCTCGTCGTGATCGCGGGCGTTCTCGCCGGAGCGTGGGCGGCGCTCGCCCTCGGCCTCGTCGGGATGGCGTTCGCGTTCGCCGCTCTCTCTCGCGCCGCCATCGAGATCGAATCGGGGCACGCATCCCCGGACGGGCTCCACCCCTCGACCTCGCGCGCGGTGACCTCCGTGGCGGCCGCCGCGCTCGCGCTCGGCGGCGCGCTCGCGGCGGCGCTCGTCCCGTGGACGGGCCTCGGCGGGATGTTGCAGACGGTCGCGGCGGCGCTCGACGGAGCTCCCCGATGAACGCTCCGGATTGGCTCGACGCAGCGGCGTTCGCCGCGCGCGCGGCCGCGCTCGAGGTCCCGCTCGGCGCGTACGCGTGCGACGAGGGCGTGCATTATCTCTTCCTCGAGCCGGCGGGCGTCGTCGCACTCTCGCGCAGGCTCGACGGCGCCCGCGAACTCCCCTCGCTCGCCGCCGCGCGCCCGTTGTTCTCGTGGGACGAACGCGAAATCGCCGATGAGCGCAGCGTCCGCTTCCTCGACGCCCCGGATGCGCGAGCGCTTCGCGCCCGCGCCGGAGCGATGCCGGCCGCGGTCGTCGCGCACGGGGTGGGCGTCATGCACATCGTCGTCGGCCCCGTCCACGCCGGCATCATCGAACCCGGCCGTTTCACGTTCAACTCGGGCGGCGAGAACGTCGTCCATCTCGACGCGCAACTCGGTTACGAGCACCGCGGCGTCGAGCGGATGCTCGAAGGGCGCGAGGCTCGCTCGGCGGCGCCGCTCGTTGCGCGCATCTGCGGCGGCTGCAGCGCGGCCCGTTCGCTCGCATACGCGCTCGCGCTCGAGAGCCTGGCGGAGATCGAGATCGAACCACGGGTAGAGCGCGCCCGCCTGATCCTCTGCGAGCTCGAACGCATCTACAACCATCTCGCCGACATCGCCGCGAGCGCGTCCGCGGCGGGCTTCGGTCCCGGGTTCGCGCAAGGGATGGCGCTCAAGGAGCGCGCGATGCGCCTGTGCGCGCGCGCGAGCGGGCACCGCTTGCTCTTCGACGCGATCCTCCCCGGCGGCATCGGCGCGAACGTGCTGAACGAACCGGCGGCGCTGCGCGGCGAACTCGACGAGCTCGCCGGCGCGAGCGAGGCGTATCTCGTCCGGCTGTTCGCGAACGGATCGGTCATCTCGCGCTGGCACCGCACGGGCCACGTCCCCAAAGAAACCGCGCACGCATTCGGGGCCGTCGGCCCCGCGCACCGCGCCTCCGGCGGGACGCGCGACGTTCGAACGTTCGCGCCGTACGGCGCCTATCGCGAGCTGGTGCAAGAGATCGCGACGGAGCACGCCGGCGACGCCTACGCGCGTTGCTCGGTGAAGCGCGAGGAATTGCGCGCTTCGTTCCGCCTGATCCGCGAAGCGCTCGCCGGCCTCGGCGAGACGCCTCTCCCAACCGCGAGCGCGGATGCGGTGCGGCCGGGGCGCGCGTACGCCGCCGTCGAGGGGCCGCGCGGGACGGAAACGCTCGCCGTGCACGTCGACGAGAGCGGCCGGCTCGCGCGCGTTCACGCGATCTCCGCCTCCTACCGCAACTGGCCGGTCGTCGCCCGCGCCATGGAGGGGAACATCATTCCGGACTTCCCGCTCGTGAACAAGAGCTTCAACCTGTGCTACGCCTGTGCGGACCGGTGACGCGATGAGTTTCCGGCGTTCGCTTGGGATCCGCCATCTCGTCTGCGGGAGCTGCAACGGCTGCGAGCACGAGATGAGCTCCCTCAACACCGCGTTCTACGACATCACGAGCGAGGGCTGGGACATCGTCGCCTCGCCGCGGCACGCCGACGCGCTCACCGTCACCGGACCGATGACGAGCGCGATGCGCGCCGCCGCGCGCGAAACGCTCGCGGCGGTGCCCGAACCGCGGATCGTGATCGCCGTCGGCGATTGCGCCGCCGGCGTGGGCCCGTGGAGCGGGGCGGACGCGGCCGGCGCCGGAGCCGGCGTCGAACTCGAGGCTGCGGTCACGGTCCGCGGCTGTCCCCCGGGGCCGGAAGCGATCCGCGCGGGCTTACGCGAGGCTGCGGAACTCCTCGCGCGACGCGGCTAGACCGCGCTCTCGGGGATCTGCGCCGTCCAGAGCTCGAACGAGCGGCGCGCGCTCGCCTCGAGCATCGCTTCGCCGTTGACGACCGGGCGGCCGCACTGCGCGGCGAGCGTCGCGCGCGGACCATAGTTCGCATCGAGGACGACCGGCGCTTCGGCCAGCGCGCGCTCTACGGCGAACGAGAGATGCGGGTGCGGCGGGAGCGTCGCGTAGACGGCGTCGTTCGGGGAACGTTCGTCCCAAACGTGCGCGCCGGATGCTGCGGCGAGGGCGCCCGCGCGCTCCGGGGTGCGGTTCCACAGCGCAACGTCCGCCCCGGCGAGCACGAGGGAGCGGACGGCGGCGCGCGCCGTAGGGCCGGCGCCGAGAACGAGGATGCGCTTGTTCCGCACGTCGCCGAGCACGGCTCCGAGCGCGCCGAGGGCGCCGGCGCCGTCCGTGTTCGCGCCGAACGTCTCGCCCGCGCGAAAGACGAGCGTGTTCACGGCGCCGAGGGCCTGCGCGGCCGGGGAGAGCCGCTCGCAGAGCGCGGCGGCTTCTTCCTTGAGCGGCGTCGTCACGTTCGCGCCTGCGTATCCCTCGGCGCGCAGGTGCGCGACTGCGGCGGCGAGTTCCCCGGCGCGGACGCGAATCGCCTCGTAGGTGCCGGGAATTCCGGCCGCGCCCATGAAGCCGCGCTGCAATGCCGGGCTGCGGCTGTGCGCGACGGGATCTCCGACGACGGCGAGCTTCAGCGCGGCGCGCTCGACCACGTCAGCCCGCAGTCAACTCGCGCAGCGACGAAATCGTATGAGCGGGCGCCGCGCCGAACGTTTCGGCGGGCGCGCCGCGCCGGTTGCACCAGTACACATCGAATCCGAATTCCGCGGCGCCGGTCGCATCCCATCCGTTCGAGGAGACGAACCCGATCTCGTCGCGCCGAAACGCGAGCGTGCGTTCCGCGAGCGCGTAGACGGCCGGGCTCGGCTTGTACTCCCGCACGTCGTCGACGCTGAGGACCGCGTCGAAAGCGTCCGCGATCCCGGCGTGCCGCACGATCCGCGCGAGCGCTCGCGGCGTCCCGTTGCTGAGGATCGCAAGCCGCTTGCCCTGCGTGCGCAGCACCGCAAGCACCTCGGCGACCTCGGGGTACGCGGGCAAGGCGGACCAGGCCTCTACGAGCGCTGCGCGCCGTTCCTTGCTCAGCGAAACGCCGAGCGTCGCGGCCGCGTACGCGAGCGCGTAGCCCGTCAGCGCGTCGAAATCCTGATAGCGCCCCATAAGGGACGAGGCGAACGCGTAGGCGAGCTGTTTGCCGCGCCATGCGTCGACGAAACGAGCTGCGTCGGACGTGAGATCGTGAAGCTGCTCCCCCAGCGACGTGAAGTCGACGAGCGTGCCGTAGAGATCGAACACGAAGGCCGCGGGCGGCATCTACGCTCGCCTCGAGCCGAGCACGAGTCGCTCGAAGAAACGCAGCACGCGCGTGCCGTACCAATCGTGCGCGACGATCGGGCGGGTGAGGATCACTCGCAAGCCGACGAGTTTCGCACCGAGGACGTCCGTGAAGAGTTGATCGCCGATGACGATCGTGGCGTCTTTCGGCGTCCCGATGATGCGCAGCGCCGCGGAAAATCCGCGCGGCAACGGCTTGAGCGCGTTCGGGACGGCGGGGACGCCGAGCTTTTCGCTCGCGCGCCGGACGCGATCGGTGAAGTTGTTCGAGACGAGCGCGAGCGCGAAGCCGCGCTCGCGAGCCTCTTCGATCCACGCGGTATCGTGCGCGGCGACCTCCTCCAAGCCGTAGCCGATCAGCGTGTTGTCGAGATCGACGATGATCCCGCGGACGCCGGAAGCGGCCAGGTCGTCGAGCGAGACGTCGGCGAGGCGGTCGGCAAAGCCGTTCGGGCGGAGCACTCCCGCCCGTTTGCGCGAGTTCTCCCCGCTCTCCTCGCACTTGTCCACAACGCGCTCGCGCGGACCACCGCCGGTCCACCGAGCGGCGGGGTTCATCCACAGCTTATGCTCCGGTTGCCCGCAAGGAATAGTGCTCCCGAACATAAGAGACCCCAACATCTTGTGCCCGAGCGCGCAGCGTCGTACAATATGCGGCACCGAGCGTCGTGACGCCGCCGGATCATCGAACAGGCGTTCGATGGGTTACCCTCGAAGTTTACCGTAGGAGGCCTCCCGATGTCCGACGCGCTTCAACCCCCCGATCCCTCCGAACTGCGCGGCCTCGCAGAGCCTGCCTTCGACGCGAACTCGATGCGCGTCCTCAAAGAACGGTACTTCGCGAAGCGGGCCGACGGCTCGCTCGAGACGCCGAAGGAATTCCTCTGGCGCGTCGCCTCCGCGATAGCGCAGCCGGAGCGTCCGTATGCGGAACGCCTCGGCCGGGATCCGGGCGCCGTCGTTTCCGGCGTCAGCCATGCCTTCTACGACATGATGGCCCGCCGCGATTTCTTGCCGAACACGCCTTGCCTGGTCAACGCCGGGCGCCCGCTCTCGATGCTCTCCGCCTGCTTCGTGTTGCCCGTCCCCGACTCGATCGAGGGCATCTTCTACAACATGAAGGCGATGGCATTGATCCAAAAGAGCGGCGGCGGGACGGGTTTTGCCTTCTCGGAGTTGCGCCATCAGGGCGCCGAAGTCGCGACGACGGGGCGCGATGCTTCGGGGCCGGTCAGCTTCATGAAGGTCTTCAACGCCGCGACGGATTCGATCAAGCAAGGCGGCGTCCGGCGCGGCGCCAACATGGGCGTGCTGCGCGTCGATCATCCCGATGTTTTCCATTTCATCCGCTGCAAGAAAGAACTCGACGCGGAGAACCGCGCGCTCTGGAACCGCCTCTCCGATACGGGCCGCTACAGCGCGGACGAACTCGCGCATCTCAAGCAAGAGCTGCTGCAGACGCAGATCAACAATTTCAACATCTCCGTCGGCGTGACCGACGCGTTCATGCGCGCGGTCGAAGCCGACGGAGATTTCGAGTTGCTCGATCCCCGCACGAACGAGGTCGTGCGCACCGTCCCTGCTCGCGACATCTGGGAAGCGATCGTCGAAGGCGCCTGGCAGAACGGCGAACCCGGCGTCCTGTTCCTCGACCACCCGAATTGGAACCCGCTCCCGGGCCTGGGCCCGATCCACGCGACAAATCCGTGCCTGACGGGCGAGACGCTCGTCGCCGTCGCCGACGGCCGCGGCCACGTGCCGATCGCCGAGCTGGCGGCCCAGGGCGCCGACGTGCCGGTCTTCTGCTACGATGACCGCGGCGCGATCACCGTGCGCACGATGCGCCGGCCGCGCCTGACGGGCAAGGGGAAGGCTATTCTCAAGCTGCGGCTCGACGACGGCTCGACGATTCGCGCTACCGAGGACCACAAATTCCGCCTGCGCGACGGCACGTACAAAGCCGTCCGGGATCTGCGGGCGGGCGACAGCCTCAAGATCATGACGCGTTTCCAGGCCTCGATCAAGGACGTCTTCTCGAAGTCACCTGCGCGCTCGCAAGACTACTGGTGGATCAACAACGGCCAGGCGTCGAACCGCCTCGAGCACCGCTATATCGCCGAGCATCACTACGCGACGAGGATCCCTGCGGGCGCCGTCGTCCATCACGCCGACTTTGACGCGCAGAACAATAGGCCCGACAATCTTCGGATCATGTCCAAGGCCGAGCACGACACGCTTCACGGCTTGGCGATGATCGGCGATGCGAATCCGATGCGCCGGGCGAAAACGAAGTGGTCACCCGAGCGGCTTGCTGCGTACGCGCAGAAACACCGCTTGGCAAAACAGGGATCGGGCAATCCGCGGTTCAGCGGCTGGTCGAACGACGAGCTGCGCGCGGCAGCGCTCGAGCTGACGCTTGCCCATGGGCGCCGCTTCAGTCTCGATGATTGGGCCGACTATGCCGGAGCCATGGGGCTGCCGGCGCAGTTCAGCGGCTGGCGCGCCAACCATCTCAACGGCG
Organism: Vulcanimicrobiota bacterium; assembly: GCA_963695225.1. GTDB lineage: Bacteria > Vulcanimicrobiota > Vulcanimicrobiia > Vulcanimicrobiales > Vulcanimicrobiaceae > CAVWTN01. Next base: position 495,455 of record OY968762.1, on the reverse strand, counting down.
GGATCCTCGGTCTCGCCAAGTGGGCGGCGATGGAACTGGGCATCGAGCACGTCGACGCCGATCCGCGCGTCGTCCGTCATTTCAAAGAAGCCCTGGAAGCCGGTTACCATGCAGCCATCGACGCGACCGGCGCGCTGCTCATCACGAAACGCTGCGAGGGCTGCGGCGCGCACTTCGAGATCCCGTACGCCAACCGCGAAATCGCGTTCTGCTCGCGGATCTGCGGCACGGTCGCCGCAAACAAGCGTCCCGAGGTGATCGCTAAGCGGCGTTCGTCGCGCCGCGAAACCTCTAGCCGGCACGCGGCGCAATTACGCGAGAAGCAGCTGGACGCATACACCGAACTCAAAGCGGAGACGGGAGCGGTCCTCAAGCGCGACTGGCAGCGCCGTTGCAGCGAGCGTGGAGTCTCCGCCGAAATCTCGCGCGAAAGCAGCCCGTTCCGCTCGTATGCGGCCCTGCAGGAAGCGGCCTCGACGTTCAACCATCGCGTCGTATCGGTCGAATTCGACGGTTATGAAGACGTCTACAACGGGACGGTCGACGACTTCCACAACTTTTTCGTCGGCGGGTTCGAGTCTCCGTCGCGCAACGGAAAGGCGAAGTTCGCCTACCTCAACAACCGGCAGTGCGGGGAGCAAGCCTTGCACGGTTACGATTCGTGCAACCTCGGCTCGATCAACGTGGGGCACTTCTACGATGCGTCGAGGGGCGACGTCGATTGGGATCGTCTGGGCCAGACGGTCGCGCTCGCCAGCCGGTTCCTCGACAACGTGATCGACGCGAACGTTTATCCGCTCGCCGAGATCGAGGAGATGGTCTCGAACAATCGGCGGATCGGCCTCGGAATCATGGGCTTCGCGGATCTATTGATCCAGCTCGAGATCGCCTACGGTTCGCCCGCATCGATCGCGTTCGCGGCGAAGCTGATGCGCTTCATCAAGGAGCGCGCCGAGGAGACGAGCGAGCTGTTGGCGCGCGAGCGCGGCGAGTTCCCGAACAAGCACCTCTCGATCTGGAAGGACGATCCGCGCCCGCGGCGCAACGCCGCCTTGCTCTCGATCGCCCCGACCGGCACGATCTCGATGATCGCGGGCTGCTCGTTCGGCTGCGAGCCGTACTTCGGGATGGCCTACACGAAGCACGTCATGAAAGATTCCGAGGGGCGTCCGCAACATCTGTATTACGTCGTGCCCCTCTTCGAAGAGATCGCCAAGGACGAAGGTTTCTACTCCGAGGAGCTGCTCGGCGAGATCGAAGAGAACCGCGGTTCCGTCAAGGGCCTCGTGAAGGTGCCGGAAAAGTGGCAGCGCGTTTTCACGGTCGCGGCCGACGTTTCGGTCAACGAGCACATCGACATGCTCGCGGCGTTCCAGTTGGATACTTGCAATGCAGTTTCGAAAACGATCAACGCGCCGAACGACGACACGCGGGAGAACGTCGCCAAGGCGATCTTCCGCGCATACAAATCGGGCTGCAAGGGATTCACGTACTATCGCGACGGATCGCGGACCGAGCAGGTCGTCACGTTCTCGAAGGATAGCGATATCAAAGGGGGCAATCGCGACACCGCGGCCGGCGCAGCGCCGGCGGATGCCCCCGCCGTACCCCAAAGCAGCGTGATCCGCTCGGACGCGGAGCTCGATCTCGAGGCGCTGCTCGCGCGCGCGAATGCCCTGCTGGAGGGGCGCTGACCATGGAACAGGCTACGATCACGAAGACCATCGCGGCGCTCGTCGACCGCCTCGAACTGATGCAGGCCGAGAACGCGCGCCTGCGCGACTTGAACTCGACCTGCGGTAAGACCGTCCGCGAGCTCGTCGCTCGCGTGGAGAACCTCAAGGCTCACAACGACGAGCTGAAGCTGCGCCAGCAGGCGCCGAAACGGACGGAGTACCGCAAGCGGCCGCCCGTGATGCGCGGCCGCACGGTGCAATCGAACGTCGGCTGCGGACCGCTCTACATCACGATGAACGAAGACGAAGCGGGGAATCCGTTCGAGGTCTTCTTCAAACTCGGCAAGAGCGGCTCGTGCCAGCAGAGCTACCTCGAGGCGCTCGGCGTCGCGATGTCGGTGGGCCTGCGTTACGGCGCCGACCCGCAGAAATTCATCGAAAAGTTCGAGGGCATGCGCTGCCCGAACCCCAAGATGCGCGACGCGCACGGCCCCACGACGCTCTCCTGCGCCGACGGGATCTCGCAGGGCATTGCGAAGGCGCTCGCGCTCGCACTACCGCTAGGCGCTCCCCCCGAAGCGCGCGCCGAGGCGAGCGTCGTCCCGGTCGCCGAGCCGCAGTTCCCCTTCACGAAGGAAGACAAGCTCGAACAAGAGGCCAACGCACGGTCGATCGACTTGATCGGCCACAACGGCACGGGCGCACCGAAGTACGGCGGCGGCACGATGCAGTCCACTGCGGTCGACGCGGGCGGCACCGCGATCAACGTCCGGCGAGCGATGCAAACCGGCGTCGGCATGTGTCCGAAATGCAGCGGACCGCTGATCTCCCAAGGCGGCTGCATCCAGTGCCTCCAGCAATGCGGCTACGTTGGAAAGTGCTCGTAGAGAGGCAATAGTCAAGCGGACTGCGGCCGGGCTCCGCCGACGACACTCGAGGCTAGGCGTTCGCTGGAGTCGACGCTAGTCTGCCTCTCGTTCAGCTCAGAGCGCGAGCTGCTCCGGGCGGCACGGGTTGTTTGCGCCGTTCCGGGATGAGATTCAGGATCAACGCTACGACGATGCAGGCTAGGCCGAGCAACTCGAGGCTCGACGGGCGCTCTCCTAATTGAATCCACGCCGACGCGACGCCGACGACCGGCGTCAGGAGGGAGGCCACGCCGGCGACGCCTGCTTTCAATCGGCTCAAGACGAACATCCAGAGCAGCCATGCCAAACCGGTTCCCGGGATCGCGATGTACGCCAGCGCGAGGATGAACGGCAGCGTCACGTGGATCGCATGATGCGGCAGGAAGGCGGCGATGGTCACGAGCGGGATCGAGCCCCAAAGCATCTGCCACGCCGTCAGCGCGAGCAAATCGATCGTATAGCGCATGCGCAGCACTTTTCCGTAGACTGCGCTGACGGCCCAGGCGATCGCGCCGCCGATTGCGAGCGCTTCGCCCGGCAGCTTCGCGCCGAGATCGATCGGCGAGAGCACCAGCGCTAGCCCGACGGCGGCAAGCGCAAGCGCGGCCAAGCCCCATCGCGTCACGCGTTCGTGCAGGATGGGCCACGCTAGGAGCACCACCCAGAACGGCATCGTGTAGACGAGGACCGCCGTCTTTCCCGCTCCGCTCACCGCCACTGCCAAGACCGTCAAGAGCGTGAAGGCGCTCGTCTGCAAGAGGCCGAGCACGAGCGTCGGGAACCACCGCGTCGGCCGCAGCGACCTCCGCGTGGCGATCACCGCCCCGAACAAGCACACCGTCCCCAGCACAGAACGGGCGGCCGAAAGAAAGTACGCGTCGGAGTCGTTCGTCGCGATCTTGATCGCCACCCAATTGTAGCCCCAGATCAGCGCCAGAACGATCAACGCGGCATACGGAGCTACGGCCCCGCGTTTCATACCACCCTGAACGCTGGGCTCCGGCTGGTCCACTAACGAGTTGCCTCCGGCGGGGAACAAGCGGTTACCGGCCTAGACATCTCAAAGCCGCCAACGGCTGCAAGGTCACGAATCGGTCCGCTAAGTTTGCTGAGCGGCGAAAGCATCGCAAGGGAGAACGGCTGCGCTTCGACTAAGCGATTTAGAATCCGATGAAATCGAGGATGGTCTCGGAGTCGCGATGAGCGTCGAGACGACTGCGCCGAAGCGCACGCCGAGTTTAACGACGGCCTCTGCTAGGCCCCGGCGCATCGCGCTCGCCTCGTTCACCGCCGTTGCGCTCCTGCTCGCGCAGCACTCGGCGCGTGCGGAATCGCAGACGACGGCGTACGCGGCAAGAGCAACGCCGATCTACGCCGACGCAAGCGGCAGGCACGCAGTCGGTTCGCTCACACCCGGAACGCCCGTCTCGGTAGCAGGCGGCGCGAGTTCTCGCGTGCGCGCATTCGCACTTCGGGGCTGGTCCGAAGACGGAGCGGAGACGGCCGTCAACGTCGAGATGGGCGTGCGCCGCATCTACGCGACCCTGGCCTCGACGCAGAACGTGCATCGCAAGGTTCTCCAGCAAACGAAAGACGACTATGACAACGTCTGGTATGAAGTCGCGCTCTCGGGCTTCGTCGCCTCCGCAGATCTCACGCCGGACCAGTCCACCGTCTGGGCGCGGGCGCAGCACCTTTACAGTCAGCGCTGCAGCAACTGCCACGCCCTCCACGCGCCCACCGAATTCACCGCGAACGGATGGCCTACCATCCTCAAGACGATGGCGAAAAACGCCGCATTGACCCCTTCCCAAGCCGAGTTGGTCACGCAATACCTGCAAGCCCACTCAAAACCGCTCTAGCCGGAGGCCCCACGATGAAGCCAGACGATCCGAAACCAGCCGAATCCGCGGACGGAATCTCGCGACGCACCTTCGTCGAGGGCACGGCCGCCGCAGTGGGCGCGGCGGCGCTGCCGAGCGCCGCGCAGGCGTTTGGCCCGGGCGGGAATCTGCTCGAGCAGCGCACGGTGTTGACGGCATCGCACTGGGGCATGGTCTCGGCCGTCACGCAGGGCGGCCGCTTCGTCAAAGCGCTGCCCTTCTCGAAGGATCCCGCGCCGACGCCGATGATCGGGGCCTTCGCCGATGCGGTGTACTCCCGCAGCCGCATCGCCCATCCGATGGTGCGCAAGGGATTTCTCGCCAAAGGCGCCGAGAGCGACCGGACGCAGCGCGGGCGGGACGAGTTCGTACGCGTGAGTTGGGACGAAGCTCTCGATCTCGTCGCCGCCGAACTGGGCCGCGTCAAGAAGCAATACGGCAATGCCGCGTTCTTCGCCGGCACCGCCGACTGGCAATCCTCCGGGCTGCTGCATTCGGCCTCCGCGCTCGTGCGCAGGATGCTCAACCTGCACGGCGGGTTCACCGACGATACCGGCGATCCCAGCATCGCCGCCGCGATGGTCATCCTGCCGCACGTATTGGGCGACTTGGAAGTTTACGATCAGCAGACCGCTTGGCCGTCGATCCTCGAGAACTCGCAGACGGTCATCCTGTGGGGCGCGGATCTGATCAAGGGGAACCAAATCGGGACGCATCCCGCCGACCACTACGCCTACGGCGCGCTCGAAGCGCTCCGGGCGAAGGTTGCGGCGCGCAAGATCGAGGTCATCTCGATCGATCCGCGCATGACCGATACCGCACAGTACGTCGGCGCGAAGTGGGTCGCCCCGCGCCCCAACACCGACACCGCGTTGATGCTCGCGCTGGCACACACGCTCTACGCCGAGAAGAAACACGACGCGGCGTTCCTCGCCAAGTACACATTCGGGTTCGATCGCTTCTTGCCGTACCTGCTCGGGAAGCCGGACGGACAACCCAAGACGCCGGAGTGGGCCGCGGCGATCACCGGCCTCAAACCCGAGGCGATCCGCGACCTCGCGCATTCCCTCGCGGGCAAGCGTTCCATGATCATCACGGGGTATGCGATCCAGCGTGCCGACCACGGCGAGCAGCCGTACTGGGCACTCGTCGCGCTCGCCTCGATGCTCGGACAGATCGGGCTTCCCGGCGGCGGGCTCGGCTTCAGCTACCATTACGACAACGGCGGCTCCCTCAGCGCGAAGTCACCGGGCGTCACGGGGATCGCGGCCGGCGACAACCCGGTCAAGAACGCGCTCCCGTTCGAGCGCGTCGCCGACATGCTGCTGAGCCCGGGGACCGAGGTCGACTACAACGGCTCGAAGTTCACCTATCCCGACATCAAAATGATCTACTGGGCCGGCGGGAATCCGCTCACACATCTCTGGCAGACGAGCAAAGTCGTCGAGGCGTGGCGCCGCCCGGAGACGATCGTCGTCGCGGATCCCTTCTGGACGGCGACCGCAAAATTCGCCGACATCGTCCTCCCCGCGACCACGACCTTCGAGCGCAACGACCTCGAGGTCTGCGGAGCGTATTCGCAGCGCTTCATCGTCGCGATGCATAAGGTCGTCGATCCGGTCGGCGAAGCCCGCAGCGATTACGACATGCTCGCCGATATCTCGAAGCGCTTGGGCTTCCACGACAAGTTCACCGAAGGAAAGACCGAGCTCGAATGGCTCCGCTCGTTCTACGCGCAGGCGCGAGCGACGGCGGCCAAGACGCTCGCGCTGAAGCTGCCGGATTTCGACGCGTTCTGGAAGGGCGAGGGCTACGTCGAACTCCCGATCCCCGCCGATGCGAAAGCCTACGTCAAGCACGCCGACTTCCGCGCCGACCCGAAGAAGAATCCGCTCGGCACGCCGTCGGGGCGCATCGAGCTCTACTCGCCGAAGATCGCGAGCTTCAAGTACGACGACTGCCCCGGGCACGCGACGTGGCTCGAACCGGCCGAATGGCTCGGCTCAGAGAAAGCCAAGACGTATCCGCTGCACGTCGTCTCGCCGCATCCCAATTACCGCCTGCACTCCCAACTCGACAACACGTGGATCCGCGAATGGTACGAAGTCGGCGCGCGCGAGCCGGTCTGGATCAACGTCGACGACGCGAAGCGCCGCGGCATAGCGGACGGCGACGTGGTGCGCGTCTTCAACGATCGCGGCGCGGTGCTGGCCGGCGCGCTCGTGACCGGGCGCGTACGCTCCGGGGTCGTCGTGCTCCACGAGGGCGCTTGGTACGATCCGGACAAGCCGGGAGAGCCGGACGCGCTCTGCAAGCACGGTCTGATCAACGTGCTCACGCTCGACAAGGGCACCTCGAAGCTCGCGCAGGGCAACATCGCCAACACCGCGCTCGTCGAAGTGGAGAAGTACCAGCAGCCGCTGCCGGCGATCACGGCGTTCGATGCACCCCCAACCGGCGTGCGAGCCTAGCCGTGCAGGGGCCTCAGCCTCGTCCGGCCGTCTTCCCTTCGATGAACCGCATGCCGGCGTAGCGTACCGGCGACGTTCGCGCTCGGCGCCGCGCCTTCGATGCGTGCGAGTTTCGCGGCACCGAGCGGGCGCCGAGCGCCTTGCTCTCAGCGTTCGACCAGCCGCATCATCGCTTCGTTGTACCGCGCACCGGCGGATTGCGCCGCGAGGCCGCCGAGCAGCACGAGGTCGTCGGCATCGAGGTGCAGGCTCGCGGCGCCGACGTTCTCTTCCAGGTAGCGCACGCGCTTCGTCCCCGGAATCGGAACGACGTCCTCGCCCTGCGCGAGGACCCACGCCAGCGCGACCTGCGCGGGCGTCGCGCCGTGCTTTTCGGCGACCGTGCGAACGGCTTCGACGATCCGCTGATTCCGAGCGGCGTTTTCCTCGGCAAAACGCGGATCGCTCCGCCGAAAATCGTTCTCGCTAAGCTCAGCCACGGCGGGCACCGTCCCCGTCAGGAAACCACGTCCCAACGGGCTGAACGGGACGAACCCGATCCCGAGCTCGCGCAACGTGGGCAGGATCCGCTGCTCGACGCCGCGCTCCCACAGCGAGTACTCGCTCTGCAACGCCGCAATCGGGTGGACCGAGTGCGCGCGTCGCAGCGTCTCGGGACCGACCTCCGAGAGGCCGATGTAGCGCACTTTCCCTTCCGCCACGAGCGCGCCCATCGCGCCGACCGTCTCTTCGATCGGCACAGCCGGGTCGCGCCTGTGCAGATAGAACAGATCGATCGCATCGATCCCAAGCCGGCGCAGAGAGGCTTCCGCGACGCGCCGTGCGTTCGCGGGGCTGCCGTCGAGCCCACGCGCGACCATGTCGCGCGGCGCGTTCCCCGGCTCGAGGCGGAAACCGAATTTCGTCGCGACGACGATACCCTCGCGACGTCCCGCGATCGCGCGGCCCACGAGTTCCTCGTTCAGGTACGGGCCGTACGCCTCGGCCGTATCGAGGAGCGTGACGCCGAGATCGAGCGCGCGCCGGATCGTCGCGATCCCCTCGCTCTCGTCGGCGGAACCGTACGCCCACGACATCCCCATGCAGCCGAGGCCCAGCGCCGAGACGGTGAGGCCGCCGAGGCGGCGAGCCGGCAGTTTCATACCCATATCGTCCCAATTGGACTCCCCGCCAAACGTGCCTGTGCCCGGCCGGCTCATTGCGCCGCGGCCTGCTTCTGCAACCACGCCCGCCGCTTGCGCTCGCGTTCCGCCTCCTGCTCGCGTTTAAGCGCGTCGCGTTTCGCAATCCATGCGGCGCGTTTCGCCAGCCACGCCTGCCGCTTGAGCTCGTGCTCCGCCTCCTGTTCGCGTATGAGCGCGTCGCGTTTTGCGATCCACGCGGCGCGCTTGCGAAGCCATTCCTCGCGCCGCAGTTCCAGCTCGGCCGGATTCGGAGCCGGAGTAGCCACGTGGCGGGGCGTCCATCGCGGGGCCTCGGGAATCGCGGTCGCAACCGCCCGTGAAGCCCGCGGCGCAAGCACGAGCGCCGGGGCGACCGCGGCGGCCGCCGCGCGGGGCACGGACGGAACCTTGAGCGCAGCCGTCCCCCGCGTGGGCGACATCGTTGCCGCAGACGGCCCCGGCGTCGGCGACGTCGTCGCCGACGCCGCAGGCAACAGGGTTGCCGTCGGCTTGGCCGGCGCAGGCGCCATGGGCGTCGGTGAGATCGTCGCCGCAGGTGTCGGCGACATCGTTGCCGTGGGCGCCTCCCCAGGCGTCGGCGATGCCGCCGGGGCGGGCGACGGCCTTTCGCTGCTCGCCGCTTCCATTTGGGCGGGTTCGACGCGCAACGCGATAGGCGCCGGCGAAGCGTAGCGCAGGGCGACGACTTGCCCTTCGGCCGTTCCGAACCGGGGAAACGCGGCCGTCCGGAAGACGAGGGGCGCCGCGCGCCACAAGCACTTCCGGATAGCCGGATCCAACGCGGAGAACGTGGCGACGGCCCGGTCGGGTGCTACGCGGTAGAGCGGCGCGTCGATCCGCTCCGCGGCGCCGCACTCCGCACTCGCGGTAGCGGGCGCCGGCGCGCCGTTCCAAATGCGGACGTCGAGGCGGAACGCCGTCGCAAGTTCCGACGACGGGGGAACGACCGAGCGCAGTTCGTTCTCAGGATCCCAATGCGCGCCGACTTTCGAGCCCGCGAGTAGCCCGTCCGGTGAATTGAAGACGCCGTACGCGCCGATGCTCCCGATGCGTGCCCCGCGCGCGGAAAGTTCCCGGCCTGCGGACGAATCATCGGGAAGGACGACGACCGCGCTACCGAGATCGCCGACGGTCGCCGCGGACGCGGCGCTCCGGCCCACGTTCGGCACTTGGATCAACTCCGGCAACGCACGCGCATCACGGACCGTCGCCCCGATGACGACGACGCGCATCCGCGGGTCCGGCAGAATCCGCGCGAGTTCGGACGCTTCGATGTCCGGTGGAGCGCTTCTCGCATCGCCGGTCCAACGATAGACGCGAACGCCGCCCAAGCGCGCGGGCTCGGCCAGGACGAGTTCGAGCGACTGCGATACGGCATCTTGAGCGTAAACCGGCGAATCGGGCGCAACGACGACGAAGCGCGGTCGCAACTCCTCGAGCGCGGCGTCGCGCTCCAGGACGTGCTGCGCGGGAAGATACGCCTGCAAGACGTGCGGCGCAGAAGACGCGACGATCACGTCGTCCTGCGACGCGTGGTCCCGGATCCACGCCGCAACCTGCTTGTAACCGTAGCCCGGCTCGGCGGCGCCGAAGCCCGCGAGCGAACACGCCGGCGTAACGCAGAACAGCCGCGCCATGCCCACGTACGGATAGAATGCCGCAGCCCAACCCGCACCCACCAGGGCGATCGCGCCGATCGCCGCAACCCGCACGCGCGAGAGCGACGGCGCTTCGGGCGCCGCTGCCGGATCGACGGCGAAGCATTCGGTGCAAAGCAAGGCGAGGAACGGTACGCCGTACAGCACGTCTTGCTGCGCGAATGCCGGCAGCAGCGACGTGAATGCGAAGACGCCGATGAAACCGGCGAAAAGCGTCGCCATCGGCCTCTGCCGCGAGGGCCCCACGAGGAGGATGGAAACGAGCAGGAGGACGATCTCGAGGGGCGTCAGGTGCTGGATGAAACCGAGGCCCGCGATCCCGGCGGCGCTCTCCCACCTGTCCCAAAGGCGATCGGGCGTGCCCAACAGCATACCGAACACGTAGCCCATGCGGTCGACGGCGTCGTGCCACAAGAAGGGCCACAACGCGACGCTTGAGACGCTCGCCGCGCAGGTGGCGGCGAGCCCGAACCGCGCGACGCGATCGAGCGCGTTTCCGGCTGCCAGCAACAGCGCGCACGCCGAGAGGACGACGAGCGGCACGGCGGCGAGATTCATCGCGCTCGCACCCAAGGCCGCGCACGCGAGCGCGGCGACCAGGAAGCGCCGGTTCTGACGGGCCAGTCCCACATGCCCGAAGACCGCGGCCCACGTCACGCCCGCGAGCAGCGCGCATTCGGGATAGAACGACGTCGAATACGCAACGACGACCGGATTCACGGCGAACAGCGTCGCCGCGGCGACGCCCGCACTCTTTCCGCCGGCGAATCGCGCGTAAACGGCGAGCCCGCTCGTCGCGAGCGCCATCAGCACGGCCGATTCGATCGGTCCGGCCGCATACGGCGAGCGACCGAAACCGAGCAGGTAACCCAGCAACGGCATCAGGATCGGCTTCCCGTAGCTCTCGACCTGCGAAAGCCCCAGGATGCCGCCGGTCCGAAAGCGGTGTGCGATCTCGGCGATCGTGTCGTAGTAGCCGGCGCCGTGAAGGCCCCAGTTTCTTCGCAGCGCTTCCGCCGCTGCGTCGGCGTGATGGTACGACGGGACGCAGAGGAACAACGTCAACGCGGCTGCCGCAACGATTGCCGCGAAGATCCAAGGAAACGGCTCGGAAGCTCGGCCGATGCCCGCCGGCACGAGGAGCGCCGCCAGTGCAAACGTGCCGGCGGCGGCGAGCAGGAAGAATAGTCCGCTGAAGAGCGGATCCACGGCGGGCACGTGCCGGCGGACGACGACGTCGACGACGCAACCGGCCGGCGCCGCCAAGCGGAATTGGTCGCTGCTCGTGCTCCGCCAAGTCGCGGTGTCGCCGGCGACGACGAAGCGCGTGGCCCAGGCTTCGCGTCCTGCCGAAAGGCTCGCGCTGCCGGCGCACGAGGAGCCGAGGACGAGGTCGTCGCCGTATTGGGCATGCAAGTAGCCGCCCGGCCCGAGCGTGAACGACTGACTGGAGATACGGTCAGGAATGCATTGCAGCAACACGGCGATCGCGAAGAACGCTGCCGTCAATAGCCACGCCGGAGCCGTCAATCGAGTCGCGGACACGCTACTCCGTGCCGGGCGCTAAGGTTCGCGCCGGTTCGTTTCCAACGCCGCTCGAGGGCACCATGGGGAAGCCTCCAAAAGGACCGGGCCGACCGGAGATTCTTCCGGCGGCTCCCGAGTCCCGGCTGGGGCTCGCGCCGGCGCTACTTCAACGCGCGGTACGCGTCGGCGGCGATCCGCGCCGCATCCGCAAACTCGCCGCACGCGGAGGCGAAATCCGTCGCGTTTCCGGCCTCCTGCGGTGCGGCGACGAAACGCAGCAGTGCCGCGTTCGCTTTCCGAAGCGACGGCGCGAGCGACGAAGGGTCCGCGCTGCGCAGGATCACGGCGCGCTCGTGCGCCGCGCTCCACAGCCCGATCGCCGTAGCGCGGGCGCCGAACGTCGCGGCGTCGGCCTGTGGGTCCACGGCGGGCGGCGCAGCGCTCGCAGCGGCGTTCCGGCTCGCCCCGGCAGCGGGCGGCACGGCCGCCTGCCCCCGCAAGGGATAGGGCGCGGCGCATCGCGGTAGCGGGAGGACCACGCGCGTGCTTCGCGGCGCGCCCGAAAGCGCGAGGCGGCGCGCGCTCTCGTAGTAGGCGCTCCACGTCGCATACTCCGCGTCGGCTGCCGCCGTCGCCGCGGCGCGCCCGGCTCGGACGTCGGCGTCGAGGACGTCGATCAGCTTCACGACCGTAGGATTCGTCGCAACGACGATCCCCTCGAGTGCTGCGCCGCGCGGAGCCTCCCGCGCGAGCGCATCCGCGGCGCCTGCGAGCGTCGCGGACGGCGTTGCGATCGCGAGGTCCAATTCGACGTGGCTCGCCGCACTCTCGTTCAGGCGCCCGACCGCCCTGCGCAGTTCGCCGAAGTTCGCCGCCGTTTCACTCGGCGGCGCGCCTGCGGCGAGCCCCGCGACCGCTTGCAGATACGCCGTAACCGCACCGACGAGATCGGCGCGCTGCGCGATCGACGCCGGAGGAAACTGCGGAGCGGCGAGCGGGCTCGGCATCGAGCCGATCGCGTTGTCGGTGCGCACGCAGCGCCGCGACGGTCCCACCGCGACCGTCGGGTCGAGGAGAGCCTCCGCGAGATAACTCTCGACGTCGCCGTCGTTGATGCTGCCGTACATCGCCTGCAGGGCCGAGGCCCCATCGCGCGCGCCGATGCTCAACGCGACGCTCGGCGGCGCCGCCTGCGCCGGCGCGCGAACCGCGGCGAGCGCGACGGCGGACGCGAGCGCGAGCGCCGCACGCCGCAGGCTCCGGCTCACACCGGAAGGCCGAGCTGTCCGCAGAGCCAGACCGCGGTCTCCCCGCGCGTCATCGCCTTCGAAGGCCACGGTAGCGCATGCCCGACGCGGCTATCGATCGCCTGCCGGTCTGCATTCGAAACCGCGCCGCCGGGACGGAACGCGAGCGTCCCGTCGCCCTGAAAGATGCCGTGCACGCCCGTCAGATGGACCGCCGCAAACGTGCGCGCATCGGCTTCGAACAGGACGTCGCTCCACCAGAAGATCGGGACGCCGCGCGCGAGCAGCCGGGATTGATACGCCGCCCGGCGCCCCGGAATGCTCCACACGTCCTTCGGGGCGACGCGCTGCGTCGTGCAAAACGCCGCGAGCACGCCGGCCGCCTCGCCGATCGCCCACTCGACCGGATGCACGCGGTACGCTCCCGAGGTCAAGTGCGTCGCGCCGATGTTCTTGCAAGCGGCAACGAAGTTGCCGAGCGTTTTCGGCAAGAGCGCGCCGAGCGGGATCTGGAAACGGAGCGTGGAGAACCCGCTCCACGGCGTGCCGGGGCCGGACGCGGCATGCACGTCGATGCCGTACCACCCGATCCCGCACGAGTCCGGGTACAGACGCGCTCGAACGGCGCCCGCCGGGAATCCGCTCGCGTCGATATCCTGTTGCACGATCTGCGAGAGCGCGTCGATGCGCCGCGATTCGCGAATGTACGCCGCCGGCGCCGTCCCGTCGGGCGTTGGGAAGGCATCGGTACGCAGCATGAGATTCGGATACCCGTTCCCGCCGCCGTCGGCGTCGTCGCGCGGACAATCGTTCTGCAGCCAGTACACGTACGCCAGCGAGACCTCGCGCGCGCCCTGCACGATCGCCGCGTCCTGCGCGGCATCCCCGGTGGGAATCGCCGCCGCCTGATAATCGTTGCTCCCGACGTTCAGCGTGCTCCGATCGCAGGCGTAGCCGTCGTCGGCGAAGTTGCGCGCGTCGACGTAGCGACGGTATCCCCACAGCGTTTCGCCGCCGCCTTGCACGTTGAAGACGCCGGAAATGTCACCGTCGCGGACTCTGAAGCCTTGCGCCCGGACGATATCGTCGTAATTCGCGGGCTGCGGGATGCGATGGTCCTCGCCCTCCGGGCGCCGTTCCAGCGCGACCGGGACCGTTATCGGTTGGATCCACTCCGGATGCGCTTCCGCCGGCGCGCTGGGCTCGCCGGTCTGCGAATGCGATTCCGCGCCGATCGTCCAAGGCAGCGCCGCGAGCGGGAGCAGATCGCCGAGATCCGTCGCGTCGAGGTAGACGTTTGCGGTGTACGTGTCCGTCCCGCCGGGCCCGTCGACCGTCAGCCCGGTGACCGCGCCCCCCTGCACGCCGACCGCCGTGACGGTGACGCCGAGCTTGAGATCGAGGCGTGCGGCGAGCGCGCCCAACTGCGCGCGCATGACGTCCTGCGCGACCTGCGGCTCCACCGAAAACGGATAACCCGCTTGCGCGAAGCCGGGATTGAAGTATGCGGCACCATTCCCATAGGCCGACAGCGCGACGTTCTCGCGATACCACTCGCGGATCGCCGCGCGCAGATCGCGATACGATTTCGTGCTCCCGCACGTCTCCATGTGCGCCATATCCGCTTCGTCCCAGCGCGTCACGCCCTGCGCGGTCGCCTGGCCCCCGACCCAGTCGCTCGCTTCGAGAAGCGCGACGCGCACTGAAGGATCGGCCGCAGCTGCGAGCGCCGCCGCGACGCCGCCGAAGCTCGCTCCGACGATGACGACGTCGTAGTGTAATGCTGCCACCGGCCGCGACCTCCCGAACGAGCGACTCTCCCTGCGTTTTCGACGAACCTACCCGTGAACGGCGGCGCCCCCGTAGGCCTGCTTCATCGCTTCCGCGGCCTTCTGCACGATCGCCAAGTGACGCCCGACGGTGGCCCGCTCCTCGGCCGTCGCCTTCACAAGCACCTCGGCTAGGGATGCGGCCATCGGCGTGTTCGGGTGGTGGATCTCGACCCAGATCAGATAGAGCCTCGTGGGCAGGAGCAGCACCATCGGGTCGACTGCGACGGGGATACGTTCCATGATTCTCTCCGATTCTTCGTCAAACGGCTGCGCGCTGCGAATGCTGCGCGCTCCCCCCGAACATACGATTCGAGCGTCCGAAATGCGTCTAGGCCGGCCGCGCCTAGTAGCTAACCGCTTGCGCCGCTCTCATGCGCGAGCGCCAACTCCTCCCAGCGAGCGAGCGCGGCCGCGGCCTCGCTCTCCGCCGCTTTCAATTGCGCTCCCAGTGCGGCTACCCGCCCGGGATCGCCGTAGTTCGAGGGTTCGCCGAACGCGCTTCGCAAGTCGGCCACCGCTCGATCGCAGCGCGCCACCTCCGTTTCGGCCGCCGCGAGCGCCCGTTCCGTAACCGCTTTGCGACGCCGTTCCTCGCGATCGTCGTCGCGCTTCTGCGCCGTCGGCGAGGGCAGCTTCCGTTCCGCCGCAGCGGCGGGGGCGCGCGTGCCGTCGAGCGACGCTTCGTACGCTTCGTATCCTCCGGTGACGATCGTCGCGATACCGTCGCGGAGCACGATCAGGCGCTCCGCGAGGCGCGCGAGGAGATAGCGATCGTGCGAGACGACGAGCATCGCCCCTCGATACTCCGCGAGGACGCTCTCGAGCGCTTCGCGGCTCGCGATGTCGAGATCGTTCGTGGGCTCGTCGAGCAGCAGGCAATCCGACTCGCGCGCCATCAAGCAAGCGAGCATGATGCGGCGGCGCTCGCCGCCGGAGAATGCTTCGACCGGCTTATCGCCGGCGTCGCCGCCGAGACCGATCCGGCCGAGCAGCGCGCGCGCCTCCTGCGGCAGGATCGGCGCCGCCGAGAGAACCGCTTCGACGGCCGAAACCCCGCGCGCGAGCGCCGCATCGGAATCCTGCGAGAAGTACGCGACCTTCACGCCCTCGCTCACGCGCACGGTTCCTTCGTCGGCTCGCACGCTCCCCGCGACGATCTTGAGCAGCGTCGATTTCCCGCTCCCGTTCTCGCCGACGATCGCGATGCGCTCGCCCCGCCCCACCTCGATCGAGAGCTGCGCGAAGAGCGGCTTTTCGTAGCGCTTCGTCACGCGCGAGAGGCGCAGCGCGATCCCCTTCGTCGCGCGCCGCGCGGCATCGAGCTCGATCGAGATCCGCTTGCGCGGCGCGACGGGCGCCTCGACGCGCTCGAGCTTGGCGAACTTCTTCTCGCGGCTGCGCACGTGCGAGTAATTGTGCGAGCCGTGCGTGCGCAATTCCGCAATCGCGGCGCGCGCGCGCGCCTCTTCGGCGAGCGACGCCTCGTAGTCGCGGCGGGCCTGCTCCAGACGCTCCGCCTTCTGCGCGAGGAAATCTTCGTAGGCGCGCCCCGCCGCGCAACGGTACGCGTCCAGCCTCCCGCGTTCGAGTTCCCACACTTCCGTCACGACGCGATCGAGGAAGAGGCGATCGTGCGAGACGATCAGGCACGCGCGCCGGTCGTTGACCAGGAAGTCCTCGAGCCAGCGCACGGTCGCGATGTCGAGATGGTTCGTCGGCTCGTCGAGGATCAGGTAATCCGGTTCTTCGAGCAGCATCCGCGCGAGCGCCGCACGCGTGCGCTGACCGCCGGAGAACGCTCCGAGCGGCCGCTCGAGATCGGCCGCCGCGAAGCCGAACGCGCCGATCATCGCAGTCATCTTCCGCTCGATCGACTCGCCGCCGTGCCGTTCGAAAGCTTCCAGCGCGTCGCCGTACCGCTCGAGCAACGCGGCTTGCCGCGCCTCGTCGCCGCGCTCGGCCGCGACGCTCAACTCCGCCTCGAGCGCTCTCAGCCGGGCCTCTTCCTCGTGCATCCGCGCGAAAGCCGCGTTCAAGAGCTCGCGCAGCGTCGCGGTCGCATCCTCGACGCTTTCCTGCGAGAGATACCCCATGCGCGCCCCGCGGGCGCGCACGATCGTCCCGCCCTCCGGCTCGTCGATCCCCGCCAGCAGCCTCACGAGCGATGATTTCCCAGCGCCGTTCGGCCCGATCAACCCGACCCTGGCGCCGTCGGAGAGAACGCCGGAGAGGTCGGAAAACACGGTGCGCGCCCCGTAGTGACGCTCGAGTGCAGCAAAGCGCAGCCATTCCATTACGGCCCCATTCGCCTCGCGACCGCGCCGCAACTACCCGACCCGCGCGCGCAAGTGCGCGGGTCCGCTCGACTTCACGCGGCGTTCACACGGAGGTTCGATCCTGGGACCCATGTTGAAGAAACTCGTTAAGGGCGGAGCGACGCTGGGTATCGCCGTTGCCGGACTCGCCGTCGCGCGCAACCTGCTGCAACCGGTTTACTCCCGTTGGGGCGCCACGGACGAGGAACTCGCCGCATTCTATCCCGGCGACGACCTCTCCAAGGACGCGATGTACCACGCGACCCACGCCGTGACGATCGCGGCGACGCCGGCTGTGATCTGGCCTTGGTTCGTGCAGCTCGGGCAAGACCGCGCGGGCTTCTACAGCTACACGGTCCTCGAGAACCTGGTCGGGGCTCAAATGCCCAACGTCGAGCGGATCGTCCCCGAGTTCCAAGTGGAGCGCAAGGTCGGGGAGACGCTCCCCCTCGCCCCGCCGGGCCTCGCCGACGAGGTCTCGGCGCAAGTCGTCGCCGTGTACGAGCCGCAGCGCGCCCTCGTGCTCGTGGCGCCAGGGGATTGGGCGAACGTCCAGGCCGGCGGGATCGCGCTGCACGGAACCTGGTCGTTCACGCTCGTCCCGGTCGACCAGTACCAGACGCGCGTGATCGCGCGCTGGAGGCTCGGGCCGCACATGCCGCCCGTCCCAGGGCTCGACCTCATCCACTTCATCATGCAGCGCAAGATGCTGCTCAAGCTGAAGTCCTTGATCGAGGATCCCGTCCTCCCGGCGATCGAGCCCGAGCCCTCACCGACACCGGCCTAGAGCGAAAGCCGGAGCGCTAGCGCGCAACCGGTAACGAAGGCCTCTCCCAAACCGGCGTGCGGCGCACCTGCGGCACGCCGGTGACGAGCGGGCGCGGCGTGGAGACCGGCTGCGGCGTGAACGTGGCGCGCGGAATGCCGGGCGGGACGCTTTGGGGAAGGGGGCTCGCGAGTTCGGGCGGCGGCGCTTCGATGATCTCGAGCGTGTGTGAGCGAGCATCGTAACTGACGGTCGCGCCGAGCGCGCGCGCGACCGCGGCGAGCGGGATTTGGGGCTGCCCGTCGCGGAGGAATGGGGCGATGGGGAGCCCCTCGGGTCGTTCGTCCCCCCGTAGCACGCGATCTCCGATCGCGAGCCGGGCCGTGCGACCATCGCCGACGATGAGAATCGAACGGTTCGACGGATCGTACTCGATCCGGCGGGCAAGCCGTCGCACGAAGGGATCGAGCGGAGCAACGATCGTCCCGCCTGCCAGCACGGCCGGGGTCGACGCTTCGACCGGCCGCCCGTCGAGGAGCACCGTGACGAGGACCGCTACGAGCACGCTGGGCCGGCCATGCGGCGCCTGATCGACGTGTTCCGCGGCGCCGCGCGCCGGTTCTCGCAAGACGGGTGCGCCGTCCTCGCGCAAGCGATCGCCTTCAACGCGCTCTTTGCCATCTTCCCGCTCGTCTTAATCGCGATCGGCATCCTCGCCTACGTCTACGGCACGCAATCGGGTGAAGAGCGCGGCCTCGAACTCGCTGCGACGCTGGCACCCGGCGTCCAGGAGATCGTCGCGGACAACATCTCGCAACTCGCCGGCTCGCACGGCTTCCCGGGCATCATCTCCGGAATCGTCGGTCTGGCCGTGCTGGCTTGGTCGGCGAAGAACCTGTTCATGGGGCTCGCCTACGCGCTCAATCGAGCGCTCGGCATCCCGGAAGGGCGCCCGCTGCTCAAGGACATCGTCGTCGCTCTGATCATGCTCCCGGTGTTGGGCGCCCTCTTGCTCGCCGCTACGACCGTGCCGCTGATCGTCTCGTTCGCGGTCCGATTCGGCGGGTTCCGCGAATCGATCGTCGCTTCGCAGCTCATCAGCTACGGCACCGGGTTCGTGGTGATCTTCCTGCTCGCCGCAATCCTCTACACGTATCTGCCGAACGATCGCATGCCGTGGTGGTTCGGCATCCCCGGCGCCCTCGTCACGGCCGTCGCCTGGGAAATCGCGCAGATCGCGTTCGCCGTCTACTCGACGCACGTGAATTTCATGCGGGTCTACGGGGCGCTCTCCGCGCTCGCGATCCTGCTGCTCTGGCTCTACTACATGGGAATCATCTTCCTTTACGGCGCACTCGTAAGCGCACAGTGGGCCCGCTGGATGCCCGCTCACACGAATCTGCCTTCATCATCAGAAAGACGCTCCGCATGAGACAATTCTTCGCACTCGCCGCGCTCTGCGCGCTCGGCGTAGCGCTCTCGGCCCCGGCAAGCGCGCAAAGCGCTCCCGTCGTCGTCATCTATCCGTTGACCGTCGCGGGGACCGCCGATCCGCAAGCGGGCGGTAAAGTGAGCGTCATCTATGCGAGCCGCTTAAGCGCGCTCGGGGGTGTGACGGTGAAGCCGCCCGCCCCCGGCACGGAGCGCAAGCACTACCTCGACGCAGCGCTCGAGGCGGGTGCGGACTACTACGTCACGGGGTACGTCTCGCCGCTCGGCGACGCGGTGACGTTGATCAATCAGGTCGTGAGCACGCACAGCGGAATCCAGGTCTGGAGCGACACCGTCCAGGTGAACTCGTACAACGAAGCGAGCGCGCAGGCCGATCTGATCCGCACCGCCATCCTGCGGCACGCCGGGCGTTACACCGCCGCAATCGATACGACGCCGCCGCCGGCACCGCCCACGACACAGCCCGCCGCGCAACACAACGCAGCGAACCTCGGCCCGCTTTTCCAACATAACGCGACGGGCCAGGCCGCCGCCCCCGGACAGGCCGGCACGCCCCCGCCGAGTTCGATAACGTCCTTGGCGGACGTCGAGATCGCCGTCCTGCACGTCGGCGGCCCCCCGTCGGACCAAGCTGCGCTCGCCCGGGCCGATAGCGAACTGACGCAACAACTGACGAGACGCCTCAAGGCGCCGACGTCTCTCGATGTCGTCACGACCGATTTCATGGTTCAGGGGGCGCAGATCTGCAAGGTCACGCCGCTGCGTCCGGACGCGCGCGTCTTCGGCGGTTCGATCGCACTGACGCGCATCGATCCTGGGTTCTCGCCGTACGCTCAAGCGAAGTTCGATTTGATCGTCTTCGATTGCGACGGAAACATCGTCGCCAAGAAGCACGCCGAACATCGCTCGATCGGGCGCACCGCGGACGATCTCGCCCTCGACGGGGCCGTCGACGAAGCGCTCGACGCGGTGCTCCCGAAAGGATCGCGCGGGCGTCGCTGAGGCGGAGGGCGCCTAGGCTTCCTCCCCCTCGCTCGGGTCGAGCAGGCCGGGGGGAAGCGTCATGACGATCGTTCGCGCCACAAGATCGATCTTCGGCGCGAATGCTCGCACGAGCGGAACGAGGGCTTCACGCGGGGAGACGACCAGGCAATCTTGCGCCGGGTAGTGCTCGACGCGCACGACGGTACCGCGCTCGCGCCCCGTATCGTCGAGCAGTCGCAGCCCCACGAGATCGGCGTCGAAAAACTCGTCCGCGCCCAGTTCGATTTCTCCTCGTTCTAGGAACAATTCGGTGCCGACGAGCTTGCGCGCCGCTTCGGGCGACTCGACGCCCGCGACGGTCACGATCGAACGCTCGTGATGCCGCCGGACAGTCGCCAACTCGAGGGCGGTAGCGACGGCGGGGTCGGCCGAGGTGAAATACCGGCGGCCGGCGGCGAGCACGCCGTCTCCGTAGGCCGCCGGTTTGCACTTGAGCTCCCCGCGAACGCCGAAGACGCCCGCCAGGCGGGCGACTGCGACTCGAGCGGAGGGCATGCGTCAATCTTCCGGGGCGGCAGCCGGAGCGGGCGATTCTTGCGGCGCGGCTTCCTCGTCCTCGGCTTCTTCTTCGTCGTCCGCCTCGTCGACGTCGATGATGTCGACCGTGACGCGGCCCTGCGCGCCCGCGCGCACGAGCGTCCGGAGCGCTTGGGCGACCCGGCCGCCGCGCCCGATCACCTTGCCGAGGTCTTCGGGATCGACTTCCAATTCCAGGACGGCGCCGCCGCGATCCGCATGGAGTTCGACGGCGACCGCGTCCGGGTTGCTCACGAGTTTCTTCGCGAGGAACGTCAGCAGTTCGGTCGCGCGTGGGTGCGCGATCTCCGCCGGAAGCTGCTCGCGCGTCCCCTCGGCCTCGCGCCGCCTCCGGGCGACGCCGTTGCGCGGCCCGCCGCCCGCCGGAGCAGAGCCCGTCGATACGGGGCTCGTCGCGCCGGGCGTGCGGCGGCGCGGCCGGGCATCCTCGAACTCGATCTCGTCGTGGTTCGAATCGCCGCTATCGATCTTGCGCGCCCCGAGGGTCGAGCGGCGCTCGTCCTCGCTCGGCCCTTCGTCTCCGAACAGTCCGAATTCGTCGTCGAACGCGCTCATCGGCTACTCGCCCTTCGAGTTCTTCGGCTTCCGCTTCGTCGTCGGCACGGGACCGCGCTCCATGACGCCCTTCTCTGCGAACAGGCGGCGCACGGTATCGCTGGGCTGCGCGCCCTTCGCGAGCCACGCCTTCGCCTTTTCTTCGTCGAAGACGACGGTCTTGGGTTCGGTACGCGGGTTGTAGTGCCCGAGGATCTCGATGAAGCGCCCGTCGCGCGGCGAGCGCACGTCGGCGACGACGAAACGGTACGTCGGTTGTTTCTTGGCGCCGGTGCGGCGCAGGCGAATCTTGACCATGAGTTCTTCTCGTTCTCTTTCTTATCGATGTTCGGCGCGGATGCGCCGGCGTGCGGCTACTTGCCGCTACCCAGACGCCCGAGCATCTTGGGAATCTTCTTCTTGTTTCCGCCGAACTGTTTCATCATCTGGCGGGAGGCCTCGAACTGCTTGACGAGGCGGTTGACGTCGGCGACTTGCGTCCCGCTTCCGACGGCGATGCGCTTGCGACGCGAAGCGTTCAGGATATCCGGGCGGCGGCGTTCGTGGCGCGTCATCGAGCAGATGATCGCTTCGACCCGGGCTACGTCGCTCTCGGGGAGTTCGACGTCGGCGGGCAAGGCCCGCGCGAGGCCCGGAATCATTTTCAGGAGATCCTTCATGGGCCCCATCTTGCGAACTTGACGGAGCTGCTCGAGGAAATCGTCCAGCGTGAAATCGTTCTTGCGAAGCTTCTCCTCGAGGTCCTTGGCTTGCTGCTCGGAGTAGACGCTCTGCGTCTTCTCGATCAACGTGAGGACGTCGCCCATGCCGAGGATCCGCGAGGCGAGCCGGTCCGGGTAGAACGCCTCGAGCGCCGAGAGCTTCTCGCCGACGCCGACGAACTTGATCGGCGCGCCCGTCACCTGGAAGATCGAGAGCGCCGCGCCGCCGCGCGTATCGCCGTCCATCTTCGTGAGGATGACGCCCGTGATCCCGAGCCGATCGTTGAAGCCCTTGGCGACGTTCGTCGCCTCTTGCCCGGTCATCGCATCGGCGACGAACAGGATCTCCTTCGGCTTCGTCGCGCGCTTGATGCGCTCGAGTTCTTCCATGAGCGCTTCGTCGATCTGCAGCCGGCCCGCCGTATCGATGATGACGGTCGAGATGCCGAGCCGCCGCGCTTCGGCGACGCCGTGCTCGGCGATGGCGACGGCGTTGCGCGACGCCTCGGTCCACACGGGCAAATCGATCTGCTTGCCGAGCGTCTGCAACTGCGCGATCGCCGCCGGCCGGTAGATGTCGGCGGCGACGAGCAGCGAGCGGCGGCCTTGTTCCTTGAGGCGCATCGCGAGCTTCCCCGCATGCGTCGTCTTCCCTGAGCCTTGCAACCCGACCAGCATGATCACGGACGGCGGAGCGTCGGCGAACTGCAGCCGCGCCTGCGCTCCGCCCATCAGCGATACGAGCTCGTCGTGGACGATCTTGATGACGGACTGGCCGGGCGTCAGCGACGCGAGCACGTCGGCGCCGACGGCCTTCTCCTTGATCCGCGCTACGAATTCTTTCGCGACGGACAAGTTGACGTCGGCTTCGAGCAACGCGATGCGAACCTCGCGCGCGACCTCGTTGACGTCGGCCTCCGTCAGGCGGCCGCGGTTTCCGAGTCGCGCGAAGATCGCGCCGAGCCGTTCGCCTAAGGCTTCGAGCAAAGCGAAGCTCTAGGCCTTCGGAGCGGTTTCGTCGATCTTCTTGACGGCGTCGCCGACGGTCTTGATCTTCTCCGCTTCCTCGTCCGGGATGTCGATGTTGAATTCGGTCTCGAACGCCATCACGAGCTCGACCTGATCGAGCGAGTCCGCTCCCAAGTCGTCGGTGATCGACGCTTCCAGCGTCACTTCGGCTTCGTCGACTCCGAGCTGCTCGACGATGATTTTCTTTACTCGATCAAACGTGGTCGCCATGAATCTCCCCATGCGCTTGCAGGCGCGGCATTTACATCAAGAACCCGCCGTCGACCACGATCGTTTGACCGGTGACGTAGCGTGCGGCGTCGGAACATAAGAACGTGACGACACCGGCGACGTCTTCCGGCGTCCCCGTTCGTCCCAGTGCAATCGTCTTCAGGTAGTAATCTCGCGCTTCGGCCTGCATCGCCTCGGTCATGGCCGTCTCGATCAGGCCCGGCGCGACGGCGTTCACTCTTACGTTCCGTGACCCCAATTCCTTTGCTACGGACTTCGCGAGAGCGATCAGCCCGGCTTTCGAGGCCGCGTATGCCGCCTGCCCCGCGTTGCCGCTGATCCCGACGATGCTCGAGATCAGCACGATCGAACCCGAGCGCTGCTTCATCATCGGGCGGGCGACCGCGGAACAGAGGTAGAACGCCGATTTCAGGTTGACGTCGAGCATTCGGTCGACCGTCTCGGGCTTCGTCCGCATGATCAGCGCGTCGATGGCCTGGCCCGCGTTCCCCACGACCGAATCGATCCGCCCGAAACGCTTGAGCGTAGCGGCGACCGCGCCGTCGACGGCGGCGGGATCGGTGACGTCGATCGCGAGCGGGAGGACCTCCGCGCCCGGGCGGGCGGACGCGATCAGCTCGGCGGTTTCGGCGAGCGCGGCTTCGGTGCGGGCGACGATCGCGACGTCGCAGCCGTGCCGGGCTAGATCGACGGCGATCGCGCGGCCGATGCCGCGGCTCGCGCCGGTGACGAGCGCGACGGGGTTCGGCATCAGACGGCGGCCTTCGCGGCCAGCTTCGCCGCGAGCCGCTCGACGGCGTCGAAATCCCCGACGTGCAGACCCTCCGGCGCGCCCGGCAGGCGCCTCAGCATCGGCCAGAGCACGGGCGAACCCCCGAATTCCACGACCAGATCGAGCCTTTCTTCAAGCAGGCGCAGCGACGTCTCGTGCCAGAGCACCTCGTCCGTCACCGAGCGGATCAGATTCCGCTTCATCGCCGGCACATCCCGATACGGCTGCGCGTCAACGTTCGAGACCACGGTGAGCGAGGGCAGCTCGAAATGCGCCGCCTCGACGAACGGAGCGAAGCGCTTCCGCGCGGGGATCATCAACTCGCTGTGCCAGGCGCCCGACACGTTGAGCGCGACGACGCGTTTCGCCCCCGCTTCGAGCGCGAGTTCGCCCGCCCGGCGCACTGCGGCGCGGTCGCCGCTGATCACGATTTGCCCCGGCGAGTTGAAGTTCGCGAGTTGCACGCGCCCTTCGCTGCGGGCCCGCTCGACCGCCCGGCGGAGCCGTTCGGTATCGAGGCCGAGGACCGCGGACATCGCGCCCGGGGCTTGCTCAGCGGCCGCCTGCATCGCGAGGCTGCGCTCGTTGACGAGGCGCAGCGCCTCATCGAACGTGAGCGCCCCGGCGACCGTCAAGCTGCAGTATTCACCGAACGAATGCGCCGCGCTGGCGACGGGACGCAAGGCGTCACCGACCGCCGCGAACAGCGCGTAGTTGACGAGGAAGATCGCGGGCTGGCTGTAGTGCGTCTCGCGCAGCAGCTCCTCCGGCCCGCGCTCGACGATCCCCCGCAGATCGTATCCGACGATCTCGTTCGCCCGCTCGTACAACGCCGCCGCCGCCGGCGACTGCTCCGCGAGCGCGCCGCCCATGCCGACAAACTGCGACCCCTGCCCCGGAAAAATAACCCCAACCCGCATCAGGCGCGCGCCTCCGTGCGCGGGTCGGCAAAGGCTCGCATCCTGCGAGCACTGCCGACAAACTGCGACCCCTGCCCCGGAAAGATAACCCCAACCCGCATCAGGCGCGCGCCTCCGTGCGCGGGTCGGCAAAGGCTCGCATCCTGCGAGCACTGCCGACAAACTGCGACCCCTGCCCCGGAAAGATAACCCCAACCCGCATCAGGCGCGCGCCTAGCTCCACTTCCAAGCGACCGAGCCCCACGAGAGGCCCGCGCCGAAAGCGGTGAAGAGCAGGACGTCGCCGGGAGCGAACGTATTGCGCTCGACGGCCTCCGAGAGTGCGATCGGTATCGAAGCCGCCGACGTGTTGCCGTAGGCGTCGACGTTGATCACGCAGCGTTCGAGCGGGACTTCGAGGTACTTCGCCGCCGCCTCGATGATGCGCCCGTTCGCCTGATGGGGAACCAAGAAGTCCACGTCGCGCGGCACCAGCCCGGTTTGCGCCAGGGCGTCGGTAGCCGATTCGACCATCTTGGTGACGGCGAACTTGAAGACTTCCCGGCCGCGCATGCGGACCTTGTCGCGGCGCTCCTCGAGCCCAACCGCGGTGATCCGCTCGCGCGAGCCGCCGGCAGGCAAGTAGAGCACTTCGGGGGTCGTACCGTCCGAGCCGAGCGAACTCCCCAAGAACGAATCCTCTTCGGAGCGCTCGAGGACGACCGCCCCCGCGCCGTCGCCGAACAGGATCGCGGTCGTGCGGTCTTCATAATCGATGAGGTTCGAAAGCTTCTCCGCGCCGACGAGCAGAACGCGCTTGAAGACTCCGGTGCGGATCAGGCTCGATGCGACCGTGAGGCCGTAGACGAAACCGCTGCACCCGATCTCCATATCGAAGCCGGGCTTCCCGGGCACGCCGAGCCGGGCCGCAACGAGGCAAGCGGTCGCAGGAAACAGGAAGTCCGGCGTCACGGTCGCGATGATGAAGCAATCGATATCGCCGGGGGCGAGCTTGGCGCGTTCGAGCGCGTGGCGCGCGGCGCCGAGCGAGAGGTCGCTGACGGCTACCTCGGGGCCTGCGATGCGGCGTTCGCGCATCCCCGTCCGGGTCACGATCCACTCGTCGCTCGTGTCGAGCATCTGCTCGAGGTCGAAGTTCGTCAGCCGCCGTTCGGGGACGAAATGCCCGACGCCCGCCATGCGAACGCCGAATTGCCGGACCCCTTGGGAATGACCGTTCAGCGCCACGCCGCGCTCCCCGCCCTACGCGTGATCGTGACCAGCGTGATCGTCCTTCGGTGTGATGACCTGCCGGCCGTCGTACGTGCCGCACTTCGCGCACACGAAGTGCGGCCGCTTCGGCGCGTGGCACTGCGGGCATTCGACCGTCGTGACGGGCGAGAGCTTCCAGTTCGCCGCCCTGCGGCTCCGCGTTTTCGAACGCGGGGTCTTCCATTTTAGGTTTGCCATGATCTCTCCAAGGTCAGGGCGCGTGCGAACACGCGCCGCCGTTCAGGTTGAGGCCGCAGACCGGGCACAGCCCCCGACATTCGTCCGAACAGACGAGCGAGAGGGGGAGCGCAGAATCGATCAGCTGCCGGACGAGGTCCGCGAGGTCGAGCCGGCTCCCAGCGAGGACGTTGTTCTCGGCGAAGGGCCCGTCTCGTTCGTTCTTCGGCATGAATCGCTCGTCTACTTCGAGGTGAAGGTCTCTTCGCACGTCCTCTAGGCAGCGGTCGCACGACCCGGCGTAGCTCACGTCGATCGTCCCCGCGACCTCGAGCTCCCCGCCGGACCTCCGCACCAGAACCTCGACGTGAGCCGGGTTCGGAAAAGCATACGATTCGAACGCGGGAACGGCGACGTCGTCGCGGACTGAGATTTCACGGCCGGCTAAGAGGACCGGCTCCACGTCGATAGTGTTCGAACGCCCCATACACAAAAGTCGAGACCCCCGCCCGGGAGCCTCGTCCGAAGAACCGCCTCATCATAGAGGCCCCGCCCCCCCTTGTCAACGCGCTCCCTCGCGCTCCGGCGCGGCGGCGCCGCCACGAGGGTCCTCCCGAACTCGTCGAAGGACGGGCTGGGCAGAGGGACGGCGGCCTTCGGCGGCGCCTGCGCGGCACCGCCGGTGCGCTAGCGGCCGGAACGTCTCGGAAGGCCGGCCGCCGTTCGGGGCGGCCTTCCGAACTGTTCCGGCCCGGCGGGCCTTAGTGCTGGATCTCGATCTTCTTCGGCTTCGCCTGCGGCTGCCGGTTGAGCGTGAGGGTCAAGAGCCCATGGTCGACCCGCGCGATGATGTTGTCGGGGTCGATGTCGTCGGAGAGCATCAGCGATCGCGTGAACGAGCGGCGTTCGGTCTTGCCCGAGACCACGATCGCTCCGTCCTCGTACATCACCTCGATCTGATCCGGCGCGAAGCCTGCGACCGGGATCTCGACGGAATATCCGTTCTCGGTGCGTGCGATTTCGATGCCCGTCGGCGCCGGCGTCACGTTGCTGTAGAAGTTGCGGAAGATATCGAACGGATCGAGGCCAAACACGTCCGCCATCGTGCCGCGCAACGCGCCGGCCTTCGGTCGAGCGGCTTCGACGGCCACGTTGCCGTTGTCGCGGTTCACCAAGTCTTCAGCCATAACTGCACTCCAGTTCAAGAGTCGTTAGGGATCGTGTGATCACCCGGCGCGCGATCCGGGCCGAGAGCCGGCGGCGTTGCCGCTCGCCGCGCGCGATCGATCGCCGCAGCTATCGAAGCGGCAGGCGCCTTCGTCGCCAGGCGGGCGGCAACGCCGGCCGCAGAGCGACCGGCGGCAAATCGGTACCGGGTATTCATTCCTTCCCTCGTTCGAGGGGTTGTTAACGCGCTCCATCGTCGCGATTCGAACGGCGAATCTCCCGGCGCGCCTCTTGCGCCTTCCGCCTAGTGGAGGACCGTACGTTGACCGACCTATCCGGCATCAGCTTCGGCAGCGAGATCGCAAGCGCGGCCCGCGCCAACCGCATCGACCCGGCCCTGCTGGCCGCCGTCGCCGCACAAGAGACCGGCGGTCCGGGCTCCAATTCGGGACGCAACATCACGGGTGACGGTGGGCACGGCCACGGCGTCTTTCAAATCGACGACCGCTGCCACGCGTTCGCGCGAACGCCGGCCGCCGCCGATCCCGCCCGGAACGCGAACTACGCGGCGGGGATGCTGCGCGGCTTGATCGACCGCTACGGCGGCGACGTCCACAAGGCGCTCTCGGCCTACAACAGCGGCTCCCCTACCGCGCCCGGAACCGTGACGACATGGGGCGACGGAAGCCGGCTCGGTTACGCCGATTCCGTGCTGCGACACTTCGAGGCGATTGAGAACCAACCGGCGGCGCAGGGTGCGCTGGCCGACGCCTATGCTGCCCGCTGCACCGTCCCGGTCTGGTCGCCGCCCGCCGCTTCCCAGGGCCCGTTCGACGCGACGAGTTTCCGCCCGCCGGGAACTCCGAGCGCTACGAGCGGCGAGGCCGGCGACCCCGGGCTCGACGCCGATCGCCGCCTCGCGGGGCTCGCCGGGCTCCAGGGCTTCGCCGATCGCGATGCCGGCGTCTCCGACGCCGCTTAGGGGCAGCGCGCATCGGCCCGCACGGCTCTTCCACAATCAACTTCCGCCACGCACGAAAAGGAGAACTCCATGGGGCTCAACCTCGGCGGCCTGCTGCAAGTCGGCGCGGGCATCCTGACGCAGAATCCCGCCATCATCGCCTCCGGTGTCGGGAGCACGCTCTTCGGGGGCGGCCCGAGCGGCCTAGGCAACATCAGTGCAAACGGAGATCCGACGCTCGCGGCTCAGCAAGCCCTCGACCAACAATACGAGTGGGCCCAACTCGGGATGAACGCGGAGAACATGCGCCATCAGCTCCAGATGCAGGAGCAGTCCCAGATGTTCAACGAGTTTCAGGACGAGCGCTCGGAGCAGATGCGCGAGATGAACCTGATGCGCGACGTCGCCATGAAGCAGCGCGAAGCCGATAACGCGATCGTCAAAGAGTTCCTCAGAACGATCAAGGACTAGGCATGCACGTCACCGCACCTCGCCGGCCGCCCGAAACGCCCCCGCAGCGCGCGGAACGCACGACGCCGCCGCCGAACGACGCCCTCGCGGATCCGATCGACGACCGGATGGACGACGCGAGCCCCGCGGCGCGCCGCCTGGAGCGTCTCGCGGATGCCATCGCGCGCCGCACGCAACTCCGCCTCCTCCAGCAAAAGGCGGGCGACGACGCCCGCCAGGTCGAGCTCGACCGAATGCGCGAGGAGTTCGACTTCGAACAAAAGGAGCACGCGGAGTTGCTGCGTGAGTTCAACCTCATGCGCGATCTTGCGCTCGAGCAAACGAAAAAGGACGACGAAGCCGTCAAGAAGTGGATCGCGCTGATCTAGAGCGGCTTAGAGGCGCGCCTTCGCACGGCCCGCGAAACGGCGCGAGCGCATGTCCAGGCCGTCGCCGGAGCTCCGGAAGACTCGCCGCAGCAGCCCTTTCCAGGCCATTGCGGGCTCGCGCGCAGAGATGCCCTCCGCGGAGCAGGCGCGCTTGACGAGCCGCACGCGCGTCCCGCCGTCGGCGTAATGGACGTCGTCCATACACGCGCGCATGATCGTCCGGCCGAAGCCGCGCGGCCTCAGCTCGGCGGCGTCCATGGCGATGGGTTGATGGAAATCGAAGCCCGAACCGAGGTCTTTCACCTCCGTCACGAGCGTCTCGGCCTCAAACTCGCAGAACACGCGGAACCAACCGTCGTCGCGGTGCCCGTGTTCGACGGCGTTCGCCAGCGCTTCTCCGACGGCGCTCTCGATATCGGCCAAGGCCGATCGGTCGAACCCGCAGACACGTGCGAAGTCGCTCACCGCTCGGCGAGCGACGGCGACTGACGGCGGTTCACTGCGGTAGCGGGCCTTAAAGGTCCTCATCGTCTTCGGAAGAGGGCATACCCGGCAAAGCGAGCGATCAAACTTAGTATGAACTCAAATGCCCGGCCGCGGACGCCGCCGCGACGAAGGAGGTCGCCGCCCCACGTCAAACCCGAAAGGCCGCTCAGGGCCATTAGCTCAGTTGGTTAGAGCGCATGCTTGATAAGCATGAGGTCCCTGGTTCGAGACCAGGATGGCCCACCAGAAAAAGCCCGTGACAACGGGCTTTTTTGATGCTGCTTCGGCTAGACGGTGGAGACGGCTGGGACGAACGGTGCCAAACCAGGCGCAATAACGGTCTACAAGGGGACGCGAGCGAGAGCCCACAATGGGGCGCTGTGACAAGTGGAAAAGCCCCCCGAAACGAGGCCGCAACAGATGCGGCTCGCGCCCCGTCGGCACGAGCCGGGTTCTACGGCGGCGTGATCGAGCCCATTTCACCCATGTAATCCACGATACCGGGCTTCGAGGGAATGAGGTACGCTGACTCTGCGCCGCCGGCCGTCCGTCGCGGCGACCCGCCGCCGGCCTTTGTGCGATTTCGAGGTTCAACAGCTTGCCGACCACGTTACCGCCCGCGCCCTTCGCAGCGACCCCGATTCCATCGCAGCCTGTGGTACGAGCTTGCTCAGACTCCCGCCGTTGCGGAAAGCGACGGCGCTACGCGCCTATGAGTACGGCCGGCGCGTGAGGTGGTCGAGCGTCGCGGCATCGTACGCGCAACTCTTTAGTTTCGCGGCAAGAAGCGAGACGGTCGCGGGCCAGGCCGTTCGGCCAGCCGCGTACTGACGATGATCGCAACACTCGACCTCCAAACGGCTTGCGGACTTGAGAGTGCCGACGTACTGAAAAGACTCGATGCGCCGCCGGCGGGGCTGTCGTCGAGCGAGGCGTCGCAACGGCTGAAGCAATTCGGGCCGAATGACGTTTCGCAGAAGCGGAACACGATTCTCGATATTCTCGTGAGGCAGTTCAAGAATCCGTTCCTGCTGCTGCTCGTGTCCACGGCGATACTGTCGCTCGTGATGGGTGACCGTTCCGACGCATTCATCATTCTCGGCATCATCGCGCTGAGTGTGGGGCTGAGCTTTGTCAACGAGTACCGCTCGGAAAGCGCGGTAGCGGACCTGCGGGCACGCGTGCGGCGCACCGCGACCGTCATGCGTGACGGCGCGATCCGAGATGTCCCCGTCGCGGAGCTCGTTCCCGGTGACGTAGTGGAGCTAGCGGTCGGCGACATCGTGCCGGCCGACGTACGTCTGATCGACGCGCACGACCTCGAGTGCGACGAATCCTCGTTAACCGGTGAATCCGTGCCTTCGGAGAAAACCGCGAAAGCGGTCACCGCCGGTGCGGATTCGCTCGAGCTTGCGGCATGCGCGTTCATGGGCACGATTGTCAAGAATGGGGCCGGCCATGGCGTAGTTGTGGCGACGGGACGAGGTGCGGCGATGGGGGGCGTTGCAAAGCAGCTCGCTACGCGTCCGCCGGTGACGGCGTTCGAACAGGGCCTGAGCGCGTTCTCACGCCTGCTCGTTCAAGTCACGGTGGTGCTTGCGGTCTCGATTTTCGTCCTGAACGCCGTGTTGCATCACGGTTGGCTCGAGTCGCTCATGTTCGCGCTCGCGATCGCGATCGGTTTGACCCCGCAGCTTCTGCCGGCCATCGTGACCGTGAGCCTCTCGATGGGCGCCCGAATACTCGCCCGGCACGGCGTGATCGTCAAGCGGCTCGTCAGCATCGAGGATCTCGGGAACGTAGAGGTCCTCTTCACGGACAAGACGGGTACGCTGACCGAAGGCCGCATCGTCTACCGGGGCGCCTTCGATCTCGGCGACAAACCCCAGGATCGGGTTGCGGTGCTTGGGCTCGCGTGCAGTGCGGTGGTGATCGTCGATGACCGGGTCGTGAGCGGCAACGCGCTCGACGTCGCGCTGCGAGAGGGCGCACCGCCGGCGGTGCTCGCCGAAGCGAAAGCGATCCGGCGCATCGACATCGCGCCGTTCGATTACGAGCGGCAAATGATGTCGACCCTCGTCGACACCCCGGACGGCCGCCGCCTTCTTGTCGCCAAGGGCGCCCCGGAGGCGATCCTGCGCCGGTGCGGCGCGGTCGACGGCGACACCGACAAGCAGCTTGCCGCCCATTTCGACTCCGGCGACCGCATCGTTGCGGTCGCTACCCGCCTCGCGACGGATTTGAAGGAGATCCATCCCTCGGACGAGGCAGGCCTGACCTTCGAGGGCCTCCTGCACTTTGCCGACGAGCCGAAGGCCGATGCTGCGAAAAGTTTGGAACGCCTGCGGTCGCTCGGCATCGAAGTAAAGATCGTCACCGGCGACAACGACCGGACCGCTCGCGCCGTCTGCCGGCGCCTCGGTATGGAGGTGCAGGGCGTCCTCACGGGTTCCCAAATCGCGGCCATGAAGGACGAAGAGTTGACTCGCGCTCTCGACGCGACCTCGATCTTCGCCCGCGTGACCCCGGAACAAAAGGCGCGGGTCATCGAATCGCAGCGCAAGGCCGGACGCACCGTCGGCTTTCTGGGCGACGGCGTCAACGATGCCGTCGCGCTTCACCGCGCGGATGTGGGCATCTCGGTGGACTCGGCAACCGACGTGGCCAAAGACGCGGCCGACATCGTGATGATGGAGAAGGATCTTGGCATCCTCGCCAACGGCGTCGTCGAGGGCCGGCGCATCTTCGGCAACACGATCAAGTACGTGTTGATGGGGACTTCCTCAAATTTCGGCAACATGTTCAGCGCCGCCGGCGCCTCGCTGTTCCTCTCGT
This sequence comes from Vulcanimicrobiota bacterium, assembly GCA_963695225.1. GTDB lineage: Bacteria > Vulcanimicrobiota > Vulcanimicrobiia > Vulcanimicrobiales > Vulcanimicrobiaceae > CAVWTN01. Next base: position 463,031 of record OY968762.1, on the reverse strand, counting down.
TCCTGCCCATGCTGCCTTCGCAGATACTGTTGAACAATTTGCTCTACGATATCAGTGAAATGGCGATCCCCACGGACAACGTCGATGAGGAGATGCTGCAGCGGCCGTCGCAGTGGGACACGAATTTCATCAAACGCTTCATGATGTTCTTCGGGCCGATTTCATCGATCTTCGACTTCATGACGTTCGGCGTCATGCTGTGGATCTTTCATGCGGGGCCCTCACTCTTCCGCACGGGGTGGTTCGTCGAATCGCTTGCGACGCAGTCGCTCGTCGTCTTCCTCATCCGCACCCGGCGTGTGCCGTTCTTTCGAAGCCGTCCGAGCAAGGCGCTCGTCGCGACGACCCTTGCGATCGTTGCGGTCGGCGCAGTCTTGCCGTTCACGCCGCTCAGCTCGATCCTGGGATTCACACCGTTACCGCCGCTTTTCTTCGGGGTTCTCGTCGCCATGATCGCCGCCTATCTCGCGCTGATCGAACTCGGCAAGCTGCTTTTCTTCGGAAAGTTCATGCCGAAGCGGCAACGTCCGATATAGCCCACTGCAGCGAGCCTCCTTACCACAGTTGGCGCTCTATTCTTACGTTGGAGAAGTGGATCTATCGGACCAGCGTCACCCTCGCGCTTCAACGCCGGCGGTTACGACGACCGTAGAGCGCAGCGAATGCGCTGACGTGCGAGGACGGCCCCTCAGACGGCGGCCGGCCTCGCGACTGCAGTATTGGCCCTGACCCTCTGGACAGCGAGCAGTGCCGTCGCCTGGGTTCATGATTTCGGTTTGCCTTAGGCCGAACTGCGGAATGTGGATAGTGGAGGATGGAAGGAGCGAATCATGGGCGGCATACTCTGGACTGCGATCGTCATACTCTTCGTCTTGTGGTTGGCGGGGTTCACGCTCCACGTGGGCGGTACGTTGATTCATCTCTTACTGGTGGTCATGGTGGTGCTCTTCGTGTTCAACCTGCTGACGGGACGCGGCGCCAGGGTTTAAACGGGGCGCCGTCGACCCGCAAGGGATGTTCTTCGCTCCGGGCTCGGGCGCAGCGGATTCCGCCGCGCCCGAGCGCCTTTCCGCCGGTTTAGGCTACGTCGAATCGATCGAGATTCATCACCTTGTTCCACGCAGCCACGAAGTCGCGCACAAACTTGTCTTGCGAGCCGTTGCATGCATAGACCTCGGCGAGTGCCCGGAGCTGCGAGTTCGAACCGAAGATGAGGTCGACACGGGTGCCGGTCCATTTCAACTCGCCCGTCGCGCGATCGCGTCCTTCGAACACGTCCTCGGCTTCCGAGGCTTTCCTCCAAGTCGTGCCCATGTCGAGCAGGTTCACGAAGAAGTCGTTGGTGAGCGTCCCGGGACGTTTCGTGAAGACGCCGTGCTGCGACTCTCCGAGGTTCGCATTCAGTACGCGCATACCGCCGACGAGAGCCGTCATCTCGGGCGCGGTCAAGGTCAGGAGTTGGGCGCGATCGACCAGCAGCTCTTCCGCCGAAACGGTCGATCCGGCCTTGAGATAGTTGCGGAATCCGTCCGCCGTTGGTTCGAGCACCGCGAAGGAATGGACGTCGGTCTGAGCCTGCGACGCGTCCGTGCGGCCCGGCGTGAACGGAACCTGCACATCGTGCCCCGCGTTCTTCGCCGCTTGCTCGACCGCTGCGCAGCCGCCCAGAACGATGAGGTCGGCTAGCGAAACCATCTTCCCGCCCGGCGCAGCGGCGTTGAAGTCCCTTTGGATCCCCTCGAGCGCGTCGAGTACGGTCGACAATGCGGCAGGCTGGTTGACCTCCCAATCCTTTTGCGGCGCAAGGCGGATGCGTGCCCCGTTCGCACCGCCGCGCTTGTCGGTTCCGCGGAAGGTAGCCGCCGAAGCCCAAGCGGTCGACACTAGTTGGGAGATCGAAAGCCCCGTCGCGAGAATCGTACCCTTGAGTGCGGCGATGTCGCGTTCGTCGATGAGTTCATGCGTAACGTCGGGGACGGGGTCTTGCCACAGCAGTTCCTCCGCAGGAACCAACGGGCCGAGGTAGCGCGAGCGGGGCCCCATGTCGCGGTGCGTCAGCTTGTACCACGCCCGGGCAAACGCCCGTGCGAACTGCTCCGGGTTCTCATGAAAGCGCTTCGAAATCGGCTCGTAGATCGGGTCCATGCGCAAGGCGAGGTCCGTCGTGAGCATCATCGGGGCGTGCCTCTTCGCCGGATCGTGCGCGTCCGGCACGGTGCCCGCTGCAGACGCATCCTTCGGAGTCCACTGCCAAGCGCCGGCCGGGCTCTTCGTCAACTCCCACTCAAACTTGAACAGGTTGTCGAAGTAGCTGTTGTCCCACGCTATCGGGTTGGTAGTCCACGCGCCTTCCAATCCGCTGGTGATCGTATCATCGCCGTTGCCGCTGCCGAAACTGTTCTTCCAGCCCAGACCTTGCTCTTCGATGCTTGCGCCTTCGGGTTCAGGGCCGACGAACTTCTTCGCATCGGCCGCGCCATGGACTTTACCGAAAGTGTGTCCACCGGCGATGAGCGCGACCGTCTCTTCGTCGTCCATGGCCATGCGGGCAAACGTCTCTCGAATGTCCCTCGCCGAGGCGACCGGATCCGGCTTGCCGTTCGGCCCTTCCGGATTCACGTAGATCAAGCCCATCTGAACGGCGCCGAGCGGGTTCGCGAGCTCCCGATCGCCTGAGTAGCGCTCGTCGCCGAGCCACGTGCGCTCGAAGCCCCAGACAATGCTTTCGTCGGGCTCCCACACGTCCACGCGCCCGCCGCCGAAGCCGAAGGGCTCGAGTCCCATCGACTCCAGGGCGCAGTTGCCGGCGAAGATCATGAGGTCGGCCCACGAGATTGCGTTGCCGTATTTCTGCTTGATCGGCCAGAGCAGTCTGCGCGCCTTGTCGAGATTTGCGTTGTCGGGCCAACTGTTGAGAGGCGCGAAGCGTTGCGCTCCTGAGCCTGCACCGCCGCGCCCGTCCGCGATGCGGTAGGTCCCCGCGCTGTGCCACGCCATTCGAATGAACAGCGGCCCATAGTGACCGTAATCGGCCGGCCACCAGGCCTGCGAAGACGTCATAAGTGCGAAGACGTCCTTCTTCAGCGCATCTACGTCGAGCTTCTTGAATTCCGCGGCGTAGCTGAACGCTTCGCCCATGGGATTGGATAGAGGCGAATTGTAGTGGAGAACCTTGAGGTCCACTTGGTTCGGCCACCAGTCTTTGTTGGTCAGGGCTCCTGCAGGCATATGAGTGTTGCTCGCGGCCTCGTGCGCTACGGGGCACTGACCATGCTGCTCGCGGTCTGCTTCGGCCATATTTCTCTCCAGTCGCGTCGATTGATGCGGGAATTCAATACGGACGGCCGACCCGTCCCGTTCATGTCAAAACTTTTCTACAGTTGAATTGGACTTGCCCCTCAGGTGAGTTGCGGCGGCAGCGCGCGCGGCAGCATGAAAGCCGATTCACCCGAGCCGGCTACTCGTGAAGAACGCGGAGAACCTGTGACTGGGACTCATAGGAGCGACTGAGAGCTGGTCGACATCTCGCCGACCGCATACGATCGTGCGAGCCCCACTACCAAAGGAGAACATCAATGATCCCAGTCAAAGACGCCATCGTCAAGGCACGCAGCGATGCTCAGGCGCTGCACGAACAGCTCGAAGCGGCCAACGCAGAGAATAAGGCCGCTCTCCGCGGCGGGCTCGAGCTCGCGTCGTCGGAGGCGCACCAGCTTGCGGCGTCCGTCCAGATGCTCGCCGAAGAGCAGCGCGCCGATGCCAAGGAGCATCTGAAGAAGGCTGCCGCGCGTCTCGAAGACGCGGCGACGCACGCGAGAATGGCCGCGAACGCCGCCGAAGCCGACCTGAACAAAGCGAACCAAGCGGCCCTCGAGCGCGCGCGCGTCGCCGTTCAGAGCCTCAGCCACGCCGTCGCCGCCAAGCGCGCAAACAAGAACTAACACACGATCGACAAGGAGAACGACATGGACAACTACGTAGCAATCACGTTCAATTCGGAGACCAACGCGGCCGACGCGCTCCACGCGCTGTGGGCCCTGGACGTCCAAGGAGAAATCACCGTGCACGGCGCCGCGGTCATCCGGCGTAACGAGCTCGGGTACGTGCAGGTCGCCACGAAGCAAACCAACCCCGGGCTTCGCACGGCGATCGGAATCGGCGTCGGCGCCCTACTGGGCGCTCTCGCAGGCCCCGCCGGAATCGCAGCCCACGCCGCCATCACGGCCGGCACTGCAGCCGGGATCGGCGCCGCTGCCGGCGGAACGATCGGGCTCACTGCGGATGCCGTGAAAGCCGGCGAGCACGAGGAAGCCGCCTTCGAGTCGGGCTTCATGCTGGCGCCCGGACAGTCGGCGGTCGTCGCCGAGATCTCGGAGAGCTGGACCACGCCCGTCGACACGCTGGCGAAGAGGCTGGGCGGAAAAGTCTACCGGCGTCCTAAGGGCGACGTCGCCAACGACTCTTTCTTCGGCCCGAGCTACGGCTACTATTTCTACCCCTACGACTACGCTCCGTACTGGAGCTGACGCCGGACGCCCGTTTTGAAAAGCCGCAGAGTTCGATGGATAGCCGTCCGTCAGCGACTATTCATCGGACTCCCCTCCTTCAAGACAGGCAGTCGACGCTCGAGCCCCGGGCGCGCGAGACGTCCGTCCCGGATCGGCTCACAGACACTGATACATATTCCGGAGATTCTGAGGGAGCACAACCGTGAGTGGAATCGAAGACGCCTTGGATCACGCCCGCAGCGAAGCGCAAGACCTTCACAAGAAGGTCGAAGCCTCGACGGCACGGGACCACGCCGCCCTGCGCGCCGATGTCGTGAATGCCGCGGTTCAAGCGAAGAAGCTCGCGGCGTCGCTGCAGACGCTCGGCGACGCACTGCGCGCCGACGCGAAGCAGCACGTCCAGGATGCCGTCGCGCAGCTCGAAGATGCGGCCAAACACGTGCGCGACGTGACCGCTGCGAGCGAAGCGGAGCTCAAACGAGCCAACCTGGCGATGCTCGAGAACGCGCGTAGCGCCGTTCAGAGCTTGAGCGAGGCCGTAGCCTCGCAGCGGTCTGCCCCGGCAGGCCGAGGCACGGACAATTACGTTGCCGTCGTCTTCGAGAACGAGCAAGCAGCCTTCACCGGACTTCACGCGCTCTGGAACCTCGATAGCCGCGGCGACATCACCGTTCACGGTGCGGCCGTCGCCCGTCGCGACGAGTTCGGGCACATTCAATTCGCGACGAAGGACACCGACGCAGCGCGTCGGACCGCCGTCGGCGTGGGGCTCGCAGCGCTTCTCGGCGTGCTTACCGGTCCTCTCGGCGCAATCGCCGGAGCCACCATCGCAGTGGGCGCGACGGCAGCGATCGGCGCCGCGGAAGGCGGGCGCATAGCCTTGACTTTGGAGACGGGCAAGTCAGGCGAGCACGAGCAGGTCGTGTCCGAGACCGGTTTCGTCCTCCAGCGCGGCCAATCGGCGATCCTCGCCGAGCTCTCCGAAACCCGGACGGCGCCGCTCGACGCGGCGGCAACTAGGCTCGGCGGCGTAGTCTTCCGCCGTCAAAAAGGCCGCTCTCCGAACGACTCGCACACGTTCGACTACTACGGTGCCTCCCTCTATCCGTACGATTACGAGCCCCGTTTCGGCTAACACGAGGCTCCGCTTCTCGCCGCCGCGGCCGGACCGGTCGGCGCCGCCGAGCCTGTGACTGGGACTCATAGGAGAGATTGGGAGATGGTCGGCGTCACGCGCGCCGCTTACGATTGTGCGAGCACCGCTAACGCAAGGAGAACGATGATGAGCGCAGTCAAAGACGCCGTCGACAAGGCTCGCAGCGATGCTCAGGCGCTGCACGAAAGAATCGAAGCGATCAACGCAGAGAATCAAGCCGGTTTACGCACAGAGCTCGAGCTCGCCTCGGCGGAAGCTCACCAACTCGCGGCGTCCGTCAAGACGCTCGCCGAAGAGCAGCGTGCCGACGCGAAGGAGCATCTCAAGAAGGCTGCCGCGCGACTCGAAGACGCGGCGACGCAGGCTAAAGCGGCCGCAGGCGCCGCCGGGGCCGACGTAAGGAACGCGAATCAAGCGGCCCTCGATCGCGCGCGCGTCGCCGTTCAGAGCCTCAGCCACGCCGTTGCCGCCAAGCGCGCAACGTCCTCCGCGAACTAACCCACGATCGACGAGGAGAACCACATGGACAACTACGTAGCAATCACCTTCGATTCGGAGACCCAGGCATCCGACGCGCTCCACGCGCTGTGGGCGCTGGACGTCCAAGGTGAAATCACCGTGCACGGCGCCGCGGTCATCCGGCGCAACGAACTCGGATACGTGCAGGTCGCCACGAAGCAAACCAATCCCGGGCTTCGCACGGCAGTGGGCGTCGGCGTCGGCGCATTGCTGGGTGCTCTCGCCGGTCCCGTCGGAGCCGTAGCCGGCGCGAAAATCGGGGCGGCAGTCGGTATCGGCGCCGCGGGCGGCGCAGCGATCGGACTCACGGCGGATGCCGTGAAAGCCGGCGAGCACGAGGAGGCCGCCTACGAGTCCGGCTTCGTGTTGGCTCCCGGACAGTCGGCCGTGCTCGCCGAGATCTCGGAGAGCTGGACCACGCCGGTCGACACGCTGGCGAAACGGCTCGGCGGCAAGGTCTTCCGGCGTCCGAAAGGCGACGTCAACAGCGACTCCTTCTTCGGCCCGAGCTACGGCTACTATTTCTACCCTTACGACTACGCTCCGTACTGGAGCTGACGCCGGTCTCTTGGTCGAGTCTGTGAAGTGCATGGCGGCGGACCATCTCCTCCGGAAGCCATGACTTCACAGCTCGACCTCCAAACCGCGGGGGCCGTCGACGGCGACGAAGTGCTCCCGCTGCTGTTTTTCGCGATTCTGGTGGCCATGATCGTGACGTGTCTCGGGCTCATCTCGAGATCGGAACAATCATCTTCTTCGGCCGCAACGTGACCTCGCGTTAGTTTGGTTGCGCGCTCCTGCGCCGAGCTAAAGAACTCGCAAGTGCCGGATGTTTCCCGGCTCTGCGAGGTATTGAAACTTGGATGCGGTCTCCGGGTCGGCCGGGCTGCACAAGACGAGAGTACCGCCGTTTCGCTTTGGGATCGCCAGCGCGATACGGTGAATGCGCAACGTGCCGCCTTGCCAGTGAGCGAGATCCCACGGCTCGGCACGAAAGTACTCGTCGGGAGATGGGCGCAGCCGCACGTCGTAGGCGTTCCACACTGCAGTGAAATCGGGAAGCAGCGTCAGCGCCTCGAGGAGCGTGTTGCCTTCAGCCGAATCGGGCCGTTTTGCCAAGGATTGCCGCAACATGCCGACGAGACTATGAGCCTCGCTATCCCAGTCCACCCATAACTGCCTTTGCTGCGGGTCGGCAAAGAGATCGTAGATCAAGTTCGTTTCAGCGCCTCGACGCGTTCTGAAGCCGAACACGGCCGCCGCCAACGGCGTCGCCGCGATGACGTTGAACCACGTATCGTACTTGTACGCGCAAACATTCCGCTGCGTCTCGAAGACGTGCGCGAGCGTGGGATGGAGATCTGCACTATCGAGGGCGACGCTTTCCTGGACTTCCAGTCCGGCGAGCGTAAAGAGATGCGCGCGCTCCGCGTTCGAAAGCTGAAGCGTGCGAGCGAGCGCGTGGAGCACGTCGCAGGACATGTGCAGGTCGCGGCCTTGTTCCATCCAGGTGTAATAGGCGACCGATATTCCGCTCAGTTGGGCCACCTCTTCACGGCGCAGACCCGGCGTGCGCCGCCGCCCTAACGGCGGCAAGCCCAGGTCCGCGGGTGTGAGGCGCGCGCGCCGCGTTCTCAGGAACTCTCCGAGTCGCGTGTTGTTCGTTGGACGCTCGATCGCTTGCATGGCAGGCTCCTTAACGGTACCGCAATGGCTCAGCGTGTCCGAAGATGTCGTTCTCAGCGTTCCGGAGACATCTTACAACGAACTGGCCGTCTGCAAATTAAGAGTTCACAAAGGTGCCGCTGAGACGGGCCGCGCCCATTCGGCACGACGGCTCGAAGATGGGGGTTGCGTCTCGGCGACTGACGGTATATTATGGCATTACGTGCCATTTGTCAAGTATGCGCATTTGGCTCAGATAAGCAGATGCTCAAGCATGACAACTTGCCATGTAAGCCGAAAGGACGCCTCGATGGCCAGCCCATACGTCAGATCAGAGTCGGCGCCGTTGCCCCGAATCGAACCATCGGCCGCCGCCGAGCCTAGGGAGAATCCGGCCGAAGGAGCCCGATTGCCCGGGCTTCGCGAACGGAAACGCGAGAAGTTACGCGAGCGGCTCGTGGACGTCGGCATGAGGCTATTTACCGAGCGCGGGTTCGATCGGGTGTCGATCGACGACATCGTCGCTGAAGTCGACGTCTCAGTGCGCACCTTCTTCCGCTACTTCCCCTCGAAAGGGGCCCTGGTCGTCGCCTGGCACGAAAAGCTCAACGCCGACCTGCTGCGCAGCATCCTGACGCAGCCCACCTCGACTCCACCCCTCGTCGCCGCGCGCCGGGCGCTCGCGCGCCTCATGGAGTCATACGAGACCGACCGCGACAGGGCAGTCGGGACCGCACGCCTCATGCAGGCGACTCCGAGCGTCCAGACGGAACTAGCCGGCTCGAACCTGCGCGTCCAGCGTGACCTTGCCGACGGCATCTCGGCCCGCTGGGGGCTCCCACCGCAATCGTTGGTCGCACCGACGACGGCGGCGGTCGTCATCGCGTTAGCGAACGTTGCCATCGAAGCGTGGCTCAACCGTGGCGGTACCGAGTCGCTCAGCGCGTTCGTCGACGAGGCGTTTGAGGCGCTCGCCGCGACCCTCTCGACGGCCTCAGGCTCCGAGCCGAAGCGGCGTTCCGCAGGAAGTCCCTAGGGCAGCTCAAGAGGCGCCTGCGCTAAGAGCGCAGCTCGCGACCCCGATGGCCCGTGGCCGGTCCGGCGCGGCACTCGCCGAACCGTCTGCGTGCCGCCCCGACATCGCACTCCGGCGGTACGATGCAGAACTGCCGCAACCACGGCGGGCACCGGCGTTCGCCATCGCGCACCGACCCGCCCGCAGCGAACGTCGCCTGCGAGGGAGGCTGTTACTGCCATTCATGTGAGCAACGCGGAACTATCTGTCCATGCTCGGCTCACCTACGCTGGCTTCACCGGGAGATTCATTCCGGAAGCTCCGACGGCGCCGAATCGACACGGCCATGCCATGTCTCGGCGGCGTCTTCCGAACTCCGAGAGACACGTTCTGGGAGTCGACAATCAAGGGGTACACGCTCATGATCACCGATACCGTAAAGCAACTATCCAGTAAGTGGTGGACGTTCCTGTTGCGCGGGCTCGTCGCACTCGCTCTGGCGGCATTCGCCTTCGCGTCGCCGTCTGCGACGGCGACCGCCCTCGTCTACGTCGTCGCAGCCTACCTCATCGTCAGCGGCGCAGCATCGCTCTTTGCCGGCGTCTCCATCACCGGCGTCGACCACTGGTGGGCTCTCATCCTCTCGGGTCTCGTCCAGGGAGCGCTCGGCTTCGTCATGCTGGCCCAACCGGGCGCCGGACCGCTGGCGCTCGCCTATTTCGTCGCAATCTGGCTGATTTCCAGCGGCCTCACGGAGATCTCAGGCGCCGTAGCGCTGCGCAAGTACGTGAGCAACGAATTCTGGTGGATTCTGATGGGGATCATCAGCCTGGCGTTCGGCTTCTACGTCGTCTTGCGGCCCGAGCTCGGAGTTTTCGCCCTGGTTTACACGGTCGGCTTGTACGCCGTTCTCGCCGGCATCTCGTTGATCGCCTTTTCCTTCAGCATCAAGAGCGTCGGCGCCGATTTCGCGAAGCTTCAGGCAACGCACTAATGCGAAAGCTCGACAGGTCTCCTCGCTCGTATCTGGTTTGCCTGACGGTCCTCTTCGCGGCGATCCTCGCACTGGGAAGCACGGCGCGAGCCGACGACTCCGATGAGGCGCAGGCAGGAGCGCAGCTCTTCGCCGATCTGAAGGCCCAGGGCGAGATCGTGCAATCCTCTCCGCTCTACGACACGCTCCGGCCGATCGCGACGGCGATAACGAAGGTCGTGCAGCCGCAATATCAGTACCCGATCCACTTCTACATCGTTCACGAGAACCAACCGAACGCGTTTGCCGCGCCCGGCGGAAACATCTACGTCGTGGACTCGCTGCTCTATTTCGTGAAGAACGCCGAGGAGCTCGAGGGAACGCTCTGCCACGAAAGTTCTCACTTGCTGCATCACGATTCGATGGAATTGATGAAACGCGACGACGCGATCCGCCGCCGCGCGATCGGCGCTACGATCCTGCTGGGCCCCTCGATCGGTACAATACTTGCGGTGAAGGCCATCGCCACGCTCGATTCCCTTCATTATTCGCGCGAAGTGGAGGAGGCGGCAGACCTCAAAGGGTCGGAGACCTGCGCGGCCGCCGGGTACAACCCCTGGGGTCTCGTGTGGCTCTTTAACGACTTCTCGCAGGCGAATCTTAAGCAGCCTCCGGAGATCCTCTCCGATCATCCGAACGACGAGCATCGCATCGAACAGCTCAAACGGCACTTCGCGCAAGACCCCGCGCGGTTCGCGAAGTTCAACAGCGATCCGGCGTCAGCGACGCCGTTGCACCTGCCCGCCAGCGAGGCGGAGCAATTCCTGCGATAAGCAAGGCAAGACATGATGCAAGGAATACGACGCCGGATCCCCATCGGGTCGAAGATCGCTGCGGCGATCGCGCTAGCGAGCGTGACGCTCTCTGCCGCGAGTGCTCAAACCTTCGATTCGAGCAAGGATCCGGTCTTCCAGAAGGTTGTCCGCCTCAATAAGGGTTTGGCTTCGTACGAGGCCCATATCGAGGTCGCAACACGTCTACCGCTCGCCAGGTTCACGCTGCGCGGGACGCTCTACAGCCGCGGCGACCAGTCCAAGGTGATATTCGAGAACGTCCCCGCAATCGCGAAACCCCTGCTCGAGAACCAGCCGTCGATTCCCGTATCGAGCTTGGCGAAGCGATATGCAATCTCGGTGGTCTCGCGCACTGCGGAGATTACGACGTATCACCTCGTGCCGCTCGAGCCGGAAAGCGTGCGCAGCATCGACGTGGCCGTGCAGAACGCCTCCGGCCTCGTCCAGCGATACGTCTGGGCGAACAAGAACGGCATGACGATCACGAGCGACCAGACCTACGAGACGATCGGCGGGTACTACCTCGTGAGCGCGACCTCGACCAAGACGCGCGGCGGCGGCCTGCACGCGGATTCCGAGACCGCATTTTCGAACTACCGGCTGAACGTCAAAGTTCCCGATTCCGTCTTCGCCGCAACGCGGTAGCGCGCAGGCGCGACGATCGATCCAACGGCGTGACTTGACGGGCGGCCCGTGCTCGAGCCGGACCTGCCCGCGTCACGCGCCGAACAGGCGGCGCAGGAAGGTCGCGTGCCCCCACGATGCGCTCTTACCGAAATGCACCGCGACGAGCTGCGCCGATCTCGAAACGTAGAGCGCTTGTCCGCCGGAGCCGCTCGCGTACACTAGGTCGGCGGGTTCTTCGAGCGGGCGCAGCCACCAGCCGAGGCCGTAGTTTGGGTTCGCTTCGGAGCCGTTGAAGCATCGCGCCAGCGCGCTCTCGCCCACGATGACACGGCCGTCGCGCCGCCCGTTTTCGAGGATGAAGCGGCCGTAACGGAGCCAATCGCGCGCAGTCAAGCTCGCACCCGTCGGAAGCGGACTCGTGCCGTCGCGTAACTTCCGCCATTCGGCAACTCGCACGCCGATCGGATCGAGGATCCGCTCGTGCAAGTAAGCGTGAGGCGAGGCAAAACGCCCTGCAAGCTGTCTGCTGAGCACGGCACCGAACACTTGCAGCGGAATGCCGCCATAGGTGAAGCGCGTGCCCGGCTCGGCGAGGACCGGCGTCTGCAGCGCCTTCTCGTACGTGGGGACTGCATTGCCGAGGCCGCCGAATCCGATGCCGCTCGTCAATTCCAACAGCCCGCGCAACGTGACGCGCCTGCGCAGCGGGTCGAACCGCCACTCGGAAATCGTTTGGGCGACGGGCTCGTCGAGCGAGAGCAGACCATCTTCTTCCGCCGCGACCGCGAGAACGCCCCAGAAACTCTTCGTTCCGCTATAGAGCGGGTGCCCGACGGCACTCCCAAAGCCCTCGGCGTAACGTTCGAACACGATCTCGCCGGCGCGCTCGATCACGAGCGCATGCAGTTCGTGGCGCTCCGCATACGCCTGCGCCGCCGTGGGGAATAGCCTCATGCTCACATTACGCAAACTCTACCGCACAGCCCCAGCACTCGCAACGGACGCGCCGCCGCGCGCCGCCGATGTACGATGGGCTGAGGTGAAGATAGCCACCCCACAATAACGATGGCATGCATGGTAGCGTCCGGAGTGGGGCCGGGGAACCCCGGCCGCGCTCCGGACGCGGGCCGCGCGGAAAGCTCACTCTTCGACGGGTGACATTGCGGCGGGCCTACGGGACATGAGGGTCGCCATTGGTCGCGCAAACGACGCGCTAGAAACTGACTGCGTGAACGAGCGGGAATCGTGCGCGCGCTGCGCGTACGATGCGCTTCACTTCCCCTAGCGCTCCCATGAGGTGATCCTAACTTTCATGAAGCGACGGCACTTTCTCGAGCTAGCCGCGGTTGCTCCTTTGCTGGCAAGCTGCAACACGTCGAATTCCTCGGTTCCGAATCCCGGCGGCCTGCCGGGGACCCCCCGGCTCCCGGCGGGTACGGCCGTGAGCGATCTGCGTTACGGCAAATTTCCGCTCCCGCCGGTCTTCCCGGGGTACGATCCGGCGGGCGATGCCGCAGCCCTCGTCCTCAACTACGTCTCGCCGGCGGCCTCGCCCGTGCCGGGGACGCTAGCCACCGGATCGTACGCATCCAACGAGCGCTACGTCATCAAAGTCCCGACCGCGTGGAACGGGAAGCTGATCGTCGCCGGGACGCCCGCGACGCGCAGCGAGTTCGCGAACGAAGGGATCTGGGGCGATTTCGCTCTCGCCGGCGGATACGCGTTCGCCTCCAGCAACAAGGGCATCAACTACAACGCGATCCTCGAGACGCTGCAGGCGAGCCCGAATCCGCTCAAAGCATTCCCGATCCCATTCGACTACATCGTGGCCGGGACGCTCCATCTCGAGGTCGCCGAGTACTCGTACCGCCTCGGCGCTCTCAACCAGTCCGGAACGATTGCCGATTGGAACCGCGACTACGCGACGCTCGTCAAGGCGGCGCAGCAATTCCTGGTGACCTATTTCGGGAAAGCGCCGACCCGCACGTACGCGGTCGGCCTTTCGAACGGCGGCGCGCAAGTGCGCTCGCTGTTGGAGAACTATGGCACGCTCGTCGACGGCGGCGTCGATTGGGCGGGCGTCTACTGGTCGACCGCGCTGAATATCCTGACGTACATGCCGAAGTTCTTGACCGCGATGCAGACGTACGTCGCGAGCAACTTCACCGACACGGCCGCGGCCGCCGCGATCGTTGCGGCGGGGTATCCGGCCGACATCGCCGGCGCGGCGGGGCATCCTTCGCTGTGGTACGAGTACTACGCGAACCAGCCGTCGTTCTATCACGACCTTACCGTCTTCGAATACGGCCTGCTCTTGGATCCGGCGGCGACCTCGTCGGTCCCCGGCGGATGCACGCCGAACCCGGCGAACCCGGCCGGGCTTCCAGGTTCGTGTAACGCCACGGGCCTCGCCCTGCCCGCGACCCGCGCCGCCTACGCGCCCTCGAGCCAAGCGAACTCCGTCATCTCGACGTTCTCGCACACCGGGAACATCCAAAAACCGCTCGTCTCGATCACCGGCAGCGCCGACACGTTCGTGACGACCGCGAACAACGCGACCCCGTACCTCAACGCCGTCAAAGCGTCGGGGAAGGGCGGGCAATACTGGCAATACGTCGTGCAAGGCGGGACGCACGTCGACACGTTCGCCAACCCCGCCTGGGGCTACGGGCTGCAGACGCAGCTCCCGTTTGCCTGGGCCGCCTTCAACCAACTCGTCGCGATCGTCGAGAACGGCTTCGCGCCGCCCGGCTCCGCCACGCAGCAACCGGTAACGACCCCGAGCCAAATCGTCGCCGCATAATCTTAGAGAACGGCAAGGCCCGGAGAGACGGCGGCGCGCCGCGCCGTCTCTCCGGACCCGCGGCGGCCCGCGCGGGCGGAAAACCCGATTCGGATTCAGAACAGTCGGCGGCGCGGGGATGTAGCTCAGTTGGTAGAGCGCCAGCTTTGCAAGTTGGATGTCAGGAGTTCGAGCCTCCTCATCTCCAGGACTGAAAGCGCGACGGTTTACGGGTTTCCGGCCGTCGCGTTCTCTTTGCGCGCCGGCTGCCGAAAACAAAAGAGCCCGCGACTGCGGACCCTCTTGCGAAATCTGGAGGCAAGGAGACTCGAACTCCTGACCCTCACGCTGCCAGCGTGATGCTCTACCAACTGAGCTATGCCCCCGAGAGGCCGACCGCCCATATTCGCAGGCCCGGTTCGTTACCCTCTGCGGCTTCCATCGGCGCAAGCGCTCGCCCGAAGGCGCAGCGGATCGAGGCTTGTCTCCCGGGCGCCTATAAGCCGGATTCTGTACCTCTCGCGAGGCGGCAGCCATCTCTCTGGGGCGGCCGTCGCCGGACGCCTCGGTGCGATGTAGCTCGTTTGGGCGGGCCGCCCAGCCCCGTAGGGCGGATCGAGCAATCTTGCTTCAGGTGGGGTTTACCCGAGCCCGCGTCTCCGCGGAACTCCGTGAGCTCTTACCTCACGATTTCACCCTTGCCGGGTTGCCCCGGCGGTATGTTTCTGTGGCACTTTCCTTCGAGTTGCCCCGACAGGACGTTATCCTGCACCCTGCCCGGTGAAGCCCGGACTTTCCTCACGCCTTTGACGGCGCGCGACTGCCCGGCACCCGGGAGACAAGGATCATTGATTGGCGATCGGCAAATGCGCTCCCCCGGGGCCGCGAGTGCGACATAAGTCCGAATTCCATCGAACCCGGGCCGGTTTCCATTAGCCGAACGGCGATGTGCAACCGCGAGGCGTGTGGGCACAGTTGATGAAACAAAATGCTCGGTGGGGTTAGTACCCACGAAGTGAGGGGTTAGGGTGAGCGAGCACTTCAATAAAGATATGACCGTGGAACAGGCGTTCAAGACGCACGCCGGCGCGCGCCGCGTCTTCGCCAAGTTCCATCTCGGCGGCTGCGCGAATTGCGCGATCAGCGAGCACGAGACCGTCGAGCAAGTGAGTGCCGGCTACGGCATTCCGCTCCCCATGCTCCTCGAGGAACTGGAGCTGCTCTTCGAGCAGGGCGGGCTGAACGTCGGCGATACCGTCCGGCTGCCGAACGAGATTCGCAGCAAGATCCCGCAGCTCGCCGACGCGCCCGAGTTGGGCGCCGTGCAGAGCGTCGAGAACGGCGCCTACACCGTGACGTTCGGCGAAATCCGGCTCCAAGGGCTCGCGGAGGACTTCGTCAAGGTCGAACAGCCCGCCGGCTCGCCGGCCTGAACGCGAGGCGGCGGATAGCGAACGCGGGCGTGTCGTGAGACGCGCCCGCTGCTTTTCGACTCAGAGCGGCTTGCGGTGGGAGAAGTTCTCCTCTGCTCCGTGCCAATACGAGATCACCGGCTCTCCCGGCTTCCAGCAGAATAGGATCGGCCGCCCCTCGCGGAGCGCCGGAAAGTCCAGCAGCCCGAGATCCAGATCCTTCATGACGCAGCCGTGGGACTCGATCCGATGGACCAGCCGGATCACCTCGGCCTTCAACTCGGCAATCTGCCGGGTCTGCCTCACATGACCGGTGGAGATCGCAGGGTCCCCCTCCAAGAGCAGGATCGCCAGCTCCCGGCGCTTCTGCCACATCTCTTCGATCAACGGTTCGAGCACCGGGATGAGGGCGTTGGCCTTTTCAGGCGAAAACAACTTCATATGAGTACGACCCCAGCGCGGGCGGTGAAATTCGCTCGATTCGTCGTCGTTACCGGGCTTTCCGGCGCCGGGAAGAGTCAGGCGATGAAATCGTTCGAAGACTTCGGCTTTCACTGCCTCGACAATCTCCCGCCCAAGCTCACGCTCGAACTCGTCGAGCTCTGCGCGCATTCCGGCATCGAGCGTTTGGCACTCGCGCTCGACGTGCGCTCTCACGGTCCGTTTGGTGAGGCGATCCCCGCGCTCGAAATGCTGCGCTCGCGAGGGATCACTTTCGACCTTCTGTACCTTGATGCGAGCGACGAGACGATCGTGCGACGATACAGCGAGACCCGGCGGCGCCATCCGTTCGAAGACGGGGGCTCGTTGCGCGACGCGATCGAACGCGAACGCAAAGAGCTCGAGCCGCTGCGCGAACAAGCCGACCGAATTTGGGACACTTCTGATTACACGCACGCGGCGCTCAAGAATCGCATCGCCGCCGCGTTCGGCGATCGCACGCGCGAGCAGCGTTTGGCCGTCGTCATCACGTCGTTCGGTTTCAAGTACGGCCTGCCGGTCGACGCAGATCTCGTCTTCGACGTGCGCTTCCTCCCGAACCCGAACTACGTTCCCGAGCTCAAGAATCTCAACGGCCGCGACGAAGCGGTCGCGGCGTTCTTGCGCGAGGTTCCCGCCTCGATAGAATTCATCGACCGCATCGACGGCATGATCGATTTCCTCTTACCGTATCTCGTCGAGGAAGGGAAGTCGCGTTTGACCGTCGCGATCGGCTGCACCGGCGGGAGGCATCGCTCGGTCTTCACCGCGGAACGCATCGCCGAGCACGTTCGCAAGAGCGGGCGAGTCGAGCTCGTGATCGTCGATCACCGGGACATCCGCGCGTGAAAAAAGAGTTCGATCCGCTCAAGTTGGCGCGCTGGCTCTACCCCGGCCTCGGGGTGAAGCGTTGGCTCTCGGTGGCCGTCATGGGCGGCATCCTGCTCGTGAACGGCATCTCCCGTTGGCTGACCGAGGAAGGCGCGCACTTCAACATCAACGAGCGGATCGACGACTTCTTCGACGACCTCATGCCCCTCCCGTGGCTCGGACCGATCTTCATCGCGATCGGCGCCGTCATGCTCTTCTTCGGCATCCGTCAATGGATGCGCTCGATCGTCACCGCCCTGCAGCCGGACGGCGGCGACCGCATCGTCGACGCGCTGTTCGACATGCGGCTGCGGCGCGGCTACAAGATCGTCGCGCTCGGCGGCGGGACCGGCCTATCCACGCTGCTGCGCGGCCTCAAGCGCTACACGTCGAATCTCACCGCGATCGTGACCGTCAGCGACGACGGCGGGAGCTCGGGCCGCTTGCAAAAGGAGCTCGGCATCCTGCCGCCGGGGGACATCCGCAATTGTCTCGTCGCCCTCGCGGATGACGAAGCGCTCGTCACCGATCTGTTCCAGTATCGCTTCGCCGAAGGGCAGGGCCTTACGGGGCATTCGTTCGGCAACCTGTTCCTCGCGGCAATGACCGGCATCACCGGGAACTTCGATCGCGCGATCAAGGAATCGAGCCGCGTGCTCAACATCAAAGGGCGCGTCCTCCCGGCGACGCTCGCGACCGTGCGCCTCGTCGCCGACCTCGAAGACGGCAGCCACATCGAAGGCGAGACGAAGATCTCGCAGTCGAAGACCGCGATCGCGCGCATCGCGCTCGAACCGTCCCGTCCCGCTCCGTTGCCGGAAGTTCTCCAAGCGATCCATGAGGCCGATGCGATCGTCCTCGGCCCGGGCAGCCTCTACACTTCGATCTTGCCGAACTTGCTCGTCGACGGCATCTCCCGCGAGATCGCGAAGGCGGCCTGCCCGAAGATCTACGTCTGCAACGTGATGACGCAGCCGGGCGAAACCGACGATTTCTCCGCCTCAAATCACGTGCGCGTGCTGCGGGAACAGGCCGGCGAGCACGTTTGCGATTACGCGGTCATCAACGAGCGGCCGCCGCGCCGCTTGCTCGACGCCTACGCTCAGGGCGGGCAGGTCCCCGTCAAACCCGACCGGCGCGCGATCGAAGAGCTCGGCGTCACCGTCATCGGCGCCGACGTCATCAGCGAAACGCAGACCGTGCGCCACGATCCGCAGAAGCTCGCCGACGTGATCTTGAAGATCATCGATCGCTTCGTCGCGAATCGATCCTCGCTCGTGCGGATGAGCCCGCCGCACGGCGTTCCGGCGCAGGCGCCCGCCCCCGCCGCGCGCCCCGATCGCGGCGGGGCGGTGCTCCCCTAACCTTCCGGGCGCGAACTCAAGAGCCGCGCCAAGCGCGCTGCAGCACGCTCCAACAGCGCGGTGCATCCCGCTTGCGCTTCGCCGAGCGTCATCGGCCGGTCGAGGATCGGGAACGCGACGATTCCTCGCTCCGCCAACGCCGCCTCCGCCTGCGCGTCGAGCGTCCCGGCGAAGGCGACGCAAGGGACGCCGCAGGCCCGGGCGCGCCCCGCGACTCCGCCGACCGTCTTCCCGCGCAGCGTCTGCGCGTCGATCGCGCCCTCGCCCGTCAGGCACGCGCGCGCGCCCGCCAGCGCCTCGTTCAAGCCGCGCACATCTGCAACGATCTCGACGCCCGGGCGCAATCGAGCGCCGAAAAACGCCCTCAGCGCGAATCCCAGGCCCCCCGCCGCACCGCTCCCCGGCTCCGCGCTCGAATCCCGCCCGAGGAGTTCGGCCGCGACCGCGGCGTACCGGGCGAGCGCCGCATCGAGGAGCGTGACGCCCCCGGCGTTCGCCCCCTTCTGCGGCCCGAACAGCGCGCTCGCCCCAAGCGGTCCGCACAGCGGGATATCGACGTCCGCCGCGACCTCGAAACCGGTCTCGCGGAGGCGCGGGTCGAGGCCGCCCGTGTCGATGCGGGCGAGCCGCGCGAGCGCGGCGCCACCAGGCTGCAGTTCTTCGCCGGCGCCGTCGAGGAAGCGCGCGCCGAGCGCGCGCAGCATCCCGCTCCCGCCGTCGTTCGTCGCGCTCCCGCCGATCGCCACGACGATCGCGCGGGCTCCCGCGTCGAGTGCGGCGCGGATCAACTCGCCCGTCCCCTCGCTCGAAGCGCGCAGCGGGTCGCGCTCCCGCGGCGCAAGGAGCGCAAGCCCCGAAGCCGCCGCCATCTCGACGATGGCGCGCTCGCCGTCGAGCGCGAACGCCGCGTCGACGGGCGCTCCGAGCGGCCCGTGCACGCGGCTAACGACGCGCCGCGCGCCGCTCTCCACGAACGCGTCGACCGTCCCCTCGCCGCCGTCGGCCATCGGAACGAGGCGGATCTCGCACGCCTCGCCCCACGCGTCGCGCAGGCCGCGTTCGAGCGCGCGCGCGACCTCCAACGCACTCGCGCTGCCCTTGAACTTGTCGGGCGCTACGACGACGCGCCGCAATGCCGCTACAAGCGCACGAGCGAAATGTCGAAGTTCGTGCGCTTCTCTCCCGGCGAGAGCGGCGGCGGGTTCGTGCTCTGAACCGAACCGTAGTTCGGCGCGCCGGCGACGTAGGACCACGGGCCGATCGGAACGTTCTGCACCAGGTACCGCCCGTCGACGCCGGCCGTCGCGCTCAGGACGAAATTGATCGTCACGAACGCACCGGGAATCGGGGCGCCGGTTGCGCCGTCGCGTACGGTACCGGCGACCGACGCGAATTGTTCGGCAGGAGGAATCGCAGCCGGTCCACAGCCCGCGGCGAACGCGGCGAGCGCGCCCATGGAGAGCGCAAGAACGGCACGGCGCGCGATCGGCATGCGCGCGTTTTCCGTCAGGCGGAGACGGCGCCCTCTTCGCTATCCTGCCGGTCCAAGTTCGCTGCCTTTTCGACCGAGACCCAGTGATTCGCGGCCTCGCGCTGCGCCGCCGAGACGCGCGCGTTCAACCACGCCAGGATCGCGTCGTCCGTGCGGTTCGCGCGGAGCGCGCCGTCGAACTCCGCGGGGGTGATCCCCCAGCGTTCGAAGACGCCGCGATCCATCGGGCACGGATAGATGTAATCGTGGATCGTGCCGTCCGCCGCGGCCCGCGCCTTGTCGAAGACGCGCAAGAGCCACAGAAAACCGCCGTACTCGTCGCGGCCGCGGCGCGGGAAATCGTGTCCTGAACGAAAGTCGGTAGCCATGCCGCTCAAGACACGGGTAGTCCCGCTCGGGGATGCGGGGCGCGCCCTCTGGACGCCGGGGGAATGAAGCGCCGGCGGGCCGGGGAACTGTTCCGGATGATCGCTCCGCATTCGAACCGCCGGACCTCCTACTACGAGAACGCGCTCGACGCCGTAGGCGACACGCCGCTGATCCGCTTGAACCGCGTGACGGACGGCGCGCGCTGTCTCGTGCTCGCGAAGGTCGAGTACGTCAATCCGGGCGGAAGCGTAAAGGACAGGCCCTCCGTTGCGATGATCGAGGACGCCGAACGCGCCGGAATCCTGCGGCCCGGGGCGACGCTCGTCGAAGCGACGAGCGGGAACACCGGGACCGGCCTCGCGATGGCGGCGGCGATCCGCGGCTATCGCTGCATCCTCGTGATGCCCGACAAGATGTCGAAGGAAAAGATCGACCTCTTGCGTGCGTACGGCGCCGAAGTCGTCGTCACGCCGACGAACGTCCCGGGCGATTCTCCTGAATCCTACTACAACGTCGCCGAGCGGCTCGTCGCCGAAATCCCGGGCGCCATCATGCCGAATCAGTGGCACAACCATGCGAACCCCGACGCACATTATCGCACGACCGGCCCCGAGATCTGGGACCAAACGGGCGGCAAGGTCACGCACCTCGTTTCGGGGATAGGGACGGGCGGGACGATCTCCGGGACGGCGCGGTATCTGAAAGAGCGCAACCCGCAGATTCGCGTGATCGGGGCCGACCCCGAGGGTTCGATCTACTCGGGCGACACGCCGAAATCGTACAAAGTCGAGGGAATCGGGATGTCGTATCTCCCCGAGACCGTCGACATGAAGGTGATCGACGAGATGCTGCGCGTTTCCGATCGCGAGTCGTTCCTGATGGCGCGCCGCATCACGCGCGAGGAGGGCTTGCTCGTCGGCGGCTCGTCGGGGACGGCGGCCGTCGCCGCACTGCGCGTCGCGCAAACGCTCGGCCCCGACGCCGTACTCGTCGTGATCTTCCCGGATTCCGGGCGCGGCTACATGTCGAAGATCTTCAACGACGAGTGGATGACGGCGAACGGGTTCATCGCGGAGGGGCGCCGCCAGGCGACCGTCGGGGACGTCCTGCTGGGAAAACGGCCGCTCCCGCCGCTGATCACCGTGCGGCCCGAAGACGTCGTCAAGGACGCGCTCGACCTCTTGCGCCGCTACGAGATTTCGCAATTGCCCGTCGCGCAAGGCGACGAGGTCATCGGCAGCATCAACGACGTCGCCGTGATGCAAGCCGTGTTCGATCAAGCCGACCTCATCCACAAGCCGGTGCGCGACGTGATGGGGCGGCCGTTTCCGACGCTCGACGCGGGCGCCGAGATCGATCGCGCGTACCGCCTCCTGACGCTCGCGAATAGTGCAATCGTCGTGATGCGCGAGGGCAAGCCGCTCGGCGTGATCACGCGGCAGGACATCATCTCGCACCTCTCCGGTGCGGCGAGCGCATAGCATGAAATTCAGCACGCGCGCGATCCACAGCGGGCAAGATGCCGACCCGGCGACCGGGGCGACGATCGTTCCGATCTACCAGACCTCGACCTACACGCAGTCGGGGATCGGCGAGCACAAAGGCTACGACTACAGCCGCACCGCGAATCCGACGCGGACGGCTCTGCAAGAGCAACTCGCGGCGCTAGAAGAGGCGCGCTACGCGCGCGCGTTCGCGAGCGGCATGGCGGCGACGTCGGCCGTGCTGAACTGCCTCTCGGCGGGCGATCACGCCGTCGTCACCGACGATCTCTACGGCGGCACGTACCGGCTCTTCTCGAAGGTGCTCGCGCGCTACGGCATCTCCTTCAGCTACGTCGACATGACGGACCTCGCCGCCGTTCGCGCCGCGATCGTCCCCGCGACGAAACTGCTCTGGCTCGAGACGCCGACGAACCCGATGATGAAACTGATCGACATTGCCGCGGTCGCGAAATTGGCGCTGCCGGGGCAGATCGTCGTCGTCGACAACACGTTCGCCTCGCCGTACTTCCAATCGCCGCTCGCGCTCGGCGCGCACGTCGTCGTCCACTCGACGACGAAGTACATCGGCGGGCACAGCGACGTGATCGGGGGCGCCGCGCTCACGAACGACGCGTCTCTGGACGAGTCGCTGAAGTTCCATCAGAACGCGGTGGGCGGCGTCCCCGGCCCGCTGGATGCATGGCTCACGCTGCGCGGCGCGAAGACGCTCGCGCTGCGCATGCGCGAGCACGAGCGCAACGCGCTCGGCATCGCGCGGTTTCTGGAAGGACGCGACGACGTCGCGCGCGTGAATTATCCCGGCCTGCCCTCCCACCCGCAACACGAGCTGGCGAAGCGTCAGATGCGCGGCTTCGGCGGCATGCTCTCGTTCACGCTGCGCGGCCCCGAAGCGCGCGCGTTCGCGTTCGCGAAGGAGACGAAGCTGTTCAGCCTCGCCGAAAGCCTCGGCGGCGTCGAGTCGCTGCTGTGCCATCCGGCGCGGATGACGCACGGCTCCATCCCCAAGGAAGATCGCGAGCGGCGCGGCATTACGGACGGGCTCCTGCGCCTTTCCGTCGGGATCGAGGATCTCGAGGATCTCATCGACGACCTCACGCGCGCGCTCGATGCGACGCGGGAGCTTACCGGGCGCGACGGCTAAGCGCCGCCGGGCGGCACCGTGGCTTCGCGCGGGAGCCGCACGCGAAAGCAGGCGCCGCCGAAGCGGCCGTCCACGACGTCGATCTCGCCGCCGGAGCGTTCGACGATCAGCCGCGCGACGGCGAGCCCGATCCCGCTCCCGGCTCCGCCGGACGCCGAACGGTATCCGAGCACGAAGATCGCCTCGCGCTCGTGCGTCGCGATCCCGGGGCCGTCGTCGTCGATCGAGACTTCGACGAAGCGCTCGTCAAGCGCCCGCATCCCGACGTGCACGAGGCCGTCCGGCGCGCCGTACTTGAGCGCGTTGTCGATCACGTTGCCGACGACTTGCGAGAGCAGGTCCGCATCGACGCGCACGAACAACCCGTGCTCGAGCTCGTGCAGCAGGGAAATCCCCCGCGCGCGCGCCGCGGGATGCACCGCCGCCAGCGCCTCCAGGACGATCGGGGCGGGATCGCAGCTTCGCGGGGTGCCGTGCAGGCCCGCGTCGATCAGCGAGAGCTCGAACATCCCGTCGAGGAATCGCCCCAGCCGGAGCGCCTCGCTGCGCGCCGTCTCCAGGAACGCGCGAACGGACTCACCTTCGACCTCGTCCTCGATCAGAGCGTCGAGATACCCTCGAATCGAGGTCAGCGGAGTGCGCAGCTCGTGCCCCACGAGGGAAAAGAACGCGTAGCGCTCGCGCTCCCGGGCGCCGCGCTCGAATGCCTCGTCGATCCTGATCCGCACCGAGGCCGGGGAAACGCTCCCGAGCGTCCACCCGGTCTCCATGCGAAGCCCCGTCGTCAGTTCCATCGCCGACGCGATGCGCGCGAGCGCCGACCGGCAATCCGCTGCAAAGGCTTGGCCCGCCTCGCGCCGCCCCGGCGTCGTCAGTGCCGCGACGAAGACCGCGCTGCGCGGATCGTGCCCCAGCAAGTCCGAGGCCCGCAAGACCCGGCGCGCAGCGATCACGAACGCGCTCGCGCAGCGCCGCTCGGCCCGGAGCGCGGCGCGGCGCCCGTGCCGCCAAGCCGTCTCCGCGAACGCTTCGACGCGAAGCGCGAGCAGCGGCGTCGGGCCTCCGCAGACGCGGCCGGCGAACGTCGCGAGCGGCAAGAGCCCGGCGGCTTCCCTTCCGTCAGGTCGGACTGAACTTGTATCCATAGCCGTGAACCGTATGGAGGCAGCGGCCGACGCGGCCTTGCTCTTCGATGCGCATCCGCAGGCGCCGCACGTGGACGTCGACCGTCCGCTCGTCTCCGTCGAAATCGAAGCCCCAAACGCGCTGCAAGAGAGCTTCGCGCGAAAACGCGACGCCGGGCTGCTGCGCGAGCGCGAGCAGCAGCGCGAACTCGCGCGGCTTCAGGCCGAGGTCTATCCCGTCGGCGCGCGCCTCCCGCGCCGCTTCGTCGATCTCCAAACGGCCGAACCGAAGCCGCGACGGCCCCGAATCCGTCTGCGTTCCGGCGCGCCGGAGAATCGAACGAACGCGCGCCAGCACTTCGCGCGCGAAGAACGGTTTGACGATGTAGTCGTCCGCGCCGAGTTCGAAACCGATAATCCGATCTACTTCATCGCACCGCGCTGTCAGCAACAGCACGGGGACGTTTCGTCCCTCCCGGCGGAGCGCGCGGAGCACCTCCAAGCCGTCGATCCCCGGCAGGCCGATGTCCAAGATCACCGCCTCGACGCCGCTCCGCGCGCTCCGCAGCGCGGACGCGCCGTCGGCGGCCTCGAGCGCGACGAGGCCTTCGCGCTTCAAGTGATGCACGATGAGAGCGCGAATCGACGCGTCATCCTCCGCGATGAGCACTCGTGCGGTCGCCATGACAATCGCAATTCCCGGGCGCGCGCGATGTGCGCCGTCCAGAGTTGTCCGACAAGTTCGCGGCGATTGCCCATACGTGCCGGCGGTCGGACCAAACGGCCTACCGGAAATCGTGGAAGACGCGCGGGAACGCCTGTTCCACGGGGCTTTGCCGCATGGCACGCGAATCACAAATTGCAGAAATCTGCAACTTCGCAAGAGGGGGTCTTCCCTATACTCAATCCCACGAGGACGGGATCGAAGGGAGTCGGACCGTGGATGCCGGTACTCGTTTAAGTGTGCGTCACCTTGCCGCCGAGAGCGAAGCGTGGCACACATGGATCGTCGCGAAAGTCGTCGGCCGGCGGATGCGTGCTGGGATCGAACGATCTGGTCGTTCTTACAACGACATCCTTTCACGCTACGCCAAGCTGAGAATGGAGGTGGCCGACCTAACATCGCCCGAGCGGCTCAGAGCGCTCCGCGATTGGGATGAAACGAAGCTCAGCAGGCTGCTCAACGACAACCCAAGCGCACCCAAGCAGATGTCCCTTCCGGAACTCTTTCTTTTTGCAATGATCCTCGAAACGACGGTGGCAAACTTGCTGGGCTCATCCGGCCTGCAGACGCTCGATCCAACGTCGGGCGCGGAGCACACGCTCGGCTTTCAAGACATTCTCAAAGACGAGGCCGCGAAAACCGAAGGGGAGCTGTTGGGGTGGGGCGAGTGCCTTCCGTGCAGTCTCGAAACCGAGCGGTTCATGAAGCTCCATCACGCGGAGATCTTTTCGGCGGAAGCGATCTGCGCGCCGAAGGCCGTTGCCGCCAAAGTTCGCGAGGTTTACGACAAGATCGGTGCGGAATCGATCCGGCACTTCAAAGCCGGTCGCGGCCGCCGCACGTGGACGTTCAAGCATCTGATCTTCGAAGACGATCTCGCGCGCATCGCGGCGTGCACTCGCGAGTACGTCAGGGTCGATCCGCAGACGATGCGCGGTTGCTTGCAGAACCTCGCGGAGCTCCTCGACGATCCCTCGCGCAAGACCGAGCTGTGGGTCATACCCGGTAGCCGTCAGGACTTCGCCGATAGCCGCCGCGCGCTCAAAGGCTTCGATAGTCTCGTCGTTTTCGACGAGCGCTTTGCGTTTTGGAGAAGCCCTTCCGGCGTCATCATGTACGCCGACGAACCCGAATGGGCAAAGCCGAAGCGCGCGATCTTGCTCGAGTTGAAGGCGAGCGCGCGCCGCTACACGGGAAGCGACCTGCTGACATAACGTCCGGCGACTGACGCAGAAAATCTTCGGCGCGCCTAACCGGCGCGTTCGCTATTTCACTGCATCGGCTGCGGCAAGTTGTCCGACACGTTCGATTGGGCCGTAATGCCTCAGTAAAGTTGCAGGAACTCGAAATCGCTTTGTTCCAACAAGCGCGTACGGTCCGACAGCCGCAACGCCATCGCAACACCGCGTTCCAAACGCGGCAACATTCAACACGCATGATCCTCACGTGGTCGAGGCATGAACGCGCTGAAATCGTCGGATCTCACTCCTCTTGCGGACGTCGTCGATCTATCGGACGTCGCGCCCTCGATTGCGCGCATGATTCCGCAAGGCATCGCGCAAGAGTTCGGCGCGCTCGCAGTGCGGTGCGACGGCGATCGCTTGTTGGTCGCGTTCGGCGCGGCGCCGAGCGAAATCGCGCTCGCGCGCATCGAACGCTCGACCGCACTGCGGGTCGTTCCGCTGCGCGCGCGACCCGATCGCATCGCACTCGCGCTCGGCCGCGTTTGGGGGACGCACGCGCAGGAGCCTGCGCCGCGTAGCGCGCCGGGCGACGCCCCTGCAGTGCGCGCCGTCGACGATCTGCACGACCGGGCGTTCGTGCTGCGCAGCTCCGACATCCACATCGAGCCGCAGTGCAACGGTGCGCGAATCCGGTTTCGCATCGACGGCGTCTTGCGCGAGATCGATAGGCTGGAGAGTCCGCTCTCGAGCGCGATCGTTTCGCGCATCAAGGTTCTCGCCGGCATGGACATCGCCGAGCGCCGCCGGCCGCAGGACGGCCGATACAGCGTCACCATCGCCGGCCACACGATCGACGCGCGCGTCTCCTCGATGCCCGCCATCGAAGGCGAAAAGCTCGTCGTTCGCTTGCTCGATCGGCACGCGCGCCTTCCGGCCCTCGACGAGCTTGGATTCTCGGGGGAGCTCGTGACCCGCTTCTGCGAGGCCGTCTCGCGTCCGGCCGGATTCATCGTCGTGTGCGGACCGACCGGGAGCGGGAAGACGACGAGCCTCTATGCCTCGCTCGCGCATCTCGATGCGGCCTCGCGGAACATTTGCACGGTGGAAGACCCGGTCGAGCAGACGATCGCCGGCGCGACGCAAGTGCAGGTCAACGCGAAAGCCGGCGCGTCGTTTTCCTCGATCCTGCGCGCGATGCTGCGGCAGGATCCCGACGTGATCATGGTCGGCGAAATGCGCGACGCCGAGACGGCGAAGACGGCACTGCACGCGGCCTTGAGCGGGAGAATGGTCCTCGCGACGTTGCACAGCGCCGACGCGCCGCGCGCGATCGACCGGCTCGAGGAGCTGGGCCTCGGCCGCGCCGCGCTCGCCGCCGGCTTGAGCGCGGTGCTGGCGCAACGCCTCATCCGCCGTTTGTGCCCGGCGTGCAAGGAGCCCGTCGCGCTCGACGCCCAGACGGCGCTCTGCCTCCGTGCCGAGCGCGAGCGCATCTACTTCGATGCACGCGGTTGCGAGCGCTGCGCCGGGACGGGCTACGCCGGACGCACCGGGATCTTCGAGTTCTTTGCGATCGACGAGACGCTTCGCGACGCCGTCGCCGGCGGAGCATCGAGCGTGACGATCTCGCACCTCGCGCGCAAGCAAGGGTACCGTCCGATGGCGGATGACGCCGTGGCGAAATGCCGCGAGGGCCTCACCTCGCTCTCCGAGCTGGCGCGCGTCGCTCCGGTGGAGTCGTTCGCATGGTGAATGCGGCGCTTTCGGAGATCCGGCTGCGCGACTTGATGCGCGCGGCGCGCGCGCGGGAGGCTTCCGACCTGCACCTCGCGGGCGGCGAGCCTCCGGCGCTCCGAATCGACGGCACACTGTTGCGGCTCGACTCCCCGGCGCTCGACGACGGCGAGCTCGAGTGCATTGCGGCGGCTCTGCTCGGCGAAACGGACATCGAACGCCTGCGCGCTCTCGGCGACGCCGACGGCGTCATCCACGACGACGAACTCGGCACGTTCCGCGTCCACGCGTTCCGGGCCGGGGGGCGCGTGCGGCTCGCGCTCCGCGCGCTCAGCCGGGAGATCCCCACACTCGAAGGCCTCGGGCTCCCGCTCATGCTCCAAACGTTCGCCGAGCGGCGCGCCGGGCTCGCGCTGTTCGTCGGCCCGACCGGAAGCGGGAAGAGCACGGCGCTTGCGGCGTTGATCGACCGCATCAACCGGACCGCCGCCCGGCACATCGTGACGCTCGAGGATCCCGTCGAATACCGGCATAGAGCCGTGCGCTCCTCGATCGCCCACCGCGAGCTCGGACGCGACTTCTTCGACTACCCGAGCGCGATTCGCAGCGCGTTGCGCGCGAACCCGGACGTGATCGCGATCGGCGAACTGCGCGACGCCGCCGTGATCCGCGCCGCCCTCGGCGCCGCCGAAACGGGGCATCTCGTGCTCTCGACGCTGCACACCGGAGATGCCTCATCGAGCGTCGACCGCATCATCGACGCGTTCGAGCCCGCCGCGCAACACGAAGCGCGCAACGTCCTCGCGCAAGCGCTCGTCGGCATCGCGTCGCTGCGCCTGCTCCCGCGGGAGCTCGGCGGACGCCGGGCCGCCGTCGAGATCCTCCTCGCGAACGACGCCGTCCGCTCGTTGATCCGCGAGGGCAGGACGCACCAGCTTCGCAATGCGATCGTCACCGGCCGCAATGCCGGCATGCAGACGCTCGAAGCCCACCTCACGGAGCTCGTCGTGCGCGGCGAGATCGCGCTCGAGACCGCGCGCGCGAGCGCCATGCGTCCAGACGACATCCGAACGTTAGCCGGAGTCACCGCATGAGCGCCGGCACGTATCACTATCGCGCGCGAAACGTCGAGGGGGGAGCGGTCGCGGGCGCCATGTCCGCCGATTCGCGCGACGCCGTCGTGGCGCACCTCCGCGCGCGCGCGCTCTTCGTCACCTGGATCGGCGAAGCGAACTCCCTGCGCGCGCGGACGGAGCGGTTCGCCGCGGGCGCCGCGAACCGCGAACCGGTCGCCGCCTTCTTCCGCTCGTTCGCGACGCTGTTGCAAGCGGGGATGCCGATCCAGCGCGCGCTCGGAATCGCGATCGAGCAGTGCGCGGACCGGAGGCTCGCGGAAGCCTTGCGCGCCGTGAACGCCGAGGTCGAGGCGGGGCGCTCGCTCGCCGCCGCGATGCGCACGAGGCCGCGCGACTTCGCGGCGCTGCACGTCGCGATGATCGAAGCGGGCGAGACCGGCGGCATGTTGGATGCGGTGCTGGAGCGGCTCTCCACATTGCTCGAACGCGAGCGAGCGGTGCGCAAGAAGATGACGGCCGCGTTCGCCTACCCGGCGATCGTCCTAGCCGCGGCCTTCGGGCTCGTGCTGTTTCTCGTCGGAACGGTCGTCCCCACGTTCAGCGCGTTGTTCGCCCAACTCGGCGTCGATCTCCCGGCTCCGACGCGCCTATTGATCGCGGCCGGGCAGTTCCTGGCGAACCCGCTCGTCCCGCCCGCCGCCGCAGGCGTCGCGGCGCTCGTCGCGTTGGGCGCGTTCCGCTACGCCGGACGGCTCCGGGAACCCGCCTTCGAACGGCTGCTCCTGCGCTTGCCGATCGTCGGTCCGCTCCGGCGCGGAGCCGTCGTCGCGCGCATCGCGCGCATGCTCGGCGCGCTCCTTCGCTCGGGCGTCGACATTCTGCGCGCGTTCGAAATCGCAGCACCGGTCAGCGGGAGCCGACTCTACGAACGAGCGCTCCTCGACGTGCGCGCGTCGCTGCGGGACGGCGAGACGGTCGCGCATCGGATGCAGGCGTGCGGCCTGTTCGATCCATTCACCGTCGGACTCGTACGCGTCGGGGAAGAGAGCGGAACGCTCGACGCGATGTTCCTGAAGATTGCCGAGTACTACGACGTCGATACCGATGCCGGCCTCGCGACGCTCGGCGCAACGCTCGAACCAATCTCGATCGTCGTCATCGGCGCGTTCGTCGGGACGATTGCAGCAGCCATCTTTATCCCTCTCTACGGTGCGATCGGGCAAATCCATTGATAGCGCATGATTTCGGCCAAACCGACTCCTGGGTCTCGAGCTACCACTATCTGTGCCGACGCGGAGCGCGGAAGTTTCTGCGCTCGGGCCTCGAGCGCTCCGATCTCGAACAAGTAGCCGCGATCGGCCTGCTCAAAGCGAGCCGGCGTTACGAGCGCACGTCGAAGACGCCGTTCGAGGCGTACGCCTGGATTCTCATCGTCGGCGAACTCATGCACTACGTTCGCGACCACGAGCACCTCGTGCGCATCCCGCGCAGCATCCGAAAGCTCGAGCACCATTGCGCCGAGGCATTCGAACGGCTCGCCGCACAATCGGGTCGCGTGCCGAGCGACGACGAGATCGCGCGCGCGATCGGAGCTCCGGCCGCAGTCGTCAGCGCGGCGCGGCTCGCCCGTTGGGCTTCGAACCCGGCGAGCATCGAGCACGCCGCATTCCGCGAGCCGTACGACGCCGGCGCGCTCGCTGGGCGTGCCGACTTGGGCGTGGCGGATCGCCTCGTCGTCGAGCAAGCGCTCTCCGTGCTCACGCCGACGGAGCGCTTCATCGTCGTTTCGCATTACGTCTTCGAGTTGACGCAGGCCGAGATCGCGGCACACCTGGGCCTTTCGACGCGACAGATCTCGCGTCTCCAACAGCGAGCCCTTTCACGCATGCGCGCGCACGTCGCCGGCGTGGCCTAAGTTTTCACGGCGCATTCCCTTTCGCGGAGATTCCGATGAGCGACGCCGAGCGACGCCGCCCTTCCAACGAAGCCGGTTTCACGCTTCTCGAACTGATGATCGTCGTCGCCATCATCGCGATCATCGCCGGCATTCTCGTCCCGAACTTCTTCCACGCCCGGGCCCAAGCGGCGGTCTCCGCGTGCCAAGCGAATTTGCGTTCGATCGCGACGGCCGCCGAACTCGCGTACACCGATTCGCTGAAATACCCGGAGGCGGGCGTCGTCGACCGAAGCTTCGGATCGAAGGCCGCGCCCGGCAGATACCTCACGCAGAAACCGGTCGATCCTGCGAACGCGAACGGCGCGTACACGTTCGCGCCGAATGCCGACGGGACCGGGTACACGATCACGTGCCCCGGCGGCCACGATCCGGCCGCGATGAGCAACATACCCGGGAACGGACCCGGCTTGACCTCGATCGTCTATGACTCGACGCAAGGCCTGACGGCGAAATGAACGCGCCATCCGCCCTCGCGCTCGTCTTCGCCGCGGGGCTCTCGGGCGGCGCGGGGCCGTGCTGGGGAACGCGGTTCGCCGCCTCGGTCGCATGCGCCGCGACGGACCCGAAGCACGCGCGCCGGATCGTCGCCGTGTTTCTTGGCGGGTCGATCTGCGCATACGCCGGCCTCGGTTACGCGATCGGCTCCATGGCGCGGTTCGTCCAGCTCAGTTCGTGGACGTATGCGTTCCTCGCGCTGGCCTTCACGCTGGCCGGAACGGCGGGGCTCATTCGGGCGCGGGGGCCGGCGTGCGAGGGGCACAAGGGCGAGGCTAGAGGCGCGACGTCTCCCGGCGCGATCTTCCTGCTCGGCGCGTCCTCCGCACTCACGCTTTCGCCCTGCTGCACCCCGCTCGTCGCCGCAATCGGAACGTGGGCGGCCGCATCCGGCGCCCCGGAGCGCGCGACGCTCCTCTTGGCCGTCTATGGACTCGGCCACGGCCTTCCGCCGGCGCTGCTCGCCCTAGGGCTCCGCTCGTTCGCGCTCCGCTTGCGCCCGCTCGCGCTCGGTCAAGCCGCGTCGATCGTCGGGAACGCGATTCTGCTCGCGCTCGGGGGGTACTACTGGTGCCTCGCATGATCGAGATCCCGCTCCCTCGCCGCTTCGGCCTGGCTTTCACGGCCATAGCGCTCGGCGCGGCGATCTTTCACGGCCGAGTTGCCGAGGCGCTCGTGACGCGCGGCGACTCGTTCCTGCAAACCGGCCAAACCGTCCGTGCCGAGAAGTACTACGAACGGGCGGTCTGGTGGGACCGCACCTCGCCCGTCGCGGCGGATCGGTATGCGTTCACCGCTTTCCAACTCCGTACGCCGCAGGCGCTGGCTGCGGGGGTCCGCGTTGCCGACGAGGCGCTCCGCCGTTCCCCCAGGGACGCGCGACTGCTCGCGGACCGTGCGCTCTGCTTGCAGGCCGCGGGCGAATTCGGGGCGGCACGCGCCGACTTCGCGCGTGCCGCGGAACTCGAGCGCGATCCGCGCCTGCTGCATTTTGCGGGGCGCGCCGCACTTCGCGCCGGCGACGTTGCCGCGGCGCGACGCTATTGGCACGCGGCGCTGCACATCGATCCATCCTTCGAACCTGCCGCCTTGGCGTTACGCAAGGTGGGGGCATGAACGCGGCCGCACTGCTCGGGCCCGCGCTCGCACTGTGCGCCAGCGTCGCGTGCGCGCTCTGCGACGTTCGCACCGGCACGATTCCGAACCGCATCACCTACCCGGCTTTCGCCGCGATCGTTCTGCTCGCCGCATCGCACGGAGCGGCCGGCACTGCCCTCGCCGGCGCCGCCGCCGCGGGCGGAAGCCTGTTCCTGTTGCACGCCGGGACCAGGGGACGCGGCCTCGGGCTCGGCGACGTCAAGTTGGGCGCATGCATCGGTGGGGGGCTCGGCGTGATGCCCGGGCTGGTCGCGCTCGGCTGTGCTTTCGTCGCGGGGGCTTGCGTTGGCCTCACGTTGCTCGCTCTGCGGCGCGCGCGTCGCGGCGACGCCCTCCCGTTCGGCCCATATTTGGCGTTCGGGGCGCTGTGCGCGACGGTCGGAGCGGTCGCGCGATGACGCTTGCGCCGAATCCCCTTCCGCTCGGGATCGACATCGGCGCGACGCGCGTGCGAATCGCACAACTCGATGCGCATGGGTCGCAGGCGCATCTACGCCGCGTGATCGCGTTCGATCTGGCGGAGTCCGGCTCCGGGCGCGCGGCCGATGCCGTCGGACGCGCGATCGCGCGGCACCTCTCGGAGTTCGAGATCGCAGAACGCCGCTGCGTTTGCGCGATCGGCGAGGACGCGGGGACGGTACGCCCCATCGCGCTGCCGCCCATGCCGGCGCGCGAACGGATGTCGGCCGTGCGCTTCGAGGCCGCGCGCATCGTCGAATACGCGCTCGACGACGCGCTCGTGCGCGTTCGTCCGCTCGATCCGGCGCAGAATCTCTTCGCCCTCGGCATCGTTCGGCGGAGCGCGTACGAGCGCAAGCTCGCGATCGTCCGAGCCGCCGGCTTGCGGATCGTCTGCGTCGACCACGAGGCGTTTGCCCTGCGACGCGCGTTTCCGCGAGCCGATGCCGCGATCGACATCGGTTCGACGTGGGCTCGCTTCTACGCGCTGCGCAGCGCGACGCCGTTCGGCGTAGCTGTGGCCGGCGGATCGGCCGCGCTCACTCACGCGCTCGAGCGCTCGCTGGCGATCGATCCCGCCCTGGCCGAACGCAGGAAGCGGACGGTCGGCCTCGCAGGCGCGGGCGAGACGGAGCTCCTCGCGCTGTGCTCCGCGATCGGACAAGCCCTGTTCGCCGCGCGCAAGAACGGAGCAGGCGAGATCCAGCACGTCGTGCTCGTCGGAAACGGGGCTCGTCTGCCAGGCCTGCTCGAGCGCCTCGAGCGAGACACGGGTTGCCGCATCGAGTTCGCGGCCGAGCCGGCAATCGCAGCATCGCCGTATCCGAGCGACGTGATCCGTGCCTCGGCCCCCGATTGGTCCTTGAGCATCGGGCTCGCGCTCCGGGAGGAGGGCGACGCGGCATGAACGGCTTCAACTTCCTCGAGGCCGATCCGGCTTCGCGTGCGGCGCGGCTTGCGAAGTTCGGCTTCGGAGCACGAGCCCGCCGCACGCTCGCAGCCCTTCTGCTCGCGGCGATCCTGCTCGCCGCCGGCGCGGGAATCGAGCGCTTGCGCTTGGGATACGCGTCCGCCGCGGCACTCCGCGGGGAGGCCAGGCTCGCCAGAGCCGACGAGGCGATGCGCGGCTTGAGGACGTCGGTCGCGACCGTCGAGCGCCTGAGCGCCGTCTCGCGAGCGTTGCGCGAAGTGCAGGCGAGCGGCGAGAAGCGGGCGCGCGCGATCGCCGAGATCGCGGCTCGCCTGCCCGAGAAGGTCTGGCTCGGATCCCTTGAGTGCGACGATACCGGCGCGACGCTCAAAGGCGGCTCGCGCGATTACGAAGCGCTGGGCGACGCGATCGCGCGCCTCTCTAAGGCGCAAGCGTACGCAATGCCGGTCCTCGTCGCTTCCCGCCTGCACGATTCGGATTGGAACGCCGGCTCGAGCGTCGACTTCGAGCTGCGCTTGCAGCA
The DNA here is from genome assembly GCA_963695225.1 of Vulcanimicrobiota bacterium. Lineage (GTDB taxonomy): Bacteria > Vulcanimicrobiota > Vulcanimicrobiia > Vulcanimicrobiales > Vulcanimicrobiaceae > CAVWTN01. The sequence goes on along the minus strand of OY968762.1, from coordinate 428,934 downwards.
GCGTGCGCCGTGAGCGTCCCTTTGCGCGGAAGCATTGCCAGGCTCGATGCGCTCCGCGCTCCGGAGGCGCTCGTGGCGCTGCTCGCGCTCGTGGCCGGCATCGTCGTGCTGCGTCCCGTCGAGGACGCGATAGCGGCGGCCGATGCTCGCGCCCGCGGCGCAGCCGCGCGTGCCGACGCTGAGGAGGCGGCGCTCGCGGAGCGGCCGCGCATCGAAGCCGCGGCGGAGCGCATCCGCGCGGACCTGCGCGGAATCGCGCTGCGCACCGATCCGAGTGCCGAGGGACTCGGCCTTCTGCTCGACGTCCAGCGGGCCGCCAGGCGCAACGGCGTACGCATCCTTTCGCTTGCGCCCGAGGCCGGTCCGGCACTCGGAACGCTCCCGGCGCGTCCCCCGGGGCTTCCGGGCGAGGAATCCGGCCGGTTCGAACTCCGCCTGAGCGGCAGCTTCGCAAACACGGTCGCGACGGTCGCCGACCTCTCGAACTTGCCGACGCCCCTCCGAGTCCTCGGCCTCCGGCTCGAGCGGCATGAGTCCGCCGAGGGACTCGCGAGCGGCGTCGATGCGACGATCCACCTTGGAACGATCCGGTTGCGCGCCGGCCTCCCTCCGCCCCCCTGAGGTGCCTCCATGTTTGCCCCGCACCGCCGACCCACGCCGCTTACTGCCTGCACTGCCGCTACCCTCGTCGCGGGCCTGCTCTTGCCGCCGGGAGTGATTGCGGCGAGCGTCCGCCTCGCCTCGCGGGCCCCGGTCCGCGAGGCCGGGGGCGCCCTGATCCCGCAGCTCCCTCCGGCCTACGCTACGCCGCACCGAGAGCGGATCGTCGTCGTCCGCGATCCGTTCGCCGGTGGGGACGTTCCCGACTCCATCGCTCCGGGAGCTCTCTCCGCTCGACCTGCAAGTGCCGGGGCCGCCGGGACGCCGCCCGGCACGGCGCTGCCCGGCGAGGCGATCGCGGGAGCCAAAGTGTTGGCGACGGTGCTGGGGCGCACGCCGTACGCTCTCGTGGACGAGGGAGGGACGACGCGGTTCGTGCGCATCGGGGACCCGCTCTCCGGCTCGACGGTCGCAGCCATTCGCCTTGGCGCGGTCACGCTGGCGGGCGGCGCCCACCTCGCGGTCGGCGCGCGATGAGCCGCTGGTTGACGAGCTGCTTCCTGGCCTGCGCGTTGCTGGCCTCGCCCGCCTTCGCCGATTCCGCCGGCTCCATTTCGCTGGACGTTCGGGATGCCGATCTCGTCGACGTCCTGCGCTTGGTCGCGATGGAATCCGGCCTCAACATCGTCGCCGATGCGTCCGTCAAGCACGACCACGTGACGCTGCGCCTCCAGGACGTCCCCGTCGGGCGCGTGCTCGGCGTTCTCGCGCAGGCCTACGACCTGCAAATCCGCCGTGAAGGCGGGATCACGATCGTCGGGAGCACCACCTCCGCGAGCGGGAACTACGTCGGCGAGGCACCGGCAACGCTGATCCGGCTCAAGTACGCGCGCTCGGCCGATGCGCAGAGGCAACTCGCCGGCGTCCTCCCCGAACGTTCTTACACGGTCGACGAGCGGCAAAACGCGATCCTCGTGCACGGGACGCCCCGCACGTTAGCGACGGCGCGGAGCTTTCTGCGGGCGCTCGACGTGCCGACCCCACAAGTGATGTTCGAAGTCCGCGTCGTCGATTTGACCGTGACCGACAGCTCGGAGATCGGCATCCTCTACTCCGGCACCGGTCCGAACGACGGTCCGGGCACAGTAACTTGGGCGTTCAAGAACAAGACGATCCCGATTCAAGCGCAACTGACGGCGCTCGTCACGCAGAATCGCGCGAAAGTGCTGGCGACGCCGCGCCTCGCCACGCTCAATAACAAGGAGGCGAGCCTCCTCGTCGGCCAGTCGTATCCGATCTCGAACACCGTGACGACCGGCAGCACGACGAGCGCCGATGTGAAATTCGTGGACATCGGCGTGCGGCTGCGACTGACCCCGACGATCGGCGCCGACGGCTCGATCGTGGCCGAATTGCACCCGGAATACAGCGCGTTCGCGGGGACGAGTCCGCAAGGGAACCCGATCATTCAGAATCGGAAGATCGATACGACGCTCCGCATCGAACGAGACGAAACGATCGTGCTCGGCGGCTTGCTGCAAGAGACCGACCGCGAGACCGTGCGAAAGTTTCCGCTGCTCGGCGACCTGCCGGTGTTCGGGCCGATCTTCCGCAACCGCGAGCACGGCCACGAGCGCGACGACATCGTCTTCCTGATCACGCCGCACGTCCTCTGAGCGGTTACTCCCCGGCAAGCAAAGCCGTATATCGGCGCTGCATTTCCTCGGGCGTCACCTGTTCGATCTGCGACCCGAGCAACCACTCGTGGCCGAACGGATCGCGCAGCTTCCCACTTCGTTCGCCGTAAAACTCGTCTGTAAGCGGGCGCACCACCGAAGCGCCCGCGGCTACGGCGCGCTCGAAGACGTCGTCGACGTCATCCACGTGCAGGTGGATGCTGACGGCCGTGCGCGCGCCCGACTCCGGGGCGACTATTCCATGTTCCGGGTATTCGTCGGACAGCATAACGATCGCGGGCCCGATGACGATCTCCGCATGACCGACGCGGCCGTTCGGTTCGGTCAAGCGAAAGCGCTCGACCGCACCGAAGGCCCGAGCGTAGAATTCGATCGCCGCGCCGGCGTCGCGCACGCGTAAGTACGGATACAACTCGCGGATCACGGGCTGCGCGGAATGAGCCATCTATCGTGCCTCCTTACGTACGGTTTGTGAGAGCGGCCGCATGGCGGAGCGAGCGCGGATTAGAGATCTCGGAACAGTTCGCCGCAGTCGATCGTCAGATCGTCGTACGGAGCAACCCGGATAAGGCCGGTTCTCTCGTGCGCTTCGCGTCCGTCGGCACGGTGGAACTCGATTCGCCGCGCCTCGGGATCGATCACGATGACGGCCGGGCTGCCGTGTGCGAGATAGAGGGCGATCTTTTCCTCGAGCGTCCGCGTGCTATCGCCGGGCGACCAGATCTCGATGGCGAGGTCCGGTGCGCACCGCGGCCGGTCGAATGCGTCGCGCGTCTCCCGCTGCAGCCTCTCGTTCGAGATATAGGCCACGTCCGGCAAGAGCGACGACGGCTTGCTCTCGCGCAAGAAATAGAAGCGGATTTCCGTGCCGACGACTCCGCGGCCGGCCGCCCACGCCCTAAGAACCGCGGCGACGGCCGTTTGTACGAGGCTGTGGATGAGCTTCGGACTCATCTTGGCTTCGAGACGGCCGCCAATAGACTCGACATACGGCTTCTGCGAATCGTCGAACTCGAGGACGGCGGGGATCTGCGGAATCGCTGGAGTCGCCATACCTGCACCGCCAATCTATCACGCGGCGCAGCAACGGCGCTAGGGCGCACCTTCTACGGCAAGATCACCCTGTTGACAGCACAGGTAGCGAGCGGTGCGGGGCGACTGGCTCCTGCGGGGCGTGCAGCTTGCCTGCGGAGCCAGGAGGGCGAGCGGGGGGTCCCCACGCGCTTTGTGTGTGGGGGGCGCGGAGCCGTAGGCGGAGCGCCTGTTCAGCTTCGCATGGATGCGAAATCGCGAGCGTCCCCGCGGGAGCCCGCTGGCCCGGCACCGCCCGCGGGCCCAGCGATCATCGTGGCCCTTCCGCGGCCATGACTTACTCAGGGTGGCATGACGGCGAGCTCAGGGCTCCCGGGAAATAGAGAGAGCCCGCTCGGCCTCGAGGCCGGCGGGCTCATCTCTTGGGTTGATCTGGCGCTGTCCTACTCTCGAGGGACCCTGCGGTCCGACTACCATCGGCGCTGGCGGTCTTAACTGCCGTGTTCGGGATGGGAACGGGTGGAACCCCGCCGCTATGGGCGCCAGAAATCTGATCCCGTCGCGACGCCGAGCCTGAGCTCTAGGCGTGTCGCGCCGGAAAGCTGCATAGAGAAGAACCTTCAAGTGCCAAACGACAGCGTAGGTAAAAAGTGTCCGGGCTATTAGTACCGGTTAGCTCCACACCTTGCGGTGCTTCCACCCCCGGCCTATCAACGTGGTAGTCTACCACGACCCTTCACTCTTACGAGTTTGAGATCTCATCTTGGAGTCAGTTTCGCGCTTATATGCCTTCAGCGCTTATCTGGTCCGAACATAGATACCCGGCTATGCCCCTGGCGGGACAACCGGTTCACCAGCGGTTCGTTCAACCCGGTCCTCTCGTACTAGGGTCGACGCTCCTCAAATCTCCTACGCCCACGGCGGATAGGGACCGAACTGTCTCACAACGTTCTGAACCCAGATCGCGTACCGCTTTAATGGGCGAACAGCCCAACCCTTGGGACCTACTACAGCCCCAGGATGCGACGATCCGACATCGAGGTGCCAAACCTCCCCGTCGATGTGGACTCTTGGGGGAGATAAGCCTGTTATCCCCAGAGTAGCTTTTATCCGATAAGCGACGGCCCTTCCATTCGGAACCGCCGGATCACTTTGCCCTGCTTTCGCACCTGCTCGACCTGTCCGTCTCGCAGTCAAGCTCCCTTTTGCCAATGCACTCTAACGATCGGTTTCTGACCGATCTGAGGGAACCTTTGGGCGCCTCCGTTACTCTTTAGGAGGCGACCGCCCCAGTCAAACTGCCCACCTGACCATGTCCTCCCACCGGATTACGGCGGTGAGTTAGAATCCCGAAATTTCCAGAGTGGTATCTCAACGTTGGCTCCCCGTAGACTAGCGCCCACGGATCGTCGCCTCCCACCTATCCTGCACAGAAAACTTCAAGACTCACGATCAGGATACAGTAAAGCTTCATGGGGTCTTTCCGTCCTGCCGCGGGTAACCAGCATCTTCACTGGTACTGCAATTTCGCCGGGCCCCCCATCGAGACAGCGCCCAAGTCGTTACTCCATTCGTGCAGGTCGGAACTTACCCGACAAGGAATTTCGCTACCTTAGGACGGTTATAGTTACCGCCGCCGTTTACTGGGGCTTCAATTCAAAGCTTCGCTTGCGCTGACCTCTCCTTTTAACCTTCCAGCACCGGGCAGGAGTCAGCCCCTATACGTCCGCTTTCGCGTTCGCAGAGACCTGTGTTTTTGTTAAACAGTCGCTTGGGCCAGTTAACTGCGACCCCCCGAGGCTATCGTCGTAAAGACTACACCCTAGAGGGCACCCCTTCTCCCAAAGTTACGGGGTCAATTTGCCGAGTTCCTTAACAGGGGTTCTCCCGTCGCCTTAGCATGCTCTGCCAGTCTACCTGTGTCGGTTTGCGGTACGGGCACGTATGATCCTTTTTAGAGACTTTTCTTGGCAGCGTAGAGTCGATCACTTCGGATCCGAAGATCCTCCCATTCGCTTCTCGGAGTTGCCGTGCGGATTTGCCTACACGACCCCCTACCAGCTTAGACGCACACATCCATCGGTGCGCAGACCTATCTTCCTGCGTCATCCCTTTAATCCACAGGCTCTATCGCGTGGAAACACAACGGCGATCGCCTCGCCGAGCTCGCGCTCGCCGGGGCATTCGAAGTTCTGGTTCTACGCGGGAGAGTCTGAACGGACATCCGTGGTTGCCGAATATGAACGGCATGGCCATCGCCTACGCATCTCTGCCTCGGCTTAGGACCCGACTCACCCTGAGACGATTGACGTAGCTCAGGAAACCTTAGACTTCCGGCGTGAGAGGTTCTCACTCTCATTTGTCGCTACTTATACCTGCATTCGCACTTGTAGTTCGTCCAGCCGTCCTCGCGGTCGACCTTCAGCCTACGCTACAACGCTCCCCTACCGATCAAGTTTTACCTCAATCGCAAAGCTTCGGTTCGATGCTTGAGCCCCGTTACATTTTCGGCGCCAAATCACTCGACTAGTGAGCTATTACGCACTCTTTCAAGGGTGGCTGCTTCTAAGCCAACCTCCTAGTTGTCTATGCGACCTGACTTCCTTTACCACTAAGCATCGATTAGGGACCTTAGCTGTTGCTCTGGGCTGTTTCCCTTTTGACAATGGAGCTTATCCCCCACTGTCTGACTGCTGAGATGTTCCCCTCGGTATTCGGAGTTTGATGGGGTTCGGTAACCCGGTAAGGCCCCTAGCCCTGTCAGTGCTCTACCCCCAAGGGTTAAATCTCAACGCTAGTCCTCAAACTATTTCGGGGAGAACCAGCTATCTCCAGGCTCGATTGGCTTTTCACCCCTATCCACAAGTCATCCAATGTTTTTTCAACAACAACAGGTTCGGCCCTCCACATGAGTTTAATCATGCTTCAGCCTGCTCATGGATAGATCGCCTGGTTTCGGGTCTACTGATACGGACAAACGCCCTATTCAGACTCGCTTTCGCTGCGGCTCCGGCTCATCACCTTAACCACGCCCGTACCACGTAACTCGCAGGTTCATTCTTCAATAGGCACGCGATCAGCCTTGCTTGCGCATGGGCCTTTCACGGTTTGTAAGCACACGGTTTCATATTCTATTTCACTCCCCTTCGGGGGTTCTTTTCACCTTTCCCTCACGGTACTATGCGCTATCGGTCACTACAGCATATTTAGCCTTGGAGGATGGTCCCCCCAGCTTCAGACAGGGTTTCTCGTGCCCCGCCCTACTCACGAACAACTCCAGAAGTCCGCTCGAATTCGCCTACGGGACTATCACCCGCTATGGTGCGGCTTTCCAGCCGGCTTCGACTTTCGCTCGGATTTTTGACTTCTGCCTCGAGGATCAGCTCGAAGATGGTTGCCGTACAACCCCGCCGGCGCAACGCCCGATCGCTTACACGTCGACGGTTTAGGCTGTTCCCGGTTCGCTCGCCACTACTACGGGAATCTCGGTTGATGTCTGTTCCTGCGGCTACTTAGATGTTTCAGTTCACCGCGTGCGCTCTACCCCGGCTATTGAATTCACCGGGGAGTACGTGCCCATGACGGCACGTGAGTTGCCTCATTCGGAAATCTTGGGATCATCGCTTGTTAGCAGCTCCCCCAAGCTTATCGCAGCTTGCTACGTCCTTCATCGCCTGTAGTGCCAAGGTATCCACCTGTGTGCTCTTATGTACTTTTTACCAAAGTACGATCTGTCTTTTTCTTTGAAATTGCACTCTCTCCGGACGGAAAATCCAAAGAGAGTCCGCTTTTCATGTTTGGCACATGAAAGTTCTTCTCTATGCAGTTTTCAAGGATCGAAGCAACGCGACGCTCGTGTTTCCCGATCGAAATCATACGAAATTCGAATCGAGCCACGAGGGACGTTCCCTCAAAGCTGAACAGTGCAGTCGGCAACCTGGCAATCCATCGCTGGATGCCGGCGGGTTGAACCCGCCTCTGCCGGGACCCCGAAAACCGGGGTGCGCTTACGATGCTGAAAAACATCGCGCCGTAGTTCTCAGCTCGACCTTAGCCATAACTGGCCGGCGAACCCCTGAACGAATCGGCATCGTCTGTGGTCGACTTTAAGTATAGTACGCCGGCGCCCTCACGCTGGGCGTGAGCCGACGGCATGTACTCCTTAGAAAGGAGGTGATCCAGCCGCACCTTCCGATACGGCTACCTTGTTACGACTTCGTCCCCCTTACCTAGCACACCTTAGACGTCTTGCTCCTTGCGGTTGCACGGACGGCTTCGGGTACACTAAACTCAGGTGACGTGACGGGCGGTGTGTACAAGGCCCGGGAACGTATTCAACGCAGCGTAGCTGATCTGCGTTTACTAGCGATTCCGACTTCATGAAGGCGAGTTGCAGCCTTCAATCCGAACTGAGGATGCGTTTAAGAGATTGCCTAACCCTCGCGAGCTTGGAACTCGTTGTCGCACCCATTGTAGCACGTGTGTAGCCCCAGACGTAAGGGCCATGCTGACTTGACGTCATCCCCACCTTCCTCCGGCTTCTCACCGGCGGTCTCTTGTGAGAGATCCTTGCGGACCAACACAGGACGAGGGTTGCGCTCGTTGCGGGACTTAACCCAACACCTCACGGCACGAGCTGACGACAGCCATGCAGCACCTGTCTCTCTGTCATATTGCTATGAAAACCGTGTTTCCACGGCGGTCAGAGGATGTCAAGCCTGGGTAAGGTTCTTCGCGTTGCGTCGAATTAAACCACATGCTCCACCGCTTGTGCGGGCCCCCGTCAATTCCTTTGAGTTTTAACCTTGCGGCCGTACTCCCCAGGCGGGATACTTACTGTGTTAACTACGGCACATATGGAGTCGATACCACATACACCTAGTATCCATCGTTTACGGCTAGGACTACCGGGGTATCTAATCCCGTTTGCTCCCCTAGCTTTCGCTCCTCAGCGTCAGAACATCCCCAGGTGATCGCCTTCGCCACTGGTGTTCCTCCCGATATCTACGCATTTCACCGCTACACCGGGAATTCCATCACCCTCTGAATGCCTCAAGATCAACAGTATCCGTGCCGTTCCCTGAGTTGAGCCCAGGTCTTTCTTCACGGACTTGTCGACCCGCCTACGAGCGCTTTACGCCCAATAATTCCGAATAACGCTTGCCCCCTACGTCTTACCGCGGCTGCTGGCACGTAGTTAGCCGGGGCTTCCTCCAAGGGTACCTTCAATATAGTCCCCTTCGACAGTGGTTTACGACCCGAGGGCCTTCTTCCCACACGCGGCGTCGCTCCGTCAGGCTTTCGCCCATTGCGGAAAATTCCTCACTGCTGCCTCCCGTAGGAGTCTGGGCCGTTTCTCAGTCCCAGTGTGGCTGGTCGCTCTCTCAAACCAGCTACCCATCGGTGCCTTGGTAGGCCGTTACCCCACCAACTAGCTAATGGGACGCGGTCCCGTCTTCAAGCGGATTGCTCCTTTTAACGTTCCGGGATGCCCCGGCACGTTTCATGCGGTATTAGCTAACCTTTCGGCTAGTTATCCCCCACTCGAAGGTAGGTTAACCACGTGTTACTCACCCGTCTGCCACTAGGTATTGCTACCTCGTTCGACTTGCATGTGTTAGGCACGCCGCCAGCGTTAATCCTGAGCCAGGATCAAACTCTCCATAAAATTTATGGAGCCTTTGAGGCTCTAAATTCGCTGACTAAGCTTCCCAAGACTTGCGCCTTGGGTTTTTGATGACGATCTCGCGATCGGCATCGGTCAATTCTTGTACGGGCCAGGCGCTGATCCGAGGACCGGTGGAGCCGGATCTCGGGGCGACTGACCAAAAATCTCACGTTTCGGGACAAACAAAAAGCGGCTTTCGCCGCGCTTGCCTGCTCCGGACCGGAGACCCACAGACTTATGCGCTACTGCACTGTTCAGTTTTCAAGGAACGAACTCTAAAGCCAGACCCTAGTCGGGCCGGATCACTGACCGCACCGATGTTGCGTGGCGTCAGAGTCACGGCGGCTATGATATCAACCTCGTAGCTTAGAGTCAACCCCCCAGGCGCGTCTTTTTGGGAGTTATTCCTGGATACCGCTTGCCGTACTATGCTAGCGAAGACGGCGGACCGATCCGATGGACGAGCCCGGCAAGTGGCGGCCGTCCCGTCCGACAGATGTTCCGGATCCGAGCGAAGTAGCGGCTACGGACGCTCTTCGGCGGCTCCGATCTGCTCGTGCCCCCATGCACAAGCCGGCGTATCGATCGCGTCCAGGGCGGCGCCGTCCGGACCCTGCGCTCCGGGGCCGTGCGGATTCTCGGACGGTCGGCTTATAACGTCTTTTCGAGCGCTGTTGAAACCAAGGGATCGTTCGGGACGAAGAGCCGCCCGTACAGGACGCTTGCGGCGCCCACGAGGCCGACGGCGATCACCGGCAGCATCGGAACCTCCAGAACGCGAGTCATGTCTTGGGACCACTGGTCGAGCAGTAGGACGAGGGATCCCCCGGCCAGCACGCCCACGAGCGCCCCGAACGCCGGATCCCTACGGAAGGCCCACAGTCCAAGCGCGCCGAGCAGCGGGAAGACGAAAAGAATGCCGCGGATCGTCTCCCGCAGCACCAAATTCACGACCATCTTCCCATACCAAACGCCGAGCGGGTCGTCCGGCGAGAAATGTAACCCGGCGTTCTTGAGTTTCGAGAGCGCCGATTGCTGAGCGAGCTCCGGCTGGGTTCTGAAAAAAACGTCGCGCGCATCGGCGACGACGTACGAAAAGCTCGGCGTCCCCATGCCGAGCGAGACGGCGATGTAGAGTCCCGCACAAACCGCCGCGATTCCGACGCAGACAAGGCTTGCCCGCCGCAACGCGGGTGCGGCGCCCCGGACTCCGATAGCCAAGCCCAGCGCACCGCCAAGGATGATGTAGAACGCAGGCCGCGTGAATACGAGCAAGAGGCAAGCCGCCGCGAGCGTTACGATCCAGCGACGGTCGCCGCCGCGTGCAATCCGCACGAGCGCGACGATGCACAGCGTCGAGAAGAACATCGCAAGCATATCGGTCTGCGTAGAGCGAGCATTCTCGAGCGTCCCCGGATAGAGCATGAAGCCGAGCGTGACGGCGAGGGATGGAAGCGCACCGGCGAATTGCAGCGCGAGGTAATAGACCGCGAGCGCTGCGCCGACGTATGCGAACGCCGAGATGTCGAGCATCCCGTAGAAGCCCCGTAGCGGGTAGAGCATCGCGGCGACGAACGGGTAGATGACGCGCGGCTGGAAAACGTCCCAGTATAGCGGCGCCTGATCGCCTCGAAAAAGATGCGCCTGCATCGGGTCGGTTGCGATCGGCTGCTGCTGCCAGAATTCCTGAGCGCGATGCACCGCGTCTTCCAACGGGAGCCCGCGATCGACGAGCATCCGCACGGCGTACGCGTACCCGTCCGACGAGAACGAGGGATGCGGGTAGATGCCGAAGGCTGCGACCGCGAGCGCCGCGACGAAGACGACGCCGCCGAGCGCCGCGCGGAGTTGCCGTTCGTTGCTCATGGCCTCACGTCAATCGCTTCGAGACGATCTTCGCCTGCAGAAACAACCCCAAGTAGTCGTACCCGCCGGCCTTGGAATCCGTGCCGGACATATTGAATCCGCCGAAGGGGTGGACGCCGACGAGCGCGCCCGTGCACTTGCGGTTGAAGTACAGGTTGCCGACGTGGAAATCCGTCCGCGCAAGCTCCAGCTTCGCGTCGTCGCGGCTGTAGACGGCGCCCGTGAGCCCGAACTCGGTCCCGTTCGCGACGGCGAGGGCATCCGAAAAATCGCGCGCCTTCAGGAAGGCGACGACGGGGCCGAAGATCTCCTCCTGGGCGAGCGTCGCCTGCGGGTCGACGTCCGCGAAGATCGTCGGCTCGATGAAGAACCCGGTACCCGGGACCCCTCTCCCGCCCAGAACGAGGCGCCCCTCCGCGCGGCCGCGTTCGACGTAGCCGAGGATCCTGTCGTACGCCTTGCGGTTGATGACCGGCCCGACGTCGACCGGCCCGAGCGCCGGATCTCCGATGACGAGCCGTTTTGCACGCTCGACGACCTTGCCGAGAACCGCATCGTAGACACGCGCGTCGACGATGGCCCGGGAGCACGCCGAGCACTTCTGCCCGGAGAAGCCGAACGCGGAGGCGACGATGCCGTCCGCCGCGGCGTCGAGGTCGGCATCGTCGGCGACGACGATCGCGTCCTTGCCGCCCATCTCCGCGACGACCCGTTTGATCCAGATCTGCCCTTCGGCGACGCGGCTCGCGAGCTCGTTGATGCGCAGCCCGACCGCCTTCGAACCCGTGAACGAGATGAAGCGCGTCTTCGGGTGCGCGACCATCGCCTCGCCGATCGTCGCGCCGGGGCCCGGCACGAAGTTCACGACGCCCTCCGGGACGCCCGCCTCGGTCAAGAGCTCGACGAAGACGGCCGCGATGACGGAGGCGTCCTCCGAGGGCTTCAGGCAGACGGTGTTTCCGGCGACGAGCGCGGCCGTCGTCATCCCGGCCATGATCGCGAGAGCGAAATTCCACGGCGGGATCACCACGCCGGCGCCGAGCGGGATATAGGCGAGGCGGCCTTCTTCGCCCGCGAGCGGGACGAGCGGGCGCGGTTCCGTATAGCGCAGCGCCTCGCGCGCGTAGAACTCGAGGAAATCGATCGCTTCGGCCGTGTCGGCGTCCGCCTCGACCCAGGGCTTCCCGACCTCGAGCACGAGCAGCGCGTTGAAGTCATCTCGGCGACGCCGGACCAGTTCGGCCGCCCGGAAGACGCAGGCAGCGCGTTCCTTCGCGCTCGTTCGCTTCCAGCTCTCGAAGCGCCGGGCCGCCGCTTCGACGGCCGCCGTCGCCTGTTCGACGGACGCCGCGCCGACGACCCCGACGACCTCCGCGGGATTCGCCGGGTTCAGCGAGCGGAACTCGTCCGCCGTCTCGAGCTTGCGGCCGTCGACGACCGGCGCGTAGCGCGCACCGAGCCGGGCTCTTGCGCGCGCAAGCGCGGCTTCGATCGAGGCCCGGTCGGCTTCGTCCGTAAAGCTGCGGATCTTCTCGTTCTTGAACGGCGTCGCGAGGGCGGATACTGGCGCCACTGATCGTCCTTTCGAGGCCTCGGGGTCGCGTTGTTACCTCTTTCGATGCATACGACGAACCCTGCCGCCGGGCAGCCCGCCGGTGGAGACCTTCTTCCCATCGCCGCTCCCGAGAGCGGGCTGGTCGAGGAAAAAGTCCTAGCGGGCGGGTCGTTCTTCGCGCGAGAATAGCTGGATATGACGTACGATATCGCCGTGGTCGGCGGGGGGATCGTCGGGCTCGCGACCACCCGTGAATTGCTCGAGCGCTTCCCTCACCTCAAGGTTGCCAACGTCGAGAAGGAAACCGGCCTCAACCGGCACCAGACCGGCCGCAACAGCGGCGTCATCCATTCCGGGATCTACTATAAGCCCGGGTCGTTCAAGGCGAAACTCTGCGTCGAAGGCCGCCGCCTCGCCTGGCAGTACTGCGATGCGAAGGGCATCGAGTACAAGCAGGTCGGCAAGTTGATCGTCGCGACCGAAGCGAGCGAACTCGGCCGGCTCGAAGATCTCTGGGCGCGCGGCCAGGCCAACGGCGTCGAGGGTCTGCAGATGCTCGACGCGGACGGGATCCGCGAGCGCGAGCCGCACTGCTGCGGCATCAAGGCGATTTTCTCTCCGGTGACGGGGATCGTCGATTGGGGGCGCGTCTCCGAATCGTACGCGGATGAAGCGCGCGAGAAGGGCGCCGACATCTTTCTCGGCCGCGAGGTCACGAGCATCGCTCGCCGCGGCAGCGAGACGGTCCTGATCACGCCGCACGGCGAGATCACCGCGAAAGCCGCAATCACCTGCGGCGGACTCTACTCGGACAAGCTTGCGAAGATGACCGGCGGCGCGCGCGATCCGAAGATCGTGCCGTTCCGCGGCGACTACCTGATTCTGCGGCCCGAGAAGGCGCATCTCGTCAAGGGCAACATCTATCCGGTCCCCGATCCCGAATTCCCGTTCCTCGGCGTCCACTTCACGCCGCGCATGGACGGTTCGATCTGGCTCGGTCCGAACGCCGTCCTCGCGTTCGCGCGTGAAGGCTACACGTTCTTCACGATCAACCTGCCCGAGGTGTGGGACGCGCTCACGTATCCCGGCTTCTTCAAGCTCGGCATGAAATATCTCAAGACGGGCGCCGAGGAGATGTACCGCGATCTCGTGCGCAGCGCGTACGTCAAGGCGCTGCAGCGCTACATTCCGGACCTCCAGCCGGAAGATTGCCTTCCGGGGCCGTCGGGCGTTCGCGCGCAGGCCATGGCTGCCGACGGCTCGCTCGTCGACGACTTCGTCTTCGAAGGCGCCGAGGGCATCGTGCATGTCCGTAACGCACCTTCGCCGGCGGCGACATCGTCGCTCGCGATCGGGAAATACATCGTCGACGACGCTGCGCAGCGCTTCGACCTCGGCCGCGTCGCGATCCCCGCCTGAGGGGCGATCGTGCTTGCGCTCTTCATCGAGGTCCCAGAGCTCCGCGCGCTCCTCGCCGATCCGCGCCTGCGGCTCGTCGACACGCGCAGCATGCCCCACGGCGCGGCCGACGCGGCCGCGCAAGACGGAAAGGCGCAATACGCTGCGGGCCACCTTCCCGGAGCCGTGCACCTGGACTATGCCGAGGATCTCCACGACCTCGCGACGCCGTACGCGGCCCGCGTCGCGCCGCCCGAGCGGTTCGCCGCCGTCCTCGGCGCGCACGGGATCGGGGACGGCTCGCTCGTCGTCGCCTATGACGACGGAACCGTCCCGTACGCCGCGCGCTTCGTGTGGATGCTCCGCTATTACGGCCACGATGACGTGCACGTCCTCGCCGGCGGACTCCCCGCATGGCGCGCCGCCGGAGGCGAGCTGACGCAGGCCGCCGTGCAGCCGAGCCCTGCGCGCTTCACGCCGCGCGTCCGGCCGGAGCTGCGGGCAACGCGCGAAGAGGTTCTGGCCGTCGCGGAGGGCCGCAGCGACGCGCAATTGCTCGAGACGCAGCGCGATGCGACGTACGCGACGCGCGACCGCGATATTCGCAACGCGCGCCGGCTCTCGGCCTCGCGTCTGCTCGAGGACGCGAACGGCGGCCGCATTGCACCGCGCGAGCGCCTCGAAGAGCTCCTCGCTCCGCTCGGCCTCGATCGGGAAAAGCGCACGATCGTCTCGTGCGGGAGCGGCGTCGGCGCTTCGGGCTCGTATCTCGCGTTGCTCGAAGCGGGGTTCAGGGACGTCGCCGTCTACGACGGCTCGTGGATGGAGTGGCACCACGACGGGCTACCGACCGTCGCGAAGCCTGAAGGCCGCAGCTAGGAAACTGCATACTCCCCCGCACGCCCGTGAGGTTCCGGATATGTCGCGTTACCTGCACACATCGATCTTCGTGAACGACATGGCTCAGAGCATCGCGTTCTTCACCGAGAAGCTCGGGTTGAAACTCCTCGACGGTCCGCTCCACTATCCCGGGAACGCCGACATGGCCTTCGTCGGCGAGAGCTGGAACGCGTACATCGAGCTCGTCTACGATCTCGAGGACCACGCCCCGTACGAGATCGGCAACCGCTACGAACATCTCGCGATCGAGATCGACGGCGATTTCCCGGCGTTCGTCGAAAAGCTGCGCGCCGAAGGCGTGAAAGTGCTCGGCGGGCCGAAAAAGTCGCCGGGCGGCTCGCGTTGGATCGCGTTCGTGGAGGATCCCAACGGCATCCCCATCGAGCTGCTCGAAGCCCGCAAGGGCCCCGTGACCTAACGCTCGCCGGACTGGCGTAAAAGAACAGACGGCAGCCACCCACCCCGACCGTAGAGTGCATGGTAGCGTCCGGAACGGGGCGGGGTTCCCCCGCGGGGCGTGCAGCTTGCCCGCGGAGCCATGGATGGCGGGAGCGGGCAAGTGCACGAGTAGCGATTTCGCATGGATGCGAAATCGCGGGCGTCCCCGCGGGGGAACCCCGCCCCGTTCCGGACGCGGGCCAAGCGGGGAAAGCTCACCCTCGACGGGCTCAGGATGAGAGCGCCGCAGGCCGAGCCGCCGGTTAGACGCCGAGGTAGGCCTTCTTCACGAGAGGATCGTCGAGCATCGGCCGGGCCGGGCCGGAAAGCGTGATGCGGCCGGTCTCCAAGACGTAGGCGCGTTGCGCGAATTCGAGGGCGGTTTGGACGTCTTGCTCGACCATCAAGATCGCGACGCCCGTCTTGTGAATTTCGAGCAAGATCTCGAGCAGCGCGTCGACGAGGACGGGCGCGAGGCCGAGCGACATCTCGTCGATCAAGAGAACTTTCGGACGCGCCATCAGCGCTCGCGCGATCGCGACCTGCTGTTGCTCGCCGCCCGAGAGCCGCCCGCCGAGAAAATCGATGCGCTCCTTCAGGCGCGGCAAGACGGTCAGCACGCGTTCGAAGTCGCTCGCGATCTCCTTGTCGTCGCGCAGGAACGCGCCCATCAGAAGATTCTCGCGGACGCTCATCGAATTGAACAGGCGGCGCCCCTGCGGCACTTGGACGACGCCGGCGGCGACGACCTGATCGGCCGGGATATGCGAGAGCTCGCGTTCGCCGAAGCGGACGTGACCGCCCTCGATGCGGACGAGCCCGCTGATCGCGCCGAGCAGCGTCGACTTCCCGGCGCCGTTACTCCCGATCAACGCGACGATCTCGCCGGGATGGACTACGAGCGAGACGTCCCAGAGGACGCGCGTCTCGCCGTAACCGGCACTGAGCTGCTCGACGCTGAGCGCGGCGCCGGACTTCTCGCCGCCGGGTTGCGTCATCGGTTTTCCTCTAGGCGCGCGTGGCGCTCGGCGAAGCGCGAGCCAAGGTACGCTTTGATCACTTCGGGCTGACGCGTCACTTCGAGCGGGGTGCCTTCCGCGATCTTGCGGCCCTCCGCCAAGACCACGACGGCGGTCGAGATCGACATGATCGCCTTCATCAAATGCTCGACGACGATCAACGTGACGCCGCGCGCGTTCACGTCGCGCAAGAGGGCGATCGCCTCATCGACCTCGGAGGCGTTGAGGCCAGCCATCACCTCGTCGAGCAAGAGGACGTCGGGATCGAGCGCGAGCGCCTTGGCGACTTCGAGGCGCTTGCGATCGGGGATCGTCAGGTCGCTCGCGGGCCGGTCGGCGACGCGCGCGAGACCGACGATCTCGAGCAACTCTTGAGCACGCTCGAAGGCTTGCGCCGTCGAGCGCTTCCCGCCCTCGCGCCCGTACATGCTTCCGACCGCGACGTTCTCGCGCACCGCGAGGCTCGCGAACGGCTTGACGACCTGGAACGTCCGCGCGATTCCGAGCTTGCAGACGGCGTGCGTCGGGACGTCCGCGATCGTGCGTCCGGCGAACTCGACCCGCCCGCCGCTCGGCTTGTAGACGCCGGAGATGACGTTCATCATCGTCGTCTTCCCGCTCCCGTTCGGCCCGATCAAGCCGAGCACGGCGCCGCGCTCGACGTCGAACGTCACGTCGGCGAGCGCCTGCAGGCCGCCGAAGCGCATGCTGACATCGACGATGCGCAGAAAGGCCGCCGGCTTCGCGGCCTCGACGCTCATACCCGGTACGCCCGCAGCGAACTCATCATCCGCTTCCAGCCGCCCTTCTGCTGCACGATATAGAGCAGGCCGCGCGGCAAGAACAGCACGACGAGGACGATCACAGCCCCGAAGAACAGCGTGTGGATCTGCGGGAAGCGGCTCCACAGCGTCTCGTTGATGGCGGTCAGCAGGAACGCGCCCGCGAACGGGCCCGCGACGGTCCCGACGCCGCCCAGGATCGCCATCACGATCGGGAACACGTTGTAATCCGTGCCGAACGCCGTCGGCGGATCGATGAATCCGTTCGCGAACGCGAAGACCGCGCCCGCCGCGCCGGCCATCATGCCGCTGATCGCCCACGCGGCGATCTTGAAGCGCGTCGCATCGACGCCGAGGACGGCCGCCGCATCCTCGTTCTCCCGGATCGCGACGAGCGCGTACCCGAGCTTCGAACGCGCGACGATCCACGTCGCGATCAAGCTCGCGGCACAGACGAGCCACATCGCGTAGTAGTACTGCGAGAAGAACTCCGACTGTCGCAACGTCGCGCCGGTTCCGCCGCCGAGCGCGTCGACGTTCGCGACGATCTCCTGCGTCGCAAGCGCGATCCCGAGCGTCGCGATGCCGAAGTAATGTCCGCGCAGGCGCAAAATCGGCAAGCCGAGGACGATCGCGAAGACCGCCGTGACGACGAGCGCGAGCGGGATCGCGAGCCACACGTTATAGATCCCGTGCAGCGCAAGGAACGCGCTCGTGTAGGCGCCGAGCCCGAAGTAGACGACGTTCCCGAAGCTCACGTAGCCCGTATAGCCGCCGATGATGTTCCAGCCCAACGCCATCGTCGCGAACATCAGCACGCCCCGCACGAGGTTCTCGAAATATCCGTTGTGCAACGCCGGGATGCCGAGCAAGGCCACGAGCAGCCCGCACGAGATCCAGAACGCCTGCGGGCTCCCGGTGATGCCGCCGAGGCCGACGGACTTCACGCCGTCGCCTTCCCCATGATGCCGGTGGGCCGGAAGATCAGCACGAGCAGCAGCACGACGAGCGCGACTGCGTCCTGCAGCCCCGTGCCGATGTACTGCGAGCCGAACGCTTCGAGGATCCCGTAGACGAGGCCGCCGACGAGCGCGCCCTGCACGCTGCCGAGTCCGCCGAGCACGCAGACGACGAACGCCTTCACGATGAACGGGTCGCCCATCGAGGGGTTAAGCGAATAGGAGAGGCTGACGAGCGTCCCGGCCGCGCCGGCGAGACCCGCTCCGAGCGCGAACACGACGGCGTAGACGTGCGCGACGCGCACGCCGGTCAGTTGCGCCGCGCCGATATCCATCGACGTCGCGCGGATCGCGCGCCCCATCTTCGAACGCGTCAGCCACAGCTGCATGACGCCCGTGATGGCGAGCGCGACGAGCAGCGTCCACAGCTTCACCCACGGCACGGTGACCGGTCCCACGGCGAAGTTCGCTCCGCTGTAGGAAGGCGTGACCGCCTTCGAATCGCCGTGGAACACGAGCAGCGCCGCGTTGATCAACAGCAGCGAGAGGCCGAAGGTCAGCAGGAACGTCGTAAGCACCGGCGCGCGGACGACGAAGTTGATCACGTACCGCTGCACGAGATACCCAAAGACGTAGAGGACGGCGAACGAGATCGGCAGGCTTAGGAACGGGTCGACGTGATAGTTCGTGAACAGCACGTACGTGACGTACGCCCCGAGCATCACGAACGAGCCGTGCGCGAGGTTGATGATGTTCATGATGCCCCAGACCAAGCTGAAGCCGAGCGCAACGACGGCGAGGATGCCGCCGGCCAGGATGCCGTTGACGAGGTTCTGCAAGAAGAGTTCGATCGCGCGGCCCTCCCGAAAGAAAACCGGAGTTCCGCGCTCGAGGCGCGGAACTCCGGCATCGTGTTGCGTGGGTTAGCGCTGGGACCAATCCGGCGCCGGGTAGGCAACCGCGGCGTTCGCCGAACCGAGCGGCCAGACCGTGACGAGGTTCCCCTTCTGGATCTGGTTGACGGCCATCGGCTTATAGACGTTGATGCCGCGCGAATCGAACTTCAGCAAGCCGTAGAACGTGACGACGTCCAGGTTCGCAAGGGCGTCGCGGACTTTGTCGGGATCGAGCGTTCCGGCCTTCTCGATCGCGTATTGGAACGCGAGGCAAGCGGCGGAGGATTCGGCGTTATGATAGTCCGGGACATGCCCGTACTTCGCTTCGAAGGCCTTCGCGTATTCCTGCGAGTTGCCGATGAACCCGGGCGCGCCCTTGTACTTCGCAGTCGGAGACCACTGCGTTCCACCCAGGACGTAGTTCGCGTCGTTGCCGAGCGCCTTGCGGAAGTCCGGCGTGTCCGGGCCGACGGAATATGCGTAGATCTTCGCGAGCACGTTCTGCTCCTTGAAGCCCTTCTGCAACAGCAGCGCATCCTGCAGATGCCCGCCGTTCAGGATGATGTCGGGATTCGTCGCCTTGATGCCGCTGACGATGCCGGAGACGTCGGTCGTGTCCGCCGGGTACTTGTTGTTGTAGACGACCTGCAGGCCGTGCGCCGTCGCGTACGCGGCGGCGCCGGAAGCGACCTCGAGCGAGAAGAGATCGTTCGCCGCGACGACCGCGACCGTCTTCGGCTGGGGCTTCTGCTTGAGCGCCATCTCGAGGACGCCTTCGAGGTAGCGCCTCGCCGGCGAGAGGACCGCGAACGTGTAGCGGAAGCCTTGGCTGAAGATCTTCTCAGAGGAGCCGTTCCCTTCGACCATCGGGATCTTCTTGCGTTCGACGACCGCCGCGGTCGCAAACGCCGTCGCCGAACCGTACGGGCCGAGGATGAAGTTGACCTTATCCTGATCGATGAACTTTTCGACGAGCTTCGCCGAGGTCTGCGCGTTCGTTTCGTCGTCGGCGTAGCGGATCTCGACCTTGTAGGTCTTCCCGCCGACCTTGATTCCGCCGTGCGCGTTGACGTAATCTTTCCAGA
Organism: Vulcanimicrobiota bacterium; assembly: GCA_963695225.1. Classification (GTDB taxonomy): domain Bacteria; phylum Vulcanimicrobiota; class Vulcanimicrobiia; order Vulcanimicrobiales; family Vulcanimicrobiaceae; genus CAVWTN01. The sequence continues at coordinate 409,039 of OY968762.1, read as the reverse complement.
AATCGTAGCCCTCACGAGTGAGGACACCTTCGCGCGCGTCGCGCCCCGTCGCGGCGACGGCGGCGCCGAAGACGATCGTATCGTCGGCGGCCGGGGCGCTAGCCGGCGCAAACGCGAGCAGAGCGGTCGCGGCAGCCATCAGAGCTGCCGGAAGGCGATGAAGCATACGCAAGTCCTTTGTTACGACGTGAAAAAGGCGTTCGCTCGCAGAAGCGACGTTCGTCGATTGGACGCAGAGCCTCCGAGGACCCTCTCGCTACGGCATTCGGAGCGCCGAAGCCAAAGACCGTGCGTATGCACCCGCAGCCTCGGCGGCCGCTTCCCCCCGCAGGCCGGCGTACGCGTCGATCAACGCGCTCCCCACGATCGCGCCGTCTGCAAAAGCAGCGACGGCTCGGACGTCCTCGGGCGTCGAGATTCCGAACCCGACCGCCAGCGGCAAGTCGCCAAGACCGCGCAGCTCGGCGACGCGCCCGGCGGTCGCCGAGAAATCCGGGCGGCGGCCGGCCCCCGTCACGCCGAGCCGCGAGACGACATAAACGAAGCCCGTCGAGGCGGCCACGATCCGCCGTGCGCGCTCGAGCGGCGTGGTCGGCGCGACGAGCAGCGGGAGGACGAGGCCCCTGGCGGCGAGCGCGTCGCGAAGCGCGAGACTCTCCTCGAGCGGGATATCCGGGACGATCGCGCCCACGGCCCCGCTTGCGGCGGCGTCGCGCGCGAAGCGCTCGACGCCGTACCGGTCGACCGGGTTCGCGTACGTGAAGAACAGCAGCGGCGGTCCGCCGCTGCGCCGCGCGCGTTCGGTCAAAGCGAACACGTCGGGCATGCGAACGCCCCCTTCGAGCGCCCGAAACGCCGCCGCGGCGATCGTGGGCCCGTCCGCGAGCGGATCGCCGTAGGGGATCCCGAGTTCGATCAGATCGACGCCGGCCTCTCCGAGCGCCGCGATGACGCGTTCCGTCGTCTCGAGATCGGGATCCCCCGCGACGATGTAGGCGATCAGCGCGGGGCGCCCTTCGCCGCGGGCGCGCGCGAAGAGTTGGGCGACGGGAGTGCTCGCGATCATTTCGCCGCTCCGGCGAGCCCCGCCGCGCTCTTCATCAGATCGACACCGCCCTCGTGCGCCGCGACTTGGAACGTATCCTTATCGCCGCGGCCGGAGAGGCAGACGACGACGAGCCCGCCGCCGCCGCGTTCCCGCGCGAGCTTGCGCGCGAAGAACAGCGCGTGCGCCGATTCCAGCGCGGGGACGATCCCTTCGGTTTCAGCCAACCGGTGGAACGCTTCGAGCGCTTCGTCGTCCGTGACGGAAACGTACTCTGCGCGTCCGCTTTCCTTGAGGAACGCGTGCTCGGGGCCGACGCCCGGATAATCGAGCCCCGCGCTGATCGAGTGCGTCTCGCAGACCTGCCCCTCGTTCGTCTGCAACAGATACGAGCGCGAACCGTGCAAAATCCCGACGCTCCCCGCGCCGATCGCCGCCGCAGTCTCTCCGGAAGCGAGGCCGTGCCCGGCCGCCTCGACGCCCCAGAGCTTCACGTCCGGATCGCCGGCGAATCCCGCGAATATGCCCATCGCGTTGCTCCCGCCGCCGACGCACGCGACGACGTCCGTGGGCAGCCGCCCGTAGCGCGCGAGCGACTGCGCGCGCGCCTCCCGGCCGATCACCTTCTGGAATTCCCGCACCATGTACGGATACGGATGCGCGCCGACGACGCTGCCGATCACGTAGAACGTGTCTTCGATGCGCGCGGCCCATTCGCGGAACGCTTCGTTCGTCGCATCCTTGAGCGTTTGCGTTCCGCCGGTGACGGCGTGCACGGTCGCGCCGAGCAGGCGCATCACGTAGACGTTGAGCGCCTGCCGTTCGACGTCGCGGGCACCCATGTAGACGTCGACGGGAATGCCGAGCTTCGCGCCGATCGTCGCCGTCGCGACGCCGTGCTGGCCGGCACCCGTCTCCGCGATGATCCGCTTCTTCCCCATGCGCTTGGCGAGCAGCCCTTGCCCGACCGTGTTGTTGATCTTGTGCGCGCCCGTGTGGTTGAGATCTTCGCGTTTGAGCGCGACGGTCGCCGCGCCTTCGGCTCCGACGAAGCGCGCCGTCTCGTACAGCGGGGACGGACGCCCGACGTAATCGCGCAAGATCGCGTCGTACTCGGCCCAAAACGCGGGATCGGCGAACGCGTCGTCCATCGCGGATTCCAACTCCGCGAGCGCCGCCATCAAGACTTCGGGGACGTACTTGCCGCCGAATCGTCCGAAATATCCCAGCGCGTCAGGCTTCTGCATCCGCTTCCCTCACCGCGCGCACGAAGGCGCGCATCCGTTCGATGTCCTTCTCCCCGCCCCGTTCGACGCCGGACCGGACGTCTACCGCGTACGGCCGTACGCTCCGCACGCAGGCGCCGACGTTCTCCGCCGCGAGTCCGCCGGCGATCACGACCGGCCGCGTCCGCGCGAGCGGGGCAACGAGCGCCCAATCGAACGGGACGCCGGCACCGCCGCCCCGCTCGGCGAACGTATCGAACATCCAGAGCGCGTTGCGATAGGCCTCGAACGCACGCAGATCGCCGGCATCCGCACGGCCCGGTACGACGTGAAACGCTTTGACGTATGGGGTGCCGCCGGTAAGCCGCTCGCAGAGTTCCGCCGGTTCGTTCCCGCTGAATTGCAGCGTGAAACCGAGGCCGAGCAATTCGGGGACGAGGGCCGCCTCGCGCTCCGTGAGGACCGCGACGCGCGTGACGAGCGGCGGGGCGGCGGCGAGCATCTCCGGAACGCGATCGAGCGTCACGCGGCGCGGGCTCTCGGCGAAGATGAAGCCGACCGCGTCGACTCCGGCCTCGACTGCGAGAACGACGTCGGCGGCGCTCGTCATGCCGCAAAACTTGATGCGCGTTCGCCGGCTCACGTTCGTGAAATCGCGGACGGTGCGCGCTCAGACCCGCGCCGCGCCGGAGCGCAGCTCTTCGATCAACGCCTGCGGATGCTCCGAGCGCATCAGTGCCTCGCCGATCAGGAACGCGTGCGCCCCGCGGGCGTGCAGCCGTGCAACGTCGGCGGGCCGGTGCACGCCGCTCTCGCTGATCACGATCACCCCGGCGGGGATGCGCGGCAACAGCGATTCCGTGACGTCGAGATCCGTTTCGAACGTGCGTAGATCGCGATTGTTGATGCCGACGATCTTCGGCGAGAGGGCGAGCGCCCGCTCGAGTTCCGCTTCGTCGTGGACTTCGACGAGGACGTCGAGGTCGAAACGCGCGGCCTCCGCGCAGAGGTTGCGGAGCGCGGCGTCCGAGAGGCCCGCGACGATCAGCAGGATCGCGTCGGCTCCATAGGCCGACGACTGCGCCACTTGGTAAGGCGTCGACAGGAAGTCTTTGCGCAGGATCGGACGCGTCGAGGCCGCGCGCGCGACGTCGAGATACGCGAGGTCGCCGAGGAAATGATCCGCCTCCGTCAGCACGCTGATCGCGCTGACGTTCGCGCGTTCGTACGTCGCGGCGATCTCACCGGGATCGAAATCGCGTGCGATCAGGCCGAGCGATGGGGAGGCGCGCTTGATCTCCGCGACGATCGCGGGCGCCGGGGGCGATGCAAGCGCGGCCGCGAACGGGCGGCGCTCCGCGCGCCGGCGGCCTGCGCGCTCGAGAATCTCCGCGAGCGGCTCGCGCCGTTCTTCTTCGGCGAGCGCGCGCGCCTTCGCTTCGAACAGGCGCTCTAGGATGTCCCTCATGCGTAGGCTTCCTCCCGCGGGCGTCTGGCGGTTTCGTAGACGGCAAGCGCGGCGCCGCCCTGCAAGCTCGAACGCGCCAGCTCCAACGCCGCTTCGATCGATTCGGCGCGCTCCGCCACGACCAGCGCGAGCGCCGCGTTCAACGCGACGACGTCGGAACGGCCCGAGCGCTCGCCCTCGAGGATGCGGCGCAGGATCCGCGCGTTCTCGGCGGGTTCCCCGCCCGCGATCTCGGCGACCGGGACGCGGATCCCGTAGTCGGAGGGATCGAGCGTCCAGCGGCGCGCTTCGCCGGCCGCGAACTGGTAGACGTCGGTCGGGACGTCCCCGGCGATCTCGTCGAGCCCGTTGCGCGCGTGCACGATCGCCGCACCCTGCGCGCCGAGTTCGGCAAGCGCGTCGCCGACGAGCGAGACTTGCGCGGGGTTCGAAACGCCGACGACCAAGTGCGTCGCGCCCGCCGGATTCGAAAGCGGCCCGAGCAGATTGAACACCGTACGCACGCCGAGTTCCCGCCGCGTCGGCGCTACGGCCTTCATCGCCGGATGGTAGCGCTGCGCGAACAGGAAGACCCACCGGCCGGTCTCGAGCGCGCGGCGCGCCGGTTCGCCGACGAGATCGAGCGGGATATCGAGCGCCTCGACGACGTCCGCGCTCCCGCACTTGCTCGAAGCGGCTCGATTCCCGTGCTTCGCGACGGGCAGGCCGCAGCTCGCGATGACGAACGCGGCGCACGTCGAGACGTTGATCGTCCCCGCCAAATCGCCGCCCGTCCCCACGATGTCGACCACGACCGGTTCCGAATGCTCGACGCGTAAGCTGCGCTCGCGCATCGCGCTCGCAGCACCGGCCAGCTCGGCCGGCGTCTCGCCTTTCATCGCGAGCGCGGTCAGGAACGCACCCGCTTGGCTCGCGCTCCACTCGCCGTCCATGATCTCGCCGATCGCGGCGCGGATCGTCGCGGCGTCGAGATCCTGCCGGGACATCAAGCTGCGCAGCAGCGCCGGGTATCCGCTCATCGCGGTACCGTGGCCGCCAGCGTCAAGAAGTTCTCGAAGATCTCGCGCCCGTGCGAGGTCAGCACGGATTCGGGATGAAACTGCACGCCGTGGATCGGCAGCGCCCGGTGCGCGACGCCTTGGATCACCGCATCCTCGCTCGTTGCGTTCGCGCGCAGTTCCGCCGGGAAGTCGAGATGCGAGACGCACAGCGAGTGGTACCGCGTCGCGACGATCGGCGACGGAATCCCCGCGAAGACGCCGCTGCCGTCGTGCGTGATCTGCGAGGTCTTCCCGTGCATCAGCGAGGGCGCGTAGTCGACGCGCCCGCCGAAGAAATCGCCGATCGCCTGCTGGCCGAGGCAGACACCGAACAGCGGACGCCGCTCGCGGGCCGCCGCCTCGATGATCGCCATCGTTTTGCCCGCCTCGCGCGGGCGCCCCGGGCCCGGGCCGATCACGATGCCGTCGTAGCGCTCGAGGCCCGCCGGATCGAGCCCCGGAGCGTCGTTCCTCACGACCGCGACCTCGGCTCCCAGCGAGCCGAACAGGTGTGCCAGGTTGTACGTGAACGAGTCGTAGTTATCGACGAGCAGGATGCGGGCCGCGGACATCAGGGAAGCCCCAACACGTCGCGCACGATGCGCGTCTTGTGGAAGACTTCCGCGTACTCCGCTTGCGGCTCGCTATCCGCGACGATGCCGGCCGACGCTTGCCAATACGCGCGGCCGCCCGCGGTCGCGACGCTGCGCAGCGTGATGCACGAATCCATGTCGCCGTCGAAATCGATGTGCGCGACGCTGCCGGCGTAGAAGCCGCGCGCGACCGGCTCGAGCGCGTCGATCCATTGCATGGCGCGAATCTTCGGCGTCCCCGTCACCGTCCCGGCGGGGAAGGCCGCGGCGAAGAGATCGAGCGCGTCTTTCTCGGGGCGCAGTTCCCCGACGACGTTCGAAACGATGTGCATCACGTGGCTATAACGCTCGATCTTCATCAGCTCGTCGACGCGAACCGTCCCCGTCGCGCAGACGGCTCCGAGATCGTTGCGGCCGAGATCGACGAGCATCACGTGCTCGGCGCGCTCCTTTTCGTTCGCGAGGAGCTCGTCGGCGATGCGCGCGTCGGCATCGGCGTCGGCGCCGCGAGCGCGCGTCCCGGCGAGCGGCCGGATGCGCGCCGTGCGCCCGTCGAGCCGGACGAGGAACTCGGGGCTCGCTCCGAAGACGGCGCGGCCGTCGATCTCGATGAAGAACATGTACGGAGAGGGATTGCGCGAGCGAATCTGGCGATAGAAGTCGAACGGCGTCCCCTCGAACTCGCACGAGAAGCGCACGCCGAGTTGCAACTGGTACGCATCGCCTTCGTAGATCGAGCGCTTCGCGTCCGCGACCTTCGCGAGGAACGTCGCCTCGTCGAACGAGGCGCGCACGCCGTCGCGCGCGCGCACGGCGCCGGGGATCGTCGGCCGGAAATCCAAGAGCCGAGAGATGTAGCGATCGATTCGCGCCTCGACGTCGCGGCGTTCGTTCGCGTCGCGCGCGAATCCGATCAGGGTCAGCCGGTGCGTGAAATGGTCGAAGACGACCCAGGTCCCCGGAATGACGACGTACGCATCGGCGAACTCGACGTCGCTCGGGGGCTTCGGTCCGATCGACTCGAGCACGCGCGCCGCATCGTAACTGAACGTGCAGACCGCCCCCCCGGGGAACGGCAAGTGCGAGCGATCGACGCCGTAGCGGCCGATGAGCGCGCGGATGCGCTCGAGGATCTGCGGATCGTCGTCGATGACGGCGGACTCGAGGTAGTCCAAGCCGATGAACGAGAAACGCGAGATGCGGTCCGTCCCCTCGACGGACTCCAGCAAACACGAACGCCCCGGCGTCGCCAGGGCGAGGTAGGCCGAGATCGGCGTCAGCGTATCCGCGACGAGCTCGCGTGTCACCGCGTGGAGTTGGATGCGTTCGGACGAGGCGATCATAGGTAGAGTTGGAGCGTTCGAGGGGGACGCGCCGCGCGCCTCGCCCCCTAACGGCCGAAAACGGCTACTTGACCAGTTCGAGGAGCGAGAGTTCCGCGGCGTCGCCCTGGCGCACGCGGGTCTTGGAGATCCGCGTGTACCCTCCGGTGCGGTCCTTCAGGGCGGGCGCGATCTGATTGCAGAGCTTCTGGACGACGGCCGGCTCCAGCAGATACTCGGCCACCTGGCGGCGAGAGTGCAGATCTCCGCGGCGCGCGGTCGTGATCAGACGCTCCACGACCTTGCTGATCTCCTTGGCCTTCGTGGTCGTCGTCTCGATCTTCTCGTGCTTGAAAAACGACGTCGCGAGATTGCGCAGCAGCGCTTTACGGTGCCCGTCCGTGCGGGAAAGGCGTTTCTTGGCGATTTGGTGCGGCATGTTGACTTCGGCGCTACGCTTGGCGCAGCGACAATCCCCTCTCTCCCAGAACTTGCTTGATCTCGTCGAGCGATTTCTTGCCGAAGTTCCGCATCTTGATGATCTCGTCTTCGGACAGGTCGAGCAACTCCGAAACCTTCGAGATTCCGGCGCGCTTGAGGCAGTTGAACGAACGAACGGACAGGTTGAGCGTCTCGACGGGAACGTCCCACTCGCTCTGCTGCGGAGCGACGGGCACCTTCTCTTCCGTCGTGAAGCCGGCGAACAAGTCGAGCTGCTCCTGCAGGATCTGCGCGGCGGTCGCGAGCGCGTCGTCCGGAGAGATCGCGCCGTTCGTTTCCAGCTCCAGCGTGAGGCGGTCGAAATCGACGTTCTGGCCGACGCGCGTATCGTCGACCGTGAAGTTCACCTTGCGGATGGGCGAGAAGATCGAATCGAGCGGGATCAGGCCGATCATGTGCTCGATGTTACGCTGCCGGTCCGCGGTCACGTAGCCGCGATACTTCTCGATGCCGAGTTCCATCGAGAGCTTGGCCGATTTCCCGGTCAGCGTCGCGACGTGGTAATCGGGCTGCAGGATCTCGACGTCGGCATCGGGCGTGATGTCGGCGGCGGTCACTTCGCGCGCGCCGCTGACGTTCAAGGAAAGGACCTTCGGATCGTCGCTGTTCAGCTTCAGGGCCAGGCCTTTGAGGTTCAACAGCAGGTTCGTGACGTCTTCGACGACGCCCGGGATCGTAGAGAACTCGTGCAGCACGCCTTCGATCTTCACGTACGTGACGGCGGTGCCGGGGATCGCTGAGAGCAGCGCGCGGCGAAGCGCGTTGCCGAGCGTGATCCCGAAACCGCGTTCGAGCGGCTCGCAGACGAATTTCGCGTAGTTGTCGCGGCGCTCGCGAACTTCGATCGTTGCGCCTTGCGGCATATCCAGAACGGTCATGGTCTCTATTCGATCCTTATCGCCGCTTACGTTATCCGCAGCCCGCACCCGCGAGCCACGATCGTACGCCTAACGGCAGCTTCGTGGTGGTTAGATGCTATCTCGAGTAGTATTCGACGATGAGCTGTTCGTCGACCGGGGTGTCGATCTGCTCCCGGCTGGGGAGCGCGAGCACCTTGGCGGCGAGATCCTGCTCGTTGAAATCGAGCCACTCCGGATGCCGGCGATTCTTCGCCAGCTCGATGTTGCTCTGCAGCAACGGCGATTTCTGACTGCGCTCGCCGATCGTGAGCACGTCGCCGGCTTTCACGATGAACGACGGCACGTTGACGATCCGGCCGTTCACGCGGAAGTGGCGGTGCGTGACGAGTTGGCGCGCCTGCGCGCGGCTCGAGGCGAGGTTGAGGCGGTAGACGACGTTATCGAGGCGGCGCTCCAGCAACTGCAGGAACGTCTTGCCGGTTTGACCCGGGACGCGCGCCGCTTCGCGGAAGTAGTTCTCGAACTGCGCTTCGACGACGCCGTAGTAGCGGCGCATCTTCTGCTTTTCGCGAAGCTGGCGGCCGTATTCCGAGATCTTCTGGCGCGAGGGCTTCCCCTGCGTCTTCTGACCCGGGGCCGTGCCGCGGCGTTCGACCGCGCACTTTTTCGTGAGGCAGCGATCGCCCTTGAGGAAGAGCTTGATCTTCTCGCCGGTCTTGCTCGTCGCGGTTTCGCGGCGGCACAGGCGGCAGACGGGTCCGGTGTAACGTGACATGCTTTTCCTACAACCTCCCTACACCCGGCGCCGTTTCGGCGGCCGGCAGCCGTTGTGCGGGATGGGCGTGACGTCTTTGATGAGCGTGATTTCGAGGCCGGCGGCCTGGAGCGAGCGGATCGCCGCTTCGCGGCCGGCGCCGGGGCCCTTCACGTAGACCTCGGCCGACTTCATGCCGTGCTCCATCGCTTTGCGCGCTACCGACTCGGCAGCCATCTGCGCGGCGAACGGGGTCGACTTCTTCGAGCCCTTGAAGCCGAGATTCCCGGCGGAGGCCCAGGCGATCGTCGAGCCCTGGTTATCCGTGATCGTCACGATCGTGTTGTTGAACGACGAGTGCACGTGAGCGACGCCCGACCCGACGTTCTTGAACTCGCGTTTCTTCCGCGTCTTGGTTTGCTTCTTGGCAGCCAAACGTATCTCTCCGATGTTTATCTTGCCCCGCGCAAGACGAGCCCGGGGTGTCGTCGCCTCGGCCGGCCTCGCTCGAAAGCGAGCCGATCTTGAGTTCGCGAACGCTCGGCGAGACGTCCGGGGCACACGAAGCGCCGGGCTGCCTGCGACAGCCAACACCCGATTCTACCGGAGACGAGGGACGGCGGTCAAGGCTTTTCTCGGCCCGCCGCCATGCCCGCGTGCCCCGCGTGCCCCGCGTGCCCCGCGTCCGGGGCGGGGCTGCGTTCCCCCGCGGGGACGCCCGCGATTTCGCATCCATGCGAAATCGTTGCTAGTCCACTTGCCCGCTCCCGCCCTCCTGGCTCCGCGGGCAAGCTGTACTCCCCGCGGGGGAACGCAGCCCCACCCCGGACGCTACCTGCGCGCGAATTCTTCGGCGAGTTGGGGGCTTGGGATGACGGGCGCCGGGGGCGTGTCAAAGGCCGCCTTTAGTAGGGCGGCCTTTGCTTTGGAGCGCGACAGGCGGCGTTTGTCGGCGTGCGGGCCGGCCGGGCGCAGGTTCACGGGCGGCCCGAGCGGCGGTACGAGGGGCGCCGCCGGCTTGGCGCCTTGTTTGCGACGTTTTGCCATGCTGGTCATCCTCCCGAAGATAGAACACGAAAGCCGGCGGAAACGTTCCGCCGGCCTCGGGTGAAACCGGAAGGCGCCGGCCCAACGGGCTACTTCTTGGCTACGGCCTTCTTCTTGGCGCCGACGGTCTTCTTGGGACCCTTGCGCGTGCGGGCGTTCGTTTTCGTCCGCTGGCCGCGGACGGGGAGGCCCCGGCGGTGGCGCAGGCCGCGATAGCAGCCGATGTCGGTCAGACGCTTGATGTGCCCCGCGACCTCGCGGCGCAGATCGCCCTCGACCTTGATCTGGCCGTCGATCGCGTCGCGAATCTTCTTCTCATCCTCTTCGGAGAGATTCTTGACCCGCGTGCTCGGATCGATCCCGGTCGCCGCAAGCAGTTTTTGCGAGGTCGGCAGGCCGATCCCGAAGATATAGGTCAGCGCGATCTCGATCCGCTTCTCGCGCGGGAGATCGATGCCGGCAATACGCGCCATCAGCCCTGCACCTGCTTATGCTTGGGGTTCGTTTCGCAGATCACGCGGACTTTGCCGTGCCGCCGGATGATGATGCACTTTTCGCAGATTCGCTTGACGGAGGGTCTGACTTTCATCTTACTTTCTCTTACCTTTGCCTTCGTACCACAGGCGCCGAGGTGCCGAGGGCACCGGAGTTATTACTTGTATCGGTAGGTGATTCGACCGTGGGTGAGATCGTACGGGGAGAGTTCGATCAGGACGCGGTCGCCGGGGAGTATGCGGATGAAGTTCATTCGAATCTTCCCGCTCACGTGCGCGAGGACTCGGTGTCCGCCGGGTAGCTCCACGCGAAACATCGCGTTCGGGAGCGGCTCGACGATCGTCCCCTCGACTTCGATCGCTTCTTCTTTCGGCGTGGCGCCCGCATCGGCCCGCGCGTCCGGTCTTCCCCGGCGCTCGGGACGCTGCCCACCCCGACGCTTGCGCGCCATTAATGACGCACCCCGATCATGCCGCCTTCTCTTCTTTCGGACGGAACTGTTCGACGTCGCCGTGCTCCAGGATCGGGCGCAGGGTCAGGATCCTCGGGCCGTCATCGGTGAGAGCCACGGTGTGCTCGAAGTGCGCTGCGAGTTTACCATCCGCAGTGACGACTGTCCAGCCGTCGTCGAGCGTGCGGACCTCGTAGGTCCCCTGGGTGATCATCGGTTCGATCGCCAGGCACATCCCGGTGCGGAGCTTGATCCCCGTCGCGGCGGGCGTGAGGTAGTTCGGAACCTGCGGCTCCTCGTGCATGGCCGTCCCGATCCCGTGCCCGACGAGATCCCGGACGACGCCGTACCCGTGGCTCTCCGCGTGCTGCTGGACCGCCCGGGCGATGTCCGCGAGCGTGTTCCCGCGCTGCATCATCGCGATGCCGACCATCAGGCATTCCTGGGTCACCCGGAGGAGCCGCTCGGCGGCCGGCGAGACCTTCCCGATCGGGATCGTGATCGCCGTATCCGTGACGTAGCCTTCGAACGTCGCCCCGATGTCGATCGAGAGCAAATCGCCCTCGCGCAACGGGCGCTCGCCGGGAATCCCGTGCACGACGACTTCGTTGACGGAGGCGCAGATCGAGGCCGGGAAGCCGCCGTATCCTTTGAACGTGGGGATCGCGCCCTGCTCGCGCATCATCTTTTCGGAAAGCCGGTCGAGCTCGCCGGTCGTCACGCCCGGTTTTGCAGCCTGGATAAGCGCCGTCAGCGTCTTGGCCGTGATCTTCCCGCCGCGCCGCATGATCTCGATCTCGCGCGCGGACTTGATCGAAATCACGTCGCTTGGCCGGCGCGCGCTTCGAGCGCCTTGAGCACGTCGCGCGTGACGTCGCCGACGGACTTCATGCCGTCGATACGAACGAGTTGTCCGGTCGCCGCGTAGTAGTCGACCAGGGGTTTCGTCTGCACGTCGTACGTTTCGAGACGCTTGGAGACCACTTCGAGCGTATCGTCGGGGCGTTGCACGAGCGGGCCGCCGTCTTCGTCGTCGATTCCGGCGACCTTCGGCGGATTGAACGCCGTGTGATACGTGCGGCCCGTCCGCGGGTTCGTCCAGCGCCCGGTCAGGCGGGCGACGAGCTCCGCCCGGTCCGCATCGAACAGCAGCGTCGCGCTCAGCGGCAGGTCGAGCTTGACGAGGAGCGCGCTGAGCGCTTGCGCCTGCGCGACCGTCCGCGGAAAGCCGTCCAAGATGAACGAGGACTTCTCCGCGAGCTCGCCTTCCATCATGCGGATGATCAGGTCGTCGGGTACGAGCGCCCCCGCGTCCATGTAGGATTGCGCCTCTTTGCCGAGGGGCGTTCCCTCGGCCCGGTGCTTGCGTAGCATGTCGCCCGTCGAAAGCTGAACCGCCCCGAAGCGCTCCTCGAGAATCCGGGCCTGAGTCCCTTTGCCCGCGCCCGGGGGGCCGAGCAACACCAATCGCATGCTCACCGCGTCAGGAATCCCTTGTAATCACGCATCGCCAAGCGGGCCTCGATTTGCGTCATCGTATCGAGGGCCACGCCGACGATGATTAGGAGTGAAGTCGAGCCGATGTAGAACGTCGTGATGCCGAGGCCGCGTTCGGCGAGCGTCGGGAGAACCGCCAAGAGGCCGAGGTAGACCGCCGCGACCGTCGTGATCCGGAACAGGATTTTGTTGAGATACTCGACGGTCGGCTGGCCGGGGCGGATCCCCGGAATGAACGAACCGCTCTTCTTCAGATTGTCGGCGATGTCGCGCGTGTTGACGACGACCGAGCTGTAGAAGTACGTGAACACCACGACCAGGACGAAATAGACGAGGTTGTAGAGCCACGTGCTCGGCCCGAACCACGTGTTGACGAAGAGCGCGATGTTGGCGGCCGGCCCCGAGGAGCCTTGCTGGAACCAGGACAGCGCCTGTTGCGGCAACAGCAGGATCGAGATCGCGAAGATGATCGAGATGACGCCGGCGTTGTTCAGCCGCAGCGGGATGTAGCTCGAGCGCCCGGCGAACATCTTGCGGCCGACGACCCGGCGCGCTTGCTGGACCGGGACGCGGCGTTGGCCCTGGTACATGAAGACGATCGAGACGATCGTGATCACCGCGATCGCGGCGAAGATGATGAGGCCGAGCCAGTTGACGCCCTGCTTCTGGCCGAGCTGGATCGTCTGGACGACGTACGTGGGATAGCGCAGAACGATGCCGACGAAGATGATCAGCGAGACGCCGTTCCCGATGCCCTTGTCCGTGATCTGCTCGCCGAGCCACATGAGGAACAGCGTCCCGGAGACGAGCGCCACGATCGCGTAGATCAGGAACTGCCACGACGTATCGTAGAAGACGCCGGAACGCTGCATGTTCACGCACATCGACGTGGCCTGGACCGTGCCGAGCACGATCGTCAGCCAGCGCGTGTACTGGCCGATCTTCTTGCGCCCTTCCTCCCCGCCTTTCTTCGCCAGCTCCTCGAGATTCGGGAGCACGATCGTCATGAGCTGCATGATGATCGAGGCGTTGATATACGGCGTGATCCCCATTGCGATGATGGAGAGCTTCTGGAGGGCGCCGCCGGAGAGGAACCCGAGGAAGTTGTAGAACGAGCCGCCGCGCAGCAGTTCTTGCCAGCGCTTCTCGTTCACGCCCGGCAGTTGCACGTGGATCATGAACACGAACAGCGCGAACGCGCCGAACACGAACAGGATCCGCTTACGGATGTCCGGGACGAGGAAAGCGGCGCGAAGGTTCTCGAGCAAGCGCTATGCTTCCGGTTCGCCGAGCGCCGCGCCGGCGGCGAGCAGCGCTTCGCGAGCGCTCGCCGAGAATGCGACGTCGCGGAACGTGAGGCCCGCGGGGAGCGTCTTCCCCGGCTTGACGCCGCCTAGGATCTTCACGCCGTCGCGCAGGGCCGAAACCAGCTTGCGCGCCAGCAGCGATTCGGGGCTGACTTCGACGGCCGGATCCCAGCCGGCGAGCGCCGAGACATTGACGACGGCGAGCGTCTCGCCGAAGTGGCCGGTGTCGCGCCCCTTCTGCGAATAGCCGCGCTTGTGCGGCAAGCGCCGCGCCCACGGCGTTTGGCCGCCTTCGAACGCCGGCCCCTTGCCGCCGCCCGAACGGACGGTCTGACCCTTGCCGCCTTCGCCGCCCGTCTTCACCATGCCGGAGCCGTGGCCGCGGCCGATGCGCACGCGCTTGGGGCGAGCCCCCTTGTTCTCGCGCAGCTCGGCGAGCGTCACGCCGGGCACGGTGAACTCGAGGCCGTTCCCGGCGGCCGCCGCCTTCTTCTTCGATCTCTTCGCTTCCGCCATCGTGAAACGTCCTTAGTTGAACAGCTCGGCGACGGTTCTGTCGCGGAGCTTGGCGACTTGTTCAGCCGTCTTGAGCGAACGAAGGGCTTCGACCGTCGCGTAGACCACGTTGATCGGGTTCGCGCTGCCGAGCGACTTCGTGAGGATATCGTGAATGCCCGCGAGTTCGAGGACCGCGCGCATCGGTCCGCCCGCGATGACGCCCGTCCCGGGCGCGGCGGGCTTCATGAAGACGCGGCCGGCGCCGACCTGCACCGTCACCTCGTGCGGGATGGTCTTCTCGACCATCGGCACGGTCACGAGCGCCTTGCGGGCCTGTTCCACGCCCTTGCGGATCGCTTCGGGGACTTCGCCGGCCTTGCCGATCGCGAAACCGACTTTGCCCTTGCGGTCGCCCACGACGACGAGCGCGCTGAAGCTGAAGCGCTTACCGCCTTTGACGACCTTCGCGACGCGATTGATGCGAACGACGGTCTCTTCGAAGCCCGAATTGTCGCGATCGCGACCACCACCACGAGAATGCATGCGTTAGAACTCCAGACCGGCTGCGCGAGCAGCGTCGGCGAGCGCCTTGACCCGCCCGTGATACTTTAGGCCGCTCGTGTCGAACACGACGGCGGTGATGCCGGCCGACTTCGCCTTGGTCGCGATCGCCTCGCCGACTTTCTGAGCCGCTTCGAGGTTCGTGCGCGAGGCGAGATCGGCGAGACCCTTCTCCCGCGTCGAAGCCGCGACCAGCGTGTGCCCCTTGGAATCGTCGATCACCATCGCGTACAGGTGGTGCAGCGTGCGGTGAATCTGCAGCCGGGGACGTTCCGAGGTTCCGACGATCTTGAACCGATGCCGGCGATGGCGCTTTTGGCGCTGCAAGTCTTTCGAGACTCTCATCACTTCTTACCAGCCTTACCGGCCTTGCCGGCCTTCTTGCGAACGATTTCGCCTTCGTAACGGATGCCTTTGCCCTTGTAGGGCTCCGGCGGACGGAGGTCGCGGATTTCGGCGGCAACCTGGCCGACGCGCTGCTTGTCGATGCCGTCGACGTGGATCTTCGTCGTCCCCTCGACCGCGAAGGCGACGCCCGGCGGGGCATCGATCGCCACGGGGTGCGAGAAGCCGAGCGTCAAGTTGAGCTTTTCGCCCGCCTTGTTGACGCGATAGCCGACGCCTTGGATCTCGAGGCTCTTGCGGAAGCCCTTCGTGACGCCTTCGATCATGTTCGCGACGAGCGTGCGCGTCAGGCCGTGCGCGGCGCGCGACGGCTTGTCGTCGCCGCTGCGCGCGACCTTGACGGTGCCGCCTTCGACGGACACCTCGACGACCGGGAGGATCTGCTGCGAGAGCTCGCCCTTCGGCCCTTTGACGTGCACGACCGAACCCGCGACGTCGACCGTGACGTTGCTCGGGACCGCGATCGGCAACTTTCCAATTCTAGACATGGCGAACCTCACCAGACATACGCGAGCACCTCGCCGCCGAAGCCTTCGCGCTTCGCGCGCTTGCCGGACATGATGCCTTTCGGCGTGGAGATGATGACGAGACCGAGGCCGCCGAGGACGCGCGGGATCTCCGTGCGCGACGTGTAGACGCGCAGGCCGGGGCGGCTGATGCGGCGCAGGCCCGTGATGACCTTCTCTTTTTCGGGGCCGTACTTGAGCGTGACGCGCAGCGTCCCTTGCGGGCCCTCGGGCACGACCTCGAAGCTACGGATGAAGCCCTCCTCGCGAAGGATCTCGGCCACGGCCTTCTTCACTTTGGAGGCGGGGATGTCGACGGTTTGATGGTGCGCGGTGTTCGCGTTGCGAATCCGCGTGAGGAAGTCGGCGATCGGATCGGTGATGACGCCCATTGCGCTTACCAAGACGCTTTCGTGATGCCGGGGATGAAACCGCGATGCGCGTTCTCACGGAAGCAGATCCGGCACATGCCGAACTTGCGATAGTAACCGCGCGGGCGGCCGCAGGCGAGGCAACGGTTGTGCTGCCGCACCGCGAACTTCGGAGTGCGCTTGGACTTCTCGATCGAGGAGGTCTTCGCCATGTTACTTGCGTCCCTTCGAGTCGGTCATCGGCCGGTTTCCTTTTGCAGCGGGAGGCCCATCTGAGTGAGGAACTCCGTCGCTTCTTCGTCGTTCTTGGCGGTCGTCACGATGACGATGTCCATCCCGCGCATCTTGTCGACCTTGTCGAAGTTGATCTCGGGAAAGACGATCTGCTCGCGCAGACCCATGTTGTAGTTGCCGCGGCCGTCGAACGACTTGCGCGGCAGCCCGCGGAAGTCGCGAATGCGCGGCAGCACGATGTTGAAGAGCTTATCGAGGAAGACGTACATCCGCTCGCCGCGGAGCGTCACCTTCGCGCCGATGTTCATCCCCTCGCGGAGCTTGAACGCGGCGATCGATTTCTTCGCCTTCGTGATCACGGCTTTCTGACCGCTGATCGCTTCGATCTCCTTGACCGCCGTATCGAGAACCTTCGAGTTCTGGATCGCCTCACCAACGGACATGTTGATGACGACCTTCTCGAGCTTGGGGATCTCGTGAACGTTCTTGTAGCCGAACTTTTCGACCAGCGCCTGGCGGACCGGTCCTTGGTACTTCTCGCGCAATCTCGTAGCAGCCATGCTCTATTACCCCTTCGCCGAGGGAGGAAGTTCTTCGCCCGACCGCACGGCGACGCGAGCGATCGTGCCGTCCGCCTTGCGGACGCGGCGGACGCGCGTGGGCACGTTCGTCTTCGGATCGACGATCATCAGTGCGCAGAGCGGGAGCGGAGCTTCCTTCTCGAAGATGCCGGCAGCCTTCGCCCCGCCCATGCCTTGCTTGGTGTGGCGCTTGACGACGTTGAGGCCCTCAACCGTCGCCGTCCCTTCTTTCGGGAAGACGTGCTTGACGGTTCCGCGCTTCCCTTTTTCCTTGCCGCGGCGGATCACGACGGTGTCGCCTTTGACGATGCGCGCCACGTCAGAGCACCTCCGGCGCGAGCGAAGCGATCTTCAGGAAACCGCGGTCGCGCAGCTCGCGGCAGACCGGGCCGAAGACGCGCGTCCCGCGCGGATCGAAGTTGTCCTTGTCGCCCTTGATGATGACGCACGCGTTCTCGTCGAAGCGGATCGAAGAGCCGTCGGGTCGCTTGAGCGGCTGCTTGCAGCGCACGACGACCGCCTTGACGACTTGACCCTTCTTGACCGCGGCGCCCGGGATCGCGCTCTTGACGGTGCCCACGATGATGTCGCCTACGAAGGCATAGGGGTGCCGGCTCCCGCCCTGCACGTGGATGCAGAGGAGTTCGCGCGCCCCCGAGTTGTCCGCGACCTTGAGCCGCGTCTCTTGCTGAATCATCGTTTGTTACTTCGCCTTCTCCACGATTTCGATCAAGCGCCAGCGCTTGTCGCGCGAGAGCGGACGGCATTCCATGATGCGAACCAGGTCGCCGATGCCGCACTCGTTCTTCTCGTCGTGAGCCTTGAAACGGACGGACTTGCGGACGATCTTCGCATAGACCGGGTGCGGCACGCGCGTCTCGGTCACGACGACGATCGTCTTGTCCATCTTGTTCGATTTGACGCGCCCTTGTTTGACGCGGCGGTGGTTACGCTGCTCCATGTTTCGCCTCGGCGATCCGTTTCTCGCTGATCGCGGTCTGAATTTGCGCGTAGGTACGGCGCGTCGCGCGCACCTTGCTGAAGTCGGAGAGATGACCCGTCCGCAGCGCAAAGCGCAAGTTGAAAAGCTCTTCCTTCGTATCGCGGGCCCTCTGCTGCAGCTCCCCCATGGAGAGTGTGCGCAGGACCGTCAACTCGTCTGCTTTCACGCCTCAACCTCCGTACGGGAGATGACCTTCGTGCCGATCGGCAGCTTTGCCGAGGCGAGCCGCAGCGCTTCGCGCGCGACGGGTTCCGCTACGCCGGCGAGCTCGAAGAGCACGCGCCCCGGCTTGATGACCGCGACGTAGAACTCGGGGCTCCCCTTACCTGCGCCCATGCGGACTTCGGCAGGCTTCTTCGTGACGGGCTTGTCCGGGAAGATCTTGATCCAAACTTTGCCGCCGCGCTTGATATGGCGCGTCATCGCGATACGGGCGGCCTCGATCTGGCGGCTGGTCATCCAGCACGGTTCGAGCGCTTGCAGGCCGTACTCACCGAACGTCAGCGTGTTGCCGGAGAGGGCGCGCCCCTTCATCCGGCCGCGGTGCACGCGGCGCCACTTGACTCGTTTCGGCGTCAGCATTACTCGTTCGCTCCCGTCGTTTCGACATTCGGCGTTTCGGCGGCGGCCTCAGCGGCCGGCGCTTCGTTGAGAACCGGGGCGACGGCTTCGCTCGCAGGCACCGCGATCGCGGGCTCGGCCGCGGCGACCGCGACATCACCCTCGGCAGCCGGCGCGACCGGAGCGCCCGGACCGCGGCCGCGGCCGCGATTCCGCTCGCCGCGACGATCCCGGAACGTCGCCCGCTCTCCGGCCGAACGGTCGGCCACGCGTTGCGGATCTCCGCCGCGCGGCGCGTCCGGCAGGACCTCGCCCTTGTAAATCCAGACCTTGACGCCGATGCGCCCGTAGGTCGTGAACGCCTCGACGTGCGCGAAATCGATATCGGCGCGCAGCGTGTGCAGCGGAACCTTCCCGTCGTGGTTGTGCTCGGTGCGCGCGATCTCGGCGCCGCCGAGGCGGCCCGAAACCTGGACCTTCACGCCGCGCGCGCCGGCCTTCATCGTGCGCATGATCGCCTGCTTCATCGCGCGGCGGAATGCGATGCGCTTCTCGAGCTGGTCGACGATGTTCTGGCCGACCAAACGCGCGTCGAGTTCGGGGTGCTTGATCTCGACGACGTTGACCTGGACCGACTTCTTCGTGAGGTGCTCGAGCCCGCGCCGGATATCTTCGATCCCGACGCCGCGCTTGCCGATGATGATGCCGGGCTTGCCGGTGTGCACGATCACGCGAGCCTGGTTCGCGCGACGCTCGATCTCGATCTTGCTGATCGCAGCCGGCCGCATCAGGCGCAGGAAATACTTGCGCACCGCGGCGTCCTCGTGGAGCCACAGCTTGTAGTTCTTCTTTTCGAACCAACGGCTATCCCAAGTACGCGTGATGCCGAGCCGCAGGCCGACCGGGTGGATTTTCTGTCCCATTTACTTGCTCGCTCCTGCCGCGGCAGCTTTCGGTTTGCGCGTGCGCTTGGCGGGGGCGGAGGCTTTGGCGGCCGCGCGCGTCCGCGATTCTTTCGTCGAGAGCTCGATCGACGCGCCGGCGCGCCGCTTGGGCTGATGCTTGGGCGGCTTGCTGCCGACCCCGATCGTCACGTGCGACATGCGCTTGCGCTTGAACGCGGCGCGGCCTTGCGCGCGCGGATCGAGGCGCTTCGTGAACCCGCCGCCGGGCCCGCCGTCGACGGTGATCTTCGTGACGTACAGGCCGTCGGTCGCCATGTTGTGGTTGTTCTCGGCGTTCGCGACGGCGCTGCGAAGCAGACGCTCGATCGGCTCCGACGCGAACACGCCGCTGAACTGCAAGAGAACGAGCGCTTCGCGCACGGTCTTGCCGCGAATCGCATCGGCGACGCGACGCAACTTCCGCGGCCCGACGCGCGCGAACTTCAGATGTGCGAAAGCTTCGGTACGTTCCGCGGTATCAGGAGTCGCCATTAGCTGCGTCCCTCCAGGCCGCCGGCTACGGAAATGTTGACGGTCATCAGCGGCTGCGTCCCTGCGGGGCCGCAGCGGAACGGGAGCGCGCTCCCGCGCGCCTTTGTGATCGCCGGGCCGCCGGCTACGGAATTCTTGACGGTCATCATTATTTCACCGCCGCCTTATCGCCGCCGTGCCCTTTGAAATTGCGGGTGGGCGAGAACTCGCCGAGCTTGTGGCCGACCATGTTCTCCGTCACGAAGACGGGGATGTGCGCCTTCCCGTTGTGGACCGAGATCGTGTGCCCCACCATCGCCGGGACGATCGTCGAGGAACGGCTCCACGTCTTGATCACGCGCTTTTCGCGCGTCGAATTCATCTTCTCGACCTTGACGAGAAGATGTTCCGCGACGAACGGACCCTTTTTGAGCGAGCGACCCATTAGCTGCGACCCTTCATCTTACTTGGAGCTCCGGCGCCGGACGATCATCTTCGTCGTGCGCTTGTTGCGACGCGTCTTCTTACCCATCGTCATCTGACCCCAAGGCGTCGTCGGAGGACGGCCCGAGGTCGAGCGGGCTTCGCCGCCGCCGTGCGGATGGTCGACCGGGTTCATCGCGACGCCGCGCACGGAGGGGCGCTTGCCCCGATGGCGCTGGCGCCCGGCTTTGCCGACGACTTCGTTTTCGTGATCGACGTTGCCGAGTTGGCCGATCGTCGCGCGGCAGACGAGCAGGATCTTCCGCATCTCGCCCGAGGGCATGCGGAGCGTCGCGTAGTCGCCTTCCTTCGCCATCAACTGCGCGGAGCCGCCGGCACTGCGCACGAGCTTACCGCCCTGCCCCGGCCGCAACTCGACGTTGTGGACGACGGTACCGAGCGGGATCGCCGAGAGCGGCAATGCGTTGCCGGTCTTGATATCGGCCTTGAGGCCGGATTCCAGGACGTCGCCGACCTTGATGCCGAGCGGCGCGAGGATGTAGCGCTTCTCGCCGTCGCGATAATGCAGCAGCGCGAGCCGCGCCGAGCGGTTCGGATCGTATTCGATCGCCGCAACCTTTGCCGGGATCGCATCCTTCGTCCGCTTGAAATCGACGATGCGATACTGCTTGCGGTACCCGCCGCCTTTGTGGCGGACGGTGATGTGGCCGTTGTTGTTCCGGCCCGAATGCTTCTTCTTGACCTCGACGAGCGCTTTCTCGGGCTCTTTCTTGGTGAGTTCCGAGAAGTCCATCACGGTCAGGAAGCGCCGGCCTGCGCTTGTCGGTCGATAACGTTTAACTGGCATGCGATTATTGCTCGAAGTAGTTGACGCCGCCCAGTTCGATCTTCTGGCCCGGCTTCAAAGTGACGACGGCTTTCTTCCAATCCGGCTGCTTGCCGGTCGAGCGCTTGCCCTTGCGCGCAAAGTTCTTGAGCTTGCCGCCGACGTTGACGGTGTTGATCTTGACGACGTCCACCTTGAAGATCGCCTCGACCGCATGACGGATCTGCGTCTTCGTCGCGTCGCGGTGGACTTCGAAGGCGTACTGCTGGAGGGGCAGCCCCGCCATCGACTTTTCGGTGATGAGCGGAGCGATGATCACGTCTCTGGCTTCCATCAGGCGCTCGCTTTCTTGCCGGCGAAGGCGTCGGAAATTTGCTGGAACGCCGCCGCGGTCAGCACGACGTGAGCGGCGCCCAAGACGTCCTTGACGTCGAGCGCGCCCGTGTGCGTCACGCGCACCGCCTGGACGTTGCGACCGGTGAGGACGAGTTGCTCGCCGAGCGTTTGCTGCTCGCTCTCCGCGTACACGACGAGGACGCGCGGCGCCGTCTTCGCGGCCTTCGCGGTGCCGAACAGGAGCGCGACGAGATCGCGCGTCTTCTTCGGCGCGAAATTCTCCGTCGCGAGAATCGTCACGGAGTTCGAGCCGAATCGATCGGAGAGGGCGGCGTGGAGCGCGGCCCGGCGTTCCTTCTTGTTCAGCGAGGTGACGTACGAGCGCGGCTTCGGACCGAAGACGACGCCGCCGTGGGTCCACTGCGGCGAACGGGTCGAACCCTGGCGGGCGCGGCCGGTCCCCTTCTGTTTCCACGGCTTACGCCCGCCGCCGGAGACTTCGTCGCGGCGCAGCGTCGAGTGCGTCCCGGCGCGCGGATTCGAGAGTTCGCGGAAGACCGCGCGGAACATGACGTTCGTCTTGCCGGAAACGTCGCCCGCGAATGCGGCAGGGACGGCTTCTTGACGGACGGTCGCGCCGGTCGGATCGATGACGTTCGGCATTACTTCCCTCCGGCCGCGGCCTTCGCCGCCGGTTTCTCGGCGACGACCTTCGCCGGCTTCACGGTCGCCGAAATGACGACGATCCCGTTCTTGGCGCCCGGGACCGGCCCGCGCACGAGCAGCACGTTGCGTTCCGCGTCGGCGCGGATCACTTCGAGATTCTGATGCGTCGTGCGGTCCACGCCGTAGTGCCCGGGACGGCGGCTGCCCTTCACGACGCGCCCGGCGTTCGTGTCGCCGTTGGAGGCGGGCTGCCGGTGGATCATCGATCCGTGCGTCTGGCCGCCGCCGCTGAAGTTGTGGCGCTTGATGCCGCCGGCGAAGCCGTGGCCCTTCGAGATGCCGACCACGTCGACGCGATCGCCTTCGAGGAACCCTGCGACCGTGACCGTCGTGCCGACGTCGACGCCTTCGATGCCGCTGCGGAATTCGCGGATGTAACGCTTGGGCTCGATGCCGACGGCCTTGAACCGCCCGGCGTGCGCCTTCGTGAGCCGCGACTGTCTGACGTCCGCGAAAGCGAGCGCGACCGCCTCGTAGCCGTCGCTATCCGCCGTCTTCTTTTGCAGCACGGTGCACGGCCCGGCCTCGATGACCGTAACCGGAACGTACCGCCCGTCGGCGGTGAACACGCTTGTCATCCCGACCTTCCGGCCGATGATGTTCTTCATTGACGTCTCACCCTTGAGGAGTCCGGCTCCGCGAGTTGTAGTCCACGGAGCCTGGCGTTGATGTATTTCTTTCGCCGCGAGCGCACAAAACACACTCGCGGCCCTGGACCGCAACCTGCAAAGAATACCAGGGGGACGTATCCGATGTCAAACGCTAAACTGGCGGTGTAGGAGCAAAGCACAGATGTCCGGTCCCGTGCAAAGCAGAAATGTCCGGTCCGGCCAAGGGGCTCCCCGATGGAGCTGCTTGTTATGTCCCCTGCCGAACAGGACCGTCTGCGGACCCTCCAGCGAATCGCTGACGGCGCTCTCACCCAGGCCCAAGCGGCCAGGAAGCTCGGGATCTCCGAGCGACAAGTCAGGCGCCTCGTCCGGGCCTTCGAGCGTCACGGGCCGCAAGGCGTCCTCTCCAAACGCCGCGGCGCCGTCCCCAACAATCGGGTTGGCGATGAAACCCGAGCGGCCGTTCTCGAGCGCTATCGGGGGGAGTATCGCGGCTTTGGACCCACGTTCTTGGCCCAAACCCTCGCCGAGCGTGATGGGATTACCGTGAGCCGGGAGTGGCTGCGGGCGTTTCTCGTCGAGCAACACCTCTGGAGGGCCAAACAGCGCCGGCGCAACGTGCATCCGCTCCGGCGGCGTCGCCCGCGCTTCGGAGAACTCGTGCAAATGGATGGCTCCCCGCACGAGTGGTTTGAAGAACGCGGCCCGAGTTGCACCTTGTTGCTCGCCATCGACGACGCAACCAGCCGCGTGACGGCCGGACTCTTCGAGCTCGCCGAGACGACCGAGGGTTACTATCGGCTGCTCGCCCTTCATCTCGCAAACTATGGTCGCTTCCACGCCGCATACACCGATAAACACAGCATTTTTCGGTATTCCGGCTCGAGCACCGACAGCGCCATCACCACCCAACTCCACCGCGCTCTCGACCAACTCGACATTGAACTTATCTGCGCCAACTCGCCGCAGGCTAAGGGCCGCATCGAGCGCGCCAACCGAACCTTCCAAGATCGCCTCATCAAGAGCATGCGCCTCGAGAGCATCGCGACCATCGAACAGGCCAATGCGTTCCTGCCACGCTTCATCGCGGATCACAATACGCGTTTTGCCGTTGCGGCCGCCGACGCGGAGGACGTCCATCGCAGCATCGAGGGTTTCCGCCTGGACGACATCTTGTGCCGACACGACGAACGCGTCGTCACGAGAAACCTCATGTTCCAGCTCGACGACGCCTGCTTCAAGCTCGTCGACCCCTACAGCCGACGCCAACTCGCCGCGGGCTCACGGATCCTCATCCGGCGCCACCCCGACGGACGCATGACCGTTCGACACGGCGATCATACCCTCGCCGCCGAGCAGGCAGGCAAGCTCCTTCGCAACGCACCGATCGTGGGAGCAAAGGACCTCAACGCCCACCTGGACCGCCGCATCCCCGACCCGAGGAAGGTCCGGAAACCCGCCGCCGACCATCCTTGGAAGACCTTCCGCCTACCCTCCCCAACAGCCTGAACCGGACATTTCTGCTTTGCAGAAGCCGGACATCAGCGCTTTGCGCTAACAACGCTAAACTGGCGGTTGGGCCCGACGGCTTGTAAGTTAGTGGTCGGTCCCCGAACCTGTCGAGCGGCGGCGGCCACCTCGGCCTTCGACAGGCTGAGGTGCAGAATAGACCGCGGATGGTCACCCATCGACGGTCTCAGGGCGACAGGCGGCCGGGAGACGCGGGGGCCTTTCCAGGGAGGGCGTTGCTGCGTGATAGTATCTACCGTGGATATCCTTCCCGGCCGGATGCACAGCCGGATGCATAGAGGAAGAGGGACGCACTCGTGACCACGCTCGAACGCCGTACTTTTCATTGGGACGACCCGCTGCTCTTCGAAGAACAGCTGACCGATCAGGAGCGGATGATCCGGGATGCGGCACGGGCGTATTGCCAGGAGAAATTGATGCCGCGCGTCCTGGAGGCGAACCGGCACGAGCGTTTCGACCGAGAGATCATGAACGAATTCGGCGAGCTCGGGTTCTTGGGCTCGACGATCGACGGGTACGGCTGTGCCGGCGTCAATCACGTTTCGTACGGGCTCATCGCCCGCGAGGTCGAGCGGGTCGACTCGGGGTACCGCTCCGCGCTGAGCGTGCAATCGAGCCTCGTCATGCATCCGATCTACGCCTACGGCACCGAGGAGCAACGGCAGAAGTACCTGCCGCGGCTGGCGACGGGGGAGATCGTCGGGTGTTTCGGGCTCACGGAGCCCGACCACGGCTCCGATCCCGGGAGCATGGTCTCCCGCGCCCGGAAGGTTCCCGGCGGCTATCGCATTTCCGGCGCCAAGACCTGGATCACGAACTCTCCCATCGCCGACGTGTTCATCGTCTGGGCGAAGGACGACGAAGGCGTGATCCGCGGCTTCATCCTGGAGAAGGGGATGGAGGGGCTGACCGCTCCGAGGATCGAGGGGAAGTTCAGCCTGCGCGCTTCGAGCACGGGCGAGATCTCGATGAACGACGTGTTCGCCCCGGACGACGCGCTCTTGCCGAAGGCCTCGGGCCTGAGCGGCCCGTTCGGGTGCTTGAATAAGGCCCGCTACGGGATCGCGTGGGGCGCGCTCGGGGCGGCCGAATTCTGTTGGCACGCCGCGCGTTCGTATACGCTCGAGCGCGAGCAGTTCGGCCGGCCGCTGGCGGCGACCCAGCTCGTGCAGATCAAGCTCGCGGACATGCAGACGGAAATCACGCTCGCGCTGCAGGCGGTCCTGCGGCTCGCTCATCTCATGGACGAGGGCTCCGCGCGGCCGGAGATGATCTCGATGCTCAAGCGCAATTCGTGCGGGAAGGCCCTGGCGATCGCCCGCGTCTCGCGCGATATGCATGGCGGAAACGGCGTCTCGGACGAGTACCACGTGATCCGCCACGTGATGAATCTGGAATCCGTGAACACCTACGAAGGGACGCACGACATCCACGGCCTCATCCTCGGCCGAGCCCAGACGGGAATCCAAGCCTTCGGGCCTTAGCAGGGTGCTCGGGGCCGCCCCGCAATCGTCGGTCGCTAGACCGTCACCGTCCGGTCGGGCGGGAGGGCGGCGACTTCGGCCGCTCGGGCGTCGGCGATGAGGATTGCCGCCCCGGCGTCGCGGCGTTCCCGCAGGAGGCCGCGCACCACTGCGACCGCGTCGGCGTCGAGGCCTTCGAACGGCTGGTCCAAGAGCAGGACGGCAGGGTTGGCGGCGAGCGCCTGGGCAAGGAGTAAGAGCTGCGTCTCCCCGCCGGAGAGCGTTCGCGCGAGCTGATCGCGGCGCTCGGCGAGCAGCGGGATCGCCCTTTCGAGGTCGCGCCGGGTGAGGGACCGCGCGCCGCGCCGGCGCTCGGCGAGGCGGAGATGCTCGCCGACGCGCAGCGAGGCGAAGACCCGGTGCCCTTGCGGCACATAGCCGAGGCCCAAAGCGGCACGGGCGTCGGGTTCGAAGGTCGTAACGTCGCGACCGTCGAGCCGGACGCGGCCCGCCACGGGGGCGGCGTGCCCCGCGATCGCGTCGAGGACGGGCGAGAGGAGGGCCGCGCTCGTACCCTCCAGCGCGACGATCTCGCCGGCGGCGACTTCCAGCGTGCAGCGCGGACCGCCGGGCTCCGCTTCGAGCTCAACGACCGAGAGCAATGGCTTCGCCTTCCCCTTTGATGCGGCCGGCGGCGAGTTCGCCGACCCGGTCGACGAGCTTCGCGACGACGTCGCGGTCGTGTTCGATCAGGAGGATGCCGATCGTTCGCGGGAGATCGGAGATCAACCGGACGACGCGGCGGCGATCGTCCTCGTCGAGCCCGGCCGTCGGTTCGTCGAGGAGGAGCACGCGCGGGCCAGCGGCGAGCGCCCCCACGATCTCGACGACGCGTTGGGCGCCCGCCGAGAGTTCGCCGATCGGAACGTCCGCGTACGCGCCGAGGCCGGTCCTCTCCAGCGTCGCCGCGACCTCGGATTGCAGGCCCGGCATCCCGGCAAGCGGGGCGAACGACCACGCGTCCCGGCGGGTGCGGGCGAGGTGCGCGAGCTCGAGGAAGGCCCGGACGGAGAGCGCGCGCGGGACCGCGCCGAACTGATACGTCCGCCCGAGCCCGGCGCGGGCGCGCGCGTCGGCCCCGGCCGCGCTCACGTCCTTCCCGGCGAAACGGATGCGCCCGCCGTCGAGCGCGACGTCCCCGCAGATCGCGGCGAACAGCGTCGATTTCCCGGCACCGTTCGGCCCGACGATCGCGACGCGCTCCCCCGCCCGCAGGACGAGCGAGCAGTCGCGCAAGATCGGAGTCCCCTCGTAGGCGACCTCGACGTTCGCCAGCTCGAGGAGCGGCTCGCCGAGGGCGCGGGGCTCCTCGGCCGGCGCTGCTGCGAGATGCGCCTGCTCGGCGGGTTCGCGGGCAACCGGGGGCGCGTGCGATTTCAACGCGTCGAGGAGGCCGCGCGGGACGAAGACGATCGTCGCAATCAGCGCGAGGCCGTAGAACGTCTCCCAGCGTTGCGTCAGCGACGACGCGACGGTCTCGAGCAGGACGAGGCTCGAGGCGCCGAGCGCGGGGCCGAGGACGAACGCGGGGCCCCCGAGGATCGCGGCGACGAGCGCGGCGGCGCTCGTCGACCAATGCGCGACCAGCGGCGTGACGGATCCGCCGGCGTACGCGTGCAGCACGCCGGCGAACGCGCAGATCGCGCCCGAGAGCGCGAACGCCGCCGCCCGGTACGAAAGGATCGAGAACCCGAACGCCGCGACGCGCGGCTCGCTTTCGCGCCCCGCGACGACGATCAGCCCAGGCGGGGAATCGACGAAGCGCTGCACCGCCAGCGCCGCGACGACGAGCGCGACGAGCACGGCGAGGCCGAATGCGCCGGGCGCCGCAAGGACGGGCGCGCGCGCGATCCCCGCGATCCCGTTGTCGCCCCCCGTTACGCCGACGTTCTGGCTGACGAGCCCCCAGAGGCCCTGCGCGAGCATCAACGTGAGCAGGAGCGTGTAGATGCCGCGCGTGCGCTGCGTCAGGAACGCGAAGACGATTCCGAGCGCCGCGCCGCCGAGCGGCGACGCGATGACGGCGGCGGCCGCGAGCCCGCCGGAATCGGCGCTCGCCAAGGCGACCGCGTACGCGCCGAGCGCGTAGAACGCCGCGTGCCCGAGCGAGGCGATCCCCGCGTACCCGTAGACGAGGTTGAAACCCACGGCGAAGATCGCGGCGATCAGCATCCGCGTCAGCACGAATTGCACGAATGGCGGCGCGAGGACGAGCGCGCACGCCGTCCCCACGGCCAGCGCGGCGAGCGCGTAGACGCTACGCATGTCCGAACAGGCCGCGCGGCCGCACGGCGAGGAGCAGCGCAACGGGGACGAACGTCAGGAACAGCGCGAGCCCGGGGAAATAGAGCGAGCCGAACTGCTGGATGAGGCCGACGAGGAGCGCGCACAGGAACGAGCCGCGGATCGAGCCGAGCCCGCCCGCGACGACGACGACGAGCGCGAGCATCAGGATCTCGAAGCCGCTGGACGGGGAAAGCCCGAGCAGCGGAGCGCCGACGCCCCCGGCGAGCGCGGCGAGCGCCGCCCCGGCGGCAAACGTCGCCGTATACAGGAACGTCACGCGCACGCCGACGGAGCGGGCCATCGCGGGATCGTCGACGGCGGCGCGAATCGCGAGCCCGAGCCACGTCCGCACGAAGAGCACTTCGAGCGCACCGAACAGCACCGCGCCGAACCCGATCAGCGCGAGACGGTACGTCGGGAAGCGCCCGCCCAACAGGGCGATCGTCCCCTCGAGGCCGGGCGGGCGCGGGACGCTCTGCGGATCGGCACCGAACGCCCAACTCAATGCGTCCCCGACGACGTAACCGATCCCGAGCGTGAAGACGATCTGCCCCATCTCGTCCCCCGGGAAACGCCGCAGCAGCGCCGTTCCGAGCAGCGCGCCGAGCGCGGCCGTCGCCGCCGCTCCCAGCGCGACCGCGAACCAGAACGGCAGGCCCGCGCGCGCGATGAGCGCGAGCGTCAAGTATCCGCCGAGCAGGTAGAAAGCGCCGTGCGCCAAGTTGACGACGCGCATCAGACCGAACGAGAGCGTCAGTCCGAGCGCGACGACGAAGAGCAGCATGCCGTAAGCCAGGCCGCTGAGGAACGCCGTGATCATCGCCGTGCCCTAGGCGCCCGCCCCCTCGGCGGGCCTACGGCTTCGCCCAGGTCCCCTTCAACTTCGCGTACGGCGGGAACGCGAGGTATGCATTCTGATCGTACCGCCAGAACTGCGAGACGTTGATAAACGTGTCGATCACTTCGTTGCGGTATTTTCCGCCGACCTGGCGCACGCGCCGGACGTACACGTTGTACACGGCTTGCTGTTTCGGATCGAAGTGCAACGGACCGCGCGGCGCGTCGATCCGAACCGTGCGGAGCGCCGCCGTGAACGCCTGGCTTTGCACGGGACCGGCGGGGAGTTGCGCGAGGGCCGCGTCGAGGGCTTGCGCGGCCGCATAGCCGTCCTCGACGTATTGCGAGACGCTCTTGTTCGTCGCGCCCTCGTAACCCAGACGGAAAGCGGTGTTCGTTTTGGTCGGAAGCGTCGCCGCGTAATGGAGCGTCGTGATGATTCCGTTTGCGGTCGCGCCCTCGGCGGGCAGAATCTGCTCGTCGGTCAGGGCGCCGTGCCCGATGATCTCCGCCTTCACGCCGTAATCGCGGGCCGCGGCCAAGAAACGGATCGCATCGGCGCCCGCGATCACCGCGAACACGACGGACGCGTTCTTGTCGATCCGCTGCACGAACGGCGACCAATCCTGCGTGCCGAGCGGAGCGTAGATCTCTTGCACGATCTTGCAGCCCGCGTCCGTGTACGTGCGGGCGAATCCGCCGGCGGCTTCCCAGCCGAACGCATAATCCAACCCGACGATCGCCGCCGTCTTCTTCCCAAGCTGCTTGCACGCGTATGCGCCGAGCGGCATCGCATCCTGCGAACTCGTGTACGAGACCCGGAAGACCGACGGATTCGCTTTCGCTTGCGTCAAGCCGTCGGCGCCCGCGACCGTGATCAGGAGCGGAGTCTTCTGCTGATCGACGTAGTCGGAGAGGCCGTACGCGATCCCTGAGTTGACGAGCCCGACGATCGCGTTGACCTTGTCTTGCTCGATGAACTCGTGCGCTTTCGAAAGCGCCGCATCGGTGGAATTCGCCTCGTCGCCGGTGCGCACCGCGACGTCGAATCCGCCGAGACGGTTGCCGTGCGTGGCGAGGTAGTATTGAAAACCCGCGTTGACGTCCGCGCCGAGCGCGGCGTACGGACCCGTGAGCGGGTTGAGCAAGCCGACTCGAAACGTTCCCTTGTCGGCGGCGAAGGCGGGTTGCAGAACGGCGAACGTTCCGATGCAGAGGGCGCACGCGAGCGCTCGCAGGCTAGTGGCGGCAAGACGGTTCATCGTGCGCCGAAACTACGCCGGGCCGCACGCTTCCCCTGCGCTTTATTCTTGACACATCTGTTTCATAAATGCTACGCTCGCGCGATGGCGCGCACCGCCGATCCCGCATTGCGCCCGCGACTGTTGGCGAAGGCCGCCGACCAGTGCCTCGCGCGCGGCGTCGGTAACCTCTCGCTGCGGCCGTTCGCGCAGGCGTTGGGCGTGAGCCCCCGCACGCTGCTCTACCATTTCTCTTCGAAGGAGCGGCTCGTCGCCGCGATCGTCGAGGAAATCCAGCGCCGCTATCGCGGGTTGTTCGCGGCCTGGCTCGAGCGGCGGCCGGGGTACGATTTCCGTTCGCAGATTCTGGGGGCATGGCTCTTCCTGAGCGCGCCGCGGCACGAACGGTTTCTGCGTTTCTCGTTCGAGTTACACGCGTTGGCTCTGCGCGACCGGCGGCGCTACGGGGCGGCCGGCGCGCGCCTGATCGCCGACTCGATCGATATGTTCGCGAGCGTCCTCCAGGAAGGGGGCGCCGGCGCGCAGGACGCGGCGCGCACGTCGATCCTGCTCGCGGCGGTGGCCCGCGGCCTCCTTCTCGAAGCGCTCGCGACCGGCGACCGGGCTCACGCGGATCGTGCCTTCCGCTCGTTCGTCGCGACGCTCGACCTGCCGCGCGAGCTGGAGTGACTTAGCGCTTGAGGACTCGTTCCAGCTTGTCGAAGAGCGCCGCCATCGTGCGCGCGTGCACGTCGTCCAGGCGCTTCCACAGCAGGCGGCCCTCCGTATCCGAGAGCGTCGCGTGGATGCGATGGGTGATGTGGGTCTTCTTCCCGTCGCTCGAGAGATAGAAGCCGTGCGTCCCTTCGAACCCGTCGTTGTCGATCTGCCAGACGATGCGGTCCTCGGGGACGACCTCGGCGAGCACGGCGTGCAACCCGCTGTGCCATTCCTCCGTCCGCCCCGGCGTGAGCGGGCCCGGCGTGCGCATGAAGGGCTGCGACGCATACGGCCAGATGGCGTCCCCGGAGGTCCCCATCTCGGAAAGAAGGTTGAAGATGCGTCGTCGCGTCCCGGAAAACGAACGCTCGTGGACGACATCCAATGGGATCGGCATGGTCCGTGATTCGTGCGAAACCCCGCCGCGCCTACAAGGGAAGGACGGCGCTTGCTCGATTGGAGGCCCCGGCCGCCCGCGGGCCGCATACTTCCCACGACCAGCTTCTCGCTCGGCCCCGGGGAACGAAGGACGCGTGAGACTATGCGCACCGAGCCGCCATCGGCAACGTCCGATCCCGCTTCCGAAAGACCGGCGATCGGCCCGATCGAGATAGCGCCCAGAACCTGGTGGGTCGGGCGCGTCATTCCGGGCGACAGCTTTCAGTGCCATTCCTACCTCATCGAACACGGCGACCAGTCGGTCCTCATCGATCCCGGCTCGCTGATTACGTGGCCCGAGACGCGCAGTCAGGTCGAAGCGCTCGTCGGCTTGCAGAACGTCAAGTACTTCCTGTGCCACCATCAGGACCCCGACATCGCCGCGGCGCTGCCGGAGATCGACGCCTCGGTCACGCGCCCGGATGCCGCGATCGTCACGCACTGGCGCACCGAAACGCTCCTCAAGCATTACGCGCTGAAGAACCTGCCGTTTTGGCGCGTCGACGAGCACGACTGGCAGCTCGATCTCGGCGGGAGGATCTTGCGTTTCACGTTCACGCCGTACTGCCACTTCGCCGGAGCGTTCGCGACGTTCGACGCCACGACCGGGACGCTGTTTTCATCGGACATCTTCGGCGGCTTCAGCGACGAGTGCCCGGCTCTCTACGCGCAAGATGAAAGCCACTTCGAATCGCTCCGCCCGTTTCACGAGCACTACATGCCGAGCCGCGCGATCCTCGGTTACACGCTCTCCAACCTCGAAGTGCTGCCGATCCGGCAGATCGCGCCCCAACACGGCGCGATCATCCCGGAGCGACTCGTCCCTTACATGATCGCAAAGCTCAAGGAGATCGAATGCGGGCTCTATCTGCTCGCGGACTCGACAAACGACATGCTGCGGCTCAGCCGTCGCAATGCCGCCTTGCGGGAGATCGGCGAGACGCTGACCCTTCACAGGGACTTTCGCGACATCGCCGTTCGCTTGGGCGACATCATCGGTCGCTTCTTGCCGGTCGAGAGTTTGGAATTCTACGCCGCCCTCGAGTGGCCCGAAGCGCTCGCGCTCGTCTCCGAGCACCACTACCACGGCGAAAAGGGCGCTGCACCGGCGGCGCTCGCGGACATCCTCGGGGCCCGGCAAGATGACTGGACGGCCCGCAACGCCTCCGCCTTCGCCCATGCGTCCTGGCCGCTCGACGCCCCGCAGGGCGAGCCCGCCCTCATCGTCCCGCTCTTCTCGCCAACCGATCGCACCGCCGAAGGGGCGGCGGTCATCAGGCTCGCGCGTCCCTTCGACCCGACGCCGGATCTGAAGGAGTTGATCGCGCATCTCAGTTTGCCCCTGCAGGTCGCCGTCGAACGCGAAATGCTCCTGCGCTCTCTTGAACTCGACCGGGAGAGCATCTACGAGCGCTCGATCCGGGATGCGCTGACGGGTTTGTTCACGCGTCTCTACATGAGCGAGCGGCTCAAGCATCTCTGCGCGCTCCAAGACCGCGGCTCTACCGAGCCGGTCGGCATCATCATGTTCGATCTCGACCGCTTCAAGGACATCAACGATCGCTTCGGCCACCTCGCCGGCGATCGCGTATTGACGGCGGCCGCAGGCGTTCTCGCACGGAACAGCCGAGCCGCCGACGTCCCGGTCCGCTTCGGAGGCGATGAATTCGCACTCATCACCGTGGGAGGCAACGTCGCCACGAACGAGGTGCTTGCCGAGCGGATTCGGGCCGAAATCGCCGCGCTCGTTGTGCCCGAAATCGCCCCGCCCGCGAGGATCACGGTCAGCGCCGGCGTCGCCGTCCGCAACTTCGGGGAAGCTACCCCCGGCTTCATCGGACGGGCCGACCGCGCGCTCTATCGCGCAAAGAAAACGGGGCGGAATCGCGTCCGTTCCGCCCCGCAGCGCGACGCCGTTTCCGGCGAACGCTAGCTAAGCCTTCAGTTCGATATCGACGCCGGCCGGAAGGTCGAGATGCATCAATGCATCCATCGTCTTCGGCGAGGCTTGGAGGATATCGATCAGCCGCTTGTGCGTGCGCATCTCGAAATGCTCGCGGCTCTTCTTATCGACGTGAGGCGAACGGTTCACGCAGAACCGATTGATCTCGGTGGGCAGGGGAACAGGGCCGCTGACGAACGCTCCCGTCCGCTTCGCGGTCTCGACGATGCGCTCGGCGGATTGGTCGAGAATCTTGTGATCGTACGCCTTCAGGCGGATGCGAATCTTCTGTTTAGCCATAGTGAATCAAACTTTCTCTTGCGTCCGGCCGAGCCGTCATCGTCGATTGTCAAAGAACTAAAGGTCAGTATACTGCGCGCCGAGGATTCTGTCTAACCTCGCTACCCGATGGGTTGCGCCCCGTCATCCCGATCCGGCCGCCGCGTCATCCTGAGCTGAAGGCTTGCCCATCGAGAGGCTCAGGGTGACGTTGGCGGCGGGCTCGCCCTTCGACGGGCTCCGGGTGAGGATTTGGGGGTGAGGTGACTAGTCGCCGGTGATGCCGGTGACTACGCCGGCGCCGACGGTGCGGCCGCCCTCGCGGATGGCGAAGCGGAGGCCCTCTTCGCACGCTACGGGCGTGATCAGTTCGACTTCCATCTGCACGTTGTCGCCCGGCATGACCATCTCGACGCCTTCCGGCAGCTTGATCGTCCCGGTGACGTCCGTGGTGCGGAAGTAGAACTGCGGCCGGTAGTTCGCGAAGAACGGCGTGTGCCGCCCACCCTCTTCTTTCGAGAGGATGATGACTTCGGCTTTGAACTTGCGATGCGGCTTGATCGAGCCGGGCTTCGCGAGGACTTGGCCGCGCTCGATGTCGTTGCGTTCCACGCCGCGGAGCAGCACGCCGATGTTGTCGCCCGCGAGACCCTCGTCGAGGAGCTTGCGGAACATCTCGATGCCGGTGACGACGGTCTTCTTCGCCTTTTCCTGCAGGCCGACGATCTCGACTTCCTCG
This sequence comes from Vulcanimicrobiota bacterium, assembly GCA_963695225.1. GTDB lineage: Bacteria > Vulcanimicrobiota > Vulcanimicrobiia > Vulcanimicrobiales > Vulcanimicrobiaceae > CAVWTN01. The sequence continues at coordinate 374,820 of OY968762.1, read as the reverse complement.
CCGACGCGGATCTTTCCGCGCTCGACGCGGCCCGTGCCGACCGTTCCGCGGCCGGTGATCGTGAAGACGTCTTCGACCGGCATCAGGAACGGCTTATCGACCGCGCGCGACGGGGTCGGGATGTAGACGTCGACCGCATCCATGAGCTCGAAGATCGGATCCGCATCCGGATCGCCGCGCTTCCCGCTCGACTGCAGCGCCCGCAGCGCCGAGCCCTTGATGACCGGAACGTCGTCGCCCGGGAACTCGTACTGCGTGAGCAGCTCGCGGACTTCCATCTCGACGAGCTCGAGCAACTCGGGATCGTCGACCATGTCGACCTTATTCAAGAACACGACGATGAACGGCACGCCGACCTGGCGCATCAAGAGGATGTGCTCGCGGGTCTGAGGCATCGGGCCGTCCGTGGCGGAAACGACGAGGATCGCGCCGTCCATCTGGGCCGCGCCCGTGATCATGTTCTTGATGTAGTCCGCGTGGCCCGGACAGTCGACGTGCGCGTAATGCCGCTTCGCGGTCTCGTACTCTTGATGCGAGATCGCAATCGTGATGCCGCGTTCCTTTTCTTCGGGAGCGTTGTCGATATCGTCGACGCTCTTCTTCGCGATCGCGGAGTTCTCGGTGGCGAGACAGTTGATGATCGCCGCCGTGAGCGTCGTCTTACCGTGGTCGACGTGCCCGGTCGTTCCGATATTGACGTGCGGTTTGTTCCGCTCGAACTTTGCCTTCGCCATCTTCTTGCGTTACTTCCTTACTCTCACCCGGTTGGGATCACTGCGCGAGTTGTTATGCTGACGAACCCCCGCGCTATAATCGTCGTCAGCGCTTCTTCGTGTGGGGCGGCGGTTGCAGTTACGCCGCGGGTTTCTTGCCTTGCGCCTTGGCGATGATCTCGTCGGTCACGTTCTTCGGCGCTTTCTCGTAGTGGCTGAACTCCATCGTGTACGTCGCCCGGCCTTGCGTCGCCGAACGCATGTCCGTCGCATACCCGAACATCTCGGAAAGCGGGACGTTCGCGGTGATCACCTGCGCGCCGCCCGGAGCATCCTCGGTGGCGTGGATCATCCCGCGCCGCCGGTTGAGATCTCCGTTGATCGCGCCGAGGTAATCCCGGGGCGTCGTCACTTCGACCTTCATGATCGGTTCGAGCAAGATCGGACCGGCGGCGCGGTTCGCTTCCTTGAACGCCATCGAGCCCGCGATCTTGAACGCCATCTCCGACGAGTCGACGTCGTGGAAGCTGCCGTCGAAGACGGTCGCCTTGAAGTCGAGGACCGGGTATCCCGCGAGGGTTCCGCTGAGCGCGGCCTCGCGGATCCCTTCCTGGATCGGCTTCTGAAACTCTTTGGGGATCGTTCCGCCGACGACTTTCCATTCGAAGATGTAGCCGGCGTTCGTGTCGGCCGGTTCCAAGCGCAGCCACACGTCGCCGTACTGGCCTTTGCCGCCGGTCTGCCGGACGAACTTGCCCTGCTTCTCGACTTGCTTGGTGATCGCTTCCTTGTAGGCGACCTGCGGCTTGCCGACGTTCGCTTCGACCTTGAACTCGCGCTTGAGGCGATCGATGATGATCTCCAAGTGCAGTTCGCCCATGCCGCCGATGATCGTCTGCTGGGTCTCTTCGTCGGTCCGCATGCGGAACGTCGGGTCTTCTTGCGCGAGGCGCGAGAGGGCCGTCCCGAGCTTATCCTGGTCGGCCTTCGTCTTCGGCTCGATCGCCTGGAAGATGACCGGTTCAGGGAAGACGATGTTCTCGAGGATGATCGGCTGCTTTTCGTCGCACAGCGTGTCGCCCGTGCGGGTATCGCTCAGGCCGACGGCCGCGGCGATGTCGCCGGCGCCGATCGCATCGATATCTTCGCGATGGTTCGCGTGCATGCGCAGGATGCGCCCGATGCGCTCCTTGCGCCCCGAGCGCGCGTTATAGACGTACGAGCCCTTCTCGAGCGTCCCCGAGTACACGCGGAAATACGTCAGGTTGCCGTACGGATCGGTCGCGATCTTGAACGCGAGCGCCGCGAACGGCTCGTTGTCCTCGGGCTTGCGCTCGATCTGGAGTTCCGTTTTCGGATCGATGCCGGTGATCGGCTTCGCTTCGAGCGGCGAGGGCAAGAAATCGACGACCGCGTCGAGCAACGGCTGGACGCCCTTGTTCTTGAAGGCCGAACCGCAGAGCATCGGGAGGACGTCGCCCGCGATCGTCGCCTTGCGCAGCGCCGTCTTGAGCCGGTCGATCGGGATCTCTTCGCCCGCAAAGTACATCTCGAGGAGCGCATCGTCTTGCTCGGCGATCGCCTCGATCAGCTCCAAGCGCCACTTCTCGGCGACTTCCTTCAGATCGCCCTCGACGGGTTCGGGCTTCGCCATCGTGGAGCCCAGATCGTCCGTGTAGACGACGCGGGTCATCGTGAACAGGTCGACGACGCCCTGGAACTGATCCTCGGCGCCGATCGGCACCTGGATCGGAACGGCGCGCGCGCCGAGGCGTTCGCGGATCTTCGCGACGCAATTGAAGAAGTCGGCCCCCATGCGGTCCATCTTGTTGACGAAGATGATCCGAGGGACTTTGTACTTGTTCGCCTGGCGCCAGACGGTTTCCGATTGGGGCTGCACGGCGGCGACCGAGTCGAAGAGCGCGACGAGGCCGTCGAGGACGCGCAGCGAGCGTTCGACCTCGACGGTGAAGTCCACGTGGCCTGGCGTATCAATGATGTTGATCCGCGTGTCGCGCCAGGTGCACGCCGTGGCGGCCGACGTGATCGTGATGCCGCGTTCCTGCTCCTGCACCATCCAGTCCATCGTCGCGGCGCCGTCGTGGACTTCGCCGATCTTATGGGTCCGGCCAGTGTAGAACAGGATGCGCTCGGTCGCCGTCGTCTTCCCCGCGTCGATGTGCGCGGCGATGCCGATGTTGCGAGTCCGAGCGAGCGGATACTCTCTCAAAGCCATCTCAGGTCACCAACGGTAATGGGCGAAGGCTTTGTTGGCGTCGGCCATCTTGTGCGTGTCTTCGCGCTTCTTGATCGTCGCGCCGACGTTGTTCGCCGCGTCCATCAACTCGTTCGCAAGCTTCTCTTCCATCGAGCGGCCGGGACGCTTGCGCGCGAAGTTGATCAGCCAGCGCATCGCCATCGCCTGGCGACGGTCCGGCCGAACTTCCATCGGGACCTGATAGGTCGCACCGCCGACGCGGCGGGGGCGCACTTCGACGAGCGGCATCGCGTTGCCGAGCGCCTGCGTGAAGATGTCCATCGGATCGCGCCCCAGCTTCTCTTGCACGATCGCGAGCGCATCGTACGTGATCCGCTCGGCGACCGACTTCTTGCCCGCCAGCATCACCTTATTGATGAAGCGAGCCAGAACTTTCGAGTTGAAACGCGGGTCCGGCAGAATCTGCCGCTTGGGAACTGCACCTTTACGTGGCATCGATGATCCTCCGCTCTACTTCTTACCGCGCTTGGCGCCGTATTTCGAGCGGCCTTGCTTGCGATTGGCGACGCCCGAGGTATCGAGCGTACCGCGGACGATGTGATAACGAATACCGGGGAGATCCTTGACGCGGCCGCCGCGGATCAGCACGACGCTGTGCTCCTGCAGGTTGTGGCCGACGCCGGGGATGTAGGCCGTGACCTCTTCGCCGTTGGTCAAGCGCACGCGCGCGACCTTACGGAGCGCCGAGTTCGGCTTCTTGGGGGTGACCGTCTTGACTTGCGTGCACACGCCGCGCCGGAACGGATTCCCCGTCACCTCGAACGTGCGCAAGGGCAGGTCGGGATGACCCGGCTTCGGCCCCGTCTGCGCGACGCGCAGGGCAGGTGCTTTCACCTTTTTCTCGATCTTCTGGCGCCCTTTACGGACGAGTTGGCTAATGGTCGGCACGCAGTCTCCCGGTTCACCGGCGGCCCCAAATGGGACGCGCACACAAAACCGGCCCCACCACGCCGGTGGGCCGGAACCTCAGGAGTATAGCAAGGACGAACGGCGACCGTCAATGCGAACTCGCCGCCCTTCGACGAGTTCAGGGTGACCGGCGAGCTAGGTAGCCCGCCACGAACGCCTCTCCGAGCGGGGTGAGGCCGAAGCGCGTCTCCTCGGAAACCGCGTCCCCCGGTTCGATCGTGCCGTCCGGCGCCACCGGGCGCAGGACCGGTTCCACATTCGCAATCTCGTACATCGGCCGTCCTCGTTTCGGACCGGTTCCCGGCCCTCGAGACTAGGCTACGACGCGGCTATGCCAACAGCGTGGCATAGCCGCCGCAGGGCGCGGGCGGGTCAGGCAGCATGCCGATGCACGGCGCGATCGCGGCCCGGACGATCGGCCGCGGCCGCAGGGCTTGCGGTCAGGCCGGTTGCGGGAGCCGGGGAGAAGGGCGCGGCACCGCGTGGACGACGACGGGGCGCCCTCGCGCTTCCCGCTTCGAATCGTACATCGCCGCGTCCGCAGCCGCGACCAGCGCCTCCGCATCCGCCGGAATTTTGACCCAGGCGACGCCGATGCTCGCCTTCTGCGCTATTTGTGCCGCGCCGAGTTCGATAGACGCGCTGAGTGCGGCGGCGACGCGTTCGCCGATCGCGAGCGCCTGCGCCACGCCGGCGACGCGCGGACACACGATCAGGAACTCGTCGCCCCCGAATCTGCCCACGACGTCGGTGCTCCGCGCGCTGGCCATCAGACGCTCGCTCACCCGGCGCAGGAGTTCGTCGCCGGCGACGTGGCCCCAGCGGTCGTTGACGTCTTTGAACTGATCCAAGTCGACGAACAGAACTGCCGGAACAGAACTGCCGGACCACAACCGCCGGCGGACCGCGCCTCCAGAATCGTTCGCTCGAGGACGGCGAGGATCGATGCCCGGTTGTGGCACCCGGTGAGCGCGTCGTAGGTAGCGCGGACTTCGAGTTCCTCGCGCATCCGCGTCCGTTCCGTGATGTCGGCGATGCAGATGATGGCGCCGCTGGGCTCGCCCCTCTCGCTCTTGAGCGCCCGCAAACTCACGCTGCAACAGCGAACGTCGCCGTCCCGGCTCAGCGTGACCTCGATGTCGCCGTCCTGACCCTCGTCGCTGACGGCACGCAGCGCTTTCGTCAAGGTCTCGCCATCGGCCGGGATCACGCCGGCGAGTTGCTCCTCGATCGTCGTCGCGAATTCATTACCGACGATCGTCCCGAGGCGCCGATTGCGATAGATCACGCGTCCGGCGCCGTCGATCTGCACGACGCCGAGCGGCAGCGCTTCCGCGAGCCGGCGCAGGAGTTGCTCGCTCGAACGCAACGCTTCGAGCGCCGCCATCTCATCCGAGACGTTCACCATCTCGGAGCGAACGCAACGCTGCGCGGGATCGTCCAAGAGGTTTTCGTTGCTGAATTCGAACCAGACCCAGGAGCCGTTGCGGTGCCTATGCCTCAAACGAACGCGATGCGCGCCGCTCCGCGAGGACAGCATGGCGAGGAAATTCGAGATCGCGCGCGGCTGATCGTCGGGGTGGATGAACTCGAGCGACCGGCGGCCGATCATCTCCGCGGGATCCCAGCCGAGGATCTCGCGGACCGCCGGATCCACCTCGGTGATGACGGCGAGTTTGTTCTTCTTCGCCGTCCAGACGCGCGGCCGAAGCCCGCCCGCGTCCCCCGCCCTGAGGGCGCCCGTCGCCCTGACGCCCACGAGGAGAGCAAGAAGAACGCCGTAGCGGTGTCGCGCATCGACGAAATGCAGCGTGACGGGATCGCTCGGGTTACCGAGGAGATGGACCCTCTCGTTCGATAGGCCGACCCGGAGCGCGCACTCCCAGCACTCGATGACCGCCTGAGCGTCCGCTGCGATGAAGAGATCGAGAGCCGACGTTCGTCCCTCGATCAGGCGGCCTTCCTGGACCGGCACGGACGGCGGCAGGGGGACGAGAAAGCCCTTCTCGTCTATCGCGACGACATGCGGCGGCGGATCGTCCTCGAGCAGGGCATCGAGCACGGCGTCGAGGGCTGTCAAGGAAAACCTCCCGGGCACACAATCCGCCATAATATCCCAGGTATCGGCAACGCAAGCGTCTCGGCAGGCGTTCCCGGGATGCTGTACGCCGCATCACACTGCTGCGACCGGCTCCGCGCTTGAGTCGAGGTTAGATCTCCCACTCCCAGGAGTTCCAGAAGTTCGTGACGGCGTGGGCGGGGCGATAGCTCTTCAGGTCGGTGTTGAAGGCGTCGACGCGGCGCGAGAACCACTGGGTGATGAACGGGACGTCTTCGACCATGAGCTCCTGGATGCGGTCGTAGGCGGCTTTGCGGACGGCGCGGTCGTTTGCGGCAAGCGCGGCCGCTTCGGCGCGGTCGACCTCGCGGTTGCACCACCAGTTCGTGTTCTGCCCCGCGGGCGGGAATTGGTCGCACATGAACTGCGTCGAGTCATCCGGGTCGACCCCGTTGATCCAGGCGTAGAGCGCGACGTCGAACTTGCCGGTCTGCACGATCCCGCCTTCCCCGTACGTCGCGAAATAGAGCGCCGTCTGGTAATCCTTCACTTGAGTCTCGACGCCGACGTCGTGCCACCAGCTCTGCAGGAGGATCGCCGTCGCTTTACCGGTCGCCGAGCCGCCGGCGCTCGTGAGCAATAATGAGAGCCGCCGCCCGTCCTTGACCCGGACGCCGTCGGGCCCGAGGCGCCAGCCGGCGTCGTCGAGCAGCGCGCGCGCCTTCGCCGGATCGAACGCGAATTGCGGCAGATGGCCGTTGTGCGCCCAGGAGAACGGCGGCTGGTCCGAATCGCCGGGGATGGCGACGCCGTGCGCGACCTTCTCGATGAGCGTCTTCGTATCGGTCGCGTAGCGGAGCGCGCGGCGCACGCGGACGTCGGCGACGAGCGGGCGCTTGAGGTTGAACGCGATCTGCGTGTAGGACGTGAACGGCGTGAGCGTGACCTTGACGCCCGGAATGCCGGTGAGGCTCGGGTACTGCGTCGTCGGCGCGTTGAACTCCAGATCCGTCTCGTGCGCGCGAAGCTGCGTGAGGATCGTGTTCTCGTCCGGGACGGTTTCGTATTCGATGCGATCGAGCTTCGGGCGGCCGCGCCAATAGTTGGGATTCGCCCGGAAAACGAGGTGCGAGCCGCGCTGCCAGCGATCGACGATGAAGGGCCCCGTGCCGACCGGCTTCGTGTTGAAGGCGACGCGATTGAGGTCGGGCTCTTTTTCGAGCACGTGTTTCGGCAAGATTGCGTACGAGGTCGAGGACATCGTGAAGAACGAGGAGACGAACGGCGACCAGGCCTTCTTGAGGTGGACCGCGAGCGTGGCATCGTCTCGCTTCTCGATGGACGCGATCAGGTCGTAGCCGGAGCGGCTCGGGATGTTGTTCTTCGGATTCATCACCGCGTGGTAGGTGAAGATCACGTCGTCGGCGCCGAAGGGCGCGCCGTCGTGCCATTTCACGCCACGGCGGAGATGGTAGACGATCGTCTTGCCGTCCTTCGAGATGCCGCCATTTTCGAGCGTGGGCACGTCCGTCGCGAGTTCGGGGACGAATTCGTCGCGGTCGCTCCAGTTGAAGAGATAGCCGCCCCAGAACATCGAGAGGTCGGTATCGATCTGCTGGTTCCCGACGATCGGGTTGAGCGAATCGGGCTCGGAAAGGCCTGCGATTCGCAGCGTTCCGTGCTTCGTCCAGGGGTTCGAGCTCGCCGCCGCAGTGGTATCCGTCGAGGAGACCTTCGTGCAGCCGGCGAGCAGGCTCGCGGCGGCACATGCGAAGACGACGGCGGCTATGACTCCGGCGAACGGCATGGCGCGCATCGTGCGGCGCGCGATTCGCGAACGACGGGAACGCATGATGGGATGGCTCCTAGCAATGAAGACGGCGAGGTGTAGCCGGCGGCGATGAGGGTGTGGGTTCGGGATCGAGGAGGGCTACTATTGTTGGGAGGACGCGGCGGGCTAGGCGGGGGCTGCCGAGGGGTTCGACGATGTCGTGGGAGGGCGGCAGGCCGCGTAAGACGTGGACGGCGACGTTCGCGCTGCCGCGCGTGCGCCAGGCGTGCGCCAGGCGGCGCACGTTGCGGTTGTGCACGGTCATCTCGCTCGCGTTCAGCACGAAAAGGATGTTGGGCGTCGCAGGCGCCTGCCGGCGCGCGTCTTCGAACAGCTCGAAGACGAGCGAGTAGACGCGCGCGACGGCGTGCGTGGCGAAGCGCGGATAGCCGTGGCTCGGACCGTGCCGTTCGCGCAGGATCGGGTTCCACCACAGGAACGCGTTCGGAAGCGCGAGGACGGCGCGCATCACGTTCGGCGCCAAGCGGTGCGGGACCCAACGCGTTCCGAAGAACGGCGCGATCGCCACGGCCCGGTCGAAGGGATAGTGCTGCGCGATCCACATGGCGATGAGCCCGCCGACGGAGAAGCCGGCGATCGTCACGCGTTCGCCGAGGCCTGCGCCGATCGACGCGACGTCTGCTCCGAACGCCGTCAATTCCGCGGCCTCCAGGTCCGCGAGCGCCCTGCTCATGCGATCGGCGTAGCCGTGGCGCGGCAGCCGCGGGATGAAAACGTTCGCACCGCGTTCGAACAGGCGGTCCGCGATCGCCGCGACCTGCGGCGGACTCGCCGTCAAACCGTGGATGAGAACGAAGGCTTTCGGCGTGGGCCGCTCGTGCGCGAGCAGCTGAGAAGGTTCACCCAGCTCGGGCTCGAGCGCTTCTTGCTCCCGTATGCGCTCAAAACGCGCGATTGCGGCGTCATAGGGAGTGGAGGGCGCCGGTCCAAAGTTATGGACGCTCACGACTCTGACTGCGAGGCTGTCCCCTGTTCCAGAATCCATTGGCCACCCTTTTCGCCCTCGGACAAGCATTGCTTGGCTCCCGCGTCGGCCTGCGCATGCTGCGCACCGGCGCCGGCGATCGAATCGTCTCCGTCGACCGTCCCGCCCTGCCGGCGACCGCGAGCGTCGTCGTCCCGGTCCTCAACGAACATCTACGCCTTGCGGCGTGCCTCGAAGGCCTTCTCGAACAGGGTCCTTGGGTTCGAGAGATCCTCGTCGTCGACGGCGGTTCGACCGACGGAACGACCGATATCGTCGCCCGGTACGCCCGGCGCGACCCGCGCCTGCGCCTCGTTCGCGCGGGGCGGGCACCGGAGGATTGGAACGGCAAGGCCTGGGGGCTGCAAGCGGGCCTCCAAGCCAGCGACCAAGCTTCGGAATGGGTGATCTTCATCGACGCCGACGTGCGCGTGGCCCCGGACTTCACCGCCTCGCTGCTCGAGCACGCGGCGCGGCACCAATCGATGGATGCCTTCAGCGCGGCCCCGCGGCAGCGCGCCGCCGACGATCTCGATGCGATCGTCCATCCGGCTCTGCTCGCGACGCTCGTCTATCGCCAGGGCCTCCCCGGAACCGTCGCGACGCGACCCGAGGAAGTCCAGGCGAACGGCCAATGTTTCGTCGCGCGGCGCGAGACGCTCGTGCGTTCCGGAGCGGTCGCCGCGGCGCGTTCGTCGCGTTGCGAGGACCTCACGATCGCCCGAATCCTCGTCGCGAGCGGCGTTCAGGTCGGCTTCTTCGAAGCGGGGGACCTCGCGTTCGTCGAGATGTACGCGAGCGCGGAGGAGACCTGGCAGAACTGGCCGCGTTCCCTTCCGCTGCGCGACGACACGACGTCGAAGCTCGACTTGGGCGTGCAGTTCGCGGAAGTCGCTCTCGTGCAGGCGCTGCCGCTGACGATCGTCGCGGCGGGCCTCATCGAGGGGAACGAGGCCCGCAAGACCCCGCTCTTCCGACTGAATGCCGCGCTGCTGTTGCTGCGCCTCGCCGTACTGGCCGGCATGCACCGCGCGTACCTCGCGCCGCCGGCGACCTACTGGCTTTCGCCGCTCGCCGATCTCCCCGCCCTCGTGCGGATCTCGAGCGCTGCATTCGAATCTTCGGCAACCTGGCGCGGCCGGCCGCTCGTCGACGAGAGCCGTAGCGGATGACGGCAGCGGTCTTCTTCTTCGCGCTCCACGTCATCGTGAAGGTCGTGGCGATCTTCGGCATCACATTTGCGATGCAGCACCCCGCGCAGTTCGCCGCCGATCCCACTTCGGCAGCCGTCTACGTGTGGTCGATCCAGAACATCGGGGCGATCGACATCTGGACCGGGACGCTCGCGATGCTCGCGTTCGGCGTGCACGTGATCGGAGCGCGCGCGACGCTGCTGTTCTTCATCGCGGCGACGACGATCTCGGCGGCGGCGGAGTTGACGGGGACGAAGACCGGATGGCCGTTCGGCGGCTACGAGTACGCGGATTTCCTGGGCTACAAGCTGCTCGGGCGCGTGCCGTACACGATCCCGCTTTCGTGGTTCTACATGGGCTTCGCGGCGTTTCTGCTCGGCACCAAGATCGCGCAGGCCCGCGGGCTCAAGGCGGCGACCGCGCTCGGCATCATCTTCGGCGCGTGGCTGCTGACGGCGTGGGATCTCGTCCTCGATCCGGCGATGGCGAGCCCGCGCATGACCTCGGTCCACTTCTGGACCTGGCACGAGCACGGAGCGTATTTCGGCATGCCGCTGCGCAATTTCGTGGGCTGGTTCGGCACGGGGCTGCTGTTCATCGGAATCGGCCGGCTCGCGTGGCGCCGGGACTACGACCTGCGTTCGACGGCGGCGTGGTTTCCGTTCATCGTGTACGCGGGGAACGTGATCTGGGCGATGGTTCTGAGCGTCTCCGTCGGCCTCTGGGAGACGGCGGTCGCCGCGATCGGGCTGAGTTTGTTCCCCGCGGCGCTCGCGTTCTTCCCCGCACGGCCGCCGCGGGCGCCGGAAGCGGCGTCCGCTCTGCCGGCGGCGCCGCGCCACGCGAGCCCGGAACCCTCGGGCGGAGGCTGATCCGATCGCGATCCCGCGCCGCATCGCGGCGGCCTCGCTTGCGGACGTCTTGCGGATCATGTCACGCGCGATCTTCCAAGCCGGCGTGAGTTGGAGGCTGATCGAATCGAAGTGGCCCGCGTACGAACGGCTCTTCGAGGGCTTCGATCCCGCGCGCGTCGCCGCGTTCGGCGAGGCCGACGTCGAGCGCATCTCGGCCGACCCTGCGATCGTGCGGACGCGCAAGAAAATCGCGGCGACGGTTGAAAACGCGCGCGAGCTGCTCGCGCTCGAACGCGAACACGGGAGCTTCGCCGCCTACGTGCGCGCTTTTCCTTCGTATGCGCAGCGCAGCGCCGATTTGAAACGGCGCTTCCGGTTTCTCGGAGAGGTGAGCGCGTACTATCTGCTCTTCCTGATCCGCGAAGAGGTGCCGCCGTTCGAGGAATGGGAGCGAACGGTTCCGGGGGATCATCCCCGCATGCGCGAGATGGTCGCCCTCGCCCGGGAAGAGGATCGGCAAGCTCGCACTTCGCCGGGCCCGGCGTGACGGGGCGGCGGGGAGGGCCGGGACGACGCGGCGGGGAGCCTGCGTTCGGCAGGCGGGATGGGGCTCGCATCGGAACCGTCTTGCGAGGTCCGCGACTCTTCGCCGATCAGGAGACGCCCTGCTGAAACCGAGCTTCCTCTATCCCCCGGCGCCCGCGAGCGACGTCGTAGAGAACTATTTCGGAACGCTCGTCGGCGATCCGTATCGAAGCCTCGAAGACCTCGACGCTCCGGAGACGACCGCCTGGCTCGAGGCGCAGGCCGCGCTCACCGAATCCTTCCTCCGCTCGCTGCCGGATCGCGCGAGCCTGCGCGCGCGCGTCGCCGAATTGTGGAACTACGAGCGCATCGGAGAGCCGTTCCGCAAGGGCGGGCGCCGCTTCCAACTCCGCAATTCGGGATTGCAGCAGCAATCCGTGCTCTACGTGACGGATGCGCCGGAGGCGGCGGCGCGCACGCTCCTCGATCCGAACGCGTTCTCCGGCGACGGGACGGTCTCGCTCGGCGCGTTCAGCGTCAGCCACGACGGAAACTTGCTCGCGTACGGGACGCAGGACGGCGGCAGCGATTGGCTGACCTGGCGCGTACGGGACGTGCGCACGGCCGTCGACCTCCCCGATTCCATCGCCTGGAGCAAGTTTTCGAGCGCGGCGTGGCTCGGGGATTCCTCCGGCTTCTTCTACTCCGCATTCGATCCGCCGCAGCCGCACGAAGCGCTGAGAGCGGCGAATCGCGAGCACAAGTTATACTTCCATCGGCTCGGTACGGCGCAAGCGGAGGACGTCCTCGTCTACGCACGCCCGGACGAGCCGACTTGGAACTTCTTCGCGCAGGTCACGAATGACGGCCGCTGGTGCATCGTCGACGCGCGCGAAGGGACGGATCCGCGCAACCGCACGTTCTACATTGCGCTCGACGAGCGCCCGTGGACGGTGCGCCCGCTCTTCGCGGAAGGCGACGCGGCGTACAGCTTCGTCGAGAGCGACGGTTCGCGCTGGTACTTTCAAACGGATCGCGACGCGCCGCGCGGGCGGATCGTCGCCGTCGATCCGGCCTTTCCCGAGAAGCTCGTGGAGATCGTCGCCGAGGACGAGATGGCGCTCGAAGGGACGACGAGCGCGGGCGGGCGGCTGTTCGCGCACTACCTCTCGGACGCGGCGACGAAGATTCGCGTCTTCGATCTCGAGGGCCGCTTCGAACGCGACGTGGAGCTGCCGGGCATCGGCGCGGCGAGCGGGTTCGACGGCGAACGCGAGGATCGCGACGCCTTCTACACGTTCGCGAGCTTCACGACGCCCTCGCGCGTGCTGCGGTACGATATCGAGAGCGGGGAGAGCTTCCCGGTCACGGCCCCGCAGGTCGCCTTCGATCCCTCGCTGTTCGTGACGGATCAGACGTTCGCGACGAGCAAGGACGGCACGCGCGTTCCGATGTTCGTCACGCACCGGCGCGATCTGCCGCGCGACGGGAACGCGAAGACGATCCTCTACGGCTACGGCGGGTTCAACATCTCGCTGACGCCGTCGTTCTCGCCGGCGCGGATCGCGTGGCTCGAACGCGGCGGCGTGTTCGTCGTCGCCAACTTGCGAGGGGGCGCGGAATACGGCGAGGATTGGCATCAGGCCGGGATCCTGCATCGCAAGCAGAACGTCTTCGACGACTTCATCGCCTGCGCCGAGCACCTGATCGCCGAGGGGTACACGTCGGCGGAAAAACTCGCGATCGCGGGCGGGAGCAACGGCGGCCTGCTCGTCGGCGCGGTCCTCACGCAGCGCCCCGAGCTTTTCGGCGCCGCGATGCCGGCCGTCGGCGTGATGGACATGCTCCGCTTCCACCACTTCACGATCGGACACGCGTGGATCCCCGAATACGGCGCGGCGGATACGAGCGAAGCCGAATTCCAAACGCTCTACGCCTATTCCCCGCTCCACAACGTCAAACCGGGGCAGGCGTACCCCGCGACGCTGATCACGACGGCGGAACGCGACGATCGCGTCTATCCCGCGCACAGCTTCAAGTTCGCCGCCGCGCTGCAAGCGGCGCAGAGCGGGCCCGCCCCGATCTTGTTACGGGTCGAGATGCGCGGCGGGCACGGGGCCGGCAAGCCGACGAGCAAGCTGATCGCCGACGCAGCCGACGACCTAGCGTTCCTGCTGCACGTGCTCGAGGGCGTCTGACGGAGCGGCGCCCGCATCGTCGCGATGCGGGCGCCGTCGCCTGCTAGAGGTCTTCGGGGTTGATGCCTTTGGGGTGGTACTGGGTCGATTTCGGCGGCGCTACCACGGCGACGTCGTCGGCGTAATCGCCTTCGTACTGCACGGTCTGTTCGAGCGGGGGACGGCGGTCCGTGAACCCGCTGATGATCTTCGAGCCCTGGTACGCGCCGATCGGTTCCGGCTCGTCCATGTATTCGATGACGGCGCCGAGCGGACGGCCGTCCTCGTCGAGATCTTGCCCTTCGGGCTGGATCGTGATGTTGCGGTAGCGCGTCATCCCGGTCCCCGCGGGGATCAGCTTGCCGATGATGACGTTTTCCTTGAGCCCGAGGAGCGGATCGTGCTTGCCCTTGATCGCGGCGTCCGTGAGGACGCGCGTGGTCTCCTGGAAGCTCGCCGCCGAGAGGAACGACTCCGTCGCGAGCGACGCCTTCGTGACGCCGAGCAGGACCGGTGAGGCCTCGGCCTTCTTCTTGCCGTCGGCGGCCATCTTCTCGTTCTCTTCCGCGAAGACGGCCGATTCGATCAGCTGGCCCGGCAGCATCCGGGTATCGCCCCCGTCGACGATCTTCACCTTGCGCAGCATCGAGCGCACGATGACTTCGATGTGCTTGTCGTTGATGTCGACGCCTTGCGAGCGGTAGACCTTCTGGACTTCCTGCACGAGGTAGTTCTGCAGCGCCGTCTCGCCCTTGATCCGCAAGATGTCGTGCGGGTTGAGCGAGCCTTCGTTGAGCTGGTCGCCGGGTGCGACCGTCTGCCCGTCGGCGACGGCGAGATGCGTGCCGTGCGGGACGTCGTAGACGTGCTCCTCGCCCGTCGCGTCGGTGACGATCGCGATGCGCTTGTTCTTCTCTTCGCCGATGCGCACGACGCCGGCGACTTCCGTGATCGCCGCTTGCCCCTTCGGCTTGCGCGCTTCGAAGATTTCCTCGACGCGCGGGAGACCGGTGATGATGTCCTCGGTTGCAACGCCGCCGGTGTGGAAGGTACGCAGCGTGAGCTGCGTCCCCGGTTCGCCGATCGACTGCGCGGCGATGATGCCGACCGCCTCGCCGATATCGACGCGCTTGCCCGTTGCGAGATTGCGGCCGTAGCACATCGCGCAGACGCCGTACTTCGCTTGGCATGCGAGGACGGAGCGGATCTTGACTTCCTTGATCCCCGCGGCGATGAGCACCCTGCCCTTCTCTTCGTCGATCTCGTCGTCGCGCTGGACGAGCTTGGTCTTCGGCTTCTCGGGATCTTTGATGTCCTCGAGCGCGCGGCGGCCGATGATCCGGTCGAGCAACGGCTCGATCGTTTCCTTGCCGACCGTGATGTCGCTGACGGTGATCCCGTTCGCCGTGCCGCAATCGTCTTCGCGCACGATGACGTCCTGCGCCACGTCGACCAGACGGCGCGTGAGGTAGCCGGAGTCCGCGGTGCGCAGCGCCGTGTCGGCGAGGCCCTTGCGAGCGCCGTGCGTCGAGATGAAGTACTCGAGAACGGTCAGGCCTTCTTTGAGAGAGGCCTTGACCGGGATCTCCAGGATGCGCCCCGACGGGTCGGACATGAGTCCGCGCATGCCGCCGAGTTGCTTGACCTGCGAGATCGAACCGCGCGCTCCTGAGGTCGCCATCATGAAGACGGGGTTGAGCGGATTCTGCGCGGCCTGCATCGCGGCCGTGACGTCTTCCGACGCCTTCGACCAGATCTCGATCGTCCGGTTGTACTGTTCGTCGCCCGACATGAAGCCCTGATCGAAGAAGTCGCCGAGCTTGTCGACTTCGGCCTGGGCCGTGTCGAGGATCTTGTACTTCTCGTCGGGGACCACGATATCGTTGATGGAGACCGTCGTGCCGGATTGCGTGGCAAAACGGAACCCGAGCGACTTGATCGCGTCGAGGAACTCCGCCGTCTCAGCGTTGCCGTGCCGGCGGTAGCACTCCGTGATCAACTTCTTGAGCGCCGATTTATCGATCGTCAGGTTGCGGTACGCCTCGCCCCAGTGCTTGGGGAAGGCCTCGTTGAAGATCACGCGCCCGACGGTCGTGCGGACGAGCTCGTTGTTCATGCGGACCAAGATCCACTGCTGGAGCGCGATCTGCTTGTGCTCGAACGCTAGGATCGAGGCGCGAGGATCGTGGAACGTCGCGAGCTTTTCGCGTTCGCCCTCGGTCTGCTTGATGTTGTGGTGGCCCGTCGTGAGCGCGGCGTCGAGGTGGTCGTCGTGGATCGCGCCGCGGGCCGGGCCCTTGTACTCGTCCTTCTGGAACGTGAGGTAATAGAGCCCGAGCACCATGTCTTGCGTCGGGATCGAGACCGGCTGGCCGAAGCTCGGCTGCAGGATGTTGTTCGAGGAGAGCATCAGGATGCGCGCCTCGGCCTGGGCGCCCGCAGAGAGCGGCAAGTGGACGGCCATCTGGTCGCCGTCGAAGTCTGCGTTGTACGGCGTGCAGACGAGCGGGTGGAGGTGGATCGCCTTCCCCTCGACGAGCACGGGTTCGAACGCCTGGATGCCGAGGCGGTGAAGCGTCGGGGCGCGATTGAGCAGGACGGGGTGCTCGCGAATCACTTCGTCGAGGACGTCCCAGACTTCCGGACGGACGCGTTCGACCATGCGCTTCGCGCTCTTGATGTTGTGCGCTTGGTTGCGGTCGACGAGCTTCTTCATCACGAACGGCTTGAAGAGCTCGAGCGCCATCTCTTTCGGCAGGCCGCACTGGTGCAGCTTGAGGTTCGGGCCGACGACGATGACCGAACGGCCGGAGTAGTCGACGCGCTTCCCGAGCAGGTTCTGGCGGAAGCGGCCCTGTTTGCCCTTGAGGATGTCGGAGAGCGACTTCAGCGGACGGTTGTTCGGGCCCGTGACGGGGCGCCCGCGGCGGCCGTTGTCGATGAGGGCATCGACGGCTTCCTGCAACATCCGCTTTTCGTTCTTGATGATGATCTCAGGCGCGGAAAGCTCGAGCAGCCGCTTGAGGCGGTTGTTGCGATTGATGACGCGGCGGTAGAGATCGTTGAGATCGCTCGTGGCGAAGCGGCCGCCGTCGAGTTGCACCATCGGGCGCAGCTCCGGCGCGATCACGGGGACGGCGGAGAGGATCATCCACTCGGGCTTGTTGCCGGAGTTGATGAACGCCTCGACGACTTCGAGCCGCTTGATCGCCTTGATCCGCTTCTGGCCGGTCGTTTCTTTGAATTCCTTGCGCAGGTCTTCTTGCAGCTTCTTGAGGTTGAGATCGCGCAGCAGCTCGCGGATCGCTTCCGCGCCCATGCCGGCCTTGAAGACGTTGCCGTACTTCTCGCGCGCTTCGCGATACTTCAGCTCGCTGAGGATCTCGCGGCGCTGCAGCGGGGTCTGGCCGGGATCGATCACCACGTACGCGGCGAAATAGATCACCTTCTCGAGCTGGCGCGGCGACATATCGAGCAGGATGCCGATGCGCGAGGGCACGCCCTTGAAGTACCAGATGTGCGTGACGGGCGTCGCGAGTTCGATGTGGCCCATGCGCTCGCGGCGGACCTTCGCGCGCGTGATCTCAACGCCGCAACGGTCGCAGATCATGCCTTTGAAGCGGATCCGCTTGTACTTGCCGCAGTGGCACTCCCAGTCTTTCGTCGGTCCGAAGATCTTCTCGCAGAACAGGCCGTCGCGTTCGGGCTTCAGCGTGCGGTAGTTGATCGTCTCGGGCTTCTTGACTTCGCCGAACGACCAAGCGCGGATCTGTTCCGGGCTCGCGAGGCCGATTCGCATCGCATCGAAGTTGTTGACGTCTAGGAGATTCAAGTTATGTGGTTTCCTTATGATCTGACGCACGGCGAGCGGCGCCGCGCCGATATGTCCGGGTCATTTGGTTCGGGCCGCGTGCCGGGCATGCAGGCCGGGCGCGAGGGAGTCCGAACCACCGAAAGCAAAACGAGCGGCCATCCGCCGGGATAGACCGCTTGCTACTTTATTTTCGACCGAGGGGCATAGACGGCTATTATAGAGGGTCCGTCAACCGCGGTCAAGGGCTGCGGGGGGCGGGGAGGGCCCCAGGGCGGCCACGAGCGTCCGCATCGGCAAGATTAGCCGCGGTCCGTCGTCGGCGAGCGGGCGAAAATCCGGCACGACCCCGGCGTACCAGGCGGCCACGCAGGGGTTGAGGGCATCGACGATCAGCGCGACGCCGCCGACCTCGATGGAGCCGCTGACCGCTTGGCGCATCGCCTGGCGCAGCAGGAGCCTTCCGAGGCCGATGCCGGTGCAGCAGCGGTCGACCCCAAGTTGCGCGAGGAGAATCGCGGGGGCCCCGCTCGCGAGGTTTCGCAATTTGAAACGCCCGGCGAGATCCGCGGGCAGTTCGGCATCGACGATCTTGATCGCGACCAGCGTGCAGTACCCGAGGATCCGCTCGCAAGAGTCCTCCGAGGTCGCGACTCTCGTCGCGGCCCGCATCGTCTCTTGGGCTTGCAGCGCGACCGTCTGGAGGTGGCGCGTCACCGACGGTTCCCCGCAATCGAAAGCCCCTCGATCGTGCTGCCGACCCAGGGGCTCGATGCGAATCGCTTTGGCTGCCTTACTCAACGATCCGCAGTCGCTCGTCTTCTTCGGCGATAAACTGCCGCAGCGCTTCGCTGGGGATCGGCGGCGCAAGCATCGCCGAGTAGAACCGCTCGCGCATCGAGTCGTCGATCTGCAGCACTTCGCGCCGGGCAAGGACGCGATCGGCGCGCTCCAACGCTGCAGCGATCAAGAACGCGCTGAGATCGCCGCCGGTCTCATAGGCGGCCGCCTCGAGAAATCGCGCCTTGACGCTCGCGGGAACCCGAAAATCGACCCGCGCCTGCCCGGTCTTCGATGGTGCCATAGCTGGTACTGTACGCCAAATGACACACGCCAGGCAAGCATCCGATCCCCCGAAGACGACATTGCTCTCACCGGCGGCACGGTCGGCGCCGGTGCGGTGATTCTCCAGGCACTTGCCCGCCCGAATGCCTCGTCAAAGGTTCCCGACGACGAGCGCGACCTCGACGACGACCTCCGGGTACTCGGCCGGCGAGATGACGTCGCCCGGCTTCGCTGCATGGCGATCGAGGTAGACCTCGCCATGCGGATTCCGAAACACGTGGACGGCATCGTCCTGCAAGTCGACGACCCAGTACTCCGGGATCCCGGCGCCCGCATACTTCGCGCGTTTCTCGCCCAGATCGAACGCGAGAGACGAATCGGCAACCTCCACGATCAGCGCGATCTCTTCGGGCCGCGGCGATTCGCGCGCGTAGCTTCGGGTCGTGCGAGCTAGCGCAATATCGGGCTCCGGTTCATCGCGCGGGCCGAGACGAAGACTCAGGCTGTCCGCGCTGACGACGTAGCGCCCCCGCCGCTGGTCGCCGAACTGCGCGTTGAGGCTGTCGACGGCATAAGCGTGCCGGGCGCCCTTCGGGCTCATCTCGACGACGAGGCCGTCCACGAGTTCGACGCCGCGTTCCGGCAACAGGCCGCTCGCGGCCATGCGCTCGTACACGTCGGTGGTGATGCGATGGAGCCGCTCGACGGCGATAGACATGCCGGGATCATACCTCGCCTGCCGCAGGATTGCATCATGGGGTCCGGCTCACTCATCGCGCCGTATGCCGTTGCGCGAAAGAGGCACGACGCCGGCGATGCGCAGCGCTGCGAACGTTTGCTCAACGACGGAACCGAGCGCGGCGAGCGCACATCTAAGCGGCCGTGAGCGCAAATCAAAAATGAAAGCGATCGTCATCGGCGCCGGAATCGGCGGGCTCGCACTCGGCATTCGCCTCCAAAGCCTCGGCGTACAAACGACGATCGTCGAGAAGCAGCCGTATGCCGGCGGCCGCGCCGGCGTGCTGCGCGCGGACGGCTTCACCTTCGACATGGGGCCGACGGTGCTGACGGTGCCGCATCTGATCGAAGAACTCTTTGCCTTGGAGCGTGGCTCGCCGTGGCTCGAACGGCCGGATTTTCCCAAGTCGCTCGGCGCGGCGCGGCGGATCACGGAAGGCGTGAGCGGCGGCCCTGCGAGCTCGCGCTACGTGAAGATCGTTCCCGTTCTGCCGTTCTACCGCATCCACTTCGGCGACGGCACGTTCTTCGATTTCGACGGCGATGCGGCGCGCACGCGCGCCTGGATCGCCCGCACCTCACCCCGCGACCTCCCGGGCTACGAGCGCTTCCTTGCGGCAGCGCGAATCATCTTCGAACGGGCGTTTCTCGAACTCGGCCACACGCATTTCGGGAGCGCCGGATCGATGCTGCGCGTCCTCCCCGATCTCGGCCGCGTGCGCGCGACGCAGTCACTCTACGGCTTCGTCTCGCAGTATATGCGCGACGAGAAACTGCGCGCGGCGTTCAGCTTCGAATCCTTG
Source organism: Vulcanimicrobiota bacterium (assembly GCA_963695225.1). GTDB lineage: Bacteria > Vulcanimicrobiota > Vulcanimicrobiia > Vulcanimicrobiales > Vulcanimicrobiaceae > CAVWTN01. The sequence goes on along the minus strand of OY968762.1, from coordinate 354,879 downwards.
CTCGTCGGCGGGAATCCGCTGCGCGTCCCCGCGACCTACGCGATGATCCACTTCGCCGAAAAGACCTGGGGCGTGCATTTCGCGATGGGTGGCACGGGCGCGCTCGTGCGAGGCTTCGTGCGCAAGTTCACGGAACTCGGCGGTACGCTGCATCATTCGAGCGAGGTCGTGCGAATCGACGTCGCCGCCGGGAGAAAGCCGCGGGCGCGCGGCGTCGTCCTGGCCGACGGACGCCGCCTGCAGGCGGATGCGATCGTCTCCAACGGCGACTATGCGGCCACGTACGGCCTCATCGACGGCGCGCACCGGCGCCGCCATTCGGACGCGCGCGTGAAGCGGACGGAGCCTTCGATATCACTGCTCGTCGTCTATTTCGGTTTTCGCGCCGAGCCCGGCGACGCCGAGCACTTGCGCCACCACAACATGATCTTCGACGGGAACTACGTGGAGCAGCTGCGCGCCGTCTTCGATCGCAAGGTTCTCAGCGACGAACCGCTGCAGTACTTCCACGTCCCGACGCTGACCGATCCGAGTTTGGCCCCACCGGGGCATCACGCCGCATATACGCTCGTCGCCGTGCCGCACAACGGGAGCGGCATCGACTGGGGACGCACCGGCGATCCGTACGCGGAGCGCATCCTCACGCTCCTCGACGAGCGCGGCTACATTCCGCGCCTGCGCGAACGCCTCGTGTTTCGGAGCTTCCTCACGCCCGACTATTTCGAGCGCACGCTGAACAGCCGGCTCGGCAACGCGTTCGGGCTCGAGCCGCGCCTGCTGCAATCCGCCTTCTTCCGCCCGCACAATCGGAGCGAGGACGTTGCAAACCTCTATCTCGTCGGCGCAAACACGCAGCCCGGCGGCGGCACGCCTGCGGTCATGATGTCGGCGAAGATGACCGCGCGATTGATCGCGGAAGACTTCGCTCTCCCGCGCGCGCCGTCGCCCGACGAGGAAACCTTCGCCGCCGAGGAACCGCGCATCCCCGCGTGAAGCTAGGCCGCGAGGCCCGATGCGCCGAGGAGCGGCACGCTATGACATCTCGCGTTTCGGCGCATCTTGGCCACAACGGTGCGCTGGCCTCATGGCACAGAAAGCCAATCCTTCGGTCATGCCGGGAACGGAGCGGGGGTTAGGACCAATCGACCGCTAGGCGCCGTTCCTAGGAACGCCCCTGCCGCTTCGTGGAACGCGCCGCTCCTCACGCAATCCAATAAACAAACCCCACGGCCGTAAGGAGCGACACACATGTCGGCACATGAAGAAGTCCGCGAGGCATCGCGTCGATTCTACGCAGCGCTGAACCGTATGCTCCATAGCGACACCACTTCGCTCGGAGAGGTCTGGGCGCACGACGCAGAGGTCACCACGATGCACCCGATCGGCGGCCGCGAGGTGGGCTGGGACGACGTGCGGACGTCGTTCGAGCAAGTCGCGAAGATCGCTTCGAACGGTCACGTCGACTTGAAGGATCAACGTATCCAGGTCGGCGGCGATATCGCGTACGAGGTCGGGATGGAGCAAGGGCAGGCCGAGTTCGCCGGCGAGAACGTGGCGATCGCGCAACGCGTAACGAACGTCTATCGCCGCGAAGCCGGATCATGGAAGATCGTGCATCATCACACCGATATCTCGCCGGCGATGCTCGACGTTCTCAAGCGCCTGAAGGCCGGCGCCGCTCGTTAAAAACGTGCCCGCGCGCGTCACCAACGCCGCCGCGCCCTCGCGGCTCGCGCCCGCGGGAACCTCGCGCGCGCGGCCGGCGAAGCTATGCCGATGACGTTCGAAGAATTCTATCCCGAATATTTGGCGGCGCACTCCGATCCGCGGACGCGCGCGGTCCACGCGGTCGGGCTCCTCAGCGGCTTGACCGTCGGGCTCACCGGCCTGCTCACGGGCCGGCCGAAATGGATTTTCCCGGCGCTCGCGCTCGGTTACCTACCAGCGTTCGCCTCGCACTGGATTTTCGAGAAGAACCAGCCCAAGACGTTCGAGGATCCGCTCAACAGCTTCAAGGGCGACTTCGTCATGGTGTACCGGCTGCTCACCGGGACGCTCGAGAACGGCCACATCGAAACCTGAACGGAAAAGCGCGCAAGGCCGCTCCGCGCGACGAGGGGCTCTCCTTCCCCGCGTTCGCGGAACGCACCGATCCGGCGCCGCTACGACGCCGGGCACGGGCTGCAATCGCCTGGCCGAGCGCCACTTGGGCGCTCAGCCTTCGATTTGCCCACCGCTTCGCCGGCCAGTTCCGGTCGGCGTACGTCATCGTACCACGCTATCGAACACGCGCTTGTGATACACTAATGGCATGGCTGCGACATTGACGATCCGGCTGGAAGACCGTGACCGTGAGACCCTCGAGGCTGCAGCCCGCGCCCAGGGCGTCGGGCTGAGTTCGTTCGTGCGCGATCTTGCGGAGGCTGAAGCCAGGCGTCTGCGGCGGGCGGCGATCCGAGCCGGCGGAGAGCGGGTGGTCTCGTACCTGGCCGCCGGGGCCGCTGCCGCTGCTGAGCTTGAGGAATACGGGACGCCCGTCGGCGACTTGCCGTGAGCCGGCCCGCGGCAGGCGCGATCGTCCTCGTCGACTGGCGCGCCGGCGCCGTCCCGCGCGAACCCTCGAAGATCCGGCCGAGCGTCGTCGTGGAGGATAGCGAGCTCTTCCCGGGCGCCTACCCGAACTTGCTCGTGGTGCCGCTCACCCGCGACGAGGGGCTCGCCTTTCCCGCGTTCGCGGAGCGCATCGATCCGACGCCGCAGAACGGAGTGGAGGGCACCTCCTGGGCGCTCGCCCATCACGTCACGAGCGTCTCGTTGAAGCGCGTTCAGCCCACGCCTTCGCATGTCACTCCCGAACAGCTCGCAAGCCTCCGGCGCCGCATCGCACTCGCCCTGGGACTCTGATACCCGTCAGAGACGCTCGAGGCGAGCTCACCCTTCGACAGGTTACAAAGCCGTGGGCTCACAGCGTGTGCCTGGAATGGACGCGCCTGCGCTGCGGCCGTGCATTACGATAACAGGGCCATCCGTCCGCGACGGGGACCAAGCTGTCGCGCCGCGCAGAACGAGCTCCGTGACGACGCGCCCGACGTCGTCGTCGCGTATCCAGGCCGGTTCCGCGAACTGTCGCGATTCGCGCGTGTTGACCGGTCCGTCGACCACGAGTTCGAGAATCCGCGGCGGAGCCGGCCCGCGTTCGCGTGCCAAGACTCGCGTGAGCATGAGTTGCCCTGCGGCGGCGATCGAGACCAAGCCCGCGTCGCGCAGCGGCGCGAAGGCCGCGCCGCCACCGATCGAAAGATAGAGGCTACCGGGGCGGGACGCGAGCATCGGGATCAGCGCCCGCGCGAAGGCGAAATGGCCGGTCAGCATCTCGTCGAGGATCGACGTCCACACGCCGGGTGCCGCGTCGAGCACCGGGCCTCCGGTCCACCAGCCGCGGCCGAGGATCGCGACGCCGGCATCGACCCCGCCGAGCGCCACGGTCTGTTGTACGATCCTCGCGGCCCCCGCGAAGTCGCCCGCGTCTCCCTCGATCGGCGTGAAACGCGAGCGTTGCTCCGCGTCGAGGCGCGCTGACAGCTCAGCGAGCCGCTGTGCCCTGCGCGAAGTTCCGAAGACGGCCGTCTCGCCGCTCGCCAGCAGCGCACGAACGACGCTCTGGCCGATCCCGCCGGCGGCGCCCGCGACGAGCACCGCCTTCACGTCTCGGCCGCCTTCACGGCAGCGTATCCGGCGGCTACGAGCGTGAAGATGGCGCGGTGCTTCGCGCCGAGGTCGTAGTCGTCGAACGCGTCGTCGATAAGGAAGAACGCGCCGAAGAGCGCGAGGGAACACGTGAAGCCGAGGTCCCCGTCGCCGCCTTCAAGCGCTCCGCGGCTGAAAGAGGCGCACGCCGCCGCCTCGAGCGCCGATGCGGCGGCGACGAGGGCGACGAGCGCCTCTTTCGGCGGATGCAACGGCGCCGCGAGCTTCCCGACGAGCGCGAGGTTCTTGGATGCCAGCGGCCGCAGCCCGGGGGCCACGCCGGTCCCGGCGAGGAGGTCGAAGACGTTCTGGATCGCGGCGAGACCGTGCCACAGGCCGAGCACCGCAAGGATCGTTCCGGCTGGCTTCATACGGCCGACTCCACCGAAATCCGCGAGATCTTGGCAGGCCCGGGCGCGCGCCCGGCGAGCAGCGGCGACTAGGCGCGGGCCTTGCCGCCGGAGCGCTGCGAGCCGGCCGTCGCTTTCGCCGAGCGTGCCGGACGGGCATCGCTCTCGGTATTCTGCGAGGACCCATCCGATTCGTCGCTCGCCATATCTTCTTCGAGTTCCATCTTGCGCTCGTGCAGTCTTGCGCCGAGCGCCCGCGTATCGAGCTTCGACTTGCGCACCAAGGGAAACATCTCTTCCTGCTCTTCCTTGATGTGATCGTTGACCTGTTCGGCGAGAACCGTGAACTTCGCGTCGTAGAGCTCGTCGCCGGCCTTCATCACCTCGAGTTGCGCGATCAGGGCCTTTGCGCCCGCATGTTCGACCTTCGCTTCATCCATCAGATCCGGCTGGTCGATCGCCTTGCGCGCCGCCGGATAGAAGATCTCTTCCTCGATCGCCGCGTGGATCGTGAGCGCTTCGCACGCGGCGAGCACGATCGATTCTTTCTCGCTCTTGCGGCCGCCGTCTTTGATCTTGTCGAACTCCCTAAAGAGTTTCTGAACCGCCCGGTGATCTGCAATGAGCAGATCGATTGCGTCGGAATCTTCCGTCTTCTGTTTCGTTGCCGTGGCCATGTGCCGGTCCTCTCAAAGTCACAGCGCGATGATGCAGCGCCGTACACTCTCGTTGCCCGCCAATCGTCACTTCAAACCCGCACCTGTAGCGATGTGGAATGCAACGATGCACGCTTTGCGATCGTTGCTTTCGCTCTGCCAAGCGCGGCGTTGCGGGGAAACCATCCGGCCCGCTGCTTACCGGGGAGCTCGGAGCGCCGTCCGGTTGACTTGACGCGACCCATGGTGAGTTTCGGCTGATTTCACGCGCCAGACGAGTCTCAGCGGCGCTGCGACCCTTCCGTCTGCTCGATAAAGCGATCGAGTTCTTCGCGGACCTCCTGCGCTCGGTCCACCGGGGCCGCCTCGAGGCCCACGGCCGTTCAAACGAACCGCGCGCGCGAAGCGAGCGTCGCGTGATGCTCTTCGAATCGCGAAATCCGGCATCGTGGGCTTCGATCTATGCCCGCCTGCTCGTTGCGCTAATCGGCCCCGTCGTGCTGTTGATCGTGCTCGACGTATTTTCAGCCCGGTACGGTCCGTGCGTGCCCAGAGCTACTGCGGTTCTGCGGCTACCGTCAGGCGAGCACGGAGAGTTCCCAACGGTAGCCGTCGGGGTCGCGGAACCATAGGCCCATGTTCGGCGAGCCCGGCCCTTCCGGACCGATCTCGTCTCCGGGGTCTTCGAGATCGACGCCCTTTGCCTTGAGATCGGCGAGCGCTTCGCGCAGCTCCGCCATCGATTGCAAATGAAAGGAAATGTGATCGAGCGACTCGGGGTGCGGTTCGCCTGTGAAGAGCGCGATATCGACCGCATCGTTGCCGACCACGGTTCCGCCGTCGAAGTCGAAGCGATGCTGGAGCCCTATCATCTGCTGCCACCACGCGCCGCTCTTCTGCGGGTCGCGAACCGCGATGCCGATGTGCCCGACGACGCCGATCGACCAGCTCATGGAACCATCCTACCACGCATCGGCGGACGCCGTCGCTTCGCCGGGCGACAAGGCGGGCGCGCTCGAACCTGCGTAAAGGAGGGTACGAAACCTATAGCGCCGCGAATTCCGGAGGCCGTTCCATGCCGCAAATCATTCCGTATCTGTGGTTTGACCGCCAGGCGGAGGAAGCCACGGGCTTCTACGTCTCTCTATTCAAGAATTCGCGCATCGACAACATCACCCGCTACGGTGCGGCGGGGCCGGGCCCGGAAGACTTGGCGATGGTCGTTGAATTCCAGCTGAACGGACAGGACTTCATGGCACTCAACGGCACCGTGCCCGCCGGGTCGGAAGGGCCAGCGCCGATAGCGCTGTTCGTCAGCTGCGAGACGCAAGACGAAGTCGACGCACTCTGGGACAAACTCGCAGCGGGCGGCACGACGATCCAATGCGGATGGCTCAAAGACAAGTACGGGATCCCCTGGAACATCGTGCCGCAAGGGCTCGGCGAACTCTTGGGCGGCGACGACCGGGTCCGTGCGCAGCGCGCGATGGAAGCGATGCTCAAGATGGAGAAGCTCGACATCAACGCACTGCGGCGAGCATACGACGACGACGGTCGCTGAAGACTGGCCGGCCCCTCGGCTCCCTGCCCTAGGAGCTCATCAGGTGAAGACGAGATCCTTGAGCCGGTCGAGGCAGTCGGGGTTCCGCTCCATCAGCGTGCAGTAGAGGCTGAGCGCGGCTTCCAGCTCGCGGCGCTCGTTCGCGCAGTGCTTGCGTTTGTGCTCGCCGTCGATGCCGTCGCCGTTCGCGGAGATGAAGCACGTTCGGCAGAGGCGGACCGCCCAGCACGTGCGGCAGTCGGCCTCGCTGATGCGGATGTAGTCGTCGATGAGGCCCGCAACCTTCGTCGCGTCGAAGCCGCGCTCCACGTCGCCGATGAAGAGTGTCTCGTTGAAGCGCTCGCAGGCCTGGAAGCGCCCGCTGCTGTCGACGAAGAGCCGCCGAACGCCGGGGATGCAGATCTTGTTCGGATGGAGGTACTCGGGAATCGGCTTCCCCGCCCCCCTTTGCACGATGTCCGCCAAGCGCGATTCGAAGAGCGAGCGCAGGTACGTCCCGGGATCCTCGCCCTTCACCGTCTTCGCGATGTATCTGCGGCGGAGCGCCCCGATTTCCGCGCCGTCGAACGAGGGCGGGTGTTCCTCCAGATACGACGTGTCGACCGGGCGCACGCCGTTCACGGAGACGGTGAGCCCCGCGAACAGCGGATCGCCCTCGAAGAACTCGAGGACGGGAGCGAGTTTGTACGGCGCCCCGGCGACCGAGCAGAACGAGACGCGCTCGCGAAAGTAGGCCGGGTACTCGCGCGCGAGCGCCTCGAGATGCTCGCGGACGGCGCCGTACGAGCCGCGTCCGTTGCGATAGACGCGATTCGTGTCGTGGATCTCCTCGGGCCCATCCAGGCTCACGCGCACGGCGACGTTGTGCTCGGCGAGGAAGCGGCGCGCTTCGGCCTTCAAAAGCGTCGCGTTCGTCGTCAGGTTGTAGACGATCCGGCGGCCTTGCGCCTTTTCGTCGTAATACGCAACGCATTCTCGGATCAGCGCGAGATTGACGAGCGGCTCGCCGCCGTAGAAAGAGATCCTGTTCGGTTCGCCCGGCGCGACGTGGTCGTAGAAGAAATCGAGCGCCTTCTTCGCGATCTCGAACGTCATGCTCGCTGCGTGATGCTGCCGAAAGTGCCGATACGATCCGCTGTAGACGCAATAGCGGCAGCGCAGGTTGCACGTCTCCGTCACGCCGAGGATCAGCTGACGCAAGCCGCTCGCCATCTGCGCTTGAAGGTCGCTCGGCGTTAGACCGAGGCGCAAGCCCAAAGGCCTGCGGCCGGAGAGGTATCCCTTGCGCTTCCAGCGGCGCACGTCGCGCAGCGAGCGGGCGACTTGGTCGCGGGAATAGCGCGGCCGCAGCCGGGCGTGGACTTCGGCGGGGCTCACGCCCTGGCCGAGGGCCTCGATGACGGCTGCGGTCGCGGCCCGCGTTTGAAACAGGGCATTACGGCTCACATCGTAGACGTAACGATGCGAGCCGGTTTTGAAAACCTTGACGAACGGCCCGGCGTCCGCCGCCCGCGAACGCGCACCGCCGCCGCTGGGGTTCACGGAGTCTCTAGGTTACCGCCGTGACCGCCGAAGTTTGATCGAAATTGTTGGCGTGCACTGCATCGCCGCCGTTGCCGCAGGCACAGCCGCACGTGCACGATTTCTGGGCGTCTTCTTCGTCCTCGGCCACAACTTCGACCGCCCGGCCTTCTTCTAGGAGTTGCATCGCCACGCCGACCCTTTCAGAGAGAGTGCATCCGAAGAGAATCTAGCACGTTTCGGCGACGAAATGAACCAGTGCAGGGGCTCCCGATCGTGCAGCCATACGCGCGGGCCGCGCAGGCGCGGGCCTGGATCTCTGCCGACGCCTAGCGGTGGCCGAGGTGCCACCCATGCTGCGCGCAGGCGTATGCCGCGAGCCTGACGCTCGTCCGCGGAATGGCGCGCTCGGCGAGCTTCTTCGTCGCAAAGGCCGCCTTCGGCGATCCGTTCTTGTTGAAACACGAGCGCGCTCCACCCCGCTTGCGCTCCGGACCGTCACCCATCGGAGCGTCTCTTGAGCGTAGACATCACGTTCCCCCGAGGCGCCATTGCCGGCAGAACGCGGCAAGCTCGTTGAAATCTCGCACCGCGTAGTCCCATCCCGAGCTGCGCGCCTCCGGGCCGAACAAGACGCCGAAGATGCCGAGGGCGGCGGCGGCCTCCACGTTGCGCAGGCGGTCGTCAACGAAGAGCAGGCGCTCCGCAGGCGCGCGTAGCTCGCGCAGCGCGCGCTCGTAGATTGCGGCATCCGGCTTGCGCCTGCCGATCTCGCCGCTGACGAACCAGTGCTCGATTGCGCGGTCGAGGCCAAACCGCCGTCGCAGCTTCTTCGACCATTCGCTTACGTCGTTCGTCACGCAGCAAACACGCGAAAACAGCTCGCCGCTCTGCTCGAGAAAGGCGACGGCACCGTCGTTGAGGCGATGCTGCGCTAAGTACGCATTCTCCAGATCCGACGCCAGCCCGACCGCTTGCCAAAACTCCTCTGCCGTAAGCTCGCCGAGACTCGCCGAGCGGTAGCGCTCCTCCACGAAGACCGCGTCCCTCGACCCTCCTTGCGCCGCAACGAACGGAATGAGGAGAGCGGCGACATCGTCTGCGTCGCGAAAGATGACGCCCATGGCATCCAGCGCGAGTGCGACGGGACGCTCGTGCTCCATGCCGATCGATTCGAACGCGGCCGCGATCCGACCCGCCCGCGGCGCGTCGCCGGCGGCCGGCCCAGATCCACAGCCTCCCCGAGCGGACGACGTTCACGGGAAAACGTGAGCGGCGCGCCGTCCCCGGGCGCGCCTTCCGTGTCAAGAGCCAGTTTGGCGGGCGGATGATCGGCCGCCGATCAGCAGGTTGACGCAGACGACGAGGGCCGCGCCGATGAGCGTCGCGACGAGGCGATCCATCAGCACGCCGCTGCCGAGCGGCCGCCCCGCATCCATGATTAGGATGATGAGCGGCGTCATCGCAATCGCGTAAGCGAGATAGTTCTTCGTGCGCAGCCACGCCCGTAAGCCTGCGAGTATGCCGATTGCGCCGGCCAAGGCCCATCCGGTGACGTTGCATGCGACGAATGCGTATGCGAGCATGACGCCGAGCGCCGTGCCGAAGGCGCGTTGCGTCGTCTTGATCGGAAACGCCTCGACGCGCCGTTCGCAGAGCAGCGCAGCGGTGAGCGCGATCCAATACAGGTGGTGCTCCGGCCACATCGATCGCAAGATGCCGGCGACCGTCAAGCAGATCCCGAGCCGTAGCGTGTAATTCCGGCTTGCAACGCCGGTCAACGTCTTCTTCCAACGTGCGAGCCCCTGGGCGGCCGTCGCCGCCGGCGCCTCGCCGCCGCCCGCGGCCGTCGCAGCGTCGCCAGCCGCAGGTTCGCCGCCACGCGCGGCAGGCGCGCGCGATCCGAGCGAGCGCGCGAGGCCGCCGAGGGCGAGGCTCGCTAGCGCGGTCCACAACGCGCCCGCCACGATGAGGATCGGCAGCGCTACGCGCTGCGGTGCGGCGCCGGCGACGTTGATCGTCACGATCAGGAAGAGGATGAAGCGCGTCGTCGCGACGGACATCGGCCGGCTATATCCCCCGGCCATCGCCGCCGCGCACGCCAAGAGCACGAGCAGCCCATCCGTCAACGTGCCGCGAGCGGCGATCGCCGCCGCCGCGACTGCAGCTAAGGCGGCCGGCACCAGCGCCGCACCCAGTTCCCGCACCTGGGCCTTCGCGCTCGGCCCCAAGCTTGCGTTGCCGACGGCAAGCCCGCCGACGGCGCCCGCCAAGCCGAGCGGGACCTGACCGGTTGCGACGCCTACGGCGACAGGCCCCGCCATCCCCAGCGCTGCCGCGAGGATGGCGGCAGGCTCCGCGCGCGCTTCGCCTTGCCAGCGAAGCGCCGCCGCCACGTGCGCCTTCCCGCTCACCGCACTCCCGACTCCCCTCCGATACCCCGCTCGATCCTTGCAGGCGCGGCAAGATTTACTACGCTATGCGTACTATTTGACGAGCGTGAAACGCGAACATGCAGCCTTGCTCCTGCGCAGCGTCCTCTCGCTCGGGCGGCGCCTGCGCGCCGAACGGCCCGAGGGCTCGGCCGGGCTCTCCGCACTCGCTATCCTGGGAACGCTGCACCGGCTCGGGCCGATCCCAGCGACGCGTCTTGCCGCCGAAGAGCGTCTGGCGCCGCAGTCGCTCACCCGCACGATCGCCGATCTCGAGCGCAAAGGTTGGATCGCACGCAGCTTGAGCGACGCAGACCGGCGCGAGCACCGAATAGCGCTGACGCCGGACGGGGAACGCGTCCTCGCCGCGGACCTGCGAGCGCGGCGCCTGTGGCTCGAACGCGCGATGGCTGCGACGCTCAGCGAAGGCGAGCGGGAGATGCTCTTCGCCGCCTCCGGCGCCATGGCGAAACTCGCCGCGTACGAGCCTCGCAAGGCGGGCACTTCGAAACCCGCGCGCCGCACGACCGCCCAACGCTGAGTGCGCATGACGGTGCTCGCTGCTTGCGGACCGTTGCTCGCCGCGAACTTGCCTTCTGCCGGGCGCGCGTAAGCGTGTAACTCCGCAGCACTCTCACGGTACGTGGCGGCATGACGACGATCGAGATTGCCGGACCCGATTTGTTTGTGCACGTCGAAGGGTTCGACCGGCTTTGGGCATTTAAGAGCGAGCTGCGCGTGCCGCTCGCCCATATCGCCGGAGTCGACCGGGCAGCCGACGAGGCGCGCGGCTGGTGGCATGGCGTGCGCGCGCCGGGAACGAACCTTCCCGGCGTCGTCATCGCCGGCACGTTTTACGAGCACGAAGGCCGCGTCTTTTGGGACGTACATGACCCGGAACGCGCGATTGCGATTCGCTTGCACGATGAGAGCTACGTGCGGCTCATCATCGAGGTCGCGGAACCCGATGCGTCGATCGCCGCGATCCGGGCCGCACTACCACAGGAGCACGTCCCCTAGACCCGCGCGCGATGATGGCTGGGATGGCGGATCCCGGAGGAGAACCCTCCCACGATGGCGTTGGAACGGTCGTACGCAGTCGTGCTGGAGCCCGAGGCCGAAGGTGGGTTTTCGGTCCACATCCCCGCGTTCCGGGGCGCACATACGCAAGGGGAGACGGTCGAGGAATGCCTCGCAAATGCTCGCGAGGTGATCGAACTTCACGCTGAGGTGATGACCGAGCGCGGCGAGCCGCTTCCGCCGTCAGATATCGTGACTGCCGTGGCAGTCACACTTCCCGCCCCCGCGGCGTAGCTGCGCTATGAGCGAAAAGCTCCCAGTCGTCGAAGGCGGCAGGCTAGTCCGCGCACTCCAGCGTGCAGGGTTCGTCGTCATTCGCATTCGCGGTAGTGCACACTTCACGGAGAATCCGGAAAACGGCCGGCGCACGACGGTCCACGTTCACCGTGGCGATACGATCAAGCGCGGCACGCCCGCCGCCATTCTAGACGACGCCGGCCTAACCGTCGACGAATTGCGGGCCCTTCTCTGACGCGAAGCAGGCGCCACCGCTCAATCGCGATCTCGCACTTGTTCAGTTCCTCCTTCGTCGCAATACCCTCAACAATGAGATACTGCCCTAGCGGAAGCGCGATGCGGTCCTCGCACGAAACGTAGTAGAAATCGATGTCGCTCCCACCGAATATTATCCCATCGCCCGGTGAAGTCTGGATGTGCGACTTCGCGGGTTATGTCGCGCCGGAAATGGTAAAGCTGCGGCGTGTTGTCGTCGTTTCACCGCGAAATGCCGGGGCACCGATAGCGTTGGTAGTCCCTGTCAGTACGGCGCCGCCCAGGCCGATCAAGCCAATCCACGTTCATTTTCCGCCGGGTAGCTATGCTTGTTTCGGCCCCGTCGACACTTGGGCGAAAGCGGACCTGCTAGCACATGTCCGTTTCGAGCGCCTCGACCGCGTGCGAGTGCGCGGCAAGTACATTCCGACCGTCAGCCTCTCCACGAGGCACTCGATGAACTTAGGCGCGCCCTGCTGCACGCGATCGGTCTAGGGCGACTCGCGAGTTGCATCTAACCGCCAAAGAAAAGCGAGTAGGCGAGCGCCGACAGTTGCCCGAGATGTGGTACAATCACGTCGTTCCCCCGGGAGAGCCGGGACTTTGGCCTCTGCGAATGCAGAGGCCAAAGTTTTTCTAGCCCAGCGCTTTCGAGAGCCGTTGCGGTCTCATGTGCCTGGGCTAGCAGCCCCTTGAGTTGGCTCGGCAGGCGGACCGCCCGGGACAATCATCGGGCGACGATCCGGCGGAATGCGCTGGAGGCGGCTCCGACGCCCGAAAGTGTACCAGAAGTGCACCAGAGGCAGCCCCGTCTATGCCGCCGGCAGAGACATCCGCTCTTGGCAGTAACGGTTCTTGGGGCCGCTACATTCGCGCGCGCCAGATTGAGGCTGCAGACTCTCTTTCGCACTACGCACTACACCGCTCGAGAACGGGCGTTTCGAGAATTCCTCGATGCGGAACAAGCTGCCGCCGATAACCTCTGGTATGCGTACGTCAACCGTGCGACGCGTGCGTGGCGTACGGTGATGCACGACACGCCCCCGGCCCCGATATAGAGCCCGGGAACAGTGCATGCATCGGCAACGGAGGATCACCCCTGAGGTTCTTGCATACCGCGGACTGGCAAATCGGGATGAAGTGCTTGCAGGCCGGCGACAAGGCCGGCGCCGTGCGCGAGGCGCGGCGGAGGACCGTCGAGCGGATCGTCGACGTCGCCAACCAGCAGCAGGTGGACTTCATCCTCGTCGCCGGGGATCAGTTCGAAGAGCGCACGCCGCGCGCCGCCGAGATCGGGCAGGTCGCGGGCGCGCTGCGGCGCGCGAAGATGCCGGTCTACATCCTCCCCGGCAATCACGATCCGGGCGGGCTCGACGGCCCGTACGCCGGCGCGGCCTGGCAGACGCTGGACGGAGCGAACGTCGTGACGATCCGCGAGCCGCGCGCCTACGACCTCCCCGGCGGCGGCGTCCTGCTCGCGTCTCCCTGCCTGAAGAAGTACAGCACCGAGGACCCGACCGCATGGTACGCGGGCCACGACACGCCGCCGGGAGCGATCCGCGTCGGCCTCGCGCACGGCGAACTGCAGATCTCCGGCACGATCGAGACATCGGAAGGCGAGCAGCGCGGCTCATTTCCGATCCCCCTAGACGCGGCCTCCCGCGGGCGCCTCGATTACCTCGCGCTCGGCCACTGGCACAGCGCCCAGTGCTAGAATCGTTAGTCGTTGCGACTCGACAACCGGCGCTTGAGCTCATGCACCTCGTTGGCCCCTACGACCTGATCGCCTGCGCTCACGGCCCGACTGCCACCTTCGGCTATGTTCGGTTGAACCCAACAAGCTCGCCCTCGCATTGGCTGGCCGGAACCGAATGCCCCCGCCGCGAAGCGCCGCTTACTCGCACTCGACCAGCGTGCTGCTCCCTTAGCGTCCTCAACCACGAATCACGGTCGAACTCGAAAGGCTCCGGTCGACGAGAATCATGAATATTGCGTTGCTTGGCGTAGGCAAGGTTACGGAGTATTATCTGCGTGCACTATCACTCTTGCCCCAGATCCAAATCACCGATGCTTACGACCCAGAAGTCGCCCGAATGCAAGCCCTCCCGCAGTCTATCACGAGGCATCGTACAGCTCAGCATTTGATCGACTCTTCACCGGCCGATGTGATCGTCATCTCATCGCCAACGGACACGCACTTCCAGCATCTTAAGACGGCACTTTCTGCCGGCCGCCGCACAGCGGTTGAGAAGCCGCTCGTCTCTAATGCGGCCGACCTTGCCGAACTCGAGCGCCTCTCCGCTCATGAATCGGCCACGATCTATGCGATGTTTCACTTCGCCTTTGGCGTCGAAATCCTCCGATGGAAGCAGATCTGCAGGCACCTGAAGTCAACCCTGGGTTCTCTGAAAGCAGTGAGTTGTCGCTTCTACGATCCGTATATCGCGAACGGTGACGCCCTCGCCGCAGGGAAGAGTCTGAGTGGATCTTGGCTAGATAGCGGAATTAATGCATTAACCGTCCTTGACGAGATTCTTGCCGATGCGACTCTCGTAATGCTCTCATCAACGATGATCAGCCTGCGCGAATTACCATGTACGCAAATCGCGGGTAACGCTCTTCTGAGCGGAAAGACTCCTTCAGAAGGGTTTATCGTTCACATCGACACGAGTTGGACCCTAAATGTCAATTCTAAGACAACGACGCTTTACTACGAACACTGCGACGTCACCTTAGATCATTCTCAGGAATCTATCACTCTTACGTGGCGCGACGGCTTAACAGAGAAACATCCGCTTAACGCTGGCCTTCCTCCCGCAGTAACCCGATACCGCGGACTGTTCAGCGACTTGCATTCACATTACTCATCCAAAGCCACCAATCTCGACTCGGCTATTCCTCGACACCGACTACTGCTAGACGCCTCAGCCACCCAATGCGCTAAAGTGAACGATCGGCCATCGCGATGACGTTAAGCAAGTATAAAGGCCTTCTAAAGGACCCGGCAACCAAACGGTTTACCGACAGAGAGACTGCGCAAGCAGCATTCAATCGCCTGTTCGCTTCCATAACACATGGCACGGCTTCCCTTAGAGTGCTAACGTTTTACGGCGCTGGTGGCATCGGCAAGTCAGCGCTAATACACGAGCTAAAAGAGAACATCCCTCGTCATGGCGTCCGTCTTGCGTCCGTGGACTGCGAGAATCCGCTCCTCAGGAGCCCTATCGACCTACTTCTGGAGATTCGCCGTCAGTTAGGCATTCCGTGCTACCGCTTCGAGTACGCTGTTGCGCGCGCGCTTCAGCTATCTGGAGAGGAGCTTCGAAACCTGAACAAGTCACTTCTCGGCGAGAACAGCCTTCTCTTAGACGCCATCGACGTTGCTGCTGAGGCCGTAGGCGTGATTCCCGTCTTCAAACTATTCCGCAAACTTGCTGGGCGCGCAAATGCGTTTGTCCGACAACATCTCACCTCGCTAAGAGAAGAGTTTGAGACCATAGACTTGCTCTCTGAAGAGGATCTAGTAATGAAGGTTCCGTTTTATCTTGCCGATGACATCGCACGCGGTTTGCTCCTAACCGATGCGCACGCCGTTCTCTTTCTAGACTCATTTGAGGCCCTTCACAAGAGGCAACAATTCAACAGCACGAAGCAACGGCTCGATGCCTGGGTACAAGAGCTCATTGGGGCATCCGAACGCTCCCTATTCGTAATCGGCTCACGTGAATTTATCCGCTGGAGCGAATGGAACCCGGAATGGGACGAAGTACTCGAGCAGCACCTGTTGGGCGCCTTGGCACGCGCCGATGCGGAACAGTACCTCACGGGCATTCCAGTGCTCGAACCGGACATTCGAGATGCCATCATTAGCGTATCTGCCGGGGTACCGCTCTATCTTGACTTATGTGCCTCAACTTATTTGATCGAGAAGGCTAATGGAAGCGCGGTCAAGGCCGCGGACTTTGCTCTGCATCAGGGCGATGTGATCGACCGTTTCTTGAGTCATCTGGACCAAGGAATGCGTCACGCTGCTCGCGCAATAGCGCTCGTAGTCAAGTTCGACAGCGAGCTGTTCGCGGCAATTGTTCGTAATTTGAATCTTCCTGTGCCGTTATCTCTTTTTGATGAATTCTGTGCGATATCATATAGCGATGTCGTTGACGCACAACTCGGCTTGTACGCAATGCAGAGTACGTTTGCCATGCATCTGGCAGCTAGGCCGATGTCTGTTATTCTAGCCGGCGTCGTTCGCTCGCTCCAAGAGCAGCTGATGGAATCCCGGGAACATGGTAACGACGCTCAGAGACAAATGTGGCTTACCGAGGCCTACATGAGCCTTCTACGGCGATTTCCACTCCATGCCGCAGACGATCAAAGGGCGCGCTGGGAACCAGTGGTCGAAACGCTTCTCGACGGCATCGAGGCGGGCCGATGGATATGGGTCGCCGGCGTCCTTGAAAGCTATCTGGCGGGCAGGTTCAGCGGTTCGGTCGCCGTCGGCCCCTCAAAAATCGATTTGCGACTGCTATTGTTACAAGCATACTGCTTTCGCAAGGAGGGCCGGCTCGAGGAAGCGTCGCGGTCTTACGCGAGGCTCGCCGAATTTGAAGATCGTCTACAGGATTGGCGGCCGCTTTACAGATACCTTAGCGCTCATACCGCGCATCTTCTCGGGAATTACGGCGCTGCAGCTGCGGTCTATGTGGACATCGCGAATATCGCCGCCAACGGCGCACTTGGGGCTAGCAATCGTTGTGCAGCGCGCAGGCAGCTAGGCGACATCGAGATGATCCGCGGCAGGTTTCGGGAGGCGGATGCTATCTTCGATGAAGCACTGCGAGAACGGCGCGATGACTCTATTTGGGTTGCGGAGTGCTGGCGCTTCAAAGGTCATAATCGGCGCTTTAATCATCTTCACGAGGCGGCCTTAGGATGCTATGGCAGCGCTCTTGATACGGCGGAGGCTGCGAGTTGTGAGGCGATGATCGCGAAGGCGCTTACCAATAGAGTCGAAACACTCTGTTGGCGTGCGCCGCAGGAAGCACTTGATTTGGCGCTATCTGCTGTTCAAGCTAATGAAGCTGTAGGCGCACCTATTGAGGCAGGCAAAGCATTGGCGGCCATGGCGATTTCCGAGTTGATGCTGGACCGTATTTCCGATGCTCTTGCTACAGCGGCCCGAGCGTTGCAAGTCCAGGATAGGGCTGGATATAGAGCTGGCCGGCTCTTCGCATTACAGGCTGTAGCCCTAGTTCACTGGAGGCGTGGCGAGGAGCGCCTCTTGGATTGCTTACTGTCGCAAATGCAGGCTGAAGCGGAGAACATGGGGGTCTATGCGCATCTAGTTGCGTGTACGAAGTATATTTGCGGTAGGCATGGGATTCGCGAGCTGGAACATGCAGCGCAGTGGTTGGAGTTTGAAAGTACGCTTGAGTTCTTAGACGCAAAAAGACAGCAACTGCAGGGATAGATCGCATATGTGGAGGTGCCCCATTCGTTACGCCAACGGGCTTTGTGGCTCTTGGGGTTCATTTCGCCGCTTTTCCGATAGGGCAAAGGCTTGCGGCGTTTCGTTGGCCAGCGACCGGTGTGGGCGAACCTCGTTGTATTCTCGTCGCCACGACCGCGCCGCTCGACGGGCCGTTTCTAACGTATCAAACCAGGACGTGTTGAGCAACTCTTTGCGGACACTCGCGTTGAACGCCTCGGCGAAGGCGTTGTCGGTTGGCTTTCCAGGACGTGAGAAGTCGAGCTCGATGCGGTTATTGTACGCCCGTTGGTCGAGCGCTTCCGCCGTGAACTCCGTGCCTTGATCGCAGCGGATGGCGATCGGCGCCCCTCGCCGGCTGACAAGCCGTGTTAGAACACCGACGACATCTCGAGCGCTGAAGCCCTTCGCGACTTCGGGCGCAAGGCATTCGCGCGTGAAAATGTCGACGATCGTCAGCAGGCGGAACGTCTTACGATCTTCACCCATCAGCCCATCATGCATGAAGTCCATGCTCCACACATGGTTCGCCTGCGTCGCGGCAATTCGAACGCGCTGAACCGCGGACCGGCTACGTCGCTTCGGACCCTTTGCCCGCAAACTCAGGCCTTCTTGGCGGTATAGCCGAGCAATGCGCTTTGGATTGACCTTCCAACCCTCGCGGCGAAGCAACACGTGGATCCGTCGATACCCATATCGCACGCGCGCCTGCGCTAGCTCTTTGATGCGGCCGCGCAGCACTTCTTTGACGGCGCTGGTCTTCGGCTTGTACTGGATTGATTTCCGATTGAACCGCAGCGCTTCGCAGACGTGCCGTTGGCTCACGCCGTACTCTGCTTGGAGTTCGCCGGCTAGGACGCGCTGCTTGGCCGGCTTCAGAGCTTCCTTGAGAGCACATCCTGGAGCATCAGCTTGTCGAGGGTGAGATCGGCTACCAGACGCTTGAGTCGCGTGTTCTCGTCACGCAGCTCGTTCATCTCGCGACGCTCGGGCGTGCCGAGCGTCCCGTATTTCTTCTTCCAGAGATGGACCGCCTCAGGGGGCAGCTCAAAACCGCACACCCGTGGGCAGTTGAAAACCGCACGCCTCGGGCTGAGTGATGTTTGTCGCAATCGTTGGCTACGCGCTCGCCTTTGCCTTCCGGTGGCGGGCCGCGATGCTGTGCTCGTGGAGCCGATAACTCTTGCCGCGAATCTCGATCAGATGCGAATGATGCATTAGCCGGTCGAGAAAGGCCGCAACGGCGGGCGTGTCGCCGAAGAGCTTAGGCCAATCGTCGAGCGGTCGGTTCGAGGTCAGAATCGTCGATGCTCGCTCGTAGCGTCGCATGACGATTTCGAGCAAATCCTCGGCTGCGTTGGCGGGGAGTTTGCGCATCCCCAAGTCGTCGATGATGAGCAAGGGTATCTCGCTAAAGGTCGCGATCGCGGTGCCGCGCTCGCCGGTCGCGCCAGCGAGAAGGAAGTCTTCGAAGAGCGCGTGCGCCTCGCGGTACAATACGCGGAAACCAGCATGAATAGCGGCCATGCCGATCGCCTGCGCGATATGGCTTTTCCCAACGCCGGCGTTGCCGAGTAACAGAACGTCCTCGTGTTGTTCGATAAAGCGCCCGTTGGCCAGTTCGAAGATGAGCGCGCGATCGAGCGTGTTGAATTTCCAGTCGAACGTGTCGAGCGTTCTCTGGTCGCGAAAGCCGGCGGCCTTGACGCGGCGCTCGATGAGTCGATCCCGCCGCCGCTGCAGCTCATCGTGCACGAGTAAGCTGATGAAATCGAGCGGGCCGAGGTTCTCAGCACGGGCCTGCTGCGTTCGGATCGGAACGGCGTCGGCCATGCCGCTCATGCGCAGTTGCCGCAGAGCGCGGTCGAGTTCGTCGTTGGTCATGGGGTTGCTCCTTGCGTAACGGTGGCGAAGTGCGTTGTGTAGATCGCGATCTCCGGAATGATGTGATGCTCACCTTTGAGTTTCAGCGGCGTTGCGTGGTGCTGGAGATATGTTCGAACGAACCGAAAGCTCGAGATCCCCGATCGTGCCGCAAACGCACATGCCTGGTCGACGTCGTCGGCTCCGTAGCGGCGCAGCAGGTCCAGCATCCCATAGAGCGCGCGCAGAGCGATCGCGCCGCGAGTGTCGATCAGCTTTTGCGCAAAGGCCGCGCAGCCGGGCCCCGCTCCGGCGATCCGAGCGGCCAGTTTCTCGACCCTGATCGGCGTCTGCCGCGGGCGATCGGCCTCGTGCGTCCGGCGCTGGCCTTTCTGCAGCGCGATCGTGTGCTCGCGCAGGCATTCGTGCGTCGTGCGATCAACGATGCGCAGCCACAGCCTGCCGACGTGCACGACCACCTTGCTACCAACGTAGCGCGGCGGCGCCGAGTAGTAGGCAGCGTCGACTTCGATGTAGCCGTCAAAGTGCACCGTCCGCTCGCAGATGCGGTAGTACTCAAAGCGCCTGGCCGGCAGCGGCAAGAGATGCGACCGCTCCTCTTCGAACATCGCCCGCACTTGCCGCTTGGTCGTGCCGTGGATTCGCGTTGCCGCGCAGTTCTCGTTCCACTGGAACAGATGCGCGTTCTCGTCCTCGATGCTCTCAAAGCGCTTTCCCTTCAGGGCCGTGCCTTGCGTATAGCCGACCGCCGATTCAACTTTGCCCTTGAGATCGGGAGCGTGCGGCCGACAGGGTAGCGGAACAACGCCGTAATGTTCGAGCAGCTTGGCGTAGAGCGGATTGAGCTGCGGGTCCCAAACGTCGGGCTTAAGAACGCCCTCTTTGAGATTGTCGAGGCGAATCGTGTGCGTCGCGCCGCCGAAGTACGCGAATGCTTCCTCGTGCAGCCGGCACCAGATCTCCGTCGACGAGGTCCAGACGACTTTGCGAAACGCGTGGCGGCTGTTGCCAAGCGTCATCACAAACAGGCGCGGTTTGCGATACTTGCCGGTGCGCGGATCGCGCGCAGGCGCGCCTTCGCCGTAATCGACCTGGGCTTCTTGACCAGGGTCGGTTTCGAAGCGGCAACTGATCTTCGGTTCGCGCTTTCGCAACGTGCGAGCCAGCCGCTTCACCGCGTCGTAGGAGCCGGTGTGACCGCGATGCAGGACCAGGTCTTGGAAGATCGCCTTGGCGTTGCGGCCCTTGCGCAATTCTGCCTCGATGAACTCCCGAAACGGCTCGGCGCTGCTGCGCGTCGACCCGGTGGGCACTTCGGGCTCGGTGTGCGGTTTTGGAGCCGACCCGGTGGGCACTTCGGGCTCGGTGTGCGGTTTTGGGTCGGCGGCCACTTCGGCCGGGGTGGTACCTTTTGCCGGCCTTGGCGCCAGGATGCCGGCCTCGACCCCGTAACGGCGGATCGTTTCGTGCCGGTGTCCGGTTTCGCGCGCGACGTGCCGGATGCTCCAGCGCTTGCGCAGCAGGTTCAGAATACGGTCTCGATCGGCCACGTCCAGTACGTTCATGGCAACGCTGTTCGCGCTGCCACCCTTGGCGTGCCCGAGGCTACATCAGGTGTGCGATTTTGAACTGCCCACCGGGTAGTGTGCGGTTTTGAAGTGCCCCCAGGTGTGCGATTTTAGCTGCCCGCCGAGGATGGACCGTGTTCTCGTGGACTCCGGTCTTGCGCGCGAGTTCGCCGATCGGAACGCCGGACTCGGCTTGACGTAGGACCTTCGCGATCGACTCGGGGGAGTGTCGTTTGCGGGCCATGGGGACCTCCGTAGAACGAGCCGTTTAGGCGGCTCGAAATTGTGGTCCCGCTGGCGTAAGAATCGGGGTGCCCTCCACGAGCACGAAGTCGTTACGCATTGTCCATTGCGAAACACTAAAGCAACGTGCCGTCTTCAGTCGCTGCCGTTGACACCTACTGCTGACAGGGCCGAGCTAGCCGTAGTTCGGAAAAGTCGCTGTCGATCTGTCCTGTCAGAAAATTGCTTTCGTTTAGCGGTGTTTGATCGAGCTGGAAACCGGAGCCGCCATTCGCAATGTTCCCAAATAGACTGTATCGTGCTTGAGACCAGTTTAGGGCGTATCCATCGCGCATATGTATGTGGTTAATTATGCGACTCGTCAAGCGCGCTGTCTCGAGTGCTCCGCTTTGTTCGATCGACGATTCCGGCCCGATGAACTTTGGCTCTTCGGCGTCGATCACAGATCGGATCGCCCGAAGCTCGTAGGCAGCTGCGATCTGCGCCACACTCATCGCGACGCGAGTGGTTGCCACCTGAGCCGATGAGCTTGCGCTCTGCTGTGCTCTAATGTAGCGATTAAAGGCATCGTTCAGCGCCGTACTTGCCGTATAGAAATCAGAGAGTGCGGACCGGCATGCGCTCACGTCGATCGCTGGAGTCGGTACCGGCGTCGGAATCGGCGTCGGCGACGGGACTGCTGCAGTTGCATCTGAGTCCGGCCGTGTTCGGAGCCCAACACCTGCGTTGCTGAGGAACTTCGCAAGCCTCGGGAACGCGATCGCGATATTGCTCTCGTTTGCCCCCTTTACCTTTGCAACGACAATTCCGAAGACGGCACCGGTATTAGCATCGAAAAGAGGACCGCCGCTGTTTCCAGGCTCAGTCTGAGCATCATATTGAACGTAATACCCATTAGCCGGTAAGGCGTTCACCGTGCCGGCATGGATAGACGGCGTCAACCCCAAGCCGAGTTGCGCAAAGGTTAACTGCGTGCGCGGATAACCTGCGACGGCGATGCGATGACCGAGCGTTGGCAAGCCGTTCAGGAAGGAGACCGGCGGTATCGAACCGCTGCTCGCTTCTAGTAGCGCGACATCGTCAGCTGTGCCCACTCTCACGAGGTGAAGCGTAGCGGAGATTGTCGTTGGGTATTGGCGAATGGCGACGTAGTTGTCGCCGCTGGCAACGACATGGCGATTTGTTATGATCAACGCGTGGCCGTTGCGATTACCAACAACGAAGCCAGATCCAGTGTCGAGTAAGGTCCTTCCCTTAAAGGAGCCAATTAGTACAAGGGAGGGTTGGATCGCTGAATAGGCCGCCTCAAGAGAGTCCTCCGCAGAAACATCGACGGCAGCGCCAAGGGTCGCGAGCATGGCGACAAGCGCGCTGAAACACGCCCATCTCAGCGCGTCGGCGAATCGCAGTCCTGGTTTCATAAAGTGCTCGTTATCGGGAGGAGTTTGGCTTTAGTAGACTGGAGACACGGAGATACGAAGCGCGAGAAGAGACAACGTCTTGCGGGCCAGGGAACCCATGATGGCGACCGCGCGCTCGCGTGGATCTCATCGGCGTACCTGCATCTGCGCTCTTGCATCGGCGCTCGGGTTGGGGTCCTTTAGCAACACCCGGAAATGGCTTGAGCGCTAGACTGCTCCTAGCTTTGTGATGGCCGCGACGGCCCGGTAGACTTCGCGAAGGGCCGACAGCGTGGACCGCAAGTTCACTTACACTACGCACTACATCGCGCACAAAATTTTGTCTCGCCTAAGTCCTCGACACGGCGTACGCTGCCGCCGATAACGTATCGTATGCGTACGTCAACCGTGCGACGCGCGCGTGGCGTACGGTGATGCACGGCACGCCCGCGGCCACGATATAGAGCCCGGGAACAGTGCATGCGTCGGCAACGGAGGATCACCCCTGAAGTTCTTGCATACCGCGGACTGGCAAATCGGGATGAAGTGCTTGCAAGCCGGCGACAAGGCCGGCGCCGTGCGCGAGGCGCGGCGGAGGACCGTCGAGCGGATCATCGACATCGCCAACCAGCAGCAGGTCGACTTCATCCTCGTCGCCGGGGATCAGTTCGAAGAGCGCACGCCGCACGCCGCCGAGATCGGGCAAGTAGCGGGCGCGCTGCGGCGCGCGAAGATGCCGGTCTACATCCTCCCCGGCAATCACGATCCGGGCGGGCTCGACGGACCGTACGCCGGCGCGGCCTGGCAGACGCTGGACGGAGCGAACGTCGTGACGATCCACGAGCCGCGCGCCTACGACCTCCCCGGCGGCGGCGTCCTGCTCGCATCTCCCTGCCTGAAGAAGTACAGCACCGAGGACCCGACCGCATGGTATGCCGGCCACGACACGGCGCCGGAAGCGATCCGCGTCGGCCTCGCGCACGGCGAGCTGCAGATCCCCGGCACGATCGAGACATCGGAAGGCGAGCAGCGCGGCTCGTTTCCGATTCCCCTGGACGCGGCCTCCCGCGGGCGCCTCGATTACCTCGCGCTCGGCCACTGGCACAGCGCCCAGAGCTACGACGACGGCGCCGCGCAGATCGCCTACTGCGGGACGCCGGAACAGTCCAGCTTCGCCGATCGCGATTGCGGAACGGTCTCGATCGTGACGATCGCCGCACGCGGCGCGCGGCCGTCGATCGAGCGCATCCCGGTCGGGGAGCTCCGCTGGATCGAACGCACGCACGAGATCTCGGATGAAGCCTCGGTCGATCGCCTCGCGGGCGACCTGCGCGCGCTCGAAGCGCCGGAGCGGACGCTCGCGCGCATCCACGTCCGAGGCTTGTGCACGCCGGCCGCCGCAGAGCGGCTCGCCGCCCTCGAAGCCGAACTTGGCGCGCGCTTCTTCTTCATCGCCTTCGAACGCGCGATCGAGGCGCGGCCGCAGACGCGCGAAGCGTGGCTGGCGGCCTTCCCACCCGGCGAGTTCCAAGGCATCGCCGCGCACCTGCTCGACCAGATCGATCGCAACGAGGACACGGCCACGGCCGGGCGCGCCCTCGAGCTGCTCGCGGAGTTCGCGCGATGATTCTGCGACGCGTCGAACTGAAGCACTTCCGCCGCCACAACCGCCCCGTCGAGTTCACGCTGGACGAGCGGATGACGATCGTGCACGGCCCGAACGAGGCCGGCAAATCGACGCTCTTCCAGGCGCTGCAGTACGCGTTCTTCCGCCGCTCGGGCGCGGGCGGCGCGGATATCGAGACGCTCGCCCCGTGGGATACGAGCGGCCTTGCGCCGACGGTCATCGTCGATTTCGCGCACGGCGGCGTCGAGTACCGCCTCGAAAAATGGTGGGGACCGCGCGGCGGCACGCAGCTCTCGACGCTCGACACCGCCGGGAAAGCGACGCCCTTCATGGGCGCCGACGCGGACGATTTCGTCACCAAGATCTTCGAGGGCGATCCGCCCGGGAAAGGCGCCTTCAGCGGCTTCCAGGGGCGGCACTTGGGGCTCGCGCAGTTGCTATTCGCGCCGCAGGGGCGGATCCCGATTCTCGGAGACGAGAAAGACCTCGCACTGAACTCTAGCGCGCAAGCGCGCCTGAGCCAGGCGATCGGCGCCGCCGGACAGACGGAACGCGAAGCGCAGATCGCGCAGCGGATCAAGAAGGCGTATGACGCGACCTTCAAAGGCGACGGCCAACCGCGGAAAACCGCGCCGAGCCCAGCGCTAGCCGAGGAACTCAGGCAGCTGGATGAGGAGATCAGATGCCGCGCCGCGGGCGTCAGCGAGCTGGAAGCGCTTGCGGTCGCCCTGCGCGATGCCGAGGACTCGAGCGACGCGCGCAGCGCGGCGGCGGCTGAGGCGCAGGCGCGCGTGCAGGCAGAACGTCCGCGCTTCAGGGACGCCGTTAAGCTGAAAGGCGCGCTCGACAGCGCGCGGGCGGCACACAATGCGGCTGCAAAGGCGTACGCGGAGGCGGTCGAGCGCAAGCGCGCAATCGGCGAGACGCAGGAGCTGCTCGCCGCGGAGGAAGGCAACGAACGCAAACTCGCGGCGGCGCTGGCCGAGAGCGAAGCGGCATTGCGCGAAGCCACAGCCGCGCACGACGCCGCGCAGCTCACGCTGAACGAGGCGACCTCCGAAGATACCGAGCTTGCCGCGTGGCGCCGCCGGCTCGAAGAGGCGAATCGCGCCGAACGGCTGCGCGGGGAGCGCGAGAAGCTCGCGCGGCAGCAACTCGACGTCGCGGCTTACGACGGGAACATCGCGAGCAAGGCCGAGGAACTCGGCGCGCTGCCCGAGATCGACGACGCGACGATTTCTGAACTCGAAGGCCTCATCAAACGCAGCCGGGACCTCACAGCGCAACTGGAGGCGGCGCGCACGAGCGTCACCTTCACGCCCGAGCGAGCGTTTCCGATTCGCTGGACGGCGGCCGGGATCGAACGGGAGGAGACGGCGCCGGCCGGCGAGCCCGCCCGCTTTATCGGAGACGGCCCGATCCGCCTCGAGATCGAGGGCGTCGGCGCGATCGAGGTCCGCGGGCCCGTGGCAGACCTCGCCGCTGCGCAGAGTCAACTCTCGAAAGCGAACCAGCGGATCGCCGCGATCGAGGCGGCCGCCGGGACTGCCGACACCAGCGAACTGCGCGTCGCCCGTGAGCGCGCTGCGGTGTTGAGACGAGAGATCGAGGAGCTGAAGGCTGCCCGATCGGACCGGCTCAGCGGAGCGGACCCCCGCGCGATCGCCTCTCGGATTACGACGATCGACGCGCTGCTCGCGGAGGCGGGAGCGGATGACGACCGCGACGCGCTGAGCGTGCGGATCTCCGAGAGGGAGCAGGCAAACGAAGCAAAACGCGAGGCCGCGCGCGCAGAGTTCGAGCGAAGCGCACTTGTGCTATCGGTGGCTCGCAAGCGATCGGACGATGACAAGGCGGCATACGCCCAACTGCGGGAGCAGAAGCTCACGCCGCTGCGAGAAACGCTCAAGCGGCTGCTCGCAAACGAGAGCGACGAGCAGCGCGCCGCTCAGTTGAGCGATGCCTACCAGAAGGATCAGACTGCGACGCTAGCGCTGGAGGCGGCAGTCGCCGCCTATGCGCCGTATGCCGAACTCGCCGATCCGGCGGCCGCGCTCGAAGAGGTCGAAGCGCAGGCCGAGACGCTCGCGAAGCTCGCGCGGGAGGCCGAAGGCGAATGCGCGCGGCTCCGGGCGAGCCTCGAAGCAAAGCGCAACGCTGCGCCGGGCGCGGAATTGAGCGAGTACGAGGAGCAGCGCGAACGCGTGCGGCGTGATCTCGAGCGAGCGCAGAAGGAGGAACGGGCCCTCAAGCGGCTCTACGTACTCGTGAAAACGGCGGACGATCAGCGCGTCGCAGCTTACGCGGCGCCCGTACTGGCGCGCGTCGGTCCCTGGTACGAGCGCATCTTTGGCCGCAGGCTTGAAGGGCTACAGATCAGCGAGCATCACGCGATGGAGCAGTTGCAGGTCGACGGCGTGCACCACCCGATCGACGTGACGGAGCTTTCGTTCGGGGCGATCGACCAGCTCGGGCTCTTGGTCCGCCTCGGCTACGCATCGCTGCTAACGGCGCCGGACCGCCTCGGCCGAATGCCGGTGCTCCTCGACGACCCGCTCGTCCATGCGGACGAAGTGCGCCGCAGGCGGCTGCTCCTGGTCCTTCGCGAGCTAGCGGAACAGGCTCAGATCGTCATCTTCACGTGCCGGCCGGAGGACTATGCGGGCGCGAACGCGCCGATGATCCCCGTAAGCGGTGCTGAGCTTGCGGCGCGGTAGACCCGTTATCTTATCGAACTTCTAAGGAGTCGACTCAAAATCAATAACGGTTGCGGCTGGTACGGTACGATCGATGAGTTCCTGGCAGAGACGCCGGCTACTTTGCAAAAGGACTTCTCGGCGCTGATTCACGATCTCAATCTGCCGCTCGGCGATGGGCAGATCCGGGCGTGGGCCGATTCTATCAGGGTCCTCAAGCGCGAATGCCATGAGCTCGTCGAACAACGGCCGGGCGTGCGGCACTGGGGGCTCGTTTTCGAGTACGAACTACCACGGGAACGCGGGCGGCGGCCGGACGTTGTCCTCCTGACGGGGCCGGCGGCGCATGTGATCGAGTTCAAAGGGCGGCAGTACGCCGAGCAGAGCGACGTCGATCAAGTCGACGCGTATGCGCGCGATCTCCGCGAATATCATGCCGGATCGCACGAGCTCGACGTCCGGCCGATCCTGGCCCTCGACGATGCGTCCCTGCCCGCACAGGATGTCGATAACGTCACCATCCTTGGAGGCAAGACCCTCGCCTCGTATCTTCAGTCCGTGCCGGACAATCACGAACTCGCGCGGGCAAGCATTTCGCAATGGGTCGAAGCCGACTACGAGCCTCTGCCGGCATTGGTCGCCGCTGCTCGCCGGATATTTGAACATGAGGCACTGCCGCAGATCCGCCGGGCGTCGAGTGCCGGAATCCCAGAGGCACTGGAGTCGCTTCAGCGCATCGCCGGCCAAGCGCAGAGGAACGGGGAGCGTCACCTCGCGCTCGTCACCGGCGTACCCGGCGCCGGGAAGACGCTCGTTGGCCTTCAGTTCGTGTACTTGACGCGCTTCTCGGACGACGAAGCGGAACGGCCCGGCAGTGTTTCTCTCCGGCAACGGCCCGCTGGTCGACGTCCTCCAACACGCCCTCAAGAATCGGATCTTCGTTCAAGACGTGCATGGTTTTCTCGTTCGCTACGGCGGCGCCTCAAAGAAGCTGCCGACCGAACACATCTGGGTCTACGATGAGGCACAGCGCGCCTGGGATAGCGAGCGCGTGATGGGCAAACGGGGGCACCCACTCTCGGAGCCCGAGGACTTCGTGAAGCTGGGCATGAGGACGCCGGATTGGGCGATGCTCGTCGGCCTGATCGGCGAGGGCCAGGAGATCCACTTGGGCGAGGAGGGCGGCCTTCGGCTCTGGAGCGACGCCATAAAGGCAAGCGGCGGCGATTGGACGATCCATTGCCCCCAGCACGTGGCTTCCGTGTTTGGTGGTCAGAAGGTCGTCGTCGACGATGCGCTCGAGCTCAAGGTGACGCTGCGATCGCATGCCGCCGGCGGCCTTCACGACTGGGTGAAGCATGTTCTCGACGGGCAGCTCTCGGAGGCGGCGTCCATCGCCGATTCGATGCAGCGCGCGTCATTCGATCTCTATGTCACACGCGATCTTGAGGAAGCGAAGCGCTACGTTCGCGCTCGTTACGAGGGCGAGGAAGAAAGGCGCTTCGGGCTTCTCGGCTCATCGAAGGCGAAGCATCTCCCGCTCTTCGGAATGAACACATCGTTCCAAGCGACTCGCGGCTTCCGTCCCGGTCCCTGGTATAACGAACCCGCGTCGTCGCTGAAATCGTGCTGCCAGATGCTCGAAGTCGCGACGGAGTTCTCGTGCCAAGGCCTCGAGCTCGATTTCCCAATCGTTGGCTGGGATACCGACCTCGTGTGGAACGGCAGAGAATGGGCCACATCCGTCGTTCGGAGCAAGGCCCACGACGCTCGACAGCTAAGGCTCAATAGCTACCGCGTCCTCATGACGCGTGGGCGCGACGGGATGATGATCTTCGTCCCGCCGCTAGCCGATCTCGACGCTACCTACCATGCGCTAATCTCCGCCGGATGCCGGCAGCTTCGGCTGGACATTCCTCTGAAGTGCAACGCGGACTAGCCTAAGATTCGCCGACGCGTAGAGTGCTTCGACGACTGCCGGGCATCGATCACCGGCGCACGCTCTTGAGTTGGGGCCTTCCCCGCGGTGTGGATCGAGGGACTCACCACACGACCACACGGGCCCTGCTCGACGGCGTTCTCAAGAAAGTGCTTGCGAGCGCACGGGTGCGGGGGCTTGAGAAGGCGCGCTTAAGACGGGGGTCACCGATCCGCTGAGCGTTGCGCGGCGACATGTCGGGTCAATCTACGTCGCCAACACGGCATTAGCGACCCGGCCAGCGCAGGATTGAACGGCAGATCTGCGATAACTCGCGCAGAAGCGCAGATACTCACACTCGCGGCGTTTCCCTCACGTTTCCAAAAGCAACATGCCAGAGCTCCTCTGAGCCTAAGACCGGCTTGAAGTGAGGCTATCATTCAACTTCAGCACCTTAAGATCAGCAACTATAAATCCTTACGAGACGTCGAGTTCTCGCCAAAGCAGTTCACAGTCTTTGCAGGGCCAAATGCATCTGGCAAGACGAACTTAAGTGACTGCTTTGAGTTTCTTGCGGTCGTCTATCGCTTCGGACTCGAAATCGCCGTAGCGTCGAAGGGTGGCTACGAGAACATCGCGCACCGCAAAATGAGGCGCACCAAGCGGCCAATTGAATTCACCGTCTCTGTACGCCTCGAATCGAATGATATTCCCCGGGCAATTCGACCCGATAACGGCGATTGGGTTACAATAGTTCATTCCTTTAGCTTTCTTGCTAAGGGAGCTGCAATTCGAGCCGAATACTACGTGGTTAGCGAGAGTCTTGAAATCTCACATGAGTTCGAAGAGAAGAATACGCCCCTTCTTAGAGCACATCGCTCTGAGGATAAGATCGTTATCGACTATATCAAAAAACGGCCGGATATCAAGAAGCGGCCGGATCGCGTCGTACGATCTCAGCTTCTTGACGTGCAAGATGTCCAGTACTTTGCATCTCGCTCGGACCGTATTCTCAACAGTTCCGAGCTGTTCATTACAACGCTCGGTCGCTTCGCGCTGCCGCTGATTGCTTTCTCTAATGTAATGGGCGAAATTAGAGTCTTCCAAATTCACCCGAACATCTCGCGTGATGAGGGTGTTCCGGGGCCGAAGCCTCAACTTAGCAAACATGGCGGAAACCTTCCGGCTGTCATCGACACGCTGCAGAAGAGACATAAGGCTGCGTGGCGTGAGATCGTGAGCCTAATGCAAGCAATTCTACCGAGTCTTGACGAGATCGAGGTATCTTACACTCCGTCTCGCCGGCTCGGCCTCTCATTTCACGAGCGAAACGTTGGCAGGCCATGGTCAGTCGACGAAATCTCTGACGGCACCGTGCAAGCTCTGGCCCTCTTTGTAGCAATGTTTGATCCCGGCTCGAGTGTGATTTTCTTAGAGGAGCCAGAGAATTCTGTGCATCCTTGGATAGTTCGTGTCCTTGTCGACGCGTGTACTCGCGTCTCTAAGATGAAGCAGGTGATCTTAACAACCCACTCACCCATAGTTATTGACCACGTCGACCCGGCAAACGTCATGATCATCTGGCGGTCATCCGGCGAAACCAACATTAAGCCGCTGAACGAGTTAGATCCTAGCTTTTTGCCAGCCTGGGCGAATGGCGAGGCGACCACATTTGGATTCCTAGACAGCGGTGTCCTAGGTGTCGCAGTTCCGCCGCAGCCAGAGCTCTTGGAGAAGGATTCTCAATAGAATGGGCACAGGGCTAATCGTGGACGGTGTATCGGAATATCACGCGCTTCCTCTTCTTGTCCCTCGAATCAAAGTGCCTCATCAGCTCGTCGGGATTGCAAAGGCCGACCTGCAGCCACATGCACCAGCCGGCCAATTGGCCGCCCGTGTGCGGAAGACGGTGCAGGATTCGCTTCTGCGTAAGGGTGCTCGCCACGTTATCGTTCTTCTCGACCTGGATGGTCGCGATTGCTGCTGCGTCGCGTGGGCTGCAGAACTCACAGCGAGACTCGAGGGCCTCACATTCTCGCTACCGTGCTCCGTTAGCGCCGTTATTAAGGTGAACCAGTTTGAGAATTGGCTTGCCGCCGATCCAGAGGCGCTACAGCAGGTGCTGGGACCGCTCTCCAAAGCAGCAATTAGAACGCTAACGGGCAGCGCTGATAACGCAGACGCAACTCGGGTGCTAAAGGCTGCAGCAAGCGCAAGGAATCAGAACCGGCAGTACGATAAGGTCGCTGACGCTGCGAGACTTCTTAAGATAGCTGATCCGCTGACCATGGCACGAAACTCCAGATCATTTCGCCGCTTCCTGAGACTGCTCGATTGCCCGAACTATCGTGAGCAAAGTAGAATGCCGGCGTGAGCACCTTAAGATCCTCAACCACAGTGAACCTGAGTTGCTTTTGGCGATAGCTTGGCATACGGTTACACGAAAACCAGACGTAGGCAACGATGAATGAGCAAACGAGGGGCTCGATGGATTTCCTTGATCTCATTTCGCATTCCGAATTGTGCAGTCGTGAAGGGCTGAATCTTCAGCGAGGGATGAACTACCAGGTCCTGGGTAGGCATTCCGTCATCCTAATGTCCCTTCGGAACAATGCGCCGGACGAGGATGAAGCACTCGACGACGGCAGCACAATCATTCACCACGGACACGATGTGCCGGGAAGCGTCGGTGTCGATCCGAAGTCCGTGGACCAAGCAAAGCATCTTCCTTCGGGCGCACCGACCAAAAACGGCAAGTTCTATGCAGCGGCTAAGGCGTTTGCGAATGGCAACGGGAAGCCCCGTCGCGCCGTAGTGCGGTCGCAGCCAGCGCTTGTTAGAGCCCTCATTCAATTTCGAACCCATGCGCGTCAAACTTAAGAGTCCGGCTATTCTCAGTAACGGTACGCACTAGGTGATCGCTCGCCCCGTTTGGGAGCCAAGCCTCGATTTCGATGCTCACCTTAACCTCTGCGCCCACTTGACCCACGAGATGCGCGATAACCTCGTCGGCGATTCGTCCAGCGTCGCGCCCGACTCGCGTGGAATCGACCTGCACCGAGCCATGAAATCTCTTGAGCTGCTTGGCCGAGGAGATCTCTGTCGCTACACCGCCTTCAGCTGCACCTCCAGGCACCGGCCCTTCGGGCTTCGGTATTATCGGTGAAATGCTGGGTCGCGGAGTCTCGGCGTCCAGCTGTCGGGCCGCGATGTCCGGTTTGACCAGTACCCCAGGGTTGTCGGGCAGAATGTTCATGGCGAGGCCGCCTCGCAGCCCCCGATATCGCCCGGCTGCGTCAACATAGCTTTCCGCGTAGCCGAACGTATCCGTGCGCCAAGTGAGAAGGGCAACGCCATCAGCGATCGCACGGGCGAGAACCTCGGGCCCGGCAAGGCGCGGAAGGTACAGGTAACGAGCGAAATCGTCCACGAGTTGCTTAACTGCCACGGAGTCGCCACGCCACAATGGGACGTCATCCAGGTGCTTGCGCAGGATTGTGGAGCCGAGGCTTGAGATCAGCAGTTCGTCGCTGCGAACCTTCTTGCTGGCGCGAGCCGCGAGCGCATCGCCGCCCGTTAGCCGCAACGCCTGCCACGTGACGGGAGACTGCGGTGTGGATTGCTCGGGCACAAGGAGCCACTGATACGTTTCCGGCAACCGTGCGTTCACCGTGTCATCCGCCGTCTTCTTTTGCACCTCCGCCTGGCGAGCTTGGTGTGGGTCGAGATTAAGCGTAACCGTCTCGGCCACGATGGAAGACCAGGCCAGGAATCTGCGCAAGGCCTCGTCGAGGTCCTGAAGTCGCACCTTGTCGGCGGCGAGGAACACAAGAGTGTTCTGATAGAGGCGCGGCGTGTTTCCACGTGCTTCGAGGACTGCTTTCGCAGCCGACTCGGCTGAGTTCCCACTATCTTTACTGTACGGAAACTCGGCCGGCAGCACAACGAGACGCGCATCGAGATCGTCAGGCACGTCGGCGCCAGATCGCGGAAGAGCGTGGATGCGTGAAAAGTCGCCGCTTCGCTTCAGATCATTGCGAACGCGCAGGTCGAGCTCAGCGCCAACTTTGTCGGGATCGCGCTTCAACTGCTCGGCGCGGTCTTCCGCCAGCTTCGTGACGGTCGGCTGCGTAGAGTACCAAACCCGTGGGCCATCCTGGTAGAGATAAGTGGCGGCAGCTGCAAGACGTCGCAACGCATCACCGAAAACCGCCGGCGGTTCTCCCGGCATAACGCAGCCGAGCTTCACCCGGCGGTCTTCTAGGCCTCGATGGGCTGCGGTTGCGGTGGGTGCGGAGCCGAGGTAGATCGTGCGCGCTACGCGTCGCGTCGCTGACAGCTTACCAAGATTCGGCACTTCGGCGTCGATCCGCAGCGGCAACGAGTTGGGGCCGTCAACGTCCTTTTCGATGATCGGCACCCAGTTATCAGAGAGATACCTCGTGAGCTCGAACTGTATGCGTGGATCATCAATCGGAATCGTCGAAGGCATAATCAGCGGGCTGCGGTCGCCCTTCTCCCACAGGCTGTGGATCACGGCGGCCATCAGTCGCAGAACGCCACGGGTGCGCTGAAACTTTACGAGCGTCGACCAATCCGTGTAGAGGCGGTCGAATATCTCCGGATGGATGGGATAGGCAGCTTTAATTCGTTTCTCGTAGTCCGCGCTGCGGCATTCCGGCGGAAACTCCGCAGCCTGCGCTTGATAGAGATCGCCGAAGGCGCGCGCAGTGAGATCGCGCTGTTTGAACATCTCGGCGGCCATCGACTCGAACAGGCGGCGCCGGACGATTTCGAAACCTTCTTCTGCGGTAGCTGGTCGCCACGACGCCTCGACACGTCCCACGACGTTTCGGAGGCGATCAAGCGCCTCGCGCCCCCGAACGCCTCCGACTTCCACGTCGTCGGCTTGCGTGTGGGGCGACCCAGTTGTATCTGACGCCGGCAACGAGATAACGAGAAGGCAGTTCTTGGCAAGCTTCGCCGATTCAGTCAGCGCCTGCGCGAAGGTGAACTGCGTCTCGAATCCACCAGCCGGTAGGTCACTTTGATCGTGAAGCTGGCGCGCATAGGCGACCCATTCGTCCACCAGCACGAGACAAGGGCCATACTCTACAAACAATTCGCGCAGCAGGTCGCCTGGGTTCGTCGCGCTCTCGTCGTCCTTGGCTATTCGCGCGAAAGCCTCTTTGCCGCCCAGTTGATAGGCAAGCTCCCCCCAGAGCGTGCGCACGATCGTGCCGTCGGGTTTCTTGACGGGATTGCCCGGAGAGATCTTGTTGCCAACAAGCACGACTCGCTTGGCTTTGGGTAGGGCCTTTACGCCCGCCTCGCCGAGCACCGCGTCGATGCCTGGCATTTCGCCCGGCGCAGCGCCGCCAAAGAGGTGATACAGCGCTAGCATTGAGTGCGTCTTGCCGCCGCCGAAGTTCGTTTGGAGTTGCACTACGGGGTCGCCGCCTCGGCCGGAAAGCCGCTGCACTGCGCCGACCAGCAGCCGCGCAAGGCTTTCCGTCAAGAAGGTACGACGGAAGAACTCGGCTGGTTTCCGGTATTCGTCGCTCCCCTCGCCGAGATGTACTTGCCAGAGGTCGGCCGCGAACTCGGCCTGCTGATATCCACCACTGGCAACGTCGGCGTGCGGGGTTACGACTTCGCGCCACGGTCTTAAGTTGCCGGCCGACGCCGGCTCGATCAGCGAGCCCCCGACCCTGCGCTTTTCAGACCGTACCTGCTCGTCGAAAACAAGGCGGCGCAATTCCATCTTCATCTTGCCGACCTCGTCGGCTTGTGGCGCGGAGATGGCCGCCAGCAGGCGATTCATCGAGTCGAGGGCGCGGTCCGTATCATCGCTGGAAAACGGCTCCTGATGCGCCCATTTGTTGCGAACATCACGCAACTCGCTTACCAAACTGCGTTCGGCAAAGCCCAACGTGCGCCTGAATACGTCGTTCCAGGTTTCCCACATTAGCTTCAGTAGGCCAGCAACGTCCCATTGCTCGATCGGCTTGTTGCTTAGGATCGGGTCTTCAGCAAAACGGCGCACCGCGTCCATGCGAACGGTTCCAGCCTTGATGGCAGACTGCACTTCGCGCTCGACGAAAGGTGCGAGCCCCGCTCGGAGCAGCTCCATCGCCTTGCCTACGCGCTCTTGGTTGGTTACGGCCATGAATCAGCTCTCCGCTTCTTCAAATAAGCCGGCTTGCGCAGGCTGTTGCTTTGCGCCCTCGCGCGCAATGCGAACGATCTCCGGCCAGCTTTGTACGAGGCCGTTGTAGGCGAGCGCCTCCCCCGCCCGTTTCTTGCGCTCGCAGAGGGTATATAGTCGGTAGGCCAGCTCGCGGGCGATCTCGGCGTTCGCTCCGAGCGTGGCGACGAGCCCCGCGGCTGCACTCTCGCCTCGGCTCGCGAGCGCCCCGACCAGGTGGTGGACGATCGCCCACGCGCTTAGGCGTGAGTCCTTGGCCGGGCTCAAGTTGGAGGACAGCTCGTCGGGCTTAAGTAGTCGCACCTTGCCGCGCTTCGACTCGAGGATGCCAGCCTCGACCATGCCGACGACGCTGGTGTTTTTGGACTTTGAGAGCTGTTCCGCCACGCCGTATTCGCCCTCTGTAAAGCCCATCTGCTCGAACCAAGTGATCGCCCAGCGGCTATCGGCGTCGAAGTCGCCCTCCTGTTCGGCCAGCGCCTCGTCGAGAATCTGGTTGATGAGTGCCAAAGCCTCGCTCACGCTAAGCGGCTTACCTTCGGCGTCGAGCACCTTGATGTAGCGGGTGTAAACCGACATGCCAGGGCCGATAGCCGCCTGTGCGAGGTCCACGGGCGCGATGTTTCCGCGCTGCAAGTGGGCGAGCGCTACTGGCAGCTCGGCTCTGAGCGCGGCGACAAACTCGCGGCGCGTCGCCGAGGGCGCGTCCGCCGCGCGCGCGCGGCAGACGAGCACGATGCTGGAGGCGAGGGCGTTTGTGCCTGAGCCCACCATGCGATTGCCAAGTTCCGTGCGCATCGGCCACGTGCCAGTTATTGCGAATCCAGCGCTAATCACTGCGTCGAGGAACGTCTCCCAGCCCGTGCTCGAGATGCCTTCCGCAGTTTGGGTTTCGGATTGCTTGAAAGCGTAGTAAATAGTAACCGGGAACGCAGCATGTGCCTGCTCGGCGAGGCGGTGCATCGCCTGAGTCATGCCGTGGAGAAAGAACGCCTCCGCCTTTTCCTTGCTGCCATGACGAAACGGCGTAGCAACCAGCTCTTCCGCTTTCGGAACAGCGAGAGTCGCGAAGAGCTCCGGAAAGACCGGTCGCAACGAGCGCCGCAACCAGACATAAAAGAAGTCGGAAAGATCTGCGTAACCGATGTTGTCGTAGTAAGGGGGGTCTGTGGAAACCACCTTGCCGCGCGACGTGTCCTGCCGCGTTGCATCATGTTGGCGGGCATCACCGAAAGGTGAACCATAACCAGCAGCGACGCCCTCGATGCTCTCGGCAGTCCAATCAGCAGCACCTATCAGACTTCCAGTCCCCTTCAGGAGCGCGTTAAGCTCGCAGTAATCCCAACTCATCGGGATCGCCTGTCGCGAAAACAGGTGGTATGATGATTCGCGGTCAGTACGCCACGTTACGATCGTATTCGCAAGGTCAGTAACTTTACTGAGCGCGAACGCAAGGTACACCGCGACTGCATCAACGTAGGCGGTCGCGCCTGCGCCACGATCGCGGAGTGGCCGGCCGTCATCGGGAAGACCGGCGGCAATTGCGTCGCGCTGCACCTGCTCGCGCGCCTCCTGCACCAGGTCAGCGAAAGTCGTCAATGCTGCAAGCTGGCGGAGAGTGAAAAGGTCGCGCCAGCGCGTCATCCCGTATTCCTGAACACGAAAACCAAGCGCCTTCGGAGGCAATTCGGCCTCCGGCACATCGGTTGGGTGCGCGCTCAAAGCGATCGCTTCTGCTTCCGCCGTTGGCGCGAGATAGACCCGGCCTCGGTTGCCCTCTGCGACGATAGCCATTAGCCTCGCGCCCATGCGGCCAGCCTTGGCCTCCGACCGAAGATACTCAAACGGTATCGGCGTCCCCGACATCAAGCAGAGGAAGCTGCCCCCGCTGCTGCCCGGCTTCGTGCCGATCTTCGCCGCCTCCACATCCTTCGGCTTTCCAACCTTTACCGTGAAACCATAGCCGCCGTTCTCAATCACCGGCTCGACATACGCCTCCTTGCCCGCTTTGGTTGAGAGCATAAAGGTTGAGGCGAGCGGCACGTCCACATGCGCGAATGCCGGGTTCGGACTCTTCACCGTGCGGGCCCAAAGCCAGGCTATCACGGTGAGCTTTTGACCAAGGTACGGCTTAAGGTCCGGCCGCGTCTTCGCCATCTCGGCGGTGACTTCGACCTTAGGGTACAGGTGGCCGATGCGCTTCTCAGCCTCGTTGCGCATCCACCGGCTGTAATAGCGCACGTCCTCGGCGAGGCCCTGAGCGCCCTTCCAATCTCGGGAGATGAGAGACTCCTCCCCGAGCGACTCCGGATTCACCGGCGGCTTCCCCGCGAACCTCGGCGGGATCTCGATCATCGCTTTGTTAATCAGCACCGCTACCGGGTTCAGGTCGCTGGCGTAGCTCTCGAGCCCCAGCCGCTGCGCCTCGAGCGGCAGCGCACCGCCACCGGCGAAGGGGTCATGGAAAGCCGGAAGCTCATTGCGATCAAAAAG
The DNA here is from genome assembly GCA_963695225.1 of Vulcanimicrobiota bacterium. GTDB lineage: Bacteria > Vulcanimicrobiota > Vulcanimicrobiia > Vulcanimicrobiales > Vulcanimicrobiaceae > CAVWTN01. The sequence continues at coordinate 317,515 of OY968762.1, read as the reverse complement.
TTCCTTCGCGCGAGGGTTGTCAACATTCTCCGCGCAGGCGCGACGCCAGCTTGCCCAGATCTCGTCCCGAGCAGCCTGCAGAACCATTTCGTTAGTCGTGTTTTCCCAGACCACGAGATCTTCGATTATTCGGAAGAGCCTCTGGCGCTCCAGATCTTCAAGCATATCGACGAGGGTCGGTGCCGGCCCCGGTTCCGGGACCGAAAGCCCCGTTCCCTCGGCCCTCTTGGCGAGGGAAAGGGCTTCCTCCCAAAGCTTCAGTCGGGCTTTAAGCGCGGTCTCCGCCTTACGGTGCAGCTTCGGGTCCGCGCGGAGCACATCTACGTATTCCGACGGATCGTCGACCATTTGAGCGAAGATCACTGCCCGCGCTGCCGCTAGCGGCCGCCTCGCCCACCATAAATGCAGTGTGCTTGGATGCCCGTGACGGATCGACTTCTCCCGCGCGCAAGCCTTGTTGATTGCGTCGAGCGGCAGGGCTACTTCGATGAGTTTTCTTCGTGTCTTTACGATCATATGGGAAGACCATTTCTCACGCCGGTGGAGCCGCTTCAGCGAGTAGTTGCGCGAAGGGAAAATTGACGGTGGCCCCGGCAAAGTCAGTCGTTACGCCTTTTTCGTGGAACGGACGGCGCAGGTAACGAACCTCGTGCGCCCCGTCGGCGCCGAAAGCGACCATGGCGAGGATGAAGTCGTCAGGCTTGTTGAGCGAATACAGAATTTCGTTCTTAGTTACGGTGACCGTGTCGGCATCGGCTATGCGACCTTTAACTTCAAGGAAGCGAAGCCGTCCAGTCCCGGGGATGGCGCTTTCGATGTCGTAGCCAAGCTTTTCAAATTCGCGGTCGACCGGCGCGAAGCCAAGCCCACGCTCGATCTCCATAACGATTTCGCGAGCCCTCGCAGCCGCAGCCTGCGTATCAACTGCGCCTTGCGAGGTAACTGGGGGAGTCCCTCTGATTTCCCTGATCAGTCCGATCGGCACCACCAGCAACCCGCCGAGCACGACGGGCGGCAGCGGGGCTAGCTGGCGCTCTCGCTTGATCTCCTCGAGCCGCTTTTGGAGTCGCGCCTGAAGGTCGTCCGCGCGCTTACGCGCTTCACCCGAGTTCAGCCTTGCGTTAGCTTTGCCGGCCCGCTCCTGTTCCTTGAGCTGCTCCGCGCGAAAGTCCCAGTAGTTGATTTCCTTCGTGAGGCGGTCCTTGACCGCAGCCTCGGTCTTGGCGAGTAGCGCGATCTTGCGATCGCGTACCTCCGAGAGATGCTCAGGAACCACCTTTGCGATCGCATACGCCTGCGCATTTGCCTCAAGGTCACGCGTGATCCAGGTGCACTGGGGACGTCTTAGGATGGCGTCGATACCGGGTTCGCTTTCCGCCAGCGGACGGTAGTCGAGATATGGGGCGTAGTTAATATGGCGTGGAATGCCGTCCTTGCCGATTTCGACAAAGAGCAGGCGCTTCGATACAATGCGCCGATCCCCGCTCTTCGTTATTCCAGTATCTTGGATAGCATGTTCTAGAAAGAAAAGGATGCGCGGCTCTGTGCCGAGGTCTCGTTCGTCAACAAGTATGGCTCCACGTCGTAATAGATCACGGTGACGCTCAAGGGTGATATCAATGACGGAACTAAGGAGCGGATGGCCCGGGCAGACGAAGGCCGCCAACGGTTGCCCCTGAGGGGCTACGAGCGCCTTCGCGAAGGCAATGCGTTCGTACCGCGGCAGCACTGGCTCGCCCACGCCAATAAGGCGGTCGCGGCTTCGGACGACAGCTGGGACGTGCGTGATCTCATAGCGTCCTGCTTCGCGCTGCCGCACAGCGCCACCAAGGCGACGAAATGCCTCCAGAAAGAATGACTCGACGTAGTGCGGCTGTAGCCGGCGTGCCTCCGCGCGTTCCATGTCTTCTCGTATCCGAAAGACGCGCGAGGCGTCCATGGCGTCGTGCACCAGCGCGTGGTCTTCCAGAAGAGTCCGTAGGGCTTCTCTATCGAGGGCGTTCTCAAGGACTTGCGTAAGCCGCGCACGCACCTCGGGCTTCTCGCCGTATCGAATGGCCTCGATGAGCAGTTCGCGCAGCGGCCGACCATCGAATTGCAATTTCCCCAGTACGTCGAAGACCTGTCCGCCCAAAGCGTTACGCGCCTGCTCGAGCTTTTCGAGCAGCTTGCGATAGACGTCCCCTTCGCGAGTTTCTTCCGCGACCAGGTTCCAAAGGTGACAGACCTCAGTTTGGCCGATCCGATGAATGCGACCAAACCGCTGTTCCAGCCGATTCGGATTCCAGGGGAGGTCGTAGTTCACCATCAGGTGTGCGCGTTGGAGGTTGATGCCCTCGCCCGCCGCATCGGTCGCGAGCAAGACCTGAACCTCGGGATCGTGCTTGAATGCCTCCTGAGCCTTCAAGCGTTCCTCGCGTCCCATGCCGCCATGGATTGTCACGATGGCTTGCGATCGCCCCAGCAGCGTTCCGATGCGGATCTGAAGGTAGTTAAGCGTGTCCCGATGTTCGGTAAAGATGACGATCTTCTGATGCGGAGATGGGGCGATTGTGGGCGGCACTAACGTGGCCGCATCGTCAGTCTGCGCCCGCCCCGCCGAACCATTCATTATGGACGCCGGCCTGAAGATCTCTCCGAGCAAGCTCGCGAGCTCAGTCCATTTCTTGTCGTCGCCGCCGCGCCGAATCGACAAAGCCAATTCCTCGAGTCGCTTTAGCGTCCCGATCTCAATCCGGAGCTCTCCGATCGACCTGGCGGCAGTCGCGGCGTCAAGGACCGCCTCCTCAACTTTCTCGACTTCCGCATCCGGCGCGTCTTCCAAGTCGTCAACGTCTTCGTCATCCAATACGGGGATGTGCGCGTTGATGGCGTCGCCCGTTGGGCCTCCGCGCTGAAGCAACTCCAATTCCCGCAGCCGGCTTTCGAGGCGTTCTCGGCGGCGGCGGAGAGACTGGTAGATCGCCTCCGGTGAGGAGGCCAGCCGCCTTTGCAGGATCGTGAGAGCGAACCCGACCGTTCCAGCGCGCCTGTCATTCTCCAGCGCCTCAGCACGATTGAACTCCTCACGCACGTACTCGGTGACCGCCTTGTAGAGCGCGGCCTCGCCGTCCGACAGTTTGTACGGGACCGTATATGCGCAGCGCTCCGGAAACAGAGGCTTTGCGTCGAAAGTCAGAAGATTTTCTTTGACCATGCGGCGCATGAGATCCGACACGTCGGCAGTATGGGCGCCGTCGCGGAATCGGCCCTCAAAACGATCGCCATCCAGCAGGGCCATGAAGAGTTGGAAGTCCTCCTCCTTGCCATTATGCGGCGTGGCCGTCATGAGCAGGAAATGCCGTGTTAGCGAAGAGAGGAGTTGGCCAAGCCGATAACGCTTTGTGTACTTGACCTCGCCGCCGAAGAAGGTCGCGGACATCTTATGCGCCTCATCGCAGACGATGAGATCCCACCGACAATCCGGCGCCTGAAGCTTCTGCTGTAGGTCTTCATTGCGTGACAACTTGTCGAGCCGCGCAATCACTAGATTTGTTTCCATGAACCAGTTGCCTGTGCGCGCGGTCTCGAGTTTGTCGTTCGTGAGAATCTCGAACGGCAGGTTGAAGCGCCGGTACAGTTCGTCTTGCCACTGCTCCGCGAGGCTCCCTGGGCAGACGATCAAGCATCGCTGCAGGTCTCCTCGCGCGATCAGTTCACGAATGAGAAGGCCGGCCATGATGGTCTTCCCGGCTCCCGGGTCGTCAGCCAGCAGAAAGCGCAGTGGTTGCCGCGGCAGCATGCTTTCATAGACGGCGGTAATCTGATGCGGCAGCGGTTCTACTACCGACGTATGGACAGCAAGAACGGGATCGAACAGATAGGCGAGGTGAATGCGTTGCGCCTCCGATACGAGGCGAAAGAGGGCGCCATCTCCGTCGAAGCTCCACGGGCGCCCTTCCTCGACGATCTCGAGGTCGGCTTCCCTATCGCGGTAGAGAAGCTCGTTTCCGACCTTTCCGGTCGCGTCTTTGTAGGTGAGCTCAACCGCGTCGGAACCGTACCACTGCACACTAACGACGGTGGCGACGCCGCTGGAGAGGACTCCCCTCACCGTAGACCCTGTCTTTAGCTCTTCAAGCGCCGCCACTCGATCCTCCTGGGCAAGCGTCGCCCCTCGACCAGAACTTAGCCATGAGGCGACTAAGGCAGATGAGTACGCCCGTCACTTGAACGGCGCCGAGCATCTGCCTTTTCCCCTTAGGGTATACTTTGGCACGTTCCCCGACCTCCAAGACAATTATCGTATTTCAGGATTATCGGCGGTACGCCCGTCGGGCGGTTGGCAGATTGGGCACTTTGGAGGAAGGGCACGCCGTGAGAATGCGTGAGGGCAAGCGGCACGCTGGAGGAACCGGTTAGCGCTCTGAGCGCAAAGGCATTGACGATGGATTGGATATTTCAGGTAAACCCCAAACGATACAACGTGATGGCCGCGCTCCGTGGGGGTACCCGCCCTTGGCGGCGCTAGACGGCGTCCGCGCCACGCCGACATAGTTGCACAATATTACACACTTCTGTTGACCGTTGCGAGAATCGCAAACGGCGTGCCGTTACTCCCTATCCCGTCAAGTACTCAAAGACCGCCGCTTGGGCTGCATTTTTCATTTGGCGCGACCGGATCTGGCCTACATAATAGGCTTCCTGCAATTCCTGATCGGTCGCCCTTAATACGTCGCCTAAGGTCGTAAAACGGAGTTCGCGAAGTTTTGACTTCTGCCATTCGGTTATATCCAACACGTCAATACTGCGCCGCAGTTGCTCGCGGAGAACGGGCGACGTGTCCAACTCGCTTGGCAGGTCCGATGCTGCCTTTTGCAATTCTAGGAAGGCAGGGTAATTAGCGCCGTACTCTGCGAACCTTTTTGGCGACAAGGCCTTTACAAGAAGAATGCCTTCAGACGTTGGAACGGAGAGAGTCGCGAATAGCGTGCCGAGGTTCACAAGATAGCGCGTACCAACGCCGCTGCGCGTGCCACGCATCCCGGCCTCGTGCTCTATGATGATTCCTGTGTATGCTAGCAAGTCCAAGGCCTGCTCCACTGCCTTAGGTCTATTTTTGTCAACGTAAAGGTACGATGTAGCCTGGCTTCGGTTCCGAAGCTTTCCCAACACATCTCTCTCGAGAAAGTCTCTTCCCCAATCGATGAAAGTCTTATAGGGTGCGTACTTATTGCTCAGCGTTGTGTGATCGTTCCAGAACTCACTCCGATAGAACGATCTTATGACACCGTTAACTTCGTGCGCGCCTAGCTTGGGCGCCCTATTAAGCGTCTTAAGCAGAAGTCGAGGGTTACCAGAAGCCGCGTAGGCGAGAAGATCAAAGCTGCTTCCGTTACGTGCTATAGCACCTAGCGTGGCACTGTCCGCCTGCTTCTCGATAACCTCTCGCATGCGATCAATATACTCGCGTGCAAGGACGTCCCTATTTAGATATAAAAATGTCGCGTCGTGGCTCCGTTGGAAAGCGTCCCCGTACGCTGTGACGCCAGGATAGACTGCGGCGTGGCAAGTCAAGTACGGGCTACGCAAGGCGCGAAATAGTGTAAAGAATTGGCGCTGCTGCTCTGCGAGTAGTATGTGAGTCGCCTCATCGATAAAGAATGCTACTCGCTGCAGGCCCAGTGTTATGCACGTTTCCTCCACTGCCTCCTTAAAACTGTCCGCAGTTGGGATACCTTTTGGATCGATCCGCGCTGCAGTCCCGTGCGTCCACGACTCCTCGTACGACTCCGCAATGCGCTCGATGGCTGTCCGACCTGACTCATTGGCGATGCCGCCTATCTTCTTGATACTCTCAGGTAGCGAAGAATACCGCCGCCTGACTACTCGCACGAGATTGGCTGCAAGCCGTGCAAGCATCCAGTGTGTAAATTGATGCCTATCGGTCGTCTGGATAAGCGGGCTCATCGTGAACGTAGAGTAGACGGCCAAGACCTTTTCTGAATCCAGGTCTCTATTTAGCTCTGCTTCCGCGACGCGCAGAAGGAAGCTCTTCCCAGTACCACGGCTGCCAACGAGGATGGTTGGGTTTCTGCGCTTGAGAGCATCGACGATGTCTCGGTCTTCAGCAATCTCGACAAAGTACTTGAGGATGCTGTCAGGTCGAATATCTTCCGTTCGATAATAGAAATCCGACATCAGACACAGCCCAGCTCTGCCAGGAGCCCGTTCGTTTCCTCTATCGACGCAAATAGCGTTCGCAACATGTCCTTAAAGGGCGATGAAAGTGTCGCTTTGTTCAGCCTGAGGTGGTCAGCATATCGGGCTAGCATAATATACTGCCAGGATAGATGCACGTTCTGACATTTTGTGAGCCAATCAAGCGCTATCTCGCGTTTGAACAATAGTGTCCTTGTCGATCGGCGCGTCGAGGCGGCACCGTGAACGTGAGTAGACAGCTCGCGATGCAGGGAGTTTGCGATCGTTCTATATTGATTCCAGCGCCCACCCATATCATCGTTGAAGGCTGTTACGAAGGCCGTTGTAAATAGGGATTTGTCTTTGTCGCTATCCTGAACGAGGTTGGACCATATAATGTCTGCCTTGTCGCGCAGCCACTGCCGAAGTGCGAGCTCTTCCACGGAGAAATGAATCGCTGCCATGCCCAGCTCTAGGCTGAGGCGCAGATTCCCGTATGCTTCTCGGTATTGTCCGGATGCCAAGTTATATAGGCCACTGTCCAATTCATCGACGGAAGCGTTCAGAGCCGGAAGTTCCGGGCGCCCAGAAAGGACGCCGACCCACAGTTCGGATTGCGCGACGGTCCTCTGCCCTTCATCGTGTTCTGCAGCTACACCATCGACCTCACCGAAGTGCGCTTTGACAACTTCCTGAGCCTGAAGTAAGCGCGCACGGTAGGTTTCCAGATTGGCCATGCAGCGGTACTTGGGCTCTGATGCAGCCGCTCCCCGCTGCAGACGTAGCTCTCCGCGCAACTTCCGGGAAGGGGAGCGCATAGTCGAGCACTTCCACCCGGTACACGGCGGCGACGGCATCCGCTAGGGCACACAGCAGCTCTACGCAGCCCCCAAGGCGGACCCCCGCTCCGTCTGCCGAAACCCCAAGCGACGTGAAACGCCCCCTTCTGATCCTTCTCGCCCTGGCGGCCTTTGCGGGCTGCTCCGGCGGGGACGGGTTTCTGCCCTCGCGCTTGCACTCGATGGATGCTACGCAGCTCCAGCGGCTTGTTCGGGCTGAGTCGGCGCAGACGGGGGTCTCGGCGGCGCTGCTGACGGCGGTCATCCGCGTCGAGTCCAAGGGCGATCCCCACGCGATCAGCCGCGCCGGCGCCGCGGGGCTCATGCAGCTCATGCCGGGCACGGCGGCTACCTACGGCGTCATCAACCGGTTCGACCCCGAAGACAACATCCACGGAGGGGCCAGGTACCTGCGGGACCTGCTCGCGCGCTACCATCACGATACGGCCCTGGCGCTGGCGGCGTATAACGCGGGCCCGGGCGCCGTCGATGCCGCGCACGGCAGCCTGCCGCCGATCGCCGAGACACGCGCCTACGTGGCCCGGGTTACGGCGGCTCTGCGCGACTCCTAGGCCCCCGCATGGCGACGCTGCCGGGCGTCCGCGCCACACCGATCGCACCGCCGGGCCCAAGCCTGCGCCTGGCGATCATGGATTCGTACATCCTGCGCGAGCTCGCCGGGCCGTTCGCGTTCTCGGCCGGCGTCTACATGCTGTTCTGGTTCATCAACATCTTCTTCGTCGCGGCGGATTACCTGATCAACGCGCACGCGAACATCTTCCTGATCCTGCGCTTCCTCGCGTTCCGCGTGCCGCAATCGATCCCGATGGCGTTTCCGTTCGGCTGCCTCTTCGCCACGCTCGTCGCGTTCGGGCGCATGGCGGCCGACAACGAGATCACGGCGCTGCGCACCTCGGGCGTCTCCTTCAACCGCATCGCGGCCGCGCCGCTGATCGCGGGCGTGGGGATGTTCATCTTCACCTACATCGTGAACGATTCGATCGTGCCGCGCTCGATCGAACTCTCCACGCGGGCTATACTCTAACGCGATCGTCCCGCGGTAAACCTAGCTTCCAAACCAACGAAAGCCGTTCACTCCGCAACCTGCGCGTCAGCCTCAATCTCCACGAGCCATTCCGGTCGGATGAACGCGCTCACTTGCACGAACGTGCTGGCGGGGCGGATCTCTGCGAAGGTCTCGCCGTGCGCGCGCGCGGCCTCTTTCCAGCGGGTGATGTCCGTCAGCATGATCCGCGTTCGGATCACGCTCGTCAGGTCCGTCCCCGCCACCCCAAGCACCGCCGCGATGATCTCGATGCAGCGCTTTGTTTGGCCGTACACGTCGCCGATGCACGCGCTCGTCCCGTCGGCGTTCATCGGGGCCGTCCCCGCCACGGCAATGATGTCGCCCACCCTGACGGCGCGCGAAAACCCGATCACACTCTCGAACGGCGAGCCGTACCCAACCACCTGGCGCCCTCGCGTTTTCGACGATCGTCCCATCGCAGTTCTCCCCCGTCGTGAGCACCGGCACCGCAACAGCGAGCCGCGCGGCAAGCACGCAACCGCCGCCAACCGGGCGCCGTTTGGGCCCATCCCGCTTTCGGTACCCGATTCTCAGGGCCGCACCGTCGGTTCCCCTTGGAGATGGTATGGTCGACGGCTCCCCGGCGCGCAACCGGCCCGGCTACGGATTCGGGCGCTCGCCCCTGCGGCGCGAGGCCGCTCCATGGGCGTAGCCGAGCCCGCCGCGCCCACCCCCGCCGCGCCGCGGAACGATCCCGCCCGCGCGCAGCCCGGCGCGCCCTCCGGCGGCCCGCCGCAGCCTCCCGCCAAGGGCGCGCCGCTCCCCCTCCCGCTCATCCTCATCGCCGCGGCGATCGTCGTCGCCCTCGTCGCCTGGTTCATCTTCGCGCGCCTGCGGCCGCCGGCCGGAATCGAGGCCTCCGGGACGATCGAGGCGACCGAAAGCGACCTCTCCCCGAAGGTCCAGGGGCGCCTCATGGACCTGCGCGTCCGCGACGGCGATCACGTCCGCAAGGGCCAAGTCCTCGCCGTCCTCGAGCAGCTCGATCCTAAGCTCGATCTCGATCAAGCCCGGGCCGGCGTCGCCGCCGCGGCCGCGCAAGTCGCCGCGGCGCAGGCGGCGTACGGCCTGCAGCAGACCACCTACGCCACGACGCTCGCCCAAGCCGGCGAAGGCGTCTCGATCGCGCAATCCAACCTCGGCCAAGCGGGCGAAACGCTCGCCATCGAAACGCACGCGGCCGCGCTCGCCGTCGATCAAGCGCAAGCGCAACTCGTCGCGGCCGCCGCCGCGGACAAGCACGCGCAGACGAACCTCGATCGCGCGCGCAGCCTCGCCGCCACGGGCGATATCGCCCAACAAGCCCTCGACGACGCGACGAACGCCCGCACCGCCGCCGCCGCGCAGCTTCAAGCGGCGCGCGACGCGCTCGCCCTCGCGCAAGCGAACCGCCGCACCGTCCAGATCCGCGAACTCGGCGTCCGCGCCTCGCGCTCGCAGCGCAGCCAATCGGTCGCGAACCTCCAGTCCGCGAAGGCGGGCGAACAGCTCGTCGCGCAGCGCCAAGCGCAGGTCCTCACGGCGCAAGCGCAACTCGCCCAGGCGCGCGCCGCACTCGCGCTCGCGCGAGATCGCGTCCGCGAAACGCAGATCCTCGCCCCGTTCGACGGTTACGTCATCTCGCACAACTTCGAAGTCGGCAACCTCATCCAACCCGGCTCCGCCGTGCTGACCGTCGGCGATCTCGCCCACCCTTACCTCAACGTTTACATCAGCGAATCGAACTTGCCGCATGTGAAGACCGGCATGACGGCAGACGTCACGATCGACGGCATGCCGGGGAAGACGTTCACCGGCACCGTCACCGAGATCAGCAACACCGCGGAGTTCACGCCGGAGAACGTCCAGACCAAGCAAGAACGCATCGAGTACCTCGTCTTCCGCGTCAAGATCCAGTTCTCGGACACGACCGGCGCGCTGAAACCCGGCCTCCCCGCCGACGCCGTCTTCCACACGTAGCCGTGGAGAAGGCGATCGAGATCTCGGGCGTCACGCGGCGTTTCGGCACGACCGTCGCGGTCGATCGCCTCTCGCTCGACGTCGCGCGCGGCGAGATCCTCGCGCTCGTCGGGCCGGACGGCGCCGGGAAGACGACGCTCATCCGCCTGATCTGCGGCGCGCTCGCCGTCGATTCCGGAACGCTCCTCGTCGACGGCGTCGACGTCGTCCGCCACACGGCACGCGTGCAAGCGGCGATCGGCTACATGCCGCAGCGCTTCAGCCTCTATCCGGACCTCTCCGTCACGGAGAACCTTCGCTTCTACGGCGACATCTTCGGCGTCCCGCGCGCGCAGTTCGCCGCCCGCGCCGCCTCGCTGCTCGAGGACTTCGCGCTGACGCCGTTCGGCGAACGCCTCGCGGAGGCGCTCTCCGGCGGCATGAAGCAGAAGCTCGCGCTCGCCTGCACGCTGATCCATAGCCCCGCGACGATCTTGCTCGATGAGCCGACGGCCGGCGTCGACCCGGTCTCGCGGCGCGAGTTCTGGCGCATCCTCTACCGCATCAACCGCACGGGGACGACGATCTTCGTCAGCACGCCGTACATGGACGAAGCCGAGCGCGCGACACGCGTCGCGTTCATCACGCGCGGCTCGATCCTCAGTTGCGGTACGCCGGACGAACTGAAGGGGCAGCTGCAGGGGACCGTCGTCGAGATCCTCTGCACGAAGCGCGGCGAGGCGCGGCGCGCCCTGCGCAGCGATCCGCTCGTGCGCAGCATCGAAGTCTTCGGCGAAGCCTTGCACGCGCTCGTCGCCTCGGCCGATGCGATCCCGGAACTGCAGAGCCGCCTCGCGGCGGCCGGCGTCGACGACGCGCAGCTGCGCGCGATTCCGCCCTCGCTCGAGGATACGTTCGTCGCGAGGCTGATCGCATGACGTCCGCGCCGAGCGTCAAGGTGGAGTCGCTCACGCGGCGCTTCGGCTCGTTCGTCGCCGTCGACGGCATCTCGTTCGAAATCCACGCCGGCGAGATCTGGGGCTTCCTCGGCCCGAACGGCTCCGGGAAGTCGACGACGATCCGCATGCTCTGCGGCGTCCTCGAGCCGACGTCGGGAAGGGCCGAAGTCCTCGGCTACGACGTCGCGCGCGATCCCGAATCCGTCAAGCTGCGCATCGGCTACATGTCGCAGGGCTCGAGCCTCTGGCGCGATCTGACGGTCGAAGAGCACCTGCGCTTTTTCGCCGGGCTGTTCGGCTTCTACGGCGCGGCGCAAAGCGAGGCCGTCGAAACGTGGATGGCGCGCGTCGACTTGACCGAGCGCCGCCGCGAACTCGCGGGCGCCCTTCCGGGCGGCATCCGCAAACGGCTCGCGCTCGCGTGCGCGCTGATCCATCGGCCGCAGATGCTCTTCCTCGACGAGCCGACCGCCGGCGTCGACCCGGTCTCGCGCCGCGAGTTCTGGGATTTGATCGTCGGCCTCGCCGACGAAGGCACGACGGTGATGGTGACGACGCATTACCTCGACGAAGCCGAGCATTGCAACCGGCTCGCGTTCATCTATAACGGGCGCATCGTCGCGCGCGGCTCCCCCGCAGCGCTCAAGCACGCGCCGGATTCCGGCGTCACCGTCGAGATCGTCGCGCCGGAGAACGTCGCACTGCTCGATACGGTCGAAGACCTGCCGTGCGTCCGCAGCGCCTCCCTCTACGGCTCCTCGCTGCACGTCACCGTCGAACGTGCCGAGGATCTCCCGCAGCTGCAGCGCTTCCTCGACGAACGCGGCATCCGCGTCCCCGATCTGCGGCCGGTCACGCCTTCGCTCGAAGACGTCTTCGCCGGGCTCGTCAAGGCCGCGAACCCCGCGGGAGCGCCGTAGCATGAACTGGCGGCGGATGTGGACGATCGCCCTCAAGGAGTACACGCAGTTCTTCCGCGACCGGCGGACGGTCGTCGCAACGATGCTCATGCCGCTCGTCCAAGTGATCCTCTACGGCTATCTCTCGAGCGACATCCGCTATCAGCCGACGGTCGTGTGGGATCTCTCGCGCACGGCCGAAAGCCGCCGGTTGTTGGCGGCGTTCGTGAACTCGCAGTACTTCTCGGTGCAATACCGCGCGACGAACATGCAGGGCGTCGTCCGCCGCATCGAAAGCGGGGACGCGCTCGCGGGCATCGTGATCCCGCCGGATTACGCCGTTCTGCTGCACGAGAAGAAGGCGCCGCAGGTGATGGTCGCCGTCGACGCCTCCGACGCGACGGCCGCTCGCACGAGCCTCTCCGTCGCGCAGGCGATCGGCAGCAGCGTGACCCGCGGCATGGTCGTCAAGGAGCTGCAAATGAACGGCCTCTCCACGCCGAAGATCGGCGTCGACGTCCGCACGCGCGCCTGGTACAACCCGGCGCTCCGCCAGGAAGTCTTCATCGTGCCGGGCGTCCTCGCGCTCGTCATGCAGTTCACGATGACGTTCCTGAGCATGAGCACGATCGTCCGCGAACGCGAGCTCGGGACGCTCGAGCAGCTCGTCGTCAGCCCGATCCAGCCGTGGGAGCTGATGCTCGGCAAGATGCTCCCGCTGATGACGATCGGCTACATCAACGTCACGCTGATCCTGCTGCTGGCGATCTTCTGGTTCGGCGTCCCCGTCGCGGGGAGCCTCGTGCTGCTCTACCTGACGGTATTCGTCTTCTTCTTCACGACGCTCGGCCTCGGGACGCTCGTCTCGACCGTCGCGAAGACGTACATCCAAGCGACGCAGCTCATTCAGATCTTCCTGATCCCGAGCATGCTGCTCTCCGGCTTCATCTTCCCCGTCGCCGCGATGCCGCCGGGCTTGCGGACGCTCTCGTATTTCGTCCCGCTCACGTACTTTCTGACGATCGTGCGCGGCATCATCATCAAGGGCGTCGGCGTCGAGTATCTCTGGCGCCAGATCGGCCTCTTGGCGCTGCTCGGCATCACCGTCTTCACGACGGCCGTGCTGCGCTTCCGCAAGCGGATCGACTAGAGAAACCGCCGAACGCGGCGGGCCCTTTCTCCGGGCGGTCAGGAGGCGCAGCGTGAGCCGGGGCGCGCGGTCGCAGCGCCCAAGCGCAGCGTTGCGAAGAAGCCGGCGGAACCCGGCACGCCGAGCGTCGCAGGCTGCTCGTTGAAGTAGCCAAGCCCCACGTCGAACGTCGCCGCCCGCACGCGCAGCGGGTAGTCCATCTCGGCCGAGATCGTGCTACCTTGCTGCGGAAGCGGAATGCCCTGCGGGAAAGCGGCGTTTGCGTATGCGGCCGAGAGTGCGGGGCAGCCGGCGTACGTCAGGAACGCCGTGACCGCGCCGGGCAGGCTGCCGCTCGCCCCAACGTTGCGCGCCGCGCCGCTCGAACCGACGTTGCTCGAAAGCGCGGGCGTATCGGTCACGCCGATGCCGAGCTTGTCGATCTGCAGGAACAGCCCGCCGACGAGGTGGTTCGTCGGCTGCAGCAGGCACTGGTAGGTGAGCGCCTTCCCGCTCCCGCTGCTGTTGCACGCGGTCACGTTGCCGGCGTTGTAGCCGGCGACGAAACGGTACTGAACGTCCAGCGGCGCGCGGGCGCCGAAGAGCGCGAGCATCGGCGATTGCAGCGACACGTTGTCGAGATGCTGCGCGCGCCGCGGCGAGGTGGCTGCAATGCCGCTCGGGCCGGGCGTCGGTATGACCTCCGCGACGGCGGCGGCGTAGCTTCCCACGAGCCCCTGCTCCAGCGCCGCCATGCGGTCGGAGACGACCTGCGTTTGCGTGCCCCCGGTCAGGAGCCAGCCGGGCGCAGAAAAGAGCGGAGCCGTCAGTTGCACGCCTTCCTGCGTCGCGACGTCTCGCTCCGTGTTCGTGAGGCGGAAACCGAACAGGTCGAGCGCGTAGTAGCGCGCGCGCGGGCCAACCGCTCCCGAAGCCGCAAGGTGGACGACCGGGCCGTCGAGCGGCGCCAGCCACGTGATGGCACCGGCGCGCGGCGAGAAGTTCGGGTCGTCGATCTGCGCGCCGACGGTCTCTCGCAACTGCCAGAACGACTCTCCTCCGCCCGCCGAGGATGACGTGAAGCTCGCCGACTCACCGGCGAACTGCGCCTTTGCGCTCGCCGGCGGGGAAGGCCACGGGTTCTGCAGGTCGTGTTGCAGCTCGCCGAACAGATCGACGGTCAGCGCGTGATAGCCGGTGTAGCTGGCGGTCGCATTGCGGTACACGTGCGCCCGGAGTCCATACGCGTCGACCGAGTCGCGCGTCCCGGCCGAGCCGACGTACGAATTCGAAAGCGACGCGACCAGCGGCGGATCGTTTGCCGTATCGGACTCGACGATCGGCGCGGGCGGCGGCGGCGGTTGCAGCGGCAACCGGTTCATCGCGCCGGTCTTGTTAATCTGCGGCGGTAACGTGCGCGGCGAAGGTTCCGGGCTCGGCCGCGGCGTCGGAAGGCTCAGCGTCACGATCTCCGCACCGGAATAGCGGCCCTGCGCCTGATTCCCGTATGCGGCGGCGATCTTGAGCGGCTGCGAGTCGAAGGCGTACAGATACCCCGAGGCCAAGCTGCCGAGCTTCGAAAGCGAGTAGGGCTGCATGTCGAAGGTTGGCTTCAGGCTTACATCGTTTAGAGAACCGCTCGGCGATTGAAACGCGAAGTACGGCTGACCGCTTGTCTGCAGCGTCTGCGCGATCGCCATCCGGACGTTCGAGGGTGCGGCGAGCGGGGAGATGCCGAGCGCTTGCGCTAGAGCGCGCTGCGTGGCGACCGTGCTTTGATCCTGAGCGAACGAAGTCATGAGCAGGCTGCGCTCGTCCCAACTCCAAGCGGCGTCGACGCCGATCCGATAATACCGCCCGGGCGTCGCTTGCGGCGCAGGCGTCGGGCCCGCGTTCTTGACGTACGGCGAGTACGCGAGCGCGAGCGAGGCGCCGCCGGCCTGAACGCGGACGGGGATTTCGACTTGAAGCTGATCGGTCGTGCAGTCGTCGTGCAACGCGCAGACCTCGACGGCGACCATGATGCTCGCCGTCTGCGAGCCCGGCTGCAACTGCTTCCACGGAATCGTCACGACGCGGCTCGCGACGCTCTTCCCGGGGCCGACGCTGCGTGCGACGTTGAGCCGCTCGACCGAGTACGCGTAGGCGAACGCGACCCCGAGATCGCACTGCGCGCGACCGCCGTCGTAAACGACGTGGTCCCCGACCCTGCGTCCGGACCGGGCGACGAAGGTGACGACCGTCCCGGCCGCCGTCTGGGGGCCGTGCAGCGCGACGCACTTCAGCGGCGTCACCGTGGTGAACGGAAGGTCGGAATCGAAGTGGACGTTGAGCCCGGCGCTCGACGCGCCGATGCAAAAGAACGCGCCCTGCATTTCGGCAACGTCGGGCGTGACCCGGAATTCGCCGCCGGAATTCGGACACAGTTCCGGCCGCTTCTTGCCGGCGGCGATGCCCGTCGCGCCGGCGCGAGCGCTCGAGGGCGGCTGTTCCGGCGCGATCGGCGTCACGACGCCCCCGAAGCCGATTTCGAGCGTCAGCGGAGCGATCTGCGGCGCCGCTTGCGGCGCATAACGAATCGCCGCTCCGCCGGGGCGCGGAATGACGCCGGCAAGAGCAAGGATCGCCGCCGCGAGGAGGTAGGGCATCGAGCGCGGACGCAAAGTTCGGTACCTCCGCACCGTTCTTCGGGCCATTTCCGCAGCTCCCATGCCGGCGTGCGCCTGCGACCGGACGCGCGCTTTAGGGTGGGGCCGGCCGGGCAGGCTGCGACTCGAGGCGCCTGACGGCCTCCGCCGCGTTCTTGTCGCCATGTCCGGCCGCGAGTTTGTACCAGTGCAGAGCTTGGGCGTAGTCCCGCGGCACTCCGCGGCCGTATTCGTAGACGATGCCGAGGCTATACTCGGCGTCCCCGTTTTCCTGGTCCGCGGCGAGCCTGAACCAGCGCAGCGCCGAAGCGTAATCGCGCGAAACGCCGTAGCCGTATTCGTACAGAATGCCGATGCTGTATTGAGCGTCGCTGTTGTTCTTCGCGGCGGCGCTCTGATACCAGCGCATCGCCTGCCCGTAGTCTCGGGGCACGCCGCGACCGTAGTAGTAGAGGTCGCCGATGCTGTACTGCGCGTCCTCGTTGCCTTGCGAGGCGGCGAGTTTGTACCAATGCATGGCCTGCGCGTAATCTTGCGGCACGCCGTAGCCGTAGTTGTAGAGGATTCCGATGCTGTACTGAGCGTCGCTGTTGCTCTTCGCGGCGGCGCTCTGATACCAGCGCATTGCCTGCACGTAGTCTTGGGGCACGCCGCGACCGTAATAGTACAGGTCGCCGATATTGTACTGCGCGCCGTCGTCGCCTTGTGCGGCGGCGAGCTGGAACCAATGCATGGCCTGCGCGTAATCTTGCGTTACGCCGCGGCCTTTCTCGTAGAGAAAGCCGATATTGTTTTGGGCGCTCGCATCGCCTTGCGCGGCGGCCAGTTGGTACCAATGCATGGCCTGCGCGTAATCCTGCGCTACGCCGTGGCCGTCGTCGTAGAGCATGCCGATATTGTACTGCGCACTCGCATTGCCTTGTGCGGCGGACAGTTGGTACCAATGCATGGCTTGCGCGTAATCCTGTGCTACTCCATGGCCGTCGTCGTAGAGAAAGCCGATATTGTCCTGCGCGCTCGCGTCGCCCTGCGCGGCGGACAGTTGGTACCAATGCATGGCCTGCGCGTAATCCTGCGCTACGCCGTGGCCGTCGTCGTACAGCGTGCCGATATTGTACTGCGCGGATCTCTGGCCCTGATCGGCCGCGAGCCTGTACCAATGCAGCGCCTGCGCGTAGTCTTGGGGCACTCCGTGGCCGTTCTCGTACAGGAAGCCGATGTTGTTTTGGGCGATCGCATTGCCTCGCGCAGCGGCCCGCTGGTACCACTGCATCGCCTGGCCGTAATCTTGCGGCACGCCGTGGCCGTCGTCATACATGAGGCCGAGGTTGACTTGGGCGTTCGCGTTATTCTGGTCGGCTGCGGCTTGGAACCAATGCAGGGCCTGCGCGTAATCTTGCGGCACGCCGCCGGTGCCGGAGCGATACAGGAGCGCGACCTTGTTCTGAGCGTCTGCATTCCCGTTCTTTGCGGCTGCGAGGAGGAGGCTGAGGTTGTCGAGCACCGCGCCGGTCCGGGTGATGCCGGATGGTCCAGGGTTGTTCGTTCCGCTAGGGAGGGCGTTCTGAATCAGCGCGACGGCATACTTCCCGAGCCACGCCATGTTGATGTCGGCACTCGATTGCGTCGAGCCGTGGCTTGCCGCAGCGGCGTCGTGCGTGATGAAGCCCTCGATGACGCCGTAGACGAGGCCCGTCTTCGGGTCGAAGATGGGACCGCCGCTGTTGCCCTCATCGGCGCGGCTACCTTCCAAATCGAAGGCGAGGAAAGGATCGGCGAACGAGCTGACCATGCCCATGTGGACTGCGGGGGAGACGTTGGCCTGCCGGAGTTCTGCTACTTGCGCAGATTGGCCGGCCAAGTTTCCGAGCATGACCGCTTCGAGGAACGGGTAGCCGCCGATCGCGATTCTATCGGTCTGCTCCGGCGCGCCGGGGCTGAAGTGCAGCGGCGGAACATTGCCGACCTTGATCGAGACGACGGCTAAGTCGTACTCCTTCCGTTGATCTAAGATCGTCGCGGGCTGAGCAGAGGACGAGCCCGGCAAGCGGACCACGAGCTTCAGGCCGCCTTCGCGCGGCGCCTCGACCACATGCAAATCGGTAATGAATTTCGATTGCTCGGCATCGGATTCGAAACAGAATCCCGTGCCGTACTCGGCAAACGTACCATCGGGTTTTTGGTAACCGACGACGGCGATGCTCTTGCGCACCGTGAGCCACGCCGGTGCTTGGGGCTCAGCGCTTGCGGGAACGCCGAGGAGCGACAGGGCGGGCGCCGCGAGCAACGCTGCGACGAGAATCCTGCGAACGAGGCGCGAACCCGCGCGAAGCCCCATGACGTTCCACCTCAGTGCGAGGATGACTGTCTACTTGGATTCCCCATCGGTCTGCCGGCTGCGCAGACGCCGCCCCCGGCGAGAACCGGCGTGGCAGCAGCCGGTTGCTTTCGGCAGTGCCAAGGGCCCTCCTAGCTGTGCGTAGGTCCTAAAGATCGCCCGGCCTCCGACGGCGGCATATCGGTAACGTGAAAGTACGGCAGTTGGTCGAAGCCGGCCGGGAACATCACGTAGACGGCGCGCAGGTCATGCTGCAGGACCTGCGGGAACGGAGTGCCGGCCCAGGCGGCGATCGGGGGTGCGCTCGATGAGCATCGCGTCGCCGAAGGAAAAAAAACGGTAGCGTTCGGCGATAGCGTGCGCGTAGGCGGCGCGGGTTCGCTCGTAGCCTGCGAAGGCGCTGACGAGCACGAGCAGCGTTGAGGCGGGAAGGTGGAAGTTCGTCAGCAGTGCGTCGGCGATGCGGAACTTGAAGCCGGGGGTTATGAAGAGGTTGGTCTCGCCGTGGCCGGCGCGGACGCCGCCTTCTTCTGCCGCGCTCTCTAGGGCGCGCAGAACAGTTGTGCCGGCGGCGATCACGCGGCGGCCAGTGCGGCGGGCGGCGGCGATCGCGCGCGCGGTTTCGGCGGGGATCTCGTAGTGCTCGAAATGCATGTGGTGGGCGTCGATCGAGCCGGCTTCCATCGGCTTGAACGTGCCGAGGCCGACGTCGAGGACGAGCGGGACGACCTCGACGCCGCGTTCCGCCAACGCCGCGAACGTCGCTTCCGTGAAATGCAGCGAGGCGGTCGGCGCCGCGACGCTGCCGGGGACGCGGCCGAAGATCGTTTGGTAGCGGGCGTCACGGGCGGCGTCGCCGGGGCCGACGTACGGCGGGAGCGGCATTCGGCCGAAACGCTCCAGCACGCCGTCGAGCGAGCCCTCGCACTCGAAGCGGACCGTTCGCACGCCGTCCGGCGCTACCGAGAGGATCTCCGCGACCGCGAGCTCGCCGAAGCGGACGCGCGCGCCGGCGCGTAGGCGACGGCCCGGGCGAACGAGCGCTTCGAACGTGCGCGCGCTTCCGTCGTAGCGCTCGCGGTCGGTCGGCCGCAGCAAGAAGATCTCCGCAGCACCGCCGCCGTGTTCGCGCGTTCCGATCAAGCGCGCCTTGATCACGCGCGTCTCGTTCACTACGAGCACGTCGCCGTTGCGCAAGAGCCCCGGGAAGTCGGAGAACGTGCGGTCGGCGAGCGTGCCGCCGGCCTCGAGGTGCAGCAGGCGCGCGGCGTCGCGCGGTTCCGCCGGAACGTGCGCGATCAGTTCGGGCGGCAACTCGTAGCGGTACGCTGCGGTCGAGCGCAGATCGACGCTCTCGCTTTCGCTCGGCTCCATTCGGCTTACGCGCGCGCGAGCGTCGTCGTCGGGAAGTAGAACGCGACGATCTCGTGCGCGGAGGCGCCGGCGGCCGCCATCTGGCGGGCGCCCCACTGGCACATGCCGACGCCGTGTCCGTTTCCGTTGCCCTCGATCACGATCGTGCCGCCCGGCGTTCCCGGGTCCGCGCCGCCGAAGGCGATCGAGCGGAGGAGCGTGCTCTTCACCACGCCGTAGCCGAGGCGCGCGCGGAAATCCGGCGTGCGCATTTCGAACGTTCGCTGCGCGCCTACGAATGCGACGGTGCGCGGGCGGCCGGAGCGGTCGGGCTCGCGGAGTTCGATCCGTTCGAGCGGGCCGAGCGCAGCGAACTCGCCGCCGAGCGCGCGCGCGATCGCATCGTACGGGATCTCGGCGCGCCAGCTGAAGACCGGCGCATTCGCGCAGTACGGGTCGGCGTGCGCGGGGAGGTACGGATACGCTTTGCCCCACGTGTCGCCGGCGTCCGCGGTGAAGCCGCCGCAGCACGAGCTGAAGGCGACGCGCGCGGGTTGCGGGCCGGCAGTGACGGCGATGCCGGAGGTCGCGTCGACGGCGGCGCGGCCTTCGACCGTTTCTCCGGCGGTGCCGCCGTAACGCTGATCGGCTTCACCGGGAAGCACGTCGAACGCGCGGTCCGGGCGCAGCTTCCCGAGCGCGTACGTGCGGGCGACGATCGCTTGCGCTTCTTGCGCGGCGCGCGGCCAGGCGGGCGAGACTTCTTTGCTGACGACGCCGTAGAGATACGCATCTAGCGGAAGCGTGTTCAGCAGGCCGACGCTTCCATCCGGGAGGGCGACGTTCGCGTACGTGCCGCGGTACGCGATGCCGCTCCAGCGGAAGCTCGCGGCATCGAGCGGTTCCGGCGGCGGGAAGCCGTTGCCGGAGGCGAGCAGCACGCGCACGCTGCGGCGCACGGGCGGCGTATCATCGATATCGAGACCGCCGGTCGCATCGGCGGCAAGCGGTGCTGCGGCCAGCGTGCCGGCGAGCCCGGCGAGGAACGCGCCGCGCCGCACGTTCAGAGCAAGCGCTCCTGCGTGGCGCCCGGCGCGATGCCGGCGGGCGGCGTGCGCTCGAGATGCGCGTAGGCGGCGGCGGTCAGCTTGCGGCCGCTCGCGGTGCGCTGCACGAAGCCGATCTGCAGCAAGTACGGTTCGACGACGTCTTCGAGCGTTTCGGCATCTTCGTTGAGCGTCGCGGCGATTGCGGCGATGCCGGCGGGGCCGCCGCGGTAGACTTCGGCGATCGTCCCGAGGAACGCGCGGTCCAGGCGGTCGAGGCCGCGCACGTCGACGCCCTCGCGGCGCAACGCTTCGTCGGCGACGTCGCGCGTGATCTCGCCGCCGGCGCGCACCTCCGCGAAATCGCGGACGCGGCGCAAGAGGCGGTTCGCGATGCGCGGCGTGCCGCGGCTGCGGCCGGCGATCATCTTCGCACCCTCGGGATCGATCGGGATGCCGAGGACGCCGGCGCTGCGCACGACGATCTTCTCGAGATCGGCGGCATCGTAGTAATCGAGATGGTGCGTGATGCCGAAACGCTCGCGCAAGGGAGCGGAGAGCATGCCCGCGCGCGTCGTTGCGCCGATGAGCGTGAAGCGCTGCAGCGGGAGCTTGTAGGTTTTCGCGTACGCGCCGGAATCCATGATGATGTCGATGCGGTAATCTTCCATCGCGGGGTAGAGGAACTCTTCGACGATTCGACCGAGGCGGTGGATCTCGTCGATGAATAAGATGTCGCCCTCGCCGAGCGAGGTTAAGAGGCCGACGAGGTCCTTCGGCTTTTCGAGCGTCGGGCCGGAAGAGACGTGGAACGGGCGTGCGAGTTCGTGCGCGATGAGCGCGGCGAGCGTCGTCTTGCCCAGGCCGGGCGGGCCGTAGAATAAGATATGATCGAGCGATTCGCCGCGTCCGCGGGCGGCGGCGATGGCGATCTTCAGGTTTTCGACGATGAGGTGCTGGCCGACGTATTCATCGAACGTGCGCGGGCGCAGGGTTGCGCCGATGACGGCTTCTTCCATGGAAGCTTGCGGCGCGACGAGCCGTTCGGATTGAGCTTCGCCGCCGAGGACGATGCGGCGCGTCTCGCCCGGGTCGCTCACGAGGCCTTCTCCGCGCGGTTCTTGAGGCGGTAGACTTCGGCGAGGAGCGATTCGGTGTCGCGCACGGCGGGGACGGCTTCGAGGGTTTGCTTGATCATCGCTTCGGCTTCATGGCGCTTGTATTCGAGTTGCAGGAGGACGGCGAGCGCTTCTTCTGCGTAGCCGGGGATCGGCGGCGGCGCTTGGGGTTCGGCGTCTTGGATGAGCAAGAAGCGGGCGACTTTGCCTTGGAGTTTGGCGACGATGTCGCGGGCTTTCTGCTGGCCGATGCCGGGGAGTTTCACGAGATAGGCGTGGTCGCCGCGTTCGATGGCTTGCGCGATTTTGCCCATGGGTTGGGAGAATGCGCGGGCGGCGGTTTTCGGACCGATGCTGGCGACGGTGAGGAGCGCTTCGAAGAACTCGCGCTCGATCGCGTTCGTGAAGCCGAAGAACGTGAAGCGGCCGCTGTTGCCTTCGAGCGCGAACGTCGGGTAGATTTCGAGCGTGACGCGGGTTGGGTCGATGTCGCGAAGTTTTTCGGCGACGCACGGGGCGAGAACGATCTCGTAGGCCACGCCGGCGGTTTCGACGAGGACGGAAGCGTCGCGGCGTTCGACGATCGCGCCGGTTATGCGGGAGAACATGGCTTACATCTCACCCTTCGACGGGCCGAGGGTGACGCCGGAGTAGGCCATGCCCAATGCGCGCGAGGTGCCGGCGGCGGCGAAGCGGCGTTCGGTTTCTTCGATGTGGGCGTAGGCGATGGCGAGCGCTAAGGCGTCGGAGACGTCGTTCGGGCGCGGCGCGATCGAAAGATGCAAGTGCTGCATGACCATGCGGTTGACTTGGTCTTTGCGGGCGGATCCGGAGCCGGCGAGCATGCGCTTGACCAGCGAGTGACCGAGATGGTGCACCGGGACGCCGCGTTCGTGCGCGCACAGGCAGAGGACGCCGCGCGCGTGGCCCATGAGGACGGCGGTCGCCGGGTTCTTGTAGGCGCTCCAGAGTTCTTCGATGACGAGGGCGTCCGGGCGAGTGGCTTCGATGACGGCGGCGAGTTCCGCGTGCAACGTGCCGAGACGCGCTTCCAGGGGCTGATCGATGCGCGGCGTGATGACGCCCGCTTCGATCAGCGCGAGGCCCGCCGCGCTGCGCACGATCGCGCCGTATCCCGTGGTGCGAAGGCCCGGATCGATGCCGAGGATCCGCTTCATTGGGCGGCCGGGGCGTTGTAGTAGATCGTTACGGCTTCGTCGGGATGGAGCGGGGCGTTCGCTTCGGGTTCTGTGCGCACGACCTTCCCTGCGTCGCCTTGGTCCGTGATGGCGACGTTGCCGACGCGGTAGCCGGCGTTCTGCAATGCCGTCCGCGCCCCATCGAGCGTCATGCCGGAGACGTCGGGGACGGTGCCGGGGACGGCGATCGAGAGGCGGACTTGCGAGCCGCGCTGTTTTTGCGAGCCGCCTGCGGG
The DNA here is from genome assembly GCA_963695225.1 of Vulcanimicrobiota bacterium. Classification (GTDB taxonomy): domain Bacteria; phylum Vulcanimicrobiota; class Vulcanimicrobiia; order Vulcanimicrobiales; family Vulcanimicrobiaceae; genus CAVWTN01. The sequence continues at coordinate 294,546 of OY968762.1, read as the reverse complement.
GAATTCGTCGAGGACGGTGCCGCTCGGCGTCCCCACCTGCACGATGTAGACGAACGTCGCTTGCAGCCCGGCGTTCTGTAAAGCCGCGACCGCTTCGGCGACGCTCTGACCGCCGACTTCGGGGACGGTGACGTTCCCCGGGCCGCCGCTGACGACGACCGTGACCGTTGCGCCCGCGTCGATGCTCGCACCCGCTTTGGGATCCTGTGAGGCGACCACGTTCTCCGGGACGCCGTCGAGCGCGGCTCGCTCGCCGATTTCCAGCTTGAGGCCGCGCGCCTGCAAGGCTGCGGTCGCGTCGGGGACGGTCATGCTCACGACGTCCGGCACCCAGACGGGCGCGAGGCCCTTGGAAACCGTCAGCGTGACGATGCTGCGCTGCGCGAGCTTCGCGCCGGGGAGCGGATCCTGCGCGAGGACCGTGCCCTTCGGCGACTTGTCGAACTTCTCGACGAGCTTCGGCACGAGCTTCGCCCCGCGCAACAGGCGCTGCGCGTCGTCGGCCGTATAGTTGCGCACGTCGACGAGATCGACGGTCGGCAGACCTGAACTCACGTACAATTCGACCGTCGTCCCCGGCTCGACGCTCGTCTTCGGCGGCGGCGCTTGGCGGATGATGCGGCCGATCTGGACCGTTTCGTTCGGCTCCTGCGTCACGCGGAATTTCAGGCCCGCAGCTTCGATCGCGGGCCGCGCGTCGTCGAGCGTCTGCCCGGCGTAATCCGCGACCTCGACGGGGGCGCCGAAGAGCCCGCCGGGCTTGGAGAACATGAAGTAGCCGACGAACGAGGCGACGACCAGCAAGACCGCGAGCAGCAGGAGGATCGTCGGGCGTTGGCCGTTCTGCGACCGCGTCTTCGAGCGGCCGGGGACGTCGGCGGCGATGCCGCGGGCGGCGCGAGCCGAGGCGGCGGCGGCGCTGCGATCCGGGAAGCTCGAGCGGCGCGGCGGGATGTTCGCGGCGCGCGCCGCGCGGGCGGCGTCCTTCTGCCCGTTCGTCGCGGCGAATCGCCCCTCGGCGGGTTCCTCCCGGGCCGCGCGCAGCGCGCCCGCGACTTCGCTCGCCGAGGAAAAGCGGGCGGCCGGGTCCTTGAGGAGCAGGCGGTGCACGATCGCGGACGTGGCGGGCGAGATCGATTCGCCTTCGCCGTCGAGCGGGGGGATCGGATCGGCGACGTGCTTGAGCGCGATTGCGATCGGCGATTCGCCGGTGTACGGCAAGCGGCCGCTCAGCATTTGGAAAAGCACGATGCCGAGGCTGTAGAGATCGGATTGCTCGTGCAGTTCGCGGCCTTGCGCCTGTTCGGGCGAAAGGTAGAACACGCTGCCCATCACGACGCCGGGTTCGGCGATCGTGACGGTCTGCGTCGAGACCGCGCGCGCGATGCCGAAATCGGAGAGTTTGACGATGTCGTCTTTCGTGACGAGGATGTTCGCGGGCTTGATGTCGCGGTGCAGCAGGCCCTGGCGGTGCGCGTAGGCGAGGCCGTTGCAGATTTGGGTTGCGTAATCGATTGCGACGCGCTCGGGGAGGCGGCGCCCGCCGTGCAGCATCTCGGCGAGCGTTTCACCGTCGACGAGTTCCATGACGATGAAGTAGGTGTCGCCTTCGTGCCCGACGTCGTAGATGTTGACGATGTTGGGGTGCGAGAGTTTGGCCGCGTGTTGCGCTTCATCGTAGAAGCGGCGCACGAAGTCTTCGTCTGCGGCGTACTGCGCGCGCAAGACTTTGATGGCGACGCGGCGGCGCAGGAGCGTGTCGAAACCGGAGAAGACCGTCGCCATGCCGCCTTCGCCGAGGCGGCCTTCGAGGCGGTAGCGATCGTTGAAGACGCGCTCGATCATGCGGGGTGCGGGCTCAGGGTGATAGGGCTGCTCATGTGCGGATTCGCTCTAGGGCTGTGGAGAGGACGCGGCGCGCGATCGGGGCGGCTATGGCTCCGCCGTAGCCGGCGTTCTCTATCACTATCGCTACGGCGACGCGCGGGTGCTCCGCGGGCGCGAAGGCCACAAACCATGCGTGCGGTCTTCCCGTCGAGTTCGTCGCGGTCCCCGTTTTGCCGGCGACTTGCGCGCCGGAAAGCGCCGCGGCCGTCCCCGTTCCGCGGGTGACGACGGCGATCATCATGTCGCGGACGGAGGCCGCGGTCGAGGCCGAGATCGGAGCGGTCAACATCGCATGCGGGAAACGGCGCACCGGCACGCCCGCCCCCCGGATCGCACGCACGACGAGCGGGCGGGGCGTCGCGCCCTCGTTCGCGATCGTGGCGGCGACCAGGGCCATGCGGAGCGGGGTCACGAGCAGGTTTGCCTGGCCGAAGCCGAGTTGGGCGAGGATCGACGGGGAAACCGTCGCCGGATCGGGGAGACGGTCGCGGACGGCGGGGAGCTCGAAACCGAGCGGCTCGCCGAGCTTCCAGCGCTGCGCGTAGCCGAACCAGCGGTCCGCGCCGAGGCGCAGCGCGATCTCGGCGAAATCGACGTTGCTCGAGAGCGCGAACGCGCCCGTCAGCGTTTGCGTGCCGGTCGCCTCGCCTTCGTTGTCGTGCACCACGAACGTGCCGACCTGCAGCGTCCCCTTGTCGTGGAAGGTCTCCTCGGAATCGACGACGCCCGCGTCTAGCGCGCTTGCGGCCGTGAAGATCTTGAACGTCGAGCCGGGCGGGTAGAGCCCGTCGATGCTGCGGTCGAGCAGGCGGCTCTGCGGATCGACGCGCAACGCCGGAAAGTCGCGATCGATCGAGCCGGGGTCGAAGCTGGGAACGCTCGCGAGCGCGAGGATTTCGCCCGTGCGCGGATCGAGGACGACGCCCGCTCCGCGCGCGTGTTCGGAGAGGGCGTCGTAGAGCGTGCGCTGGATCGCGGGATCGAGCGTCGTGATCACGTCGGCCCCGCGAACGCTCGCGGGGAGCGGAGCGCCCGCGAACAGCGCGCGCGCTTGCGCGAGCGGATCGGAAGGGGACGGGCGCGCCTTCAGATCCGCATCGAAGGCGTCTTCGAGGCCGGTCGCACCGTAGCGGCTCGAGAGATACCCGATCGAATGCGCGAACGCCGCGCCGTACGGATAGATGCGCCCGGCCTTCGTGGAATACGCGAGCGGCGTGCCGTCGCGCGCGAGGATCGAGCCGCGATATTCCGTCAGCAACGCGGCGCGCGGGTTGTGCGGGTCGCTCGCGATGCGGTCGGCGGCGAAGATCTGCAACCACACTTGGCGGCCGATCAGCACCAAAAAGCACGCGACGAAGACGATCCACAAACGCCCGATCGCGGCGTTGATGCCCGACCGGCCGGGCTCTTCGGTCACCGCGCGGGCGAGCGCTCGCGCAGCAGCGTGTAGCCGTCGTCCGTACGGACCGCCAGATACGATGCCTCGCCCCCGCGTTCGATCGCGAGGTTGACGATTTCGCGTTGCGCCTCTTCCGGGAAACCGGAGATCGCGAGGACCGCGTCGACGGAGATTTCGTCGAGCAACGCGCCGACGACGTACGGCGCGCGCGGCAACGTTTCGAACAAACGCTCCTCGTACGGAACGCCGCGCCACGGGCCGCGCCGGCCGAAGACCGACGAATGATAATCCCACGCGCAGAGCTGGCGATCGTTCCACACGAAGTGATCGCGCACGCACGTGCGGCGGCAGATCGCGCATTGCGTCAGCGTCGCCGCCGGATGGTCGAGGCCGTCGAGGATGTCTTCCGGCAGATCCTCGGGGTTCAACACGACGGATTCGCTCAAGCGGGTCGGGCGCTCGACGCGCCAACCGACGCGCTGCAACAATTCCAGATCGCGCATGGGGCTCACGAACGAACGCGGATCGTCGGGGGAAAACGTTTGATCCGCCCAGCCGGCGACGTTGTCGGCGGCGATTCCCACGCGCTGCCACGGTTCGCCGAGGACGACGCCGACCGGCGTCCACGCGAGCGGGACGAGCCACGCTGCGATCTGCTTCTGATCGGGGACGAGATCGTGCACGAACGCGAGCGTGCTGCCGTTGCCGCCGAGAATATACGCGCGTGCGGGTTCGCGCGTTCGTTGTTCTTCCATCGATGACGTACTACGGATGAATGGTGACGGGGGCCTCTGCGCGGCTCACCGCTCGCGAAAAACGCGCCTCGCGGTCCGTAGCGCGCGGGCCGAAATCTCGGCCTCGCCGCGGTGCGCGCCCTCTTCGACGACCCAACGGCCGCCGACCATCACGTCCGAGACGGCGGCGGAGCCCGCGGCGAAGACGTAGGAATCCAGCATCGTCGCGGGCGAGCGACCTTCCAGGAGCGGATGGGCCGCATCGAGCACGACGAGGTCCGCGCGATAACCTTGGACGAGTTCTCCGATCGGCCGGCCGAGCGCGATCCCGCCGGACCGCGCGGCCTCGGCGTAAAGGCTCTGCGCCGTCGAGCCGCCGGGTTCCGTGAGGACGCAGCGCCGTTCGAGCGTGAGGCGCTGCAAATACTCGAGCCAGCGCAATTCTTCCGCCGCACTCAGCACGACGTGGCCGTCGGAGCCGATCGCGTACCGCCCGCCGTCGCGCACGAACGATTCGGCCGGGAAGATGCCGTCGCCGAGATTCGCCTCCGTCGTGGGGCAGAGCGCGACGTTCGCGCCCGCCAAGGCGATCGACGAACGCTCGGGGGCCGTCGCGTGCGTCGCGTGGACGAGCGTCCAGCGCTCGGAGAGCGCCACGTGCCCGGCGAGCCATTGCACGGGCGTTTGGCCGCTCCAGCGCCGGCACGCTTCCACTTCTGCGCGCTGCTCGCTGATGTGGATGTGCAGCGGCGCCCGAGGATCGCGTTCGTCGATCGTCGCGACGAGCGTCTGGAGCTGTTCCGGCAGGACCGCGCGCAACGAGTGCGGCGCGGCGCCGAGGCGCCGGTCGGCGTTCCCTGAGACCGCTTGCGCGGCCTCGTCCCAGATCTCGAGGTAGCCCTCGAGGCCGTTCACGAAACGCAGCTGGCGATCGGCGGGGGGCGTCCCGCCGAAGCCGCTCGACCCGTACAAGACGGGGAGGAGCGTGCACCCGATCCCAGCCGTTTCGGCTGCGGCGAGAAGGCGGAGGCTCGTTTCGCCGCGCCGCGCGTAGGGCGTGCCGTCCGGCTCGTGATGCAGGTAGTGGAATTCGCCGACGGCCGTGTAGCCGCCGCGCAGCATCTCGCAATACGCGGACGTCGCGAGCGCTTCCAGGTCGTCCGGACCGAGCGCCTCGACGAGCTCGTACATCGTCTCGCGCCACGACCAAAACGAATCGCGGCCCTTTCCCCCGGCTCGCTCGATCCGCCCGGCAAGGGCGCGCTGGAAAGCATGCGAGTGCGTGTTCGGCATTCCCGGGAGGACCGGCCCGCGAACATGCGTCCCGGCGGACGGCGGCGAACCCGGCCGAATGCTCGCGAGATTCCCCCGCTCGTCGATTTCAAGCAGCACGTCCTTCGCCCAGCCGTTTGGAAGCAGGACGTCTTCCGCGAAGAGCTTCATCATCGAGCGGCCCGCCGATGCGTGAGTTCGAACCGTGCGAGCTCATTTGGACGCACGCACGGCTGGCTACGATGGAAGCCGGCGAAAAGTACGGGCTGATCGAGGACGGCACGCTCGGCGTGCGCGGCGGGCGCATCGCCTGGATCGGGCCGACCAACGAGCTGCCGCCGGCGATGCGGAACGGCGCCGTCGTCCGCGATGCTCGCGGGCGCTGCCTGACGCCGGGTCTCGTCGATCCTCACACCCACCTCGTGTATGCCGGGCATCGCGCCGGGGAGTTCGAAGCGCTCTTGGAAGGCGCTACCTACTCCGAAATCGCGCAAGCCGGCGGCGGAATCCTTTCGACCGTTCGTGCGACGCGCGACGCGCCCTTCGACGCGCTACTATCGACGGCGAGCCGGCGGCTGATCGACCGCCTCGCCGAGGGCGTGACCACGATCGAGATCAAATCCGGGTACGGGCTCGATGCCCAAACGGAGCGGCGGATGCTGGCCGTGGCGCGGGAGTTGGGCAGGCGCTTTCCGGTGCGCGTCCGCACGACGTACCTCGGGTTGCATGCGGTGCCGCCGGAGTTTGCGGGGAGGGCCGACGACTACGTCGGGTTCGTGTGCGATGAGGTGCTGCCGGGGATCGCGCGCGAACGGCTCGCCGATGCGGTGGATGCGTATTGCGAATCGATCGCGTTCGATCCGGAGCAGATCGCGCGGTTTTTCGGGGCGGCGCAGAAGCTGGGGCTGCCCGTGAAGCTGCATGCAGATCAGTTCACCGACGGCGGGGGAGCGAGACTTGCGGCGCGGTTCGGGGCGCTTTCGGCAGACCATCTGGAATACACGCCGCCCGAGGAGGCGGCGGTGCTCCGTGCGGCAGGGACGGTTGCGGTGGTGTTGCCGGGCGCGTTCTATGCGCTGCGCGAGACGCGCTTGCCGCCGATTGCGGAATTGCGCGCCGCGGGCGTGCCGATTGCGATTGGGACGGACGAGAACCCGGGGACCTCGCCGCTGGGCTCGCTCTTGCTGGCCGTCAACTTCGCCTGCACGCTGTTCCGGCTGACGCCGGAGGAAGGGCTCGCCGGCGTGACGCGCAACGCCGCGCGCGCGCTCGGGCTGGGAGCGGAGATCGGGACGCTCGCCGTGGGGAAGCGCGCGGATTTCGTGGTGTGGGAAGTCGAGGACCCGGCGGAGCTGGTGCACCCGATCGGCGCGCGGCCCCGCGGGCTCGTCTATAAAGACGGCGCGGCGATTCGCTCGGATCAGCGTTAGCCGGCGTGGGGCGGGGGGCTCAGGAGCGCCTGCAGCAGAGGGTGCTTTGGATCGGGAAACAGATTGACCACCGTCACGCCGGCCCAGGTGAAGCCTTCCTGAAGGGCCTCGGACAAGAGCAGCCGGCAACCCGCTTGCGAGGCGGCCGACAGGATGACGGCATCCCATAAGCCCAGCTGGTGGTCCGTCGCGAGGTCGGCTGCCGCCAACATGACTTCCGGTGACGTTTCGACGACGGTGAACGCATCGCGCCAACTCAACAAGACGTCGCGGGCCTCGCTCCGTGACCTTCCGGCTTTGCGGACGAGCACGTTGAAAAGCTCGCCCAAAACCTGCACCGGGACGACGGCAGCCTCTTGCGGCAGCCGGCGAATGAGGGATAGAGCAGCGCCGCGCCGCGCCGCACCATTGATGCCTTCCGCGTAGGCGAGCACGTTCGTATCGAGCGCAATCCTCACCGATCGCCCTCATAGAGTTCATCGCGCGTCCAGCGTCCGGCATCGATGATGGGCTGCTTTTCGAGGCGAGACAGGAGCGTCGAGCGCGCGCCGGCGGCGACCTCGTCACGTTTGCCGGCGGGGATGATCCGCGCAACGGGCTTTCCGTGACTGGTCACGACGTAGCTGTTCCCCTCCCGAACCCCACGCAGAAGGAGGGAAAACCTGCGGTTGGCATCTGCCGCCGACACGGCTTCTTCCATGGAATGCTCCAAATGTAGTTATATTATCTACTATAATCGCTGCCCGGAAGATTGCAAGCGGTTGCGCGCTGCCCATCCAATCCATGCCCGGGCCGCCGGTTGCTTCGGCGCGAGCTCAGGGCATGGGGAGGTCCAGATGGTGGACGCGGGCGCATTGGCGGGCTAGGTCGTAGCCGGCGTCGGCGTGGCGCATCACTCCGGTGGCGGGGTCGTTTTCGAGGACGCGGGCGAGACGCGTTTGCGCGGCGATCGTTCCGTCGGCGACGACGACCATGCCGGCGTGCTGCGAATAGCCCATGCCGACGCCGCCGCCGTGATGCAGGCTGACCCACGTCGCGCCGCTCGCGCAATTGAGGAGCGCGTTGAGCAAGGGCCAATCGGAGACGGCGTCGGAGCCGTCGAGCATGGCTTCGGTTTCGCGATTGGGGCTTGCGACGGAACCGGAATCGAGGTGGTCGCGACCGATGACGATCGGGGCGCGCAACTCGCCGCGTGCGACCATTTCGTTGAACGCGAGGCCCGCGCGGGCGCGCGCGCCGAGGCCGAGCCAACAGATGCGCGCGGGGAGACCCTGGAACTCGATGCGCGTGCGCGCGAGATCGAGCCAGCGGTGCAGGAGGCGATCCTCGGGGAAGAGTTCTTTGATCTTCTCGTCGGTGCGGTAGATGTCGTCGGGGTCGCCGGAGAGCGCGACCCAGCGGAACGGGCCGATGCCGCGGCAGAACAGCGGCCGGATGTACGCGGGCACGAAGCCGGGGAAATCGAACGCGTCGTGCACGCCTTCGTCGAACGCCATCTGGCGCAGGTTGTTTCCGTAGTCGACGGTCGGGATGCCCGCGGCGTGGAACGCGAGCATCGCGCGCACGTGCTCGGCCATCGAGGCTTTCGCCGCGCGTTCGACTGCGGCGGGATCGCTCTTGCGCATTTCGGCGGTGCGTTCCAGCGTCCAGCCCGCGGGGAGGTAGCCGTTGCGCGGATCGTGCGCGCTCGTTTGATCGGTGACGACGTCTGGGCGGATGCCGGGGCGGCTCTCGGGGCCGATGGTTCGACGGGCGAGTTCCGGGAAGACTTCCGCGGCGTTGCCGAGCAGTCCGACGGAGAGCGCTTCGCCGCGCGCGCATGCGTCCTGCACGAGCGCGAGGGCTTCGTCGAGCGTATCGGCGCGGCGGTCGAGGTAGCGGGTTGCGAGGCGGCGCTCGATGCGGGTGGGGTCGCATTCGACTGCGAGCATCGAGGCGCCGGCCATCGTTGCGGCGAGCGGCTGCGCGCCGCCCATTCCGCCGAGGCCTGCCGTCAGGATCCATTTCCCGGTGAGATCGCCGCCGAAATGGCGGCGGCCGATCTCGGCAAACGTCTCGTACGTTCCCTGCACGATGCCTTGCGAGCCGATGTAGATCCACGATCCGGCCGTCATCTGGCCGTACATCATCAGGCCTTTGCGGTCGAGTTCGTGGAAGTGCTCCCACGTGGCCCAATGCGGCACGAGGTTCGAATTCGCGATGAGGACGCGCGGCGCGTCGGCGTGCGTCGTGAAGACGCCGACGGGTTTGCCGGATTGGACGAGGAGCGTTTGATCTTCGCGTAAGCGGCGCAGCGTCGCGACGATCGTATCGTAGCAGGCCCAATCGCGCGCGGCGCGGCCGATGCCGCCATACACGACGAGGTCCTCCGGGCGCTCGGCGACTTCCGGATCGAGGTTGTTCATCAGCATGCGCAGCGGCGCTTCGGTCTGCCAACTCAGCGCGCTGAGTTGCGTTCCGCGCGCGGCGCGGATCGTGCGCGCACCCGTCGATGTGGTCATCGCAACGTTCCTCCGATCGCTTCTTCTGCGGCTGCCACGAGCGCTCCGGAGCGGAGCAGGTCGCGGGCGGCTTCGATGTCCGGTGCGGGGCTGCGGTCGCCGTCGAGCGGGGGGATCGTGGAGCGCGCTGCGGCATAGGCTGCGGCGGTGCCGCGGCCCGAATGCAACGGGCGCCGGAAATCCGTTGCAGCGAGGGCGGCGAGCAGTTCGCAGGCGAGCGCGCCCTCCACGTTGTCGAGCAGGCGGTCGAGCGTGCGCGCGGCGATCGTGCCCATCGAGACGTGGTCCTCTTGGCCCGCGGAGGTCGGGATCGAATCGACGCTTGCGGGATGCGCGAGCCCTTTGTTTTCGCTGACGAGGGAGGCCGCGCAGTACTGCACGAGCATCAGGCCGGATTCGAGGCCGGGCTTGCGCGAGAGGAAGAGCGGCAGGCCGCGCTCTTCGCCGTTGAGCAGCAAGTAGGTGCGCCGCTCGCTGATGCTCGCGAGTTCGGCCATCGCGATCTTCAGGAAATCGGAGGCGAGCGCGACCGGCTGGCCGTGGAAGTTTCCGCCCGTCAGGAATTCGTCGTCATCGGGGAAGACGAGCGGGTTGTCGGTTACGGAGATCGCTTCGATTTCGACGACGCCGCGGACGTAGGCCGCCGCGTCGCGCGCGGCGCCGTGCACGACGGGGATCACGCGGAACGAATACGGGTCTTGCACGCGGCCGCAATCGCGATGCGATTGCATGATCTCGGAATCGGCGACGAGTTCGCGCAGGCGGCCGGCGACGCGGCCTTGGCCGGGATGGGGGCGCAGCGCGTTGATGCGGCGATCGTAGACGTTGTCCGTCGCGAGGAACGCTTCGACCGAGAGCGCGCCGATCACGTCGGCGGCGGCGAGCAGGCGTTCCGCGCGGAGCACGCAGAGCGCGGCGATCGCGGTCATGACTTCGGTGCCGTTGATGAGCGAGAGGCCTTCTTTCGCACCTAATTCGATCGGCGCGAGGCCCGCGCGGCGGAGCGCTTCGGCGCTGGGCAGGCGCTCGCCGCGATACGCGGCTTCGCCTTCGCCGATCAGCGTGAGCGTCATGTGCGCGAGGGGCGCCAGGTCGCCGCTGGCGCCGACGGAGCCTTGCGACGGGACGACCGGCGTGACGCCGCGGTTGAGGATTTCGACGAGCAGGTCGAGCGTCTCGAGTTTGATGCCGGAGTGGCCGGCTGCGAGCGAACTCACGCGGAGCACGCCGGCGGCGCGGACCTGCGCGTCCGGCAACGGCGGGCCGGTGCCCGCGGCGTGGCTGCGGACGAGGTTGAGTTGGAGTTGCCGGGTGTCGCGCGCGTCGATCGCGACGTTCGCCATCCGGCCGAAGCCGGTGGTGATGCCGTAGACGATCGCGCCGCGCGCGACCTGGCGTTCGACGGCGGCGCGAGCCGCTGCGACGCGCGTGCGCGCTTCTCCGGTGACGGCGACGGGGGCGCCGCGGAGCGCGACCGCCTCGATGTCGTCGAGGCGCAGGCGGCGCCCGTCCAATACGATCGTGCCGGCGGTTTCCGTCATTCGCGCGGCTTCGCGCCCGGATGTCTCCGGCACTCCCCGGCGGGCGAGGCGAGCTATCCCGTGCGGCCCTTCAGCCAGGTCCGGAACGCGGCGGCGCTGGCGATCCAGCTTCGCTCGGGGCGCGTGATCGGGCGCGCGCTCGGATGCTGCGCCACGAAGTCGGGCGAGATTCCGCCGCGCTCGAGGCGCTCGCACGCTCTCGCGCCCAGCGTGACGATGAAGACGTCGCCGAGCGCTTCCATCTCCCTGCGAAAATAGGCGCGCAGACAGGCCGCCTCCATGCGGCGCGGGACGCTCCCGCGGGGGGCGGACGACGAGCACAGCACCGCCGGAGCGATCCACGTCTTCGCGAGTTGTTCCCCGAGCCCGGCCGCCGGCCAGAATGCATCCAGAATCTTGCGCAGGTTGCGATGATACGGGCGCGCCGCGGCATTCGACGGCGCGTCCTCGAGTGCCGCGCGTGCGCGCGCCGTCACCGCTTCGAAGAGTTCCGGGGGCGTGCCGGAATAGACCTCGCCCGTGACGGGCTCGCCCGGTTCAGGAAGGGCAAGGACGAGCCGGGGCGTGTCCGGCGAGGGCGCTGCGCCGAGAAACCCGCGCGGGATGAAGCCGCGCGCCGGATCCCAGCGGGCGCACCCGGCGCAGGCATCGGAAAAATGCGGGCAGGGCGCGAGCGCCTCCAGCACGATCGCTTCGAGGGCCGAGTTCCCGGCGGCTGCATTCATGAAATGCAGCTATGATAACGCGATTCCGGCCTGACCAAGAAGGCCGGAAGGTCCTCTTTTCAAGGACACCCCTTGTCGCTCGGCTGCGACGGCGCGATATACTCTTTCGAAAGGCCCGGGAGCATGAGGCTATGCGCGCCGTCCGCGAGATCGTTCTGCCAGAAACCGAGCCGGCAACCGAGTGGATCCTCGACCGCCCGCTCCGTAAAGTGAGCCCGACGTTCAATCACGGCGTGCTGCAACTTGCCTTTGCCCAAGCGCTGCAAGCCTGGGCTGCCGACCGTGGCGCCGTCGTCACCGAGTGGCGTTTCCGCGCTTCGCCGCCCGGCGAAGACATTCGCCCGCTCGTGCCGGACGTCGCGTACATGTCGTTCGACCGGCTGCGCCCGCTGACGGCCCAGGAACGGCAGACGCCCACCGTCGCTCCCGAAATCGTCGTTGAGATTCTCTCGCCGGACGATCGGCAAGACGACGTCGATGAAAAGCGGCGTGTGTATTTCAAGTGGGGCGTCATCCTCGAACTCATCGCAAACCCCGAGGCGCGCACGGTCGACGCCTACGATTGCAACGGGCGCTTCGAGCGCGTTGCCGCCGTTGAAAGCTACGCGCCGAAAATCATCCCGGATCTCGTCCTGCCGTTGCGAACGATGTTCGACAAAATGCACGTTCCAGGCTGACCGTTGACGCCATTGCGCCGGGTCAAGTGCAGCTTTGATCGAGCCCCGCGGTCCGGCGGGATCCGGGGGCTCGGCGGCGGGCCTGCGGCTTCGGCGGCGAAATGGCTCGCGCTTAGGATCGGAGGTCCCTTGCTGCTGCGCGCACTTGCCCTAGTTCTTCTTCTTGCATCGATCGGTGCCGGCACGCTCGCCGGCGCCCAACCGGCGAGCGAGACTCCGCCCGGGGCGGCGAGCGTCTCTACTCCGCCGGTGGTGCCGGGCGGAAGCGGCACGAGCGCGGCTGACGCGGATCCGTTTCTTTGGCTCGAAGAGCTCAACGGGGCGCGGGCGCTCGAATGGGTGAAAGGCGAGAACGCCAAGACCCTCGCGGTTCTTCAAAAGGACCCGCATTTCGCCGGGTTTTATGCGGATGCGCTCAAGATCGGCGAGGCCGAGGATCGCATTCCGTATCCGCAGATCGTGAACGGGCGCGTCTACAATTTCTGGCGGGATTCAACACACGTGCGCGGCATTTGGCGCACGACGACGCTTGCCGATTACGGCAAAGCCAAACCCTCGTGGGTGACGCTGATCGATCTCGATGCGCTGGCCCGCTCGGAAGGGAAGAATTGGATCTGGCAAGATGCCGATTGCGCTTCGCCGAGCGGGAGCCGCTGTCTGATCTCGCTCTCCGAGGGCGGGGAAGACGCCTCGACCGTGCGCGAGTTCGATCTGCTGCGCAAACGCTTCGTCCCGGGCGGATTCTCGCTGCCGCGCGGCAAGCAGTCCGCCGCCTGGAGCGGCGACGACGCGCTGCTGGTAGCGCGCGAATGGGCCCCGAGGGAGCTTACCGCATCCGGTTATCCGTACGTGGTCAAGCACCTCGAGCGCGGACAGCCGCTCGCGCGTGCGAGCGAAGTGTTCCGTGGAACGAAGGGCGACGTCGGCGTCGAGGCGGGCAGCCTGCGCGACGGGCACGGGCACCGCGCGAATTACATCGTTCGCCTCGTCTCGTTCTTCGAAACGGAGAAGCTGCTCGTCACGGCGTCTGGCCCGCGCAAGCTCGCGCTGCCGTTGAAATCGAATCTTTCGGCGCTCGTCGGCGGACGTCTCGTGATTCACCTCGAGGCGCCTTGGAATGCGGACGGCGTCAGGTTCCCGGAAGGGGCGCTCGTCGCCGTCGACCTCGCCGCGGCCGCGGCCGATCCGCAGCATCTCAAGGCGAGCCTCGTCTATGCGCCGGGGCCGCGCGAGACGTTCGGGAGCCTCGGCACGACGCGCGACCACCTCGTCGTGACGACGTACGAGAACGTGCGCGGGCGCGCGTTCGTCTACACGCCCGCGGGCAGGACGGGCTGGTCGATACGCCGTCTCGACGTGCCGGACAACTCGACGGTCGAGTTCGAAGCGGCGGACGAGAGCGGCACGGACGCGTTCGTGACGGCGACGAGTTTCCTCGTGCCGACGACGCTCTGGCGAGTCGATACCGCTTCCGGAAAGGCCTCGATCGCGAAGGCGATCGCGCCGAAGTTCGATGCGACGCGGGACGTCGTCGAGCAGCATGAGGCGACCTCGCGAGACGGCACGCGCATCCCCTATTTCGTGGTGCGCCCGAAGACGTTGACCTACGACGGGAACAACGCGACGATCCTCGACGGATACGGCGGTTTTGCTGCCTCCATGACGCCGTACTACAGCGGCGTGGTGGGGAAGCTGTGGCTCGCGCGCGGGGGCGTCTACGCGCTCGCGAACATTCGCGGCGGGGGCGAGTTCGGGCCCGCCTGGCACGAGGCCGGCCTCAAGACGCACCGGCAGCGAATCTACGACGATTTCGCCGCCGTCGGCGAAGACTTGATCGCGCGAAAGATCACGAGCCCGCGACATCTCGGGATTCAGGGCGGGTCGAACGGAGGGTTACTGGTCGGCGTCGAGTTCGTGCAGCGGCCGGAACTCTGGAACGCGGTCGACATTCAGGTGCCGCTGCTCGATATGCTGCGCTTCGAACAGATCCAAGCGGGCGCGTCGTGGGTCGGGGAGTACGGGAGCGTTTCGAACCCTGCGGAGCGCGCGTTCCTCGCTTCGATCTCGCCGTATCACAACGTCAAGGCGGGCGTGCAGTATCCCGAGCCGTTCATCTGGACGACGACGAAGGACGATCGCGTGGGGCCGCAGCACGCGCGCAAGTTTGCCGCTAAGCTCGCGTCGCTCGGGATCCCATATCTCTTCTACGAGGTGACCGAAGGCGGCCACGGCTCGGGGGCCAACATCAAAGAGCGCTCCTTCACGAACGCGCTCGAGTTCACGTATTTCACGCAGAAGCTGATGTGCGAAGGCGGCGCGGCTTGCCCGTGAGCCGTCGAGCGACGGCTCGGGCTCACCCTTCGACGAGCTCCGGGTGACCGTAGGGGATCGGGTGGGCTGAGGCTTGGTATTCTTGCAGAGAGCGGGGCGGGCCGGCGGAGGATTCAAGGGCTTGGACCAGGGCGCGGGCGGTGTCCAAGCTCGTTAGGCAGGCGATGCTGGCTTCGACCGCGGCGCGGCGGATTCGGTAGCCGTCGCTGATTTCGCGGGGGCCGGCTGCGTCGTTGATCACGAGGTCGGCTTCGCGGCGGAGGATCGCGTCGAGGACGTGCGGCGAGCCGTCGGCGATGCGGTTGATCTCGACGGCCGGGATTCCCGCGGCGGCGAGCGCGCGATAGGTGCCCGCGGTCGCGAGGATCTCGTGACCGAGCGCGGCGTAGCGCCGCAAGATCTCGACGCCGAACGGCTTTTCCTGATCCGAGATCGTTGCGATGATGCGCGCGCGGCGCTCGCCGTTCGCGCCGCTGGGGAGGCGCAGCCCGGCGGCGATGAAACCCTTGCGCAACGCGCCTGCGAACGTGGCGTCGATGCCGAGGACTTCGCCCGTGGATTTCATTTCGGGGCCGAGCATCGTCTCGACGCCGCGCATCTTCGCGAACGAGAAGACGGGGATCTTCACGACGGTGAACGGCGCGCGCGGGATCAGACCGGTGCCGTATTCCATATCGCGCAGCTTTTCGCCGAGCGCGACGCGCGTCGCGGCGGCGACGAGGTTGACGCCGGTCGCCTTCGAGATGATCGGGACCGTGCGGCTCGCGCGCGGGTTCGCTTCGATGATCAGCAGTTCGCCTTCGTGGATGACGAACTGGATGTTGATGAGGCCGCGCGTGCGCAGTTCGCGCGCGATCGCGGTCGTCACTTCGACGATGCGCTCTTCCATCGCGGGGGCGATCGTCTGCGGCGGATAGACGCTGATCGAATCGCCGGAATGGATGCCGGCTCGCTCGATGTGTTCGAAGATGCCGGGGATGAGGATATCGTCGCCGTCGTAGACGGCGTCGACTTCGACTTCTAGGCCCGGGAGGTACTTGTCGACGAGGAGCGGGGCGCCCGGCGTGATCGGCGGCGCGGTCTCGACGTACGACGCGAGTTGGCCTTCGTTGTAGACGATCTCCATGCCGCGGCCGCCGAGCACGTACGAGGGGCGTACGAGGACGGGGAAGCCGAGTTCGCGCGCGATCGTGCGGGCTTGGCGGAACGAGGTCGCGGCGCGGCCCTTCGGGCGCGCGACGCCGAGGCGTTGGAGCGCGTCGTCGAACTTGTCGCGATCTTCCGCCATGTCGAGGCTCGTGCGGTCGCTGCCGACGATGCGCACGCCGCGGCGCGCGAGTTCTTCAGCGAGGTTGATCGCCGTTTGGCCGCCGAATGCGAGCATCACGCCCGTCGCGCCGGTCGCTTCGTAGGCGGCTTGGACTTCGTCGGGGCCCGGCGGCTCGAAGACGAGGACGTCGGAGATGTCGAAATCTGTCGAGACCGTTTCGGGATTGTTGTTGATGACGACGGCGGCGCGGCCGGCTTCTCGCAACGCCCAGGCTGCATGCACGCAGGAGTAGTCGAACTCGATGCCTTGGCCGATGCGGATGGGGCCGCTACCGACGACGACGATCGCTTCTTTTTCGGGGCGGCGCATCTCGTCTTGCTCGAAGCGCGAAAGATAGTAATACGGCGAGCGCGCGGGGAATTCGGCGGCGGCGGTATCGACCATGCGGAAACTCGTCTCGCCCGTGGGTGAGGCGTCGCTTGCCGCTTGCATCAGCGCGTCGGCGGCTTCGGCGCCGGCGAGGCGCTCGATGCCGAGGCGACCGTAGCCGGCTTCGCGCGCGAGGCGTGCGTCGGCGAGCGTCGGGTTCGCGCGCAAGCGTTCCTCGAGTTCTACGAGTTCCGCGAATTCGTAGAGCCAGAATGGGTCGATCTGCGAGGCGTACGAGATTTCCTCGACGGAGCGCCCGCGGCGCAAGAGTTCGGCGATCGCGAAGAGGCGTTCGTGCGTCGCCTCGGCGACGAGCGGTTCGAGATCGTCGTCGCTCCGGTTCTCGAAAGCTCCGCCGGTCAGCGTCTCGCGACCGAGGTCGAGGCCGCGTACGGCCTTCATGAATGCGGCTGCGAACGTGCGGCCGATGCCCATCGCTTCACCGGTCGACTTCATCTGCGTGCCGAGGCGCGTGTCGGCGCGGGGGAACTTGTCGAACGGCCAGCGCGGGATCTTGACGATGCAGTAGTCGAGCGTCGGCTCGTAGGCCGCTTTCGTGACGCCGGTGACGGGATTTTCGATTTCGTCGAGCGTTTGGCCGAGCGCGATCTTCGTCGAGATCTTGGCGATCGGGTAGCCGGTGGCTTTCGAGGCGAGCGCGGAGCTGCGGCTGACGCGCGGGTTCACTTCGATGATTTGATATTCGCTGCGCTCGGGGTGCAGCGCGAATTGGATGTTGCAGCCGCCTTGCACTTTCAACGCGCGAATGACGTTGATGCTCGCGCTGCGGAGCATCTGGTACTCCACGTCGGAGAGCGTTTGCGAGGGCGCGACCACGATCGAATCGCCGGTGTGGACGCCGACGGGATCGATGTTCTCCATGTTGCAAACGACGATGCAGTTGTCCGCGCGGTCGCGCAGGACTTCGTATTCGATTTCCTTCCAGCCGAGGAGGGATGTTTCGACGAGGGCTTGGTGGATGAGCGATGCGTCGAGGCCCGTGCGGAGCGTCTCGCGCAGTTCCGCTTCGCTGCGCACGATGCCGCCGCCGGTGCCGCCGAGCGTGTAGGCGGGGCGCACGACGAGCGGATAATTGTGGATCGCCGCAAAATCGACGCCGGCTTCGACGTCGGTGACGATGACGCTCGCGGGGACGGGCTCGCCGATCGCGAGCATCGCCTCTTTGAATTTCGCGCGGTCTTCGGCAAGTTTGATCGTTTCGATCGGCGTGCCGAGGAGTTCGATGCCGAAGCGTTCGATCGTGCCCGCTTCGTCGAGTTCGACGGCGAGGTTGAGGCCGGTTTGGCCGCCGAGCGTCGGGAGGATCGCGTCGGGGCGTTCGCGTTCGACGATCGCCGTCAGGGAGGCGACGGTGAGCGGCTCGAGATAGACGGCATCGGCGACCTCAGGGTCCGTCATGATCGTCGCGGGGTTCGAGTTGACGAGGATGACGCGGTGGCCTTCTTCTCGCAGCGCCCGGCACGCCTGGACGCCCGCATAGTCGAATTCCGCAGCCTGCCCGATAACGATCGGACCCGAACCGATCACGAGGACGCTTCGCCGGGACATCTCGCGCTAGGTTAGCCGCCGGGCAGGCGAGTCCTCGGCTGGCGAACCGCTCGCCGCGTCGCACCCTGCGACGGGCGGGCGGCTCGGGGGCGGGTTCGGGCGACTCGGCGGCCGGCTCGGCTTTCGACGTAGCGTTGGGCGGGGCGGCTTACGCCTCGATCGCTAGGAACAGAGCTGGGACCGGGATGGCAACGCCGAGGACTTCGAAGATTTCGCCCTCGTGATAGTCGCGACGTTCCGTTCCGTAGAACTCGACGGTCCGTTGCGGAACGTTGACGATCCATGCCGGAATTCCGGCCGCTTCGTAGAGTGGAATCTTGACGTCGCGGTCGTCTTTGTACGTCGTGTCTGCGACTTCGATGACGGCGAGCGTGTTCGAAGCGTCGGGCGTTGTCGCATATTGCTTTCTGCGCAAAACCGCAACGTCGACTTCAGGCGCGTGTTGGCCTTTCCAGCCGGCGACGGCAATGGGGTCTTGGACCTGAATCATAGAGATCTTGCGGTCGAGACCGTCGAATAGGAACTCTGCCAACATCCGGACCGCATGGGCATGCGCGGGATTCCGGGGCGACACTTCGTAAATCACTCCATCGATGAGTTCCGTGTGCCCCGGGAGGTTCGAGGCCATGTACTCCTCGACACTGAAGCGACGAGGCCGTGACGCCGTTAGCGCGGACATAGTGATGGCCTTTTTCGGGGCGCCTCGTTCTTGCCCTTGGCTCGGAAACGGTACCGGGGAATCGGCAACGCTGAACGCCCCGTGACGTTCGGTCAGGGGGCGAGGCGGTTGATCTTCCAGGCGGAGCCTTCGCGCAGGTAACGGATGCGGTCGTGGACGCGGTTGGGGCGGCCTTGCCAGAATTCGAACGACAGGGGCGCGACCCGGTAACCGCCCCAGTGCGGCGGGCGGTCGACCTCGCGGCCCTCGAAACGCCGTTCGGCTTCGGCGACGCGGGCTTCGAGGGCCGCGCGGCTCGCGACGGCGTGGCTCTGCGGGGACGCCCAGGCGCCGATGCGATGGCCCCGCGGGCGCTGCGCGAAATAGTCGTCGGAATCCGCCGCGGCGATCTGCTCGGCGACGCCCTCGACGCGGATTTGGCGTTGGAGCGAACCCCAGTACCACAGGAGCGCCGCGTTCGCGTTCAGCTCCAGTTCGAGCCCCTTGCGGCTCTCGTAGTTCGTGAAGAATACGAAGCCGCGCTCGTCGTAGCCGCGCAGCAAGACCATGCGCAGCGAGGGGCGCGCGCTCGGATCGACGCTCGCGACCGCCATCGCGTTCGGTTCTGTCTCGGAAGACGCAAGCGCATCCTCGAGCCACGTGCGGAACAACACGAAGGGATCCGCTGGTACGGAGGCCTCTTCCAGCGCTCCGATTTCGTAGCTCGGCCGGCTCTCGCGCAGCAGCGCTTGCGGGTCTTCGGCGGGCACTATGGGAGCTTTCCGGCTGCGAAGCCGAAGAGGAAGGCGGAGAGCATCAAGGCGCCGCCGGCGAGGGCGAAGGGGAGGGCGGCTTCGACGCGCCGGGGCTCCCAGACCGTCTTTCGGGCGAGGTCGGCGAAGGCGGCCTCGAGGGCGCGCGCGTCGCCGACTTCGGCGTACGTGCCGCCCGTCGTTTCGGCGATCGATTGCAGGCCGGCTCGATCGAGGTCGGCGGGCTCGTTCGTGCCCGGGATCAACTCGCCGCTTCCGCTCGTCCCGATGCCGATCGTGTACACGGTGATCCCCTTCGCTGCGAGCGCGCGGGCGACCGCCAGGGGGTCGGCGCCGCGGTTCGTGACCCCGTCCGTCATGAGGATCACGACGCGGCGCCCTCCCGGCGGGAGCTGCTCGCCCGCGAGCGCGAGCGCGTCGCCGACCGCCGTGGCGCCGTCGGGCTCGGGGATCCGGTCGAGCGCGTCGCGCACGTCGGCGCGCTCGGCGCTCGGCGCCTGGAGCACGCTCGCCCCCGAGGAAAACGTGACGACGCCGATGCGCGCGCCGTCCGGCGCGGCATCGACGAACGTCCGCGCGGCGCGCTTCGCCGCGAGCGCGCGCGTCGGCTCGACGTCGGTGGCGCGCATCGAGCCCGACGTGTCGATGCAGAGCACGACGCTGCCGTCTTTGACGGGGACGAGCGCCCACATGCGCGGGCCCGCGAGCGCGACGCCGAGCGCGGCGACCCCGGCGAGCCAGGCCCACAGGACGACCATTCCGGGCCAACGCGGCGCGCGCAGCGCCTCGAGCGCGAAAGCGAGATTCGAATATGCGAGCGATTGCGCGGCCGTGCGCCGTTCCAACTCGCGATAGAGGCGAGCGAACGCGAACGCGGCGAGGAGCGCGGCGAGGAGCCAGAGCGGATGCGCGAAGCTCACAGGAAGGCCTCGAGGGCGGTTTCGGGGGCGGCTTCGGCGAGGATGCCGACGGTGAGGCCGCAGGCTTCGAGGATCGCTCGCACTTCGGCTTCGCGCTCGGCGACGCGCGCGCGGAAACGCTCCCGTTCCCGCGCTCCGATGAAGACGCGCGCGGTCTCGCCGGTTTCCGCGTCGCCCAAGTGCACGAAACCGCCGAGCGGGAGATCGTCCGCCCATGGATCGCGCAGGACGAGCGCGTAGGCGTCGGCGCGCGCGGCGCAGGCGACGAGGCGGTCGCGGTAGGCCTCGAGTTCGAAGAAGTCGGAGACGATCAGCAGCGCGGCGCCGCGGGGAACGACCGCGCTCGCGAGCGCGAGCGTCTCCGCGAAGGGCGTGCCGCGCGCCTCGCGGACGCTCGCGCAATGGCGTGCGACGGAATCGGCGCGCAATTCGCGCGGACGGACCACGCCGTCGGCGACGATGCGGACGGCGCGGTCGCCGTCGCGAACGACGCCGTACCAGAGCGCGGCGGCTTCGCAGGCGACGTCGTAGAGCGCGCGGCTGCGGCCGACGAACATCGAGGCGGAGGCATCGACCGCGGCGGCGACGACGAGCGCGTGATCCTCGAAGACGACGCGCGTCTGCAATTCGCCCGCGCGGGCGGTGGCGGCCCAATCGATGCGGCGCGGGTCGTCGCCGGGCGTGTAGGCGCGCAGTTCCGCGAATTCATAGCCGTCGGAGCGGCGGCGGGATGGCGCGCTCGCGCCGCGCGGTCCGCGCCGGCGCGGACCGCGCAGCAACGCATTTCTGAGGCGCGCCGTGAGGATCTGGTGCGAAGCCGTTCTCCTTCGTTGCGCGGAGGTTCGCGCGCCGGCGGCGAGGGCCCCTCGCGGCATGCGGCCAACTCGGGCGAGGATGCGCTTCCTCTCGCGCGCCGCGCAGTCGCTCGCGTTCTTGCTGCCGTTCGCGTTCTACGCGGCGTCGCTTTCGGCCGAGCCTTCGAAATGGGATACGGCGGAGATGCAGAGCGTGCCGTACCTGCTCGGCATCGCGCATCCGACGGGGTTTCCGCTCTACGTGCTCGCCGGGTGGGCCTGGAGCCACGCGCTCCCCTTCGGGAGCGTCGCCTTCCGCATGAATCTGTTCTCGGCGACCACGGTCGCCGCCGCGTGTTGGCTGCTCTACGAGACCGCCGTCCTGCTCGAAGCGCCGTGGCCGGCCGCGCTCTGCGGGACGTTCGCGTTCGCGTTCGGACACAACGTGTGGTGGAACGGGCAGCGGGCCGACGTCCATTCGCTCGCGCTTCCGCTCGGCGCGCTGACGATCTACGCGCTCGTCCGCCGGTACCTCGAGGGCGGCACGCGCTTCCTCTACGTCGCGGCCGCGGGGCTCGGCCTCGGCCTCGCGGTCCACCCCAACGGTGTCTGGCTCGTGCCGGGTTTCATCCTGATCCTCGCCCTGGACGCCAGGCGGCATCCGGTAGGTCTGCGCCAGCTGGCGCTGTGCGCCGGGATCGTCGCGCTCTCCCTCTCGCTCTACGCCTACCTGCCGCTCCGCTCGGCATACGTGAGCGCGCACGGCATCGATCCGATCGCGGCGCTCCCCGGCGTCGATTCGTTCCTCTACGACTACCTGCACCCGGCCTCCATGGATGGTTTCGTGCGGGAAGTGACCGGAAGCGATTTCGACGCCGGGAAGATCGCGCTCGCCGCGCCGCTGGAGTGGTGGAAGTTCGGCTCGTACGCCTCCCGCTGGATCGCGCTGGTCGTGCATCAGTGCGGCATCCTCGGCCTCCCGCTGGCGTGCGCGGGCCTCATCGCGCTCGTGCGGCGCGACGCGGAACTCGCCCTGGCGCTCGCGGTGCTGGGCTTGGGCGCGGTCCCGTTCTCGTATGCGTTCGCGATCGAATCGGACCCGGAGCGCTACCGTCTGCTCTCGCTGTGGTTCGCGGGCCTCTGCATCGCCGCCGCGCCGAACGCGCTGCGCGAGCTGCCGTTCGACGTCCCGTGGAGGTGGGCCGCGGGCGCGGCCACGGCGTTCGCCGCCGCGAACGTCCTCGCGCTGAACGTGGGGATGACGGCCGAACGCCACTCGCTCGAACGGCGGCCGTTCATCCGCGACGTGGCGGCCGCGGTTCCGGCCGGGAGCGCGATCGTCGCGATTTGGTCCGACGCGACGACGCTCGGGTACGCGGCGTACGTGGACGGGACGCTCCCCGGGCGCATCGTCGTCAGCTCGCATCCGGAGGACGTCGCGGACTGGCCGGCGTCGACGGCGCGCAGCCGCCCGGTCTACTTGTTGAGCCCGGAGCCGGTCGAGGTGGAACGGGGGAGGGTCGAGCGGGTGTTGCCCGGCGTTTCGGACCGGTTTCTCTATCGCTACTTCACCGGCGGCCGGGGCGGCGTCGTCAAAGGTACCGCGGGGCCGGCGAGATAAGACAAATGTCGCAACCCAGGACGGGGGAGGAAGCGCGTGACCACCAGCACCGTGACGATCGACGTCGATGGTCTGCCGATGACGTGCTACCTGGCTCGCCCCGATCGCGGACGGCACCCGGCGGCGATCGTGCTCGAGGGCGTCTACGGTTTCGACGACGAGCTGCGCCGCATCACCGATTTGCTCGCGAGCACGGGGTACGTCGGGCTGGCGATCGACTACTTCCACCGCACGGATCCTGACCTGCAACAGCCGTTTACCGAGGAGGGGCGCCGGCGGGGGACCGAGGCGACGCGCTCCGTCACGAAGGCGGGGCTGCGCGCCGACGTTTCGGCGGCGCGCGATTGGCTCAACGCGCAGCCGTTCGTCGAGAACGGGCGGATTGCGACGTGGGGCTTCGGGTTCGGCGGGACGGTCGCGTTCGTGACCTCGACGCTGCCGGGGCTCGTCGGGGCGGTTGCGTTCTACGGACAGAGCATCACGTCGCCGATGCCGAGCGGCGAGGGCGCGCCGCTCGACGACGTCGCGGCGGTGCGCGCGCCGCTGCTGCTGGTTTTCGGAGGGGTGGACGCGCTGATCGGCGAGAGCGACGTGGCGGCGATCGAGCGCAGGCTCACCGCGCACGGCAAGGCCTACGAACTGCAACTGTATCCGAACGTGGGGCACTCATTCTTCCGCGCCGCCGGCAACAGCATAGCGGCCCGCGAAGCCGCAGACGCCTGGGATCGCGTGCAGGCGTTCCTCCAGCGGACGACGGCTGGTGCGGTGCGGCGCTAAGAGCCGCGCGCATTCGCGCGCGTTACGTGGCCGGCGGCCTGCGCAGCGTCCTGGCGGCTACGGCGGGGTGACGGCGGCGATGACTTCGGTGACGATCGCGTCGGGGCCGATGTTCTCTTTCATGGCTTGATACGTCGGCTGGATGCGGTGGCGCATGGCGGCGAGCGCGGAGTTGCGGACGTCGTCGGGGAGCACGTAGTCGCGGCCCTCGAGGAGCGCGCGGGCGCGGGCGATTGCGACGAGCGCGAGCGTCGCGCGGGGGCTTGCGCCGCCTTCGACGTGCGCATGCGTGGCGCGAGTGGCGCCGACGAGGCGAACCGCGTATTCGATTGCGCGGGGCTCGACGTAGATCGCGCGGGCGGCGTGGCGCCAGCTCGCGACGTCTTCGATCGAGACGACGTTCGAGGGCAATTCCGGCGGCTCGCCGCCGAAACGCCGTACGATCCCGGCTTCTTCTTCCGGCGTCGGGTAGCCGACGAGGACCTTCATCAGGAAACGATCGTTCTGCGCGAGCGGGAGCGCGTAGGTGCCTTCGTGTTCGAGCGGGTTCATCGTGGCGAGGACGACGAACGGATCGGGAAGCGCGTGCGTCTGCAAGCCGATCGTGACCTGGCGTTCCTGCATCGCTTCCAGCAGTGCGGATTGGACTTTCGCGGGGGCGCGGTTGATTTCGTCGGCGAGCACGATGTTCGCGAAGATCGGGCCGAGCGAGGTTGCGAAGTCGCCGGCTTTCTGGTCGAAGATGCGCGTGCCGACGATGTCGCTCGGCAAGAGGTCCGGCGTGAATTGCACGCGCTTGAAGCTGCCGCCGACCGCTCGCGCGAGCGCGCGGCAGGCGAGTGTTTTCGCGAGGCCGGGCGGGCCTTCGAGCAAGAGATGGCCGTCGGCGATCAACGCCAGCACGAGCGCTTCGAGCACGGGGCGCTGGCCGACGATCGTCGTCTCGAGCGCATCGAGGAGAACCTTCGGTTCGCGCACGCGTTAGCGCCGGAAGCGGCTTGAGGAGCGGGCGAAACGGTCGAGGGGGCCGAGGGCGTCGCGGACCGCGGCTTCGAGGTGCTCGTCGTCGATGAAGGCGGCCCGCTCGATCGCGCGCATCGCGTCGAGGAGCTCCGCATCGCCGGTCGCGGCGTAGCGCGCCATCAGGTCGCCGAACGTCTCGTCCTCGCGCGCGCCGAGGCGCTCGCGTAGCGCAGTGCGCACGATGAGGACGCGCGTACGCGAGGGGCGCGACGCAAGATTCGCCATGATCAGGCGCCAACGCGATTCGTCGTCCATCGGCTCGGCGCGCGAGACGGGCAACGTCGACGGCGCGGGTTCCTCGACGACTTCCGGCTCGAGACGCCTGACCGTGCCGACCGCGGGGCCGCTGCGCCGCCGCAAGACGAACACGACGGCGAGGCCGACGGCCAAGACGATCGCAGCGACGATGCCATACTCGGGAAGATGCGAACCGTACGTCACGGCGCGCGGCTCGACGCTGATCGATACCGCGTTCGATTCGAACCGGCTCGGTTTTCCGGTCGTCGCATCGACCGCCTCGAACACCGCGGGGCCGAGCGTGTAGTTGCCGGGCGAAAGGCCGCGCACGGTCAGCAGCTCCGTGCATTCGCTTCCGTTGCCGGCGGGGACGCAATGGCGTTCGTCGCCGTAGGAATCGAAGCCGCCGAGGTTCGGAAGCGTCACGCGATCGAGCGCCTGCACCTTTTCGTCGAGCCGGATGCGGAGCGTCAAACGCACCGGATCGCCGACCATCGCGCTCGCGCGGTCTCCGGCGAGTTCGAACGCCTTCACGTGGAAGCTCGGCAGCCGTTCCGTTTGCGCCCGGGCCGCGCCGCACGTTGCGAGGGCCGCGGCGGCTGCGAACGCGAGGGCGAGGGCGCGCTGCGGCGCGCGCGCGGGGGTCAGATTTGCTCGAGCCATGTCCCGAACAGGTAGCGCGCGTCTCCCGGCCCGGGCGATGCTTCGGGATGGAATTGGACGCCTGCGATCGGCAAGCGGCGATGCCGGAAGCCTTCGTTCGTGCCGTCGTTGAGGTTGATCATCGTCGATTCGAGGTCGGCGGGGAGCGTCGCGCCGTCGACGGCGTACCCGTGATTCTGCGCCGTTACGAGCACGTGGTTGCTCTCGAGCACTTTGACGGGCTGGTTGCCGCCGCGATGCCCGTACGGGAGTTTGAACGTCGTGGCGCCGCAGGCGAGGGCGAGGAGCTGATGGCCGAGGCACACGCCGAACATCGGCAACTCGCCGACGAAACCGCGGAGCAGGTCGATCGTCTGCGGGAGATCGGTCGGGTCGCCGGGACCCGGCGAGATCACGAGCGCGTCGGGCTTGTAGGCGAGGACTTCCTCGCGCGTCACTTCGTAGGGAACGACGGTGACGCGCGCGCCGCGCTCGACGAGGTTGCGCACGATCGCGCGCTTCACGCCGCAATCGATCAACACGACGTGCGGGCCGCTGCCGTCCGGTTCGGCGCCGTAATTCGAGACTTCGCGCGCGGCGACGCTCGCGACGAGGCCGACGGTCGAAGTTTCGCGCGCGTACGGGACGAGCGCCGCTTCCGCCTTCGCGATCGAGCTTTCGCCGACGGCGAGGACGGCGCGGATCGTGCCGTGCTCGCGCAACGCGATCGTCAGCGCGCGCGTATCGACGCCGACGAGCGTCGGGACGCGCTGTTCCGTCAGCCAGGTCGGGAGGTCTTTCGTCGAGGCGTGGTGCGAAGGATGATACGAAATGCGCTTGATGATCGCGCCGGCGACGCAGGCGCGGGGATGCTGCGCCGCGGTGCCCGAGATGCCGTAGTTCCCGATCAGCGGATAGGTGAACGTGAGGAGCTGGCCCGCGTACGACGGATCGGTCAGCGCCTCTTCGTAGCCGGTCATGCCCGTGAAGAACACGGCTTCGCCGAGCGCGAGCGCGTCGTAACCGAGCCCTTCGCCTTCGAAGCGCGTTCCGTCGGCGAGCAGCAGCAGCGCGGGCTTCAACGCGGCGCTCCGTTGGGCACGCCGTCGCGCATCACGACGCGGCCCCCGACGATCGTCGCGATCGCGCGCCGTTCCAGCATCCGTCCATCGTACGGCGTATTCTTGCCCAAGGAGTAGAATGCTTGCGCCGAGACGCGCCAGGGGCGCTCGGCAAAGACGGTCACGTCGCCGGGTGCGCCGAGCGGCAACGCGCCGCCCGGGACGCCGAGGATGCGCGCCGGGTTCGTCGCAAGGAGTTCGACGAAGCGGCGCAGCGGGAGATCCGGCAACGCGGCTTGGTACGCGCCGAGCGCGACTTCGAGCCCGGAGAAGCCGACCGGCGCTCCGCTGAGGAGTTGCGCCTTTTCTTCGCGCGTGTGCGGCGCGTGATCGGTTGCGAAGACGTCGATCGTGCCGTCGCGGACGGCGGCGCGCAACGCGGCGGCGTCGCTCTCGCCGCGCAGGGGCGGATTCACTTTCGAATCGGCGCGGAAGCGGTCGAAGCCGTCGTCGTGCAGGCCGAGATGGTGCGGCGTGACTTCGCAGGTCGCGGTGATGCCCTGCGCGCGCGCGAAGCGCATCAGCTCGACGCTCATGCGGCTCGAGACGTGCGCGATGTGAAAGCGCTTGCGCGTGTCGCCGGCGATCAGGAGATCGCGCGCGACTTGGACGTCTTCGGCGAGCGCGGGGCTGCCGACGATGCCGAGCCGGAACGAGGCCTCGCCTTCGTTCATGAGCGCGTCGCCTTTGAGCTGCGGGTCTTCGCAGTGCGAGATGAAGACGCCGGGGACGTCGCGCGCGTACAGCGCCGCCTGGCGCAGGACGCGCGCGTTTTCGACGCAGGCGCCGTCGTCGCTGAAGGCGACCGCGCCGGCGTCGTGCAGGCGCCAATACGGCGCGAGTTCCTTCCCGGCGCGGCCGCGCGTGATCGCGCCGATCGGATACACGCGCGCGACGCGCGCGCGCGCGGCGAGGCCGACCACTTCGGAGATCATCGCCGGCGAATCGAGCGCGGGCTCGGTGTTCGGCATGCAGGCGACGGCGGTGTAACCGCCGGCGACCGCGGCGGCGACGCCGCTTGCGATCGTTTCCTTGTGCGTTTGGCCCGGTTCGCGCAGGTGGACGTGCATGTCGATGAAGCCGGGGGCGACGATTGCGTTCTCGGCCTCGACGATTTCTTCGCCTTCGCCCGCCGGTGCGAGGTGCTCGCCGATTTCGACGACGATACCGTTTGCGATGCGCAGATCGAGGAGCGCGTCGACGTCGTTCGCGGGGTCGATGAGGCGGCCGCCTCGGATCAGCACGTTCATGGGTGCACCCGCACGTTCACGAGGAAATCGAGCACGGCCATGCGGACGGGGACGCCGTGCGCGACCTGCTGCGCGTAGCGCCAGCGATTCCAGGCGAGGACGTCTTCGGTGAGCTCGACGCCGCGGTTGTAAGGGCCCGGGTGCATGACGATCGCGTGCGGCGGCAGCTTCGCGAGGCGTTTGGAATCCATGCGGTAGTTGCGCGCGTAATCGTCGAGCGAGGGCAGGACGGCAGACTCGATGCGCTCGCGCTGGATGCGCAGGAGCATCACGGCGTCGACGTCCGGGAGGATCGCGTCGAAATCGCGCTCGATGCGCACGCCCTCGCGCGCCATCGCATCGGGGAGCAGCGTCGGCGGGCCGACGAGCGTGACCTCGGCGCCCATGCGGGACAAGCCGATGATGTTCGAGCGCGCGACCCGGCTGTGCAGGATGTCGCCGACGAGCGCGACGCGCAAACCTTCGATGCGGTTGAATTCGCTCTGCAGCGTGAACAGGTCGAGCAGCGCTTGCGTGGGGTGCGCGTGGCGGCCGTCGCCCGCGTTGATGACGTGGCCGTTAAAGCTCTCCGCGAGGCGGTACGGGAAGCCCGATTCCGGGTGGCGCGTGACGATCACGTTGACGCCCATCGCGTCGAGCGTGATCGCCGTGTCGGCGATCGTCTCGCCCTTCCCGAGGCTCGACGAGCCGGGCGGGAGCGCGACGACGTCGGCGCCGACGCGTTGCTCCGCGATCGCGAACGACGTGAACGTGCGCGTGCTCGCCTCGAAGAAGAGATTGACGACGCAGACGCCGTGCAGCAAGCTGCGCGACGGCGGAGAGCGGTCGAAGCCGCGCGCGCGGTCGAGGAGATTGTGGAGTTCGGCGCTCGTGAGGTCGTCGAGGTCGAGGAGGCTACGCCCCCGCATCGTCGGTTTCGTTCGTGATCACCACGCGGTCGGATTCCGCGAGTCTCTTCGAGAGGTGCACGTCGATGTGCTCGCGCCGGCTGGTCGGGATCGTGCGCCCGACGTAATCGCCTTGGATCGGGAGCTCGCGCAGGCCGCGATCGATCAGTACGGCGAGCCGGATCACGCGCGGGCGGCCGAGATCGGTGACGGCGTCGAGCGCGGAACGGACGGAGCGGCCGGTGTAGAGCACGTCGTCGACGATGACGACGACTTTGCCGGTGAGGTCTTCGTGGATTTCGGATTCCGGCAGCGCGCGAGCGACGTCGTCGTCGCGGTAGAGGTTGATGTTCAGGAAGCCGATGCCGGGCTTGCGGCCCGAGATTTCCTCGATTTTGGAGGCGAGGCGGCGCGCGAGGATTTCGCCGCCGCGGCGGATGCCGATCAGGACGACGCCGTCTTGGGCATCCTCGGGCTCGAGGATTTGATGGGCCAAACGAGCGATCGCGCGATCGATCTGGTCCGACGACATCAACGTGCGTTGCCGCACCCCTTCGAGCGCGCTCTTCAAGATTGGGTAGCTCCCTCCGCGTCGAGGCCGGCCAGGAGCGCGCGGACGCGGTCGCGTTCCTGCTCGTAGCCGGCCAACTTCTCGCGCTCCTTCGTAACCACGTCCGGGGACGCCTTGCTCACGAATCCCTCGTTAGCAAGCTTGCGGACGAGGCGCTCGACCTCGGCATCGAGGCGGGAGGCTTCTTTGGTATAGCGAGCGCGGAGGAGTTCGGCGGGAGCACGCACGGTGACTGCGCTCAGGGGGTCGGCGGCGGGGGGTTGGGGCTGCGCGGATTCTATGATGGCGGCGTTGGCGTGCTGGGCCAGGAGGGAGCGGGCGCCGGCGTCGAGGGCGGGGGGGACTTCGAGGCTGAGCTTTTCGCTGGGGGCGAGGCCGAGTTGGGCGCGCATGTCGCGGACCTTCGCGACGACGGTCTTGAGGCGCTCGTAGCGGGCCGCGGCCTGCGGGTCCGAGGGGATTTCGGCCGGGTCGGGCCAGGAGGCGGTGACGATCGTCGCGCCGTCGTGCGGCAGCGCGAGCCAGATTTCTTCGGTGACGAACGGGCAGAACGGATGGAGCAGGCGCATCGTCGCGTTCAACACGTAGGAGAGGACCGCGCCGCGCGTCGGCCTGTGGGCCGCGCCGGGGGCCGGCGTGTCGGTCTTCGTTGCTTCGAGATACCAGTCGCAGAAGTCGAACCAGACGAACTCCAGCAGCGCGTCGGCGGTGGGGCCGAGGTCGTAGCAGTCGAGGCCCTCGGTGACGCGTTCGACGAGCGCGCGCAGCTTCGTGAGGATCCAGCGGTCGGCGAGCGAGAGGTGCGCCGCGGGCGGGAGGGTTGACGCGGCCGGGAGGCCTTCGGGGAGGCTGCGCACGTAGCGCAGCGCGTTCCACATCTTCGTGTTGAAGTCGCGCGATTTTTGGCAGAAGCGTTCGTCGAAGCGCAATTCCTGCGATTCAAGGCGCATCTGGCGCACGATGCCGAAGCGCGTCGCGTCGGCGCCGTACTTTTCGATGAGGTCGAGCGGGTCGATCGAGTTGCCGAGGCTCTTGCTCATCTTGCGGCCGTGCATGTCGAAGACGAGCGGCGTGACGAAGACGTCGCGGAACGGGATGCCGCCGGCGAACTTCATCCCGAGCATGACCATGCGCGCGACCCACAGGAAAATGATGTCGCGGCTCGTGATCATGACCTGATTCGGATACCAGGCCGCGAGTTCGGGCGTCTTCTCCGGCCAGCCGAGGATCGAGAACGGCCATAGGCCGCTCGAGAACCAGGTGTCGAGCGTGTCGGGATCGCGCCGCAGTTCGACCTCGCCGAACCGCTCGCGGGCGAGCGCGCGCGCTTGCGCTTCCGTTTCCGCGACGACCGGCTCGCCGTCCGGCGTGTACCAGACGGGAAGCTGGTGCCCCCACCAGACTTGGCGCGAGATGCACCAGTCTTTGATGTTGACGAGCCACTGCTCGTAGGTGCGTCCGAATCGCTCGGGGACGAAGCGGATGCGGCCGTCGTGGTAGGCCTCGAGCGCGGGCTGCGCGAGGGCGGTCATGCGGCAGAACCACTGCAGGGAGAGGAGCGGTTCGACGACGGCGCCGGAACGCGAGCTGATCGGGACGCGCAGCGTGTGGGGTTCCGTCTTCACGAGCGCGCCGATGGCGGCGAGGTCGCGCACGACGGCTTCGCGTGCTTCGAAGCGGTCGAGGCCGCGGTAGGGCTCGGGGCATTCGCCGGTCATCTTGCCGTCGAATCCGATCACGCTCGGCATCGGGAGCCCGTGCCGCTCGCCGATCTCGTTGTCGGTGGGGTCGTGCGCGGGCGTCACCTTCACGGCGCCGGTGCCGAAATCGCGTTCGACGGCGGCGTCGGCGACGATCGGGAGGCGGCGGCCGACGAGCGGGAGGACGACGGCCTTGCCGACGAGCGCGCGGTAGCGTTCGTCGTCGGGGTGGACGGCGACGGCGGTATCGCCGAGCATCGTCTCGGGGCGCGTCGTCGCGACTTCGATGGAAAACGAGCCGTCTTCGGAGGTGTAGCGGATGTGCCAGAGAGAGCCCGCGCGCTCTTCGTCGTCGACTTCGGCGTCGGAGAGCGTCGATTGCGAGGCGGGATCCCAGTTGACCAGGCGCGTTCCGCGATAGATCGAGCCCTCGTTGTAGAGCTCGACGAAGACCTTGAGAACGGCGGCCGAGAGGCCGGGGTCCAGCGTGAAACGCTCGCGCTGCCAATCGGGCCCGAAGCCGAGCAGGCGGAACTGATCGTTGATGATCCCGCCGTATTCTTCGCGCCAGGCCCAGACGCGGCGCAGGTATTCCTCGCGGCCGAGGCCGTCGCGGGTAAGCCCTTCCTTCGCGAGTTCGCGGACCATGACGGTTTCCGTTGCAATCGCGGCGTGGTCTTGGCCGGGGATCCAGTTCGCGTTCTCGCCGAGCATGCGGTGGTAACGCGTGAGGATGTCCATCGGCGTGTAGGTCGAGCCGTGCCCGAGGT
This sequence comes from Vulcanimicrobiota bacterium, assembly GCA_963695225.1. Taxonomy (GTDB): domain Bacteria; phylum Vulcanimicrobiota; class Vulcanimicrobiia; order Vulcanimicrobiales; family Vulcanimicrobiaceae; genus CAVWTN01. The sequence continues at coordinate 263,037 of OY968762.1, read as the reverse complement.
GCGCGCGGCCGGTGATGTTCGGCGGCGGCATCGAGATGATGAACGGCGGGCGCGCCGGATCGGGCTCCTCGTGAAAGACGCCGCTGCGTTCCCAGGCTTCGTAACGCGCGCGCTCGATCGCGGCCGGATCGTAGGTCTTCGAAAGCTCGGTTTGCACGACCGGATTAGATTAGGGCACGGCGCGAGGTATCCTAGCGGCGGTCCGGGAGCGCGACCCGCAAACCGAGGCCCAGGAAGATGCTTCCGGTCAGGACGCGCTCGACCGCGCGCGCCCGCGCGCTGCGGCGGCGCAAGCCTTCGACGGCCCCGCCCGCGAGCGCGACGCCGCTGAGGACGACGGCGCCGGTGCCGAACCAGATCGCGCCGAGCGCCGCGATTTGCAGGCCGGCGTGCCCGCGTTCGGGGACGACGAACTGCGGCAGGAACGCGAGGACGAACAGCGCGACCTTCGGGTTGAGGATGTTCGTGAAGAACCCGTTCCGGTAGGCGCTCCAGTCGTCGCCGGCGGGCGGCGACGTTGGTTCCGCGGCGGGGGGCTGGTCGCGCGCGAGAAGCGTCCGGATTCCGAGGAAGATCAAGTACGCGGCGCCCGCCGCCTTCACCAGCGAGAACAGGAAGGCGGATTGGAAGATCAGCGCGGAGAGGCCGAGCGCCGCCGCGGTGATGTGGACGCAGCCGCCGCTGACGATTCCGAGGACGCCGAGGACGCCCTTGCGGGCCCCGCCGTGCGCGCTCTGCGCCAGCACGAAGAGCATGTCCGGCCCGGGCATGAACGTGATGGCGAGCATCGCGGGGATGAACAGCAGGAGCTCGTGGCGATCGATCATCTTCGTTCACGTGCGCGGACGAGCGGGCGGGTTCCTACGACGTTCGCGCGTCGAGGAGGCGGCTTTCGCCCGGCGAACGCCGGGAACTGGTCACTGCGCACTCAGGAGATTCGGTTATGCGACCGCGCTCTTTATCGATCGCTCTGTCGACGGTCGTCTTTGCATGCACCGCGCCGGCGATCGCCGCCGTTTCGCTCAACGGATTCGCCAAGGACGACGTCACCGTCGTCAATCCGCCCGGCTCGCCGATCGACGTATCGAAATGCATCGGTGCTCCACGCGGCTCGATGGCGAACCCGTATACGAGATTCCAAACCGTCATCGTCTTTGCGAACCTCCAAGATGCGCCGCTCACGGAGGTCAGCATTCGCTTCGAAGGGCTCAACGACGCCGGAACGGTTCTCGGAAGCACGGACTTCGATATCACGGGATCGTTCGGCAAGGGCGCGCCGGTGCAGAAGTCCACGCGCTTCGACACGAAAGACGTCGGAAAAGACGTCGCCAAACTGCGCTGCACGGTCCTCGCCGCGACGTCGCAAGACGGCACCGCCTGGAAGGCGCCCGATCAAGCCGCTCCAGGCGCTTCGGCGGCCCCGGCATCCACAGCCGCTCCGAACGCGACGCCCCCTCACAAGTAGAGCGACGCGCTCGCTCGAATGAAGAAGCCCCGCAGCGCCGTGCCCTGCGGGGCTTCTTCGATTGGTCGGGTAGACAGGATTTGAACCTGCGACCCCCAGTCCCCCAGACTGGTGCGCTACCAAGCTGCGCTACTACCCGTCTGAGGGCTCCTTCGGAGTCCCACGCTCCGGTCCATTCAGGGGACGCGGCCTCCCCGGCCGCGGCCGGGGAGGCCGGTTCGCGGATCAAGGCTTCCGGCGAGAATGTCGAAGTGACGCCGCATGGACGAATCGTCTGCATCGGACACGCCGCCCCACTACCGCATCTTCGAATGGCTGCGTTCGAAAGGGCCCGGCGGGCTCGTCGTCATGAACCTGCCGTACGTGTACTTCGCGACCGCCGCCCGGACCATCGCGCGCGAACTCGCGGGCATCTCGAGCGACGAGGCTCAATCCGCGCTGCACGCGCTCGACGGAAAGGGTCTGCTCGATTTCACGTTGCACCGCAGGCGCGGGACGCGCATGATCCTGCTTGCGAAAGAAGCTCCCGGCGAAGAATCCGCCGGCGCGCTCGCCGAGATCGAGCCCGATCCTAGCGAGCACGAACGCGAGCGCCTCGTCGCGGCGCTCGGAGCGCTGTGCGAGCGCGTCCGCACGACGCGCCCCGCCTCGGCTCGAGCGATCGTGCGGATGACGGAGCAAACGATCGCGGATCTGCGCTCGTGCCCCATCGAGCACGAGCGCGTCGGCGCACTCGTGACCGGCATCGGCTTCGGAGCGGCGAGCGTTCCCGGCATCCGCGAAGCGTGGGAGAACGTGACGGCGGCCGCCCGTGCGTTCGGGCTGCAGGTCCAACTCTACGAGATGCAACGCACGTTCGAGTGAGCGCGGCGCTGCGGCGAGAGCGCAAAACCAAAAGAAGCGCCGGCAACGGCGCTTCTTCCATGCGTTCTATAGATGCGTTCGGCGCGGAAGGCCCGAGGAACGAACGAACGCTTAGCGGCGTGCGGCCTTCTTCTTCGCCGGGGCCTTCTTAGCAGCGGCCTTCTTCGCACCGGCCGCGCGCTTGGGTCCGCCGACGGCGTCCTTCAAACCCTTGCCGGCCTGAAAAGCTGGAACGCGTCGCGCCGCGATGACCAGTTTCTCACCCGTCTTCGGGTTGCGGCCTTCGCGCTTCTTACGGTCGCGCACGACGAAGCTGCCGAAGGGAATCAGTTGCACCTTCTGACCCTTCACCAGCGCGCTCTTGATGGTGTCGAGCAACAAATCGACGACTTCGCCGACCTGGCGCTTCGAGAGTTCCGTATCAGCCGCCAAAACATCAACGAGTTCGGCTTTTGTCAACGTTCGATCTCCAAAAGATGACGAGTTACTATTACCTCAGACTTGACCAGCGTTATTTGCAGGCCACCTAGGCGCTCCTGCGCCAAATTGCACGAGAATCCTTGATTCTTTCAGGGTTTCCGGCGCTCTCCGCCGAGCGCCTCGGCCAATGCCCGGAGCGCCAACAGATACGACGTCGGCCCGAACCCGGCGATCGTTCCGCGACACACCGCGGAGACGACGCTGTGCGCCCTGAACGGTTCGCGCGCCTGCGTGTTCGAAAGGTGAACCTCGACGGCGGGTAGCTCGACGGCCGCGATCGCGTCGCGGATGGCATAGGCGTAATGGGTGTACGCCCCGGGATTGATGATGATGCCGTCGACGGTCCCGCGGGCGGCGTGGAGTTCGTCGATGATCGCACCCTCGGAGTTGTGCTGCACGCACCGAACGTGGAGCCCCAAGGCCCCGGCCTCGCGCGCGATCAGCTCGTCGATCTCACCGAGCGTCGTCGAGCCGTAGACGCCGGGCTCGCGCGTCCCGAGCAGATTCAGATTCGGCCCATGGATGACCAGAACGTTCACGCGGGCGGCTTCGCGCAGGAAATGGGCGCGCCCTCGGAAAGAGCGGGGGCGTGCCTGACCACATCGTCACCGCGACCTCGTCCGACGGGTCGATCTCGATCGCAGCCGGCGTCACGACGGCCCTGGTAAGCGACGCGCAGCGCCGGCACGGTGCGGCGGCGACGGCGACGGCGGCGCTCGGGCGGCTCATGACGGGGGCCGCCCTCCTGGGTGCGAGCCTCAAGGGGCGCGAGCGCGTCACGCTCCAAATCTCGAGCAACGGCCCCTTGCGCGGCCTCGTCGCGGACGCCCAATTCGTCGCCGGACGGACGATCGGCGTTCGAGGCTTCGCAAACGAGCCGGGCGTCGACCTCCCGCCGAATTCGCGCGGGAAGCTCGACGTCGGCGGCGCCGTGGGCGAGGGCCGCCTGCAGGTGACGAAATCCTATGAAATAGGGCAGCCGTACGTCGGCGTCGTCCCACTCGTGACCGGGGAGATCGGGGACGATCTCGCCTCCTACCTAGCGAATTCTCAACAGATCCCGAGCGCGATCGCGCTCGGCGTCCTCGTGAACTCGCAGGGGGTCGTCGTCGCCGGAGGCGCCGTCGCTCAAGTGATGCCCGGTGCCGACGAACGCACGATCGCCGCGCTCGAGGAACGCGTGCGGGCGATGCCGGCCATCACGGCGCAGATCGGCGCCGGGGCCGGCGCGCAGGATATCGTGCGCGCGATCGCCGGAACGCAGTCGATCCACTCCATCGGCGAGTATCCGGTCGAGCCGTGGTGCCGCTGCTCGCGGGAGAAGGTCGAACTCGCGCTCCTCAGCCTCGGACACGACGAGCTGGTCGACATGGCGAACCAGGACCCGCAGACCGACGCGATCTGCGATTTCTGCCGCGCCAGCTACGTGTTTTCGAAGGCGGAAGTCCGGGCGCTCGCGGAACGCCTGGCTAACCGCCGCTGAGCCGGGAGCGGAACTCCTCGATGATCACGCCGTCGCGGTAGGCATACCACCAGCCGCATTCGCAGCGAATCGGCGGGGAGCTCTCTCTCGGCAGCTCGTAGGCACGCCCGCACCGCCGGCAGGTGAACGCCGGGCCGCGCAGCGGCCCCCGTCCCGAGTAGGTGTTCGCGGGCAAAGAGCTCTCGGGGCCTGACGACACGGGAGCCTCCCTCTTCGGATCAGACGATGCGCACGAAACGTCGCGTGCCCACCGACAGGACGACGGGACCCGGCGGATTCCAGCGGAGTTTCGAATCGACCACGGGGCTCCCGTCCAATTTGACGCCGCCTCCGTCGATCAAGCGTTCAGCCTCGCGTTTGCTCTGCGCGAAGCCGACGGCGACGAGCGCGTCGGCGACCGTCTTCGCGCCGGCCACCCGCGCTTCCGGGATGTCCGCCGGAATCTCGCGCCGCTGGTGCGCCGATTCGAAGCGCTCCCGCGCGGCCTGCGCGGCGGCCGCCCCGTGATAGCGGGCGACGATCTCTTCGGCGAGAGCTTTCTTCGCCGCCATCGGTGCAACGGAACCGTCGCGCAGCCCGGCCTCCAAGCGCTCGCATTCCGTCGCCGGCCGGAACGCGGCGAGCAGCGCGTAGCGCGCGATCGTTTCGTCCGGGATCCGCATGAGTTTGCCGAACTGTTCGGCCGCCGGTTCCGTCAGCCCGACGTAGTTGCCGCGTGATTTCCCCATCCGCACGACGCCGTCGGTCCCCTCTAGGATCGGCGTCGTGAGGCAGATCTGCGGAGCCTGCCCCGCATGCTTCTGGTACTCGCGCCCGAGCAGCAGGTTGAAGAGCTGGTCCGATCCGCCGAGTTCGACGTCGGCCTCGATCGCGACGCTATCGTACGACTGCGCGATCGGATAGAGGAACTCGTGCAGCGCGATCGGCGTTCCGTTCCCGTACCGGATCGAGAAATCGTTGCGCGCGAGCATCTGCGCGACCGTCGTCTTCGCCATCAGGCCGATCATGTCGGCCAGCGTCAACTTCGAGAGCCAGCTCGAATTGAACATCACCTCGATCCGCTCGAGATCGAGGATCTTCCCCGCTTGTTCGCGATACTCGCGCATGTTTTCCGCGATCTCGGCGTCGGTCAGATTCGGACGCAGCTCGCTGCGCCCGGTCGGATCGCCGATCTTTGCGGTGAAATCGCCGATGATCAAGATCACGCGATGCCCGAACTCGACGAACTGCTGCATCTTGTGCAACACGACCGCATGCCCGAGGTGCAGGAACGCCCCCGTCGGATCGATGCCCAGCTTGACCGTCAGGCGAGGTTTGGCGGCGAGCCGCGTTTCGAGTTCGGCCAGCGTCTCCACATGGTCGCAACTCTCGATGAGAACCGCCGCTTGCTCGCGCGGCGAGGGGCCTTGCAGTGCAGTCATCCTAGCTAGGCAAGTTCGAAGACCGTCACGCCGCTCCCGCCCTCGTCCGCGTTTCCGTACCGCACGGCCCGCACGCCCTCGGTTGCCTTCAAGTATTCCTGCAGGCCGCGGCCGAGCAGGCCCGTTCCCTTCCCGTGGATCAGCCGCAGATGCGAGAGGCCGAGCAGCTTCGCTTCGTCGATCCATTGCTCGACGAGCGGCTCGGCTTCGACGTAGCGTTTCCCGCGCACGTCGAGCTCGATGCTCGCGTTCGACGCGGCATCGAGCGTGGTATCGCCGCGGCGAACGCGCCCCGGGCGCTCGGCGCCGGCGCGGCTCCGCAAGCGCAGTTCCGCCTTCGGCACGACCATCTTCATCGAACCGATCGCGACCAGCGCCGTCTCGCCGTAATCCGCCACGACGAGGCCTTCGCTGCCGAACGATTCAACGGCGACGTTGTCGCCGACGCCGATCCGCGCGATCTCGGCCGCGCGCTCGGGGCGCGCCGAGACGCCGAGATCGCGATGCACGTCGTCGAGCACGCGGCCCAGGAGCGAGGCCTGTCCTTGCGTGACGCGAACGCGCGTGCGGACGGCCTCGTTCTCCCGCGCGCGGCGTTCGAGCTCGGCCGTGAAGTCGCGCAGCGCCCTGGCTAGCCGCTCGTCGGCGGTTTGCGCGAAGGCACGACGCTCCTTCTCGAGCGCCTCGGCGCGGCGGCGCGCCGTATCCTGGAGCGCGGCCAAGTGCGCGCGCTCGCGCGCGAGCGCGTCGCGTTCGCCGGCGGCTTGCCCGCGGATCTCGGCCAGCTCCGCAAGCGCCTTGTCGTAATCGCGTTCGTTCTCCGAAAGGAGCGTCTCGGCTCGATCGACGATCCCCGGCGCGAGCCCGAGCGAGCGCGCGAGCGGGAACGCGAGCGATTGGCCCGGCGCACCGATATCGAGCTCGTACGTCGGCGCGTACGTCGCCGCGTCGAAGCGCGCGCTCGCGTTCACGACGCCGTCCGTCGAGTGCGCGAACAGTTTGAGCTCCGTCGAATGCGTCGTGACGATCGCGCGCGCTCCGCAGGCGAGCAGATACTCGAGGATCGCGACCCCCAGCGCGGCGCCGGCGGCGGGCTCCGTCCCGCTTGCGATCTCGTCGATCAGGATCAAGCTGCGCGAATCGGCGCCTTCGAGAATCACGCGCAAGCGCTCGACGTGCGCCGAAAACGTGGAAGCGTTCTCCGCGATCGACTGTTCGTCGCCGATCCCGCACGCGACGCGCGTGAACCCGCCGATCGTCGTCCCGTCGGCGCAGGGCACCTGCATCCCGCAGGCAGCCATCAGCACGAGCAATCCCGCGAGCTTGAGCGTCACGGTCTTGCCGCCCATGTTCGGCCCGCTGATCACGATGATGCGCTGCTCCGCCCCGAGGCCGAACGACTGCGGGACGGCCCGTTCGCCGAGGAGCGGGTGCCTCCCGGCGTAGATCTCCAGGCGCGGCTCGGCGACGATCGCCGGCGCGATCGCTCGCATCTCCTCGGCGAGGCGCGCTCGCGCGAGCACGAAATCGATCTCGGCGAGCGCTTCGCAATTCGCCTCGACGGCGGCGGCGCGGGCGCCGACGTCACCGGAGAGCTCGGCGAGAACCCGCGCGACCTCGCGTTCTTCTTCCAAGCGCAGCGTGCGCAGGCGGTTGTTGCACTCCAGCGCGCCGAGCGGCTCCACGAACAGCGTCTGCCCGCTCGAGGAGGTATCGTGCACGACGCCGGGGATCGCGTTCTGGAACTCGGCCTTCACCGGAATCACGAAGCGCCCGTCGCGGACCGTCACGACCGAATCCTGGATCGCCTTCGAGAACTGCGAGGAGCGCAGCAACGCCTGGCAGCGCGCGCGCGCATCTTCGATCGCGTGCGCGACGCCCCGTCGGATCCGCCCGAGCGCGGGGGAGGCCCGGTCGAGCACCTCGCCGCGCTCCCCGATCGCGCCGTCGATGCGCCGCGCGAGATCCCCAAGGGGCATCGCTCCGGCGCAGCGGGCTTGGAGGACGGGCGCCTGCGCTTCGTCGATCCGCTTGACCGCGGCGGCGGCCGCCGCGACGGCGACGGCGATCGCGCGCAGTTCGTCCGGCGAGAGCGTCGAGCCGCGCGCGGCGCGCGCCACCGCGTCGCGCGTTTCGACGACGCGCGGCAACGCGAACGCGGCGTCGCCGGCGATCTCCCGCATCTCGGCCGTTGCCGCTTGCTCCAAGCGGATCACCTCGAGATCGCCGCCCGGGACGAGTTCGACCGCGCGCGCGTGCGCGCGGTCGGTCGCCGTATGCCGCGCGAGCCGCGCGCGGATCGCACTGAAGTCGAGCGTCTCGAGGCTGCGCTCGTCGGCGAGCGCCGGGAAGCTCACGGCGTGCCGTTCGGCCCGATCAGCGCGCGCAAGCGCTCCTCGGCGAGCGTCGGATTCGCTTTGCCGCGGCTCGCCTTCATCACCTGGCCGACGAGGAACTTCAACGCGTTCTCTTTCCCCGCGCGGAAATCGTCGACGGATTTCGTTTGCGCCGCCATCACCTCGCGGACCAGCGCATCGACGGCGCCGAGGTCGCTGACCTGCCCCAGGCCCTCGCTCTCGACGATCGCGCGCGGCGAACCGCCCTCGCTCCAGACGCGCCCGAGCACGTCCTTCGCCGTCTTCGAGTTGATCGTTCCGGCTTCGGTGAGCGCCACGAGTTCCGCGAGCGCCGCCGGCGTCATGCCTCCGCGATCGATCCGCGTTCCGCTCTCGTTCGCGAGGCGCGAGAGATCGCCGAGCACGAAATTCGCGGTCGCCTGCGGTTGCTTCGTCAGCGCCAGCGCCGCTTCGTAATAATCCGCGAGCCCCGGCGTATCGACGATCTGGACCGCCTGCGCGGGGGAGAGCTTGTCCTCGACGATCATCCGGCCGAGCCGCTCCTGCGGCAGCGCGGGCAGGCCGGCGCGCAATTCCGCGATCCGCTCCTCCGAGAACTCGATCGGGGAGAGATCGGGATCGGGGAAGTAGCGATAATCGTGCGCTTGCTCCTTGCTGCGCATCGAATGCGTCGTCCCTTCGGCCTCGTCCCAACCGCGCGTCTCCTGGATGACGCGGCCGCCGCTTTCGAGGATCTCGATCTGCCGCTCGACTTCGCTTTCGATCGCGCGCAGCACGGAGCGGAACGAGTTCATGTTCTTGATCTCGGCCTTCGTGCCGTACTCGCTCGCGCCGGCGAGGCGGACCGAGACGTTGGCGTCGCAGCGTAGCGAGCCTTCTTCCATCTTCACGTCGCTGACGCCGAGCGCGACAAACGTGCGCTTGAGCGCTTCGAGGAAGGCGACCGCATCGGCGGCAGTGCGGATATCCGGCTCCGCGACGCACTCCATGAGCGGGACGCCGGCGCGATTGAAATCGACGAGCGAATACGTGCTCCCGGCGATACGCCCGTCGCCGGAGCCCGCGTGGAGCGACTTCGCCGTATCCTCTTCGAGGTGGATGCGCGTGAGCCGGCACTCGCCGCGCGTGCCGTCGTGCCGCCAGAACGTGACCGTCCCGCCTTGCGTAAGCGGCATGTCGAACTGCGAGATCTGATAATTCTTGGGCATGTCCGGATAGAAGTAATTCTTCCGATCGAACTTCGAGAACGCGGGGATCGTCGCGCCGAACGCGAGGCCCGCGTGGACGAGATGTTCGATCGCACGCTCGTTCGGGACGGGGAGCGCCCCCGGCATCCCCAGGCACACGGGGCACACGTTCGTGTTCGGCTCCGCGCCGAAGACGTTGCGGCAGCCGCAAAACATCTTCGTCTCGGTCCGCAACTCGACGTGGCATTCGATGCCGATCACGGCTTCGTAGGCGGCGCGGCGTTCGCGCGGCACGGCCGTTCGCACGCCGCTCATGCGCGGCCCTCCGCAGCTGCGACCGGCGGCGGAGCGAGGCGCTCCGCGTGCCGCGTCGCGCGCTCGTAGGCGTGCGCGCTCGCGAGCAGCGAGCGCTCGCCGAACAGCGGAGCCGAGAGTTCGAGGCCGAGCGGGAGCGAGCGACCTTCGCGTTCCACGTAACCGCACGGAACCGAGAGCGAAGGCAGCCCCGCGAGCGACATCGGGATCGTATAGTAATCCATCAAGTACATGCTGTAGGGGTCGGCTTTCGCGTTGAACTCGAAGGCCGGGCTCGCGGCGGCGGGGCAAGCGATCAGATCGCAGCTTGCGAACGCGCGCTCGAAATCCTTGCCGAGGAGCGTGCGCGCCTTCTGCGCGCGCACGTAGTAGGCGTCGTAGTATCCGCTCGAGAGCGCGTACGTGCCTATGAGAATCCGGCGTTTCACTTCGTCGCCGAACCCCGCCGCGCGCGTCCGTTCGTAGGTCGCCCCGACGTCGGCGCCCTCGACGCGGAGGCCGTACCGCATCCCGTCGAAACGCGCGAGGTTCGACGAGCACTCGGCCGGCGCGATCAGATAATACGTCGCGAGACCGTGTTCGGCCGTCGGGAGCCCCACTTCGACGAGCTCGGCGCCGAGCTTGACGAGGTCTTCGTAGGCGGCGCGATAGACGTCGCGCACGTCTGGTTCGAGCGCCGCGAGATCGAATTCGCGGACGATCCCGACGCGCACTCCCTTCAGATCCTCGCGCAGCGAGCCGCGCGCGGGCTCTACCGGGCGGTCGACCGAGGTCGCATCGAACGGATCCTTCCCCGCGATCGTGTCGTAGAGTAGCGCCGCATCTTCCACCGTCCGCGCGAACGGGCCGATCTGATCGAGGCTCGATGCGAACGCGATCAGCCCGTAGCGCGAGACTCGGCCGTACGTCGGCTTGAAGCCCACGATCCCGCAGAACGCGGCGGGTTCCCGGATCGATCCTCCGGTATCGCTCCCGAGCGCGAGCGCCGCTTCGCGGGCCGCGACGGAAGCTGCGCTCCCGCCGGAGGAACCGCCCGGGACGCGCCCCGGATCCCACGGGTTGCGCGTGACGCCGAGCGCGCTGTTCTCGCAGGAACTCCCCATCGCGAACTCGTCGAGGTTCGTCTTGCCGAGCGGCAACGCACCCGCGGCAAGCGCGCGCGCCACGGCCGTCCCCGTATACGGCGCGATCCAGCTTTCGAGGATCTTCGAGCCGCACGTCGTGCGCGTTCCGGTCACGCACATGTTGTCCTTGATCGCGAGCGGAACGCCCGCCAGCGCCAGCCGTTCACCCGCGGCCAGCTTCGCATCGACCTCGCGCGCGTGCGCGCGGGCCAACCCTTCCGTTCGCGTCAAGAACGCGCCGACCGCATCATCGCGTTCGGCGATCCGCTCGAATGCGGCCGCGGCGATCTCGCTCGCCGAGACCTCGCGCGCGTTCACCGCGCGAGCCACCTCGCTCGCCGTGGCATCCATCCAGGCCGCGCTCATCCTTCGGTTTCTCCCAAGATCCGCGGCACGCGAAAATACGCGCCCTGCGCGCTCGGCGCACCCCCGAGGACGACGTCGCGCTCCAGCGACGGCGCCGGAACGTCCGCGCGTGCCACGTTGCGCGACGGGATCACTTGCGCCGTCGCGGGGACGTCGCCCGTCGGCAGCTTCTCGAGCGCGCTCACGTGTTCGAGCAACGTGCCGAGTTGCGCGCCGAAACGCTCGACTTCATCGGGCGTCAGCGCCACGCGCGCCAACTTCGCGACGTGCTCGATATCGATCCGAACGCTACCCACAACCGGCCTTTCCCGTATGCAACGACATGCTCGAGCGGTTTCGCGCCCTCGCCTATCCGCTCATCTTCGCCACGGCCAGTGCCTCGATGTGGCCCGTCTGCGGGAACATGTCGAACGGCTGGACGCTCTCGACGATGTATCCGGCGGCCGCGAGTTGCGCGAGATCGCGCGCGAGCGTGGCGGGGTTGCACGAGAGATACCAGATCTCCGGGACGCGCGCTCGCGCGAGCAGCGCGAGCGTCGCTTCGTCGCTCCCCTTGCGCGGCGGATCCAGGAAGACGATGTCGGCCGCCTCGAGCGCCGCGCGCCCCGGCCCCGCCCCGAGAACCGTATCGACGCGGCCCGCGAGAAAGCTTGCGTTCGCTTCGACCGCGTTGAGCGCCGCGTTCTCCCGCGCCTCGCGGATCGCGTGCGGATTCTCCTCGACGCCGACGACCGCCGCGCCCCCTTTCGCGAAGAAGAGCGTGAACGTCCCCGCCCCACAGTAGAGATCGAGGATCTTCTTCGGCAGCGCGACGCGCTCGCGCAGATACCCGAAGATCTTGCGAACCATCGCCGAGTTCACTTGAAAGAACGATGCCGGCGAAACGCGGAAGCTCACGCCCTCGATGGCTTCGGCGATATCCGCGCGCCCCGAGAGCGTGCGGTGGCTGCGGCCCATCACGGCGTTCGTGCTCGGCGGATCAAAAGAGTTCGAGATCCCTACCGCCTGCGGGAATGCGGCAGCGAGGGCCTTCGCGGCGAGGCCGAGTGCGGGCGAGCCGCGATCGGTCGTGAACGAAACGACGACGTCGCCGGTCGCGATCGCCGCGCGCGCGATCACGTGCCGGACGTCGCGCAACGCAGGCGCCGTCGCGGGATTCTCGCGAGCGCGCCAGAGGTTCGCGATCTGTTCGTCGAGCGAATCGAGGACGATCGGACACTCGCGGATCGGCACCAGATCGTGCGAACGCGCCTTGTAGAAACCGAACGATCCGCCCTTCGCGACGAGCGCCATCTTGTTGCGGTACGCACGCGGCCGGTCCATTCCGATCGCAGGCAAGACGGGCGGCTCCGCGATTCCTCCGATGCGTTGCAACGCCTCGCGAACGATCCGCGTCTTCCAGGCGAGTTGCCCCGCGTAGCCGAGGTGCTGGACCTGACATCCGCCGCACGTCCCGAAAACGGGACAAAACGGCTCGACGCGCTCGGGCGAGCGCTCGAGAAGCTCGACGAGTTCCCCGACGGCGTACTTCGGCTTGATCTGCGTGATCCGGATGCGCGCGCGCTCCCCGGGGAGCGGCCCGTCGACGAACGCGACCATCGCCCCGACGCGCCCGACCGCTTGCCCGTTCGAAAGCAAATCGGTGAACGCCGTCTCATACAGTCCCATGAGCCGAATCGCCGGCGCATCGCGCTCCGCCGCCGCCGCATCCATGCCGCTAGGCCGCGCTGATTGCGCATCCTGCGCGCGCGGCACAGCGGCATCCATGCCGCTAGGCCGCGCTGATTGCGCATCCTGCGCGCGCGGCACAGCGGCATCCATGCCGCTAGCCGAGTTTCTTGGCATCCAGCTCTTTGAGGAGGCGATTCGCTTCGTCCATCAACGCTTGGATGCGTGCCGCCGTTGGATCGGCGGCCGGTTCGGCTTTGGACAGCGCCCTGCGCACGAAATAGAATGCCGCTGCCGCCGCGGCGACCGCGACGACTGCGATCCCGATCGCGCGCCCGGAGGCGCCGTTACCGCTACCCGGTTCGGCGGGGACTTCTTCGGCGGGGACTTCTTCTTTAATCTCGTCCGACATCGGTCGCGAGTTTCGCGCCACGGGGATCGATCCCCTCAGTCGGCGGCGGGGCCCGGCCCCCCAGTTCCGCCAGGAACGAGACGTGCGTTTGAGTTGCCCCGATCAATACCCGGCGGCCCGCGGCGTCGATGACGTGGAGGGCGCTCCCGGAGCCGAGCGCGAGCGAATCGACGATGCGCAGGGCGCGCCCGCGCGGGCGCGTGCCGAAGCGCACCGAAAGCACGCTGCGGATCGCCCCGCGCAGCCCGAAGAGCAGCGCGCCGATCAGGGCGAGCGCGCCGGCGAGCCGGGGGACCAGCCAAGGATCCACGCCACGCTACCCGAGCCGGAGCCCACGCGGCCGAAGCCGCGCCGTCCGGTCGTTCGACTCAGCCAGTTCCCGGGCGAGTGCGCGCTCTACCGACCGGCGGTGGAGGGAGGCCTCGCGCTCGCGCAACCGCTCGAGCGCGAGGCGCTTGCGAACGCACGCTTCGAAGCGCGCCCGCAACAGCGCGGAATCGCGCGCCTCGCCGGCGAGCGCGGCGCCGGCCCGGTCTCGCGCGCCCTCGAGCGCCGAACGGCGAGCCTCGGCGAGGGCGAGCGGCCCGGCCCGCACGACCGTCCCTCGCTGCAGCGAAAGCCGCTCGGCTGCGAGGCGGCCGGCGAGCGAGCGGTACCCGGCGCGCGCCGCGCCGAGCGCGGCTTCGGCGCGCAGCCAGGTCGCGCGTGCCGAGCGCTCGGCGCGGACGGCTGCCTCGAGCGCGGATTGCAAACGGAAGACGAAGCGTGCCATGCACGCCACTCATCGCGCGCGAACGGCGCTCCGCTAGCCCCCTAAGGCGCCGTCATGCGCCCGGAGCGCCCCCGTCATACCGCAAGTGCGGTGCGCTCCGGCCCGACCGAGACGGCGCTGACCGGGACGCCGAGCAGTTCCGAAATGCGTTCGATGTACCTGAGCGCGTTCGCCGGCAGATCCGAAACCCGGCGGACCTGGGTGATGTCCTCTTCCCAGCCGGGGTGCCACTCGACGAGCGTTTCGAGCCCGCTGTCGAGGTACGCCTCGAAGCCGACCTGAACGAGCGCTGAGCGATATCCCGTCACGATGCCGACCCGCTCGAACCCGCTCAAGACGTCGAGCTTCGTCACCATGAGGTCGGAGAGCCCGTTCAGGCGGACGGCGTAACGTCCGGCAACCGCATCGAACCAGCCGCATCGCCGCGGCCGGCCGGTGACGGTCCCGAATTCGCCGCCGCGCTCGCGCAGCAGTTCCGCCGTTTCGTCGAACAGCTCGCTTGGAAACGGCCCTGCCCCGACGCGCGTGCAATACGCCTTCGCGATCCCGCGAACGCGGCCGATTTGCGTCGGCCCGATGCCCAGGCCCGTGCACGCCCCGCCCGCGATCGTGTGCGAGCTCGTCACGTACGGATACGTCCCGTAGCCGATGTCCAGAAGCGTCCCCTGTGCGCCCTCGATCAAGACGCGCTTCCCCGATTCGAGGTAGCCGTGGAGAAACGAGACGCCGTCCACGACGTGCGGCAGGACGCGCTTCGCATAGTCGAGCGTTTGCCCGATCAGGTCCTCCTCGCGCATCGTCGTGCCGCCCTCTCCGAACAGCGTCGACCGCCCGAGCAGATTGCGGCGGATCTTGTTCGCCAACGCCTCCGGACGCCGCAGGTCGCGAAACGTGATGCCGTTCCGCCCCACCTTGTCTGCATACGCCGGCCCGATCCCGCGTCCGGTCGTCCCGATCGCGCCGTCCCCGCGCGCAAGTTCGTTCGCCCGATCGAGCGCTGCATGGTACGGGAAGACGATATGCGCCCGATCCGAGATCTTGACCCGGTTCGTATCGACGCCGATCCCGGCGAGCATGTCGAGTTCCGCGCACAAACCGTCGAGGCTGATGACGGTTCCGCCGCCGATGAACAGTTCCGGCCGCTCGTAGAGCACGCCGCTCGGGACGATCCGGAGCGCCAGCTTCCGGTCGCCGACGACGAGCGTATGGCCGGCGTTGTCGCCGCCGCCGAAGCGCGCGACGAGATCGTAGTCGCGCGAGAGATAGTCGACGATGCGGCCCTTCCCTTCGTCGCCCCACTGGATCCCGAGGACCAAATCGGCGCCGGGTCGGGGGCGCGACGGACTCTGCTCGTTCTCGATCATCTAGCGACGGTTCTGCGGCCCGCGGCGCGCCCCCCGCGCCATGCCGGGATCAGTCGCCGCGGAACTCGAGATCGGCCGTGCTGTTCGTCGGGAGCGGTTGCATCCCGTTGATCGCGGTCAACACGTATTCGCTGAACAGCGCATTCGGCCAGCCGAAATCCTTGCGCGAGAACTTCTGCGGATCGTTCGGGTCGAACGACTCGTGCAGCAAGTGGTCGCCGGGATCGCTCGCGAGCAGTTGGTTGAGGACGTCGCGCCGCTCCGCGTCGCCGCTCGCGGTGAATCCCTGCATCAAGAGCGCGAGCGGCCATACGTAGCCGTCGTTCGTGTGCGCGCTGCCGATGCCGCGCGCGACCTGCCCGGCGTAGAAATACGGGTTATCTTTGGAGAGTAGGAACTTGCGCGTGTTCTTGTAGACGAAGCTGTCGATGCGCCCGTACCCGAGGTAGGGCGCCGAGAGCAGGCTCGGGATGTTCGCGTCGTCCATCGTCACCGCGTTCCCAAGGCCGTCCACCTCGTACGCATAGATGTACCCATAGTTGGGCGTGAAGACTTCGCCGTAGGTCTGGATGCCCGTCTGCACCTCGGTGCGCAGCGTCTTCGCCCGGTTCGACTTGATCAGATTCCGGTAGACGTCCCGCTCGATCTCCTCGAGCTCGCCGAGCGCGATGACGGCCATCATCTCCGAGGGGATCAAGTAGTTGTACTGGCAGGCGTCGTCCGAGGGGCGGAACCCCGACCAGATCATCCCCGTATAGGCGACGGGGCGGCCCTTCCCGTCCTTCAGTTCGCGGTGGGAGTACTTCGAATTGCGCGGGTGGTCTTGTTCGCGCTCCATGGTTTCGAGCGCGCGGTCGAGGCCGAGCGAGAGGTCGCCCGTGAAGATCGAGGCGTCCCCCGTCGTCTTCCAATACGTCCAGGCGAGGATGATCGGATACGCGAGCGAGTCGAGTTCGAACTTCTGCTCCCAGACGCGGTAATCGACGGTGAAAGCGTTCGCGTACGGATCGACCTGCAGGTACTTGCCCATGCGCGCGATGATCCCACGCAACAGCGAGGCGACTTGCGGATCGGATTTCGCGAAGAACAGATACGGGCGGACCTGGGCGCTCGCGTCGCGCAGCCATTCGGCGGGGATGTCCCCCGTCTTCACGTAGGCGGTCCCGTCCGCGGCGATGGTCGCCTGCTCGCTCGTGTTCAGCAGCGCGGCTCGGAACATCGCCTCGAGCTTCGGGTTGGCGTTATGATACGAAGACGCCGTGCGGGCTATCCCTTCGAGTTCGACGGCTGCGGCCGGCTTCGTACCGCAACAAAGGGTCGCGATCAATACTATCGCGATCAGGGCGCGCATGCCCGGTGGTACGGGGCGCCCGCGGACGATTCCTAGGGCGCTAGCCCGGTCGTGCAGGCAGGACTCCTGCTGCGCTCACCCGGTTAGCGTGCCTTCGAGTGCGGCCTCGGACGGCACATTCGCCTGCCCGCCGATACCCTCGAAGACGTTTCCAAGTGCGGCCGCCTCGCGCAACCGGCGATAGATGCGCGCGGCCGGGAACCCGAGGCGTTCGAGCGTCCGGGCGGCGCTCGGATAGCTCATGCGCGGCCGCGTGCGGATCAGCCGTTCGAGCGCCGCGCCGAGGCGCGCGTCTTCGTCCGCCTCGGCCGCGGCCACCGCGCTGCGAGCAGTCTCGCGATCGATGCCGCGCCGGACGAGTTCGCCGACGAGCCGGACGTCGCCGACCGCCCTGCGCGTCCCCTCGACGTAGAGGCGCGCGAACAGCGCGTCGTCGACGTATCGTTCCTCTTTGCAGAAGGCGACCGCGTCGCGCACCTCCTCATCGCGGTACCCCTTCTGCAGCAGGCGTTCGTAGAGCGCGGCTTCGCTCATCCGCCGGGCCGCGAGCATGCGCAAGGCCGAGACGCGCGCCCGGGCGCCGGGCTTGCGTTCAGTCGTCGTTCGAGACTCCGCGCATTCCCGCGTGCGCCGCCGCCGCTCCGTTCGTCGAGACCGTCCCCTTGAGGACCTCGCGGATCTTCGTCTCGATCTCGGCCGCCGTATCGCCGTGCTCTTCCAAGTAGGCTTTCGCGTTCTCGCGGCCCTGGCCGATCCGCACGTCGCCGTAGGTGTACCACGAGCCGCTCTTCCCGACGATGTTCCGCTCGAGCGCGACGTCGAGCACCGAGCCCATCTTCGAGATGCCGCGGCCGTACGTGATATCGAACTCGGCTTGCCGGAACGGCGGCGCGACCTTGTTCTTGACGACCTTGACGCGCGTCCGCGTGCCGACGACGTCCTGGCCGATCTTGATCTGCTCGAGTTTACGCACGTCGAGACGGACCGAGGCGTAGAATTTCAGCGCGCGGCCGCCCGAGGTCGTCTCGGGATTGCCGAACATCACGCCGACCTTCTCGCGCAATTGGTTGATGAAGATCATCACGCACTTCGAGCGCGAGATCGCGGACGTGAGCTTGCGCAGCGCCTGCGACATCAAGCGCGCCTGCAGACCCACGTGCGTATCGCCCATGTCGCCCTCGAGTTCGGCCTTCGTGACGAGCGCGGCGACCGAGTCGACCACGACGACGTCGACCGCGTTCGAGCGGACGAGCATCTCGGCGATGTCGAGCGCCTGTTCCCCCGTATCCGGCTGAGAGACCAGAAGGCTGTCGAGGTCGACGCCGAGCGCCGAGGCGTACGTCGGATCGAGCGCGTGCTCGACGTCGACGAACGCCGCCGTCCCGCCGCCCTTCTGTGCCTCGGCGATCACGTGGAGCGCGAGCGTCGTCTTACCGCTCGATTCCGGTCCGTAGATCTCGACGACGCGGCCGCGCGGCAAGCCGCCTACGCCGAGCGCGAGGTCGAGCGCGATCGAGCCCGTCGAGACGACGTCGATCGCCATCCTCTCCGAGAAATCGCCCATCTTCATGATGGAGCCCTTGCCGAATTGGCGCTCGATCTGGGCGAGGGCATTGTTCAAGGCAACGGTACGATCGTCGTTTGCCACGGTGCCGGTGATCCTCTCTGCTGCTGCTGAACGGAGTATCGCGGGTTGCTGTGCCGGCTGTGTGGCACTTTACCGCTCCGTCGCTCATCGATCACGCCTCGGCGCAGAATCGAAAGGCTCAGGTCCGCCCGATTGCGGAGAACCTTCTTCCCATCGAATCGAACTCCTGTTCGATTCAGCCCGGCGACGCTTCGAACAAGGCGTCGATGAACGCCCGCGGGTCGAACGGGCGCAACGCCTCGATCGACTCGCCGAGGCCGATGAACTTGATCGGGACGACGAGCGTATCGACGATCGCCACGAGGACGCCACCCTTCGCCGTCGAGTCCAGCTTCGTGACCACGACGCCCGTCAGCTTCGTCGCCTCGTTGAAGAGCCGGGCCTGCGAGATCGCGTTCTGGCCGGTCGTGCCGTCGACCACGAGCAGCGTCTCGTCGGGCGGGCCGCCCGTCTCGCGCTCGATCACCCGCCGCATCTTCTTGAGCTCTTCCATCAGGTTGACTTTGGTCTGCAGCCGGCCCGCCGTATCGATCAACACGACGTCGACGCCGCGCGCCTTCGCCGCCGCGACGCCGTCGAAGACCACGGAGGCGGGGTCGGCCCCCTCGCGGCCCCGGATGAACTCGCAGCCGCTGCGTTCGGCCCAGACCGCGAGTTGCTCGGCGGCGGCGGCGCGAAACGTGTCGGCCGCGACGACCATCACGCGCTTGCGTTCGGAGCGCAGGCGGTGCGCGAGCTTCCCGATCGTCGTCGTCTTCCCGCTCCCGTTCACGCCTACGACCAGCACGACCGACGGCTTCGAGACCAGGTGCAGCCCCGCGTTCGGCAGCGTGAGAAACGCCTCGACGTCCTTCTTGAAGCGCGCGACGACCTCGTCGCTGCGCCGCCAGAGTTGCTGGCTCGCCACCTCGCGCAGGCCGTCGACGATCTTCGCCGTCGTCGGGGCGCCGAAATCGGCGCGCAGCAGTATCTCCTCGAGTTCTTCCCAGAACGCGGCATCGAGCGGCTTGCGTGCGATCGCAAGCCGCTCGATGCCCGCCAGCGATTCGCGCGAGAAACCGAGACTCTGTTTGAGTTTTCCGAGCCAGCCCACGGGTGCTGCAGGTTCGGTTCCTCGCGCCTCGCCTCCTAGACGACGTGCCAGCAGATGATCGGGAGCTGCACGCCGTTCGCGAACTGGATCGTGCCGTTCCCGTATGCGTCGGTCGTGAACGTCGCGACCGTCGCGCCGGCCGGATTCACGATCGTCCCGGCGACCACGAGAGGCGTGCCGCTGCTCGTCACGGTGACGGAGTTCCCGTTCACGAACGTGCCGCTGAGCGCGATGTTCGTCAGCAGCCCGTCCGCATCGAACGTGATGCTCCCCGTCATGGTCGAAGTCCCGACCTGGACCGGCGCAGGGGTCCCGCCGATTTCAAACGGAGGCGCGGTCGGGAGCGTCAGCGTGTTCAGCGGCCCTTTGAAGAACGTCCGGTTGCGGGTCCCCGCGTACGTGACGTCTCCGGCCGCATCGAACGTCGCCGTCCCGCCGACGACTTGACCCTGGTGGCCGAACGACTCGCTGAGGCTCGGCAACGCGCCGTTTTCGATCCAGCCGCCGTTTTCGGAGAGCGTCGAGACGTCGGCGCCTTGCGGCGAGAGCGTGATCTGGCGGCCCCATTGCGTCAGCGGCGAGGTCGAGGTTCCGATGTACAGCGCGCTCGTGGCGATCGCGCTCGAGTTGCCGAGGCTGCCCGTGTAGGCATACGTCGACTTGCGCGTGGCGATGACCGAGCCGGCGGCGTTGTACTGCGTCGCCGTGCGCGTCGCGCTCTTCGACCCGTCGGCGTTCGTCGTCGTGAGTTGCACGACGTCGCGCGCGAGCACGGTGCACGCGGCGTCGTAGAAGAATTTGACTTCGACCTGTCTCTCGTTCGGGCCCGGAACGGTGACGGTGACTTCGCGCCGGTTCGCGCAGGCGCCGGTGGAGGCGGTACCGCGGCTCTCCGCGGCGCGCGCGAGCGAACTCGCGCCGAAGTTCGAATCGTAATAACCCGCGTCGGTTTCGCCGGAGTCGGCCGGGCTGAGCGCGGCTTCCGTGCCGGCCTGCGCGACCTCTTGCGTCGAGAGAGATTGCGTGGTAGCGGTCGACGGCGTCGAGGAACCGCCGCCGCCGCACGCGGCTAGCGCGACCACGCTCGACAGCGCGATCACGAGAGGGATTCGCATGGTGCATCCTTTCAAGCAAAGCCAGCGCGCTATCGGCGCCTCGCCCACAGTGTAGGGCGGCGCGACTCGGCGCACATGAAACGCGCATGAAATCTGGGACGCGCCTGGGAGAGGCGGAACGACGCTCTAGGGAACGCTCTCGACGCTGGGCGCGGGCTTGCGCAGATACTTCTGCTTCACGTTCGGATCGCCGTCACGATAGCCGAGATCGACGCGCAGTTCGCGCAACTTGGAACGGAGATGGATCACCGCCTGAGCGTGAATCTGCGAGACGCGCGATTCGGAGACCCCGAGGACCGCCTTGATCTCTTTGAGCGTCTGCCCTTCGAAATAATATAGCTTGATGACGGTGCGTTCTTGCTCCGAGAGATCGTCGACCGCGTGCGCGAGCATGTTCCGCACTTCGCGCGCTTCGACCGAAGAACTGACGTCGACTCTGAGATCGCGCAGCGTGTCGAGCAAGGGAATGTCGCTGCCGCGCTCGTTGGGGAGGTGCTCCTCGAGCGAGAGCACGGACGTTCCGCGGATCTTTTGGACGAGCGAATCGAGCTCTTTGCGCGAGATGCCGAGGTGCTCCGCCACTTCGTCGTCGCTCGGCATGCGGCCGAACTGCGTCTCGAGCGCCTGGTAGGCGCGTTCGAGCTCGCGGGCCCGCTGCCGGATCGCGCGTGGAACCCAGTCGAGCGCCCTGAGCGCATCGATGATCGCACCGTTGATGCGCGTGATCGCATACGTCTCGAACTTGACGCCGCGCCCGTCATCGTATTTTTCGATCGCGTCGATCAAGCCGAGGACGCCGTCGTTGATCAGATCCTGCAGTTCGACGTTCGGCGGGAGGTTGACCGAAATACGCCCTGCCACATACTTTACCAAGTGCAGGTATCGGTGGATGACCTCCTCTCGCGTATAGGAAGTACCCGCGATCACGTACTTCCGCGAGCCGGAACTTACGTCCAAAGGCGCCTCATTAGGACCTCTCTTCGTGGCAGGGTTATCCACACCCGGCTCCCGGGCCCTTCCGACCTACGGCCTATCCGTAGCGGATCCGCGGGTTGGCCAAAGCATAGAGCACGTCCACCGCGGTGTTCACAACGACGAAGACCGTCGCGAAGAGCAGGATGCAACCGTTGATGACCGGCATGTCGCGGTTCGAGATCGCATCGAAGGCGAGCCTGCCCACGCCGGGCCATGCGAAGATGTGCTCGGTGAGGACCGCGCCGCCGAGCAGCAAACCCGTCTGCAGCCCGATCACCGTCAGAATCGGGATCGCGGCGTTCCGCAGGCCGTGCCGCACGACGACGGCGCGCTCGTCGAGCCCCTTGGCGCGCGCCGTCCGGATGTAATCGCTGCGGAGCACCTCGAGCATCCCGCTCCGCGTGATCTTCGCGATGATCGCGAGCGGTATCGTCCCGAGCGTGAGGGCCGGCAAGACCAGGTGCCAGAGCGCGTCGAGAGCGGCACGGACGTTCCCCGCGAGCAGCGCGTCGAGGACGATCAAGTGCGTACGTGCCGGTACGTAGTACGAGAGCGAGATACGTCCGGAGATCGGAAACAGGTTCAGGCCGAAGTGGCTTGGGATCACGGCGAGGAGATAGACGAGCATCCAGCCGAGCCAGAAGACCGGGATCGAGACGCCGAGGAGGACGCCCGTCATCGTCAACCGGTCGAGTGCAGTCCGCTGCCGCACCGCCGCGATGATCCCGGCCGGGAGCCCGAGGACGATCGCCACGAGCAGCGCCCCGAGCGTCAGCTCGACGGTGGCCGGAAAGTACTGGCCAAGCTTCTGGGCGACCGGTTGCGTATCGACGACCGAGCGGCCGAGGTCCCCGCCGAGCACGTGCCGGACGTAAACCCACAACTGAACGTACCAGGGCCGGTCGAGTCCGAGCGCCGCCCGCAGGTTCGCGACCTCCTCGGGCGAGGCGTGCTCGCCGAGCCGCAACGCCGCGGGATCCCCCGGGATCAAGTGCGTGAACGCGAACGTGCCGAGCGTGACGGCCGCGAGGACCATCGCCAAGCGTAGGAGCCGCCGCGCGACGAACGTCCCCATCAGGCGCGCAGGGCCTTCGCGCTGAACAGCGCGGCCTGAACGTAGAGATAGAGCCATTCCGAGAACGAGAAGTCGTTCCGGTCGCGCTGCAGCAGCTCGCAGAGCCTGCGTTCCTTCGCGATCTGCTCGAAGAGCACGTCGTAGAGCTTCGGCCGCCGCTCGAGGAACGTGATCAACTTGTAGCGGTGCAACAGCCGGCCGTAGAACGCGCGCTTCGTCCAGTGCTCGTAGGCGAGCGCCGGCGAGGCGTTCCCGCCCCGTTTGAACTCGGCCATCGCCTGGGCGGCGAAGCGTCCGGAAGTGGCCGCTTCGTGGATCCCCTCCCCGGTCGTCGCGTCGACGAGGCCGGCGGCCGTCCCGCCGATCATGACGTTCCCGTCGGCGATCCTCGGGCGCGGCTTGCCGCCGTAGAGCAGGTTCCCTTCCTCGCGCAGCGTGTAGCCTATGCTAGGGAACAGGCGCGTCCGCACGCGGGCCAAGAGGGCGTCCAGCTCGACCCGAAGCTCCTTGCCGTCGATCTTCGCCCCGACGCCTAGGCCGATCGAGAGGTGGTCGCGTTTCGGGAACATCCAGCCGATGATGTTGCGGCCGAACGGCGAGCGGTAATAGTACATCTCGAGCGCCTCGTACGCCGCGGGGACGGCCGGCCGCTCCAGATAGACGCGATATTGGAGGCAGGTCACAAGACCGTCCCTCCACCCCGGATACCCTAGCGGACCCTGCTCGTCGAGGCGAACGCTGGAACCCGGCGCCAGAAAGACGCCGCCCGCCCGGACCCGCCTGCGCTCTCCGGTGGCGAGATCCGCGTATTCGACGATCGTGCGCGCCCCGTCGCGCTCGAGCGAACGGAACAGCGCGCGCGTCCGCAACGTCGCTCCCTCGGCCATGGCGAGCGCGCCGATCGTCCCGTCCAGTTCCTCGCGCGTGGTGGTCTGGCTCTTCCCGATCGGAAAGTCGTAGCGGCGGCCGGCGAGGCCGAAGGCCGCCAGGACCGTCGGGTTGCAGTGGACGATCGACGGGGGCAAGTCGAAGTCGGCGCAAAACCCCGGGCGCAACCCCGCGGCGCAGACGCGCTTCGCCCCGACGACCGGGTCCCGTTCGAGGACGAGCGTCTCTACCCCGGAACGCGCCGCCTCGCGAGCCGCGATCCCCCCCGCCGGCCCGCAGCCGACGACCAAGAACTCGACTTCCTCCATGCAAAACCCATCTTCGCGCGTTCCGTGGCAAGCCTTCCTCGCGCGCCAGCCGCCCGCCTAGGAAAGGGACTCGTGTAAGGCTCGCAAATAGGTCCGGGTCAACTGCCCCGGCTGCGATGCGCGGGGTGTTCTTATGCCCTGCAAGAACGGGAAGGTTACCTCGTGCCTACTCAGCTCGGGATCAGTGCTCAGACCGGTGTCGTCCTCGGACTCGTTGCCGGACTGTTGGCCATCATCTACGGCGGTGTTCTCACGTCATGGGTGTTGCGCCAACCGGCAGGCAACGAACGGATGCAAGAAATCGCGCGCGCGATTCAAGAAGGCGCGATGGCGTTTCTCAAGCGCCAATATTCGACCGTCGCGATCGTCGCGGCGGTTTTGTTCTTAGCGATCGGTTTCGCGCCGGCGCCGCTCGGTTGGGAAGCCGCGTTCGGTTTTCTGATCGGCTCCGTCCTCTCGGGCGCGGCCGGCTTCATCGGCATGATCGTTTCGGTGCGCGCGAACGTGCGCACGGCGGAAGCGGGGCGCGGCGGACTCGCACCGGCACTCGCGCTCGCGTTTCGCGGCGGCGCGATCACCGGTTTGCTCGTCGTCGGCCTCGGGTTGTTCGCCGTCAGCGGCTACTACGCGATCATGCAAAACGTCAACGGCGGCGACGAGTCGAGATCGCTCGGAGCGCTCGTCGGCCTCGCGTTCGGATGCTCCCTGATCTCGGTGTTCGCTCGTCTCGGCGGCGGCATCTTCACGAAGGCGGCCGACGTCGGCGCCGACCTCGTCGGAAAGGTCGAAGCGGGGATCCCGGAAGACGATCCGCGTAACCCCGCCGTCATCGCCGACAACGTCGGCGACAACGTCGGCGACTGCGCCGGCATGGCGGCCGACTTGTTCGAGACGTACGTCGTCACCACGGTCGCCGCGATGCTGCTCGGGCATCTGGTCTTGCCGGCGGATTTTGCCGGCGGCGTGACGTTCCCGCTCGTCCTAGGCGCGATTTCGATCGTCGCCTCGATCATCGGAACGTTCTTCGTGCGCATGAGCAACCCGAAGGGTTCGATCATGAACGCGCTCTACGCCGGGTTGATCGTCGCCGCGGTCATTTCGGCGGTGGGCTTCTACTTTGCGGCGCAAGCGCAGTTCGGCACGGCGACCACGCTGAAGTCCGGTCAGACGGTCAGCGCGATGGCCATTTTCGTATGCTCGCTCGTCGGGCTCGTCATCACGGGCTTGATAACGTACATCACCGAGTACTATACGGGTACGCAGTTTTCGCCGGTGAAGCGCATCGCACAAGCTTCCACGACCGGGCACGCCACGAACATGATCAGCGGCCTCGCGGTCTCGATGCAGGCGACGGCGCTGCCCGCGCTCGTGATCGTCGCCGGCATCCTCGTTTCGTTCAAGTTCGCGGGCTTGTACGGCGTCGCGATCGCCGTCATGTCGATGCTCTCGATGGCGGGCATCATCGTCGCGATCGACTCCTTCGGCCCCATCACGGACAACGCGGGCGGCATCGCCGAGATGGCGGAGATGCCGGCGAGCGTGCGCGCCGTGACCGACCCGCTCGATGCGGTCGGCAACACGACGAAGGCCGTCACGAAAGGGTACGCGATCGGCTCGGCGGGCCTCGCGGCCGTCGTGCTCTTCGCTTCGTTCCTGCAAGAGCTCAACGACAAGTGCGACGCCACCGCAAGCGCCGCGTGCAGCGGCGCCGCAAACCACTTCTCGTTCAACATCGGCGAGCCGTACGTGATCGCGGGATTGTTGATCGGCGGCCTCGCCCCGTATCTGTTCGCATCCCTCTCGATGGAATCGGTAGGCCGCGCGGGCGGCGCCGTCGTCGAGGAAGTTCGCCGTCAATTCCGCGAGATGCCGGGCATCATGAAGGGAACGCAGAAGCCCGACTACGGTACGACGGTCGACATCGTGACGCGCGCGGCGCTCAAGGAAATGATCCTCCCCGCGCTCATCCCGATCGGCATTCCCGTCATCATCGTGGCCCTTTCCGTCACCGGCGTCTTGGCCGGAGCGGCGGGCGCGCAGATGATGGGCGGCGCGCTCGTCGGCGCGATCGTCACCGGGTTGTTCCTCGCCATCTCGATGACGAGCGGCGGCGGCGCCTGGGACAACGCAAAGAAGTACATCGAGGACGGCCACTTCGGCGGGAAAGGCTCGCCGGCGCACGCCGCCGCCGTCACGGGCGACACCGTCGGCGACCCGTATAAGGATACGGCCGGCCCCGCGATCAATCCGATGATCAAGGTGCTGAACATCGTCGCACTCTTGCTCGTCGGCTTCCTCGTGCATTAACCGGATCGCCCGAAAGGGCGGACGTTTCCGAGTTCATCGACCGCAAAGGGGCGTCGCGCATCGCGCGGCGCCCCTCGTTCGTGACGGCGTCTTACGAGCGCGCGGCGGATCGCGAACGGAACGTCAACTCCGCGACGCCCGATTTGTCGAGGCCGCCGAGGCCTAGCTCGACCATGCGCTCGAACTGGCTCTTTGCCGCCGCCGCGAGCGGCAGCTCGAGGCCGGCGTCAGCGGCGAGAGCGAGCGCGATCCCCGAATCCTTCGCAGCGTGCGCGGCCGAGAAGTAACACTCGTGCTCGCGTGCTTGCATATCGGCGCCGTCCGTCTCGAGGACGCGCGAGGCCGCGCCCGTCTCGGAGAAGACCTCGCGCAGCATCGACAAATCGAGGCCGAGCGCTTCGCCTAAACCGAGGCCCTCCGCCAGTCCGGCCGTATTGACGTTCATCACCATGTTGACGAGCGCTTTCACCTGCGCGGCCGATCCGGCAGGCCCGATGTAGCGCAGTCGCGCGCTCATCTGCTCGAGCAGCGGACGGACCCGTTCGAACGCCGCCGCGTCGCCGCCGACCATCAGGTAGAGCGTCCCGGCGCGAGCCTGAGGGATCGAACTCGCCATGCACGCTTCGAGCGTCGCCGCGCCCCGGGCGGCCGCGAGGCGCTCGATCTCGACGTGCACCTGCGGCGAGACGGTCGCACAGTTGACGAACGTGCGCCCCCGCGCACCGGCGAACAGCGTGTCCCCCTCGGCGGCGAAGATCCGGCGCATCGCGGCGTCGTCGCTGACGACCGTCAGCACGATCTCGGAGCGTTCGGTCACCGCGGCGAGGGAGTCCGTCGAACGCGTTCCGAGTTCGCGCGCGAGCGCATCGGCCGCGCCGCGATCTGCATCGTAGATCGCCGAGACCGGATACCCCGCCTCGTGAAGCCGGCGCGCGATGTTCGCGCCCATGCGCCCCACGCCGACGAAACCGAGTGCAACGTTTGCGAGCATTTGGGCTCCTCTCGAGGCCGGCATCCCTTCGCTGCGCGCCGCCGGGGGGCCCGTGCCCGGCAGACACGCGCGCGCGGCTCGCGGAAGGCGCTCTCGCCGAGCGTGAACGAATCCCGCGCGAATTGCGTTTCCGGGGACGGAGGAAATCTCGTAGATGACGCGTCCAGCCGCTTTCGTGACCGCGCTCGCGCTCGTCGCCGCGCTCTGCTGCCGAGCAAGCGGCCCGGCACTCGCCGAGGATCAGGAAAAGCAGATCGGCGACCAAGTCTACTCCGAACTCTCCAAGAAGGGCGAGATCATCTCGCATTCGCCGCTCTACGACGTGCTCAACCCGATCGCGACGCGCATCAAGGCCGTCGCCGATCCGCAATACGAGTACCCGTTCAAGTTCATCCTGGTACACGAAAAGCAGCCGAACGCGTTCGCCGTCCCCGGCGGAAACGTCTACGTTACGGATTCGCTGATGCAATTCGTCAAGACGAAGGAAGAACTCGCGGGCGTTCTCTGCCACGAGACCTCGCACGACATCCACCACGACGTCGTCAACATCATGAAGAAGCAGCAGAACGTCGCGATCGGCGCGACGCTGTTGGAACTGCTCCTAGGGCGCGGCCAGGGCGGTCTCACGAACCTCGCGATCAACATGGCCGCGAACATCCAGTCGCTGAGCTTCTCGCGCCCGGTCGAGACGGCGGCAGATCTCAAGGGCTCCGACACCTGCGCGCAAGCGGGTTTCAACCCCTACGGGATGATCTGGCTCTTCGACCGCTTCGAAAAGGCCGGGACGGGCAAGGGATCGATGGAGATGCTCTCCGACCACCCGCGCGACGATCACCGGATCGCCGATCTGGAGAACCACTTCGCGCAGAATCCGCAGCGTTTCGGCCGCTTCTCGAGCGACGTCCATTCCGGGACGCCGCTTCCGCAGATCGTCTCGCACGAATACGACGAACATCCCGCCGGCGCCGCCACGCCGTTGCCGAAGGAGCCGGCGAAGACGACGACCGGAGAGTACGCGCCGGACCCCGCGGCCACGAACTGAGCACAGAACGAATCGAGCCCCGGGCACTCGCCGCGGGGCTCGAACGTTCCGTGCGCGCGCGAGCGCGCGGCGGCTCTTACTTGATCTCGACCTTCGCGCCGACTTCCGCCAGCTTCGCTTTGATCGCCTCGGCATCGGCCTTGGGGATCCCGGTCTTGATCGCCTTGGGGGCGCTCTCGACGAACGCCTTCGCTTCGGTCAGACCGAGCGAGGTCAGTTCGCGAACGACCTTGATGACCTTGATCTTCTCCGCACCGAAATCGGTGAGGATCGCATCGAACTCGGTCTGCTCCGCGACCGGTGCCGCGGCTGCGGCCGCCGGGCCCGCTGCGACCGCGACGGGTGCCGCGGCGCTGACGCCCCACTTCTCTTCGAGGGCCTTGACGAGTTCGTTCAGCTCGAGAACGGTGAGTTTTTCGACTTGTTCGATCAGATCGGCAACTGCCATGATGGTGCTATTCTCCTAAGGCTTGGGCTGAAGTTGAGGTCTCGGCGAGTTGCTTCGCGCGAGCATCGAGGACGCGGACGAAACCGCCGCGGTTCGCCCCCAGGACCGTGACGAGGCCGCGCGTGGGGCTCGTGAGCAGGCCGAGGACTTTGGCTTGGAGCTCTGCTTTGGGCGGCATCGCCGCGAGAACGGCGACCTGCGACGCATCGATGAGCTTCCCGTCGATGAACGCCGCTTTGACGTCGATCCCGCGAACGTCGTCGGAGAACTTCTTGAGGGCCTTGGCGGGCGAGACGGGATCGTCGCCCGCGAACACGACGGCCGTGGGGCCGGCGAGATGCTGGTCGAATTGCTTGGCGAGCTCTTCGCCCGCGGCAATCGAGAACAGCGTGTTCTTCACGACCGCGTAGGTGCTGCCGTCTTTGCGAAGCGCGTTGCGGAGCTTCGTGATGTGTTCGACGGTCAGGCCCGCGTAGTTCGTGAAGAACAGGTTCTTCGAACCGGCGAGCCGCTCGCGCAGCTCGTCGATCGTGACTTGTTTCTTGGCGGTGGGCATTCGTGGACTTTCTTCGGAAAAAAGAAAGGGCGCTCCAATCGTTCGATGAGCGCCGACTACCGCACCGTCCCGCGCACGCGGAACCGTTTCGATCGTGATCGCGCATCCTCGGTAGGCGCTCGCGCATTACCCGCCTGGCGGCGGACCTACGGTCATCAGAGCCGTCGCTCATAGTACAGCATGCACGGGGTCGCGTCAAACGCCTGAAGACCCCGAAGGTGCCCGGCAAGGCACTTCGGGGCGATCGCTGCCTAGGATCCGGCCCTGCAGCGCGGAGCGTCGCTTGTCAAGAAGGTTTCCGGCTCCGTCGCGAACGGCAGCCTTGCTGCTTTGAGCGCGCGCTCTATGGCATCGGGCGGTCGGCTCGGGCCCCGGGGCTGCCAGCCCGCAAGCGCCCCCGCGAGGTAGCCCGCAAACCAAGGGCCGCCGCGGCTCGCCGGGCTCAGCTGCCGAACAGCCGGTAGCGCTCGAGCTTGTAACGGTAGTACAAGAAGCAGCCGAAGCAGAACCCGCTGAGCGCCACGATCGCGGCGAGCGCAGGAAGGATGGAAAACGTCCACCCGAGCAGCGGCAAGCGCGCGAGAAAACCGATTTGCGCGACGCCTAGCATGATCGCCGCCAGCGAGTTGTTGAACCGCATCATGCGCCGGTCCTCGGTTTCGGCCGAGGCGTTTTGCCGCGCGAAGACGCGCGAGCCGATGAAGTAGATCAGGCTTCCGCGCGACCCGAAGACGGCCGCCGAAGCGATGACCAAGAACAGCGCGGTCGTCAGCAGCGGCTGACGCAGCGCAAGCGCCGTTACGACCGTAATGACGATCGCCCAGCGGTTGAGCTTGACGATCGGAAGCGGGATGTCGCCGCACCCCTGGGGCGGATCGGCTTGTGCGGACACGATGGAACACTCCTGGAAATGAAAGAGCCCTCTGCTATGCGGGAGAGGGCTCGCGGAGTTCGATGCGGCGCCGACGCGTCACACGGAAAAATGCCTCTCCCGTCTTCGCGAAGGGCGACAGCGATTCTCCGGCGATGCGAAGGCTTGGGACATTGCGGGGATGCTAACACGGCGCCGCGCGGACGTCAAACCGCGCATTCCCGCGGGCAAGTGGAAACGGCTGCCCGGCTTCCTGTTGGGAGGGATCGGCGCCTCTAAGAGAGGAGCCGCGTGTTTCTCTCAGCCGTGCACTCCTCCGGCCCGGCGAGCATGGAGACTCGACTCTGCAAGGCCTGCCGGTTTTCGCCGATCCAAAATACCGCCGCTTCTTTTTCGGGGCGCTGTTCGGCGATTGCGCGGTCCAGATCCAGGGCGTCGCGATCGGTTGGCACATCTTCTCGCTCGATCATCGCGCGCTCGATCTCGGCCTTGTCGGGCTCGTGCTCTTTCTGCCTACATTCGTTCTCTCGCTCCCCGCCGGAGTGGCCGCCGACCGGTACGATCGCACGCGGATCGTCACGCTCGGAATCTCTACGGAGGCGCTCGGGTCGTTCGCATTCGTCGCGCTGGTGGCTGAGGGGGAGCGGCAAGTGCCCGCGTTCCTCGCGGTGCTCGCCGTCATCGGGATCGCCCGGGCGTTCACGGCGCCCGCCGAGCGGACGTTGCTTCCGAGCATCCTGCCGGCGAGTGCTTTCATGCGCGGAACGGCGTTGTATTCGTCGGCGCGCGAACTCACCGTGATCGGTGGGCCGGCGCTCGGCGGGGTGTTGGTTGCGTTCGGGACGCCGGTGGCGTTCGGCGTCAGCGGGGCGCTGCTCGTGCTCGCTGCCGGTGCGTTCGCGTTCTTGCGGGTGGAACGGCCGGTGCACGAGGACGGAGCGCCGACGATGGCCTCGGCGCTCGAAGGGGTTCGCTTCATCCTGCGGCGGCCGATCATCCTAGGGGCGATCTCGCTCGATCTGTTCGCGGTGCTCTTCGGCGGGGTCACCGCGATCTTGCCGATCTATGCGGACGAGATCTTACGGGTCGGCCCCGTCGGGCTTGGGTTTCTGCGCAGCGCACCGGCCGCCGGGGCCGCACTCGCGGCGCTCTGGTTTGCGCGCCGCCCGCCGGAGCGGCGCATCGGGGCGCTGCTGCTGACGGCGGTTGCGACGTTCGGTGTGGCGACGCTCGTTTTCGCGCTGTCACGGAACGTGGCGCTTTCGCTCGCGATGCTGGCGCTGATCGGGGCCAGCGATATGGTCAGCGTCGTGATTCGCGTCGGGCTGTTGCGGCACAATACGCCGGACGCGATGCGCGGGCGCGTCAACGCAGCCGAGAACGTTTTCATCGGCGCGTCGAACGAGCTCGGCGCGTTCGAATCAGGAGCGCTCGCGGCGCTGCTCGGAACGGTGACGTCCGTCGTGGCGGGCGGCATCGGCACGCTCGTCGTCGTCGCTGCCTGGGCCGCGCTGTTCCCGCAATTGCGCAACGCGGACCGCTTGCACGAATCTTCGCCGGAAGCGCTGAGCGCGGTCGCCGAGCCGTAAACGAAGATGCGGCCCGCCGTCGCCGGCGAGCCGCATGATTTGGCGCCGCGCCTTCCGCCGAACGTCAGCTCGTAGCGGCGGTCGGGCGGATGCGGGTCGGATCGACCTTCACGCCGGGGCCCATCGTGCTCGCGAGCGTAATGCTGCGCAGGTACGTGCCCTTCGCCGCTGAGGGTTTCGCGCGGACGAGCGCGTCGAGCAGCGTCGCGACGTTCTCGACGAGTTGCTCTTCGCCGAAGCTCGCCTTCCCGACGATCGTGTGCACGATGCCCGACTTGTCGAGGCGGTATTCGACCTTACCGGCCTTGATGTCGCGGATCGCTGCGCCGATGTTCGGCGTGACGGTCCCCGATTTCGGATTCGGCATCTTCTGCGCGAGGATGCGGCCGAGGTTCGAACCGACGGCGCCCATCATGTCGGGCGTCGCGACGCAGACGTCGAAATCCGCGAAACCGGCCTTCACGCGGTCGATGAGATCCATCTCGCCGACGACGTCCGCACCGGCGGCCGCCGCGTCCTTGGCCTTGTCGCCCTTCGCGAACGCGATCACGCGGACTTTGCGGCCCGTCCCGTGCGGTAGCAAGACCGTGCCGCGTACGTTCTGATCGCTCTTCTTCGGGTCGACGCCGAGACGCACGTGGATCTCGACCGTCTCGTCGAACTTCGCTTTCGCATTTTGCTTGACGAGCGCGGCCGCTTCGGCGGCGCCGAACAACTTCGCCTGGTCGAACGAGGCCGCCAGCGCGCGATACTTCTTCCCCGGACGCTTGGCCATTATGCGACCTCCACGCCCATGGAGCGCGCGGTGCCGGCGACGATGCGCTTGGCCATCTCGAGATCGTTCGCGTTGAGATCCGGCATCTTCGTCTTGGCGATCTCCTCGAGCTGCGCTTGCGAGAGCTTGCCGACCTTCGTGCGGTTCGGAATCGCCGAGCCCGACTCGAGGCCGAGCGCCTTCTTGATCAAAAACGACGCCGGCGGCGTCTTCGTGACGAACGTGAACGTCCGATCCTCGAAGACCGTGATCTCGACCGGGATCACCATCCCGACGTCGTTCTTCGTGCGCTCGTTGTACTGCTTGCAGAAATCCATGATGTTCAGCGAGTACGGCCCAAGCGCGGGGCCGACCGGCGGTGCCGGCGTCGCTTTGCCGGCGTTCAGCGCAAGGCCGATCTTGCCGACGACTTTCTTAGCCACGAAATTCTCCTGACGATGGCGGCCCCGGCGGGCAACCTCTCCCCCTCGTAAACGGCGTCGGGCCGGGGTAGGGCCTCATCGACGCAACCCCGGGAGTATAGCATGTCCGCCGCAATCCGTGAATACGCCGAGGAGGGACGCCGCGACAGGGAATGAAGCGCTACGCAATGCCGACTGCCGGTGCATCGATTACCGCACCGAGTGAAACAGCCTCGCCCACGTGGGACGCGGGCTCGCGGGGGCTTGCGCACAATCACGCCGTGCAGGGCCTTGCCGCCGCGCTCCTCTCGCTCGCCCCGCTCCTGATCGCCTCGCACGGCCGCTCGACGGCCTTCAACAACTACGTCCGGGTCGCGTACGCCTGGCTGCACGGCCGGATGTGGATGGACTATCCCGGGAAGTGGATGGACGCCGTGCTCTACAAGGACCACTACTACGGCGTAGACGGTCCGATGCCGGCGGTCCTGATGCTCCCGCTCGTCCTCTGGAAAGGTCTCGACGCGAACCAGACGTGGGTCGCGATCGCGCTCTGCGCCGCATCGCTGGCACTCGGCTGGGTGCTGCTGGCCCGGCTCGGCGTGGCGTTCGCACCGCGCGCCTGGCTCACGCTGTTCCTCTTCGCCGGGACCGACCTGTGGTGGTGCGCGATGCTCGGCGACGTGTGGTTCCTCGCCCACATCTCGGCGCTCTTCTTCACGTTCCTCGCCCTGCTGGAACTCGGCGGACGGCGGCGCGGCTGGCTCGTCGCGCTCTTGGCCTTCTGCGCCTTCGAGAGCCGCTTCACGCTGGCGCTCGCGCTCCCGTTCTACGCCTGGCTGCTCCGGGACGGAGCCCTCGCCGGCGGCGAGCGCAAACCGCGCGAGCTGATCTCGTTCGGCGCCGTCCTAGCGGCCGGCGCGGTCGCCTGGGTCGCCTACAACGAAGCGATGTGGGGGACGCCCGTCGACATCGGGCACACGCTCTACTACCACCAGGATTCCTACGGTTCGACCTCCGGCTCGCCGTTCGGGCTGCGCTACCTGCCGTACCAGATCTACAGCTTCTTCATCCAGGCCCCGGTCTACGTCGAGTGGCTGCAAGTTCCACAGTGGCCGTACTTCAAGGTCGACGTCCGCGGCGTGGCGCTGACGTTCACGAGCCCCGCGCTGATCCTCGCGTTCTTGGCGCGCGAGCCGCGCAAGCTCGTCGTGGCGCTGTGGGTGACGGTCGCGCTCGTCGCCGGCCCGTCGTTCCTGTACTACCTCAACGGCTGGTACCAGTTCGGGATGCGGCACGCCCTCGATTTCGAGCCGTTCCTCTTCCTCCTGATGGGTCTCGCCGTGAAAGACGCAGTCCCGCGCTGGGGCGCGGGGCTGATCGTCTATTCGTCCCTGGTCGGCACGTGGGGCGTGTGGTGGTGGGACACGTTCATCCGGACGGCGGACTGAGCGCTCCTAGGCCACCTTCCAGGGTAGCGCGCAGGCGAGGCTCCCGCATGCCGGCTCGCGCGACGGCGCGAGCGCGAAGGCTGCGGCCAAAGTCGTCGAAGACCGGCAACGCATGGCGCATCTTCGTCAACTCGAGAACGCGCCGGAAGCCGCATTTCGGGGGCGCGACGATCATCAGGCGCGAGCCCAGCTCTCGGTACTGGCGGATCAGCGCGCCCAGGCACGCGCAATCGGCGAACGAGCAATCGACGAACGACGCGATCAACACGCCGCCGGTCTCGCGGGCCGCGGTTCTCAACGCGCTCTCGAGCTCACCGCTGTCCGCGAAATCGCACTCGCCGAGGACGTGGACGACGCAGTCCTGCCCGAGGTCTCCCAACGGCTCGAAATTCATCAGCATAATGGCGGGCCTTTCAAGAAGCGTCAGGCGGCGACGATGCTCGGGTCCGTGAAGCACCCCGTCGCAAACGTGTGCGTCAGGCCGGCCACGAGCCCAGATTCGTCGCTCCCCTTGGATAAGATGCAGTTTGCCCCAGCGATATGGCATTCAAGGGCCCAGGTCTGGCTCGACTTATTGGTGTAGACGACGATGACGCACGCGCGCAAGACGAAGCGCGTCATACGGAGCAGCTCCATCGCGTCGAGCTCGGTCGAGTCGATATCGATGATGAGCACGTCGGGAACGTTCAGTCCCAACTCCGTGACGTTCAGACGGCCGAGCACGATCGGCAAAGGGAAGCCGACCGCCGACAGCGCTGCGGTCAGAAGCGGAACGCTGCTCGGGTAAACACCCGCGATGCACGAACGCATTTGTGACATCCGCGCCCCTTTCCGGAGAAACGGACGGTCGCAACGTGTGCGCCGTCGCCTCGCCTCGCCGCGAGGAGAGAATCTCGCTCCCCGCTAAGCTCTGTAGCTACGATACCACGGTCCCCGCCTTCCCGATATCGTGCAATCGGGGGGGGGAAGGCACAGCATCAGCGCATGTCGGATTTCGATCCCAACGTCGGCGGCGAGTCGTATGCGTCGATTGGCGAACTCCCGGAAGACGATCCCGCTCGCGCCATCATCGCGACGATCCTTCGGATTGTGCCGGTATCGCATTGGAGCTTCGCCCGCTTCAAAGGGGACGGAAACACCGACCAGTTGCTCTCATCGACGAGCGACCGAGCCGACTTCCGGCGGCTGAAGCGAGAGTTCGTCGTCCAACGCCGGCAAGTTCTTGGCCGGAGCGTCAACCCAACGACGGCGATGCCCTCCCCCTACGTCAGTGGCCTCACGCTGCTATTCGCCGACACCCGGACGAACTTCGGGGTCCTCATGCTGCTGCGCACCGCCGAACTCGGCCCGTTTTCCTCGAGCGAGATTCGGATGCTCGCATTCGCGCTCGACGCGGCGTCGGAGCGTTTCTCGGCGTTACAATTCCTCGAATCGAGCGGAGACGCGCTCGCGGGATTCCACGTCGAGGGTCATCCTCAACGGCCGCTCGAGGGCCGGGACGCCGATTCGGAGTTCTATGTCCTCAACCAAGAACTGCAGATCGTGCTCGCGTTCTCCTCGGAGGCGGAGCGGCACGTCGCGCTGACGCCGTTGCACGCGCGCTTGGAGCACCGCCTCCCGTTGATCCTCGAAGAGGCGATTCGCGAGCTGACGTCAACCTGGACGGACGAAGCGGCGACGCAGCAGCGCGGCTTGGCACAACCGGTGCCTTTCCTCGTCGTGCGGACCCAACCGCTCTCCGGGCCCGCGGGCCTGTTCATCGGGGTCTCGATCGAACGGTTCAGCACGCGCGATCCTCTCGCGCCCGCCGCGGACCACTTCCGGATCTCGCCGCGCGAAATCCAAGTCCTCGCGCTGCTCCTGGACGGCGCGCACATCGGCGATGTCGGAAAGCGGCTTCACATCGCTCCGACGACGGTGCAGGACCACATCAAGAACCTGCTGCGCAAGACCGGCACGCGCAACCGCTCCGAGATGATTGCGAAAGTGCTGCGCTGGAAATAACCGGCGCGCGAAACGCCCGCTAGACCTTCTCGATCTGGTAGAACTCGAGTTCGACCGGCGTCTCCCGCCCGAAGATCGAGATGAGCGCGCGAACCTTTTCCTTTTCCGGCTGGATCTCGTCGACGACGCCGGTGAAGTCGAAGAACGGACCGCTCGTCACCTTCACGCGATCGCCCTTCGCGAAATCGATCTTCAGCTTCGGCGTCTCGATGCCCATCTGCTTGAGGATCGTCTTCACTTCTTTTTCCTGCAGCGGGACCGGCTTCTCGCCCGACCCCGGCGAACCGACGAAGCCCGTGACGCCCGACGTGTTACGGACGACGAACCAGGACGAATCGTCCATGTCCATCTCGACGAGCACGTAGCCCGGGAACACCTTCTTCGGCGTGATCTTCCGTTTGCCGTCTTTGAACTCGACTTCGTCTTCCATCGGGACGAGCACGCGGAAGATCTTGTCCGTCATGTTCATCGAATGGATGCGGCGTTCGAGATTCGCCTTGACCTTGTTCTCGTAGCCGGAGTACGTGTGGATCACGTACCATTTCCGGCGCTCGGCCGCTTTGCCGGTTGTGACGCTGACTGGATCGCTCACGAACGCTCTCCTAGTGCCGCACGAGGCCGAAGAGCTGGCCGAAGAGCAAGTCGATCGAATACGTGAAGATGGCGACCACGACGACGAGCACGACCGTCAGGACCGTCGCCGAGACCCACTCCGGCCGGGACGGCCACGTGACGCGGCGCATCTCCGAACTGAGGCCGTCGATGAATGCCTTGGCGTTCGCGGCGCGCTGTTCACGGTCCACCGGCGCGCTCGCGCGCGGCGGCGTCGCTCCCTGACGCGTCGTGGTTCCGCCTCCACTCGTAGGCCTGCTCATCTGCTCCGTAGCGCTCCTCGAAAGATTCTGGCAGGGCGGACAGGACTCGAACCTGCAACCGACGGTTTTGGAGACCGCAACTCTACCAATTGAGCTACCGCCCTAAGGTCCGGTACGATTACTTCGTTTCCTTATGGGGTTTGTGACAACGGCAGAAACGGCAGTACTTGCTCAATTCGAGCCGGTCGCTGTTGTGCTGCCGGTTCTTCTGGCTGTTGTAGTTGCGCCGCTTGCACGCCGTACAGGCCAGCACCACCATGACCCGGTTCTCTTTTTTCGCCATCTCGCTTCAAATCTATCCCGGCCGCCGGAGCGCCCTCAAAACACAAAAGAAACGGACGCGCGGCCCGTTCAAGTCCAGATGATACCATAGGACCCCGAGCCTGTAAACGGAAAGGTGAGCGACCGTGAAGACGCCTTCCACCGGGAAGCTGCTACGGATCTTCGTGGGGGAGCGCGATCGCTGGGAGGGGCAACCTCTTTATACGGCGATCGTGCAAAAGCTGCGCGCTGCCGGGGTCTCCGGAGCGACCGTCTTCAAGGGCATCGAGAGCTACGGGAGCCACTCGGTCCTCCACGCGGCGCGCGTCGTCGACATCGCAGCCGACCTCCCGGTTCTCATCGAGGTCGTCGATAGCGAGGAACGCATCCGCGACGTGATGCCGACGCTCGACGCGATGATCCCCGAAGGCCTCGTCACGCTAGAAAACGTCGAGATCATCCGCTATCGAAAAGAGCGCTCCGGCAAGGGGGGCGCCACCTGATCGACTGGCGCTCGGCCACCGCGGTCGCGCTCGGCGGCGCGCTCGGGTCCGTCCTCCGCTACATCGTCCAGGTCGTCGCCGTCCAGCGCTTCGGCCCGGGCTTCCCCTACGGAACGCTCGCCATCAACGTGCTCGGCAGCTTCCTGATCGGCATTGTGATCGAGCTCGGCCAGACGCGCGCCCTCGGGGTGACGCCCGAACTCCGGACGTTCCTCGCCGTCGGCATCCTCGGCGGCTTCACGACGTTCTCGAGCTTCGCGTTCGAGTCGCTGACGCTGATCCAAGACGGAGCCCCCGGCCTCGCAACCGCCTACGCCGCCGGCAGCATCGTCCTCGGCGTCATCGCAGCCTTAGCCGGAGTAGCGCTCGCCCGCCTCGCCGCTGGATAGCCCCCGCAGGCGCGTCCGCGCTCAACCGCCGCTGCGATCGGCGGGGCCGACCGCTGATGCCGTCTTCGCCTTGGACGCGAGTTCCTCAAGGAATTGCGCGGCGGGAACCGGCACGCCCGCCGGCGTGTCCAGGGGCGACGGTGCCAGCGGCACCAGCAGGTCGCCGCCGCCGCCGGTATTGTGGAGCCAGAGCGCCGACACGTACAAGCCGGGGACCTGGAGGTAGCGCAGTTCGAAGCTGCCCTTCGCGACCTCCGGGAGCGCTCGAGCCGTTCCGATCGCCTCCGCGGTCGCGGCAACGAACCGGCTTTCATTGAATGCCGAGAAGACGTGCTCGCCGGCCGTCGGGCCCATCGCCGTCTCGGCGGAGGCGAGAACGTTCTCTCCGTCTTTCACGAGATAGCGCCAACCGGCCGGTTTGGCCGCAGCCAAGCCGCTCCCGGCAATCACGTCGGCGAGCCCCAACGTGAAGACCTGGTGCGGTTCCGTGAGTGCAAGCGGCCCGGTCGCCCTGCGCAGCGCGGGCGTTCTGAAGGTTCCGTTCGCGGCGAAGGCCTGGAACGTCTGGTGCACGGCATCGGCGGCTTGGCGGGGCGGTTCCGGAGCGAGAAGCGGCATCGTTGCTCCTTAATACTTGGTGTAGTAGGTGTGGGTCCAGGTCCCGCTGCCCTGATATGCAGTCTTCAACGTCGTGTAGTTCACGTCCGAGCGGCCGTAGATCGGGTCGTCGACGGTCACGTAATCGACGCCGCCCGCGCCGTATTGCCCCATGATGCACAGGAAGTGCGCGCCGCCGCCCGACCAAGCGACCCGAATGCCCAACGGGCGTGCGAAAGTTACTTCGGTCTCGATCTGCGCGGTGCTGGCGACGCTGCCGACCCAATGGTCGAAGTGGCCGACGACGGTGAGTGCTTGGTCGAGAAAACCGTAGACATTGCACGCACCTGAAGCCCCGGCACCGCAGCAGTCGGTTCGGCCGAGCTCGCCGTTGGCGACCAGGCACTGCGTCCAGCCGCTCGACGGCTTATAGAACAGCGCGACGCTGGTCGCGGTCGCCGCCCAGCACCAATTCGATTGCTGCTGGTGCTGCATCGAGAAATACATTTCGTCGAGCCACCAGATCGTATCGACGTGCTGATCCGTCCCCACGACGAACACGTCGAGGATATCCGGATAGCGGCTGAGCGCGTTGATCGACGTGTTCGCAGCCGCGACCCCGCCGGCGATCTGAAACCACGAAGCCCATCCGCTGCTCGCGTCCCACCACGTGCTGAAGATGCCGTGATTCGTTCCGACCGCGAACACGTCGAGATGGTTGGGATAGCGGGACACGACGCTGATCGACGTGTTGGGCGCTGCAATGCCGCCGCTGACGTTGAACCAGCTCGACGCCCAGCCGCCGTTCGCATCCCACCAAATGCTGTAGATTCGATGGTCCGTGCCGACGGCGAAGAGGTCGATGTGCGTGGGGTAGCGCGCGACCGCTGCGATCGAGGTATTCGGCGCGGCTGCTCCGCCCGCGACGCGAAACCAGCCGGCCCAGCCGCTGCTCGCGTCCCACCACGTGCTGTAGATGCCGTGGTCCGATCCGACGGCGAAAAGGTCGATATGGCTGGGATTGCGGGTCAGCGCCGCGATCGAGCTGCCCGGTGCGGCGATTCCGCCGCTCACGTTGAACCAGTTCGCGGCCCAGCCGCCGTTCGCGTCCCACCAGATGCTGGAGATCCGCATGTCCGCGCCGACCGCGAACAGGTCGAGGTGGTTTGGGTTGCGGGCGATCGCCGCAACCGACGTGCCGGGGGCCGCGGTGAGGTTCGAGACCCGGAACCAACTGTGAGCCCAGCCGCCGTTCGCGTCCCACCAGATGCTGTAAACGCCGTGATCCGACCCCACGGCGAAGAGGTCGAGATGATTCGGGTTGCGGGCGACGACCGTGATCGTCGTGCCCGGGGCCGCGACGCCGCCCGCGACCTTGAACCACGCGGACCAGCCCGTCGCGATATCCCACCACGCGCTGTAGATCCCGTTATCGGTGCCGACGCAGAAGACGTCGAGATGCTGCGGATAGCGAGCGATCGAAGTGATGGAGGTTCCCGGCGCCGCAACGCCGCCGCTGACGCCGACCCAGTTTGGAGCCCAACCCATCGCGTTCTCCTTCAGCCAGTCCTCGGGGGCGCTCAGCATACCGAAGCCGCCGTCCGAAAAGCGTCTCTTCGATCGGCTGCGGACTCGGCAGACTCACGTTCGCGTTGCTCCACGGAGCAGCAGTACCGGCTGCACGCGCTAACGATCTCGACTCGGCCGAGCCGTTTAGTTCGTGCCGGCCTTTCGCTTGTGGAGCATGATGGTGTTGCCTTCCGTGTCGGCAATCGCCGCCATGAAACAAACGGGCGTTTCGAAGCGCATGAGAAGCGGAATACCGCGCGCCTCCAGCTCCGCAACCGCGGCATCGAAGTCGGTGACCGCGAAGAGGATGCCGTTGCTGGGCTGGAACGGCATCACGGCCTCCCCGCCGCCCCATAAGCCGAACGTCGTTCCGTCGGCGAGTTCGTACTCGGCGCCGCGGTCGCCGGAATATACGAGCGCCGGTTCGAGGCCGAGGACGTCGCGATAGAACGCGATCGCGCGCGGCGCATCCTTGACCATGAAGCCGCTCAAATCGATGCCGGTGATGCTGAAGGCGCGCAACGCCGTCGGCAGCTTTTCGAGCGCCGACGTCCAGCCTTCTGCGTGCCGTCCGCGCTGCTCGTCGCCGGTGAAATTCTCGTGCGTGAGCACCAATTCGGTCTCGTTGCCGCTCGCGCGAAAATCGAGCGTGAGAATCGTCTCGTTCCCCTCGAGATTGCCCTCGTCGTCCTCCCACTGCCAGGTCAGCGAGAGGCGCTCGGGAGCGCGAAGCTCGCGGATCGAACCGCGAACGACGAATCGTTCGCCGTCGCCGGCAAGCATGACGATCCGGTACGGCGCACCGGTTTGCGCCTCGAATGCGATCTCGGAGATGGTCGTGTCTGCCGGACACATCCAGCGACGCATGATCTCGGGTTGCGTCCAAGCACTGAACACGCGTTCGCGCGGTGCGTTGTACGTTCGGCGCAGGACAAGGGCTGCAGCGGGGGCGGTGTCGATCTCGCTCATGGTGCCTTCCTCCTGTGGTTCTTGCCGGTGATTTCAATATCGAGACGGTCGAGGGCGGCGTTCCAGAACGCCTCCTGCGCCTCGAGCCAAGAACTGGCAGCGTGCATGGCCTTGGGTTCGAGCCGGCACCGATGCACGCGACCTGAGATATCGCGGTGGAGCACGCCGGAGTTTTCGAGGACCTTGAGATGCTTCGTGATGGCGGGCGCCGATATCGGGAATCCGGCGGCGATCTCCCCGACGGTCATGCTGCCCCGCGCCAGACGCTCGACGATTCGACGCCGCGTGGGATCGCCAAGCGCCGAGAACACCCGATCGAGCTGCAGACTGTTAACCATATGGTTAATTATAGACGCACGCCGGTCTGATGTCAAACCACGCGATTGGCCATGGCCCCGACCGTTCGCCGAAATCCGGGCCGGCGAGCGCTCGCGGACGCCGGTCACCGGCACGCCTCGGTCGAGCAAACGGGCGCAAGACGCTTACCAAAGCGTCCGGCTCAGTTCGGCTGCGGCTGCGACGTGCGCTTCAAGAGCCAATGCAGC
Source organism: Vulcanimicrobiota bacterium (assembly GCA_963695225.1). Taxonomy (GTDB): domain Bacteria; phylum Vulcanimicrobiota; class Vulcanimicrobiia; order Vulcanimicrobiales; family Vulcanimicrobiaceae; genus CAVWTN01. The sequence goes on along the minus strand of OY968762.1, from coordinate 221,166 downwards.
AGAAACAAGAACGCCGGTGAGGCCAGCGCTGCAAAGGCGAAGCCTCTCGGGAATCCCGGCGAGACGAGCCGGTGTGCGGCATAAAATGCGGCGAGGCTCGCGATCGTGATGCCCGAGCCGGCGCCCTCCCAGCGCCATGCCACGACCATCCCCAGGCAGACGCCGAGCGGGAAGAACAAGAACAGAACGAGTTCGCTCGCCGTGAGCCTCGAAAGATGCGCCCCTTCCCCGAAGGCAAACAACACTATGGCGCCGACCGCCGCGACACTCAAGGCTCTTGCCAGCCATTTCAGGGCGCACAGCGAGCCCGCCGTTTTCGTCATCGAGTACCCTGCAGCGCGCTCATACCCGCCACCCAGCCTTTCGTTCGCCGCGCCGGAACGCCCGGCGCAACGCACTCATCTTACGTCAAACGCGGCGGTTGCTCATTCGATCGAAGTCCCACGCGAAGCGAGGCCGAGATGCGATCCCCTCAGGCGCCGCCGCACGTATGTTCACCGTTCTCGCCCGAATACGAGTTGTGCTGGCGGTAATCGTACACGCGGTACGATCGGCCGCGCGAGTCCGTGTCCGGATTGCAAAACTGCGTGGGCACCGGCCCCCCGAGGAAGCAGACCTGCACGCGATCGCCGGGGCGCTCGGCAATCATCACGCCGTTGCCGGCGGTATCTTGATAATGCACGACGCCCGCAAAGGCGGATGGAAACGCCGGCGTCATACCAAGATGCGTCGCAAAGGTCACCTGGACGCCGCTGTTTTCAAAATCCGCCGCCGAGAACGTCTTCTGGCCCATGTTCGAAAGCCGCGGCGTTACGGCGGTGACCGTGGAGTCGACGCAAGCGATCGACCGATAATGCCACACTCCGGCGGGCATCTTCACCGCTGGATCTTGCGCTAAGACCATCTCGGGCGCGACCAGCGCGAAGCAAATCCCGAACACAAAGACGTTAGCTCTCGTCACTCTCAAGAATCTCCCATCACATGCCGCGTGGTTCGGAATTCCCCGCACGCCGAGCCCGATCGTCGTTGCGCACGGCGCAGCCGGGTCCCCGCTCTTCTTGGAAAACTACCGGCCGCGGCCATCCCAAGTACGGTGCCGGCGTCGGGTCCGGTCGTCATGGCAGCGGTGCAAGTCTCGTAACGCCCGTGGCGCTCACCGGCCGAGCCGGCGAGCGTCGAAGGCGCAGCGCATCTTTTCGAAGAGCCCGGAGCGCTCCGCTCTGCTTGAGTCGGCTCGTTCGCCGGCCGGCTACTCGCCGGCGTACCAAGCGTGCCTTTTATTCTTTCGTTGATCTATCCAAACTACCGCACGGCTTCATCCTCCGAAAGTGGCCCGCGCGCGGCATCGTTCCCGTTCGAGCCGCGGACGCATTTCGGACGGAGATCCCGGATAATATGATGCGGATATAGGCCGCGATGCGGATGCGGGTGCGGTCGCAAACGGCCGCGTGAAGTATCGGCGACGGGGCCCTGCCCCGGAAAGGGCGACGACATGGCAGTCCTTTCAGACCTCTCCAACGCTCGCAGCAGTACGCCCACGTTCGATCCGATCGAAGCCGCCGGCTACGGCGCTTTCGTCGAGGCCGCCTATGCGGCGCACGCACCCGACGAGTCGAACCTCAAGCCCGATATCGTGCTTCCGGCGGGTTGGAAGAACGCGGCGTGGGTCACGATGCGCGACTTTCCGCCGATCGGCCCGACGGTCGAGCGGTTCTACGGGTACATCGCGACGCAGGAAGACGGGCCCGGGGTCGTCCTCGCGTTGCGCGGGACGGTCGGCTGGATGGAATGGTACGACGACTTCGTCATCACGTTCCAGCCCTTCAAGTCCGGGGCGTTACCGACCGGGCTAGTTTCTACCGGTTTCGCGCGCATCTATTCAACGCTGCTCGTCTACGATGTGGAGAAGGCGGCAGCGGCGACTCGCGCCGGAGAAGCCTTCAGCATCGGCCAGGGCGCCGAAGCGGCGCCTTCGTTCGCCGCGGCCGTCGCGGGCGTGGTCCTCAGAAGGCGTCCGGCGTCCGCCACGGAAGCGGCGGCGCCGACCGTCGTCGTCGGGCACAGTCTCGGCGCGGCGCTCGTGACGTTGTATGCCCTCGAGAACGCCGTCGAGGGGCACCTCGGTTCGGCGGTCGTCTACACGTTCGGCTCGCCGCGCGTCGGCGACAAAGACTTCGCGGCCGCCTACAACAACGCGGTGCCCACGACGTGGCGCATCGCCAACAACGCCGACAAAGTGCCCGATGCGCCGTTCGACATCCTGGGCTATCAGCACGTCGATACATTGCAGCAGCTGGACTCGACGGGCAAGGCAAAATCCTCGCCGGGCTGCGCCCACGCGATGAGCACGTACCGGCACCTCCTCGACGGCACCACGGACCTCGGAGACTGCGCACCGGCGAAGAGCGACGAAGCGTTGCTCGTTACGGTAGGCCCCGTCACGAGCGATCCTCGCGCTGGACTGCACGCTCCCGCCTCGACGACGCTGGTCAGCAACCTGACGCCGGCGGACATCGCCGAGATACGCCGCACCGTTGAGGCGGCACCGCCGAACACGACGGTTCCATCGGCCCGAGTATCCGCGTTGGCTGCGACCGACGCGCGCCCGACCGCTCTCGATTACGAGCGCATCATGGGCGAGAACGACCTGCTCGACATCAATTGGTTCGAGCGAGGAACCGCCGCGGGCAAGTCGGTATGCCGGATCATCCTGCGCGACGGCGCGCAGCGCGAGGTCGGCTACGGCACGGGATTCCTCGTCGGACCGGGTGTCGTCCTCACGAACCATCACGTGCTCGAAGACGCCGCGACGGCGGCGAGCGCGATCGCGGAGTTCGGCTACGAATTCGACATCGCGGGCAATCCCAAACCGACCGCGCGCTTCGCCCTTCAACCAGACCGCTTCTTCTTCACGAGCCCGCAGGACGTTCTCGACTTCTCGTTCGTCGCCGTCGCGCCGGTCGATTCGGTTTCGGGGCGGAGCCTCTCCGATTTCGGGTGGCTCCGGCTCAACGGTCAGGTCGGCAAAGTGACCGTCGCTGAGTGGGTCTCGATCATCCAACATCCCTCCGGTCTCCCGAAACAAGTGGCGGCACGCGAGAATCAACTCCTGAAGATTGCCGATACGACGCTCCTCTACGCAACCGATACGGCTCCCGGTTCGTCCGGATCGCCGGTCTTCAACGATTCGTGGCAAGTCGTGGCCCTGCATCATTCCGGCGTTCCGGATACCGACGCGCAGGGCCGCTGGCTCGGGCCCGACGGCCGGCCCGCGCCGCCGAACCCAACGGATGCACAGGTGAAGTGGCTCGGGAACGAAGGCATTCGCGTGAGCCTCATCGTCAGTGCGCTGCGCTCGCAACCCGCGCACCCGCTGCGAGACCTCGTCTTGCGAGTCTGCGACGGACAAGCCGTCGGATCCGAAGGCTCCTCGAACGCGCCCGCGGCGCCGGTGACGAGCAACGGCGCGCCGGTGACGAGCAACGGCGCGCCGGGGCGAGCGACGCCTTCGATCGAGACCGGAGCGATCTTGCCGAGGCGGGATCGCGAGGCTGCTGATGATGAGGTCGTGCTCTCGCAGCTCGACGGGCGGATCGTCGTCACCGCGCCGTTAGCCGCGGTCGTACAAATGAGATTTCGCGCCGGCGTCTCCGCCGAGCCCAAGCCGGTCGAACCGCTGCCGGCGCCGCACCGCGACGAAGCGGCATCCGAGAAGCTCGTCATCGATCCGGCATACGACCGGCGCAAGGGATACGATCCGGATTTTCTTGCGCCGAACGGTTCGATACCGGAGCCGGCCCTCAAGCCTTCGGCTCGCTCGACGAAGCGTACGAACGGAGAGGACGACATCCTCGACTACTACCATTACTCGCTCGTGATGAGCGCGGGCCGCAATCTGCTGTACTGGGCCGCCAGCAATTCCGACCGGGCGCTGACGGGGACGCAAGGACGCAAGGCGCTTGCCGGCGGGGCGGCCGATGCATGGATCTACGACCCGCGCATCCCGAAGGACGCGCAGATCGGCGACTCTTTCTACCGGGGCTCCGGGTTCGATCACGGCCACGTCGTCCGCCGCGAGGACAACTATTGGGGCAGCACGGATAGCGAAGCCGTCTACGCGAACTTCGATTCGTTTCACTTCACGAATTGCACGCCGCAACACCCGGCGTTCAACCGCTCCCAACAAGCCGGATTGTGGGGCGAACTCGAAAACCGCATCGCCTCCGAATCGAAATCGAAGAAACCGAAGCTCTCGCTCTTCGCCGGCCCCGTCTTCTCCGATAAGGATCCTGAGAAGAACGGAGTTCTCGTGCCGACCGCGTTTTGGAAGATCGTGCTCGCACCGCTCGACGCCGGCGGCTTCGGCGCCTTCGCGTTCCTTCTCAGTCAAGAGAAGCTCGTCGACGAGATGGAAGCGGACATCGATCTCGACCCGTTCCAAGTTTTCGAACTCGCGACGAAGAAGCTCGAGGCCATGCTCGACGTGAAGTTCCCGGACGTCGTGCACGCCGCCGACCAAGCTCGCGACGCCGGGAGTGCCGAAGCCGATCAAGCGCTGCGGCCCCTCACCTCGATAGACGATCTCGTCGTCCCCGCGATCAGGTGAGTGCGATTCCTCGACCGAGAATGCAGTGTATCGACGAAACGGTCCCCGCATGAGCACGAGAATCCGCGCGTTCGAGGCTTGACCGGCGCTCACTTCGCGATCTCACGTCAGCAGAACGGTTCCACTTTGGTGAGGCACGAGGTTCGCAGGATTCGGCGCTTTCCGAAGTTCGGCGGAGCAAAAGGATCGAAGGCTTGGAACGCCGCTGCGGAAACGTCGGGAGCGAACGTTCGATAAGGCACGTACAAAGGCGGCGGAGGCGCGTCAGCGCGCACGAGGAGTCGCGCGAGCCTACGCCGGAGCTAGACTCGAAGCAGCCGTGCGAGGTTCGCGACTATGTTTCGTCTTTTCGCTGCCGCCGTTTTCGCAACTTCGACATTCGTTTGGCCGGCGGCGCCGCCACGCTTGCCGCCGCAGCCGGTCGTCGACAAGTACCCGGGCGGTGCGGCCTTGACCGACCCGTACCGGTTTCTCGAGGATCTCAAGAACGGGCCGGTTCAGGTCTTCTTGAAGCGCCAAGCCGGGTACACGAATGCGGTGCTCGCGCAACTCGGGCCGGGCCGCGATCGCCTTCGCAACGATATCACGCGACTCACCGACGCCGGTGCCACGATCTCGAGCGTGACGCGCGTGCAAGATTCGGTTTTCTACTTGGAGCGCCCGACGGGAGCCGACGACGCGCGTTTGATGGTGCGAACCGGAGACGCGCCGGCCCGCCTCCTGCTCGATCCGGATGCGCTCCGCAAGAAGCTCGGCTCGACGGCACATCTCTCGCTGTCGGACGTCGTGCCGTCGTACGACGGTACGAAGGTCGCGGTCGGCATCGTGCCCGGCGGCGAAGAGTACGAGACGCACCTGCGCATCGTCGAGACCGCAACGGGCAACCTGCTCCCCGAGGACATCCCGCATACCTGGGGCGGCGCTTCGGCGTGGAGCCCCGACGGGAAGGCCGTGTACTACGGACAGATGCTGCATGCCGCGCCAGGGCACAAGGCCGAGCGCGGATTCCGTGCGATCGCGTACCGGCACGTCGTCGGTACGGCGGGCCCGGATACGCCCGTGCTCGGCATCGGAGTCGATCCCAAGATTCCCCTTGTCCCGAACGATCTTGCCTACGTCGCAATCTCGCCGGCTTCGAACTACGCGATCGGCTACATCTTTCACGGCGTCCAGTTCGAACAGACGCTCTACGTCGCCCCGGTCGACGCGCTCGCGCGTTCGCCGATTCCATGGCGCAAGATCGCCGATGTCGACGATGCTGTAACGGGATTCGATCTGCATGGCAACGTCGCATATCTGCTGACGCACAAGGATGCGCTGCGCTATAAGGTGACCGCGCTCGACCTCTCGCGCCCGGACGCAACGGCCGCGACCGCCACGACGATCGTCCCGCAGGGCGAAGGCGTGATCCAGCAGGTCGCCGTGGCGGCCGACGGGTTGTACGTGCGCGGCATCCTCGGCGGACCCGCGCAACTGCGCAAGCTGCCTTGGCAAGCCGACGGCAGCGCGGGTCCAGTCGCGGACGTGGCGCTGCCGTTCCCCGGGACGCTAGCGGAGTTCTCGACGGATCCGCGCGCCGGTGGGGCCGTTGCCGGTCTCGCTTCGTGGACGAAGCCGCTGCTGATCTATTCGCTCGACGCGGCCGGAAGGCTGGCCGATACCGGGATTCGCAAGGCCCCCGAGATCGATACGTCGGTGTACGTGTCGCTCGAGGTGACCGCGCCGAGCACGGACGGCGCGATGGTTCCCCTCTCGATCGTGATGAAGCGCGGCACGCCGCTCGACGGCTCGAGCCCGGCTTACCTCGAGGCATACGGCTCGTACGGGCTCAACATCGATCCGTATTTTCTCGGTTCGCGGTTCGCGTGGGTCGACGCGGGCGGCGTCTGGGTCGTCGCGCACGTCCGCGGCGGCGGAGAGTACGGAGAAGATTGGCGCCTGGCCGGAAAGGGCGCACGGAAACAGCACACCATCGACGATGCAATCGCGGCGGCGCGTTACTTGATATCGCACGGCTACACGTCGCCCGCGCGCCTGTCGATCGAGGGGACGAGCGCCGGAGGCATCACGGTCGGCGGCGCGATCGCCCAGCACCCGGAGCTCTTCGCTGCGGCGCTCGACGTCGTGGGGATGACCGACGCGCTACGCGCCGAAACCGAACCGACCGGCCCCGCCAACATCCCGGAGTTCGGCTCTTCGAAGAACGAAGCGGGCTTCAAGGCGCTCTACGCGATGGACGCCTACCAGCGCATCGTCGACGGCCGCAAGTATCCGGCCGTCATGGGCGTGACGGGCATCAACGATCCGCGCGTCGCCCCCTGGCAGGTCGCAAAGTTCGTCGCGCGGCTGCAGCGAGCGTCCTCGAGCGGCCGCCCCGTTCTGCTGCGCGTCGATTACGATGCGGGGCACGGGCTCCTTGCAGCCTCGCGCGCGCAGCAGATCTCGCTGCTGACCGACGAGTTCAGCTTCCTGTTGTGGCAGAGCGGAAGCCCGCTCTTCGCCGGCATACCGACGACGATTCCGCGCTGAGGCCCGCAAACCGCTACATCCCACGCCCTGCGCTCGGGGGCGGAAAGGCGGCCGGTCGGGCCCGTTTCGACCGAATCGGACGATGCGCTCGTTGCGGCAGAGGTCGGACCTCCCCGCTCGTTCCGGTAGATGCCGGAAGGAAGCCGGCTGGTTGGGGTCGCGATTAGTGTGTGCCCATAGGAGGTCGAATGGCGGATGCATCATCACAGTGCCGGACTCGGCTGGTAACCCGGGTGGATCCCGCTGACGGGAGCTTTTGCAGCGCCGCCGCGGGAACCGCCCGTGAGTCGAGGAAGCCGGCGTGATCGTCGGCATCGACTTGGGCACGAGCAACTCGTTGCTCGCCGTCGTGCGCAACGGCGAGCCGGTCCTCGTCCCAAACGCGCTCGGTGCAGTGCTCACGCCGTCGGCGGTCTTTCTCGACGACGCCGGGACGATCGTCATCGGAGAAGCGGCGCGCGATCGCGCGATCACGCACCCCGATCGCACCGCGCTTGCCTTCAAACGCGCGATGGGCACGAACCGCACCTTCACGCTCGGCCGCCGTGCTTTTCGCGCCGAAGAGCTCTCCGCGCTCGTCCTCGGGGCGCTCAAGAGAGACGCTGAAGCGATGTTCGGCGAACCGGTCACCGACGCGGTCGTAACCGTGCCGGCCTACTTCAGCGACGGCCAGCGGCAGGCGACGCGGGTCGCCGCGCAGCTCGCAGGTCTGAACGTGCGCCGCCTCCTCAACGAACCGACGGCCGCGGCGCTCGCCTACGGTCTGCTCGAAGATCAGGACGACGACGCGAAGCTCGTCGTCCTCGATCTAGGCGGCGGCACCTTCGACGTGTCGATCATCGAGAAGTTCGAGGGAATCGTCGAAGTGCGCGCGACGGCCGGCGACAATTTCTTGGGCGGCGAGGATTTCGTCGATGCGATCGTCGCCGAATTCATGCGCCGCGCCGGCGATCCGCCGTCGCTCGCCGGAAAAGACGGCGCTCCCATGCGCGCGCAGATCCGGCGTCAGGCAGAAGCGGTGAAGCGCGAAGCCAGCCACCGCCAAACGGTGACCATGCGCGCGGTGATCGACAATCGGACGATCGAGATACCGCTGAGCCAAGGGGATCTCACCGCGCTCTACGCACCGCTCTTGAGCCGGATGCGCACGCCGATCGCGCGCGCGATGCGCGATTCGCGCCTCACGCCCGAGGATATCACCGGCATCGTTCTCGCCGGCGGCGCGACGCGGATGCCCGACGTGCGGCGGATGGCGGCGCGCCTGTTCGGCCGCATGCCGATCGCGCACATCGATCCCGATGAAATCGTTGCGCGCGGCGCCGCGGTCTACGCGGCGCTGTTGGCGAAAGACGCAGCGTTCGATGAAGTCGTCGTGACCGACGTCGCGCCGTACAGCATGGGCATCGAAGTCATGCAGACGGTCGACGGCAAGCCGGTCAGCGGACTCTTCTCACCGATCATCTCGCGCAACACCGCGATCCCGGTCAGCCGCATCCAGCCGTACGCCACCGCAACGCTGGGCCAAACCGTCGTGAACGTCGAGGTTTTTCAGGGCGAGTCGCGGCTGGTGCACGACAACATCCGGCTCGGCGCGATTCCGGTCAAGGTGCCGCGGAACCTCAAGGCGCACGAGGAGTTCGACGTGCGCTTCACCTACGATCGCGATGGGATCCTCGAAGTCGAGGTGACGATGCGCAGCACGCAAAAGACCTGGCGCGACGTCTTCGCCAATCAAACGTCGGCGCTCACGAAAGCCCAGATCGACGAACGTCTGGCGCAGCTCTCCGCGCTCAAAACGCATCCGCGCGACGAGGCCGAGAACGTTGCGGCGCTTGCGCGTGCCGACAGGGTCTTTCAAGAACACCTCGGGGCGCGCGGCGAGATCCAGGCCGCCGGAAGCCGCTTGTCGGCCGCGCTCGAAGAACAAGACCCGCGCGAGATCGTTCGCGCCCGCAGGGAACTGCTTGCCGTCCTCGATCGAGTGGAAGCACAGGCGTGGACGTTTGATGACGGCTAGCCGCTGGCCCATTTTGGGCCTGGACGGCGATGCGACCGAAGCGCAGATTCGCCGGGCGTATGCCGCGCGGCTGCGCGCGCAAGGCACGGATGCCTCGGTCGAGGAGTTCGCGGCGCTGCGGGCCGAATTCGAGGCGGCACTTGAGTTCGTTCGCTCGCACCGTGCCGTTGCAGCGGACGCCCTCCGGCGCTCCGGCGCCGCATCGGATACCGCGGAATCCCGAACGCCGCTCGGTGTGCTCGATCCGCCGGATCGTTCGGCGGCCGCGATCGGCGAGATCCGTGCATTGCTTGCCGCCGGCGACCTCGCTGCAGCCTGCGCCCGCTACGACGTGGCGCGCGCCGAAGGTGAGATCGGACTCGACGACGAGACGGGCATCGAGATGGAACTCGCGCGCGGCTGGCTCGCGGACCGGGTGCTGGGTGCCGACGCGTTGGCGGATATCGCCCGGCGTTACCGCTGGGACGATGCCGTCACGACCTTTCCGCTCGCGCCGGAGATCGTCGCCCGGCTGCGTGCCGAGGCTCCGGCGAAAGCGAAGCCGGGGACGCGATTCATCGGCGAATGGAATTGGGGCGCGTTTTGTCTGACGCCGTTCTGGCTGTTCGCGCATGGGCGCACCGCGCCCGCCGTCCGCATCTTTGTGTCGTATCTTCTCTTGTCGTGCATCCCGTTCGTCGGTGTGTTCGGCGTCCTGTGGATTGCGTTCGCCTACGGGCGGAACGGGAACGCAATCGCCGTGCGGCATCGCGTCTTTCGCGACGAGCAGCAGTTCATCGCGGTTCAAAACGCATGGCGGAATTGGGGCATGTCGCTGCTGATCGTAACGTTGGCGTGCTATGCGGCCGCTCTCGCGGCAGCTCTTCGGCACGCGTTCGCGCCGCGCTAACGAGCCGCGCTAACGCGTATGACTAGTTTCCACCGGCCGACGTCGGCCGGCCGCTGAGATTCCGCCTACCCGGGCGCGTGGCCGCCGCAGTGCATCGGCACTTCCCACGGCGGCGATTGACGGATGATGTTGTAATCGAAGCAGTCGGAGTTCGTCGGATCTTGGTAGGGAGCTACGCCGGGCACGGCTGCGCCTGCGCCTGCGCCTCCGCCTACCGGGCGCGGCGGAAGTGGGGTATACGGCGCGAGCATCTTTTGGAACATGCCGGGCGTTACCCGGTAGCTTGCAGCGATCTCCTCGACGATCGGGCGATCTTGCGCCGCGAGAGCCGACGGAACTTGGGCGAGAAAGACGAGGTTCTTGTAGAGGCCGAGGTAGTCCGGCTGAAACGAACAGATCACTCCCTCGAACTTGCGGGCGTCTCCCCCGGCAGTCCAGCCACCCAGAACGCGCGAGCACATCGGGAGCTTCGTCGGAACCGTTGATGCGATCGTGATTTGGGGCTTGGGCATGCCTTGTTTCGTGGCGCCGGCTTGAACGATCGTCGTGAACTTCTGCGCCAAACTCGCGCCGAACGGGAGTGCGAATGCGACCTCGCCGCCAAGCGGCCCGCTCGCGTTCGCGTTCTTCCCGATGACGAGGGTCCCAAGGTTGACTCGTTCGTCATGCGGTCCAGTGACGTAAATGAAGCCATTCGAACCTTTGACGAAGGTCCAACCGGCGGGGATTCCCACCGAGGCGGTCTTATCGTCCGTCGTGACGGTCTTCAGTGCGAGTGTCGCGGCGTCGCTCGCAGCCGCCTGAGCGATCGTCGCGGTACCGAGCGCCAAAGCCACGGCGCACACGATCAGCCTGTTCTGAGAAGAACGCTTCACTGGCCCTCGGTTTCCTTTCGGGGAGCGGCCGGCCCCTGTTCCTTCGAGGCCGGACATCGTGCAAAATCCGATCCGTCGCTGCTGCTGTTCTGGTCAGCGCTGATCCATCCTGTGGAGCGACCGGTTGCCGGTTGACCGAATATGGGAGCAGCGACGTAAGCTGTACGAGTCACCATTGATGCGACATGCTCCAATCTTTTTGGGGCCAAGCAGGCGCGTCCGGCAGCGAATAGTTCGTGCTTCGGCCACCGGCGGCATCCGCAGTGCCGTATCCGGCGAGCACTTGGCGATCGCGGAGAATACCGGGCCTAATCTCCGCAAAGGCAGCGCTTCGCACGAGGTCGCCCCCCTGGACGATCGTAGCTGATGCGGCGGCCGAATAGAGAGCGATCAGGCCGCGAGCCCAGATCATCGCGTCAAGGACGACACGTAGGTAACCACATCAACCCTACGGGCGACCACGTCCGGAGCGGCGACAAGAGCGTCGCCTGAGGCGGTTTCCGGCCCTCCGCCGCAAGCTTCTTGCGGGCAAGCGGCCTTAGCGTACAATAATCTCAGTTTCTCGAGGGGACCCCAACACCAGCGTCGCCGCCGGGCCGTTTCGAGGGCCCCTGGCGGTGAGCAAATCGCACCTCTTTCCCGAGGGTCTTATGCAGCGCTTCGTTTCTCTGCGGATTCGGCGTCTCTGTGGCGTCAGTTTCGCGTTTGTCGCCCTTGTCGCGCTATCGGCTCACTCGGCCCTCGCCGATGATGATGCGTATCGCCAAAGCGCTTGCTTCTCACCGCCGGTCCATTCGTCGAAGGTGATTGAGTCGTCTGAACTCGCTGCGGCTCAATCCGAGCTGATCGGGCATGGGCTCGACGGCATCACGATCTCGGGAGTTGAAGGCCGAACTTTGAAGATCACCGACCCGCGGTTCCTCGATTTCAAACAGAATCGGTCCTACCAACTCGTCGGCGGAAAGTCCGATTACCTGCGCTCAACCTGGAAGGCGATTTACGCCAAGGCGCATCCGCAAGAGATCGATCCGATAACGATGGTCGTGGTGGGAGTCGGACTCCCCGGCAAAGATAGAATGTTCATTATTAACGATAGCCGCTGCATGACCCCTTAACCGCTGCCAACGCCATCAAGCAAGCGAGACCATTTTTGGACACCCTCGTTGTCACTGGTGCTCGTACGTAAGTGCTCAGGCGCCGTGTGCAGGCCAGCGTTATCGAGTCCATCGTCCGCCGAAGCATGAAGCATCCGCACGGCTCCCTTGGAAGCGCTCAGAGCAGACTCTTCACAGAGCCGCCGTCGACGGCGATGGTCTGCCCCGTCACATAGCGCGCCCCCTCGCCGCACAGGAAGGCGACCATCGGCGAGAACTCGTCGGGCATGCCGACGCGTTTCATGGCGGTCTCCGTTGCGACCGCGGCGCGCAGGGCGCCCTCGTCGCCGCCATAGAGCTGGAGCAGGCTATCGGTAAGAAATTTACCGGGGGCGATGGCATTCACTATGACGCCGTCGGGGGCGACGAGCCCATCGACCGGCGCGACCCTTTCGGCCCATATGCAGTCACGCCCGCTTGCGTTACATTGAACTGTAGGCATAGGACCTGGAGTTCATGATGCGCCCTTTAAGCGTCGTCGCATTGGTATGTTTTGTCGCCCTGGCCGCCTGCGGCGGCGGCGGTGGTTCCACTACACCGGTAGCCAAGGCGACGCCGACGCCGGGGCCGACGGGGACCCCGCTCCCTGTCACCTCCGTCACGAGTGCCTTGCAGGGCGCCCAGACGTATTTCTCAACGCTTCCGCACCAAGATCTCAATGCGGACCTGGCGGCGCTCGCCTCGCAGATGGTCGCATCGGGTGCATTCTCGACGGCCGTCGTTTCGGACGGCGGCATCACGGCGACGTTGCCGGACGGATCGACGGCCCTGGTGTTCGCCGATCATCCGGAAAGTCTCGGCTACGCCGTCGGCACGGCAGCTTCGGCGCGCGTCGCGCCGAGCGTCGCGCCGAGCGTGGCATCGAGCGTGGCGTCGCGCGTCCGCCCGGCGATCGGCGGGAGAGCCGCAACGCACCAGATCGCGTTCTTATACAACGATCTGGACAGGCTCACGTTCGACCCGACGATTCAGAACGCGCTCGGAAACGCATTCACCGTCGGGCTCAACGCCTCGTCCGACTACGGCGTCAGCGTTCTTCCGATCACGCTCGACAACGTCGCCGCGCTCACCGACATCGACCTGCTCGCATTCGCGACGCATGGCATGGTGACGGGCAATCAGACTCCGCCAACGTCTTCGCCTTCTTCGGCCAGGCGATTCTCCGCTGCCGTCTCCCCGACGTACGTGATGGATTCCACCACGTGCATCACGGATGCGACGAAAGCAGAATATGCGGCGGACAATGCTGCCGGCCGGATCTTCTATTCGAAGTCGCTCTCCGACTCGGGGTCGTGTGCGGGGACATGGGCTTTCACGGCGGCCTTCGTGGCATATCACGCCCAGTTTAACCCGGGCGCGATCGTTGACAACGAGTCGTGCTGGGGCCAGAGTCCGAGGATCAGCGCCTCCGTTACCTCGACGCTCGGAGCGGCAGGCGTGGGACGGTATCTCGGTTGGACGAAAAGCGTCGGCAGCGTCGACGCGGATCAAACGGACACGTTCCTGTACGATCGGCTCATTGGGGAGGCGACATCCGGATCGACGGGCTTGAATCGCTATGCGACCCAGCACACGCCGCCGCAGCGCCCGTTTCCCCTCGATGACGTGGAAACGGCACTCGCGAATGAAGTCCGTTCGGGACCGCTCGGGACTGGCGCGGGTGGTGTACCTGAGACGTACGCTCAATCGAACGATTTGCACACGCAGTCTCAGTTGGTCGTCACCGACCTCGGCGGGGAGAACGTCGCGAATCCGCCGGTCGAATACGCCTTCCCCTCCATCGCGACGATGGCGATGACGAGCGAGACGACCGCGGGCGGCACGCTCGCCATCTACGGACGATTCCCGTTGACGGCCGGAACCGTCACGATCACCGACTCCAGCGGCACGTACACGCTCGAGCCGATATCGTGGAGCACATCGCGCGTCACGGTTTCGCTGCCGGCCTCCGGCAACGGCTCGAGCGGACTCGTGCAGGTCGTCGACGCGGACGGGTTGGCGAGCAATCAAGTACCCCTTACGCAGTGGAGCGGCTCCCTCAGTTACGTCGAGGATGATACGTTTACGATTCTCGGTGGGTACCAGGGCAACGGGACCGCGAGTTACACGACCGCTTTCAACGTAACGTTCCGCTCCGACGTTCATCCGACGGTGCCGTCGATCGACGCGTCCCCCGTCCCGCAAAACCTGTATTTCCCACAAGTCCAAGGAAACTCGACGGCCACGGTCACGGCGTTAAGCGGCCATTTCACGGGTTCGACGCCTCCTCCGGCGACCGCGACGTTCACGCTCAACGCGACGGACGCGATGTCGCCCGGACCACTGCCGCCCGCGCAGGATACGTTCTTCTTCGGGGCGCAGAACGGTCAACCGTCGCCATGCAACAATGGAACCGCCGGCCCCGAAGGCGATGCCGGCAATGTGTTCTGCCCGGCCGTGCAGTTCTCCCCGAACGACGTCGCATCGTGTACCGGGAATCCGCCGGCGTCGAACCCCGAGGGCGTTTGCGGCGAGAACGTCCATGCCCCGTTCGACACGTTCTCGCCTTTCGGAGGCTTCGGCGTTTCGTCCGGCGCTGCGGAGACGATCGATCCGGCAATCGTCTCGTTCACGATGAATCCGGCGACGTATGCGGTGACCGTCTCCTCGCCGCAGACCTCGTTCTTGCGTCTCTTCGGGGGCATTGCCGAGTGGAACGCGAGTGCGCTAGTCACTGGGACCATCGGCACTCCGTCGACGCCGCCCAACGAGACGACACCGGCTCTTCGTTCGCGCGCGACTCCGGCAGCGCGACGATGACTTCCCCGAAGAAAATCTCCATGTTCCGTCGGCTGCATAATCGGGAAAGCGTCAGCTCCGGCTGAAGGCGCAAGCCGTTCGCTGTCCCAAGTCTGAACGGCGCCGTGGTCTGGCTGCTCTCGAAGGCCGCCGGCCTCTCCATAATCGCCGCGATCGTCTCCTTTTTCCGTAAGGTCGGATGAAAGGACCGCCTATGACCAACATAGCCCCTATAATCCCGAGCGAAACCGCGTTGCTGCTGCTCGATTACCAGGTCGGCATAATCGGCATGCTTCCCGACAGCGATGCGCTCGTCGCGCGCGCTGCAACGGCGGCCGCAGCGCTCCGCGCTGCGGGTTGCCGCATCGGCTACGTGCGCGTCGCATTCACCGCGGACGACGTGCGGGCTCTTCCGCTGCGAAACAAGATGGCTGCCCGCGTTGCCGCGATGGGGGACATGGCACGTGCCGATTCCCCGGCGACCGCCATCGACCCGCGTCTCGCGCCGTCGCCGGAGGATATTGTCGTGCGGAAGACGCGCGTCGGCCCGTTCTCGACGACCGACCTCGACGCCCAACTCCGTGCGGCCGGCGTCACGACGCTCGTCCTCGCGGGGATCAGCACGAGCGGCGTGGTGCTCTCGATCGTGCGCGAGGCCGCCGACCGCGACTATCGATTGATCGTCCTGCGCGACGCGTGTGCCGACCCGGAAGCCGACGTTCATGCATTCTTGGTCGACCGCATCATATCGCGTCAGGCCGACGTCGTCGATGTCGACGACCTCGCATCGCTGATCGTGCCGACGTAGCCCAGGATAGTCGGCCAGTTGCACGTGTGGTTCTCCGGGCGACCTCGCTGCCTATCGGAACGAGAAGGCTCCGCTACGAGCCGCCGAACTCGATCGGAATGCGGCGGCAGAGCCCCCTCGCCTGCCGTGGCGCCCGGTTGCGGGGCTCAAATCATCTGAGTGGCTCAGCGATAACGCATGCGTCACGCGCGAGGCCGGAACCTGGCCGCCGTCGGCGAAGCGGCCCCATTATGCGGTTCCTTGCGCTGCTGGTGGCCGGTATACTGGCGTTCGTCGCGCTACTGGCGCACGGGCCCGCCGTTGCGCAGACGATGGACGGCGAGCAGACCCTCCTCACGAGTGCGCAGGCGGCCATCGCCGCCAAGAACTGGGTCGACGCCGAAGTTGCTGCAAAGAAGCTGGTCAGCCATTCGGTCCGGTGGGACTATCTCAAACTCCTCGGCGATGCACAGTTGGGCAACGCGGAATATCTGGACGCGGTCGACAGCTACGGCCGGGCGTGGGATGCTGCGCAATTGCCAGCCGTTTCTCCGGCCCCAACGAAGGCGGCGCTCAGCGCACTCCTGATGCAAATGGGCAATGCGGACTTGCGCCTGAAGCGAACCGACGAGGCGATCGCCGCCTACACGAAGGCTGCGCCGCTCGCGACCAATCCCGGACTCGCGTACTTCAGCGTCTGCGCGGTCCTCTACAACATCGGTCGAATGGACGGTACCCTCGCGGCTTGCAATGCGTCGATCGCGGCCGATCCGGAACGTGCCAATGCATACTTCATAAAGGGGTCATTGCTCTTCGCACAATCGACCGTGACGGACGGCAAGACGATCCCGCCCCCCGGGACCGCTGAGGCACTGCAGAAGTACCTCGACCTAGCTCCCAACGGACCACACGCGAAAGACGCGCGCGAGATGCTCGACTACATCAAGTAGCTCCGCATCTCGCGGAGCCGCATATTGACGCCCATATCCTCGTCGTCGAACGCCCCGCCAGCCTGTAGTTCGACGGGCGAACCCGGAGCGAATGGCGGCCCCTCCAGCAGACGAAAGCCAGCTGATTAACACACTGCCACGACCTACAACGCGAGTTGACGACATGATCGCCAGTCGAATGCTATCATTGCTATATGTTGCATCAATGCCGAATGGAGCGTCGCAATGTGCCGGGTTTCGAAGGTTGCGGCGTGTCGGTCATAAACCCATGAAACCTTGCGGTTTGAGCGCTCGACTAAGTTAAGCCGGCCTATGGACTGGTACGAAGCCGAAGTGGCACAGCTGGTGAACCGCCTCGCGGCGGTGCCGATCGCCGCACCTGCCGTCTTCTACGGAAGCTCGTCCATCACGCTCTGGGATTCGCTCGCGGCGGATCTCGCGTGCGAGCGCGCCGTGAACGCCGGCTTCGGCGGGTCCACGCTCGCCGCGTGCAGCCACTTCTTCGAGCGCATCGTTCCGCCGCTGCGCCCATCGGCGCTCGTCGTCTACGCGGGCGACAACGATCTGGGCGACGGGCAGAGCCCCGACGACGTCGTCGCATCGTTCTACGGCATCGCCGAGCAAGTCGATCGACGGTGCGGCGCGATCCCCTTCGGATTCATCTCGATCAAGCCGAGCCCGGCACGCGCCGCGATCCTCCGCGATATTCAAACGGTCAACGCACGGATTCGCGAGCTGATCGAGCGCCGGCCGGACGGCTACTACGTTGACGTGTTCACGCCCATGCTCCGTGGCGGCGCACCGCGTCCCGAGCTGTTCTCCGACGACGGGCTGCACCTCAACCGGGCGGGCTACGACCTCTGGACCCGGATCTTGACGCAGTTTCATCACCGCTTCTGCGCACCCGTGACGGCGGCGGATTGAGATGCGGCGCGAGTACCATCGATGGTACAGCCATCGCGTCGGACGCGACATGGAACTGCTTGTCTTCGGGCACGCGGGCGACCGCGTCTTGGTGTTCCCAACGCGTCAGGGACGCTTCTACGACTACGAGAACTGGGGGCTCGTCGAGGCCGTTCGCGATAAGGTTGAAGCCGGGCGCATCCAGCTCTTTTGCATCGACAGTTTCGACTCGCACAGCATCTACAATTGGGGTATTCCGCCGCGGGAACGAATCGCGCGCCTCCGCTCGTACGAAGAGTACATCTTATGCGAGGTGCTGCCGCTCTCGCGCATGCTCAACCCGCACGCACCGCTGGTGGCACACGGCTGCAGCATCGGCGCTTATCATGCCGTCAACATGTCGTTCCGGCATCCTTGGCTCTTCCGCAAGACCGTCGCGCTCAGCGGGCGTTACGACCTCACGCACGCCTATGCGTGGTATCCGGACCTCTTCAGCGGCCACTACGATAACGACGTCTATCTCAACACGCCCGCCCACTTCGTCCCGAATCTGAAAGACGAAGGCATCTTGCAGCACCTGCGCGCCATGGACATTCGTCTGGTCGTCGGCGAGCACGATTACTTCCTCGAGAGCAACCGCCGCTTGAGCGAAGCGCTCTGGCGCAAGGGCGTCTGGCACACCTTCCAGATCTGGGGAGGACACGCCGCCCACGCTCCGCGCTACTGGCGCGAGATGACGGCACAACACGTCGGCTGAGTACCGCGGAGCCCCGACAGCTTTCCAAGCGCCGGGCATCTAGTCCGGTTCAATAGGTTCCACTCACAACGTCTTCAACCGCCTGCTCATTTCGGCGCCGGCTCTTCGGCGAGCGCAGCGACGGCATCGTATAGCCGAACACGAATTGCGACGAATACTCCTCTATAAGAGTTTGGCGCCCAGGACCGAAAGCCAAGGACGGATCGTGAGGTAAACTGCGTAGCATGCTGACGGCGATATCCCGGTTCCGGGTCCGCAACGGGATGGAAGGCGAGGTCCGCTCGGCCTTCGTGAACCGACCGCGCTTGGTCGAGGGCGCGGCAGGCTTCTGCGGCCTCGACGTCATCCAGGACGCGTCGGACCCTGCCGTGTTTCTGCTGCTCACGCGCTGGGCGGATGAGGAATCGTTCCGAACTTGGCACCGCAGCGAGGCGCATCATCAGTCGCACGCCCTGATGCCGCATGGACTGAAACTCGATGCCGCGTTTACGTCCCTCACGATCGGAAAGAGCGTCGAGGATCCTGGCGGCATCCAACATCTCAGCGATGCGCTCGAGGGGCAGACGGTCTCGCTCTCGCGGTGGCTGCTCGATTCGAACGACGTTTGCGCGCTGCTGTTGGCTCCGGACGGCTCGATCCGCGTCCGCAATCAAGCGGCGCATCGTATCTTTCCTGCGGATCCATCGAAAAACTTCGGCACGATCGTGTGGGACTATCTGGTGCATTCGGACGCGGAGCACTTGCGCCGGCGGATGTCGGCTTCGCACGATCAAAACGCGGGCTCCCTGTTGCTGAATCGAACCGACGGGATGCAGAGTCCGATTACGCTCGTCGCTTGGCTGGTCCCGTGCAGCGGCGGGCTCTTGCTGTTGGCGACCGAAGAGACGCGGCACGATTCGCACGTTCACACGGATGTCCTCAAGCTGACGAACGAGCTGACCGTGATGATGCGCGAGAGCGCGAGGAAGAACCGAGAGCTCAAAGAGGCAAACGACACGATCGCGCGGCTTGCTAGAACCGATGCGCTGACCGGCCTCGCGAATCGCCGGACGCTCGATGAGACGTTGCCGCGCGAGATCGCTCGTGCCGAACGGCAGGGGAAGCCATTAGCCGTGATCATGGCGGACCTCGATCACTTCAAGGCGATCAACGATCGGTTCGGCCACGTTATCGGCGACCAAGTCCTCGCCGGCGCCGCTGCGGTCTTCGGAAGCAATTTGCGTGCGTACGATCTGGCGGCGCGATACGGAGGCGAAGAGTTCGTGCTGGTCTTGCCGGGGACGACCGCCAAAGAAGCCGCTCCCGTCGCCCAGCGAGTGCGCAAAGAGGTCGCCGACATCAAGATCCCCAACGGTCCTACACAGATAACGATCAGCCTTGGGATCGCGAGCTTCAGGACAGGCGAAACTCCCGATCAGATCGTCGCTCGCGCAGACGCGGCATTGTATCGAGCCAAGAACGCCGGCCGAAACCGCGTCGAGATCGATTACATCGGCCAGGCCTAAAGCCGAAACGGAAGGCTTCGCAGTGCTGCAGCATCATGTTTCAGAGCCGTCGGAGCTCGCCCGCAAGCTCCTTTCCTTCAAAGGCCGGATCGCGCAAGCGATCACCGACGAGTTCTTTCAAAACCATCCCGATTGGGATGTCCGCTATGGCGAACGCGGCCGCAGGCTAGGCATCGAAGACGCGGGCTTTCACATGGAGTATCTCGCCGGAGCGATCGAGGCCGGCTCGACCGGCGCGTTCGTCGGCTACGCGCGCTGGACGACGAGGATGCTCGGTGCGCGTGGGATCGCAGCGCACTCGGTTGAAGAGAACCTCGCGCAACTTGAACGGCACATCTCTCCGCTGCTCCTCCCGCTGGAGCGCGAGGCCGTTCAACCGTATCTCACCCTAGGCCGGCAAGCCTGCGTTGAAGTTGAGACGAGTTGCGGCACCGAGCAGGCGAGCGACGTGCTCGGTGAGACAAGAGAGGTCTTCCTCGCCGCGATCCTGAGCGGTCAGCGTCAAGCCGCGCTAAAGATCGTCGACGAGGCCCTGCGGGCCGGAAACACGCACTTGGACCTCTACGTCGATGTCTTCACAAAATCTCTGCGCCGCGTCGGCGAGCTTTGGGAGGCGAACGAGATCAGCGTCGCACAGGAACACATAGCGACGGCGATCACGCAGTATGCAGTCGCCGCGGTTTACGAGAGGCTATCTCCCTCGGTGAACGATCGCGGCAGCATCGTCGTGACCGGCGTTGCCGGGGAGCTCCATCAAGTCGGCGCCAATCTCGTTGCCGATGCATTGGAGGCGGAGGGCTGGACGGTGCGTTTTCTCGGGAGCAATTTACCGCACTCCGCAATCATCAGCGCCATCCGTGAGGTTTCAGCCGACTTCCTGGGAATCTCGACGTCGCTCATCGCCAATTTGTCGTCCGTCGTCGAGTTGGTGCATGCCGTGCGCAGCGAGTTCGGCGAGCGTGCTCCGAAGATCGTCTTAGGGGGCCCGGCCTACCGGTTCGCCCCTGACTTTGCGCAAAAGGTCGGCGCGATCGGGGCCTTCACCGATTTGCGCCAGGCGCTCGTCGCGCTTACGGCGTAGGTGGAAGCGGGGCCGGTCAGCGCTCGACTCTGATCTGCCGGGACCGCTCGCGGCGGCGCAAATGGCCGCGGCGGCACCGCAGTAGCTCTCGACGGCCGTCGCCTTCGCGTGCCGCTAGACGGCCACGACATCCAGAAGTCCCGCCACGTCTGTAGACGGCGGTGACCCGGGCGCCCGTTCGTGCTCGCGATAAGAAGCTCCGTAGTGGAAGCTTCGACCAAGCAACCGGACATTTCTACTTGGGGGAAAGTTGGGCGTCGCTACGTGCCGCTCATATCCCCTGGGTTCACGATACCCCACGGCCGCCGTGAGGGCTATACTGAGAGCCTGCCTTCTCGATACGCCCGGCAACGCGCAAACGGGCGACTCGTTGAGCGCGGCAAGTGTGCACACCGCAACGCATGCGCTCTCGAGGTTCAGCATCATGGGGTCAAGAGCAGCCGGGCTCGATTTCACGGCGACGCGGCTCGGCGTGATCATGAACTCGCAGGCAGATCAGCCGCACGAGGCATGGGGGGTCCTCAACCCGGGCGGCGTGCGTTCTGCGGACGGTGAGATGCATCTCTTTCCACGTCTCATCGCCGAAGGCAACTATTCGCGGATCGGGCACGCCCGCGTACGTTTCGACGGCGGGACGCCGGTCGGCGTGGTGCGGCTCGGCATCGCACTCGAGCCGCACGAATCGTATGAGGTCAACGCAGGGGGCGGCGGCGTGGAAGATCCACGCGTCGTGTACGTGCCCGCGCTCAAGCGATACGTGATGACGTACACGGCCTTCATCCCGTACGAGCCGCGAATCGCGGTCGCCGTCTCGTCGGACCTCGTGACTTGGCAACGCCTCGGCGTTCTGCGCTATGAACCCATGGTCCCCGGCCCGGATCTCAGTACCTGCGGCAACAAAGACGGCGCAATCTTTTCTGAGGTCGTCTCCGATCCCCACGGCGTTCCGTCGTTCGCGTTCCTGCACCGGCCAACCACGCGCGTACACTTCAAACGTCATCGTATCGGAACGGTAACGATGAAGCCGCCGGGAGGCGACGAGACGCAGCAGAACATTTGGATCTCGTACACTCCCGCCAAAGCCGCCGTCGCGGACATCGCAAGCTTGACCTCGGTTCGACGGCACGAGCGAGTCATGGCACCCGAGCGGTCGTGGGAAGCGCTGAAGGTTGGCACCGGTGCCCCGCCGGTACGGCTTCCCTACGGGTGGGTCTTGACGTATCACGCCGTCTCGGCTCCGGGCGGCCGTCCGCGGTACTGCATGGGCGTCGCGATTCTCGACGGAGATCGGCCGTCTCGTGTGCTCTACCGCACGCCGGAGCCGATCCTCGAGCCGAACGCGCCGTACGAGCGTAACGGCGTGGTCAACGACGTCGTGTTTCCATCGGCGACCGATTTGCGCGCCGACGGCACGCTCGATGTCTCCTACGGAGCGGCGGATCATGTTATCGCGGTCGCCCGCGTCAGCTTGCCGAGCAAGATTCCCATCGTTATGGAGAATTAGAGCTGGCGCTTGCCTCGCAGAGTTTGCATGGATCGGCAGTGTCGACCGCCTCCACGAATCGAGCCTCGCCTGGTGAAAAAGGCGTATCTCGACGTTTAGCGCTTAGACGGCGAAGGCTTCGAGCAGCGCGACCATCGCGAAGAGGCAGGCGGCCCCGAACGCGTAACCGCCGCAGACGTCGGAGAGATAGTGCGCGCCGAGGACGATGCGCGACCAGCCTATTCCGAGGACGAACAGCGCGCAGACGGCGGCGAGTCCGAGCTTTACCTCGTGCGGGAATGACGAGCGCAGGCCAAGCAACGCGAAACCCGCGAACGTGACGGCTGCCGTCGTCGCGTGGCCGCTCGGGAAAGAAGAGTCGAGTTCTCGATGGATCAGCCAATTCGTCGGACGCACGCGCTTGAAGCGGCGCTTGAAGCGTGCGATGAGGCCTTGCGAGACGAGTTGAGTCAGGGCGAGCGCTCCGAGTTCGATCGACGAGCGGTGCAGCGCGAGGACGAGCGCAAAGCTTCCCGCGAAGATCGCGCAGAGGACCGAGCCGTAACCGCTCGCCGTGAAGAACCACGCGAGCGGCACGCCTTTGCCGTAGAACGCACGCTCCGCTCGCGCGTCGAGCGGGAACATCCGCCCTTCGCGGGTAGCGAGCCCGAGCGCGAACGTCACGGCGAGGCTCGAGACGCCGGCAAGCGCATAGGCGAACTCGTGCCGCACTAGCGCGGCGTCTCGCAGAATGCGAGCGGGACGATGATCTTGAGCGCGCGCGGGGCGACGGAGTATGTCGCGGGCGTGCGCGTCACGATCTCTCCGTCTAACGCGATCGCGCGTCGCGGCTTCGTCCGGAGCGTCAGCCGCTTGGTCGCAATGAAGAGGGCGCCTTTCAAATCGGCTTGGCGGTCGGTGAGCAGCGCCTCCCATGTTTCACGGATCGAATCCCGGCTTGCCCCCGGGACAGCGAAGACGGTGAGGAGCCCCTCGTCGACGCGCGCATCGGTGGCCGGCGACAATTATCTTGGCCGGTCGTGTTGCCTCAGGTAATGGTGTTACCCGGCTGGTTGTTGTCGTCCCCTGCTCGTTCCTCGTTGTCCCACCCGAAGTAGCAGCAGCAGAGCGGTGGAAAGGGTGGATGAGCCGTCGGCTTTGACATGGCGTTTGCACGCGGAGCTCATCCATGCTATCCACCGCCGCGCGTTCGCCGCATACTTGACATCATCGCGACCGTGAGCATATGTTCAGGGAGTTATGCGTCACAGCCATAGTAACGAGCCACGGCGGCGCCGCCTTCCGAAAGATTCGTTAGCCCATGAAGAGCGCAGCGCAGGGAATCACGGTGACGATTGGACCGAGGCGGAGTGCATCTCCGTCCTGACAGCTCCTCGTTTGCGTCGCAGCGTTGTCGAATACATGGCGTGGGAGAGACTCGGTTACCTGCGCGGTTATATCGATAAGTCACCTATCGATTAGCTCGAGGTGATTGATTGCATCGGTGCGACGATCTCCAAGGATCAGGTGCTCACCGAATCTGCACACGTCGCTGCACCTTCGCCAGAATGTCGACCGAGGATCAGATATTTGGCTCGATCCGCGCGCCACACCTTGATACGTCGCTGAAGCGTGCGCAATTGTGCGCTATTCATTGCCGCGTCAGGCGACGTTGACAGCAACCGTTCGAGCAGATCCTTCGCAGTTAGGGTGGGATCGTCGAGGAGCCATTGCTCGAACGCAGGCCAAATCTCCGCTAGCGGGTCCCTGCGCGTGCGCCACCACCTCGGTGCTGCAGCCTTTGGCCGGTGCGTCGGGCGCACCTCGCCGCTCTTCCAAGCCGTAGCAAGACTCGAAAGAAACGTTTGAAAGTCAACCGGAGTTCCAACGTTTCTGGGCTCCGCTGTTGCGCGAGAGACCATCTCGTGGAGTTCCTGTTGGGCTGCGCGGACGTCACGGAGAAGCGCCACCGGGTCGAGCGCGTCGCACTCACCCTTGAGTTTTGTTTTGACGGCGGCACTCACGTGAGAAGAATCCATGAGCCGCGCATACGGCGTTGCCGGAGAGTAATACCTCTTCTCAACGCGAGCGCCGTCGCGTCTCTTTGATTTCAGCTTGAAACACGGCTGAAAGTAGTTGATGTATAATCGCGAAGCCGCATAAAGGTTCGCCACAGCACGCGTCGCATCAAGGCCGGCGAGACGCTCGTATCCGACGAGCTTGCGTACCACCGCGCCGTTCTTTTGCTCCACCCAAGCCTGATCGTTCTTCCGGTAGGGCCGGGATCGCGTCTGAGCGAGGCCACGCTCGTCGCAGTAATCGACGATCGTCTGGTTGATGAATGCGCTGTCGTTATCGGTATCTACACCGAGCATCGTGAAAGGGATGTTGGACGCAGCGGCGTCCAGAGCTTCGGCGATCAGCGACTGATTCCGCATCGGCATCGGGACACACTCGGTCCAGGCGCTCGCGATGTCGGTGAGAACGAGAGTGTGCACGAAATTCCCATCGGTCTTGGCGCCCCCACAATGCTCGACCATGTCGACTTCGAAAAACCCTGGCGGCGGGTCTCCCCAGTCGCTGAAGGTGCGCACCGGGATGGCGCGGCGGATGGCGAGACCAATGCCGGACTTTCGACGACGTTTGCCGTCGATGTGCCTCCGCGTTCCGCTCAGGAGGCGATCGATACTCGCGGCGCTGACCTGCAGGAGCCGCTCCTTGACCGACGGATGCAAATCGAGGTGACCGTGGCGCTCCATCGCGCTGATCAGGATCGGTATCGACGCCTTGAGGCGCTTCCCGCAAAGCCGATCGCTGGCTTCCCAAAGGACGATGAGCGCCTGTTGTACGGCCTCGTCATAGATCCGGTTGCGCGGCGTTTTCGGCCGCGCCGGAGGGGCGTCAGAGTTCAGAAGCCGGATGGCGTGCTTTCGATGATAGCCGGTTACCGCGGTGAATTCGTCCAGGATCCTGGCCTTCTCTGCCGTGGCCGCCGCCCCGTACCGCATGATCACCGCCGCGAGCAGTTCCTTCCGCGTTGCCATACTGATCCGCCTCACTCTGACGTCTAGCTCCCGCCGGAGCAGCCCGGCGGGTAACAGTTTTGGTGAGGCAACGAGCAGTCATGGGTAGCACTTCTGGCGAGTCAATGCGGGCGGTCAGGATAGTTGTCGCCGCGCACATCGGGATGGATCGGCGTCGCGCCGAAGACGCGGCCGTTCGCGATGACGAGCTGGTGCGTCCGGAAGCGATACGGGCCGTCGTCGGCTACGATCCTGCAGTCGAAGGGGCGATACCGCCGTGCCAAGAGTAGCCCGGTCAGCACGTACGAGATCGGGCCGAGAATCCGCTTGAGCAGCGGCCGCGTCGTGCGCGCGACGACCGTCGAGAGCCCGAGTGTCGTGAAGTTGGCGAAGGCGTGCCCGTTGACGATCCCGAGGTCGATGGCGGCGACTTTGCCCTGCACGAGCGTGTCGGCGGCGGCTCCGAAATCCAGCGGCAGCCCCAGGCCTTGAGCGAAGCTGTTCCCGGTGCCGAGCGGCAAGAGGCCCATCACGGCATCCTTGCCGATGAAGCAATGCGAGACCATCGTTACCGTGCCGTCGCCGCCGCCGAGGATGATGAGCCGCCGCCCCGCGGCGATTTCGTGCTCGACGACCTTCACCATATGGCGCGCCTTCCGCACGGGATAGGCGGCGGCGAGATCGATGCCGCGCGCGATCAGCTCGCGGCAGATCAGCTGGAAGCCGTCGTCGCCGAAGCGCGAGCCCGTATTGACGACGAGCGCGGCGCTCCCCGGAACCGGTGAACCCATATAACCCTATACCGCCGGCAGCGCCGTCGGACGCGCCGATCTTCGCAGCCGCGCCGGTCTCCATCGAACACAATATCGGCATTCTGAAGCTGGCCCGGTTCCGTGGACGCAATTAGGCGGCTGCGTCAACCAGTGAATAGCTCGTGCTTCGGCCACCAGCGGCATCCTTTATGAGGATGCCTCGGCGAATAAGACCGTTGATATCGCGCAGTGCCGTATCCGGCGAGCACTTGGCGATCTTCGCCCATTTCGATGAGGTGAGCTTGCCTTTGAATCCCTCTAGCAGCTTGTTCATCATCAGCCGCTGGCGTTCGTTAAGCGATGCCGTCCGGTAGCGCTGCCAAAAACGTGCCTTGGCTAGAACGGCAGCTAGGCCAGAGTCTGCTCCTTCGAAAGCACGACCGAGGCATCCCAAGAACCAGTCCAGCCAGGGTGTGGGCTCGGCCCTGTTATGCAGCCAGTGATTTCTGTGGGGTGGGGATAGTTTCGTAGGTCCCGAGGAACTCCTCGGGGGTTTGGTAGTGCAGTGCGCTATGAGCATGGGTCGTGTTGTAACGGTGCCGCCATGCGTCGGCTGCACCGCGAGCTTCAAGCACCGAGCGGAACCATTGGGCATTGAAGAACTCCGAGCGGACCCGTGAGTTGAACGATTCGATATAGGCGTTCTGCGTCGGCTTGCCCGGTTGGATGAAGAGCAACTCAACGCAATGGTCTTCGGACCACTGCTGCATGATCTTCGATGTTAGCTCCGTGCCATTGTCGATCCGCAGGTATTTGGGATAGCCGTACACGGCGCCGAGATCGTCAAGAACCTTGACGACTGATCGGCTGGGAAACGAATACGCAGCCTCAAGAGCCAGGCCTGACCGGCTGAACTCATCCATGACCGTGAGCCCGCGAAAAGAGCGCCCGTTAAAGAGGCGGTCGTGCATGAAGTCCATCGTCCAACCCTCAAAGGGCCGAACCGCACGGCGAAGGCTTCGGCCGCGAACGATCTTCGCGCGACCGCGGCGATGACGGCGGCCTATCTGCAAACCCGCAAGCCGGTAGAGCCGGCGAAATCGCTTGTGGTTCATGTAGTCATCGCCGGGCCGTGCGTCACGCTCGTAGTCGAAGTAGAGTCGCCGGCATCCGTGTCCCGCATGCTCTTGCGCAAGTTCCGTCAGGCGCAGGGCTACCTGTGCATCTTCCTGCGCCTTGCGGCTGGGAACTTCGCGCGATGAGCGGCGGCGCGCACGTGCGATCGTGCACGCCTCGCGCTGGCTCAGGCCGAGCGCTTGGAGCGCCTTCACGGCTTCGGCTCGCCGGGAAGGCTCCAGGAGTTTTTTCGTAACAGCTCCTCGATCGCGTCAATCTTGACGGTCTGCCGGGCGATGATGCGCTGCATCTGCGCGTTCTCCGCCTCGAGCTGCTTGAGGCGGGCAAGATCGGTCGCATTCATGCCGGCGTACTTCTGACGCCACAACCGGATCGTGTTCGCGTGGACGCCGTGGCGGCGCCCAAGGTCAGCCATGGACGCCCCGGCATCATGCTCGGCGAGGATCTGGACGATCTGGGTCTCGGTGAAGCGGCTCTTTCGCATTGTGGATTTCTCCGTCTGCCTTCATCGGGCGACATCCACAGTAATTCCTGGCTCCCGATCCAGGGCCGAGCCCAGCCGTTACCGTCATCGAACGGATGGATGGTCACAAACCACAGGTGCGCGGTTCCTGCCTTCATAACGAGATCGTCTTCTTTTTCGTCGTTGAACCAGTGCAGGAATGCGCGCATTTCTTTATCGACGCGCGCGGCGGATGGCGCTTCATAGTGGACTTTCTCGCGCCCGATTGGACCCGAAACCACGCGCATCGGACCGGCATTATCTTTGCACCATGCGCCGACGGTAATCTTGCGCATGCCATTGCGTCCCGTCGGGAAGAGCGCTGCGTGCCAGGCGAAAAGCCGCGCCTTCGTGAGCGGCTCGTCATACTTTTGTGTCGCGTCGAGCATCATCTCGACCACGCCCTCTACGTTGCGGTCCGCCGGCGTTAGGCCTCCGATATCCACGCCAAGGCGGCGCGCGATCGACGAGCGCACTTGATTCTTGTCTAGCTTCTCGCCTTCGATCTCGTTCGATTTGACTATCTCTTCCGTCAGGCTTTGCACAGTCGCGTCGGCTCGCAACGTGAAGCCGAGTTCCTCCATCCGGCCGAGCAAGCGGCCCTGGAGGTGCCGCACGGCGGCTAGCTTCGCGGTCAGCTTGCCTTGGTCGAGCCGAAACTGAGGCCAGTCGTTCCGTTCGTGGATATATGCCATAATCTCCGTATCTCTTGCGGAGATTATGCTCAAACCCTATTTCGCCGCAGGAAGTGCGGAGATTACGAGGCCTAATCTCCGCACTTGCAGTGCTCCACATACGGCTGCCTCGGCTTTCGAGCGCGTCCACCGGCAACCCGATCGTGACCGCGGCGGCAAGAGCGCAGCGACTCGCCGGCCAGGCCGCGAGAGGTTGCTAGCGATGCGCGACGGGCTCAAATCATCATTTGAGTGCTTCGAGTCCCACTACCCCCGCTCGAGGCTGCCCGGGATTGTCCTCGACCGCCATCGCTTGGTAGGAGCTCACCTGGCGAGGGCCGTTCGCTTGGGGTGCTATTCTTGGAAGCGATGGCGAGTCTCCCGGTGAGTGTCGGAGCCTATGTAAGAGCTTGGCTGGCCCATTGGGCTCGCCGAGTTACAAGTACTTGGTACATTGTCGTGCTTGAAGCCCTCGTAGCGCTGCTCGCAATGAACGCTTCGGTTGCCGCGAAGGCGGATGGCGCGCGCTACGCTGCGACGGCGGCGAACCTGCAGACCGCACAGGTTTGGCTCCCGGTGTCTTGGTTGGTGATTGCCGCTATCTTTGCATCTTACGATGCCTGGAAGTTTGAGCGTGAACAGCACAACCAGAGCGTTGCCGACCTGGAGGCAGAGAGAGACACGCGGCCCAAACTTTCGGCGACGATCCTTGCGGCATTCTGCCACAGTGGAAGTGAACCCGATACGTGGGTTACTCAAACTACCGTAGATATACGGAACGCTGGTCAAAAGGCGGTGCGCCTCGACGGTTGGGAAACGATTCTGCAAATTAGTGGCACCGAGTTTCCAGGGAGGCCGAATGAAAGCTTACTCGGGACCGTCGTGAACATTGACCAGGAACCGGTGCCGCAAATCAAGGCTCTTGAACAAATCGGTGGCCTGGATTTAGCGCGCGGTACCATCGCTTCAACGGTATACAGCATTCCCGCTGGCACCTGTTGGCACGATTGCATTGTGAAGGTGCGGGTTCGTGGCGTCGGCTGCGATTGGAGCGAGTGGACGACGTTTAGGCCGCCAGGCACAGGCTAAACTGCGCTACGCCGCAGCCCAGAACGTTGCTTCGATCCAGAGGCGCTTAGGTAACGCCTCATAGACTCGCACAAAAGCCTCGCTCTCCACAGTATCACCTTACCATACGATAGACTCCTTCGAGTCGTCGCTCGATAGCATTTCTTTCCTTTTGTGCGGCAAGGGACGTCTTGTCGGACCCGTAGCCGCATGAACTCGTCGCCCGAAAGTACGCAGCAATCGCATGGCTCCATTCTTCTACCGCATTGCTTTCGCGCAATTGCTCCGACGTCTGGTGTTCTCCTGACACGACTGGCCCTCCCGAGAGCCGCAAAGCTGCGGCGTTCGCAAATGAATCACCAGCGGCGATCTCTAAGTCGCACGCGGCGGCGCTCGCACGGGCAGTTCTCAGCTTTTCCGTGGCAATTCCGCACCCAAGCTGCAAGAAGCCGAGGTCTTCTAGCGCAATGGCGTTATCAAGAGATTCCGCGACAATTCCTTTGGAGAACGAGATCTCATGACAAGGGTTTCCGTCTGATCTGCTCAGCGCAGTTTGGGCGTCAGCCCGTGTTATGCAGAGCGCGAAGACAAGCCCAAGGAATGTGAAGAACGATCTAAGCCTAAGCATTCAACCCCTCTCGCGCCGGAGCATCGGGCTGCTAGTAGTGTCACCCCCGTTATCCGCGTTCAGAACGGGACCTCTTGCACATCACATAACAACATGGGGCGCCCCCGTTTTGGACTGAGAGGCGAAGCGATCGATGCCGAAAAAACGCCCGCAGAGCATGCCCTCTTACTACCCTTTCGTCGCGCTCTAAAAGGGTTGCCTTAGGCCTGTGCGGGCAGAAGAAGGCATCACGCTCCGGAACTCCTCGAACCGCCGAACCAGCACGTCCATCCCAACAGCGTCATACTCAGGCTGCGGGTAAGCCGCGGCATTCTCCGTGACAAGAAACATCGCCGAAAACGCGTCGAGCAACCAAACGCAGACGAACAAGCTGTTTTCAATCGGGTAGAGCGCCATTAAACTCGTGCGGACGGGATCGTAGCCCAGCGGGAGTTCCTCGAACCGTACTGTCGGGTCGCTGGTCACCCTTGGCCGCTCGATGGTGGTGCCGTCTCCGATCTTGAACATCCCACCGGCGCTCTTGTGGCCGAGCAGGGCGCTCCGCATGGTATGGGCGACAGGATCGTCGAGCCAAGCGTCCCCGAGCCAGTGATGCGCCATCTCGTAGGCAATTTTCGTCAACCCGAGATGATGGCCGCCCTCGTTCTTTCTGACCGGGACACCGATGGTCGTCGGGCCGGCGCGCAGCTCCAACTGCGGTAGCACCGTCGCGCAGATCTCGTCGAGGAGGCCGTCATCGTGGATGCCCTCTTTCCGGAGCGCGCTCTTGAGGTACATCTCGGCGTCCTTTTCGTCCGCGCCGTCAACTATGAAGTTGAGGTCAAGCCGGGTCGTACCATCGGGGTGTTCCGTTAAGGTTACTTTCGTATGCCGCTCGACATGCACGTGGTAGGCCCCGCCCTTGCGCGCGAGACGGACGTTAACGTTGGGGATGCCGGTTGGGATGGGCCTGCGTATCGCCTCCGCGACGGGATCCGGAACTTTGCCGCTGTTACCGGCGAGCTGTAAGGCGATGCGGCGCTCGACCGCTGAGGCATGTTCGATGAGCCCCTGATCAACCGCGCGAGCTCCGAGCTTGCTATTGCACTGGTGGCAAACTCGGTAAATCACGAACGAACCGCCGAGGGCGCGCGGGATGACGTGCTCGGGGCTAGGCTGCTTTTCACTACGGCAAATGATACACGTCATCTAGTGATTATACAGTATTTCACCGTCTTCGCCGAGGCCATAACGGCGCGAGAGCGTCGGACATATCGATCCTCACGCGGCGCGTCAGCTCTCTACGCGGCGAGGCAATGACGCTTCGCGATTGCGCTTCGGAGTGATCAGCCGCGATTTCCAACGGCGGCGGATCGTCGTCGAGCGTTGCCGCCGCGACGTAATCCAGCACGATCGCGCTTGACCGCTGCCCGGTCACCCGCTTGATGCTCTCAAGCGGAGCTAGCAACGATGTAGGACAGGGAGCCTCTAGCAGTGCGAGAGGTGCCGGCGGCATCGTCAGCGGCCCCGAACTCGCAGCGCGCAAGCCGCGGACCCGTCCGTTGCGGAAAAAGCCCGTTGCGAGGCCTTTCCACGTCCGGACCGAATCGAGCGCTCCCCCACGCGCGTCTATTGGAGGAATCAGCATTGAGAAATCTCCTTCCCCTTGCCGGACTCCTATGCGCCATGGCGAGCGCCGCACCGGTCGCCGCCCAGTCGACGGCGTCGCCGATCCCCGCTCCGCCGAAGCCCGACCTGACTGCCATGAAAGGTCTCATCGGCTCCTGGTCTTGCTCGACGAAGAGCTCGCGCCGCCCGGCCGCCGTCGCGAGCACCTACACGTTCTCGCTCGATCCCTCGGGCAGCTGGATCGTCAATAAGGGGATCAGCGAGCCTTCCGCCTGGTACCCGCACAAGGTCACGTCGACGGAGTACTACACCTACGACGCGTCTCAAAAGCGCTGGGTCGACATCTACATCGACGACGAGGGAAGCTACGACATGACAACGTCGGCCGGTCCGCACGGCAACACTTGGATCTGGCACGACGCCGCGCTTCAGAAACCGCAAGGGGACGCCGCCTCCTTTACCGACCAGAAGGTGGCGCTCAACGGCGACGTCATGACAACGGAATACAGCTTCAGAACGAAGGTCGGCAAGACGGTCGACGTCAAGAGCACGTGTAAACGCTCGCCATAAGCCGGCCTGCCTCAAAGCATGCGGTGGCAGGCGTGCCGCCCAGCCCCGGCGCGGCGCACCCGGTCACAGCGCAAACGGGACCACGGGCTCGATCTCCGGGCGGTCGCCGAGCTGGTCGGTGCCTAGGACCCAGCCGGAGGCGCCGTGCTTCAGGAAGGCCTCGACGATCGTGTTGCTCGCGATGCGCGGGAAGATCAGGCGCCAGCTTCCGAGCACGACGCGGAGCTGGTCGAGGAGGCCGTCTTCGAAGGTGCTGTCGAGGCTGAATTCGTTGCCGGTCCCGGGGCGGGCGGGTTGGCCGAACGGTTGGAGGCAGCGGCGCAGGTCGCGCGTGAGGCCGAGGATGTCGCGCCTGGAGGTGCCGGGGGCGGCGAGACGGTCGACCCGGCGAAGCGTTGCGAGGAGCGCGCGGCACGAGTCCTGCGTGCAGTTGTTGAACGCGGAGACGTAGCTCGCGCCCGTGCCGTTGCCGATGCGGTAGCGCGCCGTCAGCGCGTCGAGTTGATCGATGAACGAGTCGAGCCGGAAACCTTCGGCTTTCAACAGCACGTCGCAGACCGGGCGCAGGCCGGACCAGCCGAATTGGCGGTCTCCGAGGTAGCGCGACCAGTGGATGGCGCCCGCGACGATTCCGTCGCGGTTGTGCGCGTAGACCTGGCGGTAGACGATGTCGAAGCGCGGCTCGCCGGCGAGGGGATCGTGCACCACTTCGGCGGAGCCGAATGCGAAATGGCCGGCGTAGAACGGCTTTGCGGCGACGGCTTCGCCTTGTTTTCCGCCGATGCCGCCGTAGACGTGCACCACGAGCGCGCTGTCGCCGAGTTTCCAATCTTCGTCGCCGAGGCGGACGGAAAGCGTCGTGCCTTTGCTCGCGACGACGTCGGGCCAGCTTATGCGGTGGACGTAGCGGCACTCGTCGCCGTTGCCGCTGGGGACGATGCGCTCCGGTTGCAGGCCGACGAGCGCGCGCGGGGCGAGTGCGGTGACGACGAAGAGTCCGTTCGCGTCCGGGGAGCCGTACGCGTACCAGCCCGCGGCGTTGAGCGGCGTGTGTTCGATGCCGCGCGGACTCGAGGGCTCGCGCCCTTCGACGTCGGTGACGACGGGGGGCAGGCGAAACGTCTCGCGCGGGCCGTCGAATTCGCGCGTCTCCCGGTTGAAGTGGGCGACCGTGTAACGGTCGTCGCCGAACGGCGCTAGGAAGCGCACGAGCGCGTAGTGGCGGCCGCTGATCTGGACCGGTTGCCTCGAGATCCGCACGATCTCTCCGCCCGGCTCGACTTCGACGGGGCCTGCCAGCATCACGAGCATATCGTCGAGCGGGCGCGCCCCGGCGAGCGATTCGAGGGGATCGACGAGCAGCCGATGATCGAGGCGCACCGGCTGGATCAAGCCGCCGTAGCGGCTCGTGTATTCGGCCTGCGCGCTGAAGTGGACGTCGCGCGTGACGGCGCGGACGAACGCGCGCACGCGCGGCGCATCGCTCCAGCGCAGCTTCACCGTCTTCCCGACGAGGTCGCGATGCTCGTCGCTCGCGTGATGGATTTCGAACCATGCGCCGCCGACGAGCGCGCGCTCTTCGCGCTTGGGCAAAATCAGACGCCCCATCCACTCGCCGATCGGGCGGAAGTGCTCGGCGTCGACGCGCGCGTCGAGCGGATAGAATTCGGGCCGGTTCCACGGCGCCTGCACGTAGCGCTCGTAATTGCTCCGCTCGACAACGGCGCCCGGAGCGGCGGTCACGAGATTCCCCGCAAGGACGCGCGTGATGTAGTCGAGCGTCTGCTGCAGGAACGTGCGCCCGTCGGGGAGCCGCGCGACGGGATCCATCATCCCGCCGGGGACTTGATGCCCGACCGGCCCGAGCGAGAACTGCGTCAACCGCCCGAGCCTCAGCGCGCGATTCCAATACGAGAGGACCGAGATCTTCCAGCGCGATGGAAACATGATCGGCCCCAAGCGCTCGATGCCGTCCTTGTCGCCGACGAAATGGTAGAGGTGTTCGAGTTCCAGGACCCGGCAATCGCCGCTGATCACGCCGCCGAGCGAGATCACGTCGACGGGCGCGTCGAGCGCGCGCTTGAGGAACGCCGCCGACGCCGCGGACATCTGTCCGCCGCCGCTGTAGCCGATCAGCGTCAGCGGCGTGCCGCTGTTGCGGCGGTAGCCGTTCTCGATCAACGCGTCGTAGATGACCTGCGCGATGCCGTAGTTGTAGAGCGGACCGTAACGTTGATCCGCCGAGACGGCGACGATCAGGACGTTGCGCAAGTTCACGAACATCCCGAGCAGGCTCGCAGGATTCTTCAGACGCAGCTTGTCGACGAAGACCCAGAAGCGCGCGAGGATCGGATCGTCGTCGAGCGGCCGGTTCAGCACCGAATACGTCATGATGCCGCGCACGAGCCGCACGTCTTTCGGCAACAGCGGCGCGAGCGAATCGAGGAATCGCTCGACGTCGGGCGTGTACCGGCCGCTCGACTGTTCGATCCCGTCGAGATAGACGATGTAGCGCGAGACGATTTCGCCGGAACTTGGAGCGCTCTGCGAGCTTTGGCCGTTCTCGCGCTCCGCGGGGCCCCTGTCGATCTCGTCGCCGTACCAGCCCGCCCACCAGCCGAGCGTCTCGACCGGCGCCATGAAGCCCGCGACGATGATCCCGACGAGCGCGACCCACGCGAGATCGAGCGGGAGCCGCAGGTAGATCGGGGCCTGCCGGTCGAGCGAGAAGATCGCCCCGCGCATCGGACCGAGCGAAAGGGCCACCACGTACGAGACGCACGCGATGAAGGCGATTCCGGCGAGAGCCATCCATCGATTCGAATGCGAGCGTGAGGCGACGGCGACGCCTTCTCCCGCCGCGGGCGCGCTCGCCGCGCCGGCGCTCACCGAGGGCGACGCGGCGCCGGGGCGCTTGCGCGCGACCGCGACCTGCTCGCTCCCCGTCAAGCGAACGCCCGCGACCGCATCGAGGATGCGTTCGCCGAGTTGGGCGACCGGTTTTCCGAACGTCTGCTGGGCGATCGTCAGCACGATCCAGCCGAAGCCCACGTACGTGAACGCAACGAAGAGCGAGACCTGCGCGACCGCGGCAACGCCGACGACAATCGCCAAGAGGTGCCAGATCCGCAGCACCCACAGAATCGGCAGACCGAGATACGGCAGCGCGCCCAAGAACGCGAAGAGCAGCGGCACGTAGCTGAGCGCGAAGACGAGCGCGAGCGCCGGCAGCGCGACGTGCGCTTGCCCCGGCAGCGATACGATCGCCCACGTCGCGACGACCGCGAACGCGTATCCGAACGCGAACAACAGCACGTTCACCGCCAGGCTGAAGACGAACCGTAGCGGCTTGACGCGGTTCGCGAACAGGACGACGCTCTGCGAGACCGCTTCCGAGAACCCGGCGGCAAGCACGACCGCCACGGCGACGGCCGCCGGGTGCGGGAGCGCGAAATCGCCGGTGAACGCCCCGCCCTGCAAGCGAAGCACGCCGACGAGCGTACGCCACAGATCGGACGCAAGGGTGTCCACGCGCGCTTCTTCCGCCTGGAACGCCGCGGATTCTTCTTCGGCTCGAGTTCGGTGGTGCGCCCGACTGGAATCGAACCAGCAACCTAGGGCTTAGGAGTCCCTCGCTCTATCCAATTTGAGCTACGGGCGCGCACGCATTTCGGATTTGAGCAATGCGCGGTGCATCCCTGGAGGAGATACGGCCAAGCAGGAGGACCTTCCGCCCGGGACGGATTCGTAGCGCCGGCTACCGTTGGGGGAGGTGGATTCCGATGTCCAAGCCGCTTGCAGCCAGCCACAAAGAGCCGATGGCGGGGGCGCGCGAGGTCGGCCCCGCCGATCTCTCCGAACGCCTCCAAGTCACGGTCATCGTCCGCCGCAAAGCCGCCGGCGCGTTCGACGCGCACGTCGCCCGGCTCGCGGCCGCCGATCCCCGGGCCGCGAACCTGACGCGGGAAGCGTTCGCGGAGCAGTTCGGCGCCGACCCCGCGGAACTCGCGGCGGTCGCCGCCTTCGCGACCGGGCACGGCCTCGCGATCGTCCGGTCGGACGCGGCGCGCCGGACGGTCATCCTCGCCGGCACGGTGGCGCAATTCCAAGCGGCGTTCGGCGTGAAGCTCAACCGCTACGAGTACGAAGGCGGCTCGTATCGCGGGCGCACGGGGACCGTCTTTTTGCCCGATGCGCTCGACGGCATCGTGGAAGCGGTGCTCGGCCTCGACAACCGCCCGCAAGCCAAACCACACTTCCGGATTCTCGATGCGGGAAGGGGCGGCGCTGCGGAATCTGCGGCGGCGCCTGCCTCCTACACGCCGCCGCAAGTCGCGGATTTGTACGCATTCCCGGCGGGCGGCGGGCAGGGGCAGACAATCGCGCTCATCGAGCTAGGCGGCGGCTACGCGGAAACCGACCTCACGCAGTATTTCGCGGAGCTGAAGATCGCGCCGCCGCTCGTCTCCAGCGTCTCGGTCGACGGCGCAACGAATGCGCCGACGGGTTCCGCGGACGGGCCCGACGGCGAGGTCGTGCTCGATATCGAAGTTGCCGGCTCGATCGCGCCGCTCGCGAAGATCGTCGTGTACTTCGCGCCGAATACTGACGCAGGCTTCCTCGACGCCGTGACGACGGCCGCCCACGACGCCGAGAACAAACCGAACGTGATCTCGATCAGCTGGGGTGCTCCCGAAGACGGTTGGACGGCGCAGGCGAGGACGGCGCTCGATCAAGCCTTTCAGGCCGCGGCGGCATTGGGGGTCACGGTCTGCGCCGCCTCGGGCGACAACGGTTCGAGCGACGGGGAGAGCGGCGACCACGTGGACTTCCCCGCCTCGAGCCCGTTCGCGCTCGCCTGCGGCGGGACGAGCCTCGTCGCCTCCAACGGAACGATCTCGAGCGAATCGGCCTGGAACGACGGCGCGTCCGGCGGCGCGACGGGCGGCGGGGTGAGCGCCGTGTTCCCGCCTCCCACGTGGCAAACCGGATTGCAGACGCTCACGAGCCAGGGCGCGAGCACGCCGCTCGCCGGGCGCGGCGTCCCCGACGTGAGCGGCGATGCCGACCCGCAAACGGGATACGTCGTCCGCGTAGACGGAACGGAGACGACGTTCGGAGGGACGAGCGCGGTCGCGCCGTTGTGGGCCGCTTTGATGGCACGGATCAACGCCGCGAAAGCGACCTCTGCCGGATACGTGAATCCCAAGCTGTACGCGAACCCGGCGGCGTTCAGAGATATCCTCGTGGGAAACAACGGCAGCTTCGCGGCGGCGAAGGGCTGGGACGCCTGCACCGGGCTCGGGAGCCCGAACGGCACGGCGCTCGCGCAGGTCGATTTCGGCAGCGCCGCGGCGCCGTGAGCCTCAGGCGGGCCCCGCGCCTAGCCGATGATCTAAGTGATGCGGAATCATAGCGGGGCCCCGCGTGCCCTGGATCGCGCGAAGGCGATCGTGCTGATCGCGGGCCTCGCCGCGATCCTGCTCGCCGTCGCGCTCGGCCCCGCTTCGTGGCAGCTCCGGCCGAGCGGCCTCATGCGCGATTTCAACGCCTTCTATTGCGCAGGAAAGGCAGTCGCAGAGCACGCGGACCCGTATCTGGCGGAACCCCTCGGGACCTGCGAGCGGATGCCGAAGCCCTGGGGACTGAACCAGCAGATCCCGCATCTCTCGATGCCGGCTCCCTTGCCCCCCTACGCGCTCGCACCGTTCGCCTTGCTCGCGCACTTGCCGTACGGAGCCGCCGTCCTCGCGTGGCTCGCAATCTCGCTCGCTTGCGTGCTTTCTACGGCGTGGGCGCTGCGAGCGCTGACGGGCCTGCCCCTCGCGGGGACGATCGCGTCGCTCGCGCTGGTCGACGGCCTCGCCGCGATGAGCCAAGGGCAAGTCGTGCCGGTCGCGGTCGCGGGCATCGCGGGGGCCGCCTGGGCGCTCTCGCGCGAACGCTACGCGCTCGCCGCGTCGTGCGCCGCCGCGGCGATGATCGAGCCGCACGTCGGGCTCCCGGCGTGCCTCGCGCTCTTGCTCTTCGTGCCGCGCACGCGCCTCGCGCTCGCCGCTTGCGGCGTCGCGTGCGCCGCGCTCTCGCTCGGGCTGGCCGGCTTCGCGCAAAATGCCGAGTATCTGCGCGCCGTGATCCCGGCCCATGCGCTATCGGAACTCGTCAACGAAAAGCAGCTCAGCCTAACGTTTCTCGCGCATCAACTCGGCGCATCCGACGCCCTCGCGTTGCGCCTGGGCTCTCTCTCTTACGTCGCGATGCTCGTCGCGGGCCTCGCGGCGGCGAAGATCCTCGCCGAGCGATTGGAAGCTCCGGCACTCCTCGCAGCGCTCCCCGTTGCGTTCACGCTCGTCGGCGGTCCGTTCGTTCACGCCGCGCAGATGGCGGCCGCCATC
Source organism: Vulcanimicrobiota bacterium (assembly GCA_963695225.1). Taxonomy (GTDB): domain Bacteria; phylum Vulcanimicrobiota; class Vulcanimicrobiia; order Vulcanimicrobiales; family Vulcanimicrobiaceae; genus CAVWTN01. Next base: position 182,495 of record OY968762.1, on the reverse strand, counting down.
CCGGCTGCAACGCTCTTGTACGCGGCCCTGCCGCAGCGGCGCGCGACGCTCGGTGCCGCACTCGGCCTCGTCGCCATCCCCTGGGTGCAATTCGCGAATCTCGGTCCCGCGTTTCCGCTGTGCGTCGCGCTCGCGATCCTCGCCCTCGCTTGGAGTCTCGGAGTCGAGCGGCCGCTCGCGGTTGCCGCGCTGGCGGGCGGCGCCGCGCTCCTTTCCGCCGTCCCGGCGGCGTTCTTCACGCCGATCCCCGATCCGGGGGCCGCGCTCGCTGCGGCCTACGATCCGGGCGCGCTAGCCGAAAAGACGTGGGACGTGTTCGTCCGCGAGATCGCGCAGTCGAACGGCGTCGCGTACACGCTTGCTAAGTTCCCGACGTGGATCGGGCTGCTCGCGCTCGCGTCGATTTCGCTAGGCGAAACGTTTCGCGCCGGAGCGCTTCGACGCCAGGAGCAACTCACGGCGACCCGCTAACAAGGGAACTCTCAACCCGCCCCGCGCCGAGGAGATCCCCAACGTGAATACGAGTGCTGCGTCCGCGCCCGGCATGAGCCGAGCCCCGGACGGGTTTTCGCTCGAACGCGATTTGCCCGCGGGCTTCGCCGCGTTTTACCGCCCGCTCCACGAACGCTTCACGCCGCGCCAGGCGGCGCTCGCGGCGCGCCGCAAGGACGTGCTCGCGGCCTCGCAGCGGGGCGAGCGGCCGGGATATCTTCCACCCTCCGTCGCGACCACGAGCGAGTGGAGGATCGAACTCCCGGCGTGGTGCGCCGATCAGCGCAACCAGATGACGGGCCCCTCCGACGAGGCGGACTTGTGCGTCAAGATGCTCAACTCGGGCGCGCCGGGCGTGATGCTCGATCTCGAGGACTCGATGGCGAACGAGTGGTCGCATGCCATGCTCGGCACGCGCAACGTGCTCGCCGCGTTGTACGGCACGCTGACCTACGACGACGAGAAGCGCGGCCGCACCGTCGCGATCGAGCCTTCACCGACGGTGACGTTCACGCGCGTGCGCGGCCTGCACCTCTCGCAGGCCGGCGTCTACGACGAGCCGACCTCCGCTTCGCTCTTCGATCTCGCGCTACTCGTATTCCAAGTCGATTTCGCGCGCCTGCGGCATCCGCTGTGCATCTACATCCCGAAATCCGAAGCGGCCGAGGAAGCGCTCTGGTGGCGCGATGTATTTCAGGCGCTCGCCGCGCTGAAGAATCAGCCGAAGGACGCGATCCGCTGCATGGCGCTCGTCGAAGCGCATCCGCTCGCGTTCCAACTCGAAGAATTCGCGTACAATCTGCGCGAGCACTTGATGGGCCTCAACCTCGGGCGCTGGGATTACATGGCGAGCTTGATCCATTTCAATCTCGACGATCCGAACTGGGTGCTGCCCGATCGCAACACGATCCCGCACGACGTCGCGTTCTTCCAGCACCTGCGAACGCTGATCCCTTCGATTTGCCACAAGCACGGAATGCTCGCGATCGGCGGCATGACCGCGCTCTTCCCGAGCCGCGAGGATCCGGAGTTGAACGCGCGCGCGCTCGCCGTCCTCGCGCAGGACAAGAAGAACGAAGCGAACTGCCTGATGGACGGGGCTTGGACCGGGCACCCGGATCAAAACGCGATCGCTGTGGCGCAGTTCCCTCAGCCCAACCAACTCGCGAGCTTCAAGCCGGATTTCGATGCCCACCCGAACATGCGCCCCTCGATCGAAGGCGTCGGCCGGCGTACCGAAGCCGGAACGCGCGCGGCGGTGCGGACCGTCATCCGGTACCGCAACGGCTATCTGAATGGGAAGGGCGCGAGCCTCCTCGACGGATACATGGAAGACCTCGCGACCGACCGCATCTACCGCCTCATGATCGCGCAGCGCATCCGGCACGGCATGCACACCGCCGCCGAAGTCACCGCGTTCTTCGACGAGGAGTTGGCCCGGCTGCTCGCCGACCGCCCCAAGAACGAAGCCGGCGACGAGTCGACCCTGCGCGAAGCGCGCCGCATGAGCGAAGCGATGATCGCGACCGGAGCCTTCGATCCCGTCTAGGCGCGCAGCCGGCCGCGACGCCCGACAAACGTCGCAATTTGCGCGGGAATGCTCACTTCGTAGCACCCGGCGGGGCCCACGTTAACCACAAGAGACTTGACGCCGAGGCTCGCGTTCGGTACATCGTACGCGAGCCTCGCATTGCCAAAGCACGCGCACGGCGCAGCGTCTATTTTGCTACATCAGGCCCGAGGAGTCCGTCCGCAAGCTGCAAACCCTCGCTTATCCGCGGCAAAAAAACTGAGGGCTATACGTCAAGGAGTGCACATACCACGATGAGTACCGAACTGCGCGACTTCCTCGCGCTCCCGTACAGCGAGTTGGAAGCGCTGAATCTCGTTGCGAAGAAGCAGCGCAAAGATCGCGTTCCGGCGCAGCAGATCCAGGAAGAGCGGCTCAAGTACTTGGCCGGCGAGAACCGGATCAAGGCGGTGACCGTCCTCTTCAGCGATCTCGAAGGCCGGCTCCACATGCTGGACTACGACAAGAAATTCTTGCTGAGTTCCTATGACAATCTCACGTTCGACGGTTCCTCGATCCGCGGCTTCACTCCGCAACGCGAAAGCGACCTGCGCTTGCGCATCGACTGGCCGTCGTTCTATTGGGCTCCCGCGGACATCTTCGGGTCCGGTAAGGTTCTCGTCTTCGGCGAAGTCCTCGACCGGGACGGGACGCCGTACACCGCCGACATCCGCGGCGTCCTCAAGTCGTTCGCGGCCGAGCAGTTCGAGAAGAACGGCTACACGCTCAACGCCGCCAACGAGATCGAAGGCTTCGTGTTCAGCGGTCTCGATGCAGAACGGCGCTATCACGAGACCGGCAAGTTCGAGTACGTCAACACCGGCGGCTACTATCACTCGCTGCCGGGCGATCCGCTACGCACGTTCATCGACACGGTCGCCGAAGTGCAGCGCGCCATGGGCTTCGAGAACGAGAAGGACCACCCCGAAGTCGCGCCCTCGCAGTTCGAGATCAACTACAGCTACGGCGAGGTCGTCCAAGCCGCCGATCAGATCCAGCTCTACAAGCTGATCTGCCGGCAGGTCGCGACGAAGCTCGGGATGACGGTGAGCTTCCTGCCCAAGCCCGTCGTCGGCGTGAACGGCAACGGCATGCACACGAACGTCTCCGTCTCGAAGGACGGAAAGAACCTCTTCTGGGATCCGAACGGCGAAGAGCGGATCAGCGCGCTGGCCTGGGATTTCACCGACCGCATCCTCACACACGGCAACGATATCTGTTTGCTCCTAAACTCGAGCGTCAACGCATACCGCCGTCTCGACCCGCACTTCGAGGCGCCGAATCAGATCAAGGCTTCGGCGATCGACCGGGGATCGATGATCCGCATCCCATTCGGCAACGAACGCAGTTCGCGCGTCGAAGTCCGTTCGGTCGCGCCGGACGCCAACCCGTACCTCGTGATGCTCGCCGTCTTCAAGACGGGGCTCGAAGGCACGATCAGCGACGTGGAAAACCTGCGCCAGGCGCAGCGCTACCTGCCCGACAACATCTACGACGCGCTCACGTACTTCCGCGAGGCCGCCTGGACGACCGAACTGCTCACCGAAGACGTGAAGGCACGCTACGCCGATCTCAAGGAGGCCAGCGCCGACCGTTGCCCGCGCGCGCTCGGCACGTTCGTCAAGGCGCAAGAAGTCCAATACCACCACGAAGTCTACAACCAGTACCTCTGGAACCTGTTCTAGCCGTAACGAGTCACCCTAAGCTTGCGGCAGGCTCACCCTGAACTCGTCGAAGGGTGAGCACATCGAAGGGTGAGCACATCGAAGGGTGCGCTCGAAGGATGACGCCGGGGGCGTGCGGAGGGGCGGTCGCAAACGGCCGCCCCTCCCACGTTCTTCCGGCCCGCTCAGATCTTCCGCGCGCCGTACGAAAAACGGCCGGCGTTCCAGGCGCACACGCTGCCGTCGCGCATCACGAAGTCCTCGCAGCCGTCGACTTCGGCGTTGAAGTCCTCGTTGAGGGCCTTCGTCCGGGGCCAGTCGACGTTCCCGTCGGCGCGCGCGGTCGCGCGCGCCTTCACGTACGAGAACTGGGGAAGCTTTGCGAGGGTGTTGAGGGCCTTGGCCAGATCCTGGGCTTGCGACATCCCTCCCAGTATAGCCGTAACCGTTCCGGGTAGTTCACGTACCCGCGGACGGAAGAGCCTGCGCGTTCCGGCGCGGAAATGTCGCGGGCAGCGGGAACCGGGTGCCACCTAAGACGAATCGGCCGCAAGTCTCGTTACTCGACGAGATTACTTCCAAACAGGAGACCCCCCAATTGGCTCGTCTTCTTTCGGCTATCCTGGCCTTCGCGTTCGCCCTCACCCTCAGCAGCGGCATGGCTTCCGCCAAGACCTGCCGCGACGCCAAGGGCAAGTTCGTCAAGTGCCCGGTCGCGACGGCCGCACCCGCGATGAAAGCAAAGCCCAAGTCGTGTAAGGACCCCAAGACCGGCAAGTTCGTCAAGTGTCCTAAGTAGGACCCGACCGCGTTCGGAAGCGGCCCGCCGGCAGAGCGCCGGCGGGCCGCTTGCATTTCAAATCTGGAGCCCCCGGTGAGGATTGAACTCACGACCTCGTCATTACCAATGACGTGCTCTACCACTGAGCTACAGGGGCGGGCCGGCGGGCCGGCAGACGTTTTGAAGTTTTTGGAGCGGGCGGCGGGAATCGAACCCGCGACTCTTGCTTGGAAGGCAAGGGCATTACCATTATGCAACGCCCGCGACGTCCTGGTGGGCAGGGCAGGATTCGAACCTGCGTAGCGCTCTCGCGCGCCGAATTTACAGTCCGGTGCCTTTAACCACTCGACCACCTACCCGGGACCGCTCACCTTTTGGCCCCCCGCCGGAGAGCTCCTGTCGCTCGTCGCGCGCCTTCCCGCGCGCTCGGCGGAGACTCCCGGGGACGATCGGAGCCGACGGCCGGATTCGAACCGGCGGTAGGCAGTTTACAAAACTGCTGCTTTAGCCAACTAAGCTACGTCGGCGTTCGACTTCACGGTGCGAACCTTCAGACTTCGGCGGCCGGCGTCCTCGTCGCGCCGCGCGGTGCCGTAAAGGCGCCGTAGACGCGAATGCGAGAGAAGCACGCTCGCTCTCCCGCATTCGAAGGTTCGTTCCTGCCGTATCCGTACGGCACGAGTTCGGGCTACGGTAGCTCGATCTCGGCGAGGTTCTTCTCGATCTTCCGCTTGACGCGTTGCAGCGCGTTGTCGATCGATTTGACGTGGCGGTTCAGGTCGCGGGCCATTTCCTGATAGCTCTTGCCTTCCAGGTACGAGAGCAACACCTGCGACTCGAGATCCGAGAGGTTCTCTTGGATGCGCTCCTTGATGTCCTCGGATACTTCCTGGTTGATCACGAGCTCTTCGGGGTCGGAAGACTTCTGGGCGGCCATGACGTCAAGCAACGTCCGCTCGCTGTCCTCATCGTAAATCGGCTTGTTCAGCGAGATGTACTGATTGAGCGGAATATGCTTTTGACGCGTCGCCGTCTTGATCGCCGTGATGATCTGCCGCGTGATGCAGAGCTCGGCGAAGGCGCGAAAGCTCGAGAGCTTGTCGGCCTTGAAATCTCGAACGGCTTTGTAGAGCCCAATCATCCCTTCTTGGATGATGTCTTCACGATCGGCCCCGATGAGGAAATAACTCTTTGCCTTGATCCGCACGAAGTTCTTGTATTTATTTAACAGGAACTCCATCGCAAGATTGTCGCCGGATTTAGCCGCCGACACCAGATCTTCGTCGCTCCGCTCGTGGTAATCGAGCGCCTCCGGTGCGGTGACTGCCATCTATTGTCTGCTCCCTTCGGACCAATGTGGGCGAAGGCGCGAGCCGGGGCCCGTCGTACCGACCACATCCGGACTATTATAGGAGGCTCCTGCTACGCGGTCAAGGACGGCGGGAGGAGGCGGAAGGCCTCATTCGGCGGGCGGGTTAGTCTCGCGCGGCCCCCGTTGGCGCCGCGCCTCGAAGAGCAAGACCGCCGCGGCGACGGAGGCGTTCAGGGAGCCGATCCGGCCCGCGAGCGGGATCTCGACGAGAAAATCGCACTCCGCCCGAACGATTTGCGAGATCCCGTCGCCCTCGGCCCCGATCACGAGGACGAGGTCCCGGACGAAATCCGCCTGCGTGTACGGCACCGCGCCGCCGCCGACGGCCGCCCCGGCGACCCAGAGCCCGGCCTTCTTCAGCCGCCGCAGTTCCTGGGCCACGTTGGCGACCCGGGCAACCGGCAAGTAGGCCGTTGCCCCGGCGGCTGCCTTGCGCACCGTCGCGTTGATGCCGACGGACCGGCGTTCGGGCAGGACCACGAGATCCGCCCCGGCGCACTCCGCGCTGCGGAGGATCGCCCCCGCGTTGTGCGGATCGGTGATGTGGTCGAGCACGACGACGAGCGCTCCCTGCCCCGGCCGCCGCGCCGCCAGCGCCTCCTCCACTGTCGTGTAATCGAACGGCGGGCCGAAGGCGACGACCTGCTGGTGCGCGCGGTAGGGAAACTGCGCGAAGAACGTGCGCGGTTCGAAGAAGACCGTGACCTCGCGCTCGCGCGCCTGCTCGAGCAACGCCTGGAGCGCCGGGTCGCGCTTGCGCTCGTCGCCGACGTGGATCTTCCGCAGCACTTCTTCCCCTGCGAGCGCCTCTTCCACGGCGTGGACGCCGTAGATCACTTCGTCGAGATCGATCCGCTCCGGACGCTGCGTGAAGCGGCGCCCCGGAACTGCTCGCTTCGAGCTCACGCGTCGACGGTCCACGATGTGCCTTCCTTCGTGTCGGTGAGGACGATGCCGCCCGCTGCGAGCGCCTCCCGGAGCCGGTCCGCTCGCGCAAAATCGCGCGCCTTCTTCGCGGCCGCGCGCGCTTGGATGATCGCCCCGACCGCTTGCTCGTCGCTCTCGCCGTTCAGCGCGAACGCATCGCCGAGAGCGGCCCGCACGCGACCCATGCGCTCCGCGAAATCCGGCGGCATCGCGGCCGCGGCGCCGCTCCGGGGCACCGCTTTCGCCGCGAGCATCCGCTCGTTCGGCGAGATGCCGAGCAGTCCCATCGCTTCGTGCATGAACGCCGCCGCCTCGCTCGCCTGCCCCGCCGCGACGATCCCCGCGGCGGAATTCGCGAGATCGAACAACGTCGAGACGGCGCCCGACGTGTTCACGTCGTCGTCGAGCGCGGCGAAGAAGCGCTCGCGCAACGACTCGACGGACGGATGCCCAGCCGGTTCGCCGCCGCCGGCATGCGCTGCCGGCTCTCGGCGAAACGCGTCGTACGCATCGTAGAGGCGCGCGAGCGCGATCGTCGCCCCGCCGATCCCGGATTCCGTGAAGTTCATCGGCTTGCGATACCCGGTCTGCAGGAAGAGCAGCCGGATCGCCTGCGCGTCGTGCCGGTCCAGCAGCGCGTAGAGCGGCTCGAAGTTGCCGAGCGATTTCGACATCTTCTTTCCGTCGAATTGCAGCAGGCCGCCGTGCATCCAAACGTTCGCGAACGGAGGCGCCGGCATCAACGCCTCGCTCTGCGCGATCTCGTTCTCGTGGTGCGGGAAGATAAGGTCGTACCCGCCGCCGTGGATGTCGAACGGCGCCCCCAGCAGCGTGCGCGACATTGCCGAGCACTCGATGTGCCAGCCGGGCCGCCCCTCGCCCCACGGCGAGGGCCACGAGGGCTCGCCCGGCTTCGCGAACTTCCAGAGCGCGAAATCGAGCGGATCCCGCTTCCCTTCGTCCGGGGCGATCCGCGCTCCGATCAGCAGCTCCTCGATGTTCCGCCCGGAGAGCGCGCCATAGCGCTCGAACGAGCGCACGGCGTAATAGACGCCGTCCTCGACGACGTAGGCGTGCTCCGTTTCGATCAGCTCGCCGACCATCTCGACGATCTCGCGGATGAACCGCGTCGCACGCGGTTCGTGATCCGGTTCGAGCACGTGCAGGCGCCGCATCGAGCGCTTGAAGGAGGCGTAATAGCCTTCGACGATCGCCGTCCACGGCTCCCCGGTTTCGAGCGCCCGCGCGATGCTGCGATCGTCGATATCCGTCACGTTCTGGACGAACGTCACGCGATAGCCGCGGTGCACGAGAAGGCGCCGCAGCACGTCGAAAAAGATGAAGGAACGCGCGTGCCCGAGATGCGCTTCCGCCGAAGGCGTCAAGCCGCACACGTAGATCCGCACCTCGCCGTCGTGCAAGGGCCGGAGCTCTTCGACCGCGCGCGTTCGAGTGTTAAATAGCCGGAGTGACATCGTCGAAGGCGGCTACCGAGTTGACGCTCGCGGAGGTTCGTGCGGAACGGGGCACGTTCTCGAGCGAAGCGAGGCGCGCTTCGAGCGCGGCGATGCGCTCGGTCAGGCGCTCGATCAACGCGCCTTCCGGGTCGGGCATATCGACTTGCGAGCGCGGCACGACCGGGCGCACGGCCTTGCCGTCCTGCGCGACGACGTGCCCCGGGACGCCGACGACAGTCGCGTTCGGCGGGACGTCGTGCACGACGACCGAACCCGCCCCGACCTTCGCGCCGTCGGCGAGCGTGATCGCACCGAGGACCGCCGCGTTGACGCCGACCGTCACGCGGTTGCCGAGCGTGGGATGCCGCTTCCCCGCCGTCAGGCTCGTGCCGCCGAGCGTGACGCCCTGGTAGATCGTCACGTCGTCGCCGATCTCGCACGTCTCGCCGATCACCACGCCCATGCCGTGATCGATGAAGAACCCCTTGCCGATCCGCGCACCGGGGTGGATCTCGATCCCTGTCGCAAAACGCACGACCTGCGAGAGAAAGCGCGGCACGATCGGCAGCCCCGTTTGGTGCAGCGCGTGGATCAAGCGGTGCGCCGTGACGGCATGGAAGCCGGGATACGAAAGCAGCACGTCGAGACGCCCGCGGGCGGCGGGATCGCGGTCGATCGGAGCTTGGAGATCGGCGAGGATGTTCTGGAAGACGCTCACGATCCGGTAACCTACGGGATACCGTCCCCGGTTTCCGGCTTGCGCCCGCCGAGCGTCTCGAACGGCCGGCCGTCGGGGCCGTACCGGATCGGCTCGAGCCCCCGTCCGTGCAGGAGGTGCGAGGAGATCGCCCCGATCCGCATCAGGATGCGATCGTGCCCGAGCAACGGAAAGAGCAACTCGAGCGGCGGCCCGTCGGAACGGCCCGTAAGGGCCGTGCGCACCGCCCGGTACGCGTCTGCGGGGGCGAGGCCGAACTCCGCAGCGATCTCGCCGAGATCGTGTTCCAGCGGCAAACCGCGCAGTTCCGCTTGGTCGTCGACGTATTGACCGACGGTGTCGAGGAAGAACACGACTTGCCGGTTGCGCAAGCGCTCCAGCTCGAGGGCGGGAACGAGCGCCGATTCCGCCCGCAGGGCGCGCACGACCGGAAGCGCCTCCTGCGCGGACGCGCTCGAGCCGTAGGCGTCGATGAACGTGTCGATCCAGCGCATCGCCGCCTCCGGGGCCGGAGATTCCAAGATTCCGGCATCTTGCATCGCCTGCCGCAGCGCCTCGCGCGCTTCGTCGCGCGGCAGCGCTCCGAGCGGGCTCAGCGCGCGACCACGAGCGCGACCGCGTAGGCCGCGATCCCGCTCCCGTCGCCGGTGTAGCCCATCCCCTCGCTCGTCTTCGCCTTCACGCTGACGGCTCGCTCGTCGAGCCCGACCGTCTCCGCGACGCACGCGCGAATCGCCGCGAGATGCGGGGCGAGCTTTGGGGCCTGGACGACGACCGTCGCGTCGAGGTTTCCGAGCGCGTAGCCCGCCTCGTTCGCGAGCCGAACGCAATGCGCGAGGAGCTGCAGCGAATCGGCGCCTTTCCAGCGCGGATCGCTATCGGGGAAATGCGCGCCGAGATCGCCGAGCGCGCACGCGCCGAGGATCGCATCGGAGAGCGCGTGCGCGAGCACGTCCGCATCGGAATGCCCGAGCGGCCCGCGCTCGAACGGAATCGTGACGCCGCCGAGGATGAACGCGCGTTCCGGCACGAGCCGGTGGGCATCGAAGCCGTGCCCGACGCGGAACGGAGGCAGCGTCATCGTGCGACCTCACGCGCGCGCGGGGCGAGCAGCGCGTCGGCTCGCGCCCGGTCGGCGGGGAGCGTGACCTTGAAATTCTCGGCGCTCGCCGGGACCACGACGACCTCGATCCCCAGCGCCTCGAGCAGCGCCGCATCGTCCGTCGCGCCGTCGCCCGCGGCCGCCGCGTGAGCGCGCAGCAGATCGGCAAGCATCGCGAATTGCGGCGTTTGCGCCGCCCACAGCGTCTCGCGTTCGAGCGTCCGTTCGACGCGCCGGGCGCCGCGCGGGACGACCTTGATCGTGTCGACGACGGGCACGGCGAGCAACGCGGCGCGCCCCGGCGCGACCAGGGCCATCCCGGCGAGGACGTCGTCGCGGCAAACGAGCGGCCGCGCCCCGTCGTGCACGAAGACGGCATCGATCTCGTGTGAGAGCGCGGCGAGCGCGTTGCGGACGCTGTGCTGCCGCGTCGCGCCGCCCAGCACGGCCGAGGCCGCGACGTTCGGCGCGTGGCGAGCGAGGACGGCATCCATCGCTTCGAGCGAATCCGCCTCCGAGGTGACGACGATCTCCCGAACCGCGTCGAGCGCGGCGAACGTCGCAATCGACCAGGCAACCATCGGCCGCCCCGCCAGCTCGATGAACTGCTTCGGCGCCCCGAAGCGCACCCCGCGGCCGGCGGCGACGACGATCGCCCCCCAGCGCAATGCGTTCGCCACGCTCACGCGCGCGCCGAACGCTTCGGCTTCGCGAAGATCATGCGCCCGGCTGCGGTCTGCAGCACGCTCGTCACCTGCACGTCGACTTCTTCTCCCATCAAGCGCCGGCCGTTCTCGACCACGATCATCGTTCCGTCTTCGAGGTAGCCCACGCCTTGATGCGGTTCCTTTCCGTCGCGCACGATCGAGACGGACATCTCTTCGCCGGGGAGCATGACGGGTTTGACCGCATTCGCGAGTTCGTTGATGTTCAGCACCGCGACGCCCTCGACGTGCGCCACGCGATTGAGGTTGTAATCGTTCGTGACGAGCTTCCCGCCGCGTTCCTGGGCGAGCCGCACGAGCTTCGCGTCGACCGCGCCGCCGACGTCGTCGTAATTTCGTTCGCTGATCTCGAGCGTCGCGATCTGCTGCAGCTTCGCGAGTACCTCGAGCCCCCGGCGGCCGCGCAGCCGCTTCATCGGGTCCGCCGAATCCGCGATCGTTTGCAACTCGCGCAGTACGAACCGCGGCAAGACGAGGGGGCCGTCGAGAAATCCGCTCGCGACGATCTCGAGCAGCCGCCCGTCGACGATCACCGACGTGTCGATGATCTTCGGGATCGCGCCCGTGCCGGGCGCGAGGCGCCCGCCGAGCGACGGGAGCGATTGTTTCGAGCCGACGCGCGCTCCCAGATACGCCGCGAACAGGCTGAAGAGCAGGTAGAGGACGATCGCGATGTAGCCGCCGGCGCGCCCCGCGTTCGTCACGAACTCGAAGAGCACGCTCTTGACGAGCCAGGCGATCACGAGCCCCGCGATCAGCCCGACGGCTCCGCCGGCGATCTGCCCGGGTTCGAGGCTCTCGACCGCCGCTTCGACCTGCGCGAGCTGCCGTTCGAAGACGACCTGCGCGAGCGGAGCGAGAAAGACGCCGATCAGCGCACCCGCCACTGGGACCCCGATCGTCAACGCGACGAGCCAACCTTCGCTCGCGACGTGCAACGAGATCAGATGCAAGAACGCTTCGTGCCCGAGCAGGAAGCCCGTGGTCGCGAAGACGACCGCGAACACGAGCCGCAGGATCGAAGTCGATCTCACGAGCGCGGCACCGGGGCGAGGAACGCCGCGCAAACGTCGTTCGCGACGAAGCGGCCGCGCGGCGTCAGGGCCGCGTGCGTCGCGCCGAGCGCGATCAGGCCGTCGCGGACGAGCCGGGCGAGTTCGCGCGCATAGGTGCTCGGGAAGTCCACCCCATACCGTTCCGCAAACACGGCGAAGTCTACCCCTTCGCTCGTTCGCAGCGCCAGCATCGCTGCCTCGCCCACCAACGCTGCCCCCTCCAATCGTTCGGATTGCGCCGGGACCGATTCTCCGGCGAGCGCCGCCTCGCAGTAGCGCTCGAGGTCCCGGGTCGTCGTGCGCCGTTCTCCGTCTAGGTAGGATGCCGCACCGACGCCGAGCCCGAGATACGAACCGTTCGCCCAATAGTTCGCATTGTGTGCTGAGCGGAAGCTGGGTTTCGCGAAATTGCTCAGCTCGTACTGCTCGTAACCCGCCGCGCCGAGTTCCTCGATCGCGATGCGGTAACATTCGGCTTCAGTATCCTCATCGGCGAATGCGCCCGGCTCCCGCGCCTGCCAGGCGGCGTAGCGCGTCCCGGGCTCGATCGTGAGGCCGTAGGTCGAGAGGTGCGGCAGGTCGAGCGCAAGCGCCGCGTCGAGCGTGCGGCGCCACGATTCGACCGTTTGCCCCGGGACCGCGAACATCAGGTCGATCGAGAGGTTCGCGAAACCGGCCGCGCGCGCACGGCGCACGACCTCCGCCACGTCGGCCGGCCGGTGGCGGCGCCCCAGCCGGACGAGTTCCTCCGCGTCCAGCGACTGCACGCCGACCGACAAGCGGTTGATCCCGGCCGCGGCGTACGCTTCGAAACCTTCGCACAGCGAAAGGTCCGGATTGACTTCGATCGAGATCTCGGCGTCCGCCGGGAGTTCAAAACGCTCGCGCAAGCGAGCGACGAGCGCGACGATCGCCTCCGGCGCGTACGTGTTCGGCGTCCCGCCCCCCAAGAACAGCGTCCGCGCTGCGAACGCCGGAGCGGCGGCGATCTGCGCTTCCAGCGCGGCGAGATAGCGTGCGGCGCTGCTGCGCCGCAGCGGCCACTTCGCAAAGTCGCAATACGGGCACAGATACGGACAGAATGGGAGGTGGACGTAGAGCCCCGGCCCCACTATCCCGGAATCGACGAGATCGCCACGGCCCCGGGCCCGGCATGCGCCGCGACCACGGGCCCCGCGGCGTAGACGTCGAGTTCGAGCGGCGCGACGGGCAGCTTCGCGCGAAGCCGCTCGACCATCGACCGGGCGAGTTCCGGGGCGTTCGCATGGATCACGCAGACGCGTGCCTTCGCGACGTCGCCGAGCTTGGAAACGGTCGTATCGAGCATCGTCTCCTGCGCGCGCGCGAACGTGCGGACGCTCGCCTCGATCTCGAGCTTGCCGTCGGCGCGCCCGAGGCGCAACACGGGCACGATCTTGAGCAGCCCGCCGATGAACCCTTGCGCTCGCGAGACGCGCCCGGTCCGCACGACGTGCGAGAGGTCCGGCAGCGCCACGTAGAGGTTCTCCGTCGCGCGCCAGCGCTCGAGGACGGTGAGGATCTCCTCGTGGCCCGCGCCGGCGCGCGCCAACTCGGCGGCGTGCCGCGCGTGCATGGCGAGGCCCCCGGAGGCCGAGTGCGTGTCGAAGACCGTGATCTTCGCACCGGGGAATTGCGCCGCGCCCGCGGAGGCCGCGTTCAGCGTGCCCGAAAGCCCCGACGAGACGACAACGCAGAGGATCGATTGCCCGGCTTCGACGTGCGGGCGGAACGCATCGGCAAACGATTGCGCCGAGGGCTGCGACGTCGTCGGCAGGACGCTCGCCGAGGCGAACATCTTGTAGAAATCGGGCCGCGAGAGATCGAGGTAATCGCGGTACTGCTTGTCGCCGAAGAGCACGATCAGCGGGACGACGTCGATGCCTAGCGTCGCCGCGAAGCCGGGTTCGAGATCCGACGTGCTATCGGTGACGATCGCTACTTGGGGCTGGGCCATCGCAGGGCACTCCCGGCGCAACGCGCCTTCCCGAGGTCAGGGTGCGGCTTTGAGATCTTTGAGATCGATGCGGGAGACCAGTTGCTCGATGTGCCCGACGACATCCTCGCGCACCGCCGAGGCCGCGGCGAAGATCGCGCTTCGCATCGCGTGACGATTCGCCCGGCCGTGCGCCACGATGCAGTTCCCGCGCAGGCCCAGGAGCGGCGCCCCTCCGTAGTTATCGTAATTCAATTTCTGCCGGACGCGGCGCAGCGCCGGCTTCGCAAGGAGGGCGCCGGCCTTCGAGAGCGCGGAGCCCGAGCTCAACTCGTCCGCGAGCACCTCGCCGACGAAGGTCGCGAGCCCCTCGCTCAGTTTCAACATCACGTTCCCGACGAAGCCGTCGGTCACGAACACGTCGGCGACGCGCGCGAAAACGTCCTTCCCCTCGACGTTCCCGACGAACTCGATCGGCGCGCGGTCGAGCCCGGAGGCGGCCTCGATCGTCTGGGCGTTCCCTTTGACGCGCTCCTCGCCGACGGAGACGATGCCGACCTTGGGCACCGCAATCCCGAGCACGCCGTGCGCGTATGCGCTCCCCATCACGCCGAACTGCACGAGCCATTCGGGGCGGCAATCCACGTTCGCCCCGGCGTCCAGGATCACGACGGGGCCGCCCTTGGCGGGGAGGACGGCAGCGATTGCGGGCCGCGCGATCCCGGAGATCGTGCGCAAACGAATCAGCGCGATCGCCAGGAACGCCCCGCTGTTCCCGGCGGAGACGACGGCGTCGGCGGCACCGTCGCGGACGAGGTTCACGGCCGCGCCGAGGCTCGTTTCGTCCGCGCCGCGCAAAGCCTGCGAAGGGCTCGCGTCCATCGCGACCGCGTTCGGAGCGTGCACGATCGTAACGTTGCTCCCGTCGGCGACGAGCGGGCGCAAACGCCGCTCGTCGCCGACGAGCAGCGTCTCGATCTCGCCGGACCGGGCCGCCAAGAGCGTCCCGTGGACGATCTCCTCCGGTGCGTGGTCCCCGCCCATCGCGTCGACGGCGATGCGAGGACGCCGAACGTCAGCGCTCAAACGCGATCACGTACTCGCTGGAACGCTGCCCGCCGTAATAATACTCGATATCGACGTCGGCGAACGTTTCCGACAGCTTCGCCACGAGCGCGCGGACGTCGCGCTCCTTCTGCGACTCGCCGTAATACAGCGTCGCGAGTCCGGCGGCGCCGCGCGAGAGTTCGCGCACGGCCAGTTCGACGACGGCATCGAGCGTCGGCGCGCCGAGCAGCCGGCCGTCGATCGTCACTGCCGGCGCGCCGCGTTTGAGCATGACGCCGCCGAACGTCGAATCCTTCCCCGCGTAGAACGCCTGCGCGACACCGACGCGCGCGGCCGCCGCCGTCAGCGCTTCGAGAGCGGGAAGCCGATCCCCATCGGCGTTCGAGATCTCGAGCTGCGCCGCGAGCCCGCTCGGAACGTCGCGCGTCGGAACGACGACGACGTCTCGGTCGCACAGCGTCGCCGCTTCGTTCGCGGCGAACGCGACGTTCGGATCGTTCGCCAGCAAATACACGCGCCGCGCCAGACTCGAGTTGACGCCGACGACGAGCTCGCGCACGCTCGGATTCGCTTCCTTCGCGACGATCGCCACCTCGGCGCCGAGCTCGCGCGCGATATCGGCAAAGCCTTGGCCCGAGACGACGGCGACGACGGAGAACGGCTTCGCCGGCACGCCGACGAGCAGCACGTTGTGCTGGCGCTCCATGTCCTCGACTTTTTCGCGCGTGAGACGCCCGTAGGCGGCCGCGAGCGCCTTCACGCCCGACGGATCGCTCGTGTGGATGTGAACCTTCAACGTCGGCTTCGACCCGACGACGAGCAGCGAATCTCCGCGCTCGGCGAGCATATCGCGCAGCGGATGCTGTTCGATCGTCGCGTCCTCGAGCACGAACTCCGTGCAGAACTTGTTGCCGGCGACGATCTGATTCGACGTGAACACTTTTTGGCGCGAAGGGCGGCGCGGGAACGCCGTGGCGCGACTCCTCGAATCGGGCAAGAAGCGCAGGATGCCCTCGAGCAAGTACACGAAGCCGGCGCCCCCCGAATCGACGACGCCGGCTTCCTTGAGCACCGGAAGTTGCTCCGGCGTCCGTTCCAGCGCGTCGGCGGCCGCGCGGACGACGCCGTTCGCAAGCCGGTAGAAATCCGTCTCGCGTTGCGCGAGCGTATACGCGGACTCAGCGGCGACGGTCGCGACGGTGATGATCGTTCCCTCGACCGGCTTCATCAGCGCGGCCCGCGCCGAACTGACGGCTTCTTTCATCGCGATCGCGAGGTCGAGCGTATCGATCGAAGCGCGATGCCGCACGTTGTGGGCGAAGCCGCGCAACATCTGCGAAAGAATGACCCCCGAGTTCCCGCGCGCGCCGAGCAGGCTCCCGTGCGCAGCCGCCGCCGCGACCTCCGCGAGATCGTTGCTCCGCGTCCGAGAAACCTCCGTCAGCGCCGAGCGCAACGTGAGGTACATGTTCGATCCGGTATCGCCGTCGGGCACGGGAAAGACGTTCAGGTCGTTTAGCACGCCGCGATACTTTCGAAGAAAGTACGTCCCGGCGACGACGAACCGGCCGAACCCCCGCCCATCCAGGGCAGTCACATCCACAGCCGTGGTAATTGCGAGGGAACCCTCGGGAAACCCCCCTTCCATACCTCCGCTGGGCCGAGTCTTTCGGCGCTCGTTATCTCATATGGACAAAACCAGCGTCGCCCGGAGCGCGCGGTTGAGGCGATGGGCCCGCGTCGAGGGGGAGCCGGGGGACCTTCGCGGGGACGTGGCTGTTTTTCCATCCTGGAAAAACAGCCACTCGACACTGCACTGGCGCTCCGCCATCCGTGGCTCCGCTGGTGCAGGCGCCCCGCGAAGGTCCCCCGGCTCCCCCTCGACGCTGCCGGACGGCAGGCGCTCGACCCGAGTGTCCATCTTTATTTGGGGTGCCTACGTGGGGCCCCTCAAGTTGCGCGGGGGGCTCCGTCGTGGTAAAGTCTTGAGGTTCTTGTAGAGGAAAGGGTGTCTCGACCATGGCGAAGCGCTGCGACGTGTGCGGCAAGGGACCGATGGCCGGCAACAACGTCAGCCACGCGATGAATAAGACCAAGCGCCGCTGGCTGCCGAATCTGCAGCCGGTGCGCATCGACGACCGCGGAACCCATAAGACCGCGCGCGTCTGCACGCAGTGCCTGCGCTCTAAGCGGGTCAAGCGGGCGGGCTAGCTCTCCCGGTCCCCCCAGCGGTAGATCGAACGCCGAGCCTGATTTCAGGCTCGGCGTGTTTTCGTCCCCGCGGGCTCCCGGAAGTGGTCGTAGCCGGCCGCTGCGATCGTCTCGCCCGCGGCGGCACGAACGCCCTCTCCGGCGACGAGCTTTCCGAACGGGAGCAATTCCCGGCCGAAATGCGAGCGGTAGCGGGCGGCGAGGTGGGGGAACGCGCGCGGCGCGACCGCCACGATCAGTTCGAAATCTTCCCCGCCGTGGAGGGCCCAGGCGCGCGGGTCTGCGCCGCAGGCGCCGGCGATCGCCTCGGCGCACGCCGCCACCGGGATCGTTTCGACGACCGCGCCGAGTCCGGAGGCGGCGGCCATCCGGGCGAGATCCGTCGAGAGGCCGTCGGAGCAATCCATCATCGCGTGGACATAGCGCGAGGCCGCGAGCCATCGGCCTTCGGCGACGCGCGGTTCGGGCGTGCGGAAGGAACGGCGTGCGGTTTCGAGCGTCGCTTCCGAGAGGGTGAGCTCCCGGCTTTCGAGTTCGAGGCCGGCGCGGCTTGCGCCGAGCGGGCCGGTTACGGCGAGCACGTCGCCGGCCCGGCCGCCGTCGCGGCGCCGCAGGCGCGTCCGCGCGACCTCGCCGACGACCGTCAGCGAGAGCGCGAGCATCGGCGCTCGCACGAGGTCGCCGCCGGCGATGCGCGTCCCGTGCCGTGCGGCGAGCGCCTGCATCCCGCCGTACAACTCCTCGACCCACGCCTCCGACTCACCGGCGAGCGCGAGCGCGACGGTGACGAGAATGGGACGCGCCCCCATCGCCGCTACGTCGCTTAGGTTCGCCGCCATCGCGCGGTGACCGATCTCGCGCGCCGTCATCCGCGCCGAATCGAAGTGGACGCGATCGACGAGCGCGTCCGTCGTGATCACGGAGACGTGCGAGCGCGAGGGCTGCCAAGCGGCGGCGTCGTCCCCGATGCCGAGCACGAGCGAGCGCGATGCGGGCGCGCCGCCGGCGCTCTCGACGATCCGGCGGATCGCGGCGACGAGCGCCTCCTCCGAAGGCGGTGGTGCGTTCAGCGCGCGCCCGCCGGCAGGCTCAATTCGCGCAACGCGCGCAGTTCCGCCGCCGGATCCTTCGCCCCGTAGATGCTCGAGCCCATGACGATCACGTCGGCTCCCGCTTCCGTAACGGCGGCGATGTTCGCACGGCCGACGCCTCCATCCACTTCCAGCTCGCAGGCCGGGTTGCGCTCGTCGATCAGCGCGCGGGCCTGGGCGATTTTGTGCAGCGCACGCGGGACGAACGCCTGCCCGCCGAAACCGGGGTTCACGCTCATGATCAGCACGAGATCGCAATCTTCGATCACGTCCTCCAAGAGCGCGACCGGCGTCGAGGGGTTCAGCGAGATCCCCGCCTTCGCCCCGATCGAGCGGATATACGTCAGCAGGCGCTGCACGTGGATCGTCGCCTCGAGGTGGACCGTGATGATGTCGCAACCGGCTTTGCGGAAGTCGTCGACCAAGCGCTCCGGCTCGACGATCATCAAGTGCGCGTCGAACGGGAGCGGCGAGAGCTTGCGCAAATCTCCGACGATCTTCGGCCCCCACGTCAGGTTCGGCACGAACCGCCCGTCCATCACGTCGATGTGCAGGTAGTCGGCGCCGGCGGACTCGACGAGCGCGATCTGTTCGGCAATGCGGCTGAAATCCGCCGAGAGGAGCGAGGGGGCGATCTTGATCACTGAGGTGCCTCCGTCGTTGCGCCGTTCGAAGCCGCTTTCGCCTTCGGGCGCGGGCCCACTTGCTGATTCTCCTGGAGCGCGGGTTCCCGGCCGAGTTTCGTCGAGCTGAGCAGCTCGTTGTCGACGTACATGTCCAATTCCGACGTCCCGATCGCGGTCACGTTGAAGTCCAGCTTCTGCCGCGGCTGTGCGTAGGCGTCGTAGACGTTCCACGTCCCCGTCTCATCGCGCACTTCGATGCGAACCCTCACGGGGCGGTCGCCCGGGGGCACCGCTGCCGTCGCATGGACCTGCCGGACGACATACCCGGATTCGCGCGGCCCCGCGCTGACCTGCAGGGAGACGCGGGAAAGATTGTCCGCGCGCGCGCCTGCGCTCGGAGATTGCCGCACGACCGTGCCGCGCGCCTGGCCGTCTCTGCCGAACGGCGTCCAGACGACCTGCCCGAGCTTGATCCGGCTCCGCGTCGCCGCGTCGCGGGCATCGTCGATCGACATCCCGACGAAGTTCGGGACGCGCCCGGTGCTCGCGATCCCCGCCGAAACGTCGAAGTTCACGACCGTCCCGACGCGTGCGCTCGAGAGCGGCGGGGGATCCTGCGCGACGATGTGGTTCGCGGGAACGTCGTCGCTCGGCACGGTGCGGACCTTGCCCAATTGCAGGCGGTGGTGCGAAAGATCGAGGCTGATCTCGCGCAGCGTCTCGTACCGGAAATCCGGCATCGGAAAGATTTGCACGCCCGTCGAGACGACGAGCGAGACTTGGCGCCCCTCGCGGACGCGCGTGCCGGCCTTCGGTTCCTGCCGCATCACGACGTCCTTCGGAAAGCTATCGCTCGGGGAGCGTTCGACGACGACCGCGTGAAGGTGCGCGCGCTCGGCCTCCACGACGGCGTCGGCGACGGTTTGCCCGACGAGCGAAGGCGACAGGATCGCCGCGCCGGTCGGCGCGAGAAAATCTTTGATCGAGCGGCCGAACCAGACCAAGACGCCGACGAAGAACGCGAGCGCAACGGCCAGGAGCCAATCCTGCCGGAAGAGCCACGCGAACGGATTCGCTCCCTGCGGCCGGACGCTTCGGGTTTTCGCGGGCCCCGTGTTCAGGCGAGAGCCTCGAGTTGCGCGTCGCTGACCTCGAGGTTCGAAAAGACGCGTTGAACGTCTTCGTGCTCCTCGAGCGCGTCCAGGAAAGCGAGGACGGCCGCGAGGTCGGCTTCGCCCGGCGTCACGAGCGTCTTGGCGACGACCCCGAGAACCATCGACGTAACCTCGACGCCCGCCTTTACAAGCCCTTCGCGCACGGCGGCGAGCGCCGCCGGCTCCGTGACGATCTCGCTCGGTTCGCCGTAGCGCAAGTCGACGACGCCGTCGATGAGGGCGAGTTCCGTCAATTCGTCTTCGCTGCGCCCGCCGGTCCCGATCTCGATCAAGCCGCGCGGTTCGAACATCCACGCGACGCTCCCCGTCTCTCCGAGCGTCCCGCCGTGCCGGCTGAAGAGGAAGCGGAGTTCCGCCGCGGTCCGATTGCGATTGTCGGTCGCCGCGTCGGCGACGACCGCAATGCCGGCGGGGCCGTAGCCCTCGTAGCGGATCTCTTCTATCTCCCGCCCCGCGTCGCCGCCCGCTCCGCGCGCGATCGCGCGCTTGATGTTGTCCTGCGGCATGTTGTTCGCGCGCGCCTTGTCGACCGCCATCTTCAAGCGGTAATTCGCTTCCGGGTCGGGCGAGCCGGCCTTCGCGCAGAGGATGATTTCTTTACTGAGCTTCGTGAACAAAGCGCCGCGCTGCGCATCGACTTTGCCTTTGCGCAAGCGGATATTGTGCCACTTTGAATGTCCTGACATGGTCCGTTAATGCCCGGGGTGCGGGTTGATCCAGTTTGCGCCCGTCAGCGGCGTTATCATGCGGACGTTCCAGGCTTGCCAGGTGATGTGCGTCCCCGCGGTCACCGGGTACCAGAACCAAAACGCTATGAAGACGGCTGCGAGGTATCCGCCGACTGCGATGCGAGCCCAGGAAACCCTGCCGAGAGCCTGCCGTGCGTTCCAGATGCGCTGGAGCACGATCGCATCGCACAGCAGAATGATCGCGAGGTTCGGGTAGAAATGGTACTCGAACGCGATGCGCGGCGAACCGATCCACGGCAGCCACTGGATGAAGTACGCGGCGATCAGCAGGAGGTATCCCTTGCGCCGCTCGCGCCAGCCGAGCCAGGCCACGACGGGCACCGTGATCAGCCCCGCGAGCCACGTGAGCGGGTTCGGCAGCGCGAGGATCTCGGCAACGCAGCACGCGGTCTCGCGCGTCGTATCGGCGCCGACCCGGAAGTCGGTGTAGTAATACGAGATCGGAATCTGCAGGATCGGCCACTGCCACCATTGCGACGAATACGGATGGGTCGCGACGAGGTCGTGGTGGTAGCCGTACATCTGCGACTGCAGCCGCACCGCATCGCCGAGCGTCTTGCCGATCGAGAAGAACGGGACGTACGAGAGCAGGTAGACCGTCGCGCCGACGAAGAGCATCGCCGCGATCGTAAGGTCGAGCGAGAATCCGCGCGGGTTTCCCCAGCGTGCGGTCGCCGCTTTGATGGGCCAATCCAGCGCCGCGAAGAGGCGCGGCACGTACCGCTGCGCGACGACGAGCGCGACGACGAACCACACGACGAAGTAGTCGAAGAGCCCGTTCCACTTGCACGCGGCGAGCGCGCCGCCGGCGAGCGTGAGAATCCAAAACCAGAGGGTCGCGTCGCCCGGCCCCACGCGCAGGCCCCGTTCGCCCGTCAGCGAGCCGTCGGGATGGTACCGAACGGTCCCCTCGGGGGTTGCGTACGTCAGCGAGAGGTCGCGGCCGTAGGTCAACGCCGCCTCGCCGAGGGCGACGCGGGCCTCCCCTTTGACGGGCCCGGCCGGGCTCTCGATCGCGCCGTCGCGGACGATCGAACCGTCGGGATAGGTCGTGTACTGCTTGCCCATCAAGCGCGGCAGCAGCAGGCGCACCAGCACGTATGCGGCGAGCTCGAAATAGACGAACGCGACCGCCTTCGTCGCGGCGTCCGAACCCGGCATCGCCCCGACGGCGCCGAACGCAAGCCCGGCCGCGAGCACGCTCGCGCCGAGAAACGCGACGAACTCGACTCCGAGCCCGCGCCCGTCCTGGAGCGTGAGGATGCGGACTTGGCTCGCGAGCCAATACCGGTAGAACGCGTAGAGCACCAGGAGCGCGAAGAACGCAACCGTGATCTCGGGCGTGGCAATCCGCGATTGCGCGAGATGGAATCCGTCGAAGACGAGCATTCCGGCCGCGATCGACGCGAAGAGCGTCGAGCCCAGCAATCGCTTTGCGAAGACGTAGAGCAACACGACGCTGAGCGCGCCCATGATGACGCTCGCCATGCGCCAGCCGTAGGCCTGATCGCCGAGCAGCCACGTCGTCGCCGTAATGAGCAGCTTCGTGAGCGGCGGGTGCGTCCACTCGAAGACGTCCTTGCCCTGCAGATACTCTTCCGCCGCGCGCGCGTAGTAGATCTCGTCGAAGACTTTCTCCGCAGGCCACTTCACGTACGCGTAGCTGATCGCGAACGAAACGGCGCCGAGCGCGCTCGCGATCGACCAATCGCGCAAATCCATCGCCACAGTGCCTTCGAGCGGCGGCCACCAGGCGCGAGCCCCGCTTTCGGCGCGGCCGCGGAACCACGCGCGCGGATCGAAGCGCTCGAGCACGTCGGGTCCGGCGCCCGTGTAGACGTATCCAAGATAAAAGAACGTCGCGACGTTGAGCAGGGAACAGAGCCGCGTCGCGAGCGGCCACATGTTCGAAGCGTCGACGCCGGTGATGTGCTGGTCCATCACGCGCAGGTACTCCAGCGAATACAACAGGTTCAGGAACAGCGTGACGCTCAGCACCCCGCTCGCATACCGATAGCGCCGCCCGAAAGCGATCAGCGGCATCGCCAGCACGAGCCCGTTGAAGATGTACCGCTCGTGCATGCGCGTCGAAAGGACGAAGAACGCGATCGAGAGCAGGCAAGCCGCTTCCAGGAAGGCTTCCGGCGTCTTCTTCCGCGCGTACGCATACAATACGAGGGAGCTCGCCGCGACCACGAGCACGATGCCCCAGGCCCACTGCGGGAAACCGAACGTAACGACCGGCCACAAGCCCGCGTCGGATTCCCAGAAGTTCGAGCGGATCGTGTAGAGATTGAACGCGTTCACGGAGTTGTAGGCGTAGACGCCGCTGCCGAATTGATAGCGCTGGATCAGCCAACCGAAGGCCCCGACCGGGTCGAGCGCCGGCTGGAACGCTATCGCGGAGAGATACGCCAGCGCGAAACCCGCTAAGGCGCCGAGCGCCGTCCCCGTGAGGCGGCGCCGCCTCGCTTCGGGATCGCCGGTGAACGCGTGGATCAGGAAGAGCGGGATCAACACGCTCGCCGGCGGTTTGATCAGGATCGAGTACGCCAGCAGCACGCACGCGCCGGCCAGCCCGAAGGTTGCGGCGCGGCCTTTTGCGCCGTCGCTCCAGACTGCGAGCAGCAGCGCCGCGAGGACGACGCCGGCGGCAACCGAATCGACTTGGCCCCAGTACGCCGAGATGAAGATCGTCGCGGGATTGAGCGCGAACAAGGCCGCCGCGCCGTAGGCCCACGCCCGGCTCGCGAAGCGCCGCACGATCGCGAAGATCAAGAGCGAGTCGACGAGGTCCATCAGGATCGCCGGAAGCTTCACGGCGATCTTGAGCGCGCCGAACCCCGGATCCGCGTGGACGAAAAGCTTGTAGAATTGCCCGACGATCCAGAGAACGAAGAAATAGCCCGGCGGATAATCCGCGAAGCCCGTCGACTTGTAGAACTCGCGAAGCGGGTGCTCGACGAGCGTGAGCGTCCAACCTTCGAACGAAGAGACGTCGTTGCGGAACCCGTCGGCGCCGATCAGGACGATCCGCACGAGGAAGGCTAGAGCGAGCAGCCCGCCGAGGACGAGAAATGAAGAAGGCGCCGCCGCTCGCGCCTCGTCTTCCTTCGTAGCTTCGCGCGAAATCGCGCTACGCAACACGCCGGATACCCTCCAGGACCAGCTCGCGGACGGAGCGTCCCCGATCGATGCCGGCTTCGGCGGCGATGCGTTCGGCTTCGGCGAGCGCGAGATCGTGCGCGTCGTCGGCGGCCCGGCGCGCGCCGAGCCGCTCGAGCGCATCGACGACCGCAGCGACGTCGCCGGGCTGCAGCGCGGCCCCGCGCGCATACGCCGCGGCTACCAAATCGCGGTCCGGCGAGGGAGGCTGCGAAAGCGCCCACACGACCGGGAAACTCCACTTGCGGCGCGCGACGTCGGCGCCGCTCGGTTTACCGGTCACGTCCGGATCGCCCCAGCTGCCGAGCACGTCGTCGCGGATTTGAAACGCACGTCCATAGTATCGGCCGAAAACGCCATAGGCCGTCACCCGCTCGGCGGACGCGCCGGCAGAAAGCGCCCCGAGTTCGCAGGCCGCGCCGAACAGCGCCGCCGTCTTCCCGGCGATCATCGCCAAGTACTGCGCCATCGTGACGCCGTCGGCGCGCTCGAACCCGATATCCAGCGCCTGCCCGTCGCACATCGCGAGATTCGCGTCGTGCAGGACGTGCATCATCTTCGTGACCCGGTCGCTCGGCAGGTAGTCGCCCGCGTGCAGCAGCGTCAGATAGCTGATCGCGCACATCGCGTCGCCCGCGTTGATCCCATGGGCGACCCCGTACCGGGCCCAAATCGTCGTGCGGCCGTGCCGCACCTCGTCGCCGTCCTCGATGTCGTCGTGGACGAGCGAGTAGTTGTGCAGGATCTCGATCGCCGCCGCGGCGTCCAGCGACGCCTCCAGGAGGCCGCCCTCTTCGAGCGCGGCCCGCATCAGCATCTGCGGGCGCAATCGTTTCCCGTGCCGGGCGTTGCCCTGGCCGTCATAACCGAAGTGATACCGGATCATCTCGGCGACGGCCGAGGACCCACGATGACGCTCGACGGCGCGCGCGAGGTGCGCCTCGAACACGTTAGCTAGCTCGACGACTGAGCGCCTCCATTCGACGTTCGACCTGTTCGACGAGCCATCCGGGAGTCGAAGCGCCCGACATGAGGCCAGCGGAACCGACGCCCCTGAACCACTCCGGAAGCAGCTCGTCGGGTCCTTCGATGTGGTACGAGCGCGCCCCGTGCCGTTCCGCCAGCTCGGCGAGATGTTTCGTGTTCGCCGAGGTCTTGCCGCCGACGACGACCATCACCTCGACTTGTTTCGCGAGCGCCTCGACTTCGGATTGGCGATTGCGCGTGTCCGTGCAGATCGTGTTGACCGCGCGGACCTCGTAATACTTCAGGCTCATGCGCCGCACGATTTCGCTGAACTCGGGGCCGGACCACGTCGACTGCACCACGACGCCGACCCGGCTTGCCCGCGGGAGCGCGTCGACCTCTGCGGCGTGCTGGATGCACCAGGCTCCGGGGACGTGGCTCAGCGTCCCCTTGACCTCCGGATGGTTCGGATCGCCGATGACGACGATCTTGTAGCCGTCGTCGCGCAGCCGCTCCGCCTGGACGTGGATCTTCGTGACCATCGGGCAGGTCGCGTCGACGATCGTAAGGCCCTTCTGCTTGGCCTTCTCGAATACGTCGGTCGTCAGGCCGTGGGCACGCACGAACAGCGCGCCGTCCTCGACCTCGTCGACCGAGTGCGCGTTGAGCAATCCCTTCTCTTCGAGCGAAGCGACCATCTGCGGGTTGTGGACGACGTGTCCGAGGGTCGTGACCTTGGCGCCGGAGGCGACGGCTTCTTCGGCCTTCTTCACCGTGATCGCGACCCCGAAACAGAACCCTTGCGTCTTCGCTTTCTTGATGATCACTCGATCTGCCCCCGCAGCGCCAAAATGCGCGCCATGACCTCATCGGCCCACTTCGCCAGATCTTCGCGCCTCGCTTTCTTCGACGCCTCGGCCGCCGCGGCATCGTAGAGTATCGCCTCGCTGCGCCGCCCGCTCGCCGGGAACGCCATCGGCTCTCCGAAGACGACCGTGATGCGGTCGAAACGCCGCTTGGTGCCCCCGATATAGACCGGGAGGACCGGAGCGCCGGTGAGCGAGGCGAGCAGGGAAACGCCGCTGTGGACTCGGTTTCGCCCTTCGCGATTCCGGCCGCCCTCGGGGAAGATGCCCACGGCGGCACCCATCTTGAGCACCTCGACGGCTCGCCGGATCGCGGCGACGTCGCCTTTGGCCCGGTCGACCGGAAACGCTCGCAACTGGACGATCAGCGGCCCGAGCAGCGGCATCCGGAACAGCTCGGCCTTGGCCATATAGTATATCGGCCGCGGTAGCGCGGCGCCGAGCACGGGCGGATCGAGGTTCGAGACGTGGTTTGCGGCGACGATCAAGGGACCCGTCCGGGGCACGTTCTCTTCCCCGATGATGCGCATCCGCCACAGCGTGAGGAAGGCCCCCCGGCACGTGTTCCGCACGATCGGGTAGACGACGTTCATCGCTCGACCAGCGCGGCGATCCGGGCGACGACCTCGTCGACCGTCAGCTCGCTCGAGTCGATCACGACGGCATCATCGGCCGCATGCAACGGCGAGACCTCGCGCGTCCGGTCGAGCCGGTCCCGTTCGGCGATTTGAACGCGCAGGACGTTCGGATCGACCGCGATGCCGGCACCGCCGAGTTCCGCGAGCCTGCGCCTCACCCGCGCGTCGACGGTCGCGGTCAAGAAGACTTTCACCCGGGCGTGCGGGAGCACGACCGTTCCGATATCGCGCCCGGCCATCACGACGGGCCCTTCTGCGGCGATCGCGCGCTGCCGGTCCACCATCTCGGCACGAACTTTGGGGTGCATCGCGACCGCCGAAACGACCGTGCTCACGTCGTTCGAGAAGAGCTCCCCGCCGAGCTCCCGCGCCCCTGCGAACACTCGGAACCCGAGCGGCGCCGCCGCGTCGGGGTGGACCGCGATCGGGTGTTCGCGCGCCAACTCGAGCAGCGCCGTTTCATCCGTCACGCTCGCCCCCGCGCGCAGGGCCAACGCGGCGAGGCCGCGGTACATCGCACCGGTGTCGAGATAGAGAAATCCCAGGTGTCTCGCTAAGGCCCGCGCGACGGTCGTCTTACCGCTCGCGACCGGGCCATCGATCGCAACGTGAGCGTACTCCAGCATCCCGGGCCGTTAGGTTGGACAGAGCGTGACCTAGCTCATGTTTTCGCCGACTTTGCACGAAATTGACATAAGACGCTTGCTTCGCCGGCCGCGGTGGACGATGCTCTACGTAAGGCGTCTGCGATGGATCGCTTACGGATCTAAGGACGGATGATGACCAAAAATCTAGGAGACCACGCCTCCGGCGTTTATAGCGCGGTGTCGCCGTCTTTGGCTGCGGCGACTCATGCAGCACCGAAACTCTTCATTCCGAGTCTACGCAACCTGCAGGCGATGGGCGTTCCGTATGAAGTCGCCGTAGGGGTCCTCGGGCTCGCTTGCGCGCTCGCCGTCTTCCTCGCCGTCGGCCTCGTCTTCTGGGCTATCGACAAGTTCTTTACGACGGTAGGCCGAGGGGCAGCGCAGATCGGGCGCGGCGCCTCCGCCGCAGCCGCCGCGACCCGCGAGCGCCTCTCCGCCGTCAAACGCCCCGGGCCCAAGGTTCCGAAGCTTCGCGCCGTGCCGTCCAAGGCTTCAGCCGCGAAGTCCCCCGAGCCCCACTCGGACGAGCCCTTCTTCCCGACCTGGGACCCCTCGTACGGCGACGACGTCGAGGACGGCGCGGACGAGCCGACCCCGATCCGCCGCTTCCCGTCGCGACCGCCCGCGCCCTCGGTCGCCGGCGCGCCGCGCTCCGGTGCGAGGACGCGGCTGGCCGATCTCACGAACCCGTTCGATCAGACGGACGTGCCCCCGGGCTTCCTCTTCGTCGACACGAGCCCGAGCGAAGCGCTGCTCTCGGCAGCGGCCTCCGCAGCGGCTTCCGCAGCCGTTTCCGCAGCAGCTTCCGCGGTGCCCGCCGCCCCGCCGCCGGCAGCGCCGAAGGGAAGCTCGCCGTCGCTGTCCATAGATGAAGCGATAAAGCTCGCCTCCGAACTCCAAGGAGCGCGCGACCGTAAGGCGCTCGACCGGGCGCTCGGCCGCGGCGGGAGGTCCGCGGTGGCCTCGTAACGCCGCCGGACGGAGTTCTCTCCGCCGCCGCTAAAGCTCGCACGCGATGGCGAAGGCGAAGTCCCTCTTCTTCTGTTCGGCGTGCGGTCATGAATCGGCACGATGGCTCGGCCGCTGCCCCGCTTGCGAGGCATGGAACACGTTCGCTGAGGCCCCGGTGCCTCCGCGCACCGCCCCCGCTCGGCGGCATCGCGGCGAAACGGCGAGCGGCCCCGTCCGGCTCCGCGATATCCCGCTGGGCCGGACGGCGCGCGTCCCGACGGGCTTCGCGGAATTCGATGCGGTCCTCGGCGGCGGCGTCGTGCCGGGCAGCCTCGTTCTGCTCGGCGGACCGCCCGGAGCCGGGAAATCGACGCTTCTCCTGCAGCTCGCCGCCGCGTTCTCGAACGCGGGCCCGGCCGTGTACGTCTGCGGCGAGGAGTCGGCGGCGCAGACGAAGCTGCGGGCGGAGCGCCTGGGGGCCGGAGACGACCTCTTGCTGTTCGCCGAGACGAACGTGCGGGCGATCCTCGACGCGCTCGAGCGCGTGAAACCGCATCTGCTGATCGTCGACTCGATCCAAACGATGGCGCTCCCGGAGGTCGAATCGTACGCGGGCAGCGTCGCGCAGGTGCGAGATTGCACCGCCGCCTTCATGGAATTCTCGAAGCGGACCGATTGCGCGACGTTCATCGTCGGGCACGTCACGAAAGACGGCGCGATCGCGGGTCCGCGTCTGCTCGAGCATCTCGTCGACACGGTGCTCTACTTCGAGGGCGAGGGCGGCTCCGAATACCGGATCGTGCGGGCGCACAAGAACCGGTTCGGAAGCGCCGACGAGATCTGCGTCTTCTCGATGGGCGAGCGCGGTTTGCACGAGGTCCGCAACCCCTCGCAGCTCTTCCTCGGCCGGGCGGCTCACCACGGCGAACGCGCCAGCGGTTCGTGCGTGGTCGCGAGCATCGTCGGTTCGCGCCCCGTCCTGGTCGAGATCCAGGCGCTCGTCGGCGAGACTTCGTACTCGACCCCGCGCCGGCTCGCCGCGAACCTCGATCCCGCCCGGCTCGCGATGATCCTCGCCGTCCTCGAACGGCGGGCCGGGATGCAGCTCGGGACGTTCGACGTCTACGCCTCCGTCGCCGGCGGATTGCGCGTGACCGAACCCGCCGCCGACCTCGGTATCGCGCTCGCGATCGCCTCGGCGTTTCGCGGCGTCGCCCTCGACCCGCGTCTGGCCGTCTTCGGGGAACTCGGCCTATCGGGGGAAGTTCGCGCCGTCTCGCAGAGCCTGCGCCGCAGGGCCGAAGCGGAGCGGCTCGGGTTCGCGCGCGTCCTCGGTCCCTCCGGCGCGCCCGACGTCGGCCGGGCTATCGCCGAGGCCCTCGGCTAGATATGACACGCGCGCTTTTCGAATGCGTTCCGAACGTCAGCGAGGGCACCGATCCGCAGACGATCGAAGCGTGCGTCGCCGCGCTCGCCGGGGCGGGCGCGGTCGTCGCCGATTGGTCGAGCGACGCGGACCACGATCGCAGCGTCTTCACGTGCTTCGGAGGGCCGCGGGAGCTGATCGCCGCCTCCGTCGCGCTCGCGCGCGTGACGACGGAGCGCATCGATCTCCGCCGGCGGCGCGGCGTCCACCCCCGGATCGGCGCGCTCGACGTCCTCCCGTTCGTCCCGCTCGCGAACGTGACGCTTGCCGACGCCGAGGCGCTCGCGCGCGAAGCGGCCGAGGCGATCTGGGCGGACTGCGGCGTGCCCTCGCTCCTCTACGGGGCGGCCGCCGCAACGCTCGAGCGGCGGAGCCTCGCGGACGTGCGGCGGGGCGAATTCGAGGGCCTAGCCGCCCGCGCCGCCGCGGGCGAGCGGCCGGACGTCGGCGACCGCCTGTTCCATCCGAGCGCGGGGGCGATCGCCGTCGGCGCGCGCGACGTGCTGGTCGCCTTCAACGTCGTGCTCGCGAGCGACGATCTCGCGCTCGCGCGCAGAATCGCGCGAACGCTCCGGGAGCGGGACGGCGGCTTGCGCACCCTGCGCGTCCTCGGCCTGCGCCTTTCGGCCGGGCGAGTGCAGATCTCATGCAACCTCACGGACCCCGCGGCGACGCCGCTGCACCGGGTCCTCGCGCTCGTCCGCGGCCTCGCCGCTAGGGCCGGCGTCGCCGTCGAAGGTTGCGAGCTCATCGGCCTCGTCCCCCGCGCCGCGCTACGAGCAACCGCAGAACACGAGTTAGGCCTGGAGCCCGGCGAACTGTCATCGTGAGCATGTCGATTAAGGTGGAATGCAGGTAGCGTCCGGGGCGGGGCGGGGTTTCTCCGCGGGGCGTGCAGCTTGCCCGCGGAGCCAGGAGGGCGGGAGCGGGCAAGTGCACGAGTAGCGATTTCGCATGGATGCGAAATCTCGGGCGTCCCCGCGGGGGAACCTCGCCCCGCCCCGGACGCGGGCCCAGCACCGCGGGCAAAAAGAGTTGGACGGCGCCGTGTGAAACGGCTCGGGCATGCACACTACCGCTTCCCCCCGGCGCGCCGGGATGATCGAGACGACGAACCCCGCCACCGGCGAGCGCCTGGCGACGTACGGCTCGCACGATTCCGACGAAGTCGATCGCACGCTCGATGCCGCGCGCGGCGCATTCGCCGCCTGGCGAACGACCTCGTTCGCCGAGCGCGCAGCCACGTTGCAGCGTGTCGTCGCGTACCTGCGCGCGCACAAGCACGAGATCGCGAAGATCGCTTCGCTCGAGATGGGGAAACCGATCGTCGAGGCGGAGGCGGAGGTCGAAAAGTGCACGACGGCGTGCACGTATTATGCCGAAAACGCCGAGCGCATCCTCGCGAGCGAGGAGATCGCATCGGCCGCGACCCGGAGTTACGTCGCTTACCGCCCGCTCGGCGTGGTGCTCGCGATCATGCCTTGGAACTATCCGTACTGGCAGGTCTTTCGGTTCGCGGCACCCGCCCTCATGGCCGGAAACGTCGGGATTCTCAAGCACGCGGCGAACGTGACGGGCTGCGCGCTCGAAATCGAAAAGATCTTTAGAGAATGCGGGCTCCCGGAAGGCGCCTTCTCGACGATCCTCGTCTCCGGGAAGGACATGGACGACGTGATCGCCGACGAGCGGATCGCCGCGGTCACGCTTACGGGAAGCGAAGCGGCCGGGAGCGCCGTCGCCGCGCAAGCCGGCCGGTATCTCAAGAAGACCGTCCTAGAGCTCGGCGGATCGGACGCGTTCATCGTCCTCGCCGATGCCGATATCGACGCGGCGGCGCAGACGGCGGTGCGCGCGCGTTTTCAGAACAACGGGCAGAGTTGCATCGCGGGGAAGCGCTTCATCGTGCAAACCTCCGTCTACGATGCGTTCTGCGAAGCGTTCGTTCGTCACGCGCGCGCGCTGCGCATCGGGGATCCGCTCGATCGCGCAACGCAACTCGGGCCGCTCGCGCGCCCGGATCTGCGCGACGAAATCGAGCGCCAGATTCACGAATCGATCGGGATGGGCGCACGCACGCTGCTCGGCGCTAAGCGCGTCGAAGGCCCGGGCGCGTACTACGAGCCGACGATCCTCGCCGACGTGACGCGCGCGATGCCGGTCTTCACCGAGGAGACGTTCGGGCCAGCGGCGGCGGTGATCCGCGCGAACGACGAAGCGCATGCGATCGATCTCGCGAACGCGTCGCCGTACGGTCTCGGCGGGAACGTATGGACGCGCGACGTCGCGCGCGGCGAGGCGATCGCGGCGCAAATCGAGACGGGCGCCGTCTTCATCAACGGGATGACCGCCTCCGATCCCCGCCTGCCGTTCGGCGGCGTGAAGCTGAGCGGTCACGGACGCGAGCTTTCCGACATCGGCATGCGCGAATTCATGAACCTGCAGACCGTGTGGATCGGCCCGGCGAGGTAATCCGAGCGCCGCGGCGGAGCGCCCCGTTCGCGCTGCTGCTCGCGGCCGCATTCTTCGCCTGCGGCGCGCAAGCCCTCGGGACAAGCTCGCCGCCGCCGTTTGAAGCGAGGCTCGGCGTCGAGCTTCCGCTCGCCGGCGACGACGGCGCGGACGGGCTCGCCGCGTGGCAAGGCGTGCAACTCGCGCTCGAGCGCTGGAACGCCGTACACGCGCACGTGCGCGTCTCGGCCGTCGTGCGCGACACGTCGCGGGGCGGGCACGAGAACCCGCACCAAGACGAAGGCCTGGACAACGTCGACGATCCCGAGCACGCCGCCGCGATCGTGCGCGAGTTTGCAGCCGATCCGCGGATCCTGGCGGTCGTCGGCGGGCTGCGCGCGAACGTCGCGTCCGCGGAGGCCCCTGTCGCAGCCGAGAGCGGGCTCCCGCTCGTCGCGCTCGGGGCCTCGAACGCGCCCTCCACGCGCGGCGCTCCTTTCGTGTTCCGCATCGCCCCCAGCGACTTCGCCGAGGGCGCGGTCGCGGGCGCGCTCGCCCGAGAGCGCGGGTACCGCAGCGTGCAGGTGCTCGACCGCGACGACGAGAGGAGCCGCGAGGTCGCCGCCGGGTTCGCGAGCGCGTTCGGCCCGGCCCCGGGGCCGCCGGTGCCGGCCGGCGCGGTGCTCTACGCGGCGCCGCTCGGGCGCGGGACGTTCCTCGTCCCACGCGACGCCGCACCGGCCGTGCTCTCCGTCGACCAGTTGCGGAGCATGGAGCGCCGCGGCTACGCCCCGCCCGCGACGGGCGAGCGCTACGACCGGATCGGAGCGGCCACGCAATTCGATCCGCCCCGGGCGGCGCTCGCCCGCGAAGCGTACCATGCACGTTGGGGCGTCGCGCCGAGCGACGAGGCGCTGGAGGGCTACCTCGCCGCCGAGACCGCCCTTGCGGCCCTCGATCGCGCCGCGGCCGAGGGCGGTGGGCCGTCGCGCGCGACCGTGCTGGCCGCGCTCCGCACCGGCACGCTGCCGACGGACGCGGGGGAAATCGGCTTCACGGCCTCGGGTGCGCCCTCGCGCTCGTGCTTCTCGCTCGTCGCGGTGCAAGCGGGCCGCGAGACGGCGCGGTCGCGCATCTGTCGCGCGGAATCGCCGCCCTGATTCGCGGCCGCGAGTTTGCGGCGCCCGCGAAAAAAATTGCGAAGGATAACCGCATCTTAAGTCCCCGTTAATTCCCTTCTGCCTACCCTCTTATCTATACAACGTTGAGTTGTAACTTCTCGAGATAGAGGGAGCATATGTTTCGCAAACGGGCCGCCGCAGTAGCGGCTTCACTCCTCTTCGCGGCGGTGGCGTTCGTCGGCTCGACGACGGCATCGCGCGCCGCAAACGCCGATTGTCCGAACGGCGGGACCGTGCGGTTCGGCGTAGAGCCGTTCGAATCCGCGCCGATGCTGCTTCCGGTCTTCCAAGCCGCCGGAAAGTTGCTCGAAGAAAAGCTCGGCTGCAAGGTCGAGGTTTACATCACGACGAGCTACAACGCCGAAATCGAAGCGATGCGCGCCGGCAAGCTCGAGATCGCCGAATTCGGCCCGCTAGGTTACGTCCTCGCGCATCAGATCGCGAAGGCCGATGCCTTCGCCAGCTATGCCGATGCGAAGGGCCAGCCCATCACGTACACCGCGAGCATCGTCACGGCGAAGACCTCCGGCATCACGACCCTCGCGCAAGTCGCCGGACATTCGTTCGCATACTCCGATCCCGACTCGACCTCCGGCCATCTCCTTCCGGCGTTCGCCTTCAAGAAGGCCGGCATCAATCCCGACACCGGCGTCAAGGGCGTGTACGCGGGCAGCCACACGGCATCATTCGAAGCGATCAAGAACAAGAAGGTCGACGCCGGCGAGCTCAATAGCCAAACCGAAGCGACCGTCACGAAGAACGGCGAATACAACAAGGACGACTATCTCACGCTGTGGCGCTCGGCGCCGATCGCGAACGATCCGATCGCGGTTCGTTCAGACCTGTCGCCCGCGTTCAAGAGCAAGGTCGCCGCGGCGTTCCTCGCGCTCGATCTCACGGGCATCGATCCGAAGAACGTTCTCGCGGGCTACGGCCACAAGTTCGTCGCGATCAACGACTCGCTCTACGATCCGATCCGCGATCTCGTCTCGACGCTCAACATCGACCTCTCGAAGCAGTAGGAACGGGAACCGATGCTCGCAAGCCCCGAGGACGCGCCGACTCCCGAACCGGATTCGTCTCCGCGCCTTCAGATTCGCGCGTTGAGCAAGCGCTATCCTAACGGAACGCTCGCGCTCGACGGCGTCTCGCTCGTCGCGTACCCGGGGCACGTGACCGTCATCCTCGGTCCCAACGGAAGTGGAAAGACCTCGCTCGTCCGTTGCGTCGTTCGGCTCACCGACCCCACGTCGGGGTCGGTGGTCGTCGACGGCGTGGACTTGACGGGGATATCCGGTGCCCGCCTGCGCGCGGCGCGCCGCCGGATGGGCGTGATCTTCCAGCGCGCGAATCTCGTTCCGCGCCGCAGCTCGCTCGCCAACGTCGCAACGGGCTGCCTCGGGCGAGAGCGCGGCATGCAGACGTGGTTCGGGTTCCTCCCGAAGAGCGAGATCGCGCGCGCGCTCCCGTATCTCGAACGCGTCGGCATGAGCGCCGTCGCCGAACAGCGCGTCGACACGCTCTCCGGAGGGCAAGCGCAGCGCGTCGCAGTCGCCCGAGCGCTGTTTCAAGACCCGAGCATCCTGTTCGCCGACGAGCCGGTCGCAAGCCTCGATCCCGATGCGGCGAACGACATCATGCAACTTCTAGCGGCGCTCGCCCATCGCGAGCGCTTGGCCGTCGTCGTCGTCTTGCATCAGCTCGATCTCGCGCGCCGCTATGCCGATCGCATCATCGGGCTGCGCGCCGGCAAGATCGTCCTCGACGCCCACAACGACGACGTGCACCTGAACGATCTCAACGCGCTGTATCACTCGGACGTGGCGTGACGGCGCTGGCGACGGGCGCCTCCCGGCCGCGCGCATCGCAGGTCGCGACCAAGGTCGCGATCGCGCTCGTCCTCGTCGCGATCCTCGTGCAATCGTGGTTCGTCGTCGAGGTCAACCTGCGCGACCTCTTCAGCGGGTTTCCGAACATCCTCGGGATCGTCATACGCGGTTTGCCTCCCGACGCCGAGATCGTCAAAGACGCGGTCTGGGGGTCCCTCGTGACGCTCGACGTCGCGATCCTCGGCACGGCCGCATCGACCGTCGTCTCGCTCCCGCTCGCGCTCCTCGCCGCCGACAACATCACGCCGAGCCGCGCCGGCTACGGGATCGCGCGCGGCTTCATCAGCATCTGCCGCACGATCCCGGACGTCGTCTGGGCGCTGATCTTCGTGACGGCGGTCGGGCTCGGGCCGTTCGCCGCGACGGTCGGTCTCGCCGTTCACTCGACCGGCGTCCTCGCGCGGCTCTATGCCGAAGCGATCGAGGACGTCGACATGGGCCCCGTCCACGCGTTGACCGTCATGGGCGCGAACCGGCTGCAGGTCGCGAGTCAAGCGGTCATCCCGACGGTGTTGCCGTCCCTCATCGGCCTCACGCTCTATCGCATGGACACGAACGTTCGCTCCTCGCTCGTCCTCGGGTTCGTCGGGGGCGGCGGGCTCGGCTTGCAGATCGAAGCGGCGCTCAATCTCTTTCAGTACCGCCAACTCACGATGCTCCTGATCGTCATGGGCGCGATGATCGTCGGCGTCGAGGCGCTCGCCGTCTATCTCCGGCGGAGAATCCACTAAATGCAGAAGCGCTCCGCGCGGCCCGGCCCGATCTACCTGCAAGTTGCGGACGAGCTCGAATCGGCGATCGCGCGGCGCCCCGCCGGCACGGAGCTTCCCTCGGAGAACGAGCTCGCGCGCACGCATCGCGTCAGCCGGCTCACGGCGCGCGCCTCGCTCGACGAGCTGGAGCGCCGCTACCTCGTCCACCGCACGCAGGGGAAGCGCACGCTCGTCTCGCGGCGCATCCCCTATCGCATCGGGCCGGACCGTACGCCGAGCTGGAGCGAAAGCGTGCGCGCCTCCGGAGCGACGCCGCGCTCGCAGACCGTTCGTTTGCAGCTGCGCAACCCGCCTCGCGCGATTCGGGCGCTGCTGCACTTGGGCCCCAACCGCCGCGCGCTCTTCCTTTCCCGCATACGGTTCGTCGACGACGAGATCGCCGCATGCGCCGACACCTGGCTCGTCCCCGAGCTCGTTCCGATGTTCGCGGAGCGGATGCAGCACGACGCCTCGCTGCACGAGACGCTGGCCCGCACGTTCGACCTCGCTCCCGTCCGTAGCTGGTCGCAAGCGGAGTTCATCTTCGCACCGGCGCCGATCGCGGAGCGCCTCGGAAAGGAGGGACGCCCGATGGTCCTCAAGCTCACCGGCGTCTCCTCGTCGAAGAAACTCGGCCGCCCGATCGAGACGACGACGTCGTGGCTTCGCGCCGACGTCTTCAACATCGTCTTCGAGATGGGGGCGCCCGAGTGAGCCCGGAACTGCGTTCGGAGGGCCTTGCCGCCGCGGCGCGCGTCGAACGCGACGCGCTGCTCTCGCTCGCGGACGAGTTCGCGCGCGGTGCGGCAGTCGAGGTCCTCGACGCCCCCGCGGCCGGCTCGATCATCGTCCGGCTGAGCACGGCGGTCGGTTCGTTCTACTTCTCCGAGGTCGTCGTCACGACGGCGCGCGTGCGCGCCGGCGGCGGGGATGGCTGGGGTTGCGTCCTCGGCTGGGATGCCGAAGCCGCGCTCGCGGCGGCGCTCTGTGATGCGCGCGCTTGCGAACGGACGCTCGAGCTCGCGCAACGCTCGCTCTCGATCGAGGAAGAGAGCCGGACGGCACGCTCGCGCCGGATCGCGAGAACGAAGGTTTGACGATGACGATTTCCTCCGGACAGACGACGGCGCGCGTGCGGCTGAGGCACCGCGCGTTTCGCACGCTGCTCGGCGCGCTGGCCGCTCCCGGGACGCGCGCGGAATCACCGCTCGATCCCGCCGGCGCGAGCGGCGATGCCGCGCTCGCGCTGTTCGTCGAGGCCGTCTACGACGAGCGCACGCCCGCATGGTCCGATGCGTCCATCCGGCTCCCGCTCCCGAACGCGGTCGCGCTCGAGGAGGCGCACGTCCTCGCGGTGCGCGGCGAGCTCGAGCCCGGCGTGATCGAGGCCGCTAAGCGCGGACATGCCGAATCCCCCGAAGGCGGGGCGACGATCTTCGCCCTCTCCGTCGACGGCGCGCCGGAAGAACGCGTCACGCTCGATGGCCCGGGCCTCGACGGCCCCCGCGGCGCTACACTCCCGCTCTCGCGCGCGGCGATCGAAGCTCGCGCGCGCGCCTGCGCGGAGTTCCCGACCGGCATCGACATCGTCTTCATCGATGCGCGCGGGACGATCCGCGCGCTGCCGCGCACGACGCGCATCGGGACCGGCGGCTGATGGGGTACACTTCGGTTGCGAACCGCACCGACGCCGTCGTCGCCGCCGCCGAGTTGGCGGGCGAAGTGCGCGACGTCTCGGGCGACGAGATCTCGACGTTCCTCGCGCGGTATCCGCTCCTCGTCGACCAAGTCGTCGCGGAAGCGGGCGTCGTCGAACCGGTCCTCTGCGCGCGCGCGTTGCGCCAAGCGCAAGGCGATCTCGTGCGGGCGGTCTCGCTCGTCCGCGCGTGGGCCGCGACCTTGCCGCGCCTGCACGAAGCGCGCGTCGCGGCGAGCGAGTTGCGAGCGTTGCGCCGCATCACGCCCGGCTTCTCGCAGCCGCCCGGCGGACAATACTTGGGAGCCTCGCTCGACTACGCGCAGCGGCTGCTGCAACTCGGGGCCGAGCCGCCCCGCACGACGCCGAACGGGAAGGCGGATGTTTCGCCGGCAGGCTCGGACGAAACGGTGCCCTCCGAATTTCCGGGGACGATCGGCCCGCTGCAGGACGAAGGCCTGATCGAGATCGAGCGGAGCGCGGAGCCGCGCGACATCACGCGGGTCAAGCGGGCCGACGGCGGCCGCGGGGCGCTGCTGCAGTTCCTCGCGCGCGCCGAAACCGGCTCGATGACGGCGCTGGCGTACACCGCGATTCGTGGGTACGGGCATCGCCAAGATCCCACGTTGATCGATTTCCGCTCGGGGATGCTTCCGATCCGGATGCAACGGCCCGGGGGCGGAGAGTTCACGATCGGCGAGGTCCCCGCGACGTTCGCCGACGTGGTGTTGTACCGCATGCACGACGACGGCGGCGCCGACGCGCGTCTGACGCTCGGCTTCGGCGCGACGCCCGGACGGGTCGAGCGCCGGGCGATCGCGGCGGCGATGCTCGACGCGGGCTGCGCGCGCGCCTCGCTCGATCCCGACGGCGAGCGGAACCCCTGCGACGACGAGGAGTTCATCACGATCGCTCTCGACGGACAAGAGGCCTCCGGCTTCGTCGAACACCTCAAGCTGCCGCATTACGTCACGTTCACCTCCGATCTCGATCGCGTCCGCGCGAGCCGCGCGATAGCCGGCGCCGAGGAGCCGGCGTGAGCGGTCTCGCGGAGCTCGCGCGCGAGCACGGCTCGAGCGGTTATGCCTGGGCCTATCTCGACGAGAGCTCGAAGCGGGAGATCCGGCGCGCGCTTTTCAAGGCGGTCTGCATCCCCGGCTATCAAGTCCCGTTCGCGTCGCGCGAGATGCCGGTCGCGCGCGGCTGGGGGAGCGGCGGGCTCCAAGTCACGCTCTCGATCGTCGAACCCGGCGACACGCTCAAGGTCATCGATCAGGGGAGCGACGACAGCATGAACGCCGTCTCGCTGCGCGATCTCATCGTGCAGACGACGGGCGTCGCAACGACGACCGACGCGCGCGAGGCGACGGTCATCCAGACGCGCCATCGCATCCCGGAAGACGACTTGCACGAAGGGCAGATCGTCGTGTTCCAAGTCCCGACCTCGGACCCGCTGCGGGTCGTCGACGCGCGGGACTCCGTGGCGCGGCGCCTGCACGCCGAGCGCGATTACGCGCCGATCTGGCTGTATCTCTACGAAGACATGGCTCGCGTCGGTCAACCGTCGTTCGCGCACAGTTATCCGGTCGAAGTCGAAGGCGGTTACATCATGGCGCCGACGCCGATCCCGCGGCACGACATTCCGCGCCTGAACGAAGCTCCGTTCCTCTCGCTCTTCGGCGCGGGGCGCGAGGCGAAGGTTTACGCGGTGCCGCCCTACACGGCGGTCGCACCGCTGCGCTTCGACGACCGGCCGTTCGAGATCGAGCGCTTCTCCGGGCCGTGCGCGCTGTGCGGCGCGACGGAGACCTACTTGCAGGAGGAAGACGCGGCCGGATCGCCTCGCCTGGTCTGCTCGGACGTCGATCGCTGCCGCCGCAGGCGGGAAGCGCCGTGACGCCGGCACTCGCGCTCGAGCGCGTCACCGTGCGGCACGGCAACGGCTGCGCCGCATGCGCGAGCGAGCTCGCGACGCCGCCGCGCTGCGCGGCATGCGGGACCGTGTACGCATGCCGCGACGTGAGCTTCAACGTCTACCCGGGCGAAGTGCTGGGAATCGTCGGCGAGTCCGGTTCGGGGAAATCGACCGTCCTCGCCTGCGCGAACCTCGACATGGCGCCGACGTCGGGGCGGGTCGAACTCGCGGGCGTCGACGTGACGGACGTCCGCGGCGCCCGGCGCCGCCGCCTGCGCGCCGAGGCGCTCGGGATCGTCTATCAAACGCCGGCGCAAGGCCTGCAATTCGACGTAACCGCCGGCGGGAACATCGCCGAACGCATGCTCGGAGCCGGTTCCCGTTCGTACGAGAGCGTGCGCGCGCACGCGCGGGATTTGCACCTTTCGATGGAGCTCCCGGCCGACCGCTTCGACGTCCCCGTCGTCGCGTTCAGCGGCGGGATGCGGCAGCGCGTGCAACTCGCGAAAGCGCTCGCGACGGCGCCCGCCGCGCTCTTGCTCGACGAACCGACGTCGGGGCTCGACGTCTCCGTGCAGGCGAAGATCCTCGACCTGATCCGGCGCATCCAGCGCGAGCACCGGCTTGCGATGGTCGTCGTCTCGCACGACCTGGCCGTGATCCGCATGCTCGCCGACCGCCTCATCGTCATGCGGCGCGGGCACATCGTCGAGCACGGCCTCACCGACCAAGTTCTCGGCGATCCGCAGCACCCGTACTCGCAATTGCTCGTGAGCGCGCAACTCGTATGACCACGACGTGCCTCGCATCGCCCCCCGTCAAGCTGACGATCTCCGGTTTGCGGAAGAGCTTCACGCGGCATCTCTTCGACGGAAAGCGGCTCGACGTGCTGCGGGGCGTCGACCTCGTCCTCTATCCGGGGACGTTCACGCTCTTGCAGGGCGCGAGCGGCTCGGGAAAGAGCTCGTTGCTGCGCTGCATCTACCGAAGCTGCCTCGCCGACGCCGGCTCGATCGTGCTGCGTTCCGGCAGCCTCGAACGCGATCTCGCCTCCGTCGACGAACGGACGATGCTCGCGCTACGCCGCACGCACGTCGGGCTGGCGACGCAATTCCTCGCGGTCGTCCCGCGCGTCGCGGCGATCGATCTCCTCCGCGAAAACGGACTCGACGCAGACGCGGCGGCCGACCTGCTCGGGGCGCTGGGCCTGCCGCGCGAATTGTTCGACGTCCCGCCCGCGACGTTCTCCGGCGGGCAGCGGCAGATTCTCAACGTGGCGCTCGCGCTATCGCTCCCGCGCCCGTTGCTCCTCCTCGACGAAGTGACGGCCTCGCTCGACCCGGAACGGCGCCGTGCCGTCCTGCGCGTCCTGCTCGAGCGCAAACGCGCGGGCGTAACGATGCTCGCGGTCTCGCACGAGATCCCCGGGCTGCCGAGTCTCGTCGACCGCGTCGCTACGATGCGCTCCGGCGTGGTGGCGGCGGCATGATCGCGCTGCACGCGGCCCGCGCCGTCGCCGGCGAGCGCATCCTCGAGGACGCGTGGGTCACGCTCGAGGGGGAACGGATCGCCGCCGTCGGCGACGCGCCGCC
The DNA here is from genome assembly GCA_963695225.1 of Vulcanimicrobiota bacterium. Classification (GTDB taxonomy): domain Bacteria; phylum Vulcanimicrobiota; class Vulcanimicrobiia; order Vulcanimicrobiales; family Vulcanimicrobiaceae; genus CAVWTN01. Next base: position 141,626 of record OY968762.1, on the reverse strand, counting down.
GCCCGGCGCGCGCCGCGTCGAACTCGGCGAGGTCGATCTCGTCCCCGGCGCCGTCGACCTCCACTCGGACTGCCTGGAAACGCTCGCGCACCCGCGTCCCTCTGCGCACATCCCGCTGGAGGCGGCGCTCTACGACTTGGACGCGCTCGTCCTCGCGCACGGGATCACGACGAACTACCTGTGCATCTCGCTCGACGACGACGCGGCCAAGCACCGCTATGACGAGCGCGCGATCGAGACGGAAGCGACGCTGCGCCGCATCCGCCCCGCCCTGCGCAGCGAGTACCGGATCCACCTGCGCGTCGACGTGACGCGCGACTCGAGCGACCTGATGCGCAGCATGCTGGAAGGCGGGCTGGTCGCGCTCGTTTCGTACATGGACCACACGCCCGGCCAAGGCCAATACCCCGAAGAAGCCGATTGGCGCGCCTTCTACAATAGCCGCGCCGGCGCGAGCGAAGAGTTCGTGGAGCAGCGGCTCGATGCCAAGCGCGCCGGGCAACGCCGCGCGGAAGCGATGCGCGAGCAGATCGCGGCGCTCGCCGCCGCGCACGGCGCGGCCCTCGCCTCGCACGACGACGACAGCCCCGCCGCGATCGAGCGGGCAGTGCGGCTCGGCGTCGCGATCAGCGAGTTCCCCGTCAACGCGGAAGCTGCCGCGGTTGCGATCGCGCGCGGCCTCGGCGTCGTGATGGGCGCGCCGAACGCGCGGCGAGGGCGCTCGCACGTCACGAACCTCTCGGCGCGCGAGGCGCTCGCGAACGGGACGCTCGACGCACTCGCCTCGGATTATCATCCGCCCTCGATGTTCGGCGCGGCGTACGCGCTCGCCGCCGAGGGAGCGTGCGCTCTGCCCCGCGCGCTCGCGCTCGTGACGAGCGGTCCGGCCCGCATCGCCGGGCTGCACGATCGCGGCGAGATCGCGCCCGGGATGCGCGCCGATCTCGCGGCGATCGAACGGCGCGACGCCTACCCGATCGTGCGCCAAACCTGGACCGCCGGGCGGCCGGCGCTCGGCTTCGATCGCAGCGTTCCTTTCGAGAAGGAGGTCCTCGCACCATGATGTCGCGACACGCGTTGCACGAGATCATCGCGAGCTTCGCGGACGTTCCGCTTCTCGGCGAGCCCGTCGATCAGCTCGAGCACGCGTTGCAGACCGCGGGCGCGGCGCTCGCGGCGGGCTCCGAGAGCGACATCGTGCTGGCCGCCGCGCTGCACGATATCGGGTACACGGACCTCGTGCGCGGGCGGTATCCGGATCTGCCGCACGAAGAATCCGGGGCGCGCTTCGTCGCGTATTTCGCGAGCGACCGCGCGACCTGGCTCGTCCGCGCGCACGTCGACGCGAAGCGCTATCTCGTCTTCGCCGAAGGGCACGATTCGCGCTTGAGCCCGCGTTCGCGGACGACGCTCCAGCACCAAGGCGGCCCGATGGACGCGCGCGAGGCGGCGGCGTTCGAGAAACATCGCTGGTTCGCCGAAGCGATCGCGTTGCGCCGCTGGGACGACGCGGCGAAGATCCCCGGCGGCCCGGCTCCTTCGATCGGCGAGATCGCCGCAGTGTGCGCGCAGTGACGACGCTGACCGCAGTTCGCGTCCGTCCGGCACGCTGGGACGATCGAGCGGCGATCCTGCAGTTGATCGCGGCGATGGGCGGCCACGAGGACGTCGCTGCGGGCGACGATCCGCTGCGCGTCTTCGGCGCCGTGCTGGCCGATTCGAACGCGCGCGCGCTCGTGGCAGACCGGGAGGGGGCGATCGTCGGCTATGCGGAGTTGCAAGCGCGCCCCTCGACGCTGCACGATTGCCGGGAAGGCTGGCTCGGCGCGCTCGCGATCGCACCGGAAGAACGGCGCAGCGGCGTCGGCGGCCTTCTAGCGGCCGCGATCGAGCGCGAAGCCGCGCTCTTGGGCTGCGCGGCGATCGTCGTCGAAAGCTCGTCGTGGCGCTTGGACGCGCACGCCTTCTACCGTTCGCACGGCTTCACCGAACTTTCGACGGCCGCGCGCTTCCGGCGGGAGCTACCCTCGGAGCAGGCGCCCCAGGAGACGCCGGAACGCCGCTTCCTCGCCGCCGCGGCGCGCGCCGCGAGCGCCGTCCAGGCGGCGCTCGCCGGGCTCGCGGGGTTCGATCCGATCGGGATCGGCGCCGACGGCGCACCGACGGAAGCGGCCGACGCAGCGGCCGAGCGGGCCGCCGTCCGCGAACTCGCCGCGCTCGGCTTCCCGATCGTCAGCGAGGAATCGGGCTTGATCGGAGACCGCGCGGTCGATCCCTCACAGCCGTGGATCTCGCTCGATCCGCTCGACGGCAGCAGGAACTTCGTGAACGGCTATCCGGCCTACGCGGTCGCGATGGGGCTCGTTCGCGACGGGCGCGCGATCGCCGGCTTCGTCGCGGATCTGACGAGCGAACGCCGCTGGTGGGCCGCGCAGGGCGAAGGCGCCCGGCTCGACGGCCGCCCGATTCGCGTGCGGGCGGGTAAGCTCGCGGGCTCCGCGAGCCCGAACGGCAGCGTGCTCGCGCCGCTTCCCGGCGTGCAACGCCTCCGGATCAGCGGAAGCACGGCGCTCGATCTGTGCCACGTCGCCGACGGTTCGCTCGCGGCGTTCGTTGCGACGCACCGGCCGGTGATCCACGTGCACGATCTCGCCGGTCCGCTCGCGATCATCCACGAGGCCGGCGGCGTCGTGCGCGACCGCACGCTGCGCACCCCGCTGCTCGTCCCTGATCCGAGCGTTACGTTCGCCGCCGTCGCCGCCGCAAACGACGATCTCGCGCAGCAACTCCTCGCGCAGCAGCAGGCTTAAGCGGTGCGTATTCGTCGAAGCAGGAGCCGCGCGCGACCTGTTTACGGCTCCACGCGAGGAGCGCACGCAGCGCTTCCTTCGCAAGTTGCCGGCCAAACGGACGTGAGTTCGTGACGCACGTCTGGAACCCCAAGACCTATGCGCGGCACGCAAGCTTCGTCCCGGAACTCGGCGTGCCGGTCGCCGATCTGCTGAGCCCGCGCCCCCACGAGCGCATTCTCGATCTCGGCTGCGGCGACGGCGCGCTGACGGCGCGCCTCGCCGAAAGCGGCGCCAGTATCGTGGCCGTCGACAGTTCCCCGGAGATGATTGCGGTCGCTGCGGCGCGCGGCTTGGACGCGCGCGTGATGCGCGGCGAGGATCTGACGTTTACGGCCGAATTCGACGCCGTCTTCTCGAATGCGGCGTTGCATTGGATGCTCGATCCGGATGCCGTCCTGGCGGGCGTACGGCGTGCCTTGCGCCCCGGCGGCCGCTTCGTCGCCGAATTCGGCGGACACGGCAACGTCGCGGCGATCTGCACCGCGCTGCACGCCGCGCTCCGGTCGCGAGGGATCGATTTCCGCGCGCGCTTTCCCTGGTATTTCCCGACCTCCGAGGAATACGCGATCAAGCTCGAATCGCATGACTTCGAGCTGATCTCGATCGGCATGTTTGCGCGGCCGACCCGGCTCACAACCGGGATCCGCGGCTGGTTCGAAACGTTCGCGCAGCCGTTCGTCCACGATCTCGACTGCTCGGCCCGCGACGAGATCGTCGAGGACGCGGCGGCCCTGCTCGCCCCAAGCCTGCAGGACGGCAGCGGCCGATGGACCGCCGATTACGTCCGCCTCCGCTTCGCAGCGCGCACGCGCCCGAAGTAGCAAGGCCGCGAGGCGGTCCTGGGAGTTCCTAGGCCGGGGCGACCATCGCCGCGCGTATCCGGCGCAGCCCTTCGCGAACGCGCTCGAGCGGCGCGACGAAGCTCGTACGCAGCCACGTCGCACCGGTTTCCCCGAAGATGCCGCCGGGGATAGCGACCACGTCGTGCTCCGCCAGGAGCCGTTCCGCGAACGCGGTCGACTCCTCGCCGACGTTCGCGAACAGATAGAACGCGCCGTCCGGCGGAACGACTTCGAGGCCGGCTGCGCGCGCCGATTCGAGCGCGCCGTCCCGTTGTTTCGCATACCACGCGCGATGCTCGCCGAGCGCCTCGCGCTCGAACACGTCGTTGGCGACGCGTTGCGCGAACGTGCTCGCGCAGGACGTGGCCCAGCCGTGCATCTTCGAGATCTGGCCAATCGCCTCGGCCGGCGCCATCACCCAGCCCAGGCGCAGCCCCGTCAGCGCGTTGCTCTTCGAGAGCGAATTAATCGAGATCGCATACGGATATCGGCGCGCGAAAAACCCCTCGTCTTGCGCGTACGAGAGTTCGCGATAGATCTCGTCGTGCAACACCCAGACGGGCTCTCCGGGCCGCTCGAGGAGCGCGCGCGAAATCGTCTCGACCGCTTCGCGCGAGATCGTCCGGCCCGTGGGATTGCACGGCGAACAGATCACGATCATCCGCGTCCGCGGCGTCAGCGCGGCAAGGATGCGTTGCGCGTCGAACGCGAAACCGTCGGCCGGATCGAGCCCGACCGTGCGCGCGACGATCCCTTCGACGCGCGCGATCTTCCCGTAGACGAGGAACGAAGGCTCGACGATCAGGAGTTCGTCGAGCGCCGGATCGAGCAGCGTCTTGAGCGTGACGTACAACGCTTCTTGCGAACCGGTCGTCACGCAGACGTTCTCGCGCGAGGCGAGCCACGGGTAGGCGTAGTGCGCCGCGATCCGCTCGCGTAGATCGACGTCCCCCAGCGTGAGCGAATAGCCGCAGCCGTGTTGGGCAACCCACGCCGTCGCGCGTTCAAACCGTTCGATGCCGGGCCGAAGCGTCGGCTGGCCGAGGCCGAGATCGATCGAGCTCGCATTCTTGCGCGCGTTGAGCGCGCGGATCTGCGAGCCGGGGACGGCGGCGATCGCCGGATTCACAAGGCGAGCCCGTAATCGCGGATTGCGGATTCGAGCGAAGTCTTGCGGTCCGTCGAGGCGCTCCGTTCGCCGATGACGAGCGCGCAGGGCACGCCGAATTCGCCGGCGGGGAAGCGTTTGGGCAACGTTCCCGGGATGACGACGGAGCGCGGCTCGATGCGGCCCTTCGTGACGCGCGGCTCGCTCCCGCGGACGTCGACGATCGGCGTGCTCGCGGTCAACACGACGCCCGCACCGAGGACCGCTTCGCGTCCGACGAACACGCCTTCGACGACGATCGCGCGGGAGCCGACGAACGCGCCGTCCTCGATCACGACGGGCTGCGCTTGCGGCGGCTCGAGGACGCCGCCGATCCCGACGCCGCCGGAGAGATGCACGTCCTTCCCGATCTGCGCGCACGAGCCGACCGTCGCCCAGGTGTCGACCATCGAACGCTCGTCGACGTAAGCTCCGATGTTGACGTACCCCGGCATCAGGATCGCGCCGCGCCCGAGAAACGAGCCGTATCGCGCGGTCCCCGGCGGGACGCAGCGCACGCCGAGCGCTTCGTAGTTGCGCTTGGTGGGCAGCTTGTCGAAATACGAGGGCGGGATCCCGCGCAGCGCCGTCGCGTCGTCGCCCCTCGCGATCGGCGGCGCGATCCGCACGTTCGTCATGCGCCTGAAATAGAGCAGGATCGCCTGCTTGATCCAGGCGTGCGTGACCCAACCGTCGCCGGCCGGCTCGCAGACGCGCAGCGCGCCCGAATCGAGCGCCGCGATCGTCTCGTCGACGGCGCCGCCCGCCGGACCCGTGACGGAAGCGGGATCGGCGACGAGCGCGGCGATGCGAGACTCGAGTTCGTGTGAAGGCATGCCGGGTGGGTCAGGCGCTCGACGGGCAATCTCCTTCGCGGGAGGCTTCCGCCGCGTCGAGGTTGCAGGGAAGGCACGATGGACTGGAAGTTTGCGGCGACGGCGCTGGCGACGGCGTTAACGATCATCGATCCGGTCGGCATGATCCCGCTCTCGCTCAGCGCGACGGCCGGCGCCGCGCCGAACATGCGCGCGCGGGTCGTGGACCGCGCGATCGTCGTCGCGTCGGCGGTCATCCTGTTCATGGGGCTGCTCGGGAAATCGCTGCTCGAATACCTCGGGATCACCCTCCCGGCGTTCACGATCGCGGGCGGCATCCTGCTCCTGCTGATCTCGATCGATATGCTGTTCGCGCGCAAGACCGGCGCGAAGCGCACCGACGAGGAAGAACGGGAGGCCGCCGAGCACGAGGACGCGGCCGTCTTCCCGCTCGCGGTGCCGATGATCGCGGGGCCCGGAACGATCGCGACCGTCTTGCTCCTGACGGGCCTCGCCCGCGGCGACACCGCGAAGATCGCCGTCGTGTACGCGGCGTTCGGCATCGCGCTCCTGGCGACGTGGCTCTGCATGCGCGGCGCGTCGATGCTGCTCCGAATCGTCGGCAGCACCGGAATCCACGTCGTGACGCGCCTGCTCGGCATCATCCTCGCCGCCCTCGCCGTCCAGTTCATGCTGAACGGCCTCACCGAGAGTCCGCTCCTGCATCCCCAAAGCTGACCCGAGCAGCGAACACAAGTGTGACTTTTATCGGGGAGACCGGGCGCCGACGGCGAAGGAAGCGAGCCACCCCACACCCAGGAGGACCGCGTGCCCACACCTGCCGACGACGAACGCCGCATCAACGCCATCCGTTTCCTCGCGGTCGACGCGATCCAGAAGGCGAACTCGGGGCATCCCGGGTTGCCGCTCGGCGCCGCCGCCATGGCGTACGCGCTGTGGACGCGGCACCTGAAGTTCGATCCGGCCGACCCGCACTGGTTCGATCGCGACCGCTTCGTCCTCTCCGCCGGTCACGGCTCGATGCTGTTGTACGCGCTGCTGCACTTGACGGGGTACGGCGTCTCGCTCGACGATCTCAAGGCTTTCCGTCAGCTCGACAGCACGACGCCCGGCCATCCGGAAGTCCATCTGACGCCCGGCGTCGAGGCGACGACCGGCCCGCTCGGCCAAGGCATCTCGACCTGCGTGGGCATGGCGATCGCGGAGGCGCATTTGGCGGCGATCTACAACACGCCGCAACACGCGCTCGTCGACCATTACACGTACTGCCTCGCGAGCGACGGCGATCTGATGGAGGGCGTCGCGGCGGAAGCGGCCTCGCTCGCCGGGCACCTGGGGCTCGGCAAACTGATCGTGCTCTACGACGACAACCAGATCTCGCTCGCGGGCCCGACGAGCGTCACCTTCACGGAAGACGTCGCAAAGCGTTTCGAAGCCTACGGCTGGCACACGCAGACGGTCCCGATCGAAGAGGGCAACGACGTCGCCGCGATCGATGCCGCGATTTCGAATGCGCGGGCCCAGACGGCGAAGCCCTCGCTGATCCTCGTCCGCACGCACATCGGCTACGGATCGCCCAAGCAGGATAGCGCGAGCTCGCACGGCTCGCCGCTCGGCGCCGACAACGTGAAGCTCACGAAAGAGAAGCTCGGCTGGCCGGTGGAGCCGGCGTTCTTCGTCCCCGACGACGTTCTCGCGTGGTGGCGCGCGAACGGCGCGCGCGGCGCGAACGCGCACGCCGCCTGGAATGCGACCTACGCCGCCTGGAAAGCCGCGAACCCGGCGCTCGCCGCGCAATACGAGCGCATCCTGGAAGGCAAACTCCCCGCCTCGCTCCCTTGGCCCGCGATCACGGCCGAGAACGGCTCGGCGATGACCCGGATCGTCGGCGGCCAGACGATGAACGCGATCGCCGCGGCGTTACCCGAACTGATGGGCGGATCGGCCGATCTCGATCCGTCGACCGAGACCTACTTGAAAGGGCAGGGCGATTTCGAGCCGGGCTCCTACGCCGGGCGGAACGTGCACTACGGCGTGCGCGAGCATGCGATGGGCGCGGCGGCGAACGGCATCGCGCTGCACGGCGGCCTGCTCCCGTACACGGCGACGTTCTTCAATTTCGTCGACTACATGAAGCCGTCGGTGCGGCTCGCGGCGCTCTCGCATCTCAAGGTGGTCTTCGTCTTCACGCACGATTCGTTCTACCTCGGCGAAGACGGGCCGACGCACCAGCCCGTCGAGCAACTCGCCTCGCTGCGCGCGACGCCGAACCTCGCCGTGATCCGCCCGGCCGACGCGCTCGAGACGGTAGAAGCCTGGAAGTGCGCGATCTCGGCGGAAGGGCCGACCGCGCTCATCCTCACGCGCCAGAAGGTTCCCTATCTCGGGGATCGCCAGGCCGACGTCGCCCGCGGCGCCTACGTCGTCTACGGCGGCGATGGAACGCCCGACGTCGTCTTGATCGCCACGGGCTCCGAAGTGAGCCTCGCGGTCGAGGCGGCGAAGCTTCTAGAAGGGAACGGGACGCGCGCGCGCGTCGTCTCGATGCCATGCTGGGAGTATTTCGAGCAGCAAGATCGCGCCTATCGCGATTCGGTCATCCCGCCGGGCGTCGGCGCGCGCGTCGCGGTCGAGGCTGCGGCCTCGTTCGGCTGGGAACGTTGGACGGGGGACCGCGGTGCGGTCGTCGCGCTCGACCGCTTCGGCGCGTCGGCTCCTGCGGGCGATCTCGCGAAGGCTTTCGGCTTCGTCCCCGAACGGGTTGCCGAAGTCGCGGCGGGACTTTTGACCCGAACCTGACGTCGGAAGCAGCGCTTCCTCGCCGCGCCGGGTACATTCGAAGGTAAGAAAGGGATCGGACGGCGCGGCGCGCGTCCGCAGGAACGTGATGGGAAATCAACTACGAGAATTGACCGCGGCGGGCCAGAGCATCTGGCTCGATAACATCCGCCGCAACATGTTCGCCTCCGGCGAACTGCAACGCCTGATCGATCTCGGGCTGCGCGGGATGACCTCGAATCCGACGATCTTCGAAAAGGCGATCGGCGGAGGCGACGATTACGACGCGCAGCTCCGTTCGCTCGCCCGCAGCGGAAAAGATGCGAACGCGCTGTTCGAAGCGCTCGCAATCGACGACATCCGCAACGCGCTCGATCTCTTCCGCCCGCTCTACGATGCGACGGACGGCGCGGACGGGTTCGTGAGCTTGGAAGTCTCGCCGCTTCTCGCGCGGGATACGGCAGGGACGATCGCGGCGGCGGAGCGGCTCTGGGCCGCCGTCGACCGGCCGAATCTCATGATCAAGATTCCTGCGACGCCGGAAGGCCTGCCCGCGGTCACCGAGGTCATCGCGGCGGGGATCAACGTCAACGTCACGCTCATTTTCTCGGTCGAAACGTACGAAGCGGTCGCGCACGCGTATATCAAGGGATTGGAACTGCGCCGGGAGCGCGGCGGCGAGCTCGCGCGCGTCGCTTCGGTCGCGAGCGTCTTCGTCAGCCGAATCGATACGGCCGTCGACAAGCTCCTCGCCGATCGCGTCGCGCGCGGCGAAGCGGTCGCGGATCTCCTCGGGAAGGCCGGCGTCGCGAACCTGAAGCTCACGTACGAGAGCTTCCACGACGCGTTCTACTCGCCGCGTTTCGCCGCGCTCGAAGCGCACGGCGCGCGGGTGCAGCGGCCGCTGTGGGCCAGCACGGGGACGAAGAATCCCGCCTATAGCGACCTCCTCTACGTCGAGAACGTCGTCGCAGCGCAAACCGTCAACACGCTTCCGCCCGCGACGCTCGATGCGCTGCTCGCGCACGGACGCATCCGTCCGAACGCGATCGCGGAGAACCTCATCGGAGCGCACGAGACGCTCGCGCGCCTCGGGGACCTCGGCATCTCGCTGCACGACGTCACGGAGCGACTGCAGGTCGAGGGCGTCGCCTCGTTCGCAGAATCGTATAACGCGATGCTCGAAACGATCGAGGCGAAGCGGCGCCTTCTCGCAGGCCCAAAGGAGCGCGTCGCGATCGATCTGGGAAAAGCTGAGGCCGGCCCGGACGCGGCGCTCGCGGCGCTCGCGCAGGGTGCATTCCTGCGCAAGCTTTGGGCGAAGGACCCCGCTCCGTGGTCGGCCGATCCGCAACATGCGGCGATCATCCAGCGCGCCCTCGGGTGGCTCGATTTCCCCGAACGCGTCCTCGCCGCAGCCCCCGATCTCGTCGCGTTCGCGCGCGAGTGCGCCTCGATGTTCGACCACGTCGTCGTCCTCGGAATGGGCGGGAGTTCCCTCGCGCCGGACGTCTTGCGCGCGACGTTCGGCCGCATCGTGGGTTTCCCGCAACTCCACGTCCTCGATTCGAGCGACCCCTCCCAAGTGCGGACGCTCGAAGCTTCTCTCGATCTCAATCGCACGCTGTTCGTCGTCGCCTCGAAGAGCGGGACGACGACGGAACCCGAGGCCTTTTTTCGCTACTTCTTCGAGCGCGTCCAGGCGGTCACGGGAAATGCGGGCTGCCGCTTCGTCGCGATCACGGATCCCGGAACGAAGCTCGTGGAGGAAGCGCAGGCGAACGGGTTCCGCCATATCTTCCTCAACGATCCGACGATCGGCGGACGCTACTCGGCGCTCTCGTATTTCGGGATGGTCCCGGCGGCGCTCGCGGGGTACGACGTGGCGCGGCTGGTCGACCGCGGACTCGAAGTGTTCCGCGAAAGCGGAAAGACGGTCGCCGAACGCGACGCGGACGCCGTCCGTTTCGGCGCGACGATCGGCGCGCTCGCGAAAGCGGGGCGCGACAAGCTCACGATCGTCGCGCACCCGCAGGTAGCGGCCTTCGGCGCGTGGGCCGAACAGCTCGTCGCGGAAAGCACGGGGAAACTCGGCCGCGGCATCATCCCGGTCGAAGGCGAGCCGCTCGCGGCACCGGCGAGCTACGGCGACGATCGCGTCTTCGTCTACGTCGGCGCGGGCCTCGAACCGAACGCCGAGATCGAAGCGCGGCTCGGCGCGCTCGGCGCCTCCGGCGCCCCGATCATCCGCCTCACGCTGCACGACGCCTACGATATCGGCGCGCAGTTCGCGCTGTGGGAGATCGCCACCGCGACTGCCGGCGCCGTCCTCGCGCTCGACCCGTTCGATCAGCCGAACGTGCAAGAATCGAAGGACAACACGAAGCGCCTCCTCGCGGAGCTCGTCGCGCGCGGCGCGTTCCTCGAACCCGAAGCCGCTCTCGCGACGCCGCACGCGGCGGTGATTCCGCTGGCGGGATCGCGCGAACGGGAACTCGGCACGTCGCTCGGGTCCGCGCTCCGGTCGCTGCTCGCGCAAGTGCGCCCGGGCGACTACGTCGCGCTTCTGGCCTATCTGGAGATGAACGCGGAGCACGAAGCGGCGCTGCAGGCCGTGCGTGTCAGGCTGCGCGACGCGTTGCGGGTCGCGGTGACGGTCGGCTTCGGTCCCCGTTTCCTGCACTCCACGGGGCAGTTGCACAAGGGCGGGCCGCCCAGCGGCGTCTTCTTGCAACTGACCGCGAATCCGCCGTTCGATCTCCCGATCCCCGGAATGCCCGGTTTCCGCGAGCTCGAACGCGCGCAGGCGCTGGGCGATTTCGAGGCGCTCGATTCGCGCGGCCGGCGCGGCGCGCGCATTCACTTGATCGGGGCTCTCGATGCGGCGCTCGCGGACCTCGCCTTGGGAATCGACGAGGCGCTCTCCGCCGCCCTCGCTTGAGCGGGGCGCCGGACCGGCGCAATCGCCTCTCTTTGGAACTTTCCGTGCGTAACCGGCGGTCATTGAGGTGGTCCCGGTCGCACGGGACGTGGGAGAGCGCATGCAACTCGGGATGGTCGGGCTAGGGCGCATGGGCGCGAACATGACGACGCGGCTCGTGCGCGGCGGGCACGAAGTCGTCGCGTTCGATCGCAATCCCCCGAACGTCGCGAAGGCTGCGGCGGGCGGAGCGGTCGGAGCGCATTCGCTCGAAGCTCTGGTGGCGAAGCTCGCCCCGCCGCGCGCGGTCTGGTTGATGGTTCCCTCCGGGAAGCCGACGGAAGAGACGGTCGCGACGTTGCTCCGCTTGCTCGCGCCGGGCGACGCGCTCATCGACGGAGGCAACTCGAACTACAAGGATTCGACGGCGCGCCACGCCGCCGCGAAGGAGCACGGCATAGATTTCATCGACGCCGGAACGAGCGGCGGGGTGTGGGGGCTCGAAAACGGCTTCTGCCTGATGGTCGGGGGAGACGAAGCGGCGGTGAAACGCTGCGAGCCGGTCTTCACGACGCTTGCGCCGCCGAACGGTTACGCGCACGTCGGGCCGAGCGGCGCCGGCCATTTTTCGAAGATGGTCCACAACGGGATCGAGTACGGCCTGCTCGCGGCCTACGGCGAGGGCTTCGAAATCCTCGAGAAATCTCCGTACGAATACGATCTCCATCGGCTCGCCGAACTGTGGCTCCACGGCAGCGTCGTTCGTTCCTGGTTGCTCGAGCTCGCGGAGATCGCGTTGCGCGAGGATCCCAAACTCACCGCGATCCGCGGCTACGTCGAGGATTCCGGCGAAGGGCGCTGGACCGTGCAAGCGGCGATCGACGAGAGCGTTCCGGCGCCGGTGATTACGCTCGCGCTCCTCTCGCGCTTCGCCTCGCGGCAAGACGAGTCGTTCAGCGCGAAAGTGATCGCGGCGCTGAGAAACCAGTTCGGCGGACACGCGATCAAACCGGAGAGCCCGGCGCCGGCGGCGCACGGATGAGCGATTCGCTCGTGGCGAACCCAGCCGTAGCGGCGACCGTTACGACGGATTCCCACGGAATCCGGACGAACGGCGCGTTGCGGATCGCCGAACCGTGTTCGATCGTGTTCTTCGGGGCCTCCGGAGATCTCGCGAAGCGCATGCTCTTCCCGGCGATGTACAACCTGTATCTCGAGAACGTGCTGCCCTCGAACTTCGGGATCGTCGGCTTCTCGCGCGCTCCGTACGTGCACGACGACTTCCGCGCGCAGGTGAAGACCTCGGTCGATACGTTCTCGCGCTCCGGCGCCGCGACGGACCCCGGGTGGAGCGAATTCGCGCGGCGCCTGACGTACGTCGGCGGCGAGTTCGACGACGTGGAAACGTTCCGGCGCCTGAAAGCGCAATTGGAACAGAACGACGCGACGCTCGGGACGAAGGGGAACCGTCTCTTCTACCTCTCGACGCCGCCCGGCGTCTTCACGAAGATCGTCGCGCAGCTCGATGCCGCGGGCCTCGGCCCGAAGAACAACCCGCTCGGCTGGACGCGAATCGTCGTCGAAAAGCCGTTCGGCAGCGACCTCGAAAGCGCGCGCGGCCTGCAGGCCGAGATCACGCAGGTGTTCGAGGAGCGCCAGATCTTCCGCATCGATCACTACCTCGGCAAGGAGCCCGTGCAGGACATCATGGCGCTGCGGTTCGCGAACATGATCTTCGAGCCGCTCTGGAACCGGCGTTACGTCGACTGCGTGCAGATAACCGCTGCCGAGACGGTCGGCGTCGAAGGGCGCGGCGGCTACTACGAGGGCGCCGGGACGCTCCGCGACATGATCCAGAACCACGTGCTGAATCTGCTCGCGCTCGTCGCGATGGAGCCGCCCGTGACCGCCTCCGCCGACGCGATCCGCGACGAGAAATTCAAAGCGCTCTCCGCGCTGCGCCCGATCAAACGCGAGGACGTGCCGAAGATGACGGCGCGCGGGCAATACGGCCCGGGGCTCATCAACGGGAAGCCGGTCCTCGGCTATCGCCAAGAGCCGAGCGTCGACCCGCGCTCGAACACCGAGACGTACGCCTGCGTCAAGCTCTTCCTAGACAACTGGCGTTGGGCCGACGTGCCGTTCTATCTGCGCAGCGGGAAGCGGCTCGCCGGCAAGAATTCCGAGATCGCGGTCTACTTCCGGGGCTTGCCGCTCCGCCTCTTCGGTGAAGCGGGAGACGAGATCAAGACGAACGTGCTCGTGCTGAAGATCCAGCCGGACGAGGGCGTCTCGTTGTGCTTCAACGCGAAGATGCCGGGCCAGAAGATGCACATCCGCACGGTTACGATGGATTTCAACTACGACAGCGGTTTCGAGACGGCGTCGGCACCAGCGTACGAGCGGCTCATTGCCGACGCGATCCGCGGCGACGCCACGCTCTTCACGCGTTGGGACGCGGTGGAACTCGCCTGGCAAACCGTGATGCCGGTCCTCGAGCGCTGGACGACGACGCGCGCCGAGAACTTCCCAAACTACCTCGCCGGAAGCGAAGGTCCGCAGAACGCAGACGCGCTGCTCGTGGCAGACGGCCGCGAATGGCGCAAGATCTGAGCGCGCCGGCGGAGCTACGGATCGCGGCCGACGAGGCGTCGCTGGCCGAACTCGTCACGAAGTTCGTCGTCGCGCAGGCGCGCGCCGCGATCGATGCGCGCGGGCGGTTCGACGTCGTGCTCGCCGGCGGTTCGACGCCGAAAGCCGTCTACGCAATGCTCGCCGCGGAGCCGTACCGCTCGAGCGTCGATTGGTCTCGCGTCCGCTTCTTCTTCAGCGACGAACGCTGCGTGCCGCCCGTAGATCCGCAATCGAACTTCAAGACCGCGTCCGACGCCTTGCTCGCCCCGCTCGGAATCGCGCCGCAGCAGATCTTCCGCATCATGGGCGAGATCGATCCCGCGCTCGCCGCCGCCGCATACGCGCAGACGCTCCGCGCCGAACTCGGCGAGGAGCCCTTCTTCGACCTCGTGCTCTTGGGAATGGGGCCGGACGGGCACACGGCCTCCCTCTTCCCCGGAGCCGATCCGCTTGCCGAAGACGAGAAACTCGTTCGGGCGCCGTGGGTGCCCAAGCTCGCCGCGCACCGCATCACGCTGACGCCTCGCGCGATCAACGCCGCCCGCGCCGTCGCGATCGAGGCCGCCGGCGGCGCGAAGGCGGAAGCGCTTCAAAAAGCGATCCAGGGCCCGCACGATACCGTACGGACCCCGGTTCAAGTCGTCCACCCCGCAGGTCCGGGAACGCTTCACTGGTTCGTGGACGCCGCCGCAGCAGCGAACCTCGAACTCACTTGACCGTCCCCCTCCGGAGCCTTTTCAGCAGGCGCGCTCGAGCGCGAGGCGCAGGTCGAGCCGCCCGGCAAGCCGGCGCTGATACTCGACGAGATCTTCTCGCAGCAAGCTGATATCGCGCTGGAACGAGCGTTCGGCGATTTCATCTCCCGAGATTCTGGCGTCGTCGGACATTGCGTCGGCACCCTCCTTGACAAGCGTGGTCGTCGACTCCAGCCGGCCACAGACCGGCTACGCTCAATACGACCCGCGAAACCGCGAAAGAGTTCCACGCACCAAAGAATGTTTCTAGGCCAGCCTAACTTCAGCAGAACCCCGGATTCCTCCAAGGAATCCCCGACGACCGCCCCGCTATCTTGGCCCAGTGATACGAACTGCGAGCCTCCCGCTTGCCGCGCTCTATGCTCTGACGGTAACCTTGGCGGCCGTGCCCGCACCCTCGGCAACGGCCCCCGTCTCCAAATCCGAGCAGCAGAGGCTCGAGCGCTTCAAGAACTCGGCGCCCGCCGACAGATACTTCGGCCGCATGAAGTTCAGCTACCTCGGGATCGAAAACACGTACCGTTTCGAGTCGTTACGCGCCGGCGAGTGGACGCTGGATCCCGGAATCATCAACAAGGTGAGCTTCGCCGACGAAGCGCTCCAAGCGTGGGCCGAAGCCTATCCCAAAGATCCGCAGCTCCCGCGCTCCTACTTCCTCTCGCTCGGCATCCACAAGAAGATTCGCACGAAGCCCTCGCAAGACCGCGCTTGGGATTACCTGCACCTCATCGCCGCCCGCTTCCCCGACACGTACTTCGGCAAGCAAGCCAAACGCGAACTCGCCGCCGGCTTCACCGAGCGCTACTACGCCGACCCCGAAACTTGCCCCACGCCCGCCCCCAGCCCTACGCCAAGCCCGATCCCGGCGGCAACGCCGACGGAAGCCCCTGCCCGCCGCGGCGCGCGTCCCCGCACGACCCCGACCCCCACGCCCTCCCCAACCGAAACCCCGTCGCCTACGCCCACCCCCTCCCCCACGCCCAAAGCCTCCCCCACCGAGCGCGCCGGCGGCCCCAACGTCGAACTCCTAACCCCCAACTGCATCCCCCTACCGCGCTAGCATCGATAAGACCGTAGCGCGCAGGCAGCGGGTGGGGCGGGGCGACGGTTTCCCGCAGGGGCGTGCAGCTTTCCGGCTGAGCCAGCTCCTGACCCCAACTCCATCCCCCTACCGCGCTAGCATCGGGACAAAGCCGCTTGCGCCCAGGCAGCGGGCGGGGCGGGGCGACGGTTTCCCGCGGGGCGTGCAGCTTTCCGGCGGAGCCTGGAGGGCGGGAGCCGGAAAGTGCACGAGTAGCGATTTCGCATGGATGCGAAATCGCGGGCGTCCCCGCGGGGAAGCGTCGCCCCGCACCGACCGCGGGCCATGCGACGAGCCCGCACGCCCCAGCACCGGCCGCACGCCACGCAACCAGCCCGCACGCCCCGCCCCGCCCGCGGGCCATGCGACCAGCGCGCACGCCAGTGCGACCAGCCCGCGGAGGCGCTACTTAGTGAGCGCGGAGGTATCGATGCCGTTCCGCGCGAGGATGGCGCCGGAGACGCGGTCGAGTTCGACGACGGCTTTGAACAGGTCGGTCTGCGCTTGCAGTTCGCGGCCGCGGCTGTTGGCGAGGTTGACCTCGCGCTGCAGGACGAGGTACGTCGTCGATTGCCCGGCGGCGAACTTGCGCTGTTCGCTCGCGAGGACCGTTTCGGCAGCTTGGCGGCCGGCGGTGGCGGCGGCGAGACGCGAGCGGGCGGAGCGGTATCCCTGGACGGCGTTGCGCGCTTCGACTTGCAGGCGCTGGATCAGCGCGACTTGCTGGATCTCGAGCGAACGCACGGTTTCGGCGGCGGCGGCGGCGTTCGCGTTCGCGGTGCGGTCGCGCAGCGGGAGCGCGACGACCGCTTGGAGCGAAACTTGCGGGAAGCGCGCGTCGAGCATGTTCGTGTAGGCCTGGCCGAGGCGGCCGTTCGTGTACGGCGGCAGCGAGGCGAACACGAGCGTGACCGGCTGGATCTGCTGGGCGGGCGGGAGGCTCTGGTTTGCGATCGCGATCAGTTGGTTGAGCGCGACGGTTTGCGGGCCGAACGCGCCCGCAAGCGGGTTCGAGAGCAGGCTCGTCGGCACGCCGGCGAAGCCGTTCAGCGTGTAGCCGAATTGCAGATCGACTTGGGGTTTGGTCTGGTCCTTCGCGTAGGAGAGGTTCACCTCGGCGGCGCGGCGCTGGTCGCGAAGCTGCGCGATCTCGGGCCGGTTCTTGAGCGCCGCGACGACGACGTCCGAGACGTTTTGGTCGGGCGGGAGCGCACCGAGCGTCGATGTCGGAACGAGGTTCGCCGTCCAGATCGGATCGGCGGGATCGCTGAGCAGCAGTTGTTTGAGCCCGTTTTGCAGCCTTTCGATGTTCTGCAGCGCGGAGAAGACGTTGTCTTCAAAGAGGTTGACCTGATTGTCGGACTCGACGACGTCGACCGAGGCGACCGCCCCTTGCTTGACGAGGCGCGCGTTGCTCTCGCTCTGCGACCGCGCTTGGCTCAGCGCCGCCTCTTGGATCGCGAGGTTGCGCCAGGCGGCGATCAAGTCGTAGTATGCGTCCTGCACCGAGGCGATCACGTTCGAGCTCGAGAGCAGCACCGCGTCGGAGGATTGATCGGCTCCGATCCGCGCGAGGGAAAGCGCGCGGCGCGCGCCGTCGATCTTCGCCCCGCGCAGGAGCGGCTGCGTCACGTTCAACGAAAGCGCGGTCTGGTAGAACGGATCGAAGCTGTTCGACGTGTTGTCGTTGTTGATGCGCGTCGCGCTCGTGCCGATCGAGTATTGCCCGCCCGTTCCGGTCAGGCCGCCGAGCGAGGCGCTCGCGCCGAACGTCGATTGCGTGATCGGTCCGCCGTTGGGACCGACGGCGAAAGCGTTCTCCGGCGCGGCCTTCCCGTACGTGTAGCTCGGAACGATCTGAAAGCGCAGATCGTAAGCGCCCTTTGCCGCGACGATCTCGAATCCGGCGATCTTCCGCGAGGACGCCGCGACGGTCAGATCCGTGTTCTTGGCGAGCGCCATCGCGAGCGCGTCCTGCAGCGAAAGGCCGACGAACGGCTGCTGCGTGACGCCGGCGAGATCGCCCGCGGGCCACACCGAGGTCTCCGGCGCGAATGAAGGCTCGACAACCGGGACCGGCGGCAAGACGAGCGCATTCGACGCGGGCGAGGCGGACGCGCCGGCCTGAGCCTGTGGAGGAGCGCTCGGGGCGGGGGATGGCGAGGGGGCTGCCGCGACGGGGGCGGCGAGCGCCAGCGCGAGCAGCGGAACGGTCGCGAACGAGCCTAGACGGGGATGCATGGTGGAGTGGATCTCCTATTCTGCCGGGACTGGGGCGCCGTCCGCCTTCGGACGTCGCAGCAACAAGACCATCGGGGTCAGCGCGAGCGTGATGTACGCCGTGGCGCGCGAGGTGTCCGCATACGCGAGCACGGATGCCTGGCGGTCGACGAGCCGGTCGAGCGTCGCGCGCGCGGAGGCCGAAAGCGCTCCGCCGCTGCGCTCGAGGTAGGCTGCGACCGAGGGCGAGTTCAGTTTGACTTGCGCGGCGAGACGCTCGTGATACGCCGCGTTCGAGCGCGCGAGGATCGTCACGAGCGCGGCGATCGCGATCGAGCCGCCGATCTGCCGCGCCAGGTTGAAGAGCGCCGCAGCCGCCGGGATGTCCTGCGGCGCGGGGCTCCCGAGCACCGTGATCGAGAGCGGCACGAAGATCTGCGAGAGCCCCGCGCCGCCGACGACGAGCGCCCAGAACAGCGTCCAGAACGAGGTGTCGGTCGTCGTGACCTGCGCGAGCATCAGGTTCGAGATTCCGATCAGGAAGAAGCCGAGCCCGATCTGCCAGCGCGTGTCCAACAGGCCGCGCGAAGCGACGAATGCGGCAATCGGCGTCAGGATCACGACCGGGATCGTCCGGATCACGAGGAGTTCGCCCGAGATCGTCGCCGTGAAGCCGAGCACGTTCTGCACGTACTGCGGCAGCATGAGCACGCTGCCGTAGAGCGAGATGCCGAGCACGAGCCCGAGCACGCTCCCCGCCGCGACGGACCGGTAACGCACGATGCTCAAGTCGACGATCGGTTTGCGCGTGCGGAGTTCCCAGAACACGAACGCGATCAAACCGGCGAGCGCGAGCAGGGAGCACGCGACGATCGAGCTCTCGTCGAACCAATCCTTTTGCTGGCCTTGATCGAGCACGTACTGTAGCGAGCCGATTCCGACGGCGAGCAGGCCGAGGCCGATCCCGTCGAGCGGGAGTCTCCGCGGCTCGACCTGGTTTTTCAGGAATGCGAGCACGAGGATCGTCGCGAGCAACCCCAGCGGCAAGTTGACGAAGAACGCCCAACGCCACGAGAGGTTGTCGGTGATGAAGCCGCCGAGGAACGGGCCCGCCATCGGCGCCACGACGACGCCCATCGAAAAATAGCCCGCGGCCTTCCCCTGTTCGCTCTTCGGAAAGACTTGGCGCAAGATGGCTTGAGACGTCGAGACGAGCCCGCCGCCGCCGAGTCCCTGCACGATCCGCCAGAAGATCAACTGCTCGAGCGATTGCGAGAGTCCACACATCATCGACGCGGCGGTGAACAGCAGGATCGACGCGGCGTAGTATTGCGTCCGGCCGAAGCGCATCTGCAACCAGGGCGTGATCGGGATGACGATGACGTTGGCGATGATATAGCCGGTTCCGATCCACGCGGCTTGATCGATGTTCGCTCCGAAGTTGCCCTCGATGTTCGGCAATGCGACGTTGACGATCGTGACGTCGATGATCTCGAGGACCGTCGCCAGGACGATCGCGAACGTGAGTATCCCGCGGCGGAAGCCGAATTCGATGCCGCTCGCGTCTGGTTGCGAAGCGACGGGCAGGCCTCCGCGTAGCGATGCGGCCGCGGAGGCCACGCCTACTTCACCTTGACGGCGGCTTCAACCGACATGCCGGGGCGCAACGCGTAGGCGGGATCCGGGTTGTCGAACAGAATGCGGACGGGGACGCGCTGGGTGACCTTGACGAAGTTGCCCGTCGCGTTCTGCGCCGGGATGATCGAGAACGTGTTCTGCGACGCCGGCGAGATCGATTCGATGTGCCCGTTGAAGTGGACGCCCTTGTACGCGTCGACCGTGACATCCGCGGGCTGGCCTGCCTTCATCGAGCCCAGTTGCGTCTCTTTGAAGTTCGCGGTGACGTAGATGTTCGTTGCGGGGATCACTGCCAAGAGCGACTGCCCGGGGGCGACGGTCTGCCCGACTTCGATGTTCTTCGCACCGACGTGTCCGTCGACGGGCGCCGTGATGCGCGTGTTCGCGAGCGCTTGCTCGGCGGTCGCCAGCTGGGCCTGCGCCGTTGCGAGTTGCGCGCGAGCGCCTTCGACCGCCGCTTCGGCCGCCGCGACGCGGCTCGGCGACGCAACTTCGGCGAGGCGGCCTTCGGCGGTCGAGAGGGCACCTTGCTGAACGGCGACCTGCGCCTGCGAGCTGCCGGTCGTCGAGCGTTGCGCGATCAAACGCTGTTGCGCGGAAGCGAGGTTCGCTTGGGCCGCGGCGACGTTCGCCCCGGCCTGTTGGTAGGACGCCTGCGCGCTCGCCGCGGCGGCGCGCGCCGCATCGAGTTGCGACTGCGCGATATCGCCGGTTCCGACCAGCGATTCCGTGCGCGCAAGGTCGGCCTGCGCCTTGTGCAGGTTTTCGGCGGCCGCCGGGACCCCGTCTTGCGCGGCGCGCAACTGCGCGGCCGCCGCATCGATGCCGGCCTTCGCGACGGCGATCTGATCCTTTTGCGCGAGCGCCTGCTCCGAAGCGCTCGAAATCGCGGCTTGCGCTTGCGCGACGCTCCCGCGGCTCTGCTGCTGTTGGGCTGCAACTTGGTCCTGCGTGAGCGCGAGCGTCGCCTGCGCGGCATGCAGCGATGCGACTTGCGCGTCGCGCATCGCGCGCGCCGACGCGACCCGTTGCGTCTCGTCCGTGTCGTCGAGCCGCACCAGGAGCTGCCCCTTGCGCACGGGCTGGTCCGCAGAGACGAGCACCGCGGCGACCCGCTCGGATATCTTGCTCGTCACCGTGATCTGATCCGTGTCGATCTTCGCATCGTCCGTCGTCTCATGGGTCGTCGCGAACATCAACCAGCGGATGCCGAAGACGAGCGCGACGAGCGCGACGACGGCGCTCACGCCCAAAATGAGCTGGCGCGGCGGGGCGTTTCGGTCGGCCGCTCCGGGAATCACTTCTTGCCCCGGCACGGCGCCGGATCCCGTACCCGTCTCGGGCAGCGTCTGGGTCGTCATCTGCGCACTCTTGCTCCGTCTAGGAAGGTTTCGACCCACCGGTCGACTAGGTTTTCAGGGTTCGTTAGCGGATGATCGGCGTCGGACCACATGTGCTTCCCGCAAGCGACGGAGAACATGACGCCCATGAAGCAGGTCGCGAGCCAGGCGGGATCGCCGCGCAGGTCTCCCGCGGCCACCCGGGCGCGGAAATACTCCGAAAGCACGTCGAACTTGGCTCGAGGGATTCGCATCGTCGAGGAGCAGGCCTCCGGCTCGGCCGCCGCTTCGGCGATCGCCATGCGGATCAAGTCGTGGTTGCGCAGCATGTGGTCGAAGAACTGGTGGCCGATCGCCCGCAGATCTTCCTCGAGAGAGCCGGAGAGTTGCGAGATCGCGTCGCGCAACTCGCCGACCATGGCGTAGTGCTCGCGCATCGCCTCGATCATGGCGTGCTTCGTTCCAAAATGCCGGAAGAGCGTCGCCTCGTTCACGCCGGCGCACTCGGCGACTTCACGCGTCGTCGTCCCGCGCGCTCCCTTGCGCGCGTACACCTGCCGCGTCGCCGCGATGATCCGCTTGCGCGTCTCCTCGACGGAATGCCTCGCGTTGATCTCTAACGCGCTCATAGGCTAGCGTTCTGCCTTCGTGAAGACCGAGTCGTCGATCGCGACGTTCGTGTGATAGTCGCTGTACGAAGCCTCCGCCGCGGCGCTCACGTGCGGGATGCGGATCGTCGCGTGCTGGGTCGTCAGAACCACGAATTCGCCCTCCTGCCGGAAGTCTTGCGTCATCGAGATGAAGCCGCCGTTGTAATAGAACCACTCCATCTGGTCGATGTGCCACTTGACCGGATCGACCATCACGTCTTCGTGATCGATCATGCCGCGCTGAATCAGCGTGAGGCGCAAGACGATGTCGCGGTGCCCGTTGACGACGCGCTCCCCCGCCCGCGCGATCTCGAAACGCTTGTGCCAATTCGTCGGATCCCCGATGTCCGAATACATCTTCTCGAAGCCGCGCGCGTACGACGGAACTCGATCGAAGACCACCTCGAAGTTGTCCGGGCGTTTGAAGTACGTCGAGCCGTCGAGGTGCTGCGCGAAATACGGAAACGACTTGAGACGGAAATTGACGGAGACCCGCGATTGGTAGCTCTGCATCGACGGGTTCTGCTCGCTGATCTTCGCGATGATCTCGGGGGCCGTCAAGTCGGCACCGGTTCCCTGCGCGTACGCGCGGGAGCCCGCCGCGGACGAGGCGGCCAAGAGGCAGAATCCGAGGAACGCCGCGAGCCGGCGGCGGATGGGGCTCACCGGCCGGGGCGGGACCGGAACGGGCCGAATTACCGGGGAGTCGCTCGCG
The DNA here is from genome assembly GCA_963695225.1 of Vulcanimicrobiota bacterium. Taxonomy (GTDB): domain Bacteria; phylum Vulcanimicrobiota; class Vulcanimicrobiia; order Vulcanimicrobiales; family Vulcanimicrobiaceae; genus CAVWTN01. The sequence continues at coordinate 119,218 of OY968762.1, read as the reverse complement.
ATCGTGAAGACCTTGTCGAGCCCCGTGATCCGCAAGGTCTCCAGGAGCGCCGGCCGCGTCACGGCCAGGCGCAGCCTCACGTCGCGCTCCCGGGCCGCGCGCAGCAGTACGATCAGGTTCGCAATCGCCGGGGAGTCGAGCAGCGGGACGCCGTCGAGGTCGAGGGTCGCCTCGTCGATGCTGCCGAGCGCGGCGCGCACGGGATCAAGGGCCTCCTCGACCAAGGGACCGGATAGGGAAAAACGCTGCTGTCTCACGCTTGGGTTGCTCACGGGGCTTCACTCATGCAAGTACTCACACGCATATTACCAGCTCGCCTTCGAGGACGCAAGCACGTACTTGCATTAATGGACGCCGATGCGGGGCGTTGAGTTTCTCCGCGAGCTGGCGGAGGCGGCCGGGCTTGCCGGCCCCTCGATCGTCATCGCCCCCCTGGAGCCGCGAGCCGGGCATCCGCCGGCGGGCGTGCCGGGGCTCGGCGCGGTGCGCCTCGATCCCGAGGCCGAACGCTACCCCGCCAGCATGATCAAGACTCCGATCGCCGCCTGCCTCGCAGCGGCCTGGGCCCGGGGCGACTGCCGCCCGGAGGATCGAGCCGGCGTGACCGCGGCAAACATGACGGCGAACGACAAACCCTCGCCGTTCGTCGCGGGATACTCGGCCGGACTCGAGGAGTTGGCGACGCTCATGATCGCCCGCTCGGACAACGTCGCCACGAACGTGCTGATCGATTTCCTCGGGCGCGAACGGATCACGGCCCATTGCGTCGAGATCGGCCTCGCCCGCACCGCGGTCCGCCGGAAGCTCTCCGGGAGCCTGCCGCTCATCGAGGATCCGGGGGCGACGGGGCGCAACAGCCACCCGGCCTCGGACGCCGCCGCGCTCTTCGGCGCGATCGCGCGCCGGGAACTCCCCGGCAGCGAATGGCTCGCCGGCGTTCTCGCCGCCCAGGAATGGAACGACAAGCTCAGCCTGGGCCTGCGCCGCGGCGATCGGTTCGCGCACAAGACGGGCGATACCGAGGAAGTCTCGCACGACGGCGGCATCCTCGAAACCGCGGAGGGGCACCGTTACGCGCTCGCCGTCTACACGGCGCTACCCTCTTCTCCCGAAGCGGACGCCCGGTTCGGCGCGTTCATGCGCGCGCTCCGCCCGCTCTTGTAGGAACGGCGCTCCCCGCAATCAAACCGCGTTGAGCTAGTCCGCTCGCGACTTTTGCGATGCGGTTCACGATCGAGGAGTATTTCCGTGAAACTATCCTCCGTCATCGCTGCGGGGCTCGTCGGCGCGCTTGCGTGCGCCGGGGCGCTCGCGGCGCCCGGTCCGATGGCCGGCAAGACCGTGAAGATCGGCGTCATCGCCGACGTCACGGGCTCGGCCGGCGCGTATGGGACGGCCCAGAAGAACGCGTTCGATCTCGCCGCCGAAGACCTCAAGGCCGGTACGATCGATGCCGGCGGCGCAACGCTGCAGTTCGACGTCCAAGACGCCGCGAGCGATCCGGCGCAGGTCGTGACGCTCACCCAAAAGTTCACGACCGACGGGACGGCGCTCTTGATCGGCCCCACGCTCTCCAGCGAAGCGAAGAAGGCCGATCCGATCGCCGTGAAGGCGGGGCTTCCGATCCTCGCGATCTCCAACACCGCGCAAGGGATCACCGCGCAAGGGCCCTGCGTCTTCCGCGACTCGCTCGCCGAGGAACAGGTCGTCCCCGAGGCGATCGCACTCATCGCCAAGAGCCTCAAACCGAAGACCGCCGCGATCATCTACGGCGACGACAACCAATTCACGAAGACGGACTTCGAGATCTTCAAAGACGTGCTCGCCAAGAACAACATCGAGCTCGTCGACGTCGAGACCTATCACACGGGCGATGCCGACTTCAAGGCGCAGCTCACGAAGATCGCCGAAAAGAAGCCGGACCTGCTGGTCGTCGGCTCGCTCCTCGCAGAAGCCGTGAAGATCCTCGCGCAAGCGAAGCAAACCGGCATCACGTCGCATATCGTCGGGGGGAACGGCCTCAACTCTCCCAAGCTGATGGAGATCGCGGGTCCCGCCGCCGAGAACGTCATCGTGGGCGCCGCCTACTTCCTCGGCAACAACTTCCCCGGCAACAAAGCGTTCGTCGACCGGTACACCAAGCGCTTCGGCTCCGGCCCGGACCAGTTCGCGGCGCAAGCGTACGCAGCGGCGCAAATCTCGGCGCGCGTGATCAAAGATGGCGCGACGACTCCGGATGCCGTCTGCAGCGCGCTCGCGAAGCTGCCCTCGATTCAGACGGTCCTCGGACCCGTGTCCTTCCTGCCGACGCGCGACGTTCGCGCGTCGAGCGCGATCCTGCAAGTCAAGAACGGAAAGTTCGCAGATTTCCATTAATAATACGGGAGTGACTCCGGCGTGCTGATCCAGCAGGTCGCAAACGGCGTCTTCATCGGCGCCGTTTACGCCCTGTTTGCGATCGGCTACACACTGATCTTCGGCGTGCTCGACATCCTCAATCTCGCGCACGCCGCGATCTTCATGGCGGCGGCGTTCGTCACGCTCGCGCTCGTCGGCGCGGGCGTGTCGCTCGCCGCCGCCTTCCTCGCCGCGGTCATCTTCGCGGGACTCCTCGGGATCGCGCTCGACCGCGTCGCGTTCGCGCCGTTGCGCCGGCGCAACGCGGGGACGCTCGCGCCGCTGATCTCCTCGATCGGCGTCGCGATCGTCATCCAGGGGGTCGCCCGCGGCGTCTGGGGACCGGACGAACATCGCTTCCCCACGGTCCCCTTCGGCGATTCGCAATTCCATCTCGGCCCGCTCTCCTTCGGCGGGCTCGATATCTTGATCGTCGCGATCGCGGGCTTGATGATGGCCGGCCTCACGTACGTGATGGGCTCGACTGCGCTCGGGCGGAGCATTCGTGCCGTCGCCGACGACCGCGTCGCGGCGGCGCTCCTCGGGATCGATCTCGAACGGACGATCGCGTTGACGTTCTTCATCGCGTCGGCGCTCGGCGGTGCGGCCGGGATCCTGATCGGGCTGCAGTACAACAGCGTCAGCGTCGACATGGGCGCGCGCATCGAACTCAAGGGGCTCGCGATCATCATCCTCGGCGGAATGGGCAGCGTCCCGGGTGCGGTTCTCGGAGCGTTGATCCTGGGCATCGTCGAGACGCTGACGGTTCAATTCGCCTCGTCGAGCTACCGCGATGCGGCCGCGTTCGCGGTCATGTTCCTCATCCTCGTGCTGCGCCCGTCCGGACTCCTCGGCAAACGCGCTCTGCGCGCGGCCTAGCCGGATGTCCTTGGCCGCGTTCTACGCCGCGCATTCGAAGCTGATCGATCAAATCGGCATCAACGCGTTGCTCGCGCTCTCGCTCTCGGTCTCGCTGCGCGCGGGGCAGCTCGCGCTCGCGCAAGCGGCCTTCATGGGGATCGCCGCGTACGTCGGAGCGATCGGCGCGACGCAGAGCAACTGGCCGCTCCCACTCTCGCTGTTGGCGGGCGCGGCGGCAGCGGCCGCGGCGGCGTTCCTCCTCGCGCTCCCGATCGGGCGCTTGCGCGGCGTCTTCCTCGCGATCGCCACGGTCGCGTTCGGAGAGATCGCGCGCATCGTCGAGATCAACTTGAAAGTCACGGGCGGCGCGGAGGGATTCTCCGGGATCCCGAACGACGCCGACACGCGCTGGATCTATGGTGCGCTCGCCGTCGCCGCAGTCGCGGTCGCCGCGTTCGGCTGGGGCAACGGGAGGTTCGCGCTCGCGCTCGCCGCGACGCGCGAAGACGAGAACGCCGCGCGCGGCGTCGGCATCGATACGGCGCAGGTGCGCTTGCTCGCGCTCGTCACCGGAGCCGTGATCGCAGGCGTCGCCGGCGTCCTCTACGCGCACGCGAACTTCTTCATCACGCCGGGCGACTTCGGTTTCGGCCGCATGGAGCAGATCCTCGTCGCCTGCGTGATCGGCGGCGTGACGAGTTCTTTCGGCGCGATGCTCGGCGCCGTCGTGATGACGATCCTCCCGGAGTCGATCCGCTTCTTGCACGATTATCGCGAGGTGACGACCGGCGCGATCTTGCTCGCGATCATCATCTTCGCCCCCGGCGGAATCGCCGGGCTCTGGCAGCGGCGCGCGTGAACGCGAAACTCGAACTGAAGGACGTCAGCGTCACGTTCGGCGGCGTCCGCGCACTCGACGGCGTCTCGCTCGAGGTCGAGGCGGGAACCGTGCTCGGCCTGATCGGCCCGAACGGCGCGGGGAAGACGACACTGATCAACGCGGTCACCGGCCTCGTGCGCGCGGGCTCCGGCTCGATCCGGCTGGGCGGCACGGCGCTCGAGCGGTTGCCGCAGCACCGCGTCGCGCGCGCCGGCATCTCGCGGACCTACCAGAACATCCGGCTGTTCGGAGCGCTCTCGATCCTCGAGAATCTTCGCGCGGGCGCGTTCGCGCAGCCCACGCCGCTCGATGCCGCCGCCGCGCGCGCCCTGCTCGAATCCGTCTCGATGCAAGAGACCGATCTCGCGCGCCGCGCGGGAACGCTCCCCTATGGAGAACAGCGGCGTCTCGAAATCGCCCGCGCACTCGCCGCGCGCCCGCGGATCGTGCTGCTCGATGAGCCGGCGGCGGGCATGAACCCGCGCGAAACGCAGGCGTTGCGCGGTCTGATTCGCGGACTCGCAGAACGCGGCATCGGCGTCCTGCTCGTCGAACACGACATGCCGCTCGTCTCCGCGGTGAGCGATCGCATCGTCGTCTTGAACTTCGGGCGCGTGATCGCATCGGGGACGCCGGCGGAAATCGCGCGGAATCCGGCCGTGATCGAAGCGTATCTCGGCAGCGGAGCGGCCGCTTCGTGAGCTCGGGCGCTATTCTCGACGTCGCGGATCTGCACGTCGGATACGGGCGCCTCGAAGTGCTGCACGGCATCTCGCTGCGCTTGCGCGAGAACACGCTGTGCGCGATCGTCGGCGCGAACGGAGCCGGGAAGACGACGTTCCTGCTCGCGCTATCGCGCATACTCCCGATCCGTTCCGGGCGCATCACGTTCGCCGGGAGCGACCTCACGCGCGCCTCGTCGCACGACGTCGTACGGGCGGGCCTGATCCACGTCCCCGAGGGGCGCCGAATGCTCGCGACGATGAGCGTCGAGGAGAACCTGCGGGTCGCCGGCGACCGCGCCCGCGACCGCGACGGCGCCGCCGGCATCGCGCACGTGTACGAGCGCTTCCCGATCTTGCGCGAGCGCCGCGCACTGCCGGCAAGCTCGCTCTCCGGCGGCGAGCAGCAGATGCTCGCGATCGCGCGCGCGCTCGTGATGAAGCCTCGAGTTCTGCTGCTCGACGAGCCCTCGATGGGCCTTGCCCCCAAGCTCGTCGACCGGATCTTCGAAATCATCCGCGAGGAACGCGCCCGCGGCACGACGATCTTGCTCGTCGAACAGAACGCGCGCAAGGCTCTAGCGATCGCCGACGATGCCTACGTCCTCGAGCGCGGCACGATCGCGCTCTCGGGAACGGGACGCGAACTCCTCGAACGCCCGGAAGTCACCGCCGCGTACTTGGGCGAATCGTAGCGAAAAAAAAGGCTCGCGACGCGTCGCGAGCCTCGAGCCCTTTCCTTATGCCCTCAGCAAACGATCCAATGCTCCGTCAAGTCGAGCAATACGGCGAGCGAAAGGGCTTCGCTCGAGCGCTCGAAGTGCGCCACGAAACCGTCGCCTTCTGCATTCCGGGAGACTGCGACGAAATGCCAACCATCGGCATCCAGCCGTTCGCGATGTTCGAGATCATCAAACGGAACCGTGCAGTGTTCGACTGCCGCCGGCCGGGTCGGAAAAGGTGCGTAAACCATCTCGCTGTTCATACCCAACGAATCGGCAAATCACTCCCACTCCCTAATAGGACCTTCGCCCTAGGTAGTGCGTGATATCACGTTTTCGCGTAGCGAACGGCGATTCTGTCGACGAGTGCTCGAGCTTGGGCTCGTACGGCGGCCGGGGATACGATCTCTGCTTCCGCGCCCCAGCGCAGCGTCCAGCGCACGAACTCTTGCGGGTCCGCCACGGCATACGTGATCTCTACCCCGCCGTCTGCACAGTCGACGATCGTCCGGTCGCGGACGACGCGATCCGCCTTCGCGGCGCCCGCCACGACCGGCGCGAACCGGACCGTGACCGGGGTCAATCGCTCGGCGGAGATCACACCGCTGATCGAGCCCGCCGCAAATGCCGCGACGTCGAAATCCACGGGCAGGACGAAACGAGCCGGCGCGATCTGCGGCTCTTCGATTGAGTCCAGAGCGAAGACGCGCAGTGCGCCGCGGGCGCGGTCGAAAGCGATCATGTAGACGCGCCCTTGCGAGACGACGAAGCCGTATGGGTCCGCGTGCCTGCGCGAGCGCTTGGCGCTCTTGTCCACGTATGAGAAGCGCACGCTTTGCCGCTCGCGCTGCGCGCGCTGCAACAGTTCGAACGCCGCGCTTCGCTTGGGGTCGAGTGCCGCGTCCGAAACGCGCATCACGACGGCCGGGTTCGCCAAGCTCGCCGCCACCGGCCGCTCCGAGATACGCGCGAGCTTCTCGGCCACGCGGTCGATCGAAGCGCCGATGTTCCCGCCGAGGGAGGTCGCGATGCCGCGGAGCGTCGCGAGGCCCTGGAGTTCGCCGCCCGAGAGGTCGACGCGGCGTAGCGCGAACGTCTCCTCGAAGCGATAGACGCGGCGCTCGCGATCGTAATACCAGGGGAAGCCCGCTTCGCCGAGGATCGCGAGATAGCGCCGCAGCGTCCGCGTGCTCGGCGGCCGATCCCCTCCGATCCGCCGCTTGAGCCCTTCGAAATCGAAACTCCCTTCGTCGAGCGCCCAGATCAGCCGCACGAGCAGGACGACGCGCGAGGAATCGAGCGAGCGGTCCGCCTCCGTCATCGCAGGTTCGTGCGGCTAGGACGCTGCGGGCCGGCGGCGCGGCGCGCGCCATGCGCCGCAGCAGCGTCCCGGAGTTGGGGTCGGCGCTTCATCGTGAGGCTTTCGGACGGATGAGACGGCTACGCAAAGCGTCTTTGCCGACGGGAAACACGGACCTTCGGCAGGGTAGCGGGGTCGATCGGATTCGCATCGCGAAATAGCCTTTTACGCCGCGCCTCACGTGCTGTGGCGGCGCGCCATAATTTGCTGCTTCCGATCCTAGAGGAGTTTCTGCATGTCCGATGAGACCCGGCGCGATGACGTTTCGCGCACCGAGTTCCTGCGTCGTACCGGTGCCCTCGGCATCGCCGGCGCCGCCGCACTCGGGTATCCCCTGCTCGAAACGCGTAACGCCGATGCCCGCCCTCTGCTCCCACCGAAGGACGTGATCGCCGCGGCCGGCCCCGTGACCGTCAAGATCGGCCACATCGACGGCTTCTCCGGCGTCTACGCGGCCGCGTCGGAATCGCAACAATCGGGTCTGGAGCTCGCGGTCGACGAGGCCAACAAGAAGAACTCCCGCGTGCAATTCCAGATCGTCCGCGGCGACGACTCGAACAAGCCGGCGATCGGCTCGAACGAAGCCAAGCGCCTGATCTCGCAAGAGAAGGTCGACGTTCTGACGGGCTGCCTCTCCTCCGCCGTCGGCTTGGCCGTATCGGCGATCTCCGAGGAGTCCGGCATCTTCTTCTTGGCGATCGGCACGCACGACACGAACATCACGGGCCCCAAGGCGAATCGCGTCACGTTCCGCACGACCTGCTCGAACGCGATGCTCGCGAACGCGGTCGGGCCGGCGCTGCTCAAGAAGGGCAAGAAGTGGTACTTCATCGTCGCCGATTACGCGTTCGGGACCGATGCGTACGCACGTTTCAAGAAGATCATCTATGCCAACGGCGGGCAGGAATCCGGCGTCGACTTGCATCCGCTCGGGCAGACCGACTACTCGTCGTACATGACGAAGGCGCGCAACTCGGATGCGGACGTCTTGTGCTTCTGTAACTACGGCCCCGACGCGCAGAACGCGACGAAGGCCGCCGTGGAGCTCGGACTCCACAAGCGGATGACCTTCGGTGGCATCCTCTGCGGCAACGAAGTCGCCGTCGGCATGCCGGTCGACGACATCGTCGGTTCCCTCTGGGGCTACGTCTGGGGACCGGAGGCAGGCGGCACGCGAACTGCGGAAGTCTACGCGAAGCTGAAGACGCGCGCCAAGGGTTTCCCGCCGAACTGGCGCCAGTATCTCGGTTACATAGCGGGCGAACAACTCGTCGACCGCATGAACGCGGCGGGGACGACGGACGCCGAGAGGCTCGTGGTCGCATTCGAGGGGCACAAGTACGACGCTGCCAAGAAACAGATGAATTACTGGCGCAAGTGCGATCACCAGGCGGTTCAGCAGACCTACGCGGGCGAAATCGTCGCGAAAGCGAAGCGCCGCAGCCCGGAGGAGTTCTTTACGATCGCCTCGAGCGTCGGCGGAGATTTCGCCGCCGAGACCTGCGCGAACCCGGACAGCGCGAAAGCCGAGTCGATCATCCAAGGCCAGAAGATCGGCGCCCGCGCCGATTACACGCCGCTGGGCCTGCGCTAAGCCTCATCCTTCGACAAGCTCAGGCTGACGCGCGCAGCGGTCAGCCTGAGCTTGTCGAAAGGGGAGTTTCCCGGGGGGCGCCCGTGAAGATCGCGCGATCGATCAACGCTAGGACCGCGCCGGCGTCCGTTTCGTCGAAATCGGCGCGGTCGAAGGCGGCTCGGAAGCGGATTCCGTCGAGCGCCACGTTGATCGCGCGCGCGAGCGCGTCCGGCGCTTCGACCGAGGAATACCCGGCCGCAACCAGGCGCGCCAGGTAGGACGCGAGCGAGCTCACCGCGGCCGCGCGCAGGCCCGCGCGCACCCGCGCGAGCTCCGGCTCCTGGGCGCAACGCGCCTGCCAGGCGCGCACGAGCCCTGGGCGCTCGATCGACGTGCGCAGCGTCGAAGCGGCCCAAGCAGCGACGCGCGCCCGTTCCGATTCCCGCGTGCCGAGCGCACCCTCGAAGCTCGGGCGCTCGCGCGCGACCCCGGCGCCCACCTCTTCGAAGAGCGCGGCCAAAGCGGCGCGCTTGTCCGGAAAATGCCGGTAGAACGTGCCGTGCGCGCAGCCCGCCTCCGTCGCGACGGCACTCGCGGTCACTTCCGCGTACGAGTGCCGTTCGAGCAGGCGCGCGAGCGCCCCGACGAGGCGCTTGCGCGTCGCGTCCGGGCGCCGGATCGAGGCGGGCGGGATCGTCGCTGCGGCGTCAGCCGCGTCGACCTTTCCGAGATACGTCCAGCGGACGCGCGCCTTCCCCGAGGCCGCATCGCGGTAGCTCTCGACCCGGTAGCGGTAAGCCCGTCCCCCGACGAGCTTGACGACCTCACGCGGCACCCGGCACGCCTCCGCACGCTCGCAGCTTACGAGAGGAAAACCTCTTGCAGAAGGTATATTGAACGCTTCCGTCATTCTAACGTACCGTCGGCCGCGACGCAACCAGAGGAATTCGTCATCGCCTCCATAGCCCTGAGCGGACCCGCTCCGCGAGCAGAGACCGCCCGCCGGGATCCGCCGATCATCTTGATCACGATCACCGTGATGCTCGGATTGATCATGGCGATCATCGACGCGACGATCGTCAACGTCGCGCTGAACGAGATGGCCGGGACGCTCGGCGCGACGGTCGACGAGATCGCTTGGGTCGCGACCGGCTACATCCTCGCGAACGTCGTGATCATGCCGCTCAACGGCTGGCTGACGGCGATGCTGGGGCGGCGGACGTTCTATGCGGCGTGCCTCGTGATCTTCACGGTCGCGTCGCTCCTGTGCTCGCTCGCCACGAGCGTCACGGCGCTCGTGATCTTCCGCATCATCCAAGGGATCGGCGGAGGCGCGCTGCAGCCGACGGCCCAGGCGATCCTCTTCGAGACGTACCCCCCGGAGAAACGCGGCCAGGCGATGGCGCTGTTCGGCATCGGAGCGATGGTCGGCCCCGCGCTCGGGCCGACGCTCGGCGGCTACATCGTCGACAACTTCAGCTGGCCGCTGATCTTCTCGATCAACATTCCGATCGGGATCGTCGCGTTCATCATGACGCTCGCGTACATCCGCGATCCCGCGTACATCAAGAAGCCCGAGGTCGGAATCGATTGGCTCGGACTAGGGGCGATGACCGTCGGCGTCGCTTCGCTGCAGTACGTCCTGGAACGCGGGCAGCACGACGACTGGTTCGATTCCGCGACGATCACGCTGCTGCTCGTCCTCGGCGTCGCGGGGCTCGCCTTCTTCATCCGGCGCGAGCTGCGCGATCGCCATCCGATCGTGAACTTGCGCCTGTTCAAGCTCCGCTCGTTTGCCGCGGGGAACCTGATCGGCGTCGTCAGCGGCTTCGGCCTGTTCGGCTTGAACTTGATCTTGCCGCTCTTCTTCCAGCGCGTCCTCGGTTTCGACGCGTGGCAGACGGGGCTCGCGCTGCTTCCGGGGGCGCTCGCGACCGCCGTAAGCATGCCCCTGGCAGCGCGCGCGTCGTCCCTGATCGATCCGCGCTACGTGATCGCGACCGGCCTCGCGATCTTCGCGGCCTCCGCCTGGTGGATGGGCGATCTCAATCAATACGCGGGCTACTGGGACGTCTTCTGGCCCCGAGCCGTCCAGGGCTTCGCGATCGGCTTCCTGTTCGTGCCGCTGACGACGGCGACGCTCTCGGGCATCGACCGCGCCGGCCTCGCGAGCGCGACCGGCATTTCGACGCTCGTCCGGCAACTCGGCGGCAGCCTCGGCATCGCAATCCTCCAAGTGATCCAGGAACGGCGCGAAGCGACGGTGCACACGATGCTCGCCGCTACGGTGACGAACGCGAACCCGGGCGTCGCGCAACTCCTCGACACTCCGGGGAATCACGCGAGCCTGATCGCGCAGATCAACGGCATGGTCGCGCAGAATGCCGCGGTGATCTCGTACGATTATCTCTTCCGGCTCACGGCGATCATCTTCGCGCTCAGCATACCGCTCGTCATGATCCTGCGCGGGCCCTCGCACGAGGTCGTCATCGAGGCGGCGCCGCTCGCCGACTAGGAGCGGCGCTCCCCGGTCAGGCCGTCTTGACCTTCGCCGCGGCCTCCAAGCCCAACTCGGTCGTCGAAATCGCGCGCATCTCCACCTTGCGAATCTTCCCGGTGACCGTCATCGGAAATTCCGTCGCGAAGCGCACGTAGCGCGGGATCTTGTAGTGCGCGATCTTCCCGCGACAGTACTCCTTGATCTCGTCCTCCGTCACGTTCGCGCCCGGATGCAGGATCACCCAAGCGCAGAGCTCCTCGCCGTACTTGAGGTCCGGGACGCCGACGACTTGCACGTCGCGGATCGCCGGATGCGAGTAGAGGAACTCCTCGATCTCGCGCGGGTAGAGGTTCTCGCCGCCGCGGATCACCATGTCCTTGATGCGCCCGCTGATGTTCAGGTACCCGTCCTCGTCCATCGTCGCGATGTCGCCGGTGTGCATGTAGCGGGCGCCGTCGATCGCCTTCGCGGTGTTCTCCGGGTCGCGCCAGTAGCCGAGCATCACGCTGTAGCCGCGCGTGCAGAGTTCGCCCGGCGTCCCGCGCGGGACGATCTGCCCGTGCTCGTCGACGATCTTCACTTCGAGGTGCGGATGGACGCGGCCGACCGTCTCCGTCCGCTTCGCGAGCGGATCGTCGACGGCGGTCTGCGTCGAGACGGGCGAGGTCTCGGTCATACCGTAGCAGATCGTGACCTCCGGCATGTGCATCTCGCTCTGGACGCGTTTCATCACCTCGACCGGGCAGGGAGAACCGGCCATGATCCCCGTGCGCAACGTCGAGACGTCGTACTCCTTGAAATTCGGGAGCGACAGCTCGGCGATGAACATCGTCGGGACGCCGTAGAGCGACGTGCACTTCTCCTTCTCGACGGCCTCCATCGTAAGCTGCGAATCGAACGTCGGCGCGGGGATCACCATCGCCGCGCCGTGCGTGATGCAGGCCAGGTTCGCAAGCACCATTCCGAAGCAGTGGTAGAACGGCACGGGGATGCAGACGCGATCCTTCTCCGTGTAGCGACAGCCTTCGCCGATGAAGAAGCCGTTGTTGAGGATGTTGTGGTGCGAGAGTGTGGCGCCCTTCGGGAAGCCCGTCGTCCCCGATGTGTATTGGATGTTGATCGCTTCGTCGAACTCCGTCCGCTCCAGACGCGCGCGCAACTGTTCCTCCGGGAAGTGCGGCGCCGCGGCGAGCACGTCGGCCCAGCGCATCGAGTCGGCGAACGGCGCGTCGAGCTCGTCGTCTCCGATGAACACCACGCGGCGCAGGTCGGGAAGATCGCGCCCGACTTGGCGCAACATCCCCGCGTAATCGCTCGTCTTGTGCCGGACCTGCGAGAGCAGCACGGAGACGCCGCTCTGCTTGAGGACGTAGGCCACTTCGCTCGTGCGGTAGGCGGGGTTGATGTTGACGAGGATCGCGCCGATCTTCGGCGTCGCGAACTGCGCGACGATCCATTCGACGTTGTTCGTCGACCAGATCCCGACGCGGTCGCCGTGCTTGACGCCGAGCGCCGCGAGGCCCCGCGCGAACTCGTCGGTCGCCTTGCGGAGCTCCGCGTAGGTGAGGCGGACACCCTGATGGACGGAGACGACTGCGTCGCTTGCCGCGTAGCGCTCCGCCATACGATCGAAGTGCGCCCCGATCGTCTCGCCGATCAGCGGCTTGGAACTTGCGCCGTGAACGTAGCTCTTCATCCCCCTCACCCTCCGGGAGTGCCGATTCTCCGAACCTGCGGCGCCTCCTTACGGCGCCCCCGCCGGAGAGGGCGGCGCCGTAAGGCTCACTCCGGGTCGGCGAGCAGCAGTTCGAGATCTTCGCGGGTCAGGGACTTCGCGATCGCGCCGTCGGCCTTGATGACGGCCCTGGAAAGATCCGCTTTCCGTTCCGCGAGGACCCGAATCTTCTCTTCGACGGTCCCGCTCGAGACGAGCCGGTAGGCGGTCACGTTGCGCTTCTGTCCGATGCGGTGCGTGCGGTCGATCGCCTGGCGTTCCACGGCCGGGTTCCACCACGGGTCGTAGAGGATCACGTAGTCCGCCGCCGTGAGCGTCAATCCGACGCCGCCGGCCTTGAGCGAACAGAGGAAGACCGGCGGGCCGTCCGGCCGCATGAAGCGCTCGACCTCCGCGCTGCGGTCGCGATCCTTCGTCGAGCCGTCGAGATAGCCGTAGCCGATGCCCCGGCGGTCGAGTTCGGCACGCATGATCTTGAGCATCGACGCGAACGCGCTGAAGACGAGCACGCGGTGCTCGCCGGAGAGAATCTCCTCGACGGTCTCGAGGAACGAGTCGAACTTCGCGCTCGCATCGGGGTCGGCGCGGTGCTCTTCGAAGAGCATCCCCGGGTGCGCGCAGATCTGGCGCAGCCGCGTCAGCGCGGCGAGCACGTGGACCGTCGTCCGCTCGATTCCCTGCGCCTCGACGAGCGGGAAGAGGTCCCGCCGCGCCGCCTCCGCGACGCCGCGGTAGAGGCGCCGCTGCAGCGGGGAGAGATCGCATTCCAGGACCACTTCGGTACGCTCGGGGAGTTCGGGCGCGACGTCCTCTTTCGTGCGGCGCAGCACGAAGGGCTCGAGGCGCGCCCGCAGCGCGTGCGTCGCCTGCGCGTCACCCTCGGCGATCGGGACTTCGAAACGGCGCCTGAAGGCGGATTCCGTCCCGAGCAGCCCCGGTTCCGCAAACGCGAAGATCGCCCAGAGATCGCGCAGGGAGTTTTCGACGGGCGTGCCGGTCAGCGCGATGCGGTGGTCGGCCGAGAGCGAACGGACGACTCGCGCGATCTGCGAGCTCGGGTTCTTCGCGTTCTGCGCCTCGTCGAGGATCAGCGTTCTAAAGCGCTGCTGCGCCAGTTGCTCGGCGTCGATGCGGGCGATGGCGTACGAGGTGATCACGACGTCGGCCGCGGCGATCTCCTCGTAGCGGGCGGCGCGCTCGCTCCCGGATTGCAGCCGCAACGTCGAGAGCTCGGGCCCGAAGCGCTTGATCTCGTTCTCCCAGGTGTGCGTCACGGAAGTCGGCGCGATCACGAGCGACGGAGCCGCTCCTTCGCCGTGCTTGCGATGGAGCAAGTGGCTGATCACCTGGATCGTCTTGCCGAGGCCCATTTCGTCGGCGAGGATGCCGCCGAACGAGAACGAGGCGAGATACGAGAGGAAGTCGAGCCCGATCTCCTGATAGTGCCGCAGCTCGCCGCCTTGCAGCGCCGGCGGCGTGACGTGCGCGATCCCGGCGAACTCCCGCAGGCGCTCGCGGAGCGCCTCGACTTCCGGCGGCAGGGAAACGTTATCGAAGTTCTCGTGCAGTTCGTCGCGCAACGCCAGGAGCGCGGCGAGGCCCGTGCGCTTGCGCTCCGTCAGATCGGAGACGAGGATGCTGCGCGCGCGGAGTCTCTCGACGTCGACGAGCCGGCCGCGGACCTCGGCGTACCGGCCCGACGAGGCCAACAACGCCTCGATCTCGGCCGGCGTCAGCGTCTGCCCGTCGGGGAGCATCGCATCGACGTTCAGCTCGAACCAATCCGCCTCGCCTTTCGGCCGGACCGCCGAGACGGAGATGTCGAGTTGCCCGCCGCCCGCCGCGAGTTCCGCGAGACCGGGATCCAACCGGCGGTCGAAATCGCCCCAAGCCGGGAGCGTCTCGCGCACGAACGCCGCCGCGCGATCCGTCCCGTGTAGCGCGAACGCGTCGATCCCGCGCGGGACGAAGCCGGCCTCGAGCATCCGATGGCGCAGCGAATGCGCGTGCTCGGCCGTGAAGCGGACGAACCCCGTCCCTTCGCGCGCGATCGCGCCGTGCACGTCGTAGGGAGCCCGCGCCCCGGTCGCTCGATCGATGAACGTGAGGACGGCGACGAGCGCGCCCGCGTTCCAGGCGAACGCCACGTCGGCCGAAGGCTGGGCGGCGTCGACGATCCCGAGTTGCGCGCGCTCGTCGCGTAGCAAATACGGCGCGACGCGCTCGATCGTCCGCAACGAGAATGCGGGTTTCGCACCCTTGGCGGGAGCCGCTCCGTTCGCCTGACGGGCGGCCTCGATCACCTTCTGGGGGGCGAAGCTCCCGTCGAGCAAGTAGGCGCTCCGCTTCGTGACGAGCCATTGCGGCGGCCCGGAGATGAGCGCGGCGTCGGCGATCGCGACGCGCCGGGCATCGGCGTTGACCACGAGCGGGACGAACGTTCCCGCGCGCTGCGTCGCCCGCAAGCGCAGGCCGCGCAGATCGACGGCGAACTCGGGGAGTTCGGAGGGATGCCGGCCGAGCGAAGGATCCGGGTCGAAGCGGACGCGCGGATGGCGTGCCAGCGCGAGCATCGCGCGCCCCAGCGCCTTCGCGGGCGTACGCCCGTTGAACGCGTCGTGGACGGCTTCGTCGCGCAGCAACTCGCGGTCGGCTTCGTCCCAATCGTCGGCCGGCGAGGAGTCCATCATCGCCAACACGGCCGTTGCGTCGCGCGCAGCGCCGCGCAAGCGCGGCGAATCGAGAACGAGCATCGCGCCGACGGCGCCCTCGGCGATCGAGAACACGACCCAGACGCTCCGCGCGCGGCGGCCAGTGCCGACGGCCTGCGAGCTCGGAATCCAGCTCAGGTCGAGATCGTCGTCCGGAGAGCGCTGCGTGAACTCCGTCTGGGAACGGACGGCCTCGAGGGCCGCGATCGCGTGCGCGCACACGCCGCTCGCGCCGCACGTGCACACCGGGCGCAACGCGAGAGGTCCCGTCCCGCCGCCCCATTCGACCAGCGCGACGAGCGGAACCGGGAAACGCGGGTCGCGGACCTCGGCTTCAACGCGGAGTTCCTCCACGACGCGCAAGACGACGCGCCCGCCTTCGATGAAGCCGAGCGCCGCCGCTACCAGATCGCGCGCGAACCACGAGGCGACCGCCGCCGGTAGACGGGCCCGCCACGCTGCAAATGGACTGCCGACCGGCGCCTACCCGACCGGCTGGGGAGCCGAAGGAACCGCGGGCGGTTCGAGCGCCGGAATCTTCGAGAATTTCAGCTTTTCCGGGTTATCCGGATTCACTTCGGCGAGGATGTGGTCGCCCGCCGTGAACGTTCCCTTGAGCAGCTCTTCGGCCAGCTCGTCCTCGACCTCGCGCTGGATCGCGCGACGCAGCGGGCGGGCGCCGAACTGGGGATCCCAACCCTTCTTGGCGAGCAAGGCCTTCGCGTCTTCGGTCACCTCGAGGAACATCTCCTGAGCGCGCACCTCGCGGATCACCTTCTCGAGCTCGAGCCCGACGATCTGTTCGATCTGCTCGCGGCTGAGCTGATGGAAGACGACGATCTCGTCGACGCGATTGATGAACTCGGGCCGGAACGTGTGCTTGACCTCTTCCAGGACCTTGTTCTTCATCTTCTCGTAGGCGGCTTGATCGACGCGGCCCGTTTCCTTCTGCGGCCGGAACCCGATCTCGGTCGTCGTTTGCATCCCGATGGCGCCGACGTTCGAGGTCATGATGATGACCGAGTTCTTGAAGTCGACGACGCGCCCTTGGCTATCCGTGAGCCGCCCGTCGTCGAGGACTTGCAGCAGCAGGTTGAAGACGTCCGGATGCGCCTTCTCGATCTCGTCGAGCAGCACGACGCAGTAGGGACGGCGCCGCACGGCTTCCGTCAGTTGTCCGCCCTCTTCGTAGCCGACGTAGCCCGGAGGGGCGCCGACGAGCCGCGAGACCGCGTACTTCTCCATGTACTCGGACATGTCGATGCGGATCATCGACTCGCCGTCGTCGAAGAGATACTCGGCGAGGCTGCGCGCGACTTCGGTTTTCCCGACGCCGGTCGGCCCGAGGAAGATGAACGAGCCGATCGGCCGCCGCGGGTTCTTGAGCCCCGCGCGCGAACGGCGGATCGCGCGGCTGACGACTTCGACCGCCTGCTCCTGCCCGACGACGCGCTTGTGCAGTTGATCCTGCATGCCGAGCAGCTTCGCCGTCTCGGCCTGCGCGAGCTTGGAGACGGGGATCCGCGTCCAAGCACTGACGATGTAGGCGATGTCGTCCTCGGTCACCTTGATGACCTTGTTGAGACCCTTCGCCTTCTTCTCTTGCCACTCGGCTTCGAGGCGCTGTTTCTCGAGCTGCAGCTTTTCCTCGCGATCGCGGATCGCGGCGGCCTTCTCGAAATCTTGCGTCTTGACGACCGCGTCCTTCTCGGCTTTGACTTTGCGAATCTGCGCCTCGATCTCCCGAATCGCGGGCGGCGGCAACGTCGCCTGCAAGCGCACGCGCGAGGCGGCCTCGTCGACGAGATCGACGGCCTTATCGGGGAGGAAGCGATCCGAGATGTAGCGGTCGCCGAGCTTTGCCGCGGCCGCGAGCGCTTCGTCGGTGATGACGACCTTGTGATGCGCTTCGTAACGCTCGCGCAAGCCCTTGAGGATCTCGATCGTGTCTTCGACCGACGGCTCGCCGACGAGCACGGGCTGGAAGCGCCGCGAAAGCGCCGAGTCCTTCTCGATGTGCTTGCGGAACTCGTTGAGCGTCGTCGCGCCGACGCACTGCAGTTCCCCGCGCGCGAGCGCGGGTTTGATGATGTTGCTCGCGTCGATCGCGCCTTCGGCCGCGCCCGCTCCGACGAGCGTGTGCAACTCGTCGATGAACAGAATGATCTCGCCGGACGCGGCGCGGATTTCGTCCATGACGCGCTTCATGCGCTCTTCGAATTCGCCGCGATATTTCGTCCCGGCTACGAGGCCCGCGAGGTCGAGCGTGATGACGCGCCGGTCGCGCAGGGGCTCGGGAACCTCGCCCTTGATCACGCGCTGCGCGAGGCCCTCGGCGATCGCGGTCTTCCCGACGCCGGGCTCTCCGATGAGCGCCGGATTGTTCTTCGTGCGCCGCGCGAGGATCTGCACGACGCGCTCGATCTCGTCGGCTCTGCCGATGACCGGATCGAGTTTGTTCTCGCGGGCGAGCGTCGTGAGGTCGCGGCCGTACGCGTCGAGCGTCGGCGTCTTCGACTTGCCCTTCGGGGCCGGCGGCTGGCCTTCGGCGCCGAGCAACGAGGTCGTCTGCACGCGCACCTTCGCCGGATCGACGCCGAGGTTCGTCAGCACGCGCGCGGCGACGCCTTCACCCTCGCGGATCAGGCCGAGCAACAGGTGCTCCGTCCCGATGTAATTGTGATTGAGCTGCCGCGCCTCTTCGAACGCCAACTCGATGACGCGCTTCGCGCGCGGAGTGAAGACCATCTCCTGCTGTACCGTCTGGCCGCCCCGTCCGACGATCGCCTCGACCTCTTGGCGAACCTTCGCGAGGTTGACGCCCAGATTCTCGAGGACTTTCGCGGCCAGGCTCTCGCCTTCCGAAATGATCCCCAGCAGGATGTGTTCCGTTCCGATGTAGTTGTTGCCCAGGCGCTGCGCTTCTTCTTGGGCCAGCACGATGCTGCGCCGCGCTCGCTCGGTGAACGGTTCCCACATTGACATGGTCTCTTGATTCTCCCATCGGGTCCCCGGCTCCGCCGGGGATGCTTCGGGTTTGACGCCGCCGCCCGGGGCCCTCGCCCCAAGTCGCCGGCCTGCCGGCCCAAAGGCGTTATACCCGATGAACAGGCGAGCCGTTTACTTTAGTTTCGTCGAGGAGCACAATGTAAGCAGGGGATAGCCACTACCGGGTTGATGGTCCGACCTCCCGGCGCTTTTTGCACTACAACTCACTACAGAAGCAGCTAGGATGAACAAACAACTCAACAGCCGTATCCCGGCAGAGAACGCCGCCCCCAGGGCCCGGAACGTGGACAACGGTAACGAGGCGCCGCGCAAGAGCAGCGTCTCAAAGGTCTCCCACACGCTGAGCGTCGCTCTCGCAGAGCGGCTGGAGGAGTTCGCCTTCTTCCAGCGGGTCAGCGAGAGCGCGGTCATCGAGCATTCGCTGGCGGCGTTTTTCGCCCAAAGCGATGACGACGCGGTCTTGGGCGAACTCCTGCGGCGCGAGGGCGCCGGCCGGAGGCGCAAACCCTAACCTACTCCCTCGACCGTTGCCGGAGGGGGCTGCGGCCGGTCGGACGAGGCGGCCCGGAGCCGTGTCGCCTCCGGCGTGGAGCATTCGCGTAACGAAAGACTCGACGACGGCGCTTTCGCCGGCGTCGTGTTTTCGTGCGTGCGGCCCGAGGCGCTCCGCCGTAGCGGGGTCGATGCGGCACGTTCGCGCCCACGCCTACGTTGCTAGCACTGCCTAACAGGCGCCGCTCCGGGACCTAAGCCCCTGGCGCGGCGACGAGGTAACCTCCTGCGACTTTCGTAACAGTAGCGTCCCGACCGGCTCGCCTCTCTCGCTGCGACCGTTCGCCGCCCGTGCGCGCACGCACCGGAGGTCCGCGACGATCCATGCCCTTCAACCACATCGCCGATCAGCTCTTCAACGGCATCACGCTCGGCATGCTCTACATCCTCGTCGCGCTCGGCCTCAACATCATCCTCGGCTTGATGGGCGTCATCAACTTCTCGCACGGCTCGTTCTTCATGCTAGGCGCCTACATGGCGTATCAGCTGGCGCCGCGCATCGGGTTTTGGCCCGGAATCTTCGGCGCGGCCCTCGCGATCGGCGCGTTCGGAATGCTCTTCGAATCCACGCTGATCCGGCCGCTCTACAAACGCCTCCCCGAATACACGCTGCTGCTGACGTTCGGCACGGCGCTCGTCTTCGAACAATTCGTACGCCGCGTCTGGGGGGACGACGCCGTCCGCTTCCCGAGCCTCCCCGACTACCTGCGCGGCGAGGTCACGATCGGCGGCTCGGAATTCCCGGTTTATAAGGATATCTTCCTCGTGATCGCCACGATCGTGATCCTGGCGGGCGTGTGGCTCCTCATCAACAAGACGAACGTCGGCATGATCATCCGCGCCGGAACGCGCGACGCCGAGATGGTGAAGATCTTGGGCGTCAACATGCCGCTGATGTTCACGTTCGTCTTCGGAATCGGCTCGTTTATGGCGGGACTAGCCGGCGCGCTTGCCGCACCTGTCTATGCCATTCAGCCGGGCCTCGCGGCAAGCTGGATCATCTTGACGTTCGTCATCGTGATCGTCGGCGGGATCGGTTCGTTTTGGGGCGCGATCGTCGGCGGTCTCATCATCGGCATCCTCTCGAGCATGATGGAGCTGTTCTATCCGCCCGCCGTCGAGTTGACGGGCTTCATCATCATGGGGATCATCCTGCTCGTGCGCCCGCGCGGCATCTTCGGCGTCGAGGGGCTCTTCGAGTGAAAGCGTTGCGGACGCTCGGCGCGATCGCAATCGCGTTCGCGCTCATCCCGTTCGTCATGCCGGGCGGCTCGTTCGACCTCAACCCCTTTGCCGCAGGGCGGCTCCCGCTGCACGCGGGGTTCGTCGATCTCGGGACGACGATCTTGGTCTTCGCGCTGTTCGCGCTCGGCTTCAACCTCTTGTTCGGGCACATGGGCGAACTCTCGTTCGGGCACGCGATGTTCTTCACGCTCGGCGCGTACGTGACCGGCCTCTACTCGAAGGGCTTCGACGTGACGCTCTTCGGCGTGGCCGTCCATCACGCGGCCGCGTCGAACCTCCTGCTCGCGCTCGGCCTGGCGCTCGCGATCGCCTCGCTGTGGGCGTGGTTCCTCGCCCGGCTGATCGTGCCGCGTTCGAGCGGCATCTATTATTCGATGATCACGCTCGCGTTCGCGCAAGTGATCTTCTTCATCACCTATAAATGGAGCGACTTCACGGGCGGGGAGGACGGCATCCAAGCGATCGAGCGGCCGAACCTGCCGGGCCTGCCCGAAGGGTGGCTCGCGAACAACTCGCTGCACTTCTTCATCTTCACCGCGGTCGTCTCGCTGCTCGCGTGCGCCGCGATGTACTGGCTGCTGGAATCGCCGTTCGGGAGCGTCCTGCACGCGATCCGCGAGAACAAGCAACGCGCGAGATTCCTCGGCTACGACGTAGACAAGTACCGCGTCAACGCGTTCGTGCTTTCCGCGCTCTTCCCGGCGCTCGCCGGGTGGCTGTGGGTCTTCTACCAGCAATCGATCAATCCGGATGCCGGCTCCGTCGACTACTCCGGCCGCGTCGTGATGATGTCGCTGCTCGGCGGCATCAACACGTTCGTCGGCCCGATGGTCGGCGCGTTCGTCTACTGGGAATTGCAGAACAACTTCGCCCACCTCACGAAGTACTGGGAAGGCGTCATCGGCCTCGTCTTCGCGTTCTTCGTCCTCGCCGCACCACGCGGAATCTGGGGCGCGATCGAGGACTTGCAGCACTACGGCCTGCAGAGCTCGCTGCGCCGCTTGCGCGGGCGCGAGCCGGCGGAGCACATCGAGGGCCCGAAGGAGGTGACGCCGTGAGCTCGGCCGCCGCGACCGCCGACGGTTACGCGTTCAGGACCGAGGGCCTCACGCGCGCATTCTCCGGCTTCCGCGCGGTCAACGAAGTGACGCTCGAGATTCCGTCCGGCGGCGTGCGCACGATCATCGGGCCGAACGGAGCCGGGAAGACGACGTTCTTCAACCTGCTCTCCGGGCTCTTGCCGCCCTCGGAGGGAAGGATCTTCTTCGGCGGCCGCGACATCACGGCGCTGCGGCCCTACGAGCGCGCGCGCCTCGGCATCGCGCGCTCGTTCCAGATCACGAACATCTTCGGCAAACTTTCGGTTCGCGAAAACGTCCGCCTCGCCGTTCAAGCCGTGCACGACGGGAAGGCGAACTTCTTTCTGCCCTCCTCGCGGATGGGCGACCTCTCGACGAAGACGGAGTCGATCCTCCACGACATCGGTCTCGAGGGGCTCGCCTCGACGCGCGCGGAGAACCTCTCGCACGGCGATCAGCGGCGGCTGGAGATCGGCCTCGTCATCGCCTGCGACCCGCACGTGCTCTTGCTCGACGAACCGCTCGCCGGCATGTCCCCGCTCGAGACGCACGCGACGGTCGAACTGATCCAGCGGATCGCCCCGGGGCGAACGATCATGCTCGTCGAGCACGACATCGACGTCGTGATGGCGATCTCGACGACGATCACGGTGATGCAAACGGGGACGGTCCTCGCCGTCGGGACGCCCGAGGAGATCCGCAACAACGACGCCGTGCAAAAGGCGTACCTCGGGGGGCTCGCCTGATGCTCTTGACCGTCGACCGGATCAACGCGTACTACGGCAAATCGCACGTGCTCCAGGATGTCTCGCTCGAAGTGGAGGAAGGCGAAGTCGTCGCGTTGCTCGGGCGCAACGGCAGCGGCCGTTCCACGACGCTGAAGGCGATCATGGGGCTCGTCCCCCCGCGCACCGGGATCATCCGCTTCAAGGGCGCGTGCATCGAGCGCCGCCCGCCGTACGCGCTCTCGAACCTCGGCATCGCGTTCGTACCCGAGGACCGGCGGATCTTTCCGAACCTGACCGTCGGCGAGAACCTGCGCCTCGCGGCATTGCGCGGCCGCAAAGGGCCGTGGGACGAGAAGCGGATCTATGAATATTTCGAGGTCCTCGGGCGCCGGAAGGATTCGCTCGCGAAGCTCTCCGGGGGCGAACAGCAGATGCTCGCGATCGCGCGCGCCCTGATCGCGAACCCGGCCATCATCCTGCTCGACGAGCCGATGGAAGGCCTCGCGCCGCTGATCGCGCGCAACGTCGAGGACGTCGTGCGCCGGATCAAGGGCGAGGGGAACACGATCCTGCTCGTCGAGCAGAACGCCGAAGTCGCGATGAGCCTCTCCGATCGCGGCTACATCCTTTCGAACGGCCGCGTCATGGCGCACGGTACGATCGAGGAGTTGCGGCGCGACACGGCGGCAATGCAGCGGTACCTGGCGGTGTAGGGCGCCTGCCGGCGACGCTCGCCTGCGTCGCCGGCGGCACGGCATCCTCGGTCGCGCTGCCGGCGCCGGACGGGTGAACGCGGACGGAACCTTGGGCGGCGTTCCGAAGTCATGCTCCCGGAAGCCATGCTCGCTGGAGGCCCTCCGATGCCGACCGTAGATCAAGTCCGCGAAGCGCTCAAGACCGTCGAGGATCCCGAACTGAACATGGGGATCGTCGATCTCGGCCTCGTCTATGGCATCGACGTCGACGGCTCCCAGAACGAGAACGTAACCGTGACGATGACGCTGACGTCGCCGATGTGCCCCATCGGACCGATGTTCCGCCAGATGGTCGTCGACAGGGTCGAATCGATCGAGGGCGTCAAGACCACGCGCGTCGACATCACGTTTTCGCCCCCGTGGGATCCGCGCACGATGGCGAGCGAGGACGCGAAAGTCCAACTCGGGATTTGGTAGCGAACGCGCCGTCGGGCGAGCTGCTCGTCGAACTGGAGCACGTCGATCTGACGTTGCGGGGGCGGCGCGTCCTGCGCGACGTCACCTGGTCGCTGCGCGCTGGGGAACACTGGGCGCTGACCGGCCCCAACGGCGCGGGGAAGAGCACGCTGTTGCGCGTGATCCGCGGCGAACTGTGGCCTGATCCCGGCGGGACGCGCGCGTATCCTTTCACCGATGCGGGGCCGATCGGCGCGCTCGCGGCGATCGCCTACGTCTCGCCCGAGCAGCAGGAGCGCCGCCGCCGCCTGAGCTTCGCGATGAGCGGGCGAGACGTGATCGCGAGCGGCCTGTTCGGCGAAGATTACGTCCCGCGCCCGCCGACGCCCGCGCAAGACGAAACGGTCGACGCGCTGGTGGCCGAGCTGGCGCTGGAGACGCCGGCCGCGGCGGACGCGCGCACGCTCTCGCACGGCGCGCTGCGCCGCATCCTGATCGCGCGCGCGCTCGCCGGCGCGCCGCGCATCCTGTTGCTCGACGAGTTCGCTTCCGGCCTCGATGCGCGCTCCCGCAGCGCCCTCTTCGAGCTGCTCGAACGAATCGCGGAGCGAACGACGATCGTCTGCTCCTCGCATCGCGTCGACCATCTCCCGCGCTTCATCGCGCACGAGTTGCACCTGCGCGACGGCGGCGTCGCCGTCCCGCACGCGCCCCGCCGGCCGCGCTTCGTCCCCGCAGCGCCAAGCGCGCCCGGCCCCGCGCCGCTCGAGATCCGGGCCGCCGCGCCGCTCGCGCGACAAGCGCTCGTGCGCATCTCGCGCGCCGGCGTCGTGCTGGACGGAACCGAGGTCTTGCGCGAGATCGAATGGACGCTCGAGCCCGGCGAGCATTGGGTGATTCGCGGCCCGAACGGCGCCGGGAAGAGCACGTTCGCACGGCTGGTCGCGGGGACCGTGCCGGCCGTCCTCGGTTCGAGCGTCGAGCGCTTCGGCCGCGCGCGGCATACGCTCGACGAACTCAAGCGGCGCATCGTGCTGCTCTCCGACGAGACGCAGACCGGATACGATCGGAGTGAAGCGACGGGTGCCGTCGTCGCCTCGGGCTTCTTCTCGAGCGTCGGCCTCTTTGAGGAACTCGACGCCGCGCAGCGCGCGCGCGTCGCCGAATTGCTCGAGCGCTTCGATTTGCGCGCGCTCGCAGGGCGCCCATTCCTGCAGCTCTCGTTCGGGGAACGGCGCCGCGCGCTGCTCGCGCGCGCGCTCGTTCGCGAACCCGACATTTTCATCGCCGACGAAGCCTCCGAGGGGCTCGATCCGGGCGTGCGCGCCGCGCTCCTCGAGCTGCTCGACGATCTCGCGCGGCGCGGTACCGCGCTCGTGGTCGTCGCGCACGACGACGAGCTGCCGCGCTCCATCACGCACGAACTCCACCTCGAGCGCGGGCGGATCGTCCGGAAAGGTACGCGGCCCGCATCGTAACGATGCGAGCCGCGAAGCCGGCCGTCGCAGCGCCGCTAGACGACGTGAACCTCCGACGTGTCGACGGCCTGCGCGCCCTCGACACCCTTTGCGATCTCCGCGAGTTGGTCGATGATCTCTTGGCTGTGGACGTTCCCCTTGAAGACGACCGTCGTGCCCGTCTGCGCGACGTAGAGGTGCGGCGCGTCCTCGATTCCCGCATCATCGAACGCCTTGACGACGCGCTTGGCGAGACCGGACTGATCGTATTCTCCGTTCAAACCCTTGCGCTCCGGTGGAACCTCCGCCGGTGCGTCGGCCGCAGGTGCCGCGGTCGCTACCGCGGGTGCCGCCGCCGCGTCTTGGTGGATGCCGAAAATGCGTGCGAGCCAACCCATGTCACTCTCCCACTTTCGAACAAAGCGTGCCCCACATCGGGGCCCCATTCTCTTACCCCGAAAGGGGGATGTCCTCTACAGCTCGCGGCGTAGGAAGTGCGTCGCCTCGGGGTTGTCGTTATAGCGTTCGCACGGGCGATAGCCCCGGAGCTCGTAGAACGCGAGCGCGGCCGTCAGGTCCCCACGCGAATCGAGGTACGCTCGCACGTACCCCGCCGCGCGCGCGGCAGCTTCCAGCGTATCGAGCAGGGCGTGCGCGATCCCTCGGCCGCGCGCCTCCGGCTCGACGAAGAGCCGTTTGATCTCGCAGGCGCCCGCATGCCCTGCGAGCGGGCGCAACGCGATCGCGCCGAGGACGCGGCCCCCGTCCCGCGCGAGCCACAGCCCCTTGGGCGGAACGAGATAGGATGCGATTTCGGCCGGATCGTCGCGCTGCTCGGGCGGAAGGTCGATCGCGTCGAAATAGCGCTCCAGGATCGCAGCGACGGCCGGACCGTCGAGCGGCCCCGCGCGCTCGATCTCGACGGGATCCTCACGGCCGTCCATTCCGGACCCTTTTGCCGGGCGACGCGCGAGGTCCGTCCTGCGGGGCAGCGCACGCTCCGCTGCGAACACGCGCAGCGTGAAGCTCGAACAGCCGGCCCATCAAGCGAAGTACGACCTCCTCGCCGCCAAGCGAGCCGAAGCCGCCGAGCCGGCCGGGGCCGGCTCGAACGAACGGCAACGCAAACGGGGCAAGCGTACTGCGCGGGAGCGCGTCGACGCGCTCGTCGATCCCGGCTCGTTCGTGGAACTCGATCAATTCGCGGTGCACCGGTCGACGGCGTTCGGGCTCGACGAACGCGAGTTCCTCGGCGACGGCGTCGTCACCGGACGCGCGACGATCGACGGGCGTCAGATCTTCTTGTTCTCGCAGGATTTCTCGGTCCTCGGCGGCTCGCTCGGCGAAGTTTTCGCCGAGAAGATCTGCAAGGTGATGGACCTCGCAGTGCGCACCGGCTCGCCGATGGTCGGCATCAACGATTCCGGCGGCGCGCGCATCCAAGAGGGCGTCGTGAGCCTCGGCGGCTACGCCGAGATCTTTTGGCGCAACGTGCAGGCCAGCGGCGTGATCCCGCAGTTGAGCTTGATCGCGGGCCCCTGCGCGGGCGGCGCCGTCTATTCGCCCGCGATCACCGACTTCACGATCATGGTCGAGAAGATCTCGCAGATGTTCATCACCGGCCCCGAGATCATCAAGACCGTCACCGGCGAAGACGTCACGTTCGAAGAGCTCGGCGGCGCGCTCGCGCACGCGACGAAGAGCGGCGTCACCGATCTCGTCGCGGCGGACGAAGACGAGATGTGCCTGGAAACGCGCCGCCTCCTCTCGTTCGTGCCGCAGAACAATCTCGAGGATCCGCCGCGCTACACCTGCGACGACGATCCCGAGCGGCTCTGCCCCGAACTCGACGCGCTGATCCCCGATTCGCCGAACAAGCCGTACGACATCAAGGACGCGATCGCGGCGGTCCTCGACGACGGCGACTTCTTCGAGATCGGCGAACTTTACGCCGCGAACATCGTGATCGGCTTCGGCCGCGTCGACGGCACCACGGTCGGCATCGTCGGCAACCAGCCTAAGGTGATGGCGGGCGTCCTCGACATCGCATCCTCGATCAAGGCCGCGCGCTTCGTGCGCTTCTGCGACGCCTTCAACATCCCGCTCGTCACGTTCGTCGACGTTCCGGGCTTCCTGCCCGGCACCGCGCAAGAATACGGCGGCATCATCAAGCACGGCGCGAAGCTTCTCTACGCGTTCGCCGAAGCGACCGTCCCGAAGATCACGATCATCACGCGCAAGGCTTACGGCGGCGCGTACGACGTCATGGCCTCCAAGCACATCCGCGCCGATTACAACGTCGCCTGGCCGACCGCGGAGATCGCCGTGATGGGCGCGGCCGGCGCCGTCCGCACGATCTTCCGGCGCGAGATCCTCGAAGCGTCCAATCCCGCCGAACGCGAAGCCGAACTCGTCCGCGAATACGAAGAACGTTTCGCGAACCCGTTCATCGCCGCGCAACGCGGCTACGTCGACGACGTCATCGAAGCGAGCCGCACGCGCCAAGCCGTCTCGCGCGCGCTGGCCACGCTCGCGAACAAACGCGTCGATCGCCCGAAACGCAAGCACGGGAACATTCCGCTTTAGCGAAGCCGTCGAAGCGTGAGGGCGAGCCCCGCGTTCGGGGTGGAGCTGGGAGCCCCCGCGGGGACGCCCGCGATTTCGCATCCATGCGAAATCGCTACTCGTCCACTTTCCCGCTCTCGCCATCCTGGCTACGCGGGAAAGCTGTACGCCCCGCGGAGGCTCCCAGTTCCACCCCGAACGCTGCCTACGGGCTAGCGGGCGTGCACTTGCTCACCCGCCGGATCGGTCGCCTCGGACGTGGGCGACTAGCCGCCCGAACTGAGGCGCCGGCTTAGCGGCGGGCGTAGGTTGGGGCGGCTAGGAAGTCGACGATCTCGCAGGGTTCGCTGCCGATTACCCAGGCGTCGTGCCCGGGCTCGCACGCCATGAGGTCGCCGGGGCCGAACTCCGCTTCGGAGCCGTCGTCCATCACGATCTTTATGCGGCCGCGGACGACGTAGCCCAAGTGGCGCGTTTCGCAGCTGTGCGTCTTCGCGATCGGCTGCACGCATTCGGACCACTTCCAACCGGGCTGGAACGCGGCTATGCCTACTTGCGTCCCGCCTAAATGGAAGACGTCGAGTTTTCCCTTCGGGAAAGCGCGGGATTCGTCAGGATGCTCGGCCTGTTTCCTCTCGAGACCCTTCACTTTGGTTCCGGCCATCGGATCCACCCGTTCTCTCGGCGCCGCCGAGTGGCATTGAGGATGGCCTCACAATAAGCCTAGGCGTTCCGACATGCAAGTTGGAAGTCAACGGAGGGCCTGCTCCCACGGCTCCCGCCGAAAGGCAAGCGGCATCCCGGTGTCTCATAGCACGTACGTGGCTCTAACGAGTGAAAGTGCCGTCCTCTTACCGAGGCAGGCGCCGCACGTCCCGATAGCAACTCTATCGATTCGCCCGGAACCGACTCCCGAGGAGATCGCCGCGATCGCCGCCGTCATGGCGGCCGCCGTCACGACGGCCGAGGCATCCGCCCAGATCGAGCCGGTTCCGAAGTGGCGCGGGGCCGCTCGCAATTACAACGACGAATACGACGTGCTTCGCGCGGCACGCCGGAGGGTGTGACAACTGAAACGCTTGCTCGTTGCGAATCGCGGTGAGATCGCGCTTCGCGTGATGCGGACCGCCCGCGAGATGGGGCTCCACACGATCGCCGTTTATTCAGAGGCCGATCGGGACGCGATCCACGTCCGCTATGCCGACGACGCATATCTGCTCGGACCCTCCGCGCCGTCGCAGAGCTACCTAAACGTCGAAAAGCTGCTCGACGTCGCGCGCCGCGCCGGCGCCGACGCGATCCATCCGGGGTACGGCTTCCTCGCCGAGAACGCCGGGTTCGCGCGCACGGTCATTGCCGCGGGGCTGACATGGGTCGGTCCGCACCCGGCGGCGATCGACGCGATGGGGGACAAGATTCGGTCAAGGCAGGCGATGGTCGCCGCCGGGGTGCCCGTCGTTCCGGGCGGGACGGAACCGGTCACGAGCGTCGCGCAGGCGGAGGCCGCGGCCCGCGAATACGGCCTGCCGATCGCGATCAAGGCGTCGGGCGGGGGCGGCGGCAAGGGGCTCAAGATCGCGCGCACGCTCGCCGAGATTCCGTCCGCGTTTTCCACCTCCCGGCGCGAAGCCGAAGCGTATTTCAAGAATCCCACGATCTACGTCGAGCGGTACCTCGACAATCCCAAGCACGTCGAGTTGCAGATCCTCGCCGATAAGCACGGCAACGTCGTCCACGTCGGCGAGCGCGATTGTTCCTTGCAACGCCGCCACCAGAAACTCTTCGAGGAGACGCCCGCGCAGATCAGCGAGCGCGTCCGCACCGCTCTCCGCGAAGCGGGCGTGCGCGCGGCGCAGGCGATCGGCTACGACAGCGTCGGGACGATCGAGACGCTCGTCGCGGGCGATGAGTTCTTCTTCCTCGAGATGAATACGCGCATCCAGGTCGAGCACACTATCAGCGAAATGGTCAGCGGGCTCGACTTGATCCGCGAGCAGATTCGCGTCGCCGCCGGGGAGCCGCTCGGCTACGGACAGGATGCGATCCACCTGCGCGGGCATGCGATCGAAGTGCGCGTCAACGCCGAGGACCCTGCGGACAACTTCGCGCCGGCGCCTGGGACGCTCACGGCCTATCAGGAACCGGCGGGGCTCGGCATTCGCGTCGATTCCGCCGCCGCGCTCGGCTCGCAGATCACGCCCGATTACGATTCGATGATCGCGAAGTTGATAGTCTGGGCGCCCGACCGCGCGCAGGCGTTCGCGCGCTTGCGCCGCGCGATCGACGATTACAAGATCGCGGGCGTGCCGACGACGCTCGCGTTCTCGCGCGCCCTCTCGTACGAGCCGTCCGTCGCCGGCGGCACGTTCGGCACGGCGACGCTCGAAGCGTTCGCCGAGACGTACCGCCCGCAGGTTCCCGTCCTGGGGGCCTCGGAAGCCGCGCCCCAACCTCCGGCGGCGACCGACGTCGTGCGCGTCGAGGTCAACAACAAGCTCTTCTTCGTGCGCGTGCTCGACAAGCAGACGCCGGCGACCGGGACCGTTCGTTCCGCCGCGCGCGCGCCGCTGATTCCCAAACGCCGGCGCAACGGTAAGCTCAAAGGGTCCGCAGACGGGAACGCGATCGTCGCGCCCATGCACGGTCTCGTCGTCGCCATCCTCGTCGAGCCCGACAAGGAGGTCGCCGAAGGCGAGGTGGTCGCGGTGATCGAGGCGATGAAGATGATGAACGAGATCCGGGCGCACCGCGCCGGGAAGATCGCGCAGATCCACGTCAAACCCGGAACGACCGTAGAGTCCGACACGACGCTCGTCTCGCTCGCATGAGCGCGGCGCAACCTGCGGAGTGGCTTCGGCCGCAAGCGGTCTTGCTCTGCGCTCCGCGCACCGAGGCTCTGGCTGGAGTCCTCGCCCCCGGTGCCGCGAATTTCCGCCGCGCGTTCTCGCTCGCCGCGGCGCGGCGCGAGCACGAGGCGTTCCGCCGCCTCCTCGCCGAGCATCGCATCCGCACGATCGACGTCCGGGAAGCGCTCGCTTCAAGAGCGCACGTCGGCCCGAACGTTCTGCGCGAGTGGGCGCGCGCGACGATCGAGCATCGGATCGACGCGGCCGTCGATTCGAACCGGCGGGACCGGATCGCAGCGCACATCGAATCGTTGCTCGCGCTATCCGAGCCGAGCGATCTCGTCGAGTTGCTCTTCTTGCGGCCCGCCGTCTCGCTCTCGCCGAATCCGCGCGCGCTCGACCGGCACAGCGAGCTGTGCGCCGAGTTCTCGCTGCGCGCACTCCCGGACGCATACTCGCTGCGCGATCCGATGATGGTCACCTCAGCCGGCGTCGTCGTCGGGCGGATGCGGCTCGACGTGCGCGCGCCCGAGTGCGACCTTGCAGAGAAGATCCTCGCCGCGCTCGGCATCGCTCCGATTCTCCGCGTCCGCGCGCCGGGAACGCTCGAGGGCGGCGACTTCATCCCCTGCGGCACGTTCGCGCTGCAGGGCATCGGCTCGCTGACGAATCGCGAGGGCGTCGCGCAGTGCCTCGCGGCGCGCGCCTACGGACGCGTCGAAGTGGCGCTCGTGTACGACGAGCGAAGCGGGATCGACGCGACGCACATCGATGCCGAACTGACGGTCCTCGATCGCGATCTTTGCGCGCTCTCCGAGGAGCGTCTCGGCGCCACCGCGCCGCGCGTCGAAATCCACGTCCCCGACGGCACCGCCGTCGATTACGCCTACCGGCTCGCGCGGACGACGACGCTGCCGGAGTACCTCGCCGAAAAGGGAATGCGCATCGTTCCGATCACGAGGAGCGAAAGGGAGCGCCACGCGGCGAACGGGTTCTTGCTCGGTCCGCGCGCATACGCATGCGCCGCGGCGGCCGGTCCGTCATTCATCCAGCGTCTGCGGGACGCGGACGTCACCGTCTACCCGCTAGAGTACACGGCGCTCGCCGGAGGCTGCGGCGGGCCGCACGCATCGGCGCAGGCGCTCGTTCGCGCTTGAGCCGTTAACCGGCTTGGAGCACGATCTCCAGGCGCACGGACGTCCCCGCGCTCGTGCTCTCGATCGAAGCGCAATCGACGAGCGCACGAATGATTCCGAGCCCGCGTCCGCGGTCGGGCGAATTGCCGATCCGCCACTTCCCCGTATCCTGCACTTCGACGATCACGCGCGCTTCTGTCGCCATCGCGCGCAAGCGGATCGTTCCGTGGGCGTTCCGGTAGGCATGCTCGATCGCGTTCGCGGTCGCCTCGCCGACCGCAAGGACGATGTCGCCCGTACGCTCGCGGCTGAGCGGAGTCCGGGCCAAGAACTCGCGCAGGGCACGCCGGAACAACGGCGACGTTTCCGCGCGCGCCGGCGCTGAGAGATCGATTCCGTTCGCCAGGGACTCCATCATGGAGAGTGCCGTCTTTCCGTGGATGCCACTTCCTCGATCCTACGCTGCCCGGCACTCGATTTCTACCCGGATTACCAAGAGCTTACCGTTGCTATGCGGAACCTTTACAAATCATGAAGGCACGCTCTCGTCCATCGCACGCCCGCGACGAAAACGCCAGCGGGATCCCGCTCAAAGCCTGCTACGGCCCGGCCGACTCCGCGCAGGCGCTGGCCGCCCACGCGAGCGGCGAGCCGGGGAGCTTCCCGTTCACGCGCGGCCTGCGTGCCGACGGGTACCGCGGGCGCCTTTGGACGATGCGCCAATACGCAGGGTTCGCGACGGCAGCCGAGTCGAACGCTCGCTACCGCTATCTGCTCGCCCGGGGGACGACGGGACTCTCGGTTGCGTTCGACCTGCCGACGCAGCTCGGTTACGATTCCGACGCGCCGCAAGCCCGCGGCGAAGTCGGGAAAGTCGGCGTCGCGATCGACGGCGTTCGCGACGTCGAAACGCTCTTCGACGAGATTCCGCTCGACGCCGTCACCGTCTCGATGACGATCAACGCGCCGGCTTCGATCCTGCTCGCGATGCTGCTCGCCGTCGCGCGCCGCCGCCGGATCCCGTTCGATAAGCTCGGCGGAACGATCCAGAACGACGTGCTCAAAGAATACGTGGCGCGCGGGACCTATATCTACCCGCCGCGCCCTTCGATGCGTCTCGTCACGGACGTGATGGCGTATTGCGCCGAGTCGGTCCCGCAGTGGAACACGATCTCGATCTCCGGCTACCACATCCGCGAAGCGGGCTCGACGGCCGTCGAAGAGATCGCGTTCACGCTCTCGAACGCGAAGGCGTACCTGCGTTCCGCGCGCGAAGCGGGGCTCGACATCGACCGCATCGCGCCGCGCATCTCGTTCTTCTGGAACGCGCACAACGACTTCTTCGAGGAGATCGCGAAGTATCGCGCCGCGCGCGCGATCTGGGCTGCTATCACGCGCGATGAGTTCGGGGCCAGAGATGCGCGCTCGCAGATGCTGCGCTTCCACACCCAAACCGGCGGCTCGACGCTGACCGCGCAAGAGCCCGACAACAACGTCGTCCGCGTCACGCTGCAAGCGCTCGCCGCCGTTCTCGGCGGCACGTCCTCGCTGCACACGAACGGGCGCGACGAAGCGCTCGCGCTCCCCACGGCGGAATCCGCCCGGCTCGCGCTGCGCACGCAGCAGATCATCGGCTACGAGAGCGGCGTCGCGGACGTCGTCGACCCGCTGGCCGGCTCGTATTACGTCGAATCGCTGACGGCAGCGCTGATCGAACGCGCCCAAGCGCTGATCGGCGAGATCGACGCGCAAGGCGGCAGCGTCGAGGCGATCGCCTCCGGCTGGATGGGTTCCCGCATCGCCGAATCCGCGTACCGCGCGCAGCAGGCGATCGAACGCGGCGATTCCGTCGTCGTCGGCGTCAACCGCTTCGTCGAGCCCGATGCTGCCGCGAAGATCGACCTGCAACGGATCGACCCGCGGATCGAACGCGACCAAGTCGGCCGGGTCGAAACCTACCGGCGCGAGCGCGACGGGGCGCTCGTCGAGCGGCGCCTGGCCGAAGTGCGCGCCGCCGCCGAAGGCACCGCAAACCTGATGCCGCGTTTCGTCGAAGCCGTCGATGCGGGCGCGACGCTCGGTGAGGTCTGCGACGTCTTGCGCGCCGTCTTCGGCACGCACGTCGCGACGGAGGTCGTCGCGTGAGCGGGGCGCTGACGTTCGGTAACGGCTACGCGATCGACCACGTCGCGATCGTCGTCGCCGATCTCGAAGCGGCCGTCGACCTCTACGTCAAGACGCTCGGATTTCGGGAGGTCTTCCGCGAGACGGTCGCCGATCAGGGCATAGAAACGGTCGGGCTCGAAGCCGGCGAATCGATGATCGAGCTGCTCTTCCCGCTCGATCCGAACTCCCCGATCGCGCGTTTCCGCGGCGACGCGCCCACGAGGCTCCATCACACCGCCTATCGCGTCGGCGACCTCGTGGCGGAGCTCGCGCGCCTCAAGGCGGCCGGCGTCCGCCTGATCGACGAGACGCCGCGCCGCGGAGCGCACGGGAACGAGATCGCATTCCTGCACCCGAAGGCGACCGGCGGCGTCCTCATCGAGCTTTGCCAGCCCGCGCGAAAGCCCAAGCAGTAGCGGGCGGCCCGAATCAGAACCAGCGTTTGAAGCGAAAGTAGCCGAGGAGGGCCGCGAGCGCGACGAGCTGCAAGCCGACGCCCGCGAACCAGAAGGCCGGCGCGCTCTCGATGTGGTTGACGAGATAGCCGAAGTTCTGCCCGAAGAAGCCCGTGATGAAGCTGAGCGGCAAGAAGATCGTCGCGATGATCGAGAGCTGCTTGACGACTTCGTTCTGGCGGGCCGCGGAAATCGAGATCTGGATCTCGAGCGCGCTCGTGACGAGATCGTGCGCGGCATCCATCTGCTCGATCGCGCGTACCGAGTGATCGTACACGTCGCGATAATAGGCGATCTCCCTCGGATCGAAGAGCTGGAGATCCCCGCGGATGATGGGCGTGAGCAGGTCGCGCATCGGGACGACGGAGCGGCGGAACGCTTGCACCTGCTTCTTCAATTCGAAGATCTCGAGCAGGATGTCGCGCTTGCGCAGCCGCTCTGCGAATAGCGCCTCTTCCAGCTCCTCGACGCGCTCGGCGAGCGCGTCGGCGACGGGGAGATAGCCGTCGACGACGGTGTCGAGGATCGTGTACAACAGCGCGCCGCTGTCGCTGCGCATCGCGCCGTGCGGGCCGTGCCAACGGCGCTCGATCTCGTCGAGCGGATAGGCGGGCTCGTCGCGAACGGTGATGATGAACTTGGCCCCCGCGAAGATCGCGATCTCGTGGACCGTCAGCTCGCCGTCCGCCGCCTTCGTGACGGCGTGCACGACGACGAACCAGTAACTGTCGTAGGCCTCGATCTTCGGCCGCTGATGCGCCTTGACCGCATCCTCGATCGCGAGCGGATGCAGCCCGAACTCCTCCTGCATCAAAGCTAGATCGCTTTCGTCCGGATCGACCGCGTCGAGCCAGACGAACGCGTCCGGTTCGACGAGGATCTCGCTGATGCGGCTGAGATCGGCAAGTTCGCTGAACTGCCCTCCGCCGGAATAGATCCGGCAGAGCGGCCCCTGGGACGCCGGAATCGACTTGACGTCGAACGCGCTCATCAGCCCGCCAGCCGAACGTCGAGTTGCGTCTCGAACGTGCGGTCCCACGGAAGCGTGATCGTCAGACCCGCATCGCGGTCGTCGGGATAGAGCGCCCGCAACAGCGCGAGCGCCTGCGGCCAAAGGCGGGCGCGGTTGCGCGAGGCGGCTTCCCGCGCGATCTGCGGGAGGAGCAGCGTCGTGTCGGCGCCCGCGGCGCGCAACTCCTCGTTGAGCTCGGGGCGCACGAACTGGTGGAACGAGTAGTCGTCGGCGTACCGGTCCAGCATGAACTGCGCGTGGGCGCGGGGCGCATAGGTCCCGAGGCGCCGCCCGCTTCCCGCGGCGATCGCGGCCGCGAGCGATGTGCCGACCGTATTCGCCGTCGTGTTCCACGAAGCGAACGCATCGAGACGCGCCGCGATCCCGCGCTCCAGCAGCGTCTTCACGAGCGCTTGCTGTTCCTCGCTCGGGCTCGACCCGTTCAGGAACGTCAGATCCGCGACCGCGACGGAATGCCCGGCGCCGACCGCACCGACGAGCGCATCCGCGAACGCGGCCTCTTCGGCCGCGTCGTTCTCGGCGACGCGAACGTACAAATCGAGATCCGCGCCGCTCTCGACGCGGCGCCCCCCGCAGGCCGCGATCAAGCGCGAGATCGTGACGTCGATCGGAACGTATTCGAGGCGGTCGGAGACGCGCGCGGCGCCCGGGCGCGAATAGACGACGCGCACGGACGGCACCCAATTCGCGTCGCGCGCGAAGGCGCGCGCGACGAGGACCATGCCGAGCTCGTCGGCGCCCGGCTCGATCGAGGCGCGATCCTGCAAGCCCCACGCGCGCAAGGCTGAATTCAGCGCGGCGAGATCGCGCAAGTGCAGGCCCTGCGGGCCCGCGTCGTCCTGGCCGAGCACGACGTGCGCGAACGAGCCCTCCGCCGCGAGTTGCAGCACGAAGAGATCGACGCTCCGGTTGCGCGCCCGCGACCCGAGGTACGCGGCGAGCGTCGCCGGCGCGATCTGCGCGCGCAACCGCGCGGCCTTTTCCCGGTCGGCGACGGTCTGCGGCGGATCGGGGAGGTTCGCGTACGCCTGGAGCGCGTCGACGGTAGCGCCCGTCGCCCAGTAGCCGCGCGCCGCGCCGGCATCCGGAACGCCGGTCGGCGCCAAACGCATGACCGTGCCGAAGACGTCGAAGCGCTGCTCCGGCCGTGCCGCGCGCAGCTCCGCGAGAGCCCGCAGGCGCACGAGCGCGTCGGTTTCGGCGGTCTGCGGCGTCCGCGAAGCGACGAGGCCTCCATACGCCAGCATGTCGCTCGACGCGACGACGGCGCCGGCCCGGGCCGTCTCGGCCGAACCCAGCCAGCGCAGGATCGCATCGGGGTCCCCCGCTTCGAGATAGCGCCCGAGGCTCGCGCGGGGCGGCGTCAAGACGGGGATGCCGGCCAGCGCGCCGAGCATGCGCGGCAGCTGGTAGGTCACCGGGCGGTCGTCGAGCGGGACGAATGCGACCGGCGCGGGCGGCGCGGGCGCCGCCGCCGCCCGCGCCGGCGCGCAGGCCCACGCCGGACCGAGGAGGGCGCAGAGCGCGGCGAACGCGCCGGCGGCTCGAGCTGCGACGCTCACGGAACGCTCAGCTCTTGAAGCCGTAGAGCCCGTGCCCTTGCGGGTCGGCGACGTAGATCTTGTAAGCGTGCCGCACGCCGAGCGACTGCGAGAAGACGACGTGCACGGGCGTCCCCGGTTTCAACGACTTCGTCTGCTCCGTCTGCCCGGAAGGCAGATTGACGAACTTCGGCCAGCTCAGGAACGAGAGGTCCTTCGCGACGCCGTCGATGCAGTGCACGCGGATGTTCTCGAGCGAGACGTGCTGCACGTAGCCGTGGCAATCGTGATACGAGCCGCCCGGCGGGATGCTCTCGGTCTCCGACGGCGGCGCCGCCACGGCGCCTGCAGCCGCTGCGAGCGCGAACGCGGCGGACGCCGCGAGCCTCAGGCTCGTCGTGAAAGGACGCACGGGCGATACCTCCTTCTTTCCCGGCAAGCCTATTGGCGCAAGCGCCCGGAGCCGCCTGGTCTGCGCTGCGCTCACTCGAGCGCGGCGCGCAGCGAGCCGCCCGCATTCGCGAGGCGGCGGCGCGCGCTCTCGATATCGAGCCGGCAGCGCCCCGCGACGACCGCGGCCTTCACGCTCCCGTCCGCGCGGCGCAATAATTCCGCTGCAGCCGCGTCGTCGCAGCCGACGAGCGTCTTCACGAGACGGAGCGCGCGGCGGCGCAGCTTTTCGTTCGACGCTACGACGTCGACCATCAAGTTGTCGTACGTCTTCCCGAGCCGGACCATCGCCGCCGTCGAGAGCGCGTTGAGCGCGATCTTCTGCGCCGTCCCCGCCTTCAAGCGCGTGGAACCGGCGAGGACCTCGGGGCCCGTTTCCAAGACGATCGCGTAATCCGCCTCGCGCAGGATGAGGGCCTGCGGATCGTTCGCGATCCCGACCGTCACGGCGCCGAGCGCGCGCGCCGCGGCGAGCGCGGCGACGACGTAGGGCGCCCCGCCGCTCGCCGAGATGCCGACGACCACGTCCGTCGCCAGAACCGCGGCGCGCATCTCGCTCGCGCCGGCCTCCGCGTCGTCCTCGGCGCCCTCGACGGCGCGCACGAGCGCGGGCGCGCCGCCCGCGATGTGCCCCTGCAGCAGCTCGGGCGGCGTCCCGAACGTCGGCGGGCATTCGGAGGCATCGAGCACGCCGAGGCGGCCGCTCGTCCCCGCGCCGACGTAGTGTAAGCGGCCGCCGGCGCTCAGGCGCGCGACGATCGCCTCGACGGCGCGGGCGATCGCATCGTTCGCGCGCTGCACGGCCGCGAGCGCGCCCGCGTTGTCGCCGACGATCGCCGCGACGAGGCGCTGCGTTTCGAGCGTGTCGAGGCCGCGCGTCGCTTCGTTCGCCGATTCGGTCGCGGGGAGATGCTCGCCGCTCATTCCTCGAGCAGCGCCTGCGCCAGCCGCAACGCGGCGCGAGCCGGAGCGTCGTGCGCGTCGGCGAGGCGCAGGATCGAAACGCCGGGCAGGTCGCCCGCGACGCGCGTTTCGAGCAGGAACGATAGCAGGCTGTTCTCGCGCAGCAGCCCGCCGGTCAAGGCGACCGTCGGGCTCGCTTCGGCGAGACCGGCTTGCTGCGCGGCCGCCTTCACGAGATCGGCGAGATCGGAGGCGGCGGACTGCGCGATCTTCGTCGCGGCGCGATTCCCCTCGCTCGCGAGCGCGATCACGCCGGCGGCGAGCGCGGCGATCCGCGCGACGTCGAACTCGGGCCCGTACAGTGCGGCCAGCAACGCATCGCGGTTCGGCGCGGCGAGCGCAAGCGCGACGAGTTCCGTCGTCTCGTCGGCGCGCGCTCGGCCGTCGTAGACGCGCGAGAGCAGCTTCGCAGCGGCGAGCCCGATCGCGAATCCGGAACCCTCGTCGCCGAGGAGGTACCCGGCTCCGCCGACGCGCGCGTGCGAGTCGCCGTTTTCGGCGTATGCGATCGAGCCCGTTCCGGCGACGAGCGCGACGCCCGGCCCTTCCGGGATCGCCGCGCGCAGCGCGATGAGCGCGTCGTCGCCGACCCGGATGCGCGCTCCGGGGAAGCGCTTCGCGAGCTCCAGCCGCAACCCGGCCGCGACCTCCGCCCGCCCGGCGCCGGCCGCTCCGACGTAAACCGCGGCGGGCGCGACGCCCTCCAGAAGTTCGGCGGCGACCGCGTAGATCGTCGCCGCCGCGGCTTCGATGCCGCGCGTCGTCGGGTTCGCCGGGCCGCCGCGCAGCGTGCCTTCGAACCCGCCCTCGCGTGCGAGCGCCGCGACCGTCGAGGTCCCGCCCGCGTCTATCCCCAGCGTGAGCCGCGCCGTCATTCGTTCTCGTTCGCTTCGCGCGAGATTTTCGCGTACAGCTCGTAGAGCGCGTGCGGCGCAATCGTCCCGAGCAGGCTCGCATGCCGCGCCCCGGTGACGCGCGGGAGGACGGCCGCGAAGCCGCGCAGCGTCTCGTAGCCGATGATCGCGAACGAAATCGCCTCCTTGAGGTCGCCGTCGATCCCGGAATCTTCGGGGCGCTCGATCGAGCGCCCCGGCAGCCGCTCCGCCAGCTGGCGCACGAACTCGCGATTCCGCGCGCCGCCGCCGCTGACGATCACGCGCGCGTTGCGCGGCGCTTCGTCGATGATCGCGGCGACGATCGGTTCGAGCGTGAGCGCCAGCAACGTCGCGCACCCGTCGTCCTCGCTGAGTTTCGCCAGCTCCGGCTCGAAGCGATCGAGAAACGCTTGGCCGAAGCGCTCGCGTCCCGTCGATTTCGGAGGCCGCTGCTGGAAGAACGGATCGGCCAGCATCGCGAACAGGAGCGGGCGATCGACGGTTCCGCGCGCCGCCGCCTCGCCGAACGCATCGTACGGCAGGCCGCTGCGCTGCCGCACGAAGGCGTCGATCAGGATGTTCCCGGGGCCGGTGTCCCACGCGCGCACGTCGTCGCTCTTGGAACCGCGCGGAACGATCGCGAGGTTCGCGATCCCGCCGACGTTGAGCGCGACCGTATCGCGTTCGTCGCGGAACAGCAACGCGTCGACGTACGGCACGAGCGGCGCGCCGTGACCGCCCGCGGCGCAATCTGCCCGGCGGAAATCGGAGAGGACCGTGGCCTGCACGAGTTCGCGGATGACGAACGGATCGCCGATCTGCACGCTCGTCCGCTCGTTGCCGTCGTGGTAGAGCGTCACCCCGTGGCTCGCGACGAAATCGATCGGTTCGCCTTTGGCGACCTGCACGATCGCCTCGCCGATCGCGCTGCCGAGATCGCGATCCAGCGCGGCGACAGTGCGGGGCGGCGGTTCGTTCGGCGGCAACGCCGCGAACAGTCGCTCGCGCAGCTCGGGTGCGAACGGAACCGTCGCGCCGCGCAGCAAGATGAAGCCGTAGCCGTTCCCGCGCGGGAGCAGCTCGAGCATCGCGACGTCGATGCCGTCGAGTGAAGTCCCGGACATGACGCCCACAGCGCGCACCTAGCTTACCTCCCCGGCAACGGCATCGCAGACCGCGGCACGAACGTCACGCAAGTCGTTCCGCCCATAGTAAACCGCATTCGTGAGTAAGACAACGGTGAGATCCCGTCTCGGATCGGCCCAGACG
This sequence comes from Vulcanimicrobiota bacterium, assembly GCA_963695225.1. Classification (GTDB taxonomy): domain Bacteria; phylum Vulcanimicrobiota; class Vulcanimicrobiia; order Vulcanimicrobiales; family Vulcanimicrobiaceae; genus CAVWTN01. Next base: position 79,234 of record OY968762.1, on the reverse strand, counting down.
GACGTCCCCGTGAACCCGGTATGCCCGAACGATTCGCGGGAGAGGACGATGCCGCACGAGTTCTCGTCCGTCGTCCGCAGTGCCCACCCGAGGCCGCGCCGGAGCACCGGATCGGCACCCCATTCCCGGACGGCCTCGCGCGCCGGCGCTGCCGGGAGGCCGCGCTCGCCGCGCCCGCAGAGCGGCGCGAGGGTTGCGTCCGCGACGCGCGCGACGTCGAACGCGGTGCCGAAGAGCCCGGCATGCCCCGAGACGCCTCCCATGAGATAGGCTTTCTCGTCGTGCACGGCGGCGCGCACGCGGCCGCGCCAGGCGTCGCATTCCGTGGGCGGGATCGCTGCGTCCGGGCGCGGCCGGAAGCCCGTCGCCTCGAGGCCGAGCGCCGCGGCGAAGCCTGCGACGATCGTTTCGAGCCCGAGGCCCACCGCACGTTCCAAGGCGATTCCGAGCGCGATGAATCCGAGATCGCTGTAGAGCACGCGCTCGCCGGGTTCCGAAACGAGCGGCCGCGCCAACGCGAAACGCGCGACGTTCTCGCGGAAGAGCGTCCGGTAATCGGCGCCCGAGTTCATCCCCGACGTGTGCGCGAGGAGCATGCGCGGCGTGATGCGCGCCTTCTGCCGGTCGCCGCGCCACTCATCGAGGAGGTCGCCGAGCGGAGCGTCGAGCGCGAGCCGGCCGCGCGCGACGAGGTCGAGCGCGGCACTCGCGACGATCACCTTCGTCAGCGAAGCGAGATCGAAGCGCGTCGTCACCTCGGCCGGGGGCGCCGCGCCTTCTTCGAGCGCGCCGTAGGCGCGTTCGAAGATCGCCCGGCCGTGCAGTTCGACGCGCAGCACCGCGGCCGTGAAGCGCCGGAAGCACGCGGCCCGGAGGAGCGCATCGGCGGCCGTCATCGCGCGAGCGCGACCGGCAGGCGGCCGTTCGCCGCGGCGCGGCCCGCGAGCACGTCCGCCAGGCCTTCGAGGCTGATCGCTTCGTCGCCGTAGGTGCATGCGGCGTTGCGCGCCTCGGGGAAGCAGGCGAGATCGAACGGTTCGCGCGCCGAGACGAGCAACGCATCGGGGAAGCGATCGAGCAATCGCCCGATCGCGGCGCGTTGACCGGGGTAGACGTGGGCGCGCCGCGAGAGGATCGCGAGCTCGCGCGGAGCCTGCAAGGCGAGCACCGCAAAGAGTTCGTCGATGAGGCCGGGGGCGGGATCGAGCGGGACGCGCATCTGCTCCGCGCGCACGCGCCGTTCGCGCAGCGGCAGGTTCAGCGCCGGATGCTCCGCGTGGAGGCCCTGCGCCCCCTCGGTCGTCGCCCCTTCGAACGAGACGATCGTGACCGGGCGGCCTGTTTCGAGCGTCAACCGGCCGCGGACGCGCGTGACGGCGGCCCGGGCGGCTTGCAGCGCAAGCTCCCGATCCTCCGCGCGCGGGCCGTCCGCGAGCGGGAGCGGGCCCGCGAGGCCGGCGCGCAGTGCGTCAACGCGGCCCGCGGCTTCCCGCAAGCGGGCCTCCGGGATTTCGCCGCTTGCGACCGCCGCAGCGATCGCGGCGCGCGCTTCGCGCGCGAGTTCGAGCGAATGGCAGATCAGCGCGCAATCGGCGCCCGCGGCGAGCGCGAGGACCGCGCCGCGCACGGTGCCGGCGCCGCGCGCGATCGCCTCCATATCGAGCGCGTCCGTGAAGCAGACGCCGGCGAAGCCGAGCTCTTCGCGCAAGAGCCTCGTCAGCAGCGCGGGCGAGAGCGTGGCGGGGTGGTCCGGATCGAGCGCGGGGACGACGACGTGCGCGCTGAGAACGCAGCGCGCGCCGGCGGCGATGCCCGCCGCGAACGGGACGAGATCGCGCGCGCGCAGCGTCGCGCCGCTGCTGTCGAGGCGCGGAAGGCCGAGGTGCGAATCGTCGCGGGTCGCGCCGTGCCCGGGGAAATGCTTGAGCGTCGCCGCGACGCCGCCCGCTTCGAGCCCGCGCACGAGCGCCGCGCCGAACGCTGCGACCCGCTGCGGATCGTCGCCGAACGAACGCGCGCCGATCGCGAGGTTTTCGGGGTAGAGCGCGAGGTCGACGACGGGCGCGAGCGCGACGTTCGCCCCCGCGCGGCGCAGATCGCGCGCGACGAGCGCGCCGGCGCGTTCCGCAAGCGCGAGATCCCCGCCGGCGGCGAGCGCCATCATCGAGGGGATCTCGGTTACGCCGCGCCGCAAGCGCGCGACGCGCCCGCCCTCCTGATCGACGGCGACGAGCGGCGGCAGATCGGCGCCGAGCGCCGCGACGACGGACTCCACGAGCGCGCGCGTCGAAGCCGCGTCGACGACGTTGCGCGCGAACAAGATCACGCCGGCGGGCGCAAGCGCGGCGAGTTCCGCCAACGGAGCATCGCCCGGCGTTGCACCCTCGAACCCCACGCAGAGAACGCGCGCGGCGAGACTTTCGATCGTGGAGCCGGGCACGTGCGTTACGTACGCGAGCGCGCTCGACAAGTCATGCGCGCCGGAGCGCGCGGCTATTTCAGGCGGACGACCTGCGCGATGAGGAAATCGGCGCGCTGGCTCGCGAGAATCTCGACCTTCTCGCCCCGCACGACGTCGGAGAACGCTTGAAAATCGCTGTTGTTTCGCCCTTCGAACGTGGTGCTGGGCAGGACCACGAACTCGAGCTTCCCGCGGCCCGGCGATTGCAGCGTGATGATCCCCCGGCGGTAATCGACGCCCGTCACGACGCCCTCGATCGTTCCGGCATTCCGCGAGCGAACTGCCCTCTCGCCGCGTTCGTCGGCCCCGATGAAGCTGCGAAACGGCGAGGAGACCATCGGCGAGGCAGTGGGAGCAGCGTTTGCCGCAGGCGCGGGCGCCGCGCCGAGCGCGCCGACAACGGCGATCGTGGCAAGAGTCATCCAAACTGCGCGCATTTCGCTCTTGTAACGCGAGTTGAGCTCGCAGGCGTTCCACTGGGAGCCGTTCTCATCTCCGGCGGCGAGGCTCAGGCCGCGCCGAAGCTCGCTAGACAAGCGCGCGCTCGTACGCCGCCCGGACCGCCGCGCCGTAGGCCGCACCGTCGAACGGTTCGGCCGGGTGTGCGAGATCGAGCGGCGCGCCCCCCTTGCCGAGCAGCGTCTTGACGGCGCCGGCGTCGTTTTGCGCCGACGCACGCGCCAACGCGGCGAGCGCCCGCAAGTGCCGGACGGCATCGTCGCTCGGTTCCTTGCCCGCGAGGACGAGGCGGAGGGCGATGAACGCCTCGTCGGCGGCGCGGACGCCGACGGCTTCGAGCGCCCGGTAGAACGGCGCCGCCGCCGGCAAGGGCGAGCGTTCTGCGAGCAGGCCGGCTACGAGGACGGGCTTGGAGACGGGTTCGCCGAGAAGATAGCGATCGAGCAGAGCAGGCATCAACCGAGCGCTTCGCCGTAGCGGCGTTCAGCGACTCCCTAGCCCGCGCACAGGCGAATCGACGCCTTCGAGTTCGAGCCACGCCGCAAGCGAGCGCAGTTCTTCTCGCAGTTCGGCGAGCGTCTCAGCCCGCGGCACGCCGGGTTCGAGATGGACGGCGTGCGCGAGCAGGCGGCCGCCGGCGCGATCCGATTTGAGATCGACGCGCGCGGCGAGCCGCTCGCCGAGCAGGAACGGGAGCACGTAGTAGCCGTGAACGCGCTTGTGGGACGGCGTATAGATTTCGAGCCGGTAGACGAAATCGAACAGACGCTCCGTTCGTGCGCGATCCCACACGAGCGAATCGAACGGGCTGAGCAGCGCGCGCGCTTCGACCTTTCGGGGGACGGCGAGCTCGGGCGTTACGTAGGCGGGCTGCTTCCAGCCTTCGACCTTGACGGCGCGCAGATCGCCCGCTTCGATGAGCTCCGCGACGCGGGCGCGCGCATCGGCCGGAGCGAGGCGGAAGTAATCGCGCAGATCCCGCTCGGTCGCGACGCCGAGCGCCCGCGCCGCGATGCGGATGAGGCGGCGCTGCGCTTCTTCTTCCTCGAGGTGGGGCGCTTGGTAGTGCTCGGGCGGGATCACGCGCTCGGTGAGATCGTAGAGGCGCTCGAAATTGCGGCGCTGCGCCGTCGTAACGATGCCCGCCCAGAACAAGTACTCGAGCGCGAGCTTCCCCTCGCTCCAGCCCCACCATGCGCTCGCGCGAGTCCCGGGGCGTTCGAGATCGCCCGCGCCGAGCGGACCGCGCGCCTCGATTTCGGCACGCACCGCTTCGACGTAGTCCGGGCGTTCCAGCGCGAAGCGTGAGACGTTCCCCCACGTACCTTCGAGGCGCCGCGCCCGCGCCATGCGCCAGCGCAGCAACGGGAAGTGCGCGAGATCGACGAGCGACGCTTCGTGCGCCCAGTATTCGAACAACGTCCGCGCTCGCCGGCCGTATGCGGCCGAATCGAGGAGGTCGCGGTCATACGGTCCCAGGCGCGAGAACAGCGGCAGGTAATGCGAGCGCACGAGCACGTTGACGGAATCGATCTGCACGATGCCGAGGCGTGCAAAGATGTTTCGGACGTGGCGCGCGTCGATGCGCCCGGCCGGCCGGCGCGCGGCAAAACCTTGCGCCGCGAGCGCGACGCGCCGTGCCTGGACGGCGGAGAGTTGCATTGCCGACAGGGGTTCAATGGGCAAGCAGCAGTTCCGGCTCGATCCCGACATAAGCCGCCGCCGCGGTCAAGCGGCCGGCCGGGCGCCAATAGCGACCTCTCCACGGAAGCGGGCCAGCTTTCAGATCATGCGTCGCTATCTCTATCGGCAGCGTTCACCCTCAACCGCAGCAGCAGAGGCACACGCCGAATGCAGGACGCGCAGACAGCATTCCGGACTTGACGGCTTTGCGCGGAGCGCGAGCGATAAACGGCGGTGCCGACAGCAGCCTTACTGCGCAGGCAGTTCATCGCTTGCCGCTGTGCCGAGCGCTTCCTCGAGCGTTGCTATTAGAGCGGGCAAGTCTTCATGAGCTATCTGCCACAGAATATCAAAATCAACCGAATCGTAGCCATGAATGAGGCGATTTCGGAGGCCGACAATCGCATACCATGGAATGCGCGGATACCGTTCACGCTCTTCTGCCGGGATTCTGCCGGCGGCCTCACCGACAACTTCGAGCAGGCGCACGAGAGCCAGGTTCAAGAGCCGGTCGCGATCGAGGTCGTCGCGAGTCTTCCCGCGGATGAACTTGACGGCCTCGCGCGAGTGGTCCAGCATATGGCGCAGCCTAGCCGTCATCATCTCAGGGTGAGAAATACTGCACCTGCGCTTCCGCCAGGACGCGATTTCGGAAGTACTTGCCAAGGAACCCCGGGGTATTAAGATCGACCTTACGGCCCAGTATCTCCGACAGCTCCCGCTCCATCGTGAAGAATTCCAGGCCGGGAACAAAGCCCGGCTTGAATTCCACAAGAACGTCGACATCGCTCTCCGGCCCAAAGTCGCTCCGCAAGACCGATCCAAAAAAGGCCAGCTTCCGGATGTGGTGGCGCCGGCAGAAATCCACGACGCGATCTTGTGGGACGCGGATATTCGTCATCTCGCTACACCTGTGACGTCACGGAGGTGGCCGGGTTCCTTGAGGCGATCCGACTCACCTATCGGCCGCCGCAGATGCCCCAAGAACCGTCGGGTCGCACTCAAAACGGCCGAGGCCAAAGCGGGCCAGGCGGCCCAGCACGATCGGCCCGCGACGCGCCGATCGAAACTTGTCGTCGCCCAAGTCGTTTGCTTCGCGCCACACCGATGACGCTCGACGCATTCGATGACTGCCCGCGCCCGACCCGGACGGTCCGACTGTCGCAAGTTACGGCGCTCGAGCGGCGCTGTGACTGATCCCAGCCAATCAATACGGCTGCCGAACGAACCCAGGGCCAAACCTGAAAAGACTTCCCACCCGCCCCGCCAAAGCGCCTTCGAGCAGCTGACGGAGGCGCGCACCCGTGAAAATCCAGATCGGCGTGATGGGGTCGGCCGGCGGGGACATCGCCGACGGCGAATTGGAGCTGGCGCACCGCATCGGCAGGCGCGTGGCGGAACGCGGTTGCGTCATCGTGACCGGCGCGTGCCCCGGCCTTCCCCACGCGGCGGTGCGCGGCGCGCACGGAGCGGGCGGGCAGAGCCTCGGCGTCTCGCCGGCGCATTCACGCGAGGAGCACGTCAGCGCGTTCGATTCCCCGCTCGAGCCGTATTCGGCGATCGTCTTCACCGGCTCCGGGCTGATGGGGCGCGAGGTCCACAACATCCACAGCTCCGATTTCGTCATCTTCATCGGCGGGCGCAGCGGCTCGCTCGGCGAGTTCGCGATCGCGTACGACGAGGGCAAGCTGATCGGCGTATTGCGCAACTCCGGCGGCATCTCGAACGAGTTCGCGCGCATCGCGCGGCTCGTCAACAAACAGACGGGCGCCGTCATCATCGAGGACGACGATCCCGAACGGCTCGTCGACGCCTGCTACGATCGGTACCATCGCGAGCGGCGCTCGAGTTCGGTCGCGTTCGCCCGCAACGGGCACCACCCGGCGTGATCGGGGAGCATCACCGTGGCTGATCTCACGTTCGTCGGCGCGGCCGGCACCGTCACCGGCAGCAAGCACCTCGTCTCCACGAACGGCAAGCACTTCTACGTGGATTGCGGCATGTTCCAGGGCACGAAGGATATCGAGGCGCTCAACGCCGTCCCGCTGCCGATCCCGCCTTCCGCGACGGACGCGATCGTCGTCACACACGCGCACATCGATCACTGCGGCTATCTCCCGAAGATCGTGCGCGACGGCTACCGCGGCCCCGTCTATTGCACGCCCGCGACGGCCGGGCTGATGGAAATCGTGCTCGAGGACGCGGCGCAGCTCCAAGAGCACATGACGGAACGCGGCTTCCATCACGAGCACACGCACGCGCTGCCGCCGTTCTACGACGGCGAAGACGTCCAAGCGGCGCTGAAACTGCTCCGGCCCGTCCCGCTCGAGGAAGATTTCGAAGTCTGCGGCGCCACGCTGCGCTACCACGAGGCGGGGCACATCCTCGGCTCGGCCTACCTCGACATGCGCATCGAGGGGAAGCGCGCGATCTTCTCCGGCGATCTCGGCCGCTACGGCCGCCCGCTGCTGTACGATCCCGCGCCGCTCGATACGGCCGACGTCGTCGTCTGCGAGACGACGTACGGCGATCGCGTCCACCCGCCGGACGCGCTCGGGGATCTCGAACGTCTGCTCTCCATGGGCATCGCGCGCGGCGGGCCGATCGTGATCCCGGCGTTCGCCGTCGAGCGCACGCAAGAGCTGCTCTATGCGATCGGCACGCTGCAGAGCCGCAACCCGGCGATCGCGCGCACGCGCGTCTACGTCGATAGCCCGATGGCGATCAAGGTCGATGCGCTCTTCGCCCGCTACCCCGATGCGCACAAGCCGTTCCCGGATACGCCCGACGCGCCGTTCGGTTGCCGCAACGTCACGCTGGCGATCACGACCGACGAATCGAAACAGCTCAACTCGCTCGAAGGCCCCGCGATCGTGATCTCCGCAAGCGGCATGGCCTCGGGCGGGCGCATCCTCCACCATCTGCACAACCAGCTCCCGAATCCGGCGGCGACGATCGTCTTCGCCGGCTACCAAGGGGCGGGGACGCTCGGGAACGTGCTCGTGGGCGGCGCGCGCTCCGTCCGCATCTTCGGCGACACGCTCGCGGTGCGCGCGCGCGTTGAGAATCCCACCGGATACAGCGCGCACGCCGACCGTTCGGAGCTGCTCCGGTGGCTCGGGACGCTCGCCGTGAAGCCGCATCTGTATGCGGTCCACGGGGAGCCTGCGTCCTCCGCCGCGTTCGCCGCGCTCGTCCGACAAACGCTCGGGTTCACGGCCGGCGTCGGAGAGCGCGGCGCGACCGTCCCCCTCGGCTAGATGGCCTAAAGACGGCCCGTTCTTCCATTCCAAAGCTACGCGGCCGAGGCAAGGGTCCCCGCCCCGGCGAACGAACGCGCCGTTATGGACGCCGCGCCCGCCGCTCTCGTCGTCGAAGACCTCCACAAGCGCTTCGGCGAGAACGAAGTCCTCAAGGGCGTCTCGCTCACGGCGTACGACCACGACGTCATCGCCATCCTGGGGAGCAGCGGCTCGGGGAAGAGCACGTTCCTGCGCTGCCTCAACCTGCTCGAGACTCCGGACGCCGGGAAGGTCTCGGTGAAGGGCGAGCTGATCAAGATGCGGCCGGGGGGCGGGCACTTCGTCCCCGTCGATCCGCGCCAGGTCGAACGGATCCGGCGCAAGGTCGCGATGGTCTTCCAGCAGTTCAACCTGTGGGCGCACATGACGGTCCTCGAGAACATCATCGAGGCGCCGATGCACGTCCTGCGGCTTTCCCGCAAGGAAGCGGTCGAGCGCGCCGACGCGATGCTCCAGAAGGTCGGCCTCGCGAACAAGACCGGCGCCTACCCGAGCCAACTCTCCGGCGGCCAGCAGCAGCGCGTCGCGATCGCCCGCGCGCTCGCGATGGAGCCGGATCTCCTGCTCTTCGACGAGCCGACCTCCGCGCTCGACCCGGAGCTCGTCGGCGAGGTGCTCAAGGTCATGCGGGATCTCGCCCGCGAGGGGCGCACGATGCTCGTGGTGACCCACGAGATGGGCTTCGCCCGCGAAGTCGCGGACCGCGTCGTCTTCTTCCATCAGGGCCTGATAGAGGAAGAAGGAACTCCCGATCAGGTATTCGGGAATTGCAAATCGGAGCGGCTCCGACAGTTCCTGTCGAGCACGCGCGCACACTAGATCGTATCCATGCACTCATCCCAATCGATAGCTAGAAGAGGTTACGTTGAACAATAAGATCCTACGCAAATGGTTCGTCGGCGCGCTCGCCGCATGTACCGTCGCAGCTTTCGGCGCAGCACCCGTCCTCGCCGATCAGCAGGTCGTCCGCATCGGCACGGAAGCCGACTACGCCCCCTTCGAATACAAGGATGCGGGCGGGAAACTTCAAGGCTTCGAGATCGAGCTCGGCAACAAGCTCTGCGCGACCGCGAAGCTTAAATGCGAGTACGTGAACATGTCCTTCGACAGCATGATCGCGGCATTGAAATCCAAGAAGATCGACGCGGTTCTCTCGCAGATGTCGATCACGCCGGCGCGCGAGAAGGTCGTGGATTTCACGGTCCCCATCACGATCACTCCCGCCCGCTTCGTCGCGAAGAAGGGCTCCGGAATCACCGACGATCCCGCCACGCTCAAGGGCAAGACGATCGCCGTGCAGAGCGGGACGACGGAAGAAGTCTACTACAACCTCAAGCTCAAGGGCATCGCGCAAGTCAAGACCTACACGGGCCAGGACGAAGCGTATCAGGACCTGCTCGCGGGCCGCGTCGACGCGGCGCTCGCCGACGAGACGATCGGCTACGATTGGCTGAAGAAAGCGGGCAAGGCCGCCGGCTTCGATTTCGCCGGGAAGGAACTCAACGACGAAACGATCTTCGGCAAGGGCGCCGGCATCGCGGTTCGCAAGGGCGACCCGCTCCGCGTCACGCTGAACGCTGCGTTCGCCGCCGCCGTGAAAGACGGAACGTACAAGAAGATCAACGACGAGTATTTCCCCTTCAGCATCCTCCCCAAGAAGTAGCACTAGCTGAACGGATACTTCGTTCAGCTCGTTCAGGGCGCGGGCGTCACCTTAGAGGTGGCGTTCGCGACCCTTTTCTTTGGGTTGAGTTTCGGCATGCTGCTGGCCGCGGCGAAGCTTTCCAAGCACGTTTGGCTCAGCGCTCCCGTCACCGCCGTCACGAGCCTCATGCGCGGCGTCCCCGAATTCGTCATCCTGCTGATCTGCTACTTCGGCCTGGGGAATCTCGCGCAGCAACTCACGAACGGCGCCGTCTCGATCGGCCCGTTTACGAGCGGCGTCTTCGCCCTCTCCGTCGTGCTCGCGGCTTACTCGTCGGAGACGTTCCGCGGCGCGTTCCTCTCCGTGCCGCCCGGGCAGCTCGAAGCGGCGCGCGCGTTCGGAATGCGCCCGGCGCAAGTCTTCTTCCGCATCCATCTGCCGCAAGCGTGGCGCATCGCGCTCCCGAGCCTCAGCAACCTATGGCAGAACCTGCTCAAGGATTCCGCGCTCGTCTCCGTCCTCGGCCTCGAGGAACTCATGCAGAAGGCGAACATCGCGGCCCAAGTCACGAAACAGCCGTTCGTCTACTTCCTGGCGGCCGCGTTCATCTTCCTGATCTTCCTCGGCATCTCGAACGTCGTCTTCGCGCAGCTTGAAAAGAACGCGTCGCGCGGGTTCGCGAGGAACGCGCGATGAGTTGGCTCTCGGATCTCTGGACGACGGCGGCCGGCGCCGCGCCGGATTTCCTTGCCGGCGTTTGGATGACGCTACGCCTGCTCTTCTTCTCAACGCTCTGCGGCGTAGCGCTCGCCGTCCCGCTCGCGCTTGCGCGCGTCTCCAAGAAGCCGCTGCTGCGGCTCCCCGCCTACGCCTACTCCGTCTTCTTCCGCGGCACGCCGCTGATCGTGCAGATCTTCCTGATCTACTACGGGCTCGCGCAGTTCTCGTTCGTCCGAGATTCGTTCTTGTGGATCTTCTTTCGAGAATCGTATCCGTGCGCGCTGATCGCGCTCTCGCTGAACATGACGGCCTACGTCGGCGAAGTCGTGCGCGGCGGCATCCTCAGCGTCCCGAACGGCGAACGCGAGGCGGCGGTCGCGATGGGGATGGGCCCATCGCTGCTCTATCGCCGGATCATCCTGCCGCGTGCGTTTGGGTTGATGCTCCCGGCCCTCGGTAACGAAGTCGTGATCCAACTGAAATCGACCTCGCTCGCGAGCACGATCACGCTGCTCGACGTCACCGGCGTCGCCCGGCGCATCGCCGCGGCGACCTACCAGACCGACCCGCTCTTCGTCGCCGCGGGCATCTACGTCGTGCTGACGTTCCTGATCGCGCGGATATTCAAGTACCTCGAAGGGCGGATGAACCGCTTTCAGAGCGTCTGAATCGAGCCGCCCGCAGGCGGCTTGGGAACGCGCGAGAGCCCGCAGCCCGAACAGCTCGAGCATCCGCCGCTCCCGCAGCCCGCAGCGCTCGCGGGCCTTGCGGCGAGCTTCGCGGCCAGCGCGCGCAGCCGGCGCGGCCGGCCCGGCGCTCCGAGGAGTGCTGCGATGCGCGCGCGCACGGAGGCGGCCGCGCCCGGAGCGAGCTCAACGAAGAGCCACAGCGCGCTTGCGGCTACGAGCATCGTCACGACGGCCGCCTCCACGAAGGAATAGGCCGTCATGCCGCCTTCCCTCCCCCGAGCGCGCTCGCGACGTGATACGTGATGAACGAAGCGACGTACGCGAGCGAGAGCAGGTACCCGGTCACGATCGCGACCGTCTTCCAGGAGTTCGCCTCCCGCCGGATCACGGCGAGCGTCGAGATGCACTGCGGCGAGAAAACGTACCACACGAGCAGCGAGAGCGCGGTCGCCAGCGACCATTGCGCCGATATGATCGGCGCGAGCTTCACCGCCGCATCCGAATCGGTCGTGGAGAGCGAGTACGTCGTCGCGAGCGCGCCGACCACGACTTCGCGCGCCGCCATCCCCGGAATCAGCGAGATGCACATCTGCCAGGTGAACCCGATCGGGGCGAACGCGTACGCAAGGAGGTGCCCGACGCGCCCCGCGATGCTGTAGTCGATCGCGGGCCCCGTGAAGCCGGCCGGTGGGGCGGGGAAGCTCGAGAGAAACCACAGCAGGATCGAGGTCGCGACGATGATCTTCCCGACGCGCTGGAACAGGAAGACTCGCGCGCGCTCCCACAGCCCGATCGCGACGTCGCGCAGGTTCGGCGGGCGGTACGAGGGGAGTTCGAGCAGCAGCGCGTGCTCGGCGCGGTCCCCGCCGAAGCGCTTCATCACGTATGCGACGGCGAGCGCCGTCCCGATGCCCGCCACGTAGAGCGCGAACAGCACCACGCCCTGCAGCGCGAAGAATCCGAAAACCGTGCGGCGCGGGATGAACGCGGCGATCAGCAACGTGTACACCGGCAGGCGCGCCGAGCAGGTCATCAGCGGCGCGACCATGATCGTCGCGAGCCGGTCGCGCTGGTCTTGGATCGTGCGCGTAGCCATGATCCCCGGGATCGCGCAAGCGAAGCTCGAGAGCAACGGGATGAACGAGCGCCCCGTAAGGCCCGCGCCGATCATCAGCCGGTCGAGCAAGTACGCCGCGCGCGGCAGATACCCCGATTCCTCGAGGATGAGGATGAACGCGAACAGGATCAAGATCTGCGGCAGGAAGACGATCACGCTCCCGACGCCCGCGATAACCCCCTGCACGAGCAGGCTGCGTAAGAATCCGTCCGGGAGCGCGGCGGCTACGGCCGCGCCTAATGCACCGACGCCCCAGGTGATCCCGTCCATGAGCGGCTGCGCCCACGAGAAGACCGCCTGGAACATCAAGAACAGCGTCGCAGCGAGGATCGCGAGCCCCCAAACCGGATCGAGCACCCAGCGGTCGAGCGCGTCGTCGATCCTGGCCGTCCGGCGCGGCATCGCGACCGCGAGCGCGAGCAGCCGGTTCACTTCGAGGTGGAGGTCGGCGTCCTCGCCGAGCGCGGGGGGCGGCGCCGGGAACTCGAGGTCCAGGCGTTCCAGCAGCGCGACGGCGCCGCCGCGCTTGACGGCGACGGTCTCGACGACGGGCATTCCGAGCGCGCGCTCCAGCGCCGGCCGGTCGATGCGGATCCCGCGGCGCTGCGCCTCGTCGACCATGTTCAGCGCGAGGACCGTCGGCCGCCCCAACCGCTGCACCTCGAGGACGAACCGCAAATGCAGCCGCAGGTTCGTCGCATCGGCGACGCAGACGAGCAGATCAGGCTGCGCTTCACCCTCGTAGCAACCGCTGCACACGTCGCGCGTGATCGCCTCGTCCGGGCTCGTCGCGGCCAAGCTGTACGAACCCGGCAGATCGAGAACCCGGAAGACGCGCCCGGAGGGGACGGTGAAGCGCCCCTCTTTGCGCTCGACGGTGACGCCCGGGTAGTTCGCGACCTTCTGGCGGCTCCCGGTGAGCAGGTTAAAGAGCGCGGTCTTTCCGCAATTGGGGTTTCCGACGAGAGCGATCCGCGCGACGGCCACGCGCGCCTACTCGTCCACGGCCGGGAGCGGCTCGACCGCGATGCGGGCCGCCTCCGCGCGGCGCAGCGCGAAGCGCGTGAAGCCGACCTGCACGACGAGCGGATCCCCGCCGAACGGCGCCCGCGCGACGATGCGCACGGCTTCGCCGCGAACGAACCCGAGGTCGCGCAGGCGCCGCGCGATGGCATCCCGCGGGTGCGCGTCCTGCACCGCCAAGACCGTCGCCGCGCTGCCGTTCGGCAGGTCCGCGAGCTTCACCACGAACGGCGAGCCCTGCGAAGCGGGGAAAAAGACGTCATCTCTCAGCGACAGCATAGAGCCCGCCTCCCTTGCGGTTATTAGGCATGCCTCATACCATCGTTAGGATTAACGAATTACAAGGCGCAGCCCTTCTGCCGCCAAGCACTTGTTGGGCAGCCGCCCGAGAGGGCCCCTGCTTGGTTCGTTAGCGCCCCGCGGCCGGCGGTGCGATGCCGAGTTCGCGGTAGAATGCGTTCGGGTTCATCGGCCGCCCGAGGAAGGCCGCAACTTCGGCATCGGGCTCTTCGAGCCTCGCGGGGGCGAGGATCCGCGTGCGGTACGCCATCCCCGCAACCGGGTTCGTCAGGCCCTCGGCCGCAAAGCGCGAGAACAGATCCTGCGCGTAGACCTTCGACCAGAGATAGCCGTAATAGCCGGCATCGTAGCCGCCCATCAGGTGGGAGAACGACGCTTGCCGGTGCGTCCCCTCGACGAACTTCGCCGGCGTCATCTCGGTGAGCGTCGCCTTCCATACGGCCGTCGTATCGACCGGCGGTTTTTGCATGTGATACCGCATGTCGACGGTGCCCAAGAACGCCTGTTGCGCGGTGAAGAGCGCGTAATGCACGTACCGCGCTGCGATCATCTTTTCGATCAGCGGGTCCGGGAGCGGCGCGCCGGTCGTCACGTTCGAGGAGACGCGCTTGAGGATCCCCGGATCCCACGCCCAGTTTTCGAGCATCTGCGAGGGTGCCTCGATGAAATCTTGGCGAAATCCGCTCGTCAGCGTCGCGTACGGTGCGTCCGCGAGCATCGCGGCCATGTTATGACCGAACTCGTGGAAGAACGTCTCGACGTCCTCGTGCGACAGCAAGGCCGGTTTCCCGGGCGCGGCCTGCGGCCAGTTCCCAACGATCGCGCTCGTCGCCAGGCGGACGTTCCCGCCCGGGAGCACGCGGCGCGCGACGATGCCGAAGTTCGCGAAGTGGTCGTACTTGCCGGGCCGCGGAAACAGGTCGAGATAGAAGCGCCCGAGCGGCTTGCCGGAGGCGGCATCGCTCACGTCGTACGCCTGCACCTCTTCTTGCCACGCCGGCGCGGTCGCGCGCAGGAACTTGACGCCGAGCAATTCCTGATAGATGCCGAGCACGCTCTCGATCACGTGCTGCACGGGGAAGTACTGCTTGATCTCGTTCTGGTCGACGGCGTATTTCGTCTTGCGGAGTTGATTCTCGTAATACTCGGAATCCCACGCGTCGAGCGGCGCGCCCTTGAGCGCGGCGAGTTCCTCGCGTTCTCGGCGTGCCTTCGGGAGCACCGCCGCATCGATCTGTTCGAGGAAGCGCAAGACGCGCTGCGGCGTCCCGGCCATTCTGTCCGCGAGGACGTAGGCGGCCCAATTCGGATAGCCCATCAGCTTCGCGAGCCGGTCGCGTTTCCGGAGCGCCTGCTCGAGCAGCTTGACGTTCGCCTCGCCGCCGCGGTTCGCATACGCCAAGTAAAACGCCTTGCGCGCGCTCGCGTCGGTCTCGTTCTCCATAAACGGGCCGTCCGTCGACTCGTTCGCGGGGAGCGTATAGCCGCCGGCGGCATTCTTCTTCAGCGCCGCGGCGACGAACTCAGGCGGCAGCGATGCCGTCTGCTCCTCGGAGAGCGCGATCGAGCTTTGATCGTTGCCGAGATTCGCCGCGAAGCGCGTTTCGAGATCGTTGAGATCCTGCGAGAGCGCGACGAACTCACGCCGCGCAGGCTCGGGGAGGCCTGCGCCGCTCCGCCGCACCGTCGTCAGCCAAAGGTCCGTCAACTTGCGCTGCGCCGCCGTACGGGCGGTTCCGCTTGCCTTCGCTTCCGCAAGCGCGCGGTAGAGCTCCGGCCGCGCCTCGAGATCCGTCAGGACGTTGCCGGCGTCGGTGCCGCATTTCTGCGACGCGGCGCGCACCTGGGCGCTGGGCGCCACGTTGAACAGGAACGCCTGCGCCGTCAGTTCGTCGCTGAAGTCAGCGGTCGCGTTTTCGAGCGCGAGGACGACCGAATCGAACGTTCGATGCCCGTTCGGGACCCGCGAGATCGCACCGGCGCGTCGCTTGACCCGGGCGATGGACGCCGAACACGAGGTCGCGATCTGCTGCGGCGTCGGCGTCCAATCGAAGGCGAGCAGCGAGGCGGCGGGACCCGCGGAGCTTACCGCCGGAGCCGGCGCCGCAGAACAACACAGGAGCGCCGCACCCGCAAAGGCGGCCGCACTCCGGGCGAATCCGAAGTAATTCATTCTCGTCGGCATTTCGCGACGGCGCCGCCCGTTCCGCTGGCAAGGCCGTTCGCCGGTTCCAAAGATTGACGACCCTGCGACATGAAGGAACGCGCATGGCCAAACGGACGAGCCCGCATCCGCCCAAGCCCCGCGCAGCGCCGCCGTACCTGCGCTTGGCCGCCGGGTTCGGCGTCTGGCTCGTCTGGTGGATGCTCGTCGGGCATCGTTCGGCCGCAGGGTGGCTCGGCATCCCGGCCTTCCTCGCCGCCGCCGAGTCGTGGCCGCTCTTCCGGACGATCTACGAGGTCCGCGCGAAGCGCAAGAAGTGGGTGAAGCCGCCGGGCTTCTGGATCGCGTTCTACGCCGTCGGATCCGTCTGGCTCGCCCTGCTGTTGACGGCAATCTCCGCCTTGCCGTGGTCCGGCGATCACGCCTCCGCGACGGATGCGGGCGTGAAGATCGGCGGCGCGATCTCGTTCGCCGCGGCCGCCTGGCTCGCGTACCGCATCGGCGCCGGCCGGTGAGGGGATCGTCGAGGCATTCGCGTTCTCCGAAGGCATGCAACTTGCGATAAACGTGGCCGGTTCAAATCCTCGAGAAAGAAAGGGAGGCCTCGGTGCTCAAAGGTTTTCGGGACTTCATCATGCGCGGCAACGTCGCCGATCTGGCGGTCGCCGTCGTCATCGGGGCTGCGTTCAGCGCGGTCGTCGCGTCCGCCGTCAAGGACGTGCTCACGCCGTTCATCGCCGCACTCATAGGAAAACCCGACTTCTCCACCGTCGGCTTCGATTTGAACGGAACGCATTTCCCGATCGGGAATTTCATCAACGCGCTGATATCGTTCCTGATCGTCGCGATGGTCGTCTACTTCGCCGTCGTCGCGCCGATGGAACGCCTCAAGCCCAAGCCCGTTGCCGCCGTCCCCGATACGAAGATCTGCCCGGAGTGCGCGAGCGAGATTCCGCTCGCCGCGAAAAGGTGCAAATACTGCACGAGCCCGCAAACGAGCTGATCGGTCGACAGATTCGAGCTGCGCTCTCAGTGCGCGACGGAAATCATCGCCTCGTTCCGCCGCATGAACCAAAGCGTCCAGGGCGGATCGTATTGAGCGAGCGACGCGCTCCCGAGAGCACGCAGGTGATGCGCCGCAACAAGTGCTTCGAGTTCCGAGGTCTTCGCCTCGACGGCCCGTTCGCGCGCGAGCCCCGAGAATCTGAGGACGGCCAAGCGCGCCGCCGGGAGCTCCCTCAAATGCACGCGTGGATCATCCGGTTCGGGTAGCGTCTCCAGCGTATACTCCCTCGGCATGATGAACCGAACGATCCAGCCATCGCCGCTTGGAGCCTGAGTGACCGGAGCCGTCATCGCGATCTTCTCACCGGCGGGCACTTGCTCGACGGGCACCGTCATGGCAATACTCCGGCGTTGTCTGTTGCCGCCGAAGATATAGCCTGCGAGCAGGCGGAAGCCGGCACTCGCAGCCTGCCAGCGATTACCGCCGACGGTAACCTCGGCGACGACGAGCGAAGGATAATCGCGAACCTCGAACGCGCCCTCATGCACGATGGTCTTGAATGACGGCTCTTCCGCTGCCATAGTCTCATTTCCAAATAGAAAGCAAGCGATCGCCGCGCCTGCGAGAGCGCGACCGACCGCGATCGAAAATCGGCTCCGCGGCTTCGCGTGCGAGGCTGCTCCGAACGGCGCGCGCCCTCGCGTGAACGGCGCCGTCCGCAACATAACTATCCTCAGAGCGCCGAGGGCTGAACGCAAACCAACTGATCCGAGTCAACCGCGGTGTTGGACTTAACGGCGTACATGGGGTTGGCGCCGGCGAATTGGCACTGCATCGTCCCGCCGCGGCCAGGGTGCGTGAGCAGCAGCTGGTATGCCGCCGGATCGCTCGTTTCCAGATAGCTCGCGAGCGAGCTGGTCTGCGCCGGCTGATCGGAGACGAGGTGGCGTTGCATCGCGATGAACATCATTACGAGGATCGCGAGCGTGACGATCCCTACAAGACCGAAAAACGGAGCCAACGACGGTTCGCTCTTGCGGGCTCCGAACTGAGGAACGGTTTGAGTAGCTTGCATCGGAATTCTCCCTGGGGGTGCAGAAGGTTCCGAACGCTCGCGACGAGCGCGAAACTCCGCGTCGCCGCGCTTGCAAGCCCGGCAACGAGGGTTCGAGCGAGATCACCGAATCCCGAAGCTCGCTTTTCGCGATACCTCCGGAAGGCGACGTCGCCGGAGAGTTTCTCGGAGACGCAACTTTGACGCGCCCGGCGGGCGGCCGGTTCCCGCGCGCAGTACCGGTCCCTCGCTCGCTCGTCTAAAGCGCTAGCTCAGCTCATCGCTCGCAGGTGCGGCGCCCGCGCGGTAATGCGAACACGCGACGCAGCCCTCCACCCGCGAACGTCGAGGATCGTGCTTGATCGTTGCGCGCCCTGCGATGCGCGCTACGCGCCCGTGGTTACCGAATAACTCGGCTGAGAACTAATCTGCGGCGGCCGATCGGAAACGGTGTGCCGCCCGACCGAGACGAAAACGCATACGATCGTTACAATCTGCACGATCCCAACGATCGTGAACAGGAAACCGAAACCGGGATCCGATGGGACGCTATCGCTAATTCCCGATGCCGTACGGCGGCTGACATTCTCCATGATTCATCTCCAAACGCAAAATGAGTTTCCGAAGGCAACACGAGTCCCAGCCGCCCGTCGGTCGAGCGTATCACTCTCATGCGGCGAACTCGGCGACCACGCGGAGCGTGAGTGCCATGTTGGCCGTCGCGCACAATTCCGGGAGAACCCGAACTCGTGGAAAATCTCCGGATGCGAGATTCGACGCGCGTCGTGCAACATCGGTTCCGGCACGCACGAAGTCGCAAACCTTAGTCCGCAGTTCCGCCGACCAAACGATCGCAGCGCGCCCCGCTCCGGCGATACCTCAGCGCAAGAGTGCGAGGAATCGCTCGATCGCGTATAGCGTTGCGGGCGAGCCGAGCACGTCGTCGTGCCTCGCCCCGAGAACTTCGACCATGCGTTTCGTTGCAGCGCGGCTTGCTTCGAAAACTTCACGCCCTTGAGCGACCGGAACGATCGTATCGTCCGATCCGTGAATGACAAGCAGCGGTACCTGCGTCTTCGCAACGCGCTTCGCGTTGTCGGTGAGTTCGGCGAAACCGTATGACGGCATCACGTACCGCACGTCGCGCGCAGGCACGCTCAGCGCCGACATGTAGACGGGCAACACTTCCTTCGCGCTCGCGAACGGCGACGCAAGAAGCAACCCGACGGTCGTCCTTCGCAGCGCGATCGAGGTTGCTATACCTGTGCCGAGCGAGTATCCCATCACCGCAACGCGCGACGTACCGCCTGCGGAGAGCGAATCGAAGATGCGCAATCCGTCGCTTTCGAATGTCGAAACGTCGGGTGTGCCTGCGCTGAATCCGTAGCCGCGGTAGTCGAAAACGACGACGCGCGGCCCGAGCTTCGCGATCGCTCGGAAGAATGCGTCGCAGGCGCCGTCCCGTCCCCGATCGCCTTCGAAGAACAGCAGCGTCGGCATCGCCGGGTCGCTACCGGCATACGAGAACCCGCGCAACGTCACGCCGTCGACGTCGAGCGAGATCGTGTCTCGGCCGTCGGCGGGCGCCCAGTCGCCGATCGGCTCCGCGGGGATCCGTCGCGGCAGCATGACGCTCGCCGGGACCGCCCACGGTCCGGGCTCGGCAGGTTCTGCGGGTTCGGCAAGCGTGACGGAGGCAGCGGGCGTGACGGTTGCCGCGGGCGCCGCGGGACCGGCCTGCGCGAGCGCGGCCGCAGGCACGCCAAGAAGACAGAGCGATATGAGCAGCGCTCGAAGCATGCGCAGTGTTTCACGCGCGTTCGAACGGCGGCCTCCCGGCGCAGCCCCGGGAAGGTTCGGGGCCCGGACGCCCAACCAAAGCCGGATGAGTGCAGCCGCAGCCGGACCCAAGGCGTTCTACGAACGCGTCGAGGTGGACGTCTTTCGGGCGACCGAAGCGACGATGAGCCCCTGGGATCGAGATCTGCAGCACGGCGGGCCTGCGACGGCCCTGCTGGCGTGGGCGCTCGTGGAAGATCATCCGCGGGATTCGATGCGGATCGCCCGCATCGCCGTGGATTTCCTGGGCGGCATCCCGAGAGACGTCTGTCGCGTCCGGACGCGCGTGGTGCGCCCCGGCAGGCGCGTCGAGTTGCTCGAGGGGATCCTCGAAGCTCGCGGCCGGGACGTCGTCGTCGCGCGCATTTGGCGCGTCGCCGTGCAGGCGCGCGGAAGCGTGCCGCCCGGGATCAGCGAGCCCGGCGAGGTTCCCGCGCTGCCCCCGCATGAGGCGCACGGTTCGTTCCACGAGTTCGGCTACGGCGCGGCCATCGAGTGGCGTTTCGTCTGCGGTACGGGGCTCGCCGGCGTAGGCCCGTCGCAAGTGTGGACGCGGGTGCGCGTTCCGCTCGTCGAAGGCGTGCCGCTCAGGCCGATCGACCGGCTCCTCATCGCCGTCGATTCCGCGAACGGGATGAGCCCGGAATTGCCGTTCCGGGATTGGCTGTTTGTGCCGCCCTCGCTCTCGGTTGCGCTGCACCGCTACCCGGAAGGCGACTGGACGTTCATGAGCGCGCGGACTACGTTGAGCGACGACGGCGTCGGCGTGACGCACGCCTCGCTCGCGGATGCCCGCGGCTACCTCGGCGTCGCAAACCAAGCTCTGTACGTGGAACCGCGCTGAACGCGTGCGCCGTCCCGTCGTCGTCTTCGGTGAGGATGAGCGCGCGATGCTCTACATGAGCGCAGGGGCACGTCGCGCGCTCGTGAGTATCGCCGGCTATCCGCTGGCCGGCGCACTGGCGCTCGTGGAACCGATGGCGGCAGTCGTCGTGTATGCGCTCATCCCGGTGTTCTTCTTGGTCACGCTGCTGCTACCGAACGCCGCACGCGGCGAGCAGGCGGCCGAGCGTTAGAGCGGTGCCGAATCGGAGAGGCTCCATGATCGAAGCGAATGGTCTCCGGCAGTCCGCGTTCCCAGCCAATCGCGTCGAAGATCTCCGCTGGCGCGAAATGGTGATCTCAGATCACCACGGCCGCAGGTCTTCTCTTTGTACATTTCAGCTCCAGGCACTCAATACGCCTTCGCATGTGCTGAGCAAACCTAATCGCCTGATGGCGGCTAGCTTCTTGCCCGAACGCTCAGGACCGAGCAAAGAGCAGTAACGGTCCGATATCGTGATTGTCGGCGGCTCGTAGAGTCTCTATGTATCGCGCACGGGTCTCCCCGGCATTGACCAAGTTCACTCGTCCCCAGGTGAAGGGCGCCTGTCCGAGCTGGCCGGCGAGAAGATCGCCGACAAGGCGCGAAAAGCGCCCGTTTCCATTCGGGAAAGGATGAATGGCAACGAGGCGGTGGCTGAACCGCACGGCGATTTCGTCGGGCGGATAGCTAGCATGTTCGACCCAGTATCGCGCATCGTCGATGGCTTGCTGCACGTCCATGGCGATCCGATGGACCTCGACGCCGATATTGCGGGCGGTCGTACGATAATGCCCCGCCCAACGCCACACGTCTCCGAACATCCGTCGGTGCAGTTCGCTCAGAAAATCTCGATCGAGGACATCGCGCCTACGCGCATCGGCCCAGCGTAGAGCCGCGCCGATATTGACCTGTTCGGCTTCATTCAGCTCGTGTCGCAACGTGATGTAGGACGGGATAAGCGCTTCGCGCTCTTCGACGGTGAGGGGCGTATTCGCGTCATCGTCACGATCCAGCAGAGGATCAGGCATGATGGTCCAGTTCCTCGTCCCACAAGCCCCGTAGAGAGCCGGATAGGATGAGGTCGATCGTGCGCTCTTGCTCAGCGTCGAGATCGGATGAGAGCAGTGCCTGGTTTTCAAGGCGCATGGTGTGATCGAGGCGCGAGACGTCCTTCCGCACCTTGTGCATCGCGCGCTCGCGCAGTACCTCGTCGAGCGGTTCTATCGGCACGAATGCATAGACGAAGGCACAGTTCATGGCTGCGGCAGCCTGCCGCAGCGTCCTCAACGTGGTCGAGCCGGTGACTTCCGCTTTTTCGATGACCGGGATGCGCGAGGGTGCGACGCCCATACGGGCGGCGAGTTGGCGAGCAGTCATGCCCAAGGACTCCCGAATGGCCTTGATCCAGCCTCTTGGAGGAGCAACGAGCGTCATCTCCCTGAGGGGCGCAAGGCGCCGTTCCAATTGCTTGCGGGCAAGGGCAGCTTGACTTGCGTTCATATATAAATGTCCTGACAATATGCAGTATAGCATATATATATGAACACATGAAGTTCCCAGCGACACGTATTTATGAACATACGCCCCTGCTAAGGCCAGAAGCCCCCACGCCGGGCTGCCTTAGTGCTCCGCGGTGATCTGGGGCGCCTATCGCGCCGGAACGCTCAACGGCTATGACGCCGGCTGTCGATCCAAGGTGACCGTCCGCGGGTCAACTGGATGCGCAACTGTGTGCGCGGATTGCAAACGCATTCGCGAAAAGATCAGAAACCCCGTGAAACGCTTGGATCCACGGGGTTTCCTCAGACATGGCTCCCGAAGTTGGACTCGAACCAACGACCCGCTGATTAACAGTCAGCTGCTCTACCAACTGAGCTATTCGGGAACGATCGCTCCCGTCGCCCCCGGCGACTAGCCCAGCTTCAACGCGCCCGCCGCGCACCCTCCCCCGCGAAGCCTGCGGCGGTGTCGCGCATACGGCCTGGTTGGGTTGGAACTCCGTCCGGCACTCTCGGGCCGTATGGTCGTCGGAACTATTATCCTCCGGATGGATTCTCATCCCAGCATCGGGGGGTACGACTTTTCCTACAGCGAAGCCGCCTTCTCGGTCACGAGAGCGCCGCACCGAGGCAAGCCTACGCCTCATTGCAGGGGCGGCCGCTGTACCCACCTAGGACGACAGGAGAGAACCGTGAGCATTGCAGAGCTGGAACGCGCCACGTTCTACGATTTCGACAAGCTCGGAATCAAGAGTCCTTATCGACAGCGTTACGACAACTTCATCGGCGGCAAATCGACCCCGCCCGTGAAGGGAGAATACTTCCCGAACGTCAGCCCGATCGTCGGGATGCCGTTCTGCGAAGTCGCCCGTTCCACGGCCGAAGACATCGAGCTCGCGCTCGATGCGGCGCACGCCGCCCGCGAAAAGTGGGGCCGCACCACGGCGACGGAACGCTCCAACATCCTCAACAAGATCGCCGACCGGATGGAAGCGAAGCTCGACGTCCTCGCTCTCGCCGAGACCATCGACAACGGCAAGCCGATCCGCGAAACGACGGCCGCCGACATCCCGCTCGCGATCGATCACTTCCGCTACTTCGCAGCCGCGATCCGCGCGCAAGAGGGCGGGATCAGCGAGATCGATCACAACACGATCGCGTACCACTTCCACGAGCCGCTCGGCGTCGTCGGGCAGATCATCCCGTGGAACTTCCCCGTTCTGATGGCGACCTGGAAACTCGCGCCGGCGCTCGCCGCAGGAAATTGCGTCGTCCTCAAGCCGGCCGAACAGACGCCGGCCTCCGTCATGCTCTGGATGGAACTGATCGCGGACCTGCTCCCGCCCGGCGTCCTGAACGTCGTCAACGGTTACGGCTTGGAAGCGGGCAAGCCGCTCGCCTCGAGCCCGCGGATCGCGAAGATCGCGTTCACCGGGGAAACCTCGACCGGCCGCTTGATCATGGGCTATGCCGCGCAGAACCTGATCCCGGTGACGCTCGAACTCGGCGGGAAGTCGCCGAACATCTTCTTCGCCGACGTCTGCGCCGAGGATGACGACTTCTTCGATAAGGCGCTCGAAGGCTTCACGATGTTCGCGCTCAATCAGGGCGAGGTCTGCACGTGTCCGTCTCGCGTGCTCATCCAAGAATCGATCTACGACAAGTTCATGGAGCGAGCTCTCGCGCGCGTCGCGCTCGTAAAGCAAGGGAGCCCGCTCGACCCCGCGACGATGCTCGGCGCGCAAGCCTCGAGCGAGCAGCTCGAAAAGATCCTCTCGTACATCGAGATCGGGAAGAACGAGGGTGCGAAGGTCCTGACGGGCGGCGAGCGCAACGTGCTCGGCGGCGAATTTCGGGAAGGCTTCTACGTCAAGCCGACGGTCTTCAGCGGCAACAACAAGATGCGCATCTTCCAAGAGGAGATCTTCGGGCCGGTCGTCTCCGTAACGACGTTCAAGGACGAAGCCGAGGCGCTCCAGATCGCCAACGACACGCTCTACGGCCTCGGCGCCGGCGTGTGGAGCCGCGATTCGAATCGCAACTATCGTCTCGCTCGCGGCATCCAGGCGGGTCGCGTCTGGATTAACTGCTACCACCTCTATCCAGCTCACGCGGCGTTCGGCGGCTACAAGCAATCGGGGATCGGGCGCGAGACCCACAGCAACGCGCTGGACCACTATCAGCAAACGAAGAACGCGCTGGTCAGCTACAGCCCCAAGGCGATGGGCTTCTTCTAGCACGCAGCGCGCCAGAAAGCCGCGAGGCCCGGATGCAGAGCGCATCCGGGCCTTTTTCCGCGGCGCCGATCCCGGCGGGCGACGGGGCTGCGCCGCACGCCCCGTGAAAAGGTTCGCGGACGCGCTTTCCCTGGAAGGCGGAACGTATGAGGCTCGAACGCACGGCCCCTTACCTGGCCGGATTCGCGAACCACCATGCGAGCGAGGCGATCGAAGGGGCTCTCCCCTCCGGTCAAAACTCGCCGCAGCAAGCTCCGCTCGGACTCTACGCGGAGCAGCTCAGCGGGACGGCGTTCACGGCCCCGCGGGCGGAGAACCGCCGCTCGTGGCTCTATCGCATCCGGCCCTCGGCGGCGCACGCCGCCTACTCGCGCATCGAGAACGGGCTTCTCTGCAGCGCACCGTTCGACGACGTCGAACTGCCGCCGAACCGCCTGCGCTGGAATCCGCTCCCCTTCGGCAGCGAAGATAAGGACTTCGTCGATTCGCTCGTCACGTTCGGCGGGAACGGCGACGTGCGTGCGCAATCGGGGGCGGCGATCCACCTCTACGCCGCAAGCGCCTCGATGTACGACCGCTTCTTCTCGAACGCCGACGGCGAACTCCTGATCCTCCCGCAGGAGGGGCGCCTGCGGATTCCGACCGAGTTCGGGATTCTCTCGCTCTCGCCGGGCGAGTGCTGCGTCATCCCGCGGGGCGTGAAGTTCCGCGTCGAACTCCCCGACGGCAGCGCCCGCGGCTACCTCTGCGAGAACTACGGCCCGCTCTTCCGCCTCCCCGAACTCGGGGCCATCGGCGCGAACGGCCTCGCGAATCCGCGCGATTTCTTGGCTCCCGTCGCCGCGTTCGAGGATCGTGAAGAGCCCGTGCACGTCGTCGTGAAGTTCGCGGGGAACCTATGGGCCGCCGAGTACGATCGCTCGCCGCTCGACGTCGTCGCGTGGCACGGCAACTACGCGCCGTACAAGTACGATCTCTCGCTCTTCATGGCCGTGAACACCGTCAGCTACGATCATGCGGACCCTTCGATCTTCACGGTCCTGACCTCGCCGTCGCCGCTCGCGGGGACCGCGAACGTCGATTTTGTCATCTTCCCGCCGCGCTGGGCCGTCGCGGAACACACGTTCCGCCCGCCCTGGTTCCATCGCAACGTGATGAGCGAGTACATGGGGCTCATCCGCGGCACGTACGAGGCGAAGCTCGAAGGGTTCCTGCCGGGCAGCGGGAGCCTGCACAACTGCATGGCGGCGCACGGCCCGGACGCCGGCGCCTACGATGCGGCGGCGAAGGCCGAGCTCGTGCCGGAATACCTCGCAGGGACGCTCGCCTTCATGTTCGAGACGCGGCTCCCGATAGCGCCGACGCGCTTCGCGCTGGAGACGTCGCTATTGCAGGCCGATTACGACGGCGCATGGTCGGGCTTGCCCCGCAATTTCGAGCGCCGCTGAACGCGCGAGCGCGTCAACCGCGCGAGAGCGCGATGACGCCGAGCGCGATCACGACGCCCGCGATCGCTCGCCGGCGTCCGACCGGCTCCGCTAGGACGATCCGGCCGAGCACGACCGCGATCACGATGCTCAGCTCGCGCATGGGCGCGACGAGGCTGACGGGCGCAGCGGCGAGGGCGAACAGGATCAACAGGTACGCAAGCGGGCTCAGGATCCCGACGACGAGAACCTGCGTGCGGTTCGCGCGCCATTCCGCGAGCGGCCTTCCCCCTTCGCGCAGCGCGAGCGGCGCCGAGACGAGCGTCTGGATCGCGATGTTCGCGGCAAAGTAGGCGAGCGGGGCGAAGCCGAGGTTCGATACCGCGAACTTATCCCAGAGCGTGTAGCACGACAGCATCGCTCCGGTGAGGACGCCGAACGCGAACGCCCCGGCGACGTGCCCCTGCTCTCGTGCGCGCCGGTCGATTCCGATCGCGAAGCTCGCTCCGACGATCATGATCGTCCCCGCGATGGTGAACGCGTTCGCCGGTTCCCGGAACGCGGCGACCCCGACGATCGCCGAGAGCAGCGGCCCCGTTCCGCGCACGACCGGGTAGACGACCGAGAGATCTCCGCTGCGGTAGGCGCGCAACAGCATGAGCGTATAGCTCAGATGGAACGTGCTCGTCAGCGCGGCCGCGAGCATCAGTGCGGGCAGGTGCGCGAGGATCGCCGCTCGCTCGCCGTAGAGCAGGCAAGACGCGAGCGGGACAAGCCACGCCACGGCGACGAGGTTCGTCAGCCATACGAAGACGAAGCCGCCGGAGGAGCGCTTCGCATAAAGGTTCCAGGTCGCGTGCAGCAGCGCCGAAAGGAAGACCAGCGAAAGGACGGAGAGGGGCACCGCTACGCGGCACCCCTCTCCGTCGGCTGCATTTTCGGCCTCAGCCGGCGATCGTCACGAGCTCGTTGGCGAAATCGCCTTTGAGTCCCGCGGCTTCGCGGAGTTCCTGCGCCTTGTCGAGGCGCTCCCACGGCAGGTCGAGATCGATCCGCCCGAAGTGCCCGTATGAAGCGGTCTGCTGGTAGATCGGCCGGAGCAGATCCAGGTTGTGGATGATCGCCGCCGGACGCAGGTCGAAGTGCTGCTGCACGAGCTTCGCAATCTTCCCTTCGTCGACGTTCGACGTCCCGAACGTTTCGACGAGCACGCTGACGGGGCGAGCGACGCCGATCGCATACGCGACCTGCACTTCGCAGCGATCCGCCAAGCCCGCCGCCACGACGTTCTTCGCGACGTGGCGCGCCGCATAGGCACCGGAGCGGTCGACCTTCGTCGGGTCCTTCCCGGAGAACGCACCGCCCCCGTGCCGCGCCATCCCGCCGTACGTGTCGGCGATGATCTTACGCCCGGTCAGGCCGGCGTCGCCCTTGGGGCCGCCGATGACGAAACGTCCCGTCGGATTGATGTAGACGCGCAAGTCCTTGTCGCGCAGCGACTGCGGAATCACGTGATCGATCAATCGTTCGCGAATTTCGCGGCGGATGACGTCGAGCGAAACGTCAGGATCGTGCTGCGTCGAGATGACGACGGCGTCGACGCGAATCGGGCGGTGGCCGTCGTACTCCACGGTCACCTGGCTCTTGCCGTCGGGGCGAAGGTACGAGATCTCACCGTTCTTGCGCGCTGCCGCGAGTTGCCGGGTGAGATCGTGCGCGAGCGTGATCGGCAGCGGCATCAGCGCATCCGTCTCGCGGCACGCGTAGCCGAACATCATCCCTTGGTCGCCCGCGCCGGTCAGCTCGAACGGATCGTCGTGGCCGGTCGCCTTCGCTTCGTACGACTTATCGACGCCGAGCGCGATATCGGCCGACTGTTCGTCGACGGAGACGGAGACGCCGCACGTTTCGGCGTCGAACCCGACCGACGATTTCGTGTAGCCGACTTCGCGGATCGTGTTCCGCACGATCTTCGGGATGTCGATGTAGGTTTTCGTCGAGATCTCGCCCGCAATGTGGATCTGGCCGGTGATCGCGAACGTCTCGCACGCGACGCGACCGTGCGGGTCGTCCTTGAGGATCGCGTCGAGGACGGCGTCCGAGATCTGGTCGGCGAGCTTATCCGGATGGCCCTCGGTGACCGATTCCGAGGTGAAGAGTCTACGGTGTCCCATTGCTTAGGTACCCTCCGACCACGACGCCATGTATTTGACCTGTTCGGGCGTGAGGGTGTCGATCGAGATGTTCATCGCCCGCAACTTGAGCGTGGCGACTTCTTGATCGATGTGGTCCGGTACCGAATAGACCTTCTTTTCGAGCGTCTGATAGTTTTGTGCGAGATAGGCTGCGGCCATGGCTTGGTTCGCAAAGGACATATCCATCACCGCCGCCGGGTGGCCTTCGCCGGCGGCGAGATTGATGAGGCGGCCTTCGCCGAGGATGCGGATCGTCCGGCCGTCCTTGAGCTTGTAGGCTTCGACGAATTCGCGCGGCTTGGTCTTGCCGACCGCCATCGTGTCGAACGCGTCCAGATCGAGCTCGTCGTTGAAATGCCCCGAGTTGCACACGATCGCGCCGTCCTTCATGACGGCGAAATGCTCCGCCCGGATCACGTGATAGTTCCCCGTGAGCGTGACAAACACGTCCCCGACTTTTGCAGCCTCCGCCATCGGCATCACCTGGAAACCGTCCATCGCCGCTTCGAGCGCCTTACGCGGGTCGACTTCGGTAACGATGACGTGGGCGCCGTGCCCCTTCGCGCGGGAGGCGACGCCGCGGCCGCACCACCCGTAGCCGACTACGACGACCGTGTGGCCGGCGATCAGCACGTTCGTCGCTCGGATGATGCCGTCGAGCGTCGACTGCCCCGTGCCGTAACGATTGTCGAACATATGCTTGGTCAGGGCATCGTTGACGGCGATCACCGGGAACGGCAGGACGCCGTCTTTCTCCATCGCGTGCAGGCGAATTACGCCCGTCGTCGTCTCTTCGCAGCCGCCGATCATCTCCGCCAGCAGGTGGTTGTGCTTCGTATAGATCGTGGTGACGAGGTCGCACCCGTCGTCCATCGTCATGTGCGGATGCGTCGCGACGACGGATTCGATGTGCTTGTAATAGGTGGCGTTGTCTTCGCCCTTGATCGCGTGGGTCGGGATCTCGTAGATCTCGCACAAGGCGGCTGCGACGTCGTCTTGCGTCGAGAGTGGGTTCGAAGCGCACAGCGTGACTTCGGCGCCGCCCGCTTTAAGGGCCAGCACGAGGTTTGCGGTTTCGGTGGTGACGTGAAGGCAGGCGCCGATACGGACGCCGGCGAGCGGCTTTTCTGCGGCAAAGCGGTCGCGGATCTGCGCGAGCACGGGCATGAAGCTCCCGGCCCATTCGATGCGCGAGCGCCCAGCCTCGGCTAGGCTCCGGTCCTTGACGTCCCCGAGCATTCGGTCGATGACAGGCACGATTGTCTCTCCTACGGAGTGGTGAGATGCTCTCGCTGATCTTTGAAACAATCGAAAACGAGGATCGGGCCAGGGTTCGTCGGCCGGTCCCCGGTTCCATCCGAGGCGAGGGGAAGCTCGCAGCGAGGCGGGCAATAGGTCGCTCCGTGGAAACGATCGACGCGTATCTCGACGAGCTGGCTTCGGCTGCGCCGACGCCGGGGGGAGGGAGCGCGGCGGCCCTCGTAGCCGCCGCCGGCGCGGCGCTCGTCGCGATGGTCGCGCGCATTACGCGCGACAGCCCTAGGCACGCCGCCCGCCGCGGCCACGCGGAGCGCCTGATACACGACGCCGACGAATGCCGTGCGGAGTTGCTGGCGGCCCGCACGGAGGACGAGCGCGCGTACGGCCGGGTCGTCGCCGCGACGATGCTGCCGCGCGGCTCGGCGGACGAACAGGCCGCGCGCGCCGCGGCGCTCCAAGCCGCGCTCGAAGACGCCGCCGCGGCGCCGCTCCGCGCGGCGGCGCTCGCCCTCGACGTGCTCTCCCTCGCCGGCGACGCGCTGGCCCTCGAGAACGCGAACCTCGTCAGCGATCTCGGTTGTGCGGCGGAGTTCGGGGCGGCTGCGCTCGCGGCGGCGGCCTACAACGTCCGCATCAACCATCGCTTCATGAAGAATCGCTCGCTCGCGACCGCCCAAGAGCACTCGCTCGCCGAGTACGAAACGCAGTGCGCCGCACTCCTCGCGCGCATCCGCGAGCGGACGCTGCGCTCGCTTCGCTCAGGATGACATGGGCCTCAGGCGAAGGCGAGTTCGAGGAACGGCGCTATGTCGCGCTCCTCGATTTCGATGCCGACTCCGCCCTTGTTCCAGCGGATATCGTGGAAATCGGAGCCCGCGGTCGCGACGAGTTTGAGCTGCGCCGCCTTCTTACGAAAGTGGGCGATCTGATTGCGATCGTGCGTCGGATAGAAGACTTCCAACCCGCGTAGACCCGCGGGCGCGAGTTCGTCGATCAGCGAGTAATCGTTCAGCCGGCCCGGATGCGCGAGGACCGGGATTCCGCCGGAGCGCCGGATCACCGCGATCGCAACCTGCGGCGTCACGTGATGCGACGGCACGTAGCCCGGCTTTCCCCGCCCGAGCAGTTCGCGAAACGCCGCTTCGATCGAGCCGACGAAGCCCCCGCGCACGAGCGCCATCCCGACGTGCGGGCGGCCCATCGAATCGCTCGCGACCGCTTCCGCGCGAACCGCATCGAGTTCGAGCGGGATGCCCGCCTCGCGCAACTGCGCCACCATCATGCCGACGCGCCGCTCGCGAGCTTGCCGGTTCGCGGCGAGCAGCTCGTGCAACTGCGACTCTCCCTCCAGCGGCAAACGGTAGCCGAGGATGTGGACTTCGTTTCCTCTATATGTCGTGTTGATTTCGATCCCGGTCAGCAGCTTCGCGGAGCCGCCGGCGTCGCCGAGCGTGCGGTACGCGCCGAGCGTGTCGTGATCCGTGATCGAGAACATCTCGACCCCGCGCGCGCGCATCGCCGCGCCGAGTTCCTGCGGGCTCAGCGTCCCGTCGCTCTCGAGCGTGTGGCTGTGGAAGTCGACGATCATGCGCGGCTCTTCACCACCGTGAAGCCGCGTTCATCGTCCTCTCGCCTTACGGCGCCGCGCGCGCATGTAGTAGACGAGGACGCCCCTCTCCTCGCGGTAGCCGACGAGGCTCTTCTTTTGTTCGGGGTCGCGCAGGGCCTCGAGCGCGACGTCGACCAGCTCGTCCTGCGCGGCCGGATCTTCATCCTCGACGTCGGCGGACGGACCCATCACGAGCCGCTCGCCGAAGCGATCGCGCAAGAGCGCCGTCAGCACGCCGAGTTCTTCGCGCGTGACGGTCGCAGCGTCGCGCACGATCTGCACGAAGCTCAAGTGATCGTCCCGTTCCAGCAAGACGTCCGACCGGGACGGCGCCTCGCCGTGCAGTTCGAGCAAGGAACGCACGTGCTCGCCGACGCTCTCGCGCAAGCTCGCTTCCGCTTTCCGATCGAGCCGTTCGCGGACGACGAACGAAAGCTCCAACGTACCTTCGAGCGGATACGCGGTCAACGTCGCGATCTCCGGAAAGCGCGTGAGCAACGCGACGATGAGACCGGCGTCGTCGGAATTCTCAGTCGTTGGGCGGCTGCTCGAAGGTTGTCGCATGACCTCGCTCGGGGTGGGGCGGCGGGTGTATAGCCCCGGTGGGGCCAGCTTTTCGGAGCCGCGCCGGAGTCCCTTGGAGGAGAAAGCTGCCTACCCGAGCAGCCCGCTCCCGCGAACCTCAGCCCAGGCCGGGCCTCCCTCGTAGCCCTATCGCGGCGCCCCGCCAGGCCGGCAACCCCCCCGGCTCCCGCCCCCCGAAAAAGTGACCGCGCTCACACCCGCAGGGGCCCTTCGGCTAGCTCACCCTTCGAACGAGCTCAGCTGACCCGGGTAGCGCCCCGGTTGACCACGGAATGCAGGCAGCGTCCGGAGCGGGGCGGGGTTTCTCCGCGGGGCGTGCAGCTTGCCCGCGGAGCCACGATGGCGGGAGCGGGCAAGTGCACGAGTAGCGATTTCGCATGGATGCGAAATCGCGGGCGTCCCCGCGGAGGAACCCCGCCCCGCTCCGGACGCGGGCCACGCGAGCAAGCTAACTCTTCGCCGGGGTCAGCCCGCCTGACCGGAGAGTGTTAGGAACCCATACCAAAGGCCGAGCGCGACGCAGACGAACGAGACCCCGAGCGCGATCGCGTTCCCGAGCGGCGAGTTGACGCGCTTGCCCAGGATGTTTCGATCGTTCGCCATGATCAGCAAGAACCCGAGCACGATCGGAAGGACGAGCGCGTTGAAGGCCATCACGAGCACGGTGACGCGCACGAGCGGGAGCCCCGGGATCAAGGTGATCCCGGCGGCAGCGAGCACGCACACGACGAAGAATCCGTAGAAGCGCTTTGCGTCGAAGCAGCCGTAATTGAGCGAGCAGCGCCACTGGAACGCCTCTCCGAACGCCCACGCGGTCGCCAGCGAAACGACGAACGCGCCGAGCAGCGCCGCCCCGATCAAGGCGGCGCCGAAGATGATCCCGGCGAGGTGCCCGATCAACGGCTCGAGCGCCAGGGCCGCATGCGCTGCGTCCGAGACGGAGATCCCGCGCACGAAGAGCGTCGCCGCCGTGGTGACGACGACCGCGATCATGATGATCTGCGTCATCACCGCGCCGAAGACCGTATCGAGGCGCGCGAAGGCGAGATCGCGCAGGCGCAGCCCCTTGTCGACGACGGCGCTCTGCTGGTAGAAGATCATCCAAGGCATGATGACCGCCCCGATGTTCCCCGCGACGAGCAAGAGGTACGCTCGATCGCCGAGCGGCTGCGATCCGAAGAGGCCCTCGCGGACGAGCAGCATCGGGTCCGGATGCGCCGCAAACGCTGCCGGAATGAAGAGCAGTTCGAGCAAGCACAGCCCGAGCGCCGCGATCTCCGCGCGCTTGTATGCCCCGCCGAGCGAGACGGCGATGATGACGGCGGCGGCGGTCAGGACGAGCAGCGTCGGATTGACGCCGAAGATCAGCGCGGCTCCCGCGATCCCGATGAACTCGGTCACGAGCGCGGCCAGGTTCGTGACGAGCATCGTCCCGAGGGAGACCCACGCCCAGCCCATGCCGTAGTGCTCGCGAATGAGCTGCGCGTGCCCCTTCTTCGTGACGATCCCCAGCCGGACCGTCATCTCCTGAACGACGAACAGCGGCACGATCAGCAGGATCTGCAAGAGTACGAGCTTCATCCCGAACTGAGCCCCGGAGGTCGCCGCCGTGGTGATGCTGCCCGCTTCGGTATCGGCGAACGCGACGATCAAGCCTGGTCCCAGAACGGCGAGGTATCGTGCTAGGACCGACCGCCGTTTCGCCGGTTCGGCAGATGCCGGTTCGAGGGTCGTCGGATGGACGGCCAAGTTTCTCCTTAGATTTCGCTGCACTGCGCTTACTTCACTAGGCTTCCCTAAGAGCCGTGTTCGTGTCAAGTGTTTGAGTTACCTCAGCGTGCCGAGTTCCACGAACCGGCAGTAGCCCTGCCGCCCATGGCAAAAGAAGTCGCTTGATGGGAGCCCCTCGTGCGCCGGATCCGCCCCCGTCGCCCGAACAGGCGGCGTTCCTCGAACGGGCGATCGAGCAATACGGCAAGGCGACGTACAACTTCGCTTACCGGCTGACGAACAACGAGGCCGACGCCCGCGATCTGACGCAGGACGCCTTCCTACGGGTCTACCGCGCCTGGCGCTCCTTCCAGCCGGGGACGAGCTTCGTCTCGTGGATCTACCGGATCGTCACAAACCTTCACCGCGATGAACTTCGGCGGCGAAAAGGACGTTTCTATGAGGAGATCCCGGAAGACAACGCCCCGCAGGCTTACGGGGGGCAGCGGCCCTTAGCCGAGACGCCGATAGACGACCTCATCGAAGGCCAGCTCGGCGAATCCCTCTCTAAGGCGCTCGCGATGCTCTCTTCAGAGCAGCGTCAGGTCGTCATTCTCGCGGACATCGAAAACTATAGCTATCAGGAGATCGCGGATATGACGGAGTGCTCGATCGGAACGGTGAGATCGCGGCTCCATCGCGCGCGAGCGCTCCTCCGGAAGCTCCTCCTCCAGGCCCAAGAACGCTCATGACCGACCACATCTCACACGAAACGCTGATCGACTATCTGCACGACGAGCTGGACCCCGCGTCCGATTCGCTCGTGCATCAACACGTCGCGACGTGCCCGGCATGCGCGACCGAACTCGACCGCGAGCGCGCGCTCGGCGACGCGTTGCGCGCCGTTGCAGCCCGGGACGAACGCGAGCTTCCGCCGATGGTCAAAGCGAAGATCTGGGAGGCGGTGCGCGCCCAAACGCCGCAGCCGATCGACCGGCTTCGCTCGTTCCTGCGCCCGATCGTGGCGTTCCCGCTCGCAGCCGCGGCCGCGGTCGCGTTTTATTTCGCGAGCCCGTTCTCGCCGCTCGCGCCGAGCCACGCGGCACCGGCGATCGCAGCATCCTACTACATCGAGCAGCACGAGGCCGAGCAATTGCAGAACCCGCTCGCGGAGCGGAGCCTGCCGGCGACGACGATCGAAACGTCGTACGATTCGGCCTCGCAGAGCGAGAGCGCAGATCTCGAATCGGAAGCAGCGGTGGAACCCGGCACCCTTGATGTCGTGCGCTAGCGCTCTCTCCGGCGCGGCGCGAACGGCGCTCCTCGCCGCGGCGGCGTTCTGCGCCGGCGCGGCACCCGCGTTCGCCGCCCCCGCCGCGGAGAGCCCGGCCGACCTCCTGCGGGAGAGCATCGGCGCCTCCCGCTCCGTTTCGTACGTCGGCCAGCTCGAAACGATCCGCTTCAGCGCGAGCAAGGCGAACGCAACGATCGTGAGGATCGAGCATCGCGCGCCCGACCGCACTCGACGCTGGTACCTCGCCCCCGAAGCGCTCTACGGCGACTACATCATCACTCGCTCGACGACGACCTGGCAGTTCGACACGCGCCGCGAGCGCGTCACGACGTCGAACAATCCGCTGCTCGACGTCAACCTCGCGGGGGGGAATACGCTGGGCTTGCTCTACGCGAACTATCGCGCCGTCCCCGCAGGCGGCGAGATCGTCGCGGGACGGCCGACGAAGTCGCTCGTGTTGATCAACAACTACACGGGCGAGCGCGTCGCGCGCGTATGGATCGACGCCGAGACGAAGCTCGTCCTGCGCAAGGAAACGTTCCACGCCGACGGCTCGATCGCAACCTCGTCGCGCTTTGCCGAGCTACGCTACACGCAGA
The DNA here is from genome assembly GCA_963695225.1 of Vulcanimicrobiota bacterium. Classification (GTDB taxonomy): domain Bacteria; phylum Vulcanimicrobiota; class Vulcanimicrobiia; order Vulcanimicrobiales; family Vulcanimicrobiaceae; genus CAVWTN01. The sequence continues at coordinate 44,492 of OY968762.1, read as the reverse complement.
AGATACCGGACGAGATCTTCTCGACGAACGTTCCCGAGGGGTACTCGGAAGTGACGGAGGCCGATCGCGAGCCGCCCTCGCTCGACACCGATCGCGTCGCTCGCGAAGCCGGCTTCAAGCCTGCGAGCCCCGCCGACCTGCCCGAGGGCTTCGCGCTCGTCGGTGCGTCCGTCGAGACCGTGAACGGCACCAAGACCGTCCACCTCAATTACTCCGACGGACTGAGAACGCTCTCGCTGTTCGAAAACGCCGCCGGCGCCGAAGCCGATTTCGGCGCCGACAAGCCGCGCACGATCAAACTCGGCGAAGACGAAGGCAAAGTGATCGAGCACGGTGCTTCGACGCTCATCGCCTGGAAGGAAAAGCAGTTGACGTTGACGCTGATCGGCGACCTCTCCCGGGCGGAGCTCGGGCGCATCGCGACCAGCGTCATTCCCTAACCCTTCAGCGCGTCGTTGAGGTCCTTTTCGATCTCCGCTCGCGGGATCTCGCCGTCGCGGAACTTCAACACTTTCCCGTCTTTACTGATCAGCACGATCGTCGGGAAGCCGCCCTGCAGGTACTTGTTCCCGACGTCGAGCGTCGGGTCGAACGCCACCGGATAGCGCACGTTGTACTTCTGCACGAAGCTCACGACGTCTGCCTGCGATTCGGGCGTGCTGCCGTCGACGCCGTATTGGCTGCCGGAGACCGCGACGATGTGCACCTTGTCCTTGTATGCGTCGTAGATCGCGTTGAGCGTCGCGGTCTCGCGTTGGCAGTGCGGGCACCAGGTTGCGAAAACTTCGAGCAGGACCGGCTGCCCGGCGGCCTTCGAGAGATCGAAGACGCCGTCCGTCGTCGGCAACGCGAACTGCGGAGCGGCCTGCCCCACGGTCAGTTGCGCGGAGGTCGGCGCGACCGACGCGATCTTCGGCATGCGCGAAGCGTACGCCACCGCGACGATCAAGAGAACCGCAAGGATGCCGAACGATGCGTAGACGATGGTCTTCCGGTTGTTGCCGGCTCCGGGCGCCGGCCGTCGCTGTGCCATGCTATTCCATTCCCTCCGCGGTCGGTAAACTCTTGGAAGCGAGGCGCCCGTCGAGCGCCAGGATCCCCGGTGCGCGCAGGGCGATGAGGATCGCGACCGCCGCCAGGGCGAGATCGCGCGCCACGTCGACCCAGCTCGCCGGCGCCGTGTCGCTCGGACCGAAGCAACCGCACGAGGTCGGGATTCCGCGCACGACGACCGATGCGATCGCGGCCGCAAACGCGGCCAGCTGCGCCGCCGCAACGAGGGCGGCGACGCGTGTGAACAGCCCCACGATAAGGTAGCCGCCGAGGATCATCTCGAAGTAGGGCAACGCGACCGCAAGCGGCGCGATGACCGCCTCCGGCAAGATGCGGAATGCGGCGATCGTCGCCGCGAGGAATTCCGGGTGCGACACTTTCAGCAGCCCCGCGGCGAGAAACACGGCGCCCAGCGCAACGCGCAGGACGAAGATCACCACATCCAAGCGGCGACCTGATCGAGCACGGCCCGCTGCGCCTTCGGAATCGACTTCATCGCGAACGCGCCGACCTCGCGCGTAGCCGCATCGTGCACGCGCACGGTCTCGGCCACGCACGCCGCGAGGATCGGCGGATCGTACCCGCCTTCCAAGCTGTAGACGACGCGCCCCTTCGTGAAGCGGTCCGCCAACTCGCGAATCATCCGCGCCAACTCGCGCGCGGCGAGCGGGCCGTCGATACCGAGATCTCCTACCGGATCTCCGGCCGCGAAGTCGTAACCGGCGCTGACGAGGAGGAGGCCCGGGTGCACGTGCTCCGCGACCCCTTCCATCAGCGATTGCCAGGTCGCGAGGAACGCTTCGGTGGGGTAGCCGCCGGCCGGAAGCGGACAGTTGACGATCGCACCGTCGAAGGCGAGCCGGTTCTCGGCGACGTCGCCCGTCCCCGGATACGCGGGCGAGGCGTGGGTCGAAATGAACGAGACGCCGGCCCTCGCCATCGCCTGCGTTCCGTTCCCATGATGGTAATCGAAATCGATCACGAGCGCGCGATCGCGGGCTTGCTCCGCATACGCGCGCGCCGCGATGCCGACGTTGTTGAAGACGCAAAAGCCCATGCCGTGACGCGGTTCCGCGTGATGCCCCGGCGGGCGGACGATCGCGAAAGCCGCGGTGTCGTTGGCGACGGCGTACTCCATCGCCGCGAGCGTCCCGCCCGCCGAGCGCCGCGCGACCCGCAACGACGACGCGTCGATGATCGTATCGCCCGTCGAGAGCGTGTCCACGTCGGTTTCGCCGAGCGCGCCGACCTCGCGTTTGACCTTCTCGAGGTAATCGACGGAGTGAACGCGGAGGATCTCATGATCCTCCGCGTCGCGCGCGCCGATCCGGGAATTCAACAGCCCTTCCGATTCGAGGTGCGAGATGATCGCGCTGACGCGATCCGGCGACTCTGGGTGGGCTATCCCGGAGAGATGCTCGGTGTAGCAATCGTCATAGACGACGAGCAATGCGCGCTCCGTCTACTTATTCTTCGGCGCGGGCTTGGCGGTCGCCGCCGAGACGGGGCCCAGCGCGGCGATCATCTTCTTGACTTCGGCCGTCGCTTTCGTGTCCTTGCTTATGTAAGGAAGGAAACGTTCGTACGCCGATTTCGCCTTCGGCTTCTGATTCGTCTCGGCGTAGCACTTGCCCATGACCATGTAGAACTGCGGGCTCGCTTTGAGGAAATCAGGGACGTCTCGGTCGAGCGCGTCGAAGATCTCAGCCGCTTCCTTGTAGTTGTGCAACTCGTAATCCGCGGCTCCAAGGCCGGCGAGCGCCTGCGGGGTCCGCGCGACGTCGAACGAGCGGCGGAACGAGTCGCGCGCCTTGTCGAACTGATGCGCGAGCGCGTAGGCCTGCCCGAGGCGCACGAGCGCGGCCGGGTCTCCCGGCGTGAGCTCGGTGAGGCGTTTGTAGGAGTCGATCGCTCTGTTCGCATCGGTCCGGCTCAAGTAGAGATCGCCGAGGCGCGCGAGCGCGGCCGGGTTGTCCTTCTTGTCGCCGAGCGCCGCGGTCCATTCCGCCTCGGCCTCCTTGGCCTTGTTCGAGCGCGCGTAGTAATCGCCGAGCGCGACGTGGGTTCCGCTGACGCTCGGATAGCTCGAGATCGCGCGCTTGTACGTGTTCTCGGCCTCCGCCGTCATCTTTTCGCTCGCGTAGAACGAGGCTTCCTCATCGACGACGGCGGCCTTTTCGCCCGGCTCGGCGAGCGCCGTAACGAGCTGCTCGTAGACCGCGACCGCGCCCTTCACGTCGTGCTGGATCGCGAGCAGGCGCGCCTTGCCGAGCAGCGCGTCCGGGCTTCCCGGTTCGACCGCGAGCGCGCGGTCGAAGGTCGTCGCGGCGACCGCATAGTTCTTTTGATCGATGTAGGAGCGCGCTTCGAGAATCAACGGCGACGCATCCTTCGGGTCCAGTTTCGCCGCCGCTTCGAACTGCGCGCGCGCTTCGTCGTACTTTTTCTCTTGCGAGAGCACGAGCGCGTAGTTCAGGAACGCGCGCTTGTCGGTCGCGTTGAACGTCGTCGCGCGCTTCGCGACGCGCTCGGCGTCGGAGGCGCGGTTCGTGCGCAGGTAGAGATCCGTCAACGTCAGCAGAACCTGCGAGTTCGTCGGTTCGAGGTTCGAGGCTTGCTCGAGAGAGGCGGTCGCCTCTTTCACCTTTCCGAGTTGCTCGTTCGCGGCTCCGTCGAGGAAATAGACTTGGGCCGTCTTCTGCCCGAGCGAGAGCAGCTTCTGGGTCAGCACGACCGCCTTGTCGGGGCGGCCGACCTGCAAGTAATATCCCGAGAGATCGAGCAGCGCTTCGCGATCGTCCGGAGAGGCTTTGAGCTTCGCCTCGAGGCGCGGAATCGCGACCTCGGGAGCCTCCGGCGTTGCGGTCGGCAGCGGCGCCGGCGACGAACTTGCCGAGGCCGTCGGTGCAGGCTCGGCTTTCTTTGCGACGGCGCCTTGCGCGCCGCAGAGCAGCAGAGCGAATGCGATGAGCGCGCCGCCGAGCGCGCGAACGGAGTTCCTCAAGATGCAGTTCCTATTCCGAACGAATGCGTGCGTCAGTTGCCGCGCACGGCTTTAGTGAGTTCGGGGACGATCGCAAAGAGATCCCCGACGACGAGCAGGTCGGCGAAGTCGGCGATCGGGACGTTGCCGTCCTTGTTGATCGCGACGATCGTGCCGCTAGTGCGCATCCCGACCTTGTGTTGGATCGCCCCCGAGATGCCGCAGGCGATATAGAGTTGCGGGCTGACCGTCTTCCCGGTCTGCCCGACTTGATGCGCGTGCGTGATCCAACCCGCATCGACGGCCGCGCGCGAGGCGCCGACCGCGCCACCGAGAGCGTCCGCCAGATCCTTGAGAATCGTGTGGAACGGCTCCGGCCCACCCGCGCCGCGCCCTCCGGCGACGACGGTCGACGCTTCCTCGACTCCGAGTTCCGCCGCAGCCTCCTCGACCTCGGCCTCGACCTTCATGCGATAGGTTTTGCCTTCGGGCTTGGCCAGCGCGACGATCTCGCCCGCGCCCGCTCCGGGAACCGCCTTGAACGTGTTCGGCCGGACGACGGCCACGCCGTAGTCGCTCTTGAAGGAGCACGTCGTGATCGTGAGCCCGCCGAGCTTCGGGGAAACGCTCAGCACGTTCGAGCCCGTGACGTCCAGTTCGGTCACGTCGGAACTCATCCCGGCGCCCAAACGTGCCGCGAGCCGGCTGCCGACGTCGCGTCCGAGCATCGTGTTCGGGGCGAGGACGAGCGCGGGGCCGGTCGCGCGCGCGACCGCTTCGAGGTAATCGACGGCCGGATCGACCAGGAACGCATCGACGTCCGCGTCTTCGGTGACGTGGATCGCGTCGAGCGGATAGGCCGCGAGCGCCGTGGCGACGCTCTGTGCCCCCGCGCCCAAGACGACTGCGTGCGCCTTGCCGCCGAGCGCCTTGGCGACGTCGGCCGCCTTGGTCGCGAGTTCGAGGGAGACGCGGCGGGGAACGCCGCCTTTGTGTTCGATGAAGACGATGACGTCGCGCATTAGAGTAGCTTCTTCTCTTTCAAGAACTCAACGATGACTTTGGCGCCTTCGGCACCGTCGGCGACGGCGACCGTCCGGCCTTTCCCGCGGGCGGGCGCAGGGGCGAGGTTCGTGACCTCCGTCTTGGCGCCGGCGGCGCCGACGGGATGGTCGAGGCCGAGTTCGGCGACCGGCCAGATCGCGATCGGCTTTTTCTTCGCGCCCATGATGCCTTTAAGCGCGGGATACCGCGGCGTGTTGATCGATTTCGTGACGCTGACGAGCGCCGGCAACTCCGCGACGATCTTTTGATAGCCGTTGTCGGTCTCGCGCTCGGCGCTCACCGCGTTGCCCGCAAGCTCGAGCTTGCGAACGTTCGTCACGCCCGGGACGCCGAGCAACTCTGCGAGTTGGCCGGGCAGATTGCCCGTGTTCGCGTCGGTCGATTGCGTGCCGCATAGGACGAGGTCGAAACCGTTCTTCTTGATCGCATGCGCCAAGACCGACGCCGTCGTCCAGAGATCGCTCCCCTCGAGGGCACTGTCGCTCACGACGATCGCGTCGTCGGCGCCCATCGCGAGAGCTTTGCGAACGATTTCCTTTCCGGTTTCGGGAGCCATCGCGCAGACGGTCACGGTCGTATCGGCCCCGAGTTTCTCTTTGAGTTGCAACGCCGCTTCGATCGCGAATTCATCGAAAGGGTTGAGGACGGTTTCGACGCCCGCGCGCACCAGGCGATTGGTCGCCGGATCGAAGCGCTTGTCCGCATTCGTATCCGGAACCAGTTTGACGGTTACCACGATCTTCAAGGAGGGATCTCCGAAAGCAAGCTGATTTGCCTAGACAAACCCCTCATGCTTGGGGCCCGAAGAGCCCGCATCCTCTCGTTTTCGCGAACCGAAAAGCGAAGGTCGCCGGCCCGCGGGTTTTCGCTGGGATGACCGAGACTCGAACTCGAGGGTAGCGGTGTCGTTCCGTAGCGCCTGGTGTCGAAGAAGCCCGCCGCGTAGGAGTTTGCGCGACATCGCGGCTCGTCTGGTATTGTCCAGTACCCGCCTTTGGTGACCCGTATGGTCACCAAATGGTCACCGCTCTCCGTGGCCCCTACGGGCGCCGGCGGAGGCGATCGGCGATCTGCTCGACGGCCTGCGCCTGAGCTAGGGCGGCCGACCCATACCACTTCGTACTGACCACGGTGACGAGACCGCTAGGCAAAATCCCGCGAACGGTCGCGTTCTCTCTTAAGTCTTCAACGCGACTCATCTGATGCGCTTGTTCCTCAGGTAAGATAGTCAACCCGCCTCCGGTTACCGGCCGGCGGCCAAGTTTCTCAGGGTATCACCCGATGTCAAGCCTCGAAGGTTGGCGCCCTGGCCCGAATTGGCCAGATTACCCAATCTCCAATGCCTCTTTTTCCTTTGCCCAGACACGTGTCCGGGTCACCCGCCGGAAAGGAGCCACCTTTAACCTTAAGGACCCGCCTTGACGAGGCTGCTATCCTAAAGGTATCCCCCCTCAATCTTCGGAGCGAGGGTGCGAGCCGCCGCAAGGCGGCTTTGCTTTTTCTAGGAGCCTGGGAATTCGCACCAATATCTACATCGACGGCTTCAATCTCTATTACGGTGCCGTCAAGGGCACGCCATACAAATGGCTCGACGTTGCGAAGCTCTGCCTAGAAGTTCTCCCAGGACTTAGCATCAACCGGATTCGCTATTTTACGGCACTCGTAAAATCGACGCCCGCCGACCCCCATATGGCCAACCGGCAGCAGTTCTTCATTCGCGCGCTCGAAACAATCCCGAACCTCACCGTTCACTATGGCCATTTTCTGGAGAGCAAACCGCGCATGCGGCTTGCCAATCCACCCGTCGGCGGTCCCGCTACGGTTCAGGTCGTGAAAATGGAAGAGAAAGGCTCCGACGTCAATATCGCAACGCACATGCTTGTCGATGCTTTCCGCAACGATTGCGATCAGCTCATCGTTGTTACGAACGACTCTGATCTCGCAGAGCCTGTGCGAATCATCAACAAGGAGTTGAATATTCCGGTCGGCATCTTCAACCCTCATTCGCAGAGCACGGCTGACTGTCAGCATCGCATTACCGGACGTCCTGGACCGGCACCACAGGCGAAACAAAGCATCACATTGCGCAAGATCGCGAAGTTTTCGCGCGATATTAGGGAAGAACATTTGGCTGCAGCACAGTTCCCAAGCGTCCTCATCGACGCGCAAGGCAAGACCATCAAGAAGCCCGTAGGCTGGTAGCATCGCAAGCGTTCATTCATTTTCCAGGTCTCCATGCCGCCGCTCCCGGCGTAATGCAGCGCCGGTAGGTCCTGGCCCTAAGTTTGTCGCCGTCGCAAGACGTAGCGATATTCCAAAATGAAAGATCCGGTTTCGCCGTTTACAGCTATTGGCAACCGTGTTGGATCGATTTCTGGCTGCGCCATCCAATGCGGACCAGCATGATCGAGTAGTGCCCTTCCCCCGCCTGGGAGTTCAACGATCTCAAGCGTACCTAGAGCGGAAACCCGATCCCGAATAAAGTTTGCGACTTCGAGCGCGGCGTCGTACGGGGAGAGGTCTCGCGAAAACGTGAATTGATGTCGCGTGTCTTTGGGGGACAATCGTTGCTCGTTTGGGTTCGCCATGACCTGCACGTAGAAAGGAGCGTCTTCCGGATCCGGCTCAGCCACTCTATCGGTCTGAAACCAGATTTGGAAACCGGCAAAGGTCAAGGGCGTATAATCGCTGAGCCGACCGCTTCGCAACTCTTGAGCGAACCAAAATTCGTCATACACCGCATCCCAGAACGCTGCGCGCCATCTGCCCCGCGTATACGCTTTTTTGCTGGCGTGAATACCGCGGATTAAACGTTCTCTCTCAAATGCCGGGAGATGCGCAAGGTGCATGACAGCCGCCTCAGTCACGACAGAGTGATTCGTCCCATGCTCAAGGGCGAGAGCTCGAAGCGCTCTATCTGCGCCCTCGGCCAGCGTCACGCTCAATTTCGCCATGGGACCATGGTAGCACAGGTATCGCATAGCTGTAAATAGCAATCCGATAACTAATGAACTTACTGGTCATCGGCTCCAAAGCGATGGCACGATCGCCCGAAGCGGCCACCGAGAAGCTCCGTGGATCCGCTCCCTCGAGCAGAATACGGCGGTGGTTGCAGTTATAGCACTTGATGGACTAAAATGGTTGCATGCCCCTCGATCATCTCGCCGCTTTGCCAGCCGACCGGGCGACCGTCACTCGCCTGAAGTACCTCCTCCTCGCCGAACCGCGTTCCGGCAGCGTGGTGACGTTGCAGGTCGGCGGGGAGCCGGCCGTCCTGCCCGAATCGATCGTTGTGGCCTTGCGCAACATCATCGCGCACTTGGACCGCGGTGCCAGCGTCCACATCGTCCCGAGTGATCGGCAGCTATCCCTCCGAGAGGTGGGCAGCGTACTGGGCGTCTCGCGGGAGTTCGTGCGGCGCCTGGTCGCCGCGGGCGAGTTGAATGCGCTGAAGGTCGGCACCCATCATCGCGTCACGCTCGGCGACGTCCTCGCCTACAAGGAGCGCCGCGATCGTCGACGGCGCAGCGCGCTGGGCGAACTACACGAGCAGAGCGTTGAGCTCGGCGCCTACGATGAGCCTAGCTAAGGAGATTGTCGCCCTCCTCGATGCGGACGTGCTCATCCCGATGCCGCTGTGCGATACACTCCTCTCACTTGCCGAGCTGGGCCTGTATCTGCCGCGGTGGTCGCCGCAGATCCTCGAGGAGGTTCGTTGCAACCTCGTCGACGACGGACTTTGCTCGCCGGCCCAAGCCCTGCGACGCATCACGTTGATGAACGACGCTTTCCCGGAGGCTCTAACCGAAGACTACGAGTCTCTCATCCCCCGCTTGGGAAACGATGCGAAGGATCGCCACGTCCTCGCCGCCGGGATTCGCAGTGACGCCGACCTGCTCGTCACGCAGAACGTGCGGGACTTTCCGCTCGAGGCGTTGCTGCCACGGCGAATCCGCCCGCTGAATGCGGACCGCTTTCTGACGGAGCTGGTCGAAGCGGGGCCCGGGAACGAGGTTCGCATCGCTCGCCGTATCTTCGAGCAAGCGGCATCACTTAAGAGACCCCTGATGACGCACCATTCAGTCCTCGACCGGCTGGCCCGACATGCGCCGGCCTTTGCGCAGCGCATGGGCGAGCTCTTAGACCGTGGCGGCGTCGACGTGTCCTCACTCCACTTGGAGGACCGGTGAGCACCCACAATCCCGATCGTTCGAGGCCGACGCACGACGTCGGTGCCCTGCCGATTCGACCCCGCATTCCTTACCTACCGTTCAACGATCCGAATCAGCCCTGGCCCTGGTTCGAAGAGGCGGTCCGTGACCTCTTTCGTCGCGTTGGTGGCTATACCAACGTCGAATTTCATGGCGTCTCGGGCGATGATCAAGCAGGCATAGATATCCGCGCTGATTCGGATGAGCGCGGTCATCTCGGGATTCAAGCAAAAAAGGTAGCAAACTTCGGAGCGAGGGACGTCGCGAAGGCTGTCGCGCAGGCGACGTACCGAGCCGACGGGTACATCCTCGCGCTCTCGCAACGAGCGACGGTCGGCGCGCGCACGGAACTCGGTAAGCACGCGAAGTGGGAACTCTGGGACCAAGTGCGTCTCAGCGACGCGGTCCGCGAGCTTCCGCACGATGAAGCCGCCGACTACATCGAACGGAATCTTGGTGCGAGCTTCGTTGCGCCGTTCCTCGGCCGTGGCCGCGTAACAACGTTCATCGGGCACGACGCGTACTTCGAACCTTTTGTAGATCCCGCTCGGCCCATCAATCATGCGTGGACCCGCGTCGGATCGCCGGCTGCGCTCGACGAGTTGAGGTCATTCCTCGCTTCAGGCGAGCGGGTCGCGATCGTGACAGGCCCGATCGGCATTGGGAAGACGAAAACGGCCTACGACCTGACCGCGACTCCGATCCCGGGCCGCTCCACAGTCTTTCACGTACCGGGCATGGCCGTCACCTCCGAGGCCTTGCGGGAACTGCGGTTTGGGCCTGGTCTGCTCGTCGTCGATGACGCGCCGGATGTCGATGGTCTCCAGGCGCTGCTTACCCACGCGCTCCGAATGCCCGAGCTCAAGATCCTCCTAACGGGCCCGTCCTCTACCACGTTACTGTACGACAGCGTCGTACAGGCGGGTTTTGCACCCGACGAGGTTCGGCCGATCCCGCTGCGACCCTTAACACGCGAGCCCACGATCGCGCTCGTGCGACAAGTCCTTGGCAACGAAGACCCTCACGTTGAGGAAGCAATCGTCAAGTTCGCGATCGATACCCCGCTCGACACGATTCTCACGACCCGGCTGTTGCGAGACCAACGCAGCAACCCCAGCGATCTGAAGAGCAACGCAGACGTCCGCGACCTCGTCCGTTCACTGTACCGGGAGATCGCTACTGGTCGCGTCTCCGACGACGTGCCGAAAGACGATGTAAAGGCGACCCTTCAGCTGCTTGCCGCACTCGGCCCGGCGAAGATCGAGGACGAGGTGTGGCTTGCCGGTGCCGCCGCGGCGGTTGACATGGACGTTGACCGTCTTCTCCGCGCGCTAGACGCACTCGACGACGCGGGGGTCCTGGTCCGCCGGGGATTTCAGTACCTCATCGCGCCGGAGATGCTCCGACAATCGATCCTTCTCGAAGCCCTCGTCGTCCGCGGACGACAAACGGCTTTTCATCTGCGGCTCCTCGAACATTTTCCACTCAACGCGCAACTCTTACGAAACATTGCGATCGCCGACCTCGAGTCCCGCACAACCGACGGCCCCGATGTCTTCACGCCCGCGTGGTATCACGTGCAAGAGATCGTCAAGTCGGCGAACAGTTTAGTTCGTGCGCAGTTCCTCGAAAGCCTCAACGAGCTCGGTTTCTATAAGCCCGATGACGTCTACGAACTCGTCACGTACCTCGTCGCTCATCCTGCGACGAACGAGGACACGCAACCCTTCTTCAACGCCGGCTTCGTGCTCACTCACGATGACGTACTGCGCGAAATTCCGGGCGTTCTAAGGTTCGTGATGCTCGGATCGCCAAACCTCGTCGCGCGGTGCGTCCAGCTCTTGTGGCACCTGGGGAAAGAAAGCGACACCAACCATAGCCGTGAGGATCCGTTACGTCTCATCACCGATCTCGCTGCGTACGAAATCGGCGTCGGCTCCGGACTGGCTGCGAGAATTGTCGATGCCGTTGGCGCTCTCCTTGATCGCGGCGAACGTGACACTCCCCAGCACTCACTCTTGGACCTCGTCGCCCCCGTCCTCAAGCGGGACGTTTCTTCGATGCTCTCGCGCGCGACACAACTCACGATTCATCGGACGGTGCTAGCCGTTGACTCGGTGCGACTGCTGCGTGACCGCACCATCTCTATGGTCGCCGCGAGCGCTTTGGGACCCGATGATCGCCGTGCAGACCGCGCCATCAAGCTGCTCGTTGACCTATTGCGCGACCCGGAAAACCAGATTGTTGAGCCGACACTCGAAACCATCGCATCCTGGGATCGCGAGCGGGCGATGGCGTTCGACGCCTTCGACCGCATCATTGTAGGCGGCGCATGGCCAATCCGCGAGCTGCGTATTTTCCACTCCTTGGGCTTCTACGCGCAGTACGGCAGGACACGACTCGTTCTCGAGCGCGCCGGATCGATTCTGGATCGGCTTGCTCCAACCGCCGAGCGCAACCGATACCGCGCCATGATCGACAGCTTCCTCGTCTTCGACACGTTCGTCGACCTCCGTACCGAGGATCCAGCCGTCGGCGAGCAGCGGCGCGCAGCGTTTCTCGAGCGCACCACAGAGCAGCTAGTCGCGGAGTTCCCCGAACCGAACGGCCTCTTGGAGGACCTCGCTGCGCGCCTCGACGCGATCGGGCGCGCCGGTCTTGGCGGGACGCCATGGCACATCTTTTGGGAAATTTCGCGTTTGCGGCCGGATCTCAGCGATTCGCTCGGCGAAGCGATCCTCGAGCGCGGTGACCCAAGGTATTTGCAAGGCATCGCCCCCTTCGTCGCGACGAGGCTCGAGCGTGACCCAGCGAGCGGCGAGGCGTTCGCGCACCGCGTCCTCAATCAAGGGAGCATCGAAGCTGCAATAGGGGTCTCAAACGCCCTTCCGCTTCGCGTCGGTTCGGACGACCGTGACGGCGAGATGCGGCAGCGCCTATTTGCGCGACTGCTGTCAGATCCCCGGCTCGAGGTGCGACGCGCGGCAGCCCACAATTTGCTCTTTTTTAAGAGGCGCTATCCTGACCGCATCGTGGCGCTCGCCCTGACGACGAACATCGATGATGATGCGCAGCTCGCTAACCGCATTTTCATGGCGTTACCTTCGGGTATCGATCACGCAGACCACGCAATCCTCGAGGCACTGGTGAGCAAGCTCGCGCGTGTTCCAGACCTCGAGTATTGGCCGCTCAGCTTCCTCAGCAAAATCGCCCCGACGCGCTCTTCAATTGTGCTGACTCTTTTCGGGGCGCGGATCTTCGACGGGCCGGACGAACGCTCGTACCACGCTATTCCCTACGTCGGTCGTGAGTTCGACGAACTCATTCAGGCACTTCTCGAATCGCCGTCATTCGAGCAAGAATTGCTTGCGCTGTCGCACAGGAAGGGTCTGACGCATCGCGAGTGCGATCGGGTGGCACTCCTCGTCGGCCGCGTTGGGGAAGCCGCACCAGACATCGTCAAACGCATGGTCGAGGCTGCACTCGATGACGCTGACGTCGAAGGGCAACAGGTTGGGGTCTCCTGGCTGCGCCACGTTCCCCACGAAATGCTGACCACGGACGTGGACTACGTCATCCGCATTCTCGAGCGCGCATACGCCTCGAGCGAAGACCTCGGTAGCCGGCTCGAAGGACCAATTACGAATGCCTTGGTTTCGGGCGCTGAAGCCGTGGGTCATTACGAGCCCGCCCCGAGCGATTTGCGCCTCACAGCGATTGGAGATGCGGCGCTGCAGCGCGAAGGGCTGTCGCCCTACGTGCGACGGTTCTTCGAGGGCCTACGGCGGATGGGACAGCGGCGTGCGGAGCATTCAATTCGCAGCGCCGAGGAAGCCTTTGGACCACAGTAATGGGAATCGAATCAAAACGCCCGTTGGCGTAACCACCGGGGCCCCAGCGGTCGGTTGTGCAACCGCTTTGAGCCTTACCCGCTGCTCATTGCTTCAGCAGTCTTGTCAACCCATCCATGCTTAACCACGGCCGGCGCCGATGAAGCATCCTGTGGCAATTGGAGCATACCAACGCCAGATCTTCCACGCGGGTCCGAGTCTCATTATCGAGTTCGCTCAGTGGGACGGTGTGGTGAGCCTCAATAAATCCTGCGCCGATCTCACCGTAACGCATTTCAAAATCGAATCCACAGACTTGACAAGCGACCGATCCCCTATCACGTGCCCGCTGCTTCGCCGCGAGAATGAGTTTACGATTGCGTTCTCGCGCTACGTGCCTGCGCTCCAGCGTCGCCCCTTCCGGAAACTCCTCATCCTCCGAATCTATGCTTGACAGGCTATCCGCTTGAATCCGGCTGGCGACAAGCCGGAAGACCGCGTCTAGGAAGTTCTGGACCAGAGCCGGTTCCCGCGGGAGTCTGATTTCGACGCTCGTGCTGCCAACCAATTTCTCGAAAATGTTTCGTCGTTCGGAATTCCGGTCGTCTTGTTTTGTCGGCTTGTATTTCCATGTGAGTCTCTTCGAAGAGCCGTCGCCTTCGATCTCCCAGATCTCAGCTAGCGGACCTGCTTTGTCTTCCGGATATATGACGCAGTACCATTCGTCATTTTTCTTCCAATCGATAAGCAGAAAATACAACCCTGTCCCGTCCGAGTGACGTACGCGATCCGCAGAGATCAAAGCTTTGCCATCAGCCCATGTGTGGAATTCCTTCAGCTTCTTGCCCTGTGAGAGGCGGTCGACTTGCCATGCCGTCGCATCCTTCGAATAGGACGCAATCAACTTTGAAAGTTCGCGTGCTTCACTCTTCGTCATTCAAGCCCAACCCGTCTTCGCCGATTCCCTGCGTAGTTGCCGTAATCGTGAATGACTGGGCGAGGTCCTTTCATGCCACTATCTTGGCGGTCTGCAGGTGTCGTAGATCGGTGACCCGACTTCTCAGTAGTAGGCCCCAACGATCTTTTCGATCACCGTTTGGTTTCGTATCCTGCGCTAAAGCGGCAACCGTAGGCCCTATTTTCCAATCCAGCTTAGTTACTCCAAACTTCTCGGATTCGGGTCAGTAACAATACCAGAATCGACAATCGCACAAACGTCCTAGCTTGGGTTTAACCAAGAGATTGCCATGGATGCACCGCCGAATGGCCACCTCGCACGCTTGCCTTACTCAAAGAATCCTATCAAATTAAGGTTCTTTCAATGGGATGACCGAGACTCGAACTCGAGGGTAGCGGTGTCGTTCCGTAGCACCTTGTGTCGAAGAAGCCCGACCCGTAAGGGTTTGCGCGACATCGCGGCTCGTCTCGTACCGTCCAGTAACCGCCTTTGGTGACCCGTATGGTCACCGAATGGTCACCGCTCTCCGTGGCGCTTACGGGCGCCGGCGGAGGCGATCGGCGATCTGCTCGACGGCCTGCGCCTGTGCTCCGGGCATGACGTGGGCGTAGGTGCCGAGGGTCGTGACCGGAGTGCTGTGGCCGAGGATCCCCGCAACGGTCCGAACGTCGGTTCCGCCCTGCAACAGCCAGCTCGCGCAACTGTGCCTCAAGTCGTGTAAGCGTCCGCAAACACCCGCACGCTTGGCTAGTCGAGCGAACGCGTTTGAGATCGAGTGGGGGTTCCACGGCCGTCCTACCGGGTCGGCGAAGATGAGATTGTTCGCTTCGTAGGCCGGTCCGGCGCGCAGGCGCTCTTCGGCTTGGTTTGCCCGGTGTGCGCGGAGCGTATCGAGAGCGAGGACGTTCAGTGAGACGAAGCGCTCGGTCCCGGTCTTCGTAGACTTTTCGGCGAGGTCGCCCTGCACGTCGAACGCCAAGGAGCGCGCGATCTTGGCCGTCCGATGCGCAAAGTCGATGTCGTCCCAACGCAGGGCCGCAAGCTCCGATCGCCGCGCCCCGGTGCAGATCGCCAGCACGAGGAACGCCTCCCAGGGGGTCGCGGCGGCGGCGGCAAGGAGACGCTGCACCTCGCCCTCGTCGAGCGCCCGCGCCAAGGTTTTCGGGACACTCGGCAGGTCGCGGGCGGCTAGTGTCAAGGCACGCATGCTGGGCGATTCGGGGACGGCCCAGGCGACCACGGCGCGGAGCGCGCCGTGGAGGACCCGCAGGGACTTCGGCGAGAGGTTTCGTGCGGCGGCGGCCTGGTAGACTCTGCACACCTGGCCGTGCGTGAGCCGGCCGATAGGCGCGTCCCGGATTGCACTGAGGTCCCGGAAGTGCTCGGCGTAGCGGGTCAAACTGGCCGGGGCCAGATTTTTCGCCCGGCACCGATCGAGGAATCGGTCGCAGGCTTCACCGACTGTAAGCGCCGCTAGATCGAAGTCGACTCCGCGATCCCGCGCTTCGAGTGCCTTGCGCTCTGCCGACTCGGCCGCCTTTCGCGTAGGGAACGTGCCGAGGTTCTTGCGGACACGGCGACCGTCGGCGTCGCGATCGACGTCGACTCGCACGGCCCACTGACCGGACTTGCGTTTGTAGACGCTCATTCGTTCATTCGCCTCTCCCGTTTGGGGCGTTCAATGAAGTAGAGGGACTCACGATCACGCCTGTGCCTTCCGCGGCCATCGCGAGAACCTGCTCGCGTTGGTTCAGGCTCGGCCGCGTCGCGGCGTACAACTCGCAGAGCGCGTTTGCGCAATTGCTCGCGCTACTGAACATCCAGATTGCGTTACGGCGTTCCAGGCGCCCTTGTTCGCCATCATGCCGAGCTCGCAGAACCTCGTGCGGTCGTCGCGGATCGAGATAATCGAGGCCATTTTGCGTTACTCCTTGCGCTCGAGGCGCCGCTGCTGATAGCTCCGTGAAAGTCAGCGGGAGGGCGGGGCGCAAGGGGCTCACCGGCAGAGCCAATACCGATTCATCCGCCGCCCGAGGTACTCTTCGCCGCCTCCGAGCAGACCGGGCGGCATAAGCTCGTCCGGGATGGAGGTCTGGGCGAGCCACATGCCGGATCGAAGCGGGGATGGAATCAATATTCGACCCGAAACTCCTCGCCGAGCATCGTAGCTTTCTAAAACTGACGCAACGTGGCCTTGCCACAAAGGCCGGCGTTAGCCAGGCTCTCGTAGCGGAGCTGGAGCGCGGGAAACATCCGCCATCCAAGGTCTCCCTTGCGAAGATAGCCGTCGCGTTGGGAGTTGCCGAGGCGGACCTCTTCACGCCAAACCCTTAACCAAGCGGGTCGCCGCAAGAGACCACGGTCTTCGAGCTTCTTTTCAACTGGACGCCGCGCCTCGACGAGACACCTCTGAGCAACTGAAACTCAAACGCTTGATGGCCTTCAATTCCCGCTGTTCGAAACCGTACCAGATTCTCGCGCCGCAGACGACGATGCCCACGATGACGAATATGAGACTCAATGTTCGGTCCGAGAGCGCTTCATACGCCATAGCGTGGGCAGAAATCGGCGAATGGGCAGCGATCACACATCGGTCTCGGAGCACATACTACCGCGCCGACATCAAGCAAACCGAAGTTTGTCGCCCGTGGATCGACAGCAGCGACGGCCACCTCATCGGCATGGCACTGATAGGCGGCGGCGCGTGGATCGGTCGTGCGTATGCGGAAGACACGCCGCAAAATTCGCGCGATGTTCGCGTCCACGATCCCAACGGGCTCGCCTCCCCCGAAACACGCAATCGCGCGCGCAGCATATGCACCTAGCCCAGGAACATCAGTCAGCAATGCCCGCCAATCCCCGAAAATCGTTTCGCCGAGATCGCGTGCCGCGGCGCCCATCCCAACGAGTTGCCTAGCTCGCTTCTTTGAGAGCCCGAGAGGCAGCAGCGCCGTCTCAAGTTCCAGGAGAGACGCCCCACCCAGCGCCGACGGTGTTGGGTAACGAGCAATCATCGCCGAGTATGTCGGGATGACGCTTTGAGCGCGCGTCCTCTGCAAGAGTATTTCGGCAATCGCGAGATGGAACGGGTTGCGCGCCGCACGCCACGGAAACTCGCGACCCTCGGCGAGAAAATACGACCTCGCCCGTTCCGCGACCATGCGCGCGGTCAAACGCGCCTTCGGCCCCAGAGCCCGAGCTCTAGAAACGGTCGGAGCCTAGGCGTTCGCGATAGGTCTTAAGATCGCCGTCCGAAACGTCGTCCTCGGCGACGAGTCGGTAGTGGCGCTCCACGCTCTTGCGAGGGCCGTCCGCTGACGACTCGAACGCGAAGAGCACTATTACATCGCCGGACATGAACTGCGCCGCGATTGGGACGCAAATGAGTTCATGAAACTTCTGTTGGCAGAGCAGCACGTCTTGCTCGATCTGCTGAATGGCGATCTTATCGCTCCCGCCTTTCGCCTGGACTGGGAATACGTAGTGCGCGCCCCTTCGATCAACGCCGACGTAGATCTCGTCTGTCTCGATCTGCATCGTCTCGCTAGTCTCAGCGTCGACGAGAACGCTCGTGCGTAGATGATTCTGCAGCGAATAGCATGTCACACCCGTAAAAATATCGACTAGACGATTGTAGCGCAGCTTCGCTAATAGCGCTTGCTCGTCTGAGAGTGCGTATTTGGCGATGATACCAGGGGTTGCATCCGGTATCTTCGTTTCCGCCAGCGTCGCGTCGGGTTCGACCCGGAATTGTGGCCCCAGAATGAACTTGTATCGCGCTCGACCGCTGTTGGTAAGCCGCCATTCCAAGCCTTCCGGTGCGGTGGCCCGGATCGCGGCCGGCAAGTCGCGCCGAAACTTAAATGAGTAGACTAAGTCTCCGAGGTTCTTCGCGACGTCCAGACCAAGTTCGCGGGCCGTCGAATCGATTTCGGCACGGTCGAAATCAAGTTCCGTCTTTCCGGCTTCATATCGGGAAAAGAACAACCGGTCGATCACGGCGGCATACATGCCCGCCTTTGCTGGCTTCGCCATTATACCACCGTCAGACGCTTGCGGACCTTCGGGATAAACCGCTCGTCAGCATCGAAGTATGCAGCCGCTTGAAGCCGGTTCAAGCCAAGCAAGACCGGATTACCAAGCGCGATCTCTTGCGCCGGGCGAATCGGCTCGACGTCCAGCGCTTCGACAATCGCTCGACCGATAGCCCGCCCGAGCAGCGGCGGAACTGCGTTCCCGATGCTCCGGAAACCATTCCATTTCGTCCTGTGCAATCGGAACCAGTCGGGAAACGAGTGCAGCCGAGCGGCCTCGCGAACGGAGAGCACCCGATCAAGCGTCGGATGGATGGGGCGCGGGGAAGTGTAAGCACCGCGTTCGCTGCCCGTGCCCGCGCGAAGTGTGTTGCATAACCCACGAGCGTCCAGACGATAGAAGCGCGAAATCGGCTCGGTATCTCCTTGCCGGGTCGAGGCGAAGCGATGAATCGACTCGGCAGTATGAACGGTACGCATCGACGACGTCAGCACGCGCGGCGCCCATAGCCGTCGATGTGACAAATCGTAGGGATCTTCGTCCATGCCGCGCAATCGGCGGACGTAGTCGGACGCGAGCCGCGTTAATCGCTCGAACTGCCGGGCCCTCAGCGCAACTTCGTCGGTCGAAATTAGCTCGTCGAAGCCATCAAGATCGGGGAGATCGAGCAGAGCGTCCCCGACCGTTGGGCCCGGCGACAAGACGTCGGACGGGTCCGTAACGCGCTGGTCGCCAGAGCGCTTCGAGGCCGGCCGTACCGTCGGCGCCGGATACGATGGCAGCGGCTGTCCTTCCCGGGCGCCGAGCAAGATGAGTCGACGCCGATCCTGAGGGACGCCGAAGTCTGCGGCGTTGAGGATCGCCTGCCTCCGAACCTCTTCTAGTTGCACGGCGACTTCGTAACCATGCTTACGAAAGCGGGCAATGAGCCGCGCGAGAATGCTCGCGTGTCCACCGGCAGCCATTCCCGGCACGTTCTCCATGGCAAAGTAGCGCGGTCTGATTGCGCCAATTAGGTCAGCGAACTTATAGCCTAGTTTGTTGCGGTCGTCGGACGGGTCGCGCTTGCCGATCGTTGAGAAGCCCTGGCACGGCGGGCCGCCAAAAACAACGTCAATCTCGGCGGGGTTCCAGTCCTCGGCAGAGTGGCCGTGTCGGACAAAGCCTTCGCGCGCAGCCGCCAAGAGCCGCTCGGCCGACAGGCAGCCGATGTCCGAACAGACCACCTTCGTGAGCGGGAAATTGAACTCATGGACGGCGGCGTGCACAGGATCGTATTCGACAGATGCGACGACGTCGAAGCCGGCTTGTTCGAAGCCGAGCGACAGGCCGCCGACTCCTGCGAAGAGATCGATCCCTACCGGCCGCCGGTGCCCCCGGCGGGGACGAACATCTGAAGGCTCGACACGCATCGCGACGGCTATGGCAGTATCCTCCGGCAAGCGGGGCAGTGCGACCCACGGGTGATCCACGGGTTTCCACGCATCTTCCACATTATCTTGTGGGCAAACATACGTTCGACGCAAAATTTGCGCCTGTTAGCCTCGGTCGGCATGGAAGCAACTCCATTGCCCACTCCGGTCCTCGCCCAGGCGCTCCACATGTTGCGAAGAGCGCATCGCGGAACGCGGCGCCAAGCCGGCCTCATTTACACGCAAGTATCATGATCGAGTGGCTCACGCATCCGTCAACACGGGCGCCCTGCAACTCCGTACTTATGCCGAACCAGTACTGATTTGGCGCGACGCTGCTGCTGCAAGCGCCTCCGCCCGAAGGGAAAGGAACTCAGCATATGGTTTTGACCCATCGCCAGCGACCGCGGGGATAAGTGCCGACTCTAAGATCTGTGTTCGAAGAGCCGCAGGAAGCTCGGCGAGATAGTTCACGGGGTCACGATCGCTGATTGTGCGATTGTCAGCGGACGTTAAAAGACACACGTTTGCGATTACGTTCGATTCGTGAAATGGGATGCCGATGTTGGCCAGAAACCCCTTCGGATAGATGTGGTGGAATTCGCGTGCGTTATAGGCAGCCAATGCACTTCCGAGGTCAACTGGAGCCCCGTTAAGAAAACTTCGCGGATGGGACTGCGCAAGAAGGCAAATAGTCGCCTTCGCCGCCGTGGAGTTGATCCGCCACGTCTTTCGAAAGAGCGCAGTGTCGACACTCGGGCTTAGTGCGTCGAAGACCGCCTCGCCCTCCGCAAGCCTTGCCATGTTTCTTAAATCCTCCATCACCAATGTATTGGTGCCCGCTTTGTATCGTTGCGTGAAGGAGCAATACCAGAACCACTTCCGTAGTCCGGCAAGATGGGCGGCGGTCGGCTTCAGTGTTTTGGAGAAAAAGTTGACGAGCGGGACAAGCATAATTGGAAATGGCAGGAACACGAGGTTCTTGATCTTGAGTTCCTTGTCGAGAAAATCAACCGTGGCAAAGGCCGCCTGCTTTAGGGTTGACATTCCCTGAATCAATTTGTCGGGCGCTGCGTCGACCAACGCATCGGCATCAATCGAGCCAAGCACAATCGAGGCGAGGCAACGCATTAGAAGGTTGTCGTCGAGTTCGCCGTAGCCTTTGTCGCTGAGCCTATCCAACAGCGTCTCGATTTCAGCCCGTAGATCGAACTCTTCCGACCACGTCCATGCCGCCAATAGCTCCAGCGTACTGAGGCTAGTTCCTGACGAATTGATCCGTTGGAACACCCTACACACTTCTTGATTCGTCCGGTCCCGGATCGTCACGACGGGAAACTCGTAGTCCTTGAATCGCTCGGTCAAATAGGCGATCTTCTTCTTGTCCTCGTCCGAAAACCGCGCCAGTTCGGGTAAGAGGCGAGTCGTGTCCAAGATAACGTGCAGGTTTATGGACTTCGCCGGGTCCGCCACCGACGCGTGCATAAACGTCTCGTCCGCAGGAACGAAGCAGACGTTGAATCGGCCAGACAACTCCGGGTCATCCGTTCTGGCGTCGGAATTAAAGACACCATAGAGCGTCGTCAGCCGTTGTTGACCGTCGAGAACGTAATTTACCGGGTAGTCCTCCGGTGTGTCAGGTAGAACAAATCCGCCAACGCTTCTGTCGTGCACGAGTCGCTCTTTCGTAGACCAGAGAAGCAGCGAGCCAACGGGGTACCCACGGTAGATGGAATCCAGCAGACTCATTATCTGGTCATCGAGCCATACGAAATCTCGCTGAAACACTGGGATCTTTATGTTCCCACGCGATACGTCCGTCAGGAGAGATGCGATGCGTGGGTTCGACGGAGTAATCTTGTGAGTGCCAGTCGCGTTCATGCGCTCCTCATGTCATGACGATTCATTGCCCGCATGTCGCGGTCGCCGGCGTCGTCGTCTTCGTTCCGGCACAGGTGTTCGCGGATTTCGTTGGGCTAGTGACACGAATGTCGGTTTGACCTACCTCTTATTGATCTTCTACGCCACCGCGAGCGACGGGACAAGCTGCGTCGCTAACGGGTTCCAGGCCAATTCCCAGGCGCCGGTGGTGTTTCAAGAGTGCCTCTTAAGCGAATCAGCATCCGTCTTAGTCGAAGACCGAGCCAAGAGTCGTATCGCTTCGGAAAATCCCCTAGGAAATCATCGCCCCCGGTCTTCCGAAGCGTAGGCACGAGCGTAGCATTGCGCTTGGCGCAGATCGCACCATCATTGTCGCGGTGGCGACTATCGAGGCGCGGCGGTTTGGCATCGTACTCCCTCCGTCTACGAACACTAGTTCGATTCTAACGCGGCCGCGGCCGCGGCTCAACTAGGCCAACGGGGGAAGGCCGACCCTGTGGTCGACAAACGTGTTCACTTCATCCTCGCCGCGGTCCCGACGAAGGGCCTCGATAACCGCTTCTGGTACGGCTGCCCAGGGAGCGAGGCGCAGCGCGACATCTTCGGGCGAGGGTTCGCCTGAGATCCACTCGATCACAACGCCATCCTCTTCGACGACTGCGAAGAAGTTCTCAAGGGCTCGGTCCCATCCGATAACGACTTCGTACTTCGCACTCTTAGCTATAAGGGTGTGGCGACTCAATGGCTTGTCTCCGAATCGAGCAGGGCTAAGCGTGTACGTTTCTGCCGCCATAATGCGACGCCTCTGTCGGCAAGGCGCGCGCTCTGGGAACCGCCTGAAATATGGCCTCGGCCTCTGGGCGAATCATCATTTGAGCGCCTCGAGCTCAGAAGTGGGAGAGCGTTCCACGTTCCGGGGATAGTGCGTACTACTACTGTAATCAAGGCCATCCGGTGCGCGTCTGTGGCTATTAACCTGCTTGCGCCGGTGTGCAATCCTCGGGACTCTAGCAGCATTGATTGGCGTCGTCCTGCAGTTTCTAAACATCCATCTCTGACCTGATGAGTCGCCGCTTAGAGGAAAGGCTCATTACGCCGGCCGACTGATTGCCCGATTCGAAATGGAAGCACGCGTTTTCTTGACGGTTTTTCTAGGAGAGGCCGAGGCTGCCAAGACGGTATCCGAGGGCTTCTTTTGAGACCATCAAGGCATGTGCGACGCGATCTCGGTCGCCGTGTTCTTCCCGCCAGACATCTCGCACGAGCCCGTCGGGCATTAACAAATGAGCGGCGAACTTGTTCGCCCGAATCTCCTTGACGCGTCGCAGCCTGGCTTTCGATTCCGCCCGCGCCTCGTCCATGGCGTCGAGGTTCTGGTCGTCTTCCGTGCAGGCGAACACTTCGGGTTCATCGAGCCCGAACAGCGACGCCGCGTTCCCTTGGCCGTGTTCGAGTCGCACATGCCCGATTTCGTGAGCAACCGTGAACCGCTGCCGCACCTCGATTTGGCTGCTGTCAACCATGATGGCGTTCAACGTTGGACTGAAGAGCCCGAGGAGCGGCTTGCCGGCGAGGCTGAGATCGGGAATGAACATTGGCTCGACTTTGCAGAACTCGCGCGCGATCCGCTCAACGTCGATAGCCCGACCGTTCGGCAAGCGCGGCTGGCCAGAACGCCTCAGCGTCTCGTCCGCAAGGGCGACCGGGTTCGGCCTCGATGGGTGCGACATGAAGCGGCTCACCTGATACGCTTCTCTCGTTGCTCGAGGAGCTCGCTCAGTGTCGCGATCTTCTGCCCGCTGTTGCTTTCGTCGCGCGCGGCGATGGTGACCTGCCTACCCGCATCCATCTTTGTCATGCTGAACGAATTGAAGTGGAGGAGCGTGCCGATGATGCTCCGTAGCTGGATGTCGTTAGTACCGCACGATGCAATGAGGTACGAGCGGAACTCGGGCGAATTGAGGTCTTCGAGCTGGCCTTGGTTAGTGTCCGCGATCTTCTTGAGGACCGGCGCGATGTCAATTCTTGGCGATGTTTTCAGGAAGTCGTCAATGAGCGCCGCCAGCGGCGCCCGCGGGATGTTCGCGAACGCGTCTCCGACGTGCTCGGCAATGGTATCGCGATTCTTGATGTAGTCAGCCGCAAGCGCGGTCATTTCGTCGCGAGGCTTCATGTCGACGAGTCCTTCCGGAGGGCCTTCAAGCTCGTGCTGAGTTTATGTTTGGCACGCTCGCGAATTTTGCGCGAATTCTCTGGTGTAACCGTCTCCCCGAACTTTGCTCTGAAATGCTCGGGGATAGGGACCTCTTGAGCGTCGGCGACGAGAGCCTCGAAATAGCGCCCATTCGAGTCGCGCAACTCGCGTAGCAACGCGATCTTTTCATCCATGTCCTCCAGTCGAACGAGGATTACGGCGGGGTCGGACGTCTCGGGCGCGACGACGTCGTAGACTTCGTAGCCGGTGTCGCCGAGGCGACTCTCGGCTCGCTCTTGCTCGCTCCGACGGCGCCGAGCGCACATGTTCAGGATGCCCCGCAGCTTCGGTGCTAGGAGAAAGCTGGGCTCACCGTTGCGAAGCTTCTTTGCGATTTCGATAAGTGCTTCCTGAATGATCTCGTCTTTGCTGGGGACGTCGCCGAGCAGGAAAGCGTAGAGCAACCGCATCAGGCGGTCGTAGTCGCCGGTAATTCTTGCTTCGTCGAGAATCTCGACGACGGTCGACGTATTCGTCACGCGGCGGCGATCCGCGGCGGGAGGATGGTCCGCCAGCCCGCGGCATCGAGCGTATAATGCGGACACGGGGCGTGAATGTACGGGTCCGGTTTCATGGTGTGCGTGAGGCCATCATACCGGATGACTGCCGGGACCGGGAAGCCTGGCGCGTAGCCGGTCATGAGGCTGAGCATCCCGCTCACGGCCTGTGACGCGAGGATGCCGTTCAGCGAGACAACCTGCTGCTCGGGGCGCCCCGCAAGATATTCCTGACGGTCAAGCAGCAGCGCTTCGTCCGTGACCACCTCGGCGCACCGGAGGCACGGACCGCCCGGAACCGATGTCACGATCTGGCCGCCGATCGCCAGGATCGTCGTTTCGTCGCCGGCGACGTGGATCTTCAGGCCGATGTCGATATATGGCACGAGGGCCGCTCGGCAAAAGCCTTCGATGTTGTTTCTGGCGCGCGCGCCGTCGACTGCGCCGCAGACGACATCGCTTTGCTCGATCCAGCGGCGACCTTCACGGGACTCCGCCTTGTGGGGCACGGGGATGACTCGGGTTCCGAGGTCTCGGAAGCGCTCGGCGAGCAGCTCGACCTTCAACTCACCGACGTCCCCATAGCTGGCTCCGACGACGCGGTTGACGTTGTGGTCTTCGAGCGGGTCAAAGTCGACTAGGGCGAGCCGCCCGACGCTTAGATGCGCGACCTGCTGGGCGAGGTGGGACCCCCCGCCACCAGCGCCGAGGACGGTGACCGTGGCTTCCCGCAGCCAGGTCAGGCCGTTGCCGAGAAAGCTCATGCGGCTCATCGTGTTCATGCGCTCACCGCAGTTCGCCGAAGCAGTCCGGCACGACGACGACCTTCATGTCGGTCAAGCTGCCGTGGACCGCGAGAACGCAGCGGGCGTCAGTGCCGCTCAGGACGACCGCACCGAAAGGCGCCGTCTCGACGCCCACGGCAAGCATCGCCATGATCGATCGGTTGGTGCGCGCATCGACGCCGCTGAACATCGGCATGCCGAGGCCGCCATGCGAGTGGACGAGCATCAAGCCGATGTTGCCGGATGCGGCCTCGTTCGCCACGTCTATCGCCCACTCGGTGCTGAAATTCGCGCCAGCGGGTCCGTCGACGTACGCCTCATCGGGGAATGGAAGAACGCCGATGGCGACGACCACTGTTCGGCTATCTTCCGACGCAAAACGAACCCGGAGAAACGCGAGCGGTTCAAGCCGATGCCGATTCGGGCGTGTTACTTCGCGCAGCTCGTGGATGACCGACCGCGGAATATGCAGCCGGTGCCGGTCGGGCTCGGCCTTGGCCGACGCCGTCGCCGTCGCCCTCGGCTGCGCTGGCCCAAACATCCAGGTCACGAATCGGAGAGCGGCGTCGATCATGGTGCGGCCTCGTAGAGGCGCAGGTGCGCCAGGATTCCCTGGTGCGGCGGCAGGTCGGCCGGAACGCCGTTGTAGCTCGCGGCGAACATCGTGCGTCCGCAGAGCACTTCAGTCACCGTCGGCAGCGTGACGCCGTTCGCGCCGCAGATAGGCGTTTCGAAAAAGAGCCGGGTCGAATAGCCGCCGTGCGCCGACGCGTGGTAGATCGCGAACGCCGCCGCCGGCTTCGAACCGGCGGGGAGCGTCACGATCGGCAGGATAATGAGGCGACGACAGTCGTCGACCACTTCGCGGACGCCGGGGCCAAACGCGGTCTCGAGCGTTCGCTCCTCGGCGGGGCTCAACTCGCGTGGCCCACTGGCGGGACCGTTATGAAGCGCTCGCCCTCCTCGAGGTGCTCCGGCTCGTCGTCGCCGATCTTGATGCGCCGGCCGTCCGGCCGGAGGCGGTACAGCAGGTTGCCGGGCGGGCGGTGCGCGAGCGTCTTGATTTCGGCGCCCGTGCGGACCTCGTGGTGCGAGATGTACGGGTCGCCGTCGACCTCGATGCGGATCGAGACGTGGTGGTGACGGTGGACGATTTCGAAGCGCTCGCGCTCGCGCAAATGCACGATCTCGTCATCGCCGACGGGATGACGCTCATGGCCGTCGAGGCGGAACAGTTCCCCGTGCTCCTCGTCGACGAGGGCCTTGATTTCGGCTCCGGTACGGGCGGTGTGGTGGATCTCGTGGGGATGGCCATTGATTTCGATTTGAATCGTCGTGTGCATCACGGTCTTTCTCTGAGCTTTGCGTGAATCCGGGTCCGACCTGGAACTTGGCCCTCACAGAGAGGTCATCGCGAAGTGGTCAATCGTGACACCTGCGCCGCGAGTCTTTTCAAGAGCCCGTATCCGGGACGGTAAGGTGCGGCCGGCTCTTCCGCAGGTTTGCGCCGCGATGAGCTGTTCAGAGCAGCAATCTCTCGCCGGCCAAGCGGGCCCATCATCCAGCACCGGTGTGCCAAACGTCTGGCATCCTCAAAGCAGCAACGGCACGCCTTCACGGCGACGACGAGATCAGCGCCGTCACGGCCCTTTCGGCTGGCGCGAGCACCTTCTGATCCTCGCAGAATTCGTGGGCTCGGCGTAACCTGACCCCATTTCGTTCGAGACGGAGAGCATCGGGTTCCATAGGGCGCTCCGTCCGCGGGATTGGTCGTTCCTGGCCGCCGAGTGAAGGTGCCTCCCGGCTGGCAGGTTCCATCCCACAGATCCTTATGCTCTAGAACAGGGGCTGGTGAAGCTGGGGCATGAAGGCTCAATCGCGCTAACTTACAGGGGCCTGGAAGCGTAAATGATTGCGTACCGAAAAGGAGGGCGATCCGTTGACCCACTTTTTGAACGCGACCGTCCCTGCCCGATTGTTAACCACCTCTCGTGGGTGGTGTCGTAGGCTCGAACCGGGGCAGAAATAGTTCGAGGGCGCGCAAGCGCCGCAGGGTGACCTCTAATCTGACTGACGGAGCCCGGAGCGATTGCTCAGGGCTCTAGTCATACCTGAGGCCCAGCCCGGTACCGACCCGTTCCGTGACCCCGCGAGCCGTGGCATTGCAAAGGTTAGTCCACCTGAAAATGACCGTTAACGGGTCTGACGCTCCTGGGCCTTGCGCAAGACGCAACAACGGTGCGCAAGGTCTTCGACCTACTCTGTGCCGAGTAAGTGCTCGCCATCGCTAAAAGTCGAAAAAGGGCGTCACCGCGCGACGACCGACGAGCGCGTGATTCTCAGGGCAACCGAACTCCGAAGTCAATGCGACCGGGTTCGATGCCGGTCGGCGGCGCCTGACCCCCTTCGTATGAAACGCGCCATCGCATGTGCAAGTCACCTTCGCCCTCTTCGGATATGATTGAAAATGATGACACACGTACAGGATGCCCGACGAAGAGCGGCTCGGCCACGAATCGATCGATCCGCCAATAGTGCTCGGAAGGCTCCGAATTGAACGACTCTTTCATCGTGAAGAGCGACCAACCGTTCGTGGTTAACGAAGCTGGCTCGAACGTATATGCCTTTGGCAACCACAGCGTGACGTAGTATCCGGATTTCGCCGCTGCCTCTCCGTCGTTGTTGACTTGCAACTCGGGAACGAACATGACGGGTGCTCGAGGCAGGCCGTACTGATACGACACCGCCGTGAAGTTCAGCGCACGGAAGCGCTCCCAAAGAGTGACTGTGATACGCGGCTTCAGAAGGTTAAGCCGTAGAAGCCAGATACCAGCGAACGCACCGGCAATGCCAACGACAACAGCAACAATAGTCGCATCGAGCGTGTACAGCGCCCAGCGAGCAGAGTCGTCTGGCTGCGGCGGATTGGTGACGAAAGCGCGTAGCGCGGTAGACGCGGTCAAGAATAGCGTCCGAGGAACATAAGCCTTCAATACGGCGCAAAAGCAATCGCAACCCGCTGAGTGAGCGAACGTGTAGATCGCGGATCCCGCCGGCGCTTCGACTCCGTGGCCGCCCCCAGCCCGGTAATTGAATGGCAGCTCACGATCGCGGCGAACCGCCGGCGCAGCGTCGAGCGCGAGAGCCGCATTGCGTCTTTGGGCGCCATGTGCAGGCGATCGCCGGAGTTTTACGGGCAACCGTAGCCTTTTTTTGTCGGTCGGTCCGACGTACTCCGAGGTTACATCTAATAGGCATAGCCAGTGGGCGAGCGGTACGTTAGTGATATGCAGTCGCCTGCGCCCAAGTGTACCCCGGCCGCGCGAGCTACCGACGAGCGGCCGATACCACGCACCTCCTCTGAGGTGGGTGGTCCGCAAAACAACGCCTCTGTCTCGACAACCTGGCTTTGGTGGACTGGCGGAGCAGTACTGGCGGCGCTGGTTTTACTCGTCGCGACGCGCAAAGTCCAACGATCGGAAAACACGCCTATCGTGATTATCGCGATGCTTGGTTCCGTAGGCTTCGTAACATCCGGGCAAGTGCTTCAGGTTTGCAGCGGTGTCGTTATCGTGCTTTGCGGTTTGTGGGCTATCGTTGTTGGGGAGAGAGGTGCACGCGCTCAGGAGCGCGTGGGCAGGGAGAGAGCAACTCAGGAGGAGCGCCGTTATGCAGAGTTGCGCCAGCGTCTAGAAGAAAGTCAAGCAGAAAACTCGCGACTTCGCCATACCGACATATTAGACGCACGCGACCGCGCCCTCGCTCTCTGCTTAGAGATAGAGGGGTTTCTGCGTGAGCTCCGAGCCGAGGGCTCAGCGATCGAAAGGCGGCCCGAATTAGGTGAGGTTGAGCGGACGCGTAACTTGCAGATGCTCGAAGACATCCGGATCGCTGTAGCGTACAGCAAGGAGTCGTCTCACAATTTTCATCAGAGGCTGCAGCGATCGCTGGACGATATCCGCGCGCTATCTATTGATGGCGGTCCTTTCTTGCCGCTACTCGACGACGCTTTTCATTCACGTCCGACATTGGATTCGCTACAGCGGGCAATGATTCACTTACGGACAATAGCCGAGAGCAGAATGACTGTTCCGTCCTAAATTCGAGTCCGCGCCGTTGAACTTGCGCTGCCGCCCAGAACGCCGCCTCAATCCGAATAACATATCCTGATTATGCCGCCGAGGACCCCGCCGAGAAGCAAGACAGTTGTTTCGGGCTAACGTTGTCTACGAGCGCCGACAACATCGAGCCACGCCTCCAGCGCCGCGACCGCGCACAACTCCGTCTTGGATAGCCGCGGCACGTAGGGCTCGCGCACCTTCTTCCCCGGATCGTTCTTGGCAACCGCGACCCAGACGTAGAGCCCGGCCGACGTAAAGCGGAGGTCCTCGACGTCGAGCGCGGCCAACTCGCTTTTTCGAAAGGCCCCCGAACCGAATCCGGAAGGGAGAGTTTCGCTGAGACGCTGAGCGTGGCGAGCGCCGCGATCCAGAAGACTCCTGCGATGAGAGCGACGATCGACATACGCCGAGACGTAATCGACGCCGTTGGGGGCGAAGTTAGGGCAGTACGCCGAATCGTTCCGCGAGGTCGCGGAGCTCGGGCCGTGACCGCACGCCGGATAGCTGAAGCAGATCGCGGGCGACGGCGCGGCCGACGTAGTGGACGCGGGCTTCCTCTGGTGCGATGCGCTCGGCTTCTTGAAGCGCGCGGAGGGCCTCGCCGATCTGCCGCCGCATGGCATAGGCCTGCGCCAAGTCCAGTTGATACCGGGCCTGCCGTTCGGGTGAAAGGTTCGTAGGGCTGACCTGCTGAGCTAGCTCGATGGCCCTCCCGGCGTCGCCGAGTTCGACGGCGACGCTGATTTCGTGGACGGCGACGTTGGCAGGACCGAACTCAGTGCCGTAGTCGTCGCGGTCCTCGCCGAGTTGCTCGGCGATTTTCCGGGCAATGTCCAGATGGTCGTGGGCTTCGCTGCGGTTGTTGTCTCGCGCGGCGGCAACGGCCAGAATTAGATGAGATGCCCCGTAAAGCGAAAGTATCTCCGGTCGTGCGTCTGCGGCGACCTTCGGCTGCAGGGCTACGGCGGTGCTGGTGGCCACGTGGTGGGCCTGGTCAATCTGGCCCAAGGCCAAGAACACGTGCGCCATGCGGAACATGCTAGCCGCGACAGCGAGCGGTGACCCGGCCGCTTCGGCGCAGAACCCGGCCCTGTCGGCCGCAATCCAGGCCGCGTCCGTTTCGCCGATCTTTACCATCAAGGCAGCGACGGCTTGATAGGTGTCGCCAAGCAGCTCACGTGCCTCGGCCTGCTCGCTGCTCGCTGTGCGGACGGCGGTCTCCAGGCTGGGAATAAGCGCGGCCAGGATGGGCGCCACGTCGCCGTAGCGGCTAGCGTGGACTAGTTCCCAGATGCCGGCGCGCTGGCGGCGCAAGGTCTCCATCTGTTGCGCGGGCGCGGTGACAGTGGCCGTTCCTAGCAGTTGCGCGATCGCGGGATGCCCGGTCAATGCAAGTCTGATCGTGTCGAGGGCCTCCGGCCGCGCGTTAACATCGCTTGCCTCTCCGTTACCTCGCAGCTCGGCGACCGTCACGCTAAGCACATCGGCGACTCGCTGCAGAACCGACATCCGGTCGACAGGACGGACGCCGCGCTCGACCTGGGATACCCAACTGTCAGACCGGCCGACCAGCCCGGCGAACTCGACCTGGGATAGTCCCAGCCGTTTGCGGTGGTAGGCGATCCGCTCGCCGACCAGCTGGGCATCAGCCATCTCGGCCGGCCACCTGCGCCGTAATCGGGGTCTTGCCGTCGGTGAAGGCCAGGAAGTCCACCTCGGTAGCCTCTAGCAGCGCGTCGCGTTTGGCGAGAAACCGGCGAGTATGCGCACTCTGCTCGTGCGCCTCAAAAGCGCCCCGGTCCTGATACAGCTCGTAGAAGATCCGCTGGCGCGGTTGGCTGTGCACGGTGTGGCAGGCATAGATAAGAGTGCCGGGCTCGTGGTGGCGGATTCCCGCGACCGTCTCGGCCACGAGGGCGTCAAATTCCGCCTCGGCTCCTGGGCGCACCGTGAAGCGCACGACCAGGGCGAACGGCCTGGCGTCGTGTCCCATCCCAACCTCCTGCAGCTCATAGACGCCATTCCAGCTTACGGGCTCTCGCACCGCTACTACTAGGGTGCGACATCCGCAGTTTTATTGCTGGCAAGCCTTGACTGCGGCACTTACAGGCCTCATACTGCGGGCAGTAGCACAAATACTGCTAGTAACGCATTAATAGTGCTTGCCGCCGCCTAAGCGCGTTTGTCATCCAATGGAGGCGCAATGACTCTCAAGGTCCCATCCCGCCGGAGTTCCGGGCGCTGTTCCCATCCAGCGCGTGCCCAGCCAGGAAGTTCGAGATATTGCGGGACTTCGACCGGTCGAGGTCGCTTACTGCGCGGTCGCCGCGCGGCAAGATCCGCCCAAGGCCGTTCTGACCTTTCGCAACCAGCACGGGCTGTAGACCCGCAACCTTAGTGCGCCATTCATTGCCAGTGCGCACTGCGGTCGGCTTTTTCGAAAATTCCGATGAGATGCTCGACAAACCGCAAGACGCCGCCGCACCCGTGCGAGACTTCGTTACCCTCTGCATCCCGCAATCTCACCTAAGGCACTGAGCTGAGCTCGGTCGGCGTGTTTCACGGCATACCTTACGTCTGTTCGTTCTCAACCACCGATGAAGCAGTTAGGCAGCCTACCCGTCCTAGTTCCGCACTCAGATGATAACGAAGAGCGAGCAACTTTCATGCAGCACCCGCCGCCACTTTGCGATCTCCGTTGCGATCACATCCGCTGCTCGCCACAGTGCGAACGGCGACAAACCTGTCGGGGCCCAAAGCCGCTGCGTGCATCGCCCTGGACGTCTGTACGCATCCTGGTCAACTCTCTGGATTGCGACGCGAATTTTCTGCTGGACGGTCCGCCAGGGAAAACGAGACACGATATCGTGGCTCGGTCTCGCCCGGAAGGACGACCTCTTCCACGAGATCCAGGGCGACGAGTTCGGCCAGCGCTTCATGCCAACGCGCAAGCTCGGAATGATCCGTTTCCATCGCTGGTGCTCCTTTCTGAAGTGAAGTGTAGCGCGGCGATTTAACTGCGGCGTTAGCCGCGCGATACCAACGTGTTTTTTTGCATAGCGGATGATTGACGCAAAGCCTGACGAGGCGACATCCCCACCTGCCGGCGTCGCGCTGATGAAACGCATCGGCGGCGCGGCCGCAACGGTCTTCGATCGCTGTCGCGACGCTCACGCGGAGGCACAGTATATGTCAAAGTCTCTCGGTCACTTTGGAGCGGCTGCGGCCGAACTGATCGTCTTGACACAAGCGGAGCTGGAGGCTTTCGCAGAAGGCGTTATCGCCAAAGCGCGCGTGGCGAGGGACCCGCGAACGCCGGCGAACTTGGATGTCGCTGCCACCATCGTTACGGGACCTTTGACGGTGAGCGTGGAGGCCTATGAGGCGCACGTTGAGGGGCACCGTCTTCCCCTGAAGCCAAGGGAGTTCGCGCTGCTCAACGTTCTCGCACGGAACACCGGCAAGGTGCTGGCGCGCCGACGCCTGCTCGAGCTCGTCTGGCCTAATTGCGAGAATCTCGAAAGCGACCGCACACTCGACGTTCACATACGGCGGCTTCGGCTGAAGTTAGGGAGAAACGCTGGTCTTATCGAGACGATTCGCGGGGTGGGCTACAAGCTGGTCAAGCTTCCACCGGTAAACGGAGACGGCGTGTAAATCGCCTGCACGATTCGAAGTAAGATGGAACGCTTAAGGGTGACGAGCATCGCGTGGAGCTTGTGACGAGCGTTCCACGCGGTGACTCGGAAGTGGCGTACACGGATATCGGCGCAAGCGGTCGCGCCCGAAGGCATGATGATCGCGCGGGATCGTGCGACCAACACGCTGCGGCGGCTCGCCGACACCCAAGCGGAGGAGCTGAAGCGCGAGCTATGAACGCCGCCGTCGATCGGACTACGACGCTCGGAACGCGGCACCTCGCTTCCGTCGACCCGCCGCGATGCTTCCTAGATCGTCGCCATCAACCATTCGTGCCCGTCTACACTGAACTCTCGCGCATCGGCCCAGACGGCAGGGGAAGGATCGGCTCTGAGCTCTCGCCGGCGGCCGCCTACTTCTACAGCGTCATCATTTCGCGCCAAGGTTTGGCTACCGACGGCCGTCGTGTGAGCCAATCCGAACGTGAAGGGCAGACGCCCTTCCGGCCGCACAACCTCTGCGCCGGCGATTTCGTCGCCGACTACGGTTGGACGTACGAGACCATACAGGGACTCGCGAAGGAGTGCGCTCGGCCGCATCCATGCTGGCACTGCGGACGAGCTCATGCCTTGATCCAGGTTGCGCACACTCGAGGCCGCCGTAACCGCTACATCATCCTCCGGTGCCAGGACCTGCGCGACGAGGAATGCGTGCCGCTCTCAATGATCCAGCGGCCCAAGCGCGTCCCGACGGGCGCCGCCGGCATGCGCGCTGTGCAGAAGAATGAACTGCAAACAGCATTTGCGCTCGAAGAGGCCGTCCGAGAGCCGGGAACTGTCCGACGTAGTCGGTCACTTCCGGAGGCGGAGACGTCGCAAACCGCCCGGCCTTGTCGGACGGTTCCGAGCGTGGACGACATACCGCCGGAAAGTGACTTCGAGGCAAGGCTGATGATCCTCAACGGAATCGTGAGGCTCAACGATGTCACCGTCGCGCCTGAGGTCCTACGGGCGATCGCGAGCGAATTGCAGGTCACCGGAGCCGCTGAGCTCGAGAGCGCCCTGATAGGCGCCGTCGTCGTCGCTTCAATCCAACAGACCCCTATTACCGCTACCCTCGTCGTCGAGACGTTCGCAAGGCAATCGACTTCTGAGCAGCATGTTTCCGATGCTCCGCTACAGTCGCATGCCGCCTCGTCAAAACCGATCGAGAACACCGGACCGTCCGGCGTGAGTCAACGCGTCCAACCGACCGACGATGCCGGACGCTTCGCGCAGTCGGCATCTTCGAAACTGACCGACACAGTCGGTCAGTTGTCTCGACCAGACCAGGCATTCGAAGTCCGAAGGTGGGCGACGGACCGTGTCCTTGAGCTTGCGCGGCGAAGCGAACCTGGAACGACTGTTGGCCAGGCGGCAAAAATCTGCGATGAGTTCTACCGGAGGTGCCTGGAACACGTTGGCGGTGACCTCGGGGCTGCCGAGAGTGAACTCCAACGCATCGTTACCGACCCGCGCTTCTGTGGCACGCAGAGTCGAAAACCGGCGCGGAAGCCCATCGCGTTGATCCGCACAGCTTTTCGCGAAGATTGGATCTGGACGCGAGCAGACGAGGATGACGGCGCCGGACAATTCGCCCGTGCGTTCGCCAAGCTCGCACCGGGCGATCAGGCGGAGGTCGCTCGGCTCTTTGAGGACCATGCAGCGGGCGGCAGCCCCCTCGACCTCGCCGGACTAAGGCGTCACGGCGTCTCCTCAAAGGGAATGATCGCCTTCTGCCGAGCGCGGTTTGGAGCACCGCCCAGCTAGGCCGGCCCGTCACCATACCGACCAGCACAGAGCCTGACACACCAAGCAGTGTCGGGCTCTTTTATGCATCCAACTGACAGACCAAGTCGGACCGTTACCGATTCTTCTTGTCGGCAAGAGCCAACCGACAATGTCGGATAAGACAGTAGACAGACCGAGATATCTGTCTAAGAAGAGACAGCAGAGAGAATTACGTTCACGAACACGCTTACAAGTCGGTCAAGACCACCTGCTGTCTCCGCGAGAGACCAAGAACCAGCGAGGTGCAACCTTAGCGAATGGGACGACGGAAGCAACAATGAAACATCCTAGTGATTTCTAGGTCAAATCTCTGGGCGAGGATAACTCAATGGACCAAACTCTCGATCCCAAGGCGCTGGCGACCGCCGAGGACGTCAAGCACGTAATTAGCGTCATCGGGCAACTCCCCGATGATGTCTTTCGCGCGATGCAGGCCGCCGTCCCGATCGCGCTGCGTGAGACGATCGGCGACCTCGTCGAGCCGGCGGTGCTCGAACGCGCCGCGGAGGTCATCTTCGCTGAGACGGCGGCACGCTATAAGGTCTTGGCGGCCGCGACCCTGCGCGCTATCTAATCGTCAGTCCTCAACGAAGCCGACGGCTCGCCGAGCGGCGCTGCTCAGGCGGATCTTGCAGCGGTTCCGCTTCAAGTCTCGAGCCATGCCCGCGGCCTCGTGTGAGCAGCAGTGTCTCGATACCGGGCTCGAGTTGCAGCTTTCCGGCTTGAGCTAGGCTTTGTATCTCGCCGGTCCCGATGAACTGCGCGAGGTACTTCTGTTTACCGGTATCACGATCGGTGACATCGAGCATGATAGCGGCTTTCTGAAGCTGCCCATCTCGGTCGATCTCCGCGACGAGCGGATAGCGATTCGGAACGACGTCATACGCTCGACCGTCCTCGGCGCGGAGCGTTGCGATGCCGGTCTCCTGTACGAACTCTCCGATAACTCGTGCTTCGTGGCGTTGTTCGGACTGTGGCCGCATCAGCTTGTAGCCCAAGCCGGGACTGGTCTCGACCAGCGCTGCGTGCTCGCCCAACGCTTTGCGCAGCTTTGCGACATGCACGTCGATTGTCCGGTCGTCCTTGACAGCACCGGGATCAGGATAAATGAGCTCGACGAGCCTGGTACGCGGGAGGACCTGACCCACATGACGTGCCAGGACCGCCAACAATGCGAACTCCTTCGGCTTCAACTGAAGGCGCTCGCCCTCGATTTTGGCTTCGTGACCTACGAGGTCGACGACAAGTGGACCGACTGCTATCGTCGTTACCTCGGGCGGCTCGAGTCTCTCCGCCGGCTTAAGGCCTCCCAAGACTTTCGCCGCGGCTTTGTCCGCGGATTCCAAGCCGACTGCACGGGCAAAATCGACGAGCTCCTTTTTCGTCAACGTTGGATAAGTCGTCTCGCGGACTCGATGCGTGGCGGCTCCGACCGAGAGGGCCGCTTCTCGGCGACGCTCATCCTGATCGGTTTTAAGGTTTAGAACCTCGTACCCTCGACCATCCTTCGTGCGTAGCCCTGCGACGCCGGCGTCCTGCACGAATTCACCGATGATCCGTGCCTCCGGGCGTTGCGTTAGCACGCCCCCTTCAACAGCTCGCTGGCCCAATTGTGGTCGCCTTAGCTTGTAGCCGGACCCGTGAATCGTCTCTATCATCGCCCCGTGCTCACCCAGCGCCTTGCGGAGCCGTAGCACAAACACGTCGATTATGCGATCGCTGTTGGGAGCGCCCGGATCGGGATGCACCAGGTCCAGCAGCTTGTCACGCGTGAGGACCTGACCTGCGTGACGCGCGAGAGCGGCCAGCAAGGCGAATTCCCGCGGCGTCGTTTGCAGCCGCTCGCCGTCGATGCTGGCTTCCTGACCAGCAAGGTCGATGAGAAGGGGACCGACCGCTATCGTCGTTGTCTCTTGTGGCTTGAGCCTTCCCTCGGCTTGAAGGCCTTTCAACACTTTCTCCGCGGCTTCGTCCGCGGATGCCCTGCCGACCGCGCGTGCAAAGTCGGCGAGCTGTTGTGTTGTGAGGAAGATGAGGTCCGACGGCTGAGAGTCAAGCACTAGCGACCACGCCTCCGGCCTTCCCGCCGCCGTCGACGCAGCGGATCTTAGGATCCCGCGTACGGTTTCCGACAATGATAACGCGATTATAGGCAGCCATGATAGAACATCTCCATGTGCGTTAGGTGCTCTTAGGCGACCGCCTCAAGAACGTAGTTGCCCGCCCGGTCGACGCCGGCGACGCGATGAACTTCACCAACCCGGCGTCTGCCGGTTACGCGGTTGAGGCTCATGTGGACTAGGAAATTGACCGCGCGCGCAATGCGACTGCGCTGCGGCACGCGGCCGCCCTCGGTGAGCAGTTCTTCGATTCGCTCGAGGATCGCCACGCCGGAGTCGGCATGTATCGTGCTCATCAGCCCGGAGAGGCCAAGATTGAGCGCAAGCGTTATGCCGATCGCTGACCGCGGATCTCGGATCTCGCCCCACGCGAGGGCATCGGCGCTGCTGCGTGCGAGTCCCTCGAGCGCGTCACCGAAGTCGTAGATATAGCGCGAGCGGTTCCCATGCGCGTCGTGACGCAGCTGTTCGAATCGGGCGAAGAGCATAATGCGATCGCGGTGAGAGGGCTTCAGCTCGCGCCGGTCTTGCACCACGGCGAGCCGATCGCCCGGGTAGACGCGCGCGGCCTCCGCTAGACAGGCGTTGAGGAGCGTTGTCTTGCCGGTGTTGAACGCACCGCCGATAAACAGGTTCGCCTTCGCGGCGATCGCGGCGGCGATCGCGTTCCTCTGCGTCGGCGTCATGCGCCCTTGCTCGACGTAGTCGTCGAGCGTGAAGATGCGAGCGGCGTGGCGTCGGAGCATAATCTCCCATGCCTCGCCGGCGGGCGCGCAATAGGCTTGCACCCGTGTGTCGTATTCCGGCAGGTCGCACTCGAGGGTGGCGCAGAGGCGATGAATCTCGCGATCGTTGCGACCCGCAAGGTATGTCACGAGGGATTGCCGCTCGCGGCAACTCATCGTCTCGGAGGCATAGAATCTTCCTCGCTCGCCGTGCTCGACAACGATGGCATCGTCGGCGTTGACGTTGACGTTCTGCGTCAGCGGGTCGCCAAGGTATTGCGCGAGCGGCCCGAGGAGCCGATCGAGCAACGCACCGTGCGCCAGTTCCCGGCTCCGCTCGCGCTCGAGGCGGACGCTAGTTTCCCACACTGCGACGCTCCTGGAGCTGCCGGAACGCGTCGACCGCGTCGACTCCGTCTGCAACCGCCGGCGGAGGCGCCGCGGAGCCGTTCGTTGGCTGCTGCGCTGAGGCAACGACCTTGGCGGCCGCAGTTACAGCCCGGATTGCGGCGGCGGCAGCGAGTTGCGCGGCCTGCTCCGGCGTGGGTGACGGCTTCGGCGGCCGCGGCGGCGGCCGCAGGTCGGGTGCAGCCGGCCTTTGCAGCAGACGCTTGAAGCGCGCCTCGCCGAGCTCGGAACGCAAGACCGTGTGAAAGAGCGGCTCGGTCGTCGCGACGTCCGAGCGCTCGACGGCGCCCATCTTGGCGCGCCGGCGAAGCTGCGGCTGCCGAAAGAAGAAGTACTTGTGCGCTCGGATGAGCAAGCCGGCGCAGCGAATCAGAATCTGGGACGGGGGCAGACGCAACACTTCGTTGACCGTGAGGAGTTGGCGCGTCGTGACATCGGCGTTCGCAGAGACGTGATCGAGCGGTGTCGCGCTCCATCGACTTCCGGAGGACGTCGTGCGAGTGAGCAGCGTCGAGAACTGCCCCAGCGATTCGCTTATCGGCTCGGCCGCCTTCGGCGTCTGGGGCCGACCCCAGATGTGGACGCCCAGATTTTCGCTGAACGACTCCTCCGGGTACAGGCGTGTAAGCTGATTCGTGGCCTGCCAAAAGAGCCACAAAATCACGCCGAACTTACGGAGGTACCCACCGACGAGCTCGAGTTCGTCGAGCCTACCGAGAACGGCGGCCTCGTCGAGCGCGAGGATCGTGGCGCGCACATTGTCGCGCACGGTGCGGCCGTCGCCGTCGGTCCTCGTCTTGCCGATGAGTTCGCGCAGCGCGGCTCGGGTGACGGTGCGCAGGTACGGCTGCAAGATTGGAATGTCCATCGGATGCGCGGCGATGTAGACGACGCCGGCGCGCGCACTGTTCGCAAGTGCCGCGAAGCTAAAGGAGCTCTCGCAAACGTTGCGCCGCAGCACGGGATCGCGGTACAGCGAAAGGTGCTGGACGAGGCTCGAAAAGACGCCTCGCCGCTCCTCGGGCGAGTCGCCCTTGTTCCGCATAATGCGGGTGGCGTCGACAATCCATGACCGGTACTTCGTCGGCTTTCCGTCGGCTGTCGTCCATCCGAAGACGCCGTGCGGGTCGTGGTACGTCCCCATGACGTCGTCACAAAGGTCCTCGATCGTGTCGAACTGCGAGATGTAATCGGTCAGTCCCGGCAGCGAAAAGAGCGTGGGGTCATTCATGTAAAGGCTCTGGTAGCCGATGAACGCGATCAGCGCGTCGCCGAAGGCGCAGGACTCGCGGTCCCAATACGTGACGAGCCCGCGTCCCTGCGGGTCGATGATGTCGGTGAGCACGCGGCGGCATCCCTGCTGCTCGCGGTCGGTGCCGAGCGCGATGGACCAACAGGGGTTCCACTTCGCAAGACCGTCGCCGCTCGAAAGCGGATCGAGCCGGAAAACCTGCTTGCCGAGGATATCCCGCTGATAGCGTGAGGTCTTCTCGAACAGTTCGCCGGTCGGATCGAAGATGACCCAACTCGGCTCCTCGCCCCACGTCTCGGCTCGCCGGCGGCGACTATCCCAGGCGCGCGCGCGCCTGTCGCGCAACGGTACGAGCAGGTTGGAGATGAGAAGGAAGCTGCTCTTGCCGTCACCGCTCGGCCCGATGTAGTTTATGCCGAGCGCCTCAGCATAGCGGAGTGGCTTGCGCCAGAGTCCGAATGGTCCCGACGGCCACGCGCCAATGATCGGCCCCGCGGCGGCCGTGAGTAGGCCGGCTTCACGCAACTCGGCCGTGTCGGCGAAGTGCGCCGAGTCGACGAGCTCGCCGACATCCTGGCGCCGGCGCCCAAAAATGAGCTGCGCTGCGATCGGCGCGACGATCGTTGCGATCGCACCCGCGCCGAAAACGTAGGGCAGGCGCCAATACACGGCGTAGACGACGTCCGGCCAACGGCCGGCGTGATGCGCGTAGTCGTAGCCGCTGAGCGGGTTAAGGAACATCCATCCCCACACGAGCCACGCCCACGGGGCATAGACGCGCAGCGGGCCGACACTAAAGACCGCATGGCCAAGCGTCGGATTGTAACGCAGCGCGATCGCGACCACTTCGTTCGCGACTAAGTTCGTGCCGACGATCGCGAGCACGACTGCGAGGATCGCGAATGGATGTAGGCGGCCATCACCGACGGTGCGAGGGAGCTGGTAGAGCTCGAACCCTTTCTTCACCGGCGCATCCCTTGGCTTTGCGCGCGCCGTTGCGAGAGCTCGTCGTCCGGTTCCGGCGTAAGGTCCTGCGTCCGGCCGAGCGTCGCCGGCGAGAGCTCGACGCCGGGCTCGAGATGCAGCTTCCCGGCTTGCGAGAGCGTCTGAATGTGCGCGGCGTCGATGTACTGTGCCAGGTAGCGCGTCTTTCCATCGCCGGCAACGTCGAAGACGATCGCCGCGTCGACGAGCCGACCATCGGCATTGAACTGTGCAAGCAGCGGGAACCGCTTCGCCTCGACCATGTATTCCCGGCCGTCGTCCCCTAGCGTGCGCATCCGCGCATCATGGTCGAAGGTGCCGATGATCCGCATTCCGTGTCCCTCTACGGCTCGCAGGGGGGAGATGTGACGCTCGAGGGCTTCCCGGTCAAGCTCGGGGAGCCGATCGAGCGCGATCCCTTCGAGCACGTGGTCGACTCGCAGCCGGACGTGGTCGGTCCAATCAACCTCTTTTCCGGAAAGCGGGAGGTTGTCGCGGCACACGCGCTCAGCGCGCAAGACCTCCACGGCAGCCGGCGGGATGTGAGCATACTGCCGAAGGCCGCGCACGAGCGCTAGCAGGTCAGCCGTTCGCTCGCGATAGACCCAACCGCGATGGTCCCGCACGCGACCGAAATACTCGCCGCTGCCCGGATCGTAACCGCACCACGCCTCCGAACGAGCGGGATTATACGCCGATACCTTATGAATCGTGGGCCGCCGGGAGCGACCGCCTCCATCGACGAGGTCATTCTGTTGCGCGTCAAGGTAACGTCCAACGGCGGAAAGATCTGCACGAGCGCTCATTAGGTCCCTCTCTTATGGCTCGATGCGTCGGC
The DNA here is from genome assembly GCA_963695225.1 of Vulcanimicrobiota bacterium. Taxonomy (GTDB): domain Bacteria; phylum Vulcanimicrobiota; class Vulcanimicrobiia; order Vulcanimicrobiales; family Vulcanimicrobiaceae; genus CAVWTN01. The sequence goes on along the minus strand of OY968762.1, from coordinate 3,612 downwards.
CAAGAATATCGCCTCGTGTCGGCAGGCTCAGGGGATCGGAGGGCGCGCGGGGAACGGCCGGATCGTCCATTGGATGCTGCCTGGCCTTCCCACGACGCTTGTGCTCGTCGCGCACATCGAGGACCGTGCGAACAAGCTCGACCAGAAACCGCATCATCTCGCGAACCGACGCATGAGCACTCTTGCCGTGGCTCCGTAGACGTCGCGGGAGATATTGACCTTGGGGACACCCGCGCCGAAGGCGAACGCGCCAGAAATGCCGGCGTCCAGCGCAAAAGGGATAGCAGCCGTGAGTCCGCCGACGACGACGATTTCCAGCACGTCGACGAGCCACCCATAGAGCGTCGTCTTGTAGTCAAGCGGGTTGAGCGCCGCGATACTATCGTTGACGTGTCCGATAGCGATCATTGCTATAACGGCTATGCCTAGCGCAACGGCTAGGCGGAAGACCCGGCGCACCCATGCGTGCAGTGCCCCCTCCCAGAGACTTCCACCCACGCCGCCGAGGCAAAAGGCCACCAGGACGAGCGCAAACGGCGTAACCACAAGCGCGTCAACTTCCACGAAAACCAACGTCAGCGTGCACAGACACGCCGTCGGTAAGACGAAAAGCACACAGAGGAAGAAAGCGGCGATCTCTTCAGCCAGTCCGGCTTGCGCCAGAGCTGGAACCGCCGTCAGGTCTGAGAGATATTGCCATGAAAAGCTCGGCGGCTGCGTCATCGTCGTGACAAGCTGCGAGAACGGCGCACCCAACATGCTCCGCATGCATTTCTCGAATGCTCCTGCCATCGCCGACGGTCCGGTCATGTCGTAGCCGGTGATCGACGAGCCGAGGCCAAGCCCGACAGAGAGCGTGTTGAGGACGAACGCCGGCGCCGCGTAGACGATAAGAAACGGTGGGAGTAAGTCCATGAGGATCAGTGGCAGCGCGTGCCCCCATCCGGCAATGGACTGATCCTGCACGGCGCGGCGCGCGAGAGCGAAGACGACTACCAGGATCAGGAACACGGCGAAAAGCGCGTGCATGATGAGTTGGGCGTTCGCAAGCCACGGATTGACATCACCGGTTACTTGGTCGACGAATCCGTTCAGCCAGTCGCCAAAGGGCGGAGTCGGAATGGTCGTGGCTTGCGCGAGCAGGACGCGATTCATTACGGCTCCGGTCCATGATACGGCTGCGAGAGAGAGTGCGCGGCTTCAACGAGATGCCGCATCGTCAGCGCGTCCTGGGCTTGCTTTAGCCGAATCGCGTCACATTGAGAGCTGAGCACAGACACTTTCGCAGTTAGCGTGACCATGCGAACCTCATCTGCGTGGTGCACGGCGGCTGACGTTCCAATGCACGCAGTCACGGTGGCTGTGGCCCAGAGGATCGTGCGCCAGGTATTCGTCATGACTTACGGCTCCGGCCCATCGTAGGGCAGCGAAAGAGAGTGCGCGGCTTGAACGAGGTCGTCCATCGTTGCCGCGGACTGGGTCTGCTGCGCGCTTGAAAGGAGCAGCTGCTTCTGGGCGGTTTCATTTAGTTGCGAAAGGTAGCTATTGGTCGCAATCGCCTGTTGCTGCTGGCCGTTAGCGATCCTCGCGAGTCCGTTAAGACGCGCGGCTTCAGCGGCATCCTGCTCCGCCTGGTCAGAGATGCCTTGGGCTGCCGTAATTGCCGCGATCTCTCTCGCGATGCTCTTGCCGGTGCCGAGGATCGCGTTGAGGTCGCCCTCGGCGTTCTGATATGAGCGAGGTAAGGTCGCGAGGTTCTGCGCCTCGTTCTTGAGCTGCTGGATCTGCCCGATAACCTGCTGAACTGACGCCAAAGCCGCCGACTGTGTGAATTGTATGCAGTGGCCGAAGGCACATATGTCTGGGATCATGCTCGGGATAGTCAAGAGATCGGCTGACGCGGGCAGCGCCAGGCCGATGGTGAGACCCGCTAAACCGACGATCGCGTAGGCTCTGCGCAGACGCATAGTCATCTCTCCTTTTCGTGCAGAATTGTTTCGAATCGTGCCGCAGCGGCGCGCACCAGCGATGACGGGTTCGCGCGCAGCATCTCGACCTTCCACCGCTGCGGCCCATCCCGCTCGACCGGGTAGAGCTCACGGAATCGATCGACGAGTGTGTTCGTTCGACTCGAGCCCAGCACGGCGAGGACATCCTCGTCGAGCTGCAGATCGACTTCGCAGAGGGCGTCCGCCTCGGGCGCGTGCAGAACGATTGCGCGTTGCCCGATCGTGGGCAGCATCTCGATTCCTTGGCGCGGTAGCCCCAGCTGCGCGTAAAACGCGGACGTCGCCGGGTCGAGCGCGCCGGGATCGTGGGCATACATGCGGAGCTGCGAGGCTTTGAGCAAGTCGTCGAGCCGCGGCACGCTGGCGAAGTCCTCGACGGAATTGGAGACCAGCCAGAGGCCGCGGTTGTGCTTGCGCCCCTCCTTTTGCTGCTCGAGGACCCATGTCGCGCCGATCGGATGCCTCAGGACCGCGTGCGCCTCGTCGACGAAATAGAGGGAGTGCAGGTCGTCGCCGAGCTCGCGCTTGAGCCGTCGCTCATGGGCGCCGAGCCGCCAGAAGATGACGCGCAGCACTGGGATCAGGAACTTCGCTCCCAGGCTCGAGACGTGGGCAATGTCGATGACGTTGAAGCGGTTGGTTTCGAACGAGTCCTGCGCCCGATCGAACAGGTCGCCGAGCACGCCCTCCGGGCCGTAGGCGGCAATCGCCGGCTTGAGCACATAGCCGTCGTCGCCCCCGCCGAGAATCTCGGCAAAGGCGAAGAGGTTCCGCTCTCTCTGCGGCCATGACGCGACGGTGCGGATTGCCTCGAGGAGCGCGACGCGGCGGAGCGGCGTGACGGCGACGCCTTGCAGCTCGCACATCTCTTCGAGGATCGTGAGGAGTTCGCGCGCCTCGTCGTCTTCGCGATGAGCGTCGGCGAAGAGGGCGAAGCCCGGCGAGTTGGCACCGAGCACGTCGTAGCAGGTCCCGTCGAGCATGAGGCAGGTGGGCCTCGCCGAGAGCCCGCGATCGATCAACGTCACCGATGCGAGCGGCAGGCGTCCGCGGAACATGCCCGCGAGATACGAAGTGCGCACGCTCTTTCCCGAACGAGTGCGACCGCAGGAGATGCCGTGGAAGACGTCGGCAACGTTGAGATGAAGCCGACGCGGTGAATTGCCGCGAGTCAATCCGTACGAGACGCACGGAACGTCGAGTTCGGCGGGGAAGGACTCCGAGTCGTTGTGGCGCGGCCCCTTCGCCTGCTCGTGCAAGGGCAGGAGCGCCTTTGCGGTCGTCAGCGCGTCGATCGGATGGGTGCGCATCCCGTAGCGGCGCTGCCCGGGGAGGGTCGCAAGCCAGGCGTCGGCGGCTTCGGCTTTGGCGATCGTCGCCGAGAAGCCGCACGCGGCGAGGGCATCCACGATCGCCTGCGCTGCGCCGCTGACCTCGCGCGCGTCTTCCGCTCGCACGACGACTGCCGTCGACGTCCACTCGACGCGCTGTACTCGTCGCCGGCTTGCCCGAACGCCTCGCTCATTTGCTCCGCCGCGCGGAGCTCGGCCGGGTTCGTGAGGCTCGCGTGAAAGCTTGGCCGCACCTCGGAAGTCCGCGACGC